>NZ_JALBGD010000009.1 GCF_023507705.1 Stappia sp. WLB 29 | reverse complement strand
ATGGCGGAACGGGTGATCCGTTCCGCCGTCCCGCTCGGGGATTGAGAGATGAACGGTCAGAACATTCGGATCCGTCTCAAGGCGTTCGACCATCGGGTTCTCGATGCGTCGACCCGTGAGATCGTCAACACGGCGAAACGGACCGGTGCACAAGTGCGCGGCCCCGTGCCGCTGCCCACGCGGATCGAGAAGTACACCGTGCTTCGTGGTCCGCATATCGACAAGAAAAGCCGTGATCAGTTCGAGATGCGCACTCACAAGCGCCTCCTCGACATCGTTGATCCGACGCCGCAGACCGTGGACGCGCTCATGAAGCTCGACCTTGCGGCCGGTGTCGACGTCGAGATCAAGCTGTAAGGCGCTCACAAGGGGACACGCCGATGCGTTCTGGAGTGATCGCACAGAAGGTGGGTATGACGCGCATCTATAACGATGCGGGCGAGCATGTGCCGGTGACGGTGCTGAAGCTCGAAAACTGTCAGGTTGTTGCCCACCGGACGGAAGAGAAGAATGGCTATGTCGCGCTGCAGGTCGGCGCCGGTCTGGCCAAGGTGAAGAATACGTCGAAGGCCATGCGCGGACATTTCGCGGTTGCCAGCGTCGAGCCGAAGCGCAAGCTCGCCGAGTTCCGCGTCTCCTCGGAGAACGTGATCGAGGTGGGTGCGGAGATCACGGCCGACCATTTCGTCGAGGGCCAGTTCGTGGACGTCACGGGCACCTCGATCGGCAAGGGCTTCGCCGGTGCCATGAAGCGTCACAACTTCGGTGGTCTGCGCGCCTCTCACGGCGTGTCGATCTCGCACCGTTCGCATGGTTCGATCGGTCAGTGCCAGGATCCGGGCAAAGTCTTCAAGGGTAAGAAGATGGCCGGTCACATGGGCGCCGAGCAGGTGACCACGCAGAACCTGAAGATCGTCCGCACCGATCCGGAGCGCGGCCTGATCATGATCCAGGGCGCTGTCCCGGGATCGAAGGGTGGCTGGATCGTGGTTCGCGACGCCGTCAAGAAGGCCCTGCCGGATGGCGTGCCGATGCCGGGCGCGTTCCGTGCTTCCGCGGCCGAGGCTGCGGTCGAGAAGGAGAGCGAGTGATGGAACTTGAGGTGAAGACCCTGGACGGGGCCGCCGCCGGTTCGATCACGGTGTCGGACGAGATCTTCGGTCTCGATCCGCGCACCGACCTGATCCACCGCGTCGTGCGTTGGCAGCTCGCCAAGCGCCAGGCCGGTACTCACAAGGCCCAGCAGCGCTCGGAAGTCTCCGGCTCGACGAAGAAGTTCGTCCGCCAGAAGGGCTCCGGCGGTGCACGTCACGGCAACAAGAAGGCCCCGCAGTTCCGCGGCGGCGGCAAGGCGCATGGCCCGGTCGTGCGCAGCCACGCTCACGACCTGCCGAAGAAGGTTCGCGCCCTCGGCCTGCGTCACGCCCTTTCGGCGAAGTTCAAGGCCGACGGTCTGATCATCGTCGACGTGGCGAGCGCCGAGGAGGCCAAGACCAAGGCTCTGGCCGCGCGTCTGGCGAACCTGGGCCTGAGCAATGCGCTCGTCGTGGACGGCAGCGAGATCGATGCGAACTTCCGCCTCGCCTCGCGCAACATCCCGGCGATCGACCTGCTGCCCGTCGAAGGCCTGAATGTCTATGACATCCTGCGTCGTGAGAAGCTGGTGCTGACCAAGTCGGCGGTGACGGCTCTCGAGGAGCGGTTCAAATGACCAACCTGAAGCACTACGACACGGTCGTTTCCCCGGTGATTACCGAGAAGGCGACCTTCGCTTCGGAGCAGAACAAGGTCGTGTTCAACGTCTCGCCGACGGCGACCAAGCCCGAGATCAAGGCGGCAGTCGAGGCGCTGTTCGGCGTCAAGGTCACGGCAGTGAACACCCTGGTCCGCAAGGGCAAGGCGAAGCGCTTCCGCGGTCGTCTCGGCCAGCAGTCCGACGTCAAGAAGGCGGTCGTGACGCTTGCCGATGGCCAGTCCATCGACGTCACCACCGGACTCTGAGGGCGGAGAAGGAAAGATGGCACTCAAGACCTTTAATCCGACGTCGCCCGGTCGTCGCCAGCTGGTGATGGTCGACCGCTCGTCCCTGTACAAGGGCAAGCCGGTCAAGACGCTGACGGAAGGCCTGTCCAAAACGGGCGGCCGCAACAACATGGGCCGCACGACGTCGCCGAACCGCGGCGGCGGCCACAAGCGCCGTTATCGTCTGATCGACTTCAAGCGGACCAAGGCCGACATTTTCGCGACTGTCGAACGGATCGAGTACGATCCGAACCGGACCGCCTTCATCGCCCTCATCAAGTATGAGGACGGTGAGCTCGCCTACATCCTGGCGCCGCAGCGCCTGGCCGTCGGCGACAAGGTCGTGTCGGGCAAGCTCGTCGACGTGAAGCCGGGCAATGCGATGCCGCTGGCCTCGATCCCGGTCGGCACGATCGTGCACAATGTCGAGCTGAAGCCGGGCAAGGGCGGCCAGGTGGCCCGTTCCGCCGGTGCGTATGCCCAGATCGTCGGCCGTGACCAGGGTTACACCACGGTCCGCCTGCAGTCTGGCGAGCAGCGCCGCATCCTCGGCACCTGCATGGCCTCGATCGGCGCCGTGTCCAATCAGGACCATGGCAACATCAACCTCGGCAAGGCCGGTCGGTCGCGCTGGATGGGTCGTCGCCCGCATGTTCGCGGTGTCGCGATGAACCCGGTCGACCACCCGCACGGTGGTGGCGAGGGTCGCACCTCGGGCGGCCGTCATCCGGTCACCCCGTGGGGCAAGCCGACCAAGGGCAAGCGCACGCGTCGCAACAAGGCCACGGACAAGTTCATCGTCCGCAGCCGCCACGCGCGCAAGAAGTAAGAGGGGCCTGGAATGGCACGTTCTGTTTGGAAAGGCCCGTTCGTCGACGGCTTTCTGCTGAAGAAGGCAGAAAAGGTCCGCGCCTCGGGTCGCAACGAAGTCATCAAGATGTGGAGCCGGCGCTCGACCATCCTGCCGCAGTTCGTGGGTCTCACCTTCGGCGTCTACAATGGTCAGAAGCACGTTCCGGTTCTGGTGTCCGAGGACATGATCGGTCACAAGTTCGGCGAGTTCTCGCCGACCCGGACCTATTACGGCCACGGCGCTGACAAGAAGGCGAAGAGGAAGTAACGATGGGCAAGCCGAAGGGCGGGCGCGCGCTCGCCGATAACGAGGCGAAGTCGGTCGCCCGGATGCTGCGGGTCTCCCCGCGCAAGCTCAACCTCGTCGCGGCAACGATCCGCGGCAAGAAGGTCGAGAAGGCGCTCGCCGACCTCACCTTCTCGCGCAAGCGGATCTCCGACGACGTCAAGAAGGCGTTGATGTCGGCGATCGCCAATGCCGAGAACAACCACGATCTCGACGTCGACAGCCTTGTCGTGGCCGAAGCCCACGTGGGCAAGGCGTTCGTGATCAAGCGGTTCCAGGCGCGTGCTCGTGGCCGTGTGGGTCGGATCGAGAAGCCGTTTTCGAACCTGACCATCGTCGTCCGCGAAGTCGAGGAGACTGCCTGATGGGACACAAAGTTAACCCGATCGGTCTGCGTCTTGGCATCAACCGCACCTGGGATTCGCGCTGGTATGCGGACAAGGGCGAGTATGGCAAGCTGCTGCACGAGGATTTCCGCATCCGCGAGTACATCCTCAAGGCCCTGAAGCAGGCGGCCGTTTCCAAGGTCGTCGTCGAGCGTCCGCACCGCAAGTGCCGCGTCACGGTTCATTCCGGTCGTCCTGGCGTGATCATCGGCAAGAAGGGCGCGGACATCGAGAAGCTGCGCAAGGCTCTCTCGGACATGACCTCGTCGGACGTGCACATCAACATCGTTGAAGTGCGCAAGCCGGAAATCGACGCCCAGCTGGTCGCCGACTCGATCTCGCAGCAGCTCGAGCGCCGCGTGGCGTTCCGCCGCGCCATGAAGCGCGCCGTCCAGTCGGCGATGCGCATGGGCGCCCAGGGCATCCGCATCAACTGCGGCGGCCGTCTGGGTGGCGCGGAGATCGCTCGTACCGAATGGTACCGCGAAGGCCGCGTGCCGCTGCACACGCTGCGCGCCGACATCGACTATGGCGTGTCCACGGCGCACACCGCCTACGGCACGTGCGGCGTCAAGGTCTGGATCTTCAAGGGCGAAATCCTTGAGCACGATCCGATGGCCTCGGAGCGCCGTGCGGTTGAGGGCGACGGAACGAACCAGGGCGGCGGACGCCGCGAGCGCGAGCGCGGCCGCGCCGCCTAACGGCGCCGGTCGGTCTTGGACAGAAGCAAAGAGCGAGAGAAGAGATGCTGCAACCGAAGCGAACGAAGTTCCGCAAGCAGCACAAGGGCCGGATCCACGGCACCGCCAAGGGCGGTACGGATCTCAACTTCGGCGCCTTCGGCCTGAAGGCCGTCGAGCCGGAGCGGGTGACCGCGCGCCAGATCGAGGCGGCCCGTCGTGCCATGACCCGTCACATGAAGCGTGCGGGTCGTGTTTGGATCAGGATCTTCCCGGACGTGCCGGTTTCGTCGAAGCCGACCGAGGTCCGCATGGGTAAGGGTAAGGGTTCGCCGGACTATTGGGCCTGCAAGGTCAAGCCCGGTCGGATCATGTTCGAAATCGACGGCGTGCCGGAAGATACGGCACGTGAGGCGATGCGCCTTGCGGCAGCCAAGCTGCCGATCAAGTGCCGCTTCGTCCAGCGTATCGCCGACTGAGGCGCGACCAGGAGACTAGTGCCATGAAGGCGACAGACGTTCGGGCAAAGACCATGGACGAGCTGGGAACGGAGCTCGAGAGCCTGAAGAAGGAGCAGTTCAATCTGCGCTTCCAGCGGGCTACCGGCCAGCTTGAGAACACGGCGCGGGTCCGCCAGGTGCGCCGCGACATCGCCCGCATCCAGACGATCATGCGCGAGAAGCGCGTGGCGACAAGCGCGTAAGGAGATCGAAATGCCGAAACGCGTTCTGCAGGGTGTCGTTGTCAGCGACGCCAACGAAAAGACGGTGACGGTTCGTGTGGAGCGTCGCTTCACGCATCCGCTCTACAAGAAGACCGTTCGTCGCTCGAAGAAGTATCGGGCGCATGACGAGACCAACGCGCACAAGGTCGGGGACACCGTCCTCATCCAGGAATGCGCGCCGATCTCGAAGACCAAAACCTGGACCGTTGTCGAAGGTTCGACTGCGGACTGACGTGATTTCCGGCGCCCGGTGACGGGCGCGGCGAAAGAAGAATAAGGCGGCCAGTCATGATTCAGATGCAAACAAACCTCGACGTGGCGGACAATTCCGGCGCCCGTCGTGTCATGTGCATCAAGGTGCTCGGCGGCTCGAAGCGGAAATATGCCAGCGTCGGCGACATCATCGTCGTCAGCGTCAAGGAGGCCAATCCGCGCGGCCGCGTCAAGAAGGGCGACGTGATGAAAGCGGTCGTTGTGCGCACGGCGAAGGATATCCGCCGGCCCGACGGCTCCGTGATCCGGTTCGACCGCAATGCGGCCGTGCTGGTCAACAACAACAAGGAACCGATCGGGACCCGTATCTTCGGCCCGGTTCCGCGTGAACTGCGTGCGAAGAACCACATGAAGGTGATCTCGCTCGCGCCGGAGGTTTTGTAATGGCCGCCAAGATCAAGAAGGGCGACACAGTCGTCGTGCTTACCGGTCGTGACAAGGGCAAGACCGGTGAAATCGTCCGCATGCTGCCGGACGAGAACAAGGCTGTGGTGCGTGGCGTGAATGTGGTTCGTCGCCACCAGCGCCAGACCGCCCAGTCGGAAGGCGGCATCGTTTCGAAGGAGCTGCCGGTTCACGTGTCGAATCTGGCGCTTGCCGACCCCAAGGATGGCAAGCCGACGCGCGTCGGGTTCCAGATCAAGGAAGACGGCACCAAGGTGCGCGTGGCCAAGCGTTCGGGGGATCTGATCGATGGCTGAGACCAAGACCGCTCCGCGGCTGAAGACGGAATATCTGGAAAAGATCCGTCCGGCGCTGCAGGAGAAGTTCAACTACAAGAACCCGATGCAGATCCCGTCGCTAGAGAAGATCGTTCTCAACATGGGCGTCGGCGAAGCAGTCGCGGACAGCAAGAAGGCGAAGATCGCCGCCGACGACCTGGCGATGATCGCCGGTCAGAAGCCGGTGATCACCCGCGCTCGCACGTCCATCGCCACCTTCAAGGTGCGCGAGGGCATGCCGCTCGGTGCCAAGGTCACGCTGCGTGGCGAGCGCATGTACGAGTTCCTGGACCGCCTGATCACCATCGCGCTGCCGCGCGTTCGTGACTTCCGCGGCCTGAACGCGAAGAGCTTCGACGGACGTGGCAACTATGCCATGGGCATCAAAGAGCACATCGTGTTCCCGGAAATCAATTACGACAAGGTCGACCAGATCTGGGGCCTTGACGTGATCGTGTGCACGTCCGCGGACAATGATGACGAGGCGCGCGAGCTTCTGCGCGCGTTCAACTTCCCGTTCCGTAAGTAAACGGGAAAGAACGAGGACAGACGATGGCGAAGAAGAGCGCGATCGAGAAGAACAAGCGGCGCGAGCGGCTCGTTAAGAAGTACGCCGAGAAGCGTGCGGAACTGAAGGCTGCGGCGAAGGACGAAGGCCTTTCGCTCGAGGAGCGTTACGCAGCGCGCCTCAAGCTTGCCAAGCTGCCGCGCAACTCCGCGGAGATTCGCGTGCGCAACCGGTGCGAAGTCACCGGTCGTCCGCGCGGCTACTACCGCAAGCTGAAGATGTCGCGCGTTGCGCTTCGCGAGCTGGGCTCCAAGGGTTTGGTCCCGGGCCTCGTGAAGTCGAGCTGGTAAGGAGACGGTCCGATGGCGATTTCTGATCCCTTGGGCGATATGCTCACCCGGATCCGCAATGCCCAGATGCGGCGCAAGAGCAAGGTCTCGACGCCGGCATCGAAGCTGCGCGAACATGTGCTCGACGTTTTGGTCGCGGAAGGGTATATCCGCGGCTATTCGATGGTCGAGTACGAGGGCGGCAAGTCCGAGCTCGAGATCGAGCTGAAGTATTTCGACGGCGAACCGGTGATCCGCTCGATCGAGCGTGTCTCGAAGCCGGGTCGGCGGGTGTATTCTTCGGTGAAGAATATCCCGCGTGTCGCAAATGGTCTGGGTGTCTCGATTCTGTCCACGCCGCGTGGCGTGATGGCGGATCACGATGCCCGTGAGCAGAACGTGGGTGGCGAGGTTCTCTGCCGCATCTTCTGATGCGGCAGCCCCGCCAGGCAATTGAACTGGACAGGTTGGTCATATGTCTCGAATTGGCAAGAAGCCAGTCCCCGTGCCGAGCGGGGTAACGGCAACGATCAACGGTCAGATGGTTGAGGTCAAGGGCCCGAAGGGACAGCTGTCCTTCGAGCTCAACAACCTCGTTCTGGCCGAAATGAACGACGATGGGATTTCGATCGCGATGCGCGAGGACAGCAAGCCTGCCCGCGCCATGTGGGGCATGTCCCGCACGATGGTCGAGAACCTGGTGACGGGCGTCAGCAAGGGCTTCGAGAAGAAGCTCGAGATCACCGGCGTCGGTTATCGCGCACAGGTGCAGGGCAAGAACCTGCAGCTCGCGCTCGGTTTTTCCCATGACGTGGTCTATGCGATGCCCGAGGGCATCGAGGCCGCTTGCCCGAAGCCGACGGAAATCGTCATCACCGGCATCGACAAGCAGCGCGTCGGCCAGGTTGCTGCGGAAATCCGCAAGTACCGGCCGCCGGAGCCCTACAAGGGCAAGGGCATCCGCTATGCGGGCGAGTTCATCGTCCGTAAGGAAGGCAAGAAGAAGTAACGGACCGGATCATGGCGAAGACAAACAATGGCTTCGAACGCCGCCGCGACCGCGTCCGTCGTTCGATCAAGAAGGTTCTGAACGGCCGTCCGCGTCTGTCGGTGCACCGTTCGTCCAAGCAGATCTATGCTCAGATCATCGACGATGCGCAGGGTTGCACCCTGGTGTCCGCCTCGACGATCGAGAAGGATCTTCGTGGCACGCTGAAGACCGGCGGCAACATCTCGGCCGCGGCCGAGGTCGGCAAGCTCATCGCAGAGCGCGCCAAGGCTGCTGGTGTCACCAAGGTCGTGTTCGACCGTGGCGGCTACATGTACCACGGGCGCGTGAAGGCTCTGGCCGACGCCGCGCGCGAGGGCGGACTGGAATTCTGATCGTCGTCAAGACGCTCACAGACAAACGGAAGCGAATATTATGGCGAGACAGGATACACGGGAGCGCGGTGGCGATCGCGCCGAGCGCGACAGCGAGTTTGTCGACAAGCTCGTGCACATCAATCGCGTCGCCAAGGTTGTGAAGGGCGGACGTCGCTTCGGCTTTGCCGCACTCGTCGTGGTCGGCGACCAGAAGGGCCGCGTCGGCTTCGGTCACGGCAAGGCACGTGAGGTGCCGGAGGCGATCCGCAAGGCCACCGAGGCTGCCAAGCGCTCGATGATCCGCGTCGCTCTGCGCGAGGGTCGTACCCTGCATCACGACGTCAACGGCCGCCACGGCGCCGGCAAGGTCGTGCTGCGTGCGGCTCCGGCCGGTACCGGCATCATCGCCGGCGGCCCGATGCGCGCCGTGTTCGAGACGCTCGGCGTCCAGGACGTGGTGGCGAAGTCGCTCGGTTCGGCGAACCCCTACAACATGGTGCGCGCCACCTTCGAGGCTCTCAAGCAGGAGGACAGCCCGCGCTCGGTTGCTGCCCGCCGCGGCCTCAAGGTTTCGCAGATCCAGTCGCGTCGCCGCGACATCGACGACAGCGTGCCGGCCGCCGAGGCTTGAACCCGGCAGTTGCCGACCCCAGCTTGAGAAAGGCTTGGTTCCATGGCGAACGAAAAGACCGTCACGGTCGAGCAGGTGGGTAGCCCGATCCGGCGCCCGAAGGACCAGCGGGCAACGCTCGTCGGTCTCGGTCTGAACAAGATGCACCGCCGCTCGACGCTGAAGGATACCCCGGAAGTGCGTGGCATGATCCGGAAGGTTCAGCATCTCGTTCGCGTCGTCGAAGACGCGTAACGGATGCGGGGAGACATACGATGAAACTGAATGAACTCCGGGACAATCCGGGTGCCACCAAGGAGCGCATGCGCGTCGGCCGTGGCATTGGTTCGGGCAAGGGCAAGACCGGCGGCCGTGGCGTCAAGGGTCAGAAGTCCCGCTCGGGTGTCGCGATCAAGGGCTTCGAGGGCGGCCAGATGCCGCTGCATCGTCGCCTGCCGAAGCGCGGCTTCACCAACATCTTCGCCAAGTCCTTCAACGCCGTCTCGCTTGGCCGCGTTCAGACCGCGATCGATGCTGGCAAGCTCGACGCTTCCCAGACGGTGACCGCCGAGGCCCTCAAGGCCGCCGGCGTCATCCGCCGCGTTAAGGACGGCGTCCGCCTGCTCTCCGACGGTGAGCTGAAGGCGGGAGTGACCTTCGAGGTCTCCGGCGCCTCCAAGAACGCGCTTGCCGCGGTCGAGAAGGCCGGCGGCAAGGTCACGATTATCGGAGCCCAGGCTGAATAAGCCTGGGTTTTCCCACGTCAGATTGCTCGAGAATTGACCGGAGCCCGGAATGGCATCTGCTGCCGAACAGCTAGCGGCTAATCTGAATTTTTCAGCTTTCGCCAAAGCCGAGGAATTGAAGAAGCGTATCTGGTTCACACTGGGTGCGCTTCTTGTGTATCGGTTCGGCACTTACGTGCCGCTGCCCGGAATCAATCCGGAGGCCTTCGCCCAGGCCTTCGGCCAGGCGCAGCAGGGCATTGTCGGGCTGTTCAACATGTTTTCCGGCGGTGCCGTGGAGCGCATGGCGATCCTGGCGCTGGGAATCATGCCCTACATCTCCGCCTCGATCATCATCCAGCTGCTGACCTCGGTGGTTCCCTCGCTGGAGCAGCTGAAGAAGGAAGGCGAGCAGGGGCGCAAGGTCATCAACCAGTACACCCGCTACGGTACGGTGGTGCTGGCGACCTTCCAGGCCTACGGCATCGCCATCGGCCTCGAGAGCGCCGCCAATGTGGTGGTCGATCCGGGCTGGTTCTTCCGCATTTCCGCGGTGATCACGCTGGTCGGCGGCACCATGTTCCTGATGTGGCTGGGCGAGCAGATCACCGCCCGCGGCATCGGCAACGGCATCTCGCTGATCATCTTCGCCGGCATCGTCGCCGGTCTGCCCTCGGCCGTCGCCTCGACGCTTGAGCTCGGCCGCCAGGGTGCGCTGGCCACCCCGATCATCATCGGCATCATTCTGCTGTCGATCGTGGTGATTGCGCTGATCGTGTTCATGGAGCGCGCGCAGCGCCGGCTCCTGATCCAGTATCCCAAGCGCAATGTCGGCAACCGCATGTTCGAGGGCAACACCTCGTTCCTGCCGCTGAAGCTCAACACCGCCGGCGTCATTCCGCCGATCTTCGCCTCTTCGCTGCTGCTGGTTCCGGCGACGCTGTCCGGCCTCGGCACGACCGGCGACGAGAGCAGTTGGCTGACCACGGTCACCGCGCTGCTCGGCCACGGCCAGCCGCTCTACATGCTGCTCTACGCGGCGCTCATCGTGTTCTTCTGCTTCTTCTACACGGCGATCGTGTTCAACCCGTCCGATACGGCCGACAACCTGAAGAAGCACGGCGGCTTCATTCCGGGCTTCCGTCCGGGCGAGCGCACCGCGCAGTATATCGATTATGTGCTGACCCGGATCACGGTGGTCGGTGCCATCTACATCGTCCTGGTCTGTCTATTACCCGAATTCCTCATTTCCGCGACCGGCGTTCCGTTCTACTTCGGAGGCACCTCGCTGCTGATCATCGTCAGCGTGACCATGGATACGGTTTCCCAGATCCAGGGCCATCTGCTCGCGCATCAGTACGAAGGCCTTGTCAAGAAGGCGAAACTCAGGGGGAAGCGCAGATGAGGTTGATTTTTCTCGGACCGCCGGGCGCCGGCAAGGGAACGCAGGCCGCTCGGCTGGTCGAGAAGTACGGAATTCCGCAGCTTTCCACCGGTGACATGCTGCGCGCCGCCGTTGCGGCCGGCACGCCGGTCGGCCTGCAGGCCAAGGCGGTGATGGATGCCGGCGGCCTCGTGTCCGACGAGATCGTCATCGGCATCGTCGCCGACCGGATCGAGGAAGCGGACGCCCAGAAGGGGTTCATCCTCGACGGCTTTCCGCGCACCGTCGCCCAGGCCGAGGCGCTCGACCACATGCTGGCCGGCAAGGGGCTGAAGCTCGATATGGTGCTGGAACTGGAGGTCGATCAATCGATCCTCGTCGACCGCATCATGAAGCGCGCCGCCGATGCCAAGGCCGCTGGGCAGCCGGTCCGCAAGGACGACGATCCGGAGGTCTTCAAGCAGCGGCTCGAGGCCTATAACCGCGACACCGCGGTGGTGGCTCCCTACTATCGCCGCCGCGGACAGCTGGTCGGCATCGACGGCATGAAGCCGATCGACACCGTCTCGGCACAGATCGATTCCGCGCTTGACGCGGTGGCGGCTGCGGGCTAAGGCTCGCGGCTCCAGCAAAACGCCTGCATCCGGACCGCGTGAAACGCGCGGCACGGGTGCGTTTGCGCTTTCCTCCGCAGGGGCCGGGCTCCACCGGACGCGGGGACAACCCGGCGCGGTCCTCACCCCGAGGTCGCGCCATTGACATGGAGACGGCAGTGGCCCGTATCGCAGGTGTAAATATCCCGACCAACAAGCGCGTCGTCATCGCGCTTCAGTACATTCACGGCATTGGCTCGAAGTTCGCGCAGGAAATCATCGAGAAGGTGAACATTGCGCCCGAGCGCCGCGTCAACGAGCTGTCCGACGCCGAAGTGCTCGCGATCCGCGAGACCATCGACCGCGACTATATGGTCGAGGGCGATCTGCGTCGTGAGACGGCCATGAACATCAAGCGTCTGATGGACCTTGGCTGCTATCGCGGCCTGCGCCATCGTCGCGGTCTTCCGGTGCGCGGCCAGCGTACCCATACGAACGCCCGCACCCGCAAGGGTCCGGCGAAGCCGATTGCCGGCAAGAAGAAGTAATCTCACTGGCAATCAGGCCCGGTGGAGCCGCCGACTTACGGCGGTGACGAGATCGACCAAAGGACAAAGACATGGCTAAAGACACCACGCGCGTCCGCCGCCGCGAGCGAAAGAATATTTCCTCCGGCGTGGCGCATGTGAACTCCACGTTCAACAACACGATGATCACCATCACCGACGCACAGGGCAACACGATCTCCTGGTCGTCTGCCGGTGCGATGGGCTTCAAGGGCTCGCGCAAGTCGACCCCGTATGCCGCCCAGGTCGCGGCCGAGGACGCTGCCCGCAAGGCGGCCGAGCACGGCATGCGCACCCTCGAGGTCGAGGTTCGCGGTCCCGGGTCGGGCCGTGAGTCCGCTTTGCGCGCCCTGCAGGCCGCCGGCTTCATGGTGACCTCGATCCGCGACGTGACGCCGATCCCGCACAACGGGTGCCGTCCGCGCAAGCGCCGCCGCGTCTGACGCTCAGCCGCATATCGTTCATTCCCATGGCACAGCATGGCCGGTCCTCGAGACCGGCGGGACAGCCGGAGGATAAGAATTGAGCATTCACAAAAACTGGCAGGAACTGATCAAGCCGAACAAGCTCGAGGTGAAGCCCGGCCACGACCCGCGTGTCGTCGGCACGGTCGTCGCCGAGCCGCTTGAGCGTGGCTTCGGTCTGACGCTGGGCAATGCCCTGCGCCGCGTGCTTCTGTCTTCGCTCCAGGGCGCGGCAGTGACGGCGGTGCAGATCGACGGCGTCCTGCACGAGTTCTCGTCCATTCCGGGCGTGCGGGAAGATGTCACCGACATCGTCCTGAACATCAAGGAAATCGCGCTGCGCATGCAGGGCGAGGGCCCCAAGCGCATGGTCGTGCGCAAGCAGGGTCCGGGCGTGGTGACGGCCGGCGACATCCAGACGGTCGGCGACATCGAGGTTCTCAACCCCGATCTCGTCCTTTGCACCCTCGACGAGGGCGCGGAGATCCGCATGGAGTTCACGGTCGACACCGGCAAGGGCTACGTGCCGGCGGAGCGCAACCGTCCGGAAGATGCTCCGATCGGGCTCATCCCGGTCGACAGCCTCTACTCCCCGGTCAAGAAGGTCTCCTACAAGGTCGAGAACACCCGTGAAGGCCAGGTTCTCGACTACGACAAGCTGACCCTGAACGTGGAGACCGACGGTTCGGTTTCTCCGGAAGATTCCGTCGCATTCGCGGCGCGCATCCTGCAGGACCAGCTTTCGATCTTCGTCAACTTCGAAGAGCCGCGTCGCGAAGTGAAGGAGGACACCGTCCCCGAACTCGCGTTCAACCCGGCGCTTCTGAAGAAGGTCGACGAGCTGGAGCTGTCGGTGCGTTCGGCCAACTGTCTGAAGAACGACAATATCGTGTATATTGGCGATCTCATTCAGAAGACCGAGGCGGAGATGCTGCGCACCCCGAACTTCGGCCGCAAGTCGCTCAACGAGATCAAGGAAGTTCTCGCCCAGATGGGGCTCCATCTCGGCATGGAAGTGGCCAACTGGCCGCCGGAGAACATCGACGAGCTCGCCAAGCGTTACGAGGATCATCAGTACTGATCGCGCGAAAGCGCGGTCTTCCAAGGGACAGGCGGCGGCACGCAAGAGACGTGACCGCCAGACAAAAAGGAGAGAGCCATGCGCCACGGCAATCGCGGCCGCAAGCTCAACCGGACATCCAGCCATCGCAAGGCGATGTTTGCCAACATGTCCGCTTCGCTGATTGAGCATGAGCAGATCGTGACGACCCTCCCGAAGGCCAAGGAACTGCGGCCGATCGTGGAAAAGCTCGTCACCCTCGGCAAGCGTGGTGACCTGCATGCCCGCCGTCAGGCGATCGCGCAGATCCGCGACGTTGCCCTCGTTCGCAAGCTGTTCGACACGCTTGCCGAGCGCTACAAGGGCCGCAACGGCGGCTACACCCGTGTTCTCAAGGCCGGGTTCCGCTACGGCGACAATGCCCCGATGGCCGTGATCGAGTTCGTCGATCGCGACGTCGACGCCAAGGGCGCGGTCGACCGGGCGCGCAACGAGGCTGCCGAGGGCGCCGAAGCTGCGGCTTGATCTTGCGGGCGAACCTCGCATTCGCATTCGCACACGGAAAGGCGGCCTTCGGGTCGCCTTTTTTGTTAGGTTTGGCTCGACTGTCCAAAGGCGGGGCATGAGTCGTTCCGGCCATGCCCGGCGCCGCAAATCGGTGAGGTTTCCAGGGATGTCCGTCTACACCCTCGCAGGCCGCGCTTCGCTCGCGCTTGCCACCGTCCTTCTCATTACGTTCGCCGGCGCCGGCGTGCCCGGTGCCCAGGAGCGGACAGCGCCGCGCGATGCGGCCGAGCTCCGCCTGTCCTTCGCGCCAGTGGTGCAGCAGGCCGCGCCGGCGGTCGTCAACGTCTATGCCAGCCGCACGGTGCAGAGCCGCCCGGTCTCGCCCTTCTTCGACGATCCGTTCTTCCGCCGCTTCTTCGGCGGGCCGGGCCAGGACATGGGGCGCCCGCGCGAGCGTGTACAGTCCTCGCTCGGCTCCGGCGTCATCGTGTCGGCCGACGGCATCATCGTCACCAACAACCACGTGATCGCGGAAGCGGACGCGGTGCGGGTGGCGCTGGCCGACCGGCGCGAGTTCGATGCCGAGATCGTGCTGAAGGACGAGCGCACGGATCTCGCCATCCTGCGGGTGAGGGATGCGTCCGAGACCTTCCCGCATATCGAGTTCGCCGATTCCGACACACTCGCTGTCGGCGATATCGTGCTGGCCATCGGCAATCCCTTCGGCGTCGGCCAGACGGTCACGCAAGGGATCATCTCGGCGCTGGCCCGCACCAGGGTGGGCGTTTCCGACTACCAGTTCTTCATCCAGACGGACGCGGCCATCAATCCGGGCAATTCCGGCGGCGCGCTGGTCGACATGGAAGGCCGGCTGGTCGGCATCAACACGGCGATCTTCTCTCGCTCCGGCGGGTCCAACGGCATCGGCTTCGCCATTCCGTCCAATATGGTGCATTTTGTCGTCGACGCGGCGGAGAACGACGGCCGCGTGCGCCGGCCCTGGCTCGGTGCCAGCCTGCAGACCGTCAGCGCCGAGATCGCCGAGGCGCTCGGCCTCGACCGCCCCAGCGGCGTTCTGGTGACCGTGGTCGGTGCCGGCAGTCCGGCAGAGCGCGCCGGGCTCAAGGTCGGCGACCTGATCACCCATGTCGGCGATATTGAAGTGACGGATCCGGACAGCTTCGGCTATCGCTTCGCCACCCGCACGCTCGGTTCCACAACCATATTGACGGTCGTACGGCCGCGCGGCGAGGTGAAGCTGGAGGTGGCGCTGGAGGCGGCGCCCGAAACCGTCCCGCGCGATGCACGCGAGATCTCCGATTACTCGCCCTTCGCCGGCACGACGGTGATGAACCTGTCGCCGGCCGTTGCCGAGGAACTGCGTCTCGACGGTTTCGACACGGGCGTCGTCATCACCAGGATCGAGCCCGGCTCGCCGGCCGCCCGCGTCGGGCTGCAGGTCGGGGACGTGGTCCAGACCATCAACGGCCGCGAGGTCGACACCACCCGCACGCTGCAGCGCATCGCCGGCAGCGATCCGGGCGTCTGGCGGCTGGAGATCCGGCGCGGCGGCCGAGTGCTCAGGATAGCGCTGAGGGGTTGAGGCGGCAGGAACAGGGCATCTTCCGATGAGCGATCTCTTCCAGTCCGCAGGGCTCGGGGCGCAGACCCGCCGGCCGCTCGCCGACCGGCTGCGCCCGGCGCAGCTTTCCGACGTGGTCGGGCAGGATCACCTGCTCGGCCCCGACGGCGTGCTGACCCGCATGCTGGAGACCGGCTCGCTCGGCTCGCTGGTGTTCTGGGGGCCGCCGGGCACCGGCAAGACGACGGTGGCGCGCCTGCTGGCGGATGCGACGGACCTGCGCTTCGAGCAGATCTCGGCGATCTTCAGCGGCGTTGCCGAGTTGAAGAAGGTGTTCGAGGCGGCGCGTGCCTCGCGCCTCACCGGCAAGGCGACGCTGCTCTTCGTCGACGAGATCCACCGCTTCAACCGGGCCCAGCAGGACAGCTTTCTCCCAGTGATGGAGGACGGCACGGTGACGCTGGTCGGCGCCACCACCGAGAACCCGAGCTTCGAGCTCAATGCCGCGCTGCTGTCGCGGGCGCATGTGCTGACCTTCCGCACGCTCGACAGCGAGGCGCTGGAGCGGCTTCTCGCCCGCGCCGAGGCGGAGGAGGGGCGGCCGCTGCCGCTCGACGAGGGCGCGCGCGCCGCGCTCCTGCGCATGGCCGATGGCGACGGGCGCGCCGCGCTGACGCTGGCCGAAGACGTTTGGCGTGCCGCGCGGGGCGGGGAGACCTTCGATGCCGAACGGCTGCAGGAGCTCGTTCAGCGCCGCGCGCCGGTCTACGACAAGTCGCGCGACGGCCACTACAATCTCATTTCCGCTCTGCACAAGTCTGTGCGCGGGTCGGACCCGGATGCCGCGCTCTACTGGTTTTGCCGCATGCTGGACGGCGGCGAGGATCCGTTGTTCCTCGCCCGGCGGCTGATCCGCATGGCGGTCGAGGACATCGGCCTTGCCGACCCCAACGCGCTGGTCCAGGCCAATGCGGCGCGCGATGCCTACCAGATGCTCGGCTCGCCCGAGGGCGAGCTGGCGCTGGCGCAGTCGGTCGTCTATCTGGCGACGGCGCCGAAGTCGAACGGCGCCTATGTCGCCTACAAGGCGGCGATGCGCGCGGCCAAGCAGCACGGCTCGCTGGCCCCGCCCAAGCACATCCTCAACGCGCCCACCAAGCTGATGAAGTCGGAAGGCTACGGCGAGGGCTACGCCTATGACCACGATCAGCCGGACGGCTTTTCGGGGCAGGACTACTTTCCCGAGGCGATGGGCCGCCAGCGCTTCTACGACCCGCCCGAGCGGGGCTTCGAGCGCGAGCTGCGCAAGCGCCTCGACTATTGGGACAAGCTTCGGCGGGAGCGCGGCGGGCGCTCCTGACCGCTTGCCCATTGCGCTTTGCGGCGAACAGGCGGACCATGGCGGCGGCGTCCTGTTCCGGTAGGATCCATGAAACAGATCGAGTTGCGTTTGGCGCTGGTGCTTTACGGAGGGGTTTCCCTTGCCGTCTACATGCATGGCATCACGCGGGAATTCCTGAACCTGGTGCGGGCGTCGCGGCGCCTGGAGGCGAACGGGGCCGGGGCATCCGCGCGGGACGAGAGCAGCACCGAGGTCTATCAGCGGTTCCTGGAGATGTTCGCGCCTGCGCTGGACCTGCGGGTCGTCGTCGACGTGATTGCGGGTGCCTCCGCCGGCGGCGTCAACGGCGTCATGCTGGCGCGGGCGCTGGCGCATAATCTCACTCTCGACGGCCACCGCGACCTCTGGCTTGAAAACGCCGATGTCACCCGGCTGTCAAACGAGCCGGTCGGCCTCAGCCGCTATCTCAAGGGCTCCATCGCCCCGGTGCTCGACCGGCTGGTCGGCATGGCGCTGAAGTCCGAGCTCGGCGACCCGGAAACCCGCACCAAGCTGCGCCAGTTCATGCAGGCGCGCTGGTTCACCCCTCCCTTTTCCGGCGAGCGCTATGTCGGCTGGATGCTGGATGCGGCCAAGGGGATGCGGGCCGACGATGCGCCCGGTGCGCCCCACTCGCTCATCCCGCAGGGCCAGTCGCTGGACCTCTTCGTCACCGTCACCGACTTCCACGGCGCCCGCCGCCGCTTTGCCATCGACGATCCGGTGGAGGTGGAGGAGACCGAGCACCGGCTGATCCTGCGCTATTCCGCCAGCAGCCGGGGCAATGGCGACATCGTCTCCGACTTCACCGATACGCGCATTCCCGATCTGATCTTTTCGGCGCGGGCGACCTCCGCCTTTCCCGGCGCCTTTCCGCCGATGACGGTGGGCGAAATGGACCGGGTGCTTGAGGCGCGCGGCGAGAGCTGGCCGCTGCGCGGCATCTTCCTGCACCGCGCCTTCGGGCGCAGCGGGACGCCTCCCGAGGCCCGCATTCTGGTCGATGGCAGCGTCGTCATGAACAAGCCTTTCCAGCCGGTGATCGAGGCGATCGCCGGTCGGCCGGCAGCGCGCGAGGTCGTGCGGCGGATCGTCTATGTCGACCCGATGGCCAATGTCCTCGGCCGCAAGGACGAGGCGCCGGTTCCCGGCAACGGCCATGGCGAGGAGGGAGCGCCTGGCGCGGGAGAGGGTAATTTGCCCGGCTTCTTCCGCGTCATTCTCGCATCGCTTGCCCATATCCCGCGCAACGAGCCCATCGGCGACGCGCTGGAGCAGGTGGAGGAGTACAATCGCGACGTCCGTCAGGTGACGGAAGTGATCACCGCGGCCGAGCCGGTCGTGGAAAGCGAAGTGGCGTCGATCCTGCGCGCCGACCTCGACCGGCCGATGACGGTTCCCGAGCTCACCCGCTGCCGGATGCTGGCCAACCAGCGCGCCCATGCCTCTGCCGGTTATGCCTATCACGGTTATCAGCGGCTGAAGCTGTCCGGCGTGGTGACGCGCGTGGCGGATCTCCTGGCCCAGCTCGCCACGGCCCGGGCGGGAACCCTGGGCGGCACGGTGACGGCCCCGCGCGACTGCGAAATGCGGATCGAGGCCTGGTTGGCGCGTCAGCATGCCGACGCCGCCTCCGGCCATGGCGGGGTGGAGGGGCCGACGCCGCAGCCGATCATCCGCTTCCTGCGCGGGCTCGATGTCGACTACCGCATCCGCCGGCTGCGGTTCGTGATCCGCCGGCTCAACCGGCTCTACCGTGCGGCCGGCGCCGAACTGGAGCTGCGTCCGGCGGAAATGGACGAGCTCAAGAGCACGCTGTACGAGCAGGTCGACCATCTCGGGCAGCGCTGGTCGGTGAGTTTCTACGGTGCGGAGACGGCCGATGCGGCGGCACGGCTCGCCGCCTGCGCGCCGGACGATGTCGAGACCATCGGCGAGGTGCTGGATCAGTTGGCGACCCTCATGGGGCTCGCCGATCTCGACCGGCTTTGCGACGATGCCTTCTCGGTGATGGCCTACAGCTACCTGCCGCCGCCGCTGCGCCTGCCGCTGGTCGCGGCCTATATCGGCTTCGCCTTCTACGATCTCGTCACGCTGCCGGTGCTGCGCCGGCTGGCGAGCTCGGAATACAACGAGATCCTGATCGACCGGATCAGCCCCCTGGACCCGCATGCGCTGCGGCCCGACGGCGTCAAGCTGAAGGGCAACAACCTCAATGCCTTCGGCGCCTTCTTCAACCGCCGCTGGCGCGAGCACGACTATCTGTGGGGACGGCTTTCTGCGGCCGACCGGCTGATGACCATGGCGGTGCGCGCCGCCGCGCCGATTGCGAGCGTCGATCCGAAGGCGCTCGCGGCCATCCGGCGCGAGGCGTTCCTGGCGATCCTGCGGGAGGAGGACGGTCGCCTCGTCGCCGATCCCCGCTTGGTGCCGGACCTGCTTGCCGAGGTGGAGCGCATGCTTGCCGCTGAAGCGGCCGATGCGCCGCCGCCGGCGGACGAGGACATCAGCTCGGAGCCCGCGTCCGCGTGATCTCGACGCTGACGCGGCCCGCGGCGATGGGCAGCGGCGCGCCCGGCTTGTGCACGCGCACGGTCACGCCCTGGATCCGACCCTCGGCTTTCAGCACCGCATCGGCAATGGCGCCGGCCAGCCGCTCGATCAGCTTGTACCTGGCCCCGGTCACCACCTTCTCGATGGTCCTGGTCAAGGTGGCGTAGCACACCGTCTCCTCGTAGCGGTCGCTCAAGGACGGGGCGGTCAGGTCCAGCCGGCAGGTCAGGTCGACGACGAAGCGCTGGCCGAGTCGCGCCTCCTCCTCGTGCACGCCGTGAAATGCGTAGAAGGCAAGGTCCTGGAGGTGGATGGCGTCCATAGGGGGCTCGCTGTCTTGTGGCGACCGGTGCAGGCCACCTTCATGGTTGCCGGCATGGGTAGGCCAGCCGGGCGGCAATCGCAATCACCCAAAGCGGCATGGCGGGGTGCAGTTCCGTCGTGCCGTGTTTCTTGCAAGGGGGAGGCGGCTCAGAAAGGGGGAGCGGAGACCGTTGGGCCGAACCGTTCCTCGAAGCAGCGCCGCAGGACGAGGTCGACATCGTCCAGCGTCACCGGCAGGCCGAGATCGACGAGGCTCGTCACGCCGTGCTCGGTCACGCCGCAGGGCACGATGCCGGAGAAGTGCTCCAGGTTCGGCTCCACGTTCAGCGACAGCCCGTGAAAGCTGACCCATTTGCGCATGCGGATGCCGATGGCGGCGATCTTGTCCTCCCGGGTTGCGCCTTTGTCCGGGCGGCGCACCCACACGCCCACCCGGTCCTCGCGCCGTTCGCCGCGCACATGGTGCTCCCACAAGGTGCCGATCACCCAGTCCTCCATCGCCGCGACGAAGGCGCGCACGTCCGGCCGGCGGCGCTTGAGGTCGAGCATCACATAGGCGACCCGCTGTCCGGGCCCGTGATAGGTGAACTGGCCGCCGCGCCCGGTCTTGTGCACGGGAAAGCGGTCCGGCGCGATCAGGTCCTGGTCTTTGGCGCTGGTGCCGGCGGTGTAGAGCGCGGGATGCTCCAGCAGCCAGACCCGCTCGGGCATCGTGCCCTCGGCGATCCCTGCGACGCGCCGCTCCATCTCTTCCAGCGCGACGTCGTAGGCGACCGGCGCGTCGCTCACTGCCCATTCGACGGGTGGCGAGCCGACGCTGGGGAAGAAGGAGCCGGCCAGTTCCGCACGCTCTGTCATTTTGCAAGTCCGTTAGGAGTTTGTTAACCAGACGCCCGCCAAGGTCGGCGGACGGGGCGGCATCGGCCCGGCCCGTATAGAATGAAGCCGACGGCATTGCCAAGCGACATCGGTCCGGTGGTCATATGGGTACTTTCGATAATATTTCCATCGAGATCTCGGTCGTGCTCGGCAAGGCGGAGATGCCGATTCACCAGCTGCTGCGCATGGGCCGCGGCGCGGTGATCGAACTGATGTCGCGCGAGGAGGACGACGTCCAGATTCTCGCCAACAACATTCCCATCGCTCGTGGGCAGGTCGTCCTGCAGGGCGAGCGGGTCGGCGTTTCGGTCACCGAAGTTCTGATGCGCCCGCCCGAGGCGCGGCCGGCGCGCCTGAGCGGGGCACTGTGATTTTGCCCTTGCGGCGACATGCATCTTTCCCCTTGTGAATATCCTGACGCAAAGCGCTTGCGCGGGAAAAACCTATTTGCTAGACGAGGGCTCCGCAGCGCCGATGGCGCGCAGCGGAAACGACAAGCGGTCGTGGCGGAATTGGTAGACGCGCAGCGTTGAGGTCGCTGTGGGGTAAAACCCGTGGAAGTTCGAGTCTTCTCGACCGCACCAAAAAAGAACCCGGCAGATTTGCCGGGTTTTTTTGTGCCTCGCGCAAGTCGACGAAAAACCTTCAAGAGCGTGGATCCTGCCCGATTTTCGCCGTGTGCAACTGCGAAATCATCTGGCGCGGCACGGCATTGTCGCGTTTCCCATGTTAGGACTGCTTTCGGACGTTTTCCCGCAGGGAAGGCGAGGGGTTTCATTCTGTCGCGGGGCGGACAACCTTGCGGCAGGGCGAGAGGGGGCACTTGCGTGACCGAGGCCGACCACACCGACATTCCCGCGACCTTCGAGATTCCGGCAGTGCGTGACGACGAAGGACGCATCAGCGCCGACTTCCTCGCGCTCGTCGAGGCGGGGATCGCTGCGGAAGACGCGGCTGCCTTGATCGGTCTTGCCGGCGATCTGCACGAAGCGGACGTTGCCGACCTCATCGAAGCCCTGCCCGAGGACGCGCGCGTGCCGCTGGTGCGGCTGCTGGGCGACGAGTTCGACTACGCCACCTTGACCGAGTTGGACGAGGCCGTTCGTCTCAGCATTCTTGAGAACCTGCCCTCCGACACGCTTGCCGAAGGCATCGGCGAGCTCGATTCGGACGACGCGGTCTACATTCTGGAAGACCTCGACGCCGAGGGACAGGCGGCGATTCTCGACCAGCTGCCCTATTCCGACCGCATCCAGCTGCAGCGCTCCCTCGATTATCCGGAGGAATCGGCCGGCCGTCTGATGCAGACGGACTTCATCGCCGTGCCGCCGTTCTGGAGCGTGGGCCAGACCATCGACCACATGCGCGAGACGGAGGACCTGCCGGACACGTTCCACGAGATCTTCGTGGTCGATCCCGGGTTCCGCCTGATCGGCTCGGTGCCGCTGGACAAGATCCTGCGCACCAAGCGGGCGACGAAGATCTCCGAGATTATGACGGAGGACCCGCAGACCTTCCGCGCGACCGACGACCGGGAGGACGTGGCCCGCGCCTTCGAGCGCTACAATCTCGTCTCCGCTGCGGCCGTCGACGAGGCCGGCCGGCTGGTCGGCATGCTGATGATCGACGACATCGTCGACGTCATCCAGGAAGAGGCGGAGGAGGATCTTCGCGGCCTTGCGGGCCTTGGCGACGAGGAGATCTCCGACACCGTGCTGGTGACGGCGCGCTCGCGCCTCACCTGGCTGCTGGTCAACCTGTGCACCGCCGGCCTTGCCGCGACGGTCATCTCCCTGTTCGAGGCCCCGATTGCCGCGATGGTGGCCCTGGCGGTTCTGATGCCGATCGTCGCCTCGATGGGCGGCAACGCGGCGACCCAGACCATGACCGTCGCCGTGCGCGCGCTGGCGACCCGCGAGCTGACGGCGCGCAACATGCTGCGCGTCCTGCGGCGCGAGGTTCTGGTGGCATTCCTCAACGGCATGACGCTCGCCGTCCTGCTGGGCACCGGTGCGACCCTGTGGTCCGGCAATCCGGGCCTCGGCGTGGTCATCGCCATGGCCATCATCATCAACCTGTTCTTCGCCGGCGTTGCCGGCCTGCTGATTCCGGTGGCGCTGGAAAAGGCGGGCGTCGATCCGGCCATCGCCTCCAGCGTTTTCGTCACCACCGTCACCGACGTCATCGGCTTCTTCGCCTTCCTCGGCATCGCGGCTCTCTGGTTCGGCCTGCCGCTTTGAGGTAATGAGCGGCGGAATACGACTGAAAGGGAATCGTCATGCCGACACCGCCGCCGCTTCAGGGCATTCTGGAAACCGCCGTCTATGTCGACGATCTCGCCAAGGCGCACGCCTTCTATGCGGGCGTCGTCGGGCTGGAGCGCATGCTGGAGACCGACCGCCTCTACGCCTACGACACGGGTCCCGGAGAGACGCTGCTGGTCTTCGCGCGCGGGCAGACCATCGAGGATACGGTGACCGACGGCGGCGTCATTCCCGGCCACCACAGCGAGGGGCCGGGCCATTTCGCCTTCCGCATTGCGGCCGACCAGTTGGATCCGTGGCGGGCGCATCTTGCCGCCTGCGGCGTCACCCTTCGCAGCGAGGTGACCTGGCCGGCCGGCGGCACCAGCCTTTATGTCGACGATCCGGACGGCAATGTGGTGGAGTTCGCCGCCCCGCCGCTCTGGGCGAACTTCATGGGGTAACGATGTTTCACCTCCTACTGGTGGCGCTGGGCGGCGGGCTGGGAGCAGCCGGCCGCCATCTCGTCAATCTCGCTGCGCTCAGGACCTTCGGCCCCGGCTTTCCCGCCGGCACGCTTACGGTCAACGTGCTCGGCTCGCTGGCGATGGGGCTGCTGGTGGGGTGGCTCGCCTCCCGCCCGGAAGGGGTGGGCTCGGGCCTGCGCCTGTTCCTGGCGACCGGCTTTCTCGGCGGCTTCACGACATTCTCCGCCTTCTCGCTCGATGCCGTCACCTTGTGGGAACGCGGCGAGGCGACGGCGGCGCTCGTCTATGCCGCTGCGTCGGTCGCGGCCTCGATTGCCGCTCTCGTCGTCGGGCTTTTTGTGATGCGCAGCCTGACGGCCGCGTGAACCAAGGGGCGCGGGCAATGCTGGATATCGAGACCGGATTCCGCATCGACGATCGGGTGATCGCCTGGGGCGTTACGCTGGACGAGGCGTGTCGGCTGCTCGGCGTTCCTGCGGCGCATTCGGCAAGTGGGGATATCGTCCTGCGCAGCGGGCTCGGCCTTGGCTTGCCCGCGGTTTCAGCCCGCCTGTCGGCGCCGGCGGCGGACCGCCCGGTTCTCGCGGTGGAATACGCGCTGGCCGATGTCGGCGGGTTTCGACCCGACGACTGGATCGGAGCCGTGAGCGATCTCTTCGGCCCGCCCGACCATTGCGTCCGTCGCGCGATTGCCGAAGGGCAGCGTCCGCAGGACGGCGTCGTCCTTCATGCCAGATGGCCGACTGGCGACTTTCGCGCCAGCGTTTCGATCTTCGGTGCGCCGCGCCAGGTCGCCCATGGGCTTTCCATCGGCACGCTCTGGCTGTCCTGGAGCGAGGAGCGGGCCGCCGCGCCCTATCTTGCCGAGTGGCACGCGCGGGCCGGGCAACTGGCGGCCAGCGCGGCGGACCCGGCGGAGATCGAGATCCATCCGCTCGACTGGCCGGCGTATCCTGCCCATGGCCGTGCCGCGGGCGGGCTCGAGACGGAGGAGGGGCGACAGCGCCGGCGCCGGTTGCTCTGTCTGCACGCACCCGATCTGCTGGAAACGCCGGGGGAGATTGCCGAACGGCTCACCCCGTCGCATTTCGCCATCTGGCGGCCGGCATCGGTGCGCGTGTGGTGCGCCTCCACGCTGTGGGACACAGTTGTCTTTCCGCTGGACGAGCCTGTCTCCGTCACGCGCATCGAGATGCTGCCGGCCAAGGGGGGAGGCTATGGCGCGCTGGAGATCGGCCGCTGGAATGTCCGGTCGGCGCAAGGGTCCGCCGCGATCGCCGCCGCGGAGGCGACGATCGCGGCATTTCCCGGCGTCAGCATCGTCCGCCACGACGGCTACGATTGCTGAACGGGCGCTTTTCCCGGCGTCAGTTTTTCTCGGGAATGCGCGCGATCACCTTGATCTCGAAATCGAAGCCGGCGAGCCAGGTGACGCCGACCGCCGTCCAGTTCGGATAGGGCGCCTTCGGGAAGATCTCGTTCTTCACCTCCATGATCGTCGCGAACTGGGTTTCCGGGTCGGTGTGGAACGTGGTCACGTCCACCAGGTCGGCAAAGCTGCAGCCGGCGGCGGCAAGGGTCGCCTTCAGATTGGCGAAGGCCCGGCGCACCTGCGCGGCGAAGTCCGGCTCGGGCGAGCCGTCCTCGCGGCTGCCCACCTGTCCGGAGACGAAGAGCAGGTCGCCGGAGCGGATGGCGGCGGAATAGCCGTGCTCTTCGTAGAGGGCATGGCGGTTTTCGGGGAAGACGGGTTCGGGTCTGGTCATGGCTGCAGCCTTCGTGCTGGCGCGTAAGGGGCCGCCCCTGCGGGGCTTACCCAGGGGTGGAAATTTGATATACGTCTCGTATGTATATTGTCGCATACGGTGCGTATGTCAACTGGCATACATTTCGTATGTTGAAAGGAGCGCGGGCGATGGCGGCAAGACGACGGGCGGAATCGATGGAGGAAAACCGCGCCAAGCTGATCGCGGCGGCGCGCAAGGCCTTTGCCGAGAAAGGCTTTGCGGCTGCCTCGATGGACGAGCTGACGGCGGAGGCCGGTCTGACGCGCGGCGCGCTCTATCACAATTTCGGCGACAAGAAGGGGCTCCTAGCGGCCGTCGTCGCCCAGGTCGACGGCGAGATGGCCGCCCGGGCCAAGGCGGTCGGGGCGGGGTCCGGCGACGTGTGGCAGGGGCTGCTTGCGGAAGGGGCCGCCTATATCGAGATGGCGCTGGAGCCGGAGGTGCAGCGCATCGTGCTCCTCGACGGGCCGGCCTTTCTCGGCGATCCCTCGCAATGGCCGAGCCAGAATGCCTGCCTGCAGGCCACGCGCCAGGCGATCGCCCGGCTCGTCGAGGCCGGCATCATGAAGCCGGTCGATGTGGATGCCGCCGCACGCCTGCTGAGCGGGGCGGCGCTCACTGCCGCGCTCTGGGTTGCGGCGAGCGAGGACCCGCGCGCGGCCCTGCCGCGGGCGGTCGAGGCGTTCCAGGCGATGGCCGAGGGGTTGCTTCGGCGCCAGGTCGTGTGTTGAAGCGCTGCGCCGGCACCATGCTTTGCTTGCCCTCGGACGGCGTCGGGATTAGGTAGGGCGCTTGAAAAGGGGCAGGGCCATTGCTGCGGATGGCGCGCGGGTCCTTTCCTGCAACGGGAAGCATCATGTCCGGTATCGAACAGAAGACCGTCACCTCGGACGAGGCCGGCATGCGGCTCGACCGCTGGTTCAAGACCCATTATCCGGGCCTCGGCCACGGCCACCTGCAGAAGCTGCTGCGCACCGGCCAGGTGCGCGTCGACGGCAAGCGCGCGGAAACCTCCACCCGCGTCGGCACCGGCCAGGTGGTGCGCATCCCGCCGCTCACCGTCGATGCCCATGTGGCGGCGAAGGACAGCGCCAACGCCAAGCCGAAGCCGCGCAAGCTGGTGGCCGGCGACCGCGAGGCGGTCGAGGCGATGGTCCTCTACGAGGACCGCGAGGTCATGGTGCTGAACAAGCCGGCCGGCCTTGCCGTGCAGGGCGGCTCCGGCCTGACGCGCCATCTCGACGGCATGCTCGAGGCCTTCCGCGACGCAAAGGGCGAAAAGCCGCGTCTCGTCCACCGGCTCGACCGCGAGACCTCCGGCATCCTCCTGCTGGCCAAGACGCGCAAGGCGGCGTCCGAGATGGCCAAGTCCTTCCGCGCCCGCCAGACCCGCAAGATCTACTGGGCGCTGGTCGCCGGCGTGCCGAAGCCGCGCCAGGGCCGGGTCTCCACCTATCTGGCGCGCGATGAGGGCGAGGAGCGCATGCGCGTTGCCCGCCACGGCGAGGACGAGGCGCAGCATTCCGTCTCGCTCTATTCGGTGGTGGAAAATGCCGGGCCGAAGGTCTCCTGGGTGTCGCTGCGGCCGATCACTGGGCGCACGCACCAACTGCGTGCCCACACCGCCCATATCCATCATCCCATCGTCGGCGATCCGAAGTACTTCAACATCGAGAACTGGGAATTTCCCGGCGGCATCCAGAACAAGCTGCATCTGCATGCCCGCCGCATCGTCATTCCGCACCCCTCGGGCCGCGGTACCATCGACGTCTCGGCGCCGCTGCCGCCGCACATGCAGCAGAGCTGGAACCTGCTCGGCTTCGATGCCGCCCAGTACGATCCCGAGACCAACGATCCGGAGGAATAGGCCCTGTACCTGGTGATCTTCGATTGCGACGGCACGCTGGTCGACAGCCAGGAGACCATCCTGCACGGGCTTGCCGTCGGGTTCGAGGCCGTCGGTCTCGCGCCGCCGTCGCGCGAGGCGGGCCTGTCCATCGTCGGCCTGTCGCTGGAGGTCGCCTTCGCGCGGCTGGCCGCGCCCGAGCACCATCATCTGGTGCCGGCGATGGCGGAGGCCTATCGCCAGTCCAAGGTGGCGCGCCGGCTCGCCGGGCTCGATCACGACCCGCTCTATCCCGGCGCGCGCGAGGCGCTCGACGCGCTGTCGGCCCGCGACGACGTGCTGCTCGGCATCGCCACCGGCAAGGCCATGCGCGGTGTCCGCCACATGCAGCAAAGCCACGGGCTGGAAGGGCGTTTCGTCACCATCCAGACCGCCGACACGGCCCCGTCCAAGCCGCATCCGGGGATGATCCTGCAGGCGATGGCGGAGACCGGGGCGGAGCCGTCCCGCACCGTGATGATCGGCGATACCGGCTTCGACATGGAGATGGCGCGCGCTGCCGGCGTTGCCGGGCTCGGCGTCGGCTGGGGCTATCATCCGCGCACGCGGCTGGAGGCGGCCGGTGCGGTCCGCATTCTCGACCGCTTCGACGAGCTCGTGCCGGCGCTGGGCACCCTGCTCGGCTGGAGCGACATGGAACAAAGGGAGCTTGCGTGATGCGCGACCTGTTGAGCGATATCGAGGCCGGCAGCACCATCGATCCGGTCGAGCGCGCCAGGGCCCTGTCCCGCCGCGAGTTGCCCAAGCGCTTCTACAAGGAGGCGGGGATCGCGCGGCAGGACGACGGGCTGCATGCGGTCCAGCTCGATGGCCGGCCGGTCAAGACGACGGGGCGCAATCTTCTCGCGCTCGCCGAGGAAGAGATTGTCGTCCGCATCGCCGCCGAATGGGCGGCGCAGGGCAAGGAGATCGATCCGGCGACCATGCCGCTCACCCGTATCGCCAATGCGGCGATCGACGCGGTGCCGGCGCGCGCGGGGGAGGTCGCCGACGATATCACCGCCTATGCCGGCAACGATCTGCTGTTCTACCGGGCGGACAGTCCGCAGGAACTGGTCGAGCGGCAGAACGTCACCTGGGGGCCGGTGCTCTCCTGGGCGGAAGCGCGGTTCGGCGGGCGGTTCGTGCTGGCCGAGGGCATCATGCCGGTGCGCCAGGACGCGGCGCTGCTCGCCCGCATCCGGCAGGCGCTGTTGCCGCTTGCGCCCCTGCCGCTTGCGGCGCTGCATGTGGCGACGACCCTGAGCGGCTCGGCGCTGCTGGCGCTGGCGCTGATGGAGGGGCGGCTGTCGGCCGACGAGGCCTGGGGCGCCGCCTTCGTCGACGAGGACTGGAACATCGAGCAGTGGGGCCAGGATCCGGAAGCTGCGGCGCTGCGGGCCTCGCGTCGCCGGGATTTCGATGCGGCGGCATTGATCCTGGACACCTGCGCGGGCCGCGACATCGGCTGACCGGCCGCATGCGACCGCAGGAAACCGAAAGGCCCGCCGGAGCGATCCGGCGGGCCTTCTTGCATTTGGGCGCTGTGTCGCGGGAGGTCAGGTGAGCTGGGTGGTGATGGTCCACACGGTGCTGGCCGTGCCGTCGCTGGAGCCGGTCGTCGCCACGGCGGTCGCGACATAGTTCGCGGCCGTCACTGTATCCTGGGCGCTCGCCGTGCAGGGGCAGGAGCCGCGGTTGTTCGCTGCGGTGAAGGCATAGTTCAGCGTGAGCGAATAGCTGCCGTTGGCGGTGGTGATGGTCACATAGCCGGAGCAGTTGCCGTCCGTGCCGCCGCTGGAATAGGCGCCGCCGCTCGAACTGCCCTGGTCGGGAATGTTGGTGCCGTTGGCGAAGTCGTGCAGGTTGCCCACGACGCCGTCCGAGGCAGTGACCGTGAAGTCGGTGCCGGAATTATTGACGATCTTTACGAGGCTGGCATCGCAACAGCTCATGGTTTCAATCCTTGCGTGAGAAGGTGGGGGAGGGCCGCAGGCTCCAGGGAGCCGCGGCCTGCCGGGAGCGGGTCAGCCCATGGCGACCGGAATCTTGCGCATCATGACATCCGAGGGAGCCTCGGGGGTGATGAGATCGGAGATATTGTAGCTCTTGACGATGATCGGGTTCAGTCCGCTGACGATCGAGGCGAGCGGCTGATAGCTCGGCGAGAAGATCGTGATCACGTCCGTCATCTGCCAGCGCAGCACCGCCACGTCGTCGTCGCCGGAATTGGTCACCGTGTCCGACATGTAGGAGGTGGTCTGCTCGTTGACCGTGACCTGCTGGAAGGTGGTGGACTCCGCGTTGAGGCTGGCCGAGATGCCGGCCGAGATCGGTCCCCAGCCCGCATGCGCGTCGACGCCGATGCTGGCGCCCACCGTGTCCTGGGTGGAGGAGGTGGTCTGGCGGCCCGAGACGATGGTGTAGCTGACGGTCCGGCTCTCGCCGACGGCCAGGCTGTAGCTGTCGCCCTGCAGGTTCCAGAACTGCTCGCGGGTGATGTAGTTGGTGGTCGATCCGTCCGGCGAGACGGTCGAAATCGCGACCATCACCAGCGGCGAGTTGACCGGCACCAGCACGTTGGCGGTCGGTTCCGGGATCGAGCCGATGTCGTTCGGCGCGGTCAGGACCGAATTGTCGACGGTGTAGCTGGTCTCGGTGGTGTTCAGGGCGTAGGCGCTGATGAAGCTGCCGCTCATCGCCGAGGCGATCACCAGATAGTCGCCGTCCGTCCCGGTCACAGGGGCGTTGGAGCCCGGCTCGACATGGCCCAGAAGCTGGCGCATCCCGGTGTTGGTTGAGTTGTAGACCGCAATCTTCACGGGCAGGTTGTTGTAGACCTGAACGGTTGCGGTGGTCTCGGTCTCGGTCGCATAAAGCTGACCTTTCAATGCCTTGGCATAAATATCTTTCATCGGAATATGCACCTTCTGGCGGAAAGATGCCGCAACGCTACCAAGGCGGGAGCCTCCGTTCAATACTAAAAATTGTAAAATCGATCATTGCTATCTTTGGGGGTGTCTGGCTACGATGACCTGACATGCGACCGGAGGTTCCGCACGGTTCGTTCAGCCATTTTTTCATTATGCGTTGTGAAGTGAGGGGCGGATGCTGAAACGCGGCAAGGATTTTCTCACCGTCGGGTTCTGGAACATCGAGAAACACTACCAGATCACAGCCAATCCGGATGTGCCCTTCGGGTTTGTCATGAGCGCGAGCACGGAGTTCGTGGTCGAGACAATCGTGAACTGGTACCGCAGCCATCATGTCGACGTTCTCGTCCTGGCGGAAGTGGTCGACGGGTCGGGGGCGGGGGACCGGTTCATGAACTACCTTGCCACCCGCCTCAATGTGGTCGGTTTCCCGAAGCCGTTTTTTCGGGCGGGCTTTCGCTGGTCGGAGACTAGGGGCGGCACCAAGAGCGTCTGCAACTTCGGTTTTCTGTGGAACGAGAAGGTGCAGGGCCTGGAGGGGCTCGACGACAAGGTCTCCTGGTATTGGGAGAGGGATCATACCCGTCCGACGCTGATCCTGCCGACGGGCGTCGCAACAATCGGGGCCATCCATGCCAAGGCGTCCTACAGCAGCAACGCAGCCTATAAGCAGGCGATGAAGGAGATTTTCGAGGCGGCTGTTTTTATTGACCAGCAACGCCGGCCGGGGCTGCTCATCGGCGACATGAACGTTCCTTTCGAGAAGGTTCCGCCGCAGGAGAAGAGCTACATGACCGACATCGAGTGGAGCCAGGTTCCGCCCAACGTCGCTCCCACTCATGTGACGCGCGGCCGCGACGAGTTCGGCCGATATGAGGGGCGGCACGAGGCGGTGCTCGACTATGCCTGGCGCAACGGCGGCCTCGCACAGTGCCTCGCGGAGAACCCCTATCCCGGGTATCAATTCTGGGACTATGTCGACCACGCACCGATCATGTACCACGTGGCGCGAACAGCGCAGGAACTGCCCGTCGTGATCATCGAGGAGAAGCAGACGGCAAGCGGAAACGCTGCGGGGCTTGTACCGGGCGGGCCGCGGCCCGTTCCCGCCTGAAGCAGCTTCCGGCTATTTCTCCGTCTTGTCGTCGCGCGCCAGCAGCCCCTCCAGCACCATGTCGACATGGGCGGCGAGGAAACGCCGGGCCTCGATGGGCTCGAACCGGTCGAAGGTCATCTTCCAGACGATGGTCATCACCGCCGGTGCGACGATCACGATCGGCAACTCGGTCAGCGCGCTGCGACGGAACTCGCCGCTCTCCACACCCCGGCGCACGAGAGCGGTGAGCACCTCTTGGCCGCGGCTGATGACGCGGCGGTGGTACTGCTCGGCAATCGCGGGAAAGCGCCCGCCTTCCGTGATGATGATGCGCATCAACACGTGCAGCCCGTCCTCGAACAGCGCCTTGTAGATGCGGGGCAGGGCGGTGCGCACCAGGTCCTCCGACGAGCCGGGATAGGCGGCAACGAGGCCTGCCACATCGTCGAAGAAGGGGGTGATGCGCGAGGAGAGTGCCGCCTCGAACAGTTCCTCCTTGCTGGAGAAATAGCGATAGATCGTGCCTTTCACGACGCCCGCGCGTTTGGCGACGTCTTCCAGCCGCGTCGCCGCGAAGCCGTTCTCGGCGAATTCCTGCAGCCCCGCATCGATGATCTCGCCGGGCCGGGCCTCCTTGCGCCGGCGCCGCGGGCGCGGGCTTTCCGCAGCGGAATCGCTTTCCGTCATCGTCCTTGCACTTCCTGTCGTGCCCTGTTAATGACTTCCTGGTCATTAACAGGATCGTGTCATGTCCTCAACCCCAAACCCCGCCGCGGGCGCCAAAGCGGGCGCCAGAGCCGAGCCTTCGCACCCCGCTGTATCCCGCGGGGAGGCGGCCCCGCTGCCGCTTGCGGTCGTGCGGCGCGAGTCGCCGCGGCCCGGTTCGGGCCGTCCGCGACTATGGACGATCCTTCGCCGCCTGCGTAGCCTCGCGCTCGGTCTCGTGCTGGTCGGCGCCGGCCTCGCCGCCGGTGCCGCGCTTCAGGCGCGTGGCGTTCTCCCCTGGCTGGCCGCCGATGAGGGGACGGCGGGCGGCCCGCCGCCTGCGGCAGCGGGGCAGCAGGCGACCGCCGTCTTCGGCCTCGGCCGCCTGCTGCCCGACGGGTTCGTCGTCACCGTCGCGCCGCCCTTCGGCGCCGGCGATGCCCGCGTCGCGCGGCTGCTGGTTGCGGAGGGAGAGCGTGTCGAGGCGGGGCAGCCGCTGGCCGAGCTCGACAACCGGCTGCAGCTTCTGGCCGCACTCGCCTCGGCGGAGGCGACGGTACGCCTGCGCGAGGCCGAGCTGGCCCGCCAGCGGGTCTTTGTCGAGGCCAGCCGGGCGGAATCGCGCGCAGCGCTGGAGCGGGCGGAGGTTGCCGCCGCCACGGCCCGGCGCGAGCTGGAGCGCTCGCAGGAGCTGCTCGCCCGCGGCCATGTCACCCGCGCCACCCATGACGATGCGCTCGCCCGGTCCGAGGCGGCGGAGCGCGAGGTGGAAAGCGCGCGGGCGACCCTCGGCCGCTACACCGCCGATGTGCCGGATGCCCAGGCGGATATCGCCGTTGCCTTGCGCAATCTCGATGCCGCGCGGGCCGCCCTTGCCCTGGCGCAGGCCGATCTTGCGCGCTCCATGGTGCCGGCGCCGGCCGGTGGCGTCGTGCTCGACATCCATGTGCGGCCTGGCGAGCGGCCGGGCGAGCGCGGCATTCTCGACATGGGCGACATCGACAGGATGATGGCGGAGGTCGAGGTCTACCAGTCGCGGATCGGCGCGGTGGAGACCGGCGCTCCCGTCGAGATTGCCGGAGAGGCTTTCGAGGGCACGATTGCGGGCACGGTAGAGCGGATCGGCTGGGATGTCGGCCGCCAGACCGCGACGGGCGCGGACCCGGCCGCGCGCACCGATGCGCGCGTGATCAAGGTCTATGTCGCCATCGACCCGGCGGACATTGCCCGCGTGCGCCGCTTCACCAACCTGCAGGTCACCGCCCGCATCAGCACGGGAGAGGGCGCGTGACGGGCCCGCTCACCCCCATGCTTACCGCGCTTCTCGGCCGGCTGCCCATCGGCTGGCTGCAGCTCGTTCACAACAAGGGACGCCTGGCCGCCGCGCTCTCCGGGGTCGCCTTCGCCAACGTGCTGATCTTCATGCAGCTCGGCTTTCTCGGCGCGCTGGTGGAGAGCATCCGCCTTCCCTACACGGTGCTGAACGGCGACATCCTCGTCTCAGCCTCCGATGCCAACACCCTGTTCGACGGCAGTCCGCTGCCGCGCAACCGGCTCTACCAGGCGCTCGCCGTGGAGGGCGTCGCCTCGGCAACCGGTTTCTACTACGGCCGCATCGACTGGAAGCAGCCGGACGGGACCATCCGCACGATGGACCTGTTCGGCGTCGATCCGACCGGCGCGCCCTTCCGGGATGCCCCCCTTGCCCGCCAGGTCGAGAGCCTGACGCTGCCCGACACCGCGCTGATCGACAGCCTGACCCGCAACGTGCCCGCCGGCCTGTTCGCCGCCGTGGAAGCAGGCACACCCTATCGCTTCGAGACGCGCGGGCGCGAGATCGCGGTGACGGGCACGTTCGAGATCGGCGGCGGCTTTTCCGCCGACGGCTATCTCGTCGTCTCCGACCAGACTTTCCTGCGCCTGTTCCCGGCCCGCCTGCCGGGCGCACCGAACTATGTGCTGGTGCGCCTTGCGCCGGGTGCCGACCGGGCGACCGTGCTGGCGCGCCTGCGCGCGGCGCTGCCGGCCTCCGACAGCGCGGTGTGGACGCTGGACGAGGCGGCGGCCCGCGACCAGCGCTTCCAGACTACGCAAAAGCCCGTCGGCGTCGTCTTCGGCTTCGGCGTCGTCATCGGCGTCCTCGTCGGCGTCATCATCGTCTACCAGGTGCTTTCGACCGACGTTGCCGACCACATCCGCGAATACGCGACCTTCAAGGCGATGGGTTATCCGCAGCGCTTCTTCCTCGGCATCGTCTTCGAGGAGGCCTTCATCCTCGCCCTGTTCGGCTTCGTGCCGGGGGTGCTCGTGGCGCTCGGCCTTTATGCGGCGGTCGCCGCCGGCACCGGCCTGCCGATCTTCATGCCCGCCGGGCGGCCGGTCTTCGTCTTTCTCGGCACGCTCGCCATGTGCGCGCTGTCGGGTGCCATCGCCACGCGGCGGCTGGCACGGGCCAATCCGGCGGAGCTGTTCTGATCATGGGCGACGCGCTTGCCATCGCCGTGCGTGGGCTCAGTCACTGGTTCGGCAGCGGCGAGGCGCGCAAGCAGGTGCTGTTCGACGTCGATCTGGAAGTCCGGCGCGGCGAGCTGGTGGTGCTGATGGGCGCATCCGGCTCCGGCAAGACGACGCTGCTCACCCTGATCGGCTGCCTGCGGCAGGTCGAGGCCGGCTCGGTGGAGCTGCTCGGCCGCGAGCTGAATGGCGCCAGCGAGGCGGAGCTCGTCGCGTGCCGGCGGCAGCTCGGCTTCATCTTCCAGGCGCACAATCTGCACGAAAGCCTGACGGCCCTGCAGAACGTCCATATGGGGCTCGCCGTCCACGGGGACCGCGTCACCGGCGACGGGCGAGCGGCGGCGCGCCATGTGCTCGGCCTCGTCGGCCTGTCGGAGCGGGTGGACTACCTGCCGGGCAATCTCTCCGGCGGGCAGAAGCAGCGTGTCGCCGTCGCCCGGGCGCTGGTCGGCAATCCGCCGGTGGTGCTGGCCGACGAGCCGACGGCCGCGCTCGACCGCGACAGCGGCCTTGCCGTCGTCGAGATGCTACGCCGGCTCGGCCGCGAGCGCGGCACCACCACGCTGATGGTCACCCACGACAACCGCATCCTCGACCTTGCCGACCGCATCGTGCGGATGGAGGACGGCCGCATCCTCGAGGGGTGAGGGGCGTCAGATCTCGAAGTCGGGAATCTCGGCGACCGCGTCGCGCAGCTTTTCCGACCACATGCGGGAGAGGTCCGCGAAATAGGGGTCGTCCTCGCGGATGCGGGTCTGGCGATGGGCGGAGAAGCTGTCGGTGTTGTAGAGCAGCATGTCGATGGGCATGCCGACCGACAGGTTCGAGCGCAGGGTCGAGTTGAACGACAGCAGCACCAGCTTCGCCGCCTGGCCGAGGCGCATGTCCGCCTGCGTCACCCGGTCGAGGATCGGCTTGCCGTATTTGTGCTCGCCGATCTGCAGGAAGGGCGTATCGGCGGAGGCCTCGATGAAGTTGCCGGCCGAATAGATCTGGAAGAGGCGCGGCGCCTCGCCCCTGATCTGGCCGCCCAGCAGGAAGGTGACGCTGAAGCTCTCGGAGTTTGCGGCAAGCGCCTCGCCGTCGATGGCGCGCACGTCGCGCACCGCGCTGCCCACCAGCCGCGCGGCCTGGAACATGGTGTCCACGGTATGCAGCGTCGGACGGCCCGGTTCCTCGCCCTTCAGCCGCTCGCTCAAGAGGCTCACCACCGACTGGGTGACGGCGAGGTTGCCGGCCGCCATCATGCAGATCACCCGGTCGCCCGGCTTTTCCCACACATGCAGCTTCTTGAAGGTGGCGACATTGTCGAGCCCGGCATTGGTGCGCGTATCGGCGGCCATCACGATGCCGCGATCGAGCTTCAGACCGACACAATAGGTCATGAGCAGACAATCTCCGAAAACGGGGAGGGCGGACGCCCGGCCGGATCGCGCGCGGCGACGATTCGCGCGTCGCGCCGGCTCCTGGGGATTTGACAGGTTCGCTGCCGTACCGGCAACGGTCCTATTGCTGAGCTTGCTGCGATTCCTGTGAAACCGCCACCTCCACATCCATGTTCTCGCCGGACCCGCCCGTGCGGATACCGCGGATCGGCGCGGCGGAGCGCGAGTCGAGGCCGCAGGTGAGGCGGATGTAGCGGTCGGTCGGGCACATGCCGTTCGATATGTCGAAGCCGACCCAGCCGAGCTGCGGCAGCAGGACCTCGGCCCAGGCGTGATGCGCCTCCGACCCCTGTCCGTCGTCCAGCAGCATGTAGCCCGATATATAGCGCGCCGGCACGCCGATGGAACGGGCTGCGGCGATGAAGATATGCGCATGGTCCTGGCATACGCCCTCGCCGGCATTCAACGCATCGACGGCCGCGGTATGCACCTCGGTGACGCCGGTGCGGTAGGCGACCTTGTCGCGGATCGCCTGCATCAGGTCGTGGAAACCGGAGACCGCGTCCGCCTCGCCGCGTTCGGCCAGAGCGCCGAGCCGGCGGATCGCCGGGTTGGCTTTGGTCAGCGGGGTGTAGCGGAGGAACACGTTGTCGGGCGTCGGGCTCGGGGGCAGGCCCACGACGCCCGCCCGGTCCTGCGTCTCGACCACGCCCTCTACAGTGATGGTCAACTCGCTCATCGTCTCGCGGTGGCTGACGATGGCGACCGGATTGCCGAAGGCATCGATGTAGTGCCCGGCCCGGTCGTAGCCCGGCACGTCGATGGTCCAGGACACGACTTTCTGCCCGGCCAGGGTGGGTGGCGTCAGGCGCAGCTGCTGGACCATGTGGGCCAGCGGGCGGTCGTACCGATAGCGGGTCACATGTTTGACGCTGAGGCGCATGTCTCTCCGGCTTCCTCGTCTGCGGCCGGCTTTGCGTTCGGCCGCCGGCGTCTTGTCGTTCTGCTCGTTTCGTCTCGTCTCAGGCGAAGTGATAGTCCGCTGCGAGCTGCGCGCCCAGCCCGTTGTTTCTGGCGATCATGTCCCCCAGGAACTCGTGCAGGCCGCTCTGGAAAACCTGCTGCATCGTCGTCCCGTCCAGCAGCTGGTAGGTGCGCTTGGCCATGTCGTAGCTCATCGGCTGCTCGCCGTAGCGGGCGGTCAGCGAGTCCATGCTTTCGGAGATCCAGTCGTAGCAATAGGCCAGCGAGCGCGGCATCTCCTTCCGCAGGATCAGGAACTCGGCGATGTTGAACGGACGGATCTGGGCATCGCGATAGGCGTGGCGATAGCTGCGATGGGCCGAGACCGAGCGCAGGATCGTCGACCACTGGTAGCGGTCCAGTTCGCCGCCGACCACCTCGTTGTCCGGCAGCAGAATCCAGTATTTCACGTCGAGGATGCGCGAGGTGTTGTCGGCGCGCTCGATGAAGCAGCCGAACTGCGAGAAGTGGTAGCCCTCGTCGCGCATCAATGTGCCGAGCATCGCGCCGCGGAACAGCATGGAGCGCTGCTTGATCCAGGTCAGGAAGCCCGGCAGCTTGTCGTCGGTCATGTGCTGCGGGCGCACTTCCATGAAGTCGATATAGGTCGTGTTCAGGCTTTCCCACATCTCGCCGGTGATGGCGGTGCGCACCGAGCGCGCGTTGTTGCGGGCCGCCTCGATGCAGGAGCGCACGGAGGAGGGGTTGTCCGGGTCGAACAGCATGTGCGCGACGACGGAGCGCTTGGTCAGCTCGTCGTGCTTCTTGAAGAAGGCCTGGTCGCAGCCGGCGCTGACCAGCGTCGAGCGCCAGTCGTCGGCGGCGTCCTGGCCCAGGCGCGGCGTCATGGCGATGCGATATCCCACCTCCAGCAGGCGGGCCATGTTCTCCGCCCGCTCGTTGTAGCGCGAGGTCCAGAACAGGGATGCGGCGGTACGGCCGAGCATGGTTCGTCAGTCCTCCAGAACCCAGGTGTCCTTGGTGCCGCCGCCCTGGCTGGAATTCACCACCAGGGAGCCTTTCTTCAGCGCCACGCGGGTCAGGCCGCCGGGCGTGATGCGCACCTTGTCTCCGACCAGCACATAGGGCCTCAAGTCGACATGGCGGGGCGCCAGCCCCGATTGCACGTGGGTCGGGCAGGCCGACAGCGCCAGGGTCGGCTGGGCGATGTAGTTGGCGGGGTTGGCGTTCAGCCGCTTGGAGAACTCGGCGATCTCGCGCTTGGAGGCGGTCGGACCGATCAGCATGCCGTAGCCGCCCGAGCCGTGCACCTCCTTCACCACCAGCTCCGGCAGGCGGTCGAGCACATAGGCGAGGTCGTCCGGCTTGGCGCAGTTCCAGGTCGGTACGTTCTTCAGGATCGGTTTCTGGCCGGTGTAGAACTCGATGATGTCCGGCACATAGGCATAGATCGCCTTGTCGTCCGCAATGCCCGTGCCCGGTGCGTTGCAGATCGTCACGTTGCCCGCCCGGTAGGCGTCGAACAGGCCGGGCACGCCGAGCATGCTGTCGGGACGGAAGGTCAGCGGATCGAGGAAGGCATCGTCGATGCGCCGGTAGATCACATGGACCCGCTGCGGCGACTGGGTGGTGCGCATCCACACCTTGCCGTCCTCCACATAGAGGTCGCGGGCCTCGCACAGCTCCACGCCCATCGTGTCGGCGAGGAAGGCATGCTCGAAATAGGCGGAGTTGTAGATGCCCGGCGTCAGGATGCAGACCGTCGGATCGCCGTCGCAGTTCTCCGGCGCGACGCTTTCCAGCGTCTCGCGCAGCATGTCCGGATAGTGCTCGATCGGCGCCACCCGGTTCTGCTGGAACAGCTCCGGGAACATCCGCATCATCGTCTCCCGGTTCTCCAGCATGTAGGAGACGCCGGACGGGGTGCGGGTGTTGTCCTCCAGCACGTAGAAGTCGTCCTCGCCGACGCGCACGAGGTCGGTGCCTATAATATGGGCATAGACCCGGCGCGCCGGGGTGAAGCCGATCATCTCCGGCAGGAAGGCTTCGTTCTGCAGGATCAGCTCCGCCGGCACGCGGCCGGCCCGCACGATCTCCTGGCGATGGTAGATGTCGTAGAGGAAGGCGTTGAGCGCCCGCACCCGCTGGTCGATGCCGGCCGACAGGCGCCGCCACTCGGACGCCGAGAGCACGCGCGGGACGATGTCGAAGGGGATCAGCCGTTCGGTGGCCTCTGACGTGCCGTAGACGGCGAAGGTGATGCCGAGGCGGCGGAAGATCGTCTCTGCCTCGCGCGATTTCTTGCGCATCTCCGCCGGGGACAGGGTGTCGAACCATTCGGCGAGCCGCCTGTAGGGCGCGCGGGGCTTGCCGTCGGCGGTCAGCATCTCGTTGAAAATCGTGCTCTCCCCCATGCGTGTCTCTAACCCCTCGTCCGCAACGTCGTCTTGTTCTTGAAGGCGAAGCGGTCTGGCGCTCCGCCGACAGGGCCCATGTTCGCAAACCGGAACGGCGCCTTCCAAGTCCGAAATTGCGCCAGCAAACACCTCCATCTGCATTCCCGGCAGGCAGGCCGACCGGGACTGGACCTTGCGGCAACAAGCTTAACGCGCCTAGGGGACACGTCAAATCAAGAGGTTTCGGACTTGCGAAAACGGCGCATTCCTGCGGGGAATGCGCCGTCGTGCCGAGCTTGCCTTGCGTTCGGATCACACCAATTCGCCGAATTCCATGTTTTCCGGCTCGATCAGGGCGAGGAAGGCGTCGCAGTCCGCGTTGCCCTGCCAGCTGTTGCAGATGGCAACGGCCCGCGCCCGGCTGTCGGCAATGGCGATATCGAGGAACGTGCCGCTTTCGAGCCGGACCAGCCGCTGGCCCAGCCAGCCCGGCTGGCGCGAGAGGTGGCGCTCCACCATCCGTGCATGGGCCGCGCGCATGTCGGCTTCCGCCACGCCCGCCTTCAGGCGGAAGCGGCCGATCTCCATCCCGTCCCCGGAAAGGAGGCCGAGGGGCGCCGGCTGGCTCGCCGCGTAGTGGCCCATGCTGGCGACGCTGCCGATCGTGGCGCGGAAGCCGGCGAAGTCTGCTCCTTCTCCGACCTCGCGTGCGGCCGAGAGCGCCGCCTCTTCGCTCTTCCAGGCGACGAGATCGACGCGCTGGGCCGCCTCGCCGGTTCCCGTCAGCTGCGTCCAGGCGAGGAAGCCGGGGAACGAGCGGATCTTGTCGAGTGCGAGCCTGCGTTCATGGTCGGCGCGATCCGGATCTTCCACCCGGTAGGCGACGACTTCGAGGCAATGACCTTGCATGCGATGCTCCTATGCTGCGTGATGCACTGCGGGAGATACGCCGTGGCTGCTGACACCTTCTGTCAGGGGTGTGCGCTAGGACTATGGCCATGAAGGTCTTTCGTCTGTTCTCCCTGCTCGACCGGCTGCGCAGCGCCGGCGGTCCCGTTTCGGCCGAGGAGCTTGCCAGCGCGCTAGAGGTGTCGCCCCGCACGATCTACCGGGACATGGCCACTCTGCAGGCGATGGGCGCGCCGGTGCGCGGCGAGGCAGGGCTCGGTTATCAGATGGAGCGGGGGTACTTCCTGCCGCCGCTGCGCTTCGACGAGGAGGAACTGGAGGCGATCGCGCTCGGCATGCGGCTGGTGGGCGCGCGCGGCGATGCGCCCTTGCGCGAGGCGGCACTGCGTGTCGCGGGCAAGATCGGCGCGGCCGCGGGCGAGGCGGGGGGCGAGACGACCCTTCGCCTGCCGCTGCGTGCCGTCGCGCGCGAGCGTCCGCAGGCGCAGACCGCCAAACGTTGGTTGCCGGGGCTGCGCCGGGCCATTCGCCGGCAGCGGATCGTGCTGCTCGATTACAGGGATCTTGCCGGGCGGGAAAGCCGCAGGCGGGTCCGCCCGCTCGGGCTCACGGCCTTCGACGAGGTCTGGCTGCTGACCGGGTGGTGCGAGGCACGCGACGACTTCCGCAACTTCCGCCTCGACCGCATTACGGCCGTGGAGGAGACGGACGAGCGGGCCCCGAGCGAGCGCGGGCGGCGTTTCGAGGACTATCTTGCGAGCTTGTGATCAGCGCCAGCCGCCGCGCCGCTCCCAGGGCGAGAACAGCGGCGTCTCGCAGATATAGCCGACGATGCAGCGGCCGGTGTCGCGGGTGCGCACCTGCGCCGGGCGCACCGTTTCCCAGTGGTCGCACCAGCGCGGACCGGCGACGAAGCGCTCATAGGTGTGTTGGCCGGTGGTCATGACCACCGCGCCGCGGCGTGCGACGAGGTTCTGCGCCTGGTTGCAGCTCATGCGCCTGAGGTCCGGTCGCTGCTGCGCGGCGACCGGCGGCGGGGCGAGCGTCATCAGCATCAGGGCGGAAAGGGCTGCCACGGCCAGCCCGGTTCCTGCTTTATTCAAACGTTCGATGCGCATGCCGGGTCTCCCCCCTGTTGTCGCGCCCGGCCTTCGCGTGCCGCCGGGGCGCTCCCACGCTCACTTTTGCCTGCCATCGCGGCAAAGCGATGGCAGGCCGATGCTTGTCGGGGCCGTCCGCCCAGGGCGGCGGGCCTATTCCTCGTCCCAGTCGGGCGCCCAGTCCGGGTCGATGCCGCGCCCGCCCGCGCTGCCGAGCGTGGAGATCGCCGCCATCTCGGCCTCGTCCAGCTCGAAGTCGAAGACGGCGGCGTTCTCCGCCAGCCTCGAGGGCGTGCCGGTCTTGGGGATGGCGATGGTGTTCTCCTGCTGCAGCAGCCAGCGCAGCGTGACCTGCACCTCGCTCTTGCCGTGGCGCTTGCCGATGTCCCGGATCGTCTCGTTGCCGATGACGCGGCCCTTGGCGATGGGCGAATAGGCGATCAGCGCCATGCCGGCGGCCTCCAGCGCCTCGCGCACCCGCTTCTGCGACAGGAAGGGGTGATACTCCACCTGGTTTGCGACCAGCTGTCCCTTGGCGAGGTCCTGCGCCTCGCGCACCATCGCGGCGGTGAAGTTGGAAACGCCGATGGCGCGCGTCCAGCCGCGCTGGCGCAGCTCCAGCAGCGCCTCGATCTGCTCCTTCAGCGGCACGCGTGGGTTGGGCCAGTGGATCAGGAACAGGTCGACATGGTCGAGCCCCAGCCGGTCGAGGCTGTCCTCGCAGGAGCGGATCAGCTTTTCCGGGTCGAGGCTGTCGTGCCAGACCTTGGTCGTCACGTGATAGCTGTCGCGGGCGCGGCCCGAGGCGCGCAGGCCCGCGCCCACCGCCTTCTCGTTGGCATACATCGCCGCCGTGTCGACATGGTCCCAGCCGCTTTCCAGCGCGGCGCGGACCATGTCGCGGCACGGCTCGTCCTTCAGCGGCCAGGTCCCGAGCCCCAGCACGGGAATGTCGATGCCGCCGAGGGTGAGATGTTGGTTCATGGCACTGCTCCTGTTCGGATGTCGCGTAGGGCGGGGAGGGGCCCCGCAAACGAAAACGGCCCGGCGGACGTCCGCGCCCTCTCGAGGAGAGGGGCAGCCGCCGGCCGGGCCGGAATGTCGTACCGGCGCCGCCTCTCTTGCAAGGGGGCGCCGGTGGGTCGTCAGTCGAGATCGCTGACCGAGGCCGCGACCTTGCCGACCAGGCCGTAGCTCATGGCCTCGTCCGGGCCCATCCAGTAGTCGCGGTCGGTGTCCTTCTCGATCCGCTCCATCGGCTGGCCGGTCGCCGCCGCGAAGAGCTTGTTCAGGCGGTCGCGCATCTTGAGGATCTCGCGCGCCTGGATCTCGATGTCGGAGGCCTGGCCGCCGGCGCCGCCGGACGGTTGGTGCAGCAGGAAGCGGGTGTTCGGCGTGCAATAACGGCGCTCCTTGGGCACCGAGATGTAGATCAGCGCGCCGGCGCTCGCCACCCAGCCCATGCCGAGGATGCGCACTTCCGGGCCGATGAACTTGATGGTGTCGTGGATCATGTCGCCGGATTCGACGTGGCCGCCGGGCGAGGACACGATCACGGTGATCGGGTCGTTGGAAACCTGCGCCATCGCCAGCAGCCGGGCGCAGACGTCGCGCGCCAGTTCCTGATTGATCGGGCCGGTGATCAGCACCGTGCGGGCGTCGAACAGATGCTTGTCGACCTGGATCGAAGGCGGCGTCTTGGTCTTCTCGTCGTCGTCCTCGTCGTCGAGGCGGCTCGGCACATCGTTCGGCTTGATGGTCATGTGCAAGATCTGCTCCTTCATGAAGACGGAATCGGGCCCCGCCGGGCCCGGTCTCGTTTCCCATACTTAGGCGATGCGTGCCCTCGCGGCAAAGGGGTTCTCGCAATTTGCCCCGTGCTGCGTCGAACTGGGTGAACAGCGGGCGTCGCGCCCGCATCGTCCCCGCCCGTGCGCCGGGGTTTCACACCTTCCGGCCGCCGCGGCGCTTCCCTGCGCGGCGGCGGATGGGCTAGGCTGCGAGTCGGGTGCTGCCCGCGCCTCCCCCCTCCGCTCCGGGAAAGCATGTGCCATGCCGGGCCTTTCGCATCACCGGACCACCCGTTCGGGCGCCGCATGAGGAGGGATTGCGCTCATCGCCCGCAGACGGAGGTCTCCGGCATGCAGCTTTCCGCACCCCTTTACCGCCTCAAGCGCGAGGCTCGCCTGCTCTCCCGCGAGGCGGGCATTCCCCTTGCCGCCGCGCTCGACCGCATCGCCGCCCGCGAGGGCCATGCCCGTTGGAGCCTCCTGGCCCAGCGTGCTGCCGAGCGCTCGCCCGCCGCCCTGATCTATCCCCGCCTTCGCCCCGGCGAGATGATCCTCGTCGCCGCCCGGCCCGGACAGGGCAAGACGCTGCTGGCGCTGGAGCTCGCCATCGAGGCGATGAAGGCCGGCAACCGGGCCGCCGTGTTCACGCTGGAATATGTGGAGTGCGAGGTCGAGGCGCGGCTTGAGCGGCTCGGTGCGCGGGGGCAGCTCAAGGATCTCCTCGCATTCGATTGCTCCGACGGGATCTGCGCGGCCCGCATCACCGGGCGGCTGCAGGGCTGCGCGCCCGGCACGCTCGTTGTCGTCGATTATCTGCAGATCCTCGACCAGCGGCGCGACACGCCGGACCTCGGCACGCAGGTCGCGGAACTCTCCGCCTTCGCCCGGCGTTCCGGCGCGGTGCTCGTCTTCGTCTCGCAGGTCGACCGCACCTTTGATCCGGTGCTGAAACCCTTGCCGGACCTTGCCGACCTGCGCCTGCCCAATCCGCTCGACCTCTCGCTGTTCGACCGGGCGGTGTTCCTGCAGGCGGGCCGGCTGCGACTCGCGGATCTCGGAGAGGGCAGTAAGCAGGAGCAATTTTCTTGACACCCGCGAGAAGGCGTCTTTTGATTAAATGCCTTTTATTCTTGAGATATTGGGGAATTCGATGAGACGATTGCTTTTTGTGTTCTTTCTGTTGGTCCTTCCCGCCACTGCCATGGCGGGTAACGCCGTCCTGAAGAAGGATGGGAAATCCTATACCTTGAACTGCTCGAATGCCGGCTGCTTCATCGCCGAGCGTATTTCCTTCTTCAAGTCGGGTCCTCAGAAGCGGCTTGGAGCCGGGGGCGCTGCGAATTTCGAAAAGTGGATGAAGAAGCTGAAAAGCGACGGCTACAAATAGCAAGGTCGGCTGAGGCGCCGTCGCCATGCCTGATGGATGCGACGAGTGGCCTGTCAGTCTCACACCTGCCGAGGGTGCCAATGGATCCGGGGTCGCAGCTTCGCCTTGCCCGGGATGATGTCCTGTGGGTGTCGTAGTCGCACGGCCTCACATCCTCTCGGCCGTCACCCCGGCCAAGCGCAAGCGCGCGCCGGGACCTGTTGGCAGCCAGAGCGGCGGCGGCACGCCGAAACCCGGCCTCCCGCTCCCGTCATGCCGAACCGCGGGGCGCGGCAGCGCCATCGCTCGATCCGCGATCCGGCATCCAGCCATCGGCCGCGGACGGCCCGCCCGCGCTGCGGGTTCATGACCGCCGGCAAGAGCATGCCCGCCGCACGCCCGCCGTCCGCGTCCCACCAGGGAGGCGCGCCTATTCCGCCGCGTTCATGCCGCGGGCCGGGCGGCGCTCCAGCACCTCGCGCAGGAAGCGGCCGGTATGGCTCGCCTCCGCCTCGACGATGTCCTCCGGCGTGCCGGCCGCGACGATGGTGCCGCCGCCGTCGCCCCCTTCCGGACCCAGGTCGATCACCCAGTCGGCGGTCTTGATGACCTCCAGATTGTGCTCGATGACCAGCACCGTGTTGCCCTGCTCGACCAGTTCGTGCAGCACTTCCAGCAGCTTGGCGACGTCGTGGAAATGCAGGCCGGTCGTCGGCTCGTCGAGGATGTAGAGCGTGCGGCCGGTCGCGCGCTTCGACAGTTCCTTGGCCAGCTTGACGCGCTGCGCCTCGCCGCCCGACAGGGTCGTCGCCTGCTGGCCGACCTTGATATAGCCGAGGCCGACGCGGGCCAGCGTCTCCAGCTTGTCGCGCACCGCCGGCACGGCGGCGAAGAAGCGCGCGCCTTCCTCCACCGTCATGTCGAGCACGTCGGCGATGGACTTGCCCTTGAACTCCACTTCCAGCGTCTCGCGGTTGTAGCGCTTGCCCTTGCAGACGTCGCAGGTGACGTAGACGTCGGGCAGGAAGTGCATCTCGATCTTGATGACGCCGTCGCCCTGGCAGGCCTCGCAGCGCCCGCCCTTGACGTTGAAGGAAAAGCGCCCCGGCTGGTAGCCGCGGGTCTTCGCCTCGGGGAGGCCGGCGAACCATTCGCGGATCGGCGTGAAGGCGCCGGTATAGGTCGCCGGGTTCGAGCGCGGCGTGCGCCCGATCGGCGACTGGTCGATGTCGATCACCTTGTCGAGCTGTTCCAGCCCGTCGATATGGTCGTGCGGGGCCGGGGTCTCGCGTGCGCCGTTCAGCCGCCGCGCCGCCGCCTTGTAGAGCGTGTCGATCAGGAAGGTCGACTTGCCGCCGCCGGAGACACCGGTGATGCAGGTGAAGGTGCCGAGCGGAATGTCCGCCGAGACGTTCTTCAGGTTGTTGCCGCGCGCGCCGGCCACATGGATGCGGCGGTGCTTCTTCGGCTTGCGCCGCTCGGCCGGCATCGGGATCGCCATGGCGCCGGACAGATACTGGCCGGTCAGCGACTTCGGGTTGGCCAGGATCTCCGCCGGCGTGCCTTCGGCCACCACCTCGCCGCCATGGATGCCGGCGCCCGGGCCGATGTCGACCACATGGTCGGCGGTGAGCACCGCGTCCTCGTCGTGCTCGACCACGATCACCGTGTTGCCGAGGTCGCGCAGGTGCTTCAGCGTGTCGAGCAGGCGGGCATTGTCGCGCTGGTGCAGGCCGATGGACGGCTCGTCGAGCACATAGAGCACGCCGGTGAGCCCCGAGCCGATCTGCGAGGCGAGGCGGATGCGCTGGCTCTCGCCGCCCGACAGGGTGCCGGAATTGCGCGACAGCGCCAGATAGTCGAGGCCGACATCGTTGAGGAACTTCAGCCGCTCGCGGATCTCCTTGAGGATGCGCAGGGCGATCTCCGACTGCTTGTCGGTGAGCTTCTCCGGCAGCTCGGCGAACCAGGCGGCGGCATCGCGGATCGACAGCTGCGAGATCTCGCCGATATGGCGGGTGGCGATCTTCACCGACAGCGCCTCGGGCTTGAGCCGGTAGCCGTTGCAGGCCGGGCACGGGCGGTCGGACTGGTAGCGCGACAGTTCCTCGCGCACCCATTCGCTGTCGGTCTCGCGCCAGCGCCGCTCGATATTGCCGACGACGCCCTCGAAGGTCTTGGCGGTGCGGTAGCTGCGCACGCCGTCGTCGTAGACGAACTCGATCTTCTCCTTGCCCGAGCCGTTGAGGATCGTCTCGCGCACCGCTTCCGGCAGGTCGGCCCAGGGGGTGGCCATCGAGGCGCCGAAATGGCGGCAGATCGCCTCCAGCGTCTGGGCATAATAGGGCGAGGTCGAGCCGGTCTTGGCCCAGGGCAGCACCGCGCCCTCGCGCAGGGTGAGCGTGTGGTCGGGCACCACCAGCTCCGGCTCGAAGGCGAGCGTGGTGCCGAGCCCGTCGCAGGTCGGGCAGGCGCCGAACGGGTTGTTGAAGGAGAACAGCCGCGGCTCGATCTCGGAGATCGTGAAGCCGGAGACCGGGCAGGCGAATTTTTCCGAGAACACCATGCGCTCGTGGGTCTCGTTGCGGTTCTGCAGCACCGCCCCGTCGGCGGGCGCGGGCAGCGCCTTGTCGGCGAACTCGGCGATGGCGATGCCGTCGGCCAGCGACAGCGCCGTCTCCAGCGAATCCGCCAGCCGGCCGGCGATGTCCGGCCGCACGACGATGCGGTCGACGACCACGTCGATGTCGTGCTTCAGCTTCTTGTCGAGGGCGGGCGCCTCGGCGATCTCGTGGAAGGTGCCGTCGATCTTGACGCGCTGGAAGCCCTTCTTCATCAGCTCGGCGAGTTCCTTGCGGTACTCGCCCTTGCGCCCGCGCACGATCGGGGCCAGCAGGTAGAGCCGGGTGCCTTCCTCCAGCGCCAGCACCCGGTCGACCATCTGGCTGACCGTCTGGCTCTCGATCGGCAGGCCGGTCGCCGGCGAATAGGGCACGCCGATGCGCGCGAACAGAAGGCGCAGGTAGTCGTAGATTTCCGTCACCGTGCCCACGGTCGAACGCGGATTGCGCGAGGTCGTCTTCTGCTCGATGGAGATGGCCGGCGACAGGCCGTCGATCTGGTCGACGTCCGGTTTCTGCATCATCTCCAGGAACTGGCGGGCATAGGCCGACAGGCTCTCGACATAGCGGCGCTGGCCCTCGGCATAGATCGTGTCGAAGGCGAGCGACGACTTGCCGGAGCCGGACAGGCCGGTCATCACGATCAGCGCGTCGCGCGGCAGGTCGAGGTCGATATTCTTGAGATTGTGCTCGCGCGCGCCGCGCACGCTGATCACGCGCCGGTCGGCGAGGGAGGCGGGCGGCGTGGAGGTCGAACGCGGCTTGGACATGCGTGCGGTTCCCGGATGACGGCCTTGCGGCGTCTGGAAGGGCTGCAGCCTCCGCGCGGGAGGGCGCGGGCCAGCGGCAGCTGAAGTGAAACGGCCCGGCCCTGGCCGGGAATGACAAGCGCCCCGGCGGTCCGGGGGTGAAGCGCGGCCGGCACGGCCGGTATGGGGTCCGGAGCGGGCGACGGCACCGCCCTTCTACGACATGCACCGGCATCCGTCGATTCCGCCAGGGCGATTCCCGAAGGTCCGAACGGCTCCGCATCCGGCGCCGATGGGGCGGGACGTTTTCCGAAGGTATCTACGCAGGCGATCCCGAATCCGATTGCGTGAACATATCAGGAACATATACTGTCGCGCAAGACTGTCGGCATGTGGTGCGGGTGCGCGCGCCGGGCAAGGGGCGTCCTGCTCCATCCGCCTGCGTCATGTGCCCGCATCATATGTCGGCGTCTGGCGCCTTGGCGACAAAGCGTGTGGAAAAGCGGGGGCTCGGCGCCCAAAAATACAGTTCGCCGGCCGCGGGCCTTTCGCCGGCCTCCTGCCCGGGGCTAAGGTCCACGGGATGAACACCGGCCCCCGGGGCACGCTCAGGCGTGCCGCCGGCGCGCCGCATGAAGCGAACGGGGGCCGCCGCAGTGCCGGCGGGCCGCATCATATCGACGAGCCTGGCCGGACAGCGGCCGGCTCAGGAACAGGCCGGCAACGTCCGGCAGGCAAGGAGACGACGATGTCGGGAAGCGTCAACAAGGTGATCCTGGTGGGCAATCTGGGAGCCGATCCGGAGGTCCGCCGGATGCAGGACGGGCGCCCGGTGGTCAACTTGCGCATCGCCACCTCGGAGACCTGGCGCGACCGCAGCTCGGGCGAGCGCAAGGAGCGCACCGAGTGGCACCGCGTGGTGATCTTCAACGAGGGCCTCGCCAAGGTCGCCGAGAACTACCTGCGCAAGGGCTCCAAGGTCTATGTCGAGGGCCAGCTGCAGACCCGCAAGTGGCAGGACCAGTCGGGCCAGGAGCGCTATTCCACGGAAGTCGTGCTGCAGGGCTTCAACTCGACGCTGACCATGCTCGACGGTCGCGGCGAGGGCGGCGGTGGCGGCGGCGGCCGCTTTGTCGAAGGCGGCGGCTCGGGGGGCGGCTATGAAGGCGGCTCCGGCGGCGGTGGCTATGGCGGCGGCTCGGGCGGTGGCGGCTACGGCGGTGGTTCGGGCGGCTCCGGCGGTTCGGGCGGCGGCTTCGGCGGCGGCTCGGACATGGACGACGAGATCCCGTTCTGAGCGAGCGTTGATCCGGGCCGCATCCGGGCCGAGTTCCGGCGAGACCTGACATGTGCCGCCCCGGCCTGTGTTTCGGGGCGGCATTTTTTCTTCGCCAGGTGCGCCGGTCTCATCGGCGGCGCGCGGGCCGGTCTTCCGTCTCGCTCCCTGCTTTGGGCTGCCCCGTTGCGGCGATCCTGCCTTGGCGCTGCCGGGTTTGGCGTGCAACCATGCTGGCCCAGCCGGCGGACGTTCCGGTCCGCCCGTATCCTTCCCGGTCCCTCACGGAGGCTCCCATGCTGCATCTCGATCCGGATGCCACCCGCGCCGCTCTCGAATGGCGGCCGCTGATCGAGGCGCTGCGGACGATGTTCCGCGACGGCTGCGAAAGCCCGGTGCGCCATCACCATGATTTCCGGGTGCCGGGCGAGGCGGACGGCACGCTGCTTCTGATGCCGGCCTGGGTGCCGGGGCGCTATCTCGGCACCAAGCTGGCGACGGTGGTGCCGGGCAACGGCGCGCGCGGCCTGCCGGCGGTGATGGCCAGCTACCTGCTCAACGATGCCCGCACCGGCGAGATGGTGGCGATGATCGACGGCGGCGAGCTGACCGCCCGGCGCACGGCGGCGGCCTCCGCGCTGGCCGCCGACTATCTGGCGCGCGAGGATGCCCGCCATCTGCTGGTGGTCGGAACCGGCCGCCTGTCGCGAAACCTTGCCGCCGCCCATATGGCGGTGCGGCCGCTGTCGCGGATCTCGGTCTGGGGCCGCGATCCCGAGAAGGCGCAGACGGTTGCCGAAGAGATCGCCGGGGAGCTCGACATTCTCGCCCAGCCGGCGAGCAACCTGGAGGAGGCCGTGCGCGATGCCGACATCGTCAGCTGCGCCACCTTGTCCGAGGCGCCGCTGGTCCAGGGCGCCTGGCTGAAGCCGGGCAGCCATCTCGATCTCGTCGGCGCGTTCAAGCCGACCATGCGCGAGAGCGACGACGAGGCGGTGGCGCGGGCCCGGGTCTTCGTCGACACCCGCGAGGGTGCGACGAAGGAGGCGGGCGACATCGTCCAGGCGCTGGCCTCCGGAGCGCTCGCCGAGGACGGTATCGAGGCCGACCTGTTCGATCTTACCCGCGGCACCCATGCGGTCCTGCGTCAGGCCGACGACATCACGCTGTTCAAGTCGGTCGGCGCGGCGCTGGAAGATCTCGCCGGCGCGATCCTCGCCTTCGAGACCGCCTCGGCCAAGACCGGCCAGTCGACCTCGCCGCGCATCCTGCCGGTGATGTGACGGCTGCCGGCTGGGCGGGGCTCCGCCTCGCACCTGCTGAGGTTGTCTCTGGGTCGGCTCTGCGCTGACGCGCGGCCGGGACGACAGCCCGTGGGTGTCGCGAGCCCCCGCATCCCCTCGGCCGTCACCCCGAACGAGCATCGCGAGATCCGGGGCCTTTGGTTGCCAGAGCAGCGGTAGGGCGCGCAGTCCCTTCCGCGCTCCCGGCCGGCCGGGATAACGCCCTCCGGACGCGGCGGGCGATGCGGGGATAACTCCATCGAACGGGCGGTGAGCGCGGCCGCGTCTTCCCGGCTCCGCAGATCAATCGACTTTCTCGATCATAATCACGAAAACAATCAGTTTGTGCGAATGAAACTTCGCTGCCATCCTGCGTGGAAGTTGCAGGAGGCAAGGTATGAGTTTCGCCGGATTCTCGAATATTGAGACGAAATTTGCAAAATCCATCGCAAATTTCGGTCTCGTTTTGCCCGGCGTCCTGCTGTGCGTCCTGCTTGCGCTCGGCGGCAAGGGGCTGCGGCTTGTCCCCGGTCTCGACCTTCTGGGGCCGATGGCGCTGGCGATGGCGCTCGGGCTGGTTATCCGCGCGGCGACGCCGCTGCCGGAAGGCGTCGTGCCGGGCGTGCGCCTGTCGGCCGGGACGCTGCTGCGCGCTGCCGTCGTGCTGCTCGGCCTGCAACTGACGCTGGCCGACCTCTTGTCGCTGGGGTTCGGCGGGCTGGCTGTCACCACCACCGCGCTTGTCGCCACCTTCGCGCTCACCCTGTGGGCCGGCCGGCTGCTCGGCGTTGCGCCCGATCTTGCCCGGCTGGTCGCCGCCGGCACCTCGATCTGCGGCGCCTCGGCCGTTGCCGCCACCCGCTCAGTGACCGGGGCCGGGGCGGGCGACACGGCTTATGCGGTCGCCTGCGTCACCCTGTTCGGCACGCTCGCCATGGTGTCGATGCCTTTTGTGCCGCCGCTCGCCGGGCTGGATGCGGCCGGCTACGGCCTCTTCGTCGGCGCCTCGGTGCACGAGGTGGCGCAGGTGGCGGGCGCCGGCTTCCGACACTCGGCGGAAGCGGGCGAGGCGGCGATGGTCGCCAAACTGTCGCGCGTCCTGCTGCTCGCGCCGATGGTGCTGGTTCTGGCCGCCTGGTGCCGCCGCGGCCGGGCAAACGACAGCACGGGCGAGGGCGTTGCCGCGCGCCTTCCCGTGCCGTGGTTCGTCTTCGGCTTCCTGGCCATGGTGCTGGTTGCAAGCAGCATGGAGCTGCCCGAGGCCGCGCGCACCGGTGCGGGCGAGGCGACGACCTTCCTGATGACCATGGCGCTCGCCGGCCTCGGCCTGTCCACCGATCTGCGCGAAATCCGCGCCCGCGGCATCCGCCCCTTGCTGCTTGCCGCCATCGCCGCCCTGTTCATCGCCGCGCTCTCCCTGCTAATGGTGACCGTCTGGATGTGACCACTTCGGGCAGGGCGCGATGACGCTGGAACAGTTGCGGATCTTCGTGGCGGCGGCCGAGCGCGAGCACGTCACCCGCGCGGCCGAGGCCCTCAACCTCACCCAGTCGACGATCAGTGCGGCCATCGCCGCGCTGGAGGCGCGTCACGACGTGCGCCTGTTCGACCGGGTCGGCCGCAACATCCGCCTGACCGAGGCGGGCCGGGTGTTCCTGGGCGAGGCGCGCGCCGTCCTCGCCCGCGCCGAGGCCGCCGGCGAGGTGCTGGCCGATCTTGCCGGCCTGCGGCGCGGCAGCGTCCGCCTTGCCGCCAGCCAGACGGTCGGAAACTACTGGCTGCCGGCCCGGCTGAAGGCGTTCCGCGCAGTCCATCCGCACCTCGGCGTCGCGCTTGCCATCGGCAACAGCGAGCAGGTCGCCGCCTGGACCCGCGAGGGCGAGGCCGATCTCGGCCTGGTAGAGGGGCCGGTGGCCGACCCCGACCTGTCGCCGGTGGAGGTGGGTCATGATCGCATGGTGCTGGTGCTGCCGCGCGACCATCCCGTCGCCCGGCGCGGCATCGTCAATGCCGATGCGCTGAAGATGCTGACCTTCGTTGCCCGCGAGGCCGGCTCCGGCACAGGCCTGATGCTGGAGCGGCTGGCGAAAAGCTTCGGCCTTGCGCCCGCCGACCTGCGGATCTCGATGGAGTTGCCCTCGAACGAGGCGCTGCGCGGCGCCGTCGAAGCGGGGGCCGGCGCGGCCGTTCTGTCCTCCCTGGTCGCGGAAGGCGCCGTCCGCTCGGGCCAGCTTTCGGCGCTGGAGCTCAGCCTGCCGCCGCGCCCGTTCTTCGTGCTGCGTCACCGCGCCCGGCACCTCTCCCCGGCCGCGCGCGCCTTCCTCGAAACGCTGGAAGTCCCTGTCGCCGCAACGTGAGGCGCGGCAGGCCTTTCCCGGAATTGTCCTTGCATGTCAGTATCATGGCCGAATCTTGCCCAAGGAGCTGCGCCATGCCCATCACCTGCGATTGCCTGATCATCGGCGGCGGCATCGCCGGCATCGGCCTTGCCGCGCATCTGGGCGCGGAGCGCTCCACCGTGGTTCTGGAGATGGAAGATGCGCCCGGCCGCCATGCCACGGGTCGCTCGGCGGCGATCTTTATCCGCAACTACGGTAATGCCACCTTGCGGGCGTTGAACGGCGCCTCGGTCGAGGTTCTGGCCGGCGGCGGCGGCTTTGCCGAGACCGGATTCCTCAGCCCGCGCGGCGAGTTGGTCGTCGCCAAGGCGGACGAGATGGAGCGTTTCGCCGCCTATCTGGATGGTGCCGACGGCCTTGAGGAAATCCCCGTCGCGGAGGCGCGGCGACTCTTTCCGATCCTCTCGGATGACCATGTGGCCGCCGCCCATGAGGCGGGTGCCGCCGATATCGACGTCGACCGGTTGTTGCAGGCCTATCTGCGCACCGCCCGCCATGCCGGCAGCCGGCTCACGACCTCCGCGCGCGTCTCGGCGATTTCGCGCAAGGGCGATGTCTGGCGGGTCGAGGCGGGGGGCGAAACCTACGAGGCGCCGGTGCTGGTCAATGCCGCCGGGGCCTGGGCCGACACCATTGCCGCACTTGCCGGCCTGTCGCCGCTCGGCATCCAGCCCTACCGGCGCTCGGCGGCGATCCTGCCCGCCCCGGAGGGCATGGACGTCGCCTCCTGGCCGGCGGTGGTCAGCGCCTCGGAAGCCTGGTACGCCAAGCCGGAGGCCGGCAAGCTCCTGGTCTCGCCGGCCGACGAGGATCCGCTGGAGCCGCAGGATGCCTGGCCGGACGACATGGTGCTGGCCGAAGGGCTCGACCGGTTCGAGAAGGCGACGACCGTCTCGGTGACGCGGGTCGAGCGCAGCTGGGCGGGCCTCAGGTCCTTCGCGCCCGACCGCACGCCGGTCGCCGGTTTCTCTGACCGGGCGGAGGGCTTTCTCTGGCTCGCGGGGCAGGGCGGCTACGGCATCCAGACCTCGCCGGCCCTGTCGCGGCTGGCGGCGGACTTGATCCTCGGCCGCACGCCCGCGCTTGCCCCGGCGGTCGTCGCCGCGCTCGATCCCGGCCGCTTTAGCACGTGAGNGCCCGCGCTTGCCCCGGCGGTCGTCGCCGCGCTCGATCCCGGCCGCTTTAGCACGTGAGGCTAGTCACCCGAATCTGAAGTTCGTCAGATTTCATGTCAGGCTCTGAACGAACTTCAGATTCAAAAGGGTGACTAGCAAATATATGTTTCTAGTGTGGTTTCGAATTTGAAATACGCCCCTGGGGTGCTGCCAAGGGAGGCGTATTTCAAATTACCACACTAGCTGCCGAGCGGCCGGCAACGCGCCCGAAGGCGATGGCGGTCAGCAGCCCGTTGCCGGAGAGATACCCGGAAATATCCGGTCCCGACACGCCGCAGGCGGCCCCGCCGGCGGCAAAAAGGTTGGGAAAGGCCGATCCGTCCTCGGCCAGCACCCTTGCGCTCTCGTCGATGCCGAGCCCGCCTTGCGTGTGGAACAGCGCGCCGGTCACCTTCACCGCGAAGAACGGCGCCTGCAGCGCCGGCTGGGCGGTGAAGTCGCGGCCGAACGGGTCGCTCTCGCGGCCCGCCGCAAACTCCGCCACCTCCTCCAGCGTCTCGCGCAGCGCGCCTTTGGGAAGGCCGGTGACAGTGGCAAGCGCGGCGATGTCGCCCGCCTCGCGGATCGCGCCGGCCGCCATCGCGTCGCGATAGTCCGGAAAGCCCTGCGCGAAGGCATGCAGCCGCGCGTCGAGGATGTTCCAGGCGATGCCTCCCGGCTGGGCCAGCACGTGGACGGCCTGCTCGGAATAGCCGCCATGCTCGTTGGAAAAGCGCCGCCCCTCCGCGTTGACCTGGATCGCGCCCTCCATCATCAGCGCCCAGGAGATCAGCACCCCGTGCGGATGGGCGAGCGAGCCGTGCCCCTGGCAGCCGCTCAACTGCCAGCGCGCCGCGCCCATCGCCTCGCCCCACAGCACGGCATCGCCCGTGTTGCCCGCATGGCCATAATAGAGCGCGCCGGCCATGCCGGGAATGTGCCGGGCAACGAGTTCCGGGTTGCCGCCATAGCCGTTGCAGGCCAGCACCAGCGCCTTGCAGGCGATGGTCTCGCGCGCGCCGCCCGGCCGGACCAGCGTCACTGCGCGCAACGTCCCGGCCTCGTCCAGATGCAGCATCTGCGCATGCGCCTCGGTGACCAGCGGGATGCCGGCGGCCTCGACGGCGGCGATGAGGCGGGCGAGCAGCGCCTCGCCGGTTCGCTCGGGCACCGCATGCATGCGGTGACGGCTGTGGCCGGGATAGAGGAAGTCGGTCAGCACCTGCCATTCCAGGCCATGCGCGTCGGCGAGCCAGTCGAGCGCCGGGCCGATCTCGCGGGCGGCAAGGGCGACCAGCGTCTCGTTGGCTGTTCCCTTGGCCTTGGCCTGGATATCGGCGGCAAAGCGCGCGTCGTCGTCGTCGGATATCCCTGCTGCGCGCTGCGCGGCCGTTGCCGGCGCCGGGATGAAGCCGGAGGACATCGACGTGGAGCCGGACGGCGAGGCGTCGCGCTCGACCACCACCACCTCGGCGCCGGCATCGTGCGCGGCCAGTGCCGCGGTGAGGCCGCAGGCGCCTGCGCCGATCACCAGCACGTCGGTCTCGATATCGGGGGCCGCCGGGATCTCCCGCGAGATCTCAGGGGCGTCGTTTGGGGCGGCGGCTGTTGTCGCGCCGCTCATCTCAGGCGGCCTCGATCAGCGCCAGCGCCTCGGCGCAAGTCAGCGCCCGGGCGACCGTGCCAAGATCGCCGATGGCGCGCTGGTGCGTCTCGGGCGAGAAGGCGGCGCAGCCGTCGCTCAGCACCATCGTTCGGAAGTCGCGCACATGCGCATCGCGCACGGTCGAGGCGACGCCGCCATTGGTGACGATGCCGCAGACCATCAGCGTGTCGATGCCGGCCTTGCGCAGCACCCACTCCATCCGCGTCATGTAGAAGGCCGAATAGGCGACCTTTTCCACGGTGAGATCGGCCGGCTGCAGCTCGTCGACGAGCTGGTGCCCCCAGGCGCCGGGGCAGAAATCCCCCTTGCGCAGGAAGGGGCGCAGCGCCTTCAGATGCGGCGAGATGAAGGGCTCGCCGCCCTTGCCCGGCACCAGGGTGAACTGGGTCGAGATCACCCAGCCGCCCTTGCGCCGCAGGCTGTCGGCCAGCGGCAGGACGCGCGCCGGCAGCGCGGCGATGTCCGCGCTGGTCTGGCCGCCGCGTGCATAGGCGCCGTCCGCGTGCAGGAAGTCGTTCTGCAGATCGACGATCAGCAGGCCCGTGCGGGCGATGTCGAGAGGGGCGTCGTGCATGGCTCAGCCCGCCCGCGAGATCACGAGATTGCCGAAGCCGTCGACCTCGGCGACAAGGCCCGGATCGACGAAGATCGTCGTGTCCGCCTGCTCCAGCAGGGCAGGGCCGGCGATCCTTGCACCAACGGCGAGCGACAGGCGCTCGTAGATGCCGGCCTCGTGCCAGGCGCCCTCCGCATAGACCCGCCGCGTGCCGGTGCGGCACTCTGGGGCCGGCTTGCCGCCCTGGGGGGCGAACAGGGCCATGGCGAGCTGCGGCCGGCGGCCGATCACCGCGATCCGGTAGTTCATCACCCGCATCGGGATGCCGTCGAGCAAGCGGCCAAAGGCGCTGCGATAGGCGGCCTCGAAGGCCTCGCGGATCGCGTCCGCGGTCAGGTCCTCCTCGCCGATCTCCAGCGGCACGCCGACCGTGTGCGTCTGGCCGAGATAGAGCATGTCGAGCTCGACCAGCCGGTCGATGGCGGAGAAGCCGACGCCGGCGCTGCCGAGCACGGCCCGGGTCTCCTCGGCATCGCGCAGGATGGCGCGGCCGAGCTCTGCGGCGTCGAGCTCGGAGAGCAGCCGGTTCACCGTCTGCACCCGGTCGTGCCGCATGTCGGCGACGACGCAGCCGAGCGCCGAGGTGACACCGGGGAAGCGCGGCACCAGGGCCGAGGCAAGGCCGACCTCCTTGATCAAGGCGCCGGTATGCAGCGCGCCGCCGCCACCGAAGGGCATCGCCGCGAACTTCGCCGGATCGTGGCCCTTCTCGATGGAGACGAGGCGGATGGCGCCGGCCATCTTGGCGTTGGCGAGCTTGAGGATCGCCTCGGCGGCCGCCTCGACGGCAAGGCCGAGCGGCGCCGCAATATGGCTGTCGATCGCCGCGCGGGCCGCATCGATGTCGAGCCGGTCGAGCTTGCCGCCGATGGGCCGGTCCGGATTGATGCGCCCGAGCACGACGTTGGCGTCGGTGACGGTGGGCCGGGTGTTGCCGAGGCCGTAAGCCACGGGACCGGGGTCGGAGCCGGCCGATTCCGGGCCGACCTGCAGCAGCCCGCCCTTGTCGACGGCGGCGATGGAGCCGCCGCCCGCACCGATGGTGGTGATCTCGATCATCGGCGTGCGCACCACCATGCCGAAGTCGATGGCGGTCTGGGCGGCCAGCGCCGCTTCGCCGCCGGCCACCAGCGACACGTCGAAGGAGGTGCCGCCCATGTCGCAGGTGATGATGTTGTCGAAGCCGGCGGCGCTGGCGATGCGCGTTGCCGCGATCACGCCGGCGGCCGGGCCGGACAGCGCCGTGCGCACCGGGTAGCGCTTGGCGGTGTCGATGGACATGACGCCGCCGTTCGACTGGACGATCAGGATATCCCCGGCAAACCCCTCGGCCTTCAGCCCGGTTTCCAGCCGGTCGAGATAGGACGAGACGACGGGCTGCAGATAGGCATTGAGGGTCGCCGTCGACAGGCGCTCGAACTCGCGGATCTCGGGCAGGATCTCGGTCGCGGCGGTCACATAGGGGTTCGGCCAGACCGAGCGCACCGCCTCGACGGCGCGGCGCTCGTTGTCGTTGTTGGCATAGCCGTTGATGAAGAAGACGCAGACCGCGTCGCAGCCGGCCTCCGCCAGCGCCTTCGCCTGCACGGCGACTTCCCGTTCGTCGACGGCGCGCAGCACCGAGCCGTCGGCAAGCACGCGCTCGGAGACCTCGACCCGGTCGGTGCGCGCCACGACGGGCGTGAAGGCGCCCTTCAGGCCCCATGTCGTCGGCCGGTCGCGGCGGCGCATTTCCAGCACGTCGCGGAAGCCTTCCGTGGTGATGATGCCGGTGCGCGCGCCCTTGCGCTCCAGGAGCGCGTTGGTGCCGACCGTGGTGCCGTGCACGACGGTGCGGATCTCGCCGAAGTCGGTAACGCGCGAGGCGATGCCCTCGATGAAGCCCTTCGACTGGTCGCCGCGGGTGGAGGGGACCTTCGCGGTGGTGATGCGCCCGTTCGCCTCGTCGAGGATGAAGACGTCGGTAAAGGTGCCGCCGACATCGACGCCGATGACAAATGCAGATCCGCTCATTCGGCGGCCTCCCGGGAACGAAGGGACTGGGTGCGGGCGGCATCGATGCTGCCGTCCTCGTTCAGCGCGACGCGGTAATCCGCCTGCGCGCTGTCGCGGGTCACATAGCCTTGCGCCACATCGCGGGCGACGGCCTGCGGGTCGCGGGCGTGTGGTGTGCCATAGCCGCCGCCGCCGGGCGTTTCCAGCCGCAGCCGCTGGCCGCGGGTAATGCGGATGCCGACCATCTTGGAGGCCATCGGCGGTTCGTGCCAGCCGTCGGCCTGCTCGAAGGAGAAGCGGTTGAGGGCGGCCGCGCCGCCGCCGACGACGCCGGGAGGGGCGTGCCGCCCGCGCTCGCCGAACAGGAAGACGTCGGCGTTTTCCTCCAGCAGTTCGATCTCGTAGATCGCGCCGAGGCCGCCGCGCGTCTCGCCGGGACCGGCCGAGTCCGGCCGCAGCGCCCATTGCGTGAAGCGCACCGGATAGGCCGCCTCCAGGATCTCCAGCGGCGGGATCGTCGCGGTGGAGATCGGCGCGTTGCCGTGGTTGAGGCCGTCGCCCCCGGCATGGGCCCCGTGGCCGCCGCCGAAGAAGGAGAACATCACCCAGCGGCGGCCGTCCTTGCGGTGGCCGGCCAGCGACAGGGCGTTGATCGTGCCGTAGGCGCAGGCCATGGCCGGCTCCGGCGCGATCTTCGCCACCGCCTGGAACACCACGTCGATCAGCCGCAGGATGGTCTCGGTGTAGCCGCCGACGGGCTTTGGCGCGCGCACCGCCAGCAGCGAGCCCTCGTCGATGCGGAACTCCACCGGCTCCAGCACGCCGGCATTGGCCGGCACCTCGCCGAAGATGTGCTTCAGGGCGACGTAGCAGGCCGCGACCGTGGTCGAACGGGAGATGTTGACCGGGCCGGCGCAGGCGGGCGAGGAGCGCGAGAAGTCCATCACCATGCGGTCGCCGTCGATGGTCAGGTCGAGGGCGATCTTCAGCGGCGTGTCGACGATGCCGTCATTGTCCAGCCAGTCCTCGGCCGAGACGGTGCCCTGCGGCAGCTCGGCGATCTGGGCGCGCATCATCCGCGCCGCGCGGGCCTTCAGTTCGATCAGGCAGCCGGCGACGGTGGCATCGCCATAGTCGTCGAGCAGCGCGTGCATGCGCTTTTCGCCGAGCTCCAGCGCGTTGATCTGGCCGTTGAGATCGCCGTAGAGCGACAGCGGCAGGCGCGAATTGGCGGACAGGATGTCGACCACGTCCTGGCGGAATTCGCCGCGGTCGTAGAGTTTCACCGGCGGGATCAGCATGCCTTCCTGGAAGCATTCGGTCGCGGCCGGATTGTAGTTGCCCGGCACGTTGCCGCCGACATCGTGCCAGTGGCCGACCGAGGCGAGGAAGCAGAACAGCTTCCCGTCCCGGAACACCGGCTTGACCAGCCGGAAGTCGGACAGGTGCGTGCCGCCGTCATAGGGGTCGTTGAAGATCCACACGTCGCCTTCATGGACGCCGCCGGACTTCGCCGCCTTGTCGATCACCGCCTTCACGGCAAAGGCCATGACGCCGACGAAGATCGGCAGGCCCGACTTGCCCTGCACCAGGGTCTCGCCGGTCACGGCGTCGTAGATGCCGTGCGAGGCGTCGTGCGCCTCGGCGATGATCGGGTTGAAGGCGGAGCGGAACAGCGTCGCGTCCATCTCGTCGGCGATCTGTTCCAGGCGGCCCTTGAGGATCGCCAGCGTGACGGTATCGATCGCCATCAGGCGGCTCCCGTGTCGTAGCGCTCGCCGGTCTTCAGCATCTCGGGCGTGCCGATGACGCCGTTGAGGCCGGCGAAGTCGAACATGCGGTTGCGGAACGCCTCGTTGGAGCCGTTCGCGACCAGGTTCCCGTAATAGTCGCGCGCGGTGGCGGCCAGCGCGCGGACGATCCCGCCGGGAAAGATACAGAAGCTGAAGCCCAGATCCTCCAGCCCGGCGGCGTTGACGATGGGGGTCTTGCCGCCCTCCACCATGTTGGCCATCAGCGGCACCCGTCCGCCGAAGCGGGCATGGATGGCGCGGATCTCCTCCAGCGAGCGCGGCGCCTCGACGAAGAGCATGTCGGCGCCGGCCTCCAGATAGGCCTCGCCGCGGTCGAGCGCGGCCTCGAAGCCTTCCACCGCGATGGCGTCGGTGCGGGCGATGATCAGCGTGCCGTCGCCGGCGCGTGCATCGCACGCGGCGCGGATCTTGCCGGCCATCTCGCCGGCCGGGATCAGCGACTTGCCGTTGAGGTGGCCGCAGCGCTTCGGGCTGGTCTGGTCTTCCAGCTGCAGGGCGTTGGCACCCATGCGCTCGAAGACGCGCACCGTGCGCTGGACGTTCAGCGCATTGCCGAAGCCGGTGTCCGCATCGACGACGATGGGAACCGCCACCCGGTCGCGGATCACGGCGATGGTGTCGGCGACCTCGCTCATCGAGACGAGGCCGATATCCGGCCGCCCGAAGCGGGTATAGGCGATGGAGGCGCCCGACAGATACACGGTCTCCGCGCCGCTCTGCTCGGCGATCAGGGCCGTCAGCGCGTCGTAGACGCCGGGCGCAAGCAGGATGCGCGGTCCGGCGAGCCGCTGCTTCAGGTCCGGCGGCGGCGGGGTTGCGGGCGTTTCCAGGCTCATCGGCCTTGCTCCTTCTGGCGCTCTTGCGCAAAGCGCTTCTTCAGATGCGGCACCAGCCCGCCATCGGCGAGCAGGGCCTTGAGATTGTCGGGCAGCGGATCGAGGGGGAGGGCGGGTTTTTCGCCCGCGCGCTCGATCCGGCCGTTGTCGAGATCGAGATGCACGCGCTCGCCCTCAGTGAGATCTGCAAGGCTTGGTGCGGTCAGCACCGGCAGGCCGAGATTGATCGCGTTGCGGTAGAAGATGCCGGCGAAGGACAGGGCGACGACGCCGGCAACGCCGAGATGCTTCAGCGCCTCGGCCGCCTGCTCGCGCGAGGAGCCCATGCCGAAGTTCCTGCCCGCCACCACCACGTCGCCGGGGGCGACGCTTGCGGCGAAGTCCGGCCGCACGCCCTCCAGGCAATGGGCGGCAAGGGCCGCGATCCCGCCCTTCATGTACTGGCCCGGCGCCAGCTGGTCGGTGTCGATGTCGTCGCCGAACAGGAAGACGCGCCCGCTCAGGCTCTTGTCCGCGCTCATGCCGCCCCTCCCGCGTGCTCGGCCAGCATCAGGCGCGGATCGGTGATCCGGCCCGCGACGGCGGAGGCCGCCACCGTCAGCGGCGAGCCGAGCCACACCTTGGAGCTTGCCGCGCCCATGCGGCCCTTGAAGTTGCGGGCCGTGGACGAGATGCAGGTGACGTCCTCGCCGAGCCGGGCGGTGCCGTAGCCCGCGCAGATGCCGCAGGCGTTCGGCAGCAGCTTCGCGCCGGCCTCTTCCAGCACGGCCATGATGCCGTCGCGGGCGGCGCGGTCCTGGTCGCGCCGCGAGGCCGGGGCGACCAGCAGCTCGACACCGGAGGCGACGCGCCGGCCCTTCAGGATGCGCGCGGCATTGGCAAGGTCCTGATACTTGGCGCCGGTGCAGGCGCCGAGATACGCCACATCCACCGGCGTTGCCGGGGCATCGCCCACCGGGCCGCTGTTCGCCGGCGAGTGCGGGGCTGCGACCTGCGGGGCGAGATCGCCCGCCTCGAAAATGTGATGTTCCAGCAGCTTCGCGCCGGGATCGGTGCGAAGGCTCTGCCAGTCGCCCCAGCCGGCCGGGTCGCTGCCGGCGTCCTGCAGGAAGGCGGCGGTGACCCCGTCCGGGGCGATCAGTCCGGCCTGACCGCCCAGCTCCGCCGCCATGTTGGAGAGCGTCATGCGCTCCTGCATGGAGAGCGCGGCGATGGCCTCGCCGGCATATTCGACCGCCTGATACTTACCGCCGTCCATACCGAGCCGGCCGCACAGGGCCAGCATGATGTCCTTGGCGGTGACCCCGTCGGAAAGCCTGCCGCGCCATTCGATCAGGATGGTCTCGGGCACCTTCAGCCAGATCTCGCCGGTGGCGAGCACACCGGCCATCTCGGTCGCGCCGACGCCGAACATGTAGGCGCCGAAGGCCCCGCCGGTGGGCGAGTGGCTGTCGCCGCCGACGACCAGCATGCCGGGGGCCAGGTGCCCGCGCTCGGGCAGCACCACATGGCAGATGCCTTCGCCGTCGTGGAAGGCGACCTTGCGCTGCGCCGCCCATTGCCGGGTCAGCTCGAGGATCCGGGCGCCCTCGTCGGTGTCGCCGGGCACGAAGTGGTCGGAGATCAGCACGACCTTGTTCGCATCGAACAGGCCGACTCCGAGGTCCTGCAGGATCGGCTCGACCCGGCGCGGGCCGCCGCTGTCGTGGATCATGGCGAGGTCGACGCGGGCGGTGACGATCTCGCCGGGCGCGACGCTGGGCCTGCCGGCCGCGCGCGCGACGATCTTCTGGGCGAGGGTGGTAGGGGAGGCGGTCATCAGGCAAGCCCCAGATAGGAGCGCTTCAGCTCGGGATCGTCCATCAACTGCGCGGTCGGGCCGGACAGGCGGATCTCGCCGTTCTCCATGACGAAGGCGCGCTCGGCGATCTCCATCGACTGCAGCACGTTCTGCTCGACCAGGAGGATCGGCAGGCCGCTTTCGTTGAGCTTGCCGATCAGCGCGAACATTTCCTCCACCAAGAGCGGCGACAGTCCGATGGAGGGCTCGTCGAGGATCAGCAGGTCAGGCTCGGCCATCATGCCGCGGCCGATGGCCAGCATCTGCTGCTCGCCGCCGGACAGGGTGCCGGCCTTCTGGCCTGAGCGCTCGCGCAGGCGCGGGAAGATCTCCATCACCCGCTCCAGGTTGCGCGCCCGGTTCGGCTTGCCCCGGCGATAGGCGCCGAGCTCCAGGTTCTCGCGCACGGCAAGGTTGGGGAAGATGTGGCGGCCTTCCGGCACATGGATCAGGCCGCGGTCGACGATGGCCTGCGGCGACAGGCCGGCGATCGGCTCGCCCTTGAAGCGGATGGTTCCACTCCAGGCGGGCAGCAGCCCGGACAGGACCGAGGAGATCGTGGTCTTGCCGACGCCGTTGGAGCCGAGCAGGGCGACGATCTCGCCGCCGCGAATGTCCAGCGAGACGCCGCGCAGCACCTCGACCGCGCCGTATCCGGCGCGCAGGTTGTCGATCTCAAGCATGGGCGCCTCCCGCCGTCATGCGCTGGCGCGCGATGCGCTCGGCCATGCCCTTGCCGAGATAGGCCTCGATGACGAGCGGGTCGCCCACCACCTCGGCCGGCGGGCCTTGCGCGATCAGCTCGCCCTGGTTCAGCACCCAGGTGTGCTCCGACAGGCTCATCACCGCCTGCATGACATGCTCGATCAAGAGGATGGTGACGCCCTCGTCGCGGATGGCGCGGATCACCGGGATCACGTCGCGGATCTCGGACGGGTTGAGCCCGGCCAGAACCTCGTCGAAGAGGATCAGCTTGGGGTCGGTGGCGAGCGCCCGTGCGACTTCCAGCCGCTTGCGCCCGGCAACGGTCAGCGCCGCAGCATCCATGTCCAGCCGGTCGCCGAGGCCGACCTTGCGGGCGACTTCCTCGGCCTTGGCGAGCGCCGCATCGCGCGAGCGGATATGCAGGTGCGCCCCGACGGCGATGTTCTCGCGCACGCTCTGTCCGGCGAAGGGCTGGACGATCTGGAAGGTGCGGATCATGCCGCGCAGGGCGATGTCCTGCGGCGCCATGCCGGTGATGTCCTCGCCGAAGAAGGAGACTTTGCCGGCATCGGGTTTGTGAAAGCCGGTGATCAACGCGAAGAGCGTCGTCTTGCCGGCGCCGTTCGGGCCGATCAGCGAGGTGATCTTGCCCCTTGGCACGGACATCGAGATGTCCTTCGAGGCCTGCAACCCGCCGAAGCTCTTCGACACGCCCTCGACGCGGAGCATGGTGTCCGACTGTGCCGTCTCAGACATTCGTGGTCTCCCGCGAGTTGCGGCGGGCCGACAGGCGGCGCACCAGGCCGGCGAGGCCGCGCGGGGCGAACAGCACCATCAGGATCAGGATCGTGCCGTAGAGCACGAGGCTGATGCCCGGCAGGTCGCCGATGAGCGCGCGCGAGGCTTCCGAGACGCCGTGCAGGGCGACAGCACCGAGCAGCGGGCCGAACAGGGTGCCCATGCCGCCGACGATGGGCACCAGCAGGCTCTCCACCGAGATGGCGGGGCCGTAGGCGATGGCCGGGTCGAGATAGAGGAAATACTGGGCGTAGAAGACGCCGGCGAGGCCGGAGAACAGGCCCGACAGCATGATCGCCCGCATCTTCACCGCGAAGGGATCTACGCCGAGGGCGCGCGCGGCGTCCTCGTTGTCGCGCACCGCCATCAGCCTCGCGCCGAAGCGGGAATGGCCGATCCACCACACGGTGAGGAAGGCGGCGAGGGCGATGGCCCAGACCAGCCAGTAATAGCTCGCCTTGGAGGCGAATTGCAGGTTGGCCGCGCTCTGGTCGAGCGGGATCAGGATGCCGACGCCGGCGCCGGTGAAGGGCACGGTGTTGGCAAGGATCCGCAAGACCTCGGCGAAGGCCAGCGTCACCAGCGCGAAATAGGACCCGCGCAGGCCGTAGCGGAATGTGGTGAAGCCGATGAAGGCCGCGACCGCCACGGCCATCAGGCCTCCGGCGACGAGGCCGATCCACGGGTTGACGCCGAGCTGCACCTGCAGCACCGCCACCGTGTAGGCGCCGGTGCCGAAGAAGGCGGCATGGCCGAAGGAGAACTGGCCGCCATAGCCGCCGAGGATGTTCCACGCCTGGCCGAGCAGGGCGGCGTAGAGGGTCATCAGGATGGTGTTCTGCCAGGCCTCCGACGTGACCACGAAGGGCACGAAGAACAGGGCGGCGAAGACGAGACCGAGAAGGGCGAGCTGGCGCATGGGTCAGACCTTGTGTCCGAGCAGGCCGGTCGGCCGGAAGACGAGGACCAGGATGAAGATCAGGAAGATGCCGATCTGGCCGAGGCTCTCGCCGAGGAACAGGCCGCCGAGCGCTTCGACGACGCCGATGATCAGCCCGCCGACCAGCGCCCCGACGAAGGACCCCATGCCGCCGAGCACGACGATGGTGAAGGCGATCAGCACGAAGCCGTGGCCGACCTGCGGCGTTACGTAGTAGCTGGGCAGCAGCAGGCAGGCGGCAACGCCGAGGCACGCGATGCCGAGGCCGAAGCTCATGGCGAAGACGTGGTCGACATCGATGCCGACGAGCTTGGCGCCCTTGCGCTCCTTGGCGAGCGCGCGGATCGCGCGGCCAAGGTCCGTGCGCGACATCAGCAGCCACAGCAGTGCCGCCGTGACGAGCGCGCCGGCGAAGGCGATCACCTTGGGCAGCGGCAGGAAGGCGCCGAGGATCTCGACCACCTCGAAGGAATAGGGCGTGTCGACGCTGCGCGTGTCGGAGCGGAAGACGAACAGCGCCAGGTTCTCGATGACGATCGACAGGCCGAGCGTGACGAGCAGGATGTTCTCGTCGCGGCCGTGGCTGGCGCGGCCGATGATGCCGCGCTGCAGGGCATAGCCGAGCGCGAACATGGCCGGCGGCACGATCAGCAGCGACACATAAGGATCGATGCCGAAGCTGCTGTGCAGGAAGTAGACGGCGTAGAGACCGACCATCAGCAGCGCCCCGTGGGCGAAGTTGATGATGTGCAGCACGCCGTAGATGAGCGTCAGCCCGAGCGCGACCAGCGCGTAGAGCGCGCCCGTCGTCAGCCCGTTCAGCACGGAAGGAACGATGATCGCCAGGTCCGGCATGGTCACCCGATCGCTGTGCAGGAGGGGGCCGGGCGGGAGTTGCCCCGCCCGGCAGTCGTCGTCGATGGGGCGACGGTTACGACTTCATCGGGAACACGGTCTCAGCCGAGGCGAACTCTTCGGGGAAGATCACCTCGATGACGCCGTTCTGGACCTGGGTGTTGACCGGCTGGGCGCCCTCGTTCTGCCCGTCGACCATTTTTGTCGGGCCGTAGGGCATGTAGGACATGTCCAGCGTCGAAGCCGCAAGGGCCGCATTCACGGCCTCCTTGTCGGTGGTGCCGGCCCGCTCCAGCGCGTCGGCATAGGCAAGCACCGCGTTGTAGGCCAGGAACACCTCGTAGGTGTAGATCAGGCCCTTGGCCTCGGCGGCGGCCTTGCGCTGCTGGGCGACGTCGGACTTGGGGTTGAACCAGTGGTTGCAGTCCATGATCAGGTCCGCAGCCTCCGGGAACTCCTTGACGAACTGATAGCTGGAGGCGGCGCCGCCGAGCACCGAGTAGATGCCCATCGCCTCGACGCGCTGCTGGCGCATGGTGCGGGCGAGCAGCACATACTCGTTGTAGTAGTTCGCCGGGATGATCAGGTCGGGCTTCTTCGACTTGATCTGCAGCACGATGTTGGTGAAGTCGCGGGTCGGGTTGGCGTGCTTGATGACGTCGACGACCTTGATGCCCTTCTCCGGCAGGCGCTTCTGCAGCAGCTCGGCGGTGCCGGTGCCGAACAGCGATTCCTCGTGGATGATCATCGCGGTCTTGGCCGGCGAGCCGGCGGCCTTGTTGATCGTGTCGAGGTTGTCGACGGCGAACTGCGCCGTCTTGCCGTAGCCGGGGCTGAAGCGGAACGTGTTCTTCAGGCCGCGCTCGACGATCTGGTCGGAGACGCCGACATCGACGATATGCGGCGTGTTGGTCTTGGCCGCTTCCTGCGAGGTCGCCAGCGAGATCGCCGAGGAATAACCGGCGACGATGCCGTCGGCACCGGCCTCGACCATCTTGGTCACTTCCGCCGCGCCGATCTCCGGCTTGCCCTGGCTGTCGGCCAGCATCGCCTCGATCTGCGCGCCGCCCAGCGACTTGATGCCGCCGGCGGCATTGATGTCGGCAATCGCCATCAGCGCGCCTTCGCGGCACTGGGTGCCGGAGAAGGCGATGAAGCCGGAAACGGGGTGGATCAGGCCGAGCTTCACCGCTGCCGGCTGCGCCCGCAGGATCGCCGGGAAGCCGGTGATACCGAGGCCGACGGCAGCCGCGCCCGTGGCAAGGAACTCGCGGCGGCGCAGGCCACCGGTCTTCTTCGTATCAGTCATTCGCAAACCTCCCACTACAGGCCGCCTCATGCGGCCGGATGGTGACCCCGGAACCCCATTTTGGTTATCCGCCGCCGGCCGGGACCGGCGAGGAGCTTGTCGTTGTCCAGCGCGGGCCGCTTTCGGCGCGCACCCGGCGCATGGACATCTCGAAACGGTAGAGATCCGGCCGATAGAGGACGCGGATATATTCGACCGGCCGTTCCATCCGGTCGCGCACCACGCGGCGCACCTCGATGAGGGGCGAGCCGGCGGGAATGGACAGGACCTCGGCGACGTCCGGGTCGGCGACGGTCGCCGAGATGGTCTGCCGGGCGGAGGCGACATCGACGCCGGCGCGCTCCAGCAGGTTGAGCAGCGGCTGCGAGTTCAACTCGTCGCGCTCGTACTGGCGGCCGATATCGGCGGGCACATAGGTGACGAGATAGGACATCGGCTCGCCTTCGAGCCGGCGCACGCGCACCGCGCGCTGGACCTCGGTGCCCGGCTCGATCTCGAGCGCGGCGGCGATTTCCTCGCTCGCCGGCGGATAGGCGAAGGACAGCACCTGCGCGGTGGTCGACTGGCCCATCAGCGAGATGTTCTCCAGCCAGCCCTCGATGGAGGAGGTGACGGCCGGGGCGGGGGGACGGTTGACCACCCTGGTGCCGCGGCCGCGCTCGCGGATGACGAGGCCGGCATCGGCCAGTTCGTTCAGGGCGCGCTTGGCGGTGATGCGCGAGACGCCGAACTCGGTCGTCAGGTCCTGCTCGCTCGGCACCCGTTCGCCGGCGGCAAGGTCGCCGCCATAGATGCGGTTGCGCAGGATCAGGAAGATCTGGTGGTAGAGCGGCACCGGGCCGTTGGGGTCGAGTGCGCTGGTGGCGGGCGCTGCCATGTTGCCCGCATCCGAGCCTGCCGCCGATCCGTTCCGGGACTTCGTCGCTGCCACGTGCGGGCCCGCCTTGCGCTGTCGAGCGGCCGTCTTGCGCGGCCGTTCTTTCCGGTTGATGTGTGATAATGGTATGTCATTATATCAATATGTCAACTAGGTGCAGTCTCGCGAAACTTCCTTGTTTTTGGAAGGGGCGGGCGGGCCGAAGACTGGGTCAGAGAACAGGGAGGAGAGGCGGATGCCAGTGGTGCGCGTGACCTTGATCGAGGGCTACCCGGCCGAGACGCGGCGGCTTCTGGGCGAGCGGCTGACCGCCGCCGTGCGCGGCACGATGGCCGCGCCGCTGGAGGGAATCACCGTGGCGATCGAGGAGGTGCGCCCCGACAACTACATGCGCGGCGGCACGTCCCGCGTGCCCGGCGCCCCGTCTCCCGATCCGCAAGCGCTGGTGCGCGGTTTCCTGGAGGCGATGGAGGCCCGCGATCTCGCCCGCGCCTCGGAGTTTCTCGCCGAAGGATTCGTCATGACCTTCCCCGGCGGGGTCAGCTTTTCCCGGCCCGAGGAGCTTGCCGCCTGGGCCAAGGGCCGCTACCGCTTCGTGCGCAAGACCTACGAGGGCTTCGATACGGCGCTGGGCGTCAATGAGGCCGCGGTCTTCTGCTTCGGCACCTTGTCGGGCGAATGGCCGGACGGCACTGCCTTTTCCGGCGTGCGTTTCATCGACCGGTTCGAGGTCGAGGCGGGCAAGCTGACGCGGCAGATGGTGTGGAACGATCTAGTCACCCGAATCTGAAGTTCGTCGTATTTCACGGCATGCTCTGAACGAACTTCAGATTCAAAAGGGTGACTAGCAAGTTTATGTTTCTAGTGTGGTTTTCGAATTTGAAATACGCTCTGGGTGTGCTGCCAAAGTGAGGCGTATTTCAAATTCACCACACTAGAGGAGACCCTGCGCGGCTGAATTTTCCTCTTTGCCTTACAGCCCCTGCAGCAGGTCCTGCAGCATGTGGGTGATCAGGTCGATGCGGCCGAGCGCCTCGCGCAGCTCGTCCTGGTCGCGGTGGCTCAGCGCGTCGAGCCGCACCCGGTTGGTCGGCGGCACGCCGGCCTCCAGGTCGGCGATCTGCTGGGTCAGGATCAGCCGCATCAGGAAGCCGTGAATGTCGGCCAAGAGGTCCGCATCCGCCTGCGAGCGGCCGGCCTTGTCCGCCGCCTGGCGCAGGCGCTGGGGCGTCGACAGCGAGGCGACGCCGTGGCGCAGGGCGATGGCGCGCGCACCCGAAACGATGGGCAGCAGCCCGCCCGTCTTCAGGTCGACGCGTCCCGTGTCGTCCTTCTTGATCCGCCCGAACAGGCCGAGCGGCGGCGCGTGGCTGCCGGCGGCATTGCCGAGCGCCCGCAGCATGGAGAGCGAGCCGCGGGCGATCTCGCCGGCCTCCCGTCGCAGTTGCCCCGCCAGCCGGCTGCCGCCGCTGCCCGACACATGCGCGGGCGTGAAATCGTAGAAGATGTCGACGCTGAGCAGCGCCTGCGGCGAGGGGTGGCCGGCCCAGTCGCGCGCCTGCGACAGCCATTCGCCGAGCCGTCGCCGCCAGGGCCGGTTCTTCGCCATCACCCCGCCCTTGCAATAGGGGATGCCGGCGCGGTCGAGGATCTCGTTGATGCGCGCGGCGAAGCGCACGAACCAGTCGTCCGGATCGTCGAGATCGCCGGCATACTCGTCGGCGATCACCAGCGCATTGTCCTGGTCGGGGGCGAGCAGGCTTTCCCCGCGCCCGCCCGAGCCCAGCACCAGCAGGGCATAGTCGGCCGGCGCCGGGCCGTGGCCGGCGGCCATCAGCTCCGCCTCGGCCAGTTCCGCCGCGCGGGCCGTCATCGCCCGGGCCTCCGCCGCGATGATCGCTGCCACCTGCCGTGCGTCCTGGCCGTCGGCGAGCAGGCCGGCGGCGAGCGAGGGCAGGGCGGCCTGCACCCTTGCGAGATCGCGCGGGCGGGCGGCGGTCGCGATCTCGTCGCCGACGGTCAGCGTCGCCAGCGCCCGCTTGCGCAGCAAGGTGCGTAAGGTGAAGACGCCGGCCAGCCGGCCGCTGCCGTCGGTGACGCCGATATAGCGCAGGTTGTGCCGGGCCATCAGGCCGAGGGCGCGGTAGAGGAACGTGTCGTCCGGCGCGCTGATCACCGGCGCGCTCATCACCTGGCCGACAGGTACCGCGCTGGCGCCCGCGCCCTCGCGGGCGAGCGCGTGCAGCACGTCGCGCTCGGTGACGATGCCGGGCTCGCCGTCCTCGCCGGGCGGGTCGACGATCAGGCAGCCGATGCCGCGCTCGGCCATCAGCTGCGCCGCCTCGTGCAGGCTCGCGTCCTGCGTGATGCTGATCGGCGGGCTGTTCATCACCTCGCCGAGCCGGTGGCGGTAGAGGAAGCTGTCGATGGCGCGCTGGCTGCCCGAGCGCAGCACGGTGCGGGAAAAGTCCGGCCGCTCGGAGGGGCGCTCGAACCAGCCGGCCTCCTCCTGCCGGGCGATCAGCCCGGCAGGCTTGCGCGACAGGTTCTCGGCCTCGGCCAGCGTGCGCACGTCCTTGGCGAGCAGCTTCGGGATCAGCGCGGAATAGACCCGCGCGGTCGCGAGCGCGTCGCCATAGGCGGTGTGGCGGCCCTCCACGGGGATGCCGAAGCCGAGCGCCAGACTGTCGAGCGAGGTGTCGATCATCGCTCGGTCGAGGCCGGCGGCCAGTAGTGCCACGTCGAGCGAGCGCGGCTCGCGCCAGGCAATGCCGTGCCTGTGGGCCTCGTGGCGCAGCACCGCAAGATCGAAATGGATCGAATGGCCGACGACGACGGAATCGCCGATGAATTCCAGCAGCCGCGGGCCGATTTCAGCGAAATCCGGCTGGCCCTTCACGTCGTCCTCGCTAAGGCCGTGGATGCGGCGGGCGACCTCCGGGATCGGCATGCCGGGGTCGACGAGCTGGCGGAAGTTCTGCTCGGGGTGCACCTCCACCCCTTCCATGCGCACCGCGCCGATCTGCACGATGCGGTCCTTGCGGATGTCGAGCCCGGTGGTTTCGGTGTCGAGCACGACCACGTCGAGCGCGATCAGGGGCGTCGCGCCGGCGCGGTGTCCGTTGCCTCCACCCGACGCCGGGCTCACGGAACGGCCACCATCCTGTCGGAGAGCTGGCGGGCGAAGGCGACGAGGTCGATGCGCTTGCGCAGCGTCGCCTGGTAGTCGATGAAGCGGAAGGCGACGTTGTTGACCACCATCATCTTGTCGGCCTCGCGCACGGCGTCGTCGATGGGCGCGTGGTCGAGCAGGCGCAGCGCGGTGGCGATGGAGATGGCATCGGGCTTCAGCGGCGGCTTCGCCATGTAGACCTCCAGCCGGCGGTCGAACTCCTCGATCGCGTCGGCCCAGCCGCGCTCCGTGCGGTGCTCGGGCATGTCCTCTGCGGCAAGCACGGCGCGGTAGAGCGCGGCAAGACCGGCGGCGCGCAGGTTCGGATCGGCGGGAAGATGGGGGCGGATCTCGGCCTCGATCATCAGGATCAGGTCCTGCGCCGCGACCGCGAACCCCTCCCATTTGCAGATCTTCAGCGCCATTCCGAATCCCTCGTCCTGAAACAGGCGGGGTCCGGCCAGCAGCGAACGGGCGCGCAAGTACGAATAACTCGCTCCTTGCGCGAGAAAAGCGGCGCCGGCGCGGATAGCCTCGACGGCCGAGTCCCAGTCGGAACGTTGCCGTCGGGGCAGGATGGATCCAATCAAATCAAGCACTTGGTGCCTCTCCCTGGTGGTCGGCCGGTTGGTCCCGGTTCTGGTGATTAGTCTTTCGGATAACTTTCCTTTTCTACATTGGAGAGAATAACCTGACGGCGCAAGTGCCCCTGCATTGCAATATATCGCATGCTGCTAGTGCGAAAAGGTCGGGGAGGACCCTATTAGACTTTGTGATTATTGCGGGCAGGGAAGACCGGGCTGGCCGAGGTCGTTCAGCCGACGGTGCATTCAGTGGGAGGATTTGTTTTGACCGAGAAACTGCCACCGGAAGTGGCGGAGGCGCACTGGTCCAAGACGCGCAACCTGATGTGGGTTTCGCTGGCCATCTGGGCGTTCTTCGGCTTCTTCATCCACTTCTTCGTGACGGCGTTGAACAACGTCGTGATCCTTGGCTTCCCGCTCGGCTACTACATGGCCGCGCAGGGGTCGCTCATCGTCTTCGTCATCCTGATCTTCTGGTTCGCTTCGCGCCAGAATGCGATCGACGAGGAATTCGGCGTCGCCGAAGACTGAGGGGGGAGGATCCAATGGCACTTTCCATGAAGGGTGATTTCACCGACAACCTGGGAAAGATCTACGGGATCTATGTGGGCGGCTTTGCCGCCTTCGTCGTCCTGATGGCGATCTTCTCCATGATCGGCGTGCCCGACCGCTTCATCCTGTGGTCGTACATGGCCGCCACGATCGGCATCTACGCGTTCATCGGCATCATGTCGCGAACCGCGCAGGTGTCGGAATACTACGTCGCCGGCCGTTCGGTGCCTGCCATCTACAACGGCATGGCGACGGGCGCGGACTGGATGTCCGGTGCGTCCTTCGTCGGCATGGCCGGCACGCTCTTCGTGCTGGGTTACGACGGCCTTGCCTTCGTGCTGGGCTGGACCGGCGGCTACGTGCTGGTGGCCGTGCTTCTCGCACCCTACCTGCGCAAGTTCGGCGCCTATACCGTTCCGGACTTCCTGGGCACCCGCTACGGCGGCAACATGGCGCGCCTCGTCGGCATCGTCGTGCTGTTCTGCTGCTCGTTCACCTACATCACGGCCCAGGTCTACGCCTCGGGCATCATCGCCTCGCAGTTCCTGGGCATCGACTTCCGCTATGCGGTCTTCGCGGGTCTTGCGGGCATTCTCGTGTGCTCGATGCTGGGCGGCATGAAGGCGGTGACCTGGACGCAGGTGGCGCAGTACATCGTGCTGATCGTCGCCTATCTGCTGCCGGCGATCTGGATGTCCACCGTGCAGTTCGGCATTCCGGTGCCGCAGCTGACCTATGGCGGTGCGCTGTCGCAGATCGCGGAGTACGAGCGGCTCCTGGAGGTTGCCAAGCCCTATGTGGTTCCCTTCCAGACCTACAGCGCGATGGACTACTTCTTCCTGATCTTCTGCCTGATGGTGGGCACGGCCTCGCTGCCGCACATCCTCATGCGCTTCTTCACGACCCCGACGGTTCGTGAGGCGCGCAAGTCGGTCGGCTGGTCGCTGTTCTTCATCTTCCTGCTGTACTTCACGGCACCCGCCTATGCGGCCTTCTCGAAGTTCAACCTGATGGGTCTCTTCGTGGGCGCCGGGGCGGAGGCGAACTACCAGCTCGCCTTCTCCGCGATCCCGCAGTGGATGATCCAGTGGGGATCGATCGCGGGCCACCAGCTCGTGACGATCTGCGGCGTCAAGGCGGAAACCGTTGCGGCGATCCAGGCGGCCTGCGAGGCCAAGGGTTTCGCCACCGGCTTCCCGTACTCGGAACTGGCGCTCAACAACGACATGATCGTGCTGTCGACCCCGTCGATCGCCGGCATGCCGATCTGGGTCGTCGGTCTCGTCGGTGCCGGCGGTTTCGCCGCGGCGCTCTCGACCGCCGACGGACTGCTGTTGGCCATCGCCAATGCCCTGTCGCACGACGTCTACTACAAGATGATCGACCCCAAGGCCGACGCCAAGCGCCGCCTGCTGGTCGCCAAGATCCTGCTTGTGGTGGTCGCGCTCGCGGCGGCCTTCCTGGCGCGCACCAAGCCGTCCGACATCCTGTCGATGGTGGCGTGGGCGTTCTCGATCGCCGCGGCCGGCCTCTTCGCCCCGCTCGTCATGGGCGTGTGGTGGAAGCGGACGACGACGATGGGCGGCATCCTCGGCATGGCCGCGGGCTTCCTGACCACGATGTACTACCTGATCGGCAACGTCTACGGCTTCGACTTCGTCAAGGGCACGGGCGACGAGATCTCGTGGTTCGGCGTGGCGTCGATCTCCGCCGGCGTCTTCGGTGTCCCGGTCGCGTTCCTCGTCACCTATGTGGTGTCGCTGATCACGCCCGAACCCAGTCAGGAGATGCAGGACTTCGTGGACCGTCTGCGCCTGCCCAAGGGCGGCACGATGATGGTTCAAGGCCACTGACAAAGCGGCTATAGATCATGGCGCAGGGCCCACGGGCCCTGCGCTTTTTTATCCTCGAAGGGACGGACATTCATGCCAGCTTCCGCGTTCGGTGGCATTCTTCTGCTCATCGCCACCTATCTGCTCGCCCTCGTCACCTTCCTGATCGCCGGCGCTCCCGCCAATGTGGCGATCTTTCTGGGCGGGACCTATGCGCTGACCGGGCTTGCCGCCTTCCTGTTCTCGCGCGGGGTGCTGGAGTTCTTCGTCGGCTCGGACCGCGATCTCACCTTCTTCGTGGTGCTGCGCAAGCTGACCGACCCGCTGGTGGCGCTCACGGCGCCGATCACGCCGGGCTTCCTGATGCCCTTCGCCGTGTGCCTCTACTCGGCCTTCCTGTTCTTCCTGCTGAAGCTGTTCCTGTTCGGCGACGCCTATCTCGGCGTGCCGCCGCTGTTCATCGTCATCTACCTGGTGGTGATGTCGGCGTTCGCCTGAGCCTTGCCGTCCGGCAGGCTGGGCACTGTCTGGCAGGCCTGCTCGCACGGAATGTCGAAGGCGTCGACGAAGCGGCCGACGGCGGCGCGGATCGCCGGGTCCTGGTCGTCGGGGCAGGGGACCTGATAGACGTAGCGGCGGATGCCGATATAGATGATGCCGCCGTGCAGGTTCCAGATGTCCTCCATCTCCGGCTTGCGCGGGCCGGGAGCGGCACTGCGGAACTCCTCCATCAAGGGGCGCAGCAGCAGCCTGCTGACATGTTCCAGGTAGCGCCGGTTCAGCTCCGCGCCGGCAAGGCCGGAGAACATGAAGATCCGCATCCACTCGTAGCTGAAGATCGCCTGCGTGTATTCGCGGTAGAAGGTCAGCGCCCGGTCGTGGATCGGGCGGCTGCGGTCGGCGATCAGCGCCGGCCAGTCCGGCGAGATGCGGTCGAGATAGACCGCCCGGTAGACCGCCTCCAGCAGGTCGGTCTTGGTGCTGAAATAGTTGAAGATCAGCGACTGCGTGACGCCGAGCCGCTTGGACAGCTCGCGCGTGTTCCCCTCCAGCCCGACTTCCGAGAAATAGGCCGTCGCGCCGGCCACGATCATCGCCCGTCGCTCTTCGGGGGACAGGCGCTTGCGGTCGCCTGCGGAAGGGGAAGCTTTGGTCATCGTACTGCGCTCATCGGGGCAGGATTTCTGGAAAGCCCTCTTGTTCAGGGCTGAAACCGCTCCGTCAAGTTTTCTCTTGCAATTTCCCTGAACGCAATAGATCATTTGATCAATAAGAATGTGCCGCCGAACCGGGACACGCCTTTCCGTGGGGAAGGTCCGGCTCGCATGGCGGCGCGGGGGAGGACATCGAGATGAAAGCCGCAGCGGCCGGGTACATCCGGGCGAACGATCTTCCGCACGCCATTTCCCTGCTGGAGCAGTCGCGGGGCGAGGCGCGCATCCTTGCCGGCGGGCAGAGCCTCATTGCATCGCTCAACCTGCGGCTGGCCGGCGAAACGGCCCTTATCGACATCAACGGCGTTGCCGAGCTGTCGGGCATCGAGCTCGTCGGCGAGCAACTGCGCATCGGCGCCCTGACCCGCCACCGGGAGCTTGCTTCCTCCGATCTCGTCGCCCGCCATGTGCCGGCGATCGCGCAGGCAGCGCCCCTGATCGCCCATGCGGCGATCCGCAACCGCGGCACCATCGGCGGCTCGCTCGCTTATGCGGACCCGGCCGCCGAGCTTCCCGCCTGCATGCTGGCGCTGGATGCGCAGATCGTCGTGCGCGGTCCGGCCGGCGAGCGGCGGGTACGGGCCGGCGACTTCTTCGTCGACCTGTTCACCACCGACCTTGCCGAGGACGAGATGATCGTCGCCGTCGAGGTGCCGGTGGCGGTGGCCGGCGAGCGCCAGGCCACCATGGAGCTGGCGCGCCGGTCCGGCGACTACGCTCTGGCCGGCATCGTCCTGGTCGACCGCCCGTCCGGTGTCCGCGCGGCCTTCTTCGGCGTCGGGCCGACGCCGATCCTGGCCACCGGCGCGATGGCCGCCATCGACCGCGGCGCCTCGCCGGACGAAGCGGCCGCGCTGCTTGAGGGCGACCTGCAGCCGCTCGACGACGTCCATGCCCCGGCCGCCGTCCGTCTCCATCTGGCGCGGGTGCTGCTGCGCCGCGCCCTTGCCGCGACACGTTCCTGAAGGTCCGACATGTCCGATACCGCGCAGAGCTTTCCCACCCGCGTCGACATCTCGCTCACCGTCAACGGCGAGCCGGTCGATGCCCGTGTCGACGTTTCCCGCCATCTCGTCGACTTCCTCCGCCTCGATCTCGGCCTCACCGGCGCTCATGCGGGCTGCGAGCACGGGGTGTGCGGGGCCTGCACGCTGCAGGTCGACGGCGAGATCGTGCGCGGCTGCCTGATGCTGGCTGCCCAGCTCGACGGCGCCGAGGTCTGGACCGTCGAGGGCCTGACCGAGACCGGCGCGCTTGCCGACCTGCAGGCCGCCTTCGTCGAGCGCAACGCCCTGCAATGCGGCTTCTGCACGCCGGGCATGCTGTTCGCCGCCGCCGACATCCTTGCGCAGGGCGGGCAGCCGAGCCGCGTGGCGATCCGCGAGCACATTTCCGGCAATTACTGCCGCTGCACCGGCTACGAGGCGGTCGTCGATGCCATCGAGACCGTCGCGGGGGCCCGCGCGCGGGGCGAGGAGGTCTCGGCATGACCATCAATTTCGGCAATCCCGACCGGCCCAACAGCTATATCGGCCGCACGGTTCCCCGCCCCAATGCCCGCCGCCTGGTGGAAGGGCGCGGCCGTTATGTCGACGACATCGTGCTGCCGCGCATGCTGCATGTCGCCTTCGTCCGCAGCCCCCACGCCCATGCGCGCATCCTGTCGGTGGACACGCAGGAGGCTGCCGCCGTGCGCGGCGTGCGCCGCATCTTCACCGGCACCGAGCTTGCCGAGCATTGCACGCCCTGGGTGGCGGTGCTCGCCCATCTCAAGGGGCTGAAGTCGGCGCCGCAGCACGCGCTCGCCGTCGACCGTGTCACCTGGACCGGCGAGGCGGTCGTCGCCGTCGTCGCCGACAGCCGCGCGGCGGCCGAGGACGGGGCGGCGCTGGTGGAGGTGGAGTACGATCCGCTGCCCGTCGTCACCGACATCCGCACCGCGCTCGACGCGGCGACGCCGCTCATCCATCCCGATCTCGGCGACAATCTCACCTTCCGCCGTCTGCACGAGCAGGGCGAGGTCGACACGGTCTTCGCCGAGGCGCACACGGTGGTCGAGGCCAGCTTCAAGACCGGCCGCCACACCGGCGTCTGCCTGGAGCCGCGCTCGATCCTTGCCGACTACAATCCGGCCGAAGGCCAGATGACCGTCCATCACTCCACCCAGGCGCCGCACATGATGCAGAGCATCATCGCCCGCCATCTCGACCTGCCCGAGGGCAAGGTCCGGGTGATCTGCGGCGATGTCGGCGGCTCCTACGGCATCAAGGTCCATGTCTATCCGGACGAGATGGCGACGGCGGCGATCGCCAAGGCGATGGGCCGGCCGGTCAAGTTCATCGCCGACCGGATCGAGAGCTTCACCACCGACATCCATGCCCGCGACCACGAGATCGACGCGCGCATCGCCATCGACGGCGAGGGGAAGATCCTCGCCATCGACGTCGACGACTGGACCGGCATCGGCCCCTACTCGGTCTATCCGCGCACCTCGGCCATCGAGGGCAACCAGGTGGTCAACCTGTGCGGCGGCCCCTACGACTTCGCCGCCTACCGCGCCCGCACCACCGTCGTGCTGCAGAACAAGACGCCGACCTGCCAGTACCGGGCCGTCGGCCATCCCATCGCCGCGGCGATCACGGAAGGGCTCGTCGACTTCGCGGCAGAGGCGCTGGGCATGGATCCGGTCGAGATCCGCCGTCGCAACCTGATCAAGGACGATGCCTATCCCTACACTTCGCCGGCCAACATGCGCTTCGAGGGCCTGTCGCATCACGCCTCGCTCGCCAAGCTGCTGGAGCTGATGGATTACGACGGGCTTCGTGCCGAGCAGGCGGCGCTGCGCGAGAAGGGCATTTATCGCGGCATCGGCATCGCCAGCTTCATCGAGCTGACCAATCCCAGCCCGTTCATGTACGGCATCGGCGGTGCGCGCATCTCGGCGCAGGACGGCTGCACCGTGCGCATGGACCCGGACGGCAGCGTCGTCGCCATGTCGGGCGTCACCGAGCAGGGCCAGGGCACCGAGGCGATGCTGGCGCAGGTGGTTGCCGAGGCGGTCGGCGTGCCGGTCGGGCGGGTCAAGGTGATCACCGGCGACACCCAGACGACGCCCTATGGCGGGGGCACCTGGGCCTCGCGCGGCGCCGGCATCGGCGGCGAGGCGGCGCTTCAGGCCGGCCTTGCGCTGAAGGAGAGCATCCTCACCGTCGCGGCCTCCATGCTGCAGGCCTCGGCCGAGGGGCTGGACATCGTCGACGGTGCGGTCGCCGACAAGGCCACGGGCGAGGCCCGCATGCCGCTGGAGGAGCTCGGCCGCATCGTCTATTTCCGCGGCGACACGCTGCCCAAGGGCCTGCCGCGCGAGCTGGTGCAGACCCGCCACTTCATCACCTCGGACTATCCCTTCGCCTTCACCAACGGCGTGCAGGCGAGCTATCTCGAGGTCGACACGGAGACGGGCTTCGTCAAGCTGCTGAAGCATTGGTGCGTCGAGGATTGCGGCCGGGTGATCAACCCGCAGCTGGTCGACGAGCAGATCCGCGGCGGCATCGTCCAAGGCATCGGCGGGGCGCTCTACGAGGAGTGCCACTACGACGAGGACGGCCAGCTGCTCAATGCCAACATGGCGGACTATCTGGTGCCCATGGCGGCGGAGATGCCGGACATGGTCATCGGCCATGTGGAGACGCCGACGAAGGAGTCGGTGCTCGGCGCCAAGGGCGCGGGCGAGGCCGGCACCGCAGGCGCGCCGGCGGCCGTGATGAACGCCATCAACGACGCTTTGCGCCCGCTGGGGGGGCGGGTGACCGAAATGCCCTTCACGCCGGCCAGGATCCTGGCGGCGCTCGGGACCGTGTAACGCGCCCTCAAGGGTGCCGGGCCCCGTCCGCTGGCGGGGCCGAACTGGGGAGGAAGACCATGAAGTTCAAGCATCTCATCGTGGCAGCCGCGCTTGCGGGGACGGTCTTCGCCGTTCCGGCCAGCGCCCAGCAGACCATCACCGTCAACATCGGCTCCAGCCATCCGGAGGCCAATATCTGGGCCTGGGCGATGAAGAACGGCTTCCAGCCGGAGGTCGACCGCCTGCTCGCCGAAAAGGGCGAGTACAAGATCAACTGGGTCGAATCCTACGGCGGCACGCTCTACAAGTTCACCGACACCCGCGAGGCGGTGCGCGACGGCATCGTCGATGTCGGCATGGTCGGCACGGTCTGGGAGGGCGCCACCATGCCGCTCCAGAACGTCACCTACTTCACGCCCTTCGCCACCGGCGACCACGAGCTGCTGATCGAGATCTTCGACAAGCTCACCGACGAGCTCCCCGAGCTGCGCGACAGCTGGGCCGAGCAGAACATGGTGCACCTGTCGTCGCTGATCACCGACAGCTACGACATCTACGCCACGTTCGAGGTGAACAGCCTCGCCGACCTGCAGAACCGCAAGCTGAACGCGCCGGGCACCTCGGCCAACTGGCTGCGCGACACCGGCGCAACGCCCGTCGACGGCGCGCTGACCACCTACTACACCAACATCCAGACCGGCGTGACCGAGGGCACGCTGTCCTTCGCCTCGGGCATCCTGCCGACCCGCGTCTACGAGGTCGCGCCGAAGCTCACCCGCGTCGGCATCGGCTCGATGTATTTCGGCGGCATCGCCGTCAACAAGACCTTCTTCGACGGTCTGCCGGAGGACGTGCAGGCAGCTTTCCGCGCCGCCGGCAAGGAGACCTCCAAGCGTCACGGCGCCTATGTGACGGAGAAGGCGACCACCGCCATCGCCGAGATGCAGGCGGCGGGCCTGGAGATCCGCGAGCTTCCCGAGGAGGAGAAGCGCAAGTGGGTGAACAACCTGCCGAACATCGTCGAGCCCTGGCTGGAGACCGGCGGCGATGCGGCCAGGACCGTGCTCAAGGCCTATTTCGCGGCCCTGCGCGAGCGCGGTGTCGAGCCGCTGCGCGCATGGGACGAAGGTTTGTAATATCTTGATGCCGCACTGACCGTCCCGCCCGGCCTCCTGCCGGGCGGGACTTGCTTGCCGGGCAGGACGCATCGCGCGAAAAGCCAGCGGGGGAGACGATGGCTGAGGAAATCGACCTGGAGGCCGGCGAGGCGGGTACGCCGCCGGCGAGCGGCGGCCTGCTGGGGCTCGCCGCCAATGCGCTGGCCGCCGTCGGCACCGTGTGGATCTTCGCGATGATGCTGGCCATCGTCGCCGATGTCGTCGGCCGCAACCTGCTCGACGCCCCGATCACCGGCGTTGCCGAGGTCTGCGCCCGCTCGGTCGTCGCCATCGTCTTCCTGCAGGTCTCATCCGCCATTCTCAGCGGCCGCATGACCCGGGCCGACTTCTTCGTGCGCGGGCTGGAGCGCGCGACGCCCCGCCTGATGGCGCTGGTCGACGCGCTGTTCTCGCTGGTCGGCGCCGCCGTCTTCCTGGCGATCCTCTATTCCGCCTGGCCGGATACGGTCGGCGCCTGGCGCGGCAGCGAGTATTTCGGCGTCCAGGGCGTCTTCACCATTCCCACCCTGCCGTTCCGCGCCATCATCGTGATCGGCTCGGGCTTTGCCGTCGCCGCCTATCTCGCGGTCGCCGTCTCGCATCTTTCTGCCTACCGGAAGGCCCGTCCATGACCGCCCTGACCATCGGCGTCCTGCTGATCGCCGCGCTCATCTTCCTGGTGCTTCTGGGCATGCAGATCGCGGTGGCGCTGTTCGCCGTCGCCTTTGCCGGCGTGTGGATCATCCGCGACAATTTCGAGCTCGCCATGCGGCTCCTGTCGATCACCGCCTATAACGGCATCGCCGACTATCTCTTCGCCACCATTCCGCTCTTCGTGCTGATGGGGCTTCTCGTCAGCGTCTCCAATGTCGGGCGCGACACGTTCGAGGTGGCCGAGAGCCTGCTGCGGCGTATCGCCGGCGGGCTCGGGGTTGCCACCGTCGCCGCCAACACGGTCTTCGCCGCCGTCACCGGCGTCTCCATCGCCTCGGCCGCCGTCTTCACCCGCGTCGCGGTGCCGGAGATGCGCCGCCACGGCTACCGCGCGGGCTTTTCCGCCGGCACCGTCGCCGGCAGTTCCGTCCTCGGCATGCTGATCCCGCCGAGCCTGCTCCTGATCATCTACGGCGTGCTCGCCGAGGTCTCCATCGGCCGCATGTTCGTCGCCGGCGTCGTTCCCGGTGTGATGCTCGCCCTCGGCTTCGTCGCGGTGATCATGCTGCTCGCCCGCTTCCGCCCCGGCTTCGTCTTCACCGATGCCTCCGCCGCCGCGCGTGTGGCCACCCGGGAGCGCGAGATGGGCGGGCGCGAGATCGCGGTCAAGCTGCTGCCGATCCTGATGCTCGTCATCCTCGTGCTCGGCGGCCTCTACAGCGGTTTCTTCACCCCGACGGAGGCCGGCGGCGTCGGCGCCTTCGGCGCGCTGGTCATCGCGCTCGCCCGCCGCAAGCTCGACCGCCACCGCATCTGGGAGGTCCTGAAACAGACCGGCACGGTCTCCGTCGGCATCCTGATCCTGCTGATCGCGGCCGGCTTCTACAGCCGCATGCTGTCGGTCGCCGGCATTCCCAACGCCATCGGCGACGTGGTGCGCATGAGCGGCTTCGGCCCTTACGGCTTCCTCATGCTCTATGTCGTGCTGCTGCTGCTGCTCGGCATGATCCTCGACAGCAGCTCGATCCTGCTGATCATGGTGCCGATCGCCGCCCCCATCGCCCAGTCGATGGGCTTCGATCTGATCCATTTCGGCATCGTCACCGTCATCGCGGTGGAGATCGGGCTCTTGACGCCGCCCTTCGGCATATCCGTCTTCACGGTGCACAACACGTTGGCCGACCCGAGCGTCGGCGTGGAGCAGATCTTCCTCGGTACCGTGCCCTTCATGCTGGTCATGCTCGGCTCGCTCGCGCTGATCGCGCTGTTTCCCTACCTGACGCTCGCCCTCGTGTGAGGGCGATAACAGTTATCACCGGGGCGGAATTGACCCGTTCCGGCGGGCATGCGAGCCAGAAGGGGAGATATGCGAGCCGGGATTGCGCCGGCCTTCAGGAGGGAACGACATGCTGGATCTCAAGGGACGGGTTTCGATCTACCAGCCGGAGCAGGAAGGCCTGATCTTTCCGTACGAGCCCTCGTTCGAGAGCGTCGAGGACGAGCGCCGCCACCGCAAGGAGCGCCTGGTCGGCGCCTGCCGCGCCTTCGCCCGGCAGGGCTTCGACTACGGTTTCGCCGGCCACCTGACGGTGCGCGATCCGGAGCGTCCGGAGCTCTACTGGACCAACCCGATGGCGATCCACTTCGACAAGGTGAAGATGTCGAACCTGATCCTCGTCGACCACGAGGGCAACGTCATCGAGGGCACCCATGCGGTGAACCGGGCCGGCTTCGTGCTGCATGCCAATGTGCACGAGGCGCATCCCGACATCATCGCCATGTGCCATGCGCATACGGTCTACGGCACCGCCTATGCCGCGCTCGGCCGGCCCATCGAGCCGATCACCCAGGATGCCTGCGCCTTCTTCGAGGACCATGTCATCATCGGCGACGAGGCCGGTGCGGTCGCGGTCGAGAACCATGCCGGGTCCAACGTCGCGGCGGCCTTCAAGGGCGTCAAGGCGGCGATCCACCAGAACCACGGCCTGCTGACGGCGAGCCGCCACAGCATCGAGGCGGCGGCCTTCTGGTTCATCGCGCTGGAGCGCTGCTGCCAGCAGCAGCTGGCGATTGCCGCCGCCGGCATCCCGCCGATCTACATCCGCGAGGACCGCGCCCGCTACAGCCGCGAGCATGTCGGCAGCGAATATATCGGCTGGCTGCATTTCCAGACCATCTGGGACCAGCTGGTCCAGGATTGCCCGGACATGTTCGACTGACGCATGTTCGGCTGACGCCTGTTCGACTGACGAGTGTCTGCCCTGTTTTGCCCCGCTTCCAGCGGCCGGTGCGTCCCGTGCGCCCGGCCGTCTTTTTTTGTCCCCCGGCTGACGCCGCCCGCCCGCCTTGCTAGTCTGGCCCGCTGCCCGAGGGGGGGCGGCGAGGGAGACATGGACGGGGCATGAAGGACAATCGTCTGCTGGAAATGCGGGTGTTCCGCGCGGTCGTCGAGGCGGGGGGCTTCCGCCATGCCGCCGACATGCTGCGCGTCAGCCAGCCCTTCGTCAGCCAGAGCGTTTCGGGGCTGGAAAAGCGGCTCGGCGTCAAGCTGCTGCACCGCTCGACCCGCGGCCACCGGCTCACCGACGAGGGGCAGACCTATTTCGAGGCCTGCGTGCGCGCCATCGACACGGTGGAGGCGGCGGAAGGGGAGGTGTCCTCCGCCACGCGGGCGGCCGCCGGCGAGCTGCGCGTCAGCGCACCCATCGCTTTCGGCACCGACCAGATCGTGCCGCGCATTCCCGACTTCCTGAAGCGGCATCCGGGGCTGACCCTCGCCCTGTCGCTGACCGACCGCTTCGCCAATCTCATCGAGGAAAACATCGACGTCGCCGTGCGCATGGGGCGGCTGGAGGATTCCTCGCTGATGAGCCGCAAGCTCTGCGACCTGCAGCGGGTCGTCGTCGCAGCGCCCGCCTATCTCGCCGCGCACGGGCCCATCGCGCATCCGCGCGACCTTTCCCGCGCCAACTGCCTGATGTGGGAGGGCCGGCGCGGCCATCTCAACCGTTGGCCGTTCCTGATGGACGGCACCGTCGAGACCGTGGCGGTGGAGGGCGATTTCCGCAGCGCCAACGGCCTGTCGCTGGTGCAGATCTGCCTTGCCGGCCACGGCGTCATGCGCATGGCCGAGCATCTGGCCAATCCCGCCATCGCGCGCGGCGACCTGGTGCCCTTGCTGAGCGAGTATCAGGTGCGCGACGACACCGCCTTCCACGCGGTCTACCTGCCCGAGCGCCAGCTTTTGCCGCGCGCGCGCCTCTTCATCGACTATCTGGTCGAGATCTTCCGCGTCCCGCCCTGGTCGGTGCCCTGACCCCGTCCCATATTCAAGAGATGGTCGCGTTCTTGCGGTTCTTTCGGGCGCGGGCGTAAGATGGTCCTGCGGATACGGCATCCGCCAGCCAACGAGGTGCAACGATGGCTCACGATCCCAAGGTCGAGGAGCGTCCGGGCAAGGCCCGCGACGGCGACGACCGCGTTGCGCCGAAGTTCAGCGCGGAGGAGGTCCTGCGGGCCCGCAAGGACGGTGCACCGCGCCGATCCAGCGAGGAGATCGTCCGCCGGGATGTGAAGCGTTTCGCCGAGACCCTTAAGGCGCTCGGCGAATGATCGAGCCGACATGGCTCACGCTTCAGGACATCGACGTCATCGTCCGGGCGATAGAGGCGGAATTTCCCGGCCATTTCATCGAGCTCTATCCCCACAAGATCGGCGACCTTGAGGCTGGCCTCTATCGCGCCAGGAACAAGTGGGCGTTCGAGTATCAGAGCGACCTGATGATCTTGGCGGCCGAGCATGCGTTCGGCATCGGCAAGGCGCATGCCTTTGGCGACGGCAACAAGCGCGTCTGCTTTCTGGCTGCTTCCCTGTTCCTGCAGCACAATAGTGTCGACCTTATTGAGCCCGAGCCCCGGTTCTTTTCCCAGCCGATTAAGGACCTGATGGCGGATGTGATCACTGTGGATCAACTCGCCTCGTTGTTCGAGCCGCATGCGGAATTGATCGACTGGGAAGCGGGCTGAGCCCCGACCCGTTTGCCGCGTCCGGCATGCGGTGCTACAGGAGGCGCCTTGCGGCATTCTAGCGACGGACGGTGTGCGATGAGCGACAAGGGTATCTATTCCGGCCTGACCCAGCTCGGCAGCGCGACCGAGATCCCGGCCAGCCCGGAGCAGGCGGTTCTCGAGCGGGTGCCCAATCCGCAGCCGGACGTGCGCTATGCCGTGCGCTTCACCGCGCCGGAATTCACCTCCCTCTGCCCGATGACCGGCCAGCCCGATTTCGCGCATCTGGTCATCGACTACCTGCCGGCCGGCTGGCTGGTGGAGAGCAAGTCGCTGAAGCTCTACCTCACCTCGTTCCGCAACCACGGCGCCTTCCACGAGGATTGCACGGTCAGCATAGGCCGGCGGCTCGTCGACCTCCTGGCGCCGGACTGGCTGCGCATCGGCGGCTACTGGTATCCGCGCGGCGGCATTCCCATCGACGTCTTCTATCAGACCGGCCCGGCGCCCGCCGACGTGTGGATCCCCGACCAGGGCGTGCCGCCCTATCGCGGCCGGGGCTGAACCCGCGACCGCTCCGTTATGAGGAGAGTTGCTCTCCTCACGCCCTCTCCTCCGCCAGCGCCAGCGCGCCGTAGTCGGCGACCGTCGTCAGCCGGCTCGCCAGCACCACGGCAAAGGACAGGGCGAAGAGGAGCGCCACCACGATCAGCCCGGCTTGCGGGCCGACCGCCGTGCCGACGGCCCCGCCCGCCAGTGCGCCGAGCGGCCGCGTGCCGTAGATCGCCGTCTGGATCACCGCGTTGACCCGCCCCAGCATATGGGCCGGCGTCACCAGCTGGCGCACCGTGTTCTGCGTCACCAGCCACATCGACGGGCCGAAGCCGAGCACGAAGAAGGCCGCCAGCAACAGCGGACCAGGATCGCCTTGCGGCAGCGCCAAAAGCATCCCGGCGGCAACGACCGAGCTGCCGGGGCCGAACATCAGCACCATGCGCGGGGCGATGCGGTTCGCGATCCGTCCCGCCACGAAGATGCCGGCGACCGAGGCGAGGCCGAAGGCGGCCATCGCACCGGCAAAGAGCGTCGCCTCGCCGCCGTGTCCCTGCGTGATCACCGGCACGGCCAGCACCACCAGCATCGAGAAGGCGAAGTTCCAGAACACCGCGCAGAAGGTGATCGGCAGCAGCATCGGGTGGCGCAGCACGAAGCCGGCGCCCTTCGCCAGCCGCAGGATCAGCGCCTCGCGCTGCATGGGGCGCAAGGCAAAGACCGGCAGGCGCACCGTCAGCACCAGCGCCGACAGCGCACAGGCGGCTGCGGCCCAGAACACGGCGGCGGCGCCCGTTCTGTCGAGCGCCAGTCCGAGGGCGAGCGGCACGGCCAGCGAGGCGACCGAGCGGGGCAGGGAGATTGCGGCATTGGCACCGGCGAGTTCGGCCTGCGTCACGATCCGCGGCAGGATCGACAGGCTCGCCAGCCCGTAGAGCACGATGCCGAGGCCGGCCAGCGCGATCGCCCCGGCAAAGGGCAGGATCGCTCCGGCCGCGATGGCGAGGGCCGCCGCCGCAAAGCCGGCAAGCGACAGCACCGCCGAGGCGAGCACCGCGCTGCGCGGCTGGATGCGGTCGACCAGCACGCCGAAGGGCAGGCTGCCGACCAGATGCGCCATCGACTGGCAGGCGACCAGCAGCCCGATGGTGCTGGCCCCGGCCCCGAAGGCGGTTGCGGCGACGATGGGCACCGCGACCAGCGCGATCTGGTCGGCGATGTTCAGTCCGTAGGACGAGGCGACAAGTCTGTCGAGGGCGCGCATGGCAGGCTCCGCTGGCGGTGATGCGCGCATTTAACGAAGGCTGCCCGGCCGGCTCGACCCGATTTGCGAGCGGGCGGTCTCCCGCAACCGCTTGATCCGGCCTGCTGCGGATGCGAAGAGAAAAGCCCGTCCTCCTGGGACCGCCTGCCGTGACCTATCTGCTGCTCAAGTATCTCCACGTCCTCGGCGCCATCGTCATTCTCGGCACGGGCACAGGCATCGCCTTCTTCATGCTGATGGCGCATCGCTCCGGCAGCGCTGCCTTCATCGCGCAGACCTCGGCGGTGGTCGTGCTGGCCGACAAGCTCTTCACGGCCACCGCCGTCGCGGTGCAGCCGGTCACCGGGTACCTGCTGATGCGCGAGAGCGGATACGCCTTCACCGACGGCTGGATCGCCCTGTCGCTGGGGCTCTATCTGCTTGCCGGCGTCTTCTGGCTGCCGGTGGTGTGGATCCAGGCGCGCATGCGCGATCTTGCGCGCGGTGCCGCCGCAGAGGGGGCGCCGCTTCCCGCCGCCTATCACCGCCTGTTTCGCATCTGGTTCGTCTTCGGCTTTCCCGGCTTCGGTTCGGTCGCGGCGATCCTCTGGCTGATGATCGCAAAACCGGAGATCTGACCGATGGCCGCCGACGCTCCCACCATCGCCGTCCTCGGCGCCTCCGGCCTGATCGGCCACGCCGTGGCGCTCGATCTCATGGACCGGGGCTTCTGCGTCCTGGCGTTCGCCCGCCGCTTTACCGGCGCACAGAAAGCCGCGCTCGGCGCTGCTGCCGTCGAGGCGCCGCTGGTCGATCTGGACGCTCGTGGCCTGGCCGCTCTGCTTGCCGGGCGCAATGTCGATATCCTCGTCAACTGCATCGGCGTCCTGCAGGACATGCCGGGCAAGGGGACGGCGGCGGACGCGCATGGCGGCTTCGCCTCGCGCCTGCTCGCCGCGATGACGGAGCAGGGCGCGCGGCCGCAGCTCCTGGTGCAGCTGTCGATCCCCGGCTTGGCCGAGGGCGATCGCACCGCCTTTTCCGCCACCAAGCGCGAGGCCGAGCGGCTGATTTCTGGCAGCACCGTTCCCTTCGCGATCCTGCGGCCCGGCTTCGTTGTCGCGCCGGTGGCCTATGGCGGCAGCGCGCTGATCCGCGGCCTTGCCGCCTTGCCGGTCGGCCTGCCGCAGGAGGAAGCCTCGCGCCCCTTCGCCTCGACCGATGTCGCCGACATTTCCCGCAGCATCGCCTTTCTCGGGGAGGCCTGGGCGCAGGGGCGGCGCGACTGGCGCGAGACCTGGGACGTGATGGAGCGCCGGCCGCACACCGTCGGCGAGGTGGTGGAGGCGTTCCGCGCCCGCATCGGCGGCCCGGCGCCGCGCTGGCGGCTGCCGCGCGCGCTTCTGTTGCTAGGGGCACGGGCGGGGGATCTGGCCGCGCGCCTTGGCTGGGCGCCGCCCGTGCGCAGCACGGCGCTGGCCGAGATGCGGCGCGGCGTTGCCGGCGATCCCGGCTCTTGGGTAGCGGCGACACGCCTTGAGCCGCGCTCGCTGGAGGCGGCGCTCGCCCGCTATCCCGCCGGCGTGCAGGAACTCTGGTTCGCCCGCCTCTACCTCTTGAAGCCGGCGATCCTCGGCATTCTCGTCGTCTTCTGGTTTTTCTCGGGGCTGATCGCGCTTACGGTGGCCTTCGACGCGGCGGTGGCGATCCTGACGGCGCATGCCTTCCCGCCGCTGCTGGCGAAAGCGATCACCGTGGTCACCAGCCTTGCCGACATGAGCATCGGCGCGGCCATCGTGGCCCGGCGCAGCTGCCGCGCCGGGCTTCTCGCCGGCATCGCCCTGTCGCTCTTCTACATGGCGGGCGCGGCCGTTCTCACGCCGGAGATGTGGATCGAGCCGCTCGGCGCGCTGGTGAAGACCGGTCCCGCCATCGTGCTGATGCTCGTCGCCCTGGCGATCCTCGACGACCGGTAGGGGCCAGCAGGCGCGGGTGCGGGGAGGGCGCTACCGTCTTGTCCAGCGCCAGGCCTGGTAGACGGCTATCGCGAATGCGGAAATTGCCAGCAGAAGCCAGACGGTTCCACTCTGCTCCAGATAGACGACGCCCGTTCCCGGGTCGTAGCACCGGCCCAGTTCGTTGAAGCAGTCGCGCCATTTGAAGTGGTGCGAATAGTAGAGCTGCGCGGAAACGCCGGAGACGACGAGAAACGCCAGCGATAGCATTGCGCGCAGCAAGGGCCGTCTCCCCGGATTCCGATGCGGCCATCGTTTCGGGGTCGGGCGCCGATTGCAAGCTTCGGGTGCACGCTCAAGCGGCCTCCGCTTTCGCCATCCCGGCCGCAGGCGAAGCCGGAGAGCCGGGAACCATTGGCGTCTCAGCAGGCATGAGACGGAAGGCGACAGCTGCCTCTCAAGGCGCTCGCTCCGCCCTCTCGGGCGTCTTCCCGGGCAAGGCGTAGCCGCGACCCGGGACCGGCGAGCCACGGTGGTCCTGGCATCTTTCGGGAGCGCACCTCATACGCCCCCGGCTCTCCGATCCCGGCACGGTCGCCGGCCGCTGGTCTCCCGGACGGCGTGTCTGGGAGACCACCCAAACTCTACCATCTCTTCAGACGAACAATCCCGGCCGCAGGCGAAGCCGGAGAGCCGGGAACCATTGGCGTCCTCAGTAGGTATGAGACGGAAGGCGACAGCTGCCTCTCGGCTGTCATACCTGCGAAGGCAGGTATCCAGTATCCGCCCGGGCGATTGAGCCTTCGCCCCAACTTCTCCTTTCGTCTTCCCTGACGAGGCCGAAGGCCGATGGTCCGGGACCGGCGAGCCTCGGCGGGCGTGGGTTTTCGCCGGGCGCGCACCGGCAGGTGTTCGGCTCTCCGATCCCGGCTCGGCGCTTGCGCGCCGTCCGGGAGGACGCGGGGAGAGGCACGTGCACTTTCGCAGCCGCTCTGGAAACCAATAGCCCCCGCCCCCCGTCGGCTCGGCAACACGCTCCCTCGACGCACCCCACCCCAAAATCCCCTTTGACTCTCGCCCGTCTCCGAAATATAAAACTGATATCAGTTTTATTTTTGAGGTCGCCGCCATGCTGCGTGCCGTGCCCCGGAAGGGGGAGGATCAGGTGCTGTTCTATCCGCACGCTCTCGCCGCGCGCGCTGCCGGGCGGCCCAAGGGCGAGCGCACCCGCGCCCAGATCCAGGCGGCGGCCTGTGCCGTGCTCGACCGGCAGGGGCCGCAGGAGTTCACCGTCTCCGCCGTGTGCGAGGCGGCGGGCATCTCCAACGGCACCTTCTACATCTACTTCGCCGACCGCACCGTGCTGCTCGACGAACTGCTGGTCGGCTTCGTCGGCTTCCTGCAGGCGGCGATGCGGGTCGCCGGCTCCGCCCAGCCGGAGGACCCCGTGCGCGCGGCGACCAGTGCCTATGTCGAGCTGTTCCGCCGCAATCCCGGCCTGATGCGCTGCCTCGTCCACCATCTCGACACGCTGCCGCAGGCGCGCGAGGCCTTTCACCGGCTGAACCGCGACTGGCTGGAAACCGTGGTCGCGGCGGTCGAGCGCCGGCTGATGCGGCTCGGGCGCGGCGAGGCGGTGGACCGCGAGGAACTGCTGCGCCGCGCCTATGCGCTCGGCGGCATGGTCGACCAGTACCTCTCCGCCCTCATCCTGTCGCAGGACCCGGCGCTGGTCGCGATCTCGACCAGCGACGAGGCCGTCATCGACACGTTGACCCTCATCTGGAAGCGGGGAATGAGCCTATGAGCACGGTGGCGCGCGCGGAGTTCGTCTCCGCCGAGGACCTGCGGCCGCATGTCGAGGCCGCCTGGGAGCGCCAGCGGGCGCATGTGATGGCGAACTCTCCCTTCTACTGCGCCCTGTGGCAGGGGGAGGCGCCGCCGCTGGCGCTGTCCGACCTCTCCCGCCTGCCGCTCTCCGACAAGGCGCAGCTGCGCCTGTCCCAGGCCGCCCATCCGCCCTTCGGCGATTATCTCGCCGCCCCGCGCGACAGCGTGCGCCGGATGCACCGCACCTCCGGCACCACCGGGCAGGCGATGAACCTTGCCTTGTCGGCCCGCGACACCCGCGTCACCCAGGAGATCGGCGGCCGCTGCCAGCGCGCGGCGGGTCTCGGCCCCGGCCACACGGTGGTGCACTGCCTGAACTACCAGATGTGGATGGGCGGGCTGACCGACCATCTTACGCTGGAGGAGACCGGGGCGACCGTGGTGCCCTTCGGCGTCGGCTCGACCGAGCTGCTGGTGCGCACGATCCTGGAGGTCGGGGTGACCGCGATCTCCTGCACGCCGTCCTATCCGGCGGTGCTGGAACGGGTGATCGCGCAGAAGTTCCCCGGCCTCGCCCCGCGCGACCTCGGCCTGAAACTCGGCCTTTTCGGCGGCGAGCCCGGCGTCGACGATCCCGCCTTCCGCGCGCGCATGACCGAGACCTGGGGCCTGCAGCCGCGCAATTCCAACTATGGCGTTTCCGACGTCTTCTGCAATTTCGCCTCCGAATGCGAGCACGACACGCATCTGCATTTCATGGCCGCCGACGTGCTCCATGCCGAGCTGATCGACCCGGACAGCGGCGCGCCGAAGGCCGTGGAAGCCGGCGAAAGCGGCGAACTGGTGCTCACCCATCTGGTGCGCGACTGCCAGCCCCTGGTGCGCTTCCGTACCGGCGACATCATCCGCGTCGCTGCCACCACGCCCTGTTCCTGCGGCCGCACCGGCTTCCGCTTTTCCGTCGTCGGCCGCTCCGACGACATGGTGGTGGTGCGCGGGCTCAACATGTTCCCGACCATGGTCGCGGCGGTGCTCAACTCCTTCGCCGAGCTGTCCGGCGAGTACCGCATCCGCCTCGCGTCGCCGCCCCCCTACGACACGCTGCCGGTGGAGGCGGAGCTGGCGAAGGGCGAGGCGGACACAGTGGAGCTTGCCGCCCGGGTGGCGGGCGAGATCAAGGCACGGCTCGGGGCCAGCGCCAGCGTCACGCTGCTGCCCGCCGGCAGCCTGCCGCGCACCGAAGGCAAGACCCGGCGGGTCATCAGGGAGGGGCAATGACCGATTTTGCTTACAAGACCGTGCTGAGCCGGCTTGGCGAGGGCGGGGTGCGCACCATCGCCCTCAACCGACCGCAAAGCCTGAACGCCATGAACCGGCAGCTGATCGACGATGTCGCGCGCGCCTTCGACGATGCCAACCGCGACCCGCAAACCCGCGCAATCCTCTTCACCGGCGCCGGCAAGGCCTTCTGCGCCGGCGACGACCGGCGCGAGCATGTCCACCCGGAAACGGAGGAGGCCGCGCGCGATCTCGTCCTTGCCATCCAGCGGGCGACCCACGCCATCGCCTTCGGACCGAAGCCGGTGGTCGGGGCGATCCACGGCTGGGCCGTCGGCGGCGGCTTCGAATGGGCGATCAATTGCGATTTCCCGATATGGGGCGAAGGGGCGAGGGCCTTCTTCCCGGAAGTCTCGCTCAACGTCTTCGCCACCGGCGCGGTGACGGCGCTGCTGCCGGCGCTCGTCGGCCTCATGAAGGCGCGCGAGATGCTGTTCTTCGGTGAGCGCTACACGGCGGCCGAGCTGGGCAGGCTGGGCCTTGCCCACAAGGTGGTAGCGGACGACGCGGTGATGGCGGAAGCCGAGGCGCTGGCCCGGCGGCTCGCCGAGCTGCCGCCGCTTGCCGTGCGCTCGATGAAGCGCGTGCTCAACGCGGTCGCCGCCGGCGATCTTCACCGCGCGCTCGATCTGGAAACCGAGGCGACGGTCGCCGGCTTCCTCGATCCGGAGACCACCCGCCGGATCTCCGCCTTTTGAGCGGGACCCGGCGGTCCGTCTTGAAATGCGTTTGCGGTCAGAGGCTTCTGATCGCGCCGCCGTCGACGCGTACGCGGCTTCCCGTCACATAGGACGCGCGCTCGGACGCCAGGAACACCACCATATCGGCGAATTCCTGCGGCCGGCCGTAGCGCCCTGCCGGGATCGAGGCGGCGGAAGCCCTGGCGATCTCCTCGACGCTCTTGCCCGTGCGCTTGGCGGCGGCCGCGTCCAGCTCGTCGACGCGGGCGGTATGGATGCGGCCCGGCACCACCATGTTGACGGTGACGCCGTCGCCCGCGACCTCGCTTGCCAGCGTCTTCGACCAGGCCAGCACCGCCGCGCGGATGCCGTTCGACATGGCAAGGTTGGGGATCGGCTGCTCGACGCCGGACGAGCCGATGGTGATCACCCGGCCGAAGCCGCGCTCGCGCATCGGCGGCACCAGCTTCGAGGTGATGTGGAAGAGGCTCGCTGCCATCGCCGAGAAATTGGCGGTCCAGGCGGCGGGATCGGCATCGAGCGCCGTTCCCGGGGGCGGGCCGCCGGCATTGTTGATCAGGATGTCGACCCCGCCATCGGCCAGGATCGCCTCCAGCGTGCCGTCGATCGAGGCGATGTCGGCAAGGTCGATCCGCAGCGGAGTGATGTCGCAGTCCGGCATCGCGGCGGCCCATTCGGCGATCGCCGGTTCGTTGCGGGCGGCGGCGATGACGCGGACGCCCTCGCGCGCCAGCGTTTCGGCGATGGCCCGGCCGAGGCCGCGGCTGGCTCCAAGGACGAGGGCACGCTTGCCCTTCAGGCCGAGATCCATCAGTTGAGCTCCTTCAGGCGTTTTTCGAGACGGGCCATCAGGCGGTCGACCTCGGCCCGCGACAGCGGATCGAGGGCGGCGCCCGGCTTGCGCAGGGTCGGGTTGGCGAGCACGCCGCGCCGGTAGAGGACGTATTTGCGTATGGCAAGGCCGAGGCCCGGCTGCTGTTCGAAGCGGGCGAGCGGCAGATAGGCGTCGAAGAGGTCGCGGGCCCGCTCCATATCGCCCTTGGCGTGGTTCTCGACGACGCCGGTCATCATCTCCGGATAGGCGAAGCCGGTCATCGCGCCGTCGGCGCCGCGCTCCATCTCCTCCGGCAGGAACACGCCGCCATTGCCGCACAGGATCGACACCCGGCGCGCGGTCGCGCCCTCCTTGCGCAGCGCGGTGATCTTGGCAAGGCCGGGCCAGTCCTCGTGCTTCAGGCACACGCAGGTGGGGATATCCTTGATGATGCGGGCGATCACCGGCACGGACATCTGCACGCCGGTGGTCAGCGGGAAGTCCTGCAGCACGAAGGGGACATCCCCGATCATCTCGGCGGCCTGCTCGTAATAGCCGGCGATCTGGTCGTCGGTGCGAAGGCTGCCCGGCGGGGCGATCATCACGCCGGCGGCGCCGTCGTCCATCACCCGGCCCGTCAGCGCCTGCATCTGGGCGAAGCCCGGCGACGACACGCCGACGACGATCGGCACGCGCCCGTCGACGCGCTTCAGCACCCGGTTGACCACGATAGCGGACTCGTCGGTCGTCAGCTTCGGCGCCTCGCCCATCACCCCGAGCAGGGTCAGGCCGGTGGCCCCCGCCTGCAGGTAGAAGTCGACCATCCGGTCGCAGCCCTCGAGGTCGAGTGCGCCGGTCTCGGTGAAGGGGGTGACGGCGATCAGGTAGACGCCGCGGGCACTTTCGTCCAGTCGGGCCATGATGTCCTTCCGCATGAAGTGAATTGAGACGGGATTCTCGAAAATCAGCGATTTCGAGACGGAATTTCGCAAAATTCCGCGCAAAATTTGCAAAGGCCCGACGGCGCACCGCGGGTGTGGACAGGCGTGCGGGCCGGCGGGGGATATCCGGCATGTCCCGCCTCGGGGACGTGGATGGTAGGCCGCACGCGGCAGGAGTCAATTGCGGGCAAGCCTCTGCCGCCAAACAAAAAAGGCGCGGCGGAGGGTCCGCCGCGCCTCTCGTGTCGCTTGCGCCGGCAGGCGGGGAGATCCCCGGCCGCCGGCGGGCACAGCATGCCTTTAGCGCAGGTCGAAGCGGTCCGCGTTCATCACCTTGGTCCAGGCGGCGACGAAGTCGCGGGCGAACTTCTCCTTGGCATCGTTCTGGCCGTAGACCTCCGACAGGGCGCGCAGCTGCGAGTTCGAGCCGAACACCAGATCGACGCGGGTGCCGGTCCACTTCGCCTTGCCGGTTGCCCGGTCGGAGCCCTCGAACACGTCCTGCTTATCCGACACCGGCTTCCACTTTGTCCCCATGTCGAGCAGGTTCACGAAGAAGTCGTTGGTGAGGACACCCGGACGGTCGGTGAAGACGCCGTGGGCCGAACCGCCGTAGTTGGCGCCGAGCACGCGCAGGCCGCCGATGAGCACGGTCATTTCCGGCGCGGTCAGGGTCAGCAGCTCGGCCCGATCGATCAGCAGTTCCTCCGGCGGCAGCACCGGATTGGCCGAGACATAGTTGCGGAAGCCGTCGGCGCTGGGCTCCAGCACGTCGAAGGATTCCGCGTCCGTCTGCTCGGCGCTCGCGTCGGTGCGACCCGGCGCGAAGGGCACGGTCACATCGAGGCCGGCATCCTTGGCGGCCTTCTCGACGGCGGCGCCGCCGGCCAGCACGATCAGGTCGGCGAGGGAGATCTTCTTGCCGCCCGACTGGGCCGCGTTGAAGGCCGAGCGGATTTCCTCCAGCTTTGCCAGCACCTTGGCGAGCTGGGCCGGCTGGTTGACCTCCCAGTCCTTCTGCGGGGCGAGGCGGATACGTGCGCCATTGGCGCCGCCGCGCTTGTCCGAGCCGCGGAAGGTCGAGGCCGAGGCCCAGGCGGTCGAGACCAGCTCGGACACGCTGAGGCCGGAGGCGAGGACCTTGGTCTTGAGCTCGGCGACATCCGCCTCATCGACCAGCGGGTGGTCGACGGCCGGGACCGGATCCTGCCAGATCAGGTCTTCGGCCGGGACTTCCGGGCCGAGGTAGCGCGACTTCGGGCCCATGTCGCGATGGGTCAGCTTGAACCAGGCGCGGGCGAAGGTGTCGGCGAACTCGGCCGGATTTTCGAGGAAGCGGCGGGCGATGGGCTCGTAGATCGGGTCGAAGCGCAGCGACAGGTCGGCTGTCGTCATCATCGGGCGATGCTTCTTCGACGGGTCGTGGGCGTCGACGATCATGTCCTCCTCGTCCACGTCCTTGGCCAGCCACATATTGGCGCCGGCCGGGCTCTTGACCAGCTCCCACTCGTATTTGAACAGGACCTTCAGGTAGCCCATGTCCCAGGTCGTCGGGTTCGGCTTCCAGGCGCCCTCGATGCCGCTGGAAATGGTGTCCCCGGCAAGGCCCGAGGCGAAGCGGCTGGTCCAGCCGAGACCCATGTCCTCAAGGCTTCCGCCCTCCGGCTCGGCGCCCAGCAGCGCGGCATCGCCCGCACCGTGGCACTTGCCGAACGTGTGGCCGCCGGCCACCAGAGCGACGGTTTCCTCGTCGTTCATCGCCATCCGGCCGAAGGTTTCGCGCACGTCGCGGCCCGAGGCGACAGGATCCGGCTTGCCGTCCGGCCCCTCCGGGTTGACGTAGATGAGGCCCATCTGCACGGCTGCGAGCGGGTTTTCCAGCTCGCGGTCGCCGGAATAGCGGCTGTTCGGCTTGTCGCTGGTGGCGAGCCACTCGGTCTCGGCACCCCAGTAGACGTGCTCCTCCGGCTCCCAGGTGTCGGCGCGGCCGCCGGCAAAGCCGAAGGTCTTGAAGCCCATGCTCTCGAGCGCGACATTGCCGGCCAGGATCATCAGGTCGGCCCAGGACAGCTGGTTGCCGTACTTCTGCTTGACCGGCCACAGCAGGCGGCGGGCCTTGTCGAGGTTGACGTTGTCCGGCCAGCTGTTCAGCGGGGCGAAACGCTGCTGGCCGTTGCCGCCGCCGCCGCGACCGTCGAACGTGCGGTAGGTGCCGGCACTATGCCAGGCCATGCGGATGAAGAGCGGGCCGTAATGGCCCCAGTCGGCCGGCCACCAGTCCTGGCTGTCGGTCATCAGCGCGGTCAGGTCGGCCTTGACGGCCGCCAGGTCGAGCTTCTTGAACTCCTCTGCGTAGTTGAAGTCCTTGCCCATCGGGTTGGACAGCGAAGAGTTCTGGTGCAGGACGCGCAGGTTCAGCTGGTTGGGCCACCAGTTCTGGCGGGTCCGGGCGGTGTTGTGAACGACCGGGCATTTGCCGGCGGTGTCGAAATCGGGTCTGTCCATGTCTCTCACTCGTCAGGTTGTAAATGACTGCCTGAGAAGGAGAAAATCATGGCGTACAGCGCGGTGGCCCGCCCTGCGACCCGCATGGCGACCGTATCGCGCTGCCATGCACTCTCCCTCTCGAGGTCGTCCCGAAGCATTGCATGCCGGGAGGGGCGGCGATCCTTCCGGGTCGGTGACGCGCCATTGCGCGCGGCCCGAATCCGTTGCGCCAGCGGGGCGCCAAGGTCGTCGCTTCTCATCCTCGCACGCGCTACTATGCCCCAGTCTTTTCATTAATTTAAGTTGTATTTTTTGATTATCACGATAGTTTTTTATTATGAGAAACCTGACGCTCAAGCAGTTGCGCTATTTCCGCGCCCTGGCGGAGCACGGCCATTTCGGCCGGGCGGCGGAAGCCTGCGCGATTTCCCAGCCGGCGCTGTCCGTGCAGATCCGCGATCTGGAGGATTCGCTCGGCACGGAACTGTTCGAGCGCACCGCGCGCCAGGTGCGGCTGACGGCGTTCGGCGAGGAATTCGCCAGCCGTGCCAGCGACATCCTGCAGGCGGTGGACGAGCTCGGCGACCTTGCCCGCGCCTCCCGCGACCGGCTGGCCGGTCGCTTGCGCATCGGCATCATCCCGACGATTGCGCCCTATCTGCTGCCAGCGGTGATCGCCCGGCTGACCCGCGCCAACGAGGGTCTGGACATCCATGTGCGCGAGACCGTGACCTCGCGGCTGGTGCAGGAGCTCGTCGAAGGCCGCCTCGACACGGCCATCGTGGCGCTGCCGGTGTCCGAACCTGCGCTCAGCGAGGTGGCGCTCTTTTCCGAAAACTTCGTGCTGGTCCGCCCGACGGAGGACGAGGGCAAGCCGGTGCCGAACCGCGAGGCCTTGCGCGAGATGCGCCTGTTGCTGCTGGAGGAGGGGCACTGTTTTCGCGAGCAGGCGCTGTCCTTCTGCAACATGGGGCCGGCGCAGCCGCGCGAACTGATGGACGGCAGTTCGCTGTCGACGCTGGTGCAGATGGTGAGCGCCGGCATCGGCGTGACCTTGATCCCCGAAATGGCGCTGCCGGTGGAAACCCGCTCGGCTTCCGTTTCGGTCTCGCGCTTCGACGAGCCGCAGCCCTCGCGCACCATCGGCATGATCTGGCGCAAGGCGAGCCCGCTCGCCCGCCAGTTGCAGCAGATCGCCGATGCGGTGCGCCAGGCGGCGCAGGAAATGCGGGTCCGGTCGCTGCCGGACCCGCTTCCCGTTGCCGCTGATATCCCCGTCAGCGGATGAACTTGTTCACGGCCTCGTTGAACGTGTCCGGGTCGATCTCGGCAAGCCCATGGCTGCCGCCCTCGATCACCAGCAACTCGCCCTGCGATAGCAGCTTCACCGCCTTTTCCGCCGAGGCGGCAATCGGCACGATCTGGTCGTCGGTGCCGTGGATCACGAGCGTCGGCACGTCGATCTTCTTCAGATCCTCGCTATAGTCCACTTCCGAAAACTCATGGATGCAGTCGTATTGGCCCTTGATGCCGCCTGCCATGCCCTGAAGCCAGAATTTCTCCTGCAATCCCGGCACTTTTGGCGCTCCATCGCGATTGAGACCATAGAAAGGCACTGTCAGATCGAGGAAGAACTGTGCGCGGTTCTTTGCGGTCCCTTCGCGGATGCTGTCGAATACATCCATCGGCGTACCTTCCGGGTTGCTGTCCGACTTCAGCATGACCGGCGGAACGGCTCCGACCAGCACGACGCGGGCAACGCGGGCCGTGCCGTGGCGGCCGATATAGCGGCAGACCTCGCCGCCGCCGGTGGAATGGCCGATCAGGATCGCATCCTTGAGGTCGAGATGCTCGATCAATTCGGCCAGGTCGTCGGCGTAGCGGTCCATGTTATTCCCGTCCCACGGCTGGGAGGACCGGCCATGGCCGCGCCGGTCATGGGCGATGACCCGGTAGCCGTTCATGCCGAAAAAGAGCATCTGCGCGTCCCAGGCATCGCCCGACAGCGGCCAGCCATGGGAGAAGAGGATCGGCTGGCCCGAGCCCCAGTCCTTGTAGAAGATCTCGGTGCCGTCGCTGGTGGTTAAGGTGCTCATTTGCTTGCCTCTTCAGGTGGCGGTGGATCAAGGGTCAGGTAGTGGCGAACCTGCGGCGGGTTGTCGCCGGAATGGAAGCGCTGCACCTCCTGTTGCAGGTCGGCATCATGGCCGGCGACGCGGCGATGCTGGCGCAGGTGTTCGGCCCAGGACGAGACGAGGAACCATTCCAGAAGCACGCCGGGCTCGGCCACGTCCTCGGTAATGCCCCAGGCGAAGGCCCCGTCGCGGCGGCGCGAGCCGGCCAGCCGGTGGACCGCCTCCAGAAAGGCGGGGCGATCCTCGGCCGCTACGCGATAGGCGATGGTGATCAGCACCGGGCCGCGGTCGGCCTCGAGATTTTCGGCAAGGCCGCTGGCGACCAGAGGCTCGGGCCAGTGGTTCGAGGGGGTGAGGTCCGCCTCGCCGCGCGGCAGGCGGATCCGGTTGAAGATCACGCCCGCGAGGGCGAGGGCGATGGCTGCGGCGATCAGTGCGGCGGCAATGCCGAAGAGCTGCGCGACGCCGCCCCAGGCGAGACTGCCGAGCGTCATTGCGCCATTGAAAACAGTGAGATAGACGGCAAGTGCCCGCCCGCGCACCCAGTCGGGCAGGACGGACTGTGCCGTGCCGTTCAGCGTGGTCAGGGCGGTGATCCACGCCGCGCCCAGCAGGGCGAGCAGGGCCAGGGCGGCCTCCTGCGGCGGGCCGAAGGCAAGGGTGACCATGACGGCACCGGCGACAAGCGAGGCGGCCAGCAGCAGGCCGTCGGCGTCGAAACGGGCGCGCAGGCGCGGCAGCAGCACCGCGCCGCCGATGGCGCCGAGGCCGACGGCGCCAAGCAGCAGGCCGTAGAGGCCGGAGCCTCCGCCCAGCAGATCCCGGGTGACCAGCGGCAGCAGGGCCCACACGGCGCTGGCGCACAGGAAGAACACAGCGGCGCGCAGCAGCACCACATGCAGTTCCCGGCTCTGGCGCGCGTAGCGCAGGCCGGCGCGGAAGGCGCCGCCGAAATGCTCGGCCAGCGGATCGCTGCCCTTCGCCTTGCGCGGCCACCAGGCGAGCGCGGCGACGACGAGCACGTAGCTCAGCACGTCGACACCGTAGGTGATCGTGGTGCCGGCGGCGGTGAGCAGCAGGCCGCCGGCGGCAGGGCCGACGGCGCGGGCGATGTTGATGCCGAGCGAGTTGAGCGCGACGGCGGCCTTCATCTGCGGGCGTTCGACCAGTTCCGGTACGATGGCTTGCCAGGTCGGCGCCATCAGGGCCGCACCCGTGCCGCCGAGAAAGGTGAGGGCGACGAGCGCGGTCAGCGACATGGCGCCGAAGGCCGACAGCAGCATCAGGGAGAGGCTGACGAGGCCGAGAAACACCTGTACGACGATCAGGAAGCGGCGGCGGTCGAGAATGTCGGACAGCACACCGGCGGGAATGGCGAGCAGGAAGACCGGCAGTGTGGCTGCGGCCTGCACGGTGGCGATGGCGGCCGGCGAGGCGCTGAGGTCGGTGGCGATCCAGGCGCTGGCCGTGTCGCGGATGAAGCTGCCGACATTGCCGACGACGGTGGCAATCCACAGCACCAGGAAGACGCGCCCGGCAAGCGGGGCGAAGGCGCCGGGGGCGGACGCGGCGGAAGCGGAGGGCTTGCTCATCCGCTTCACATCCAGCAGGCGCAGCCGAGCGCGCCGAAGAAGCCCTTGAGGTCGCCGATCGGCAGGGCCGCACCCCAGGCGCGGGCGTGGTCGTGGCCGTGCACCTGGCAGGCGCTGGCGCAGCCGCAGCCGGCCGCCGCCGTGCGCGCAAGGCCCGCGTCCGACTTATCCGCCGCCCAGGCGGCAAAGCCACCGTAGCGCCGCACGGGCGACCAGTCGGGCATCGCAGGCGGCAGCGGGTTGTCGTCGAGGGCGGCGAAGTCGCCGGAGCCCCAGACCACGCGGCCGCCGACCATCGTCAGGTCCGAGACGAGATGCGACAGGTCCGCCTCGGGAACCGAGAAATAGTCGCGGTCGGGCACCATAAGGTCGGCGAGATAGCCCGGCGCGATGCGGCCGCGCCGGCCCTCGTCGTTGCTGAACCAGGCGACCTTCTCGCTCCACATGCGAAGGGCGGTCTCGCGGTCGAGGCAGTTCGCCGCCGGCGTCACCCGCAGGCCGCCGACCGTGCGGCCGGTGACCATCCAGGCGATCGAAACCCATGGGTTGTAGGAGGCGACGCGGGTGGCATCCGAGCCGGCCGAGACGGTGACGCCCTTTTCCAGCATGCGGGCGATGGGCGGGGTGGCGGCGGCTGAGGCCGCGCCGTAGCGCTCGACGAAATATTCGCCCTGATAGGCCATGCGGTGCTGGGTGGCGATGCCGCCGCCGAGCGCGGCGACCCGGTCGATGGAGCGCTCCGAGATCGTCTCCGCGTGGTCGAACATCCAGTTGAGGCCGGCCAGCGGGATATCCCGGTCGACCTTCTCGAAGACGTCGAGGGCGCGCGAGATGGTCTCGTCATAGGTGGCATGCAGCCGCCAGGGCCAGCGGTTCTCGGCGAGGATGCGCACGACCTCCTCGAGCTCGTCCTCCATGCTCTCGGCCATGTCCGGCCGGGGCTGGCGGAAGTCCTCGAAGTCGGCGGCGGAGAAGACCAGCATCTCGCCGGCGCCGTTGTGGCGGAAATAGTCGTCGCCCTGGCGGTATTTCACCGAGCGGGTCCAGGCGAGGAAGTCCTCCTTCTCCTCGCCCGGCTTCTGGGTGAAGAGGTTGTAGGCGAGGCGCACCGTCATCTGCCCGGCCTCGGCCAGGGTGCGGATGATCTCGTAATCCTCGGGATAGTTCTGGAAGCCGCCGCCGGCGTCGATCACGCCGGTGATGCCGAGCCGGTTGAGCTCGCGCATGAAGTGACGGGTGGAGTTGAGCTGGTATTCTGGCGGCAGCTTCGGCCCCTTCGCCAGGGTCGAATAGAGGATGCCGGCATTGGGCTTGGCCAGCAGCAGGCCGGTCGGGTTGCCCCTCGCATCGCGCTGGATCTCGCCACCCGGCGGATTGGGCGTGTCTCGGTCGTAGCCGACGGCGCGCAGGGCCGCCCCGTTCAGCAAGGCGCGGTCGTAGAGATGCAGCAGGAAGACCGGCGTGTCGGGCGCGGCGGCGTTGATCTCGTCCAGCGTCGGCAGACGCTTTTCCGCGAACTGGTGCTCGGTGAAGCCGCCGACGACGCGGACCCATTGCGGCGGCGGCGTGATGGCGACCTGGGCGCGCAGCATGGCCATGGCGTCGGCGAGCGAGGTCACCCCGTCCCAGCGCAGCTCCATGTTGAAGTTGAGGCCGCCGCGCACGACGTGGGTATGGTTGTCGATGAGCCCCGGCAGGACCCGCCGGCGCTGCAGGTCGATGCGGCGGGTCTGCGGTCCGGCGAGCGCAAGGATCGCGGCGTCCTCGCCGACAGCGGTGAAGGAGCCGTCACGGATCGCCAGGGCCGAGACTTCCGGTCGGGTGCGGTCGAGCGTCGTGACGCGGCCGTTGTAGAGAACGAGATCGGGGGGCATGGCGGGTTCCTTGGCTTGAGCCGGTGCAATCAGGCGGGGCCTCGACCCGGCGTCGAGCTGAAGCGTCGCGTCACGACGAAGCCGATTGCGACGAAAACGGTAAGCGCCACCAACTGGGCGATGGCGAAGGGTGGTTCGGACTGGGTCGGGGCCAAGCGGGCGAGCGGACCGATCTTCTGGAACGCCTGGGCTACGGCGACAAAGATCAGGAGATAGAGGCTCGCGACCACCCCGCCTGCGTAGATGCGCTGCCACATCGGCGAGTTATCCAATCTGCGCGCGGCGTAGTAGACGGCGGCGAGGATCGCCAGCGCGCCGGCGCCGACGATCACCGCCGGTGTCACGACCGAGAACGGAAAGAAGTATCCGGTGACGCTGGTAGCGACTGCCAGCGCCAGAAACGGCGATATCCAGCCGCGAAGGGCCGGGCCGACGAGCCCGGCGACCGCTGGTATGCCTACCGCGATGGCGGCCAGACTGAGCCCGGTGTGAAAGATGGTCAGCGCCTCGACATAGCTCATTGCTTCCTCCCTTGGCTGTGGTCGGGACCGGAGATGATCCGGCCGCACACGGGATCAGGCGTCGCGGCCTTTCTTCCCGGACCTCGGCAACTCGCCCAGAACATGCTCGGCGCAGCCGGTGCGGATGAACTCGGCGACGGGCCGTCCGTCGATGATGCGTTTGACCATCGGCACCACCTGCTCGCCGAGCAGGATGCCGAGAAGGCCGACCAGCGCGACGATGGGTGGGGCGGGCGAGCGCACGTTGAGCAGGCTGTAGACGATGCCGACGAGGATACCAGCGCCGAGCGAGAGCAGGTACATTTTCATGGTCGGACGCTCCGGCAGCGAGAATGCAAAGACCGGGGCGGCACCGCGCGGACGCGGCCCCGCTGAGCTTCGTCAGTGCCCTTCGGAGGCGCCGAACATCGACTTGGCGTAGATGATGCCGAGGCCGTAGGCGCCGCCGAACTTCTTGGCGATGCCGGTGGTCATGTCGTAGGTCTCGGTGCGGGCCCAGTCGCGCTGCAGCTCAAGAATGTACTGGAGCGAGGTCATGGGCCTTGCGCCGGCCTGCACCATGCGCTCCATCGCGCGCTCGTGTGCCTCGTCGGTGATGTCGCCGCACGCGTCGGCGATGACATAGACCTCGAAGCCCTGCGACAGGGCGGAGAGCGCCGGGCCGACGATGCAGACGCTGGTCCACAGCCCGCTCAGCACGATGCGCGGCTTGGCGATGCGGTTGACCTCGTCGATGACGGCGGCGTCTTCCCAGGTGTTCATGGAGGTGCGGTCGAGCAGCGCTTGGCCCGGGAAGGCGTCGGTGATTTCCTCGAACATCGGCCCGGAGAACGACTTTTCGGCGACGGTGGTGAGGATCGTCGGCACCTTGAAGCCGGCGGCCGCATTGGCGACGAGGGCGGCGTTGTTGCGCAGGAGCGTGGCGTCGATCGACTTGGTGGCGAAGGACATCTGCGACTGGAAATCGATCATCACCAGCATGTGGTCGGTCGGGGAAAGCAGCAACTCGCCGGGGGTCGGCGTGGCAGTGGGAGCCATGGTCGTCAGTCCTTGTGGAGGAGTGGCAATCGGATGGCTCGACCGTACCGGCCGCTGGCATCGACTGTCTTGAATGCCCGTCGCCTCGGAGTTGAAGGATTGTCCGGGACTCTATCTATCCCGAGGCCGGTTCTCTCGAGCTTGCAGCGCCGTGCTCCGCCCGCCAGCGCCCCGGCGACAGGCCGAAGCGGCGGCCGAAGGCGCGTGTGAAGTGGCTCTGGTCGGCGAAGCCGCATTGGGCGGCGATCTCGGCCAGCGTCAGGTTCGGTCGGCACAGCATGGAGCGTGCCTGCTCGATGCGCATGCGCATCAGCCATTCGTGCGGCGTGCAGCCGAGTTCCTGACGGAAGACCTGATAGAAATGCGAGCGCGAGACATTGCAGCGCCGCGCGATGTCGTCGAGCGAGACGTTCCCGTCGAGTGACTCGCGCAGGATCTCCAGCGCTTGTCGGATCAGGGCGGAAGGGCTGCGCTGGCGCCGGTGTCGACGGATGCGAATGGTCGTGTAGCGATGGCGCAGATAGGTGACGAGCGCCTCTGCCACCTGATCGATGAAGAGCTGGTCGCGCGGCTGCTGGCCGGACAGCATCGGCTGGATGGCGGAGAGCAGATGGGTGACCGTCGGATCGGTGGTGCCGGTCTCGAAATCGATCCGGCGCGGCATCACGCGCGGCCCCGTCTCGTCCTGCGGGAGAAAGCGCTCCCAGGGAATCTCTACCAGCAGGAAGTCGAACTGGCCGCCGAGTTCCGCCCGGTAGGCGATCTCGAAGTCACGCAGGTAAAGGCTGTTGCGCTGGAAGTGGTGGCGATGCGCCGTCTTGCCGGTGCGGATGTCGCGCCAATGCTCGTCGCCGAGCGACATGCCGAGGACGAGGCCCTGTCCGGTCGGTGGCGTCTCGACCTTGACCGGCGCTGCACTGCGCGAGGTCTTGCGCAGGAAGGTGACATCCTTCAGGGCGAGTTCCTCGTCTCGTGCCAGGTCCGTTGAACGGCAGCCAAGACGATCGCGGGACGGTGCGACAGCGTTCATCACGACACCTCGTACTGCGTTGCCGACAAAGGTTTTTCGGTCTTGCCGCCGCTTTTGGATAGTATTTTCCGCGCCTGAGCCGGTGGCAACGGGATTTTGCTCTGCCTACAGCTGGCTCGCAGCTGGCCCGGGCCGGCGAACCGGACCGGGCCAGTGCGTGAGGCCCGCGGCGTGCTCAGGCCCTGCCGGCGCGAGCGCTCATGTCGAAGAGCAGGACACGGCCGTCTGTCTGCCAGAGGAGATCGCCGATCTCCTCCTCGCCGATCTGCAATCCGTCGCCGGCAACCAGGCGCTCGCCCTCTACGCTGGCGATGCCCTCGACCAGATGGACGAAGAGCCGCCGTCCAGTGGCGATGGGAAGGGCGGTGGCGTCTCCCGTCCGCGGAGTGGCAAGCGACACGCGGGTATCGGACAGGAGCCTCAAGGGCGCCTCTCCCTCCTTGCCGCTGGCAAGAAGGGTCCAGTCCCGCGTCGTCTCGGCGGCAGGCAGGTCGACCTGCTGATAGGTCGGCGCACCGCCGGTCGTGTCCGGGATCAGCCAGATCTGCAGCACGTGGGCCGGCTCGCTGTCGGAGGCGTTCATCTCCGCATGGCGGATGCCGCTGCCCGCCGACATGAGCTGGAGCTCGCCGGCTGCGATCTCAGCCTCGTTGCCGAGCGTGTCGGTGTGGCGCAGCCGGCCGGACAGGACCATTGTCAAAATGTCCATGTCGGAATGGCCGTGTTCGGAAAAACCGGCGCCCGGAACAACGCGGTCCTCGTTGAGCACCCGCAGGGCGGCGTAGCCCATGCGGGTGGGATCGCGGAACCCGCCGAAGGAGAAGGTGTGCCAGGCGTCGAGCCAGCCGCTCTGCGTGCGGCCCCGGCTCATGTTCTCGTGGATCAGGACCATCGTACCGTCTCCTTGGCTGATGGGCTGGCGGCTACTTCAGGAAGCCGACCAGCGCGTCGATTTCGTTCTGTCGCAATTCGTGCCCGCCCTCGTGAAAGGCGAGCGTCACGTCCGCGCCCTGCGCCTTGAACCAGTCGATCAGGGCGCTGGTCGCGGCCGGAGGGCAGATCGGATCCCGCTGTCCGGCGGAAATCAGCACTTTGCGCCCGGCAAGACCGGCTTGGGGCGCCGGCTCGAACGGGATCAGCGGATGCAGAAGCGCGATCCGGTCGAACAGGTCCGGCCGCAGGAAGGCGACCGAGGCCAGGATGTTGGCGCCATTGGAATAGCCGAAGCCGTAGACCGGGCGGCCCGGATGGGCCTTGCGATGGGCCTCGACGAAGCCGGCCATCGCCTGCGTGCGCCGGGCGAGGTCGTCCATGTCGTAGACGCCTTCGCCGGTGCGGCGGAAGAAGCGCAGAGCCCCGTGCTCCGACACATCGCCGCGGGGGGCAACGAGGCCAGCGCCGGGCAGGGCTTCCTCGACGAAGCGGGCGAACTGGTGCTCGTCGCCGCCGGTGCCGTGGAAGGCGAAGACCAGCGGCGCGCCGGGAGCCGGCTCCGTGGTCAGGGCGTGATAGGTATCTGTCGTCATGGCGTTAAGTCCCGGATGGGCCGAGGAAGAAGGCCTCCGCTCGGCCCTTGGGAGCCTTGCGGAGGCATGGAATGTCAGTCCCGGATCGGGGTGAGGATGTCCTCGATCTGCGCGCGGAACTGCTCGTAGCGGGTCGGCAGCTTCAATGCCTCGCCGAGATGGGCGGTGTCCTCGTCCCGGTCGAAGCCGGGCTCGTTGGTCGCCACCTCGAAGAGGATGCCGCCGGGGGTGCGGAAGTAGATCGCCCAGAAGTAGTCCCGGTCGATCACCGGCGTGACTTGGTATCCCGTGTCGAGCAGGGCCTGACGCACCTCCAACTGGGCCGCCCGGTTCTCCACCGCGAAGGCGATGTGATGGACCGAGCCGGCGCCCTGTCGGGCATGCCCGGCGGACGGCACTTCCTCGATGTCGATGACATCGGCACCGTTGCCGCCCTCAATGGCGAAGCGGGTCCAGTTGCCGCTCCGTTCCACCTCGCGGTAGTTCATGAAGCGGAGCAGTTCGGCCGTGCCGCCGGCGTCCTGCAGGCGGAAGGCCGCGCCGCGGAAGCCCTGGATCGCCTCGCTGCTATTGATGCCGCCGGCGGTCCAGCCGAGGCGCTCGTCGTCTTTGGTCTCGACCAGCGAGAAGCCGTCGCCGTCCGGACCCTTGAAGCGCAGGCGCTTCTCACCGAAGGCGTCGTACTCTTCGAGGCCGCCAACGCCGAGGCCGGGCAGGCGCTCCTTCCAGTAGGGCAGGGAGCCTGTCGGAACCGCAAAGTAGGTGTCGCCCACTTCGCCGGCACCGGGACGGCCCTGCACGATATGCGGGAAGGGGAAGTAGGTCATGACCGAGCCGGGCGTGCCGGTCTTGTCCCCGTAGTAGAGGTGGTAGACCTCCGGATCGTCGAAGTTGACCGTCTTCTTGACGCGCCGCATGCCGAGCGTGCGGGTGAAGAAGTCGTTGTTTTCCTGGGCATCGCCCGCCATGGAGGTGACGTGATGCAGGCCCTTGATCTGAGTGAGCATGGCGCTGGTTCCCTTTCTCGAAACGTCGCCGGCTTGTGCCGTTGACGTGAAGATGGGGCAGGGAGGGCCTTTTGAGAATGGAATTAATTTCTCTGATATTATTGCAATTAATGTAATAATCGCCAGCATGATCGATCTCGACCACATTCGCATCTTCCTGGCGGTCGCCGAGCACAGGAGTTTCGTGGCCGCCGCGCGCCAACTTTCAATGACGGCGCCGACGGTCACGCGCGCGGTCAGTGCGCTTGAGGAGCAGCTCGGCGTGCAACTGCTCCTGCGCACCACGCGACAGGTGTCGCTGACCTCGGCGGGCGCGGTTTATGCCGCGCGCATCGCGCCGCTGCTGGAAGAGTTCCGCCGCACCACCGAGGACCTGCAGGAGCAGCACGGCGACGTGGCCGGCACGATTCGCATCAACGCGCCGATGTCGCTCGGCCAGCAGGTGCTTCCCGATGTGGCCGCCGGGTTCCGCAGCCAGTATCCGCAGGCGTCGCTGTCGATCAGCCTCACCGACCGCTTCATCGACATCGTGTCCGACGACTTCGATCTGGCCATCCGGATTTCCGAGGCCCCGCGCGACAAGTCGACGATCTGGCGCAAGATGTGCCTCGTGCGCCGGGTAATGGTCGCGTCTCCCGCCTATCTGGCCTTGCGCGGCGTGCCGGAGACGCCGGACGACCTTTCGGACCACTCCTGCCTTGCCTATGACGAGCGCTCGCAGGCCGAGACTTGGGAGCTTCGCCGTGACGGGCGCGCGCGCCGGGTACGGGCCGGCGCCACGATCGCCGGCAACAACGGCGACCTGCTGGCGCGCCTTGCGGAGAACGGCGAGGGTATCGCCCTGTTGCCGCTGTTCATCGTCGAGGAGGGGCTGGCAAAGGGCCGGCTCGCCCAGGTGCTGCCGGACTGGCAGGCGCCGGACATCTGGTTGACGCTCTACTATCCGCCCTATGAGCGCCTGCCGATGCGGGTCGCGAAATTCTCCGACTTCTTCGAGGCATATGTGACGACGACGCGGCCGCTCTAGCCGGCGCCCGGGTCGTGCACGCCCAGTTGATGGGGACGGTGTGCGCCGCCCCTTGCAAGACAGCGTGATGGCGGCCACCTTCCGCCGGACCGACCCGCCCAGGAATCGCACCCGTCATGAGCCGCCCCGGCCTGCCCGAAATCGCCTTTGTTCGACTGACCGAGGTTTCCGGCGAGGAGATGCTGGCGCATATGCAGGACCCGCGCGTCGGCGAGCACATGCCGCTGATGACGGAGCGCTGGGACGCGCAGACGGTAGAGGGCTTCATCGCCGCCAAGGAAGCGTGCTGGGAGCGCGACGGGCTCGGCCATTGGGCTATCCTGTGCGACGGGTGCTATGTCGGCTGGGGCGGTTTCCAGAAGGAGGACGAGGACTGGGATTTCGGCCTCGTGCTGCGGCCTGATGCGTTCGGGCTCGGCTCGAGGATCGCGGCGAAGGCGCTCGACGTCGCAAAAGCGGACCCGCGCATTTCCCATGTCACCTTCCTGCTGGCGCCCTCGCGGCGCAGCCTGTCGGCGCTGGCCCGGCTCGGCGCGCGGTTCCTCGGCGAAGTCGAGTACGAGGGAACGCGCTTTCGCAAATACCGGTTAGACCTGGCGGGCGGCGCCTAGGCCGCTTCACGCTGTGGCATTTTATTGGTGGTACTGCCTGCGCCGTCCTGGTCTCGGGCTGCGCGTCCGCCGTTCGCGGCACCAGCGAGGAGCCGCGCTCGACCATGACCCCAACCCGGTCTACATCACGCTGGTTCCGGTCGGTTCCGAAGGCGAAAGCACAAACATCACCAAGCCCGAACCGCCGGTGATGAAGCCCAAGACCGTTCCTGTTTCGTAAGGGGCTCGTTGCCCTGCCTCAGGCGTAAGGGTCCGAGGCGAGGGCGGCGCACGCGGCGCGGTATTCGGCGCGGAGGCGCTCGCACAACTCGGTCGCAGGCGGCAGGTCGGTGATGGTTCCCGTGCCTTGGCCGGCGGACCAGATATTCTTCCAGACCTTCGCCTCGCTGCCCATGTCGAGCGTACCCGCATGCTCGAGATTGTCCGGGTCGAGGCCCGCGCGCTCGATGCTCGGGCGCAGGAAGTTGGCGTTCACGCCGCTGATCGCCGGGGTGTAGAGGATGTCGGCGGCGGTCGCATCCAGGATCATCTGCTTGTAGTCGTCGACGATCATCGCTTCCGCGGTAGCGAGGAAGCGGGTGCCCAGATAGGCGAGATCCGCGCCCATGGCGCGGGCGGCGGCGATCTGCGCACCGGTGTTGATGGCGCCGGCCAGAATGATGGCGCCGTCGTAGAAGGCGCGGATTTCCGAGACCAGCGCAAAGGGGCTCATGGTGCCGGCATGACCACCAGCGCCGGCGCAGACCGCGATGATGCCGTCGACGCCGGCTTCGGCCGCCTTGCGGGCGTGGCGCGGGTTGATGACGTCGTGGAAGACGAGGCCGCCATAGGAGTGGACGGCGGAGACGACGTCGGGGTTGGCGCCGAGCGAGGTGATGACCAGCGGCACCTCGCGCTCGACGGTCATCGCAAGATCCGCCTCCAGCCGTTTGTTGCTGCGGTGGACGATCAGGTTGACGCCGTAGGGGGCTGCATCGGCATGGCCCGACAGGCGATCCTCGATCTCGCTCAACCATTCGCCGTAGCCTTCGGTCGTGCGCTGGTTGAGTGCTGGGAAAGTGCCGATCACCCCGGCGCGGCAGGTGGCGACGACAAGATCGGGGCCGGAGGCGAGGAACATCGGCGAGGCGATCGCCGGAACCTTGAGGTGGCCGTCGAATGCTTTCGGCATGGTCATGCGGAATTCCTCCGGTATCTGCCGGGTGTGCCGGTCACTCGCCGCGAAAATGCGGCTGGCGCTTTTCGAGGAAGGCCGAGACGCCCTCGCGGAAATCGCGGGTCCCGGTCATGCGGATGAAGGAGGCGCGTTCGGCCTCAAGATGGGCGGCGAAGGGACGGTCGAGCGCCTCATCGACGAGCGCGCGGACCGCGCCCTGCGCCTGTGTCGGGCCGCTGGCGACGCGCGTTGCCAGGGCGAGGGTGTCGGCGTCGAGGTCTTCTGCCGGCACCACCTTGTTGACGATGCCCGCCGCGCGGGCCTCCTCCGCGCTCAGGGCATCGCCGAGCAGCAGCAGTTCCATCGCCTTGGCCCGGCCGACCTTGCGCGGCAGCGCCCAGGTGCCGCCGCAGTCGGGCGAGGTGCCGATGCGGTCGTAGGCGACGACGAAGCGCGCGCCGGCCTCGGCGATCACGAGGTCGGCGCCGAGCACCAGGCTGAAGCCGGCGCCGGCCGCCACGCCGCGCACGGCGGCGATCACCGGGACGGGCGACTCGCGCAAAGCCGTGAGCGCGGGGTGCAGCGCGTCGAGCAGGTCGTGGACGACCTCGGCGGCGCGGTCCGGATCCTTGCCGAAGGCGGCGACATCGCCGCCGGCCATGAAGGCGCGGCCGCTGCCGGAAAGAACGATGCAGCGCACGCCCTTGGTCGTGGTGGCCTTGCGCACCGCCTGCAGGAAGGCGCGGGCGGTTGCTACGTCGAGCGCGTTCAGCACCTTCGGCCGGTTGATCGTTATGGTGGCGATACCGGTTGCGGCATCGAACTCGGCAAGCACCAGGTCGTCGCTCATGCGGCGGCCTCCTTCACAGAATGAAACCGTCCGCCGTCCCGGGCCATGACGGCGAGGCCGACCGGGATCTCCAGCTTGTCGGCACGGCAGGCGGCGACAAATTCCGCCGCGCCTTGCCTGTCGATCAAGCTGAGCGGCCCACCGGTCCACACGGGGAAGCCCGCTGCGTCGATGGCGTGGACATCGGCTTCCAGCGCCGAGGCGACGTCGCCGCGGTCGAGCGTCGCGGCGGCGGCAAGCGCCATGGCACGCAGAAGCCGCAGGCCGGCGGGGCGCAGGGCCGCGCGATCGCTGGCATCATTGGTGGACGGACGGGCCGAATCCACGGGGAGAGCGGGCAGGACGGAGAGGCCGACAACCTCGGCGGCATTGCGGATGAAGGCGGGACTCATGCCCTCAGCCTGCATGCGAAGCGCCTCGGCGTCGAGCGCGTTTCGGCAGGCGGTGGCAAGAGGCCCGTCCTTGTCCGCCCGCGCCCGGCCCTCGCGGGCAAGCACCTGGCGGGCGAAGAACTGGGTGCGGATCATCGCCTGCGCGACATCGCCATGGACCAGATGGCCGAAATACTGACGCTCCACCTTGAGTGCCTTGTCGATGGGCAGCCGCAGGCCTTCGTAGACGCAGGAGAGGATCGCCTCCAGCGCCGGATAGTTGCGGTGGCCGCGCGCGCGAACCTTGGCATTGGCGAAGAGGAAGATGTTCGACGCTGCCTCGGAGGTCACGGCCGGGCCTGGCGGGGCGAAGCCCTTGCCGTCCCAAGGCGCAGTCGCCGGGGCACGGCCTTCCGTCAGCGCGCGCCTGGCTGCGGCAATCAGATCGTCCGGCTCGGCCAGCTCGTCGAGAAGGCCGAGCGACAGCGCCTCGTCCGCGGACAGGCGGCGGCCCTCCAGCAGCAGGGGCAGGGCCGCCTCGATGCCGATGACGCGGGGCAGGCGTTGGGTGCCGCCGGCGCCCGGCAGGATGCCGAGCGTGACCTCGGGCAGGCCGAAGACGGCCTTGGGATTGCGCGCGGCGATCCGGTAATGGCAGGCGAGCATCAGCTCCAGCCCGCCGCCGAGCGCGGTGCCGCTGGCGGCTGCGACGACCGGCTTGCCGCAGGTCTCCAGCGCGCGGAAGGCATCGGTCATGGCGCGGATGCGCTCCGACGCGGTGGCCGGAGAGGTGCCCGGACCGGTCATGCCGTTCATGATGGCAAGGTCGGCGCCGGCGATGAAGCTGTCCTTGCCGGACGCAACGATGATGCCGGTGACCGCCGGATCGGCGGCGAGCCGGGCGATCTCTTCGCGCAGGGCCTCTGTGAACGCCCAGTCGATGACGTTCATCGAGCGGCCGGGCATGTCGATGGTCAGGAGGGCGATGCCGCCGCTGTCGATCTCGCTTGTCAGCACGGGTGCGTCCTCAGATCCGTTCGATGATGGTGGCGACGCCCATGCCGGCGCCGACGCACAGGGTGACGAGGGCGGTCTGGCGATCCGTCCGCTCCAGTTCGTCCAGCGCGGTGCCGAGGATCATCGCGCCGGTTGCCCCCAGCGGATGACCCATGGCGATGGCGCCGCCGTTGACGTTGACGGCTTCGGGGTCGAGATCGAGCGCCTCGATGAAGCGCAGGGCGACGGCCGCGAAGGCCTCGTTGATCTCGAACAGGTCGATGTCGGCAGCGGTCATGCCGGCCCGCTTCAGCGCCTTTTCCGCCGCGAAGGAGGGTGCGGTGAGCATGATGGTCGGCTCGGAGCCGATTTCGGCAAAGGCGCGAATGCGGGCACGCGGGACGAGGCCAGCGCGCGCTCCCGCCTCGCGGGTGCCAAGCAGCACAGCCGACGCGCCGTCGACGATGCCGGACGAATTGCCGGCATGGTGGACGTGGCGGATTTCGGCAAAGCCGGGATAGCGCTCCAGCGCCACCGCGTCGAAGCCGGCCTTTTCGCCGAGCCCGGCGAAGGACGGTTTCAACCGGCCGAGATCCTCGACGGTGGAGTTGCCGCGGATGGTCTCATCGCGGGCGAGCAGCACCTCGCCGACCCGATCGTGCACCGGAACGATGCTGCGGGAGAAGCGGTCTTCTGACCAGGCCCGTGCGGCACGGCGGTGGCTCTCCACCGCAAAGGCGTCGAGCTGTTCGCGCGAGTAGCCCCATTTGGTGGCGATGAGATCGGCGGAGATGCCCTGCGGCACGAAGGTCGTTGCGGCCGCAACCTGCGGATCGGCGCCCCAGGCGCCGCCGTCGGAGAGGATCGGGATGCGCGACATGGATTCGACGCCCCCGGCAACCATCATGTCGGCCTGGCCGGCCATCACCTTGGCGGCGGCCATGTTGCAGGCCTCGAGACCCGAGGCGCAGAACCGGTTGATCTGGACGCCTGCGGTCTCTTCCGCATAGCCGGCGGCGATGGCGGCAACGCGCGGCAGGCACTGGCCCTGCTCGCCCACCGGCATGACGATGCCCATCACCACGTCGTCGACGAGGGCGGTGTCGAGCGCGTTGCGCTCGCGCACCGCCTCCAGCACGGTGGTGGCAAGGCGGATCGGCGTTACCTCGTGCAGGCCGCCGTCCGGCTTTCCCCGGCCGCGCGGCGTGCGCAGGTGGTCGTAGATCAGGGCGTCGGGCATGTCGGGGTGTCGGGCTCCGTTGGATCCGGGGCGGGGATGCGTCAGCCGGTCGGATAGAGGCTGGCGATCTCTCCGGCATATTTGGTCTGGATGCTGGAGCGACGCACCTTCATGGTCGCGGTGACCTCGTCGTCGTCGTGGTCCAGCTCCTTGATGAGCAGGTGGAAACGGCGGATGTGGGAGACCTGGGCGAGCTGGCTATTGGCGGCGCGGATCTCCGTGTCGACCAGTTCGCGCACTGCCGGGTTCTCGGCAAGGCTGCGGAAGTTGGTGTAGGACAGGCCCTTCTCCTCCGCCCATTTGGCGACGGTCTCGAAGTCGATCTGGACGAGCGCCGCCACGTATTTGCGGCCCTCGCCGATGACGATGCATTCCTTGATGTAGGGGCTGCCCTTGACCGTGTTCTCGATCTCCGAGGGGCTGAGGTTCTTGCCGCCGGCGGTGATCATGATGTCCTTCAGGCGGTCGACGATGCGGAATTCGCCGTTCTCCACCTCGACCACGTCGCCGGTGTGGAGCCAGCCGTCGCGCAGGGAACTCTCGGTGGCGGATGGGTTCTTGTAGTAGCCGACGAAGATGGTATCGCCCTTGAGCAGCAATTCGCCGTGCTCGCCGACGCGTGCCTCGACGCCCTTCGCGGCCGGGCCGACAGACCCGGGAACGAGGCGGTCCAGCGTTTGGCCGAGGGCGACGCCGCTCGATTCCGTCATGCCGTAGACCTCGACCAGCGGCACGCCGATGGTGCGGAAGAAGCGGACGATGCGCGGGGAGATCGGCGCGGCGCCCGTCATGGCGATATGGGCGCGGCGCAGGCCGATATAGTTCTGCAGGGCGCGGAAGACGAAAAGGTAGCAGAGCGCAAAGGTGACCCGCTCACTGAGGCTGCGCTGCGCGCGGGATTTTTCGGCGAAGGGCTCGCAGGCGCGATAGGCCCATTCGTAGAGCGCGCGGCGGTAGCCGCCGGCCTCCAGCATGCGGATATGGATCGAGGAATGCAGCTTCTCCCAGATCCGCGGCACGCCGAGGAAGGAGGAGGGAGCGACCTCGCGCAGGTCCTCCTGGACGGTGCGCAAGGACTCTCCGAAGCAGATCCGCGAGCCGAGATAGATCGGCGCCATCACCGTCACCATCTGCTCGGCGACGTGGCACAGCGGCAGATAGGAGAGGTGGACGGTCTGCGCGTCGAGGTCGATACGGTCGGCAATCGCGATCGCCTGGGCCCGCAGGTTGCGATAGGACAGCATCGCGCCCTTGGGCTTTCCGGTCGATCCCGAGGTGTAGATCATCAGGGCAATGTCATCGAGGCCGCGATCGGCGGAGGCGCTGCGTTCGGACGCTGGCGCCTTGGTGCGGCGCGCATGCCCCATCGCCTCCATGGCGGCGAAGGAGATGACGAAGTCCTGCGAATAGCCGCGCAGGCCCTTGGTCTCGATCACCACGACGCGGCGCAGTTTCGGCAGCTGGTCGCGCACCTCGATCACCTTGTCGAGCTGCTCCTGGTCCTCGCAGACGATGATCTCGCTGTCGGAATGCTCCAGCACGTAGCCGACCTCGTTGGCCGGGCTGGTCGGGTAGACGCCGATGGCGACGCCGCCAACGATGTTGGTGCCGAGCTGCGCCAGCACCCACTCCACCCGGTTCTCGGACAGGATGGCGACATGGCCACCTTCGCCGAGCCCGAGCGCCAAAAGGCCTTCGCCGACATCGCAGGCGCGCTCGTGATACTGGCGCCAGGTAAGGGGATTCCAGATGCCGAAATCCTTCTGCAGGACCGCCACGCGGTCGGGCGTCGCCTCGGCATGGGCGCGCAGCATCTGCGGCAGGGTGAGTTCGGGAAAATCGGCCATGTCGTCTCGCCTCAGGACAGCCAGCGCTTGCGGCGCTTGTAGTGCTTGATGTCGCGGTAGCTCTTGGTGCCCTCGCCGCCGCTGGCGCCGAGGTAGAACTCGCGCACGTCGTCGTCCTTCACCAGCCGCTCCGTCGGCCCGTCGAGCACGATCTTGCCGGTCTCCATGATGTAGCCGTAATGGGCGACGGCGAAGGCGACGGCAGCGTTCTGCTCGACCAGGAGCATGGACACGCCGAGATCGCGGTTGATCGAGGCGATGATGGTGAAGATCTCCTCGACGAGGACGGGAGACAGCCCGAGCGAGGGCTCGTCCAGAAGGATCAGCGAAGGCTGGGCGATGAGCGCGCGTCCGATCGCCAGCATCTGCTGCTCGCCGCCCGACAGGTAGCCGGCGCGCCCGTTGCGCCGCTCGAACAGGCGCGGGAAATACTGGTAGACGAGGTCGAAGGGCGTCGGCTTGAGCCCGCGCCCCGACAGGGCGAAGGTCGCCGCCGTCAGGTTTTCCTCGACCGTCAGGTCCTCGAAGATGCGGCGCCCCTCCATCACGTGGAAGAGGCCGCGCCGCACCAGGGCGTGGGGCGTCAGGCGGGAGATGTCGTCGCCGTCGAAGCGGATCGCTCCGGCCGTTACGGCACCGTTCTCCAGCGCCAGAAGGTTCGACACCGCCTTCAGCGTCGTCGATTTTCCCGCGCCGTTGGAGCCGAGCAGGGTGACGATCTTGCCCCGCCCGACACTCAGTGACAGGCCGCGGAGCACCTGCACGGTCTTGTTGTAGACGACCTCGATGTTGTTGATCTCGAGGAGGATGTCCGCGGCCATCTCACTTACTCCTGAACGCTGATCCAGTCGGACGCCGGCTGCATCTGCTGGGCGCTGGCGTCGTAGCGGTAGATGCGGCCCACCGGGATGGAGTTGCCCGGGATCGAGATCGGCACGCCGATGATGCCGCCGGTGTCGAAGTTCTCGATGGAGTTGAGCGCGGCCTTCAGGTTGGCGCCGTTCAGTTCCTTGCCGGCCTCCAGCGTGCGCTTGGCCGCCTCGGTGAACAGCATGGCGGTCAGGAAGCCCTGCATGTATGGCGTCGACTGGTACTCGGGGCGCATCTCGCGGATGCGGTCCATCATCGGGGCGTTGTCGGCCTCGTCGTAGTAGTAGCGATAGGGCATGACGCCCATGAAGCCGTCGGCGGCCTCGCCGACCTTGGCCCAGATGCTGGAGTCCATCGACCAGAACGTGCCCATGAACTTGGTCTCCAGGCCGAGCTGCTTGGCCTGGGTCATGAACTCGGGCAGCGGCGCCAGAACGTAGCCATGGAAGATGGTGTAGTCCGGACGGGCGCGGCGCAGCTTCAGCACCTCGGTGGAGACGTCGACGGCGGTCGGCGGGGTGATGATCTCCTCCACCACCTCAAGGCCCAGCTCGCCGGCACGCGCCTTGGTGGCAGCGATGGGGTCGCGGCCGAATTCGGTGTCGGAGTTGACCAGCACGATGCGGGCGCCCGGCTTCTCCTTGGCGATGTATTCCAGCAGGATGCCGGTCATTTCCGAATAGTCGGGGCCGGCCATGAACTGGTGCGGAAAGGCCTTGGGATCGTTCAGCTCGGTCGCGAAGGACGCACCGGCCATGATCATCGAGCCGCGGCGGTCGATCTCGCCGTTGATGGTCTTCGCGAAGCCGGTCGAGTCGCCGTAGTAGAGGTGAATCTCGTCCTGGCTGGTCAGCTTGTTGAACACGGCGACGGAGGCATCGACCTTGTAGCCGGTGTCCTCGTAGGCGAGACGCAGCTTGCGGCCCTGGATGCCGCCGGCCTCGTTGACGATCTTGATGTAGTCCTGCATGCCGGCCTCGATGCCGATGCCCGCGAAGGCGAAGACGCCGGTGAGCGGGATCGAGCCGCCGATGACGATGTCGTCGGCCGCAACGGCTGGAAGCGCGGTGGCGATGGCTGCCGATGCCGACAGGGCAAGCAGCGTTCTCCTGGTAAAGCTAAGCATTGTTTCCTCCGGTTTTATCGCGTGACTTTTGGTCATTCACTTCTTGAAGGGCCAGAGATGGAAGTAACGCCGGGATCTCTGGACGATTTCGGCAAGTCCCTTCGGCTCGAAGATGAGAAAGCCGACGATGAGGAGGCCGAAAACGATGGTGCGGACGGGCGAGAGCATCGCCGCCGCATTGGGAAGAACGGGAGTGAGCCAGTCGATGCCGAAGCGCAGCAGCTCCGGCACGAGGGTCATGAAGACGGCGCCCAGAATGCCGCCGAGGATCGTCCCCATGCCGCCGACGATGATCGCGGCAAGGAAGAAGATCGAATAGACGAAGGGGAAGCTCTCCGGCGTCACCACGCGGAAGAAATAGGCCCACATGCCGCCGGCAACGCCCGCATAGAAGGACGAGATCGCAAAGCTCATGAGCTTGTAGCGCAGCAGCGAGATGCCCAGCACCTCGGCCGAGATGTCGCGGTCGCGGATGGCGATGAAGGCGCGCCCGACGCGGGTGCGGAAGAGATTGGCCGCGCCCAGAACCATCAGCGCGGTGATCGGCACGAAGACGAAATAGAGCTGCTGGTACTCCGTCAGCGGCGTGCCGAAGAAGCTCGCCGGCGTCAGCGTCAGGCCGCTGTTGCCGTTGGTCACGCTCTGCCAGTTGACGAAGATGAAATGCAGGATGAAAGAGGCGGCGATGGTGGCGATGGCCAGGTAGAGGCCTTTGACCCGAAGGCTCGGGATGCCGACCACGATGCCGACGGCCGCGGCAATGATGCCGCCGGCGACGAGGTTCAGCAGGAAGGGCGTGCCGAGGTTGAGCTGCATCCAGCCGACCGTATAGGCGCCGACTGCCATGAACGCAGCCTGGCCGAGGCTGACGAGGCCGGTATAGCCGGTCAGGATGTTGAGGCCGGTGGCGCTGGCCACGTTGATGGCGACGAGGCAGGCGAGATAGAGCCAGTAATTGTCGAGCACGAAGGGCGCGATGCAAAGGCTTGCTGCGAACAGGGCCATCCACACGCGCTGCGGCCGGGTGGTCAGCAGCGCCTCGTCGGCCTGATAGCTGTGCTTGGCGGTTCCGATCTGCATGTCAGAGACGCTCGATTTCTGTCGTGCCGAACAAGCCGTAGGGACGGATCATCAAGGCGACGAGGAGGAGGCCGAAGGTGGTGACGAGCTTGTATTCGCCGCCGAGATAGGTTCCCGCCCACGCCTCGATGAGGCCGATGACGAGACCGCCGACAAGGGCTCCGGCGACGGAGTCGAGCCCACCGACGATGACCACGACCAGCGCGGACAGGCCAAAGACGCCCATCGAGGGGGAAATGCCGCCGATGGAGCCGAGCAGGACGCCGGCGCCGGCAGCGGTGCCGCAGCCGATCACCCAGGCGAGCGAGAAGACGCCGGGCACGTTGATGCCGCAGGAATAAGCCGCGGCCTGGTCGGTCGCCGTCGCCCGGAGCGCGACACCGCCGCGCCAGTAGCGGAAGAGGACAAGGAAGACTGCGATCACAACCGCTGCAACCGCGAAGGCGATGGCGATCTTGCGCGAGACATAGGCCTCGCCGATGAAGATCGGCGCGTTGCCCATGAAGGCTGGCAGGGCGCGCGGATCGGTGCCCCAGACGAGCTCGACGAGGCCGACCAGGATCGAGCCGAGACCGATGGTCACCATGAAGACGGCGATCGGGCTTTCGCCGAGCATCGGACGGATCAGCCCGCGCTCGACCACCGCGCCGACGAGGCCGCCGCCGGCAATGGCGAGCGGGATCGCCGCCCAGGCCGGCAGGCCGAGGCCGGCGGCGAAGGCGAAGAAGAGGTAGCCGCCGAGCATCAGCAGTTCGCCGACCGCAAGGTTGATCACGCGGGTCGCCTTGTAGATCAGCACGAAGGCGAGCGCGGTCAGCGACAGCAGGGCGCCGGAGCCGAGGCCCGCCAGCGTCACCTCGAAAAAGAAGAGAAGGTCGCTCATGCCACGTCCTCGCGCGTCTTGCGGTTCGCCGCGGCACTGCCGCCGTCAGCCGGGCCGGCTTCGCCCTTGAGCCGGGCCATCAGAGCGGCCGGATCGCCGCTGCCGAGATAGGCTTCCGTCACATGCGGGTCCGCCTGCACCTCGTGCGGCAGGCCGCGGGCGATGACCTCGCCGAAATTCAGCACGACGACATGGTCGGAGATGTCCATCACCATGCCCATGTCGTGCTCGACCATCAGGATCGTGGTGCCCCATTCCTCCTTCACGTCGAGGATGAAGCGGGCCATGTCCTCGGTCTCTTCGCGGTTCATGCCGGCGACCGGCTCGTCGAGAAGGAGGATGCGCGGGCGCATGGCGAGCGCGCGGGCCAGTTCCACCCGCTTCTGCAGGCCGTAGGACAGCGAGGCGACCGGCATGTTGCGGATGTGGTCGATCTCGAGGAAGTCGATGATGCGGCGCTCGATCTCGGCGCGCAGCTCCATCTCCTCGCGCTGGGCGGGGCCCCAGTAGGCGAGCGCCTGCAGCAGGCCGGTCTTCATGTGGGCATGGCGGCCGAGCTTGATGTTGTCGAGCACGGTCATGCCGCGGAAGAGCGCGATGTTCTGGAAGGTACGGGCAAAGCCGAGGGCGGCGCGCTCCGGCGGATGCATCCGCGTCACGTCGCGCCCGTCGAAGCGCACGCTCCCCTGCTGCGGCTTGTAGAAGCCCGAGATGCAATTGAACATGGAGGTCTTGCCGGCGCCGTTCGGGCCGATCAGCGCGGTGATCGAGCCGGGCTCGACCGAGAAGGACACACCGCGCAGCGCCTTCAGACCGCCGAAGGACAGCGACAGCCCCTCGACCTCCAGGTGCGCCGCGCCGGTCTCGCCGGGCGCGGTCATCGGCGGCCCTTCCGGGGGCACGTTTCGGCACCCTGGCGGCGCATGGGCGCGATGGCGCCGGCCGTCAACGGCCGGTCATGCAGAACCTGCGACATGTTCCTCCCAGTCCTTTGTCTTTCCGGTCTCGGCCGGCGGCCCCCTCCAGGGCCGGAAAACCTCAGATCACGACGCGTATTGCCTCACCCCCGACAGACGCTCGAAGATGCTCTCCACCGGCTCGTCGATATCGCGGCCGGCGCGCTCGAAACCGCGCTTCCAGTCGACCACATGCCGCCGCATCCACAAGCGCGCTTCCTCCTTGTCGCGCGCGGCGACGGCATCGATCAGCCGCCGGTGGGCAGCGACCATGCGGCCGGCGCCTTGCGGCACCCGGCGGCAGATCAGCTCCGAGGTGGGAAAGAACAGTAGTGCGGCCGGCTCGCGCGCCAGTTCCAGCACCCGATTGCGCGAGGCCTTGGCCAGCAGCGCGTGAAACTCCGTGTCGAGACCGGCAAGGCGGACCGGATCGTCCAGCGCCGCCTCGGCCATCGCCTGGTTGGCCTCCAGGGCGGCAAGGTCCTCTTCCGTCGCCTCGTCGACGGCGCTCTCGATCACCCCGAGTTCGAGAATCACGGCCGCCTCGAACAGTTCGCGGAAGGTCACCTGATGCAGCACCAGGGCGCGGCTCATGCGGTCCGACAGCTTGCGGTAGTGGGGAAGGCAGACATAGAGCTTGCGACCGGCCTCGCGCTGGACGAGCCCTGCCTGCTCCAGCAGGCGGATGCCCTCGCGCACCGTCGAGCGGTTGACGCCGAACTGGCGGACCAGTTCCGCCTCGGTGCCGATCTCGTCGCCCGGGCGCAGCCGCCCGGCCATGATCTCGCGCTCGATCGCCTCCGCGACCATCTGGTAGGCGGACGGCACCTTGATCTTTTCGAAGCGACCCGGCTCCGCCACCGACATTGCTGAACGTCTCCTCCCGGACGGCTGCGGCACGCATCTTGGCGGCACGCCTTATCAGTTCGTCCCTTTGTCCGACAAAGGTTGGCATAAGCAGGTTTTGACCGTCAAGCGGATATTTCCTGCCTCTTTCGCCTCCGGATTTCCGACGAGAGGAGACTGATCGGCACTGATCTTGTGTTTTGCCGGTTTGTCGGACAAACGCAGTCCAGGTACTTCGGGCGTCCATGGCCCGGTCGTTTTGCGAACTCGAAGACAGGGTGCGCGAGAAGAGAGGTCCAGAAAGAGACGCGCCGCTGCTCGAACGCGTCACCAACTGCGGTCAGCGTTCCCACGCCTCGCTGGCATCCTGGATGGGCGAGCTCCCGGCCGGCTCCTGGGTCGCAGGCGGCTCCTCGTCGATGCGAGGGAACCGGGAGCGGGGTTCTGTCTGGGCATCGTTCGATGCGTCGAGAATGACGGTGCTGGAGGTAGAATCGAGACTGATCGGCTCAGGATCCTGCGGCAGGCAGGGGAGAGGCCGAGACGGGCTGAGACTGGCTCCGGCAAGGGGGCGAACCTCGATCCACGACCCGGCGGACAGATTCAGGCTGACCTCATGCCGGGTTCTCGGCTGCTCGCCGTAGAAATTTAGCGTGAGCGAGTTGGCCCGGATATGGGCCGAGAAGAAGCCACCGGCAATATAGGTATAGAAATACTGGTAAAATCCGGAACTGTCCGACTCTAACAGCAAACGGATCCGCCGCTGCTGGCCATCGATCTCGCCCTCGTAAGTGACGACGACTTTGTCGCCTGTGGCGCTGCCGGAGCTGTCTATCCCTTCGGCGAAATATCTCGATTTCAGTGCGGAGCCGAATTTCTGGCCGTAAAGCGGCTCGCCCGAGTTGCCTGTTCCGACCTCACCGTAAGGAGAGGCGCTGTCATTCGCCCTGGCAGCCAGCGCGCGGGCCGCCGCCGTCGCCGAGCGCTGGACAAGCCGCTCGAACAGCGGCTGGAAGTAGTAGTGCAGCGCAATCAACGTCTGGTCGCCGGGAACCCCGTCGATGGCGCCCTGGTACAACCCCTTGTCGCGCAGCGCCGACTGCAAGGTGCGCCATGAGGCCGGCTCGCCCGTCGGCGGATAGGGCAGGTCGATTTCCAGCGGCGGCAGGTCGTCGGACGGGAAATGCTTGTCGAGGAAGGCACCGCTGTAGCCGAGCCTGCTCGCCACCATGCGATATCGCGGCATGCCGCGGGCAAGGTTCCTGGTGTCGGAGATGGCGCATACGAGTTCGTCGACTCTGCTCTCTTCGCGCTTGGCGCCGCCGACCAAAGCTGCGACCACGGCATCGATCTTGCCGTCCACGGTGGGCAGCGGGCCGTCCCCGTCGCCTGCCGCCCCGGCCGTCACCAGATGACGGACGATGTCCGCGTGACCGCCGAGGGCGGCGATCATCAGCGGCGTCCATCCGTTGGCGGCCCTTGCGGAGACGTTGGCGCCGTGATCGAGAGCAAAGCGGACAGTGTCGAGATCGCCGAATTCCGCTGCCTTGAGCAGGATCGTATCGGCGGCACCCGGAGACAGCAGTAAGGAGGGTGGGGGAGGCTCGGGGCCGAAATTCTCCAGCCCGGCCACTTCGGCGAGAACCCTGACCGAATAGCCGTCCTCGGTCACGCCCTCGAGGGAGGCACCGAGTTCCTGGAGCTTCAGCGCGTTGTCCACGCGTGCCTGCTGCAGGGCCCGCATGACCGGCGTGTAGCCTTCGGTGTCCTTCAGGTTCAGATCGACGCCCTGTGCGGCGAGGAACGCGAGTGTGTCCGGTGAGCCGCGCATGGCGGCGATCGTCACGAGATTGGTTCCGTCATGCTGCACCGAGGCAAGGTCCAGCCCTGTCTCGGAGAGCTCTTTCAACGTGTCGAGGTCGTCGGCACGGGCTGCGGCCATCACCGCCGCATCGGTTCTGGAGATGCCGTCCTGGGCGGCGAGGGCGCCGGGTCCGACCTGCGGGCAGGTCATCAACAACACGAACAGGGAAACTGTCCGCAGGGCGCTGGTCATCCTTCGCATGGCGATCCCTCGTCCTTGACCTCAAAAGACGCCACATGTCCGACGGCCGCAGTTGTTTCTGCTGCCGTTGCTGTCGGAATTCTGCCTGCTCGGCCTGCTTCTCGTCGCTGGCGTATCTCGCCCCTGCAAGCAATTGGTCCAGCTGAGATGCGGATTGGCCTGGCAGTATTCGTAGCGGGTGCCGCCGGGGTGTCCGCCACTGCCAGCGCCCGAGAGTATGCCGGAACGCGTCCCGTCTGCGCCGTTGCCACGTTGACGCGCGGCCCTCCTGCGTGCCTCGTTCTGACGGCGCTCGTCCAGCACCTGGAAAGCAGCGTTTGCGAGAGAGCGCTGGCGCGGCATCAGCTCCAACAGGGCGTTCGCGACCCTTGCGCGCTCCGCAGTTCCCCAATCCGCTTCCGCCCGCTCCACTTCGCTGGCGATCCAGCGGGTGACGGCATCGGCGCTGTCGGCGGAGAGGCTGCCATCGGCGCGCGCTTCGACGATCTGCGTCATCAGGACTGAGTAGGCGCTGTCCATGGAGGGAGTGTCGCCGGTCGCTTGCAGGTCCCGCAGGACCTCGATCCGCTGGAGCTGGATATTGCGGCTGTGGATCGCGCGGTCCAGCTGCGAGGCGGAGCGGCGCGGATTGGCGGCGCTGTAGCCGTTCTTGGACGACGGGCTGTAGATCTGGAAGCTGGAGGTGGCGCCTTCCAGATAGGCGAGTGCGGCGGCCTGGATGTCCTGCATCCGCGCCGTGCCGTGCTCCACGAAGGCGCGCGAAAGCTGCACGGCGCCGCCCGGGCCGGGCAATCCGCGGGCGCGGCGCAGCCGGTCGGAAACCTCTAACGGCAAGGCTTGCCCGTCGCGCAGCACCACAAAGGGTTTCTGCTCGTGTCCGGCTCCTTGCCGGGCCTGTTCCAGGAACCGGCGGCTTGCCTCGCGCGCCCGTTCTTCGGCCTGGCGGCGGCGCGCTTCTGCTGCCTCCCTGATCTTCCAGTTCTCGAAGGTCTGGCGGCATTGCGCCTCGATGCGTGCCATCTGGTCCTTGAGCGTGCAGGTCTGCCGGTAGATCGGCAGGCAAGCACGCGGACCGTGGTGGTCGCATGCGGTCACCCAATCCAGTTGGCTACGCGATTGCTCGCACTGGCTGGCGCGGGCATCGATTGCACGCAGTCTGGCTTGAAATGGATAGGCGGCGCTGTAGAGATTGCAGTCGGCACTGCTGCGTGGCTGCAGATAGTCCGCCGAAGCGGGCGTTGCCGCAAATGCCAGCATGGCGCCGGCGAGGATGCCCAGGACTTCGCGTTCCACCGGCAGATCCTCCGGAGCGGACAATGTCACGTAGAGCAACAGACCCACCTGCAGCCTAGCCGGGTAGGGGTATTCTCTCAAGCATCAACGCGCGGACGCACTCATATGCCGCTGCGGGTGCTGGCGGGCATTGTTCGGAGCGAAAAGTGTGTGGGTGTACAGGAAGAGAGTTGGCTGGGGAACCTGGATTCGAACCAGGACTAACGGAGTCAGAGTCCGCGGGTCTACCGTTAACCTATTCCCCAACGTCGTTGGATGCCGTGTCCGGAGATTGCCGGAAACTAGGGATCTTCGGGCCGCACAACCTCTCGGCCGTTGGTGCCTTGCGATCCCGCCGGAAGAGCTTTTGGCAAAACCCAACCGACGCCCACCGCGAAGCGGCGACGCATCCATGGGCGGCTTTTTATGAATGCGGACCTGCGCTGTCAAGCATGGATGCCGGCTCACGGAAAAATTGATCCCTTCTGCCTGTGCATATCCGCGCGCCGCCTCCCATATCATGAGGAACTGCGCGGACGGCGTTCGGCAGCCTCTTCCGACACTTCGCGGGGGCTGGCACGTTGCGAGCTGCGCATATGGTGGTAAACTCTACCTAACGAGAATGCGGTTCCGGGCGGCGGCCACGAGCAGGCTGCCGTAGGGAAAGCAGAGGCGCCATAGGGCGCCGGCAAGGACAGACTGTGAGCGAATCGGGACAGATGAGGCCGGGCGACGACCGGCTGCATCCCGGCTCGACACCGGGACAGGACGACGCGACAGGCGCCGGCTCAGGGCCCGCCAAGCGCAAGAGATCCCGGAAGAGACGCAGGCCACAGAATGCCGGGAGCATTCAGGCCGGGGTCTCCGGCCAGGGCGCGGGACGCGCCGTCGGAGACCGGGATGCGAAAGCGAATGCAGCCGACGCGCCCTCAAGGGGCGGCGCGGATAGCAAGACTGCGTCCGCAGGCAGCCGCAAGCGCGGCCGCAAGCGGCACCGCCCGAACCGGGCCGAGCGCCGCGCAGGCGCTGCCCGTGCCGACAGCCATTCGGTTGCCGAAACAGGATCGGCTGCGAACGGACCGCACCACGCGGTAGGCCGAGGGGCCGACGAGGCACTCCGGGCACGGCCGCTTCCGGCCGGCGCGGAAGCGTTGTCGGTGCCGCCCGCTGCCGACCGAGAGATCGGCGCAGCGCCAGACGCTACCGCCCCCCATTCGCGGGAGGTAGACCCTGCCAGGCCCGAGCATCGGGACGCGGCTGCCAGGAACCATGGTCCTCGTTGCGCCTCCGGCCAACCGCGTCCTGCATCCCGCGAGGCGCCGGCCGTTTCCGACGAGGCGCAGGGGCGCCTGTATGCGGCGCTCGATCTTGGAACCAACAATTGCCGCCTGCTGGTGGCGCGGCCCGAGCAGCGCGGCTTTCGCGTGGTCGACGCCTATTCGCGGATCGTCCGGCTGGGCGAGGGGCTCGGCCACACCAACCGCCTGAGCGAGCCGGCGATGGATCGGGCGCTCGAAGCGCTGGCCTGCTGTCGCGACAAGCTGCAGGACCGGGGCGTCGAACGCTTCCGCCTGATCGCCACCGAGGCTTGCCGCGCGGCCGAAAACGGCCCGCAATTCATCGAACGGGTGCGCCAGGAGACCGGGCTTGCGCTGGAGATCGCGTCGCGGGAAACCGAGGCGCGGCTGGCGGTCGCGGGTTGTGCCTCGCTGGTGTGTCCGGATGCCAACGGTGTCGTGCTCTTCGACATCGGCGGCGGCTCGTCGGAAATCGTCTGGCTGGACCTGCGCAACCGCTGCGGCGCGCGCGGTGTGGCGCTCACCCGCTTCATCCGGGCCTGGATCTCGCTGCCTGTCGGCGTGGTCAATCTTGCAGAACGCCACGGCGGACGCCATGTCACGGCCGACACCTTCGAGACGATGGTCAACGATGCGCGCGCACATCTGGAGGCCTTCACGCTCGGCCGCGAGTTGAGTGCCGCCATCTGCGACGGCAAGGTACACATGCTCGGCACGTCCGGCACCGTCACGACGCTGGCCGGCGTGCATTTCGGCCTGAAGCGCTACGACCGGCGTCGGGTCGACGGGGCGTGGATGGACAATGAAGACGTCACCGCGATGATTGAGCGGCTACGCGCGATGCCCTATGAGGAGCGCGTCGACAACCCCTGCATCGGCGCCGACCGGGCCGATCTGGTGCTGGCCGGCTGTGCAATCCTGGAGGCGATCCGGCGGCGCTGGCCCTGCCAGCGGCTGCGTGTCGCCGACCGGGGCTTGCGCGAGGGCATCCTGATGGAGCTGATGGCTGCCGACAATGTCTGGCGCCGCAAGCCGCCGCACCGACAGCGCCCGCGCGGGCGCACGAGATAGGACAAGGCAATGACCACTTCGGGCCGCGGACGCGGCGACCGCGGCATGTTCGAGCGGGTGAAGACCGCGCGCAAGCGCTCCAACTCCTCCACCCGCTGGCTGCAGCGACAGCTCAACGACCCTTACGTCCGCCGGTCGAAGATCGACGGTTACCGGTCGCGTGCGGCCTACAAGCTGCTGGAGATCGATGAGAAGCACAAGCTGCTGAAGCCGGGCCAGAGGATCGTCGATCTGGGTGCCGCGCCCGGCGGATGGTGCCAGGTGGCGGCGGCCAAGACCGGTTCGACCGACGCGGATCCGCTGATCGTCGGCATCGACTATCTGGAGGTCGAGCCCCTGCCCGGCGTGGTGCTGCTGCTGAAGGATTTTCTGGACGACGATGCGCCCGAGGCCCTGTTGCAGGCGCTGGGCGGCCACGCGCCGGACCTCGTGATGTCCGACATGGCGTCGCCGACCACCGGCCACCGTCAGACCGACCACTTGCGCACGACGCACCTGTTCGAGGTCGCCGCTCTCTTTGCCCGCGAGAATCTGGCGCCGGGCGGGGCCTTCCTGTCGAAGGTGTTTCGCGGCGGGGCGGAGAACGACCAGCTGGCCGAGCTCAAGCGCGACTATCAGACGGTGCATCACATCAAGCCGCCGGCGAGCCGCAAGGAAAGCCCGGAACTCTATGTGCTTGCGAAGGGTTTTCGCGGTCGGCAGGACTGAGCGGACGGCAGTCGTCGTATCGGAACCTTGAAGAAAAGATCGTGGAGGGGCCGGTCCTTCCGCGATCGCGCTTCCCTTCCCGTCGCACGCGTGTTAATGACCCGCGCCAACTTCTCCCATCTGCGATTTCTCTTCCGGACGCCTCCCGACCGGACGAGTTTCGTTTTTCCTGAAAGGGGAACTGGCCGATGCCCTCATTTTACCAGTCCATCCATGGTACGGAGGCTCTGACCTTCGACGACGTCCTGCTGATGCCGGGCCATTCCGAGGTCCTGCCGGCGGAAACGGATCTGCGCACCCGCGTGACGCGCGAGCTCGAGCTGAACCTGCCGATCTTGTCGAGCGCCATGGACACCGTCACAGAAGGGCGCCTCGCCATCGCGATGGCGCAGGCCGGCGGCATCGGCGTCATCCACCGCAACCTGACCGTCGACCAGCAAGCCGAGCAGGTCCGCCAGGTGAAGAAGTTCGAGTCCGGCATGGTGGTAAACCCGCTGGTGATCGGCCCGGACGCGACGCTGCAGGAAGCGCTGGACCTGATGCAGCGCTTCGGTATCTCCGGTGTTCCGGTGGTCGAGAACGGCGGCGCCGGCGGCCAGCATGTCGGTCGTCTGGTCGGCATCCTGACCAACCGCGACGTGCGTTTCGCCTCCGATCCGGCGCAGCGCGTTGCCGAGCTCATGACGCGCGAGGGACTGGTGACCGTGCGCGACACGGTCAGCCAGGCGGAAGCCAAGCGGCTGCTGCATGCCCATCGCATCGAGAAGCTGCTCGTCGTCGACGACCGGCAGAACTGCGTCGGCCTGATCACCGTGAAGGACATGGAGAAGGCGCAGCTCAATCCCAACGCCTCCAAGGACGAGCAGGGCCGCCTGCGGGTCGCGGCGGCGACGAGCGTCGGGCCGGAGGGCTTCGAGCGGGCCGAGCGGCTGATGGATGCCGGCGTCGACCTGCTGGTCGTCGATACCGCTCACGGCCATTCGGAGCGCGTGCTGGAGATGGTCCGCCGGGTGAAGGCGCAGTCCAACGCGGTGCAGGTCCTGGCCGGCAATGTCGCCACGGGCGACGGCACGCGGGCACTGATCGATGCGGGCGCGGATGCGGTCAAGGTCGGTATCGGGCCGGGGTCGATCTGCACCACGCGCATCGTCGCCGGTGTCGGCGTTCCCCAGCTGACGGCAATCATGGAAGCCTGCGCGGCCGCGGAGAAGGACGGCGTGCCGGTCGTCGCCGACGGCGGCATCAAGTTCTCCGGCGATCTCGCCAAGGCGCTGGCTGCGGGTGCTTCGGCCGCTATGGTCGGCTCGCTGCTGGCGGGCACGGACGAGAGCCCGGGCGAGGTCTATCTGCACCAGGGCCGCTCCTACAAGGCGTATCGCGGCATGGGCTCGGTCGGCGCGATGGCGCGCGGCTCCGCCGACCGCTACTTCCAGGCCGAGGTGCGCGACACCCTGAAGCTGGTGCCGGAAGGCATTGAGGGGCAGGTGCCCTACAAGGGACCGCTTGCCAGCGTCCTGCATCAGCTCGGCGGAGGCCTGCGTGCGGCCATGGGCTATGTCGGCGCGCGCAGCATTCCCGATCTCCAGGAGAAGGCACGTTTCGTGCGGATCTCCGGCGCGGGCCTGCGCGAAAGCCACGCCCACGATGTCACGATCACCCGCGAGAGCCCCAACTATCCCGGCGGCGTCTGAGCGCGGCGCGGGCAACGCCAATGACAAAAGCAACGGGCGGGAGATATCTCCCGCCCGTTATCGTTTCCGACGTCTCTTGCCTCGAATCCGGGCGATCAGCTCGCGGAAGCTTCCGCAGCTACGGTGGGCGAGGCGGGTCGCCGGCCTCCGCGGCGGGGCGCACGTGGCGCCCGCGACATCTCCAGAAGGCGGTGCGCGCAGGCGACGAGAAGCTCTGGGGATTCCCCGGCCATGTCCTGAGCCGCATACGTGAAATACGCCTTCCAGGCGCGGATTTCCTTTTCGGGATCCGTTGTCGGACTTGCTGATGGCTGGTTGATGTCTTGGCGCATGGCATCCTCCTCCGGTCGGAAAGATTTGGCGCCTGCGGACGTTATGGAAGCGTTATTTCTATTCTACTCGTCGGCACGTATTGGTTGAGATAAAGTTGTAATATGTAAATAATAACTATTCATTCCTACTTAAGGTTGGCTTATAATACAATCCCTGGATGAAGATGGCCGAAAAATCGACAGACGGCAACAAAACCGGAAGGGTGGCCGGAGATTGGCAATCGGTGACGGATCGGTTAAAGCAGCCGAAAGGGCGCAGTGCCGGCCGGCAGGGCGGTGACGGGCTTGCCGGCAGGATGTTGCGCGTCGCGCCTCAGGCAGCGGCTGCGCGGCGCGGCCAGTTCCGCGACAGGCCGGTGCGCATGGATGAATTTCGAGGGCACGGAAGATGAAGGACGGAGGCCGCCTGGCGGCGGCAATCGAGATTCTCGGCGACGTCGAGCAGGCGCGCCGGCCGGTGCAGGATGCGCTGCGCGACTGGGGACGGCAGCACCGTTTTGCCGGGTCGGGCGACCGGCTGGTCATCGCCAATCTCGTCTTCGATGCGCTGCGGCGGCGGCTGTCGCTGGCCGCGATCATGCAGGACGAGAGCCCGCGTGCACTGGTTCTTGCCACTTATGCGCGGATCTGGGGCTTCGGCGTCGACGGCCTTCTTGCGGTTCTCGACGGCGACCGCTTCGCCCCGGAACCGGTGACCGAGGCCGAGGCGGCACGCCTTGTCGCCGAGCTGCCTTCGGACTTGGCGCCGCATGTGGCGGCCGACATTCCAGAGTGGCTGTGGTCGCAGTTCCATGAGGCGTTCGGCGATGCCGCGGTCGAGGAGGGCAGGGCGCTTGCCGCCCGTGCGCCTATCGACCTGCGCGTCAACCTGCTGAAGGGCGACCGCGAGCGTATGCTGCGCAAGCTCTCTCATCTCGCCCTGCACGAGACGGCGATCTCGCCGGTGGGACTGAGGATCGAGCCGCCGCTCGGCAAGGAGCGTGCGCCGCACGTTCAGGCGGAAGAGGGATTCCGAAAGGGCTGGTTCGAGCTGCAGGACGAGGCGAGCCAAGTGGCGGCGCTCGTCGCCGCGTCCGTCGAGCCGACGCAGGTTCTGGACTATTGCGCCGGCGGCGGCGGCAAGACGCTGGCGCTGGCCGGCGCCATGGGCAATCGCGGTCAGATCTATGCCCACGATGCCAGCAAGCTGCGTCTGGCGCCGATTTTCGAGCGGCTGCAGCGCGCAGGCGCCCGCAACATCCAGGTTCGCGACCCGGAAGCGACGTCGCTCGCCGATCTCGAAGGGCGGATGGATCTGGTTTTCGTCGACGTTCCGTGCTCGGGCACGGGCGTGTGGCGCAGGCGGCCCGACTCCAAATGGCGCATCACGCCCAATGCCCTGGCCGCGCGCGTGCGCGAGCAGCGCGAGGTGCTGTCCGCCGCGAGCCGGCATGTGCGCCCCGGTGGCCACCTCCTCTACGCGACATGCTCGCTGCTGCCTTGCGAGAACGGCGAGCAGGTGCGCGCATTCCTGGCAGAGGCCCCCGACTTCGAGGTCGTGTCGCTGGAGCCGCGCTGGACGGAGCTGTTCGGCGAGGCTGCGCCGCGACCGCGCTTCGAGGAGCCGGGCTTTGCGACGCTGAGCCCTGCGCGCACCGCGACGGACGGCTTCTTCATCGCCCTGCTGCGGCGCCGCGAAGAAACCTGAGCCGCCGGAGGCGACAGCGATATCCGATGCGAGAGGCTGCTTGCGGGCAGCCTTTTTCGTTTCAGGCGGAATGAGTTCGCATGTCAGATGCCGGGCCGGCCGGCGTTGGCCGTCACATTCCGGGAAAGAGCGGCAGGTTCTCCGGATCGCGCCGTGTCTCGCCCTCTTCGCCGGTCTCGCCTTCGGCGTGTCCTGTCTGCTCTATCTCGTTCGATGCGGGTTCGGTGAACAGCTCTTCCGCCGCAGGGGCTTGATCGGTCGGTTGCTGGCGTTCGGCGAGCAGTCGCTCGGCCCGCTCTGCCGCTTCCTGTGCCCGCTCCACCGCCTGCTTTTCGAGCTGCGGCACCAGCACGTCGAGATCGCGCCAGACCCCCTGGGGCACGCGGTCGCGCTGGCCGGCGGCCATCAGCACGCTTCGGGCCTGCAGGCCGGCACCGGCGGCCGCGAGCGCAGTGCCGAGGGCATTTCCGGCAGCCCGGTTGTCCGCATCCAGCTCCCATGCGGCACGGGCGTTGGACAGGGCGCCGGCAAGGTCGCCCGCCTTGCGGCAGGCATGGCTGAGCTGGATCGGGTGCTCCGGATTGTCGGGCTCAAGCTCCTGCGCGTCGGCAAAGGCCTCGATCGCTTCGCTCCAGCGCTCGCCGGCCAGGTGAATCGATCCGAGCAGGGCCATGATCTCGGCATCGGCGGCCCCGCGCGCCACCGCATGGGTGGCCGCGTCCAGCGCTTCCTCGTGGCGAGCCTGGCGGAACAGGATGCGGGCCAGCCCTTTCAGGGCCGGAACATAAGTTTCGTCGAGGCGCAGGGCATGGCGATACTGGGCGATGGCGGCGGCCACATTGCCGAGCGGCGCCTGGGCATCGGCATCCAGCGTCAAGGCGGCGGCGCTTTCGGGCATCGCCTTGAGCAGGCGGCGGGCATGGGGAGCGGCCTGGGCATGGCGGCCCGAGCGGATCAGTATGGTCGACAGGCCATAGAGGGCGTTGCGGTTGTCGCGGTCGAAGTCGAGCACCGCCAGGAATGCCTCGCGGGCCTGGTCGTAGCGTCCCAGCAGCAGCAGAGCATTGCCCAGATTGGCGCGGGCGGGGCCGTGTTCGGGGCGGGTGAACACCACCTGGCGCAGCAAGGTCACCGCTTCCTCGAGGTCGCCCTTGCGCATCATCGCGGTGCCGGCGCGGTAGCGGGCTTCGAAGTCCTCCGGATCGCGGGTCATCAGCGCACGGTAGATGTCGAGGGCGCCGTTGAAGTCGCCGGCGGATTCGCGTGCGGCGGCCGCGATGAGAGCATCGGAGGCTTCGGGCGGCGAAAGGAATGAGGCCATGGATTGGGTGGGCTCCTGAGCCGCGCTAGTGCCGTTGCGGTCCGACAGCGGCGATTCGGCCGCGCGGTCTGCAAAGCAGATCATTGCGGGAGCGTAGGGTGCTTCGTCCAGATGGTCAAAGTTCCTGCGCCCGTTCCTGCAGTTATCCGCATCCGTCCGGCAAGATTGCGGCATTGCGGTAAATGCAGGGCTGACGGCGCAAGATTCCTGTTCAAAACCCGCCACGCTTTGGCTATTAGCTGCCCATGACCGACCAGCTCCTCATCATCGATTTCGGCTCGCAGGTAACCCAGCTCATCGCGCGGCGTTTGCGCGAGCTGAACGTCTATTGCGAGATCCATCCCTTTCAGAACGTCACCGACGACTTTCTGGCCGAGTTCCGGCCGAAGGCGGTGATCTTCTCCGGCGGCCCGGACTCGGTAACCCGCCAGGGATCGCCCCGCCCGCCGGCCTCCGTCTACGAACTCGGCGTGCCGATCCTCGGCATCTGCTACGGACAGCAGGTGATGATGCAGGATCTCGGCGGCCAGGTCGAAGGCGGTAAGATCTCCGGCGGTGGCGGCACGGCGGAGTTCGGCCGGGCCTATGTGACGCCGACTGAGCAGCGGCTGCCCTTCCTCGATGGCTGGTTCGACGGCGGGCGCGAGCAGGTCTGGATGAGCCATGGCGATCATGTCAGCCGGCTGGCTCCGGGCTTCCAGGTGTTCGGCACCTCGCCCAATGCGCCCTTCGCCATCACCGCAGATCCGCAGCGCCGGTTCTTCGCCGTGCAGTTCCACCCGGAAGTGCACCACACGCCGAACGGCAAGCGGCTCTACGAGAACTTCGTCAAGCTGGCCGGCTTCACCGGCGACTGGACGATGGGCGCCTATCGCGAGGAGGCGATCCGCAAGATCCGCGAGCAGGTGGGCGACAAGAAGGTGATCTGCGGTCTGTCCGGCGGCGTCGACAGTTCGGTTGCGGCGGTGCTGATCCACGAGGCGATCGGCGATCAGCTCACCTGCGTCTTCGTCGATCACGGCCTGCTGCGCCTCGGCGAGGCGGAGGAGGTCGTGGCCATGTTCCGCGACCACTACAACATCCGCCTGATCCATGCCGACGAGCAGGAGCTGTTCCTGTCGGCGCTGGAGGGCGTCAGCGATCCGGAAGTGAAGCGCAAGACCATCGGCAAGCTCTTCATCGACGTGTTCCAGAAGCATGCGAACAGCATCGACGGCGCCGAATTCCTGGCGCAGGGCACGCTTTATCCGGATGTGATCGAGAGCGTCTCCTTCTCGGGCGGTCCCTCGGTGACGATCAAGAGCCACCACAATGTCGGCGGTCTGCCGGAGAAGATGGGGCTGAAGCTGGTCGAGCCCCTGCGCGAGCTGTTCAAGGACGAGGTGAGGGCGCTCGGACGCGAGCTCGGTCTTCCCGACAGCTTCATCGGCCGCCATCCGTTCCCCGGACCCGGCCTTGCGATCCGCTGCCCCGGCGAGATCACGCGGGCGAAGCTCGACATCCTGCGCAAGGCGGATGCGGTCTATATCGACCAAATCCGCCGCCATGGCCTCTATGACGAGATCTGGCAGGCCTTCGTGGCGATCCTGCCGGTGCGCACGGTCGGCGTGATGGGCGACGGGCGGACCTACGACTATGCCTGCGCGCTGCGCGCGGTGACATCGGTCGACGGTATGACGGCGGACTATTACCCCTTTACCCACGAGTTCCTCGGCGAAACCGCGACGCGGATTATCAACGAGGTCGAGGGCATCAACCGGGTGACCTACGACATCACCTCCAAGCCCCCCGGAACAATCGAGTGGGAGTGACGAGAGCATAGTTTCTTACGATACCGCGTCGTGGCACTGGTGGCTCAAACGTCTCGATAGATACCGGATAATATGCACACACGATCGCGGCGAACTTGCTGACCTCAGTTGCGGTCGCGGATTTAAACGAGCGTCCAAAACAAAACTGTTGGAAAAGCCTCAGCCAATTTGCGCAATAAAACCGCCAGCTAGATGTTTAGTCCCGGTTTCAGCGCGATGTGCTTGTATTCAATGAAGTCGTCGAGCGCGGCGTGGCCGTTCAGCCTACCCAGTCCGGACAGCTTGAACCCGCCCTCCTCGGTGCTGTCATACACCTTCGCCCAGTCGTTCACGAAGACGCTGCCCGCCTCCAGGGCCTGGGCTACCCGCAGGGCGCGGTCGAGGTCGCGCGTCCAGACGCTGGCGGACAAGCCGTAGTCGCTGTCGTTGGCGAGGCCGATGGCTTCGTCTTCGTCGCCGAAGCGCTGGATGGTGAGAACCGGACCGAAGGTCTCCTCCTGCACGATAGCAAGGCTGTTCTTGGTGACCTCGAGCAAGGCGGGGCGGAAGAACGCTCCCTTGGCTAGCGGACCATCAGTGATCGGGCCCCCGCGGACGACCGGGTTGGCCCCGGCGTTGATCGCGTTCTGGACGACCTTGTCGACCCGCTCGACGTTCGCCTTGTCGATGAGCGGGCCCATGTCACTCGCTGGATCGGAGGCTGGGCCGACACGCACGGCACGCAGTCGCTCGGCGAGCTGATCCCGAACGGTAGCGTACACCGCGTCCTGAACGAGCAGTCGGGAACCCGTCATGCAGAATTGACCGGCGAACACAGTTAGCGCCTTTTCGAGCACAGGCAACATCGGGGCGATGTCGGCATCGTCGAATACGATCATCGGCGCCTTGCCCCCAAGCTCAAGGCCGAACCGCTTTATCCGGGCTGCGCCGACCGCGCCGATGGCAGCGCCGGTCCGCGTGCTTCCTGTGAAGCTGATCGTCGGCACCTCGGCACTCTCAACGAGGAGCGCGGCGCCGTCTGATCCGGTTTCGACGAAGAGGTTCATGACGCCCTGCGGCAGATCTGTGCTCTCGGCGAGTATCTCCGCCAGCACAGCTGCGGTCTGCGCGACCTGCCCGGGCATCTTGACCACGACGGTGCATCCCGCCGCCAGCGCAGGTGCGAACGACCTCACCGCCAGGATGACCGGTGAGTTCCAGGGCACGATGACGCCCGCCACGCCCATCGGTTGGCGCAGGATAATCGAAAGGCTACCGGGTCGCGGCCGCGTGGCGCGACCTGCCTCCGTGCGCGTCATCGCCGCCCAGTAGCGCAGCTTGTTCGGGGCTGCGGAGACTTCGAGTGCGGCTTCGCTCCTGACCTTTCCATTCTCGAGCGCGAGGATATTGATCAATCTTTCGGAGTTCCCTTCGATCGCCGCCGCCATCTGGTCGAGAACTCTCGCGCGGAGTTCAGCATCGTGCGCCCATTCCGAGCCGCGAAAGGCGCGGGCTGCTGCGTCGATCGCCGCAGCAGCAGCCGGTCCGCCATCGTCTACATATTTTCCGATGACATCGCAGGTGGCCGGATTGATGGAAGCGCTGTGCTTCGTCGACGAAACGAACGCGCCGTCGATCCAGTTCTGGGCAAAGTAAGTCGTCATCGGATCATCCTTCCGGAACCTGCATGGCATGACGGGTTCCGGCATCGCCCCAAATTTAAGCGGCGCTGCTACGGAGCCACGGCTCGTTGTTCCTCCCGCCGCATCGTGGCCGGAGGAGCGGGCTTGGGGCTAGGCGAGGAACGGCGGCGGGTTCTCGCCGCGCAGCCGGTAATTGGGGCGCGGCCTCTCCAGTCGGATCGACTCCATGACGGTATAGGCGTGATATTTGGTCATGCTGGTCACGCCGGCCAGACGCTCGGACCAGAGCTTGCCATTGCTGGTCTTCTTCTCGAGCACGTGCTTGGTCGTGTAATTGACCATTGAGTTGATCCAGTTCTCCGACCCGACCCAGAAGCGGTCGAGACCCGGTTTCAGCAGGATGTCGACCAGCCTGTCGGATCGCGAGTAGATATCGATGGCCGCCTGTGCACCTTCGAGAATGTCAGCGAAATACTCAATCGCCTCTTTGACCAGCTCTGGCGTACCGTACTTCATGTGATGACCGGCGACGAGGAAGTCGAAGTCGTACTCCATGATCTGGTGCTGAGCCTCGTACCAGGCAGTGATGTTCTGGGAGGCGTCGCAGTGCATGAAGGTGGCGCTGCCAGGGCTGATGATGTCGATGCAGGTCAGCACCTTCTGCGCCGGGGAGTAGATGAAGATGTTGCCGGGGCAGTGATTCTCGCCCTTATAGGAGAGCTTCAGGGTCACGCCGCCGACCGTCAGCGCATACTCTTTGGCAAAGGTGATCGTGGGCAGCGGTCGGCCTGGATCCGGGAAGCGCTCCAGCAGTTCCTTGGTGATCTCGTGCGCGACGATCTCCACATTCGGCCCGTAGACCGAGGCGGCACCTATATGGTCGGTGTGCCAGTGGCTGTAGATTACGTGGGTCACCGGCTTGTCCGTGACATCCTCGATTGCTGCCAGCATGTTCTCACCCAGCGTGGGCGGTGCATCGATCGCGATCACGCCTTCGTCCGTTACGACGAAGGCCGCATCATAGCCGCCGCTGGTTACCCAGTAGAAGCCGTCGCGGAGCTCCTCGACATGGTAACCGAGCTTTTGGAAGCGTTCGCTCCAGAAGTAGGGCGGGTAATATTCGGGGGGATCGAGCGGATGCTCGCCTGCCTCTGGAAAGCCGTATCGGTCGATGCCGAAAAAGGCCGGCGTGTCGGACGCCGTGATGGGCTTCTGGTGGTTGTTGCACATGGTTTGCTTCCTTCCTTGTGCTGATCGTGAAGTTCGGCCGTTCAGACAGCCGAAGGCTCGAAGCGGAGGACTGCTTTGATGACTCGACCTGCGGCGACGTCGTCGAAAGCCTGGTTGATGTCCGCGAAGTTGTAGAAGGTGATGAGCCGGTCAAACGGGAAGCGGCCGCTGCGATAGAGACCGATCAGCTCTGGAATCATCAGCGCCGACACCGCGTCGCCCTGGATGATGCCCTGGAGCGTCTGCCCGACCGTTAGACGCGCCGCATCCACGATCGCGCCCGAGTGATCATTGAACGCGACAAACCCGAAGTTCCCGAGCGGGGCCAGCGCACCGATCCCGGCGTCGAGGTTCTCCGCGCGACCGCTGGTGTCGAGGATGAACTCAACGCCCCGCTGTTCGATTTGTCGTATCTCGGTGCAGACGTCCGTTCCGCCTGCGGCGTTTATGACATGCGTTGCACCCAGCTCTTTCGCGAGTTCCAGCCGCTCGACGTTCACGTCGATGGCGATGACGGTCGCAGCATCCGCGACCCTGGCGGCCATGATCGCGGCAAGGCCGACCGCGCCGACGCCGAAAACGGCAACGGTGGCACCGACCGGAACCTTCATCGCCTTCAGGATCGCGCCTGCGCCGGTCTGCATGCCGCAGCCGAGCGGCCCGAGTATTTCCAGGGGAACGTCGCTCGGCACCTTGACGGTGTTGCGCTGATGAGCAAGCGCATAGGTGGCGAACGAGGACTGGCCAAAGAAGTGGCCATGCAGATCGTCAGCGCCTTGCCACCTGACGCCTCTGGAGCCGTCCAGCCTCGCGCCCGCGAAGTTGGCCTCCCAGACCCTGTCGCAATATGCGGCGTGGGAGGATAGGCAGGGCTTGCACTCTCCGCAGGAGTGGTAGGACAGCACGACGTGGTCTCCGGGCTTGACGTGGGTGACTGTCGATCCAACCCGTTCCACGATGCCCGTCCCCTCGTGGCCGAGGATCGCCGGGAGCGGCGCCGGCATTAGCTGCCGGCGAACGTGGGCGTCGGTGGCACAGATCCCCGTCGCAACCATTCGCACGAGCACCTCGTCCGGGCGGGGCGCTTCAAGCGTGACGTCTTGTATGATGAACGGCCCGTCCTTTCGTTCGATCACCGCTGCGCGTGCTTGCTGGGTCATGCGTGCTCCTGCCCGATATGAGGATCATCAGCGGTGTGTGAGCTCGTCATTGGCAGCCTCCGTCAGATGATATCCGGGCGCGCAGCCTTGGGTCCGCAACCCTTTTGCTGAGAGTAGCGGTTCGATAGTGTTGCAGTAGCCATCGTGACAGGAACCAGGAGTTGCTGATGCCGGAACCCGACCCCGTTGATCTTTTAGATGTGGTCTCGTTCGTTCGCGTGGTCGAAACCGGCAGCATTGCGAATGCGGCCGCGCGTCTTGGCATCGCCAAGTCCATGGTAAGCCGTCGTATCAGCCGCCTGGAGAGAGTGCTCGGCACGCAATTGCTGATCCGCACACCGAGGGGCACGTCGTTGACCGATGTTGGCCGTGAGTATCATGCGCGCGCTGGACGTGGCTTGGCGGAACTGGAATCAGCGCGGGAAGTCGTCAACAAACTGACGAGCGAGATTTCCGGGCTGCTCCGCATCCAGGTTCAGACCGCCTTTGGCGAGCATGTACTCGCGTCCCTGCTTGCTGAGTTCGCACTGCTTCATCCGCGCGTTCAGCTAGACATATACTTCGAGGACCGTCGGGTGGACATGAACGTCGAGGCTTATGATCTCGCGATCAAGCCGGGAACCGACTCGGACCTGACGCTCATCACCCGCAAACTTGCCAAAGTTCGCTGGGTTGTCGTCGCCAGCCCGGCTTATCTAGATGCGCGAGGTCGCCCCACCAGACCCTCCGATATGAACGCTCACAAAGCCTTGCTCCACGTCCAGGACGCCGGAAACTGGCGTTTCCAAGGTACGGATGGCTGGGAGCACGTGCGCATGGACTCGGAGTTCTGCGCTGACAACGGACATATGCTCCTGGCCGCTGCGCGTGCGGGGCTGGGCGTGACCCTTGTTCCCAGGTTTATGGTCGAAGGAGCGCTGCTGCGTGGTGAACTGGAAGCCATCCTGCCTGTCTTCCCGCACGAGGGGGCCGATCTGCAGATATTCATGCCGCCCGCACGATCTGATATTGCAAGAGTACGCGCGCTGGTGAACTTCCTCTACGAGAGGATCGACCGGGAAGTTTGAGTAGCTCGTCGACTCACAACACGGGCAATCCCCAGGCTGCGACCAGCAGTGCAACGCCGACGATCGCAATAGTCACAAACACCGCAGCGGGAGCATTTCCGGGACGAGGCGGGCGCCAGCCACTATCGATCGATTGCGTTGCGGACGCGTAAGTTTCCCCCCGCTGAAGAGCCGGCCCCGCTAAGTCCAGAGCCCGCAATTCCTTTAGCCGCCGTCGTATCCGGATCGCGAGGAGGAGCGCGAGGTAGATCGTTGTGAATGCGGCGATACCTGCCGCCAGACGCAACGTGCCCATTTGTGCTCCCTGCGTCTCTCCCGTCGTCGCCACGGTCCAGTCGGCATGACTCCCCAGCAGCGCTGGGCCGGCCAGCGCGCCAAGTGCGTTGACGACACCAAACAGGACGATGAAGCTGATAAGCTCTCGGTTGCCATGCTGAAGTGCGCTGGCGATGCCGAGCAGCAGCGCCGGCCCTAGGAAGAACGTTCCGGCGAACGCGATTGCCGCCTGCGACAGGTAGAAGCGCTGCAGATGATGCGGACCTGTCGCAGCGCTGTCGATCAGGGCCGCGATAGCGACGATCCCGATGGCCAGCATCATCGGCCGGGCCAGCTTCTCTGCATTCACCGAGACTGCGCTCGCCAGGACGCCGGCGACGGCCCCGCTGAACATGGCCAGAGACAGCGTCCACAGTTGATGGTTCGTGGCTCCGAGCGACTTCACGGTTGCGATCGCAAGGTCTTGTTCGGCCAAGACGATGCGCACCATGAAGATGGCCGCGGCAAAACGCGGAACATCGCCACGCCCGAGCCAACGCAGGTTCAGCAGCGGCGTTTTACGGTATGTCTCGATGGTAGCTGCCGCCACCAGCGCGGGTATGGCGACAAAAAGCGACACGAGGATCCACGGCGCCTGAAACCATCCCTCCCATCGGCCGAGCCCCAGCACAGCAGCGATCAGCGCCAGCCCACCGCCCATTAGAACGAAGATCAGCAAGTCCAGCGGCTTGAAGACGCTCACTCGCACTGCTGGCGGCAGGCGGAGCAAGCCGACCGCCGCCATCGACAGCAGGGCGAGTCCCGCCTCAAGCATGAACAGCGAACGCCATCCCTCGCTGGCAAGCAAGGAGGGCGACAGGACACGTGCCAGCGGCGTCGCGCATTGCGTCACCCCGATGCCGAGTACCAGCCCTCGCAGACGCCATTCCGCTGGAAAAGCCTGCATCATGTGGAAGAGGCAAAGCGGTATCAGCGCCACCGCAACGAACCCGCTGATCGCGCGCAGCAGCAATGTCGTCCCAAGGTCCAAGACGAGAAGGTGCACCAGCGCCAGCGCGGCATAGAGGCCCAGGAAGATCAGCGTGAAGCGGCGCAGGCCGTATTGCTGCCGAACCTTGATCAGCAGCAGGTTGGCCGAGACAGCAGTCATCACATAGCTGGTCGACAGCCATGCCACCTGATTGGCGCTCAGACCGAAGAGCTGCTGCAGCTGCGGCGTGTTGACGTTCACCAGGGCGCTGCCCATGCCCGCGGTCGTCCCGACCAGCAGTGCGACAAGCGCATAGGCAAGTCGAATCGCCGGGCCATGATTCGGCGTTGCGGGCGAACCGGCGACGGGCGCGCGCTCGTGCTCGGGAAACTCATGGATTTCTTCGTCTAGGACGCCGCGCATCGGGTTCATGGGGCGGCGCTCATGCCGGCTATCGAATGAATCTGGCATGGAGCAAATGTAGACGGTCGGCCCGAAACCGGCACGAACCTTTGGGTTCCTTGATGGGCAACGCTGGGTTCTTGACCGCGCATCTTGATCCAGACCGGACGTTTCCGAGATGAAATGTAACCCTGCTGGCGCGATTTCATTCCATGAGGAAGACGGCGCCGCGCCATGAGAAGGACTTGGGCAATGTTTGAAAGATCGTTGGATCGCATCACCAAAATACCGGCGCTGGGGCCGGGCTTCGACGGCGAGAGGCACAAGGCCGCTTTGGTAATTGCGCCGGGCGAACTGGCCGCGACCGATCCGTTCTTCCTGATGGCCGACGACAACATTACGCTGGAGGGAAGATTTGGAGAGGCACACCCTCATGCTGGCCTGGAAACCGTCACGTTCATGCTCAACGGTACGATGGAGGATACCGGCGGGCGGCTGGAGGAAGGCGATGTCGAGTGGATGACCGCCGGCAGCGGCATCGTCCATTCCGAAAACGCGATGGTCTCCACCGGAATGCGCCTGCTCCAGCTTTGGCTGATCCTGCCGGAGGCGCAGCGCAATATGCCCCCTCGGGTGCAGATCCTGCGCGGCTCTGCGATGCCGGTTCATGCCGAGCCCGGCGTCATGGCGAAGGTCTATAGCGGCCAGTTAGGGGAAGCGGTGGCACCGACGATGAACGCCGTCCCGGTCACGCTCATCGACATCCGGTTGGAGCCCGGCGCCGCTTTCGCGCCCCAACTGCCGGCCTCCTACAACGGATTTGTCGTGGGGATCGACGGCGAGGTGGAGGGCGGCGTCACCGCCGAGGTTCTAACCAAGGGCGCGATAGGCTGGACAGGACCCTTGGGCGATGGCGCCAGTTCACTCTCATTGCGGGCGGGCGACCGCGGCGCTCGTCTATTGATGTACGCGGGGCAACCGCAGAACATTTCGGTGGTCGCACAGGGGCCGTTTATCGCCGGCTCGCGTGAGGAATTGGCTGGCTACTACGACGCCTACCGCCACGGAAAATTTCCGCATGCCGGCATGATGCGGCCGGTCGCCCACGCATGATTGGAGCCGCACGGTATGGCCGTGCGGCTCCAATCAGAAAGTAATGTGGCACTGAGGAAGACCAACCCCAAACATTGGTTTTTGAACAGGCCGTCGAGCACGGCCCCACCTTCTCAGGAGTTGGAGTCTCCGACAAATCCGGGGCGGTTCAGTTCGACCAGATTGCGATAGCGGTAAAGGAAGGCGCTGAAGGGAAAGCTGCGCTTGCGGTTGGCCTTGGCCGGGATATTGGCAAAGCCGCCGGCGGCCTTGCCTGCGTTGCGCATCGCAGGCGGCGATGAACTGAACCGCCGGCGCTGCTGACGCCGGTTCCCTCGTGCTACGAGCAGTGCCGTCAGGGACAGCGTCGCGCGACTCTGCAGCCGTGCGGGAACCGGAAGCATCCCTGCGGGTTAGAGTTCCGTGATGGCGGCGCTTGCGCCGGTTCGGGTGGCAGAAGCGGAGCGCCGGTGCAGGTTCGTCGCAGGGATGACTACGGGATCGCCCAACTCGCCCGGGATGTCGGACGGGCGGGCGGCGGTGCGCTGATCTTTTCGCTGCCGATGCTGATGACGATGGAGATGTGGGATCTCGGTCTCTATCTCGACCCGGTGCGGCTGCTCGTGCTGGTGCTGGTGACCTTGCCGATGCTGGTGCTGCTGTCGCGCTGGATCGGCATCGAGAGCACGCGCAACTGGCGCGACGATTGTCTCGACGCCGCTCTCGCGCTCGGCATATCGGTGGTGGTCTGTCTGGTGGTCCTGGCCCTGTTCGGGGTGGTCCGGTCGGGCGAGCCTGCCGACGCGCTTGCCGGCAAGATCGCCATCCAGATGGTTCCGGCCTCGATCGGGGCGCTTCTGGCACGCAGCCAGTTTGCTGGCAGCACCGGCGAGGAGGGCGAGTCCCCCAGGGAGGCTCGCGAGTCCTATGGCGGCGAACTTTTCCTGATGGGGATCGGTGCCCTGTTCCTCGGCCTCAACGTCGCGCCGACCGAGGAAATGATGCTGATCTCCTACCAGATGAGTGCATGGCATGGGCTCGGCCTGCTCGCCCTGTCGATCGGCCTGATGCACGCCTTCGTCTTTGCGGTCGGCTTTGCCGGCGGGTCGCCGACCTCGCCGGAGGAGCCGTGGTGGAGCCCGTTCCTGCGCCTGACCCTGCCCGGCTACGTCATCGCGCTGGCCATGAGCCTGTTTCTGCTGTGGGTGTTCGCCCGTTTCGACGGACAGGAAGCGGGCAGCATCGTGATGACGGCGGTGGTGCTGGCGTTTCCCTCGGCCCTGGGGGCGGCCGCGGCGCGGCTGGTGTTGTGAGGAGGGTCGGCAATGGCTGAGGGCAATCGCAGCGAGGCAGGGGGCAGACCGGCGGTCGAATGGGTCGTGGGCTCCGTTTCTCTCGCGCTGGTTGCCTGCATCATCGCTTTCCTGGCCTATGAGGCGCTGTTTGGCGGTGCAGCGCCGCCTGTTCTCGGGGTGTCGATCGACCGGTTCGAACGGATGAACAACGGCAGCACGGTTGTCGAGGTGATCGTGCGGAACGACGGCGACCGGACGGCGGCGGGGGTCGTCGCCCAGGTCGTAACCATGGGCGCGGCGGGGCAGCGCATCCGCAAGACGATCCGGTTCGACTATGTGCCCGGCCATGCGACCCGCCGTGGGGCCTTCCTGTTCGACGATGCGGGCGTTTCCCGGGCGGACCTGCAATTGAGCATCGACGGGTTCACCGAGCCCTGACCATTCTGGCGTAGCCTCTCAGGCAGTCTCGGGGCAGCCTCTCAGGGCGCGTAGAGCTGTGCGAAGGCGTTGCGCACGTTCTCGGTGATCGATTCCAGGCGCCGCTCGATATGGGCGGCCATTTCGGCCCGTGCGGCGTCCGCATCGCCGCGCTTCACGGCCTCCAGGATCCGCTGGTGCGGATCCGTGGTCACGCTGTCCGGCCCGTCGCGCTCGCACAGGGTCTTGAGGTCGATCAGGCGAACGTAGTGGATGCGGCCGTTCATGTTCTCCAGCATCCGCACCATCTCGGCATTGCCGGAGAGCGCGGTCAGCCGCGTGTGGAACTCCTCGTCCAGCCGCACGAGGTCGACGGGCGAGGTGCCCGGCTGGTAGTCGACGCGCGACTCGTTGAGGAACGTCTCGAGCGCGGCCACGTCCTCGGGCTTGGCGCGCAGGGCCGCGAGCTTGGCCGCTTCGCACTCGATGGCGGCGCGGGCCTCGTAAAGGTCCATGATCTCGGCAGGGGTGAGCGAACGGCAGAAGAAACCCTGGCCGCTGCGGAACGTCAGGAAGCCTTCCGCGACCAGGCGGTTGAGCGCCTCGCGCAGGGGCGTGCGGCTGGTGTCGAGCTTCTTGGCCAACTCGCTCTCGTTCAGGCGGGAATCCGGCTTGAACCGGTAATTCGCCGCCATTTCCTTGAGCTCGCGGTAGGTCCGCTCCACGCTGCCTTCGGTTCTTGTCATTTTTTCAATGGGTTCCATTTCCCGCGCCGTCCCTGCGAAGCACTCTAGCCATCGGTCCTGAAAAAACAATTGAATTGTGTTTTGTTCTGTGTATCGTCCTGTATACAGAATGGAATGCAAGATTGCGCGCGGCGACGAGAGAGGCTTTCGTGACACAGACGATGAATGGCGCTCAGGTCATCCTGAAGATGCTGGAGCTGCATGGCGTCCGGCATGTGTTCGGCCTGCCGGGGGAAACGACCATCGGCTGGTACAAGGAATGGCAGGAGCACTCGAACATCGAATATGTGCTCACTCGCGACGAGCGGACCGCCTCCTTCGCCGCCGAGGCCTATGCCAAGATCACCGGCCGGCCTTGCGTGCTCGAGGCGCCGAGCCCGGGCGTGACGCATTGCACGCCGGGCATCACCGAAGCCTATCTCAGCTCGGTGCCGGTGATCTATTTCAGTTCGGACATCCCCATCAACCAGGACAAGAAGCACGGCCTGACCGGCGTCGACCAGACGGCGCTCTATGCCAGCATCTGCAAGGAATCCTTCGTCCTCACCAAAGTGGCGGAGATCCCCTTCCTGCTGCGCCGCGCTTTCCGCGTCGCCACTTCGGGCCGCCCGGCGCCGGTGCATATCCGCGTGCCGATCAACGTCTTCCACGAGGAGGCGGAGATCGTCGACCTTTATGCCGAGCCGGAATACCAGTTCTTCCCCGCCCACCGTCCGGTCGCCGATCACAGCCGGATCCGTGCCGCAATCGATGTGCTGCTGGCCGCAAAGAAGCCGGTCATCGTCTGCGGACAGGGCGCTCTCATCTCCAGGGCGACGCAGGCCGTGCTCGACCTGGCCGAGTTGCTGCAGATCCCCGTCGGAACCACCACGCCCGCCAAGGGCGTGATTCCGGAGACCCATCCGCTGTCGCTGCGGGTGATCGGTGCGCGCGGCGGCATGGAGTATTCCAACTCCTATGTCCGCGAGGCCGACACGGTTTTCTTCATCGGCTCGAACACCGATTCCAGCAGCACCGACCACTGGAAGCTCTACGGCGATCCGAAGACCAAGACCTTCCTGCATCTCGACATTGCCGAGGCGCATGTGGGCAACAACTTCCCGCTCAAGGTCGGCATGGTGGGCGATGCGCGCGCCACGCTCGACTACATGGTCGAGTTGATCCGCGCCGAGCATCCGGGCATCAAGCGCGAGACAATCGATCTCACGGAGATGAAGCGCACGGCGCTCGACGCGGTGTTCAACTCCAACATGCCGATGCCGGAAGGCACCGTCTCCCCGGTCAAACTGACACAGGTGCTGGACCGCATCCTGCCGGCCGATGCCATCGTCACCGCCGAACCGGGGGTGAGCGCCATCTATCCGTCGGCGCTGATGTCGGTGCGCGAGGCGGGGCGCCGCTACATCACCAACTACTCGATGGGCTCGCTCGGCTATTCCGTGCCCGCCGGCATCGGCGCGGCCTTCGCCTCCGACGGGCCGGTGATCTCCTTCACCGGCGACGGATCGCTGGCCTTCGTGCTCGGCGACTTCGAGACCATCCGCCGCAGCGGCAAGAACATCACCGTCATCCTGACCCGCAACGACACCTACGGCTGGATCCGCGGCGAGGCGATCCTGCTCGACAATGTCGACGCGCCCTGGACCACCGACTTCGGTGCCGTCGACTACATCAAGGTGGCGGAAGGCTTCGGCTTCAAGACGGCGCGCATCACCAGCGAAGACCAGATCGAGGCGGTGCTCAGCGAGGCGATCGCCAATCCGGGCGCCAACTTCATCGAGATGATGGTGCCCTCGCAGGACAAGATCGTCCCCTTCGTGCCGGCCTGGGTCCGCACGGCCAAGGAGCGGAAGCTGCCGTATTTCGCCTGATCCGCAGGCGGGCAGGGCCTGTCATCCACCTTTTCACCGGGCTTTCAATCAACATCAGCAAACCAGAGGGAATGAGCTCATGAAATTCGCGAACCTGTCCAAGGCCCTGATCGTGGCCGCGGCGCTGTCTCTGCCGTTCGTGCCGGCGGCAAGCGCCCAGGACTATCCCAGCAAGGACATCATTCACATCATGCCGTGGAGCGCCGGCGGTGGCACCGACACCGTCATGCGGACCTTCATGAGCTTTGCCGAGAAGTCGCTCGGCGTCGGCATCAACACGCAGAACATCACCGGTGCGCAGAGCGGCGTCGGCACGCTGCGCCTGATGAAGTCGCGCCCGGACGGCTACACCATCGGCTCGCTGACTTGGGACAGCGTGATCACCGTGCCGTATTACGACTTGGTGCCGGGCTTCGACACGGCTCAGCTCGCCTATCTCGGCTCGGTCACCGTGCACCCGACGGCTATTGTGGTGCGGGCGGATTCGCCCTGGCAGACGCTTGAGGAATTCGTCGAGGCCGCCAAGGCCGCGCCGGGCACGCTGAAGATCTCGAACGTCGGCACCGGCGGCGTCTGGCACCTGCCGGCGCTCGACTTCGCCAGCCAGGCCGGCATCGAGGTGCAGCACATCCCGTATCCGGGCGGCTCGGCCGCGCAGCGCGAGGCGTTGCTCTCCGGCGAGACCGAGGCTGCGTCCATCAGCATCTCCGCCGCCTATGCGGCCATCGACAGCGGCCAGGCCCGCGTGCTCGGCGTGATGGCCGACAAGCGCGACCCGAACTTCCCCGACGTTCCGACCTTCAAGGAAGCCGGCTACGACGTCGTCTGGGGCGGCTTCCGCCTGGTCGGCACCCAGGCCGAGGTGGACCCGGCGATGCGCAAGACCCTCGAGGAAGGCTTTGCCGCCGTCTTCGAGATGCCGGAGTTCCAGGCAACCGCCAAGGAGACCGGCATGGGCGCCGTGTGGATGAACGCGGAAGAGACCGCTGCCTATGTCGAGCAGTCGCAGAAGAAGGCGTTCGCGCTGATCGACCAGCTGATCGCCGACGGCCTGCTGCAGAAGTAAGGCCCGTACGGGCGGGGCCGAGCCGCCCCGCCCGATTTGCGTTCCTGATCGGCCTTGGGGACTGCGCCGTGCCGGCGCAGGAGGGTATGCCAATGACGCGACGTATCACGGGGCAGGTGCTGTTTGCATTTGTCCTGCTCGGAATGAACACGGTCTATGCCAGCCAGCTACTGGCCATGCCGCTTCCCTTTGCGACGGGCGAACCGGGCCCGGCCTTCATGCCGGTGCTGCTGTGCGGCTTCGTCTATCTGGGCGTCCTGAAGATCCTGGTCGACGAATTCCGCAGCCCCGAACCGGTGCCCGATACGGAGCGCGCCCTCAGCGCGATCCCGCGGCTCGGCATCGTCGGCCCGCTGGCGGCCATCGCCCTCATCAGCCTGTTCGTGATCGTCTTCTTCTATGCCGGCTACATCGTCGCCGCCGCGCTCTACACCTTCGCGATCGCCCTGTTCTTCAACTACGAACAAAGCGGCAGCTGGGGCCGTTCGGTCCTGTTCGCCGTGGTGACCTCCGCCGCAATCACGGCGTTCGGCTGGCTGTTCTTCGTGAAGCTGTTCGGCCTCTACCTGCCGATGTGGGAGTTGTGAGATGTTTGGACAGCTTGCCGACGGGTTCCTGGCGCTCACCGACCCCGTAACCTTTCTCTATCTCATCGGCGGTTTTCTCCTCGGCATCGTCTTCGGTGCCATTCCCGGCCTCACCGCGACGCTGGCCATCGCCCTCTTGCTGCCCTTCACCTTCGGGATGAAGGTGGCCGACGCGCTGGTCATGGTGGCGGGCATCTACATGGCCGGCATCTATGCCGGCTCGATCACCGGCATCACGCTGAACATTCCCGGCGCCCCGTCGGGCGCGATCACCACGATCGAGGGCAATGCGCTGATGAGGCGCGGCGAGGGCGTTCAGGCGCTGGGCGTCAGCGCGCTGTCCTCCGCCATCGGCGGTCTGATCGGCACCGTGGTGCTGATCTCGCTGGCGCAGCCGGTCAGCAGCCTTGCGCTGTTGTTCCGTACGCCGGACAAGTTTTCGCTGGTGCTGCTGGCCGTCGTCACGGTGGCCATCGTCTCGCAAGGGTCGCTGCTGAAATCGGCGGTGGCCATGGCCATCGGCCTGATGATCTCGACCGTCGGCATGGACCCGATGGCGCCGGTCGGCCGCTTCGATTTCGGCAGTTACCACCTGATCGAGGGTGTCGGATTGCTGCCTGCTGTGATCGGCCTCTTCGCCATCTGCGAGATGATTGCCCAGTCCGGCATTCCGGCGAAGCTGGTGCAGGGCGTGTCTGCAGCACAAGCTGCGCGGCCGCGCCGCCGCGATTTTATTCCCCGCCGCGAGCACCTGCGCCAGATCGGCGTCTTGAACTCGGTGAAGAGTTCGGTCATCGGCGTGGTGATCGGCATGCTGCCGGGGGGCGGTGCGTCGATGGCCTCGTTCATCGCCTATGCGGACGCCAAGCGCGGATCGAAGCATCCCGAGCAATACGGCAAGGGCTCCTACGAGGGGCTGGCGGCCTCCGAAAGCGCCAACAATGCCATGTGCGGCGGCGCGGTCATTCCGCTGCTGACCATGGGCATTCCGGGCGATGCGGTCACCGCGATCATCTTCGGCGTGCTGCTGATCCACGGCCTTGTGCCGGGGCCGGCCCTGCTGGGAGCGAACTTCCCGCTGATCGCGCCGATGTTCGCTGCGCTCTTCGTCGCCTCGATCTTCGTGTTCCTGTCGGTGCTGGCGTTCGGTCCGGTCTATCTGCGCCTGTCGCAGATCAATCGCGGCTTCCTCTATGCCTTCATCGGCCTGATCTCGCTGGTCGGGGTCTACGCTTCGTCCTTCTCGATCTTCCAGATGTGGATGGCGTTGGCCATCGGCGTGCTCGCCTATTTCCTGCGCCGCTTCGGCTATCCGGTCGTGCCGGCGCTGATGGGCGTGATCCTCGGGCCGTATTTCGAGGAGTTCCTGCGCCGGTCGCTGATCGTCTCGGAAGGCGATCCGACGATCTTCCTGCGCAGTCCGGCGAGCGTGATCCTGCTTTTGATGACGGCGGCGTTCGTGTGGTTCCTGCGGATCCGTCCGGCACGTCTTGCCGCCGCTGCCCAAAAGGGGGAGGGGGCCTGACAGCCCGCTTTCCCGGCCGTGGCTCCCCCTGGCCATGGCTTCCCCCGGCCGTGATGGCCCCACGTGCCGGGGGAGATTATTCGTAAGGTCCGGCGGCCTCGGTGCCCGCAAGCGGCCGATCAGCGCTTCGCCTCGTCCAGGTCGGCGCTTTCTCGCGACAGATATGTCTGGGTCACGCCGGGAATGTGATCGGCAAGCCAGGATGCCATGGCTTCCTCCTCGCGGCAGATCGCCTCGCAGACGCGCGCCGTCTCCGCGTCGCCGACCGCCTCGGCCGCGGAGATGAGAATGCGGTAAGAGGCGACCTCGAAGTGCTCGAAGGCATAGCTGGTCAGCAGGCCCTTCATAACCTCGTCGCCCGACATCATCGCTCCCATACCCTGCATCATCGCAGACATCCTCGCGGCCATGTCCTTCATCGAGGAACTGGATGCGCCGCGCCGCTCGATGCAGCTCTCCAACCGCTCGCGCTGGGAGCGGGTTTCCTCCAAGTGTTGCCGGATGCGGGAGGCGAGTTCCGGATAGCTTTCGATGCGCGAGGCCTGGGTCTTGAGCATCTGCTCGGCCTGTTCTTCCATCGCATGGGCGTCGCGCAGCCACTGGTTCAGCGTTTCGTTCATGTCGGTCATGTCGATCTCCTTTTCGAGGACCGTCCAATCGACCGGACGCTGCATTGTTCCAAGGCTTGGCGGCTGAGGCGAGAGGAACAATCGCCCGTGCCTCGGGTTTGATCGTTGGATGGGCGGCGCGAGGTGCGCCCCGCGAACAGGAGCAGACAGCCATGGGCCGGGAACTCGACGATCACCAGACGGCCGCCAATGTGCGCGGGGACATCCAGAAGGGGCGGACCGGCGACAAGGTGCCGGGCTTCGATCCGGCGGCGGCGCCCATGGAGACCGACGCCGAAGCCGCCGGCACGCAGCCGCCCCCGCCGACCGGCGAGGCCCGCCGGACGGCAGAAGCTGCAAGCGAGGACACGACGCCGCCGTATGCCTACGCCTCGTCCCGTGCCTCCGCCATGCGCCCCTTCGACAGGCAACCGCAGAGGTCTCCCACACGGATGGTTACCGTCGCGATGATCGCGGCCGCGGTGGTCGCGCTCCTGATCGTTGCCGCCGTCATCTGGTGACCGGCGGGCGCGCAGGCCTTGGCCGCTCTCAGTCCGGCGGGGCGCCGGGACCGGTGGCAAGCGTCGAGACGAGTTTCTGCGGCCCGTCCATTTCGCGCGCGATCAGCGCGCCAGCGGCAAGGCCCGTCCCCATCGCGACCATCGCCGCCGCCACCGACCTCGCCTGCAGCACGAGTTCCCAGCCCGGCCGCAGGCGTTTGGGGACCACGGCATAATCGACCAGCGCCGCCAGCAATGTGGTTCCGAAAGCGCGGGCGACAAGGCTGCGCGGCGGTGTATTGGCCGGGCGCGGGGCAGCCAGCGCGAAGATTGCACCCCAGAAGAATGCAGAGCCGACGTTTATGCCGAGGCCTGAACCGGTATGTGCAAGATCGATCTCATCGCGCGCTGCATCCTTCGGCCCCCAAAGGACATGGCTCGTCGCGTTGAGAGGCCGGGCCGCGCCCTTTCCCTCGATGCGCGACAGCAGGGTGATGGCGGTGACCGCGGCGAGCGCCGCTCCCGTCCCGGAAAAAAGCGCCGTTCTCAGATAGGCCATTCGTCTCTCCTCAGGTCACTCGGCGCGGGCGAAGCGCCCGACGCTTACCCCCGCATTGCCGGGGGCCTTCCCCAACTCCCGGCCACCCGATTTTGATCCGCCTGCTTGCGATGCCGCGCCGCCGAAGGATCAAAGCCGATGGGAGGGCGTTAGAGGACACACTCAAAGCGGGCGGAAGGCGGAACCGATGTGGTCCTGGATCAGCGAAAACCATGGCGCCGTCAGCGCTGTCGCCAGCTGTCTGACGCTGGTGGTCTGGCTGCTCTATTTTCAGCTTCTCTATCTCGGATTCCGCAACACCCAGCGCGCCAGCATCCTCATCTCGATCGCCGGCGGCCCTCAACTGGCGGCGGAGTGCATTCTCGCCAATCTCAGCCGCGAGCCGATCTATGTGGAGGCCGTGGCAATCTCGATCCAGGGAGAAGGCGGGGCGAACGTGCGCTCGCTGAGCGACCTGCAGATGGATGCAAGGCGTACCGATGTGCGCAGCGGCGCCATGCAGGGGCCGCTGGGAAGCGGCGAGATGATCATGCTGGGCTCGTTCCGGGACCTTCTGCTGCGCGCCGATTGCGAGCAGACCGGCAATGTTCGCTTCACGCTGACGGCGATCGGGATCTATTCCGGGGGCGACCGTCTGGTGGCGGCGGAGCGGGAGTTTCTGCTGACCGATGGCTGCCTCAGGTCCACCTCGCTGGAGGCGCGACAGTTGCGGTCCTGGCACGAGCGCAAGAGGATGAAGCAGCTGCTGCGTCGCTCCGCGGTGATCGATCGGTCCAGCGCCCAGTGACCTTGCCGGCGCCAGTAGACCTGGAAACCTCCGGCCTACCAGTCGCGCCTTGCGGCAAGCTCGGCCAGCTGATCGGCCAGTTCTGCGGCAAACTCCTGCACCAGCATGGAGAGCGACCGGCCATCGAGATCCGCAGGGGTGATCATCTCGCGTTCGGCGAGCGGGATCTGGCCTATCCGCCTTTTGCCGGCGCGCTGCTTCCGGGGGATGACACGCTGGTCTGTCGCTGCGAGGAGGTGACGGCGGGCGACATCCGGCGCTATGCCTCCATCGGCTGCCTTGGTCCCAACCAGACCAAGGCCTTCGGCCGGGTCGGCATGGGGCCGTGCCAGGGGCGCTATTGCGGGTTGACCGTGACGGAGCTGCTGGCCACCGCCAACGGGCGCAGCCAGGACGAGACCGGCTATTACCGCATCCGGCCGCCGTTGAAGCCGGTGACATTGGGCGAACTGGCGGCACTGGCCGCCTCGCAAAGCAAGGAGACTGTGGAATGATCGAACGCATCGATGTGGCGACGCGCATGAGCAAGATCGTCAAGCACAACGGCGTTGCCTATCTGTGCGGCCAGGTCGGCGAGGGCGAAACCGTCGCGGACCAGACCCGCGAGTGCCTTGCCCGGGTCGAGGCGCTGCTGGACCGTGCCGGCTCCTCGCGCGAGAAGATGCTGCAGGCCATCGTCTGGCTGGCGGACATGAACGACTTCGCCGAGATGAACTCGGTCTGGGATGCCTGGGTGCCGGCCGGCTGCGCGCCCGCCCGCGCCTGCGGCGAGGCCAAGCTCGCGCGGCCCGACCTCAAGGTCGAGATCATCGTCACCGCCGCCTGCGATTGACGCTCCCTGCGGCGGCGGATCGATTCTGCCGCCGCAGCCTGTTCGGGCCTGTTCTCTGCGTCAATCGTCGTCCTGCCCGATCGGACCCGGCGGAATCGCCAACACGTCCATTGTGGCGTTGCGAAGGACCTCCTCCGCGACGCTTCCGAGAATAAATTTCGCAAGGCCGCCGCGCCCGCGCGTGCCGACGACGACCAGTCCGGCCTCGTCCTGCCGCGCCGCGGCCAGGATCTCGTCCGCCGTGCCCGATGCGTCGTGGCGCAACAGATACTCGGCCGGTGCGATGTCGAGATCGTCGAAAAAGGCCGCAAGCTTGCCGGTCGCCTCGCTCCGCTCGGTTTCCAGATAGTGCTCCTTGTCCTCCTTGTTCAGCGAATGGCCCATGGCAAGCCCGATCGCCGGGGCGTCGAAGACATGGAGGGCGGACAGCCGCGCATGTCCGTGCAAGGCGAGCGCCTGGAAGGTCTCGATCGCCGCGCGCGAGGCGTCGGACAGGTCGGTGGCCAGCAGGACGTTGCGATAGGGACCGACCGGAGGCGCGTTGGCCATCAGCACCGGGCAGGCGACGAAGCGGATGGCGCGTTCGGCCGTTGTGCCGACGAAAGCGTCGCGCAGCACCTGACGGCGATGCGGGCCGAGCACGAGAAGATCCGGCATCTCATCTTCGCTCGCCTGCGCGATGCCGGCAAACGGCGAGGCGAGAACCACGCGGGTCTCGCAAGCCACCCCGTCGATCCGGCGCAGCGTAGCAGACTGCTCGGCAAGCAGGCGGAGCGCCACCTCGCGTTCGGCCTCGACGATCCGCATCGACTGATCGTCGTCGACCACGTGAACCAGCGACAGCCGCGCCCCCGTCTGCCGTGCCAGCAAAGTGGCGCGCCGCAGGGCCCGGTCGGACCGTTCGGAAAAATCGGTGGCCACCATGATTGTCTTCATTGTGCGTTTTCTCCGCCGTTCCCTAGCCTACACAGACATGAAAAAAGGACGCTTTCCTTGATCTGGGTCAGGCAAGAAGGATCATATTTCGCTATTTTGGAACAAACACTCCCAAAATGGCATGTGCATGACCCGGGATCAGTATCAGACAGTCAGGGAGGTCGCCGAGCGCCTGAAGATCAGCGAGGCGACGGTGCGGCTGTGGATCCGAAGCGGCGAATTGCGGGCGATCGATATCGGCAAGGGGTGGCGGATTGCCGACAGTGATTTCGATGCCTTCCTGAACAACCATGCGACACGGGCACGGCCGGATGCGGCGGCGCCCGAGGACAGGAGTGCCTGATGGATATGCTGATCCAGTCTCCGTTTGCAGAGGTTGCCGTCTTGCTCGTGATGGCTGCGGCCGTCGGACTGGTCGGCATCCTGCTCCGGCAACCGTTGATCGTCAGCTTCATCGCGGTCGGCCTGATCGCTGGTCCCTCGGCGCTGGATCTCGTTCATGCCGATGAGCAGATCGCGTTGCTCGCGGAGCTCGGCATTGCCGTCCTGCTGTTTCTCGTCGGCATCAAGCTGGACGTGAAGCTGATCCGTTCGCTCGGCGCGGTGTCGCTGTTGACCGGGCTCGGTCAGGTCGCCTTCACCTCGTTCTTCGGCTATCTGATCGGCCTTGCGCTCGGGCTCGGTCACACGACGAGCCTCTATGTGGCTGTGGCCCTGACCTTCTCCTCGACGATCATCATCGTGAAGCTGCTGTCCGACAAGCGCGAGATCGATTCGCTGCATGGGCAGATCGCCCTCGGCTTCCTCATCGTCCAGGATCTGGTCGTGGTGCTGGCGATGATCGTGCTGTCGGCCATCGGCATCGGCGCGGCCACTGAGGGGGCGGGAGGCCATGGCGGCGGCTCGGTGCTGACGGTGCTGGTCTCCGGCATCGCCATGGTTGCGCTGGTGGTCCTCTTCGTCCGCTTCGTCGCCACGCCGCTGACCGAGCGGCTGGCGCGGGCGCCGGAGCTGCTGGTGATCTTCGCCATCGCCCAGGCGGCGATGTTCGCCGCCATCGGCGACGCCGTGGGGCTCGGCAAGGAGGTCGGCGGGTTGCTGGCTGGCGTCTCGCTCGCCTCCACGCCCTATCGCGAGACCATCGCGGCGCGGCTGGCGCCGCTGCGCGACTTCCTGCTGCTGTTCTTCTTCATCGCGCTCGGCGCGACGCTCGACCTGTCGCTGCTGGGCGCGCATGTGACCGGCGCCATCATCTTTTCGCTCTTCGTGCTGATCGGCAATCCCTTGATCGTACTGGCGATCATGGGGGCGATGGGCTACCGCAAGCGCACCGGGTTCCTGGCCGGCTTGACCGTGGCTCAGATCAGCGAATTCTCGCTGATCTTCATCGCCATGGGCGTCTCGCTCGGGCATGTGCGGGAAGATGCGCTCGGCCTCGTCACGATGGTCGGCCTCGTCACCATCGCGGCCTCGACCTACATGATCACCTATTCCCACCAGCTCTATGCCCTGTGCGAGCCGCTGCTCGGCGTGTTCGAGCGCAGGGGCACACCGCGCGAGCCGAGCGAGGCGGCGGCGCATGAGGATACCGGCCACAAGGTGATCGTCTTCGGCCTGGGCCGCTTCGGCACGGCGATCGGCATGCGGCTGAAGCGCCGGGGCATCCGCGTGCTCGGCGTCGACTTCAATCCGCTGGCGGTGCGGCGATGGCGCGAACTCGGCCTGGAGACCGAGTTCGGCGATGCCACCGATCCGGAGTTCATCTCCGAACTGCCGATGGCGCATGCCGAGTGGCTGGTGTCGACCGTGCCGAGCCATGTGACCGGGCTCAGCCAGGAGGATCCGCGCACGACCCTGCTGCAACTGGCCCGCAGCGCCGGCTTCGGCGGACGCATCGCCGTCTCCTCGCATCACGCCAGCGACACCGAGGCGATGGTCGCGGCCGGAGCGGACATGGTGCTGGAGCCGTTCCAGGACGCTGCCGACCGCGCCGTCGAGCTGCTCTGCGGCGCCCGCGAGGAGGAGCGTACGCTCATCCCGCAGATCGGGAGCGAGGAGAGGGAGGCTTCCTGAGGCCGTGGCCGCCGCAGCTATCCTTCGGCCTTCGCGACCCCGCACCACTGCGCGATGATGCCGGCGACGGCACCGACGAAGCGTACATGGTCGTCGGCATCGACCCATTCGTCGGTGCCGTCGTTCTGGCTGAGATCGCCGCAGAGCGGGCCGATGCCGATGGTCGGGATGCCCTTCTGGATCATCGGGTTGCGGATGTCGCTGCCCGTATGCATCGGGTTCACATGCGCCTCCAGGCCGCAGACCCCGCGGATCGCCTCATGGGCCGCGAGCAGCAGCGGATGGTCGCCCGGTACCTCGGCGCCTGTCGTGCCGCTGTCCCAGACGATGCGCGGCGGGTTTTCCGCCAGCCAGGGATCGCTCGCGGCAGCCTCCGCCACCGCCGCCTCGATCTGCGCGCAGACGTCGGAGAGCTTTTCCGGCGGCGGGAAGGCGAGCGCTGCGCCGAGCGTGCAGCGTGTCGCAAGGCGGGCGAGCCGCTTCGGGTCGCCGGCCGAGATGTAGGACATCATGATGTTGGTCGAGCGGCCGACTTCGCCGTGCAGCGCAGGATGGTGCACCGCCTCGCCGCGCCGGGCATCGAGCCGCCTCAAGGCCTCCCAGATGACGAAGGCCTTGTCGATGGCGTTGACGCCGAGGTGCCCGAAGGCGGTCTGCAGCGGTTCGGTCGTCGGCGGCGGGCAGCCCTCGACGATCACCCGGAACTCGACCTGGCCTGAGGCCAGCGCCTTGATCTCGCGCAGCCCGGCGCCGGACTCGGCCGGATGCAGGTAGAGCGCGGCATCCGCCGTCATCCCCTCCTGCATCAGCCGCGAGACGCCGCGGGCATGACGCTTGCTCGGTGTGCTGGCGATTAGCACGTCGCCGGCCGGTCGAAGGCCGAGCAAGGCGAGCAGCTCCAGCGCCTGCAATCCGGCGACGACGCCGGAGAGATCGTCGGCAACGCCCCAGCCGTAAAGCCGGCCGTTGTCGACCTCGCCGGCGAACGGGTCGTGCCGCCAGCGGTCGGTGCCGGTGACGGGCTCGCCGTCGGGATGGGCGAAGAGGATCAGGCTGCGGCCGTTTCCCGTCCCCTTGCAGCGTGCGATGATGCTGGTGCGCGCCTGCGGATCGATGGCCGTCTCGCCGGCGAACTCCTCGATCATGCGCACATCCGCCGGATTGTAGGAGCTGGCCTCGACGGTGCAGCCGAGCGCCTCGGCGGTTTCGGCGAACAGGGTCTGGACCGCCGCCTCGCCGTCCTTGCCGGCGCGGACATAGGTCCGCAGCCCGTCGAGGATGCGTGCGTGCTCGCGCGCCGAAGCGCCGGCGATGTCCTGCAGGATCGATGTCACGGTGGTCTCCCTGTCGGTCTTTCTGTCGGCGGTCACGTGGCAATGGCCGCCGCGCGGCGCTGCAAGAGGCGCATGACGCTGAACGTCGTGTAGTCGAGCGGATCGTGATGGACGGGCGCGTCCCGCCCGTCGACGCGAAGATGCACGGGGCCGGAGGCGGAGTGGGCCTCCACCTCGAACCAGGCCTGGGTGACCGTCGGATCTGCGACCAGCGTCACCCGAGTCTCGTCGAGGCCGAGACCGGCCAGCGCGACGCCGATGGTGACATTGAGATGTCCGGGAAACTGCGCGGCGATCTCGCGGGCGCTCGCCTCCAGGAAGACTGCCGGCTCGCGCAAGCCCTCAAGGCGGATGAAGCGGTCCGCGCCCATCGCCTGCCAACGCTCCTGCGGATAGCCGATGCGCATCCCGACACGGGCAAGGCCGTTTTCGCGGGCGGCAGTCAGGAAGCCGATGGAGCCCAGCGCTCCGGCCGGCACCTCGATGCGCCCCGGGCCCTTGGCAGCGGCCTGCTTCAGCCGGATTTCCGCATCGCGGTCGGCAAAGGCGCCGAGCGACAGCGGCAGGATATCGCAGCCGGAGGCGAGCAGGGCAGGGGCTGCCTCGACCAGCGTTGCGGCGGAGGCGCATTCCACCGCGACGGTCGGCCGGGCTTTCAGGAAGCTGTCGATGTCGGTGCAGATCGCGGCGTTGGGGGCAAGGGCGCTCGCATCGCTCGCCTGGCGCTCGCGCACCAGAAGCGCGGCAAGCTGCGGTCCCTCGGCCGCATCGCGGAAGCGGGCGGCAAGGCGTCTGCCGATGGGCCCGAAGCCGATGACCCCGAGCCTGTCCCGGGGGCGGGTGCTCATGGCGATATCCAAATGAGAAGGCATGAGTGCGGCGGCGGCGATGGGGCGCCGTCCGCCGCAGGCCCTGCCGGGCGCCGGGGCGCCTGGCAGGGCCGGGAGAGCAGGGCCGGGCAGTCGAGCCCGGCCGTCAGACCTGACCTCAGGCCGGTCCGGGGCCGCTGATCGCGAACTTCTCTTCCTCGATGGTCAGCACGCCGTAGCGTGTGAACAGCTCGTCGTAGAAACCGCTGGCGCGCAGGTCGTTGAGGACGCCCACGACCGCCTCTGCCAGCGTCTTGTCGGCGAAGGCGAACGTTGCGGTCTGCGGGAACAGGCCGGCGATGGCGCGGGTGAAGTCGTCGCGGTCTTCGAGGAACTTCGCGGTCGCATCGATCGAGGTCGCAGCGTCGACCTGGCCGGCGCGCAGGGCCTGGAAGGCTTCCGAGAAGTTGTTGAACACGCGCACGGTGATGCCTTCGAGACCGGCATTCTTGAGCATGTCGTCGACTTCGCGGGTGCGGCGCTCCTCGATGCCGCCGAGCTCGACGCCGACGGACAGGCCGGCCAGCTCTTCCCACTTGGTGATGTTCTTCGGGTTGCCCTTGGGAACCAGGAAACTCACGGCGGCGCGCTCGTAGGGCACCATGTACATCAGCTTGGAACGCTCTTCGGTCCAGAAGATGCCGGTGTTGATCATGTCCCAGCGGCCGGCGGCAAGCCCCGGCACCATCGCCGCGAACTCGACCTTGATGTATTCCGGCGTCAGGCCGAGCTTGGAGGCGATCTCCTTGCCGAGTTCGATGCGCATGCCCTGCACTTCGCCCTTGTCGTCGACGAACTGGAGCGGGGGCAGGGTCGGGTTGGTGCTCATCACGAGCGTGCCCGGCTTGATGATGTGCGGCGGGGCGAGCGCCGGCTGCGCAAAGGCCGCCCGGCCGCCGAGGGCGAGACCGGCGCCGGTGGCCGCGGCACCCAGGAGCACGCTGCGGCGAGAGAGACCTGCGCCGAGGATGCGATCGAATCCGTTGTTTTTCATGAGGTTATCTTCCGCTCTGGTTGGTTTGATGAGGCCTGTTTTTATATTGTATTAGGACGGTATACCATTTATATGCGGTCTGCAAGCAGTCAAAATCAACCACAATCAGGGAGGTCTGCATGGTGCGGGCGGGGACGGTTCAGACGGTGTGCGGCCCGGTCGCGCCGGAGGCGCTCGGCTACGCGTTGATGCACGAGCACCTGTTGTGCGACCTGACCCTACCGGCGCGGCGCGGCTGCGGCCTGCCCGAGGTGGAGATCACGCTGGAGAACGTCTTCGACGTCACCTACCGGCCGAACGACTATCACGGCAACCACCGCCTCCAGGACCTTGCCATCGCGACATCCGAGACCCGCCGCTTCGCGCAGGCGGGCGGCGGCACCATCGTCGAGATGACCACCGGCGGGCTTTGCCCGGACCCGAAGGGGCTCGCCGCGATCTCGGCCGAGACCGGCGTTCATGTTGTGCTCGGCGCCGGCTTCTATACCGAAGGCTATCAGGACGAGGCGGTGCTGGCGCTGCCGCTCGAGGCGCTGGCCGATATCGTCACGGCGCAGGTCGAGGAAGGCGCCTGGGGCACCGATATCCGCTGCGGCATCATCGGCGAGATCGGTTGTTCCTGGCCGCTGACCCCATTCGAGCGGCGCTCGCTTGCCGCCGGGGCCATCGCCCAGCAGCGCACCGGCGCGGCAATCACGGTGCATCCCGGCCGCCATCCCGACGCCCCGCACGAGATCCTCGACGTCCTTCAGGCCGCGGGCGCGGACCTTTCCCGCGTCATCATCGACCACATGGACCGCACCTATGACAGCGTCGAACAGGTGGTCGCGCTGGCGCGGCGCGGCTGCGTCGTCGAGTACGATTTCTTCGGTATCGAGCAGTCGCAATACTGGATGGCGGTCGCCGACCTTCCGACCGACTACATGCGCATCCATGCGGTGCGGCGGCTGTTCGAGGAAGGGCTCGGCGGCAATGTCGTCCTGTCGCACGACATCTGCACCCGCTCGCGCCTGCAGTGCCATGGCGGCCATGGCTATGCGCACATGCTGCGCAACGTCATCCCCCTGATGCGCGACCGGGGTTTCGCGCAATCCGAGATCGACCTCCTGCTGAAGCGGACGCCGGCGCGGTTGCTGACGCTCGTCTGAGCGCGCCTCAGTCCGTCATGTTGAGGTGCTTGCGGGCGAAGTCGATCAGGCTGACGATGTGGCTCGCCACCGTCCGGCGCACGGCGTCGGCATCCTGCCGCTGCAAGGCGTCGATGATCATCAGGTGCTCGGTCGAATCCGGTGTCAGGCGATCCTTCAGCCGGCCGATCTCGAACAGCCTCGTTGTTGCGCGCAGGTTGCGCAGCACCTGGGCCATCACGTCGTTGCCGCAATGGTCGATGATCAGCCCGTGCAGGTGGTCGTCGGAGAACCAGTGCGCATCGGTGTGATAGCTGGTCGTGCCCATCAGGTCGTCGATCTCGCGGCGAACCTCTATCAGCTTGCGGCTGGGAATGCTCCCCATCGCCTGCACCGCCGCCTCCGGCTCGATCAGCAGGCGCAGCTTCAGGCTCTGGATGTACTCGCCGATATCGACGTGCCGCACCACGTAGTTGCGCCCGTCGCCCTTGTGGACGAGGCCTTCGCCTTCCAGCCGCTGCAGGGCTTCGCGCAAGGGCGTACGAGAGACGCCCAGCGTCTCGGCGAGCCTCGCCTCGACGATGACATGGCCCCCACCGAGCTTGCGGTGGCGAATCATGTCCGACACGGCGTTGTAGGCCAGCGCCGCGAGGCTGTGGCTTCCGCGGGCGGACGCGGCGCCGCCGTTTTCCTCCGTAACGCTCACTTGGCTTGCCCCTCCGAAGGCGTGGTATTGCGCGGGTCCGACCTCATGCGAAATGCTTGCCCTTGGCAAAAGGCATGCGGCATAGCAGTCCTGATCGTCAAATGGTGAAGTGGAGACGGCAGATGGCCGAACAGGAAACCGGCACGGAGACGAGTCTCGCGGACGAGACCTATCGCGCCTTGCTGGAGGAGATCTTGTCGGCACAGCTTGCCGGAGGAGTCGTCATTCAGGAGCGGCGTCTTGCCGCCCGCCTCGGCGTGTCGCGCTCGCCGATGCGCGACGCGCTCGGCCGGTTGGAAGGGCAGGGGCTTTTGGTGCGCAACGGCAAGAGCATGCTCACCGTGCGCGTTATCACCCTGAAGGACTATCTCAACAGCCTGACCATGCGCCTCTTGGTCGAGCCGACGGCGGCCGCGCTCGCCTGTCCCGAGATCACTGAGGGCAAGCTCGCCGAGCTCGCCGCCATGCTGCAATCCATCGAGGACGATCCCGATCCCGATCCGGCGGTGATCTGGCGCTTCGACGATGCGCTGCACCAGGGGCTGGGCGAGGCGAGCGGCAATCCGTTCATGGCCGAGACCATCGTCCAGATGCGCCGCTACACGACGATCTTCGAGCGGCAGCGGCGGCTGGCACAGCGCAAGCCGGGCCTCGAGGACCACCGCGAGATCCTCGCAGCGCTTGCCGCGCGCGATGCCGAGGCCGCGCGCCAGAGCATGGCGCAGCACTTGGAAAAGGTGCGCCAGCGGGTTCTTTCCACTTACTGAGATCGCCGCCGGGCGGGACGAGACGGGCGCCATCTGTGCCTTTCGGAAACGGCCTGGGGAGGCCTTGCGGGAGAGGCGTGCACAGGTCCGACAAAGGGACTTGCGCATGTCCTGTTGCTGTGTATTAAATCGGTATACCAAATGAATGCGGGAAAAGCAAACCAACCCGTGGCCCCATCTCACCCCGCTGTCTCTTCCCCCTTGGAAGGGCGCGATCCTGTCGCTGGCGCTTGCATGTCGTTCGACCCGTTCCATCCCCGAAAGCCTGCAGCCGGTCCCCGGCCTGCTCCCCTCGGGGAGGCGGTGCCGCCCGCCTCCTGCCGCACCCGATAGAAAGGCCCGCCATGTCAGTCTGGAACTGGTCAGGTTTCTTCAGCTATCTCACCAACGCCTATATTCTCGAAGGCGTGTTCACGACGATCTGGCTGACCTGCGTCTCGCTTTTGTGCGGCCTGTTGCTCGGCTTCCTCATCGCCCTGATGCGGCGGTCGAAGCTGCAGGTGCTGCGCGCCGTCGCCTGGTTCTACATCTGGTTGTTCCGCGGCACGCCGCTCCTGGTGCAGCTCATCGTCATCTACACGGCGCTGCCGCAGCTCGGCATCCGCTTCTCGGTGGTGGAGGCGGCCTTGATCGGCCTTGCGCTCAACGAGGCGGCCTATCTCGCCGAGATCATCCGTGCGGGCATCGAGGCGGTGCCGGAAGGCCAGTCGCGGGCCGCCCGGGCGCTCGGCATGACCGAGCGCCAGATCATGCGCTACATCATCATGCCGCAGGCCTTCAAGGTGATCATCCCGCCGCTCGGCAACTCGGTGAACGGCCTGCTGAAGACCACTTCCGTCACCTCGGTCATCTCCATGGAAGAGCTGCTGCGCCGCACGCAGGTGCTCATCCAGGAGAAGTTCATGGTGCTGGAGCTCTTCGCGGTCGCGGCCCTCTACTACCTCATCCTCACGACGCTCTGGGACTTCGTCCAGCGACGCATCGAACGCCGGTTCGGCCAGTCGACCGCCGCCGTGGGTCTCACGGAAAAGCGCTGAATCTCCATAAGGGTACCTTCATATGTCCACGAAATTTCGCGGCGTCTTCACCGTGATGATCACGCCGGTCGACGGCAACGGAACGCCCGACCTTTCAGCCCTCGCGGCCTTCACCGACTGGCAGATCCGCGAGGGCGTGCACGGCCTCATCCCGCTCGGCTCCACCGGCGAGTTCCTGTCGCTGTCCGAGGAGGACAAGGATGCGGTGGCGCGCACGGTGATCGACACCGCCGCCGGCCGGGTGCCGGTGCTGATCGGCACCGGCGCGGAGGACACACGCGAATGCGTCCGGCTCGCCCGCAAGGCGCAGGAGATGGGCGCGGACGGCGTGATGATCATCCCGCCGTTCTACTCCACCCCCACCGACGACGAGCTGGTCGAGCACTACCGCACCATCGCGGCGGCGATCTCGATCCCGATCATGGTCTACAACAACCCGGCGACGTCGAATGTCGACATGAAGCCGGAGCTGCTGGCCCGCATCGCCGAGATCGACGGCTGCGACTACGTCAAGGAATCCACCCTCGAGGTGACGCGCATTCGCGACATCGTCCGCCTTGCCGGCGACCGCATGGTGCCGTTCGGCGGCATCCTGGGGTTCGAATCCTTCGTGATGGGCGCGCAGGGCTGGGTGGCGGTCGCCTCCAACGTCGCGCCGGGGCCGATGTCGCGCATCTTCACGCTTGCTGCCGACGACAAGGATTACGATGCGGCCCGCGCGCTCTATCTGGAGTGGTTGCCGATCATCCAGGCGGTCGGCGGCCAGGCCTATGTCGCGGGCACCAAGTCGCTGCTCTCGCATATGGGCTTTGCGACCGGCGCACCACTGCCGCCGCGCCTGCCGCTACCGCCCGCACAGGATGCGCAGATGAAGGCGCTGGTCGAGCGGTTCGGCCTGCGCTTCGAGACCTGACCGGAGGCAGACGCCCATGTCCGCTGCGGCCCCGCACGACGCCAGGCCGGCCCCAGACCTCGTGACCGTCCATCTGGATGGCGAGGTGCACCGTGTCGATCCGGGCACGTCCGTCGCCGCAGCCCTTGCGGCCGGCGGGCGGGCGTCCTTCTCGCGCGATGCGGCGGGCCGTCCGCGCGGGCTCTTCTGCGGCATGGGCGTGTGCCACGACTGTCTGGTCACCATAGACGGGCGCACCAGCCAGCGCGCCTGCATGACCAAGGTGCAGGACGGCATGCGGGTCGAGCGGCAGGCTCCGCGGCCCGACATTCTCTCGCCGGCGCTCGCCGATCTTGCACCCGTGCCGGCGGAACTGCCCACTCGTGCCGTCGACGTGCTGGTCGTCGGCGCGGGGCCGGGCGGACTTTCCGCCGCCATTGCCGCCGCCCGTGCCGGCGCCAAGGTCACCCTTGTCGACGAGCGGCCCGCTGCCGGCGGCCAGTTCTACAAGCAGCCCGTCACGCGGGAGGCGCGCCATGCGCTCGCCCGCGACCGGCAGGCGCAGGACGGTGCCGGCCTCGTCGCCGAGGCGCGCGCCTGCGGCGTGGAACTCCTCTCCGGCGTCACCGTCTGGGGCGCCGAGCGCCAGCCGGACGGCGCCCCCGTCCTCGGCTGCCTCGGCCCGGACGGCGCCTTCTATCTGCACCCGCGCGTGCTGGTCATCGCCACCGGTGCGTTCGAGCGGCCGGCCGCGCTCCCCGGCTGGACGCTGCCGGGCGTCATGACGACGGGCGCGGCGCAGACCCTCCTGCGCAGCTATGCGAGCCTTCCCGGACGCCGCTTCGCCATCACCGGCAACGGCCCGCTCAATATCCAGGTCGCCGGCGAGATCCTGCGCCATGGCGGCAAGGTCGTGTGCCTGGCCGACCGGGCCCGCGCGCCCTGGTCGAGCCCGCGCGATGCCATCACCATCCTGCAGGCCGATCCGGCGCTGGCGCTGAAGGGCATGGGCGAGATCGCCGCCCTGCAGCGCGCCGGCGTTTCCATCCGCTGGCAGACCCGCGCCGTCGAGGTGCTGGGCGAGACCTCTGCGCAGGCCGTGCGCCTCGAAGGTCCGTCCGGCGAGGAGGTTCTCGAGGTCGATACCGTGCTGGTCGGCGGCGACTTCGCCCCGTCCAACGAGCTGTCGCGCCTGCTCGGCCTTGCCCATGTGGTTGCCGGCGACGGCACGCTGGTCGCCCGGTGCGACGAGGCCGGCGAAAGCTCCGACCCGCACGTCCATATCGTCGGCGAGGCCGCGCGCTTCGGCGGGGCTCATGTCGCCATGGCCGCCGGGCGTCTGGCCGGCCTTGCCATCGCGCGCAAGCTCGGGTTTGCCGCGGAGCCCGATCCGGGCGCGCAGCGCCGGCTCAATCGTGCCCGCCGCTTCCAGCAGGCGCTGTGGCAGCTGTTCCGCCCGGCGGAGGACGCGCAGGCCGATGCGGTCGGCACGCTGTCCTGCCGCTGCGAGAGCGTCGCGCTCGGTGTGCTGCGCGAGACGGCTGCCGGCGGTCCGCCGGACATCGCCACCTTGAAGCGCCTGACACGCGCCGGAATGGGCCGCTGCCAGGGCCGCTATTGCGGGCGCACGCTGACTGCGCTTGCGGGGCGTCCGGCCGACGAGACGAGCGGCTTGCTCGCTCCGCAAATGCCGCTGCGCCCGGTGCCGCTGGCAGCGCTTGCCGTCGAGAAGCCCGAATGGGGCGGCCACAAGCGGGCCTTGCTGCCCGAGCGCCCGCCGCTGGACAATCCGGAGCCGCTGCCGATCCGCGAGGTCGCGACGCTCGTCATCGGCGCCGGTATTGCGGGCCTTGCGACCGCGCTCTTCCTCGCCGAGGCGGGGGAGGAGGTGGCGGTGGTCGAGCGCGGCTTCCCCGGCGGGCTCGCCTCGGGCGGCAATGCCGGCAGCCTGCACGCCCAGCTTCTGTCCTTCGACCATGGCGCCAAGGCGGAGGGCGACGGCGGAGCCGCTGCCCGCACCCTGCCGCTGCAGCGCGATGCCATCGACCTGTGGCGGGAGCTCGAGGTGCGGCTCGGCCGCGACTTCGAGATGAAGATCACCGGCGGGCTGATGGTCGCGGAGACCGAGGCGCATCTGCGCTTCCTGGACGAAAAGACCCGCGTCGAGCGCAGCCACGGCATCGACTGCCAGGTGATCGGCCGCGAGGATCTCGCCCGGCTCGAGCCGGGCCTGTCGCCGGCGATGATCGGCGCGGCCTATTGCCCGCAGGAGGGCAAGATCAACCCGCTGGTCGCCACCCGCCATGTGCTGGAGGCCGCTGTCGCGGCCGGCGCCCGCGTGTTCGACCGCACCGAGGTTCTGGCGATCCGGCGCGAGGGGGCGGGCTTCGTCGTGGACACCTCGCGCGGACCCTTGCGCGCCGGGCGTCTCGTCAATGCCGCCGGCGCCTTCGCCGCGCGGATCGGTGCCATGCTCGGGCTCGACGTTCCCGTCTTCGGCGCGCCGCTGCAGATGGTGGTGACCGAAGCCGCCGCGCCCGCCGTTTCCCATCTCGTCGCCCATGCCGACCGGCACCTGACCTTGAAGCAGGCGGCCAACGGCAACTTCCTGATCGGCGGCGGCTGGACGGCGGGCCTCGACCCCGTGCACAGCCATCCGCGCCCGCTGTTCTCCAGCCTTGAAGGCAATCTCTGGGTCGCCCAGCACGTGGTGCCGGGCCTGCGCAAGCTGCATGTGATCCGCAGCTGGGCGGCGATGAACATCAACATCGACGGTGCGCCGATCCTCGGGCAGCACCCGGCGATGCCCGGCTTCTTCAACGCCGTGACGTCCAACGGCTACACGCTCGGCCCCCTGGTCGGGCAGCTGACGGCGGCGCTGGTGCGCGGCCGCGATCCCGGCCGCGACCTTTCGGCCTTTTCCATTTCCCGGTTCCAAGGAGGGTGACCATGATCGAGATCACCGGAGTGACGAAATACTACGGCAAGTTCCCCGTCCTGAAGAACTGCTCGACCAGCGTCGCCAAGGGCGAGGTCGTCGTCGTCTGCGGCCCGTCCGGTTCGGGCAAGTCCACCCTCATCAAGTGCGTCAATGCGCTGGAGCCGATCCAGGAAGGCTCGATCCGGATCGACGGGGTCGAGGTCAACGACCCGCAGACCAACCTTCCCGAGCTGCGCTCGCTGGTCGGCATGGTGTTCCAGAATTTCGAGCTGTTCCCGCATCTCACCATCGAGAACAACATCATGCTGGCGCAGCGCATCGTGCTGAACCGCAACCAGCAGGTCGCCCGCACCAGGACGATGGAACTCCTGGAGCGCGTCGGCATGACCGGACACGCGCACAAGTATCCGGGCCAGCTCTCCGGCGGCCAGCAGCAGCGCGTGGCGATCGCCAGGGCGCTCGCCATGAACCCCAAGGCGATGCTGTTCGACGAGCCGACCTCGGCGCTCGACCCGGAGATGATCTCCGAGGTGCTGGACGTGATGACCTCCCTGGCGCGCGAGGGCATGACGATGATGGTGGTCACCCACGAGATGGGCTTTGCCCGCCGCGTCGCCACCCGCATGATCTTCATCGACCAGGGCGAGATCGTCGAGGACCGGCCGACCGAGGAGTTCTTCACCGCCCGCCACAACCCGCGCACCGAGGCCTTCCTCGGCAAGATCCTTCATCACTGAGGGGCCGACCATGGACCGTTTCGACCTGATCGTGCGCGGCGGCACCATCGCCACCGCCTCGGACGTGTTCCGTGCCGATATCGGCATCCGCAACGGGCGCATTGCCCAGATCGGCGAGGCGCTGACGGGCGAGTGCGAGGTGATCGACGCGAGCGGCAAATATGTGCTGCCCGGCGGCATCGACAGCCATGTCCACGTCTCGCAGCCCTCGGGCGAGGGCATCGTCATGGCCGACGATTTCGAGAGCGGCACGCTCTCGGCCCTGTTCGGCGGCAACACCACCATCATGCCCTTCTGCCTGCAGGAGAAGGGGCGGCCGATGCGCGAGGCGCTGACCGCCTATCACAAGCTGGCCGAGGGCAACTGCTACACCGACGTCAGCTTCCACCTGATCGTCTCCGACCCGACGGATTCGCTGCTCGGCCAGGAACTCCCGGCGCTCGCCGCCGACGGGTATTCCTCGTTCAAGGTCTTCATGACCTACGAGGACCTGCGGCTCAGCGATGCGGAGATCCTCAAGACGCTGGACGTTGCCCGCTCGACGGGCGCCACCGTCATGGTCCATTGCGAGAACGAGGACGCGATCCGCTTTCTCATCGCCAGGCACGAGGCGGCCGGCGACGTCGCCCCGCGCGCCCATGCCTCCACCCGTCCCGTGGCGGTGGAGCGCGAGGCGACGCACCGGGCGCTATCGCTCGCCGAGATCGCCGATGTGCCCATCGTCATCGTCCATGTCTCCAACGGCGAGGCGATGGAGGAGATCGCGCGGGCCCGTGCGCGCGGGCTCAAGGTGGTCGGCGAGACCTGCCCGCAATACCTGGTGCTCACGGCCGAGGATCTCGACGGCATGGATTGGGAGGGGGCGAAGTTCGTCTGCTCGCCGCCGCCGCGCGACAAGGCGGCCCAGGCCGAGTGCTGGCGCGGCATCGAGACGGGCGTCTTCGACCTGTTCTCCTCCGACCACTGCCCGTTCCGCTACGACGACGAACGCGGCAAGCGCAATCCGAAGGGCCTCACCAGCTTCCGGCATATTCCCAACGGCATTCCCGGCGTCGAGACGCGCCTGCCGATCCTCTTCTCCGAAGGGGTGATGAAGGGGCGGATCGACCTGCCGCGCTTCGTCTCGCTGGCCGCCACCGCGCATGCCCGCACCTACGGCCTCTATCCGGAAAAGGGCACCATCGCCATCGGCTCGCATGCCGACCTTGCGATCTGGGACCCCACGGAAAAGCGGACCATCCGCCATGCGGACCTGCATGACGGGGCCGACTACTCGCCCTACGAGGGGCTGGAGATCACCGGTTGGCCGACCACCGTCATCCTCGGCGGCCGGGTGATGGTCCGCGACAACACGCTCGTCGGCGCCAAGGGCGACGGCACCTACCGGTCGGCCCGCACCCGCAGTGCCGCACCGCTCTGAAATCCCAAAGGAGGAAACGACATGAAGATCAAGATCACCGCCGGCCCCTTCACTTTCGATGCGGTGCTGGAGACCGAGAAGGCGCCGGAGACCTGCAAGGCGTTCCTGGCGCGCATGCCCTTTGCCGGGCAGATCGTGCATGTGCGCTGGTCGGGCGAGGGCGTGTGGATCCCGCTCGGCGACCTGTCCTTCGGCGTTGGCTACGAGAACCACACCAGCCACCCGGCGCCGGGCCACATCCTGCTCTATCCCGGCGGCATCAGCGAGACGGAGATCCTGCTCGCCTATGGCGGCGTCGACTTCTCCTCGAAGATGGGCCAGCTCGCCGGCAACCACTTCGTCACGCTGACCTCGAACCTCGACAAGCTGCCCGAGCTCGGCCGCAAGGTCCTGTGGGAAGGCGCGCAGGACATCCGCTTCGAGGCGGCCTGACCCTTCAGGCTCAGTCCAGCACGGCGAACTGGTCGAGGATCCAGAAGACCTCCGCGGCCAGCGCCAGCACCATGAAGGCGATGTGGAAGCGCGGCGAACGCGCCCACATCGCCGCGACCGACAGGGCGGCGAGCCCCGTCTGCCGCAGCGGGTAGAAGGGCCCGAACGAGCGGAAATGCTCGGCGCCCTTCATTGCCGTATCGAGCATGTCGAGGCAGAACAGCGTCGCCAGCAGCCCGTAAAACCACTTCTGGCGGGTGTGGAAATAGTCCCGGTAGCTCGAATTCTCGCCGACCTTGTCCGGAAACAGGATGGCGCAGGTGAAGAAGAAGCACGAGGCATAGGCCACCACCAGGAAGTAGAGGCCGAAGGTCCAGCGCTCGATCCGCGCCAGGCCGATCTCGAACCACCAGAAATGCATCACCGCCAGCAGCAGGAACAGCGCCCAGCCGATATGGACGCTGTAGAGATGTTCGCGGCGCGGGTTCTGCACCATGTTGGCGAGCCCGTTCAGCAGCCGCGCCACGCACAGGCCGGTGATGATGCCGATGAACACCCGCACATGCACGAAGGCGCCGGGATTGGCGACCAGTGTTTCCATCAGGCTGCGTCCTCCCGTCTTGCCTGCCTCACGGCGCCAGCCGGATCGCTGTGGTTTCCTTGCCGGTGCGGATCACGAACATCGTGTAGAAGCGCGCCACGTTGGTCTCGTTGCGGAACAGACGTTCGCACAACCCGTCGAATTCCTCCATGCCCGACAGCCGCAGCATCAGGACCACATCGGTCTCGCCGCTGACGCTGTAGGCCTGCACCACCGCCGGTTCGTTCTCCACCAGCGCCAGGAAGCGGCGGGTCTGCTGCTCGCCGTGGCGCTCCAGCTCCACCGTCACGACGGCCTTCAGGCCCTTGCCGGCGCGCGCCGGGTTGAGGATGGCGACCGTGCGGTCGATGACGCCGGTCGCCTTCAGCCGGCGGATGCGGCGCAGGCAGCTCGACGGCGACAGGCCGACCTCCTCGGCAAGGTCGGCATTGGTGCGCGCAGCGTCCGCCTGCAGCAGGTTCAGCAGCTTCCTGTCGATGCGGTCCATGGCGCCTCCGGGGTTCGCACTACTATGCAATAAAATTGCACGAACTTGCAAAGTTTGACCGAAAATGCCGCGCGGCTGCGGTATCGGTAGCGCACGAAAATGTTGGAGTGACTCGAATGTCTGTGCGTGCGCAGCTGATCCGGCGGACCCGCGAAGCCTTTGGACTCTATTGGGAACTGGTGCGCATCATCGTGCCGGTGATGGTGATCGTGGAGATCCTGGCGCGTCTCGGCGCCATCCGCGCCATGTCGCCCTATTTCGAGCCGGTGATGCAGCTCTACGGCCTGCCGCCGGAGATCGCGCTCGCCTGGCTCACCGGCCTGCTGATCGGCCTGTGGGGCGCCATCGTCATCGTCTTTGCGTTGGTGCCGGTGTCGGAGCTCACCGTCGCCGACATGACCGTCTTCTCGACGCTGCTGCTCTTCGCCCATGCGCTGCCCATCGAGCAGCGCATCATCCAGCGCGCCGGGCCAGGCTTCTGGATCACCACGGTGCTGCGCATCGTCGGAGGCCTCGCCTGCGCCGCGTTTCTCCACCAGCTTTACGAGGCTACCGGCTGGCTCTCCACGCCGCTGTCGCCGGTGTGGATGCCGATGGAGGAGACCTCGACCTGGACGGGCTTCGCCATCGGCCTCGGCAGGACGCTGCTGATGATGCTCGTGATCCTGTTCGGCCTGTGCTGGCTGATGGATATCCTCAAGGTCACCGGCATCATGGACCGGCTGATCCGCGCGCTGGTGCCGCTGTTCCGCCTGGCCGGCATCGCCCCGCCGGCCGTGCCGTTCGCCTCCGTCGGCCTGCTGCTCGGCATTTCCTACGGCGGCGGCCTGCTGATCCGCGAGGCGCGGGAATCGCGGGTCGACCCGCGCCAGGTGTTTCTCGCCAGCGCCTTCATGGGCTTTGCCCACAGCCTGATCGAGGACACGCTGATCGTCGTCGCGGTGGGCGCGGATTTCGCCAGCGTCTTCTTCGGGCGGCTGCTCTTCGCGGTGGTCGCGACGGCGCTGCTGGCGCGGCTCCTCTCGCTGATCCCGGACTGGATCCTCTTCGCCGAACCGGCGCAGGCCCGGGCCGCACGCGAAGCCGGTGCCGATACGGCCTGAGCCGCTGTCCGTTCGGCTCGCGGCAGCTGTCGCCGCCGCGAGCCGTTTCGATTTGCCTCAGCGCGCGGCGAGGTGCGCACCGCCGGGCCGGAACTGCCCTGCTCAACGGGTGCTGTGGCCCTGCTTCTTCGTCTCGCCGTGACCATGGCTGGCATGGTCGTGCGCGTTGCCGCCGGCGCCCATCTTGTCGGCCGCCAGTTCGACCTCGATGTCGCCGCCCTTTTCGAAGGTGAGGGTCAGCGGCACGCGGTCGCCTTCGACGATCGGCTGCTTCAGGCCGATCAGCATGACGTGGATGCCGCCGGGCGCGAGCTCCACCTTGGCGCCGGCCGGGACTTCGAGGCCGTCGCCGAGCGGGCGCATCTTCATGATGCCGCCGGTCATTTCCATCGTGTGGATCTCGACTTTCTCGGCAATCGGCGAGGAGCCGCCGAGCAGCCGGTCGGCCGTGCCGCCCTCGTTGGTGAAGCTCATGAAGGCGCCGGCCACCTTGGCGGCGGGCGGCGTCGCGCGGGTCCAGGGATGACCGATCTGAATCTCGCCGATCCGGTAGCTGTGGGCCTGGGCACCGACGATGGCGGCAAGCGTCAGGGAGAGCGCGAAGACGAACTGAAGGGTACGCATGGGATAGGCTCCATAAGTCGCAATTATGCTGACCGGCGGCCATCGGGCATGGCCGGTCCTTTGGTGTTGGTTTGCGTCAGATGGAGATGTGCGGCGGCGCACGGGCCGGTGGCGGCGGTCCTTCCGCGCGCTCAGTGGCGGTCGGGGCGGGAGCCGGCACCCAGGCGGCGGTCTCGGCCGCCTCGGGAGCGGGCAGGACGATTGCGACAGGTGCGGTCAGCGTGCCGCCGGCACAAGCGAGCTTGCACAGCGTCGAGCAGCAGTCGCGGGCCAGGTCCTTGAGCGGATGGTCTTCGCCCGGATCGGCGATTGCCTTGGGCGAGCACAGCACATAGGCCGGGCTGGTGCCGTCGGCGGCCATCGCCGTCCGCGCATTGGCGGCGACGATGCCCTGCAGCAGCATGGCAAGGACGATCGTCGCGGCCATCGACCACGTCAGCAACTGGTCCTTCAGGAGTTCCCTCATGCTGTGCATTGCCGCTCTCTAGCGACCCCGGGCACGTCTGTCACGAGGGGAAATCGTCGCGGCCGGGAAAATGCGGATCGGGATGGTTCGTCGGAGAGGGCGCTCCTATAGTGGCCGCATCCGGTCCGGTGCGCGGTGGCCGGGCAATGCGGGAAAGGCGGGCAGGTGGACGGCAGCGAGGGCATCAAGGGGGCAACCGGCATCGGCGCGCTCGTCGGGGCTGCGGTGCGGCGCGAGCGCCTGCGCGCCGGCCTGTCGGCGAGCGAACTGGCGCGCGCCGCCGGCCTTGCCAAGTCGACCCTGTCGCAGCTGGAATCGGGGAGCGGCAATCCCGCCATCGAGACCCTGTGGAGGCTCGCCGATGCGCTGGGCGTCAGCGTTGCCGCACTGCTGGAGGCCCCGCGCGGCGAGGTCGACGTGATCCGCGCCGGGGAGGGGCCGCCGACCCGTTCCGACCACGCCGACTATCTCGCCCGGCTGCTGTCCGCGGCAGGTCCCGGCAGCCGCCGCGACCTCTACCTGATCGAGGCGACGCCCGGCGCGCCGCATCTCTCTGCGGGCCATCTCTCTCCGGCACATGGGCCGGGCACGCGCGAGCATGTGGTGGTGATGCGCGGCCGCGCGCGTCTGGGGCCGGAAGGACGGGAGGTCGAGCTTGCCGCCGGCGACTATGCCGCCTATCCGGCGGATGCGCCCCACACCTTCGAGGCCTTGGAGCCGGATACCCGTGCCGTGCTGATCATCGAGCACGGCTGACAGCGCTTATGCCGCCACCGCATGGCGCAGAGCGGCGAGCGCCAGCAGCCGCGTCGAATCGAGCGTCGGCAGCGGCGAGTTGCCGTCGTTCATCAGGAGCGGGATTTCCGTGCAGCCGAGCACCACGGCATCGCATCCGTCCTCGCGCGCCATGCGGCCGATGACCTGCTGGAAATAAGCTTCCGCCGAGGGCTCCAGCTTCCCGCGCACCAACTCGTCCATGATGATGCGGCCGATCTCGGCCCGCTCTGCCCTTGTCGGCAGCACGGTCTCGATGCCCTGCCTGCCGAGCGCCTGCGGATAGACGTCGCTCTCGGTCAGCCAGACCGTGCCGGTCAGCGCCAGCCGGCGAAACCCGCGCCGTGCGGCCTCCTCAGCCACCACCTCGGCGATATGGAGAAAAGGCAGGGGCATGCGGTCCGCCACATGCGGCAGGCCCTGGTGGATGGTGTTGTCCGGGCAGATCAGCAGCTCCGCGCCGCAGGCTTGCAGCCGCCTGGCGCTGTCCAGCATCAGTTCGCCGACAAGATCGGCGCGCCCCGCCTCCAGATGACGGACGTAGTCGATGAGAGGCTGCATGTGCAGGCTGACCTGCGGGTTTCCATGGGCTCCGAGCACGGGCTCGGCTTCCGCGCAAAGGATGCGGTAGCACTCCGCCGCCCCTTCCGCCGAACAGGCGATGATGCCGACATGCCGTACCATTTCCGCGCTCCATCCATCGTTTCGCACAATCGTTCATTATATAGAACGATGCTTTCGGTCAATCGAACGGGGCGGCGGCACCCTACAGCTTCCGCGCGACAGCGCGGAACACGAGCTCCCACAGGCAGGTGGCGCCGCTCGCCTGCCGCTCCTGGCGCAGCCGCGCGTCCAGCGTGTCCGGATCGGCGCGGGCCATGTCGGTGATGCCGAAGCGCTCCAGTCGGGGCATCACCGCGCGCACGATCATGCCGACGGGATAGCTGCTGTCCGGCGTCAGCAGGTTCGCCTCCGCCCGCACGCTCTCGACGGCAAGGCCCGCCGCGCTCATCACCTCGTGCAGCGTCAGCCCCATGTCGAGCCGCGCGCCCTCCCGGCGCAGCATCTGCGCCAGCCAGTCGCGCACTTCGTCATGCAGGGGCAGGGGATGGCGGCCGGGCACCAGCTTCGAGGCGTCGTGCTCGTGAAAGGCGACGACCCCACCGGGTTTGAGCGCTCGGCTGATCGCGGCGAGCGCCGCGACCGGGTCCTGCTGGTACATCAGCACCCTGCGGCCGACGACGGCGTCCAGCGTGCCGTGGCCGGGAAGCTCCGCGTCGAAGTCGCCCTCGATGACGCTCACATTGGCGAGACCTTCGTCCGCCGCCATGCGCCGGGTCATGTCCAGCATGGCGGGATCGCGGTCGACGGCGAGCACCCGACCCCCAGGGCCGACGCGGCGGGCGATCATCCGCGTTACGGCGCCGGGGCCGCAACCGATATCGACCACCGTCCAGCCGGGGGCGATGCCCGCTTCGTCCAGCAGGCGCTCGGTCATCAGGTCGACGGGGTTCGGGCTCATGCGGAAAGGTCCTTGTCTGCAGTGCGGCGGGCATCCTCGGCGGCTGCCGCGATATCCGCAAGGCCCACGGCGGCCAGCGGCATGTGCAGGCGCAGCCGGCGTGCGGGCGCGCCCGCCTCGTGGATGCCGATCACCGTCTCCGCATCGGGGCAACCGTCCTCGCCGCAGGCAAGCTCGCTGACCGAGATCACCGCGTCCTCGCCCGGCGCCAGCACCTTGCGCACCGCCTGCTTGACCCGCTCGCGCAGGGCGTGCCGGTCGCCCTTCGTATCGCTTCCGGCCGGGTCGGCGGGGGACGGGCGCCGGCCGCGCGGTGCGAACGGATTGACGAAGAGGCGCATGGTCGGGATCCTGATTTGTTATGTAATAACGTTTCAAGACTGGCGAATGTGGAGGCGCGCGTCAAGGCGGTTGCGAGCGACGGCATCTCGATGTATCCATATATCCAGAAGGAGAGATAAATGGATAAGTCATCCGCGCTCATGGCGCTGGCGGCGCTCGGCCAGGACACCCGGCTGGACATCTTCCGCCTGCTGGTGAAGGCCGGACCGCAGGGCGTTGCCGCCGGCGAGATCTCGACGCGCCTCGGCGCGGTCCAGAACACGGTCTCCGCACATCTCAAGACGCTGACTCAGGCCGGTCTCATCCGCGCCGAGCGGGATGGGCGCAGCGTGCGCTACATCGCCGACATGACCGGCTTTCGCGATCTTCTCGCCTTTCTGATGGAAGACTGCTGCAACGGTGCGCCGGAGCTCTGCCGCCCGGTGATCGAGGCTGTAACCTGCAATTGCTGATCTCCCGCCAGCGGGAAATGGAGGGGTAAATGACCGATCGCGTCTACAATGTGCTGTTCCTGTGCACCGGCAATTCCGCCCGTTCGATCCTGGCCGAGGCGATTCTCAGCCGTGACGGGCAGGGGCGATTCAAGGCCTTCTCCGCCGGCTCGCAGCCCAAGGGCGAGGTGCATCCGCAGGCGCTGGCCCTGCTCACCAAGCTCAACCACGACACCGGCTTTGCCCGTTCCAAGAGCTGGGAGGAGTTCGCAGGTCCCGACGCTCCGGTGATGGATTTCGTCTTCACCGTCTGCGACAACGCCGCCGGCGAGGCCTGCCCCGTGTGGCCCGGCCAGCCGATGACCGCCCATTGGGGCGTGCCGGACCCGGCCGCCGTCGAGGGGACGGCAAGCGAGGTGGCATTTGCCTTCGCCGACGCCTACCGGATGCTGGCCACGCGCATCTCCATCTTCACCGCCCTTCCGCTCGCCTCGCTCGACCGCATGACGCTGCAGTCGCGCCTCGGCGAGATCGGCCGCGATCTGCCCCGGGCCGGCTGAGCCATGGGCTTCGACCTCCAGCGCCGGCTTGTGGCGGAGGCGCTCGGCACCGGTGTGCTTGTCGCCACGGTCGTCGGCTCGGGCATCATGGCTGATCGGCTGACGGGCGATGCTGCCCTTGCGCTGCTTGCCAACACGCTGCCGACCGGCGCGATCCTGGTGGTGCTGATCACCTGTCTCGGGCCTTTGTCCGGCGCGCATTTCAATCCGGCGGTGACGATGGTTTTCGCGTTGCGGCGGGAGCTTGCGGCTGGAGAGGCGGCGGCGTATGTGCTCGCCCAGATGCTGGGCGGGCTTATCGGGACGCTCGTCGCCCACGCGATGTTCGAGCTGCCTCTCTTTCAGGTCTCGGCCACCATCCGCACCGGCCCTGCCCAGTGGCTGGCCGAGAGTGTCGCGACCTTCGGGCTGCTGCTTGCGATTCTTGCCGGCCTGCGTTTCCGGGCCGATGCCGTGCCCTGGCTCGTCGGCCTTTATATTACCGCCGCCTATTGGTTCACCGCCTCCACCTCCTTCGCCAACCCGGCCGTCGCGCTGGCGCGTGCCGTCACCGACACGTTCGCCGGCATCCGCCCCGCGGATCTTCCTGCCTTCATTGCCGCCGAATGTCTCGGCGCGGCACTTGCCTTCGCGCTGCTGCGGTGGCTTCTTGTGGAACGGGAGACTGCCGGTACCGCCCGCGTGGCCTGACTAGCTGCCGACGGTGCTGCGCCCTCCCGGTCACCTGCCTGCCCGCCGCCCGGTGTTCTTCCGGTCCGGCCGTCCGCGAAAGGTCATTTCAGATGTCGCAGCGCCCCCTTGGCGTGGATGCGTCGCCGGCCGGGACCGGCTGGTTCATCACCGCGCTCGGCATCGCCCAGATCTGTTCCTGGGGCACGCTGTTCTACGGCTTCCCGCTGATCGCCGAGGCGATGCGCGGCGATCTCGGCTGGTCCAAGCCGGTGCTCTACGGCGCGGCGACGCTCGGCGTGGTGCTCGCCAGTCTTGCCGCCTATCCGGTAGGGGCGGCGATCGACCGCGGGCGTGGGCGCTACATCATGGCCGGCGCCTCCGTGCTGGCCGGCCTGCTGCTTCTCGCCTGGTCGCAGGTGGAGGATGTCGCCGCCTTCTATGTGGTGCTGGCCGGGCTCGGCATGTTGCAGGCTGCGACGCTCTACGAGCCGGCCTTCGCCGTCATCGCCCGCCGGGTCGGAGCCTTGCGGGCGCGCAGCGGCATCACCGCGCTGACCCTGTGGGGCGGGTTTGCCAGCACCGTCTTCATCCCGATCATCCAGCTGCTGATCGAGACGCAGGGCTGGCGCGGCGCTCTGGTGGTGATGGCCGGCGTCAACGGACTGCTCTGCGCCTTGCTCTACTTTCTGGCGATCGATCCGGCGCGCGATGCGCCCGTGCCGGTGCGAGAGGACGGCAGCGCGCCGCTGTCGGGGCGCCGTGCGGTGGCCGCGGCCATGCGCCGGCCGGCCTATTGGGGCCTGATGCTGGCCTGGGTCTCCTATGCGGCGGCGTTTTCCTCGCTGACCTATCATCTCTATCCGCTGCTGCTGGAGCGGGGGCTGGATGCGGCCGGCGTCGTCGCGGTGATGGCGGTGATCGGCCCGGCCCAGGTGGCCGGGCGCATCGCCATCCGCATGCTGGCGCCGGCCGCGCCCGTGCGGGTCATCGGCTCGGCCGTCGTCATCGTCTTTCCGCTCGCCGCTGCTGCGCTCGCCTTCGCCCCGCCCTCGGTGCTGGTGATCGGCGCCATCGCCGCCGTCTACGGTGCCGCCAACGGCATGATCACCATCGTGCGCGGGCTCGCCGTGCCGGAGATGGTCAGCCGGGAGGCCTATGGCGCGGTCAGCGGCTCGCTCACCGGGCCGATGAACCTGATGCAGGCGGTCGCCCCGCTCGCCGCCGCGCTGCTGTGGCAGGCGTCGGGCGGCTATGGCGCGGTGCTGGCTGCGATCTTCGTCGGCGCGCTGTCGCTGTGCATCGGCTTCTGGTTCGCGGCGCTGAAGGCGGCGCGCTGAGGGACCTCACGCCTCGTTCTGCAGGTCTTCCGCGAGAAAGTCGATCAGCGCGCGGACCTTCGGCAGCAGGTAGCGGCGCGAGGGATAGACCGCATAGACCTGCGTGTTCGCCGGAGCCCAGCCCTCCAGCACCGTCTCCAGCCGGCCGGAGGCGATATCCTGGCGCACATAAGACGCAGGGATCAGCGACAGGCCGTAGCCGTCGAGCAGAGCTTCGCGCACGGCAAGGCTGGTCGATACGCGGTAGCGGCTTGCGATCGGCATGGTCACGCGTTCGCCCTCGCGCTCCAGCGCCCATTCCGTGGCATTGCCGGATAGCGAGAACTGGACGATCCGGTGCGAGACGAGTTCTTCCGGGCGGCGCGGCCGGCCGGCCCTGTCGAGATAGCCCGGCGCGCCGCAGATCACATGGCGCATGCTTGTCAGCCGGCGGGCGACGAGACTGGAATCCTCCAGCTTCGCCGTGCCGCGGATGGCGATGTCGAAGCCGTCCTTGACCAGGTCGACCCGCCGGTCGTCCAGGTGCAGGTCGATCTCCACGTCCGGATAGGCCAGCATGAAGGCGGTGATCGTGCGCGACAGACGGGTGACCGTCAGGCTGATCGGCGCCGCGACCCGCAGCAGGCCGCTCGGCCGGTGCCGCAGCGGTTGCATCGACCCGTCGGCCTCGGTCAGGTCGTCGAGGATGCGTGCCACCTGCTCGAAGTAGAGCCGGCCCGGCTCGGTCAGGCTCATCCGCCGCGTCGTGCGGTTGAGCAGGCGCACGCCGAGATGGGCTTCCAGCTCGCCGATATTCTTGCTGATCGCCGCCGGCGACAGCGACAGGGCGCGCGCGGCGCCGGCAAAGGAGCCCTCGTCGACCACCCGGCGGAAGATGCGAAGCGCGGTGAGCTGTTCCATGACTGTTCACTTTCAGTTGCGAGTGATCGGATGAATAGCCGGATTATCGCGCAGATGGAACGGGAATATCTCTCGGGGCAGAGGGAGCACGGGCTCCCGGCACTGGTTCCACGGAGAGACCTGCATCATGACCGCCACCGATATCGCCACCCTTCTGGAAGGCCGCGTCTCGGCCAATCTTTTCGATCCTGCAGCCCGCCTTGCCGCCGCCGAGGTCGAGGAACTCGTCCACCTCGCGACCCGGGCTCCCAGCGCCTACAACCTGCAGAACTGGCGCTTCGTCGCCGTGACGTCGCCGGAGGCCAAGGCGCGGCTGCGCGAGGCGGCCTACGGCCAGGCCAAGGTGTCGGAGGCCGCCGTCACCTTCATCGTCGTCGGCAGCCATCCCGATGCGGCAACCCTCGGTGCGCGGCTGCGTCCCTCCGTCGAGGCCGGGTTCATGCCCGCCGACATGGTTGGAGGCTGGGTCGATGCGGTCGCCGCGGCCTATGGCGACAATCCCCTGGCGGCGCGCGACGAGGCCGTGCGTTCGGCGACGCTCGCCGCCTCCTTCATGATGGTCGCCGCCGCCGCCAGGGGGCTCGCCAGCGGGCCCATGGTCGGCTTCGATCCGGCCCGCGTTGCGGCAGAGTTCGGTCTTGCCGAGAGCGAAGTGCCGGTGATGCTGCTGGCCGTCGGCCGCGCCGCGCCCGGCAACTGGCCGCAAAAGCCGCGCCGTCCGCTCCGCGAGGTGCTGTCGCACGCCTGAATGTTTCGATGGGCGAGGGGGCTTGTCTGCCCGTCTCGCTCCCGCCAAGATCGCCGGGCGGCGCGCCTGCCGCCCGGCCCGTTCCCGCCCTTCCTCAAACGAGGCCCGTCATGTTCCGCGCTTCCGATCTTCTGGCCACCGCGCTCGCGCCGGTGGTCTGGGGCAGCACCTATATCGTCACGACCGAGCTGCTGCCGCCCGGCCACCCGGTGTTCGTCGCCGCTGCCCGCGTCCTGCCCGCCGGCCTGCTCCTGCTGCTGATCGTGCGCCAGCTGCCGCGCGGGCAGTGGATCTGGCGGTCCTTCGTGCTCGGCGCGCTGAACTTCGCCATCTTCATGGTGCTGCTGTTCATCTCCGCCTACCGCCTGCCCGGCGGCATCGCCGCCACGGTCGGCGCGGTGCAGCCGCTCATCGTCATCTTCGTCGCGGCCATGCTGCTCGGCACTGTCATTCGTCCGCTCGCGGTTCTCGCGGCCCTTGCCGGGCTGTGCGGGGTGGCCCTGCTGGTGCTGCGCAATGAGGCCGCGCTCGATGCGATCGGCATCGCCGCGGCGCTGGGCGGTGCGGTCTCGATGGCCTTCGGCACGGTGCTGACCCGCCGCTGGCAGCCGCCGGTCTCGCCGCTGGTCTTTGCCGCCTGGCAGCTCCTCGCCGGCGGGGTGCTGCTGGTGGCGATGGCAGTCGTGCTGGAACCGCTGCCGCCCGCGCCGAGCGCGCGCAACATGGCGGGCTTCCTATATATGAGCCTGTCCAGCGCGCTGACGTATGTGCTGTGGTTCCGCGGCATCTCGCGACTGGAGCCCTCGGCGGTCGCCTCGCTCGGCTTCCTCAGCCCCACCACTGCCGTACTGCTCGGCTGGGGTCTGCTCGGCCAGGCGCTCTCCCCGGCGCAGATCGCCGGCGTGCTTCTCGTTCTTGCCGGGGTATGGGCCGCGCAGGTCGCCGTGCGCCGGGCGCCGAAACCGGCGCCGGCCTCGATCGGGTCCTGACGGGGAAAGGTGTGGGGACGAACGTGTCTCGGGATTAACTTTGCGGGACGGGGGCTCAGCCTGCCGTCTCGCCGTCCTCGCGCTCGAACTGGATGCCGAGCTCCGTGGCGGTGCGCCAGCGCACGATGGCGTTGACGGCGATGTCCTCGTTGACGATGCGCAGCTCGAAGCGGTCGGGGATTTCGGCGGTGCTCGGCAGTTTCAGCAGGGCGCCGTCATCGGACAGGTTGCGGACGCGGCATTCGTGAATTTTCGCCCCGCCGTCCACGACGATGCGCCCGCTTTTCAGCGTTCGGTGGCGCGGGCTGCTCCGCCTGTCGCGAATCGTCATCTCATCCCGCCTCCAAACTCGTGCGAACTATGGCCTCTCTTGCAGTGATTCTCCAAGTGAGTTGCGGCTGCAATAGGCCGATAATCGGGTTTTTTGCGGATTGACTGCGGCAAGGGGATTGCGGGGGCGGCCCGTCGCTTTCCTGCAACACTGCTGCAGGCTCGCCGCGGGCCTGCCGGGCCTCTTCTCCCGCGCGGCTTGACCCTGGCGTTGCGGCAGGTCAACCCTGACCGCTTACAGAGGGAGACACCATCGCCATGACCCTGCTCGTCCTGGGACTCGTTGTTTTCATCGGCATCCATGCCGTCCCGATGATGACCGGCCTGCGCGACAGCCTGCGGGCGCGGCTCGGCGCCGGCGGTTACCGTGCTCTTTTCACGCTCGCCTCGTTCGCCGGCCTGGCGCTGCTGGTCTACGGCTATGGCGCCGCGCGCGCGGAAGGCCCGCCGATCCTTTACGATCCGCCGGTGTGGATGCGCCATGTCACCCTGCTCCTGATGCTGCCGGTCTTTGTGCTGCTGGTCGCCTCCGGCGCTCCGGCCGGGCGCATCAAGAAGGCGGTGAAGCACCCGATGGTGCTGGCGGTGAAGATCTGGGCCCTGGCGCATCTGCTGGCCAACGGCGATCTGGCCTCGGTGCTGCTGTTCGCGGCCTTCCTCGCCTGGGCCGTCGCCGACCGGATCTCGCTGAAGCGCCGTCCCGCGACGCTGGACGGGATCGCGACCGGCGCGCCGTCGGCCGCGGGCGACATCGTCTCGCTCGTTGTCGGCCTTGGCCTCTATCTTGCCTTCGTCTTCTACCTGCACGAACTGCTGATCGGCGTGCCGGTCGTGTAAGGAGACGCAGCGCGCGCCTGCCTCACTTGCGCCACGAAGACGCGCAAGGGGAGGAGCGCGCATTCATTTCGGTGCCTGCCGCTTTTCGGAGCGGACACTGCCGTTTGCCAGTGAAAGGTCAAATGGATATGGTGGCGCCGCGTCGCACCGGCAGACCGGGCGGGGCATTTCTCAAGTATCGGGAATTCGCAGCGTATGTCCGACATTTTTCGCGAGGTCGACGAGGAGATCAGGCACGAGCGCTACAAGCGCCTGTGGAACCGTTTCGGTACCTACCTGATCGCCGTTGCTGTCCTCATCGTCGCCGGCACGGCCGGCTGGCGGGGCTGGCTCTACTGGCAGGAGAGCGCAGGCCGCGAGGCCGGCGATATCTACGTAAGCGCCGCCCGGCTTGCCGATCAGGGCAATTTTGCAGAGGCCGAGGCGCGGCTGGCGGACCTGGCGGACGGCCCCGGCGGTTATCCGCAGCTGGCCGGCATGCGCGCTGCCGCGCTGAAGGCGCAGGCGGACGACAAGGCCGGTGCCATCGCGGCCTTCGACGCGGTTGCCGACAGCTCGGACACCGCGCCGCTGCTGCGCGAGATCGCGCGCCTGCGCGCCGGCTACCTGGCGCTCGACCTTGAGGATTACCAAGGCGCCTCGCAGCGTCTCGAGGCGCTGTCGGGCGACGACAATGCCTGGCGCTTCCTCGCCCGCGAAGCGCTGGCGCTCGGCGCCTGGAAGCAGAACGACCCCGCCGCCGCACGCCGCTGGCTCGGCGGCATCCTCGACCAGGAGGGAGCTCCCGGCGATGTCGCTTCGCGCGCCCGCACCCTGCTGGACCTGATCGACGCCGCCGAAGGCAAGCCGGCCGGGGAGGGGTCCTGATGACCATGCGCCCGAACACTCACGCGCTCGACCGCAGCGGCTCCCGCACCCTCCTTCGCGCCGCGACCCTGTCGCTGGCGGCGCTGGCGCTGGTCGGCTGCTCGTCCCTTTCCGATCTCAATCCCTTCTCCAAGGAGACGGTGCTGCCGGGCGAGCGCGAAGCGCTGTTCGACAATACCGTTCCGGTCGCCGAGGGCGGCAACAAGGCCGCCAGCATCGGCTCGGCCAGCTCCGTCGTATGGCGGCAGGGCGGGGGTGATGCCGGCAACAATTCCGGCAATGTCTCGGCCTCGATCTCCGGCGGCCGCGCCTGGCGCGCCTCTGTCGGCGGCAGCGGCGGCGGGGTGTTCTCCGGCACCGTGCGCATCGCCGCGCGTCCCGTTTCCGACAATGGCCGCATCTTCGTCTACAACCAGAACGGCGACGTGACCGCGCTGTCGACCAATGGCGGCCGCCTGTGGCGCCGTTCGCTGCGTCCCGAGGGCGAGAGCGGTGTCGCGTCCGGCGGCGGTGTCGCTGTCGATGGCGGCCGCGTCTTCGTCGCCACCGGCTACAGCCAGCTCGTCGCGCTGGATGCGTCCTCCGGCGCGGTGCTGTGGACCAAGAGCATCAACGCACCGGCCCGTCAGGCCCCGGCCGCGGCCGGCGGCACGGTCGTCGCCGTCACCCAGACCGGCGAGGTCCATGCGGCGGCGCAGGACGACGGCGCCGAGCGCTGGACCTATGCCGGCATCGCCGAAAGCAGCGGATTGCTCGCCTTCGCCAACCCGGCGATTTCCGGCGGCACCGTCATCGTTCCCTTCACCTCCGGCGAGGTGATGGCGCTCGACATGAAGAACGGCGAGCCGAAATGGGTCGAGGGCGTCACCCGCTCCTACCGCACCCGTGCGGTCTCCGGCTTCACCGATGTTTCGGCCAGCCCCGTCGTCAACGGCGACATGGTCTTCGCCTCCGGCGTGTCCGGCCGTCTCGTCGCCTCGCGGCTGCGCAACGGCGAGCGCGTGTGGGAGCAGGATGTCGGCTCGCTGCACACGCCGATCGTGTCGGGCAGCAGCGTCTTCCTGATCGACATCGAGGACCGCATGGTCGCGCTGGAGCGCTCCACCGGCAAGCCGCTGTGGCGCACCGTGCTGCCGAATGTCGAGGGCAAGAAGAAGAGCCGCATCAACTGGGCCGGCCCGGTGCTCGCCAATGGCGTGCTCGTCGCCGTCTCCAGCGACGGCCGATTGGTGCGGGTGGATGCCGCCTCCGGCCGCGTGCTCGGCGTGTCGCAGACATCGGAAGACATCTATGTGACGCCGATCATCGCCGGGGGGCGGATGGTGACCATCACCTCCAAGGGCGACGTCGTCGCGTTCAACTGACGGGGCGCGGGCGCGCATCGCCCGGCCGGCTCCCGCGTTTCCCGCATCCCGCGCCAATGCCGGCGCGGGATGCGTCATTTGATCCAGGCCCGCGGCGGGTATATTCCGCCGGGGGCCTTCGCCATTTCCGGGGTTTCAGGACAGTGCCTGCCAAGATCGCCATCATCGGACGCCCGAACGTCGGCAAGTCCACCCTTTTCAACCGTCTCGTGGGCAAGCGGCTGGCGCTGGTGGACGACACGCCGGGCGTGACCCGCGACCGCCGTCCGGGCGACGCGCGTCTCGGCGACCTGCGTTTCACCATCCTGGACACCGCGGGCCTCGAGGAAGCGGACGCCGCCAGCCTCGAGGGCCGCATGCGGGCCCAGACCGACGAGGCCATCGCCGATGCCGATGCGGTGCTCTTCGTGATCGATGCGCGCGCCGGCATCACGCCGAGCGACAGCCATTTCGCCAACGTGCTGCGGCGGAGCGACAAGACCGTCATCCTGATCGCCAACAAGGCGGAAGGCCGCTCGGGCGAGAGCGGGCTCTACGAGGCCTACAGCCTCGGCTTCGGCGAGCCGGTGGCCATGTCCGCCGAGCACGGCGAGGGCCTTGCCGATCTCTACCAGGCGCTGCGGCCGGTGGTCGACGCGGTGGAGGAGCGCGAGGAGGCCCTGATCGCCGCCGAGGCGCGGGCCGCCGAGGCGTCGCTGCCGGCTGGCGAGGTCGCCGAGACCGATGTCGAGCTTGCCACCGACGAGGACGGCGAGGTCGTGGAGGAAGAGGACAAGGGCCCGCCCGCCGGCAGCGCCCAGCGTCCCTTGCGCGTGGCCGTCGTCGGCCGTCCCAATGCGGGCAAGTCGACGCTGATCAACCGCTTTCTCGGCGAGGAGCGGCTGCTCACCGGCCCGGAGGCCGGCATCACGCGCGATTCCATCTCCGTCGACTGGGTGTGGCGCGACCGGCACGTGAAGATGTTCGACACCGCCGGCATCCGCCGCAAGGCGCGGGTGCAGGAGAAGCTGGAGAAGCTCTCCGTCGCCGATGCGCTGCGCGCGATCAAGTTCGCCGAGGTGGTCATCGTCACGCTGGACGCGACCATTCCCTTCGAGAAGCAGGACCTGCAGATCATCGATCTCGTCGCCCGCGAGGGCCGCGCCGTGGTGATCGCCATCAACAAGTGGGACCTGATCGAGGACCACGCCGAGGCGATGCAGCGCATCTCCGATGCGTCCGAGCGCTATCTCAACCAGATCCGCGGCGTGCGCATCGTCACCCTGTCGGGCCTGCACGGGCGCGGCCTCGACAAGCTGATGGACGCCGCCTTCCAGTCCTACGACATGTGGAACCGCCGCGTGTCGACCTCGCGGCTCAACCGCTGGCTCGACGGCGTGCTGGTCCACCATCCGCCCCCGGCGGTGGCCGGCCGGCGCATCAAGCTGCGCTACGTCACCCAGGTGAAGGCGCGCCCGCCGCATTTCGTCGTCTTCTGCTCGCGCCCCGAGGTGCTGCCGGAAAGCTACACGCGCTATCTGGTCAACGGCTTGCGCGAGACGTTCAACATGCCGGGGACGCCGATCCGCCTCAGCTATCGCAAGGGCGACAACCCCTATGCGGCGAAGGCGAAAAAGCGCAAGATCCACTAGGTTCAGAACTCAGGGACCAGGATCTTGTGAAGGGAAGGGCGTCTTGCGCATCTTCCCTTCCGCGCCCTCGCGCACCACATGACACAACGCGCGCGGGGCGGGCCTGCACGCATCCAGTTCGCTCGTGCCCTGTGCGGTGCGGGTCGGCCGCCGGTATTGCGGATGCCGGCGCAGCAACGCCGAAGGGACGCCGCGCATGACAATCAGTGCAAGTCTCGTCGCCGCCGAGGTCATGGAGTGGCTCCATGGCGATGCGGTGCAGGTGGAGGAAGTCTCGACCTTGATCGAGACGCTGGCGATGCGGCTCAACGAGGCCGGCATCCAGGTCGACCGGATCGCCACCGGCATTTCCGTGCTGCATCCCAACGTGCGGACGGAAGGCATCACCTGGACGGCGGAGAAGGGCATCGAGCTTCGCCGCTACATGGAGACGGCGGAAAGCATCAAGGCCTACGACAACAGCCCGTTCAAGGTGGTGTTCTCCGAGCGGCGCAGCGTGCGCATCCGCCTGCGCGCCGGTGGCGATCTGCCGGCCTACGGCATCGTGCCGGAGCTGCTGGAGGCCGGATACACCGACTATATCGCGCTGCCGCTGCCGTTTTCCGACGGTTCGGTGAAGGGCGTCACCTTCGCCACCCGTCGCTATGGCGGGTTCACCGGCTCGGAGATCTCGTTGCTGGAGACCATCGCCCGGCCGCTGGCGCTCTTGTGCGAGCTCTACACCCTGAAGCGCATGAGCCACACGCTGCTCGACACCTATGTCGGCCGGCGTGCGGGCGCGCGGGTTCTGGCGGGCACGGTGACGCGCGGCGACGGCGAGACGATTTCCGCCGTGGTCGGCTTCTTCGACCTGCGCGGCTTCACCGAACTCTCCAATGCCATTCCCGGCGACAAGCTGATCAAGCTGCTCAACGCCTATTTCGACGCGGTCACCCGTGCGGTGGAGGCGCATGACGGCGAGGTGCTGAAATTCATCGGCGACGAGGTGATGGCCGTCTTTCCCTATGGCTGCGACGAGAGCGCCCGCGGCGCGGCGCGCCAGGCCTTGCTGGCAGCCCGCGAGGCGAGCGCGGCGATCGCTGAGATGAATCGCGACTGCTGCGCCGAAAAGCCGCCGCTGCGCGTCGGCATCGCCCTGCATGCGGGCGACGTCTTCTTCGGCAATGTCGGCGCCGAGGCGCGGCTCGACTTCACGGTCGTCGGACCGGTGGTCAACCTTGCTTCGCGCATTGCCGGGCTGACCCGCGACCTGGAGCAGGACATTCTCGTCTCGGAGGCCATCGCCGACCTCATGGGCTGCCATGCCGGGGGGCTCGGCAGCTATCGGGTGAAGGGGTTCGAGGAGCCGGTCTCCGTCTTCATGCCGCCCGCCGGCTCGATCGGGGCGGACGGCAGCTGGTGCAATGCGGCGGCCAGCGCCCTGGCTCTCGAGGCGAACTGACGGCGGGCGAGCACGCAGACGACGAAGAGCGTGGTCGCCATGAACAGGCGCGGGTCGGCGAACCAGCCGAGATAGCCGACCGAGAAGAAGAACGCCCGCTGGCCGCGATTGAAGTGGGTTCCGGCGAGCACCATGATCCCGGCCGCCTTCTCCGCAAAGGCGTGGCGGAGCGGTTCGGGCGCGTTCTCCTCCGGCATCGCGCCCATCAGGATCGTGGCGTAGTTGAACAGCCGGTAGGCCCAGCCGAACTTGAAGAACGCATAGGCGTAGATCAGCGTCAGGCCGATCACCTTCAGCTCCCACAGCGCCGGGTTGCCGCCGCCCTTCAGGCCGAGGTCGCCCATCATCTTGAGGATCGAGTCGGTCGAGGTGAGCAGGGCGAAACAGCCGCCGATGGCCAGCAGCGAGGTGGAGGCGAAGAAGCCGGTGCCCTGCTGCAGACCGGCGGCGATCCCCACGTCCATGATCCGCACCGGCCGGCGGCTCATCATCTCCATCCAGCCGCGGCGGTGCATGTTCATGTGGTGGGAGAGGGTGCGCGTCTTCAGCGGCGACAGCTCGACCACCACGTTGAAGCACAGCCAGGCGGCGATGAACCAGGCCAGCGCCGCCAGATCCGTTCCGGCCAGATCGATCATGCAGGGTCTCCGCGCTTGCGTTGCGTTGCTTGCGAAGTCTGGCTTCGTGCGCGGTGCGGATCAACCACCGTCCGGCGGTGGTCCACGGTCGGGAGGGCGGCGGCCTGCCGCGGCGGATCCCGCGTTGCGGCGGCGCCATCAAGGAACGGACGAGCGTCACTCACGATATTTCCGGCAACATGCAGCAGGCGCATGCGGGGGTCGTCGCGATCAGCGGCAACATGCAGTCGCTTTCGGCGGAGACCGAGCGGGTCGAGCAGGCGACGGTGAAGGTACGCGAGGCCTCCCGCTCCATCGCGTGAGGAGACCTGTGGGCCTTGCTGGCCGAGTGACAGCCCGGCGGCTGGGTCGTGCCGGCCGCCGCCGGACAAGACCTTTCGGATCGGCGTCCCGTCCGGTTCGTTCACACGATCTGGCTTAGGACCCTGTGTCCATGTTCCCGTAGCCGGCGAGCAGCACTCGCCTTCGCGCAAACTCCCGGCAAAATAACCGGAGTCAACTTTCAGCTTTATCAGGGAGCCTGTATCCCCGTTGGCTGCGTGTCCGTTGACTGTTTGTCTGCGCCGGTCGCTTATCCCCGTTTTCGCGGCGCAATGCGGGATTGCGATTTCGAGAGGCGAGTCTCGAAATTTCGCAAAAGTTGATGCGGATTTCGGCGAATTTTGAGAGGCTCGTCGCAATTTTTCGAGGCGGTTCCTCGCAAAATTCCCGAGAGGATTGGGGTGGTTCATCGAACTGTCATGCGTGACGTGCAGGTCAGCTCGCACATTTTTTGCGCTTGCGAAATAATTGCCAAATCGTTAAATCCAGCTTCGGACCGAACGCGGCGCGGGGGCAAAACACGCGCCGCCACACTCGGGCAACAAGGATCTTCATGGACGAACAGGTTCAGAAATCCTGTTGGGGTGTAACGGCTTGGGTCGTTCTCCTGGCAGGTGGCGCGCTTGCGCTGATGTATGTGTTCGGCGGGGATGTCACCCCCGCGACCGTGGCCATCGCCAACTAGACGATAGAGCGCCCGCGAAAAGCGGAGGCGCATGGCGGTCACGTCATCGAACTGCAGGAATTGCGAAGGGCGCGGAGAAATCCGCGCCCTTTTCGCGTCTTGCGGCCGGGCGCGGGGGCGTTGCCGGCGGGGACAGGGCTTGCCCTGCGGCGGCGGCTCGGCAAACATGTCGGCCTTGCCCGGGAACCGGGCGGAGCGTGCCGGAGTGCAGGGAGAGAGCGATGGCGGGACAGATCACCAAGGGATACAAGGCCTTGCTCAAGGAGGCCAATGCCGCCGTCGAAACGCTGGAGGTCGGCGAGGCCGTGGCGCTGCATGGCGATCCCGGTGTCGTCTTCGTGGATATCCGCGACATCCGCGAATTGGAGCGCGAGGGCCGCGTCCCCGGTGCCGTGCACGCGCCGCGCGGCATGCTGGAGTTCTGGATCGACCCGGAAAGCCCCTATTTCAAGCCGGTCTTCGGTGAGGACAAGCGGTTCGTCTTCTTCTGCGCCGCCGGCTGGCGTTCGGCGCTGGCGACCCATGCCGTGCAGCAGATGGGCCTTGCCCCGGTCGCGCATGTCGCCGGCGGGTTTTCTGCCTGGCGGGAGGCCGGCGGGCCTGTCGACCTGCCCGGAAGTGCGCCGAAAAAGGCTTGAAGATCAGTCGGGTAGCGTTTCGACGCCGAGAGGCGCCTCGCGGGCATTGCCGCTGCGCGGGCGCGCCCGCGGGTCCACCGTCTGGAACATCATCTGCCGCATCACGGCGATGCCGGACGGGGCGCTGGACAGCAGCCCGCCATAGCTTTCCGGTCCGGCCTCGAAGAGGATAAGCAGCACCGGGCCGATCCCCTGCCAGTTGACATCCGCCCCCCAGGCGAGCACGTCGGCGGCGCTCTCGCGGCCCGCGAGGGCGATGGCATCTTCGCGCGACAGCGACATCCCCTCGCTATGCGGCCAGGCGATCCGCGCCAGCCCGTCGGGAATTCTCCATAATTTCAAGGAGGTACCGATGTCGAGCAGCAGCTTTTCGTCGTTCTCCCGACGTTCGATATACACGATGCGCTGGGTGAGCTCTCCCGGCTGCACCTCCAAACGCGCCTCGTTTCCTCGCATCACGGCGGTGTTGGCCACGCGGTAGGCCTGGCCTTCCGCGATTGCGGGGAGAACCGCGCCGGCCATGACGGCGAAAAGCGGCATGCTCGCAGCGAGCGCCAGTTTGAAGGCTTGCAACACGAACGGGATCATCGGACCTTGCCGGAGCGGGGGATCGAGGCTGTCAGTCTATCCCTGTCAGATTTACGAAGGATTGCGTGATGCCGGCGTTATTGCGCCGAATTGTCAGGGAGACAGTGCATGAGACTGGTGATCGGCAACAAGACCTACTCCTCCTGGTCGCTGCGGGCCTGGGCGGCGGCGAAGCTCTCCGGCCTCGCCTTCGATGAGGTGCTGGTGCCGCTGGACACGCCGGAATTCGCCAGTCGGGTCAGGGAGGTCTCTCCGGCGGCGCGGGTGCCGGTGCTGGTCGATGGCGACCTTGCCGTATGGGACTCGCTGGCGATCATCGAGTATCTGGCGGAACTTGCCCCCGCCGGCCGGCTGTGGCCGCAGGACCGGGCGGCGCGCGCGCGGGCGCGCTCGATCTGCGCCGAATTCCATTCCGGCTTTCCGGACCTTCGCGGGCATTACCCGATGAACCTGCGGCGCACGCCTTCGCCGCATCCGCGCTCGCCCGACGCGGCGAAGGACATCGCGCGGGTTTGCGAGATCTGGCGGGAGTGCCGCAGCGCCCATGCGGGGCAGGGGGATTTCCTGTTCGGCGCCTTTTCCGCCGCCGACTGCTTCTTCGCGCCCGTCGTCACCCGCTTTCTCACCTACCTTCTGCCGATGGGCGAGGTCGAGCGCGCCTATGCCGAGGCGGTGATGTCGCATCCGATCCTGGTCGAGTGGCGGGAGGGCGCGGCGACCGAAACCTGGGTCGTCGATGCGGACGAAGTCGATTGATGTAACGACAAACAATTGATTTTTTTTATGAATATGGATGGTATTGACTAAAACGTAAGCGTCATTCACTGTCCGTCGCAGCATGAAACCGACAAGCTCGGGAGGGGCGTCCGCCGCCCCATCCCGACAGCAACCGGGGGGACGACCAGTTGGCGATCCTGCGCAGCAATTCCACGACCCACGGGCCGGAGGTGGAGGCCAACCGCGCCGCGTGGGCCGGACTTCGCGCCGACCTTCTCGACAAGCGCCGCACCGCCGCGCTCGGCGGTCCCGAGCGGGCGCGCCAGCGGCACCTCTCGCGCGGAAAGCTGCTTCCGCGCGAGCGCGTCGCTCGCCTGCTCGATCCCGGCAGCCCGTTCCTGGAAATCGGTGCGCTCGCCGCCCACGGCCTCTACGACGACGCCATCCACGGCGCCGGGCTCATCACCGGCATCGGCCGGGTGTCGGGCCGCGACTGCATGATCGTGTGCAACGATGCCACCATCAAGGGCGGCACCTACTATCCGATGACCGTACGCAAGCATCTGCGGGCGCAGGAAATCGCGATGGAGAACCGGCTGCCCTGCATCTACCTGGTCGATTCCGGCGGTGCCAACCTGCCGAACCAGACCGAGGTCTTTCCCGACCGCGACCATTTCGGCCGGATCTTCTTCAACCAGGCCAACATGTCGGCGATGGGTATCCCGCAGATCGCGGTGGTGATGGGGTCGTGCACCGCGGGCGGCGCCTATGTGCCTGCAATGTCTGACGAAACCATCATCGTGCGGCAGCAGGGAACGATCTTCCTGGCCGGCCCGCCGCTCGTCAAGGCGGCGACCGGCGAGGAGGTCTCGGCCGAGGATCTGGGCGGTGCCGAGGTGCATACCCGCGTGTCCGGCGTTGCCGACCACTATGCGGTCGACGACGATCAGGCGCTGGCCCAGGCGCGTCGCATCGTCGCCAATCTCAACAGCACCAAGGCGCCGGACCTGGCGCTTGCTCCCGTGCGCGCGCCGGCGGTCGACCCGCGCGATCTCGACGCGGTCGTGCCGGTCGACCTGAAGAAGCAATACGATATCCGCGAGGTCATCGCCCGCATCGTCGACGGCTCGGAGCTCGACGAGTTCAAGGCGAATTACGGCACCACGCTGGTGACCGGTTTTGCCCGCATCCACGGTATCCCCGTCGGCATCATCGCCAACAACGGCATCCTGTTTTCGGAATCGGCCGTGAAGGGCGCTCATTTCGTCGAGCTGTGCTGCCAGCGCCGCATTCCGCTGCTGTTCCTGCAGAATATTACAGGCTTCATGGTGGGGCGTGAATATGAAGCGGGCGGGATTGCCAAGGACGGGGCGAAGCTGGTCACGGCTGTCGCTTGCGCCAAGGTGCCCAAGGTCACTGTAATCGTTGGCGGATCCTATGGCGCGGGCAACTACGGCATGTGCGGGCGCGCCTATGCGCCACGCTACCTGTTCATGTGGCCGAACGCGAGGATATCCGTGATGGGCGGCGAGCAGGCGGCCAGCGTTCTGGCCACCGTCCGGCGCGACAATATCGAGGTCGACGGCGGCAGCTGGAGTGCGGAGGAAGAGGCGGCCTTCAAGGCGCCGATCCGCGAGAAATACGAGGCGGAAGGCCATCCCTACTACGCCACGGCGCGCATGTGGGACGACGGCATCATCCTGCCGGAGGAGACCCGCACGGTGCTGGGGCTCGCCTTCTCGTCGACGCTCAACGCGCCGGTGCCGGAGACCCGCTTCGGCGTCTTCCGCATGTAATCCCCGTCGCGGGGCGCCTATGCGGCCCCGCTCGCCTTGCCCTTTTCAACGAGGACCCACCCCATGCTGGACTCGGTGCTGATTGCCAATCGCGGGGAAATCGCCTGCCGCATCATCAAGACCGCGCGCCGTCTCGGCCTGCGCACGGTCGCCGTCTATTCCGAGGCCGACCGCGACGCGCTGCATGTGCGCATGGCGGACGAGGCGGTCGCCATCGGTCCCTCGCCGAGCTCGGAGAGCTATCTGGTCGGCGAGCGCATCCTGGAGGCGGCCAAGGCGACCGGGGCGGCCTCGATCCATCCGGGCTACGGCTTCCTGTCGGAAAATGCCGCCTTCGCAGAGGCTTGTGCGGAGGCCGGTATCGTCTTCGTCGGGCCGTCGGCGTCGGCGATCCGCGCGATGGGGCTCAAGGACGGTGCCAAGGCTCTCATGGAGAAAGCCGGCGTGCCGGTGGTGCCGGGCTATCACGGCGAGCGGCAGGAAGCGGAGTTCCTCAAGCAGAAGGCCTATGAGATCGGCTATCCGGTCCTGATCAAGGCGGTGGCCGGCGGCGGCGGCAAGGGCATGCGCCGCGTGGACAAGGCGATCGAGTTCGAGGCCGCGCTCGCCTCCGCGCAGCGCGAGGCGAAGTCCGCCTTCGGCGATGCCCGCGTGCTGATCGAGAAATTTGTCCTCAACCCGCGCCACATCGAGATCCAGGTCTTCGGCGACGGCAAGGGCAATGCCGTGCACCTGTTCGAGCGCGACTGCTCGGCGCAGCGCCGTCACCAGAAGGTGCTGGAGGAGGCGCCGGCTCCCGGCATGACGCAGGAGACGCGCGCCGCCATGGGTGCGGCCGCCGTCGCCGCGGCCAAGGCCGTCAACTATGCGGGCGCCGGCACCATCGAGTTCATCGCCGACGGCTCGGGCACGCTGCGGCCGGACGGGTTCTGGTTCATGGAGATGAACACCCGCCTGCAGGTCGAGCATCCGGTCACGGAGATGATCACCGGCCAGGATCTGGTCGAGTGGCAATTCCGCATCGCCTCGGGCGAGGGTCTGCCGCTGTCGCAGGACGAGATCTCGATCAGAGGTCACGCGGTCGAGGTGCGCCTCTATGCCGAGGACCCGGACACCGGATTTCTGCCCTCCACCGGCCGGCTCGACCTGCTGGAACTGCCTGAAAGCGAAGGCGTTCGCATCGATACCGGCGTCGAGACCGGGGCGGAAATCTCCGCCTTCTACGATCCGATGATCGCCAAGCTGATCGCCTACGGCCCCGACCGGCAGACGGCGCTCGACCGGCTTGCCGTACAGTTCGACCGTTCGCTGATCGCCGGCCCGAAGAACAATCTCGCCTTCCTGGCGGCGCTGGTCGCCCATGAGGAGGTGCGCCGGGGCGGCTTCGATACCGGCCTCATCGACCGCGACCTTGCCCGGCTGACGGCCGGCGAGGTCGGCGAGGAGACCATCGCCGCGGCGGTGGCGGCGCTCGTGCTGCCGGAAGTGCCGGCGGAGACGTTCGGCTGGCAGGATCCCTTCGCAGCGACGAATGCGTTCGAACTCACCGGCCGCCGGCAGACCGGCGTGCGGGTCGAGGTCGACGGCGAGCCGCGCGAGGTCGCCATCGAGTGGCGCGGTGGCACCGCTTCCGTCGCCGGCGGCGAGACTTCCGGCGCGGGCCGCGTGGTGCGCAGCGACCGCGGCACCTACGCGGTGGAGGCGGGGCGCGCCGTGCGCGTGACCCTCGTCGATCATCTCGCCCGTGTCGCCGAGGACGCGGAGGGCGCGTCCGCGGTCAAGGCGCCGATGCACGGCAAGGTGATCGCCGTCGATGTGGCGCCCGGCGACCGGGTGGAAAAGGGCGCGCGGCTGGCCGTGGTCGAAGCGATGAAGATGGAGCATGCCATCACCGCGCCGCGCGACGGCACCGTCGAGACGGTCTTCGTTACGGAAGGTGCGCAGGTCGACCAGGGCGCGCCGGTGGTGGCGCTGGCGGACGAGGACTAGGCCATTTTCGACGGAATACCCTGCGTCAGGTGACGGCCGTCACAGCGTTTGCCCGCCGGAAGACGCATGGATTCCGCCGCGGCCCGTGAAGCCGCATTGACGGAGGGAGCCATGCGGTTTTTTGGGTTTGCCAATGGTGTTTTGGTTGCCGCGCTTGCGGTTGCATCCGCTCAGCCTGTCGCGGCCGGGTCGGGCGATGCGGTCGAGCACGGCCGTTATCTGACGGAAATGATGGGCTGCAACGACTGCCACACGCCGGGATATTTCCTTGGCAAGCCGGACATGGCACATCGCCTGTCGGGCTCTGAAGTGGCATTCGAGATTCCGGGAATGGGGGCTTTCGCCGGCCCCAACCTCACGCCCGACAAGGCGACTGGACTCGGCGCGTGGTCGGATGCGGAGATCGACAGGGCGATGCGCACCGGCGTGCGGCCGGACGGGCGCACCCTGGCTCCCAGCATGCCGTGGCGCTCTTTCGCCTCGATGAGCGAGGAGGACATGGCGGCGATCATCGCCTATCTGCGTTCGCTTCCCGCGGTGGAGCGCAAGGTGCCGGGTCCTTTCGGACCTGGCGAGACGTCGGACACGTTCGTGATGCGGATCGTGCCGCCGGGCGCGGTCGTTTCTGGAGCCCCGTAAGGGCCGGCGGGCACGCATTTGGGGCGCGCAGGCGGGTTGCTTGCGCACCCCTCGTCGCCCATCGCCTGTGCATAGCGGGCAGGGCGGGGGACTTGCGGGTTTGCCGGCGCGCTCGGAGCCCTATAACAGGGGATCATGCCGCTTCATCTTCTCAAGCTCTGCGTCGGCGTCGACGCCATCGAGGATCTTCAGGCCTGGATCGATTTCCGCCTGGAGGAGAAGCGCGCGCGCGGCGAGCCGGCCGAGCAGTATCACACCACCAGGATGGTCCCGACCCGGCGCGAGGAGTTGCTGGACGGCGGCTCGCTCTACTGGGTGATCAAGGGCACGATCCAGGCGCGCCAGCACCTCGTCGACATCCGCCCCTTCACCGATGCGGCCGGCATCAAGCGTTGCCAGCTGGTGCTGGAGCCGGTGCTGCACCCGACTCGGCCGCAACCGCGCCGCCCGTTCCAGGGCTGGCGCTACCTCAAGGCGGAGGATGCGCCGGCGGACATCCGCAAGCTCTCCGGCGGCGGCGACATTCCGGAGGCGATGCGCCGGGAACTCGCCGAGCTCTGTCTGATCTGACGCGCTCTTTCTTGCGAAATCCGCAGTCCGCTCAGGCCCGGTCCGCTCAGGTCCAGCCGGCGGCCGGACGCGCGACGGCCATATTGTCGATCAGCCGCGTCTTGCCGAGCTTTGCCGCAACCAGCAGCCGGGCGCTTAAGCTGTGGGGTCCCACGGGGGCTAGCGTTGCGGCATCGCACAGCTCCAGATAGTCGACCGAAAAGCCCCCCTTGGCGAGCTGCGCCGTGCCGTCTGCCAGCACCGTTTCCGCCGGCTCGCCGGCCTGGATCCGCGCGATCGCCTGCCTCAAGACCTGCGGGATCAGCGCGGCCGTCCGGCGGGCATCGGCATCGAGATAGCGGTTGCGCGAGGACATGGCGAGGCCGTCCGCCTCGCGCACCGTCGGCGCCCCGAGGATCTCCGTCGGGATGCCGAGATCGGCGACGAAGCGGCGCACGACGGCGATCTGCTGGTAGTCCTTTTCGCCGAACACGGCGATATCGGGCAAGGCGGCGAGCAGCAGCTTGGCGACGACGATGGCCATGCCGTTGAAGAAATGCGGGCGGGTGATGCTCTCCAGTCCTGCCGACGGTCCGCCGACGGTGATGCCGGTGGCAAAGCCTTGCGGGTACATCTCGGCGACCGCGGGCAGGAACACGCCCTCGACCGACAGCTCCTCCAGCATGCGGATGTCGGTCTCGTTGTCGCGGGGATAGGCGTCGAAATCCTCCGTCGGGGCGAACTGGGCGGGATTGACGAAGATCGAGACGATGACGTGCCCGGCCTGTTCGCGGGCGGCGCGCACCAGCGACAGGTGGCCCTCGTGCAGGGCGCCCATAGTCGGCACCAGCGCGATGCGATGTCCGGCGGCGCGTGCGGCAGCGACGCTCTGGCGCAGGTCTGCAACTGTCTCGTGAACCCTCGGCCTGGTCATGTCTTGCGGTATCCTCCCGGTTCCGGCGCGCCGTTCCGTGCTGGCGCCGGATACGGTGTTTAGCGTCTTTTGCGGTCGCGGTTTGGATTTTTCCGCAATGGGCGCCATATCAAAGATGACTGACTGCAAAGCTTGTTCGAACGGCGAGGAGGAATGGTGGACGACGACCGCAGGATGGAGACGACGCGCAGCCGCGCCCCGGCCGGGACGAGCGAGGGCAAGGCCCCTGCGCCCTCCGCCAAAAGCGAGATTTCCGCCTTCATTGGCGCCGCCCAGGCGACCCGCGATGTCGCGACGGCCGGGCGTCTGGTGATCGCGCTGGACGCGACGATGAGCCGGCAGCCGACCTGGGACCGGGCCTGCATGATCCAGGGCGAGATGTTCACTGCCGCCGGCAAGGTCGGGCGGCTTGCCATGCAGCTCGTCTATTTCCGCGGCTTCGGCGAGTGCGCCGCCTCCAAATGGGTGGGTGACGGCGAGGCGCTCGCCCGGCTGATGACCCGAATAGACTGCCGCGGCGGCCAGACCCAGATCCGCAAGGTGCTCCGCCACACCATCGACGAGACCCGCCGGCGCAAGGTGCAGGCGCTCGTCTATATCGGCGACTGCGTGGAGGAGGATGTCGACGCTCTGTGCGCAAGGGCCGGGGAACTCGGCCTGCTCGGCGTGCCGGCCTTCATCTTCCAGGACGGGGCGGACGCCCATGCCGAGACCGCCTTTCGCGAGATCGCCCGGCTGACGCGCGGCGCGCATTTCCGCCTCGACGGCTCGTCGGCGCGCGAGCTTGCCGAGTTGCTCAAGGCGGCGGCGGTCTATGCTGCGGCCGGGCGCGAGGGGCTGGAGCGGCTGACGCGCGGGGGCGATGGCGGGGCGAAGCGGCTGCTGCAGCACCTTGGCTGAGATCCGACGCGGCTGAGGTTAGCTGCCGCGAGCGGGCGCTCCCGCAGGGGCGCGATGGGCACTATAGTGCCGGCACCTGCAAGATTCCGAAAGACGAGGACAGGTATGGGATTTTTCCTGCTCGGCATCGGGCTTCTGGCCCTGCTGCTGACGCTTGCGCATTACACGACACGGGCCAATCCGTCCGATCTCGTTCGCCAGATGAAGACGGCGGGCGGCGTCGTTCTTCTCGCCGTGGCGGTGGCGATGCTGTTCTTCCGGCGCATCGATCTGGCGATGCTGGCCGGCGGCTTCGGGCTGACGCTGCTGGGCCTGCGGCGCGCCCACGGGTTCCGGCCGGCAGGCGAGGGCCAGAACGGCGAAAGCGGAGCGACCTCGACGGTGCGCTCCGCTTTCCTGGAGATGCGTCTCGATCATGACAGCGGTGCCATGGCGGGCGAGGTTCTGGTCGGCCGCTTCGAGGGGCGAACACTCGACAGCCTGTCGCGCGAGGAGCTTGCGACCCTTTACGGCGAACTGTCCGGGGATCCGGACAGCCGCGCCCTATTTGAGGCTTATCTCGACCGCCGGGAGCCCGGCTGGCGTGTAGACTTCGAGGCGGATGCCGCAGCGGGGCATGGAAGCCCGCCGGGCGCGGGCGCCATGACCGAGCAGGAGGCCTACGAGGTTCTGGGGCTTTCTCCCGGCGCCGGCAAGGCGGAAATCCGGGCGGCGCATCGCCGTCTTATGAAACGCGTCCATCCCGACCAGGGAGGGAGCGGATTTCTCGCCGCCAAACTCAACGAGGCGAAGGACCTGCTTCTCGATCGTCATTGAACTCACCAGTACGCGTGACAAGTTGATCTGGGTGATGGGCTGACGTCCTACTGATACACGGCGTAGCAGTTGAACCGCTTCTGCTTCAGGTCGCGGCAGGCGTTCCAGGCCGCGGTCTTGGTTTCGAACCCGACGAAGCGGGCGCGATAGAGGGTGGCGCCGCCGGAATCGACCGGCTCGGTATAGGGGTCGTAGCCGCGCAGCTTGGAGCCGAGCGCACCCTGCGCCTTCTTGAGCATGCTGACGGCCGCGTCCTCGCTTTCGGCAGCGGCGATCTGTACCTGCCAGCCCGGCATCGGGTCGGCGGCGTTGTTGGCGGCAACCGTAACCGAGGCGTTGGCCGGTGCGTCCGGCAGGTCGGCGGTCACGGGTGCCTGCGCCGGAGCCGGATCCGGCAGGGCGGTGGCCATCACCTCGTCGCCGAGCGCGGCGACGCGGATGGTCTGGGTGCGCACGGAGCGCACGGCCGGCGAGCGCGGTGCGGCGACCGGCTGCGGCGCCAGGTCGGCAGCGGCGACCTGCATCGCCTTGCGGCGCAGGATGGCCTTCAGGTCCGGCTTCTGCGGCACCGGCGCGATGGAGCCGGTGACGATGTCGGAGGCGCTTTCGGTTGCACGGGCTGCCGGGGCGGCAGGAGCCGCCGGCGCGGCGACCGGAATGGCGGTTGCCGGCTGGCTGAGAGCTGCGACGCGCATCAGCTGTTCCTGCGGCTTGAGGCCGGGCACGGGCACGTTGCGCAGCTCGGCGAAGGCCAGCGGCTTCGGCGTCACCTTCGGCGTACTGGCCGGGGTCTCGGCGCGGGCCACCAGCATCGGCGCGGTGCGCTTGCCGCGGGTCGCCTTCGGCAGGTACTGCGAGATCAGCTTCTTCATCTGGGCATTGCGCGAGGCGCCGGTGCGCCCGCCCATCACCACGGCGACGATGTGCCGGCCGCCGGTGTTGACGCTGGTGACCAGGTTGAAGCCCGAGGCGCGGATATAGCCGGTCTTGATGCCGTCGACGCCCTTCACGCGGCCGAGCAGCCGGTTGTGGTTGCCGTAGCGACGACCCTTGTAGGTGTAAACGCGGGTGTTGAAGTATTTGTAATACTTCGGGAACCGCTCCTGGATTGCGCGGCCGAGCAGGGCCATGTCGCGGGCCGTGGTCTTCTGCCGGTTGTCCGGCAGGCCCGACGGATTGTGGAACGTGGTGCGCTTCATGCCGATCTGGCGGGCGGTGCGGGTCATGCGCTGCGCGAAGGCCGGCACGGAACCGCCGACATTCTCGGCGACGACGACGGCAACGTCGTTCGCCGACTTCGTCACGAGCGCCATGATCGCGTCCTTGACCTTGATGCTGCTGCCCGGCTTCAGGCCCAGCTTGGACGGCGGGCGGCTGGCTGCGTACTTGGACACCTTCAGCGGGGTCTGCAGCGACATGCGGCCGGCCTCGAGCTCCTCGAACAGGACGTAGAGCGTCATGATCTTGGTCAGCGAGGCCGGGTAGCGGGCCGTGTCGGCCTTGTAGCTGTACAGGGTTCGTCCCGACTTCACGTCGACGACGATCCCCGAATATTTCGAGTTGGCGAAGGCGGGAGCGGAAAGCATCGCGGTGAGGGCCAGAGCCACTGCGGCCAGAAGCGCTCCCCGGGTTCCCATTGCAAATGCGCGTCCGACGCGCCGCACACCTTTACTCAGCACAATTTTACCCCACTCGGGTCCAGGTGTTTCGTTTGCGTTGCGATCCGGATCCCTGCCAGCCCCGGCCGGATGCCCCGCGTCTTGCCTCATCATGCCCGAAATACGGTTACGAATGTCCAAACACGACCACTGCGCGAAACCGGTTCTCGAGATTTTTGGCCGACTTGTCGCCGGCTCCGATGCTGCCGAGAGTCGCAAAAGGCAGTTAATGCGCCGTTACCGGAGGCTCTCCCGGACGCGCGAAACCGTGCCCAAAGCGCCGCCCTTGTGCAAGTGCGATGGAAAAGGCCAGCGAAACCCGTGACTTGGAAGGTGAGGGGCGGGCGGCGCAAGGGAGAAACCTCGGGAAAACCTTCCTGTGCCGGCTATGTTGCACTGCAAAATAACTCTTGACAAAATTTGTGCAATGCATATATCTGAAATCGTTATCGCAAGGCTCGACGCTGAGGCGTGCTTGGGGAAGGTCCGGACAGGATTTTCCGCTGACGTCCGGACATTCGGGCACATCGCGTGCCGGAACCGGCGAGGGCCGGACCGGACCGGAACACCGGGGCAATTCACAAGGCCGTCAGGCCTGCACGACAACGCTCAGAGGTCACCAATGATCAACAATTTCGACGACATGCAGAAGCTCGGCAAGGACAACATGGATGTCATGATGCAGAGCTTCGGTGCCATGACCAAGGGCTTCCAGGCAATCGCTTCGGAAGTTGCCGACTATCAGAAGAAGTCCTTCGAGACCGGCTCCGCCGCCGTCGAGAAGCTGGTGTCCGCGAAGTCGCTCGACAAGGCCTTCGAGGCCCAGAGCGAGTACGTGAAGACCGCCTACGAGGGCTTCGTCGGCGAGGTCACCAAGATCGGCGAGATGTACAGCGACCTGGCCAAGGATGCGTACAAGCCGTACGAGAGCGCCTTCTCGAAGGTCGCCAAGTAATCTTTACGTCTCCCAGGACGATCCCGGCGGTCCGCCGCCGGACTTTTGACCCGCAGGCAAAACCTGCGGGTCTTTTTCGTTTCGGTGCCCTTTCGTCCCAGTCGTGGAGGCGCACCGTTTCGCTCCGCCTGCCGGCCTAGGTCGTGGACTCATAATTGTGCCGGAAACGGCGTCCGGTCGGGTAAAGATATGCCAGGAGGATCGCGAGGGCCGGGGCAGGTCCCCCGGCCGAGCGGTCCGACGCCGCAGTGAGATGCTCGAACGGCGCCCTTCGGGTATGCCGGAACCCGCCGGCAACAGCGTCGCAAGCCCTTGAAAACCTAATGGTTTCCTGCGGCCTTGCTCCTTGTATCCGATCGGGTTCGGGCATACCGTTTCTCGCCAGAATTATGAGTTCACGACCTAGCCGTCCAACAATTCGGCGTGTTGCCTCCGCGAATGCGCAAGCGTGCCATTGAGCTTGGCGCAGGATGCCATACATTAACGAAACGCGCGGGCACGATTGCCCAAGCGGCTGCCGCAAGGGGCCGGCTAACTGGGGCAAGACCGTTCGCGTCGCGGTCGCGGTACGGATTTCCCGAACAGGGATGCAGAACGCTGCCATCTCCGGCTTGCCGCAACGGCGGACAGGACACACGCTCCGACTCCGCCCATGCTGGCAGGACCGGCAGCCGGAAGCCGGGGATCCGGTCGGCGTCGACGGCGCCGGTCTTCCGCGGCGTACCGGGCGGGCTCGGCCCGCGGGCCCGCCGCGGCAGGGTTTGGAAGCGAGAAAGGCGCAGTGCGTGACCGTAAGAACAACACGGGGATCCGGGCCTCTCATGGACGGAAACCCGTTGTCGGACAAGGCGCCGGAGCGCGCGCCGGTTAGGGCGCCAAACGGGGCGATGGAGAGCCAATGACCAATGGACCTCAGCGCGGAAATGGTGACGGCACGGGCAGCGAGCTCGTCACCAAGACGCGGACAGTCGCCAAACGGCCGAACCTGTATCGCGTTCTGTTGCTGAACGACGACTACACGCCGATGGAATTCGTCGTGCACGTGGTGGAGCGGTTCTTCCAGAAGAACCGCGAGGAAGCCACGCGCATCATGTTGCACGTCCATCACCACGGCGTCGGGGAATGCGGTGTTTTCACCTACGAGGTGGCAGAGACCAAGGTCACTCAGGTCATGGACTTTGCCCGCAAACACCAGCATCCTCTGCAGTGCGTGATGGAAAAGAAATAGGGGTCGCCCGTGCCGTCATTTTCCCGAAGCCTCGAAAAGGCCCTGCACCAGGCGCTCTCGTTCGCGAACGAGCGACAGCAGGAATACGCGACCTTGGAGCATCTGCTCCTCGCGCTGATCGACGATCAGGACGCGGCCGCCGTCATGCGCGCCTGCAACGTCGATCTCGACGTTCTCAAGCGCAATCTCGTCGAATATATCGACACCGAACTCGAGAACCTCGTCATCGACGGCGATGACGATTCAAAGCCGACGGCCGGGTTCCAGCGCGTCATTCAGCGCGCCGTGATCCATGTCCAGTCGTCGGGCCGGGAAGAAGTGACGGGCGCCAACGTGCTCGTCGCCATCTTCGCCGAGCGGGAAAGCCATGCGGCCTATTTCCTGCAGGAACAGGACATGACCCGCTACGACGCGGTCAACTACATCTCCCATGGCATTGCCAAGCGCGCCGGCATGTCCGAAGCACGTCCCGTTCGCGGCGCCGACGAGGAAGCTGCGACGGAGGAGGGCGTGGAAAAGCCTAAGCAGAAGACGGATGCGCTTGAGGCCTACTGCGTCAATCTCAACGAGAAGGCCAAGTCCGGCCGCATCGATCCGCTGATCGGTCGCGATGCCGAGATCTCGCGCACCATCCAGATCCTGTGCCGCCGGTCGAAGAACAATCCGCTCTTCGTCGGCGACCCTGGTGTCGGCAAGACCGCCATTGCGGAAGGCCTCGCCAAGCGCATCGTCGACGGCGACGTGCCGGACGTCCTGATGGACGCCACGATCTTCTCGCTCGACATGGGCGCGCTCCTCGCCGGTACCCGCTATCGTGGCGACTTCGAGGAGCGCCTCAAGCAGGTGGTCAAGGAGATCGAGGAATATCCGGGCGCCGTGATGTTCATCGACGAAATCCACACGGTGATCGGTGCCGGCGCCACCTCGGGCGGGGCGATGGATGCCTCGAACCTGCTCAAGCCGGCGCTCGCCTCCGGGTCGATCCGCTGCGTCGGCTCGACCACCTACAAGGAGTATCGCCAGTTCTTCGAGAAGGACCGCGCCCTGCTGCGCCGGTTCCAGAAGATCGACGTCAACGAGCCGACCATCTCGGACACGGTGGAGATCCTCAAGGGCCTCAAGCCCTATTTCGAGACCTTCCACAAGGTCCGCTACACCAACGAGGCGATCAAGACCGCGGTGGAGCTGTCGGCCCGCTACATCAACGACCGCAAGCTGCCGGACAAGGCCATCGACGTGATCGACGAGTCCGGCGCCTCGCAGAAGCTCGTTCCCGAAGCGCGCCGCCGCAAGACCATCGGCGTCAAGGAGATCGAGACCACGATCGCCTCGATGGCGCGCATCCCGCCGAAGTCGGTCTCCAAGTCCGACGAGGAGGTGCTGTCGAACCTGAACGCTACGTTGAAGCGCATGGTCTACGGCCAGAACGATGCAATCGAGACGCTGGCGAGCGCCATCAAGCTCGCCCGTGCGGGCCTGCGCGAACCGGACAAGCCGATCGGCAACTACCTGTTCTCCGGCCCGACCGGCGTCGGCAAGACCGAGGTGGCCCGCCAGCTTGCCTCCTCGCTCGGCGTCGAGCTGCTGCGCTTCGACATGTCGGAATACATGGAGCGGCACACGGTCTCGCGGCTGATCGGCGCGCCTCCCGGCTATGTCGGCTTCGACCAGGGCGGGTTGCTGACCGATGGCGTCGACCAGCATCCGCATTGCGTGCTGCTGCTCGACGAGATCGAGAAGGCGCATCCGGACCTGTTCAACATCCTGCTGCAGGTGATGGACCACGGCCGGCTGACGGACCACAACGGCAAGCAGGTCGACTTCCGCAACGTCATCCTGATCATGACGACCAATGCGGGCGCGTCGGACATGGCCAAGCCGCCCATCGGCTTCAACCGGGTCAAGCGGGAAGGCGAGGACCAGGAGGCGATCAACCGCCTGTTCACGCCGGAATTCCGCAACCGTCTCGACGCGGTCGTCGCCTTCGGCAGCCTGCCGATGGAGGTCGTGCACCGCATCGTCGAGAAGTTCGTCATGCAGCTGGAGGCGCAGCTGGCCGACCGCGGCGTGACGTTCGAGCTGACCGAGAACGCCATCGCCTGGCTGGCCGACAAGGGCTACGACGAGCGCATGGGCGCCCGCCCGCTCGCCCGGGTGATCCAGGAGCACATCAAGCGGCCGCTGGCCGACGAGGTGCTCTTCGGCAAGCTCAAGAAGGGCGGCACGGTCAAGGTGTCGGTGTCGGAAGACGCGGCGGGCCTGCTGCTGGAAACGGTCGAGGACACTCCGGTCAAGCCGAAGGCGGAAAAGCCCAAGGCCGCCCGACCGAAGCGCCGCCGCAAGCCGGCGGCGAAGAAGACCGAGGCCGCCGCGCCGCCGAAGAAGGGCGGTTCGGCCAAGAAGAGCCTCGTCCCGAAGGTGCCGCTGGCCGACTGACAGAACGCAACGATCGCCGCCGCACTCTGGTGCGGTCTCGCGGAACGGCGCCCCTGCGGCGCCGTTTTGCATTTCGGCGCCAACCTGATAGGTAGGATGCTCTCCCTGCCGCTCCCCCTCCCGGAGCCGGCGCCAAGTCTTGCGGTCTCGTTTCATGCCGACGCCCCCGTCCGCATCGCCCGAACCTTTGCCCGATCATCGCCCGGAAGGCGGCGAGCAGCTGCCCTCGCGCGTGTGGGTCCTGCGCGGGGTCCGGGCGGCGGTGTCCATTCCGGCGCTCATCCTTGCCGCCGCCTTTGTCGGCTATGCCGGCCTTGCGCGCGAAAGCGGCTTCACCCTCGGCGAGACGCTGGCCATGGTCGGCTTCGTCTGGGCGCTGCCGAGCGTCGTGGTGCTCACCGGCGCGATCACCGCCGGCATGGGACTGGTGCCGGCCGCCATTGCCGTTGCGCTCGCCTCGGTGCGCCTGATGCCGATGACGATGGCTCTGATGCCGGTGTTGCGGGTGGAGGGCAGGACACGGCGCTGGCAGCTGCTGATCGCCTCGCATTTCGTGGCCGTCACCGCCTGGGTCTGGGCCATGCGCTACCTGGAGGACCATCCGCGCGAGGCACGGCTGCCGTTCTTCCTCGGCTTCGGCGCCAGCCTCACCGCTTTCGTCTTCGTGATGACGGGGGCCGCCTATGTGCTGGTGGACGACATGCCGCTGCTGCCGTCGGCGGCGCTGTTCATGCTGACGCCGGTCTATTTCCTGTGCTCGCTATGGGGTGCGGCGCGCATTTCCGCCGACAAGGCGGCGATGGCCATCGGGTTGCTGCTGGGGCCGCTGTTCCATCTCTACCTGCCGGGGCTCGACCTGTTGTGGACCGGGCTTGTCGGCGGCACGCTCGCCTATGTCGGCACGCGGATCGCGCGAAGGGGGCTGCGATGAGTGCTGCCGATGCCTGGTGGTGGCCTTATGTGATGATCGTGGTGGCGGGCTGGCTCGCCACCGACATCTGGCGCTGGCTCGGCGTCTTCGCCAGCGGCAAGCTGCGCGAGGATAGCGAGGTGATGATCTTCGTGCGCTCCATCGCGACCGCGCTGGTCGCCGGTGTGATCGCCAAGCTGATCCTGTTTCCCGCCGGCGCCTTGCAGAGCGCGCCGGTGGCGCTGCGCATTGTCGCGGCCGCCTGCGGCTTCGCCGCCTTCTTCGCCTCGCGGCAGAAGGTGGTGATCGGCGTTGCGGTCGGCGAGGTGGTGCTGATCGGCGGCTGGCTGCTGCTGGATCTTGGCTGAGGACAGCGCGGCCGACAGGATGGGCTGCTGACACGAGGCTGTCAGCAGGGGGCTGCTAATCCACCTTTGCGAGGGCGCGAGGGCGCGCCGTCCGCAGGCCCCAAGGAGAGATCCCATGTCCGACACAAGTTCCGCCCACAAGCTGACGCTGCATTACGCACCCCGCAGCCGCGCCAGCACCGCCCGCGTGCTGCTCGACGAACTCGGCGCACCCTACGACCTTCATGTGCTGAACATGCGTGCCGGCGAGCTGAAGTCGCCCGACTACCTGGCGATCAATCCGCTCGGCAAGGTGCCGGTGCTGACCCATGGCGAGACGGTGGTGACCGAGTCCGTCGCCATTGCGCTCTATGCCGGCGACCTCTTCCCGCAGGCGGGGCTGACCCCCGCCATCGGCGATCCGCGCCGCGGCGCCTATCTGCGCTGGATGGTGTTCTATGCCGCCAGTTTCGAGCCGGCAGTGGTGGACAAGGCGCTCGGCCACGAGCCGAGCCCGCAGTCGCCCTATGGCACCTATGACCTGGTGATGGAGACCCTGGCCGGGCAGCTCGGCAAGGCGCCCTATCTTCTCGGCGACGAGATCACCGTTGCCGACATCCACTGGGGCTCGACGCTGCGCTGGACGCTGATGTTCAAGCTGGTGCCGGACCTGCCGGTCTTCACCGACTATGCCGAGCGCATCACGTCCCGGCCGAGCTTCCTGCGCGTCTTCGAGGACGAGGGCCGGCTCGATGCGGAGCATGAGGCCGCCGCTGCGAAGGCGAGCGGCGGCAACTGAGGTTCCGCGCCTTCGCTCAGGCGAGGGCAGCGCGGATCTTGTCGGCATTGGCCGCCAGCACCGCCTGGTCGGCCATCTCGCCGGTATGCGGACGCAGCGACACACCGGCAAAGCGCGGGATGACATGGACATGGGTGTGGAACACCACCTGTCCGCCCGCGCTTTCGGAGAACTGCTGGATGGTGGTGCCGTCGGCGTCGAAGGCGCGCACCACCGCATGCGCCATCTTCTGCACGGTCTTCATCACCGCGTTGAGATCGTCCTCGGCAATGTCGAGAATGTTGCGCGAGGGGGTCTTCGGGAGCACCAGCACATGGCCGTCGCCGCGCGGCATGATGTCCATGATGACGAGGGTCTTGTCGTCCTCGTACACCTTCTGGGCGGGCAATTCGCCGCGCAGGATCTTGGCGAAGACATTCTGGTCGTCGTAGGCGGCAGCTTCGATCGGCATGGTGTTCTCCGGTAGGGCCCTGGCGGGCGAACGCGTTGCCTTCTTGGCAGCACAGCCGCCGCCGGGGTTCAAGTTCAGAATCAGATTCAGCTGAGAAATCGATTCAACGGTGGCCCGTGAGAGTTCAGGATCGACCTCGCATCCCGATTCAGCGAGAGCGAAAAGGCGAGTCGATAGAATCGGATGCGGCGAGGTCTTCAGGCTTTCCTGAAGGGCGAGTGCTCGTCGCGGATATAGGCGCCTTCCTGCTCCACCGCCCGGCGTTCGCGCTGCAGATAGTCGGCGACCGCGTCCCGCAGTCCGGGGTGGGCGATGTAGTGGGCGGAGCGCGTCAGGCTCGGCAGATAGCCGCGCGCGAGCTTGTGCGCCCCTTGCGCGCCCGCTTCCACACGGGGCAGGCCGTGCTCGATGGCATGGTCGATGGCCTGGTAGTAGCAGACCTCGAAATGCAGGAACGGGTGCTCCTCGATGCAGCCCCAGTTGCGCCCGAACAGGGCGTGCGAGCCGACGAGGTTCAGCGCGCCGGCAATGTAGCGCCCTTCGCGCCGGGCCATCACCAGCAGCACCCGCTCGCCCAGCCGCTCGCCGAGCAGCGAGAAGAAGCGGCGGTTGAGATAGGGGCGGCCCCATTTGCGCGCCCCGGTGTCCTCGTAGAAGGCGTGGAAGGCGTCCCAATGCCGTTCGGTGAGATCGCTGCCCGTCAGCCGCTCGATCTCGATGCCGGCCGCCATCGCCTCGCGCCGCTCCTTGCGGATCTGCTTGCGCTTGCGCGACGCGAGGTCGCCGAGAAACCCCTCGAAATCGGCATAGCCGTGGTTCTCCCAGTGGAACTGCTGGTCGGTGCGCAGCAGATAGCCGTGCGCGCCTGCCGCCTGCCACTCCTCCTCTTCCATGAAGGTGATGTGGGCTGAGGAGGCCTCGCGCAGCGCGCAAAGGTCTTGCAGGCCCTGCGCCAGCGCGGCGATGGCAGCCTGGCGGTCGATATCCGGCCCGGTCAGGAAGCGCCGGCCGGTCGCCGGGGTGAACGGCACCGAGCACTGGAGCTTGGGATAATAGCTGCCGCCGGCGCGCTCATAGGCATCGGCCCAGGCGTGGTCGAAGACGTATTCGCCCATCGAGTGGGACTTGAGATAGCAGGGCAGGGCGGCGACGGCGCGCCCGTCCGGATCCTCCAGGATCAGATGCTGGGGCAGCCAGCCGGCTCGGCGTCCGACGCAGCCGGCCTCTTCCAGGATCGACAGGAAGTCGTGCGATATGAAGGGGTTGAAGGCGGTTGGCGGAGAAACTGATTCAGCGCCTGCAGATTTCGATTCAAGCGGGGCGGGCGTCAGCTTGCCGCCCGGCTCCAGCCGCCAGCCGGGATTGGCGAGCGTATCCCACTCTTCGCGCGGAAAGTCGGAGAGCCCGCCGATCGCCTTGAGGCGGAACGCGCGGGTGTCGTCGTCGCATGCGGTCACTCGGGCAGGCCTTCAACGCTTGCGGCCCGCGCGGAGGGAGGCGCCGCGGGCCGGGTGGGGAACTCGCCCGTCAAATCTAGTGCGCTGCACGCGTGCTGCAAAGGCGGTGCGTCAGGTGCCGCGTCAGGAGGAGGGTGCTGCGTCCGGGTCGAAGCCTTCGAAGACGATCTGATCGGCGAAGGCACGGGCGCGGGTGAGGTCCTCCGGCGTGCGCACCGTCCAGGCGATTAGCGGCAGGCCGAAGGCCTTGCGCAGCACCGTCGGGGCGAGCGCCGGCAGGTCCTTCACCCAGTAGGAGACGAAGCTCGGCCGGGTGCGGACGCTGTGCAGAAAGTGGCGCAGGGCAAAGCGCTCGACGCGGCCGGCGCGGCCCCACTCTTTCAGGTCGCGGGCGCCGTCGCCGAGCGCGCCGCGCGGAATGTCGGGCGCGGCCTCGCGCATCAGGGCCAGCATTTCCGGGTCGAAGGACTTCACCGCGACCGGACCGGAATAGCGGGCAAGGCTCGCGGCGATGGAGGCGATGAAGGCGCGTTCGGGCTTCCGGCCGAAGCGCGACTTGATCTCGATGCAAAGACCAACCTTGCCGTCCGTCTGGGCGAGCAGGTCGTCCAGCGTCCACAGCCGGTCGTCCGTGCCGCGCAAGGCGATGCGGGTGAGCTCTGCGGCGCTGCGCTGGCGCACCGGGCCGCTTTCGAAGGTCAGCCGGTCGAGCGTGTCGTCGTGGAAGACGATGGGCACGTCGTCGGCGCTCTGCTGCAGGTCGACCTCGATGGCGAAGCCCTTGTCGACGGCTGCCTGAACGGCGCTCTGGCTGTTCTCGAGGCAGCCGCGCGACGCGTCGTGATAGCCGCGATGGGCGATGGGACGGCTGGTCAGCCAGGAAATGTCACGCATGGTGGTGTCCGCCGTCCCTGTGCCGTGTTACTCGACTTCGAAGACCGCCTCGACCTCGACGGCGACGCCGAAGGGCAGGCCGGCAACGCCGACGGCCGAACGGGCATGGCGGCCGCGGTCGCCGAGCGCCTCGACGAGGAAGTCGGAGGCGCCGTTCATCACCTTCGGCTGGTCGCCGAAGTCGGGAGCGGAATTGACGAAGCCGACGATCTTGACGAGACGCACGACCTTGTCGAGGTCGCCGAGCGCGGCCTTGGCTTGGGCCAGCAGGTTTATGGCGCAAAGGCGTGCGGCGGCCTGGCCGTCCTCGATCGAGGTGCCGGCGCCGAGCTTGCCCTGGAACTGGATGCCGTCCGGACCCATCGGGATCTGGCCGGAGATGAACAGCTGGTTGCCCGTGCGCACGAAGGGCACGTAATTGGCCGCCGGCGCCGCCGCCTGCGGAAGGGTGACGCCCAGTTCGGCGATACGCGCCTCGATCTGACCCGGCATTGCAGTCCTCCTTTGGATTGTCGGCGGCGACATTGGCCCAAATCCGGAAAGGCATCAAGCCGCCTGCCGGGTCGGTGCGGGAGAAACGGGTGGATGATCGGCGCGGCTGCCGCGCACGCGGGACGAATGGGTCTGGTCGGCGCGCGCCGGATGGGCAACAGTAGGGCTTCGGATTGCTCCAAGGAGACAAGCTTCATGTGTCACACCCACTGGACGCGCCCGCTCGCCATGGCCGGGCTCGGCGTCCTGCTGGCGATCGCCGGCGCACCCGGGGCGGCCCTTGCCGGCGTTCAGCTGCAGCCGCATCGCGCCGTCTATGATCTCGGACTGACGGACAGCGCCGAAGCGACCGGCATGACTGCCGTGCGCGGACGCATGGTCTACGAGTTCACGGGCAATGCCTGCGAGGGCTACAGCGTCGCGTTCCGTTTCGTCACGCAGGTTGCCGACGAGGGCGGCAACAGCCGCGTCACCGACCTGCAGACCAGTTCGTTCGAGGAGCCGGCCGGAAAGAGCTTCCAGTTCGTCTCCAAGACCTTCGTCAACCAGCAGCTCAGCGAGGAGACGCAGGGGCGGGCCGAGCGGGTGGACGGCGGCATCGACATCGACGTGAAGAAGCCGAAGGAGAACCAGGTCGCGCTGAAGCGCAAGGTCCTGTTCCCCACTGAGCACCTGGTCACGATGCTGAGACAGGCGCAGGAGGGGGAGACGATCTTCGTCGCCGATCTCTTCGACGGTTCGGAGACCGGCGAGAAGGTCTACGAGACCACGGCGGTGATCGGTCCGCGGCGCGAGGGCACAGGCGATGTCGGGCGCGACGACGCGGCCGCCGTCGGCGAGATCGGGGCGAGCGCCCACTGGCCGGTGACGATTTCCTATTTCGACGAGAGCAAAGGCGACGGAGGCGAGCGTACGCCGATCTACCAGCTCAGCTTCCTGCTCTACGACAACGGCGTCAGCCGGCGGCTGGTGCTGGACTACGGCGACTTCGAGCTGCGCGGAAACCTCGTCGAGATGACGCGGATGCAGACCAGCGAGTGCGACCAGTAGGTCTTTGGGGGGCGGGCAGGCGAACCCGCCCGCCCCCCGGCTTCGTCAGCGGTCGATCAGCGGTTATCAGCGGATCGGGGGGGCGAACTGGATGCCGCCCTGCGACCACAGCGCGTTGACGCCGCGCGGCAGCTGCATCGGGCTGCCGGTGCCCAGGTTCCGGTCGAAGGACTCGCCGTAATTGCCGACATGGCGGATGATGCGGGCGACCCAATCGTTGGTCAGGCCGAGCGTCTTGCCGAATTCGCCGTCGAGGCCGAGCAGACGGCGGATCTCCGGGTTGTCGCTGGTGGCGGCAAGTTCGTCGACATTGGCCTTGGTGACGCCGAGCTCCTCGGCATTGACCATCGCAAAGACCGTCCAGCGGACGATGTCGAACCACTCGTCGTCGCCCTGGCGGACATAGGGGCCGAGCGGCTCCTTGGAGATGACGCCGGGCAGCAGCATGTGCGCGTCCGGTTCGGCCATCTTCAGGCGGTAGGAGACGAGCTGCGACATGTCGGTCGTCAGCGCGTCGCAGCGCTTGCTCTCATAGGCCTTCACCGTGTCGTCGATGCTCTGGAAGGTGACGAGCTGGTAGTCCATGTTGTTGACGCGGAAATAGTCGGCAAGGTTCAGCTCGTTGGTGGTGCCCTGCACGGTGCAGATCGAGGCGCCGTTCAGCTCGCGGATCGATTCCACGCCGAGGTCTCGGCGCACCTGAAAGCCCTGACCGTCGTAGTAGTTGACGGCGGTGAAGTCGAGGCCGATGCCGGAATCGCGGCCGAGCGTCCAGGTCGTGGTGCGCGGCAGCACGTCGATCTCGCCGGTCTGCAGCGCGACGAGGCGGTCCTTGCTCGACAGCGGCACGAAGTCCGCCTTCTGCGGGTCGTCGAAGATCGCCGCCGCCAGCGCCCGGCAGACGTCGACGTCGAGGCCGGTCCACTCGCCCTTGTCGTCGGCCATGCTGAAGCCGGCGATGCCGGTGCTGGTTCCGCAGACCAGCCGTCCGCGCTCCTTGACGATGTCGAGCGTGCCCTTCGCCAGCGCGGCGTTTCCGAACAGCAGCGTTCCTGCGACTGCAGCCAAAGCCAGCTTGATGCCTGTTGATGCCATTCCATGTTCTCCGGTTGGGTCGTCTTTTTCACTTCAAGGGGCGGGCTTTGCCCGCGCCCTTCCGCTGGCGGCAAGCGCTAGAGGTCCATGACCTCGTAGCGGCCATGCGCCGTTGGCCTCGGTGTGGGGTCGTCGCTGATAGCTATGATTTCCGCGGGTTCCGCGCGCGGGGCGGCGTCGCCCTCGCGCCAGATCCAGTAGTGGTTTTCGGGAAGTCCGTTGACCGCGACGACCTTGTGATGTCCTTGCGCGTCGATGGCGTGGATGGTGACGCGGCCGATCAGCCCGCCGACCAGGCGGCGCATGTCCTCCACCGCCTCGTAGACGGCGTCCTCGACCGAAAGTCCCGTCTTCATGTAGAGCACCACCGCCCGCGCCGTGCCGCAGCGGATGGTCATCTCGCCGACGCCGGTGCAGGCGCAGGCGCCATGGCGGCTGTCCGCATAGGAGCCGGCGCCGATCACCGGGCTGTCGCCGAGGCGGCCGGGATATTTCCAGCCCCAGCCTGAGGTGCTGGTCGCCGCCGCGATGTCGCGGTTGCGGTCCTGGCCGAGAAACACCGTCGTGTCGCGGCCGAGCTCCGGGTCGATCGCCTGCTTGCACAGCTCGCGCATGGGCACGTTCGGCCAGTTGCGGCGGTCGGCCTCGCCGACTTCGGTGGCGAACCAGCGGTTCCAGGCGTTTTCCGCGTGCGGCATCAACAGCTCGCCGGCCTCCGCGCCGATCTCGCGGGCAAAGCGCATCGCGCCTTCGCCGACCAGGAACTCGTGCGGCAACTGCTCCATCACCTGCCGGGCGATGCTGACCGGATGCAGGAAGCCGGTGAGGGCGCCGACCGCACCGGTGCGGAACGTTGTGCCGTCCATGACCGAGGCGTCCAGCTCGACGGTGCCGAGCAGGTTGGGCCAGCCGCCGCGGCCGACGGTCCGCACGCTCTCGTCCGCCTCGACCAGGCGCAGGCCCGCCTCGAGCGCGTCGAGCGCGGAGCGGCCCTCGGCCAGCAGTTGCGCCGTCGCCGGAATTCCGCAGCCCCCTTCGTTGTTGGAGACGACGATCATGCCGGCTTGACCTGAGTCCGAACGTTCGATTCTCTCATATTGTATCCAGTTCATTCTCGGGAGATTTTTGAGAAATTCCGCGTTTTAATTGGATATTTTCTACCATATCCGTGTGTCTCGACTCATTATGGCATATTATTTTTCAATATTGGATTCAATTTTTTCGAGAACGAAAGGCTGCTATCATCGCGGCGGGCGACGGGCTATGCCTTGCCCGACCGACACCGCAACAGAGGCGTGTTCTGCCGATGACATCGAGTGCAGCATCAGGGACCGTAGCGGGGTCCGCGTCGGGCGAAGCCCCGGCCGGGCGCCGCAAGACGACGAGCGCCCATGTGGTCGACCGGCTGCGCGAGCGCATCCTGAGCGGCGACCTGCCGGAGGGGGCGCAGCTGCGGCAGGAGAAGCTGGCGAGCGAGCTGGGCGTCAGCCGGGTGCCGGTGCGCGAGGCGCTGCACCAACTGGAGGCCGAAGGCCTGGTGACCCTGGTCACTCACAAGGGCGCGGTGGTCTCGGGCCTGTCGGTCGACGATCTGGAGGAGACCTACGAGATCCGCGCCCAGCTGGAAGGCTGGCTGCTGGAGCAGGCGATGCCGATCCTCAGCGAGCGGGACTATGCGCGCGCCGAAGCGCTGGTGACGGAGATGGAAAGCGATCCGCGCGACGAGAGCTGGTCGGATCTCAACTGGCGCTTCCATGCGACGCTCTATGCGCCGGCGAACCGGCCGCGCACGCTGGAGCTGGTGCACAAGCTCTACCGCAACGCCTATCGGCACTTTCCCCTGCCGATTCGGCTGACCGGCGGGCGCGAGCGGATGAGCCGCGAGCACCGCATGCTGGTCGAGCTGTGCCGCAAAGGCGACGTCGCCGCCGCCCGCGAGCATCTGACGACGCATATCCTGCTCGGTGCGCGGACGCTGATTTCCCGGCTGAAGGCGCTGCGGCAGAAGGAAGCCGCAGACGAGGAGACCCGCTAGGCCCTTCCGCCGTTAGCGGTCGCGCTGGCGGCGCGGGTCGCCGGCCTTGGTGAGGCCCAGCTCCACTGCCTGCTTGCCGAATTTCGAGCGCAGCGCGTCGATGGCCCGCTCGGCCCGGGCGCGCTGGCCGGCGGCCGGGTCGACCAGATCCTCAGGGTCTGCCCGCGTTCCGTCCGTCAGTTCCGACACGCCGATGCCGATAAGGCGGAAGCGCCTTCCCTCCACTGCGGCCTTCAACAAGTCCTCGCCGGTGCGGAAGATCCGGTCGGCAAGCTGCGTCGGATCGGCAAGGCTGCGCGAGCGGGTGATAATGCGGAAGTCCGGCGTCTTCAGCTTCAGCGTCACTGTGCGCCCGGCAAGGTCGGCCGCCTTCAGCCGCGTCGACACTTCTTCCGAAAGCCGCCGCAGGATGGCGCGCAGCCGCGCCACGTCGGAAATATCGGTGTCGAAGGTCGTCTCGCTCGACACGCTTTTGGTCTCGCGTGTCGCCGAGACCGGCCGATCGTCGCGGCCATGGGCAAGGCTGGCGAGCCTCAGGCCCATCGCGCCGTAGCGGCGGGCGAGATCCACCGCCTCCATCTTCTGCAGCTGGCCGATGGTGGTCAGCCCGTCGGCGGCGAGCTTTTGCTGGAACACCTTGCCGACGCCCCAGATCAGCCCGATGGGCTGCTCCGCGAGGAAGCTCACCGCCTCTGCCGCGCCGATCACGGAAAAGCCGCGCGGTTTGTCGAGATCGGAGGCGATCTTGGCCAGGAACTTGTTGGGCGCCAGCCCGACGGAGACGGTGACGCCGACCTCCTCCTCGATGGAGCGGGCGAAGCGGGCGAGCGATTCCGCGGGGCTTGCGTGATGCAGCCGTTCCGTGCCCGTCAGATCGAGAAACGCCTCGTCGATGGACAGCGGCTCGACGAGCGGCGTCAGCGCCCGCATGCGCTCGCGGATGTCACGGCCGACGCGGGCATATTTTGCCATGTCGGGCTTGATCACCACTGCGTCGGGGCACAGCTCGCGCGCCTTGAACATCGGCATGGCCGAGCGCACGCCCTTGATGCGGGCGATGTAGCAGCAGGTCGAGACGACGCCGCGCGTGCCGCCGCCGACGATCAGCGGCCGGTCGACCAGCTCCGGGTTGTCGCGCTTTTCCACCGAGGCGTAGAAGGCATCGCAGTCGATATGGGCGATGGACAGGTTGTCGAGTTCGGGATGGGAGAGCACGCGCGGGCTGCCGCAGGCGCGGCAGCGCAGGGACGTGCCGCGCACCGCCGCCGGCGCCCGGCTCAGGCAGTCGCGGCACAGGGCGGTGCCGGCGCGGGCGGCCATCGTGCCGCCTGCTGTACGTCCCCCGACAGGCGCTGCGCCCGACATGTCCCGCGGCTCCGGTCCTTCGGCTGGGTGGTGTCTCAGCCGCCGATCACCTGCCGAATATACGTGGTCGCCGTTCTCCAGTCATGGGTCTTGAGGCCGGTTCCCTCGATATCCTCCGCTCCGGCGAAGAAGCGCCGGTCGGCGATGAAATGCACCAGGGTGCTCCCCGCATGGCTGTCGCGCACCGAGCGGATGTTGGACGGGCTGTCGTCGATGAAGACGACCGGCGCGCTGCGTCCGGCGGCAAGGGCCGCCACGGCCCCGCCCTTGGGGCCGGAATTGGTGACCAGCGGATAGGCCATGCCGTGGCTGGTCAGCGTGCGGATGCGCCCCTCGCGGTTCCAGGCACCGGGCAGGTTGGTGAGGAACACCACGTCGGCGGCCCCGGCAAGGCTCGCCAGCGCGTCGGCGGCGCCCGGTACCGGCTGCTGCCGCTCGACCCACTCGTCGAAGAAGGCCTGGATCAGCGCGCGCACCACGGTCGCTTCCAGCAGCGCTCCGGCGGCATCGGCGATGTTGCCGGTGAGCTTGTAGTCGTGGCTGAGGAAGCGGTGGCCCGAGCGGCCCATGTGCTCCTCCAGGTGGGCGAGGAACAGCAGCACCACCTCGTCGACGTCGCAGATGACGAGCGGTCGTCCCGGGCGGGCCGGGGCGGTCTCGTGCAGCTGGCGGATCTGGTCGAGCGTTGCCGGCAGCACCGGCGTCGGCGCGCTCATTCGCCGCTCTCCCCGTAGACGACGCCCTCGCCATGGGCGGTGTCGAGCGCGTGGCGGGCGGTGGCGATGGTGGTCGGGCGCAGGCTGCGCGCCTCGCAAAAGGCCAGCAGCAGGGCCTCGTGGCCCATGTAGAACTCCAGCACCCCGATCAGGAAGCCCGGCTCGCTCGCCGCGTCCCTCAGGTCCGCCGGGCCGATGCCGGCCAGCGCCAGGAAACGGCCGAGATGCTCCATGTCCGAGGCGAGGTAGCCGAGGGCGTCCGTGGCGATCGCCTCCGCTTCCTCGGACCCCAGCCGGGATGAATGCCGCGCAATCATTCGCGTTTGCCTTTCCGAAACGAATTCCCTCTACGATATATGGTACCTATCGTGGGTAAGGGGCCGACGCCAGTCACGCTCTCGCCAAGCCGGCGCTGCAAGGTGCCGGAACGTGAGCCGCGGGTAGGCCGGGCGCGGGGACGAAGGCGAATACTATGGCTAAAACCGTGCTGATTGTTGAGGATAACGAACTCAACATGAAGCTGTTTCATGATCTTCTGGAGGCCCACGGCTACCAGACGCTCCAGACCCGGACGGGAATGGAGGCGCTGGAGCTTGCGCGTGAGCACCGCCCGCAGCTGATTCTCATGGATATCCAGCTGCCGGAGGTTTCCGGGCTCGAAGTCACGAAATGGATCAAGGAAGACGACGACCTCAAGACCATCCCGGTCATCGCCGTCACCGCCTTCGCCATGAAGGGGGACGAGGAGCGAATCCGCCAGGGGGGCTGCGAGGCCTATATTTCCAAGCCGATCTCGGTCGCCAAGTTCCTGGAAACCGTGCGTTCCTATCTGGGCGACTGATCAACGGACGAGGGCCAACGGGCGGGGTATGAGCGGGCGCATTCTCGTTGTCGACGACGTCAAGGCGAATGTGAGGCTTCTGGAAGCCCGGCTCGGAGCCGAGTATTTCGAGGTCCGGTCCGCCGTGAGCGGCGTGGAAGCGCTGGAAATTCTCGCCGACTGGCCCTGCGATATCGTCCTGCTCGACGTGATGATGCCCGGCCTCGACGGGTTCGAGGTCTGCCGGCGAATCAAGACCGACCCGCGCCTTTCCCATATCCCCGTCGTCTTGATCACCGCGCTCGACCGCTCGGAAGACCGGATCCGCGGCCTGCGCGCCGGCGCCGACGAATTTCTCAGCAAGCCGGTCAACGATGTCGCGCTGGTGGCGCGGGTGCGCAATCTCATCGGCCTCAAGCGGCTGACCGACGAGCTGCGCCTGCGCGCCCAGACCGGCTCGCAATTCGGCCTTGCCAGCGATTTCGACCCGGCCGGCGAGGTGCCCGGCAGCGTGCTCATCGTCGACGACAGTTCCGTCTCCGCCGAACGGCTCGCCGCGGCGCTCTCGCGCGACTACGATGTGGCGGTGGAGCCGTCGGCCGCGCAGGCGCTGCTGTCGGCCTCCAACGGGGCCTACGACACGATCCTCATCAATCTCCGTCTTGCCGGCTACGACGCCCTGCGCCTCGTCTCGCAGCTGCGCTCGCTCGAGCGCACGCGGCTGGTGCCCATCGTGCTCATCGCCGATCCGGACGATACGGCGCGGGTGACGCGGGCGCTCGATCTGGGCGTCAACGACCATGTGGTTCGCCCCATCGACAAGACCGAGCTCGCGATCCGCGTGCGCACGCAGGTCAGCCGCAAGCGGGCGACGGACCGGCTGGCCGCCGATGTGGAGCAGACCCTGGCGATGGCGGTCACCGATCCGCTGTCGGGCCTGCGCAACCGTCGCTACCTGGAAACGCATCTGGCGAGCGAACTACGCCAGGCGGCCGAGGCCGGCCTGCCGCTGGCCTTGATGCTGGTCGATATCGACCATTTCAAGCGGATCAACGACCTGCACGGGCATGACGCCGGCGACAGGGTGATCCGCGACGTGGCACGGCGCCTGCGCTCGCACACCCGCAGCCTCGATCTCGCCTGCCGGTTCGGCGGCGAGGAATTCGTCATGCTGATGCCGGAGACCGATCTGGAGAAGGCCGCCGGCATTGCCGAGCGCCTGCGCAAGATCATCGAGACGGAACCCTTCTCCCTGCCATCCGCCGACGAAATGCTGGTGACCGTGAGCATCGGCGTTGCCGCGTTCCAAGGGCGGGGCGACAGCGGCCCGGCCATGCTGAAGCGCGCCGACCAGGCGCTCTACCGGGCCAAGGCCGAAGGCCGCAATCGCGTCGAGCTGGATGCGGGCGAGAGCAATGCCAAGGGGCACGCTTCGGTCGCGCCGCTGCCCGGCACCACACCCGGCCGCACCGCGCGGACCGGATAGATCTGTTCCCTACTGCTGGTAGCCGGGAATGGTGCGGCGGGCTTCCTCGTCCACCTGCGCCAGCGTCAGTTCGTAGTCGCGCCGGCGGTCGTTCAGCTCGAAGCGGGCATCCTGCATCTTGAAGCGCGAATCCTGCACCCTCTGGCGCAGCTCGTTCCGGCGGTCGCGGCAGGCGATGCGCTCGTCGCCCTTCTTGTCGCGGCAGTCGATCCGGTCCAGCTCGGAGCGCAGGCGGTCGATCTCGCGCTGGCGGTCGTCGATCCGCCGCTCCAGCTGCGTGACCTTGTCGCGGGTGGTCCAGACCCGCTTGCCGAGCCGGTGGGCGCGCTCGGCCTCGCCGGCAAGGTTCGGCGGGCAGATCGGCGACAGGTTGGTATTCTGACGGCCGAGGGTGAAGCCGTTGAGCGGGGTGCAATAGAGCTGCACGCCCTTGTCCCAGCCGCTCATATAGGCCTGCGGGTCCGGGGTGATGCCGTGCCGGCCGCAATCCTTGGCGACATCCTCGAAGCGGGAGGAGGGGTAGCCCTGCGCTGCATGGGCGCGGCCGATCTCGCTCCAGTCGCCGGCGACGCATTGTTCCTTGGAGACCGTCTCGCAGCCGGCAAGAAGACCGGCAGCAAGGATCAGGAGGACGGCGTTGAGGCACTGTTTCATGAGGCGGGTCCGTTCGGCCGAAACGAGGCCGCACGGAAGGCTGCTGCTGCCGCCCCCCAACGGCGCCTTTTCCTTAGCTGCGGCGCGGGCCTTGCGCAACCGGATGTGCGAAGGACGAGGAACGAGGGGCCGAGGACCCGCGCATCGTGCCGGTTTCGAGCGGGTACGCCGCCGCGAAGTGGGGCGAATCGATCACGTCGCCGTGACCTTGCGCAACAATCTTGCGACTTCGGCCCGTTAACCGAACTTATTTACATAAAACGAAAAGAAACTTTTAACGATCTCGGCGAGTGTGTTGATTCGACGGACCTTTCAGGTACTCTCACAGCAATCGACGGCGACAGATCCTCGGATCGTCGCCTCGTTATCTTGCCGGCTTCGCCGTAATCGGCAGGGCCCGCGCAAGATGACCCACGGAAAGTTCAGGTCCGCCGCATCTCCTGACACCGTGGGCCTGATCGGCGTCCCTCCGGGTTTGGAGTGGCCTCCTCGTGGCCCGCCGGGACGCCGATCGCCTTTCGCTCAGCATCTCCATCTCGGCAGGTCCCGACGTATGGCGCTCTCGCCCCAGGCAACGGGATGCGTCTTCGTCTCCGGCGTGCGGACGCAAAAAAGGCCCCCGAAGGGGCCTTTGCCGGCAGTGCCGATGCGAGCGCTAGATCTTACTTGATCTTGGCTTCGCGGAACTCGACATGCTTCTTCGCGACCGGGTCGTACTTCCGCTTGACCATCTTCTCGGTCATCGTGCGGGAGTTCTTCTTGGTCACGTAAAAGAAGCCGGTGTCGGCCGTCGACAGCAGCTTGATCTTGATGGTGGTCGCCTTGGCCATCGTTCTTGTCCTTGCACTAGTGTCCGGCCGTACGTCGGAGCCTCCGTCTTTTCGGAGAAGACGCTCCACCGGTTGATCTTGGGAAACTGAGCGCGCAACATACGTCCCGCGCGCCCAAAGTCAAGCGGGAAGGCGTCGGCCATCCCTGGTTTCGCGCGCCGATCCGCGCGTCAGATCTCCTCGCGCAGGAAGCCCTTGCCGCGCCAGTAGTAGAAGGGCACCGGATGGGCCGGGTCGAGCTCGGGATCGTCGGCAAGCCGCGCCTGCAGTTCCTCGATGATCGTCAGCGTGATCGTCGGCAGTTCCAGCGACTTGGCCTCCTCCAGCGTCAGCCAGTGCACGTCCTCCAGCTCGCCCGAGGGACCGGTGCCCGACGGCAGGCGGTCGGCCACCGCATCGGCGAAAACGGCCAGAAACCGCGTGTCGAAGCGGCGCGGCCGGCGGGGAGGGGTGATCGCGCGGGCAATCAGGCGCACCGGCGACAGGTCCGGCAGCAAGCGCCGGTCGGAGAACGCGGCCATGTCGCCGCTGCCCTGCCAGGCGAGCTCGCTGGGCGTGCCGACCAGCAGTCCGGCCTCCTCGTAGGTCTCGCGTACGGCGGCGACGGTGAAGGCGCGGGCGCGGGCCTGCGTCTTGGGTCCCTTCATCGCATGGACCAGCTTTTCGGCGACGCCGGGATGATAGTCGCCGGCGACCGGCACGCGGCTGTCGGCCGGGTCGACCCGGCCGCCGGGAAACACGAACATGCCGGGCATGAACCGGTGCCGCATGTGGCGTCGCCCCATCAGCACGCGGTGATTTCCGTCCTCCCTGCGGTCGAGCACGAGCAGCGTCGCGGCATCCTTCGGCCGCAGGTTCGGGTTGTTCGTCTGCCGCTCGGCCTCGGACAGCCGGCGCACCAGGAACTCGTTCATGTGCGCGGGCCGTCTCCGCCGAAGTCGTAGGCCGGCTCGTCGTCACCGATGGCGTTCGGGTCGAAGCCGTGCATGTAGTTGGCCCATTGCAGGCCGATCAGCGCGCCCTTGATCGGCGGCAGGCAGGCCAGCGTCATGATGACGATCAGCGGCAGCCATAGCACCGTGTGCAGCCACATCGGCGGTACCATCGCCATCTCGACCGCCAACGCGATCGGCAGCACCACGTGGCCGACCACGAAGATCGTGAAATAGGGCGGGGCGTCGTCGGCACGGTGGTGGTGCAGCTCCTCGCCGCAGGAAGCGCAGACCGGCTCGACCTTCAGGTACTTGCCGTAGAGGCGCCCCGTTCCGCAGGCCGGACAGCGCCCTTTGGCGCCGAACATCATGGCGCGGCCGACGTCGCGCTTCGGCTTGGCAGTCGCAGCTGCGGCCGCAGGGATTACGCCCGCCAGCTCGGGCGAGCCTGCATAGGTGACTGTCATTTCCGCCGTCCTTTCGAGGGCCGTCCTTTCGGGGAGCGGCCGGCGCCGCCGCTCTTGTGCTTGCGGTTGCGCTCCATGGTGCGCTCGCGCGCACTCCGCCTCTTGTGATAGTGACCTTCGCTCAAAAGTTCAAACCGCAGGGCGCCTGCATAAGGGGCTGCCTCGACCAGTCGGACCTCCACCCGGTCCCCGAGAGAGTAGGTTTCCCCTGTGGTTCTGCCGCTCATCGAATGCGACGATTCGTCGTAATGGTAGTAGTCGTCGCCGATCGTCGAGGCGGGCACGAAACCGTCCGCGCCGGTGTCGTCGAGGCGGATGAACAGGCCCGACTTGACGACGCCGGAGATCCGTCCGTTGAAACGGGTGCCGACCTGGTCGGCCAGCCACAGGGCGATCAGCCGGTCGACCGTGTCGCGCTCGGCCAGCATCGCCCGGCGCTCGGCGGCGGAGACATCGGCGCCGATCATCTCCAGCCGGCCCTCCATTCCGTCCGGCAGCCCGTCGTCGCCCAGCTTCAGCGCCCGGATCAGGCCGCGATGGACGATGAGGTCCGCATAGCGGCGGATCGGCGAGGTGAAGTGGGCGTAGCGGCGCAGGTTGAGGCCGAAATGGCCGATGTTCTGCGGCGAATATTCCGCCTGGGCCTGGCTGCGCAGGATCACCTGGTTGACCAGTTCGGCCTCGGGCGTTCCCACGACCTTTCTCAGGATGCCGTTGAACGCCGCCGGGCGCAGGCCGCCGCCGGAGGCGAGGCGGATGCCGAGCGTCCCCAGGAACTCCTTCAGCGCTTCCAGCTTCTCCGGGCTCGAGGCGTCGTGGACGCGGTAGAGCAGGGGCACGCCGTGCTGCTCCAGCGTCTCGGCCGCCGCAACGTTGGCCTGGATCATGAACTCCTCGATCAGCTTGTGCGCGTCGAGGCGGGCGGGCACGTAGACGCCGTCCACCGTGCCGTCCGGCTTCAGGCGGATCTTGCGTTCCGGCAGGTCGAGGTCGAGCGGCTCGCGCGCCTCGCGGCCGCGCTTCAGGCACGCATAGGCGGCCCAGAGCGGCTTCAGGATCTCCTCCAGCACCGCATCGGCGACGATGCCCGGCTCGCCGTCGATGGCCGCCTGTGCCTTGTCGTAGGAGATCTTCAGCGCCGAGCGCATCATCACCCGGTGGAAACTGTGGCGCAGCTTGCGCCCAGCCTTGTCGAAGACCATGCGCACGGCCATGGCCGGGCGGTCCTCGCCTTCCTTCAGCGAGCACAGCCCGTTGGACAGCGCCTCGGGCAGCATCGGGATCACCCGGTCGGGGAAATAGACCGAGTTGCCGCGCAGATGCGCCTCGCGGTCGAGCGGCTCGCCCGGGCGCACGTAGTAGGCGACATCGGCGATGGCGACGGTGGCGACATAGCCGCCACCGTTGGCCGGGTCCTCGTCGGCGACCGCATGCACGGCGTCGTCGTGGTCCTTGGCGTCGGCCGGGTCGATGGTGATCAGCGGCAGCTTGCGCCAGTCCTCGCGGCCCGACATCGTCGCGGGCTTGGCGTTCTCCGCCGCCTCGATCACCCGGTCGGGGAAGTCGTGCGGGATGCCGTGGGTGTGCAGGGCGATCTCGGAGACCGCCATTTCCGAATGCATGGCGCCGATGCGGCGGACGATGCGCCCGCGCGGCAGCCCGTAGCGGCCGACCTTGGTGACCTGCGCGCCGACCAGGTCGCCGTCTGCCGCGCCCTTGAGATCGCTGGTGTCGATCTCGAGTTCCTTCTGCTTGCGGTCGATCGGCTCCAGGAAGGTGCGTCCGCGCGCCTGGCGCAGGATGCCGAGGACGCTGGAGGCCTGGCGGTCGAGCAGCTTGATGATGCGGCCCGCGCGGGTCGCCTCCTCGCCGGCCGGGTCGCCGGTCAGGCGCACCAGCAGCCTGTCGCCGAGGCCGGGCGCGCGCATATCGGACTTGCGCGGGTCGGGCAGGACCAGGATGCGCGGGGCGGTGCCGTGCTCGTCCTCGTCCCAGCTGGCAGGCTCGGCCAGCAGCTCGCCGTCGCTGTCGCGGCCGGTGACCAGCACCACCAGCACCGGCGGCAGGTCGCCGGGGCGCGACAGGCGCTTCTGCCGCTTTTCCAGCAGCCCGTCGTCGGCCATCTCGCGCAGCAGGCGCTTCAGGTAGATGCGGGCGCCGCCCGTGATGCCGAAATGGCGGGCGATCTCGCGCTTGCCGGCCATGCCGGGATTGTCGGCGAGGAAGGCCATGATTTCGTCACGGCTCGGCAGCTCCGCCGCGCCCTTGGTCTTTTCGCCCTTTTTCGCCGTGCGCGGACGTTTCGGCCCTTTTGTGCTCAAGCAGCGCCATCCGCGGCGGCGCTCGCCTTTTTCGGCTTCGCTGCCGTCTTCTTCGCGGCGGGCTTCTTCGCGACCGCCTTCTTGGCCGCCGGCTGCTTGGCGTCCGCCTTCTTCGCCGCTGGTTTCTTGGCAGGTGCCTTCTTTGCGCCCTTGCCCGACTTGCCGGCCTTGGCGTTGACGATCTCGATCGCCTCTTCCAGCGTCACCGACATCGGGTCCTTGCCCTTGGGCAGGGTGGCGTTGACCTTCGCCCACTTCACGTAAGGCCCGTAGCGGCCGTCCTGCACGGTGATCGGCCCGCCGTCCGGATGCGCGCCGAGCTCCTTCAGCGGGGCTGCCCCGGCGCGGCCGCGCGAGGTCTTGGCCCGCTTCTGGGCGAGCGCGTCGACGGCGCGGTTGATGCCGACGGAGAACACCTCGTCGGCGCTTTCCAGGTTGGCATAGGTGCCGTCATGCAGCACGAAGGGGCCGTAGCGGCCGATGCCGGCGGAGATCGTCTTGCCGTCTTCGGGATGCGGGCCGACCTCGCGCGGCAGCGACAGCAGCTGCAAGGCCTTGTCGAGATCCATGTCGGCGACCTGCCAGCCGCGTGGCAGCGAGGCGCGCTTGGGCTTGGCCTCCTCGCCGAGCTGCACATAGGGGCCGAAGCGGCCCGAGCGCAGCGTCACGTCGAGGCCGGTCTCCGGATCCTGGCCGAGCAGCTTCGGGCCGTCGGCGATTTCCGCCTCGCCGTCCTCGCCGCCGCCTGCCGACAGCTGGCGCGTATAGCCGCAATGGGGCGGGTTCTCGTTGGGAACCTTCCCCTCCAGCTTGTCCTTGTCGTAGTTCGAGCAGCCGACGAACGCGCCGAAGCGGCTGACCTTCAGCGACAGGCGGCCGGCGCCGCAGGCCGGGCACTTGCGCGGATCATCGCCATTGCCCGTGTCGGGAAAGACATGGGCGGCCAGCATCTCGTTCAGCGCTTCCAGCACTTCTGAAACGCGCAGGTCCTTGGTGTCGTGCACCGAGCCGGAGAAGTCCTTCCAGAAATCGCGCAAGACGTCCTTCCACGACAGTTCGCCGGCCGAGATGCGGTCGAGCTTTTCCTCCAGCGCCGCCGTGAAATCGTATTCCACGTAGCGGTTGAAGAAGCTTTCCAGGAACGCGGTGACGAGCCGGCCCTTGTCCTGCGGGATCAGGCGCTTGCCGTCGAGATGCACATAGTCGCGGTCGCGCAGGGTCTGCAGCGTCGAGGCATAGGTCGAGGGACGGCCGATGCCGAGCTCTTCCATCTTCTTCACCAGTGTCGCCTCGGTGAAGCGGGCAGGGGGCTCGGTGAAGTGCTGCGCCGTCTCGATGGACTGGCGCTCCACCTTCTCGCCCTCGGTCATCGCCGGCAGGCGGCGGGCGTCCTCGTCCTCCTCGTCGTCGCGGCCCTCCTGGTAGAGGGCGAGGAAGCCGTCGAAGCGCACGACCGAGCCGGTGGCGCGCAGGGTCGCCGGGCCGCCGGCGCCGCTCGCGTCGATATCGACCGTGGTGCGCTCCAGCACGGCGGATTCCATCTGCGAGGCGATGGTGCGCTTCCACACCAGCTCGTAGAGCCGGGCGGCATCGGGATCGAGGTAGCGGGCGACGTCCCGCGGGCGGCGGGTCAGATCGGTCGGACGGATCGCCTCGTGCGCCTCCTGGGCGTTCTTCGCCTTGGAGGAATAGTGGCGCGGCTTCTCCGGTACGTAAGTGTCGCCGTAGTCCTTGCCGATCACCTTGCGGGCGGAGGCGATGGCCTCACCGGCGATCTGGACGCCGTCGGTACGCATGTAGGTGATGAGGCCGACGGTCTCGCCGCCGATATCGGCGCCTTCATACAGCTTCTGGGCGATCTGCATGGTGCGGGCGGCCGCGAAGCCGTATTTGCGCGAGGCTTCCTGTTGCAGCGTCGAGGTGGTGAAGGGCGCGGCCGGATGACGGCGCTGCGGCTTCGATTCAACGCTTGCGACCTTCAGCGAGGCAGCGCGCAGGAACGAGGCGATCTTGTTGGCCTGCTCCTCGTTGGCAATGTCGAGGCGGCCGAGCTTCTTGCCCTCGAAGGCGGCGATCCGCGCCTGGAAGGTGGCGCCGCCCGCCGTCGTCAGGTTGGCCAGCACCGACCAGTATTCCTGGCGCACGAAGCGCTCGATCTCCGCCTCGCGGTCGCAGACGAGACGCAGGGCGACCGACTGCACGCGGCCGGCCGATCGGGCGCCCGGCAGCTTGCGCCACAGCACCGGCGACAGGGTGAAGCCGACGAGATAGTCGAGCGCGCGGCGGGCCAGGTAGGCGTCGACCAGCGGCTCGTCGAGCTCGCGCGGGTTGGCCATCGCGTCGAGCACGGACTTCTTGGTGATGGCGTTGAAGACGACGCGCTGGACCGGCTTGTCCTTCAGCGCCTTCTTCTGCCGCAGCACCTCGAGCACGTGCCAGGAAATCGCCTCTCCCTCGCGGTCGGGGTCGGTTGCGAGGATCAGGCGGTCGGCATCCTTGACGGCGCGGACGATGTCGTTGAGGCGCTTCTGAGACTTCGCATCGACATCCCAGGTCATTGCGAAATCTTCGTCGGGCAGTACCGAGCCGTCCTTGGCGGGCAGGTCGCGGACATGGCCGTAGGAGGCGAGGACTTGATAGTCTGAGCCAAGATACTTGTTGATGGTCTTGGCCTTGGCCGGCGATTCCACGATGACGATATTCATGAGACCCCAAACAGGAAAACGGGTGCGCCGACCCGTCCGGACGGCGCCTTGCAGCGGATACGGTCTGCGCGACTGACGCGGGACGATCCCCCAAATGCATGGCCGCTGTCAAATGACCTTTCCGGCAGGGCGGGTCAAGGGTCGCCGCAGAAATCGCCGCGCTATTGCTGCGAAGGGATAAGACGGGAAGGGGTCTTGCGCCGGTTTTTCCGGCAGCGGGCGCACGGCGCGGCGCGCCCTGAAGCGAGAGGCGCGGCGGGCCGGAAAGGCCCGCCGTTCCTGGAGCTTACGCCACGTTGCGGCGGCGGCCGGCGATCAGGTCGAGCACCGAACGGGCGGCATCGAGCACGTTGGAGCCGGGGCCGAAGATTGCCGAGACGCCGGCATCCTTGAGGAACTGGTAATCCTGACGCGGGATCACGCCGCCCACCACGACGATGATGTCGGAAGCGCCGCGCGCCTTCAGCGCCTCGACCAGCTGCGGGGCCAGCGTCTTGTGGCCGGCGGCGAGCGAGGACATGCCCACCACATGCACCTTGTTCTTCACGGCAAGGTCGGCCGCCTCTTCCGGCGTCTGGAACAGCGGGCCGGCGATCACGTCGAAGCCGATGTCGCCGAAAGCCGAGGCGATCACCTTGGCGCCGCGGTCGTGGCCGTCCTGTCCCAGCTTGGCGACGAGCACGCGCGGCGTCTCGCCCAGCGAGGAGGCGAAGTCGGAGAGCCGCTGCACCAGCGTCTCGTATTCCGGCTCGCCCTCATAGGCCGGGCCGTAGACCTGGCGCACCACCTTGGGCTCCGCCTCGTGGTCGCCGAAGGCCTCGCGCAGCGCATCGGAAATCTCGCCGAGCGTGGCGCGGGCGCGAGCCGCTTCCACCGCCGCTTCCAGGATGTTGCCCTCGCCCGTACGGGCGACCTCGCGCAGTGCGTCGAGGGTCTCCTGCGCGCGCTGGGGATCGCGCTGGCGCCGCGTGCGCTCGATGCGGGCGATCTGCGAGTCCCGCACCGCCTTGTTGTCGATGTCGAGGATCTCGATGTCGTCCTCGTTCTCCAGGCGGAACCTGTTGACGCCGACGATCACCTCGTCGCCGCGGTCGACGGCGGCCTGGCGACGGGTCGCGGCCTCCTCGATCATCCGCTTGGGCAGGCCCTTTTCGACGGCCGCCGTCATGCCGCCCTCGGCCTCGATGCGCTCGATGATCTCCCAGGCGCGGGTGGCGAGCTCATGGGTCAGGCTCTCCACGTAATAGGAGCCGGCCAGCGGGTCGACGACCTTGGTCACGCCCGTCTCGTGCTGCAGGATGAGCTGGGTGTTGCGGGCGATGCGCGCGGAGAACTCCGTCGGCAGGGCGATGGCCTCGTCGAAGGAGTTGGTGTGCAGCGACTGGGTGCCGCCGAGCGCCGCCGACATCGCCTCGAAGGCGGTGCGCACGATGTTGTTGTACGGGTCCTGCTCCTGCAGAGACACGCCGGAGGTCTGGCAGTGGGTGCGCAGCATCAGCGAGGAGGCCTTCTTCGGCTGGAACTCCTTCATGATGCGCGACCACAGCAGGCGCGCGGCGCGCAGCTTCGCCGCCTCCATGAAGAAGTTCATGCCGATGGCGAAGAAGAAGGACAGGCGCCCGGCGAAGGCGTCGACGTCGAGCCCCTTCTTCAGCGCGGCGCGCACGTATTCGCGCCCGTCCGCCAGGGTGAAGGCCAGTTCCTGCACCAGGGTCGCCCCGGCTTCCTGCATGTGGTAGCCGGAAATGGAGATGGAGTTGAACTTCGGCATCTCCTTCGCCGTGTACTCGATGATGTCGGCGATGATCCGCATCGAGGGCTCGGGCGGGTAGATGTAGGTGTTGCGGACCATGAACTCCTTGAGGATGTCGTTCTGGATGGTCCCGGAGAGCTTGGCCCGCGGCACGCCCTGTTCCTCGCCCGCGACGATGAAGTTGGCGAGGATCGGGATCACCGCGCCGTTCATGGTCATGGAGACGGAGATCTGCTCCAGCGGGATGCCGTCGAACAGGATCTTCATGTCCTCGACGCTGTCGATGGCGACGCCCGCCTTGCCGACATCGCCGACGACGCGCGGATGGTCGCTGTCGTAGCCGCGATGGGTGGCAAGGTCGAAGGCGACCGAGACGCCCTGCTGCCCGGCGGCGAGCGCCTTGCGGTAGAAGGCGTTGGATTCCTCGGCCGTGGAGAAGCCCGCATATTGCCGGATCGTCCAGGGACGGCCGGCATACATGGTTGCGCGGGGGCCGCGCAGGAAGGGCTCGAAGCCGGGCAGGGTGCCCAGGTGCCCGATCCCTTCCAGGTCCTCCTCGGTGTAGAGCGGCTTGACCGGGATGCCCTCCGGCGTCTGCCAGACGAGGTCCTGCGGATCGCTGCCCTTGAGCTCCTTCGAGGCCAGGTCCATCCAGTCGCGAACGGTCTTCTTCTCGGTCATGACCCGCTCCTATTCGAATTCCATGATGATCTCGTCGACGGCGAGGCTGTCGCCCGGCTTGGCGGCGATGGTCTTGACCACGCCCTTGCGCTCGGCCTTCAGCACGTTCTCCATCTTCATCGCCTCGACCGTGGCGAGCGTCTGGCCGGCCTCGATCGTCTGGCCTTCCTCCACCGCGATGGACACCACCAGGCCCGGCATCGGGCACAGCAGCATCTTCGAAGTGTCGGCCGGGATCTTCTCCGGCATCAGCCGCGCGGCCATCGCCTGGCGCGGGGTGAGGCAGGACAGCACCACCTCGGCGCCGCGCCGGCGCAGGCGGAAACCTTGCAGCGTCGGGTCGACCTTCACCGCCAGCGGCCGTCCGTCGATGCTCGCCTCGATGAGCGGCGTGCCCGGCTTCCAGTCGCCGAGAGATACCTTGCGCGGGGCCGACAGCGCCGTGCCGTCCGCGTCCTCGCGCGCGGCGGCCGTGTAGCTGCCGTCGCCGTTCTGCGTGATGGCGACCGGAAACTCCTCGCGCTCCACCACGATGGTCCAGTTCGGCCCGATCACCCGGCGGTGGTTGTCCATGGCGCCGCTGATCTGCGTTGCCCGGGTCTCCGACACATGGTTGCAGGCGGCGGCGACCGCGACAAGCTCCTCAAGCGCATCGCCCGCCGGCGTCACGCCGGCAAAGCCTTCGGGATATTCCTCGGCGATGAAGGCGGTGGTGATGGCGCCGGTGCGGAAGCGCGGATGGTCCATCACGGCGGAGAGGAAGGGCAGGTTGTGGCCGATGCCCTCCACCTCGAACCGGTCGAGCGCGTCGGCCATGGCGTCGATGGCGTCGATGCGCTCGGGGGCCCAGGTGCACAGCTTGGCGATCATCGGGTCGTAGAACATCGAGATCTCGCCGCCCTCGAAGACGCCGGTGTCGTTGCGCACGATGGTGCCGTCCTCGCGCTTCCCTTCCTGCGGCGGGCGATAGCGGGTCAGCCGGCCGATCGAGGGCAGGAAGTTGCGATAGGGATCCTCGGCATAGAGCCGGCTTTCCATCGCCCAGCCGTTCAACTTCACATCGTCCTGGGTGATCGACAGCTTTTCGCCGGCGGCGACGCGGATCATCTGCTCGACGAGGTCGATGCCGGTGATCAGCTCGGTCACCGGATGCTCCACCTGCAGGCGGGTGTTCATCTCCAGGAAGTAGAAGTTGCGGTTGCCGTCGACGATGAATTCGACCGTGCCGGCCGAGGCGTAATTCACGGCCTTCGCTAGCGCCACGGCCTGCTCGCCCATGGCCTTGCGGGTCGCCGCGTCGAGGAAGGGCGAGGGCGCCTCCTCGATGACCTTCTGGTTGCGGCGCTGGATCGAGCATTCGCGCTCGCCCAGATAGATCGTGTTGCCGTGGCTGTCGGCCAGCACCTGGATCTCGATATGGCGCGGCTGGGTGACGAACTTCTCGATGAAGATGCGGTCGTCGCCGAAGGAATTGGCCGCCTCGTTCTTCGACGACTGGAAGCCCTCGCGCGCCTCCGCGTCGTTCCAGGCGATGCGCATGCCCTTGCCGCCGCCGCCGGCGGAGGCCTTGATCATCACCGGATAGCCGATCTCGCCGGAGATCTGCACCGCCTCGTCCGCATCCGCGATCAGGCCCATGTAGCCCGGCACGGTGGACACGCCGGCTTCCGCCGCCAGCTTCTTGGAGGTGATCTTGTCGCCCATCGCCTCGATGGCCGAGGCCGGCGGACCGATGAAGGCGACGCCCTCCTTGGCCAGCCGCTCGGCGAATTCGGCGCGCTCCGACAGGAAGCCGTAGCCCGGATGCACCGCATCGGCGCCGGACGCGCGGATCGCGTCCATGATCTTGTCGATGACGATGTAGGACTGGTTGGCCGGCGGCGGGCCGATATGGATCGCCTCGTCGGCCATCTTCACATGCAGCGCATCGCGGTCGGCGTCGGAATAGACGGCAACGGTCTTTATGCCCATCTTGCGCGCGGTCTTGATGACCCGGCAGGCGATCTCGCCGCGATTGGCGATCAGGATTTTCTTGATCATTTTTCTGTCGGTCCCGTTCGTGGGTCTGCGGCGCGGATCACAGCGGAATGTTGTCGTGCTTCTTCCAGGGGTTGGAGAGCTGCTTGTTGCGCAGCGTCGCCAGCGCCCGTGCGACCCGCCGGCGGGTCGAGTGCGGCATGATCACGTCGTCGATGAAGCCCTTCTCCGCCGCCACGAACGGGTTGGCGAAGCGGTCCTCGTATTCCTTGGTGCGCGCGGCGATCTTCTCCGGGTCGCCCAGTTCGGAGCGGTAGAGGATCTCGGTCGCGCCCTTGGCGCCCATCACCGCGATCTCGGCCGTCGGCCAGGCATAGTTGATGTCCCCGCGGATATGCTTGGACGACATCACGTCATAGGCGCCGCCATAGGCCTTGCGGGTGATGACGGTGACCTTCGGAACGGTCGCCTCGCCATAGGCGAAGAGCAGCTTGGCGCCGTGCTTGATGACGCCGCCGTATTCCTGGCTGGTGCCGGGCAGGAAGCCGGGCACGTCGACCAGGGTCAGGATCGGGATGTTGAAGCAGTCGCAGAAGCGCACGAAGCGCGCGGCCTTGCGCGAGGAGTTGATGTCGAGCACGCCGGCCAGCACCATCGGCTGGTTGGCGACGACGCCGACCGTCTGCCCCTCGATGCGGATGAAGCCGGTGACGATGTTGCCGGCATAGTTCTCCTGGAGCTCGAAGAAGTCGCCCTCGTCGGCGATCTTCACGATCAGCTCCTTCATGTCGTAGGGCTTGTTCGGATTGTCCGGGATCAGGGTGTCGAGCGAATTGTCGATGCGCGCCGGATCGTCGAAGAACGGGCGGACGGGCGGCTTCTCGCGGTTGCTGGACGGCAGGAAGTCGATGAAGCGGCGCAGGGCGATCAGCGCCTCCACGTCGTTGTCGAAGGCGCCGTCCGCGACCGAGGACTTGCTGGTATGGGTCTTGGCGCCGCCCAGCTCCTCGGCCGTCACCACCTCGTTGGTCACCGTCTTCACCACATCCGGGCCGGTGACGAACATATAGGACGTGTCGCGGACCATGAAGATGAAGTCGGTCATCGCCGGCGAGTAGACCGCCCCGCCCGCGCAGGGGCCCATGATCATGGAGATCTGCGGCACCACGCCCGAGGCCATGATGTTGCGCTGGAAGACGTCGGCATAGCCGGCGAGCGAGGCGACGCCTTCCTGGATGCGGGCGCCGCCGCTGTCGTTGAGGCCGATCACGGGGGCGCCGTTCTTCATCGCCATGTCCATGATCTTGCAGATCTTCTGGGCATGGGTCTCGGACAGGGAGCCGCCGAACACGGTGAAGTCCTGCGAGAACACGTAGACCATGCGGCCGTTCACCGTGCCCCAGCCGGTGATGACGCCGTCGCCCGGCATCGAGGTGTCCTGCATGCCGAAATCCACGCAGCGGTGGGTGACGAACATGTCGTATTCCTCGAACGAGCCTTCATCGAGGAAGATCTCGACGCGCTCGCGCGCCGTCAGCTTGCCCTTGGCATGCTGTGCCTCGATGCGGCGCGTGCCGCCCGCAAGACGGGCGGCGGCGCGGCGGTTTTCCAGTTCCTGCAAAATTTCCTGCATGGCCGGCCTTTCGGGCTCTGGGGGCGTTGTGCTCTGTGTGCGATCAGCGGGCGCGGGCTCGCACCAGCGCGACGGCGATGGCGGCGGCGAGCAGCGACTTGACGATACCGCCGATGACGAAGGGATAAAGCCCCAGCGCCAGGATCGGCTTGTCGAAGCCGATGACCGCGCCGAGCCACAACAGGCCGGGCACGAAGACGACGGCCTGGGCGACGAGCGAAGCCGGGATCGCCTGCCACAGGCTGCGGGTCCAGCCGCGCTCGGCGAAGACGCCGGCAAGCCAGGCCGAGGCGAGGAAGCCGAGGAGGAAGCCGCCGGTCGGGCCCATCATGTAGGCCAGGCCGATGCCCTTGGCGGGCGTATCGGCGAAGACCGGCAGGCCGGCCGCGCCCTGCAGCAGGTAGGCGGCGACGGCCGCCGCGGCGAGGCGCGGGCCGAGCGTGAAGCCCAGCACCAAGAGCGCCAGCGTCTGCATGGTCATCGGCACCGGGTAGAACGGCACGCTGACCTTGGCCGAGGCGGTGAGCAGCAGCGAGCCGGCCAGCGCGATGGCGAGCGAGCGGACGAGGCTGCGGGTCGTGGTGGCGGCGGCGAAGTTGCCGGACATGGCGTTTCCTCCTGAATGCCGCGGGCGGGCCGGAGTGGCGGAGCCCGCGGATGCAAATGCACTGTGCGCCGATATGCGCGGCGTTTGCGAGTTCGCTACTCCTTTTCCGCAGCTTGCGGGAGAGTTGAAAAAGCTGCAAAGCGAATTTAATCTGTTTGCAAACTTCAGTTTGCGAATTTGCAAATATCTCCAGCAAGGCCCCCGCCATGAAGAGCGTGCCATGAAGAAGCTGTTCCTCGGCCGCCAGATCCGCAGCCTGCGCGAGAAGGCCCAGCTGACGCAACGGGATTTTGCCGAGCGCCTCGGCCTGTCGACCAGCTATGTCAACCAGCTGGAGAACAACCAGCGTCCGGTTTCCGCGCCCGTCCTGCTCACCCTGTCGGAGCGCTTCGGCCTCGACCTTGCCTCGCTTTCGGTCGACGACGACGACCGGCTGATCGCCGCCCTGCAGGAAGTGTTCGCCGATCCGGTGCTGGCGGGCGCCGCGCCCGGCCTGCAGGAGGTCAAGATGGTCAGCCAGAACGCGCCGGACTTCGCCCATGCCTTGGTGCGCCTGCACCAGGCCTATCGCCAGATGGGCGAGCAGCTGGCTCAGTTCGACGACAGGCTGGCCCGCGACGAGGGACTCGCCCGGCCGACCCCGTACGAGGAAGTGCGCGACTTCTTCCATTTCGAGAACAACTACATCCACGAACTCGACCTCGCCGCCGAGGATCTGGCGACGCGCCTGTCGCCCTCGGGGCGGATCTTCGCCCGCGACCTCGCGCAATATCTGGAGGACCGGCACGGCATCGCCGTCGAGCGCCGGCGCGCGGGCACGGGGGGCGGCTCGGGGGAGGGCACCATCCGCCGTTTCGACCGGGAGCAGCGCCGGCTCTATCTCAACGAGGCGCTGCCCGAGGCCACCATCGTCTTCCAGCTCGCCCACCAGATCGCGCTGCTGGAGGCTGGCGACATCGTCGAGACGGTGGTGGCGCGGGCGCGGTTCCAGACCCCGGATGCGGCGCAGGTCGCGCGCATCGGCCTTGCCAATGCCTATGCCGGCGGGCTGGCGCTGCCCTATCGCGCCTTCCTGTCGGCCGCGCAGGAGACGCGCCACGATCTCGATCTCATCGCCGACCGGTTCGGCGCCAGCCTGGAGCAGGTGGCGCATCGCCTCTCCACCATGCAGCGGCCGCGGCTGAAGGGCATTCCCTTCTTCTTCGCCCGGGTCGATAGGGCTGGCAACATCACCAAGCGCCACTCGGCCACCAAGCTGCAGTTCGCCCGCTTCGGCGCCGCCTGTCCCTTGTGGAACGTGCACCGCGCCTTCGAGAGCCACGGGGCGATCATCCGCCAGCTCGCCGAGACGCCGGACGGCTCGCGCTACATCTCGCTCGCCGCCCATGTGGTGAAGAAGTCCGGCGGCTACAGCGGCCCGGTGCTGCACTATGCCATCGCGCTGGGCGCGGAGATCGCCCATGCCCGCGACATCGTCTATTGCGACGATCTCGACCTCACCCGCGAGGCCGCGTTCGAGCCCATCGGCGTCTCCTGCCGCATCTGCGAGCGGCTGACCTGCCCGCAGCGCTCCGTGCCGCCGCTCAACCGGGCGATCTCCATCGACAGCGACGACCGCCGGCTGGTGCCTTACGCGATCCGCTGACACGGGAGCCTGTGCGGCGCGCGAAACTCGTTTCATGCTGAAATTATTTCAGTATAAATCCTTGTATTAATTTACCTAAATATATCCTGTTGACTGGAACGTAAACGTCATGCAGGGTTTTCTGCGGAGGAGGCCATGCAGCCCTATTACACCATCACCCAGCTGACGCAGGAATTCGGCGTGACCACACGCACCTTGCGCTTCTACGAGGCGGAGGGCTTCCTCAAGCCGACGCGGCGCGGGCGCCAGAGGCTCTACAAGCCCGGCGACCGGACGCGGCTGAAGCTGATCCTGCGCGGCAAGCGGCTCGGTTTCACCCTCGCGGAGATCCGCGACATCATCACCATGTACGACAAGTCGCCGGGCGAGGCGGGCCAGCTGCAGCTGCTGCTCCAGCGCATCGAGGGGCGGCGCGCCGAGCTGATGGCCAAGCGCCACGACATCGACCTGACGCTGGCCGAGCTCGACGAGGTGGAGCAGGGCGCCCGCGCCCGTCTCGGCGAACTCGGGCCGATGAGCGACCTGTTCTCCGCCGCGGCCGCGGCGACGAAGGGCGGGAAATGACCAGGCGGGCCATCGACGGGAGGACGGGATGACGCAAATTGCAGAACGGGCGGGAGGCAAGGTGCGGCGGTTCGAGCCGCGCGATCCCGCATGGCGGGACCGGGTCGCGGCGAGTTTCGCCCGCCAGGCGTTCATGACCGAGACGTTGGGCGCCACCATCGACCGGCTGGAGCCGGGCGAGGTCGACCTTGCGGTGGCCTTCGCGGACGGCCTGGTACAGCAGCACGGCTATTTCCATGCTGGCGTCACCACGACGCTTGCCGACACCGCCGCCGGCTATGCCGCCCTGTCGCTTTACCCGAAAGGTTTCGGCGTGCTGACCACCGAGTTCAAGATGAACCTGCTCAATCCGGGCCGGGGCGCGCGCCTCGTCGCCCGCGGGCGGGTGATCAAGCCGGGGCGCACGCTCACCGTCACCGCCTCCGACGTGTACGGCCAGACGCCGGGCGAGGAGGACATCCACATCGCCACCGGGCTTTTCACCATGATCGCGCTGGAGGGGCTGAATGACTGATGTACAGGGCGGGGCCGGGCAGACCGTCATCCGCCGCCTGATGCCTGCCGACCGCGCCGCCTGGGAGCCGCTCTGGCAGGCCTATCTCGCCTTCTACCGGCAGGAGCTTCCGGCTAGCGTCACCGATGCGGTCTTCGCGCGGATTTCCGGCGACGGCGCCCATGACGGGCTCGTCGCCGAGCGCGGCGGGCGGCTGGTCGGCTTCGTGCATTACGTGGTGCAGGAGACGACCTGGTCCATCGCGCCGACCTGCTACCTCGAAGATCTATATGTCGACGAGACCTTGCGCGGCGGCGGCGTCGGCCGCGCGCTGATCGAGGGCGTCTACGGGGCGGCCCGCCGGCTCGGCTGCCGCTCGGTCTACTGGCAGACCCATGACGACAATGCCCGCGCCCGCCGGCTCTACGACCAGGTCGCGGTGCTGAGCCCCTTCGTGCGCTACGACCACGTGTTTTCGCAGGACTGAGGCGCCGCGCGCCGCCTGCCCATTTTCGGAGACGACCCATGATCCGCAACGACTTCCCCTCCTTCAACTTCAACCTCGGCGATACCGCCGACATGCTGCGCGACAGCGTCCGCTCCTTCTCGCAGGACGCCATCGCCCCGCTCGCCGACCGCATCGACCGCGAGGACTGGTTCCCGCGCGAGGAGCTGTGGCCGGCCATGGGCGAACTCGGCCTGCACGGCATCACGGTCGAGGAGGAGTGGGGCGGCTCGGGCCTCGGCTATCTCGAGCACTGCATCGCCATGGAGGAGGTGAGCCGCGCCTCCGCCTCCATCGGCCTGTCCTACGGCGCCCATTCCAATCTCTGCGTTAACCAGCTGCGCCGCTGGGGCACCAAGGAGCAGAAGTCGCGCTATCTGGCCAAGCTGATCACCGGCGAGCATCTCGGCGCACTGGCCATGTCGGAGCCGGGGGCCGGCTCCGACGTCGTGTCGATGAAGCTGCGCGCCGCCAAGCGCGGCGACCGCTACATCCTCAACGGCACCAAGATGTGGATCACCAACGGCCCGGATGCCGACACGCTGATCGTCTATGCCAAGACCGATCCGTCCGCCGGTCCGAAGGGCATCACCGCCTTCCTCATCGAGAAGGATTTCAAGGGCTTCTCCGTCGCCCAGAAGCTCGACAAGCTCGGCATGCGCGGCTCGCTCACCGGCGAGCTGGTGTTCGAGGATTGCGAGGTGCCGGAGGAGAACGTGCTCGGCGAGGTCGGCAAGGGCGTCAACGTGCTGATGTCCGGCCTCGACTACGAACGCGCGGTGCTGGCGGCCGGCTGCATCGGCATCATGCAGGCGGCGATGGACGTGGTCATTCCCTACATCCACGAGCGCAAGCAGTTCGACCAGCCGATCGGCACCTTCCAGCTCGTCCAGGGCAAGATCGCCGACATGTATGTCTCGATGAACGCCAGCCGCGCCTATGTCTATGCGGTGGCGCAGTCCTGCGACCGCGGCGAGACCACGCGCGAGGACGCCGCCGGCGCCATCCTCTACGCGGCCGAGAACGCCACGAAGATGGCTCTCGACGCGATCCAGCTGCTCGGCGGCAACGGCTATATCAACGAGTATCCGACCGGTCGGCTGCTGCGCGACGCCAAGCTCTACGAGATCGGCGCCGGCACGTCCGAAATCCGCCGCATGCTCATCGGCCGCGAGATCTTCAACAAGACCGCGTAAGCGGCAGGGGGCGGCATGCCGCCCGCTCCCCCAACACGCCTGTCATGCCGGACCACGGGACGCGGCAACGTCACCCGCGTGACCCGCATCCGGAAATCAGCCGCGGGCGGCAGCCCGCGCTTGCGCGCAGCCTTGCCTCCGCCCTTCGGTGATCATCCCTCCGCCGTCGCCCCCACCCTCGGCCGTCACCCCGGCCAAGCGCAGCGCGCGCCGGGGGCCATTCGTTCCCGGAGCGGCAGCGAGAGTGCTCCGACGCGCGCCCACGCCCCGCCTGTCGTCCCGGTTTCGGCGCAGCCGACGACCGGGATCCAGTACCCCCGAACGGTTCTGCTCGAGCCCCGGCGTTGCCGCGCGTGCCCCTCGCCGAGGTTGGGGTGCCGCCTTCGCAAACCTGCCCGCTCTCGCGGATTCTGGACGCCTGCCTGCGCAGGCGTGACAGCCGACTGTGGAGCGGGCACCTGACCACCCCACACCCGCCGAGGGTGAAATTCGTTCCCGGCCCGGCGCGGGCGCTCCGTCCGAGAGAGCAAGCGACGACTCACCCTGTGGTTGTCCTCCGCCTCGGCTGCGCGCGGTCCGGCGTGAAACCCGTGCTGCAACCTGCCGGAAACCGGGCGCTGTGGCTGCGATAGCTGCCTCGCGGCGGCGGACCGTGGAAAGTCGGGGCGAAAGATCCGTAAAACTGCTCAAGCCGCGGGCAGGTCACGCGAATATCGCGCCGCGTCCTTGCCAGCCATCGTTTTTGACGTGTACTATGATTGTATAAAATCAATGGTTGTATAAATCTTCCGTGACGCCTCGTCAGGCCAACAACCGGGTCACACAATGCCGATAGATCCCCAGAATGACCGCTCAGAGGCAGCTCGCTACTGCGCTCAGATCTGCCGTGAGCTAAGAGACCTAGCATCCAATAATGAATTGGAATTCCTCGCATATTTGCTTGAAATGGCGCGGGTCGAAGCCTTCGACAGGCATGCGGAGATGGAGCGGTCCGGAGCGGGGAAAGCCGCAAGGCGGTGAGCCACATCACAGGTTGCATTCCCGTTTGCATATCTATCGCGCAACCGGGTCGCCTCTTGTGGTTGAAATTTTGGTTGTGCTTTCTATGAGTACAATCTTTGGCGGTTTTATACCCCCTGGAACGAATGACGATGCAGCGGGCGAAACGCGGCAGCGGCATTCGGACGGGCAGGAGCGATGGGCGGGAGCGGGGGCATGCGCAGCACATATGACGCGGCAAGGCTCGTGCCCTGAGGACGGCTCGCCCCTGCCGGTCCGCCTGCCGTGTTCGTGCCGCGGCGCCCTCGCTCAGCGCCCGTCGATCAGGCTGATGCGCTGGCCGCGATGGCGCTCCAGCCGCCCGGCAAGTTCCAATTCCAGCAGGATCACATGGACGACACGCGCGGGCAGGCCCGTGTAGCGGATCAATTCGTCCACCTCGACCGGTGCCGCGCCCAGGGCGGAGAGTACGCGGCCGCGGTCGCTGTCGCCCACATCCGGCGGCGGAACCGGGCCGCTGCCCGCCCCCGGTTCCTCGATGTCGATACCGGGGGTCTCCTCCGCCATGCGCCGCGGCCCGAGGCTTTCCAGCACGTCGGCGCCGCTCGTCACCAGCGTCGCGCCGTCGCGGATCAGCCGGTTGCCGCCTTCCGAGCGCGGGTCGAGCGGCGAACCCGGCACCACGAAGACCTCGCGGTTCTGTTCCGCGGCAAAGCGCGCGGTGTGCAGCGAGCCGGAGCCGCGCGCCGCCTCGATCAGCACCGTTGCCAGCGACATGCCGGAGATCAGCCGGTTGCGGCGGGGAAAGTCGCGGGCGCGCGGCTTCCAGCCGAAGGGCATCTCGCTGACGACGGCGCCGTCCCGGGCGGCGATGTCGTGATAGAGGTCGCGGTTTTCCGGCGGATAGATGATGTCGACGCCGCCGGCCAGCACCGCCGTCGTGCCGCCCGCAAGCGCCGCCCGGTGCGCGGCCGCGTCGATGCCGCGCGCCAGCCCCGAGACGATGGTGTAGCCGCGCGCCGACAGGTCGCCGGCGATCTCGCTCGCGATCTTCTGTCCGGCCAGCGAGGCGTTGCGCGCGCCGACCATGGCGATGGCGGCGCTCTCTGCCAGCCGGTCGTCGGAGCCGAGCACCGAGATCAGCGGCGGCGCTCCGTCGACATGGCGCAGCAGCGGCGGATAGCCGTGTTCGCCGAGCGCGCGCAGGCGCCCGCCGATCCGCGCAAGCGCCTCGATCTCCTGCTCGGCCTCGCCTTGTGAGGCGATGCGGATGGTGCGCTTGCCGCCGCGGCGGGACAGCTCGGGCAGGGCGGCGAGCGCCGCCTCGGCCGAGCCGGTGTGGTTGATCAACTCGCGGAAGGTGACCGGGCCGACATTCTCCGAGCGGATCAGGCGCAGCCAGGCCAGGCGCTGGCGGTCGGAGAGGGCGCGACCGCGCCCGGTCGCGCCTGCGCTCATCCCTTCTGGCCGATCCGGCCTTCGGTGCCCTTGATCAGGCGGCCGATATTCTCGTGATGCTTGGCCCACAGGATGAGCGAGAGCAGCGCCATCAGCTCGGCGATCTGCGCCCGGTCGAAGACGAACCACAGCAGCAACGGGGTGGCAAGGCTGGCCACCAGGGCGGAAGCGGAGGAGTAGCGCGTGACGACAGCGACCGCGACCCAGATCGCGGCGAAGGCGAGCGCGGCCGGCCAGTAGAGGCCGGGCAGCACGCCGAGATAGGTGGCAACACCCTTGCCGCCGCGAAAGCGCAGCCAGACCGGGAATAGATGGCCGATAAAGGCGCCGAAGCCGGCGATTACCGCCGGGTCCGGCCCGCCGTAGCGGCTCGCCACCAGCACCGCCACCGTGCCCTTCAGCATGTCGCCGAGAAGGGTGAGGGCGGCCAGGTGCTTCTTGCCGGTGCGCAGCACGTTGGTGGTGCCGATATTGCCGGAGCCGATCTTGCGGATGTCGCCCTGGCCCGCCAGCCGCGTGATGATCAGCCCGAAGGGAATCGAGCCCAGCAGATAGCCGAAGACGAGCGCAGTCAGGTAGTAGGGCCAGGCGAGGGCCCAGCTGATCGGATCGGGCAACGTGCAGCCTCCGGTTGCAGCAACGACGTAACTCTAGAACATCGGATCGAAAAGGGAAATCCGGTTTTCCGCAGCGGCGTGCGCCGGTTTCAGGGCGTCACGATCTTTCCTGCGACGATGGTGTGCAGTACCTCGCCGGAGAAGCGTGCATCCTCGAACGGGGTGTTCTTGGAGCGCGATTTCAGCCGCGTCTTGTCCAGCACCCAGGGCCGGTCGGGATCGAACACGACAACGTCGGCCGGGGCGCCCGCGGCAAGACGGCCGGCCTCCAGGCCCAGCCGGCGGGCCGGGTTGCAGGTCATCGCCGCGAGCAGGGTGGCAAGGCCGATCTCGCCGGAATGGACGAGGCGCAGGCCGGCGGCCAGCAGCGTCTCCAACCCGATGGCGCCGTCCGCGGCCTCGGCGAAGGGATGGCGCTTGGTCTCCACGTCCTGCGGGTCGTGGCCCGAGACGATCACGTCGATGGTGCCGTCGGCGAGCGCGGCGATCATCGCCTGGCGTTCGTCTTCCGAGCGCAGCGGCGGCGACATCTTGAAGAAGGTCCGGTAGGGGCCGATGTCGTTCTCGTTCAGCGTCAGGTGGTTGACGGTGATGCCGCAGGTGACGTCGAGGCCGTCCGCCTTGGCCCGGGCGATCGCCTTGGTGCTCTCGGAGCAGGAGACCGACTGCGCGTGGTAGCGCCCGCGCGTCAGCGCGGCGAGCCGCAGGTCGCGCTCGACCATGATGATCTCGGCCTCGCGGGGGCTTGCCGGCAGGCCCTTCCAGCTCGCCGACAGGCTTTCGTTGACGACGCCGGCGCCGGCCAGCGCCGGGTCCTCCGTGTGGTGCACCACCAGCGCGCCGAAGTCGCGGGCATAGGTCATCAGCCGGCGCATGATGCCGGCATGGGTGACCGAGCGGTGGCCGTTGGAAAAGGCGACCGCGCCGGCTTCCTGCAACAGGCCGATCTCGCTCATCTCCTCGCCGGAAAGACCCTTGGTCAGCGCGGCGAAGGGATGGACGTTGACGCAGGCCGTGTCGCGGGCGCGGCGCAGCACGAAGTCGACCAGCGCCGGGTCGTCGATCACCGGATCGGTGTCGGGGGAAGTGACGATGGTGGTGACGCCGCCGGCCGCCGCCGCCTGGCTGGCGCTGGCCAGCGTCTCGCGGTGCTCGGCGCCGGGCTCGCCCACGGTGACGCCCATGTCGACGAGGCCGGGGGCGACCACCGCGCCGGCGACGTCGATCACCTCAGTTCCCTCCGGGGCGCCCTGGTTCTGCGCCGCCGGTCCTGCGGCGGTGATGCGTCCGTTCTCGATCAGCACGCTGCCGGGCGCGTCGAGGCCGCTTGCCGGGTCGATCACCCGGGCGTTCGTGAGGAGGATCGGGCTCTGCGGGTTTGCCATGGCCGGGCTCCTCACTTGTTCGGCAGATGGGCGGCGAGCGCCTCGAGAACGGCCATGCGCACGGCAACGCCCATCTCGACCTGCTCGCGGATCAGGCTCTGCGGCCCGTCGGCGATTTCCGGGTCGATCTCCACGCCCCTGTTCATCGGGCCGGGATGCATCACCAGCGCGTCCGCTGCGGCCGCCGCCAGCTTGTCGCGGTCGAGGCCGTAATAGCGGAAATACTCGCGCACGGAAGGAATGAAGGCGCCCTGCATGCGCTCGCGCTGCAGGCGCAGCATCATCACGATGTCGGCGCCGGCCAACCCCTTGCGCATGTCCTGGAACACTTCCACGCCCATCTGGGCGATGCCGTTCGGCAGCAGCGTCGAGGGGGCGACGACGCGCACCCGCGCGCCGAGCGCGTTCAGCAGGATGATGTTGGAGCGGGCGACCCGCGAATGCAGGATGTCGCCGCAGATCGCCACCGTCAGCCCGGCGATGCCGCCCTTGTGGCGGCGGATGGTCAGCGCGTCGAGCAGCGCCTGGGTCGGGTGCTCATGCGCGCCGTCGCCGGCATTGACCACCGAGCAGCCGACCTTCTGCGCCAGCAGGTGCACTGCGCCGGCGGCGTGGTGGCGCACGACGATGATGTCGGGATGCATGGCGTTCAGCGTTGCCGCCGTGTCGACCAGCGTCTCGCCCTTCTTCACCGAGGACGAGGCGACCGACATGTTCATCACGTCGGCGCCGAGCCGCTTGCCGGCGATCTCGAACGAGGACTGGGTCCGCGTCGAAGCCTCGAAGAACAGGTTGATCTGGGTCCGGCCGCGCAGCACGGCCTTTTTCTTCTCGACCTGCCGGCTGATCTCGACGGCGGCTTCCGCCTGGTCGAGCAGCGCGACGATCTCGTTGGGCTGCAGGCCCTCGATGCCGAGGAGGTGACGGTGCGGATAAAGCTCCGCGAGGGGGGGATGATGAGCGCTCATTAAAGCCAACCCTATAGGCGCTTCCTTGGCCCGGCTCAAGCGCGGCGAGGCGTTCTCCACCGGCAGGGGGCATTGAGCCGAAACGCGCGCCCGCGTGACAGATCGAAACGCGCTCCCACTCGGCAGATCGAAACGCGCTCCCGCGAGCCAGATAGTGTGGGTTTCGAGAACCGGAGCGCAGCGTACATTCAGGTACGTGAGCACGGTGAGCGCAGAAAACCGCGCTAGATGGCCGTGGGAGTGCGTTTCCTAATGCGCGAGCAACAGGGCCAACGGCATGGTGATGGCCGCCAGCACCGTCTGCATGGTCAGGATCTCGGCCATCAGCGGCGCATCGCCCCCCATCTGGCGGGCGAGCAGGTAGGAGTTGCCGGCCGACGGCACGGACATGGCGATGATCACCGCCGAAAGCGCCGGCCCGTCCAGCCCCAGCAGCAGGGCGAAGGCGACGCCGAAGACCGGCATCACCGCGAGCTTGAGCACGGTCGCGGTGGCGAGCGCCGGGCCGGGGCGGCGCAGGGCGGCAAGGTTCAGCCCGGCGCCGACGCAGACGATGCCGATGGGCAGCGCCGCATTGCCGAGGATCTGCAGCGTCGAATCGGCAAAGCGCGGCAGCGGCACGCCCGCGACGTTGAGCACCAGTCCGAGGGCGGTCGACCAGATCAGCGGGTTTTTCGCCAGATCCAGCGCGATGCGGCCGGCGCCCGGCGGCGAGCCGCTGGCGAAGCGCGCGAGCACCAGCACGTTGACGATGTTGAGCAGCGGGATCATCGCCACCACCGCCACCGCCAGCAGGGCGACACCCTCGCGGCCCAGCAACTCGTCGGCGATGGCCAGCGCGACGAAGGTGTTCCAGCGCGTCGCGCCCTGAAAGATCGAGCTGAAGCGCGGCCCGTCGACGCCGAATCGCGTCTTGAGGAGAGGTTGCAGCGCCAGCGCCAGCGCCGACATGGCGAAGATCGACAGGACCAGCGCCGCGCTCATGCCCAGGGCCGGGATCGCCATGAAGTCGGTCTGCACGACCGTACGGATGATCAGTGCGGGGAACAGCAGGAAATAGGCGATCTTCTCGATGCCGCGCCACTGGTCGCCGGTGATCAGGCCCATGCGCGCGACGATGTTGCCGGCGGCGATCACCAGCAGCACCGGAATCAGCGCATTGAAGACGCCGTTCATGGCCGCCCGTCGTCGGGGTCGTCGTACGGCCTGTCGTCCTGCTCGTCGAGGCTGCCATAGGTCAGGCGGTCGAGCAGGCCCTGCAGGATGTAGGAGGCGGCCATCTTGTCGACCAGCTCGGCCCGGCGGGCGCGGGAGCGGTCAGCGTCGATCAGCGTGCGGGTGACGGCCGCCGTCGACAGGCGCTCGTCCCAGGCGGTCATCGGCATGTCGGTCAGCGCGGCGAGATTGCGGGCGAAGGCGCGGGTCGCCTGCACGCGCGGACCTTCGGTGCCGTCCATGTTGAGCGGCAGGCCGAGCACCAGCCCGCGCACCTCGTGTTTGCGGCAGATGTCGAGCAGGGCGGCGGCGTCGACGCCGAACTTCTTGCGGCGGATCGTCTCCAGCGGCGAGGCGATGCCGCGGCCGAGATCGGACAGGGCAAGCCCGATGGTCTTGGTGCCCAGATCGAGACCGATCAGGCGTCCGATGCGGGGGAGGCGCGCTGCGAAATCTTCCAGCGCAAGGAGAGGGTCGCTCGACATCCTGCGGCTTTAGCACGGCGCGGCAGGGGCGAACAGCTCCGGGATTGCCGTTTGCCGACAAGCGGCTAGATTCCGGCGGGACAGTTCGCCCACCAGTTTCGTCTCAAGGGGACCCCCATCATGAAGCTCACCTATCTCGGCCATGCCGCGTTCCGCGTCGAAATTCCCGGCGCGATCCTCCTCATCGACCCGTTCCTGAGCGGCAATCCGTCCTTCCCCTCCGACATGACCGTCGAGAAGGCCAGCGAGGGCGTCACCCACATCCTGCTCACCCACGGTCATGACGACCACACCGGCGACACCATCGCCATCGCCAAGGCGACGGGCGCGCAGGTGACGGCGAATTTCGAGGTCTCCATGTGGGTCCAGTCGCAGGGCCACGAGAACATCAACCCGATGGGCTGCGGCGGTACGGTCGATGTCGGACCGTTCGCGGTCTCGCTCACCCAGGCGCATCACACTTCGTCCTCGCTCGCCGGCGGCTGGCCGCCGGTCTATATGGGCCAGCCGAACGGCCTGATCGTGCGGGCCAAGGACCAGCCGACCCTCTACCACATGGGCGACACCGACATTTTCGGCGATATGGCGCTGGTGAACGAGCTCTACGCGCCGAAGGTCGGCATCGTGCCCATCGGCGATCGCTTCACCATGGGCGCGCGCACGGCCGCGCTCGCCTGCCGCCGCTTCTTCGACTTCGACACGGTCATCCCCTGCCACTTCGGCACGTTCCCGATTCTCGACCAGTCGGCGGATGCCTTCGTGCGGGAAATGGGCGACCAGGGCTCGCGCGTGAAGGTCACCGCCCCCGGCGCCTCGCTGGAGGTCTGAGGGGGAGACCTTGCATCCCCTCTGCCGTCACCCCGGCCAAGCGCAGCGCGCGCCGGGGCCTATTGGCTGCCAGAGCGGCTGTGGGGACACAGAACCCTCTCCTTGCGTTCTCCCGGACGGCGCGTCAGCGCCGAGCCGGGATCGGAGTGCCGAGGGCCTGTCGGTTAGCTCGCCGCCCTAATTCGCGCGGACCTTCTGGATTTCGCAATCGGACGGCGGGGACGGGCCCCAGAACCCGTAGTCGAGCCAGCAGGACATGACGATGTCCGTGTGGTTCTCGATTTCCAGCTTCATGAAGATGTCGTGGTGAACGAGCTTGCAGGTTCCGGATGCGGTTCTGCCCGTGCGATCCGGCATCGCGTTGACCATCTCGCCGCAGCGCGCTTCGGCAATCTCGATGCTGGCCTGGTAGAGCTTCTTCTGAAAAATGAAAAACCCCGAAATCAGGCCCAGGGCCAGCAGGGTTATGACGATGTTCTTGAGCAACGGCCTCTCCGTGCCTGAAAAATACTGTCGACTCGCAATATGCTCGCGATGATCTCGATCATCATTGTGATCGCAGTACGGCAGGAGCGCTCCCGGCGGATACCGCAAGCGCCGTGCCTCTCCGGTTCCGGCTCGCGCTTCGCTTGGCCGGAATGACGCATGGGGAGGCCGAAGCAAAAAACATCCGTCGAAGATGCCAATGGTTCCCGGCTCTCCGGCTT
>NZ_JALBGD010000008.1 GCF_023507705.1 Stappia sp. WLB 29 | reverse complement strand
TTGGCCGGGGTGACGGCAGAGGGGATGCGAGGCCGTTGCCACTCTCACAGGCCGTCATTCCAGCCGCAGGCGAAGCCGGAGAGCCGGGAGCCAGAGGTGCCCTCAGCAGGCGTGAGGCGGGAGGGCGTCGCCTCCTTCCACGGCTGTCACGCCTGCGAAGGCAGGCGTCCAGTATCCGCCCGGGGCGGATGGTGGCGCTACGGCAGGAGCTTTTTCGCCTTCCGGCAAAACCGCAGAGGTTTCAGTCGCGGCCGTTCCGGGGGTACCGGTTCCCGGTCTTCGGCTGCGCCGAAACCGGGACGACACCCTGTGCGTGGAGTTCCCAGGGACGTGCCCTCGCAACCGCTCTGGCAGCCAATGGGCTCCGGGTCGCGCTGCGCTTGCCCGGGGTGACCTCGGTGGGGAGGCAAGTCTGTGCGCCCCTCCCCTCGCCCGCTCAGGCCACGCGCGAGAACAAGAGAGACCTCAAGAAAAAACCGGCGCAGGGGCGGTGGCCGCTGCGCCGGTGGGTCGTGGTGGGGTGCTGAAGCTTGAGAGAGGTACCGAGCCCCTTCCGACCTGGAAGCGCGTCGGCACCTCCAGCTTCAGGACGGCCGCACTGTCACTCCAGCTTCAGGACGGCCGCGCGGTTACTTCAGCTTGAGGAACAGGCCGGCGATGAGCCGGGCGCGCTCCACGAGGCTGTCGACCTCGATATGCTCGTTGAGCGTATGCAGGCCGGCGCCGCGCACGCCGATGGAGTCGAGCGTCGGGATGCCGAGCGCGCCGGTGAAGTTGCCGTCCGAGCCGCCGCCGGCGCTGCAATGGGTGAGGTCGAAGCCGAGTTCGCCGGCGATGCCGCGCGCGGTCTCGTAGACCGCGAGCGTGCCCTCGTCCGGCTCCCAGACCGGCCGGGTGACGCCGCGCGTCACCTCGATCACCACGTCGTTCTCCTCGCCGTTCAGCGCCAGCATGCGTTTCACGCCCTCGTCGAGGTCGTGCTGGCGCTTGGCCATCGACAGGACCTGCGCCTCGCAGGAGGAGGACACGCAGTTGACCCACTGGCCGGCATGGATGACGCCGACGGAGAAGGTGCAGTCTTCCGTGGTCATGGCCTCGATCTCGAGGATCTTGCGGGCCATGGCGGCAATCGCCGAGCGGCCGTCCTTCAGCGCCCAGCCGGCATGGCTCGGCCGGCCATAGGTCTTGACGTTGAAGCGGGCGATGGCGAAGCGCCCCGTGACGGCGGAGCCGTCGTGATGGGCGGGCTCGGGCACCAGGACGTATTTGTTCTTGCGCGCCTCCATCTCGATCAGCTCGCGGGTCGAGGGGGTGCCGACCTCCTCGTCCGGCGTGAACAGGACGGTGATCGGCAGCGGCGTCTCGATGCCGGCGAGCGCCAGCTGGCGCAGCACCTCGACGGTGACGAAGTTGCCGCCCTTCATGTCCTGGATCCCGGGGCCGTAGCAGCGCCCGTCCTCGACGCGCCAGGGGTTCTTTTCCAGCGTGCCGATGGGGTGGACGGTGTCGAGATGGCCGGAGACGAGGATGCCGGGCTTGCCGAAGTCCTTGTGCGGCAGGCGCGCGCGCACCGAGCCGCCGAAGCCCATGCGGCCGGGAATACGCTCGATCTCGGCGCCGGCGGCAGCAAGATCGTAGGCGGCAAGGTCCATCATCCGGTCGACGGCAGCGGCATCGTAGGTCGGGCTTTCGCACTCGATCCAGGGCCGGAGGCCGGCCAGCATCGTGTCCGTGTCGAACGGAAGGTCGAGATAGCTCATGGGAAGGTTCCTGAAACGGTTGCGGGACGTCAGAGCGGCATGCGCTTTTCGACGATGCGGGCCATGATGCTGGCGCCGACGGGAAGCATATCGTCGTCGAGCAGGAAACCGGGATTGTGGACCGGCACGTCGCCCTTGTGGCCGAGGGTGCAATAGGCGCCCGGCACGACCTTGAGCATGTCGGCGAAGTCCTCGCTGCCGGTCATCAGGTCCTTGGTGACCGTCGCCTTGGCCGCGCCGACGATCTCGCCCGCCGCCTCGCGATAGGCCTCGGCCAGGTCGGCGTCGTTCATCAGGACGTCGAAGGTCGGGCGCAGGTCGGCGACGATCTCGACCTGGTAGGCCTCGGCGAAGCCGGCGCAGATCTTTTCCGCGCGCTGGTGGATGACGTCGCGCACATGGTCGGAGAAGTAGCGGATGGTGCCCGAGATCACCGCCTTGTCCGGCACCACGTTGTAGGCCGAGCCGGAATGGATCTGGGTGACGGAGAACACCGCCGGCTCCGTCGCCTCGACATTGCGGCTGACGATGGTCTGCAGGTTCTGCACCAGTGCGCTGGCGATCACGATGGGATCGCGCGAGTGGTGCGGCATCGCACCGTGGCTGCCGACGCCGTTGACGGTGATGTCGAAGAAGGTGGCTCCCGCCATCGCCGGTCCCGGCTTGATGCCGAACTCTTCCGGCGGGGCGAGCGGGTTGTTGTGCATCCCGTAGATCTCGTCGCAGGGGAAGCGCTCGAACAACCCGTCGGCGATCATGGCGCGGGCACCGCCCAGCCCCTCCTCCGCCGGCTGGAAGATCAGCACCGCCGTTCCGGAGAAGTTGCGGGTGGAGGCGAGATAGCGCGCCGCGCCCAGCAGCATGGCGGTGTGGCTGTCGTGGCCGCAGCCATGGAAGGCGCCGGGGTTCTTGGACGCGTACGGCAGGTTGGTCAGTTCGTCCATCGGCAGGGCATCCATGTCGGCGCGCAGGCCGACCGTGCGCCCGCCCTCGCCGTTGCCCTTGACGACGCCGACGACGCCGGTCTTGCCGATGCCGGTATGGACCTCGTCGACACCCCACTTGCGCAGGAGCTCGGCGACGATGCCGGAGGTGCGGACTTCCTGGAACCCGATCTCCGGGTGCTCGTGGAAGTCGCGGCGGATGGCGGTGAGTTCGTCGGCGTAACCGGCGATCTGCGGCAATACGGGCATTTCCAAATCCTCCAGGTGTCGTTGTTGGCGCGTGGGATCAGGCCGTCCGCAGCTCGCGGAAATTGGCGAAATCCCAGGCGCGGCCGGGGGCGGCCTCGATGAGGGCGCGGGTATAGGGATGCTTGGGGTCGGCAAGGACCTTTTCGGCGGCGTCGTGCTCGACCACGCGGCCGTGCTGCATGACCACCACCTCGTCGCAGATCTGCGCGGCGACGCGCAGGTCGTGGGTGATGAAGAGAATGGCGATGCCGAGCTTCGCCTGGAGCTCGTCGAGCAGCTCCAGCACCTGCGCCTGCACCGACACGTCGAGGGCGGAGACCGCCTCGTCGGCGACCAGCACGTCCGGCTCCATGGCGATGGCACGGGCGATGGCGATGCGCTGGCGCTGGCCGCCCGAGAATTGGTGCGGGTAGCGGTCGACGGCATCGTCCGGCAGGCCGACCAGCTTCATCAGCTCGCGGGCTCTCGCCATCGCCGCGTCCTTGTCCGTGCCGAGGTTCAGCGGTCCCTCGATGAGGCTGCGGCCGACGGTCCAGCGCGGGTTGAGCGAGCGGAACGGATCCTGAAAGACGATCTGGATGTGCCGCCGGAACGGCCGCAGCTCGCGCCGCGACAGCTTGGCGATCTCCTTCTCGGCAACGCGGATGGAGCCGTCGGTCGGGTCGATCAGCCGCATGACGCAACGCGCCACGGTCGACTTGCCCGAGCCGCTCTCGCCGACGATGCCGAGCGTGCGGCCCTTCGGGATCGCGAAGGAGACCTCGCTCGCGGCAAGGGTTTCCTTGGTCTTGCGGAAGACGCCGTGCGAGCCGTAGATCTTCTGCAGCCCGTCGACGGAGATCACCGGCGCACCCTCCGGCACGGGCCGGGCGGCGCGCGGCGTCAGGCTCGGCACCGACTTCAGCAGGCGGCGGGTGTAGTCTTCCCTGGGCCGGCGCAGCAGCTCCTCCACCGGCGCATGCTCGACCAGCTTGCCGAGCTGCATGACGTGGACCGTGTCGGCGATCTCCGCGACCACGCCCATGTCGTGGGTGATGAACAGCACCGCCGTGCCGTGCTTTTCCTGCAACTCGGCGATGAGGCTGAGGATCTGCTGCTGGGTGGTGACGTCGAGCGCGGTGGTCGGCTCGTCGGCGATCAGGAGCTTGGGCTCCAGGATCAGCGCCATGGCGATCATGATGCGCTGGCGCTGGCCGCCCGACAGCTGGTGCGGATAGGAGCGGTAGATGCGCTCCACGTCCGGCAGGTGCACCTGGTTCATGATGTCGAGGACGCGGGCCTTCTTCTCCCGCGCCGGAAGCTTGGCGTGGGTGTCCAGCACCTCCTCGATCTGGGCGCCGACGCGCATGACCGGGTTGAGCGCGGTCATCGGCTCCTGGAAGATCATCGAGATCTTGCTGGCGCGCATGTCGCGCATCGCCTGGGGCGAGAATTCCAGCAGGTTGCGGCCCTCAAGGTCGATGCGGCCGCCGGCCACCTCGAGCGCGCCCTTGGGCAGCAGTCCCATGACGGCGAGCGAGGTCACCGACTTGCCGGAGCCGCTCTCGCCGACGAGGCAGACCGTCTCGCCCTCGCGGATCTGCAGCGAGATGCCGTCGAGGATCGGCTTGGCGGCGGGGTTGCCGGCAAGGCGCACCGTCAGGTCGGTGATGGTGAGGACGTTGGCGGCCTCGTCGAATGTGCGGGTCTTGAACAGCACGGTCAGGCCTCCCGCTTCTTCAGGCGCGGATCGAGCACGTCGCGGGCCGTGTCGCCGAGCAGGTTGATGGACAGGATGCACAGCGACAGCATCAGGCCCGGCCAGAAGATCAGCGAAGGCTTGAGCTGGAAGTAGACGCGGCCCTCGGCCATGATGTTGCCCCAAGTCGGGATCTCGGTGGAAACGCCGGCGCCGAGGAAGGAGAGGATCGCCTCGGTGAGGATGGCGGAGGCGCAGATATAGGTGCCCTGCACCGTCAGCGGCGCCAGGGTGTTGGGCATCAGGTGCTGCCACAGGATCTTGGGCATGGAGGAGCCGAGGGCGATGGCCGCCTCGACATAGGGTTCCTCGCGCGCCGACAGCACGACGGAGCGCACGAGGCGCACCACGCGCGGGATCTCGGGGATGGTGATCGCCGCCATCACCGACCAGATGCTCGGCCCGTTGAGCGCGACCAGCGCGATGGCCAGCAGGATCGAGGGGATCGCCATCAGGCTGTCCATGATGCGCATGATGATGGCGTCGGCCGTGCGGAAGAAGCCGGAGACGAGGCCGATCAGCAGGCCGATCAGCACGCTGACGACGGCCGCGCCGATGCCGATCAGCAGCGAGATGCGCCCGCCGGTGACGACGCGCGAGAGCACGTCGCGGCCATAGGCGTCGGTGCCCAGCGGATACATCTCGCTCGGCCCCTTGAGGCGCTGGACGGCGTCCATGGTCATGGGGTCGTGCGGCACGATGAGCGGCGCCAGCAGCGCCGAGGCGACGATCACCACGAGCACGAGCGCGGCGACGATCGGGCCGGCGCCGAGGCGCCAGCCGGCCGGCAGGGCGATGGCCCCGAACAGCCACTGCATGCGGGAGGCGGGTTGCGGGTCAGCCTGCATCGCGCGTCCTCCTTCGGGTCTCGGTATGGGACGCAAGGTCCGGGAACGGGCGGGCCATCAGTAGCGGATCCTCGGGTCGAACAGGGTGTAGGACAGGTCGATCAGCAGATTGATGAAGACGTAGAGACCGCTGGTCAGCAGGATCATCGCCTGGATGACGGGATAGTCGCGGGCCAGGATCGCATCGACCGTGAGCCGGCCGATGCCGGGGATGTTGAAGACGCTCTCGGTCACCACCACGCCGCCGATCAGCAGCGCGAAACCGGTGCCGATGATGGTCATGATCGGCACGGCCGCATTGCGCAGCGCATGGCGGAACAGGACGATGCGCTCGGCCACGCCCTTGGCGCGGGCGGTGCGGATATAGTCCTCGCCGAGCACTTCCAGCATCGAGGCGCGGGTCATGCGGGCGATCAGCGCCACGTAGATCGTCGCCAGCGTCAGGCAGGGCAGGATCGCCCTGGCGAGGAAGCGGCCGAAATCGTCGGACGGGGCGGCATAGCCCTGCACCGGCAGCCAGCGCAGCTCGATGGAGAAGACCTGGATGAAGATGTAGCCGATGACGAAGACGGGGATCGAGAAGCCGAGCACCGAAAAGCTCATCACCGCGTAGTCGGCCCAGGTGCGGTGCCGCCAGGCGGCGAGCACGCCCATCGGCACGGCGATGGCCACCGACAGCAGGATGGTCATGACGGCGATGTTGATCGTCGGCCAGATGCGCTGGCCGATCATCGTCGTGACCGGCGTGTTGGAGATCAGCGAGGTGCCGAGGTCGCCCTGCAGCAGCAGCCCCACCCAGGTGACGAACTGGATGTGCAGGGGCTCGGACAGGCCGAGCGAGGTGCGGATGCGCTCCAGCTGGGCGGGCGTCGCCATGTCGCCGGCGATGATCGCCGCCGGATCGCCCGGCGTCAGCCGCAACAGCAGGAAAACGAAGACGGCGACGATGATCATCACCGGGATGACGGCGAGGATGCGCCGCAGGATATAGCCTAGCATCGCGGGTTGCTGCTCCTGGACCTGGGTGCGCGGAACGGTCCGTTCCGCCGGACGTCGAGGTGCGAGGGCCTGCCGCTTGGCGCCGTCATGGGCGCGCCCACGGGACCGGGGCGCGGGCCGGCAGTGCCGGTCCGCATCGGGATCGCAGCCTGCGTCTGTTTCAAAAGACGCGTTTCACGGGACCTTGCGAGCCGTCCGCCCGGCCGCAAGGGCCGGGCGGGCGATCTCGGGACCCGGTCAGTCCGCCTTCTTGACGTTCCAGAAGACCGGAACCGGCGAGGGCAGCATGTCGGTCAGCTTGTTGCTGCGCGCCTGCGGCGACGCATACTGGCCGAGCGGGATGTAGAGGACGTTGTCCAGAGTGTGCTTCTGGATCTTGACCGCCACTTCCTTCTGCTTCTCCGGCGTGTCGGCGGCGATGAACTCGGCCTTGAGGGCCTCCATCGTCTCGTCGGTCGGCCAGCCGAACCAGGCATTGTCGCCGCGGCCGTTCAGCATCGGGCTGATCAGGGGCGAATTGATCTCCGGCACCAGCCAGTTGGTGAAGAAGATGTTCCAGCCGCCCTCGGAAGGCTTGGCCTGGCTGGCGCGGCGCGTCACCAGAGTCTGCCAGTCCATCGGCTGCATGTCGACGTTGAAGCCGGCATTGCGCATCGCCTGGGCCGCGACCACCGGCTGGGCGGTGAGGCTGACCACGTCCGTCGGCTGCATCAGGACGACCGGCGTGCCGTCGTAGCCGGCTTCCTCGAGCAGCTTCTTGGCGCCCTCGATGTCGCCGCCGGAGATCAGCGTCTCGGCGCCGGACTCGTCGGCGAGCGGGGTGCCGCAACCGAAGATCGCGCCGCAGACCGTGTAATAGTCCGGATTGCCGATCAGCGTGCCGAGCACGTCGGCCTGGCTGAGCGCCATCTGGGCGGCCTGGCGGATCTTCTTGTTGTCGAAGGGCGGGTGCTTGAAGTTCATCCGGCCGATGGTCTGGTAGCCGAGATCGTCGCGGGTTTCGACCGTCACGTCCTCGCTGGAGGCGAGGATCGGCAGAAGGTCGATCTGCACCTGCTCGATATAGTCGATCTCGCCCGACATGATCGCGTTGATGGCGGTCTGGGCGTCCGGCATGGTCACCCACTTGACCTCATCGACATGGACCACCTTGCCGCCGGCCATCCAGCTCGCCGGCTCGTCGCGCGGAACGTAGTCCTCGAACTTGCGGTAGGTGACGGAGACGCCCGGCTGGTACTCCTCTTCGACGAAGACGAAGGGACCGGAGCCGATGTGCTCCTTGACGGCCTCGTCGGCGGACCCGCTGGCGACGCGCTCCGGCATGATGAAGGGCGGCAGCGCCGACTGCTTGCCGATGGTGTCGAGCAGCGCCGGGAACGGGCTCTTCAGCGTCCAGACGAAGGTCTTGTCGTCCTTGGCTTCCAGGCTCTCGGTGACGTCGAAGATCAACTGGCCGCCGGAATCGCGCTTGCCCCAGCGGGTCAGCGAGGCGATGGCGTCCGCCGAGGTGACCGGGGCGCCGTCATGGAACTTCAGCCCGTCGCGCAGGGTGAAGGTGTAGACGAGGCCGTCGTCGGAGACCGTCCAGTCGGCCATCTGCGGACGCGGGGTGAAGTTCTCGTCCACCGCGACCAGGACGTCGTAGATCATGTAGGCGTGGTTGCGGCTGATATGCGCCGTGGTGATGATCGGATCGAGCACGCGCAGGCCCGAATGCATCACCGCGGTGATGGTCTTGCCGGCGGCATCGGCCGGGGTGACGAGGCCGGTTCCGGCCAGCAGCGCACCGGCAAGCAGGCCGGCGACGGTGTGGCGGGCCTTCATCGCCCAGCCCTTGCGGGGCCGGGACAGGCGGGTGGTGACAGTGTCATGCAACATGATGCTTCCCTTTTTCTGGTCAGGTGATTTTCTTCTTATTGTTGGAGCGGAAACTCCCCCCGCTCCGCAACGCAAACCCCTTCAAGACCTATCGCCGGTAGCGGATCAGCCCTCCGTGACTTGCGGCATCCTCGCCGCGGAACGGGCCGGATCGTGAACCGGGCCGCCGGGCGACAGGCGCATGCCGGGACGCAGTTTCGTCCACGCGAGATCCGCCGGATCGAGGGGCATCGGCCCCGGGGCGGTGCAGACGAGAACGGTCTCGGCAATCGGGTCGAAATCGGCGCGGAAATGCACCGAGCTCTTGTTGACGAGGATGTCCATGCGCGTCGGCTCGACACCAACATAGCGGTACATCGCCAGATCGGCCATCTGCGCCTTGTGGCTGGCGACCACCACCTGCACCCCGTCGATGGCAAGGCAGGCGGACGGGCCGACATTCATGCGCGTGCCGCCGTAGTACGGGCCGGTCGCGTGCAACGAGCCGTCCGACAGGGCCTTGACGCGGAACGTCGCCTCCAGCGGGCTGTCGCCCGGAACGTTCGACTGGCCGCCGAGCGCGATGGCGATCTCCGCCCCCTCCCCGGCCTCGTGCGCGGCGCGGGCGGCGGCGGGATCGACGATCAGGCCGATGGCCGCGTTCTGCGCACCGTTGTGCAGCAGGGCCTTCAGCATGCCCATGGTGTTGGAATCGCCGCCGGCGCCGGGATTGTCCTGCGTGTCGGCGATGACGACGGGGCGGGTGGCGTCCCTGGCGATGCGCATGGCCTCGCGCACGCCCTCGTCCGGACCGAAGGCCCGGCCGGCAAAGGCGGCCTCGCTCTCCATGATGCGCGCGACCAGGCGGTCGGCGGCCCGGTCGGCCGCCTCCTGCGTCTCGCCATAGGCCAGCACGGTCTGGCCGCACTCGGCGATGTCGGCGGCGGGAAAGCCCATCCAGTAGGAAAGGCTGGCGACCTCGCCGCCCTCCATCTCCTCCAGCTCGCGGTAGAGGGTGCGGGCCGGCTCGATGAAGGTGCACTGCCAGGGGATCGGAATGAGGAAGGGCAGCCGGCGGAAGGCAGGGGCGAAGGGCTTGCCGCGCTGCATCAGGCGGTCCAGGCCTTCGGCCGCGCGGCGGCCTGTCTCGGCCATGTCGACATGCGGATAGGTGCGGAAGGCGACCAGCAGGTCGGCCGCATCGACCATCTGCTGCGTCGTGTTGCCGTGCAGGTCGAGGCTGACGGCGATGGGAACATTCGGGCCGACGACCTGGCGCACGCGGGCGATCAGCTCGCCCTCGCCGTCGTCGAGATGCTCGGCGACCATCGCGCCGTGCAGGTCGAGGCAGACGCCGTCGAGCGGGCCGGCGGCGGCAATGCCCTCGACGATCTCGCCGGCGATGCGCTCGTAGGCCTCGCGCGTCACATGGGCGGAGGGGATAGCCCCCGTCCACAGCACCGGCACCATGTCCCAACCGGCGGCGCGGCCATGGGCGATGGCGCCGGAAATGCCGAGATTGACGCCGACGGAGCGCTCCAGGATTTCCTCGCCCCGCGACAGCGGCAGGTAGCCGCCGCCCTGCTCGAACTCGGCCATGGTGGCGAGCGAGGGTGCGAAGGTGTTGGTCTCGTGCAGGAAGCCGGCAAGGGCGACGCGGCGGCTCATCGGACGGCTCCGCGGCAGACGAGGCTGGAGGGTGTCGCGGCGTGGTCGACGGGCACAAGATGCCCGGGCGACGCGCGAAGGAGTTTCAGACCTCGATCGAGCCTGCGAACCATCGGAACTCCAGTTCATATTGAAATATAATACGATCGTATTATTTTGTTACGATACGAATGGCGAAGTTGACGAGTCAATGCTGTTTTCTAAGCAGACCGTTTCTGGAGGGAGCCCGACATGACCATTTGGTCGCCGCGTGCCAGGCCCAAGGCCGGAACGCCCGAGGAACAGGCGAGCGACCCGCTGTTCGTGCGCTCCATCGCCCGCGCCGCCGATGTGATGGCGGCCTTTCACAAGAGCGATGCGCCGCTGACGCTGGCCGAGATCGCCGCGGCGGCCGGCATGGGCAAGAGCACGGCGCAGCGCTTCGTCCACACCTTGCGGCAGCTGGGCTATATCGAGCGGGACCCGACCGACCGGGGCTTCGTGCCGGGCCTGCGGCTGCTCGATCATTCGCTCGACTACCTGCGGCTCAACCCGCTGGTGGAGCGGGCGACGCCGATCCTGCTGGAGCTGCGGCGCAACGTGCGCGAGCGCGTCGACCTCAGCCTGTTCGACGACCTGCGTGTGGTCTATGCCGCACGCAACCAGAGCAAGCGGGAGACGTTCTTCGCCACTTTGGTGGGCCACTCGGTGCCCACATTCTGTGCAAGCGGCGGACGGGCGATCATGGCCCTGCTGAGCGATGCGGAGGTCGACGACATCCTCGCCCGGTCGCAGTTCATCCAGATCACCGTCAAGACGATCACCGATCCGGCACAGATCCGCGAGAAGGTGCAGGAGGCGCGCGAGGTGGGCTATGCGCTGGCGCTGGAGGAAGTGGTGCCGGGCGAGATCGCCATCGGCGCCGCCATCACCGGGCCGGACGGGCGTCCGATCGCGGCGATCCATGTGGCCGGTTCCCTGTCGGAATGGCAGCCCGAGGACTTCGCCCAACGCTTTGCGCCGCTGGCGCAGTCGGCCGCGCGGGCGATCAGCCGGGCCTGAGGCCGAGTTCTTCTCCTCTTGCAAGCCTCATGGGCAAGCGCCAGGTGCAAGCGTCGGGGCCGCCACGCCGGCGAAAGACGGAGGGCGCGCGCAGGTGCCGCCTCCCTTTTTCCCTGAAGCTGGGTTAGGCGTAGCCTTGGGCGCACGAAACGCAGGGCCCGACCACACCAGACGGAGCGACGGGGCCTGACCCTGAGACAGCCAAGCGACAAGCAGGAGCCGGGTTTCATGCCTTCGCCAATGGGCGAGCGGGCGGGCGAAGCCGTGGCCGCGCCGCAGGTTTTGCCCGCAGTCGTTTCCGACGGCGCGGCCGGCGAGAGGGAAGGCGCGCCGGAGCGCAAGAGCGCCCTGCGGCGGCGAATCGGTGCGGGCCTTGTCCTGTCGGTACTGCTGCACGGGGCGGCAGCCTGGCTGGTGTTCTTCGGGCCCGGCGCGGTGCGCGCCCTGCCGCCCATGCTCGACGAGCCGATCGAGGTGGTGCTGATCGAGCCGCCCGAAGTCGAGGAGCTAGTGGAGGAACAGGCCGAGGAGCCGCCTGCTCCGCCGCCCGCACCGCCGGAAGACGAGGACGTGCCGGATGAGGAGGCGCAGGCTGTTCCTCCTCCACCTCCTCCGCCGCCGCCTGCCCCCGAGCCGGAGCCGGAACCGGAACCGGAAGAGGCGGAGGAAGAGCAGGCCGTGCCCGAGCCCACTGAAACGGCGGCGGTGCCACGCGTGCTGATGCCGGTGACCGAGTTCGCCGAGGAGGACAGCGGCAGCGAGGACCAGGCCGGCGAGATCGCCCTGCGCGAGAGCCTGGACGAGCCGACCGAAGACGCCCCGCAAGAGGCGCCCGAGACGTCCGCCAGCGCGGAGGGGCAGGACCAGCCCGCCGGCGAGGGCGAAGGCGTGCAGCAAGGTCCCGGCGCGGCGGAAAGCGAGGGAACCGCGGAGAGCGGCGAGACGGGCGCTGCCGAGGAGCTTGCGGCCGAGACGCCGGGCGCCGAGGAAGAGGGCACGCCGCAGGAGGGGGAAGCTGCGCCGGAGGCAGACGCCGAGCCAGGCGCCGAGACGGAGGTGGCGGCGCTGAGCGACCCGAGCGAGGCGGAGAGCGAAGGGATCGGCGATCTCGACGTGCTGGCCACGCCGACGGAGGGGGCCGGCGTGCCGGCGGGCGGGACGGCCGTGCCGCGGGCCAAGCCGGCGGAGATCCCGCTCTTTGCAGGCTCCCGTGCCGACCCGCAATCGGAGGCCGAGGCGGTGGCGCGGGCGATTGCGGCGACGACGCCGGGCTCCGGCGGGCTGAGCTTTGCCCGGCCGGGCGGTGGAGGCGGCGAGGGCGAGCTTGCCGGCGGCACCACGGCAACGCGCCTGTTCTCGCGCGACATTTCCGACGATCCGCGCATGCGCACGGCAATGAACGGCATGCCGCAGGCCGCGCGCGTCGACCTCCTGTGCATGACCGAGCTGCGGGCGCAGCTGCGCACGGCAACGCCGCCCTACCAGGCGGATCTCCTGCCCTCGTTCCGGCTGGAAAGCGGCACGGTGCTGCAGCCGCGCCGGGCGGCCTTCCGCGCCGGCGGCCAGTGGTACGACCTCGCCTTCCGCTGCGAGCTGAACACGCAGGTGACGCGGGTGGAAAGCTTCACCTTCCGCGTCGGCGCGCCGGTCCCGCGCGCGGAATGGTCGGCCCGCGGCTTCCCCAGGAACTGAGCCGTCGTGGTTCTGGTCCTCGTGATCTGCCACCAACCTGCGGTTATCCCCTCACATTCGTGTCAGGGGGCTCCCGCTTGCCGAGAAAATCGGCTTAGGCTGGCGATTGCCGCGCCGGGACGTTGCCTGCATCCTGTTTGCAGGGAGGGCGCCCAGTATCGGGAGCGCGGCACGAAGGAGGCTTGAATGACGTTCCTCAAGAGCTATTCCGGACCGCTTCTCAGCGTCTTCCGCATCGCGGCGGGCCTGCTGTTCCTGCAGCACGGCACGACCAAGTATCTCAGCCTGCCGCCGACGCAGATGTCGGGCGCCTCGCCGATGACCATGGGCGGTGCGGCCGGCCTGATCGAACTCGTGTGCGGCGCGCTGATCGTGCTCGGCCTGTTCACCCGGCCGGCCGCGTTCCTCGCCTCCGGCACGATGGCGGTCGCCTATTTCGTGGCGCATGCGCCGCAGAACTTCTACCCGATCCTCAACGGCGGCGAGCTGGCCGCGCTCTACTGCTTCGCCTTCCTGTATCTCGCGGCGGCGGGCCCCGGCCCGATCAGCATCGACCGGATGCGCGGCGCGGCCTGAGGGCTTTTTCCGCGCGAGGCGATGAGCTTTGCGATCCGGCGGGCGCGGCAGCAATGCCGCGCCCGTTCGCGTTTTTCCATCGTCCCGCAGGGGGCAAGCGGGCGCCGTCGCGGCCCTTCCCTTCCCTTCCCTGCCCCGCCTTGCGTCCCGGCCTATTCCGCCGGATGGGCGGCGGGCGCGGCGGCTGTGCGCGAGCGGTCGCGGGCGAAGAGCGTGTAGGCGGTCGGCACGACGAAAAGCGTCAGCACCGTGCCGAAGGACATGCCGCCGACAATGACCCAGCCGATGGCCTGGCGGCTTTCGCCGCCCGCCCCTTCCGCCAGCGCCAGCGGCACCGCACCGAAGACCATCGCACCGGTGGTCATGAGGATCGGGCGCAGGCGCAGGGCCGCCGCCTCCACCACCGCATCGAAACGGCTCCTGCCCTCTCCCTGCAGCTGGTTGGCGAACTGCACGATGAGAATGCCGTGCTTGGTGATCAGGCCTATGAGCGTGATCAGGCCGATCTGGCTGTAGATGTTGAGCGTGCCGCCGGTCTGGTGCATCACCGCCAGCGCGCCCAGCATCGACAGCGGCACCGTCAGCATGATGATGAAGGGATCAATGAAGCTCTCGAACTGGGCCGACAGCACCAGGTAGATGAAGCCGAGCGCCAGCACGAAGATGAAGACGAGGCTGGACCCGGTCTGGCGGAACTCGCGCGAGACGCCGCCATAGTCGGTGCGGGCGCTGGAGGGCAGCACCTGCTGCGCCGTCGCCTCCAGATAGTCCAGCGCCTCGCCGAGCGAGTAGCCGGGCGCCAGGTTGCCGGCGATCTTGGCCGCGCGCAGCTGGTTGAAGCGGTTGAGCTCCTTGGGCGAGACGGTCTCGCGCACGGTGATCAGGTTGGACAGCTGGACCATCGAGCCGTCCTGGGCGCGGACATAGATATCCTCCAGGTCGCCCGGGGTCTGGCGGCCGGACGGATCGACCTGGACGATGACGTCGTACTGCTCGCCGTTCATGTTGAAGCGGGTGACCTTGCGTCCGCCGAGCAGGGTTTCCATGGTGCGGCCGACGGTGAGCACGCCCGCCCCCATGTCGGCGACGCGGTCGCGGTCCAGCTCCACCTCGATCTGCGGCTTGTTCAGCGCAAGGTCGCTGGTGACGTTGACGAGGTTCGGGTTCTCCTCGATGGCCGCAAGGAAGGTGTTGACCATCTCGTCGAGCCGCTCATAGGGCTCGGAGGTCAGGATCATGAACTCGATGGGCCGAGAGCGGGCGCTGACGCCGAAGGAACCGGGATTGTTGACCGAGGCGCGCAGGCCCGCGACGCGGCGGATCTGCGGCTGCAACTCGGCGCCGATCTCCATCTGGCTGCGCTCGCGGTCTTCCCAGGGCACCAGCTGCGAGAAGGAGGTGATGTCGGTGACCTCCGGCGAGCCGGCAATGACGAAATAGGAGCGGACCTCGGGAACGTCGGCGAGCAGCTGCTCCACCTGCATCGCATAGCGGCTGGTGAAGTCGATGGTCGAGCCCTCGGGCGCCGAGCCGGAGATGAACAGGACGCCGCGATCCTCCAGCGGGGCGAGCTCCGATTTCAGCGTGGTCAGCAAAACCCAGGAGCCGCCGGCGACCGCGAAGACCATCAGCACGATGAGCCAGCGGACCTTCAGCGACAGAAGCAGGGCGTATCTGTAGCCGTCGTTCAGCGCGTCCAGCCCGCGCTCGAGGGCGGCGGAGATACGGCCGCGCTTCTCGTGCTCCTTGAGCAGCTTCGAACACATCATCGGCGAGAGCGTCAGCGCCACCATGCCGGACACCAGCACGGCGGCGGCGAGCGTCAGCGCGAACTCGGTGAAGAGCTTGCCGGTGCGCCCCTCGGCGAAGGCCACCGGCGTGTAGACGGCGGCGAGCGTCAGCGTCATGGCGACGACGGCGCCGGAGATCTCCTTGATGCCGACGATGGCCGCGCGAACCGGCTTCATGCCGTTCTCGATGTGGCGGTGGATATTTTCCAGCACGACGATGGCATCGTCCACCACGAGGCCGATGGCCAGCACCATGGCGAGCAGCGTCAGCGTGTTGATGGAAAAGCCGAGCGCATAGATGAAGATGCAGGAGCCGATCAGCGAGACCGGGATCGTCACCATGGGGATGAGGGTCGCGCGCAGCGAGCGCAGGAAGAAGAAGATCACCAGCACGACGAGCACCACCGCCTCGGCGATGGTGGCGAACACGGCCTCGATGGAGCGGTCGATGAAGATCGAGCGGTCGTAGGAGATGTCGGCATTCATGCCCGCCGGCAGGTCGCGACGGATGTCGGGCATCGCCTCGTTCATCGCCCGCGAGACGTCGAGCGGGTTGGCCGTCGCCTGCTTGACGATGCCGAGGATCACCGCGTTCTCGCCCTTGTAACGGGTGGTGCGCCGTTCGTCCTCCGGTCCGATCTCGACACGCGCGACATCGCCCAGCCGCACGGCGAACCCGCCGGCATCCTTGACGACGATGCGGCGGAACTGCTCGCTGGTGGTCAAGCCGGTGCGGGAGAGCACGGTGAACTCGCGGTCGAGGCTCTCGATGCGGCCCGAGGGCACCTCGACATTCTGCTGGCGCAGGGCGGCTTCGACGTCCTGGACGGTCAGCTCGTAGGCGGCAAGGCGCGTTCGGTCGACCCATATGCGCATGGCGTAGCGCCGCTCGCCGAAGATGCGCACTTCCGCCACGCCCGGCAGGTTCTGCAGCCGGTCGCGGATGTAGCGGTCGGCATAGTCGGAGACCTCGATGGAGGAATCGCGGTCGCTGGTCAGCGCGATGAAGATGATCGCCTGCGCGTCGGCCTCCACCTTGGAGACGACCGGCTCGGACACCTCGTCCGGCAGGCGGCCGCGCACGCGGCTGACGCGGTCGCGCACCTCGTTGGCGGCCTCGTCCGGATCGACGGTCAGCAGGAAGCGGACGGTGATGCGGCTGGATTCGGGGCGCGAGCGGCTTTCCAGCACCTCGACGCCGCCGATGCCGGCGATGGAGCCTTCCAGGACCTGGGTGACCTGGGACTCGATGATCTCCGCGCTGGCGCCGGGATAGTCGGTGCGCACGGAGACGACCGGCGGGTCGATATTGGGATATTCGCGCACGGCCAGGCGGAAAAACGCGACGAGGCCGAGCAGCACCACCATCAGGCTGACGACGGTGGCGAAGACCGGCTTGCGGACGAAGAACTCGAGCATGGCTCAGCCCCCGGCCGGGCCGTCGACCACCTCGACCGCGGCGCCGTCGCGCAGCAGCAGCTGGCCGGCGGTGATGACCACCGCGCCGGAGGCAAGGCCGGAGCGGATCTCCACGTCGCCCGGGCTGCGAAGGCCGATCTCGATGGGCGTCTTGACCGCCTTGCCGTCCTCGAGGCGATAGACGAAGAGCTTGCCCTCGTCGCGGAAGACCGCCGCTTCCGGCACGACCATCGCCTCGCTCCGCTCCTCGATGACGATGCGGATGCGGGCGAAGAGGCCGGGCGACAGTCGTCCGTCCGGATTGGGCAGCTCGGCGCGCAGGCGGACGGCGCGCCCCGAGACGTCGACGATGGGGTCGATGGCGGTGATCTTGCCGGTGATCGTCTCGCCGGGCAGCGCATCGACGGTGACGGTCACCGGCAGGCCGACCCGCAGGTTGGACAGGTAGGTCTCGGAGACGCGGAACTCGACCTTCAGCGGATCGACGCTGGCGAGCTCGACGATGCGGTCGCCGGGACTGACATAGGCGCCGATGCTGATATTGCGGAAGCCGACGATGCCGGAAAAGGGCGCGGCGATCGAGGTCTTGGCAAGACGCGCCTCGGCCAGCGCCAGGTTGGCCCGGGCGGCGATATAGCCCTGCGAGGTCTCGTCGCGGGCGCGCAAGGTGCCGCTGCCCTGCTCCGCGAGCTTGCGGGCGCGCTCGAAATTGGCTTCGGCGAGCGACACTTCCGACCTGGCCTTGTCGAGCTCGGCGCGCAGGATCTGGGAATCCAGTTCGATCAGGAGGTCGCCCGCCTTCACCGCCTGCCCTTCGGCAAAGCCGATACGGGCGACGCGGCCGGCGATTTCCGGCGAAATGACGACGGACTCGTTGGCGACCAGCGTGCCGAAGGCGCGGATGTCCTCAACCACGTCGCGAACCCCGACCGGCGCCGTCTCGACGGCGACGCCGCGGCGCTGGCCGGTCGCCGCGGAGCCGGGGGAAGCGGTGGCAGGAGACGCGGTGACGGTGGACGTTGCGGAGGCCAGAAGGGACGGTGCGTCCGACCAGCTGAGATAGGCCACGCCCCCGGCAAGCGCCAACGCGACGATGGCGGTTCCGATGGCGGGCAGGCTCCGGTAGCTCATCTGGCAACAACCCCAAGGCTGACCGGTCGGCACCCGTTGCCGGTCCGGCGAGGTTCATGCGGCCCGAGCCCCCGGCTGACGACCGAAACCGCGCTATGCATGAGAATTGCGGGAAAGATTAAACCGGCCTGTCAGGACTGACAAGGCGAGCAATCGGGCAAACTGCCCAAATGTCGGCTGTCAAATTACTGTGAGCGCAGGAGGAATAGCGGCTCAGCCGGCCGCCCGCGAGGACTGCGGCGCCGTGCGGCAGTCGAGGTCGGTCAGCGTGACGATCCGGTTGCCGCGCAGGTCGTTGGCGCAGACCAGAACGCCCTGCTCCTCCATATGGGTCAGGAGCCAGCGGGCGCGGCCCGGCGAGCGGGTGCCATAGGCGCGGGCGATCTCGCTGTCGGGCGGACAGGGCCGCCCCTCCAGCGCCGCCTTGGCGAGCAGGAGGTAGACGCCGCGCATCTCTTCGGGAAGGCTGGCGGCGACCGTTTCGGCGGCCGACCAGACGGACGGATCGATGTCGCTGGCCTCGACGCCGGCGCGGGCGAGCGCGACGCGCTGGCGGAACTCGGGCAGCTCCGGCGGGCGGCCCGGCAGGCGGGCGATGCGGCAGCGCACCAGGAAATCCTGATAGAGGGCGGCCATCGGCTGGAACGCGGCCTCTCCGTCGCCGAGCAGCTCCGCGATCACCGCGTCCACCGCCTTGTCCTGCGCCTCGCGGTCGAGCGGCTCGATCTCCGCCTCCTCGCGCTTGGCCGCCTGGCGGGTGAGGCGCTCCAGCACCTCGGAGGCGGGAATCGCCTGCTGCACCGGCGGGCGCTCGGCGGCGACCCTCTCGTCCTGGCTCGCCGGCTGGAACAGAAGGTCCTGCAGATCCTCCGGACGGCCCTGCGGCAGCGGCGTCAGACGCGGACCGCCGCCGCGGCCGGCGGTTTCCACCGACCCGATGCGCACGGTCATCGGACGACGCGAAACGGCGGGCCCGAGCGCCACGAAATGGCCGCGCTCGAGATTGCGGAAGGCTTCCGCCTGGCGCTTTTCCATGCCGAGCAGGTCGGCGGCGCGGGCCATGTCGATGTCGAGAAAGGTGCGGCCCATCAGGAAGTTGGAGGCTTCGGCCGCGACGTTCTTGGCGAGCTTGGCGAGACGCTGGGTGGCGATGACGCCGGCAAGGCCGCGCTTACGGCCACGGCACATCAGGTTGGTCATGGCGCCGAGGGCGACGCGGCGCGCCTCCTCGCCCGTATCGCCGGAGGCGGCGGGCGCGAAGAGCTGCGCCTCGTCGACGACGACGAGGACCGGATACCAGTGGTCGCGCTCGGCCTCGAACAGGGTGTTGAGGAAGACGGCGGCGGCCTTCATCTGCCGGTCGGGCTCCAGCCCTTCCAGATTGAGGACGACAGAAACGCGGTGGGCGCGCACGCGTGTCGCGATGACCGCAAGGTCGCGCTCGCTGCCGGCGGCATCGACGACGACATGGCCGAAGCGCTCGGACAGGGTGACGAAATCGCCCTCCGGATCGATGACGACCTGCTGCACCCAGGGCGCGCTCTGCTCCAGCAGGCGGCGCAACAGGTGCGATTTACCCGAGCCGGAATTGCCCTGGACGAGCAGGCGCGTGGCCAGCAGCTCCTCGAGATCGAATTGGCAGGAGGCGGCCGCTCCCGCTCCCCTCACCTCGCCCATGTCGATGCTGACAGTCATTCTTGCCGGTGGTCTCGTGTGATGGAGGAAGTCGAACGGTCCCGTCGGCATGGCAGCCCGGCCTGCGCATTGCAAGGGCCATTCGCGGGAACCGGGCCACTATCGGCGATTCGCCTCGCGCTCCAAAGCCGGCCGTGGGGCACGCCGGCAAAATCCAGAAAACATTCAATATTTCAGAACTGTTAGGGCGCTGTTTACCCGGCGCGTCGAAACGTTCGACAAAAATGTCTTGTCTGGCGAAGGACCGAGAATGACCCCTGCAGCACGCAAATCCGGATCGCAAGCGCGGTCCCAGAGCCTGGGCGAGGAAATCGCCACGTTCGTCGGCGCCGACAGCTTCGGCACCGACCAGGCCAAGGCGGTGTGGCAGAAGCTCAAGCCGACCATGCCGGAAATCCTCGATGGCTTCTACGCCAGCATCGCCAAGCACCCGACGCTGGCGCCCAAGCTCGGCGTCAAGGGCGAGTACGTGCCGCGGCTCAAGGACGCCCAGACCGACCACTGGGACTATATCTTCAACCACGAGCCGGACCTGGAGTTCGAGGCGCGCGCGGTGAAGATCGGCGAGGCGCATGTGCGCATCAACCTGGAGCCGAAGTGGTATCTGGCCTCCTACGGCCGGCTGCTGGTCGAGGCGATCCCGGCGCTCGCCAGCCGTCACCGCCTGCAGCCGACGAAGCTCGCCGAGGCGCTGCAGGTGCTGGTCAGCCGCACCTTCCTCGACATGATCGTCTCCTACGACGCCTACGAGAACGGCGTGCTGCGCCAGCAGGCGCAGGACAACAAGATGGACAACGAGCTGGCCTCGCTGCGCAGCCTGGCCGGCACCGTGTCCGACATCAACGATGTGGCCATCGGCATGGCCACCTTCTCGCGCAACACCCGCAAGGCACGCGAGAGCGGCCAGGCGATCTCCGCCGCCGCGACGGAGCTGGTCACCTCGGTGGAGCAGATCGCCAGCAACAGCGACAGCGCCGCGCGCCAGGCGGACGCAACCAACGAGGCGGTGGCGCACGGGTTGCGGGCGATGGACGACGTGTCGCGCTGCATGGCCGAGATCGCCGCGACCGCACAGGAGAGCTCGTCGAACCTGGCCGACCTGCAGAAGGCATCCGAGCAGATCGGCGAGTTCCTGTCGGTGATCGAGAGCATCGCCAGCCAGACCAACCTGCTGGCGCTCAACGCCACCATCGAGGCGGCCCGTGCCGGTGAGGCGGGACGCGGCTTTGCCGTCGTCGCCAACGAGGTCAAGAGCCTTGCCACCCAGGCGGCGAAGGCGACCGAGGACATCACCCAGCGCATCGCGGCACTGCGGTCGGGCATGACCACGACGCAGACGGCAATTTCCAGCTCCTGCGAGGCGGTAGCACGCGGACAGGAGACGATCTCGGACGCCAACGAGCAGATGCACTCGATCAGCTCGCAGATCAGCGAAGTCTCGGCCCGGATGCAGGAGATCTCGCAGATCCTCGGCCAGCAGAAGGAATCGAGCCAGGAGATCGCGGTGAGCATCACCGGCGTTGCCGACCTTGCTGCCGAGAACGACCGCCAGCTGGTCTCGATGAGCGCGACCCTGCAGGCCAGCAACGACCGTTTCTCCGACAATGCGCAGACCTGGTTCAACGCGACTTCGCATCGCTCGCTGTGCGAGATGGCGAAGATCGACCACGTCCTGTTCAAGAAGAAGGTGGCGGACACAATCATCGGCCGCGACGAGTGGAGTGCCGACATCGTGCCCGACCATCACGGCTGCCGCCTGGGGCGCTGGTACGACGCGATCGACAACGAGAGCGTGCGCGCGCATCCCGCCTATATGGCGTTGCAGGCCCCGCACCAGCGGGTGCATGCCGCAGCCAAGGCGGCGCTTGCCGCCCATGCGGCCGGCGACGGCGATGCCACCGCCGCGCGTCTTGCCGACCTGGACAAGGCCAGTCACGAGGTGCTGGCGGCACTCGACGCCCTGTCGGAGGCGTTCGACACGGAACTCAGCAGCCTCGAGCGGCGCCGGTAGCAGCGCTCCGGAACGGGCGTCCGACACTCTTCGGGCGCCCTCCTCTTTCGGTTGTTTTTTCGAGATCCTTCCGCAAAACGCTGAGCGCGCGAATTTCCGCTTGCGCAGCGCCAACGCATTCGAAATCATGAATGTGTAACAGGGCTGCACGACAGAGCCCAACCGGGAGGAAATCCGATGCGCCTTCTCACCGCCCTCGTGGCGACGGGCCTTGCCGTCTCGACGCTTCCGCTTGTCGCGGAAGAGGCCCTCAATCTCGGTCCGGACAGCACGTCGGTCACCGTCCAGACCGAGGACGGGCCGGTCGAGATCACCCGAACGATGAACGAGACCCAGCTGATCGGCGGCGTGCTGCAGCCGATGATCCCGGTGCCCGGCGTACAGCCGGCCGGCGAGCTGGAAGTGCTGGCCGCGCTGCAGGACGAAAGGGCGCGCGTCGTCGACATGCGGACGATGGAATGGCGTGTGAAGTCGACGATCCCCGGCTCGATCCACATTCCCTACACCGACGTGTCGATGCGGCTCGACGAACTGGGCTGCACCGGTGAGCAGGGCAAGTGGGACTGCAGCGGCGCGCTCGAGGTCTTCGCCTTCTGCAACGGTCCGGCCTGCGGCCAGAGCCCGCAGGCGATCCGCGCCATGGTGCGCGAGGGCTTTCCGGCGGAGAAGATCCACTACTATCGCGGCGGCATGCAGGACTGGCTGGTGCTGGGCCTGACCACCGTCGAGAACCTGTTCTGACGAGACGCAAAGGGCCGGCGGCGCGAGACGCACCGCCGGCCCTGTCGGCTTATCGGCGAGACCAATCCGTCAGGCGAACGTGTCCTTGTACAGGTCGCGCAGGACGTTCTTCTGGATCTTGCCCATGGTGTTGCGGGGCAGCTCGGGCAGCACGTAGACCTTCTTCGGCTGCTTGAAGCGGGCAAGACGCTCGGCGAGCGGGGCAACCACCGCCTCCGGATCGAGCGAGACGCCCTTATGCGCGGCGACGACGGCGACGACGCCCTCGCCGAAGTCGGCATGGGGCACGCCGATCACCGCGCTCTCGGCCACGCCCTCGATCTCGTCGATCGCCGCCTCGACCTCGGCCGGATAGACGTTGAAGCCGCCGGAGATGATCAGGTCCTTGGCACGGCCGACGATGGAGACGTAGCCGCGCTCGTCGATGAGGCCCATGTCGCCGGTGATGAAGAAGCCGTCGGCCCGGAACTCGGACGCGGTCTTTTCCGGCATCTGCCAGTAGCCCTTGAAGACGTTCGGGCCCTTGACCTCGATGACGCCGACCTCGCCCTGGGCCAGTACCTTGCCGCTGTCCGGATCGGCGATGCGCAGCTCGACGCCCGGCAGCGGGAAGCCGACCGTGCCCGGACGGCGGTCGCCGTCATAGGGGTTGGAGGTGTTCATATTGGTCTCGGTCATGCCGTAGCGCTCGAGAATGGCGTGACCGGTGCGGGCGCTGAAGGCCTTGTGCACCTCGGCCGAGAGCGGCGCCGAGCCGGAGACGAACAGGCGCATGTGGGCGGCGAGCTCGCGGGTGAAGCGGTCGCTGCCGAGCAGGCGCGCGTAGAAGGTCGGCACGCCCATCATGGTGGTGGCGCGCGGCATCAGGCGCAGGATCTCGTCGAGATCGAACTTCGGCAGGAACAGCATGGACCCGCCGGCCAGCAGCGTCACGTTGGTGGCGACGAAAAGCCCGTGCGTGTGGAAGATCGGCAGGGCGTGCAGCAGCACGTCGTCCGACGAATAGTGCCAGTAGTCGACGAGGACCGAGGCGTTGGAGGTCAGGTTCTCGTGGCTGAGCATGGCGCCCTTGGAGCGCCCGGTGGTGCCGGAGGTGTAGAGGATCGCGGCCAGATCGTCGGCGCCGCGGGTAACGTCGTCGAAATCGGCGGCGGCGGCATCCGCCGCATCGCTGAGGCTGCCGCGCCCTTCGGGGTCGAGCGTCTCGACCCGCGCGCCGACCTTCTGCGCGATGGGGGCGAGCGCGTCCTTGCGGGCGGGATCGCAGACCAGCAAGGCCGGGGCGGCGTCGCCGACGAAATAGTCGATCTCCGCCGGGGTGTAGGCGGTGTTGAGCGGCAGGAACACGGCGCCGGCGCGCACGGTGCCGAGATAGAGCATCAACGCATCGGCGGACTTTTCCACCTGCACGGCGACGCGGTCGCCCGGCTCGACGCCGAGGGACACCAGCGCGTTGGCATAGGCGGCGGAGCGGGCCAGCAGCCCGCCATAGGTGATGACCTCTCCCGAGGGCTTTTCGATGAAGGGCGCCTGCTCGTTGCGGATGGCGGCGCGGATACGGGAGAAGAGATGGTTTTCTTGCGTCATGCGACGGGGTCCGGTGTCTGTGTCCTGAGTTCGGGGACGGATTTCAGCAGGCGGGTGACGGAGCTGGCGGCAGCGACCGTGCCCTGGGCCTCGAAGGCCTCGTGGTTTTTCTCGATATCGCCGAGATCGTAAAGATAGTTGACCATCAGGCCGAAGGACTGGCGCAGGCCGTTGCGCGAAGGATCGGCATTCCAGTTGATGCGCTCCAGCCGGGCGCCGTTGCCCAGATGGAAGCGGGCAACGGGGTCGAGCGGCTTGCGGCCGCCGCGCTTCTCGCGGGCAAGGTAGTGGGCGCAAAGGGCCCGCAAGGGCTCGCGCGCCTCCTCCGGAAGCGGTGCATCGCCGCCGCCGTTCGCCAAGAGCTCGCGCAGCTCCGGCGTCAGGACCGAGAGCGCCGGGTTGCCCTCCTCCGCCAGCGCCTTGCTAAGCCAGGTGCGCAGGCCCGGCACCGGCGACAGGGTGACGAAGGTCTTCAGGTTGGGCAGGTCGCGGCGCAGCTCCTCCACCACCTGCTTGATCAGGAAGTTGCCGAAGGAGATGCCGCGCAGGCCCTCCTGGCAGTTGGAGATGGAGTAGAAGACCGCCGTGTTGGCCTCGATCCCGTCGATGCCGGTCCGCTGCTCGGCGAGGATCGGCGGAATCGCGTCCGGGATCGCCTTGGTCAGCGCCACCTCGACGAAGATCAGCGGATCGTCGACCAGCGCGGGATGAAAGAAGGCATAGAGCCGCCGGTCGGGCACGTCGATGCGCCGGCGCAGGTCGTCCCAGTCGCGGATCTCGTGCACCGCCTCGTAGCGGATGATGCGCTCCAGGATGACCGCCGGGGTCGACCAGTCGATCCGGCGCATGACCAGGAAGCCGCGGTTGAACCAGGACGAGAACAGGTGCTCGAAGTCCCGGTCGACATCGGTCCAGCGGGGATGCTCGCGCAGGCCCGCGAGCAGCTCGCGCCGCATGCCGACCAGCGCCGAGGTGCCCCCCGGCGCCAGGTTGAGCCGGCGGATCAGCTCCTGCCGGCGCGGCTCGGAGACCGCATGGAGCCGGCGCAGGCGCGTCTCGTCCGCCGGGTCCTCGAGCACGGCGCGGGCAGCTTCCTCGACCTTGTCGCGGTCCGGGCCGAAACGGGCGGCGAGTTCGTCGAAGAACTCGGCCCGCCCCTCCGGCGGCAGGGCGGCATAGCTCGCCAGCACGTCGCGCGCCAGGGCGACGCCGGAGGCCTCGCCCCGCCCCGACAGCAGCGCCTCGCAAAGATCGCCCAGCGCCCGGCCGCTCGGCGGACGGTCCCGCCTAAGGTCGAGGAAGTGGCGGCCCTGCTCGGCGATGGAGGCGAGAAGGTCGTTGAAGAAGCTGCTGCTGCTCATAGGGCGGGTCCCATCAGGAGGTTGGGCAGCCAGAGCGCGATCTCCGGCATCAGGCACAGCAACACGATACCCACAACCATGCACCCGACATAGGGGATCGATCCGCGCAGGATCTCGCCGAGGGTGATGTTGGGCGCGATGCCGTTGATGACGTAGAGGTTCAGGCCCACTGGCGGGGTGATCAGACCGATTTCCATGTTGATGGTGAGGACGACCGCGAACCAGTAGGGATCGAAGCCCGCCTGGATGATGATCGGCAGCAGGATCGGCGCCGTCATCAGGATCACCGCCACCGGCGGCAGGAAGAAGCCGGCGAACAACAGGAAGGCGTTGATGATCGCCATCAGCACCCATTTGTTGACGTCGAGCAGGGAGATCCACTCGGCGATGGTCTGGGTGATGAACAGCGAGGACAGGGCGAAGGAGAACAGCTCCGAGGCGCCGATGATCATCATGATCATGACGCTTTCCTTCAGCGTGTCGCGGAACAGCGAGCTGTAGAGCGACAACTTCCACAGCCGGTAGATCACGGCCACGAAGATGAGGCAGAACAGCGCGCCGACGCCGGCGGCCTCCGACGGGGTGGCGACGCCGCCATAGAGCACGTAGAGGATCGCCGCGATAATGCCGAGGAAGGGCAGTACGCGTGGCAGAACCTCGAGACGCTCGCGAAACGAGAACCGCCTGCCCAGCATGTCGAGGCCGACGCCGCGGCGGCGGCAGTCGTAGATGGTCCAGGCCATGAACAGGGCCGTCAGCATCACGCCCGGCAGCAGGCCGGCGAGGAACAGGCGGCCGATGGAAGTCTCGGTGGCGATGCCGTAGACGATCATGGTGACCGACGGCGGGATGAGGATGCCGAGCGTGCCGCCGGCGGCGATGGAGCCGGCGGCGATCTCGTTCGGATAGCCGCGCTTGGTCATCTCCGGGATGCCCATCTTGCCGATGGCGGCGCAGGTGGCGGGAGACGAGCCGGACAGGGCGGCGAAGATCGAGCAGGCGCCGAGATTCGACAGGACGAGGCCGCCGGGCACCCGGTTGAGCCAGCGGTCGAGCGCCTCGTAGAGATCCTTGCCGGCTGGCGAGGAGGCGACGGCGGCGCCCATCAGGATGAACATGGGGATCGACACCAGGCCGAAGGAGGCCAGGCCGCCGAAGAAGGTCTCGCCGAGAATCGAGACGCTGCCCCAGCCGTCGGCAAGGATCAGCGCCAGGATCGACACGAGGCCGAGGGCGAAGGCGATCGGCGTTCCGACCGCGAGAAGCGCGAGCAGCCCGACGAGAACGCCGGCGCCCCAGAGCATGGGCGTCATCGCGCACCTCCCTGAATCTTGATGATTTCGGCGATGTATTGCAGGACCATCAGGCCGACGCCAACCGGCAGCGGCAGCAAGGGGATCCACAGCGGGATGGCCCACACGGTGCTGGTGCGCCAGCCGAAGGACCAGGCCTCGTGGAAATAGACCCAGCCCGACCAAGCCAGCAGGGCGCAGAAGGAGATGCCCGCCAGCGCCGACAGGGTCTGCAGGATCCGGCGGCCGGCAGGAGCGGCGCGCAGCTGCAGCAGGTCGACATTCACGTGGCCCTTGTTGAGCAGCACGTAAGGGGAGCCGAGGAAGGTGGCGGCGACGAGCGCATAGATGACGTACTCGGTCTGCCAGACCGTCGAGCCGCCGAGAAAGTAGCGCACGATGACCATATGCGTGACGACCAGCGCGGCGCTTCCCGTCAGCACCATCGCGATCAGTCCGAAGAAACGCGAGACGGCCGAGACCGCGGTTATGTAGAAGGACATCGCCTTTTGGTTCCGGTTGCATCGGCGCCCGCCGGGACAAAGCCCCTCCCCGGCCGGCTGGACGGCCGGCGGCATCGGCGAGCGCAGGTGTTGGAAGGTGCGGGACCGGTCGGACCGGCCCCGCGCAGGGCGACTGCCGGCGGCCTGTTGCCGCCGCCGACGTCAGGCGATCAGTCGACCGCCAGGGCCTTGGCGATCAGATCCTCGCCGCCCGGCACGTTCTCGGAGAAATTCTTGTAGGAGGTCTCCTTGGCGATGGCGAGCCAGGCGTCGTAGTCCTCCGCCGACATCTCCACGACCTCGACGCCGGCATCCTTGAACGTCTTGATCATCTTGTCGTCGAGACCCTTGGCTTCGCCCGCGAAGTAATCCTGCGCAACCTTGCCGGCTGCCATGAGCGCGTCCTGCTGCTCCTTGGACAGCTTGTCCCAGCTGCGCTTGGACATGAGGATCGGCTCGTACATGAACCACAGGGCGTTGGCGCCCGGCGCGGTCAGGCAGGTGGTCTGCTCGTAAAGGCGGTAGGACACGAACGAACCGGACGAGGTGTTGGCCGCGTCGAGCACGCCGGTCTGCAGACCGGTATAGATCTCCGAGGACGGCATCGAGGAGATCGAGGCCCCCGCTCCCACCAGCATCTGCTCGAAGGCCGGGCCGGCCGCGCGCGTCACCTGACCCTGCATCGTCTCCGGTGAGGTGATGCACTGCTTCTTGGAGGCGAAGCCGCCGGCGAGCCACGCATCGGCGATGACGACGACGCCGGCATCGTTCACGATCTTCTTGATGTCGTCCATGAAGGGCGAGGTGTTGAGGCGGGTGGCGCGGTCATGGTTGCGCACCAGACCCGGCATCAGGGTCGCCGAGAATTGCGGGTGACGGCCCGAGGCGTAGTCCAGCGGGAAGGCGGAAATGTCGAGCTGGCCCTTGGTCATGGCGCCCCACTGCTCGTTCGCCTTGAACAGCGACTGGCCGGGATAGACCTTGATCTCGACGCCGACATCGGCCTTGGCGACCTCGCGGGCCAGGATCTGGACCATCTCGTCGCGCACGTCGCCCTTGCCGCCCGGCCACTGGTGCGAGGCCTTGAGCACCACGTCGGCGGCATGGGCGGCCGGAACGGCCAGGGCAAGGGCTGTTGTCAGGCCGAGAGCGGCCCTGGTGAATGACTTGAACATCGGTTTCCTCCCAGTGCCGGCCGGCCATCTTCGCGGCCTCCGGCTTGCATGTGCGGACGGTAGCCGCCCCCTCTTCCCTGGAGCAGCCCGCCTCGCTCGAAGGTGACCACGGGCCATGCATTCAAGTCAACGGTTTTTGTATACAAGAATTCAGCGGTCGCATAAAATGGCAAGATGGATGCACCTTCGAACACCCAAAGACCCACCCTGCGCACTGCCCAGATCCTGCGCGAAGCGCTGGAATACGACATCGCGACCGGTGTCTTCGCGCCCGGAACGCGCCTCGACGAGGTGTCGCTGGCCAAGCGCTTCAACGTTTCGCGCACGCCGATCCGCGAAGCATTGATCGAGCTGTCGGCTTCCGGGCTGGTTGAGATCCGCCCCCGGCGCGGCGCCTTCGTGCAGGAGATCGGCGTCTCGCGGCTGATCGAGATGTTCGAGGTGATGGCGGAGCTGGAGGCGATGTGCGCAAGGCTCGCCTGCCGGCGAATGACGGCGGGGGACCACGCGGACCTGCTGGCGGCGCACGAGGCCTGCACGGCGGCGGCGGATGCGGGCGAGCCGGACGCCTATTTCTACGCCAACGAGACGTTCCACGACACGATCTATCGCGGCAGCGGCAACGGCTTCCTCGCCGACCAGGCACGGGCGCTGCAGAACCGCCTGAAGCCGTATCGCCGGCTTCAGCTGAGAGTGCGCAATCGTGTGGGAAATTCGCTGAGCGAGCACCAGGCGATCGTCGATGCGATCATCGCGGGAGACGACCGCAAGGCCGAAGGCGCGCTGCGCTCGCATATCCTGATTCAGGGCGAGCGGTTCAACGACTTCGTCGCCTCGCTGGCACGGGCGGATACGGCACAGGCGCGCCGGCTCAAGGGATGAGGCGCCGGCGGACATGCCGCCGGCTCACGCTCGAAGCGCCGATCAGGAACTTGCGGACGGCTTGCCGAGCACCACCACGTTGGTGTGGGTCGGCACCCGCTCGAACAGGTCCATGATGTCCTGGTTCCACATGCGGATGCAGCCCGACGACACGCTGCGGCCGATGCTGTTCGGCTCCTTGGTGCCGTGGATGCGGTACAGCGTGTCGACGCTGCCCTGCCACAGGTCGAGGGCGCGTGCCCCGAGCGGGTTCTGCGGGCCGCGCGGATAGCCGTCCTTCCAGTACTTCTCGAGATGCGGGTTGCGGGCGATCATTTCCCGCGGAGGGCGCCAGAGCGGCCACACCCGCTTGACGCGGACCTTGGCGTCGCCCGACCAGGCGAAGCCCGCCTTGCCGACGCCGATGCCGTAGCGCAGCGCCTTGCCGCCCGGCAGCGTCCAGTAGAGGAACTTGCCATAGGGGTCGACGACGATGGTGCCGGCCGGATGGCGGCTGTCGTAGTCGACGACCTGGCGCCAGTACTTGCGGTCGAACTTCTTGTAGGCGAGCGCAGGCACCTTGAAATCGTAATCGGTCACCGCCGCATAGGCCTTGGCGTAGTCGAAATCCTCGCCCGGCAGCGGCGGGCCCTTGGCGACCGCCGGCGTGACGGCGGCACCTGTCGTGGCGATGCCCGAGCTCTGGCAGGCGGCCAGCACCAGCGGGGCGCCGATGATGAGCGCGCGCCGGCTGAGCCGCAGCGGCTCCCCGCTCCGGTCCGCGATCCGGCCCGCAATCTGGCGAATGTCTTTGGTATCAGCGTCCATGCTGGTCGATCCAAGCTCCCGATGGTGCTTCGCCCTGGCACCGCGAAGCTCCTGCCTGAATATCCGATCAGGGGAGCTTTCGCGAGTGCAGGCGCGCAACGCATCCGAAGATTCGATAAATGTCGCGTGATCGCCCTGTCGCGACGGCAAGCCGCGCAAGGATCCGGCGCTTTTGCTTGATTTGCGCGGTGCAATAGCGGAAGGCATAGGCGGCGAAGCTCCAGCCTGATCGGGACAATGCAGAAAGACCAGACCAGCCTGCCGGCCGCATCCCAGCCGATGCGCGGCAATCTCAAGTCGGCAGTGGCGGAAACGCTTGCCCTGCGCATTCTCGACGGCACCTACCAGCCGGGCACGACGCTGCCGACGGAGGCCGAACTGCTGGGCAGCCTCGGCGTCAGCCGAACCTGCCTGCGCGAGGCGTTGCAGATCCTCGTCGGCAAGGGACTGATCACCTCGCGACCCAAGCATGGCACCAGCGTGCGGCCGGAGGTGAACTGGAACTTCCTCGACGACCAGATGCTGGCCTGGCGGCAGAAGGTGGTGCCGCAGGGCCAGTTGCTGGCCGAACTGGTCGCCATCCGCGAGATGGTGGAGCCGGAGGCCGCGGCCCTGGCCGCCCGGAACGCGGATGCGCAGACCATCGCCGCCCTGCGCGAGGCGCTGGATGCCATGGGCATCGCCGACGGCAACCGCACGCCGGCGACCCAGGACGCGGACGTGCGCTTTCACCGGCTGCTGCTGGCGGCCGGCGGCAATGCGCTGCTGTCGGGCCTCGGCGCCTGCATCGAGAACGCGCTGCGGGCCTCGATCCGCATCAGCTCCGACCCGGGTGTCAGCGACCCGATCGCACTCGGCCAGCACGCCAAGGTGCTGGATGCGGTCGAGGCGCGCGAGCCGGAGCGGGCGCGCGAGGAGATGCGCAAGCTGATGGCGATGACCCGCGCGCTGCTGACCCGGGTGAAGGCTCTGGACTGAGACCGGCTTTCCGTCCTAGGACGGTGCCGAGCCGCGCAGGCCGACGAGGCAGCGCGGCCGCAGGCTGCCGACACACGCCCGCACCGGCATTCCCGATACAACCCCGATCCGGACACACATGGCCCCTCCCCTTCTCCACCTTCGCGACATCGCCCTCACCTTCGGCGGCACGCCGCTCCTGACCTCGGCCGAGCTGCAGGTCGGCGAGGGCGAGCGCATCGGCCTCGTCGGGCGCAACGGCTCGGGCAAGTCGACGCTGCTGAAGATCGCCGCAGGGCTGGTGGAAGCCGACAGCGGCGAGCGCTTCGTGCAGCCGGGGCGGACCATCCGCTATCTGCCGCAGGAGCCGGACCTTTCCGCCTATGCGACCGTGCTCGACTATGCGAGCGGCGGACTGGCGCCGGGCGACGACCCGTACCGGGCGCAGTACCTGCTGGACGTGCTCGGCCTGACGGGCCGCGAGGAGCCGGGACGGCTGTCGGGCGGCGAGAAGCGCCGGGCGGCGCTTGCCCGCACGCTGGCGCCGGAGCCGGACATCCTGCTGCTCGACGAGCCGACCAACCATCTCGACCTGCCGGCCATCGAATGGCTGGAGAGCGAACTCGCCTCGATGCGCTCGGCCATCGTGCTGATCAGCCACGACCGGCGGTTCCTTGCGGATCTGACCCGGGCCACAGTGTGGATCGACCGGGGCGTCGCCCGGCGGCTCGACAAGGGCTTCGCCCATTTCGAGGCCTGGCGCGACGAGGTGTTCGAGCAGGAGGAACGCGACCAGCAGAAACTCGCGCAGAAGATCAAGCGCGAGGAACACTGGATGACCTACGGCGTCACCGCCCGGCGCAAGCGCAACATGCGCCGGGTGCGCGAACTCGCCGACCTGCGCGCGCAGAAGAAGGCGCATCGCGGGCCGCAGGGCAGCGTCAGGATGACGGTCGGCGAGACGGAGGTCTCCGGCAAGCGGGTGATCGAGGCGCGCAGCATCTCCAAGGACTACGGCAACGGGCCGGTGGTGAAGGACTTCTCCACCCGCATCCTGCGCGGCGACCGGGTCGGGCTCGTCGGTGCCAACGGCGCGGGCAAGACGACGCTGCTGAAGCTGCTGACCGGCGAATTGCAGCCCGACAGCGGCGAGGTGATCCTCGGCTCGTCGCTGACCATGGTGACGATGGACCAATCGCGCGAGACGCTGAAGGACGACGAGACCGTGGCCGAGGTGCTGACGGGCAGCGGCGGCGACACGGTGATGCTGCCCGACGGGCCGCGGCACGTCGTCTCCTACATGAAGGACTTCCTGTTCTCGCCCGAGCAGGCGCGCACGCCCGTCGTCGCGCTGTCGGGCGGCGAGCGCGGCCGGTTGATGCTGGCGCGGGCGCTGGCGCGCTCGTCGAACCTGCTGGTGCTCGACGAGCCGACCAACGATCTCGATCTGGAGACGCTGGACCTGTTGCAGGAGATGCTGTCCGACTATCCCGGCACGGTGCTGCTGGTCAGCCACGACCGCGACTTCCTCGACCGGGTGGCGACGTCGACGGTGTTCGCCGAGGGCGGCGGGCTGTGGCGCGAATATGCCGGCGGCTATTCCGACATGGTGGCGCAGCGCGGCGAAGGCGTCGCGGCGCGCAAGGGCGCGGGCGATACGGGCGGCGCCAAGCCCTCAGCGCCGAAGGAAAAGCCCGCCGAAGAGCGGCCGAAGAAGAAGTCGCGCCTGAGCTTCACCCAGCAGCACCAGCTGAAGACCCTGCCGAAGGAGATCGAGAAGCTGGGCAAGGAGATCGGCAAGCTGCAGGGCGAGCTGGAGGACCAGAGCCTCTATGCCCGCGACCCCAAGCGCTTCGACACGCTGATGGCCAAGCTCACCGAACTGCAGACCAGGCTCGCCGAGGCCGAGGATACCTGGCTGGAGCTGGAGATGCTGGCCGAGGAAGACGGGGCGGGCTGAACCCGCGCCCGAACCGCAGCGGCAGCCGGGATAAGATCACCGGCAGGGACGTCTGTTGCGCAGGAACGTGCCGCCTTCCGCGCCGATGACGACAAGGCCGACGGTGCTCATGTGCGTTCTCCCTTAGCGAGGATCGGGGGCAGCCCGGAGACGGCGAATTCCAGGCTCTGCGCGATGCGGCGCGCCCGCTCCATGAAATAGGGAACGGCCTCCGGATGCGGGGTCGTCTCCTTCAGGACCTGTTCGAAATGACCGAGCCAGATGGCGAAATGCCGGGGCTCGAGGGCCGTCAGCTTGACATGCGCGGGCACCGGACGGCCGCTGTAGCGGCCGGCATTCATCGCAACCGAGGCCCAGAAGTCCTTCATCCTGGCCAGATGCGGCTCCCAGTCGCCGGCGATCTCGGCCTCGAAGATCGGGCCGATCTCGGGATCGCGGCGCACGCGGGCATAGAACGTGTCGACCAGCACCGAGATATAGGCGTCGTCGATGCCGAGCCGGGCCGCGGCAGCCTGGATCTCGGCCCGGCGCTCGTCGGCGCTGCGGATGCGGATGTCGCTCATGCCGCCTCTCCCGTGAGGATGTCCTCGAGGCCGGCATTGCCGGCAACGAGGTCGTGGATGGTGTACTCGTCGAGCACGGCGAAGAAGGCCTCGCGCGCCCGGAACAGCGCGGGTTTCAGCTGGCAGGCCGGCGCGATGCGGCAGGCGCCGTTGCCGCCGGGAAAGCAGTCGACCAGCGCGGTCTGCAGCTCCAGCCGGCGAACGATCGCCCCGACCCGGATGCGATCCGCCGGCAGGGCGAGCCTGAGGCCGCCGCTGCGCCCGCGCACGGTCTCCACGAGACCTGCATGGGCCAGCGCCTGCGCGACCTTCATCAGGTGATTGCGGGAAACGCGGAACGTGTCGGCGACATCGGCGATGGTGACGAGCACGCCGTCCATGACGGCAAGGTGCATCATCATCCGCAGGGCGTAGTCGGTCTGAAGGGTCAGGCGCATGCCGATCTCCTCAAAAGAAGTATCTGATATACTTCTTTCAAGGCGAAGCATCAACGCATACCGCTCCGGCAGGGGCCGGGGCGGCTGCGACAAAGCGGCCGGGGCGTCTGGGCCCGTCTGCGCTAGAACGCGCTGTCCTTCAGCAGCACCTCGCCATCGGCGACAAGGCGCAGCGGCGCCGAGCGGCCGTCCGCGGAAACGGCAACGACCAGACGCACGCGGTCGCGCGGCAGGCGCTCGATCTCCAGCCCCTGCCCCTCCGGCACGAAGAAGGCATCGAGCCCGTAGTCGATGCGCATTGTCGCATCGGACGCGCCCGGCGTGCTGCTCACGCGGCCCTTGAGGGCGATGCTGCCGTCGGCGGGCGGCGCCGACAGCACGGCGGTAGCGCGGGAAATGCCCTCCTCGTCCGGTTCCACCACCACCCAGACGTCGCCGCCGCCGGCGATGCCGGCCGGAACGCCGATGCCGGTTTCGATCAGTTGGATCTCCGGATTGAGGATGACGTAGTCGCCGCGCAGCAAATCGCGCGGATCGATCGGGCGCAGCGCCAGCGTCACCTCCTCGCCGAACCAGTGAACCTGCAGCCGGTCCGCCAGCGGCAGGCCGACCAGCGCCAGCTGCAGCAGGCCGGCAAGGCCCCAGCGGACCCAGGGAGAGGCAAGAAGCGCCTTCATTGCCCGCCCTCCCCGGCTGCGACGGAGCGTTTTCTCAAGCGCCGTGCCGAGACGATGGCAACCGCCACCAACAGCAGGCCGGCAACGAAGAAGAAGACCGACTGTCCGAGCAGCGAGCCCACCGTCTCGTAGAGCAGGTAGAGCAGCGCGGCGGCAAGGCCGAGATTGCCCCAGACGCTCCAGGCGGACAGCGAGGCGGCCGATCCGGCCGCGCTGATGGCGACGAGGGCCGCGAGGGTGACGGCGGCCAGCACCACCGTGTTGCCCGGCAGGAAGACCAGAACGAGCGGGCAGGCAATCGCCAGCACGGCGGCAGCGGCAAGCATGTGGACGGGCCGCGAGGCCGGGCTGCGCAGCCCCTGCCAGACAAGGCCGGCGAGCACGAGGGCAGATGTCAGATGCAGCGGCCAGACATGCGGCATCTCGCTCGCGACCTCTTCCGACACCGTCTCGACGAACCCTATCACCAGGCTCAGCAGCACCGTGCCGACCATGATCATCACGCCGAAGCTCGCCGCCGAGTGAGCGAGGGCGCCAAAGTCTTCCGACCGGCCCGCCGTCGGCGTCTGCGAACCGGACAGGATATAGCCCCAGACTGCCAGCAGCGCGCCGAAGGTCGCGCCGACGGGCAGGATGGAGAACTCCATGTCGCTCGACGAGAGCAGATAGCTGACGTCGAGCCAGGCGGCGAACAGCCAGCCATAGACGCCGGCCAGCAGCAGCAGCGCCAGCCAGCGACCGGCAAAGGAGGTCATGCGCAGAACATGGGCGAGGCAGGCGACCAGAAGCGCCAGGGCGGTGACGACCTCGGCCAGCGTCGGGCGCGGCGGATCGCCGATCCACGACAGCCAGGCAAGGGAGGCGACGGCGGCGACCACCAGCGAGGACCTCGAGGCGCAGAGCCAGGCGGCGGCCAGGGCGCCGATGGCGACGAGCAGCGCTCCGCCGGCCCAGTCGGACGGCAGGTGGTAGATCTGGCCGACAAGGGCGAGACCTGAGACGAAGACGAGCGTCGCGAACATGGTGGCAAGGTCGGCGACGGTGCGAAGCCCCCGCGCTGCCATGGCGGCGGCAAAGCCGTGCGCCGCCAGCAGCAGCACCGCAATGCCCGTCAGCTTGGCCGCACGCGGGATCGCCTCCCAGTTGGCCGCGACGAAGGCGGCGACGGCGAGTGCAAGGCAGATGGTGCCGATGCCGGCGAAAAGCGCGGGAAGGCGCGACCAGCCGGGAGGCGCCTCGCCGATCTCAGCCCGGATCTGCGCCAGCCCGTCGGCGCCGATCCACCCCTTGGCGGACCAGCGGGCAAGGTCCGCCTCCAGCTGTTTCAGATAGCTTGCGCGGTTCATCAATTCACTGCCCTTCCCGTGCGGGACTCACAACGGTTCTCGTTCCGCCCAGTGAGGACGGATCGAGCCTCCCGTCAAGCCGTCACGAATCGCGCAGGATTGCGCCGAAATTCGGTCCAGGACCGGACCGGCGGTCAAAGGGCAGCGGACAGCAGCAGCCAGACGATGGCGGCGAGCGAGCCGCTGGCCGGGACGGTGACCATCCAGGCGCTGACGATGGTCAGAACATGGGCGCGGCGCACCAGCATGCGCCGGCGGATATCCGCGGGCTCGCTGACGTCGGGCTGGGCAAGGAGATCGACAGGGTTGTCTGCAAGACGCTGCCGGCGCTCCCGGTTCATCGTCCATTCGCGGTAGAAGCCGACACCGAAGATCGCGCCCACCGCGGTGTGGGTCGAGGAGATCGGCAGACCGGCGGCGCTGGCGAGCAGCACCGTTGCGGCGGTGGCAAGCAGGACGCAGAAGGCGCGGATCGGGTTGAGCCGGGTGATGCGTTCGCCGACCATGCGCACGAGGCGCGGCCCGAACAGCAGCAGGCCGAGCGAGATGCCGAGAGCGCCGACCATGAGCACGGGGAGCAGCAACCCGCCGCCGGGCGCGGCGATGCCGTCCTGGCCGAGAGCGGAGAAGATGGCGGCGACCGGACCTATCGCATTGGCGACGTCATTGGCGCCATGGGCGAAGGAGAGGATGGCGGCGGCGACGACCAGCGGCGGGCGGAACAGCTTGCGCAGCGACTGGTTGCGGTCGTCCATCCCGTGTGAGGCTCGGATCACCGCCGGTCGCGAGACGGCATAGGCGATGGCGGCAGCGGCCAGGGCAAGCGCTGCGACCGGAAGCGGACCGGCACCGCGCAGCGGCGGCAGACCGACAAGGATCAGGTAGAGGGTGAAGGTGCCGGCCATCGTCGCGAAAATGACCGGCAACCAGCGCCGCGCGGCGGCAAGACGGTCGTCTCCGGCGAGGATGCAGCGCCGGATCATCGACAGGAGGACGGCTGCGGCAACGCCGCCCAGGACCGGCGAGACCAGCCAGCCGGAGGCGATGGCGACCAGTGTGAACCCGTCCAGCGCCACCGCGCCGGCGGAAATCATCCCCGCCCCGACCACCGCACCGACCACGGCGTGCGTCGTCGACACCGGCGCGCCGATCACGGTCGCCAGGTTGATCCACAGGGCGGCGGCGACCAGGGCGGCAAGCATCGCCAGCGGAAAATCCGCCGGATGGGCGAACTGGTCGGCCGAAACGATGCCCGACGCGATGGTCGAGACCACCCCCGAGCCGGCCAGCAACGCACCGGCGCTTTCGCACAGAGCGGCGAGCACAAGGGCGCTGCCCATGGTGAGCACGCGCGCACCGACCGCCGGGCCCATGTTGTTGGCCACGTCGTTGGCGCCGATATTGAGTGCCATGTAGCCGCCGAGCACCAGCGCCGCCGTCAGCAGGAACCAGTGGGAATTTTCGGCCAGCAGCAGGCCGGCAAGGCTGCCGACGACCACGAGAAACAGGAAGCCGAAACCGAGCGCGACATAGGAGCGCGACAGATAGGTCGTCGCCTCTTCGACATAGGTGAACTTGTCGAGGTCCTTGTCGATGGTCGTGCGGTTGCGGGGGGTCTTGCCGTCGCTCATGGCGCCATGCTGCGCGCAAAACGTAACGATCCGGCGACGGCTGCCCTAAGCGAAGGCTGCAAGTCCGTCACCTGCCGATGAACAGGGAGACGGAGATCACCGCAACTCCTCCAGAAGCCGGGCATTGCCGAGAATACGGGCGAGTTCCGGCTCGTGGACGTTGCGGGCCGCGTCCTCGGGGAAGAACCAGCGCAGCTCGCGCTGGCCCTTTTCCGGCCAGTCCTGCGCCTCCTCGGCGACGGCCAGCGGAAAGACCTGCACGCGCACACGACGAGGCAGCCCGTTGTCGAGAAGCTTGCGATAGAAATAGCTGCCGAGCGGATCGCTGCCGATGCGGCCGGAAAGACCCGCCTCTTCCCAGGCCTCGACCGCGGCCGTCTCGCTGAGCGAACGGCCCTTTTGCGGCCACCCCTTGGGCAGGACCCAGCGTCCGGTGTCGCGGCTGGTGGCGAGGAGCACCAAGAGGCGCCCCCCGGCATCCCGCCGCCAGGGGAGAGCTGCGACCTGCACCGCCTCCGGCTTGCCGCCGAGCCAAAGGCGCAGGGTTTCGAGCACGCGTGAGACGCGGGTCGATGCCTTCGGTACGGTCGGGAATGCCAGGGCCATGGCACAAGCCCCCTTCGATCACTTAGCCTTTGACGGAACGCACAGAATCAAGAAGCCGTCGAACAAACGGCTATTGGTATTAAATAGGATGCATTGCTGTGCAATGCAAGGAAAAGGCGCACTCATTACGCCTTCCGCCTCATCGCCCTGCACTTCCATGCGCCGTGAAGCGCCCCGGCTCACCCCAGACTCACCCTTCCGGCGTATGCACGATCTCGCGGGTTTCGCGGAAGCGGATGTCCGGGTTCTTCTCTCCAACGTAGTTTACCTCCCAAGAGTTCTTGAAAAGGTAAACGGGCCGGTCGTCGCGGTCCTGGGCAACGCTGGACGGGTTGGCCTCCAGGAACTTGCGCAGCTTGAGTTCGTCGTCGCACTCGATCCAGCGCGCGGTGCTGAAGGGTGCGGCCTCGAAGCCGATCTCGGTCGAATACTCGTTGCGCAGGCGATCGACCACCACATCGAGCTGCAGCACGCCGACGACGCCGACGATCCAGTTGGAGCCGATCTGCGGCTTGAAGATCTGCACGAGGCCTTCCTCGGCGAGATCCATCAGGCCCTGGCGCATCTGCTTGACGCGCATCGTGTCCGACAGGCGCACGCGGCGCAGCACTTCCGGCGCGAAGGCCGGCAGGCCGGTGACGTGGATCTCCTCGCCCTCGGTCAGCGTGTCGCCGACGCGCAGCTGGCCGTGGTTGGGCACGCCGATGACATCGCCCGGATAGGCGGTCTCGGCAAGCTCGCGCTCCTCGGCGAAGAAGAAGATCGGCGCGGAGACGGCGATGGTCTTGTTGGCGCGCACATGCTTCAGCTTCATGCCGCGCCGGAAGGTGCCCGAGCACAGGCGCACGAAGGCGATGCGGTCGCGGTGCTTGGGGTCCATGTTCGCCTGCACCTTGAACACGAAACCGGTCACCTTCGGCTCTTCCGGGCGGATGATGCGGGTCGTCGCCGGCTGCGCATGGGGCGCCGGGCCGAAACGGGCGATGAACTGGATGATCTCCTCGATGCCGTAGTCGCGCAGCGCCGAGCCGAAGAAGACCGGCGTCATGTGGCCTTCCATGAAGGCCTCGCGATCGAAAGCCGGATAGGCCTCGGCCCCGAGTTCGACATTCTCCTGAAGCTCGGCAAGCATGTTCGGGAACACCCGCTCGGTGAAGGCCGGATCGTCGAGGCCGGAGACGTCAATGATGCTGTCGAAGCGGCTGCCGCGCCCTTCCGAGGAAGTGAGGAAGCGCTTCGCCTGCCAATCGTAGACGCCGAAGAAGTCCGAACCCATGCCGACCGGCCAGGTCATCGGCACCACGTCGAGGGCCAGCGCCTCCTGGATCTCGTCCAACGCCTCCAGCGGGTGGCGGCCCTCGCGGTCGATCTTGTTGACGAAGGTGACGATCGGGATGTCGCGCAGGCGGCAGACCTCGAACAGCTTGCGCGTCTGCGTCTCGATGCCCTTGGCCGCGTCGATGACCATGATCGCCGCATCGACGGCGGTCAGCGTGCGGTAGGTGTCCTCAGAGAAATCCTCGTGGCCCGGCGTGTCGAGCAGGTTGAAGGTGATGCCGTTGCGCTCGAAGGTCATGACCGAGGACGAGACCGAGATGCCGCGTTCCTGCTCGATCTTCATCCAGTCCGAGCGGGCGCGGCGGCGCTCGCCGCGCGCACGGACCTGGCCGGCCGCGCGAATGGCGCCGCCCGACAGCAGCAGCTTTTCCGTCAGCGTCGTCTTGCCGGCGTCCGGATGCGAGATGATGGCGAAGGTCCGGCGCGACAGGTGGCTTGCCGCGTCCGGCCCGCTCTCCCGGCCGCCTTCGGCCCGGGCTTCGGTGAGGCTCATGCGCTCTCCATGGAATTTCGTGGCGCGGTGCCGATTGCGGCCCGCTTTTTGTGGACAGAGGTCTAGTCGCTTGCGCCGGCAAATTCCAGTGCCGCTTGCGCATGGCCGCGTTACCGCCCATAGCTGGCGGCTCAAGCGAAGTCCTCCCCCGAAACGGCCCAATGCAGGATACCCCTCGATGACGCTTTCGCGAAAAGGCGCCCTCCCCCTTCTCGTCGCGCTCGCACTGATCGCGCTGACCGCCGTCATCCTGCTGGCCATGGGGCGGGTGCCAATCTGCACCTGCGGGGAAATCAAGCTGTGGACGTCGGACGTCACATCCTCCGACAATTCGCAGCACATCTCCGACTGGTACACCCCCTCGCACATCATCCACGGGATGCTGTTCTACGGCCTGTTCCACCTTCTGACGCCGAGGCTCTCCATGGGCTGGCGGGCGGTCGGCTCGATCTTCATCGAGGCGGCATGGGAGATTGTCGAGAACAGCCCCTGGATCATCGACCGCTACCGGGAAGGCACCATCGCCGCCGGCTATACCGGCGACAGCGTGCTTAACTCGGTCTTCGACGTGCTGTGGATGCTGGTCGGTTTCTGGCTGGCGTTGCGGCTGCCGGTCTGGGCGACGGTGCTGCTGGCCGTCGCCATGGAGCTGGTGGCGCTGGCCGTCATCCGCGACAATCTCACCCTCAACGTGCTGATGCTGGTCTGGCCGGTCGACGCGATCCGCGAGTGGCAGCAGGCGCTCTGAGCAGCCGTAGCAAACAAAGGCCAAGGAAAGGGACCCATGTCGTTCGTCACAGGCCTGGTGCTGGCCGCAATCGGCGGCGGTGCGGCCACGGCCATCGCCGTCCATGACTTCTTCGAAGGCGAGACGCTGATCGCAGATCTTTTTCGTGCGCGCAGGCTGGCGCGGCGCGACATCGCCGAGCTGGACCGAAAGGCGCAGGCGGCGGACGCACGCGGCCCGGTGGTGACGCTGACGACGATCCCGAGCCGCATCGAGCATATCGGCATGACTCTGAAGAGCCTGCTCGACCAGTCGCTGCCGCCGGCGGAAATCCGCCTCAACGTGCCGTATCACTCGCGCCGGGAAAACTGCGGCTACGAGATCCCCGAATGGCTGTCGAGGCTTGCCACCGTCACCGTCGTGCGCTGCGAGGATTTCGGCCCGGCGACGAAGCTGTTTCCCAGCCTCACCGCCCTCGATGCGGATGCCGCCATTGTGGTGGTGGACGACGACCGGATCTATCCGCCGGATTTCCTGAAGGTGCTGGCGCGCGAGGCGGAGGCGGACCGGGACGCGGCCATCGGCCTCTCCGGCTGGGTGGTGCCGGCCGACCTGACCGACCGCCCGACGACGATCCGCAGCAATCTCTACATGCAACCGCCGGCGCCGATCCGCGCCCGCCGTCTGCGCAAGCGCCGCGAGATCGACATCCTGCAAGGGTTTTCCGGCTATCTGGTGCGGCCGCGCTTCTTCCCCGACATGGAGGGGATGCTGACCCATCGCGGCGCCCCGCCGGCAGCGTTCTATGTCGACGACGTGTGGATCTCCGGCCATTGCGCGGCGCGCAAATACGTGGTGCCGGCGGCGCGTGCGGGCTTCCAGATGATCACCCGCCAGTCGTTCTACCGGGCCAACAGCCTCGGCCGGGTCAACAGCGGCGAAGGCACGCCCGAAAGCCGCAACAACACCATCGTCATCCGTCACATGGCGGATCGCTGGACGGTGGGCGGCCATCGACTGGCCGCAGGCGCCGACACGCCGCGCTGACCGCCGCGGCGATCTCGCCGGCAAGCCCGGGCGCGCCCGACAGGAAGCGCTTGGCCGCCGGATCGAGCGCGCTCAGCCGGCGGCCAATCCACGGCAGGCCGGAGACGAAGCCGACCCGCGTCCGGACATCGAAGGCGAGCACATCGTCGTGGAGGGCGATGTGGTGCGGCGAGGCCAGCGCCGCGAGACGCGCCAGCGGATGGTCGCGCTCGGCCGGCTCCTCGCGATAGCCGTCCACATCGAGACGGGTGATGCGGCGGACCTCGGCGCCCTGCCCGTAGTAAGTCAGGTTCTTCTGCATCACGCGCAACAGACCAGTCTCGTCGCGCAGGATGCTGCCCGCACCGCGGCCGAAGCCGTAATCCCCATCGGCGAAGATGCCCTCCGCATTGACCGGGTGCGGCTCGAACGTGCCGGTGAGCAGATCCTCGCTGCGATAGAGGGCGAGCGTGCGCGCGCCGTCCTGCCCCAGAGGCTTGCCGCAGGTGAGGATCCACCAGGCGCCGTCATGGCGGAAAAGCGCGCTGTCTACCGCGTCCGTCTGCTCGAAGATCCGCCGCACCCGGCGCCAGCGGTCGGGGAAGCGGTCGCAGACATAGAGATCGAGCGCCTGCAGCGAGCAGGTCTCGGGCAGCATGTAGAGCGCGCCGTCCGCCTCGAAGAGGAAGGGATAGGACGCATGCTCGCGCAGCGGCAGGACGGGCATCGTCAGGGGCACGGGCGGACCGGGCCGCAGGCCCTCGCCGAGCTCCATGGCAATGAGGCGGCCGAGCTGCTCGGGATAGCGGAATTCCTCCACGAAGAGCCAGAGCCGCCCGTCCCGCCGCCACAGGAAGGGATCGGCATAATAGCTGAGCGCCGGGCACGGCACCGACGTCGGCGCCCGGTCGCCTGCCCGCATCACATAAGTGCGGAAATTCTCCTTCGGCCAGCGATGCAGGCCGAGGATGCGGCGGCGGTAGAAGTCCTGCCAGCGCAGGTTCGCCCGGTCGCCGGCCTTGTAGAGCCGATACCAGAGGCGGGCGAGCGGGTCGCTCCAGCGCGGGCGGGCGGGATCGAGCTTGTTGCGCGAGCTCATCCAGCGCACCGGGCGGGGCGAACTGATGTCGATGTCGCCCTCGTTCAGCACCAGATGGCCGGCCGCCTCGGCCCGGAACAGCAGGATCGACAGGATCGCCTGGTCGGTGTTGTGGCTGGCCCGGTCGGCGCGGGTGAAGACCGCAGGGTCCAGCGCCAGCTCCGCCCAGTCGATGAGAATGTCGCGAGCCGTGGGCTGCCCCAGGTCGAAGCCGACGACGCCGCTGACCCGGATGCGGCGGTCGAGAAAGGCCGGCTCGACGGCAAGGCGGGCGCGCACGTCCGCCGCACAGCGCTGCGCCAGGTTCGACTGGCCGGAGAGGGTATAGACGCCGCAGCGGGCAAGCTCGGCGAGCGGCTCGGCAAGCGAGTCGTGGAAGAGCGTCGCGCTGTCGAACCAGAAGATCCGACCGCCGAACCGCTCCGCCGCATCGGCGATCACCAGCGGCTTCCAGGCGTAGGTGCCTGCCGAGGGCGCCACATGGGCGGGATAGGGCACGAGGCTGAAGGGCAGGAACTCCGCAAACGGAAACCGGGCGGCCAATTGTGCCCGCTCGCCCGGATCGAGGCCGAGATCGTAGACGGCGATGCGCGCGTCCCTGTCGAGCCCCCTCGCCTTCACGCTTGCCAGATACTGGGCCAGCGTCGGGACGAAGGCGGCATCGGCGGCGGTGACGAGGGTGAGCGACATGAGAGGGTCCCGGAGCGGTGCGGCAACGGGGATCGCGCCCCGGCATGTGCGTTCATGTCGGAGACGAGCGGCAAGCGCAAGCGCAGCCGGCGAACCGCCCGGCATCCCTTGCCGAAACGCCCATGGGATGGGCATCCCGTCCTTGCGAAACGCGCTATAGTTAACGCAGTGCAAACGGGGAATCAGCTTAAGGGAGCAGACTGGCCATGAGCGCGCAGGTCATCACCGTCGCGTCGCTGAAGGGCGGCAGTGGCAAGTCGACGCTTGCCAGCTGCCTTGCCGTGTACTGGCGGATGCGCGGCTGGCGTGTCCTGCTGGTCGATGCCGACCCGCAGCATTCGGTGCTCCGGCTGGCGGCGCGCGAGCAGGCGCTCGGCGGGCTGCCGGTGATCGCCCGCGCCGACCGGGACATGTGGAAGGCGGTGAAGGAACAGGCCGGCGACTACGGCCTGATTGTCGTCGACACGCCGGGCTTCGACAGCGAGATCACCGCAGCAGGCCTTGCGGTCGCCGACCTGGTGCTGATCCCGGTCAAGCCGTCGCCGCTGGATGTCGACCGGATGACCGATACGGTCGGCCTGCTGATGGCCGGCGTCCAGGGCTGGGCCCCGACCTTCCGCTGCGTGCTGACGCAGACCACGCGCGGCAGCGTGATCGCCCGCCACATCCGCGCCGAGCTGGAAGAGGCCGGGTTCCCGCTGCTGCGGCAGGAGCTGCAGAACCGGGTCTCCTACGCCGAAGCCGCGCTCTACGGCGCGACGCCGACGCTGACCCAACCGGACGGCGCGGCGGCGCAGGACGTGCAGGAACTGGCCGGCGAGGTCGAGGCCCTGCTGGCGACACGAAAGGTGCGCAGCGCGTGAGCCGGAAACTCCCCAGGACCTTGCAGCACACGATCCACGATATCCGCCGCGAGATGCACGCGGCGGAACAGGCAGAAGATACGCCGCAGGCGCAGCCCGCCCCTGCCGCGCCGGCAAGCGAGCCGGCCAGGAAGACGGAGGCCAAGGTGGCCCCGGCAGCCGACGTCGCTTCCCCGGAAGCGGAGACGGTGGCCGGTCCTGCCGCTGCGGCAGAGGAAACGGCGGAACAGGCGAAAACATCCCCTCCCCAAGGCCGCGCGGTTGCGACGCGTCCGCCGACGGGCAGTGCGCTGCGCCGGGCGCGGGCGCGACTGATCATCGAGCGGCATTCGACACTGGCGGGACTTGCCGGTTTCGTGCCGCTGCCCTGGGTGGATCTTGCCGCCGTCGCCGCCCTCGTCGCGCGGATGCTGCGGGAACTGTCGCGCTGCTACAGGATCCCGCTCGGCCGGGACCGCAGCGGCCGGATTGCCCTGTCGCTGCTGGCCGGCGTCGGCGCGCCGGGCATCGCCAGCTTCACCACCACCAGCCTGCTCAGGATGGCGCCGGGTCCGAACCTGGTCGGCATGACCGTGACCGCCGCCGCCGCCGTCGCACTGACGCGGGTGATCGGCGATGTGTTCGTGGAGCGGCTGGAACGCGGCGAGCCGGTCGAGGGGGCGGGCACCAAGGGCTGAAACGGACCACCCGGGGCGAAAATCGCACCGAAAGCAGGCTGCAACAGGTTGCAAGTCTTTCCTTTTTCGATTCGAAAGAGTACCGTTTCCTCGGAATTTCCCGGAAATCATTCAGTCCGCTTCCGGCGGCAGCATTTCGGATCCTCGCGCAACAGGCGCCTTCGGACAGCATCAGGAGAGTGTGGATGGCAACCAAGAGCACTGCCGAGAAGACCGCTGCGGCCAGCGACGCCGAGATCGAGGCGGACGTGGAAAACGCGATCGAGGGCGAGGCTCCGGAAGCGGCCACGCTGTCCGACGACGACATCGCCCGCCAGCTCACGGCCGAGAGCCTCACCAAGGACTATGTGCTCGCCTCTGTGGCGGCCAGCATCGTGCCGGTGGCGATCTTCGACATCGCCGCAGTGGTGGCGATCCAGCTGCGCATGATCCAGAAGCTTTCGCAGCTCTACGGCAAGCCCTTCTCCGACAAGATGGGCCGCAAGGTAATCTATGCGCTGGCTGGCGGCGTGCTCGGCTACGGGGCCGGCTATGCGGTCGCGGCGAGCGCCACAAAGCTCATCCCCGGCATCGGCTGGATGGTCGGCATGGTGTCGCTGCCGGTCGTGGCCGGCGCGTCGACTTATGCTGTCGGCCGTTCCATCGCCCGCCACTACGAGGATGGCGGCTCGCTGATGGACTTCGACGCCAGCAAGATGCGCGCCTTCTACAAGGAGCAGTTCGAAAAGGGCAAGGAACTGGCCAAGCGCGCACGCGACCGCACCAAGAGCGGCGCCGAGGCGGTGGCCGAGACCGTCGAAGAGACGGCCGCCAAGGCATCCTGACGACTTGATCGGGGCGGCTCCATCGGGACGCCGCCTTCGGCTCTGTCAAAAACACGATCGCCGCGAATGCTGGAGCCAGCGTTCGCGGCGTTTTCGTTTTCAAAGGTCTGTGTCCGAGGCGGTGCTCGCAGATCAGCCGGGCAAAACGCTCAGGCGCCGCCGGACCGACGACGCGGATCGCGCCGACGGCCGCCCAGCCCCGTCCAGCGGTCGGAGGCCAGCAGCACGATGATACCGACCACCGGGCTGAACAGGAAGGCAACAAGAAAATTGCCGACGAAGCCGAAGCGGGTGTCGCGGCCGAGCATGCCGATGATCCAGCTGGCGATGACCCAGATGAAAAGTACCCAGGGGTTGACGAAGATCGTCATGGCACGGTGTGCTCCTTGTTGGCAGCGGGATCAGGCATCAGCGCGCTGTCGTCCCCACTCCTTTCGATAATCGTGTCGGGCGACCACTCCAGAGGCTTGCGGTAGCTTGCCACCGTCTGGAACCGCGTTCCATCGTGACGCACGACGAAAACATCGGTGTCCGTGATCAGTCCCTTCGTATTGAACACAATCTTACCCGTAACGCCCTCGAACGGCACGCCATAACGCGCGACCTTGAGCGCATCGGCAATTCTGCCGGGGTCCCGGGTGCCGGTCCGCTCGGTGACTTCCTTCAGCAGCATCACCGCATCGTAACCGAGTGCGGCGCTCAAGTCCGGCATCCCGTTATATTGCTGGAGATAGGAACTGACGAAACCGGTGGAGAGGGCATTGACGCTTTCGCTGTCGAAGAGCGAGACGCCGATCACATCCTTCATCTTCTGCCGCCCGACATGGTTCTCGATGGTGTTGGAGAACATGTATTCGAGCCCCAGCACCGGCTTGTCGAGACCGAGTTCCCGCGCCCGGCGGATGAACTCGGCCGTGTCGAGGGTCAAGGCCGAGGCAACGAAGAAGGCGTCGTAATCGCCCTTGCCGAACAGGTTGTTGTCGAGAATGAACATGAGCAGTTGGTCCACGGACCGGCCATGACCGGGCAGGTAGCCACGGAACACCACGTTCCCGCCCTGCTGGGTGGCGACCGCGCTGAAGAAGTCTCCGGCCTCCTTGCCGTAGTCGCTCTTGTCGGTGAGCACGAGGAAACGCTTGAGGCCGGTCGCCAGCGCATACCGCGCGATCATCTCGGTGTTGTCGCTATTGTCCGGCTGCAGCGCGAACAGCAGGGAAAATCCGTGGTTGGTCAGCGACGAGGCGGTCGCATGCGTGGCGAGATACAGGATGTCGTTCTGATTGTAGATCGCGCTCGCGGTGATCGCCGTGTCGGACCATTCGTGGCCGATCACGCCGAACAACCCGTTCTGGCGGGCCACCTCGCCGGCAAGACGCATGGTCCGGGCGACCGTCCTTTCGAAGCCGCCCTCGCCGAAGGACACTTCCTCGCGGTAGAGCAGCAGTTCCAGGTCCTGTCCAAGGATGCCGCCTTCGGCGTTCACCCGCGCTGCGGCGAGCCGCGCGCCGTTGGTGAAGCTGTTGACCTCGTCCCCGTCGGCATAGACCAGACCGATCTTGACGGCGCTCGATGTCTTGCCGCGCATGATGTCCACATAGGCCATCACACGCTCGCCCACCGAAATACCGCTCGAGGCGACGATGACGGCGAAAAGCGCCAGCCAGATCAGGGCGATACCGGCAACCACCCGGAGCCAGGCAGCCTTGCCTGCAGGCCGGATGGTCTTGGCGAAAGGCTTCCTGGCCATCCGCCTACCTGTCGCCGCCGAGAATGAGCGGCAAGCCGTCCTTGCCCGAGCCGATCACGACCGTCTTGGCATTGGGCGAGGATGCCAACTCCTTTGTCGCCTGCACGCCTTGCCAGCGCAGCAGGTCTTCCGTCAGGCTCTGCTTGATGACGTCCTGGTAGCGGCGGATACCCTCCGCCTCGATGGCCTTGCGCTCGGCTTCCTGCTTCTCAATGCCGATGCGGTATGCGTAAGCCTTCTCTTCCTCCAGAAGAGTGAGCTTGCGTTCGACCGCCAGGCGCACGGCCGGCGGCAGCTCGACATTGCGCACCAGCACATCGTCGATGATGACGTAGCGATCCTCGACATTGGTCAGGCTGTTGACGACGATCGATTCAAGGAAGCCGCGGCGGCTGGTATAGACCTCTTCCGGCGCATACTGGCCGACGGCCCGGCGCAGCACCGCCTCGGTCTCGGGAAACACGATCTTGTCCAGGTATTCGGGCCCGACCGTGACGTGGAGCAGCGGCAGCAGGCGCAAGTCCGGCTTGTAGCGCACGGCGATTTCCAGATCGACGGGAAGACCGCCCTGGGTCAGCAGGCTGTATTGGCGCTGCTCGGTCTGCAAGCGGACGTTGTAGACATACATCCGATTCCAGGGCCACATGATGTGGAGCCCCTCGCCATAGATGTTGCTCATGTCCGTGCCGGAAACCCAGCGGTAGAGCACGCCGGCCTCGCCCGAATGAATGGTGACGACCACCCTGTTCCAGAGCGTTACCAGTCCGACGCCGAACAAAAGCAAAACCAGCAAAGTATAGATCTGGACTCGACGCTGGCGTTCGCTGCGAAGAAATTCTTCATAATCTTCGAACTCATCGTCCAGTGCCATTCGGCCGACTCGCCAGTTTTTACAGTGAACAGGGCGGCAGTATAGGGCGAGCCCCGCCGCGGTTCCAGCCCGCTATAAGCCCGTCTCTTGCCGTCAATTGCAAGGCCGTGCGCACCTTCGCCCACATACAAGTTGCCCCCGCACTCATGCCCGTTCCTTCAGATCCATCAGGGCCTGCGACAGGTGCCCGGCCCAGCCCCGAAGATGCGGCGGTTGCAGGAAGCTGTGATGGTCGCCTGCGGCCTCGTGCAGGGCAAAGCCGCCATGGGCAAGCGCCTGCCAGTCCGCCGCGCCGAACCGCTCCAGCCCCTGCCGTGTCCTGACCAGGGTCAGCGGCACGGCGCAAGGGCCGGGCTCGTAGTCGGCAAGTGACGCCTGGTTGGCGGCGAAGACGGCGAAGAGGCGGCGCAAGTCCGCAGCGCCCATGCCGGGATGGCGGCGGGCGAAGGCGGGCATTGCCAGCACTTGATCGGCAAGGTCGGCGCCTGCGGCAAGTTCCACCGTTACCCCGCCCAGCAGCTCGCGAACGAAGGCCGCCCGATTGGCCTGCTCCGCGATTTCGCCGGGCGCGGTGGCATCTCCGGCAAGCGAGGGCTCGACGCGCGCGAGTTCCTGCGGCGTATAGCTGTCGAGCAGCGCCAGGAAATCGACGCGCTCACCGGCGGCCTCCAGCTGGCGCGCCATCTCGAAGGCGAGGACCCCGCCCATCGACCAGCCGGCAAGGCGGTACGGCCCGCTCGCGTGCTGGCCGCGCAGCTGTTCGATATAGCGCGAGGCCAACGCGGACAGGCTGGTGACCTCTGGGCTTTCCCCGGCAACGAGGCCGGAGGCGCGAATGCCATAGACGGACCAGTGTTCGGGCAGCTCGGCAGCAAGGCCGTCGTAGCACGCAACCGTACCGCCGACCGGATGCACCAGGAAGAGCGCCCGGGCATCGGCGTGCCGCGCGATGCGCAGGGGCACGACGAGCGAAGGCGTGCCCATATCGGCCTTGTGAGGCAGGTCGCCTTCCGGCACGCGACGGCGCAGAAGCCTTGCCTGTTCGCCGAGCGTTGCGGCCGCGCCGAGATCGGCGACCGACAGGGTGACGCCGAAGGCCCGCTCGATCCCGCCGAGGAGGCGCACGGCGGCAAGACTGTCGCCGCCGCTGTCGGAAAACCTGTCGCCGCGCCGCAACTGAGCCGCCTCCCGGCCCAACGCCTTTGCCCATACGTCCAGCAGGAGAGCTTCCACCTCGTCCAACGGTCCGGCCTCGGCGGCGTCCCAGGCTACGGCCGGCCGCGCGGCCAGCCTGCGCAGCGCCCGTCGGTCGATCTTTCCGCCAGGCGCGACGGGAAGCGCATCGATGCGGTGGATCATGGAGGGAAGCATGTGCAGCGGCAGGCGGGCGGAGAGCCGGTCCCGCAGGGCGGCGGCGTCGAAACCGGCTTCAGGCACTGCCACGAAGGCCGCGAGGTAGGCCCTGCCCTCGCCGTCCGCCTCCGCCAGCACCGCGACCTCGCCCAGTCCCTCCGCGGCAAGGGCGGCCTCGACCTCGCCCGGCTCGACGCGGAAACCGCGAATCTTCACCTGGTCGTCGATGCGGCCATGAAAGGCGACGGTGCCGCCGCTGTTCGGCAGGAAGGCCGCAAGGTCGCCGGTATGGTAGAGGCGCACGGGCGGCTCGCCGGGATCGACGGTGCGCAGGACGAAGCGCTCGCGCGTGAGGTCGTCGCGGCCATGATAGCCGATGGCAAGGCGGGCGCCGCCGATATGCAACTCGCCGACGACGCCATCGGGCACCGGATTGCCGTGAGGATCGAGAATATAGATCCGGGTGCCGGCCAGCGGGCGGCCGATGGGCACGGGAGCGCCGCGGTCGTCCGGTGTCACATCATGTAAGAGGGCAGTGATCGTCGCCTCGGTCGGGCCATAGGCGTTGAGCAGGCGCGCCCGCTTGAGGCCGCTGTCGGCCCACAAGGCGACGACATCCGGCCCCAGCGCCTCGCCGCCGCAGATCAGCAGGCGCAGGGAGAGCCCGGACAGGTCGGAGCCGCCGGCCTTCCAGGCCTGCAACAGCTCGCGCAAATAGACCGGCGGCAGATCTGCGACGGTGATGCGCTCGCGCTCGAGCAGTCTCAAGAAGTCCGAGGGCGCACGGACCGCCGTGCCGCCGATGACGAGGCGGGCACCGCTCGCCAAGGCCGGCAGGATCTGCTCCAGCGCAGTATCCACCCCAGGCGAGGCGAATTGCAGCACGGCATCGCCCTCGCCAAGACCGTAGTGATCGACGACCGCCCGGCAATGACCGGCAAGCGCGCCGTGCGACACGACGACGCCCTTGGGCGTGCCCGTCGAGCCGGACGTGTAGATGATATAGGCGGGATCTTCCGGCCGCAGGACGACGGGACGGCGGCGGGCCAGTTGCGGGCGCAGGTCCCAGCCGTCGCGGTCGAGCCGGACGACGCGCACGCCGGCCGCAGCCAGTTTGCGCGCACGGGCGGCCAGCCCCTTGGGCGCCAGAACGAGCGTTGCTCCGGCATCGCGCAGGATCAGCGACAGGCGCTCGTCGGGATGCTCGGGATCGAGCGGCACCCAGACCGCACCAGAGGCGAGCACGGACAGCAGGCCGGCGATGCCGCCAGCCTCGCGCCCGGCGAGCACGGCGACGCGATCTCCCTGCCGGATGCCGCAAGACGAAAGCGTGAGGCACAGGCGCTCGACCTGCCGCAGCAGCTGGCGGGCGGTGAGCGTTTCGCCCTGGCCGCCGAGAACCTCGGCGGAAGGAGCCTGGCGCAGACGCGCCTCGATCCACTCGTGAACCAGTCCGGCCGCGGGCGCGGCCTCCGTCGTCGCGCTCCAGCTGTGGAGCGCCCGCTCGCGCTCGGCGCGGGTGAGCATGGCGAGCTCGCCGAGCGGCGTCTCGAGGTCGTCGAGCATCGCGCTGGCAAGCACCTGATAGTGCGCCAGCATGCGCTCGATCCGGGCGGCGGAGAACCGCTCGCCGTCGAAGGTCGCGACCAGCAGGAGGCCTCCGCCCTCCTCGTAGACCTCGAGGCCGAAGGGCGCGTCGCCCGGCTGGCGGATCTGCGGCAGATGCTCCACCCGGCCGAGCTCCGGGGTCAGGTCGATGCCGGTGCCTTGCGGGAAGTTCTGGTAGGCATAGCCGACCTGCCAGGGCGCCTGCCCGTCCGCCGCACCGCCGAGACCTTGCGCGACAGCCGCGAAGGGCACATCGGCGCGGGCCATCCCCTCGCCCAGCGCGCGCTGCGCGGTGTCGAGCAGCGCGGCGGCAGGGAGCTCGCCGTCGACGGCGATGCGCAGCGCCATCATGTTCGCGCAATAGCCGACGGTTTCCTCGAACCGCCGCTGCGGCCGCCGCAAGGTCGGCACGCCGACGATCAGGTCCTCCTGGCCGGTATGCCGATAGAGAAGCCCTGTAAGAACCGCGAGATGGAAGGCGGCCGGGCTGGTGCCGCGCTCCTGCAGGACGTCCCGCATTCGGGCGACCAGCGCCCTGGGCAGGCGGTGTTCCACCGCGCCGTGGCGACGGCCGGTCTCGGCCGCCAGAGCGTCCCGGTCGACCGGCAGGTCGAAACCCGGAAGCTCGCCGGACAACGTCTCGCGCCAGTAGCGCAGCTGGTCCTCGCCGCGTGGTGAGGCGAGCATGTCCCGTTCCCAGGCGATGAAGTCGGCATAGTCGGCACGGTTGGCGGCCCGAGCTGAGGCAGGCGCGCCGCCGGAGGCAAAGGCAGAATAGGCCTGCCAGAGCAGGCGGGCCGCGACGGCGGCGGAGGCGCCATCAATGGCGATGTGATGGAAGGTCACGAGGAGAAGGCTTTCGCCGGGGCCAAGCGTTCCGCCCTGCAGCAACTCGAAGCGTACCGGCGCGTCCTTGGCAAGATCGAAAGGCCGCGCCAGCCGGCGGCGGGCGAACTCGGCCGGCTCGATCTCTTTGGGGATGGAGAGGATCTCAAGGCGCGGTGCGGCGCCGGCCTCCAGCCTTTCGCCCTGCCCTGCAACGCGCGCGGTCAGCACGGGAAAGTTCTCGCACAGCCAGTCGCAGGCGCGGGACAGGCTCGGCTCGTCGATGCCGCTGACGCGAAAGGCCAGCGGCACGTTGTAGTCCGTCCGATCAGGATAGAGCGTCTGGAGGACCCAGAGCCCTTTCTGCCCCTCGCCGAGCGGAACCCGCCAAGGCCCGATCATCGCGGCCGGCACCGCCGCCGGCAGCGCATTCAGCGTGTTTGACGCAATGCGGGTGGCGAGCTCTGCGAGCGTCGGATGCCGATCGAGATCGTCATGGGTGAGCGCGCACCCGTGCGCCTCCTCGACCGCATAGACCAGCCGCATCCAGCCCATGGACTCGACGCCGAGATCGCGAAGCGGCCGATCCGCCGGAACCTGCGACGGCGACACGCCGCGAAGGGCGGCAACCGCCTGCCGGAGCGTCTCCAGAGGCGCGGCGTCGCTCGCGGTGCTGCGTGTTTCGGGCTCGGGAGACGATGTTTCAGGCAGCCTGCCGATCCAGTGCCGCTCGCGGGCAAACGGGTAGCCGGGTAGGACGAGAAGGTCGCGCCGGTCGCCCTCCTCTTCCCGTCGCGGCAGGGGCGCTTCCGACGGGTCGGACGCGGCGGCCTCCAGTCCGGCAACAAGCTCGTTCACCGAGGCGGCGGTCAGCTCGACGCCACAGGCCATCGTCTCGCGACCGAAGCGCAGCGTGCGCGACAGGCGGGCCAGCGAAAGGCTTGGGGTGCTTCGCGCGAAGTCGGCCAGTTGCCGAAGCATCGCTGCGAGCTGGTCCGGCGTGCGGGCCGAGACGGGGAAGCGGAAGGGACCGGCGGGCTCGTCGGTGCTGGCGGCGGCGGCCGCCCGTGGCGCCTCCTCCAGCACCAGGTGAACATTGGACCCGCCCGCGCCGAAGGAACTGACGCTCGCGCGCAAGGGCTGCGCCTCGCCATCGACGATGCGCGGACGCCAGGGCTCGGCCCGCAGCTGCGGCACGAACGGCATTCCGGCGAAGGGAGAGCCGGCGGCCTCAAGGGCCGGCAGGCCGGGCGAGGGCACGAGACGGCGATGCTGGAACTGCAGCAGGACCCGGGTGAGCTGGGCCATGCCGGAGGCGGCCTCCGCATGACCGAGATTGGCCTTCACCGAACCGAGCGGAATGCCTTGCCCCCCCGCGAAGACCCGGCCCAGCGCTCTCAGCTCGATGGCATCGCCGATGGACGAGCCGTTGGCGGCGGCCTCGACATAGCCGATGGAACGCGGATCGATGCCGGCCGCATCGAGGTTTTCCGCAAGCAGTCGGGCCTGCGCATCGACATTGGGCACCGCATAGCCGGCGGAATGGCCGGCATGGTTGGCCATGCTGGCGCGGATCACGGCGAGCACGGTGTCGCCATCGGCCAGCGCATCGGCCAACGGCTTCAGCAGCACCGCGCCGACGCCCTCGGAAGGAAGATAGCCGTCGCCGCCGGCAAAGCTGCGGCTGGCGGCATGGCTGCCGACAAGGCCTGCCTGGCTGAGCCCAACATATTTTTCCGGCAGCAGCGACAGGTTGACGCCGCCGGCGATCGCCAGCCGGCACTCGCCCGCCTTCAGGCTCTGGCAGGCCTGATGCACGGCCTGAAGGCCGGAAGAACACATGCTGTCGACGGCAACGCTCGGCCCCTGCAGGTCGAAAAAGAACGAGGTGCGGTTGGAAATCGCCGAATAGGACGAGAGCAGCAGCAGCGCCCGGCTTTCCGCATCCATCTCCAGCGCCTTGTAGTGCTGGTACATGGCGCCGACGAAGACGCCGACGCGGTTGCCGTAGCGCTTGCCCAGCCGGGCGCGCGTATGGCCGGCGCGCTCCAGCAGGTGCCAGGTCGTCTCCAGGAACAGCCGCTCCTGCGGATCGGCGAGCGCGGCTTCGCGCGGGCTGTAGCCGAAGAAGCCGGCATCGAAACGGTCGACATCGTCGATGAAACCGCCCCAGCGGCAGTGGCTGGCAAGCGGCTGGCCCTTGCGCGGCGACCAGGTCGCCTCGACATCCCAGCGTTCGGCGGGCACCTCGCGGACACAGTCGCGCCCCTCTTCCAAGGCCTGCCAGAACTCTTCCACCGTTCGCGCACCGGGGAAGCGTCCGGCAACGGCGATCACGGCGATGCCGTCGGAAGCGATGGCGGGGGCTGCGGGGGGAGGCGCGGGAGCCGGCGCCTCCTGGACGGTCGCGGCCAGTTTACCCTGCCCCATCTCCTCAAGAGCCGCCGCCAGCCGGGCGATGGTCGGATGCTCGAAGAGAAGCGTCGGCGGCAGCTGGCCGAAGCGGGTTTCGAGCGCTGCCACGATGTCCAGCGCCGAAACGGAATCGACACCGAAGCGGTCGATGGTCTCGTCCGCCCCCAACCGCTCGGCCGGGATCTTCAGGACTTGCGAGAAACACGCCCGCACTGCGTCGAGAACCGCTTCGCTCACGGAGGGAGCTGCATCAAGGGTGACGGTTTCCGCCGCTGCCGCTCGAACGGGAACCGCCGCCGAGCGGGCGGGCGGCGCTGGGGCGACCGTCCCCTCGTCAGGCGGCTGGACGAGCGCGCGCAGACGGCTCTTGTCGCCCGAGAGCACGAGAAGCTGGTCGTCGCCCTTGCGCGGCAAGGCGAAGGCAAGCGTTGCCAGTGCCGCATCGGTTGCAAGCGGTATGGCGCCCGCCTGCCGCTCCATCGCGGAGACCACCGCACCAGGAAGACGCATGCCGCCGTCCTGCCAGTAGGGCCAGTCGATTGAGAGCGTATGGCCGCAGCATTCGCCTTTCCCGACCCGACGGTTTCGTTCCTGCGCGAAGGCATCGAGAAACGCGTTGGCCGCGGCATAGTCGGCCTGACCCGGATTGCCAAGGGCACCGGACGCGGAGGCGAAGAGCAGCAGAAAATCGAGCGACTCGCTTCCAAGCGCCGCATCGAGCGCCAGGGTGCCGGCGACCTTGGGGGCGAGAACCGCGCGCAGATCGGCCTCGGACTTGTTGGCGATCAGGCTGTCGCGGGTGAGGCCGGCCGCATGGACGACGCCGTCGAGACGGCCGTGCGCCGCGCGGATTTCCGCAACGAGCGCCCGCAACGCCGCGCGGTCGGTGACATCCGCCCGACGATAGACGGCGCGCGGCCCGAGGCGAGCAAGGGGCTCGTCGAGCGCCGCCGAGCGCGCGGACCTGCCGATGAGCCAGACAGTCGCACCCGGCGCCTTGTCAGCGATGTCGGCGGCGACGTGCAGGCCGACGCCGCCGGCCCCGCCGGTAACGAGATAGACGCCCTTCGGCTTCCACGGCACGGCCAGCGCTTGGACGTCGGCCTCGATCTCCCGCCACACACGCACCAGGCGCTGGTCCGGGCTGTAGCGGATGTCGTGATCGGTGTGTGCGAGGGCGGCCTCGCGCGCCAGCAGACCCGCGAGATCGGGCCGGACGGGATCGAGCGCAATCGCCTGGCAGGCAAGATCGCGATGCTCCAGCCGCGCGCAGCGCAGCAGGCCGGCAAGCCCTTCGGCGAGCGTATCCTCGAGAGGAAGCACGGTCTGCAGGACGGTGGGTCCCGAGTGGTTCGTCACCTCCTCCTTGAGCAGAGAAAGCAGCTGCGCGGCATGATCGGCAAAGCGCTCGCCTTGATCGACGCTCCCGCTCTCCAGCTGTACGATCCGGGCTTGCGGCATCTGCCTGCGCAGGCGGGAGGCGACCTCGTCCGGCGCCTCGCAGAGCGCCACGACATGCCGAGCCGGGGCGCTTGCGGCGGACGGCGGGTCCGTCTCCCGCCAGTGCGGACGGAACAGCAGCGGCAGGGCCGGCGCCGGCGTCGGTGCTCGATGATCCACGGCGGCGCGCTCTGGCAGCCAGTAGCGTTCCCGGGCAAAGGGATAGGTCGGCAGGCCGATGCGAACGGGGCGGGCGCCGCCGCGCAACTTTTGCCAATTTATCCGCGTGCCGGTAACCCAGGCTGCGGCGGCGGCCTCCAACGATGCAGACAGCATATCGTCGAAGCGGCCGCGCGCGGCACGGCCACGCCAGATACCGGCCCCCTCGCCTCCCTGCAGCGCCGCGTCCAGCAGACGGGCCAGCTCTGCCTTGTCTCCAGCGACGACGGCAAGCCTGTCCTCCAAGGCCTCGCGCCCGTCCTGCAGGGTCACAGCGGCGGCAGGAAGATCCGCTTCGGACAAGGTGTCGAGGCGGGCGCGGAACCGCTCCAGCACCTGCCGCAGCTGCCCTGCCTCGCGGGCGGAGAACGGATAGACCGCGCGGGAGGGGGCAACCTCCTGGAGAAATGGCGCCGGATAGTCCTCGATGATCAGATGGGCGTTCGAGCCGCCGGCCCCGAAGGAGGACAGAGCGGCAAGATGCGGCAGCTCGTTACCCTGCCCGTCCCGGCGGCGCGGCCACTCTTCCAGGCGCTGCTGGACGCGGAAGGGCGAGGCGGCGAAATCGATCTCGCGGTTGAGCCTTGCCGAATGCAGCGAAGGCGCCAGACGGCCATGGCGGAACTGCAGCAGCACCTTGGTGAGGCCGGCGATGCCGGCAGCGCTCTCGCCATGGCCGATATTGGACTTGACCGAGCCGATGGCACAGAAGCCGCAAGCATCGGTCTCCCGGCGATAGGCGCGGGACAGGGCGGCGATCTCGATGGGGTCGCCGAGGCTGGTGCCGGTGCCGTGCGCCTCGACATAGCCGATGTCCCCGGCGCGCACGCCCGCGCGCTGCATGGCGCGGCCGATGACGGCGGCCTGCGCCAGCGGGTTCGGCACGGTATAGCCGTTGGTCTTGCCGCCATGGTTGAGCGCCGAGGCGCGAATGATGCCGTGGATGCGGTCGCCATCGGCGACGGCACGCGACAGCGGCTTCAGCAGCACCGCGCCGACACCCTCGCCCGGCACGTAGCCGTCGCCGCCTTCGCCGAAGCTCTCGCAGCGCCCGGTGCTCGACAGGAAGCGCCCCTGCGCCAGCGCGAGATACTTGTTGGGATGCAGGGTCAGGTTGACGCCGCCGGCAAGGGCAACACGGCAATCGCCGGCGCGCAGGGCCTCGCAGGCGAGATGGATCGCCGTCAGCGAGGAGGAGCACATGCTGTCCACGGCCATGCTGGGCCCGTGGAAATCGCAGAAATAGGAGACCCGGTTGGCGATGGAGGCCGCGCTGCCGGACAGGGCGAGCGGCCGGCCGGCGGCGGTGCTTTGCGCGCCGTAGAGCTGATACTCCTCGTACATGACGCCGACGAAGACGCCGACATCGCCGCCCGCCATGCCCTCTGCGGCCGGTGCAACATTGGCGCGGGTGTAGCCGGCATCTTCCAGCGTTTCCCAGGCGCATTGCAGAAACAGCCGCTCCTGCGGATCAATGTAAGGCGCCTCGCGCGGCGAGATGTTGAAGAACAGCGGGTCGAAGCGGTCGAAATCGTCGACGAAACCGCCCCACTTGCCGCGCGGTAGCCCATCCCGCCCCTCCGGATTGTGGAACCTTGAATGGTCCCAGCGGTCGGCCGGGATCTCGGCGATGCAATCGCGCCCCGCGGCAAGGTTCTGCCAGAACGCCTCGACATCGCGCGCGCCGGGATAGCGCCCGGCCAGGCCGATGATGGCGATGGGCTCGTCCCTTGCCTCGCCCATGCGCTCACGGGCGGGCGGAGCAGCGAGAGCGGCAATCGCCGGGCGCGCGTCGGTGGGCGTCTCTCCCACGATCTCGGCGAGCTTCTGCGGATGGGCGGAAGCGAAGTGGCGAGCCAGCGCGGCCAGCGTCTGGTGCTCGAAGAACAGGGTGCTGGAGAGCGGACCAAACACCTTGCCGAGTTCGTCGGTCAGGCGGGTGATCAGCAGGGAGTCGATGCCGTAGGCCTCGAGAGCGGCTTGCGGATCGATTTCCGCAACCGGGATCCCGGTCTCGCGCGCCACGACCTCCGCGAGGTAACGCTCGGCCTTTACGGCCAGCGGGGCAGCAGCTTCCTCCCCCTCCGGCGTGCGGGTCTCCTCCGGCGTCGGCGCGTCTCTCACCAGTCGCAGCGTGAAGCCGCGGATCGCGACGCGGACATCGCCTGCCATATCGGCAAGATCGATGTCGATGCGGCGCAGACCGTTTGCGGCCGGCTGCTCGCGCAGATGCACCCACATTTCCTCGTCGGTCGGGCCGAAGACGTCCATCCGGTCCAGCGCGAAGGGCAGCGCCGCCGTGCCGCCGGACTCGCCGTGGAACAGGCCGAGCGCGACATGGAAGGCGGCATCGAGCATCGAGGGGTGCAGATGGAACGCCTCGCCGCCACGGGCGGCCTCCGGCAGCCGCAGCCGCGCCAGAGCCTCGCCCTCGCCGGCCTGCATCTCCACCACACAGCGGAAGGCCGGGCCGTAGGAGAGGCCGAGCGCGGCATAGCTGGCGTAGAGCCAGTCGCGGTCCAGCATGCGCGGGAAGCGGCCACGCAGCGCGGCAAGGTCGAGATGCGCCGGCGCAGAGCCGACCGGCCGGGGGACGACGCTGCCGCGCATGTGCTCGGTGTCGGTGCCCGAAAGCAAACGGAAGCTTTTGGCACCAGCTTCGCCCTCGTCCAACGGCAGCCGCACCTCTACGGAACCGGAGGCGAGTTCCAGCGGCCGGCGCCATGTCACACCCTCAAGACGCACGGGATCGCACCCACCGGCGGCCACGAAGGCGCTTCGGGCAAGCTCAAGCCCCATCGCGGCCGGCAGGATCGGCATGTCGCGGAACCGGTGATCGCGCAGGTAGAAGGCCGATGCCTCCAAACGGCGGGTGAAGTGGCTGTGGGCGGGCTCGGACACTACGGGGTCGCGCGCCGCTGTCGGCACGGCAGATACGGCCGGTGCGGCGACACGGTAGACCTCGCGGGCGAAGGGATAGGCAGGCAGGCGGACGCGGCGATGCGCGCCCGCAGCCTCGCCGAAACCGGCAAGGTCGCCGCCTTGCACGAAGTGCTGCGCCCACTCCTCGAGCGACTGCGGCAGTGGGAGGCGAACCTCCGTACGCGCCTGCCCGAGGTGAAGGCCCCGCATCGGGGCGCCCTCCAGGAACGTCCTCAGCGCAGAGATCACGTCCGCCAGCGAGCACGCGACAAACGCAAGACGCTGCTTCATCGGCGCCCGGCCGGCACGCAGGGTGAAGGCGATATCGGCAAGATCCGCGTCCGTGAAGCGCCCGCTCTCGAGTGCCTCCGCAAGATCCCGCGCCCGGTCCTCCAGACGCGCGGCATCGCGGGCGGACAGGACAATGAGCTGCGGTGTGGGCACTGCGGCGGCGGAGGGCGGCGCGGAGGGGTAGTCCTCCAACACCACATGAGCGTTGACGCCGCCGAACCCGAAGCTGCTGACGCCCGCCCGCAGCGGCAACTCGCGGCCCGCAGCATCGCGCAAAGCCGTCCAAGGCCGCCCCTGCCGGACAACCTCGAACGGGGAGCCGGCAAACTCGATATACGGATTCAGCGTCTCGCAATGCAGGCTCGGCACCAGCCGGCGATGCCGCATCTGCAACAGCACCTTGGCAACGCCCGCGATGCCGGCGGCGAGCTCCAGATGGCCGATATTGGTTTTCACCGAGCCGATGCCGCAGGAGCCTTGCGCGCGGTCGCCGGCAAAGACTGCCTTGAGCGCATTGATCTCCACCGGGTCGCCTAGGGCCGTTCCGGTACCATGAGCTTCGATATAACTCACGGTCGACGGATCGACGCCTGCATCCCGATAGGCGTTGCGCAGCAGATCGGCCTGCGCCTGCGTGTTCGGCGCGGTCAGAGAGTTGGCCCGCCCGCCGTGATTGATCGCCGTGCCGCGAACGACAGCCAGGATCGGATCGCCGTCGCGCAGCGCATCCGACAGCCGGCGAACCAGGATCATGCCGGCTCCTTCGCCTCGCACGTAGCCGTTGGCCTTGTCGGAAAAGGTCTTGCAGCGCCCGTCGGGCGACAGCATGCCGGCCTTGGCGAAGTTGATATGCGCTTCCGGCGTGACGATGGTGTTGACGCCGCCGACCAGCGCCATCTCGCAGTCGCCGTCGCGGATCGAGCGGACCGCGCGATGCAGGGCGACGAGGGAGCTCGAACAGGCGGTCTCCACCGGCTCGCTCGGCCCGTGCAGGTCGAGGAAGTAGCTGATGCGGTTGGGCCCGACCGAGGGCACCGCGCCGGTGGCGACATACCCTTCGCCGCCGGTGTCCTCGCCGATGATCTCCCGATACCCGCTCGACGAGGTGCCGACGAAGACCCCGACCTTGCGCCCGGCGAGATCGCGCGGCGAATGGCCGGCATCCTCGATGGCGTTCCAGGCATGCATCATCATCAGCCGCTGCTGCGGGTCCATGAGCCTCGCTTCGCGCGGCGAGATGCTGAAGAACAGCGGGTCGAACTCGAACACGCCGTCGATGAAACCACCCCAATGGATGTTGGTCTTGCCTGGATCCGCCTTCGGGTCGCCGTCGACCTCCTGCCAGTCCCATCGGTCGGGCGGAATGCGGGTGATGCAGTCGCGCGCTGACACGAGGTTCTGCCAGAAGGCGTCGGCGTTGCGCGCCAGCGGGAAGGCGCAACTCAGCCCGACGATGACGACCGGATCGTCCTCGGCGAAGGTCTCGCTAGCGATAGGACGCGGTGCCTCGACCTCCGGCGGAAAGTTTGTGACGGCGGGCAACGGCTTCGCCGGAACCGATGCCGCACCGGTGGCCGCCACCAGATCGGGCCCGGCGAGGGCCGCGACATGGCGTGCGAGACGGGCAAGCGTTGCGAATTCGAAGAAATCCGCCGGCGTCAGCGAGAGGTCGAGTTCGTCGTTGATGGCGGCTGCAAAGCCCGTCATCGTGATGGAATCAAAACCGAATTCGCCCAGTTCCGTCTCCGTGTCGAGAACGGACGGGTCGACCTCCAGCACGCGCGCAGCGATTGCAGTGACGCGGTCGAGGGCCGCAGCAGACATCTCGGCCGGCCTCGCGGACGGTGCCTCCTCCACCGGCGGACGGATGGACGGTGGCGCACTGACGGCGCGGGCGGCGAAGCCCTCGAAAAGCGCAAGAATACGGCCCGTTTCGTCGCACAGCCGGACGGTGTGGGTGGCACCGTCCCGTTCGCCGACCGCCCACATCACCGGCTCCGTCGGGCCCAGGACGACAAGCCGGCGCAGCGCATAAGGAACGGCGAGCGCCGCATCGTCGCCCGTTGTCAGCACCAGCAGCGACTGCAGCGCACCGTCCAGCATCGACGGATGGAGAGCCATATCGTCCGTCACTGCTGCCGGAAGCTCCAGCCGTGCAAGCACGCGACCATTGCCGGTCGCAAGACGGGTGATCGGCCGATGGGCCGGGCCGTAGCCGAGCCCCAGCGCCTCGAACCGGGCATAGAGCCTGGACGGATCGACCGCGCCGGACATGGTCCCGCGCAGGGCATCGAGATCGACCGGAGGCAGCACGATGTCCGACGCCGCGCGGACGCGGCCCTCGCCATGCACCTGCCGGCCCTCGCGACCGGAGGTCACAATACGATAGCTGTCGCCGGTCTCGTCCATCTCGACCTGAAGCCGCACGGGCGCCGCGTCGACCACGACCGGACGCAGCCAGGTGTGCCCGGTAAACTCCAGCGGCAGGCCGGCAAGGCCGCGCCGCTTCAGCTCGGCCCGCACAAGCTCGAACTGGACGACGCCGGGGAGGACCTTGCGGCCGCCGACGAGATGGTCGCGCAGGAAGCTCTCGCTCCCCTCGAGCAGCAGGCTTGCGGCGTTCGCAGGTACGGGTTCGGTGCCGCGCACCCAGTGGCGCGTGCCCGCGAAAGGATAGCCCGGAAGCCGCACGCGCCTGCGCCCGGCGCTGCCGGGAAGCTGCGTCCAGTCCACGTCGAGCCCGCGCACCCACAGGGCCAGCAGCTCGTCGTGGCGGGCGCGCGAGACGAGGCCGGCGGCCGCCTGCCGGAGGTCGGCATCCCCCTCCAGCACCGAAATGACGGCGCGGTTCGCCCGCACCCGGCCGAGATGCAGTCCGCCCACCTCCTCGCCGGCAAGGAAAGCGTCGAGCCGCCTGATTGCGTCAGCGCGACCGCTGGCGACGAAGGCCAGCCGGTGCTCCATGGCATCGCGCGCCACCTGCAGCGTGTGCGCGGCATCGGCCAGCGACACCGCCTCTCCCGCCTCGTCGAGATAGCGGCGCAGATCGCTGGCCATCGTCCGCAGCTGGTCCTCGCTGCGGGCGGAAAGGATCAGAACGGCCGGCATTCCGGTGTCGGCCGGCTGCGCAACCGGCGCGGCGACATGCTCCTCCAGCACCACATGGGCATTGCTGCCGCCGAAGCCGAAGGAACTAACCCCCGCCCGGCGCGGCAGCTCGCGCCCCGACGCGTCGCGGGCGCGGGGCCACTCCTGAGCCTCGCGCACGACGAAGAAGGGACTGCCCTCCAGCTTGAGGTAAGGGTTCAGTCGGTCGCAATGAAGCGTGGCGGGCAGCGTGCCATGCCGGATCTGCAGCAGCACCTTGATCAGCCCGGCAATGCCGGCGGCAAGCTCCAGATGGCCGATGTTGGACTTGACCGAGCCGATGCCGCAGGACGGCGCAACGCCGGCGCCGAAACGCCCTTCCGCTTCTTGCACGAGATCGGCGAAGGCGGCGGACAGTGCCTCGACCTCGATGGGATCGCCGAGCGGCGTGCCAGTGCCGTGCGCCTCGATATAGCCGACGGTGCGCGGATCGAAGCCGGCGGCGCGATAGGCGCTGCGCAGCAGTTCGGCCTGGGCCTTCGGATTGGGCGCCGTCAGCGAGGCGGCGTGGCCGCCGTGGTTTTCCGCCGAGGCACGGATGACGGCGATGATGTCGTCGCCGTCGCGCTCGGCCGCCTCCAGCGGCTTCAGGAACACGAGGCCGACGCCCTCGCCGCGCGCATAGCCATTGGCGGCATCCGAAAACGGCTTGGAGCGCCCGTCGGGCGACAGCATGCCTGCGCGCGAGAACCCGACAAAGGCTTCCGGCAGAAGCAAAGCGTTGATGCCGCCGGCAATCGCCGCATCGCAATGGCCGGAGCGGATCGCCTCGACGGCGCGGTGTACCGCGACCAGCGCGCTGGAACAGGCGGTCTCGACGGCAACGCTGGGGCCGTGGAAATCGTAGTAGTAGCTGATCCGGTTGGGCCCGAGCGAAGGCGCCAGGCCGGTCATCGAGTAGCCTTCGACGCCGCTGCCGGAGGCCGCGACCAGCCGGCTGTAGCCGGTATCCGCCGTACCGAGGAAGACGCCGGTGCGCGAGCCGGCAAGACGCGAGGGCGCGTAGCCGGCGTCCTCCATCACACGCCAGGCCTCGGTCAGCAGCAGGCGCTGTTGCGGGTCGATCATCCGGGCTTCGGGTGCGGAAATGCCGAAGAAGGCGGCGTCGAACTCCGCAAGCCGCTCGCCGATGAAGCCGCCCCATTTGACGTTGGTGCGGCCGGGTTCGCGCTGCGGATCGCCCCACCAGTCGCGCCAGTCCCAGCGCTCGGCCGGCACCTCGGAAATGCAGTCGCGCCCCTCGAGGAGGTTGTGCCAGAAGGAGGCGACATCGGCAGCGCCGGGGAAGATGCCGCTCATGCCGATGACGGCAACGGCACCGCAGGCAATCTCAGCGGCAGCAGCGGGGCGAGAGACGGTCGCGGCGACAGGTGCCGGCGCGGGATCCGTTGGGGCAACCGGCTGCGCGAGCTGCGGTGCCGGCGCACCGCCGAGGACGGCGATCATCGCCTCGGCATGGCGCTCCGCCAGATGTGCGGCGAGCGTTTCCAGCACCGGATGCTCGAAGAACAGGGTCGGCGTGAGGTCGAGGCCGAAGCGGTCGTTCAGCCGGTTGGCGAACTGGGTGAAGCTGATGGAATCGAAGCCGTATTCGGTCAGCTCCACATCCGGGTCGAGATCGCCGAGCGCGACCTTGAGGATCGCACCGGCCTCCTCGGAGACCGCGCGCAGGGCCCGCTGCCGGAGATCACCCGTATCGACCGACGTTGCAACGGAAGGTTTCGGCGCGCGCTCCGCTTTCGCCGTAGGCTGGGTGACCTCGCGGCAGACGAGATCGCGGATGCGCTCGCGCTCGCCTGCCGTGACCAGCAGGCGGGCGGCGCCCGGCGCGATCTCGTCGGCCAGCAGTCCGGCCAGCACCTTGATCCCGGCGCCGGTTTCCAGCGGAACGAGGCCAGTGGTCCGGCGCATCAAGGCCTCGGTCGCCGCATCCATGCCCATGCCGCCATCGCGCCATAGCGGCCAGGCGACGGAGAGCGTACGGCCGTGACATGCGCCGCGCCGACGCCGTGCCTCGCGATCCTCGGCGAACCCGTCGAGGAAGCCGTTGGCCGCGCCATAGTCGGCCTGACCGGGATTGCCCAGCACGCCGGAGATCGACGAGAAGAGAACCAGGAAGTCGAGAGGATCGGTACCCAGGGCCCGGTCGAGAGTGACGAGGCCGCGCACCTTCGGCGCGAAGACCTCCCGCAGCTGCGTCGCCGTCTTCTTCTTCAGCGCTTCGTCGCGCAACACGCCTGCGGCATGGAACACGCCGTCGAGACGCCCGTGCCGTGCGCGGACGCCGTCCACCAGAGCCTGTGTCGACTGCGGATCAGAAAGGTCGACCCCCGCATAGGACAATCTGCCTTCGGCATGCGCGGCGGCCGCGCTGCGGCCGGCAAGCACCACCTTCGCATTCGGAGCGGCGGCAAGGATCGCCCTCGCCAGATGCCGGCCGAGCCCGCCGGTTCCGCCAGTGACCAGGTAGACGCCATCGTCGCGCAGCGGCAAGGCGCTCTCGCGGCCCTTGCCGCTCGCCTCTTCCCCAGTCTCCTCCCACATCTCGACCGCAAGGTCGTCCGGCCCGGCGCGGAAGCGGTCGAGCGGAAGATGGCTTGCAGCCTGCAACAGACGCCCGGCGACCGACGCGGGATCGAGATCCGTCGCCAGCGCGATCAACTGGCCGGTCAGCCCGGATTGTTCGCGCGCGGCGCTGCGCAGCAGACCGACCAGGCCGGAGAGCGCCTCGTGACCCTCCCCGCCCGGCACCAGCACCTGCACGAGCACACCGCCCGTCTGCGCCTTCAGCACGTCGAGCAGGTCGAGGGCCGCAGCCTCGAAGCGTGCGGCAAGATCCTGTCCGGGCGCGCCCGCAAGCGGTCTGATCTCGGCGCCGGGGAGATGCCGGGCCAGTTCCTCGCGGTTGGCAGCCTCCGATGCGACGAGCACGAGGTGCCGGGCGGGCCGGCTCGCTCCGCCCTCCCCCTCGACGCTGCGCCAGACCGGCACGAAGCAGGGGGTTTCCTGAGGCGGCGCCTCGACATAGCTGCGGGTCGCAAAGCCGCGCAAGGCAACGCGCGCCGCGCCCGTTCCGTCCAGCAGCAGCAGGTCCATGCGCCGGGTACGAGGATCGCCGCCGGATGCGGGGCGCGGCTGGATATGCACCCAAAGGTCGGTGTCGAGCGGGCCGAAGATCTCGACAGCCTCGATGGCGAAGGGCAGCGCCGCGCCTTTCGGCGCCGTGCCGTCTTCCTCCATGACGAGGCCGATGGCGGCCTGGAAGGCGCCGTCCATCAGGCTCGGATGCAGGGCGAAGGCGTTGGCCGTCGCCGCCACCGCATCCGGCAGGCGGAGATGGCCCAGCACGGAGCGCTCGCCATTCGCGTCCCGCCCAAGGCCAAGCGACAGGATCGCCCTGTGCCCCGGCCCATAGGCAAGACCCATGGCATCGAAAGCAGCATAGACCCGCGCCGCCGGGATGGCGCTCGGATGTGCGAGGCTCAAAGCCGCAAGATCGGCAGCGGCCGGGGCTTGAGACACGCCATCGGCCACCAGCATCTGCGCATGCAGGCGCGGCTCCTCGCCGGCGGCAACGCTCAGCACCTCGGCGCGGCGGGCACCATCGGCAGCCTGCGTGAAGACGACCCGCACCCGCACGGGGCTTTCCACGGCAAGCGGGCTCATCCAGACGACCTGACGCAGGAGCGGCTGTCCGATCCCTGCCTTTACCGCCGCTGCCCGCACCAACTCCAGATAGGCAACGCCGGGCAGGACCGGGTGCCCGCCGATCCGGTGGTCGGCAAGAAAGAACTCGTGCCCCGTCAGGTCGATCTCGAACGTGTCGGCGCCGGCCGGTTGCGGCGACAGGCCGGGCGCGACAGCCGCCGGCGCGGCTTCTAGCGGCAGCCAGTAGCGCTTGCGCTGGAACGGATAGGAGGGAAGCGCCAGCCGCCGGCGCGGCGCGCCCGCATGCAGCTGCCGCCAGTCGACGTCGGCGCCGCCGGCCCAGGCACGCGCAATCTCGAGCGGATCGCGGTCGATGGGGTCAAGCAGCGTTTCGTCGGCACGCCGGCCGCGTGGAACCGTGCCGCGAAGCGCGTCGCCGCCCTCCCCCGCCAGTACGGCATCCATCTGGCGGAGAAGGTCGTCGGCATCGCGGGCGACGAAGGCGATCCGCTCGCGCATCGCGTCGCGCCCGACCTGCAGCGTCCAGGCAAGATCGCCGAGATTCGCGCCGGCCACATGCGGCCGCAGGCGGCGCACGGCCTCGACAAGCGCGTCCGGCGTGCGGGCCGAGAGGGGCACGATCATTGGAGACGACGTGGGCGCCGCCACAGGCGACGGCCCGCGATATTCCTCGATCACCATATGGACATTGGCGCCGCCCGCGCCGAAGGAACTGAGCCCGGCACGGCGCGGTTGCTCGACACCGTCGACGACGGGACGGTCCCAGCTCCGCGCAGCCTGCAGCAGGTAGAAGGGACTTCCCTCCAGCTCCAGCAGCGGGTTGGGCTCCTCGCAATGAAGGCTCCGGAACAGGGTGCCGGCGCGCATGGCGAGCAGCACCTTGATCAGCCCGGCAACACCGGCCGCGGTTTCCGCGTGTCCAATGTTCGACTTGACCGAGCCGAGGCCGATATGCGGCACCTCCGGCGCGGGCAGACCCTGCTCGCGGTAGAGCTCGGCGAAGGCGGTCTTCAGCCCCTCCACCTCGACCGGATCGCCGAGCGGCGTACCCGTACCGTGGCACTCGATCAGGCTGACGCTGCGCGGGTCGATGCCGGCAAGGCGATGCGCCTCCGCCACCAGACGGGCCTGGGCCTTCGGGTTCGGCGCGGTCAGCGAGGTCGCCCCGCCGCCATGATGCTCGACGGAAGCGCGGATGACGCCGAGGATCGGGTCGCCGTCGCGCTCGGCAGCGTCGAGCCGCTTCAGCAACACCGCACCGACGCCATCGGCGCGGGCATAGCCGTTGGCGGCGGCCGAGAAGGTCTTGCAGCGCCCGTCGGGGGTGATCATCCCGACCTGCGAGAACATGATGTGCTGCATCGGCGACAGCATCAGGTTCGAGCCGCCCGCGATGGCCATCTCGCAGCCTTCATGGCGGATGCTCATGATCGCGCGATGGATCGCCACGAGCGAGCTGGAGCACGCCGTGTCGATGACCGAACTCGGCCCGTGAATGTCGAGCAGGAAGGACAGCCGGTTGGGGCAGAAGGCGTGGCCGAGGCCGGTGAGCTGCTGGGCATCCATGATGCCGGCCCGGTTCACCATGTCGGTATAGTCGAGCAGGTTGATGCCGAGGAACAGCCCGACCTTGCGCCCGGAAAGCGAGCCGGGTGCATGGCCAGCCTTTTCGATCAGGCTCCAGACGCATTCCATGAACAGCCGGTGCTGAGGGTCCATCAGCTCGGCTTCGCGCGGCGAGATGTTGAAGAAAGCGGCGTCAAACAGGTCGTGCCCCGGCGTGAAGCCGCCGTATTTCACATCCGTGAAGGGTCCCTTCTTCGGATCGCCATGGACGGCCCGCCAGTCCCAGCGGTCTGCCGGCACTTCCTCGATGCAATCGTGCCCGGCAGCCAGATGCGCGGCGAAGGTCTCGAGATCCGGGCTTTGCGGAAAGCGCCCCTCCATCGAGATCACCGCGATGGGAACCTGCTGGCCGGTCGCGGTCGCCAGAGGCTGCTGGACGGGCCGCACCGCTTCGCCGACGCGTGCGATCCCCTCCCCCTTTGCAAAGGCGCGGTGGCGGGCAAGCCATGCCTCCGGCACATCGGCGGTTCCATCGGTTTCAGCCGTCGGAGGCGAGTGCGGCGGGGCGACCGTCGCAGCCGGCTGGGCCGCCACCGGCTCGGACGGACGGGCCGCATAGGCAGCCTCCACCGCCTTGCCGTAGCGGGCGAGCAGGATAGCCGCCAGATCGTCGAGGTGCTTCGCCTCGAAGAAGGTCGTCGGCGCGACAGTGATCGCGAAGTGCCGCGAGATGCGCGCCATCACCTCGGTGATCGCAATGGAATCGATGCCGAGATTGGCAAGGTTCTCGGTCGGATCGAGCTTGTCCTGAGGGATGCGCAGCGCCTGCGATGCCAGCCGGTGGACGTCCTCGGCAAGCCGGGCGGCAAGCGTTGTCGGCGCGGACGGCGCGCTCACATCCCCAGGCTCCGGCCGGCGCGAGGCGGCGCGCGCGCGGGCACGCTCGACCAGCTCCTGTTCGAGCTGCCGCGCCATACGCGCCTTCAGGTCCTCGGGCCGCCGCTCGTCCGTCATTGGGCCAGCGTCTCCGTCAGTGTACCGCCCGGCGCCGGATCGCCTTCCGCCAGCATGTCGCGATAGCGGCGCATGTGGGCCAGCAGCTTCCACAGGTCCGCCTCCCACTGGTGGCGGTAGCTGTCGATGAAATAGCCCTCTCCCAGGTCCGGCCGGTCGGTCTTCTTCGCTGCCAGGAAGCGCTCGAGCCCGGCGCTGCGGGCGAAAAGGGCCCGGGCATAGTTGCGCACGAAGAGCCCCTGCGTCTTGAGCCCGTCGCCGAGCCCGCCGGCCGCGTTGATGAAGCCCATAAACAGCAGGGTGTCGTGGTTGCGCGGGGTGGAATGCAGGAAGAGGTCCGGGATCTCGCCCTTCCACTCCAGCAGGTCGCGGTCGAGGAAGGGAAAATCGCGGCTGTAGCCGGTGGCGTAGAGGATCGTGTCGAACTCGCCCGCACTGCCGTCTGCGAAGGTGACCCTGCGCCCCTCCAGCGAGACGATGTCGCCCTTCGGTACGATGTCGCCATGGCCGATGTGGTAGAGGATCAGCGAGTTCATCACCGGATGGGCCGCATCCAGCGGATAGTCCGGGCGCGGCAACCCGTAGTCGGCGCCGTCATAGCCGGCGAAGCGGAACACCTCCTCGATATAGGCCAGCGTTTCCTCGCGGGTGGCGAACTTGTTGCCGAGCTCCATCATCCATTGCGGGGTCGGCTTCCCGTTGATGAATTTCGGCTGGTAGTAGTAGCCACGGCGGGTGCTGTGATGGACACAAGCGGCCGTCCGGACCGCATCGACGGCGATGTCGCAGCCGGAATTGCCGCCGCCCACGACCAGGACGCACTGATCCTTGAGCTGCTCGGCGCTCTTGTAGTCGCGGGCATGAAGGATGGTGCCGGTGAAGGTCCCGAGCCCGCTCGTATCGGGCAGGCGCGGCACCCGCTGCAGCCCGTTGCAGACCACGACCAGGCGATAGGTTTCCGCATGCCCCGCGGCGGAGCGCAGCTGCCAGCCGCCGGCCGCCGGATCGAGCCGCTCCACGGCCGCGTTGAAGCGGGCGCGCTCGTAGATGCCGTGCGCGCGGGCATAGTCGCGGATATAGGCCAGCATCTGGCGATGGTTGGGGTATGGTGGATAGTCCTCCGGCATCGGGAAATCCGGCACCTGGGTGTTGAATTTCGGCGAGATCAGGTGAAGCGAGGCGTAGGCGCGCCCGCAAGGAGCCTCCGCGTTCCACACGCCGCCGAGATCGGCCTCGGCCTCGTAGAGATCGACCGCAAACCCATCCTCGATCAGCTCGCGCGCGACGCCGATGCCGGTCGGGCCGCCGCCGATGATCGCGATCTTGCCGCTCATCGCACACCCTCCCCGGCCAGAGCAATCCGGCTGCCGCCGGCTTCCAGCGACCCGAGCCGCACGTCCCGCATCACCATGCACGCATTACCCTGTTCGTCGTAGAGCGAAAGAACCAATGGGCGACCATCGCCGCCCTCCATATGAAGCACGGCCCGCTCGCCGGCACTCGCCCATGCGGCCAAGCTCTCGATGGCGACGGGCGGACGGAGGGCACCGGCCGTCGCCGGCGCCGCCAGATGCCCGCCGAGACGGAAGGCCAGCAGCCGCCAGGCGGCATCCAGCCATGCCGGATCGAACAACATGCCGCCTGATGTGCCCGCCTCGCCGCGCGGACGCCGGAGCTCGGCAACGAGGCGATCCCCGACGAGGCTCACCCTGCCGACACTCGCGGCCTCGGGGGCTGCCGGTCCCGAATGGATGGCGCAGCGCTCGGCAAAGGCCCGATAGGCATCGCCGAGGTCGGTGCCGGCACCGGTGGCCGGCGTTTCCGCCCGGCCGGGTCGTTCCAGAAGCTCTTCGCTCGCAACAGCCGCGCCGAAATGCCAGGGGTCGGCTTCCTCGCCGTCCGCCACGACACGATACAAAAGCCCCTGCCCGTCGTCGCCGACCACAACCGTCAGATGCCTCGGGTGGCCGTTGACGGCGAGCGGGCTCCCCCACAGCAGATGCCGCAGCCCATGCACCGGGCGGCTGCCGGCGCGCTCCAGCGCCGCGCGTGCCAGTTCGGGCAGGAAGAGCCCGAGAACCAGCCGCCGGTCGGCGGACAGATGGCTGGTGAGATAGGGCTCGTCCCCGGTGAGCGAGATGGAGAAGCGCGCGATCTCGCCCCGGGCAGTCGCACCGTCCAGCATCGGATGGGCTTGCAGCGCGGGCGGCACGACGGTTGCCGGTGCGGCGGGCGCGGCGTTCTCGCCCGGCTCGACCCAATAGCGCTCGCGGGCAAAGGGATAGCCCGGCAGGCGGAGACGGCCTTTTGGCGGCAGGATCGACCAGTCGATGGCAAGCCCCTTGGCCCAGAGCTCGCCGACGCGCGACAGGCGGTCCATCTCGCCGGACGCAAGCCAGCGCGCGACAAGCGCCTTCGCATCGTCGTCCGTCTCGAACGGCGCGGTCGCGGACCGGTCGCCATCGGAGACGTGAATGGTGTCAAGCGGATGCCCCGCCGCGACCGAGGCAAGCGCGCGCAGCAGGTCTTCTCGGCCAGCGAAGGCGACGGCCAGCCTGCTGGCGAAGGCCGTGCGCCCGACCTGGAGCGTCTGCGCCAGCGCGCCGAGATCGAGATCGGGATGCGCGGCGACGAAGCGCTCGAGACCTGCAGCATAGTCCTGCAGGCGCTCGCGGCCGCGCGCCGACAGAACCAGCAGCCAGGGGCCCAGCGTTGCGGAGCGGCGCGCCGGGGTCGGCGCCTCCTCGAGGACCAGATGCGCATTCGTGCCGCTGAAGCCAAAGGCGCTGACGGCGGCGCGGCGCGGCGCACTCCCCTTCGCCGGCCATGGCTCCGCCTGATGGGTCAGCGCGAAGGGCGTGGCTTGAAGCGAGATATGCGGGTTCAGGCTGTCGAAATTCACCACCGGCGGCCGCTCGGCCTGCTCCAGGGCGAGCATCGCCTTCATCGCGCCGGCAACACCGGCGGAGGCCAGTAGATGGCCGATATTGCTCTTCACCGAGCCGATCCGGCAGTCGGCGTCCGCCGGCACATCGCGAAAGGCATCTCGCAGGCCCTCGATCTCGATGGGATCGCCGAGCGGCGTGCCGGTACCGTGGCACTCGACGAGACCGATGGTTGCCGGATCGATGCCGAAGCGGGCCTGCACCGAGCGCATCAGCGCAGTCTGGGCCTGCGGGTTGGGCGCGGTGATGCCGTTGGTGCGGCCGTCCTGGTTGGTTCCCCACCCACGAATGACCGCGCGGATGGGATCGCCATCGCGCAAGGCGTCGTCCAGCCGCTTCAGCAGCACGGCGCCGACGCCCTCGCCCGGCACGAAGCCGTTGGCGCGCGCATCGAAGGTGAAGCAGCGCCCGTCCTTCGACAGCATCGCGACCTTGGACGTGTCGATGAACATCTTCGGGCCAATGAGAACGCAGGCACCGCCCGCCAGCGCCATGTCGCAAGTGCCGGCGATGAGGCTCTCGCAGGCTTCGGCAATAGCCACCAGCGAGCTGGAGCAGGCCGTGTCGATGGACAGGCTCGGGCCGCGCAGGTCCAGCAGGTAGGACATGCGCGCGGCGAGGATCGAGCCGGAACTGCCGAGCAGGCTGTAGGCGTTGCGCTCCTCGATCAGGTCTTCGTAGCCGCTCGGGCCGGATGAGACATAGATGCCGCAGTTTCGGCCCGCCAGCGACTGCGGGTCGATGGCCGCATCCTCGATCGCATGCCAGGCGACCTGCAGGAACAGCCGCTGCTGCGGGTCCATCAGCTCCGCTTCGCGCGGAGTGATGCCGAAGAAGCCGGCATCGAACAACTCGATCCCGTCGAGCGCGCCCATCCACTTGCAATAAGACGAGCCGGGATGCGCCGGGTCTGGATGATAGAAGCGCGCGACATCCCAGCGGGAGGCCGGCACCTCCTCGATGCAGTCGCGTCCCTCGTGGATGTTGCGCCAGAAGGCTTCAAGATCGGCGGCCTTGGGGAAGATGCCGGATGCGCCGATGATCGCGACGGCGGGCGGCTCGTCGACCTTGCGGGCAGGCGCCGCGACGCCGGCTGGCGCGGGAACTGCCGGGGCCATGACCGGGGCGACGGGCTGCGCAGCAGCGTTGACCGGGACGAGCCCGGCGACATGGGCCGCGAGCGCCCCGACCGTCGGATGCGCGTAGACCACGGTCGCCGGCAGGTCGATGCCGAACAGCGCGTTCAGCTTGCGGATCCAGGTGACCGCGAGGATCGAGTCGAGACCCAATTCCAGGAAGCCGGCGTCGTCGCGGATCTCGCTCGCCTCGATCATCAGGTCCTCGGCGAGCGAGGCGACAAGCCGCTCGCGGATCTCTGCATGATGCGCCCCGGCGCCGCTCGCCACGGGCGCCGCCGCCTCGGCAACAGGCGCTGCCGGCTCCGACACTGCCCGCTCGGGCGGCGGAATTGCCGAGGACGGGACAAGCCTTGCGACGTGATCGGCCAGCCCGCCGACCGTCGGGTGCGCATAGACCGCGGTGGCCGACAGTTCGATCCCGAACAGCGCGTTCAGCTTGCGGATCCAGGTGACCGCGAGGATCGAGTCGAGACCCAGATCCAGGAAGCCGGCATCGTCGCGGATCTCGCCCACGTCGATCATCAGGTCCTCGGCGAGCGAGGCGACGAGCCGCTCGCGGACATTCGGCCGCGGGTCGGCACGCCCGGCAGAGGGGAGCGCCGGCTGCTGCCTAGGTGCGGGCAACGCTTCTCCGAATTTCTCCGCAATGCGGGCGCGGACGCGGTCACTGCCGATGAAGGTCGTCTCGTGCATGGCGAATTCGCGCTCCAGCACCTGATCGAGATGCCGGGCGATGACGGCCGCCCCTTCCGCCTTCACGGCAACGAGCTCCGCCTTCGGTTGCCGGGCCAGTGCATGCGCCCGCGCCAGCGCCTCGTCCAGCACGCGCGCGGCCGGCAGCACATCGAGATGGCGCGCCCGGCCGGCCAGTTCGCGGCCGCGATACTCGCGCGCGCTGAAGAGCACTTCCCGGCCGAGATCGTCGCCCAGCCGGTGCGGGAAGATCAGCGTCGCGCCTGCGCCCGGCGTGAAGCCGTACCAGAGGTAATTGCTGTGATAGAGGCCCTCGGTGGCGAGGATCGCCGCGTCGCAATAGAGCCCGAGCGACCAGCCCGCGCCGATGCCGTGCCCCTGCATGGCGGCGATCACCGGCAGCGGACAGGCCAGCGGCAGGCTGTAGATCCGTCGGTCGGTGAAGCGCGCTTCGCCGGCCTGCAACTCGGTGAGGCCCTCGGACGTCCCGCCGCAGGCGAAGTAACCGTCATGGCCGGTCAGGACGACGACCTTGGCCTCCGGCATCGTCGCAATGGCGGCAAAGGCCTCCTCGATCCCGTCCATGAAGGCGGTCGTGAAGGTGTTGCGGCCCGCGCGCTCCAGCATGCGCAGCAGCACGACGCCATCGGGGAACGCCTCCAGCTGCATCACGGATGTCGCAAGCGGCACCCGGCGCGGCTGGATCGCAACCGGACTGGCGGTGTCCGCATGCCGCATGAGCTGTCGCAGGCGGCTACGTTCCTGCGATCCCGTGAGCCCCGCGCCGACAAGCCGCGGCAGGGCCTTGCGCATATGCGCTTTCAGCAGCACCAGTGCCTCGCGCGGCGCACCGGCGATGGATGCGGCAAGCTCCCTCGCCGTTGTCTCGACGCTCTGCGCCGCAACGGCCTCCACTCCCGTCTCGATCCGGCGCGCCGCGAGTTGCCAGGGCAGCCCCTCGGGCAGAACCGGCAAGGACGAAATGGTTGCGTTCTCGGCACGGACGACGAAATCCGCCAGCAGCGCGGATGCCGTGCCGTCTCCCCCGAGCCGGGCGTCGAGGACAGCGACCACCGGCAACGGGCAGTCGAGCAGCGCGGTGGTGAGCGTACCGCCGGCGGCTGCACCGGAAGAACTCCACGCCTCGCCGCCCTGGACGACGACAACGCGGAGCGTCTCGTCCTCTCCCGCCTCGCGCAAGGCACGCTCCAGATCGCGGCGTGTCGCAGCGTTCCAGCGCCCCGTCAGCTCCAGCCGGCGCACGCCGTCCCGATCGCCGGCAAGGCGCACCCCGCCCGTCTCCTGCGGAGGCTGCGCCGCAGGGGAAACAATGGCGGCTTCCAGCGGCGCAAGCGCCACCGGAGCCATGGCCGTTGCGCTTGCGGCATAGGGGCCGGCCAGCGCAGCCGGATCGGCAAGGCGCAGCGGCATACCCGGCACGGCAGAGGCAACAGGCGCGGATCGCTGCGCGGTGCGAGGCGCTTCGGCCGCCACGGCCCGAGAGGCCGGCTGCGTGAGATCCTGGCGCGGTCTCTCGGTCACCCAATAGGACTTGCCGGCAAGCGGCGAGGCCGGCAGCGGGACACGGCGGCGCCCACCACCGAACAACCCCGCCCCTTCGATTTCGGCGCCCCGGACCCAGGCGCCGGCCAGGTGCTGCAGCCCGTCGCGCCACGCTTGCGGATCCGCTCCTTGCGAGACGGCAAGGGCACCGGCAATCCGGCGGCAATCGTCCGCAAGCGCTGCATTGCCACTCTCATCCGCAGGCGATGCCGATGCGCGGTGGATCCCCTCCGCGCTCTCGCCAGTCGCCCATGCACGCAGCTTCGCGGCAAGATCGCGAGTCCCAACGGCAACGATGGCCAGCCGCTCGGCCATGGGACGCCGGCCGACGAGCAGCGTGTGGGCAATGTCGGCGGCCTCGCTGCCATCTGTCATCTCCAGGTGAGCGGCCATGCGCTCGGCGAGATGGCGCAGCAGTGCCTCGTTGCGCGCAGAAAAGACGAAGAGGAACGACGGCAGTCCGCTTGCCGCCTGCGGCTGGGCGGGCGCTTCCTGCAGGACGGCATGCGCGTTGGTGCCGCCGAAGCCGAACGAGCTGATCGCGGCCCGGCGGGGCGTCCCGTCACGTGCGGGGAAGGCGAGCGGCTCGCCGTTCACCCGGAACGGGCTTTGCGAGAAATCGATGCCAGGGTTGCCGCCGCCGAAATGAAGCACCGGCGGCACTGTCCGGTGCTTCAAGCTCCAGAGCGCCTTGATGAGGCCGGCAATACCGGCGGCCGTGGTGGCGTGGCCGATATTCGCCTTGACCGAACCGAGCAGCTTTGCACCCGCCTGCCCGCCCCCGTGCACACGGACAAGGGCCGCGTGCTCGATGGGGTCGCCAAGCGGCGTGCCCGTGCCGTGCGCCTCGACGACGGTAATGCTCGCCGGATCAATGCCGAAGCGCTCGTAGACCTCGCGCATCAGGCGCTCCTGCGACAGCGCGCTCGGGGCGGTGATGCCGTTGGTGGTGCCGTCCTGATTGGTACCGCTGCCCAGGATGACACCGTGCACCGTGTCGCCGTCGGCCAGCGCCTTCGACAGCGGTTTCAACAGGACGGCGGCCACCGCCTCTCCCGGCACGATGCCGTCCGCGCCGGCCCCGAAGGGCGCGCAGCGGCCGCTCGGCGACAGCATGTTGGCCTGATTGGCATAGAGGAAAAAGCGCGGCGAGCTCTGGACGAAGACGCCGCCGGCCAGCGCCATGTCGCATTCGCCCTCGCGCAGGCTGCGGCAGGCCATGTGGACGGCAACGAGCGAGCTGGAACAGGCGGTATCGACCGCAATCGCCGGCCCCCTGAGATCCAGCCAATAGGAGAGCCGCGAGGGGATCAGCGACGTGGTGTTGCCCCAGAACGCCTGGCCCGGGGGCTGCTCGCGGAACAGTTCCTGATAGTCGCCATGGGCGCAGCCGACGAAGACGCCGCAGCGCGATCCGACGATATCGGGTCCCGCATGACCGGCATGCTCCAGCGTCTTCCAGGCCTCCTCCAGGAACAGCCGCTGCTGCGGGTCCATCCAGGTCGCCTCAAGGCCTGAGATGCCGAAAAACACCGCATCGAAGCGGTCGACGCCCTCGATGAAGCTGCCGTGCCGGCCGTAGCCGCCCTCCGGCACATCCCGGTAATGCGGGGCAAGATCGAAGCGGGTGACGGGGCCGACGAGATCGTCTCCCGCCATCAGGTGCCGCCAGAACTCCTCGACGGTCTCCGACCCGGCAAAACGTCCGCTGGCGCCGATGATGGCAATCGGCTCGGCTTCGCTTTCCGCCGAGCGTGCCGGAACAGGGGCCGGCGCGGCGAGCGGCATGGCAGACGCGGCATCCGTCCTGTTCAGTGCGGCCAGCGCCTCGCCATGCTCGCGGCGCAGGAAGGCTTCCAACTGGCCGACGCTGGCGAAATCGAACAGGCGCGTCTGGTCGAACGGGATGCCGAGCGCCTTGCGCAGGCGATGGGCGAACTCCGCGCCGAGGATCGAGTCGAGACCGTAGTCCGCGAAGCTGCGCATCACGTCGATGCTCTCGGGCGCGACATTCAGCGTCGTCGCGACGATACTGCGCAAGAGGCCGCGCAGGTCGTGGCTCGCCTCGCTGACGGGCGCCTGGGGACGGAATGCCGGCACCGAGGCAGCAGCCGGCTTTTCCGCAGGCGCCGCAGCCGACGCACTGGCTCCGATCGCCCGCGCGGCAAAGAGCTGCTGGCCGAGGCGTCGTTCAGCCTCGCCGGAGCCGGTGATCCAGTCGAAGCCCGCCTCCCGCAGGGCCGAGGCCCAGCTTTCGGGCGCCAGCGACGGCGTACCGGGAATACGGCGCTCGCCGTCGGTAAAGCGCCACCAGCCCTCCAGCAGGCCGAAGGTCACGTGGGTGAAGAGCGTCGCCCTGCTCGTCTCGTTGACCAGCAGCACGCCGCCCGGCGCGAGGGTTTCGCGCACTGTCTTCAGCGTACGCACGATATCGGCCGTCGCATGCAGGACATTGGCGGCGATGACGAGATCGTAGCGCCCGGGCTCGACCTCCTGCCCGGCGAGCGGCTTTTCGATATCCAGAAGCGCCGTCCGCAGACCCGGCACTCGGCCCACATAGCTGCGCTCGGCATGGATCAGAAAGGCGCGCGACACATCGGTGTAGCAATACTCAGTGATGCGGCCGGCGAGCGGCGCGAGTGCTGCAAAGACCGGCTCGCTGGTCCCGCCCGTCCCGGCGCCGATCTCCAGGATGCGCAAGGGGCGCTCCGGTCGGCTTGCGCCGACAACCTTCGCAGCCGCCTGCGCGAGCGCCTCGCTGAACCGAGCGGCAACCGCGTTCTGCTTGTAGACTGCCTCGACCAGCTCCAGCGAGCCCTGCGGGAACAGCACGTCGGTTGCCTTGCGTGCCCCCGTCAGGATGTCCGGCAGGGCCTCAAGCGAGGCTTCGGCAAGGCGCATCTGCGGTGCAAGACCGCCCGCCTCGCGGCTGGTGTGCCAGCGGCTCCAGGCGTCTTCCTCGGAGAGGGCTTCCCCACCTTCGCGCGCCAACAGATCGCGCGCGGCGCGATACCAGCGGCGGAGATCCTGCGTGACAGCTCCCTCCGGCACCCGGGCTAGCTGCGCCGCCAGCACCGAGGCGACAAGCCGGTCGAGCCGGTCCTGCTCGGCCTCCAGCCGCTCGTCGCCCTGCGCTGCGGTGATCGCCCGTTCCAGCTCTCCGCCCGCCGGCGCTTCGGTCTGCGGCAGCCAATAGCGGTCCCGCGCGAAAGGATAGGTCGGCAGCGACACGACGGCCGGACGAGTGCTGCGCGGCAGGCGCGCCCAGTCTATATCGATGCCCTCGACCCAAAGGGCCAGCAGCTTGTCGAGCCGGCCTTCCTGCCAGGCGCGCTCCGCGAGTTCCTGCAACACGCCGTCGCCGCGCAGGGTCGCCAGCAATCCGTCGACGCCCTTCGCCTCTCCTGTATGGATGCCGGCGCCCGCCTTGCCCTTCAGCCAGTCGTCCAGTCGCGCGGCCAGTTCGTCGATGCTCGCCGCCTCGATGCCGAGGCGATGGGCGAAGGCCTCGCGCCCGACCTGCAGCGTGTAGGCGACCGCGTCCAGCGGGAGGGCTGTCCTGCTCTCCGCCGGGAGCCCCTGGCCCGCCAAAGTCTCGGCCAGCGTCTCGATGCTGGCGAACCGGTCGAGCGACGGCAGCCGGGCGGCGGAAAAGTGCTCCTCAAGCCGGCGCCGCAGCGCCAGCAGCTCCGGCCCCTCCAGCCCCAACGCGTCGAAGCTCTCGCCCGGATCGATATCTGCCACCTCGACGCCGAGCACGGCGGCAAGATCGTTCGCGATGCCGGCCGCAACTGTCTGCGGCGCGGCAGGCGCGCCCGTCGCGGCACCGGAGCGCAGCGCCGCCAAAAGGTTCTCCGCCTGGGAGCGCAACTGCTCCGGCGTGCGCGCCGACAGGACGATGGCCTGCGGCGCGGGTGCGGGCGCGGCGCTTGCAGGCTCGCCCCGCCATTCCTCGACGATCACATGCGCGTTGGCGCCGCCAGCCCCGAAGGAGGAGATGCCGGCAATGCGCGGGCCGTCCACCCGCCACTCCGCCGCCTGCCTCTGGAGCGAGAAGGGCGTTGCGGCAAGGTCGAGATTGGGGTTCGGCGTCTCCGCATGCAGCGTCGGCGCCAGCATCCCGTGGCGCATCTGCAGGATCACCTTGGTCAACCCGGCGATGCCGGCGGCCGCCTCGAGGTGCCCGATGGCGGACTTCACCGACCCCAGCGCGCAGAAGCCCGTCTCGGCCGTATCCGGCGCGAAAGCCTGGGTCAGCCCGTCGACCTCGATGGGATCGCCGAGCACCGTGCCGGTGCCGTGCGCCTCGACATAGCTCACATCGCGCGCCGACAGGCCGGCACGGTCGAGCGCGGCGCGCACCACGTCGCGCTGCGCCGCCGGGCTCGGCACCGTGTAGCCGTTCGCGCGCCCGCCGTGGTTGATCGCGCTTCCCCGGATCAGCGCATGGATACGGTCGCCATCGGCCAGCGCGCGCGACAACGGCTTCAGCAACACGCAGCCTACGCCCTCGCCGGGCACGAAGCCGTCGGCCACTGCGCCGAAACTGTGGCAGCGTCCGCTCGGGCTCAACATGTGCGAGGCGCAGAGTTCGACATAGTTCGAGGGGTGCAGGTAGAGATTGACGCCGCCGGCCAGTGCCATGGAGCAATGACCGGCCCGTAGCTGCTCGCAAGCCTCGTGGATCGCCGTCAGCGACGAGGAGCACATCGTGTCGACCGGCAGGCTCGGCCCGGCGAGATCGAGCGCATGCGAGACCCTGTTGGCGACGCTGGCGAAGGACGTGGCCGGGCGCACCATTGCTCCGCCCTCGCCCCGGAACGGGCCGTACAGCGCGTAGCCGGTCTTGGTCACCCCGGCGAAGACGCCGACATCGGCACCCTCGCGGCCGCCGGCCACAGCCTTCAGCCGCGCGCGGGTGTAGCCGGCATCCTCGCAGGCCGCCCAGGCGCACATCAGGAACAGGCGCTCCTGCGGGTCCATCGCCGCCGCGTCCCTCGGCGAAATGCGGAAGAACAGCGGGTCGAACCCGGCGAAGTCCTCTAGGAACGCGCCCCAGCGCGAATAGCTGCGCTGCGAGGCGACGGCCTCGTCGACATCCGGCTCGAAAAAGCCCTCAAGGCTCCAGCGCTCGGCCGGGATTTCGCCGACCATATCGCGGCCGTCCCGAAGGTTCTCCCAGAACGCGTCCAGCGTCTCGGCGCCGGGATAGCGACCGGCAAGGCCGATGACGGCAATCGGCTCGCTGCGTTCCATCGGCGCACCGCGCGAGGGGGCAACTGCCTTTGCCGGCGGTGCGATAGCGGGTACAGGCTCGGCAGCATCCGTGACACCGGTCCAGCGGCGGCAGGCTTCCGGCTGGCGCTCCGCGAGCCAACCCGCAATCGCGGCAAGCGTGCGATACTGGAAAAACAGGGTTTTCGGTAGCGCCTCGAAGATCCCCCCCAAATCGCTGTTGAGCCGGGTGATCACAAGAGAGTCGATGCCGTAGTCCTCCAGCGGCGCCTGCGGATCGATGCGGCCAACCGGATGGCCGCTGATCTTCCCGAACAGCTCGCCGAGCCGGGCGATCGTGCGTGAGACAAGCTGCGAGGACACGGCGCCGCCGCCCGTCACGGCCCGAGGCTCAACCGGCAGGGCTTCGGAAGCGTCCCGTTGCACGAAGAAGCGGCGAGCGCGCGCCGCATCGCCGGCAATCACAGCGGCCTGCGCATGGCCGGCGCCGAGAATGGCGTGCAACGCGGAAAGGCCCGCCTCCGTCTCCAGCGGCCGCTGGCCCATGCGCTCGAACAGCGCCGCCTGCACCTCGCCGCCGGCCTCCATGCCGCCGTCACGCCACAGCGGCCAGCCGATGGAGGCGATCCGGCCGCCCGACTGCCCGGCTAGGGCGTCGAGGAACCCATTGGCGGCGGCATAATCCGCCTGCCCGGCATTGCCGAACGACCCGGCCAGCGAGGAAAACAGCACGAAGGCGTCGAGATCCAGCCTGCTGCATGCCTCGCGCAGGGCGAGCGTGCCGGTCACCTTCGGCGCGAGAACCTCGGCAAGGTCCGCATCCCGCTTCCAGGCCAGATGCCCGTCGCGGAGCGTACCGGCGCAGTGCACCACCGTGTCGAGCCTGCCATGCACCTCGATCACATGGGACACGAGGTCTGCGACCGCGTCAGCATCGCCCATGTCCACCTGCCGGTAGCCGCCGACCGCGCCCAGCGCCCTCAGTTCACCAAGGAACGCCTCGCGTTCCGCGTCGAGCGGCCGGGAGCCGGTCAGCACCAGAACCGACCCCTTCGCCGTTTCTGCGATATCGCGCGCGACCAGCCGGCCAAGCCGCCCCATGCCGCCGGTGACCAGCGCCACGCCGCGCGGTCGCCAGGCGAACGGCTTCGCCGCTGCCGGGGCCTCCCGCCAGCCGCGCACGAACCGCCGGCCGTTCGCATGACGAATGCGCTCGCCCGCCGGCGCCCCGACCTCGGAGGCCAGCAAGCGGGCGGCATGATCGGGCGCAAGACCCTCGGAAAGCTCGACCACCTGTCCGAGAATGCGCGGATCCTCAATGGCAGCGGTGTCCAGCATTGCGCCGAGGCCCGCAAGCAGGGCTCCCTCGCGCGCCGGCGAAAGCGCCAGCTGCACCAGCACCCTGCCCTCGCCCGGCTCCCTCGCGAGGTCGCGCAGCAGGCCCAACAGATGCGCGGCAGCCTGGGCATAGCGCGTGCCGGGACCGCCCCTGCTGGAGGCAAGCGTGACGAGTTCGCATCCGGGACGCGCCTCGACATCGATCCCACAGGCAACGACGATGCGCCGGCCCTGGAAGACGCCGACCGGAGCTTCCTGCTCCCGCCATTCCGGCACGAAGGTCAGCGTCTCGGTCACGGGCACGACGCCGGGAATCCAGTAACGCGTGGCGGCGAAGCGGCGCGGCGGCAAAGGCCGGCGCTTCGGCGGACCATCTCCCACGTGGTCCTGAAGCACCACATGAGCATTGGTACCGCCGAAGCCGAAGCTGCTGATGCCAGCCCGGCGCGGCAAAGGAGCGCCGGTCGCGTCGAAGGCCCGAGGCCAGGCCTCGCGGCTGCGCACCAGACGGAACGGGCTGCCGGCCAGTTCCACATGCGGATTGGCCTCGTCGCAATGCAGCGTCGGCGGCAGCTCGCCCCGCTGCATCGCCATCAGCACCTTGACGACACCGGCAAGCCCCGCCGCCGCTTCCAGATGACCGATGGACGACTTGACCGTACCGAGGCCGACATACGGCTCCGCGACGCTTTCGTGCCCAGTCAGGGCGGCGAAGGCCCGCTTTAGGCCGTTGACCTCGACCGGATCGCCGAGATGGGTGCCGGTCCCATGCGTCTCGATATAGCCGATGGTTGCCGGGTCGATGCCGGCCAGCGCCTCCTCGACCAGCGCCGCCTGCGCCTTCGCATTGGGCGCAGTCAGGGCACCGGCGCGGCCGCCATGGTTCTGCGCGCCGCCGATGATCGTGCCGAGAATGTGGTCGCCGTCACGCTCGGCATCCTTCAGCCGCTTGAGCATGAGGACCGCGACGCCCTCGCCGCGGGCATAGCCGTCCGCACCGGCGCCGAAGCTCTTGCAGCGTCCGTCCGGCGACAGCATGCCCGCATTGTGCGGTCCTTCGAAGCCTTCGGCCGCCAGACAGAGATTGACGCCGCCGACGAGCGCCGCCTCGCAGCGCCCGTCCTTCAGCGCCTGTGCGGCGCGCAGCAGGGCGACCAGCGAGCTGGAGCAGGCCGTGTCGATGGCCTCGCTCGGGCCGGACAGGTCGAAGGCATGGGACACGCGGTTGGCGACCATGGCGAGCGAGTTTCCGGTCGCGACATAGCCATCCGCCGCAACCCCGTGAGCCGCCAGCAGCGCCGCATAGTCGAGACTGGTCACACCGACGAAGACGCCCGTCGATTTCGGCAGGTCGGACGGTTCGATGCCGGCGTTTTCCACCGCATGCCAGGCGGTCTCCAGCAGCAGCCGCTGCTGCGGGTCCATCCGCTCGGCCTCTGCCGGCGAGATGCGGAACGCAGCGGCGTCGAAGCGGTCGATATCGGACAGGAACCCACCTCGCCGAGGGAAGGACGCCGCCAAGACGCGGTCGCGATAGGCCTCGCCATACCGCTCGAGCGGCAGGTCACCCGTCAGGTCACGCCCGGCCAGCAGGTTGTCGAAGAAGCTGTCGACATCCGGGCTGCAGGGGAAGCGACCGGCCATGCCGACAATCGCGACACAGCTGTCTGTCCCCTGCTCCGTCGACCTCGCCGCCGGTTGCGAGACGGTCTGGACCGGGGCTGCAGCCAAGGGCGCGGCGCGGACGGGCTGTGCAGGAGCAGTCTCGACCGGCGGTGCGATCCCATGCCGGCGCACGAGATGCTCGGCCAAGGCCTCGACGTGCTCGCATTCGAAGAAGATCGCCGGGGAGAGTTCTATCCCGAAGTCGGTGCCGATCTCGCCGGCATAGCGCGTCAGCGAGATGGAATCGAAGCCGAGATCGTGGAAGGGCTCGCGCAGCCCGACATCATCCGGGTTGAACTTCAGGATCCCGGCGGCGATCCGGCGAAGCTCCTGCGCCACCCGGTCCGCCGTCTCGCCGCTGCCCTGTGCGAGGGACTTTGCCGGCTGGGGTGCCGGGGTGGACGGTGCTGCAGCAAATTCAGCCAGAGGGACGGTCGCGACGCCCTCGCAGCGCGCGACCATGCCTCCCGTCGCATCCAGGAATGAAAAGTCGAACACCCTGTCGCGGCCCGGTTGGCAGAGCACGGCAGCGACATCGCCGCCCGCAAGCTGTGTGCGACTGATGCCCGCCAGCACCAGCGCCTCGCCGCCGCCGGTCAGCAGCTGCAGTGCCTGCCAGGCCGCACCGAGAGCAGTCGAGGGAAGGGCCAGGTTCCTGCGGAACCAGTCCTGCTGCGGCGCGTCCTCGCGCAGCTCGCAGAGCAGGCCGCCACCGGCAAGACGGAAGGCGCGCGCGATCCCCTCCAGATAGGGACCGAAACCGAGGCCATTGCGGGCAAGGTCGCCATAGATCCGCGCGTGATCCAGCACCTCGGTGCTGGCAGCCTTCAGGGCGTCGAGATCGACCTGCCCATCGCACGCCGCGCCGGTTGCAACCCGCCCCTGCAGCCAGGGCGTCTCAGTCGCCTCTCTATCGCACGCGACAACACGAGCCTGGAACCCGTCGCCCGCCGGCTCCAGCGTCAGGACGAGAGTTTTGACTGCAGGCCAGTCGGGCAGACCGAGAACCTGTAGCCCCTCAACCGAAACGGGACCGGCAAGTCCGGCGATCCGCGCAAGGGCCGCGACCGTCTCCACCGCCACCATCGGCAGGACCGTCTGCCGGCGGCCCTGCGTGTGCACATAGTCCAGCAGCTCGCCGAGATGAATATCGGTCTCGTAGCGCAGGCCGGACAGCGTCGAGACATTGCGCCCGACGAAGGGATGCAGCTTCAGCCGCGATCCCAGCGGATTGACCACCGAGGGCGCGTCCGGCTGCTCGGGATACCAGCAGCGGACCTTTTCGAACGGGTAGGTCGGCAGCGGCACGCGGCGCGGCTCCCGGTCCCACCAAAGAGCGAACCAGTCGATGGAAGCGCCATGCGTCCAGTCGCGGGCGACCTGATCGAGGTCACGTGCGGCGACGGCAGCCGCCAGTTGCTCCATGTCCTCCGGCGGATCGACATCGAGGATCGAGCGGACATGGTGCCAGGCCCCCTGCGCACCGGGCGCAGCAGCGAAATCCGCAAGGCGTCGGCGCGCGTCGGCCAGATCGCTCGCCGTCAAGGCCAACCGGCACGGCAGCTCGGTCCGCCCGACCTGCAACGTGAAGGCAATGTCGGAGAGATCCGCATCCGGATGCTGCTCCATCCAGGCAAGATGCCGGCGGACCAGCGCCACGAGGCGTTCCTGGTTCATCGCCGAGAACACCAGCAATTCCGGTCCGGCCTGCCCGCTCGATCTGGGGCGCGGCCTGTATTCCTCGATCAGGATATGCGAGTTCATGCCGCCCGCGCCGATGGAGGTCACGCCGGCACGTCGCGGCAGCTCCCGCCCGTCGCGCCCGAGCGGGCGTTGCCAGGGCGCAAGCTCCCGCTGGACGCGGAACGGCGAGGACGCGAACGGAATGTCCGGGTTCAGCGTCTCGGCATGCAGCGAGGGCGCCAGCATGCCCTTGCCCAGTTGAACCACCACCTTGGCGATGCCGGCAAGTCCGGAGGCGCCGAGCAGATGGCCGACATTGCTCTTCACGGTACCGATGGGACAGGCGCCGACCGCATCGGTGTGCTTGCGGAAGGCCTGCGTCAGGGCCTTCACCTCGATGGGATCGCCGAGCGCCGTACCCGATCCGTGCCCCTCGATATAGCTCACCGTATCGGCGGTGATGCCGGCATCGTCCAGCGCCCGCTCGATTGCGACCGCCTGCTGGTGCGGATTGGGCACCGTGAAGCCGTTGCGCACGCCGGCATTGCTGATGCCGGTGCCGATGATGACGCCGTGGATATGGTCGCCGTCGCGCTCCGCATCGCAGAGCCGCTTCAGCACCAGCGCACCGACGCCCTCGCCGAGGATGGTTCCCTCCGCGCCGACGCCGTAGCCACGGATCACATCGGCCGACTTGGTGGTGAAGTGCTCCTGCGAGGTGGCGATGAGCTTTTGCGGATGCAGCAGCAGGCTGACGCCTCCGGCCAGCGCCATCTCGCAGCGCCTCGAGCGGAGCATGTGCACCGCCTCGTGCACACAGGTGGAGGCGGCCGAGCACATGGTGTCGAGGAAATAGGACGGGCCGGTGAAGCCGTAATAGTAGGACACCATATTGGGCACGGTGCCGGTATAGCTGCCGCTGGCGGGCGAGCCGCGCATCAGCATGTTCTGAAAGCCGTAGAGGTCGTACTCGTTGGTCATCGACCCGACGATGACCGCAACCTCGCCGCCATGGCGCCGCTGCAGCGTCTCGCGCGAGTAGCCGGCATTCTCGAACGCCTCGACGCTCGCCTGCAGGAACAGGCGCACCTCGGGCGACATCAGCTCCGCTTCCGTCTGGGAAATGCGGAAATAGCGCGGATCGAACCGGTCGATATCGTCGAGGAAGCAGCCCGTGCGGACCACGGTCTTGCCGAGAACATCGCGCTCGGGATGCCGCAGGGCCGCATGGTCCCAGCGCTCCTGAGGATAGGGCCGGAAACCGTGGATGCCACCGGCCAGCATCTCCCAGAACTCGTCCTGCGTCGCCGCGCCGGAGACATGCAGCGACAGGCCGACGATGGCGATGGCGTGAGCATCGGTCCCGCTCTCCGGCTGCGAGACGCTCGGTCCCGCTTGAGTACGCGCCGGCATCGCGGCAACGGTGGAGGGAGCCGGCGCCAGCGGCTCGGCCGGTGCAGCCTCACCCAGCCCTTCCTCGGCAAGGGCTGCGGCAAGGGCGTCGCGGTGGTTCTCGACCAGATGGCCGGCCACCCCCTCCAGGTCGACATATTCGAAGAACAGCGTCTTCGACAGCGAGCCCAGACGTTCCTCCAGACGGTTCGTCGTCTCGACGATGGAGATGGAGTCGAGGCCGTATTCCTCGAGCTTGCGGTTGAGGCGGATGCGTGCGGGATCGAGTTCCAGGACATCGGCCAGGATATCGCGGACGAAGAGCGCGCCCTGTCGGGCGAGAGCCGCATCGTCGCCGGCTGCCTGCGGTGCGCCCGAGGGGGCCGGTGCGTCTTGCCTTTCCACCGCACCCTCGCGCTCGGCGAGGAACGCCCCAATCCGCGCCGTATCGCCGTAAAGCACGGTGGCGCAAGGCGCCTGCCCGGCGACAAGCAGCCGCTCCAGAGCCGCAAGGCCGGCCTCGCTCGGGAGCGGCACCATGCCGAAGCGGCGCTCCATCGCCTCCAGCGTCGGCATGTCGACGCTCATGCCGCCCTCGGCCCAGAGCGGCCAGGCAACGGCAAGCGTCCGCCCGTGCCGCTCGCCCCGCCCGACCATCGCCGCACGCTCAGTGGCAAAGCCGTCGAGGAAGCCGTTGGCGCCGGCATAGGCCGCCTGTCCGGCATTGCCGAACCGGGCCGCGACGGAGGAAAACAGCACTAGGAAGTCGAGCGGCGCATCCCGCGTCGCCCGGTCGAGATTGAGCGTGCCGGCGAGCTTCGGCGCGAAAACGGGCGCGAAATCCCGCCCCGCCTGCGTCAGGATATAGCCGTCGTCGAGCAGCCCCGCCGCATGGATGACGCCCCTGAGCGGGCCGATCTCGCCGGCGATCCGCTGCGCCAGGTGCTCGACCGCCGCCGCATCCCCCATGTCGCACACGGCATAAGTGACAGTCGCACCGCTTTGCCGCAGCGCCTCGAAACGGCTGTCGTCCTGCGCGCTGCGTCCGCTGAGGACGATGTTGCGTGCGCCCCGCTCGGCCAGCCAGCCGGCGAGAATCAGCCCGAGACCGCCGGCGCCGCCGGTGATCCAGTAGACGCCCGCCGGCTCACACCGCATCTCTTGCGGCGAAGCGGAGAGGTCCACCGGATCGATGCGCAGCGCTTCGCGCGTGCCGTCGGCGCGGTACCGCAGTTCGGTGAAGGTGTCGGCGGCCAGCGCCTCCTGCCGCAGGATCCCGGTGAGCCGTCCGGCATCCGCCGGGCCTTCGATCCGCACCAGCGCGCCCGAGATCTTCGGGTTCTCGGTCGCGGCCGTGCGCAGGAGCGTGGCCAGCGGAGCCGTGACCGACTGGGGCAGGCTCTCCGGTGCCAGCACAAGGAAATGCCGCGGGCGGCGCGGCTTGTCGCGCATCGTCTCGACGATCCGCGCGTGCAGGGCCTTGAAGAGACCGATGGCGGCCGCCGCCGGATCATCGGCGTCCGGAACGCCGGCGAGCACGCTCACGCTCTGCCCGCTGGCCTCCGACAGGTTTCTGGCGAAGTTCGCCTCCTCGAAGCCCGCAAGCAGCACCGAGACATCCCGCTCGCCAGCCCGGCCGGTGCCGGCCGGCGCGGGCCGCCAGCGGCTTTCGGCCAGCACCAGGGGCAGGTCGTCGGCGGTCTCGGTCGTCGCAGGCCCCTCCGCCATTGCCTCGCCAGCGGCAACGATCCGCAGCGCCAAGTCCTCGAAACTCACCCGCGGATTGCCGTCGCGGTCCAGCATATGGATATCGAGATGGCGCACGGCGGCGGTCGCACTTGGCGTTCCGCGCTCGGCGACAAGCGCCCACATAACCGGCTCGCAGGCCCCGTGCACCACCACCCGGCGACAGGCGAACGGCACGGCCGCGCCGCTCGGCGGCGCATCGTCCAGCGCGATCCAGGCCTGGATCGCGGCATCCAGCATCACCGGATGCAGCGGCAGGGCGGCGAGCGTCGGATGCAGCCGCCGCGGCAGCTTCAGCTGCGCAAGAACGCGGCCCCCGCCTCGGGTAACCCGTGCCAGCGCCCGGAACGCGGGACCGTGATCCACACCGCTTGCCCGCAGGCGCTCATAGCAAAGGGCGACTGGCACATCCTCGCGCAGCTCGCTCTGAAGCTCCGCCAGCACGGGCTCGGACGGGGTAGCCTCCACCATCGGCGAAATCGTGCCGCGCACGTTATGCCCCTCGCCTTCTGCGGCGCGGATCGTAAAGCCGATGCAACGATCCGCCTGCCGCGTCAGATGCGTCTCGACCGTCACCGGCGTCTCGCGCGCCGCAATCGGCCGCGACCAGACCACATCCTCCAGCGCGAAGGTGCCGCCGAGTTCCGCTCCGGCGAGATCGGCGGCGGCGCGGGCCATCTCCAACGCCGCGACGCCCGGCAGGATCTGGCGCCCGCGCACCTTGTGATCGGCCCAGAAGAGCTCCGGCCCGCGCAAGGAGCTTTTGAAGACCGGACCGGCGAAGCCGGAGATGTTCCGGTGGATGATCGGATGCGGCACCGGCCGGTCGTCCTTCACGCCGAGCGACTCGTCCATCCAGTGCCGCTCGCGCGCGAACGGGTAGAGCGGCGCGCGTACCCGCCTGCCCTTCGGCAGTCCGGCGGACAGCCAGTCGACATCCTCTCCCGACACAAAGCGCAAGGCGAGATCATGCAGCGGCTCGCCGGTTGCCTCTGCCGACGCGTCCACCACGGCCGGATGATCGCTCCCGCCGAGACGGGCACGAAGGGCATCTGCGAGCTGCTGACGGTCGCGGACGAGGAACGCGGTCCGGGCCTCGAGCGGTGCCCGCCCGATCCGCAGCGTATGGGCAAGGTCGGCAAGAGCGGGAGCCTCCGGCGCCTCGACGGCCGCCAGCAGCTCACCCAGAAGCGCCTGCAAGCGCTCCTCATCCGTCGCCGACAGCGGCAGCAGGTGCACCTCTGCCTCGCTGGCAAGCGGAGCGGCCGCCGCTTCGGGCGCTTCCTCGATCAAGACATGCGCGTTGCTGCCGCCGAAGCCGAAGGAACTGACACAGGCACGCCGAGGCGCGCCCTCGGTGCGCGGCCAAGGGCTTGCCTCCTTCTGGATGCGGAACGGCGTGCCGGCCAGGTCGACCAGCCGGTTCTGCGCCGTGAAGCCGACATTGCCCGGCAGTTCCTCTCGGGCCAGCGCGACCAGCACCTTGACGATGCCGGCGACGCCCGCCGCGCCTTCCAGATGGCCGATATTGGTCTTGACGGAGCCGATGCCGCAGCTTGCCTCGCGCGGGGCGGTGCCCGCCTCGGCGTGCAGGTCGGCGAACGCCTCCTTCAGGCCGGAAATCTCGATCGGGTCGCCCAGCGGCGTGCCCGGGCCGTGCGCCTCCACGTAGGAAACGCTGTCCGGCGCAACGCCCGCCTCGCGGTGCACGGCCTTGATCAGCGCCGCCTGCGCGCGCGGATTGGTGACGGTGAGCGAGTTCGTCCGCCCGCCGTGATTGACGCCTATGCCGCGAATGACCGCATGGATCGGATCGCCGTCTGCCAGCGCCTGCCCCAGCGGCTTCAGCAGCAGCACGGCACCGCCCTCGCCCCGAACGTAGCCGTCGGCCGCATCGTCGAAGGCGTTGCTGCGCCCCGTCTTCGACAGCATCCCGGCCTTGGAGAAGGCGACAAAATGGTTGGGCGACCAGATCAGGTTGACGCCGCCGGCCAGTGCCATGTCGCACTCGCCGCCCTGCAGCGCCCGTACTGCCTCATAAATGGAGGTCATCGACGCGGCGCAGGCCGTGTCGTTGGTGATGCTGGGTCCCTGCAGGTCGAGGAAATGCGAGACCCGGTTGGCAATGATCGAAAAGGCGATACCGGTCGGCAGATAGGCATCCACATGCGGCAGGTGCTTTTCCAGAAGCTCCGCATAGTCCCAATGGCAGACGCCCATGTAGACGCCCGTCCGCGTGCCGGCGAGATCGGAGGCGCGATAGCCCGCATCCTCGATCGCATGCCAGGCCATCTCCAGCGCGAAGCGCTGCTGCGGATCCATCCAGGCGGCCTCGCGCGGCGAGATGCCGAAGAACGAGGCGTCGAAGCAATCCGCATCCTCGACGAAGCCGCCCCAGATGCTGCTGGTCCGGTTGCCCCGCGCCGGGTCGCCCAGCAGTTCCTCTGCATTCCAGCGGTTCGCCGGCACCTGCGAGATCAGCGAGCGGCCGGCGGCCAGATGCGCGCCGAACGTCGCCAGCCGGTCCGCGCCCGGAAGCCGCAGCCCGACGCCGATGATCGCGACCGGTTTCCTTCCCCCCTCACGGCTCATCGGCTACCGCCTCCTCCGCCGATCATCACTGAGAGCCGGCGGCCGAGCACGTCGGCCGCTCCCTCCAGCAGCCGCGCCGCGATGGCGTCCGCATGGCGGTTGCGCCAGGAGGCGAGTTCGCTGCCCTCGACCCACTGGTTGAACGCGCCGAGCGCGGGGCCGCAATGCACCTGGAAGTCGACCTTGTGGTCGAGATCGCCGGTGAGCGCCCAAGTGGTCGTGTCCTTGAAATAGCGGCGGAAGACAAGGCCCATGCGGTGGCGGGGCGAGCGCTCCGCGCGCTCGATCTCCGCTGCCGGATAGCTCTTCGCCACATCGCGGAACACCTCGTCGAAGCTGCGGCGGAAATAGCGCTCCTCGATCTGCTGGCGCAGCTTCGGGTCGATCTCGTCGAGGCTCTCGTGCTGGCGGTAGAGCGAGACCAGCTTCTCGGCGCGGGCGGGGAAGAACAGACCCTTCTTCAGCACCTGCACCTTGGCGCCCAGCTCGAACATCTCGCCCGACGGCGCATAGGCCGTGTCGTGGACATTGATGCCTTCCAGCAGGTCCTTGACCGCATCGCTGGTCCCGGCCTCGACGGTGCACTGGTTGACGGAGCCGGTGACAATGAAGTCGGCGCCCAGCATGAAGACGGCAGCCGCCGCTTCCGGCGTGCCGATGCCGCCGCCCGATCCGACGAAGATCGGGCCGAATTTCGCAAAGCGCGCCTGAGCCTCGTCCCGCACCTTGAGCACTGCCGGGATCAGCGCGAAGGGCATGCCCTGGTCGGTATGGCCGCCGGAATCCGCCTCGACGCAGATGGCATCGGCCATCGGCACCCGGCGCAGCAGGCTGGCCTCGTCAGGGGTGATTGCACCGCTGGCGAGCAACTTGCCGAGCAGCCGCTCGGGCGCGGGCGCCAGAAACTGCGAGGCGACATCGGGCCGGGAAACCTTGGCGATGATGCGGTTGCGCGCGGCGATCCGGCCACCGCCTTGGTCTTCGAGCCCGGCGGCGCGGTAGCGCACGAGCGCCGGCGTCACCTCCATGAAGGCGGACGCCTCGATGATATCGACGCCGTGCCGGATCAGCAGATCGGTGAGGTCGTCCTCCAGATAGGGACGGTTCACATGGGCGATGAAGTTGACGCCGTAGGGCGCACCCTCGGGAAGCGCGTCGCGCAGGCGTAGGATCGCGCGCTCCACCTCCGCCATCGGCAGGCCGCCCGCCCCGAAGAAACCGAGCAACCCGGCGCGGGCCATGCGCTCCACCAGAGCGACCGAGGCGATACCCTGGTACATCGCGCCGGCGACGTAAGGGTATTCGAGCCCGAATACCTCGCAAAAGGCCCGCGAGCCCAGGTTTTCCGGGCGAAAGCGGAAAGACGCATGGCCGTTGACCCGGGGCGGCTCGCTCTCATCCCGCGCCTTGCGAACGGCCTCAGGCTTCGGTTCGGCGATCCTGGCTGCGGCAACCGCCGCCTCCGCCTCCTCGCGCGCCAGCATGCCGGCATCAAGCGGCCCGGCCTCCAGTTCCGTGCGCTTCACCATCGGCTTGACGACGGCACTGCCGGCCGGCCCCAGTTCGGTGACATCGGCGAAGGTGACCCCCTTGGCCAGCAGATAGCGGATGCTCTCGGCCCAGCGCACCGGTGCGGTGATCTGCTCGATCATCCGCTCGCGCAGCGTTCCAGCCTCGTGCGGTCGTGCCGTGACGTTGGAAATGACCGGGATCTGGGGCGCGTTGAAGGTCAGGCCCGCAAGATGCTCGGCAAACGCTGTGCGTGCGGCCTCCATATAGGGCGTGTGAAAGGCGCCACTCACCGGCAGAACGACATAGTGGCTGGCGCCGGCCTCGCGGAACAGCGGCTCGGCAGCGACCACCGCCTCCCGTTTGCCGGAGACGACGACCTGGTGCGGCGTGTTGTAATTGGCGGCAAAGACGTCCCTGAGGCCGTTGCGCTCGATCACCGCCGCAATGCCGTCGGCATCGAGACCGATGACCGCGGCCATACCCCCGCCGCTCGCCTCGCCCATCAGCGCGCCGCGCCGTGCCACCATCGACAGGCCGCTGGCGAAGTCGACCGCTCCTGCGGCGAACAGGGCGACATACTCGGAAACGCTGTGGCCGAGGACATAGTCCGGCCGCTCGCCGCTCTCGCGGACATGGCGAAGATAGGTCAGCGCGTTGACCACATAAAGCGCTGGCTGGGTGAACTCGGTCCGGGTGAGCCGGTCCATCGGCCCTTCCAGGCACAGCTGCGCAACCGAATATCCCAGGACCGCGTCGGCCTCGGCAACGAACTGCGGGAAGGCCTCGAACAGGCCTTCGCCCATGCCAACGCGCTGCGCGCCCTGCCCTGGAAACATGAAGGCCTTCATTGCTCCTCCAACCCGGCCTGGTCCTTCACCCATTCGATCTGACCGAGATCCATCTTGATGACCCTATCGGCCACGCCCCAATATCGCTCATCGTGTGTTGCCGCGATGACAAGTTTTCCTGCCGCTTTGAGTTTCGGGATAAACGTCTCGTAAAAATATTCGCGAAAATGAACATCCTGCTCCGCCGACCATTCGTCGAAGACGTAGACCGGCCGGTCTTCCAGGACCGCGGCGATCAGGGCCAGGCGCTTGCGCTGCCCGGTCGACAGGTGCAGTTGGGAAAAGCGGCCGTCCGTGAAACGGACCTTGCCGGCAAGCCCCATCTCGTCGATCAGCGCGTTGACGCGGTCCGGATCGACGCGCTCCAGCCCGTAGAGCCGGTCGAACAGGTGGAAGTCGACGAAGATCGCCGAGAACAGCTCGCGGTAGCCGCCGATTGCCGGCCCCTCGACCGCGTGGCCGTCCACGTCGATGCGTCCGCTCGACAGCGGATAGAGGCCGCACATCATCCGCAGCGCCGTCGACTTGCCGCTGCCGTTGCCTCCGACCAGGAAGACGACCTCGCCCCGAGACAGGGTCAGCGACAGCGGCCCGACGTGATAGCCCGTCCCCTGCTCCGCCGGATAGCTGAAGCCGATCTCCCGGAAATCGATGGTCTCGAAGGACTGGAAGGCATGGGCGTTCTGCCGCGCCTCGTGCGTCGAGATCCCTTTCGAGGCATCGAGCTCGCGTTCCACCGCCATGATCGATTGCAGGCCGAACTCCGCACGCATGAACATCGGCGACTGGGCGACCGTTTTCGTCAGCGTCCCCAGGCAGACAAGCAGCACCGGCACCAGCTGGAACACGATCACCGTGTGGCCGGACACGAGCGCGGGAAAGCCGAAGGCGACGACGCCGAGCAGCACGAAGGTGACAAGGCTGCCGAGCAGGATCAGCGACACCCAATGGTCGATGGTGCGCACCAGCATCAACTCGAGCACATTGGAGCGCTTGCGATAGGCCTTTGAGACGGCCTCGCTGCGCTGGGCATTGAGGCGCAGTTCCTTGCTGCCATGGATGATATCGGCAATCGCGTCGAGCATCTGCGCCTGCAGCTTTTCGACCAGGCCGAGGATGCGGCCGAAACGGTTGTTGATCGCCTTGTAGCCGTAGACACCGCCGACCACCGCCAACAGGAAACAGAGGAAGGCGAGCGGCGACAGATAGAGCAGATAGAGCAGCGCCACGGCGAGCAGAACCATCTGCTGGATCGCGTCCATGATCAGCGGGAAAGTCACCGACAGGTGGTTGGTTTCCTTGGCGATCAGCCCGTAGAGGCGGCCCCGGCCGATACGGTCCACGGTCAGCAGCTCCGACTGACGCAGCTTTTCCGTCAGCTCCAGCCGTAGTTCGTTCAGCCTGTCCTCGATCAGCGTCGTCGCACGTACCAGGGCGAACTGGTTGGCAAGATAATAGACGAGGAACGGCACACCGAAGGCCGCCCAGGCGATCAGGCCCGGATGCTCGGCCCGCGCCACCCGTTCCGCGACGGTGGTGATCACCACGATCAGGGCGGCGTTGGCGATTCCCGCCAGCAGGCTGAGGGCGAACATCAGCTGGAGCCTGCGGCGGCCGGATGCGCGGATGAAGGCGACGAGTTCCATACTCACGCCTCCCCGCTGACATCGGCAAGGTGCCCGAGATCCAGCTCCAGCCGCCGGTCGCAGCACGACCAGAAACGGTCGTCATGGGTCACCGCCACCACCGTCTTGCCGCGCGCCTTAAGGTCGGGCAGCAACTCGGTATAGAAGACCTCGCGGAAATGGGCGTCCTGATCGGCGGCCCACTCGTCGAAGAGATAGACCTCGCGGTCCTCCAGCAAGGCCACGATCATCGCCAGCCGCTTGCGCTGGCCTGTCGACAGATCCGTGGTGGAGAAGCGCCCGTCCTCGAAGCGCACCTTACCGTCGAGCTCCATGCGGGCGATCAGCCTCTCGACCTCGCGCGGCTTGACGTGCTCCAGCCCGTAGAGCCGGTCGAACAGATGGAAGTCGGTGAAGATGCTGGAAAAGATCTCCCGGTAGTCCCGCCGCGTCTCGGCGCTCACCAACGCGCCGTCGCAGGCGATCTCGCCGCCGTCCGGCGTGTAGAGCCCGCACAGCAGCTTCAGTGCCGTCGACTTGCCGCTGCCGTTGCCTCCCGTCAGGAACAGGATCTCGCCGCGCTTGAGCGTCAGGTTCCAGGGGCCTGCGGTGAAGAGCGCAGTTCCCTGGTCGTCGAGATAGCTGAACGTGACGCCGCGCATTTCGATGGTGCGGAACGACCGGTAACGCGAGGGCGCCCGCGCCGTGCCTTTCGGCTCCGGCGTCAGGCCGGAATCGAGGCGCCGCTCCAGGTCGTAGACATGGGCAAGGCCCGCCTCGGCGCGCGCGATCAGCCGCACGACGGAGGTGATCGCCGCGATGGGGCCGAGCGCGAAGACCGTCGCAGCTGTGATCTTGTAGATCGTGTCCGTATAGCCCTGGAAGAACACCGGCAGGACCAGCACGACGACGCCGACCAGCAGGAAGATGAAGGCATTGGCGAATTGCAGCAGGGCGACCCAACGGTCGCCCAAACCCACCACGACCTGGCGCAACCGCGAGGTGACGTCCGCGAAATGCGCCTGCAGCGCGTCGTTCTTGTCGGCGTTGAGGCGGATTTCCTGAAAGCCCAGCGTGAAATGGGACAGGCTGTCGAGCATGTCCGCTTCCCGGTGATGAACCTCTGCCAGCGCACCGGTCAGAGCGCTCTGGCGCCGCCAGAAAAGATAGAGCCCGGCGGCCAGGAATACGGTCACGACGAGGAAGGAGATCGACGACAGGGTCGCCACGTAGAGCAGCAGGAAGACCAGCAGGAAGGCGTTCTGAGCCGCGCCGATCAGCAACGGCAGGGTCTGCGACAGGTGGTCGGTCTCCTGCGAGACGGTGACGAAGACGTCGCCATGGCCGAGCCGCTCGAGCGTCCGCAGGTCGACCCGGCGGATCTTGCTGACGATTCGCCGCCGCGTCGCCTCCAGCCGGGACTGCACGAAACGGTTAGCCTCATGCAGCGAGGCGCGGCTCGACAGCAGCACGAAGGCAAGCATCGTCACATAGACGAGCAGCAATTGGGCGCCGACGGGCTCGGCCAGAACCGCCTTTTCCGCCGCCTCATTGATGAGACCGACAAGGCCGGCGTTGCCAAGCCCCGCCAAGCTGGTGATCAGCAGGATCGACCGGCGGTTCACCGGCGGGCCGGTTCTGAGCAGCCGCAAGATGTTCATGCAGATGAAACCACGGTGACTGCCCTTGTCCCGATGCCGCATACCCCGCCACACAGCGTATCCGGCCTGCCGGCAGCGCCATGGTCACGGGTCCGATGTCACTGGTGTTTCGCCATTTTCGGCAGCACGACCGCCGGGCTGAATGCTATTCAGCACGCTCGCCGCTTGCAAGTGCGGGCCTTGTCGGCGCGTCCGGGATTTCACACCCTGCATGCATTGAGGCCTTTCCCACAAGCCATCCTTTACAGGTAGCGGAAAGACTGTTGCGGCGCACACTTATTCGCTACCGTAAGGGCGTTCCGCGTCGTGCGGAGCACTTGCGGGAGACGACAGGGGTGCAGATGGCAGGCGCCCGGCATGTCCGATCTCCACAGGACACCGAACGGCTTCCCAGCCCGACTGCAGGCGATCAGGACGCATGGACAAAATTCGGGATTTCATCGAAGAACAGTTCCTGATCGAGTTCGACGACTCGTTTCCCGAGGACTCCGACCTGTTCAAGGAAGGCGTGATGGACTCCTTCGGCTACGTGCAGCTGATCCGATTCCTGGAGCAGGAATTCGACATCCGCTTCACGGAGCAGGAAATGACCGGCGACGTGCTGGTGAGCCTTGTCCAGATCCGCGAGACGGTTGCCCGAAAGGTCGCCGCTCGCGCAACGGGCTGATCGCACCACGTCATAGCCAGCAAGCAGGGACCGACCAGGGGGCACGCGACGTCATGTGCGGCATTGCCGGCTTATTCCGCTTCGACGGTTCCTGCGAGGATCCGTCCGAACAGGTCACCGGCATGCTGGCGGCAATCGCCCATCGCGGGCCGGACGGCGCCGGCTATGTGGTGGACGACGGGTTTGCCATGGGCACGGTGCGGCTGGCGATCCTCGATCCGGCCGCCGGCCTGCAGCCGATCAGCGACGAAAGCGGGCGCTACTGGCTCTGCTACAACGGCGAGGTCTACAATTACCGGGAACTGCGCGAAACGCTTGTCGGCCTCGGCCACGTCTTCCGCACAGCCTGCGACACGGAGGTCGTGCTGCGGGCCTGGATCGCCTGGGGCCCCGACTGCCTGACGCGCTTCAACGGCGGCTTCGCCTTCGCGCTCTACGACCGCCAGCGGCAGGAGCTGTTCATGGCCCGCGACCGCTACGGCAAGCGTCCGCTCTTCCTCGCCAGGCACGGCGAAACGATCCTCTTCGCCTCCGAGATGAAGGCCTTCCTCGCCGTTTCCGACTTCCGGTTCGAGCAGGATCCGCAGCAGCTCGCCTCCATTCTCGGCCAGTGGACACCGCTGCCGCACCAGTCGGGCTTCCGAGGTATCGAGAGCCTGCCGATGGGAGAATGGGCAAGGGTGCGCGAAGGCCGGATCGAGCGGTTCGTTTATGACGAGCTGTCCTTCGCGCCGACCGAGGCCGTCGCCAGCGAGGGCGCAGCGGTCAGACGGATCCGCGCGCAGCTGACGGATGCTGTGTCGCTGCGGCTGCGCAGCGACGTCGAGGTCGGCGTCTATCTCAGCGGCGGAGTGGATTCTGCCATCGTCGCCGCGCTCGCCCGCGAGCTGACCCCGCATCCGCTCTCCACCTTCTCGGTCGAGTTCGAGGACGCGGAGTTCGACGAATCCGCTGAGCAGCGCCTCGTCGCGGAGCATTTGGGCACGCGCCATCACGCCCGCCGCATCAGCCATGCCGACATCGCCGAGGCCTGCCCCGATGCGGTCTATCACGCGGAAGTGCCGGCCTTCCGCAGCGCCTTCATCCCGATGTTCCTGCTGTCGCAGCGCACCCGCGAGGCCGGCATCAAGGTGATTCTCAGCGGCGAAGGCGCCGACGAGGCGTTCCTGGGCTACGACCTCTTCAAGGAAACGTTGCTGCGCGCCGCGTGGAGCGAGCTTCCCGAAGACATGCGCCGGAGCCGGCTGGAGCGGCTGTATCCGCATCTGGCCCATTACGGGCCGAAGGACATCGCCGCCGTCACCGGGCTCTACCACCAGTTCTCGGCCGAGAAGATGCCGGGCCTCTTTTCGCACGAGCTGCGCTTTCAGAACGGCCAGTTCTCGGCCCGCCTGCTGAACGCGCCGGGCGATCCCTTCGCCGAGATTTCCGCGCTTGTCGCCGGCAGTCCGGCGTTCGGCTCGATGAGCGCGGTCGAAAAGGCCCAATGGCTGGAATACAAGACGCTGCTGCCCGGCTACCTGCTGTCGACCCAGGGCGACCGGATGAGCCTTGCCCACGGGGTGGAGAACCGCTGCCCGTTCCTCGACCCCTCGGTGATCGGGCTGGCCTCCTCGGTCAACCTGCGCTTCGATGACGGGTTCACCGAGAAGCGGCTGCTGCGCGATGCCTTCCGCGACCGGCTGCCGGGCGCCGTCGCCGACAAGCGCAAGTTCCCGTACCGGGCCCCGGACGCGGCGGCCTTCGCCGCGCGCCGGCCCGACTATCTCGATCTCGTCCTGTCGGAGAGCGAGCTGGCGAACCTGCCCTTCCTCAATGCGAAATTCGCCCAGCGCCTTGCCACCAAAGTGCTGACCAAGCCGGCCGAGGAGGTCAGCACCAAGGAAAACCAGACCTTCCTGTTCCTGCTGTCCATAGCCCTGCTCGACCGCTTCTTCGTGCAGCGGCAAGGGCTCGGGCAGGCAGTCGGGTCAAGCGCTCTGCCGCCCCTGCAACGCGCGGTGGATCTGCGCATGGAGGCGGCGCCTCACGCCTCCCAGGGGAACTTGGCGTCCCTCACATAGCGGCGGATATCGGCCCGGATCTGCGGATCGGCGAACATCTCGCGATTGGCGGCGAGCGCCGCTTCGCGCTGGCTCTCGAGGTCATCGAGCCCCGCGCCCGCATGCGCCTTGAAGCGGGCGATGCCCGCCCGCCCCGGCAGCCTCAGCCGCATCAGGTGCTGGCGCAGCAGTTCGTCGGCCCGCTCGCCAAGCGCATCGACAAGCCCGAAGGACAGGGCATCGCGCGCGCCCACCGGCCGCGTCATCAACGTCATGTAGCGGGCGCGCTGCACACCCACACGGCGCGTCAGAAACGGCAGCACGCAGGCCGGATACAGGCCGAACAGCAGCTCCGACAGGGCAAAGCTCGCGGTCTCGTCCGCCAGCACGATATCGGCGGCCGCCGCCAGTCCGACGCCCCCGGCATTGGCCCTGCCGCGCACCACGCTGACCGTGACGAAGGGCCCGCGCGCCATGCGCAGCCAGAGGTCGTAGAGCGGGGCCGGGTCCATGGGCGCGGCGTCCTCGGCGACAGCGTCGAAGTCGCCGCCCATGCAGAAGACGTCGTCGCTGCCCTCCAGCACCACGACCGTGACCGCGCGGCCATCCGGCCCCTCGCCCGCCGCGCAAAGGTCGAAGGCGGCGTGCAGCTCCGCCACCATCTGCGGCGTGATGCTGTTGCCGGCCTCCGGCCGGGCAAAGCGGATGCGGCAGATGCCTTGAGCGATGCTGCAGGAGAGCGTCGAAAACCCGCTCATGCCGTCTCTTCCTCGGGCGTCCCGAAGACCAGCGCGACGTTGCTGCCGCCGAAGCCGAAGGAGAGTTTCAGCGCGTGGCGGACGCGGTGTTCTTGCGCCGCGCCCCGCACCCAGCGAAAAGCCTCGTCCAGCGGCGCCTCGAGATGCAGCGTCGGGTGCAGCAGGCCCTCGCGCATCTGGATCAGCACGGCCGCCGCCTCGATAGTGCCGGCCGCGCTCAGCCCGTGCCCAATGATCGACTTGGTGGCGTTGACCCGCGCGTGACCGAGACCGAGCCGGCGCAGGGTCTCGAGTTCGGCGTCGTCGCCGGACGGCGTGCCCGTGGCATGGCCGTTGACATAGTCGATGTCGGCGGTGGTCAGTCCGGCCGCGGCCAGCGCGTCTTGCGCGGCACGCACCTGCCCGTCGGAATTCGGCTCCGGGCCTCGGCTGCCATCGGTGCAAAAGCCAGTGCCCAGCACGCGGCCATAGACCGTGCTTCCGGCGTGCTCCGGCCGGGTGACGACCAGCGCGGCGCAGGCCTCGCCGTAAAGAAAGCCGCCATGGCCCGTGTCCATCGGCCGGCAGACCGGTCCCGCGCCCAGCGCGCCGAGCGCCCGGAAGCCTTGCAGGTCCAACGCGGAAACGTCCTGCAACGCGCCGAGGGCGATGCAGGCATCAACCCTGCCGCTGCGCACCGCCTCGACCGCCGCTACGATGGCGGCCGCGCCGCTCGCCGAGGCCGCGCCGATCGTGTGGGCGAAGCCGCGGATCGGGAACTGCGAGGCGCACAGGCCGCAGATATCGGTGTCGAGGAAGACATGGCCGTGGCGCGGCGGCAGGAAATCGAGCCGCTCGGCGTAGTCGCGCAGGCTCAGGAACTGCTCGCGCGCCATCAGGTTCGATCCGCCGACGACAAGGCCGATACGCTCAGGGACGATGCGGTCCAGGCCCGCCTCGCGCCAGGCCTCGTCCAGCACGGCGACCGCCGCGCGCCCGCTCAGGCCCGCGGTACGTTCGACCCGGCGCGGCAGGATGGCAGGAGGATCCGGCATCTCGACGCCGAAGAACTCCGGGCTGCCGTCGTCGCGCTGTCGGCCGGGACGGGCAAGCGGCGCAAAGACGCCCCGCCCCTCGAAAAGTCCGGCGCGGAACGCGTCCTTGCCGTGGCCGAGACCGCTTGCGACCCCGATGCCGGTAACGACAAGCGGCTGCGAGTCAGGCTGCGGACTTGGCATGCAGGAGATCGGCCAGTTCGCCGATATTGCGCGGGCCGTGCAGCTGGACCATCGGCACCTTCAGGCCGATGGCCTCCAGCGTCGCCAGGATGATCTCGCTGCGCTCGATGGAATCGACCCCGAGATCGGTCATGGAATCGGCGCGGGTGATCGGCTGCGCCTCCAGCTCCGGCACGGTGCTGCGAATCTCGGCGATGATGATCTCGGCAATCCGGTCGCTGTCCAACTCGCCCCCTTTCCAGGCCCGCCGCTGTCTCGGTGGCCCGGCTCAGATCCAGATATACTTGCGGTGGTAGCCGACGACCGCATCCAGCACAAGCCGATCACCGGCCGCATCAACCGGCCAGGCGTCCGGCACGATCTGATGGTTCAGCTCCGCGTCCTTGGTGCCGAAGCGCACGACGCTCTCGCCGCGGAGCAGCGTCTCGTATTCCGTGATCGTGAGGCGATGGCGGCGATCCAGCGCCTGCGGGATGCGCATCGCGCGCAGCCGCGCGCCGCTCTCCGGCGTCACGACGCCGCTGTAGAATTCCGAGCAGCAGCCCGAGCCGTAGGAGAACAGGCCGACCCGCATCGGCGCGTCGATCTCCACCGTCTCCAGCATGCCGGCGAGCGCCACGAAGACCGAGCCGCCGGCGGTGTTGCCGACCCGCTTGCCGAAGGCAAGGCTCGGCGCAAGACGCGACTGGAAGTCGGCCTCGATCTCCTTGGGCGGCGCCTTGTAGAGCCGGCGCATCAGGTGCCGGTGGGCGCCCTTGACCATGCCGCCGAACGGCGTGTGGAAGCACAGCTGGCCGAAGCTGTCGCGAAAGTCCGCATTCTCCACCCGGCGGCTGTAGTCGCGGAACGCACCCTCGCAGCAGTCTAGATAAGCCATCAGCGACAGGTCCGCATCGCCCGCCTCCGTGTCGGGACCCGGACGGCAGGTATCCATCACCTCGAAGGCGTGATTGCCGTAGGCTCCCGCATCGATGCGCAGGACATGCGGCGTGTCGGAGACCAGCATCGCCACCGCGCCGGCGCCGGAACTCGGCTCCGAATAGGCCCATTCCTCCACCGCTCCGGCATCGGCCAGCGCGAAGCGGGAAATGTCGGTCGCAACCACCAGGGCCTTGGCGCCGGGCGACGTCTGGGCGAGCAGGAAATTCACCGCCATCTGCAAGCCGGCGGTGCCCGAATAGCAGGCCTGCTTGATCTCGAAGAGCCGGCAATTGGACGGCAGGTCCAGATGTGCATGCACATAGGTGCTGAGCGACTTGCCGAAGTCGATGCCGGACTCGGTGCAGGTCACCACCATCTCGATGCGGGCGCGCTCTTCCGGCGCCAGCGTATCGATCAGAGGCCGGGCGGCGTTGACCGCGAAGGTAACCGGGTCCTCGTAAGGCAGCGCCACCGTCTTTTCCTGAACCAAGAGGTTCTCGAACCGGGGCATGTCGAGCCCGCGATGCAGGCACAGTTCCTTCACGTCGAGGCATGCCATGCCGCCATAGACGTTCATCGCCTCGATCCCGACGGCACGGGTCATGCAGCACCTCCAACGCGGATCGGCAGGCGGCCGAGCCCGCGGGCATTCAGCCGGTCGAGCCGCCACTCGGGCTCGCCCGCCAGTTCGATGGAACCATAGCGGTCCAGCAGCGCGGAAAAGGCGATTTGCGCCTCGAGCCGCGCCAGCGGCGCACCGATACACACATGCGGGCCAGACCCGAAGGTGAGCTGGGCGTTGGCAGGGCGGCCGATATCGACCTCGTCGGCACGCTCGAAGCGGGCAGGATCGCGATTGATCGCCCCGACGAGCCCGAGCACAGGGGCTCCGGCCGGGATCAGCGTGCCCTCGACGTCGACATCCTCGCGCGCCACCCGCAGGATCATGTTACCGCCCGGCTCCATGCGCAGGAACTCCTCGATGGCGGTGCGCAGCAGGCTCCGGTCGGCGCGCAGTCGCGCCATCTCACCGGGATGCCGAAGCAGCAGCAGCAGGCCGTTGCCGATCAGCGTCACCGTGGTTTCGTGGCCCGCGACCAGCATGGAGACGAGATTGGTCAGCGTCTCCTCCTCGTCCAGCGTGCCGTCGTCATGGGCGCGGATCGCAAGGTCCATCAGGCTGTCGCCCGGCCGGGCGCGGCGGGCGGCGATGTGTTCGCGCAGGAAGGCCTTGAACTCGGTCAGCGCCTCCAGCGCCTCGCTCTTCTGGTCCGGCGTCATCAGGATATCGCCGATGCGGATCAGCGAGGCGCTCCAGCGCGCGACCGTCTCGTCGAGGCTTTGCGGAATGTCGAAAAGCTTGCACAGGACCCGCAGGGGTAAGGGGCCGGCAAAGGCCTCGATGAAATCGACCGTGCCCTCGCGAGGCATCTCATCGAGCAGCTGCGCGGCCTCGGCCTCGACCAGAGCGCCGACGTCGCGCACCGCCTGCGAGCGGAAGGCCGGCTCGTAGACCTTGCGCATGCGGGCGTGCTCGGCGCCGTCGCAATTGATCATCTGCGGCTGAAACTCGCTGAACAGCCGGTAGCCGACGGGATCGTGCACCCGGTAATCGGGCGCGGTCCAACCGTTCTTCCAGTGGCGGGTGTCGCGGCCGAGCTCCGAGGACTTCGCGACCTTCAGGAAGGCGCGGTGCCCGAGCACGAAATAGACGCCGGAGGCCGCATCGAGATGGACGGGGCCGAGAGCCTGCAGCCGCTTCAACTCGTCATAGGGATTTTCCAGGAACGCCCGGTCCGTCAGAATCGACCACCAGTCGATCCCCTCGCCCGTCGCGGCAGTGCCTTGCTCGCTCATGCGCCCCGCCTGCTCCTATCGTGCCGCGTAGAGATGAAAAACCGCCGCCCCGCCCTCGGCAAGCGGATGCGTGTCGGTCGTCACCCGGTAACCGCGCGCCATCAGCCCGGAGGCGATCTCCTCCAGCTTCGGCCGGCCCAGATGCACCTCGACCATCAACTGGCGGATGCGCGGCCAGTCGGCCTCGTCGATGCCGGCCAGCACCTCCTCCTCGGCGCCTTCCGTATCGATCTTCAGAAGATCGATCGCTTCTACAGCGTAGGCCGCCATCTGCGACGAGACCGTGTCGATGCGCGCCCGCACCCGCTCCACCCGAAGCAGCGTATCGAGAAAGCCGTCCGTCTGCGCCAGTTCGCCCGCGCCGGTCCGCTCGATCACCGCGCGCACCGCCTCGCCGGCGTTGCCGGTCAGAAGGTGGCGGATGCCGCCGGCCATCCGCTCGCCGACATCGCTATGCGCCGTCGACAGGGCCGCAACGCCGGGAAAATAGTCGAACTCCACCTCCCCGGCCGCGGCGCCGAGACCGAGCGGCACGGCAACGGCCTGAGCCCCGGCGGCCTCGAGGTTCCGCTCCAGCGCGGCGAAGACCTGCGGCACGGGTTCGAAGGCGAAGACACGCGCGGACGGCCCCTGCTGCAGCGTGTAGAGCGAGAACAGGCCGATATTCGCCCCGACATCGAAAACCGTGCCGTCCTGCGGCAGGCTCAGGCCATGCACTGCAAGATCCTGGGAAAAGATCTCGTGCACCGCGAAATCAACCTCGTAAGGGTTGATGCAGGCGATTTCCCGGCCGTCGGGCAGATGGGCAGTCTTCAAGGTCACGGGGGCCGTCCGTCCACGAAGGGGAATCACGACGTGCCTCAAGGGGTTGACGTCGGCAGCGAGTGTTCCCCATGTGAAAACAGGGGTCAAGGAACGATCCCGGACATGGTTCCCGCCAAGGCCCCCGCATGAAACTCCGCGCCATCAGCGACCTGCATCTTGCCAGCCCGGCCAACCGCGAGGCCCTGGTCGCGCTGCCGGACTATCCCGACGACTGGCTGATTCTCGCCGGCGATGTCGGCGAGCGGTTCGAGCACATGCGGCTCGCCTTCACCGAGTTGACGCGCCGCTTCGCGCGGGTGTTCTGGGTTCCGGGCAATCACGACCTGTGGGCGATCCCGGAAGAGGCCGGCCTGCCGGCGCTGGTCGGCGAGGAGCGCTACCGCCGCCTCGTCGAGACGGCGCGCGCGCACGGCGTCGTCACGCCGGAGGACCCGTACCAGATCTGGACCGGCGACGGTGGCCCCTGCGCCATCGCGCCGCTGTTTCTGCTCTACGACTACAGTTTCCGCCCGGCATATGTCAGCCGCGACGGCGTCGTCGGCTGGGCGCGCGAAATGGGCTCGGTCTGCGCCGACGAGATGTTCCTCAATCCCGCCCCCTTCGCCTCGCGCGAGGATTGGTGCGCGGAGCGCCTGCGGCACACGGAGGCGCGGCTGGCCGCCCTGCCCCCGAACATGCCGACGGTGCTGATCAACCATTATCCGCTGCGCGAGGACCTCATCCACATTCCGCGTGCGCCGCGCTTCACGCCCTGGTGCGGAACGCGGGCGACCGCCGACTGGCACCGGCGGTTCAACGCGCGCGCCGTGGTCTCCGGTCATCTGCATGTGCGGCGCACCGACTGGCGCGACGGCACGCGCTTCGAGGAAGTCTCGCTCGGCTATCCGCGCCAGTGGGACCAGTCGCGCGGCATGGCCGCCTATATCCGCGAGGTGCTGCCCGGTCCCGATCAGGTCGAGGACGAGTTCGCCGCGCCGAGGTTCCGCAAGTAGTCGAGCGGCGCCTCGCCGATCTCCATCGACAGCCGTTCTGGATGCGGGTGTCGCACGCCGACCGCCAACTTGTGGCGGTCCGTCGGCCGCAGGTGCCGGAAACGCCAGAGCGCCGCGTCGTCCGCCTCGATGTCGTCGAAACGGATCACCGGCGGCTCCAGAGTGAAGGCGAAGGCATCGAGCGGCTGCGACAGCCCCTTGCCGATGGCCTTCACATAGGCTTCCTTCAGCGTCCAGAAGGTGAGGAAGATCTCGGTCTTGCGCTCGCTCGGCGTTGCGGCCAGCAGCGCGCGCTCGTCGGCGGCGAAGACGCGCTTGGCCAGTTGGTCGACGTCGTTGACCCGCTGCAGCCACTCCACATCGACGCCGACATCGTTGTCGACCGTCAAGGCGACGGCCGCCAGTTCGCGCGTGTGCGAAAGGTTGACCCGGAGCCGCGGCAGGCCGGGCGGCGGCGTCACCTCCGGCTTGCCGTGATCACCGGCGGTGAAGCGCCAGTCGCGCGCGGGCAAGCCGGTCCACCAGGTCAGGAGGCCGCGCGTCAGCGCATGAGCGGCGATATAGACGTCCCGGTCGCGGTCGAAGTGGAAGCGGGTCGAGCGCTCCAGCTCGCTGTCTTCCAGCAGGCTTTCCAGCATCTGCCAGTCGTCCTCGCGAATGCTCTTCAGGTCCAGCCACCAGACGGTGACGTGATCGACGCCCGCCTCGAGCTTGTCGCGAAAGGGCGGGCCGTGCGAGATAGATCCCTCCTGCTTCGCACCGCCCTGCCAGGATTGCTGCATGCCGCCTGCTCCCAAGTCCCTGCCGCTCGTCTTCTGCTTCGCCGGCCAGGGCTCCCAGTATTACCACATGGCCGCCGACCTTCTTGCCGAAGAACCGGTGTTCAGGCAATGGATGGAAATCGGCGACGCCATCGTGCGCGACCGGCACGGCATCTCGCCGCTTGCCGAGGTCCATGCGAGCGGACGGCGCGCCAGCGAGCCGTTCGATCGGCTGGAGCACACCCATCCGGCGATCTTCATGACCCAGTTCGCCATGGCCAAGCTGCTGCAGCACAAGGGGATCCGCCCCGACATGCTGCTGGGCGTCAGCCTCGGGGAATTCGCCGCCATGAGCGTTGCCGGGATGGTGCCGTTCGAAACGGCCCTTGCCGCCGTCGCTCGCCAGCCGCGCCTGTTCCTGGAAAGCTGCACGCCCGGCGCACTGATCGCCGTGCTCGGCCCGCCGTCCTTGCGCGAGAGCGAGCCCCGTCTCGGCGCCTTGAGCGAGCTTGCCGGCATCAATGCCGAACGCCACCACGTCCTGGCGATGCCGGGCGAGAACGTCGCCGAGGTGGAGGCGATCCTCGCCCGGCTCGATGCGCCGTTCCAGCGCCTGCCGGTGCCGTTTGCCTTTCACTCGAGCTGGATCGAGCCGGCGCGGGCGGCCGTCGTCGGCGATGCGGCGGCCGAGCGGCTGGAAAGCCCGTTCTGGCCGGTCTGGTCGGCCTGCCTCAGTGCGCCGGTGAAGCCCGGCGTTCCGGATCTCGCCTGGCGGATCGTCCGCGAGCCGATGCGGCTCGGTGCCAGCGTTGCGGCCATCGAGGCGCAGGGCGGCGCCCATTACGTCGACCTCAGCGCCACGGGCAGCCTTGCGGCCATCATCCGGCAGGACCTCGACGAGGCGTCGCCCTCGCGCATCAGCGCGGTGCTGTCGCCCTTCGGCGGTAACCTGCGGCGCCTCGCCAAACTGTTGGAAACGGCCTGAGCTGTTGATCGCTCAGGCGGCCTTGCGCCGCGCTGCGAGCTCCAGCACTGCCCCGACCGCGACCGGGTAGCCCTGCGCCCCCAGCCCTGCGATGACGGCGGTCGCCGTGCGCGAGACCAGCGAGCGGTGATAGATCTCCTCGCGCCGGTGGATGTTGGAGATGTGCAGCTCGATGAGCGGCCCGGGAAACATCTTCAGCGCATCGAGGATGGCGATGGAGGTGAAGGTGAAGGCCGCCGGATTGATGACGATGCCCGCCGCCTCCCGGTCGATTGCCTCGTGGACCCAGTCGATGATCTCGTACTCGCGGTTGGACTGGCGAAACTCCAGCGGATGGCCGCCGGCCGCCTCGCGGCACATCGCCTCGACCTCGGCGAGCGTGGTGCGGCCGTAGATTTCAGGCTCGCGCGTGCCGAGGCGGTTCAGGTTGGGACCATTGAGAACGTAGATCGGTGCAGACATGGGTTCAGCCCTGGTATCCGAAGAGGCGTGGCAGGAAGAGGACGAGATCGGGGAAGAGCGTGATCAGCCCCAGCGCGAAGAGCAGCGCGTAGAGGAACGGCATCACCTCGCGCACCAGCGAGCCGAGGCTTACCTTGCCGATATTGGTCATGATGAAGAGCAGCAGGCCGTAGGGCGGCGTGATCAGGCCGATCATGATGTTGACGACGCTGACGATGCCGAAATGCACCAGGTCGATACCGAGCGCCTTTGCGGTGGGGATCAGCACCGGCAGCACGATCAGGATGATCGTCGTGCCCTCCAGCAGGCAGCCGAGCAGCAGCAGCAGGATGTTGACGAGGATCAGGAAGGCGAGCGGCGACAGGTCCAGGCCCTGGATGAACACGGTCAGGGTGCGCGGGATGTTCTCGACGGTCACCACATAGTTGAAAACCAGCGCGCCGGCGATCAGCATGCCGATGGAGGCAGTGGTGCGGGCGCTCGACAGGACCGAGCGATAGGCGCTGGCGGGCGTCACCGAACGGTAGACCAGCGCCGAGATCAGGAACGCATAGGCGGCGGCGATGGCGGCGGCTTCCGTGGGCGTCGTCATGCCGGAATAGATGCCGCCGAGCAGCACCACCGGCATCATCAAGGCCGGCAACGCCTTGACGGTGATGCCGGGGATCTCGCGCAAGGGGACCGGCGTTTCCACCGGAAAGGCACGGCGGCGCGCCGTCAGCACCACCAGCAGCATCAATGTGCCGCCCATCAGCAGACCGGGAACCATGCCGCCGAGGAACAGGTAGCCGATGGAGGCATCGGAGACGAGCGCGTAGAGCACCACGGGGATCGACGGCGGAATGATCGGCCCGATCACGGAGGTCGCGGCGGTGAGCGCGGCGGCAAAGCTCGCCGGGTAGCGCCCGCCCTCGGTCATCATCTTCTGCATCATCTTGCCGACGCCGGCCGCATCGGCGATGGCCGAGCCCGACATGCCGGCGAAGATGATCGACTGGATGACGTTGACCTGCGCCAGGCCGCCGCGGAACCGGCCGACCAGCGCGTTGCAGAAGTCGAGCAGGCGCAGCGTCATCGAGCCGGAATTCATGATCTCGGCCGAGAGGATGAACAGCGGCACGGCAAGCAGCACGTAGCTGGTGTACATGCCGTTCAGCAGCTGCTCGGCCGCCGTGCCCATGTCGAGGCCGGCGAGATAGAGATAGAGGATCGAGCCGGCGATCATCGAATGGCCGATGGGCAGCCCGAGCAGGGCAAGCCCGAGGATCGTGACGATGCAGGCGCCAAAGGGATCGATCACGCCTGCCCCTCCGACGTCGGCGCGGCGCCGCCGCTGTCGCCATTGCCGCTGCCTTTGCCGCCCCCTGCCAGGATGCGCCAGAGGATCCACAGGTAGCGGACGAGCACGGCAACCGCGAAGATCACATAGATCGAGAACAGATAGTCGAAGCGGATCTTCAGATAGGCGGTCGACTGCACCTTCATGAAGGTCACGTAGTCGACGACGGCGGGCAGCGACAACAGGTAGAGCCCGATCAGGGCGAGGGCGCCAACGGCCGTCATGATCCGCCGCGCCCGCGGCCCGACGCCCGACTGCAGCAGGTCGAAACGGATCTCCTCATCCTCCCGCAGGACGAAGGCCGCGCCCCACAGAACCAGCCACAGCCACATCACCACGGTCAGTTCCGAGGTCCAGCCGGTCGGCAGGTTGAGAAGGTAGCGGAAGGCGATCTGCAACAGGAAGGCGATGAACATCACCGCCAGCATCAAGGCGAGCAGGTTCTCCGCGCGGCGATACAGGAAGCGGCCGATCTGGGCGATCCGCATGCGAGCCTCCGGACTGTTCGGGGCGAGGTCGACGGCGCGGCACACAGGCAAGGGGAGGACACGTGCCCTCCCCCGCAGCACCGGTCAAAGTGCGTTGATACGATCGATCAGGCCCTCGGGCCAGTCCTTCGCAAGGTCGGACTCCAGATACATCTTCTGAGCATGAGCGCGGAAGGCGTCGACATCGGGCGTGTTGATCTGCAGGCCCTGCTCCTTGAAGAAGGCAACAAGCTCCTCTTCCCGCTTGAGATGCTCCGCCGTGCTCCAGGCGATGGCCGCATCGGCGGATTCCTGTACCTTCGCCTGCTGTTCGGGCGACAGGGCATTCCAGGTGTCGAGCGAGATGGTCAAGAGGTCGTAGCCGACCAGATGCGAGGTCAGAACGATCTGCGACATCACTTCGTAGAACTTCATGTTCTGAACATTCGGCAGCGGGTTGTCCTGGCCGTCGATGGCGCCGGTCTGCAGGCCGGTATAGACCTCGGCATAGGCCATCGCGGTCGGGTTGGCGCCGAGCGCCTGACCGAGGAACTGCCAGGCCTCGCCCGGCGGCATGCGCAGCTTGATACCCGCCATGTCGGCCGGCGTCTCGATCTTCTTGTCGCTCTTCAGGCCGACCTGCCGGGAGCCGAAATAGGTCGGGCCGAGGATCTTCACCTTCAGACGGTCCTCGACCATCTGCGACATCTCCTTGCCGACATCGCTGGCGAAGAAGGTGCGCAGGTGATCCGCGTCGCGGAAGAGATAGGCCGAGGTCAGCGCCGACCATTCGGGGATCTGGTTGGAAATGTCCTGGGGCGCGATGTTGCCCATCTCCAGGTTGCCGCGCTGCAGGGCGACGAGCTCGGTGCCCTGCTTGAACAGCGTACCGCCGTAATAGCCCTGGTAATCGAAGCCTTCGCCGATGCCTTCGGCGAAGCGTTGCATCATCCCGGCCCGGATGTCCTGGTCCGAGAAGACGGCGGAAAAGCGAAGCTGGACCTTGTCCTGGGCCGTCGCTGTGGTGGCGGCAAACCCGGCAATCGCCAGCGCAGTGCCGGCCGCGATCAGCGACCGTCGTGTCAAAGTGAACATGGCACTCCTCCCAAGCCATTTTTTTTGACGGCGGCCCGCGTCGCCGGCCCGTCGTACGGGAGTCATGCCACTAGAGGGACCTCGCATCAATAGGCAATTGCAAAAATATATGACATTTTCGATTACATCATTTCTCGCTTCGAGCTGAGAAATGCGTTTTCCTGTCGAGCGGGACCCGCTTGCGACCGCCGAATCCTGCGCAGCCGCACGCCATGCCGTTGCTGCCCTGTCCTGCGAAGAAGCAAGCTCGTTGCCATGCAGACGATCCGACATTATCACGATCCTATGAAACACGACGCTTCCGCCAACGACGGCGACCAGACCCAGACGATCGGCGAGAACGCCTATCGCCGGATCCGCACCGACATCATCTTCGGCCGCCTGGCTCCCGGCCAGAAGCTCAAACTCGACCGGCTGCGCGATGCCTATGGCGCCAGCATCAGCACCCTGCGCGAGATCCTGAACCGCCTGTCGTCGGAAAGCCTCGTCGTCGCGGAAGGCCAGCGGGGTTTCGAAGTCGCCCCCGTTTCGGCCGAAAACCTCAAGCAAATCGCGGAGTTGCGCCTGCTTCTGGAAAGCCATGCGCTGACCCTGTCCTTTGCCGCCGGCGACATGGAATGGGAAGGCCGGGTGGTCGCGGCGCATCACAAGCTGGCAACGCTGGAGCAGCGGATGCAGGGCGGCGACCGCAGCCAGACCGAGGTCTGGAAGCGCTACGACTGGGAGTTCCACCAGGCGCTGATCTCCGCCTGCGGCTCGGCCGTGCTGATGGAGACCCATGCCGGCGTTTTCGACAAATACCTGCGCTACCAGATGATCGCCCTCTCCTTCCGCGGCGAGATCGCCGCCGAGGAGCACCGGATCTTGCGCGAATGCGCCATTTCCCGCGATGCCGAGCAGGCCCGGGCCGTGCTGGTCCGCCATGTGGAGGGCGGCGTCGAACACGCGCTGGCGACCGGAACGATCCGATAGACTCAACACACGAAATTGAAAATATCCGATAAAAATAAAAACACTCGTTGATAGCTCGCCCGCCAGCGACTACCCTCCGGCCATTCGTCATGGACAGCGCCAGAGGGAAGCATCATGGCCGTCATCAGGCTCGGCCTCATCGGCGACAACATCGCCCGCTCGCATTCGCCCCGCCTGCATGTGGAGGCAGGGCGGCTCTGCGGGCTCGATGTGACCTATGAGCGGCTGATCCCGCGCGATCTCGGGCATCCCTTCGACGAGGTCTTCCGGCGCTGCGCCGAGGAGGGCTATCGAGGCATCAACATCACCTATCCGTACAAGGAGCAGGTGGTGGCGCAGCTTTTCGTCCCCGACGCCCGAATCCGCGCCATCGGCGCCTGCAACACGGTGCTGTTCGGACGAGGGCGGCCGGAGGGGCACAATACGGACCATTCCGGCTTCATCTCGGCCTTCCGCGCCGGGTTCGGAGCCGCTTCTCCCGGCCGCGTCGCGATGATCGGCGCCGGCGGGGTGGGCAAGGCCATCGCCTTCGCACTCTCCACGCTGGGTGCCGAGGACCTGCGGATCTTCGACCGGGACACGGCCCGCGCGGCAGCCCTTGCCCGCACCTTGCAGGAGGGCGGCATCCTGCCCGGCGCACGCCACGTGGAGACGGCGGAAGAGGCGGCGGAGGGAGCCGACGGCTTCCTCAACTGCACCCCTGTCGGCATGACCGGCAATCCGGGAAGCCCCATCGACACGGGCCTGATGCGCGGCGCGTCCTGGGCGTTCGACGCGGTCTACACGCCCATCGACACGGACTTCCTGAGGGGTGCGGAGGCGGCTGGAGCGACGATCATCAGCGGCTACGAGTTGTTCTTCCACCAGGGCATCGACGCGTTCCGCCACTTCACCGGCGCCGAAGTCGACCCGGTTGCCCTGCGCGCCGCGCTGGCCGACCACGAGGCCGTTCCGGTCGCCGTCAGCGCCCGGCCATGATGTCGCGCAGGAAGTCGATGAAGCGCGGATTGGTGCCGTAGGCGACGTTGATGCGGATTGCCGCGCGGCCGCGCCCTGCCCGTTCGGGCGCCGAGCGGTCGGGCGTGAAGACGCTGCCCGGCGCCAGGAAGATGCTGCGCTCCGCCGCCTTGCGGCAGAGGTCCATCTCGTCGATGCCTTCGGGAAACTCCGTCCACAGATAAAAGCCCGGCGTCACGCTGGCGCGCACCGTCAGCCCCAGCGCTTCCAGTTGCACCAGCGAGGCTTTGTGCGCCTCCTCCACCCGCGCCCGCAGCCGACGCAGGTGCCTCAGATAGTGGCCGTCCTGGATCAGCTTGAAGACGAACCGCTCGACATAGTCGGAGGTTGCGACCGTCGTCAGCATCTTGAGATTGCCGAGCGAGGAGATGATCGACGGGTGGCCGGCGACGAAGCCGCAGCGCAGGCTCGCCGACAAGGTCTTCGAAAAGGTGCCGACATAGAGCACCCGGTTGAGCTGGTCGAGCGCAGCAAGGCGCGGCAGCGTCGCCGGCAGGATGTCGCCGAGCACATCGTTTTCCACCAGCAGGAAGCCCCAGCGCTCGGCAAGGCGCATCAACCCGAAGGCCACCGCCGGCGACAGCGAACCGCCGGTCGGATTGTGGGCCAGCGACTGGGTGAAGAAGATCTTCGGCCGGTGGATCGCAAGCTTCGCGGCAAGGTCGTCCAGGTCCGGGCCGTCGTGCAGGCGACGGATGCCGACCATCTTCGCCTTGGCCAGCGTCAGCTTGCCGAACAGCGGATAGTAGCCGGGATCGTCGACGAAGACCGTGTCGCCGGGCTCGATCAGGTGGCGGATGATCAGGTCGACGCCGTGATTGACCCCGTGGGTGAGCAGCAATCCGTCCGGCTGCACCGCGATGGCCCGCTCCATCAGCAGGACGCGCAGGCGCTCGCGCAAGGGCGCATAACCCCAGGAACTGCCGTAGCCGAAGTCGACGGAGGCGGGACCCGCCGCCTTGAACACCGAGAAATAGCGCTTGAGCTCCGAGCCCTCCATCCAGAAGGGCGGCGGGCGGCCGTCGCCGGGGCGCACCTCGTAATGCTGGTCGAGCTGTTCGCGCAGCAGCGACACCACGTCGACGGCGGCGGCCACATGGGCGGCCGGCGGCACTTGGCGCGGCGGCTGGAACTGGGCGACGTAATATCCGGAGCCGGCCCGGGATTCGAGCAGGCCCCGCGCCACCAGCCGGTCATAGGCCTCGGCCATGGTGTTCTTGGAAACGCCGTGCTCGCGTGCGGCCTGGCGCACGGACGGCAGCCGCTCGCCCGCCTTGTAGGCACCGGCAGACAGCAACCCGCTGACATGCTGGACGATCGTGTCTGCTCTCGAAAGCCTCGGCATGCTGCGTTTCCCGGATATTGTCCCAGTCGATTTACTGGGACAGTCATCGCAAAATTGACAGGAACTGTCCCTTGATTGTCCCAGTCATTCTTAGGACAGTTTGGAGATATAACAAACCGACTATCCGGGAGGATGCACATGAAGGATGTTTCCAGACGCCGTTTCCTGGCCGCTTCCGCCATTGGCGGCGGCGTGCTTGCCATGCCCGCGGTCGCCCGCGCGCAGGAAGCCGTCGAGTGGCGCATGCAGGCGCTGTGGGACGGCGGCACCACGCCGTTCGAGTTCGAGAAGGCCTTCGTCGCCCGCGTTGCGGAGCTGACCGACGGCAAGTTCGACATCAAGCTGTTTTCGGCCGGCCAGCTCGTCCCGGCGGCACAGGCGTTCGACGCCGTGCGCAGCGGCGCCTTCCAGATGATGAAGACCTTCGACGGTTACGAGGCCGGCAAGATTCCGTCCTTCGCCTTCACCTCCACCATTCCGTTCGGCTTCCCGAACCCGGACCAGTACGAGGCGTGGTTCTACGAGCTCGGCGGTCTCGACATGGCGCGCGAAGCCTATGGCAAGGCGGGCCTGTTCTACATCGCCCCGACCGTCTACGGCGAGGAGCCGATGCACTCGACCGTCAAGATCGAGAGCATTGCCGACATGGCCGGCAAGAAGGGCCGTTTCGTCGGCCTTGCCTCCGCCGTGATGGGCGACCTCGGCGTTGCCGTGACGCCGATGGCGACCGCCGACGTCTATTCGGGCCTGGAGAAGGGCCTGATCGACTTTGCCGACCGCGGCGACCTGACCGCCAACTTCGAGGCGGGTCTCGGCGAAGTGGCCAAGTTCATCATCCTGCCCGGCGTGCACCAGCCGACCACCGCTACCAGCTACGTGGCCAACACGGCCGCCTACGACGCGCTGCCGGCCTCGTTCAAGGCGGCCCTGGCGGTCGCGGCCCGCGAGATCTCCGGCTCGCTGCGCCAGCGCATCATCGTCCAGGACACCATCGTCCTCGACAAGTATCGCGAGCAAGGCGTCGAGATCATCCAGCTCGACCCGGCCGACATCGCCGAAGCGCGCAGCAAGGCCGTGGAGTCGTGGAACAAGGCGACCAAGGGTGACGCGCTCGCCACCCGAATCGTCGAGAGCCAGACCGCCTTCATGCAGTCTCTGGGGCTTCTCTGAGCCCTTCCTCCCCGGCGGGCGGCGCGCTTGCGTCGCCCGCCGTTTGCTGCGTCCTGCCTGACCCACAGCAGACGGTCACCGACAGCAGGCTTTCTCCATGAACCTACTCTTCAACGTCGTCACCGGGCTCAACCGGATCCTCTTCGGCATTGCCGCACTCGCGATCTTCGCCGTGGTGCCGATGCTGCTCTACGAGGTGGTGGCCCGCTACGCCTTCAACGCCCCGACCGTCTGGGCGATGGAGGCGAGCACGCTCCTGTTCGGGCCGCATTTCATGCTGGCCGGACCATACCTGTTGCACCTGCGCGGGCATGTCGCCGTCGACATCGTCTCCGAGCACGCCTCCCCGCGCACCCGACAGGCTCTTGAAATCTTCGGCTTTCTGGTGATCGCCGTCTTCGCCGCCGTCCTCGGCTGGGTGAGCTGGCCGCTGGCGCTCAACGCCTTCCAGCTCGGCGAGACCAGCTTCTCCGCCTGGAACCCGCCGATCTGGTGGATCAAGTTCATCGTGCCCTTCGCCTTCCTGATGCTGTTCGCCCAGGCGCTCGTGGAAGCGGCCATGGCGCTGCGCACGCCGCCGCCCGCGGCCACCGCCAAGGAGGCCCGCCCGTGAGCTCCGAACTCGTCCTCCTGGTGATGTTCAGCGGCCTGGTCGGCCTGTTGCTCACCGGCCTGCCGCTCGCCTTCGTTCTCGGCTCGCTGGCGCTGTTCTTTACGGTCGTCCTGTGGGGCCCCTCGGCCCTTACCGTGACGGTGCTGAACCTCTACGACACGATGCGGTCGGAATCGCTGCTGGCGATCCCGCTCTACGTGATGATGGCCAGCGTGCTGCAGCGCTCCGGCGTGATCGAAAGCCTCTACAAGGCGATGGAGATCTGGTCGCGGCGCCTGCCGGGCGGCCTTGCCGTCGGCACCGTCGCCATCTGCACGATCATCGCCGCGATGACCGGCATCGTCGGCGCGGCCGTCGCGGCCATGGGCATGCTGGCCCTGCCGTCGATGCTGAAGCGCGGCTACCAGCCGGAACTGGCCATCGGCACGATCTGCGCCGGCGGCACGCTCGGCATCCTGATCCCGCCGTCGGTGATCACCATCGTCTACGCGGTGACGGCGCAGGCCTCCATCGGCCAGATGTTCATTGCCGGCGTGGTGCCGGGCCTGCTGCTGGCCTCGCTCTATATCGGCTACATCGTGCTGCGCTCGGCGCTGAACCCGTCGATCGCCCCGCGCCAGACCGACGGCGACGACATCACCTGGGCCATGCGGATCGGCGCGCTGAAGTCGCTGATCCTGCCGATGCTGATCATCGTCGGCGTGCTCGGCACGATCTACATGGGCATCGCCACCCCGACCGAGGCCGCCGCCGTCGGCGTCGCGCTCGCCTTCGTCTCCGCGCTGATCGAGCGGCGCTTCAACGGCGAGCTGCTGACCGGCGTCGCCCTCGACGTGGTCAAGGTGACGACGATGATCCTGTGGATCACCATCGGCGCGCGCGCCTTCGTGGCGATCTTCACCGGCACGGGCGGGGCCGACTTCCTGCTCGGCTTCATCCAGGACCTCGACGCCAATCGCTGGGTGGTGCTGGTGGTGATGCTGGCGATCCTGTTCTTCCTGGGCATGTTCCTGGACGAGATCGGCATCATCCTGCTGTGCGTGCCCGTGTTCCTGCCGGTCATCGACTTTCTCGATTTCGACCGGCTGTGGTTCGGCATCCTGTTTCTCGTGTCGGCGCAGATGGCCTATATCTCGCCGCCCTTCGGCTACACGCTTTTCTACATGAAGGGGGTGCTGCCCGCCGGCATCGGCATGGGTACGGTCTACCGCGCCATCATCCCTTTCATGCTCCTCCAGGCCCTCGGCATCCTGATCTGCGCCATGTTCCCCGAACTGGTGCTGTGGCTGCCGCGATCCATGATCCAGTAAGAACTCACCCAGGACAGGACTGACCATGAGCGACGCTCGATCCTCCCGTATCGAAGGTCTTCACAAGATGACGCCGACTGAGCGCCTGCAGGCGGTCGCCGCCAAGGCGGGTCTCGGCAACGAGGCGATCGCCAGCCTCGCCCAGGCGGCGGAAGGGCGGATCGAGCTCGCCGACCGGCTGGTGGAGAACGCGATCTCCAGCATCGCCATTCCCATCGGCGTCGCGACCAACATGATCGTCGACGGCCGCGAAGTGCTGGTGCCGATGGCGACGGAGGAGTCCTCCGTGATCGCCGCCGTGTGCAACGCGGCCAAGCGCTGCCGGCCGACGGGCGGTTTCTTCACCTCCTCGTCCGGCCCGGTGATGGCCGCGCAGATCCAGCTGCTGGGTGCCAGCGACCCCGAGCAGGTGCGCCTCAAGGTCTATGAGCGGCTGGACGAGATCCGGACCATCTGCAACGAGACCGACCCGCTGCTGGTCAAGTTCGGCGGCGGTTTCCGCGACATCGAGGTGCGGGTGATCGAGACGGCCGAAGGGCCGATGACCATCGTCCACATCATCGTCGACACGCGCGACGCGATGGGCGCCAACGCGGTCAACAGCATGGCCGAGGCGCTGGCGCCGCGGCTGGTGGAGTGGACCGGCGCCCGCAGCCTGCTGCGGATCCTGACCAATCTGGCCGACCGCCGCGTGGTGCGCGCCCGCGCCGTGTGGCCGCTGGAGGAGATCGGCGGCGAACAGGTCCGCGACGACATGATCTCGGCCTACCATTTCGCCGATGCGGACCCCTACCGCGCCGCGACCCACAACAAGGGAATCATGAACGGCGTCAGTGCGGTAGTGCTGGCCACCGGCAACGACACCCGCGCCATCGAGGCCGGCGCCCATTCCTTCGTCGCGCGCAACGGCCATTACGGCTCGATGTCGCGCTGGGAGGAGGACGCGGACGGCAATCTGGTCGGCATCCTGGAAATGCCGATGGCCGTCGGCCTGATCGGCGGCGCCACCAAGATCCATCCGACTGCGCAGGCCTGCCTCAAGCTGCTGGGCGTCGAGACCGCCGACCAGCTGGCGCGGATCATCGTCTCCATCGGCCTCGCCCAGAACTTCGCCGCGATGCGGGCGCTGGCGACCACCGGCATCCAGAAGGGCCACATGGCGCTGCACGCCCAGAACGTTGCCCTGCTGGTGGGCGCGGTCGGGGACGAGATCGACCAGGTGGCGAGCGAACTCAAGGCGCTCGGCAAGGTTCGCCAGGACGTCGCCGAGGAGATCCTGGCGCGGCTTCGCGCCGGCAAGTAAGCCGCGCGGGGCAAGGAGAGCAAAATGGGCGAGCGCGTTCAGATCGTCGAAGTCGGCCCGCGCGACGGGCTGCAGGCCCGCAAGGAGCCCATCGCGACGGCGGCGCGCATCGGCCTCGTCGAGCATCTGCGCCGGGCCGGCGCAAGGCGCATCGAGGTCGGCTCGTTCGTCTCGCCCAAGGCCGTGCCGCGGATGGCCGACACCGCCGAGGTGATGGCCGCGACCGGCTCGCGCGAGCGGGACGGCGACATGGTGCTGGTCGCCAACGAACGCGGCCTCGACCAGGCGATCGAGCACGGCGCCCGCTCGGTCGCCGTGTTCACCGCCGCAAGCGACGCGTTTGCGGAAAAGAACATCGGCTGCACCGTTGCCGAGTCGCTCGCCCGCTTCCGCCCGCTCGTCGAAAAGGCGAGGAATTCCGGGCTTTTCGTGCGCGGCTACGTCTCGACGATCACCGACTGCCCCTATGCGGGGCGGGTCGTCCCGGCGGCGGTGGCGGAGGTGTCGCGGGCGCTGAAGGACATGGGCTGCGGCGAGATTTCGCTCGGCGAGACGCTGGGCAAGGCGACGCCGGCGCGCATCGCCGCGGTCGTCGAGGCGGTGGCCGAACACGTTCCTGTCGCAGAGCTCGCCGCGCATTTTCACGACACCTACGGTATGGGCATCGCCAATGTCGCCGAGGCCCTGCGGCTCGGAATTCGGACCGTCGATGCGGCGGCCGGCGGGCTCGGCGGCTGCCCCTTCGCGCCGGGAGCGGCCGGAAACGTTGCGACCGAGGACGTGCTCTACCTGCTCCTAGGCGATTGTTACGACTGCGAAATCTCGATGGAACCGCTGCTCGACGCGGTCGCCTTCATCGAGCACGAGATGGGCATCCGCCCGACCAGCCGGGTCTACAAGGCGCTGCGCGGCAGCGGCGTCTGAGGCGCCGAAAACCGGTGTAACGGCCGTCTCGAAAATTGAGACGGATTTTGCAAAATCCTGTCTCGAAATCGCTCGAAATTGGGAATCTCGTCTCGAAATCGGCAATCGCCGAGGCGGTGGAGACAGCGGGTCGGCGCTGGCGAAAAGACCGGCGGAACGGGACGGCGCGCGGGCACTTGTCCCCGCCCACTCCCCATCTGGCGGCCTCCGGCCGAGGGATTCGCCCGGCACCGCCCCGCGCGCGGCGAGACTCTCGAGATATACCCGGGCGCCGTGCCGACTTGTCCCCGCCCGGCGTTTCCCGATATCCCCGCGCCCGTTTGAAGATATCCCCGGACCTGACGGCGTGTGCGGCCTCCATGGTCGCCGCCGGCAGCGCCGCTCGCTGGCCACGAGGCCGGCGAGGCTGGCCGGCGGCCGGCCCGCGCAGGCGCAGATGGCGGGCGCCGCGCGGCTTGTGTGCCGGCGCGTTCGCCCCTACCGTTTGCACGACGATCCTGCGTTCATCCATCGATCCGGTCCGGCGGCATGTTTTCCTGGCATGAGCAGCTGCGCTCGAAAGGCAGCGTCGAGCCCCTGGTGGGGGCGGCCATCGGCGTCGGCATGACCGCCGAGGCGGCCGAGCGGGGCGGTGCGGACTTCCTGCTGGCGCTGAATGCCGGCCGTTACCGGGTGATGGGCGCGACCTCCATCGCCGCCATGCTGCCGCTGGACAATGCCAACCGCTTCACCGACCATTTCGCCCGGCGAGAGATCCTCGACCGGGTCGGCGTGCCGGTGTTCTTCGGTGCCTCCGCCTTCGACCCGAGGCTCGACCTGCGTGCCTTCGTCGCAGAGCTCGCCGCCGCCGGCTATCACGGCATCGCCAATTTCCCGACCAGCATCCATTACGACGGGCGCTTCCGGCGGGCGCTGGAGGAAGCGGGCCTGGGCTACGCGCGCGAGGTCGAACTGCTCAGGGAAGCGAAGCACCAAGGCCTCGCGACCTTCGGCTATGCCAAGAGCCGCAAGGAGATCCAGCAGCTGCTGCAGACCGGCGTCGACATCCTGTGCCTGAATTTCGGCTGGAACGCCGGCGGCACGCGGGCGCTGGCGCAGGCCTTCACGCTGGAGGAGGCGGCCGACCGGGCCCGGCGCATCTTTTCCGAGGTGCGGCAGGAGAGCCCGCAGACGATCTGCGTGGTCGAGGGCGGGCCGATCGTCAGCCCGGACGACATGTACCGGGTGTGCCGGGACGCGCGCGCCGACGGCTATGTCGGCGGCTCGACGCTCGACCGCATGCCGCTGGAAATCTCGGTGATGCAGAAGACCTCGGCGTTCAAGGCCTTCAGCGTGCTGCAGCAGGCGGATGCGGCGCAGTCGCGCGAGACGATGCGCGCGGCACGGCTGACCGGGATTGCCGGCCAGTCGAAGGCCGTCGCCCGGCTGCTGGAGCAGGTGGTGAAGCTCGCCGGCACCAACCTGCCGATCCTGATCGTCGGCGAAAAGGGCCTGGGGCGCACCACCCTCGCCCGCAGCCTGCATGCGCTGGCCAATCGCAAGGGCGGCTTGAGCGTGCTGAACGGCGCCGACCGCGAGGTGCCGCCGGCCGAGATGCTGTTCGGCGCGGAGGCGGATTTCGGCCGGGTGCGCCGCAACGGCGCGCTCGACGCGCGCGAGGCGACGGTGGTGGTGGAGAATGCCGGCGCGCTGGACGAGGCGGCCCAGCAGCACATCCTGTCCTGGCTGGAGCGCGGCGAGACCGAGCGCGTCGGCGGCACCCGCAGCCATACACCGCAAGGCCGGCTGGTGCTGATCGCGGCGCCTGAGGATCTCGCGGACGGCCGGCTGGCGGAGGCCCTCGCCGCGCGGCTGCAGCCGGGGCGCATCGACGTTCAGCCGCTGCGCGACCGGCCCGAGGACATTCCCGCCCATGCGCGCGCCTATCTGGAGGCCATCGGCGAGGCGCGGCAGCTCGGGCCGCTGGAGATTTCGGCCGACGGCTACCGGGTGCTCTTCGCCCACGACTGGCAGGAGAACACGCGGGAACTGCGCCGCGTCGTCGAACAGGCGGCGGTGATGAACGAGGGACGGGTGATCGGCTCGCAGGTCTTGCGGGCGGTGATCGAGGCCTCGGACGGGGCGCAAGGCGCGACGACGCCGCTCGCCGAAAAGGACTGGATCCTCGACGCGCTGCGCCGCCACCGCTTCCGCCGCGGCGAGACGGCGACCTTTCTCGGCATCTCGCGCAAGACGCTCTACAACAAGATGCGACGCGCCGGCCTGCTGGATTGAGAACCGCTCAGTCGGCGTTCCAGGCAAGCCCGTCGGCCAGCGCCTCCGCCTGGTCGAGCTCGTTGCCGAAGCCATGCGGGCGATAGACCAGAAGCGGCGTGTCGCACTGGTCGCGCAAGGTCGGGATCATGTGGGCGATGGCAAGGCTGGAGGCGGCCCGCTCGCGCCAGTCGGCAAGCGCGAGACCCGGATGCAGCACCAGCCGCGAAGGGCCGTGGCGCAGCATGGCGCGGGCGCTGTCGAGCGAGGCGGCGAAGGCGACGGTCTCGAAGCCGGCCTCGGCGAAGGCGGCCAGCACCGCGATCTCGCGCGCGACGCCCGCCCCGGCGCTGTCGAAGACGCGCGCCGTCTCGCCGTCGATGAGCTGTACCGTCGGATAGTTGGCGACCGCGGTGACACCGGCGGCGGACAGTGCCAGCGTCATGTCGCGCAGGCGCAGGAACGGATCGACCAGCATCAGGCCGGCAATCGTCCGCCCGCCCCGAGGCGCCGGGGCCCCTGGCCGCAGCACCTCCAGCATGGCGGCATTGACGTCGCCCACCGGCAGGACGCCGGCAAGCTCGCGATGGGCCGGCGCGACCTCGTCCATGAAGGGCGCGAGCAGGACGTCTCCCTCTAACGCCCCGGCCGGCGGGCGGGCCAGGATCGGCAGTTTCAACGGCATGATCGCTGACCCATCTTACCCATTCTTACCCAAAATCATCGAAATATGCTTCTGGCACGGATCTTCCTCTCTTGTAAATATCCTCGGCAGAACGGGAGGTTTTGGGAGGAGCCGGAACTTTCCCTCACAAGAAACAAAAACTTTGGGCGGAAGATCGACGATCTTTCGCGCGGGAGGGATTTTTGTCGCTTCAGTTCATGATCACGGTGACGTTGAACGGCCTGACGCTGGCCGCTCTCTACTTCATCGTCGCCAGCGGTTTCTCTCTGATATTCGGCCTGATGCGCACGGTAAACATGGCGCATGGCTCGCTCTACATGATCGGCGCCTATGTCGGGTTCGCCGTCTTCGACAGCCTCTACGCCTCCAACGCCACGGCCGGCTATGCCTGGTATGCCGGGCTGCTGGCCGGCGTCGCCGCCGCAGCGGTGGCCGGCGTCGTCATGCAGGTCGTGTTCCTCGGCTGGATGCAGGGACAGGAACTGCGGCAGGCGCTGGTGACCATCGGCCTGTCGATCATCATAGCCGACCAGTTGCTGGCGCATTTCGGCGGCAATCCGTTCCAGTTCTTCGCGCCCGACGCGCTGTTCGGCCCGACGCCGGTGCCGGTGATCGGCCGCTACTCGACCTTCCGCCTGTTCCAGATCGGCCTTGCGCTGGCCGTCGGCGTCGGGCTGTGGCTGCTGCTCAACAAGACGCGGCTCGGCATCATGGTGCGGGCCGGCGTCGACGACCGGCAGATGCTGGCCGCCTGCGGCGTCAACGTGCCGCTGATCGCGGTGGCGACCTTCGCGCTCGGCGCGGGGCTCGCGGGCCTCGGCGGCGTCATCGGCGCCACCGCCCAGCCGGTCGCGCTCGGGGTCGACGTCAAGTTCCTGCTGACCTCGCTGGTCGTGGTGATCGTCGGCGGCATGGGTTCCATCGGCGGCACGGCCATCGGCGCGATCCTGATCGGCGTCGCCGAGCAATGGGGCCAGGCGCTGTTTCCGACCTATTCGGTCATCCTGACCTTCGCGATCATGGTCGCCGTGCTGGCGGTCCGCCCGCAGGGCCTGCTCGGGAGGACCGGCCGATGAGCCTGATGTCCCGCAGCCACTGGACCCTCACCGCGCTGGTGCTGGCGATTCTCGTCTCGATGCCGCTGCTGCTGCCCGACTTCTGGCTGAGCGGCATTCTCGGCCGCTCGCTGATCTACGGCATCGTGGCGCTGTCGATCACCTTCCTGGCGAGCTATGGCGGCTTCATCTCGCTGGCCCAGACGATGCTCGCCGGCATCGCCGGCTACACGGTGGCGATCCTGGCGCCGACGGCGATCCCGGCCAGCCAGAGCGCCGTCAGCTACTGGCTCGCCATGCCGCTGGCCGTGCTGGCCGCGACCCTCGCCGGCGCCGTGGTCGGGCTGATCGCGATCCGCACCCGCGACATCTACCTGCTGATGATCACCCTGGCGCTGGCGGTCGGCTTCAGCCTGTTCGCCCAGTCCAACATCGACTGGTTCAACGGCTACGAGGGCATCCGCAATGTCGTCGGGCCGGAGCTCTTCGGCCAGCCGTTCCGCGCCCATACGGTGTTCTATTACGTGTCGCTGACGCTCGCCGCGCTGCTCTATCTCATGGTGCTCTATGTGGTGCGCACGCCGTTCGGCCTGGTGCTGCAGGGCATCCGCGACAACCCGCGCCGGGTGGCGGCGCTCGGCTTCGACGTCGCCGTCCACCGGATCGCCGCCTTCGCCATGGCGGGCTTCATCGCCGGCTGCGGCGGCGTGCTGATCACCTTCTACAATATCGGCATCACGCCCGGCTCCATCGGCATGACGGCGACGGTCAACGTACTGGTGATGTCGGTCATCGGCGGGCTGGGGCATCCGGTCGGGGCGTTCATCGGCGCGGTGATCTTCACGCTGATCGATACGTTCGCCGCCACGATCTACGACCGCGACCGCTTCAACACGCTGATCGGCCTCGTCTTCCTCGGCATCGTCGTGGCCTCGCCCGACGGCGTGCTGGGGCTCGGCAAGCGCCTGGCCGGCCGGGGCAAGCGCAAGGACGCGGGAGACGGCGGCACGCCGCACTGAGGAATTCCTGCGGCAGCCCGGCTCCGGCGCCGCAGGCAGACACCGGCCGCAAGGCCGGCACCACCGGAGCCCGGCCGCGGAGGAGAAACGGCCGAGAAGACCAAGCCGGAAATACCACAAGGGGAGAAGACCATGCTCAGGAAGAAACTGGCACTGAAGACCGCGACGGCGCTGGCCGCCGGCCTGTTCGCACTGGCGGGGATCGGTGCCGCCGCCGCGCAGGACGTCATCAGGCTCGGCTCGATCACCACGCTGGAGGGCCCCTTCGCCACCGGCGGCCAGGACGCCTACCGCGCCATGGAAATGGCGCTGGAGGAGGTCGACTACACGATCGACGGCAAGAAGATCGAGTGGATCCGCGAATCCTCCAACGCCCAGGCCGACGTGGCGCTGGCCCGCGCCCGCAAGCTGATCGAGCAGGACAATGTCGACATCATCGTCGGCCCGCTGTCGGGCGCGGAAGGCATCGCGCTGCGCGACTACTCGCGCACGCTGGAGGGCAAGACCATCGTCAACGGCTCGTCGGGCGCCGCCGACACGACCTTGCGCGATGCGTCGCCGAACTTCTTCCGCTTCAGCACGGAAGGCACCCAGTGGATGGCCGGCCTCGGCAACCACGTCTACAACGACATGAAGGTCGAACACGTCGCGCTGGTCGCCGCCGACTACGCCTTCCCCTATGCGCAGGCGATGGGCTTCATGCTCGAATATTGCGAGGCGGGCGGCGCGGTGACCAAGCTGTGGTCGCCGCTCAACACCACCGACTTCGGCTCGATCATCGCCAACATCCCGAGCGATGCCGGCGCCATCGTGCTGATCCAGGGCGGCACCGACGCCCTCGCCTTCCTGACGCAGTACGCCGAGGCCGGCGGCGACCTGCCGATCATCGGCGGCTCGATCACCGCCGACCAGACGCTGCTCAGCGCCCGCGGCCCGCACCAGCGGCTGATGGAGGGCATGCTGGCGGCCGGCCCGATCGCCGATCTCAACGAGGATCCGATGTGGGTCGAATGGGTCGCCGCCTATCGCGAGCGCTTCCCCGACGGCTTCGACTCGCCCTCGATCCATGCCTTCAACTACTACACCAACACCAAGGCGGTGCTGCTGGCGCTGGACGAGGTGGACGGCGACCTGTCGGACGGCCAGAAGGCCTTCCAGGAGGCGCTGGCCAAGGTCGAGTTCAAGAACCCGATGGGGGCGAATGTCCGGCTCGACGAGAACCGGCAGGCGATCTCCGACATCTTCCTGACCCGGATCGTCGACGACGGCGGCACGCTGCGGACTGAGGCCTTCGGCAAGACCGAGGGCGTGACCCAGACGATGGGCATGGACCGGGAGGCGTTCCTGGCGCTCGGCGCACCCTCGCGCGACAATCCGGACTGCCCGCCGGCCAACTGAGGCCCCTCCCGAGCTGCCTCCTCCCGCCTGCTGCGGGAGGAGGCTCCCTTTCGAGACCAACAGGCAAAGACACCAGATGCTGGACACGACGACACGCAAGGGCCGGACGGAGGCGGCGGCGCCGACGGATGCCGCGACCCCTGCCCTGGTGACGGAAAACGTCGCCCGCAGCTTCGGCGCGCTCAAGGCCGTCAGCAATGTGTCGATCACCATCGCGCCGGGCGAGAGGCGCGCGATCCTCGGCCCCAACGGGGCCGGCAAGACCACGCTGTTCAACACGATCTGCGGCGACCATCCGCCGACCGCCGGGCGCATCCTGCTGTTCGGCGAGGACATCACCCACCTGCAGCCGCACAGGCGCGCGCGGCTGGGCATCGGCCGCACGTACCAGAGCTCGCTGCTGTTCACCGGGCTGAGCGTGCTGGAGAACCTCTATCTCGCCGTGCGCGGGGCGATGCCCGGGCGCCTGTCGCTATGGAAGGCGGGGCATGGCGACCCGGCGCTGGCCAAGGCCCGGCGCCTGGCCGAGCAGGTGCGCGTCGACACCATCGCCGGGGCGCGCATCGATTCCATCTCGCACGGCCAGCGCCGGCAGGTGGAGGTGGGCATGGCGCTCGCCTCCGATCCGCGGCTCCTGATGCTGGACGAGCCGGCGGCGGGCCTTTCGGCGGCAGAGCGGCCGGAGCTGGTCAAGTTGATCCGCGACCTGCCGCGCGAACTGACCCTGATCCTGATCGAGCACGACATGGATGTCGCCCTGCCCAACTCGGACAAGGTCACGGTGATGAAGGACGGCGAGGTGGTGGTGGAAAGCACGCCCGACCGCATCGCCGACGATCCGCTGGTGCAGGCGATCTATCTTGGAGGCGAACACTGATGGGCGGCCGTCTGGAGATCGACGACCTGCATGTGAATTTCGGCCAGGCGGTGATCCTGCAGGGCGTGACGCTGTCGCTCGACCGGGCGCCGCTGTCGCTGGTCGGGCGCAACGGCATGGGCAAGTCGACCCTGTGCCACGCGATCATGGGCATGGTGGCCGCAAAGAAAGGCTCGGTGACGCTGGACGGGCGGCCGCTGCTGGGCCTCGGCCCCAGCCGGGTGGCGCGCGGCGGGATCGCCCTGGTGCCGCAGGGGCGGCGGATGTTCCCTTCCCTTTCGGTGCACGAGCACCTCTTGCTGGTGGCCGGGCGGACCAGGGGCGCCTGGACGGTGGAGCGGGTCTACGAGACCTTCCCGCGCCTTGCCGAACGGCGCCGCAACGGCGGCAACCAGCTTTCGGGCGGCGAGCAGCAGATGCTGGCGATCTCGCGGGCGCTCCTGATGAACCCGCGCATCGTCATCATGGACGAGCCCTCCGAAGGGCTGGCGCCGGTGATCGTCGACCACCTGATCGAGACGCTGCGCGCCATCGCCGCGGAAGGCATGGGCGTGCTGCTGGTGGAACAGAACATGCGGGTTGCGACCTCGGTCTCCGACCAGGTCGCGATCATGGTCACCGGCCGGATCGCCACGACCATGCCCGCGCGAGACCTGGAGGCCGACCGCGACGCCCAGCGCCGCTATCTCGGCGTCAGCCATGGACACTGAGAAGCGGGAGGCAGCTTGATGGGCAGGACGGTCTATGTTGTCGGCACCTGCGACACCAAGGCGGAGGAGCTGGCCTATGCGCGGTCGCTGATCCGGGCCGCCGGTGTCGATGCGGTGCTGGTGGACGTGGGAACCCGCGGCGAGACGGACGTGGCCGACGTGCCCGCCCGCGAGGTCGCCGCGCAGCATCCGGGCGGGGCGGATGCCGTGCTCGGCGGCACCGACCGGGGCGCGGCCGTCGGCGCGATGGCCGAGGCGCTGACGGTCTGGCTCACCGCCCGGCAGGACATCGGCGCGGTGCTCGGCCTCGGCGGGTCGGGCAACACGGCGCTGGTGACGCAGGCGATGCGGGCGCTGCCGGTCGGCGTGCCCAAGCTGATGGTCTCCACCGTCGCCTCCGGCAATGTGGCGCCCTATGTCGGACCGACCGACATCGCCATGATGTATTCGGTCACCGATGTCGCCGGGCTCAACGCCATCAGCCGGCAGATCATCGCCAATGCCGCCCATGCCGCCGCCGGCATGGCGCAGTGGCAGGCGCCGAAGGCGAGCGGCGACCGGCCGGGCGTCGGCATGACCATGTTCGGCGTCACCACGACCTGCGTCGACCAGCTGCGCCAGCGACTGGACGACACCTACGAGTGCTACGTCTTCCACGCCACCGGCACCGGCGGCCAGTCGATGGAGAAGCTGGCGGAGTCCGGCCTGCTCGCAGGGATGATCGACACCACCACGACCGAGGTTCCCGACCTTTTGATGGGCGGGGTGTTTCCCTGCACGCAGGACCGCTTCGGCGCGGTGGCGCGCACCCGCCTGCCCTATGTCGGCTCGGTCGGGGCGGTGGACATGGTGAATTTCGGCGCGCTGGAAACGGTTCCGGAGAAGTACCGGGACCGCAACCTCTATGTCCACAATCCGCAGGTGACGTTGATGCGCACCACGGCGCAGGAGAACGCGGCCATCGGCCGGTGGATTGCCGAACGGCTGAACCGCTGCGAGGGCGAGGTGCGCTTCCTGCTGCCGCTCGGCGGCGTCTCGGCCATCGACGCGCCCGGCATGCCCTTCCACGACCCGGAGGCCGATGCGGCGCTGTTCGCCGCCATCCGGGACACCTTCATCGCCACCCCCAAGCGCCAGTTGATCGAACTGCCCTTCAACATCAACGATCCGGCCTTCGCCGATGCGGCGGTCGCCGAATTCCGAAAGATCGCGTCATGAACGAAGCACCCACCCCCAAGACCTCCCCGCGCCCCGCCCGGCCGACGCGCCGCGAGCTTCTGGACCGGTTCCAGGACATGGCCCGGCGCCGGGTCCCGATCATCGGCGGCGGCGCCGGCACCGGCCTTTCGGCGAAATGCGAAGAGGCCGGCGGCATCGACCTGATCGTCATCTACAATTCCGGCCGCTATCGCATGGCCGGGCGCGGCTCGCTGGCCGGCGTGCTGGCCTACGGCAATGCCAACGAGATCGTGCTCGACATGGCGCGCGAGGTGCTGCCGGTGGTCGACCACACGCCGGTGCTGGCCGGCGTCAACGGCACCGATCCCTTCGTGATCATGCACGACCACCTCGACCGGCTGAAGGCGCTCGGTTTCGCCGGGGTGCAGAACTTCCCGACCGTCGGGCTGATCGACGGGATGTTCCGCCAGAACCTGGAGGAGACCGGCATGGGCTTCCACCACGAGGTGGAGATGATCCGGCTGGCCGCCGAAAAGGACCTGCTGACGACGCCCTATGTCTTCTCCTCGGAAGAAGCCATCGCGATGGCCGAGGCCGGCGCCGACATCCTGGTCGCCCATATGGGCCTGACCACCGGCGGCTCGATCGGCGCGGAGACCGCGCGCACCCTGGAGGACTGCGTGCGCGACATCGGCGCCTGGGCGCAGGCGGCGCGCAGCGTGCGTCCGGACATCCTGGTGATGTGCCATGGCGGGCCGATCGCCAACCCGGAGGACGCCGAATACGTGCTGCGCAACACGCCGGGCTGCAACGGCTTCTACGGCGCCAGCTCGATGGAGCGGTTGCCGGCGGAATCGGCACTGATCGACCAGACCCGGCGCTTCAAGCAACTCAACTTCTGATTGGGAGGACCATCCATGGCCAGGGCTTTCGCAAGCACCATGATCGATGCGCCGGTGGAGACGGTCTGGGCATGCGTGCGCGACTTCAACGGCTTGCCGGACTGGAACCCGGGCGTGCGCGAAAGCGCCATCGAGGACGGGCTCGCCGCCGACGTGGTCGGCTGCGTGCGCGCCTTCACGCTTTCCGACGGCACCTTCGTGCGCGAGCGGCTGCTGTCGCTCGACGACAGCCGCTACAGCTTCACCTACAATTTTGAGACGCCGGCCTTTCCGGTGGAGAACTATGTCGCCGGCATGGAGCTGATCCCCGAGACGAAGGGCGAGCGCACCTATGTCCAGTGGTGGGCAACCTTCGACGAAAAGCCGGAGGATGCGGGGCGCTTCGCCGAGATCGTCTCGCGCGACGTCTTCGCCGCCGGCCTTGCCGCGCTTGCCAAGAAGCTTTCGGGGGCGAGCGCGCCGGACGGCGCCGAGCGCTGGCAGGGCCTGCGGCCGGCCAAGGTGTTCACCTCCAGCACCATCACCGCGCCGGTCGACCGGGTCTGGGCGAAGATGCGGGACTTTGCCGGCATGGGCGGCTGGCACGAGGACATCACCAAGATGCACATGCTGGAGGGCGCCCGCTCCGACAAGGTGTCGGGCGTGCGCGACTTCCTGTTCGGCGAAGGCGCCTTGTGGGAGCAGCTGACCTATCTGTCCGACACGGAGCGGGCCTTCCGCTACCGCATCCTGAAAAGCCCGATGCCCTGGCTGAACTACCATGCCGGCGCGCGGCTCTATCCGGTCACCGACCGGGACCACACCTTCGCGGTGTGGACCGCCGACTGGACCGCCTCGCCGCAGGACGATCTGGAACTGATCCCGAACGTGCACGGCAACGTCTTCCAGAAGGCGTTCGACACGCTGGAGGCGCAACTGGGAGGCGGGGCAGGCTGAGAGCGCACTCGCACCCCTTGCAGGTGCGGCAAGCGGACCGCTAGTCACCCGAATCTGAAGTTCGTCACATTTGGCAGCAAGCTCTGTACGAACTTCAGATTCAAAAGGGTGACTAGCATGTTTATGTTTCTAGTGTGGTTTTCGAATTTGAAATACGCTCCGACGGTTGCCGCAAAATGAGGCGTATTTCAAATTCACCACACTAGGATTGTGCCCGAGAACGGGCGCAAGCACTTCGCAAAGGCCCCGTCCGCACACAGGATCACGATGAGCGAGATCTCGTCTGCCCCGCCCTCCCCGTCCGCCACCGCGCCTTCCCGGACGCTCTGGCCGGTGCTGTGGCCGCTTGCCGCCGCGCTGGCCATCTATCTGATGGGACTGTGGATCCCGATTCCCGGGGTGGATGCGCAGCGGCTCGACTACCACGACGGCTTCATGGGCGGCGGCTCGATCCGGACGGCCTCGATCTTCGCCCTGTGGACCGGGCCGCTGCTGGTGGCCATCGTCCATGTGGAGATCGCCCGCCTGCTGATCCCGCCGCTGGCGCGCTGGCAGGCGGCCTCGGCCCGCAACGCGCAGGTGCTGGTCGCCATCACCGGCCTGATTGCCCTGCTGATGACGCTGGCGCAGGGCGCCGGCGCGCTGCAGGCCATGCAGGCAGGCCGGTTGCTGCGGGACCTGTCCACCGGCGGACTGGTCGCCAGCCTTGCCGCCTATTGCGGCGCGACCGCGGTGCTGATCTGGCTGGCCGGACGCCTCCGCCTGCCGGGGGCCGGACAGGGCATCCTGCTGCTGATGGTCTTTCCCATGATCGCCAGCCTGCCGTCGGAACTCGAGATGGCCTTCGCGCAGTACCGCTCCGGCATGTTCCTGCAGTCCGGCCTGCCGATGGACCTGCTGGTCCCCCTCGCCTTCGTCGCGGTGGCAACGGCTGCGGCGATCACCGTCGCCAGAGGCTTGCAGACGACGGCGCGACAGACCGGCGCGGCACCGTCCGCCTGGCTGACCCTGCTGCTGTGGCCGCCGGTGCTGGCAAGCACCGCAGCGAACTATCTGGTCCTGCTGGTGTGGTCGGTGCTGCCGGACGAGGTCGGCGCCATGGGCTGGCCGCTCCACGCGGCGCATTTCGTGCTGACCGCGCTGCTGGTGCCGCTGTTCCTCAAGGCCTATCTGCGCGTGCCCGTGCGCCCGGCGGACGCCGCCCGGGGACTGGAGACCATGCCGGTCGCAACCATTGCCGGGTTGCAGATGGCGCTGCTGCTCGGTGCGGCGCTGGTCGGCTCGTTCTACCTACTGCCCGCCGCCTTCGGAGCGACGCCGATCCTGGTGGTGGTGGCGAGCGCGCTGGTGCTGGCCGAGCTGCTGCGGCCGGCGGCTGCCACTTCCACCGCAGCCGGCTAGGTCGTGAACTCATAATTCTGGCGAGAAACGGTATGCCCGAACCCGATCGGATACAAGGAGCAAGGCCGCAGGAAACCATCAGGTTTTCAAGGGCTTGCGACGCTGTTGCCGGCGGGTTCCGGCATACCCGAAGGGCGCCGTTTCCAGCACAATTATGAGTCCACGACCTAGGTCAGGATCGTCGAGCCGGCGCCGGCCTTGCGGGCGGCAGCGATGGTCGAGGTGGCGATCGCGGTGTCCTGCGCGCCCGTGCCGGTGAGATCGCAGAGGGTGATCTCGTCGTCCGAGCGGCGGCCCGGATGGCGGCCTGTGACGATCTCGCCGAGCTCCGGCGGCGTGCCGCCTTGCCACAGGCCCGCAGCAATGGCGCTGCGCAGCTCGCCGAGGGCCTCGCACTGGCTGACCCGGTCGCAGACATAGAGATCGGCGGTGGCGAGCGCTGCCGGGTCGATCTCGTTCTTGCCGGCCTGGTCCGAGCCCATCGCCGTGATGTGGAGGCCGGGATGCAGCCATTCGGCCTTGAAGACCGGGTGCTCGGCCGGGGTGGTGGTGACGACGAGCTGGCTCTGCGCCACGGCCTGGGCCGGGTCCGCGACGGCCTCGGCGGTAATCTTCAGCCGCTCGGCGATGTCGGCGGCGCAGGCTTCCGCCTTGGCCATGTCGCGGCCCCAGACGAGAACGCGGGAGAACGGGCGCACCAGATGGGCCGCCTCGATCTGCAGCCGCGCCTGGATGCCGGTGCCGATGACGGTCGCCGTCTCGACCTTCGAGGGCGCAAGATGGCGCGCGGCGACGGCACCGGCGGCGGCCGTGCGCACATCCGTCAGGTAGCCGTTGTCGAGCAGCAGGGCCTCGACAAGGCCGGTCTTGGCGGAAAACAGGATCATCAGCCCGTTGAGGCTCGGCAGGCCGAGCTTCGGATTGTCGAAGAAGCCGGGGCTGACCTTGATCGCGAAACCGTCGAAGCCGGGGATATAGGCGGTCTTGACGTCGACCTCGCCATTGGCCTCGGGGATCGCCATCGACAGGATCGGCGGCATCACCACCGTGCCGGAAGCGAGCGCGGCGAAGGCCCGCTCGACCACATCGACGGCGGCAAGATCCAGCTGCACCAGCCCGCGCAGCTCGCCGGCGGTCAGGACGGTCACTTCATGCGCCATAGCTGCGCCCTTTCAGTTCCACCTCGCCGAGGCGGACGCCGCGCCCGGCGACGATCTCGGTGAAGGTGGTCATGTCGACATTGCGGCCCGTCAGGATGGTGGCGAGCGGTCCGGAAACGGGCGGGAGGCGGCCCGAGCGCATCGCGGCGATGCCGACGACGCTGGCGCCCTCGGCCACCATCCGGTCCTCGTAGTAGAGCGCCTGCATGGCGTCGTAGATCTCGTCCTCGGTGACGAGGATGCAGTCGTCCAGCAGATCCCGGCACATGGCGAAGGTCAGCCGGTTCTCCAGCCCGATGCCGCCGCCGAGGGAATCGGCAAGGCTCGCCACCTCCACCACCTCGACCGGACGGCCGGCGCGGATGGAAGCGTGCATCGCCGCGCCGCGGTCCATGGTAACGCCGATGAGGCGGATCGACGGCTTGATCGCCTTTGCGGCAAGCGCAACGCCGGCGGCAAGCCCGCCGCCGGACAGCGGCACCAGGATCGCCGCAAGGTCGGGGCGGTCCTCCAGCATTTCGAGGCCGATGGTGCCCTGGCCGGCGATCACCAGCGGATCGTCGAAGGGCGGGATCTCAATGAGCCCCTCCTCGCGCACCAGCCGCAGGCTTTCGCCCTGGGCATCGTCCTGGCTGCGGCCGGCGATATGGACTTCCGCCCCCAGCGCACGGATGCCCTCGACCTTGGCGCCGGGCACCAGTTCGGACATGCACACGACGGCGCGAAGGCCGGCGGCGCGCGCGGCGAAGGCGACGCCGCGGCCGTGATTGCCGGTGGAGCAGCAGGTGACGCCGGGCGCGCCCGCCGGCACGGCGGCGACGGCGTTCAATGCGCCGCGCAGCTTGAATGCGCCGATGGGCTGGGCCGTCTCCAGCTTCAGCAGGAGCTCCCCGTCCACGGCGAGCGAGGGCACCATCGGGGTGCGCGCGGCGACACCGGCAATGGTGCGCCGCGCGGCGAGAATGTCGGCAAGCTGGATGCTCAACTCGCCTCCTTGACCGCGCTGAGGAACTGCTGCGTGCGCTCCTTCTGCGGATTGCCGAACAGTTCTTCCGGCGAGCCCTGCTCCTCGATCCGACCGCTGTAGAAGAAGCAGATGCGGTCGGAAATGTCCTTGGCGAAGCCCATCTGGTGCGTGACCATCAGCATGGTGAGATTGTGCTCGGCGACCAGCCGGCGGATGACGTTGGTCACCTCGCCGATCACCTCCGGATCGAGGGCCGAGGTGACCTCGTCGAACAGCATCACCTTGGGCCGCATGGCGAGCGCGCGGGCGATGGCCACGCGCTGCTGCTGGCCGCCGGACAGGCGCGAGGGGTGCTGGTCGCGCTTCTCGGCCATGCCGACCATCGCCAGCAGCTCCTCCGAGCGCTCGCGCGCCTCCTTCTTCGACATGCCGAGCACATGCACGGGACCTTCCATGCAGTTTTCCAGCGCCGTCATGTGCGGGAACAGGTTGAAGTGCTGGAAGCACATGCCGATCTTCGAGCGCATCTTGCGCAAGTGGCGGCTGTCGGCGCGCACCAGCTTGCCGTCGCGCTCCATGTGCGTCAGCGGCTCGCCGTCGACATAGATGACGCCGCCGTTGATGGTCTCCAGCGTCATCAGCATGCGCAGCACGGTGGTCTTTCCCGAGCCGGAGGGACCGATGACGGTCACCATCTCGCCTTCGGCGACGTCGAGGTCGAGCGAGTCCAGCACCACCAGGTTGCCGTAGGACTTGGTGACCTTCTTGAAGCTGACCATCGGGATCGCGTCCCCCTCGAGCCTCAAGGGAAAGGCGGAAACGTCTGTGGTGTCCATCAGCCCAATCCGAGTTTGCGGCGCACCCAGGTCTCGAAGACCCGGATCAAGGCCGCCGTTGGCAGCGAAATGCAGAGGAAGATGATGCCGACCAGCGTGAACGGCTCAAGGAAGCGGTAGGTCTCCGAGCCGATGGCGTTGGCCGTGTGCATAAGCTCCGCGACGCCGATCACCGACAGCATCGGCGTGTCCTTGAAGATGCCGACGAGATAGTTGCCCATGCCGGCGAGCGAGGGCGGCAGCGCCTGGGGAAGAATGACGCGGAAGTAGGTGCGCGCCGTCGACAGGTTGAGCGACTTGGCCGCCTCCCACTGGCCCTTCGGCACGCTTTCCAGGCCGCCGCGATAGACCTCGGAGAGGTAGGCGGCATAGTGCAGGCCGATGGCGATCATGCCGGCCGTCCAGGGCGACAGGCGGATGCCGAATTGCGGGCCGACATAGAAGACGAAGAAAATCTGCAGCACGAGCGGCGTGGAGCGGATGAACTCCACCGCCTCGCGCACCACCATGGTGAGCGGACGGAACGGCGTGCGCTGCGCCAGCGCGAAGACGAGGCCGAGCACGACCGCGATGGCATAGCCGAGGCCGGCGGCCAGCAGCGTGTTGCCGGTGGCGACGATCAGCCGGGGCAGGATCTCGAAGGTGAAGTCCCAGCGCCAGTCGAACATGGCTCAGGCCCTCCCCATCTTGCGCATCATGACCCGCTCCAGCCAGCGCATGAACGGGGTGATCATGAAGCGGGCCAACACGTAGTAGATGATGAGCGCGGTGCCGAAGCTCTCGGCCGACATGAAGGTGGTGCCGTTGATCTGCTTCACCTGGAACATCAGGTCGGCGACGGAGATCAGCGCGACCAGCGCGGTGCCCTTCAGCAGCTCGATCAGGAGGTTGCCCCAGGAGGGCAGCATGATCAGCACGGCCTGCGGCAGGATCACCCGGATCATCCGCTTGGCCGGCGACATGTTGAGCGCCAGCGCCGCTTCCCACTGCCCCTTGGGCACGGAGAGAATGGCGCCGCGCACCAGCTCCGCGCCGTAGGCGCCGAGGTTCATGCCCACGGCCACGAAGCCGGCCGTGAACTTTTCCAGCGTGATGCCGAAGAGCGGCAGCACGAAGAAGATCCAGTAGAGCTGGACGAGCAGCGACGTGCCGCGAAAGATCTCGATATAGACGGTGGCGAAGCCGCGCACCGCCATGTTGGGCGCCATGCGCATCAGGCCCGCGGCCACGGCGATCGCCACCGCCAGCAGCGCCGACAGGACCGTCAGCGCCATGGTGATGAGCGTGCCGCTGGCGATCCGGTCGCCGTATTGGCCGAGGAATTCGAAATAGGACATGCCGCCCAGCCCTTGCTGTCAGACCTTGTTCAAGGCCGCAAAGCCCGGGCAGGATCCCCTGCCCGGATGCGGGAGACGGGGCGGAAGGCTGGCAGAGCCGGCCCGCCGCACGCCGTCGTCGTCATGTCAGCGGTTGGCGCAGACCCACTCGGTGGTCCGATCGCCGGGCAGCGAGCCCTCGCCATAGCCATATTCGGCGACGGCGGCGAGCATCTCTTCCGAGCCGAGATACTTGGCCTGAGCCTCGTTGAACTTGTCGAGGAAGGCCTGGTCGGCCTTGCGGAAGCCGATGCCGGCCCAGTTGAAGGAGTCTTCCGGCATGGCGTTCGGATCGGACGCCTCGACGGCGCCGTTCGAGCTGTCGGCGAGCTGCTTCATGGTGAAGTAGGTGCCGGCGCCCGCATCGGCGCGGCCCGCACGCACGGCGGCCAGGATCTCGGTCGGTCCGGGCACCTGCATGATGTTGGATTCCGGCACGCCCGCGGCCTTGGCGGCCTCGATGTTGGAATAGCCGGCGCCGGTGACCATCACCGCATTGCTTTCCACCAGGCTGGCATAGTCGCTGATGTTCTTCGGATTGCCCGGAGCGACGATGAAGCCGTCGCCGACCTTGGCCATCGGCTCGGAGAAGGCGATGTTCTCGCAGCGGCTGGCCAGGATGTTCATGCCGCCGGTGACGATGTCGAAGCGGTTGGCGTTGAGGCCCGGAATGAGGCCGCCCCACTCGGTCTGCACCGGCTCGATGTTCTCGAAGCCCATCGTCTTGAGAACGCCGATCGTATAGGCGTTCACGAAGCCCTTGGGGCTGCCGTCCTCGCCCGGATAGGCGAAGGGCACCTCGTTGGCGAAGCCGATGCGGATCGGCTCGCCCTTCTCGGCGCGCTCCAGCAGCGACTGGGCGTTTGCGCTGCCGGCAAAGCCAAAGGCGAGCGCGGCCATGCCAAGCGTGGCAAGGCCTTTAAAGATCGTGTTTTTCATGGTTGAGCTCCTCTGTTCCACCAACTCTTGCTTCTTATGTTGTGCACAACATCATGCTGCGTCAGACTGTGTCAACGGAATTTGCATAAATGACGGAGCGGCTTCCTTGCGATCCTTTCAAGGACGCCGCCAGATGTACACATTACAGGGAACGACGCCCCCTCCAGGGTCGCAACCAAGGCTTTGGACGGATTGTGGAAAGCTCGCCTTTCCCGCAAGGCTACGCGACGGCAAGACGCTTGCCGGGAGAGCGGAAATGCCGGACAAGACGCGGCCCCGCCGGACAGGCGGCGCGCACAGATGCGACGGGAGCGGACAGGCCTGATGACGGTGGACCAGGGTGCCGGACGGCCGGCGGAAGAAGGCGCGCGCGGCCGGTTCGAGCGGATCTACCAGACCTTGAGAATGCGGATCTGCCTGCTCGACTATGCGCCCGGCAGCCGGCTGCGCGAGGAGGATCTGGCCGAGGAATTCCGCGTCTCGCGCACGCCGGTGCGCCGCGTGCTGGTGAAGCTGGAGGCGGAGGGGCTGCTGCGCTCGGTGCACGGGGTCGGCACCATCGTCACCGACATCGAGGTCGACGCGCTGGCGCAGGTCTACGAGCTGCGGGTGGAGCTGGCCGAACTGGTCGGCAAGTTGTCGCCCACCCCGGTGGACGCGGCGCTGATCGCCCGCTTCCGCGAGATCCGCGCGCGCTGCGACGAGATGGTGCATGAGGGCGATCCGCGCACCTTCTCGCGGATCAACATGGACTTCTTCCACCTGTTCAACTCTCTGACGACCAATGCGCCGCTGCGCGAGATCAGCGAGCGGCTCTATTACCAGACGGCGCGGATCTGGTTGAAGGCGGCCTCACGACTGAAGAATTTCGAAGAGCTGATCCATACCGAGTTCACCACCTTCCAGCGCGAGGTGACGGACATCACCGAGGCGGTGGAGCATGGCGACCTCGCCGCCGCCGGCCATGTGCGGCGCGCGCATATCGCCATGAGCTTCAGCCGCATCCGCAAGGCGAGCAAGGCAGGCGGGCCCGGCGGCGCGGACGCGGACTAGCCTCGCAGCCGGGGCGATGCACGCGGGCGAACAACCTTCATAGCCTCCGCAGCTAGCCGTCGTTGAAGACGATCCGGCCGCCGACGAGGGCCAGGCGCGCCTCGAGATGCCTCAACTCGTCGGCCTCCATCGTCAGGATGTCGCCGGGAAAGCCGACGATGTCGGCGAGATGGCCGGGCTGGAGCCGCCCGAGCTCGTCTCCGCGAAGCAGGAGGTTCGCCCCGCCGGCGGTCGCCAGCGCCAGCGCCTCGCGGCGGGTCAGGGCCTGATCCGGGGCAATGCGCTCGCCCGTGCCGTGGTCGCGCCGCAGCTCCAGGTCGGCCACCGGATGCAGCAAGGACGGGGGCAGATTGTCCGAGCCGAGGGCGACCGGAATGCCGCGATCCAGGATCTTGCGCATGGGCACGATCTCGTCGCAGCGATCGGGCCCGAGGCGCGCAAGATGGGCGGAGCCGCCCTTGGCGATGTGCCGGTTGGTATGGGTGACGAGCATCAGGCCCATGTCCTGAATGGCCCCGAGGGTACGGTCGTCCAGGGTCGCGACATGGCCGCGGACCCAGTTCAGCCCGGCGAGCGGCTGCGAGCGGTTCACCTCCTCCATCAGCCCCATGACGTCGTCGAAGATGGTCGAGACGCGCAGGCGCTGCCGGGCTGCCTCCAGCAGCAGCTCGCGGATCCGCGCGCGCGGTGCCCCGCTGTCGAGATGGAAGCCCGCCCAGCCGGTACAGCATCCGCCCTTCGCCCGGACGAGCCCCTCGCCGGTTTCGTCGATCTCGGCGTAGATGCCTTCGATGCGCAGGCGGTCGTCGTCGTCGAGGTCCCGCTTCGCCCATCGCGTCCAGTCCGCGATCAGCGCAGCCATGTCGGCGGCGGCATCGACATTCGACCAGGAGGGGCTGACGACCAGTGTCGCCCGCATGCCGGGCTTGCAACGTCCGCGCAAGGCGCCGTAGGCGGCGATGACCTCCCGCGCGACGCCGTGTCCCTCGTAGACGCCGGTCGTGCCGAAGCGGGCGTAGGTATCCATCGAGCGGGCCAGCGCATCGGTTCTGGTCGCCACGTCGAAGCCGGGTGCGGCGGACATCAGCGTCGTCTCGACGATGGAGATGCGCGTCGCCTCGCTGAAGCGCCCGTCCGGCGTTCCGTTCGCTTCGCGGTGGATCTCGACCAGCGGATGCGGCGACGGGGTGTCCCTGCCGACGCCGGCGAGGCTCAGGGCGGCGGTATTGGCCACGCAGACCAGATCCGCCTTGTTGCTCCAGTAGCCCCAGGCGGGGCGGATCCAGACCGGGTGATCGGGCGCGGCCGCGTCGAGATCGTGCCGATCCGGGCAGCGCCCGTCGGCAAGGCCGGACCAGCCGTCGAGAAACAGCGGCGGCGTGCCCAAGGGCGACAGCACGATCCACCGGCCCGGCGGCGTGCGCGCGGCCACCTCCCGCAAGACCGCCTGGATTTCGGCAATCGACCGCGCGCCGGAAATGGACGGCAGTACGGTCTTCAGCCCCTCCCGGTCGAGATGGGCGTGGCCGTCGATCATGCCCGGCATCAGGGACAGGCCCTTGCAGCAAAGCGAGACGGTCGCGGGCGTCGCCAGGGCCTTCAGCTGCTCGTGCGGGCCCAGCGCGAGAATGCGCCCGCCGCCGACGGCAATCGCATCGCCGGCCGGATCGTCCCCCGCAGGGTCGACGAGCCGCGCGCCGTGCAAGATAATTTCCGCGTCCCTTGCCTCGAGGGTCATCCTGGCTCCTTCCTTCGGCAGGCGTGCGACGGGCCGCGCCACATCCCTGGTGATTGTCTGATAAAGTGGGACGGCATGAAGATCACATTCCGACAGCTCAACGCCTTCCTCGTCCTGGCCGACACCTGCAATTTCTCGCGGACGGCGGAACGCATCGGCCTGAGCCAGCCGACGCTTTCGCAGATCATCCGCGATCTCGAAACGGAACTGGGCACCAGCCTGTTCGACAGGACCACGCGCCGGGTCGAGCTGACCGAAGCCGGCCGGACCTTTCGCAAGGGTGCGCTGCGCACGTTCGAGGAACTGGAGCAGACGTTTTCGGATGTGCGCAACCTGACCGAACTGCGGGAAGGCCGGTTGCGCCTCGCCGCGCCCCCTTTCCTTGCCGCGACCATCCTGCCGCGCGCGATCGCCGCTTTCTCAAAGCTCCATCCCGGCATCAAGGTGGAAATCTCCGACGTCACCAACGACGAGATGCTGATCCGGTTGATGGACGGCCGGGTCGACCTGTGCATCGGAACCATGACGCCGGGCCAGACCGACCTGCGGTCGATGCCGCTCTTGAGCGAAGACATGATGATATTCTGCCTGAAGGACCACCCGCTCACGGCGAGCGAGGCTCCCGACTGGCGCGAGGCCGTCCGGTTTCCCTGCATCACGCTGGTGCGGGGCAGCGGCCTGCGCGAACTGGTGGAGCTGGGCTTCGCCCGCGCGGGCGTCGACTTCCAGCCGCAGTGGGAGGTGGAGCAAATCACCACCATTTTCGGCATGCTGGCCGAGAACCTGGGTATCGCGATCCTGCCGCGCTACACCATTCTCGGAGTTCACAACACGCATGTCGTTGCCTTGCCTCTCGGTCAGCCGCACATCGTGCGCAAGATCTCCTGCGTCTACCCCGCCAGCCGCTCGCTGAGCCCGGCAGGCTACACGTTCATCAAGCAGCTGCGCGCCGTCCTGCAGCGGGCCGGGGTCGCCCCCGATCCCGAACAGCCCGAATGAGACCAGCCGGCCCCGCATCCGCCTATCGGGCGGGCACCGACACGGCCTTGCTCCTGCTCGACCACAGGAGCATCGCGACCATCGCCGCTAGGCCGGCGATGTTGACCAGCAGCGCGCCCGGGAACAGGTCGGTCGGCATCAGCAATGCCGCACCGCACGCGAAGATGATCAGGCGCGACAGCGGACCGGCGGGTTCGCGAATATAGCCGACGACGCTTGCCGTGACGCACCATACGCCGGCAAGGGCCGTCACCGTGGAGGCGACCACCGAGACGGCCGGCCCGACGCCCAGCAAGGTCGGCGAGAAGACGAAGAGGAACGGCACGACGAAGGCCGGCCAGGCCATGACCGTCGCTTCCATCGCCGTTCGCATCGGCGAACTGGAGGCAAGGGTCGCCGCCGAGAACGCGGCCACGGCGACCGGCGGGGTGATCATCGACATCATGCCGAAATAGAGAACGAACATGTGGGCGGCGATGGGCTCGACCCCGAGCTTGATCATGGAAGGGGTCACCAGGGTCGCCAGCAGCACATAGACGCCGACGGTCGGCATGCCCATTCCCAGAACGATCGACAGGGCCGCCGACAGCAGAAGCAGCAGGAACAGGTTGTTCTCGCCGAGCGTCGTCAGGATGCGCGTCAGCGAGAAGCTGAGCCCGGTCAGGTTGAGAATGCCGATGATGATGCCCGCCGCCGCCGCGATCAGGATGACGGAGGTCGACGACCGGCCGGCCGAGGCGAAGGCGCTGAACAGGTCGCCCGGACTGCGCCGGCCGCCTTTCCGCCAGAGGAGGATTGGCAGCAGGGAGGCGCAGGCCCAAAGGGCCGCTTCCTCGACGCGCAGATGGAGCCAGAACATCGCGACGATCAGAACAATGAAGGGAAGCGGATAGATCCACCCCTTGGCCATGACCGCCCGCGCCGAGGGCAGCTCGGACTTCGAAAGCGCGCGCAGGCCCTTGCGCGCTGCGGCAAGGTCGACCTGGAAGAAGATGGACAGGAAGTAGAGCAAGGCCGGGATCAACGCGGCAAGGACGACCTGCGAATAGTCCACCTGCAGGAAGTCCGCCATGAGGAAGGCCGCAGCGCCCATCACCGGGGGCGCCAGCTGTCCGCCGGTGGAGGCGACGGTCTCGACCGCCGCCGCGGTCTGCGCGCGGTAGCCGCTGCGCTTCATCAAGGGGATGGTGACGACGCCGGAGGAGACGACATTGGCGACCGCGCTGCCCGAGATCGAGCCCATCAGCGCCGACGAGGTCACGGCGATTTTCGCGGCACCGCCGCGATATCCGCCGAACAGCGCAAGGGAGATGTCGTTGAAGAACTCGGTGCCGCCCGCCTTCTCCAGGATCGCCCCGAACAGGATGAACGTGACCACGGCGGTGGCGCAGATGAACAGCGCCGTACCGAGGATGGCGCTCGGGTCGAAGGCGATCTGGACCGCCAGCCGCTGGGGCGAAACCTGCTGGCCGGTCAGGGGCGCGGGCATCAGGTAGCCCCACAGCCCGTACACCAGGAAGACGAGGATGATGGCCGTGAGGGCGAGGCCGGCAACCCGGCGCACCCCCTCCAGCAACAGCAGGATCACGGCAAGGGCGGGAAACAGGTGGACCATGGGATCCATCGCGGAAGCGATGGAAATCCCTTCGTAGTCCGAGGCGATGTAAAGACAGACCCCAAGGCCGATCATGGCGGCCAGGACGTCGTACCAGGGCGCGGCCCCCTCGCGGACCGTACCGCGCGCACCGGTCGACAGAAAGACCAGCGACAGGCACAGGCCGACCAGCAGCGCAAGGAATTGCTCGTCGTAGATGACGTAGCCCAGCCTGCGCGGCCCATCCAGACAGAAGCCGACGGCAAGGAGAGGTATCGACACGGCAAAGGCCGTGCGAAGGCCGGCGAAAAGCCGGTCGACGCCAGTCCACGCGCCCGAACCGTCCTGAGGGTGCCTCATCGTCAAGACCTTTCAACTGGGGATCGGGCAACGGACATCCGCCCGCTGCCCGATATCCTCGATCAGTTCTTCAAAAGACCGACTTCACGAAAGAACGCTTCCGCGCCCGGGTGATATTTCGCCTTCTTCGACGGGCGATAGATCTTGGCCGGCTCCCATCCCTTGAAGTGCGGCGAGGTCTCGGCCAGCTGCTGCTGGTTTTCGTAGAGCGCCTTGACCAGGTCGTGGACCACCTGATCCGGCACATGGGCGCCGACGAGCAGGGCATATTCGTAGCTGAACATGGTCAGCGGCTTGTCGACGCCGACCAGGCCCGGACCCGGCTCCATCGTGTCGAGATAGGACCCGGGCGCGATCTCCTGCATCTTCTCCTCGCCGCCCGGCACGGGATTGACGCCGAGGAAGCGGACGCCGACGGAGGCGTCCGCCTCGCGCACCTGGGCGCTGGTCGCCGCCGCATAGGCCGCATCGACACGGCCGGCGGCGAGCAGCTCGACGGCCTTGGCGAAATTGGGCACCGCGGTCGCCTCGAAGCGAGACGAGTCCAGCCCTTCCGCCGCGAGCGTGGCATCCTGCATCAGCTCGATCATCTTCATCGCGCTGTACTGGGTCGGCACCGGCCGGCCGGCCAGATCGGCGGCCGTCTTGAACTCGCTGTCGCGGCGCACCAGGAGCCCGACCTGATAGCGCGGCAGCACCGCGGCGATCCGCAGCTCGGGCAAGGGCGTGCCCTCGAAGTTGCCCGTGCCGGTGACGGCATAGGAGGCCTCGATCATGTTCGAGGTGGCGAAGTCCATCTCGCCGGAATTCACCTGCGGCAAGACGAGGTTCGCACCGCCGGTCGCAACGGCGATAAAGTCGTTGCTCGTGTGATCGCTGGCCGTCGAGGCGATGGCGGCGGCGATGACGTAGCCGCTGCTGCCCTGGGGCAGGGTCCCGATCGAATACTGGTCCGCCAGGGCGGGCGATGCTGCGCAAAGCAGCGCGGCAACGCAGACAATCGACTTCATTCTCATTGGCTTCTCTCCCATTTTCCCTCTGCAGTGTGTCTATTCCGGTTCTTGCATCTCCTTGGTCCGCGGCGCTTCACAGCGCTGCATCGACGCCGCCAGCGACGCCAGGGCCTGCCAGAGCGCGCTGGCGGGATCGTTGCATTCCAAAAGGATGGTGAAATGATCGCGGTCCTCGACCCGCAGCATCCGGACATCGCGCCGCTTCGAAGCAAGCACCCGGCCGAACTCTTCCGCCTGCCGGATGAATTCCGGGCTTTCGCGGGATCCGTAGGCCAGGGTGATGCGCCCCGGCCCCAGCGCCTCGATATGCTCCAGCGGGCTCAGCCGCCGGGCCTCGGCCCTTGTCACGTCCACATAGCTGCGCCGGCTCGACAGCAGCACCGGCTCCATGTCGTAGATGCCCGAGACGAGCAGACAGGCGGACACGCGCTGCGCGATGTCGACGCCCCCTGCCCCGGTCGCCAGACACGCGGCCAGGTGCGCACCGGAACTGTGGCCCGCCAGAACCAGGCCGCGCCCGGCATACTCGCGCCGGCGCGCCAGCAGGGCGCGCAGAGCCGAGGCCACGCGGCCGACCATCGCCGGCAAGCCGACCGACTGGATCTTGGGGTAATCCGGCACAGCCAGCGGGCAGCCGATCCGGCCAAGGTTGCGCGCGAGAAAGCTGTACATGGAACGGTCGCCCGAGCGCCAGGCGCCGCCGTGGAGGAAATAGATCAGCGGCCCCTCGGCAGACCCGTTGAACACATCGATGCCGCCCATGGCGTCTTCTTCGTAGCGGAAGACTTCCGGCGGCGTTTCCTCGCGCTGCGCAAGGCTCAGCGCGGCATAGGCAGCGAGCGTATCCGCCATTTCCGGAGCCCAGCACGATTGATCATACGCCTGGTCCAGTTCGGCTTGCGTGTAATTCAGATAGACAGCGCTCAACTCTGGCTCCCGAGGGATATTGGAGTGGCGCGGTCAAAAAACGCGCCGGACATCCAACCCTGCGCCAGAAGGCTTCATCGGATAACCTGCCTTTTTTGGATATAATTATTGGTTTTTCCGATAAAAATTGCAGGTTGTACGGAGGCAGTTCTCCCGTTGGCGACGGGATGGTCGGGTTTTGCTGCAAGCGCAAGGCGGGCGGGGAGCGGGAAAGACAAAGGCCCGGCCCGCCGCGTAACGGCTCAGCCGGGCCTTGCCTCTTCGGCCCCGAAGCGGGCGTTGCCTAGGTCGTGAACTCATAATTCTGGCGAGAAACGGTCTGCGCGAACCTGATCGGATACAAGGAGCAAGTCCGCAGGAAACCGTCCGGTTTTCAAGGTCTTGCGACGCTGCTGCCGGCAGGTTCGCCCAGACCCGGAGGGCGTCGGCCCGACTTCGATCTGCGGCGTCGGACCGCTCGGCCGGGGGACTTGCCCCGGCCATCACGCTCCTCCTGGCATATCATTGCCGGGCCAGACGCCGTTTCCGGCACAATTATGAGTCCACGACCTAGTACAGACGACCGGGCAGCCACAGGGCCAGTTCGGGCCATGCCAGCATCAGGGCGATCATGCCCATCAGCGCGGCGATGAACGGCGTGACGCCGATGAACACATCCGTCAGGTCGCCCCTGCCCCGGACCCCGTGCACGACATAGCACAGCATGCCGATGGGCGGGGTCAGCACCGAGGTTTCGGCCACCAGCACCATCATGACGCCGAACCAGATCGGATCGTAGCCGAGGCCGACGACGATGGGCGTGACGATGGGGATGGTCAGCACGATCATCGCCAGCGTGTCCATGAACATGCCGAGCACCAGATAGACGAGCAGGATCATCAGCATCGTCGCCAGCGGGCTCCAGTTGAGGCCGCTCACGAAGTCGTTGACCACGCCGGCCATTCCCGTCGCGCCGATGACGAAGTTCAGCAGGAAGGCCAGCAGCGTGATCAGGATCATCATCGAGGAGGTGCGGATGGTGCCGACGAACACCTCGACCAGCATCGCCCAGCTGAGCCGCCGATAAACCGCGGCCAGCATCAAGGAGACGATGACGCCGATGGACGCGGACTCGGTCGGAGTGGCCCAGCCGGCATAGATCGACCCGATCACCACCGCGAACAGCCCGACAGGCGGCGCCAGCGCCGGCAGGCTGGCCAGCAGGGCCCGCGCGGTCGGCGCGCTGCGGTCGCCGTCCAGCGACGGCCTGACGACACACAGCACGACGATGACCAGCGAGAAGATCGCCGCAAGGACGATGCCGGGGATCAGCCCCGCCATGAACAGGCGCGGGACGGATGTGTCGGTCAGGAAGCCGTAGATGATCATGTTGATCGAGGGCGGGATCAGGATGCCGAGAGTCCCTCCGGCCGCAAGAGAGCCAAGGAAAAGCCGCTCGCCGTAGCCGTGGCGGTCGACCTGCGGCATGGCGGTGGTGCCGATGGTGGCGGCGGTCGCGACGCTGGAGCCGGACGTTGCCGCGAACAGGGCGCTGGCGCCGATATTGGCGTGCATCAAGCCGCCGGGCAGCCAGCCGAGCCAGGCCGCGACACCGTTGTACATCCGGTCGGCGATGCCCGAGCGCAGCAGGATCTCGCCCATCATGATGAACATGGGGATCGCGATCAGCGTGAACTCGATGCTGTGCGACCAGGCGATTTCGCCGAAGGCCCGCTGCAGGGGAAAGGGCGACAGCAGCCAGTCGAGCAGCACGGCCAGCCAGCCGAGAACCGCCGCGATCGGCAATCCGAGCGCGATGAGGACGAAGAGAAGGATCAGCGCAATGCCCATCTCACGGCCTCCGCAATGCCGATTCCGAGGCGCCCAGCTCGGCCGCCAGGGCCTGGTCGCCGCGGGCCAGCGCACGCACGAGATCGAACAGCAAGCCCGCAAGGCAGATCAGGAAGAAGATCAGCCCCGCCAGCCAGAGCGCCTGCGGGATCCACAGGGGCGTGGCCAGCGGCGTGCTGGCGCGCGCGCCGAGACGCAGGGATTCCGCGAGCGTCCCGAAGGCATGGGTGACGAGGATGCCGATGATCCCGGTGAATGCCCCGAGGGCCACGACGTCCAGAAACCGCTGCACCCCGGTCGGCAGCCGCAGATAGACGAGGTCCACGCGGATATGCGCCCGCATGAACAGGGCCTGGGCAAAGCCCCAGGCCATGGCGATGGCGAAGGCGTAGCCCGCCAGTTCGTCGACGCCGATGAGGCCGAAGTGAAAGAGGCGGCGCGACAGGATTTCCACTGTCATCAGCCCGGCCGCCCCCAGCAGCAGCAGTCCGCTGCCGATGGCGGCAAGCCGGGCCAGTCGCGCCAGCTTGCGAGAGATCAGAGGATCGGCCAAGCTGATCACCTCGCCGTTGTCAGCTGGATGTCCAGAACCTTGCCGACGGTCTCGTTCCAGCGGGCGACGCAGTCCGCGCCGCAGGCCTGCGTGAATTCGGGCATGACGTGCCCGGCGACGATCTCGCGAAGGCGTGCGCTCTCGGCCTCGGTCAGTTCCACCAGCTTCAGGTCGGTTTTCGTCAGGTTGCGCGGCGCGGTCGCCTCGGGCTCGCATCGGTCGTCGCCGACCGAACACCAGATGCCCTGCTGCGTGGCGACACGGGCCATCTCCCAGCCCGCCGGCTCCAGCTTGGTGCGCACCTCGTCGCGCAGGAAGGCCTGGACGGCCGGGTTCAGCGCGTCCCAGGTCTTGGAATTGGCGACGATGAAGTTGACGCCCCAGCCGACGGTCAGGTCGACCAGATGCGTGGAAACGTCCGTCCACTTCGCGTTGTTGCCCGAGTTCGAGCCGGTGAACGCGCAGTCGATGACGCCGCGCTGCATAGCCGGAACCACCTCGTTGAAGGCCATGGTGACGGGCGTGGCGCCCAGCGCCGCGGTCAACGACGAGGTGGTGGTGGAGAACACGCGGACCTTCTTGCCGGCCAGATCGTCGAGCCCTTCGACCGGGGTGGCGCACCACAGGACCTGCGCACCGGTCGGCCAGAAGCCGAGCGGGACGACCCCGAGGCGGTCGCGGTAGCGCTCTTCCAGCGTCGGGCGATAGGCGTCGATGATCTGCTGCAGCGTATCGATGTCCTGTGCGAGGCCGGCCAGATCGATGGAGTCGTTCTCCGGCAGTTCGCCGGAAATCAGGGTCGTGCTGCCCGCCACGATGTCCGCAACGCCGGAGGCGGCGAGCCGCATCAGCTCCGGGCCCTTGGCGCCGAGGTCGGTCATGCTGACCGCGTTTGCCGTGACGCGGCCGTTGCTGTCGGCCGGAACCGTCTCGTTCCAGAACGGCTGCAGCACGTTCGTCCAGTTCGGCGAGTTCACCGGCGAGCCGATGACCGAAAGCTTGGTTTGCGGCAGGTCCTGAGCCGCGGCGACCATGGGAAGCAGGCATGCCAGCGCCGTGGCGCCGAGCCGTTTCGCAAGAGTGTTCATGGACAGTCCTCTCTGGAGGGTGGGGCCGGCCCTGCCCTTGTTCCGGCAGGGCCGTGCGGGGTCGGGCGGCTTTATCGCGCCGCCTCTTTCATCTTGCCGTGCGACAACCCGCGGTCGGGCGGCGCAATGTTCAGTCGGACCATGTCGCGCAGCAGCTGCACGATGGCCATGGAGCTCTCCCCTTCCGCCCCGTCGACGATGAAGCGCGAGGTGCAGTAGCGCATCTCCCAGCCGCCAGCATCCAGACAGGCGCGGATGATGCGCCTTTCCGTCTCCGGATCCTGGACCAGCTCCTTGTCCTTCAACAGGAAGCCCAGCATCGCGGAGATGCCGTAGGCGCCCCAGTTGGAGATGGAGGCCGGCAGGAAGATGTCGGTGGCCGTCACCGTGATGGCGCCGCCGGGCTTGTCGGTCTGCGTCTCGCGGCCATAGGGGTGGAAATCCTGCATGAAGGAATGGATGCGGCCGAATCCGATCTCGTTGCCGTTGTCGCCGATGCCGATGCTGAGCACGCCGCGCTCGGCCGCCTGGTCGAACAGAGGGCCTAGATTCACGCAGTTCTTCGGCGCAACGCCGGTCGAGTAGTGGACGATGCCGTTCTCGTTCGGCCCGAGCCGCTCGATGGCGATGATCGCCTTGGGCCGGGTGCGGTCGAGGAGGTCCCTCGCCCACCGGTCTATGTCGCCCTGCTCCTCGGGGGCGGTGACCTGGGCGGCGCCCATGCGGCGGCCCGTCGCCAGCTCGTAATCGCGGATCATGATGCCGGCGGCCTCGGACGAGGCCTTGATCGGGGGAGCGTGACACACTTCGGACACGTAGACCGGGACGGCCTTGAGGCCCCAATACAGCGCCCGCGCCAGCGACACGGCGCCCGGAGGCCCGTCGCTTTCGCCGTGCGGCACCTCGGGCAGGTAGCCCGCGCCCGTCACGATCAGAACCACATCGCCCTCGCCGACCCGATCCACCAGCGCCTCGGCTGCACGGGCGGTGATGGGGCGGCCGCCGCCCTCGCGCCGCGCCTCGTCATAGATCGGAGCGATGATATTGTGATTCATGCCCCGGTTGCGCATCTCGACGGTGATCAGGCGATCGACATATTCACCAATGATGTCCGGCACGCTCGGCTCCTTCTCGGGTCTCGGAATGCCGCAGATCGTAGGAAGCCGTGCCTTCGATTGGCGAATCGAATTACCGAATACGTCATCAGATAAAGTTATGCCCCTCCTGGCTCCGGAACTGTCATGTTTGGCTGGCCCTGGAAGATTCGCGGCGGAGGGAAGAGACGTTGCGCTCGCTCAACCATCGACAGATGCTGGCGTTTCGCGCCGTGATGATCAGCGGCAGCATGACGGCCGCCGGCCGCATCCTGAACATCACCCAGCCTGCGGTGACACGCCTGGTGCGCGATCTCGAGGCCGATCTCGGGCTGACGCTGTTCATCCGCAAATGGTCGAGCGTGCGTCCGACGCCCGAGGCGGTCGCGCTGTTTCGAGAGGTCGAGAAGTATTTCGAGGCGATGGAGCGCGTTCGCGAGAGCGCGCGGGAGATGCGCGAAAAGTCCGAGGGGCGGCTGCGCATCGCCGCCATGTCGACCCTGTCGTCCGGCGCCCTGCCCGAGGCGATCCGCCGGTATCGCCAGAAGGGGCCGGACATGGATTTCTTCATCCACTCGGACAATTCGGTGCACATCCTCGACGCCTTGCAGCGCAGCGAGTTTTCCATCGGGCTCGGCCGCGTCCCGCCCGAGCGAACCGATGTCGACCATATCGAGATGCCCGTCTCCACCGCGATCTGCCTGCTTCCGAAGGCGCACCCGCTGGCGCAGCGGGAGGTGATCTCGGTCGCCGACCTGGACGGCCAACCCTTCATCTCGCTCGGTGTCAGCAGCCTGTTGCGGATGCAGATCGAGGCCGAGATGGAGGCCGCGGGCGTCCAGCCGGGCAGGACCGCACAGACGCTCTATTCCAACACCGTGCCCAGCTACGTGTCGGCCGGGCTCGGCATCTCGATCGCCGATATCTTTTCCGTCATCAGCGTCGACCTGCAAAAGATTGCTGTCAGGCCGTTCACCCCCGCGATCGAATTCCGCTTCTCGGCGATCTTTCCGGCGACCGGCCGCAGCCGCGGGGGCGAACTTTTTTCCCTCGTGTTCCAGGATGTCGTTCGCGATCAGGTCGAGAACGTCAACCGCCTGTTCGCGAGGTAGACGCCTTGAGACGGTCCTGGAGTTCGGCGACGACCGTTTCCAGCATCCCGTTCTGCGCACGGAAATCGCGTCCGAGATAGGCGGAGAGCGTCGCAATCGCGGCCTCGTGCAAGGGCATCGGCACACCGCAGCGCCGGCCCAGTTCGCAGAGCGGGATCAGGCCGAAGGGCACGTCTTCGGTGATGTAGCGCGTGTCGAGGCTGCGGGGGCCCATGGTGCCGGGCGCCCGCTCGAAGACCTGCCGGGCCATGTCCGACACGCTGCCGCGCCGGATGCCGGGAAAGGTCATCATGTAGTGGTCGAAGACGTCGCGCACCTGGAACCGGAAGCGGCCGGCCAGCGCCAGGCGCTCGGTGTCCAGCGCCTCGATCATGCGGCCGACGACGGGCGTGATGCACTGGTAGTTCTCCCAGTCCTCGCCCTGTTCGATCCGGGTCAGGTTGGCGAGCGAATTCGCCAGGTGGATCGGCGGGTTGAGGTTGCTCATGCCGATGAGCGCCGGGCTCTCCTTGAGGCGGAAGCGATCTCCGAACAGCGCCCGACACAGGCGCAGGCCATCCTCCGCGGGCATCGATCCGGATACCGCCATGTCGATCACATCGCGCACCGTGCCGACGCGGACGACCCCGTCCCGGCGCTGTGCGGTCGCCACGGTGGTGGACCATGACACGATGCCGGCGCGGGTCTTCGACCGCTCCAGGGCATGCGCCAGATAGATCGACCCGAAGGAGAGCTCGGCGCTGAAGACGACCGTCTGGCCATCGAGGATCGGGGCAAGGCGGTCGAGCACGTCCTGCATGCCTTGCGCACAGCGCGCCAGCACGATGACGTCGGCGCCGCGCACCGCATCCTCGAGGCTGCCGGCACCGGGGATCGCATGATCGCCGGAAAACGCGCCGTCGAAACGCTGGCTCAGCCCGTTCGGGTGGGTTTGCGACCACAGCCCGACCGAGTGGCCGCCCTGCTGGAGAAGCGCGCAGTAGGTCAAACCGACGGGGCCGCCGCCGATCACGGTAATCTTCATTGTTTTTCCTTGGGTTGGGCAGGCGCGCCGTCAGGAGGCCGGGAAGGCCTCGGGGAAGAAGGTCGCGGGCAGGTACAGGAAGACCCCCGGCAGCAGGATGACCATCAGGATGATCCCGACCGTGATCGCGATGATCGGCAGCACGGCCAGAAAGGCGCGCGGCATGTCGACCTCGCCGATCTGCGCGGCGATCAGCAGGCAGATCCCGTAGGGCGGCGTCGTCAGTCCGATCGCCAGGGACAGGCAGACGACCAGCGCCAGATGGATGTCCGGGATCTGCGCGAGAACGCCCAGCTCCTTGATGATCGGCAGGAAGATGATGACCGCCGTCATCGGGCTGAGCACGGTGCCGACGATCAGGCAGAAGGCCATCAGCAGCAGCATGACGCCCGTCTGCGTATCCGAGATCGAGGTGATGAACGTCGCGACCTCGCGGGCGACGCCCAGATAGGCGATCAGCCAGCCCATGATCCCTGCGGCCGCGACCGCGAACATCGGCAGGGCATAGGCGACGACGGTGGATGCCAGGATGTCGAACAGGGCCGCGGGCCGCACGGTGCGATAGACGACGACCGCCAGCACCAGGCCGACCAGCGCGGCGATGGCCGAGGCCTCGGTGGCGGTGAAGAAGCCCGAGATGATGCCGCCGAGGATGATCAGGGGAATGAGCAGGGCCGGTGCGGCACGCCGCGCGCTCTCCTTGCGTGCCTGCCACGGCATGTAGGGCGTGTTGGCGACCCCGTAGCGCCGGGCGACGTAATAGGTATAGGCCATCTGCCCCAGACCGATCAGCAGGCCCGGCAGCACGCCGGCCAGAAACAGCCCGGCGATGGAGACATTGCCGAAGGCGCCGTAGATCACGAACAGGATCGAGGGCGGAATGATCACGCCGAGCGTCGAGGAGGTCGCCGTCAGAGCGACGGCGAAGGGCGCGGGATAGCCGGCCTTCTTCATCGCCGGGATCATGATCGCGCCGACGCTCGCCGTATCCGCTGCCGCCGATCCGGACATGCTGGCGAACATCATGCTGACCAGGACGTTGATATGTCCGAGCCCGCCCTTGATGTGGCCGACCATCGATTGCGCGAAGGTCATCAGCCGGTCGGTGATGCCGCTGTCGTTCATCAGCCGGCCGAGCAGCAGGAAGAACGGCACCGCGAGCAGCGCGAAGGAGTTGATGTTGGAGACCATCTGGTTGACGACCGACGTCGCGGGAAGGCCCAGCTGGACGACCGTGACCAGAGACGCAAGCGCGATGGCGAAGGCGATCGGAACGCGCAGGAGGATCAGAAACAGGAACCCTGCGATCAGCGTGACGATAGGCGTCATCCCTGCACCCCGGCTTGCCGGGTGCCGAACAGGCGGCATGCGGTGGTCGCGATCAGTTCGACCGAGAAGAGCGCCATGGCCGCGCCCGACACGGCGACGGCCGCGTTCTGGTAGAACATCGGAAAGCCGAGCGAGAACGAAAAGCGGCGCCAGCTCATCTCGGCATAGGTCCAGCCCTCGACGGTCAGCACCCAGATCACGGGAAGACACAGGACCAGCGCCAGCAGGGTCAGCGCCGTGTTGGTGCGGGTGAAGCTGCCGGGCAGCACCTCGACCACGTAGTGGACGCCGCGCCGGTAGCCGACCGCCGATCCCAGGAAGACGGTCCAGACGAAGCAGAACATCGCCACCTCGTCCGTCCACACGAAGGTTCCGAGCGACGAGTTGCGCGCAACGATCTGGAACAGGACGCAAAGGATGAACGCCAGGAAGAAGGCGCCGCCGACCAGGTAGAAAAATCGCTCCAGCCCGGCATTGAATCTTATCAGCATAAGCTGCCTCCCATCACGGGGCCGGCCCCGGACGCACCGGGACCGGCACCGGAAAGTCACTTGATGTCGCGGATGATCTGCAGGACGTCGGTGGCGCCGATTTCCGCGGCGACCTGATCGTGCAGCGGACGGATGATCTCGATGAACGGCGTCTTGTCGACCTCCGTCACCGTGACCTTGCCCGACGCGATCAGCGGCTCCAGCAGCGAGGCGTCATACTCGATGCCCCGGTCGATGCCCGTCGCCGAAGCCTTGGCCGCCGCCTTGAGGAAAATCTCCTGATCCTGCGCCGACAGGCGGTCGAAGGCGAAGCGGCTCATGGTGATGTGGCTGACCATGAACTGGTGCTGGGTCTTGGAATGGTAGGGCGCGACCTCGAAGAGCTTGGCGCCGACATAGGCGCTGATCGAGCTCTCGAAAGCATTCGCCACCCCGGTCTGCAGGGCGGTGTAGAGCTCGGTGAAGGGCAGCGAGATCGGCTGCGCGCCCGAGGTTTCCCACATCTGCGCGTCCATGCGCGACCCCGGCACGCGCAGCTTCATGCCACTGAGGTCTTCCAGCGTTTCGACAGGCTTGATGTTGTTGCTGAGGTTGCGGATGCCGCCGCCGGTCAGCGCGAGCAGGGTCAGGCCGTTGTCGGCATCGCGATAGACCTGCCGATAGTGGTCCGTCACCGGACCCGACGGGTCCATGGCCGTGCGGAACACCTTCTCGTCCGGGAACAGGTAGCTGATGCTGAACAGCTGGAACTGCGGGAAGAAGGGCGTCGCCTCCTGGGTGCCGCCGATCAGCAGGTCGATGGTGCCCATCCGCATCTCGTCCAGTGCGGTCGCGTCGTTGCCGAGCACGCCGCCGGGATGAATGTCGATCTTCACGCGGCCTTCCGTCGCCTGCTCGACCTCGGCCTTCAGGACCTCGGCCGCATCGAGCCAGGGATGCGGGGCATTGCCCTGGGTGGAAAGACGGAGCGTCTGGGCCTCGGCTCCTCCCGAAAGGACGGCGATCATGGCGCCTGCAAGCGCGGACATGGCGTATCGTTTCATCATTATCTCCCTGCCAGAAGCTGTGCCGGCTCATCGTGCCGGGCTCCGATCTGCCTAATCTGCCGAGGTTCAATGATAATTTCTAATCTCAATAATCGATGCTATCATAACCTGGCATTATCCTTGCCAGGACAGCCATGGCCGCCCGCATCACCCTGAGACAGGTCCAGGCGTTCCGCCTGATCATGACCAACCGCACGATGACCATCGCGGCGGAGCAGATGTCGATCTCACAACCCGCCGTCAGCAGGCTGATCTCCGACCTGGAAGAGACGCTGGATCTCAAGCTGTTCGAGCGGGTCGGGCCGCGGCTGTTGCCGACATCGGCCGCCCGGCGCCTCATCGGAGAGGTGGACCGCGTTTTTCTCGGCCTCGATTTCGTCGAGGAAGCGGCGCGGCGGATCCGGCGGTTTGCGCTGGAGCCCTATCGGCTGGCGGTGCCGCCGTTCCTCTCCTACAGCTTCGCCGCAAAACTGGTGGCGCGCGTTTCTGCCGATATTCCGGACCTCGCCATCAGCCTGCATTCCGATACCTCGCGCGCCATCGCCGAACAGGTCTCCCGCGGCGAGCACGACCTCGGCATCTGCATGCCCGGCAGGTGGGAACGGGAGCTGAACGTCCTGTCGCGCCATGAGGTCGAAACCGTCTGCCTGCTGCCAGCCGATCATCCGCTGGCCGAGCGGCCCCGGATCATCCCTGAGGATCTCGACGGGGTAAGCCTCTACGTTCTCGGGCGCAGCGGCGCCATCCGGCCGCAGATCAACGAGGTTTTCGCGCAAAGGCAGATCGCCCCGCGCATCGTCGGCGAAATGCAGCATGCGCTGTCCTGCGCGGCCTTCGTGTCGCAAGGGCTGGGCGTTGCTCTGCTGGATTCCGTTTCCGCCCGGTCCGCAGACCAGAGCAGAACGACCATCCGGCCGTTCGTCCCCAGGATCGATCTCGAAATCGCATTGATCACATCGTCGCGGCATGTGCGAAGCGATGTCGACGACGCCTTTCTCACGCATATCCCGCAAGCTCTCGCGGAGTGCACCTGAGATCGCGCGACTGTCGGGACAGCGCCCAGCGAGCGGCTGGCCACAACGCGCGATGTCGTCAAGGGCCTGATCTGATCGGAATCGGTGGGGGAGTGGTGGTGCCCAGGGCCTTATATTACTGATATTAAATGTTTGCCCTTCTCACTGGTGTTCAGATGCCGTCAGATATATCGACACTGTAAATCACCAGAAAATTGAAATTAACTACATTTTGGTTGTCGCATCTATCTGTTATCGTGGCTAAATCAGGCACTGTTGTTCATACTCCATCTATTCTCGTTTGCTTGCAGAAGCCTTCTTGCTGGCATCTATCACTACTATCTCCGATGCAGGCTCACCCCGGGCGAGACGTTCACGTCTCGTCTGTTGAATATTTTCCAACTTGTTCCCCAAGCCACCGTAGTCAAGAATCACGAAAAACCCATGATCGGTGCCTGAAGCATTCTTATAGATTTCGAGCTGACGATTGTAGCCATGAACTACTTGGCCCATTGAGCGCTTCATCTCGACTAGGACCCGGGCGTGGTATCCCTTGGAGTATTTGAAATCGATAGGTCCGCCACCCATGTTTGCTTCTGGTGATATGTCGATGTCGTTCGCTTCACAAAAGCAGTCTGACATCGCAAAATATATAAGCTGAGCGGCTCTTTCTTTCTTCGGTTTATCGCCAATCCAAAGGGCCTCCCATAAATTCCCCTTCTCAATATGATGAGCAAACCGTTCAATTGTATCCAAAACGACCTTCTTAATTTCATTAACTCCTTTTGATACGTCATATTTCTGATCGCTCCTGAAGAGATTCAAGTCACCTTGGAGTATTTCTTTGATTCGATAATACCCGAGCGCGTCAATATTGGGGTCGTAATAGGTTGCACTCTCTTTAACCGCGGCAATGAAAGCCTCAAAGACATCCTTCGATTGCATGGCTGCACTGCGAAGTGCTTCCTTCCGATCCGCTACTGTTGGTTGAGCGATGCTTGCAAGGAGCGCGTTCACGCGCTGGCGAATTAAGGCATTGGCATCAATAGCTGCTTCGATATCGTCCCAGCTTCTCGCGACGGGGAGTTCCCGAACAATGTCCGAGGGAACGAGTACAAGCGCCCGTTCTTTTCCGCCGGCGTTGGTGTAGTGCGGCAGAGCAATGTCCGGTGTTGCGTCCGAAACCTTCAAAGGGATGCCCAGCGGATCACAGAACTCGTTTGTTAGCCTAGCAAGTTGTGGCTGGATGACACGAGATGTGAGATCGCTGATCGTGTCAGGCCCAACGTTTTCCTCAAAAAAGCCCATAAGCGAAATCATTTCGGGATCTTGTGTCCCAAGCTCCACGATCTCCTTTGCAGTGCGGAGTATCACGTCACGCAATTCATTAGGTCGCGAATTCCCCGGCCTATCGCTGGTCCCATAGCCAAGACCATTTGCGGGGGCCTCACGCAAGCTCATCTGTTGCTGCGCAGCCTTCCAAGCAGGATCTCCTTCTCGCTTGCACATAGCAAGCAACCGGATGACCCGTTGAAAATGAGCGCAGAAGCTTCGATAGCCATCTTCGCGAATGAGCCTGTGTTCCGATTTACCCAAGAGAATCGGATCAACAAATAACTGCGTGTCCACGGTTAGGAATGGATCGATTAGACCCGCATCAGCCAAGTTTTTGGGATCGATTTTGAAGTGCTGCGAGAACAATAATGGATTGGAAAACGTAGTCATTTTGCTCCCCCTCCCGGTAGCCTGGTGACAATTTGGAGGGAATTTACCAACACCGCAACATGACATTGTGGCTGGCCTGTCGTCGGCAGGGTCAGAACCTAACTATCATCCTGCTCCGAGGACGCCGAAGCACGATGGATAGATAGACGTCAATTACCAACCTACCATTGCGGCTCCGCATATGAGGATCGATCCACCAGCATTTCATTTTTTAAGTTATTAAATGAAATCAAGTAGTCGATTTAAAGCGTTTTCGGCGGATCTTGACGGTATCGGTGAGGATACCTCCCAATGTACCGTGGAAAATACCATCAATTTCTCCACTGCTCCGATTTTTTTGGGAGCGCGAAATAATAATCTATTGATCCTCTGGATAACTTTATGGTCAAATTCAACTTAAAAATGAATGGTGCCCAGGGCCGGAATCGAACCAGCGACACGCGGATTTTCAATCCGCTGCTCTACCAACTGAGCTACCTGGGCCCGCGAAGCGTGTCGCGGCAAGCCCGCGTCGCATCGAAGTGCCGGTCTTATAGAGGCTCCCACAAGGCCTGTCCAGTTCCCTCGCCAAAGTTTTGCACAAGCGCGCAAGCAGCGTCCGGCGCGGCTGCGTTCGAGGGTGCGGCCGCCGGGCCTTCGCCCGGCAAACCCTTGACGGAACTTACCTACTGCTGGCCGACGACCACGCCGGTCGCGGTGTAGGAGCCGCTGGGATCGGACACGCCGAAGCTGCCGACGACGCCCTGCGCCGGCCCGCCGGGGCCGCGCACGAAGGAACCGGTCAGAACGCCCGACAGGGTCTCCTCGGGATTGCCCAGACCTCCGATGAAATGGTTCAGCCCCTCCGGGTTGCCCGACGGGCCGAGCACCGATCCGCCGAAATTGTATCCGTCGAAATTGGTGATGCTGGCCGTGCCGCTGCGCGCGCCGAAATCGTAGGTCATGTTGAAATTGCCGGCGGCGAGATACTGCACCGGACCGTCGGTCGTGGTGCGCGCCACATTGCCGACCGCATGGCCGGCATAGGAGGCCGAGCCGACGGTCGGCAACTCGCCGAAGGTCGACACATCGCCGGCCGCCCAAGTGCCCAGATGCACAAAGTCGCGCCGACGCGGGTCGAACGGCGCCGTCTCCGACACGTCCTCGCCCCGGAAGCGCGTGCCCCAATACCCCCATTCCAGGAAAGCGCAGGTGCAGCGCGCAACGTCCGTGAACAGGTCGTTGTCCGCGCCGGCGACCAGGGTCGAAGGCACCATGTAGCTGCGCGGATTGCTGTCGGGGGCAATGATCGATCCCTCGTCGGTGACCGCGAAGGTCTCGCCGAAATTGTAGGTCAGGGCATAGCGGTCGTCGTCGATCAGCGCCGACTGGCCGTTCGGGCCGGTGGTGAACAGGCTGTCGCCGAAGCCCAGCACCAGCGCGGCCAGGTGATCGTCCGCCTCGAAGGTGTCGAGCACGGTCATGCTGGCGCCGACCGAATTGTTGACCGCGTCGAAGCCGATGGTCAGCATCTCGGGCGTCAGCGACCAGAACGGCACGGCAGCGCCGCCATTCGATCCGACCTCGACCATTCCGGAGGCATAGCCGTTGAGGAGCCGGCTCGTGCGGGTGAACTCGCCGACCGGAGAGATCGACGCAACCTGCGCCACATGCATGTAGCCGGAGACCGTGTCGGTGACGGATTCGTAGGGAAGCGGCAGGCGCGCGGAACTGTCGTTGCCGGTGTCGAGGTCGCCGACGCCGAAACCGAGAACGAAATTCTCGCCGTTCGGGCCGAACACATGGCTGCCATCGCCCCCCGGAACGGAGGAGACGGGACCGGCATAGAGCACGGAAGGGTCGTAGCCGGACACGCGGAAGCCGCCGCGCCGAGGCCCGCCGACGACGAGCCCGTCCTCCTCGTCCTCGTAGATCCGGCCCGCCGAGACGGAGATCGCCGAGGCCTGGTTGGCGCCCTGCCCCTGGATCAGCATGGAGGCGACCAGGAATCGCGTGTCGTTCTCGGTAAGGTTCGGTCCCGTCACCGTCAGAAGATCGCTGGTGCGCACGTTCTGCAGGAAATACGAGCCGAGCATCTCGCCGGCCAGCGGATTGAGGAAATACAGGTCATGGCCGATGCCGGTGCGGGCGACATGCACCGGATCGGACGACAGGTGATAGCGGCGGATCTGGTTGGCGCCGGCGACACGAAGCGCATCGGGGTCGGTGCGCACGCCCCAGAAGCCGAAGGTCGGCTCGTTGACGACGAGCGGCCCGCCGATATCGCCCGGAACCTCGGAAGGGATGAGCAGCGGCGCGGTGATCTCCTCGAAATAGGTGAAGGCGAGGAAATGGTCGCCGTTGCGATAGACGGAGCCGGCAACCGTGCGTCCGCCGGAAGTGACGACGCGGAACGCTGCCTCCCCGCCCGTCGGCAGCGGGATGGTGATGGTCTCGCCGCCGATCGTGCCGGTGAGCTGGGTGCCGCCGCCGGTCACGGTGAAGGTGGCGGTGATGTCGCTGCCCGGGGTGCCGCCGATGAGGCCCTGGCGGCCGGGATCGGTGACGGTGAAGGTCTCGAAGGCCGGATCGTAGGACGCGGCGGCGGTGAGCACGCGCATCACCACCTCGCCCCCATCGACCGGCGGCGGCGGATCGCCGACCACCTCGCGGATGATATCGCCGGTGGCGCCGTGATTGATCTCGTTGACGACCTGGCCGCCTTCCGTGATGCGGGTGGACTGGACGACCTCCGGGCGCGGGCGCGGCAGAACGGCGACGACCGGCCGACCGGAATTGGTCTGACCGAGCCCGGAATTGCGGACCTGGGTGTCGGTCGGCGGAGCGGAGATGCCGCCGGTCTGGCCGCTGCGCCCGGCCAGCCCCTGCTGCACGCCGGCGATGTCGGCCTGGTTGGTGCGGCGGATTTCCGGCCGGTAGTTGCCCGCCTGCGCCGAGGCGATGGCCAGCGTGTAGCCGCGCTCGTAGATGCGCCGGCTCTCGCCGTTGAGGCCGGTGAAGCTCAACTCGTCGCCGAACAGCAGCGAGAAGCGCGCGCCGCCGTCCAGCAGGTTGAGATTGGCGATGCCGCCGCGAATGCCGATGGTGCCGACCGGCGTCTTGACCGTCACCCCGCCGGCATTCTTGCTGAGCCGGCCGCCGACGAAGCGGGCAACGCCCTTGCCGAGCGTGGCGACGAGCCTGCCGGTGCCCGCATCGGGATCGTAGACGAATTCGTCGATGACCAGATCGGAATTGGCGCCGACGGTGAAGGTGGAACCGTCGACCAGCAGGATCTGCACCAGCCCCTCGCCAGCCGTCTCGATCCGCTCGCGAAAGATCAGGTTGTCGCCGAGCACGACGGTGCGGGTGGGCGCGCCCGGCGGCGTGCGCAGGGCATCCTGGTTCACGGCGGCGGCAACGCCGACGTCGCTTCGGGCCGTCGCGGCCCCCGGCACCATGACAAGGGCGGCACCGAGAGCCGCCATCACATATTGCCTGCGCATTTCAGCCCCCTTCGGAACGGCGCGTGTAATGTCGAGTATCAGGCGATGTCAGAACGTCTTGATCAGGCTCAGCGTCAGCGACGTGTTGGAATAGTCGCGCGTCTGGTAATTCGATTGCATCCGCCGGTATTCGGCCGCCAGCGACATGGCTATGTCCTGGCGGAACGGCACGTTCAGCGCGCCGCGCACCCACAGCTCGTTGTCGGTCTGGCTTTCGGTGGCGCTGATCGCCGGGTCCGGCGCGTCGAACTCGCGGCGGATGTAGCCGACATCGGCATCGACCGACCAGACGGTGCGCAGCATCTCCACCGGCGAGGCGAAGCGATAGGTGAGACCGGCCGAAAGACCCGCCTCCCAGCTCTGCTCGTAGCGCACGGAGGCATGCTCGTAGTCGCCGAGCAGCGCGACGCGGCCCGACCAGGCAGAGGAAAACTGGTAGCTGTTGGTCAGCTGCGCGAGGATCTGGTAGCCGTTGCGGTCGCTGACGGTCGGATAGGTGCGGCTGTCGCGGTACCAGCGATAGCGGTACTCGATCTTGGCGTTGACGCTCGACAGCGGGCTCGGCTGGATGCCGAAGCGGGCGCCGAAGCCGGTCGCGCCGGAATAGTTGGAATTGTCGAGCCGCACGCCGGTCAGGATGCCGTAAAGGCCGAGGCGGGCATTGTCGATGTCGAAGCGGGCCAGGTTGAACGAGGGACCGAAAGTCAGCTCCGCCAGCTCGGTATTGAGCCGTGTGCTGTCGAAATAGCGCCCGCCGTAGAACAGCAGGTCCGCCTCCAGCAGATCGCCCTGGGTGCCGAGATCATAGGCCGCATGCACGTTGCCGGCGACGAAAGCGTTCCAGTCGGCGCGGCCGATGGCGGTATCGTCCAGGAGGAAGGTGACGCCGTTCAGCGTGACCTGCCGACCGCCGGGACCGGCATTGGCATTGGACTGCCAGCGCAGGCCGGTCATGAGCGTTGCCGAGAACTTGGTCGGGTCCTCGGCCGTTTCGATGGCGGTCATGAAGGTCTGGACGCGCTCGGTCACTTCCGGCGGCACGTTCGGCGCCTGCAGGGCCTGCTCGAAATAGGAGCGCGCGGCATCGAAGGAGCCGAGGCGGAAGTAGAGGACGCCGAGCTCGAGCTGGATGCGCGGCAGACCCGGCGCGTAGATCAGCATGCGCTCGAAGGTGCCGATGGCCGCCTCGTAGTCGCCCATGCGGGCCGACAGGGTGGCGTATTCGAAGGCGATGTCGAGATTGGCGGGATCGCGCATCATCGCAGCCAGAAGCTCGGTCTGGCGGGCGCGCAATTGCTCCTGAGACAGGGGCGCCCCGGCGAGCACGGACTGACTCTGGGCCTGAGGTGCGACGTTCTGTGCCTGCGCCGCGCCGGCGACAGCGAGCAGTCCGGCAGCAGCAACTCCAGCAATACGCAGAACCCCACGCCGGGCAACCACCGCCACGTTCACGACCCCCTCCGGAAAAACATGTACTGAACGGGGGGAGATTACGTTACGTGCCCTGTGAGAGTCCCGCCCAAAGGGCAGTCCCTGTCAAATAATGAGGGTTATGTTGCATTCCGGGCACAACCTGCCCCTGACGACCTGCGCCCGAGGGCCGCGCGAAGCGACAGGCCGGATCACTTGACCTCGCGCACCCGGCCGTCGGTATAGGGCTTGTAGCCGTCGGGGCGCGCGGCGATGTAGTCGGCCAGAACCGTCTCCAGACCCGGACCGTAATCGTAGGCATTGGTGCCGGCCTCGGAGAAGATCTTGTAGCCGTCGCCGCCGCCACGCATGTAGTTGTTGGTGGCGACCACGTAGGTCTTGTCCATGTCGAGCGGCTGCCAGCCGTTCTCCTCCTCGACCTCGACCTGTATGATGCGACCGTCGCCCGGCTTGCGCGTGCGGGTCCAGGTGAAGCGCATGCCGGCGACCTGCGGGAAGCGGCCGGCCCCCTCCTCCACCTGCGAGACGCCGTTTTCCAGCGCGGCGACGATATCGCGGCCCTTGAGCTGGAAAGTGGCGAGCGTGTTCTGGAACGGCAGCACCGTCAGCACCTCGCCCATAGTCACCTCTCCGGCATCGATGGAGGCGCGAATGCCGCCGCCGTTCTGGATGGCGATCTGCACGCCCTGCCCGCGCGTGCGCTCCAGCATGGCATCGGCGATGAGGGTGCCCATGGCGCACTCGCCGGCGCGGCAGGTGTCGCGCGAGCCGTCGATGGTCTCGCTGGTGCTGCCGATGACCTTGGCGCGCAGTTCCTCGAGCGGTGCGGCAAGCTCGGCAAGGCGGGCGGCCACCGTCTTGTCCGCCGGCACCGAGGCATCGAGCAGGATCGGATTGCCGGTCGCCGAGACGACCTTGCCGGCATCGTCGAAGACGATCTCGATCTCGCCGAGGAACTTGCCATAGGCATAGGCCTGGACGATGGGCACCTGACGGCCGGCCGGGTTCTGCACCAGCACCGGATAGGGACCGGCGGCCCCTTCGTGGGTGTTGGACAGGAGCGTGTGCGAGTGGCCGCCGACGATGACGTCGATGCCGGGCACGCGCGTCGCGATCTCCATGTCGCGCGGCAGGCCCATATGGGTCAGCGCGACGATCTTGTCGACGCCGGCTGCCTGCAGTCCCTCGACCGCGCCTTTCAGATAGGTCTCGGCGCGCTGGAAGAACACGTTGGGTCCGGGCGAGGAGGTCTCGACCGTATCCTCGGCCAGAACCGAGACGATGCCGACCTTCTGTCCACCGATCTCGAGCACCAGCGTTCCGGGCACCCGGCCCTTCAGCGTCGGCTCGTTCTCCACCTCGATATTGCCGGACAGGACCTTGGTATCGACCTTGTCGAGGAAGCCGGCGAGGCCAGCCGGTCCGTCGTCGAATTCGTGATTGCCGACGGCCATCGCGTCGAAGCCGATCATGTTCATGAACTCGGCAGCGGCGGCGCCCTTATAGGTCGTGTAGAAGAGCGAGCCCTGGAACTGGTCGCCGGCATCGAGCGTCAGCACGTTGCGGCCGGCGGCGGAAAGGGCCGCGCGGCGCTCGTCGATCTTGCTCTTTACGCGGGCGATGCCGCCGAAGCACTTGCCTTCGGTATCGTCCTTGGCGCTGCAAGTGGAATCGTACTTGTTGATGGGCTCGAGGCGCGAATGCAGGTCGTTGATGTGGAGGATCGTCAGGGCGTAATCGGCCTGGGCCGGGGCGACCGCCAGGGATGCCGACAGCACCATGCCGCCCGCGGCGGCCAGCATGGCCGCGCCGAAAGAAGCAACCCGCATACTGTCCACTCCCCGTAGGATGGGGCCGCGCACCGTCGATGCGGCGACTGCCCAGGCTGCCGACAAGAGGAAGGCGTTCACGCCCTCTGCCCCCTATTCGCGATTGCGAGACTGCCAGCTTGCCGGGGGCAGATCAACCGTTCCCGCAGCACGGCAACGGCGGCCTGCCGCTCATCCACGCAAGATCGCAGGATTTCAGTTGCAGTAGTTGCCGCAATAGGTGTTGGCGTTCGACCTGATGTAGACGGAGTTGGCGTGATTGACATCGCGCGGGTCCGGCCCCGTCGGCCCGCTGTTCAGCACCGGCGCCGGATACTGCGCCTCGAACTTGGGCGGCAGCGCGGAGTTGAACGTGGAGAAGCGGGCGATCTGGCTGGCGGTCGGACGGCTGCCGGACGGACGGTTGCCCTTCAGGATGCGGTTCACGGCGGCAACGACCGCGGCGGGCGTGCGCTGGGAGGCACCCTGCCCGCCATTGGCGAAGATCGAGAAGCCCGGCCGGTAGACCCGGGTCGTCTTGCCGTTGCTGCCGGTAAAGGTCAGGTCCTTGCCATAGAGGAAGGAGAACACCGTCTCGCCGTCGCGGTCGACGAGGTTGGCCATGCCGCCGCGCACGCCGATGGTGCCCTGGCGGGTGTTGATGGTGACGCCGCCGCGCTGCTTGGAGATGCGGCCGCCGACATAGCGGGCAACGCCCCTGCCGAAGGTGGCGACGATGCGCCCCGTGCCGGCGGACGGCGAATAGACGAACTCGTCGATGACCAGGCTGGAATTGGGTCCGACCACAAAGTTGGACCCGTCGGCAAGCAGGACCTGTACCAGGCCCGAGGCGCCGGTCTCGATCTTCTCCCGGTTTACGAAGTCGGAGCCGATACGGATGGTGCGCATACCCGCCCCGCCGCGCTGGCTCTGGGCGCTCTGGTTGACGGCACTGGCGACGCCGACGGGCTCGCTGGCGAAAGCCGGCTGGCCGGCCACGGTGAGCAGGGTCGCAACGGCGAGCGCAAGGGGGCGGAAGGTCATAGCCATGTCCAGTCTCCTGTCGGCGGATCGCAAGCGGATCTGCCGCTCGTCTCGTTGCTACCCTATCGTCTTTGCCGCGCGCCGGGGTGACAGACGTCACAAACCGGCGAAATCCCCCGCGTCACTCGCGGTTTTCGAGATTTTCCTGCGCCGCCTCGAGCGCTGCAAGGTCTTCCGGCTCCAGCTCGACCACCGGCACGCTGTAGCTGCCCGACAGCCAGCGGTTGAGGTCCACGTCGGCGCAGCGGGCGGAGCAGAAGGGATGGTAACGCTCCACCGACAGCTTGCCGCAGCCGGGACAGGGCCGCGCCCGCCTCTGCCTTGTGCCTTCGTCCTGTGCGTTCGTCATTCTGTCTCCCTCGGCCCGAAGCAGGGCCGGTTGATGCTGTTCCAGCTATACTGGAGCACTCCGCCGACGTCGACCGCAACATCGGCGGGAAAGGTGTGTGCGGCCCGGCGGAACGCCGCTCAGCCGCCGCGGCGGATCCGCCGCCGGTCCATCGCCCGCAGCTCCGTCTTGAGGATCTTGCCGTAGTCGTTCTTCGGCAGTTCGGGAAGCTGCAGGTAGTCCCTGGGACGCTTGAAGCGGGCGATGTGTTCCAGACACAGCGCATCGAGCTCGCCCGGTTCGGCATCCCCGGCATAACAGGCGACGACGCTCTCACCCCATTCCTCGTCCGGCCGGCCGATGACGGAGACTTCCCGCACGCCCGGATGGGTGAGCAGCACCTCCTCCACCTCGCGCGGATAGATGTTGGTGCCACCGGAGATGATGACGTCCTTGGAACGGTCGAGCAGCGTCAGGTAGCCGTCCGCATCGAAGATGCCGACATCGCCGGTATGGAGCCACCCGCCGCGCAGCGCCTCGGCGCTTGCCTGCGGATCGTTCCAGTAGCCGAGCATCACCGTGTCGCCGCGCACGAGGATCTCGCCGGTCTCGCCATGATCGGCCGCCGCCCCGTCGATCCGTACCTCGACGAGGGAACTGACGAGGCCGGCGCTGGCAAGGCGCGCCTCCCAGCGTGGGTGGTCGCGGTCGGCGATGTCGGCCTTCGAGAGAACCGTGCCGGTCATCGGCGTTTCGCCCTGGCCGTAGATCTGGGCAAAGCGCGGTCCGAACCGGTCGATGGCGCGGCGGGTGTCGGCCACGTGCATCGGCGCACCGCCCCAGACGATGGTGCGGATGTTCTCCGTCATCGCCTCCATCGGACACTCGGTCAACCGCCGGATCATGGTGGGGGCGGCGAACATCGACACGCCGCGGCTGCGCGAAACGATCTCCAGCACCTCGTCGGCCTCGAAGCCACCGGACTCGGCGACCGCATTGATGCCGAAGCGCATGACATGGGCCATGGCATAAAGGCCCGAGCCGTGGCTCATCGGCGCGGCATGCAACAGCGTGTCGCCCTCCGCCACCGGGTCGACATCGGTGAGATAGGCAAGGCTCATGGCCACAAGGTTGCGATGGCTGAGCATCGCTCCCTTCGGCCGCCCCGTGGTGCCGGAGGTGTAGAACAGCCAGGCGAGATCGTCGGGCGCAGCTTCGGCCAGCGGCGCCGGATCGCCGGCGACCAGCGACCAGAACTGCGGCCCGCCCAGCGTCACCACATCGCGCAGGCCCTCGGGCGCATAGGCGGCGACATCGGCCTCCATGCCGGAGCTGACGAGGGCAAGGCGCGCGCCGCAATTCTCCAGGATCCAGCCGATCTCGGCGCTGTGCAGCTTGACGTTGACCGGCACGGCGACCAGGCCCGCCCACCAGATCGCGTAGAGCGCCTCCAGGTAATGCGGGCCGTTCTTGGCGACGATGGCGACCCGGTCGCCGCGGGCAAGGCCGTAGTGGGAAAGGAGGCTGCCGGCCAGCCGGGCCGAGCGGCCGGCAAAGTCGCGGTAGCTGGCGACCGGCGAGGCACCGCGCGCCAGCGCGACCGCGTCCGCGCGCGACCTTCCGGCCCGCGCCAGCCAGGCTGCGAGATTCATCGAGATTCCCCGCTTTGCATGATCATCCGACGGCAAGGAGGCACGGGCGTGCCCATTGCCGCATGACCCGCCCCGTTATGACAAGGAACCGCCGGCAAGGCCAAGCGGGAATTGCCCCGCCGCAGCGAAGGGCGCGCCGGGGGACGGGACCTCAGATCAGGGCCGGATGGCGGCCGGGTCGGCCCAGCCGGCAAGGACCGGATACTTGAGGCCTGCCAGCATATTGGCCGTCTCGTGCAGAGGCAGGCCGACCACGTTGGAATAGGAGCCGACCAGCTTGGCGACGAAGGCGCCCGCAAGTCCCTGAATGGCGTAGCCGCCGGCCTTGCCGCGCCACTCGCCGCTGTCCAGATAGGCATTGATCTCGGCGCGCGACAGCCGCTTGAAGCGCACGCGCGTCTCGACGAGACGCTGACGCACCACGTCCTTCGGCGCGCTGATGCACAGCGCGGTATAGACCCGATGGCCGCGACCCGACAGCAGCTCCAGGCAGGCACGGGCCTGCTCGTGGGTTTCCGCCTTGGGCAGGATCCGGCGACCGACCGCGACGACGGTATCCGCGGCAAGCACCAGCCCGTCGACATTGGCCGCGTTGCGGTCGGCGGCACGCCGCGCCACCTCGGCCTTGGTGCGCGCCAGGCGCTGCGCCAGCGCACGCGGAGTCTCGCCCCGGCGCGGCGTCTCGTCGATGTCGGCGGGCAGGAGCGTGTCGGGATCGATGCCGATCTGCTGGAGCAGCGCCAGCCGGCGCGGCGAGCCGGAGGCAAGCACCAACGCGGGGCGCGCGCCCTTGGCACGGGTCCCGTCGGTATTGCTCTCGTCGGAAGCTGCGGCGATCATCGGACCGCTGTCTCTCTGTCGCGGGTGACGGACCGGGCCGGGCGGCCCTGCGGCGTCACTTGAAACGGTAGGTGATGCGCCCCTTGGTCAGGTCGTAGGGCGTCATTTCGACAAGCACGCGGTCGCCGGCGAGAACGCGAATACGGTTCTTGCGCATGCGCCCGGCCGTGTGGGCAATGATTTCGTGGTCGTTTTCGAGCTTCACGCGGAACGTCGCGTTGGGAAGCAGTTCGGTGACCACCCCCGGAAATTCAAGCACTTCTTCCTTGGCCATATGGATTCCTGATTGTCGAGCCAGATGTGGCGGGGAACCTAACGGATCGGGCCGCGAAAGGGAACAGAAGGATTCGCGAAAATCCGCGGCTGTGCAGAGCCGCAGAAGGCAGGCTATCCGCCCGGGGTCGCGGCCCAGCCGAAACGCTTCTTGATGCGGGTCATCAGCAGGTCGCGGACGGCGCGATAGCTGTCGAGGATCTGGTCTCGCGAGCCGGTGGCGAGCGTGGGGTCGGGCGTCGGCCAGTATTCGACCTCGACCGCGTCCGTGCGCGTCATCTCCAGCGCCTTGTGATGGGCCTCCGGCGCCAGCGTCACCACCAGGTCGAAGCCCGACTCGTCGAGATCCTCGAAGGTTTTCGGCCGATGCGCGGCAAGGTCGCAGCCGATCTCGCTCATCACCGCCTCGACGAAGGGATCGGGCTCGCCGGCCCGCACGCCGCAGGACTTCACGTAGACGCGGCCGGGAAACAGCTTGGCGAGGATCGCCGCCGCCATCGGCGAGCGCACCGCGTTCATTCCGCAGACGAACAACACCGCCCCCGGCGCCGCGGATGGCGCGGTGCCAAGTACCATGTCGGGGCTCTTACCGGGTACGTCGCCCGGCCCAGACACGCTGCTAACCCTTCCAGTGCAGGGCGCAGACGAGGGTGAAGAGCCGGCGGGCGGTCTGCATGTCGACCCGGATCTTGCCCTCCAGACGCTCCATCAGGATGCGCGAGCCCTCGTTGTGGACGCCGCGCCGGCCCATGTCGATGGCCTCGATCTGGCTGGGCGTCGCCGTCTTGATCGCCTCGAAATAGCTCTCGCAGATCAGGAAGTAGTCCTTCACCACCTTGCGCAGCGGGGTCAGCGACAGGATGTGCGTGACTACGGGATCGCCCTCCTCGCGCTCGACCAGGAAGACCAGACGCTTTTCGACGAGCGACAGTCTCAGCCGGTAGGGACCGCCGTCATCGCCGAGCGGCTCGAACTCGTTTTCCTCGATGAGGTCGTAGATCGCGACCGCGCGCTCGTGCTCCACGTCGGGCGTGGAACGCTGGATGGAATCCTCGTCGAGCTCCACCGCAACCAGCCGGGCGCTGTTGTTCTGTCCCATGACCTGCGCTTGCGCCCTCCATTGCCCGCACCGTGGTTCCGGCGCGCCCGTCAGCGGCTGCCCAACACCTATCGCGTCGAAGGGCCATCCGCCAAGCCCCTGGGGCGAGGCCCCTAGAGATTGAGGCGGATGGCGACCGAGCGGCCGTGGGCGGCAAGGCCTTCCGCCTCGGCAAGGGCGATCGCAGCCGGGCCGAGGGCACGCAGGTTCTCCGCGTTGCAGCGCAGGATCGAGGTGCGCTTGACGAAGTCCAGCACCGACAGGCCGGAGGAGAAGCGCGCCGAGCGGGCCGTCGGCAGCACGTGGTTGGACCCGCCGACATAGTCGCCGATGGCTTCGGGCGTGTGGCGGCCGAGGAAGACGGCGCCGACATTGCGGATGCGCGCGAACAGGGCCTCGGGGTCTTCCACCGCCAGTTCCAGATGCTCGGGCGCGATGGCATCGACCAGCGCCGGCGCCTCGTCCATCGACGCAACGGTGATGACGGCGCCGAAATCGGCCCAGCTTGCGCCCGCCACATCGGCGCGCGGCAGGGTCTTCAACTGGCGCTCGACCGCCTTCTCGACCGCCTCGGCAAAGCCGGCATCGTCGGTGATCAGGATCGACTGGGCGCTGGTGTCGTGCTCGGCCTGGGACAGGAGGTCGGCGGCGATCCAGTCGGGATCGTTGGCGCCGTCCGCGACGACCAGGATCTCGGAAGGACCGGCGATCATGTCGATGCCGACCGTGCCGAAGACCCGCCGCTTGGCGGCCGCGACATAGGCGTTGCCGGGGCCGACGATCTTGGAGACCGGACGGATGGTCTGCGTGCCGAAGGCGAGCGCGGCAACGGCCTGCGCCCCGCCGATGCGGTAGATCTCGGTGACGCCGGCAAGATGGGCGGCGGCCAGCACCAGGGGATTGAGCGCGCCGCCGGGGCTGGGCACGCACATGACCATGCGCGACACGCCGGCAACGCCCGCGGGAACCGCGTTCATGAGAACGGACGAGGGATAGCTGGCCGTGCCGCCGGGCACATAGAGGCCCACCGCCTCGATGGCCGTCCAGCGCGAGCCGAGCTCGACGCCGAGCGGATCGGTATAGCGGTCGTCCGCCGGCATCTGGCGGGCGTGATGGGAGGCGATCCGGTCGCGCGCCAGCTTCAGCGCGTCGAGCGTGCGCGGGTCGACCTTCTTCACCGCGTCCTCGATCTCCCCAGCCGTGACGGTCAGGTCCGCAAGGTTTGCCGCCTCCAGCCGGTCGAAGCGGCGGGTGTAGTCGAGGAGCGCCGCATCGCCGCGCTGCTTCACGTCCTCGATGATGTCTCGCACCGCCGTGTCGACATCGGCGGAGGCCTCACGCTTGCTGGACAGGAGGGCGTCGAAGTCGGCCTTGAAGCCGGTTGCACGGGTAGACAGGCGGATCGCCACGGGAGGAAGCTCCACAATTGACCGGGCCGGGCCCGGAAGGTCTGGAGAAAGGTCAGTCGGTCTCGTGGCTGGGGCGATGCTCGGTCGCCCAGGCCGCGCCGAGATCGGCAAGCTGGGCCTCGATGCACTCGACGTCGAAGGACAGGGTGCCGCCGCCCGCGAAGACGAGGTCGATGCGTCCTGCCGGCTCCTCGGAGACCACGAAATTCACCGCAAGCAGGGACAGGACCGCGTCCTTGGCATCCTGGCGGATGTTGCGCGTGCGTGGGCGCCCGGCTCGGGCGAAGGACAGGGCGGCGCGCCGCCGCTCGTTGGACGCCCGGTTGCCGGTGGCGGTGACGTCCCAGGCGAAGCGGTTCATGACGAGCACCAGATGGCGGTCGGCAGGATAGTAGCGGATATCGCCGACCTTCAGGACGGCGTCCTGGACCTGCGCGGAAATCACCGACAGGTCTTCTTCGTCCAGTGCCGCCAGCTTCAGTTGCTGCATGGATCAGCCGCCTCATGGGTTGTGCCGGGACTTGTGCCCGCGGCCGGCGCGCCGAAAGGCGACCGGCCCTCGGCCCTTACCTAATGAATTCACGCGCCAAAGCAACCGCCGAGTTGGCGCGGGACCCGCATGGGACGTCGGGCATCGGAAGGTCAGGCGACGGAAAGGAAGGTCTCGATGGGACCTGGCAGGCCGAAAAGTCCGCCCTGCCCCTGCACGCAGCCGGAGGCTTGCAGCAGTTGCGCCGCCTCCTCGCTGTCGATGCCGTCGACGGCGACATCGACGTCGAACGTTCTGGCCACGGCCACCAGCGCACGGATCACCGTCTCGCCGCGCGCCCCGGCCAGCATGTCCTGGAGGGCGCTGCGGTCGATGCGCAGGGAATCGAAGCTGAACCGGCCGAGCAGCTGAAGCGAGGACGAGTCCGAGCCGAAACGGTCGAGAACCAGCCGCACCCCGATGGAACGCAGTGCCTCGAACTGGCGCAGGGCCGCGCCGGAATTGACGAGGAAGTAGCTGTCGGCCACCTGCAGGTGGATGCGCTCGGGCGCGATGCCGGCAATGTCGATCTCGTTCTCGACGATGGAGGCGAGCGTTTCCAGGCTGAACTGACGCACGCTCAGGGACAGCGCGATCTTCTGGTCTGCCGGCGTGCGCACGGCGGCCGCCAGGACCTCGCGCAGCAGCGCGGAGGTCACGCTTTCCAGCACTGTCGTCTCCTGCGGACCGTCACCGGACGCGCCGCCCTGGCCCGCACCCGGCTGCAGGACCTGATAGCCGCGAAGCTCGCGGCTGCGCAGGCAGACGATGGGCTGGTACTGGACGATGCCGCCGGCGTGCATCGCATTGGTGCGCACCTCGACGCCCGCCGAGGCGAAGGCCGGCCAGACGACGGTGACATTGTCCTGGTCGAGGGCAGCTTCCGACATCCTTCCAACAGGCTTGTAGGCGCGAAAGCCGTTTCGCCCCTGGTTCTTCACGTCGTAGAGCGCGGCATCGGCCTGACGCATCAGCTCCGACAGGTCGGAGCCCCGCATGACCGGCGCGATGCCGATGCTGGCGCCGATCTGGACGCTGCTGCCGTCGATGGAAAACCGTGCGGAGATCGCGGTCAGGATCCGCTGCGCCACGGCTTCCGCTAGGTCGGACGGACGGTCGCAGCCCGACTCGCAAGACAGCAGGACCGCAAATTCGTCGCCGCCGATCCGGGCGACGAAGTCCTTGTCGCGCGCGCAACGCCGCAGCCGGTTCGCCACCTCGCACAGCAGCAGATCGCCGGCATTGTGGCCCAGCGCGTCGTTGACCGGCTTGAACCGGTCGAGGTCGATCAGCATCAGAATGCCGAGGCAGGACGGATCCGCTGCCCCGTCCGCGACGAGCTTCTGAAGCCGCTCGTTGAGATAGGTGCGATTGGCAAGGCCGGTGAGCGTGTCGTGGCGGGCGGCATGCAGCACCTTGTCCGCCGCCTTCTCCCGCTCGGTGACGTCCTCGTGTGTGCCGACCCAGCCGCCGTCGGGCAGCGGGGCATGGACGGTGGAGATGATCCGTCCGGAGCGCAGGCTGAACATGGAGCGGACCGTTTCGCCAGCCGAAAGCTGCTGCCTGATCTCTTTCACCCGGGCCTCCACGACCTCAGGCGACGTTGCACTGGCATTGGTCTCGGCGATCAGTTCGTGCAATGTCCTACCGCCATGGCTGCGGCCGCCGTCGTCGAGCCCGAACAGGACGGCATATTGCTCGTTCCACAGCGTGAGGCGCGCGTTGCTGTCGAAGACGCTGACGCCCTGGTTCATGTTGGCCAGAACGGCGCCGAGTTCGTCCGACTTCTCGCGCGCCAGCCGCTCCTTCTCGATCAGCTGCCGTTCGATCCGCTTGCGGCCGGAAATGTCGGTGAAGGTCGACAACAGGCCGCCGCCAGGCAGGAAAGTGCCGCGGATTTCCAGCATATCGCCATTGGGACGGCTGCGCTCGTAGCCGTGCTCGCGGCCTCCGAGGATCGTCTTGAGGCGATCGTTGGCCAGTTCCTGCGGATCGCCCTCGCCATACTCGCCGCGCTCAGCATTCATCAGGACGTAATCGGCCAGAGACGGCCGCCCGGCGAGATATTCGGGCGATACGTCGAGAAGCGTCTCGAATGTCCTGTTCCAGCCTGCGACGACGAGGTCCTGGTCGAAATAGACGACCGCGCCGGGGTAGTTCTGGAACACGCCCTCGATCATCATGGCCTGGCGCACGGTCCGCGTCACATCGGTGAGTGAAATCACCACACCGCCTCCCGTCCCTTCGACGGAGCTGCCGAAAGCCACGGCATTGAGGTTCAGCCAGCGCGGCGCTCCTTCCCCGAGCGTGAGGCCGGCGACGGTGCTGGACAGGCAGGCAGGATCTTCCGCGCCCCTGGCAAGCAGGTTGCCGAGCCGGACGCCGTCTTGCCCCTTGCCGATGAAATCGAGATCGAGGGCGGAGAGGGAGAGCCCGACGATCTCGCGCCCCCGAAGCCCGAGCATGACGAGAGCCGCCGGATTGTGGGACAGGATCCGCCCTTCGGCGTCGACGACGATCACGCCTTCGGACAAGGACAGCAGGGTTGTGCGGTAGAGCGCCTCCGACTGCTGCAGCCGGATCTCGGCCATCTTGCGGTCGGTCACGTCGCGAATGGCGCCGACGATGCGCACGACCCTGTCGTCGCGCGTCAGCGGCTTGCCGGCGAGCCGCACCCAACGCTCGCGTCCGCTGGCGGTGCGTGCGGGAAGCTCGAGGCTGAACGGAAAGCCGTGCAGGCGGGCATTCTCGAGCGCCCGGCGCAATTCGCACCTCGCCTCGGGCGTGAAGAAGCCGAGAGCCTTCTTCATGTCCGGCTCGTAGTCGTCGTCGACCTCGAGCAGGCGGCGGACCTGATCGGTCCACAAGAGCCGGTCCAGTTCCAGGTCGAGCTCCCAGCCGCCGACGCCGGAAATGCTGGTGGTCTGGGCGATCAGCTGCGCCTGGGTCTGGACCAGGGCCTGCTGACGCTGCGCCTCCTCGCGCAGGGCTGCCGCCTCCACCCGAGCCGCATAGGCGCGAATCAGCCCTTCGGCGGCGACACCCAGGTGGCTGAGCTGCTGCAGTTGCTCGGGAGAGGGAGTGCGCGGCACGGTATCGATGACGCAAAGCGAGCCGAGGCGATGCACGCCGTCGAGCGACAAGGGATAGCCGGCATAGAAGCGGGCGTGCGGCGCGCCGGTCACCAGCGGATCGTGGCGGAAGCGCGGATCGCTCGCAAGATCGGGCACGACCAGCAGGCCGGACCCCAGAATGGTGTGGCGGCAGATGGCGGCGCTTCGTGCCGTCCCGTCCATTTCCAGGCCGCATCGGGCCTTGAACCACTGCTCGTGCTCGTCGACGAAGGTCAAGAGCGCGATGGGGCAGCCGAAGACCGCGGCAGTGGTCTCGACCAGCGCGTCGAACTCCTTCGAGCGCCCGGAATCCAGGATGCCCAGGCGGCGCAACGCCTGGAGACGGGTCTCTTCGTTGTCGGGCAGCACGTCGAGGATCATCGAGCTCATGCGCCCACTATGCCTGCGACAAGTAAATTTTTCAAAATGAAGACCGATAACTTATCAACAAACTATGAATGAGCCCTCAACAAGCGATACCAGCCCGTTCTCTCCAAGAAAAATTGCTAGAATTTTTTGAAAATTATCGTGAAAAACATGCAATCCCGCAAGCAACCCGCACACGCACCTGCAATAAATAACAAGCCCTTAGGGTAGCAACAAGGACGGGAGACAAGAAGAAAAATCAATAGATTGCATGGGCTGCGGCTTTGCCGACGAGTCGGACTCTCGGCCCAGAACGCGCGGCGCCGGACTTATTGCATCGGCAGGACAGGCGCCCGCTGCCGGCGGGCTGCCCAGCCCCGCCGGCAGCAAGCAACGCGTCAGCCCTTCTCCATTACCAGCAGGACGGTTGCGGGGAGCTTGCCGCGATTCACCAGCTTGCGCGCCTCGCCGCGGGCGATGACGCAGGAATCGAGCGGACCGAGCACCGCCTCTTCCTCACCGTTGCCGATGGTGACCTCGCCGGCGATCACGACATAGATCTTCTCGTGCGGCGAGGCCTTCAGCGACGTATGGCCGCCGGGCAGGAGATGGGAGAGGCCGGCCCACATGGCGGCCGTCTCGCTCGCCTCATGGCCCTGCAGGCGGGCCATCGCCATGCCGTAGTGCTCCGGCGCCTCATAGGCGGGCGCCTCGTCGATGCGGGTGACCTTCATCCCTGCGGCCTCAGGATCACGCGATCCGGCGTGGAGCGCAGCACGGAGGCATAGGCGGTGGCGGCGTCCCGGAGGCCGTAGACGGCGCGCTGGTTGATCGGGAAAGGCTTCAGCAGGCCCTGCTCGAACTTCGGCTTCAGCTTGTCGAAGATGCGCGCGCCATAGACGCTGTCGAGCGCCAGCGTGTCGATGCCGATGAACTTGTGGCGACCACGGAAGAAATTGAAGATGTCGAAGGGCACCGCCCGGTCGAAGGTGGAGATGAAGATCTGCCGCCCCTGCTTGGCCAGCGCGGAATTGCCGATCTCGAAATACGGGCTGCCGACGGTGTTGAAGACGATGTCGGCACCATGGCCGCCGGTCTTCTCGCGCACGATAGCCGCAATGTCCTGCGAAGAGCTGTCGAGCATTTCGATCTCGGCATTGGCATGGCCGAGATAGGGCGTCGGCTTGTATTCGGCGGCAAAGACCCGGGCGCCGGCCAGCGTCGCCAGCTGGATCGCCGCCTGGCCGACCTTGCCGTTGGCCCCGCACACCAGGACGTTGTCCCAGGGCTGGACGCCGCCGGCCTCGCGCAAGCCCTCGAAGGCGGTGATGAAGGGAACGCCGATGGCGCCGGCTTCCTCGAAGCTCATGCCCGCAGGCTTTGCCCGCACCGCCGCCTGCGGCAACACCATGTAGCGGGCATGGCTGCCGTTCTGGGTGATACCGAGTTCGCCGCCGCCGCCCCAGACCTCGGTGCCGACCAGCGCCTGCGGCCCCTCGACGACGACGCCGGCGAAATCGCGCCCGGGGGTGCGCGGCCACACCGCATGCGGCATGTGGCCGAGCGAGGCCTTGACGTCGGACGGGTTGACGCCGGCCGCGTGGATCTCGACCAGCACCTGGCCGGGGCCGGGAGCCGGCACGGAAGGCTCGACCAGCTCGATGCGCAGGTTGTCGAGATCGGGCGATTTTTCGGAGACCCGCAGCGCCGGGCCGGTCTTGGGGGTGGTCTGGATGTTCATGTGACTGGTTCCCTGAGAATGAAGGAGGATCAGGCCGCAAGGCCGAGGATCTGGCGGGCCTCGCCGCAGCTGGCGATCTCGCCGCCGAGTTTTTCGATGAGGTCGCGGGCGCGCTCGGTGAGCTCGCCATTGCCGGCGGTCAGCCGGCCACGGGCGATGTAGCTGGTGTCTTCCATGCCGATGCGCACATGCCCACCGAGCAGCCAGGACTGGACGAGCATGGGAAAGGCCATGCGGCCGATGCCGAAGCCCGTCCACTGGCTGCCGGGGGGCAGCATGCGCACCGCCGTCGCCATGGCGTCCGGCGTCGACGGGAGCCCGTACTTGATGCCGGTGACGATGGAGCACATCGCCGGCGCGCGCAGGCGCCCCTCGCGCAGGAAGTCGCTCGCCATGGAGATGTCGCCGGTGTCGAACAGCTCGAGCTCCGGCTTCACCCCGCAATCGGAGATGATCTCCGCCATGATCCCGACATTGCGCGGCGTGTTGATCACCACCTGGCCGCCGGAATTCATGGTGTTGAAGTCGAGCGTGCAGATCTCGGGGCGCAGGGCGACGACGTGCTCCACCCGCTTTTCCGGCGGCAGCAAGGTGGTGCCGGGACCGGCCACCGCCGGGTCTTCGTCCGACGGGACATAACGCCCGCCCGGTCCCGTGGTGAGATTGAGGATCAGGTCGGTGTTGCGGGCACGGATCAGCTCGACCACCTCGCGGTAGAGCTGCAGCTCCATCGAGGGCTTTGCGGTCTGCGGATCGCGCACGTGAATATGGGCGATGGCCGCGCCCGCATCCGCCGCCTCCAGGCAGGCATCGGCGATCTCCCGCGGGGTCGCCGGCAGGCCGGGGTGATGCTCGCGGGTGGTGAGATTGCCGGTGACCGCGCAGGTGATGATGACCTTCGGCTGCATTACAGCGCCCTCCCCGCGTCGACCGGGATGCGGATGCCGGTGGACAGCGGCATGTAGCGGATCACGGCATAGATGGTCTCGGCCACATGCTCCGGCTGGGCGACCTGGCCGAGCGGCGTTGCCGCCCCCGCGCGCTCGATCTCCTCGCTGGTGCGGCCGGGCACGAAGCCGGTCGCGACCATGCCCGGAGACACCGACAGCACCCGGATTTCCGGCGCCAGCGCCAGCGCCAGCGTATGCGTCATGGAATCGAGCGCGGCCTTCGCCCCGCAATAGGCGACGGACGAGCCGAACCCCTTGAAGGCGGCGATGGAGGAGACGTTGACGATCACCCCTGCCCCGCTCGCCTTCAGCGCCGGCGCGAAGGCGCGGATCGTCGCGAAGACGCCGCGCCAGTTGGACGCGAAGACCTCGTCGATGATCTCGTCGGTCAGGGCGTCGAGATTGCGATGCGGCACAGGCGTCGTCGTGCCGGCGGAATTGACCAGGATGTCGACCCGGCCGATGGCGGACAGGACCGCATCGCGGAACGCCTCGATGGAGGCGGTGTCCGTGACGCCGACCGGCAGCGCCAGATGTCCGGAGCCTGGCAAATCCCCGGCAAGGGCTGTTGCGGCCTGCGCGTTGGAGCGGTAGCCGACGACGACCCGCGCGCCCTGCCCGGCCAGCAGCCGGCAGGTGGCGGCGCCGATGCCGCCCGAGCCGCCGACGACGACGGCGACCTTGCCGTCCAGTTCATGGCTCACAGGCTCACGCATGTTCGGCCTCCTTGCGCGCCTTGCCGGAGATCGGCGGCACCGGGAACGTGGGCGTGCCCGGCTTCAGAACGAAATCGTAGCTGCAGGTGTAGAAGGGGAGCGATGCGCCCGGGTGGTCGGGATGAGGCTCGTCGTAGCGCTGCAGGTTGCCGCTGATCTGGCGCTTGGCGCCGAAGACCACGTCGTCGGCCATCGCCTCCTCCGTGTCGGTGAAGATCTGGGTGACCAGCGTCTTGCGGCCGGGCGCGGAGACGATGAAATGCACATGCGCGGGGCGCATGGGATTGCGGTTCTGCGCCTTGAGCAGGTCGCCGGCCGGGCCGAAGGTCGGCACCGGGTAGCCGGCCGGCCGCACCGAGTGGAACAGATAGGTGCCGTCCTCGCCGGTGGTCTGGACGCCGCGCAGGTTGTAGTCGGCCTGCTCCGGGTCCTGGTTCTCGTAGAGCCCGTCGGGCGAGGCCTGCCAGATGTCGAGCCTTGCACCGGCGATCGGCTCGCCGTCGAGACCGACGACGCGGCCGGAGATGAACAGTTCGTGCCCGGGCGTGGGCGAGCGGGCGATGGACTCGCCGTGACAGCATTCGGGACTGTTGCCGCGATAGAACGGGCCGAGCAGCGCCGACATGGTCTCGCCCTGCATCCCGTCGTTGTTGATCAGGTCGATCAGGGTCGAGATGCCGAGAATGTCGGCGGCGAGTACCGTCTCGTTGTGGCTGTCGTTGGTGTACTGGCCGAGCCTGGTGATCCAGCGCAGGCCCGCCTCGAATTCCTCCTCCGTCGGGCGCACCTCGCGCACAAAGGCGTGGGCGTGGCGCACGAAGCTCTCGACGATCTCGCGCAGGCGCGCGTCGCCCGTCTCAGCCATGGCGTTGAGCACCTTCGGCGTGACCTCCTCCTCCCGGGAGATGATCAGCCGCGTCAGTTCCGGATCCTTCATGCCGGCCTCCTGGTCTCGTCCCCGGACATGCCGGCGCGCTGCGCGGCAAGGTGGGGGTATTTCTCGGTGAGCAGCGAGCCGTGGTAGTAGGTCGCCGCGAAGGGCGCGCTGGCGCGGATACGCTCCAGCCAGCGGCCGATCTCGGGCCGGTCGTCCCAGGCCGTGTCGAGATTGATGTCGGCCATGCGCACGATCACCGGCATCACGGCGATGTCCGCCTGGGTGAGGCTTTCGCCCATCAGCCAGGGGCCGCCGCCCTCTTCCAGCCAGTCGGCCATGCGCAGCACGGCGCGGCGCAGGCGGCCGAGCGCCTCGTCCATCTCCTCCTTGGGGAAGCCGGTCCGGCCCATCTTCAGCAGGAACTCGCGGCGCAGCGGCTTGCTATCGGCGAGCGCCTGGAACTCCGCCTCGCTCATCGAACGGAAGTGCGGCAGGAAGGCCAGATTGTAGGAGGGCACGCGGATCGCCGGCGTCGGGATCTCGTCGATGAAGCGGATCATCGCACGCATGCGCGCCGCCTCGAAGGGATCTGCCGGGCGCGAGGGCGCCACGTCCGGCAGGATGTCCTCCAGGTATTCCATGATCACGGCACTGTCGATGACGGTGCGCCCGTCATGGACGAGGGCCGGGACCACGCCGTTGGGGTTGATCGCCAGATAGTCCGGCTTCAGCTGGTCGCCGCGGAACAGGTCGAGCCTATGCTCCGCGAAGGCCTGTCCCTTGGCGTGCAGCAGGTAGCGCACGCGCTGGGAGCAGGTCGACTGGGGCGCGTTGTAGAGCGTGAAGGCCATCGGCTCAGTCCCAGTTCAGCACGCGCGGCAGACGGCCGCTGCGCGCCAGCGTTCCGACGATGCCGAGAGGGAAGAACATCAGGGCGAGCGCCATCACCGCGCCGGTCGCCAGGATGTTGATTTCCGAGGCGCCGAGCGTTGCCACGAACAGCTCGTTGAAGATGACGATCAGCACCGCCCCGATCACCGGACCGGCGACCGTGCCCTTGCCGCCGAGGATGCACATGAGGACCATGTTCACGCTGACGAGAATGAGCAGGAAGATGTTGGGCCGGATGTAGGTGAGGTATTCGCCCCAGATCGCACCCGCCATTCCGACGAAGGCGCCGGAGATGGCGAAGGCCAGGACCTTGTAGGTGCGGGTGTCGATGCCGGCGCTTTCCGCCTTGATCTCGTCCTTGGAGATGGCGCGCAGGCCGAGCCCGAACTTGGAGTGCTTGATCTTGTAGGAGGCCCAGACCGAGAAGGCGGCCAGCACCACGAAGGCGTAGTAGTAGGGCAGCTTCGCCCAGGCCAGCGGCAGCTCGGTCGCCGGCAGCGCGACGCCGTTGGCCCCGCCGACGAAGCTCCAGTGGTCGAACAGGATGCGGGCGATCATCACCAGCGCGAGCGAGGAGATGATGAAGCTGGGACCGCGCGTCTTCAGCGTCACCCGGCCGATCAGGTAGCCGAAGGCCGCGCAGACTACGCCGGCGAGCGGTGCCAGCAGGATCGTCGAGATGCCGTAGCGCGCGAGGATCATGCCGGCGAAATAGCCGCCGATGGCGAAGAAGACGTTGTGGCCGAGGCTGATATAGCCGGTGAAGCCGCCGAGGATGTTCCAGCCCGAGGCCATGGTCACATAGCAGGCGGTGAACAGCACCAGGTGCAGGACGTAGTTGTAGTTGCCGACGAACTGCAGGGCCGGCAGGGCCAGGAACAGCGCAAGCACCGTCCAGGGGAACCACACCGCGCGGGTCTTGTCGGCACGGGCGGCAAGCTTCTCGTTGTGGGCCTTGCGCGCGGCAAGGACGGACGAGGTCTGGTCGAGGGACATGGTCATCAGGCCAGCTCCGGTTTCTCGCCGAACAGGCCCTGGGGCCTCAGCAGGAGGATGAGGAACAGCGCGAGGAAGAAGGTCAGCGTCGACCAGGTCGAGCCGATGTAGTCGCCGACGAAGGCGGCCACCACGCTGAGCATGAACGCTGCGAGGACGGTGCCGAGGATCGAGCCCATGCCGCCGAGAACGACCAGCGACATCAGCACCGCGATCCACTCCCAGTGCTTGGCCGGGAAGAAGGAGAAGACGAAGGAGACGAGCGCCCCGGCCGCGCCGGCAAGGCCGATGCCGATGGCGAAGCTCGCCATGCTGACCAGGTTGACGTTGACGCCGAGCAGCTCGGCCGCCTCGCGGTTCTGCGTGGTGGCGCGGATCGCGTAGCCGAAGCGCGAGTATTTCAGGAACAGCGCCAGGCCGCCGATGATCGCCAGCGAGGCGAGCCCCGCATAAAGCTGGCCGGTTGGGATGAAGACGTCGCCGATGAAGATCGCATCGGTGGCATAGGAGGGCGACGTCACGCGCTGGGTGTTGGTGAACATGCCGCCGAGCGCGCCTTCCACAACCATCGCCAGGGCGAAGGTGAGCAGCACCGTCATCTCCGAATACTTGGCCGAGCGGGCCTCGCGCTCGAAGACGAAGCGGTAGAGAAGGACGCCGATCGCCGCCAGGATCACCGCCGCGACCGGCAGCATGACGAGCGGGTCGATGCCCCACAGCCGGAAGCCCCAATAAGCGAGATAGGCGCCGGCGATGATGAAGGAAGGATGCGCAAGATTGACGATGCGCATGACGCCGAAGACGAGGCTGAGGCCCGCGCCCATCAGCGCCAGGACGCCACCGAGCGCCAATCCCAGGATTAGGGTCTGGATGAAGTCTGCCATGGTGATGCTCCCGCTCAGGCCGCCTTGCGGCCGCCGAGATAAAGTTCCTGGATGCGGGGATCGGCGAGCACGTCGGCCGCCGGCCCCTCGAACAGGGTGCGGCCGAGGTCCAGGACGACACCCCAGTCGGAATTCTTCAGCCCCATCAGGGCGTTCTGCTCGACGAGCAGGATCGTGATGCCTTCCGAGGCCATCACCCGCATGATGTCGAACATCTCCTGGACGATCTTCGGCGCGAGGCCGAGCGAGGGCTCGTCCAGCATGACGATGTCCGGCTTGATGATCAGGGTGCGGGCCATGGCAAGCGTCTGCTGCTGGCCGCCCGACATGGTGCCGGCATGCTGGTCGCGGCGCTCGCGCAGGATCGGGAAGCGCTCCTCGATCTCGTCGATGCGGCGCTCCAGCCCCGACTTGTCGGCGAGCGAATAGCCGCCCATGCGCAGATTCTCGCGCACGGTCATCTTGGGAAACAGCGCCCGCTCCTGCGGCACGAAGCAGATGCCGCGGCGCAGGACCTGGTCGGGCCGCAGCCCCTTGAGGCTCTCGCCGCGAAAGCGGACGTCGCCCTGGCGGATCTTCAGCATGCCGCAGATCGCCTTGAGCAGGGTCGACTTGCCGGCGCCGTTGGGGCCGATGATGCAATGGACCTTGCCGGGCTGGACGGTGAGATGGGCGCCGTCGAGGATCGCCGGGCCATCGCCATAGCCTGCGGTCAGGCTTTCGACTTCGAGAAGTTCGGCCATCACGCAGCCTCCTCCAGAACGCCGCCCAGATAGGCATCCAGCACGGCCGGGTTCTCGCGCACCTCGTCCGGGCGGCCGTCGGCGATGACGGTGCCCTGCGCCATGACGACGATGCGGTGGGACAGGCGCATGATCAGGTCCATGTTGTGCTCGACGATGAGCACGGTGAGGCCCTGATCGTTGAGCCGGCGGATATGGCCGACGATTTCCTCCAGCAGCGACGGGTTGACGCCGCCGGCCGGTTCGTCGAGCAGGATGATCTTCGGATCGCTCATCAGGAGCGCGGCCAGATCCATCAGCTTCTTCTGGCCATAGGACAGGTTGGAGCCGTCCTCGTGGGCAATGCGGGTGATGCCGAGGAAGTCGAGCAGGCCCATCGCCTTGTCGATCTCCGAGGAGCTCATCGCCGGCTTGAACAGGTCCCGCCACCCCTCCACGCGGGACTGGGCGATGACGTTTTCCAGCACCGTCATGTCCGCCAGGTTGCGGCTGATCTGGAAGGTCCGGCTGAGGCCGAGACGGGTGATCCGGTGCGGGCGCAGGTGGTCGATGCGCTCGCCGTCGAGCCAGACCTCGCCGCTGGTGGGGCGGGTGGTGCGGCTGATGCAGTTGAAGGCGGTGGTCTTGCCGGCGCCGTTGGGACCGATCAAGGCGGTGATCGAGCCGCGCTCGACGGTGAAGCTGCAATTGTCGACGGCGCGAATGCCACCGAAATGCTTGCAAAGGCCCTTGACCTCAAGCATGGCGAAATCCTCTTCGTCAGTCCGGGCGGACCCGCAGCAGGGTGCGGGTCCGGAGGGAGAGGCTTTGGCTCAAAAGCCGTTCTTGGGATGGCTCAGCTTGTCGACGCCGACGAACTCGTCGGTCGGGTAGACGAACTGCAGTTCGCCGTCGTTCCACTGGGTCATCAGGAACGGCTTGTCGGCGGGAAGCCCGCGGTCATCCCAGTTGAAGCGGCCGAGGATGGTGCGAACCGGCTCCTCGCGGGTGCGGGCGGAAAGCCACTCGCCCATGGCGGCATTGTCGGTGCTTCCGGCCCCCAGGATCGCCTGCTCGATGCCCTGGCAGACGGCGAAGGGAATGGCCGCGTCCTCGTCCGGAACCTCGCCGAAGCGCTCCTGATAGGCCGCCACGAAGTCGAGGTTGGAGAAGGGCTGGCCGCCGAGCACCGCCTCGAAGGGCGCGTCCTTGTGCCAGGAGGTGTGGACCAGCACGCCCTCGGCGCTGGCGCCGGTGCCTTCCAGAAACTCGGCCTGGGTGCCCTGGCTGAAATAGACCATCTTCGGCGTCGCCCGGACGGTCTTCAGCGCGCGGGTCAGCTGTACGGCCTCCTCGGCGGAGGCGGTCAGGCCGATGATGAGGTCCGGATTGGCGCGCTTCACCTGGTTGGCGAGGTTGAGCCAGTCGTTGAAGCCCTCTTCCGGCCAGCGCTCGGAGAACACGACCTCGATGCCGCTGTCGGCGAGATAGCCGGGAGCGAGGTCGGCGACCTCGCTGCCGTCGGCCGGGTCCATCACCTTCTCGCCGAGAAGGCCCGCCCACACCCCGTTGGCGAAGAAGTCGTCGGCGGAGATCACGGCCGCGGTCTTCGGGCGCTCGCCCTCCGGCACCAGGTCGCGGATCACGCCGGCCAGCGAGGCGCCGACATATTCGGCCGCGTTCGGCTGGAAGTAGAAGATGTTCTTGTGGCCCTGCGTATAGATGCGCAGCGCGCCGCCGGCCGGCAGCGGGTGCACCATGTTGTTCTTCGCCAGGATGTTGGCGACGGGGAACGACAGGCGCGAGGAGAAGGTGCCGTAGACCGCCTCCACTCCGTCGACATTGATGAAGCGCTCGTACTGGTTGATCGCAGTGGCCGGATCGGAGCGGTTGTCCGAGACGACCAGCTCGACGTTGCGGCCGAGAATGCCGCCCCGCTCGTTGATCATGTCGATGCACAGCTCGTAGCCGGCCCGGTGCTTGGCGCCGGCAATCGAGAAATTGCCCGTCAGCGGCAGCGAGGCGCCGATCTTGAGCGGGGCCGCATCCTGCGCATACGCCGTGCCGGCGAGCAGAAGGGCGGTCGCGCCGCAAAGCGCAGTCAGATGTTTCATGGTTTCCTCCTCCCATGCCGCGACCGAAGGGTCGCGGTCTTGCAGATGCGGCAGGACCCGTGCGCCCCGACTGCCCGAGACTTCCCGCCTGGAAGCTGTATGCAATCGATTGCACATCTTCGCCTGCCTGTGCCGGATCCCTATTGTCCGTCCTGGATCCGGAGATGCCGGCCGCGACCTCCTCCGTCGCGGCACCGCGTGTCGAAATGCCCGCCCATCGCCGGCCCTTGAGGGCCTTTGCGGCGAAGCTGCAAATCTCATGATGGCGTCGGCCGGCCCGAAGAGCCTGCTCGGTCGCATTTGCGCGCCCCTGGACTGCAAGCGCAGCCGCCGGACGGGATCGCATTTGCGGCACGACAGCCATCGAACGATGCGATTTACGCAATCGATTGCATATCGCTATCACCCGATTTCGCATGCGTCAATATAGAATATGCAATCGATTGCAGAAACGCCCCTCGGCCGGTATATCAGGAAACAGGATCGCAACCAGGCAGCGCGCGGCATGAGAAAACGGCCCACACTCAAGGACATCGCCCGGGCAACCGGCGTGCATCCCTCGACCGTCTCGCGGGCGCTGGACGCCTCCTCCCGCTCCTCGCTGTCGGAGGAAGTGGTGGAGCGGGTGCGCGAAGCGGCCCGCACGCTCGGCTACCGGCCCAACCGCGTCGCCTTCAGCCTGCGCAAGCAGAAGACCATGACGGTCGGGGTGATGATCCCCGACATCACCAACATGATCTTCCCGCCCATCGTGCGCGGCATCGAGAGCGTGATGGAGGCGGCCGGCTATGCCTCGATCCTGGTCAACACGGACAGCCAGCCGCGGCGCGAAGAGCGGCTGTTGGAGATCCTGCAGGAGCGCGGCGTCGACGGCATCATCCACACCGCCGTGCTGCGCAGCGATCCGGGGATCGTCGAGGCGGCGCGCCAGGGACTGCCCGTGGTGACGCTGAACCGGCGCATCGAGGAAACCAACATCCCCTATGTGATCAACGACGAGGAGGAAGGCATCCGTCTCGTCTTCGAACTCCTGCGCCGGCAGGGGCACAGGAGGATCGCGCATCTGGCCGGCCCGGCGGAGCTTTCCACCGGACGGCTGCGGCTCAAGGCGTTCCAGGCGATGGTGGACGAGGCGGGCCTTGGCCCCAACGACACGATGATCACCGAGGCGGAGCGGTTCGACGAGGAGGAAGGCCGGCGCTGCGCTGCCGAGATCCACGCCCGCGCGCCCGGCACGACGGCGGTGCTGTGCGCCAACGACCGTCTCGCGCTCGGCGCCATGTCGTTCTTCCAGTCGATCGGCCGCTCGTGCCCGAAGGACATCTCGATCACCGGCTTCAACGACATGCCGCTGCTGGAGCTGATTCCGCCGGGGCTGACGACAGTCCGCATCCAGCAGTTCGAGGCCGGCGCCATCGCTGCCCGGCTGCTGCTGTCGCTGATCGAGCGGCCGGACGAGCGTGTGCCGCAGGCGACGATCCTGCCGGTCGGCCTCGTCGAGCGCGGCAGCGTCGCGCCCCCTTCCCTCGCCTGAGGGCTCTCCAGAACGGACCGCGCCGGACAAGCGGCTTCCGTGCAAGGACGGAAGCGCCGGTCCGGCAGCTTGGGAGGACTGGTCCGGCCACCGCCCGGCGGGCGGCGGCTTGACGGTTATTTCGCCAGGGCGAGCGGAATGTAGAGCGCGACCTGCGGCCAGTAGATCACCGCGGCCAGCGCGACGATCTGCAGAACCACGAAGGGAATGACGCCCCGGTAGATCGTGCCGATGGAAACGCCTTCCGGCGCGATGCCGCGCAGGTAGAACAGCGCATAGCCGAAGGGCGGCGTCAGGAACGAGGTCTGCAGGTTGACCGCCAGCGCGATGGCGAACCAGATCAGCGTCTGCTCCGGCGTCAGGCCGAAGTCGAGGCCCGCCACCACGGGGGCGACGATGGGCACCACCACCAGCGTGATCTCGACCCATTCCAGGAAGAAGCCGAGCACGAAGACCAGCGCCATGATCATGACGATCACGACGTAAGGGTTGCCTTCGTGCACCGCGAAAAGGTCGGCGATCAGCGCATCGCCGCCGAGCTTGCGGAAGACGACGGAAAAGACGGTCGCGCCGAGCATGACGAAGATGATCATCGCGGTGGTCTTGGTGGTGTCGCGCAGCGCCGCATAGAGCGTTGCCCAGTCGAGCTGGCGCGAGACCAGCGCCAGCACCATGGCGCCCAACGCGCCGATGGCGGCGGACTCGGTCGGCGTGGCGATGCCGGCGACGATGGTGCCGAGCACCGAGACGATCAGCAGCACCGGCGCGAGCAGGTCGAGCGCCAGCGTTCCGGCCGCCCGCCAGAACGGCAGCGGGTCGGCGACTTCGGCCGGCGGCATGCGGTGCGGCTGGAAGATCGCGACGCAGACCAGGTAGAGGATGTAGAGCGCGCCGAGCAGCAGCCCCGGCCCGACGGCGGCCATGAACAGGTCGCCGACCGACACGCGCAACTGGTCGCCCAGGACGATCAGCATGATGCTCGGCGGAATCAGGATGCCGAGCGTGCCGCTGGCGGCGATGAGGCCGGTCGCGATCTTCGGGTCGTAGCGGTTCTGCAACATGGTCGGCAGCGCCATCATGCCCATCAGCACGACGGAGGCACCGATGATGCCGGTCGAGGCGGCCATGACCACACCGATGATGGCGACTGCGAAGGCGTAGCCGCCGGGCATGCCGCGAAACACCGAGGCCAGCGACTTCAGCAGCCGTTCGGCGACGCCGGAGCGCTCCAGCATCAGCCCCATGAAGACGAAGAGCGGGATGGCGATCAGCAGCCAATTGGTCAGCGTGCCGGAATAGATGCGCGCCACCGTCGTCGACAGGAAGACCAGCGGCACGCCGGCCATGACGGCGAAGAGGATGCCGATGCCACCGAGGACGAAGGCGACGGGATAGCCCGCGAAGATGCCGCCCATCAGCCCGAGCAGCATCAGCAGCGGCCAGAAAGCGTCTTCCATCACGAGCCCTTCTTGTCCTTGGAAGAGAAGTCGCCGCGCACCAGTCCGATCGCGGTGCCGACGATGCGGTTCACGGCAGCAAGCCCGAGCAACGAGAAGGCGATGGGAATGCAGGCCTTGATCATCCAGCGGTCGATCATGCCGCCATAGGTGGAGCCCTCGCCCGTCACATAGGCGCGGTGGGCGAAGCGCGTGCCGAACCACACGACGATGGCGCAGAAGGGCAGCAGGAAGATGAGGTCGCAGACCAGATCGACGATGGCCCGCGTGCGGGGCGAAAAGTTCGAGGCCATGAAGTCGACGCTGACATGGCTGCGGTCGCGATAGGCGTAGACACCGCCGAACAGCACGACAAGCGCGAAGACATGCCATTGCAGGTCGAGCAGGGTGTTGACGGTGATGCCGGTATCGAACAGCGGAATGCTGGCACCCCAGTCGGCGAGACGGTTGACGCCGAGCTTGGCGGCGAGCACCCCGGCGCAGACGGACACGATCAGCGGCAGCACCAGCCAGCCGACGATCTTGCCGGGAAAGGCGAGAACCTCCCCCGCCTTGCGGCTCAGTTCGGACACGGCGACCTCCGTAGGCTTGCACGGCGTATCATTGCGAAAGGACGGCACCCTTCATGAGGATGCCGTCCGCTCCGTTGTTTTTCCGAGAAATCGGGGAGATCAGCGCGGCAGGGCCTGCAGCTCGCCCCACTCGCCGACGCGCTCGATATAGGCGTTGAGCGAGTCGAGCGCCTCCTTGAAGATCGGATCCTTGGCGGCTTCCTCGGCCATCACTTCCTGGGAAGCGGTACGCAGCGCCGCGAGCACCTCGTCCGGGAAGCGCTTGATCGTGACGCCGGCCTCGCGGACCTTGGCAATGGCCACGGCCTGCTGGTGGATCTGGTCGCCGAGGTTCGCCGTGATGTTGGCCTTGCAGGCCTCGATCATGATCTGCTGCTGGCCTTCGGTAAAGCCGTTCCACACGTCCATGTTGACGATGATGGAGTCCCAGCTCGACGGCTGGTGCCAGCCCGGGAAGTAGTAGGTCTTGGCGACCTTCTCGAAGCCGAAGCCGATGTCGAGCTGCGGCGCGGAGAACTCGGTCGCGTCGATGCGGCCGGTCTCGAGCGACACGAAGATCTCGCCGGCCGGCACGAGCTGGGTGTTGGCGCCGAGACGTGCGAGAGCCTGGCCGCCGAGGCCGGCGATGCGCATGTTGAGGCCCTTGAAGTCCTCAGCGGTATTGATCTCCTTGTTGAACCAGCCGCCGGCCTCCGGGACGACGAGGTGGCACGGGATGATCTTCACGCCATGCGGGTCATAGGCCTTCTGGATGATCTCCAGGCCACCGCCCTCGAACATCCAGCCGAGCGCCACTTCCGGGGTCGGGCCGAAGGGCATGGAGCCCACGAGGTTGGCGACGGGAATGGAGCTCGCCCAGTAGCCGATCCAGTCGAAGCCCATCGGGATCGCACCGGTGCTGACCGCCTCGAACACCTCGAACGGCGGCACGAAGTCGCCGGCGCCGTGCACCTTGATGTCGATGGCGCCGTCGGTCATCAGCTTGACGCGCTCGGCCCACTTGACCGGGCTCTGGCCGATCGAGGGCACCTGCAGGCCGAAAACGCTCTGCAGGTCGTAGCTGTCGGCGAGCGCCGGAGCAGCCGTAAGCATGGTAGCCGCCAACGCGGCGGATGCGAGCCGTGCCTTCATCAGGACCTCCCTAACGCGCCCCGATACGGGGCGTCTCTTTGATCTTGTTTGCCGCGCCGTCCGGCGGCCTCCCGGCCCAGCGTTCGGCTTTTTTCAACCTCCCGCTTGCCTAACTCAAGTGTTATCTATAATCAAACGGATTAGCAATACACTAATTTAGGGAGAGGCCCATGATTGGAGTCGAGGGCTCCGTCGCCATCGTGACGGGCGCGGGACAGGGCAACGGCCGGGCGATCGCGCTGGGTCTTGCAAGGGCCGGCGCGCATGTCGCGGTCTGCGACATCAACGCCGACGCCGCCGCGGAAACCGCCGCTCTTGGCGCGCAGGAGGGAGTGAAGACGCTGGGCGCGCAGTGCGATGTGTCGGACCTTGAGGCCGCCCGCGCCTTTGCCGAGAAGACCCGCGCGGAGCTGGGCGAAGCCCGCATCCTGGTGAACAATGCCGGCATCCTGAAGCGACATCGTTTCGGCGATCCCGGCTTCGAGAGCGAGTGGGACCAGACGTTCCGCGTCAATGTCGACGGGCCGCGCAACATGGTGCTGGCCTATGCGGCGCAGCTGGAGGCGACCGGCGGGCGAATCGTCAACCTCGCCTCGATCATGTCGCTGTCCGCCGGCTTCGGCATCTCCGCCTACATCGCCAGCAAGGGCGCCGTCGGCCAGTTCACCAAGGCGCTGGCCCACGAGTTCGCCCCGCGCGGCGTCAGGGTGAATGCCATCGCCCCCGGCGTCATCGACACGCCGATGACCGAGCACACGCGCGGCAACGAGGCGGCCATCGGCAAGTTCATGGCCCATACCCCGCTCGGGCGGACCGGCCAGCCGGACGAGCTCGTCGGCCCCGTCCTGTTCCTCGTCTCAGACATGTCCAGCTACGTGACCGGCACCATCCTGCCCGTCGACGGCGGCTATCTGGCGGCCTGACCCGCCTCGCCTTTCAAGGATTTGTATCAATGAAGAAGCACAGCTGCGACGTTCTCGTCGTCGGATCGGGCGCCGGCGGCCTCGCCAGCGCCGTCTCGGCCGCCCACCGCCGGCTCGATGTCCTGGTGGTGGAGAAGGAGCCGGTCTTCGGCGGCACCACCGCCCGCTCCGGCGGGTGGATGTGGGTCCCGTGCAACGGTCCGGCCAAGCGCGCCGGCGTCGAGGATTCGCCCGAGAAGGCCCGCACCTACCTCCAGCACGAGACCGGGGCATTCTTCGATCCGGCCCGTGTCGACGCCTTCCTGGAAGCCGGTCCCAAGGCGGTCGAGTTCTTCGAGGAGAAGACCTCGCTGCAGTTCGACCTCGGCCCGACTTTCGCCGACTACCATCCCGACGCACCGGGCGGCATGCCGGGCGGACGCTCCATCGTCGCCCGCCCCTTCGACGGGCGGGAGCTCGGCAAGGAGATCCGCCGTCTACGGCCGCCGCTCGCCGAGATCACCTTCCTCGGCATGATGATCGGCTCGGGCAAGGAGCTGCTGCACTTCTTCCGTGTCACCAAGTCGCCGATCTCGGCCTTCTATGTCGCCAAGCTGTTCCTCAAGTTCCTCAAGGACATGGCCTTCCACGGCCGGCCGATGCGCCTGGTCAACGGCAATGCGCTGGTTGCGCGGCTCGCCAAGTCCTGCTTCGACATGAACGTGCCGATCTGGACCCGTGCCGGCGTGCGCGAGCTGCTGCGCGACGAGCGCGGCATCGTCACCGGCGCCATCGTCGACACCGCGGAAGGCCCGGTGGAAGTCACCGCGCGCAAGGGCGTGGTGCTGGCGGCCGGCGGCTTCCCGCAGGACGCGGTGCGCCGCAAGGAGCTGTTCCCGCATTCGCCGTCCGGCCACGAGCACGTGTCGCCGGCGCCTCCCGGCAACACCGGCGACGGCCTGCGCCTCGGCTCGGCAGTGGGTGCCGCCATCAAGGACGACCTGCCAAACAACGCGGCCTGGGTGCCGGTGTCGCGTCCCCCGCGCCGCGACGGCACGCTCGGCGTCTTCCCGCATTTCGTCGACCGCTCCAAGCCCGGCGTCATCGCGGTGACCCGGTCGGGCAAGCGCTTCGTCAATGAGGCCGATTCCTACCACGACTTCTGCCAGGCGATGCGCAAGGCCTGCGAGGCCGAGAGCGGCGAGATCTGCGCCTATTTCATCGCCGACCACAAGACGCTGCGCAAATACGGCCTCGGCTTCGTCAAGCCGGCGCCGGTGCCCTATCGCGGCCTGATCCGCTCCGGCTACCTGTTCGAGGGCAAGAGCCTGCGCGAGTTGGCGGAGAAGATCGGCGCGGACGGGGCGCAGCTGGAGCGGACCGTCGCCACCTTCAACGAGCATGCGCGCAAGGGCGAGGATCCGGAGTTCCACAAGGGCTCGACCTCCTACAACCGCTCGCTCGGCGATCCCGAGCACCAGCCCAACCCCTGCGTCGCGCCTGTGGAGAACGGCCCGTTCTACGCGGTCAAGCTGGTGATCGGGGATCTCGGCACCTTCGCCGGCCTCAAGACCGACGGGAATGCCCGCGTGCTGGACGAGGCAGGCCGGCCGATCGCCGGGCTCTATGCCGCCGGCAACGATGCGCTCAGCATCATGGGCGGCAACTATCCGGGCGGCGGCATCACCCTCGGCCCGGCAATCACCTTCGGCTACATCGCCGCACGCCACATGGCCGGGGCCAACGACTGACCATGCCCCCCATCGCAACGGACACGGGCGGCCCGGGACAACCGGGCCGCCTGCTTCCGGGTGTCCTGCTCGGACTTTCGGCCTCCATCGCCTGGGCCTTCTACAATATCGGCGTCGATATCGGCCGGTCGGACGGCTTCTCCAGCGCCGACCTCGCCATCCTGCGCTATGGCGTCGCCGCGCTGCTTCTCGTCCCTCTGATGCTGCTGCGCCGCTCCCGTACGGGCGCCCTCACCCTGCCCCGGCTGGCGCTGCTCACCATCGCCATCGGCCCGCCCTTCGCCTTCCTGTTCAACACCGGTTTCGGCATCGCGCCGCTGGCGCATGCGGTGGTCATCTCGCCGGGCATGACGATCATCGTCGCCAACCTGCTGCCGCTGGTCCTCGACGGCCAGAAGATGAGCCTCAACCGCAAGATCGGCATGGCCGTGCTGATCTGCGGGCTGCTGGCCATCGCCGCCGACAATGCGCCCTCCAAGTCGGCCGACACCGCGACGCTGGTCGGCGACCTGTGCTTCGTCGGGTCGGGGACGCTTTGGGGCCTGTTCACCTATCTCATCGGCCGCTGGCGCCTTCCGGCGGTCGAGGCCATCGGCGCGGCCTCGGCAACGACCACCCTCGTGCTGCTGCCCGCCTATCTGCTGTTCTTCGAGCCGGCAGCGCTGCCGGTCGCCAAGTGGCTGGAACAGGGCTTCTACCAGGGCGTGCTCGGCGGCAGCCTGGCGATCATCCTCTATGCGGCGGCCATCGGCCGCCTCGGCTCCGGGCTTGCCGGCCTCTTCCCGGCGATGATCCCGCCGCTGGCCGTGCTGCTGGCCATTCCGATCGCCGGTCAGTGGCCGAGCGCGTTGCAGCTTGCCGGCGTCGCCATCGCGGCCAGCGGCCTCGTGCTTTCGCTCGACATTGCCGGCGCGCTGATCAGGCGGGCGGGACGTGGCCGAGATCGCGCGACAGGTCCTTCGTGAACTCGATCAGCCGCTTGAGGCAGGGCCCGTCCTCGGCGAGATCGATGAAGTTGGTCGGGCCGATCACCGTAACGGAAAGCTGGATGATGCCGGTGTGATCGAACACCGGCGCCGCGATGGCGCTGACGCCGGGGATCGGCGCGTCCCGGGTGATCGAGTAGCCCTTCTCGCAAGCGGAGGCGACTTCCTTGCGGAACGTCGCCTCGTCCACCATCGGGACGCCGTAGAGCGAGGGCTCGACGCCCTGCAGCTCGGCGCGGGCGAGCGGCTCCGTCGTCGACTTCGGCAGGAAGGCGGCGAAGATCTTGCCCGTCGCCGTCATCGTCAGCATGAACGTGCCGCCGACCGCCACGTTGGAGTGGATGCGCGCCGCCGTCTCCTCGATATAGACGATGGTCGGGCCGTGCAGGCCCCAGACGCTGACCGCCACCATCAGGCCCAGTTCCTCGGCCAGCGCCGGGACCCGGCGCAACGTCTCGCGATAGGCGTTCTGGTTGCGCAGCCGCGTGAGGCCGAGCCACAGCGCGAAGGGGCCGAGCTGGTACTGGCCGGTCTCGGTCTGCTCGACCATGTTGATGTTGCGGAAGCTGACGAGATAGGGGTGCAGCTGCGCAGGCGCCATGCCGAGCGTCTCGGCAAGGTCCTTCAGCTTCAGCGGCCCGCCGGCCTGCGCCAATGCCATCAGGATTGCGCCGCCGGTCTCGACGGACTGGACGCCGCGCGGCGTTCGCGGCTTCGACGTTGCCTCGGCACCCAAGCGCAACTCCTTCAACTGCCTTGCAGAAACGGGTCAACGGACGGACACACTCTTAGCCGCAATTCGCCCGCCGGTCGAGAATAACGCCCGCCGCATCCGCGGGTTAAGTGTTTCCCTCGGGCGGAGATACGCTTGCCTCTTCCGCGCGCGGCAAACGGCGCTATCTTCCTGCCGTCGAATCGGTCCGTTTCCCTGCTCTCGACGCGGGAAACGCGACCGAGCCGGACTGTCCGGATCGATGCCGCACCGGGCGACCGCGCCGTCCGGCAGGCGTGTCCTTGCGCTGGCGGTGGATCCTCCGATGCCGTTTGCCAATCTTTCCTACGTGCCCTTCGCCACGATCGGCCTGCTGCTCGCCTCCAACATCTTCATGACCTTCGCCTGGTACGGGCATCTGAAGTTCAAGAGCTCGCCGCTTCTCGTCGTCATCCTGGCGAGCTGGGGCATCGCGTTCTTCGAATATGTGCTGCAGGTCCCGGCGAACCGCATCGGCCACGGCTATTTCAGCGCCGCCGAGCTGAAGACCATCCAGGAGGTCATCACGCTCAGCGTCTTCGCCGTGTTCTCGATCTGGTTTCTGGGCGAGCCGCTGCGCTGGACGCATCTGGCCGGCTTCACGCTGATCGTCGCCGGCGCCGGGCTGATCTTCTACAAGCCCTGACCGGACCGCTCAGTAGCCGCCGGACAGGACGATGCTCTCGCCGGTCATGAAGCTGCAGGCATCGGAGGCAAGGAAGATCGCCGCGCCGACCATCTCGTCGGCCTGCCCGGCCCGCCCCATCCAGTTGAGCGTGCGGACATAGTCGTCCCAGCCCTGCGGATCCGCCGCCTTGCGCCCCGCATTGCGGTCGGTGTCGACGAGCCCCGGTGCCAGCGTGTTGAGCAGCACGCCATGGCGGGCATAGTCGCGCGCCTGGCTCTGGATCAGATTGTGCTGCGCGGCCTTGGTGGCGGCATAGGCGGTGACGATGGCCTTGGGCCGCAGCTGGTTGATCGAGCCGATGCTGACGACCCGGCCCCAGCCGCGTGCGGCCATGCGCGGCAGGCCGGCCTGCAGCATCTCCACCGTCGAGCGCAGGTTGACCGCCACCTGCAGGTCGAAGTCCTCCTCGGTGAGATCGGCGAGCTCGGCATTGACCTGCGCCGAGGCATTGACGACGAGGATGTCGAGATGCCCGAGCCGGGCCTCCACCTCCTCCACCAGGCGGCGGCCCGCGCCGCGCTCGGCAAGGTCCGCGGCAAGGGCGAGCGCCGTTCCGCCGCTCGCCTCGATGGCGGCAACGGTTCCTGCGGTCGCTTCCAGGCTCTGGCCGTGCACGACGACCGTGGCCCCCGCTCCGGCAAGCCCGGCGGCGATGGCAGCGCCAATGCCCCGGCTCGAGCCGGTGACCAGCGCAACACGGCCCTGAAGTCCGAAGATCGTCTCGAGCGGGCTCATGCAGCGTCCCGGCCCTTGCGGTCGAACAGGGTGATCGGCACGCCGGAAAGGCCGGGGGTGCAGGCGAAGAGGCCGCCGGACAGCGGCGCCTCGGACAGGGTCGAGGCCGGCAGGCGCGTGCGGGCGCTGGTGATGTAGAGCGTCGCCAGGTCCGCGCCGCCGAAGGCGACGCTGGTCGGCCGGGGAACGGGAAGCTCGATGCTGCGCTCGTGGCGCCCGTCGGGCAGGTAGCGGTTGACCCGCCAGCCGTCCCAGATCGCGCACCACACGCCGCCCTCGCTGTCGACGGCGATGCCGTCCGGGCGCCCCTCGCCTTCCGGAATGCGCGCAAGCACCCGGCGGTTGCCGAGGACGCCCTTGCCGGGTTCGAAATCGTAGGCGTAGATCAGGCCCGGCACCGTATCGACGAAGTAGAAGATCCGGTTGTCCGGGCTCCAGGCCATGCCGTTGCTGACCGAGATGCCGCTTTCCTTGCGCGTCACCGTGCCGTCGGCGGAAACCCGGTAGAGCGCGCCGCTCGGCTTGCTGGCGTCGAGCCGCATGGAGCCGACCCAGATCGCCCCGCCGGGGCCGACCTTGGCGTCGTTCAGACGGTTCTCGGGGATGCCCGCTTCCGGGTCGACCAGCGGCCGCAACGTGCCGGAGGCGAAGTCCAGGAACTCGATGCCGTCCTGTGTCGCCACCGCCAGCGAGCCGTCGGCGCAGGGCATCACTGCGCTCACCAGCTTGCCGGTCTCGCAGGTCTCGTTGAGCCCGCTCGACGGATCGAAGCGGTAGACCGCCGGGTGCAGGATATCGACCCAGTAAAGACTGCGGGCGACCGGGTCCCAGACCGGGGCCTCGCCGAGCTGCGCGCCCCAGGGCAGGACGCAGGCGAGATCGGCCGGCGTCTGCGACTGGCTGGTGCGCGGACGCGGGCGGGAACTGATGGCGATGGCGCCGGCAGCGCCCGTGATCCTGCGGGCGGCGGCGATCAGCTCGCGTCCGACCGGGTGGATATGCGACGTGTCCAGCCGGGACGACGGGCCCAGCGCGACCAGCGCGCCGATGGGCGTACCGTCCTTGCCGGCGATGGCGACGGCGACGGAGTTCACGCCGTTCAGGTGCTCCTCGTAGGAGACCGAGTATCCGCGCGCGCGGGTCAGCGTCAGGTCGGCCTGCAAGGCCTCCAGCGTGGTGATGGTGCGCGGGGTATAGCGGTCGAGGTGAAGGCGCTCGAGCAGCGCGCGGGCGAAGCCCGGCTCCTGGAAGGCGACCAGCACCTTGCCGGCGGCGGTGCAATGCAACGGCACGCGCCGGCCGGTGTCGACCCGGACGCCGAGACCGTCGCCCGAACGCTCGTCGAGATACTGCACCTGGTCGCCGTCGAGACGGCACAGCGCCACCGTCTCGCCGAGCTCGGCCGACAGGCGCTCCAGCTCGGGCGCGGCGGCGGTCGGCAGGTCGAACGTGTCCCACACCCGGTGCGACAGCTCCAGGAAGCGCGGCCCGATGACATAGGTGCCGCGCTCCTCGTTCTGGCGCACGAGGCCGAAGGCGATCAGCGTGCGCAGGATGCGCGCGAAGGTCGGCTTGGGCAGGCCGGACTGGCGCAGCAGGTCGGCGAAGCGCAAGGGCGTCTCCGCATCGGCCACCATGTCGAGCAGCGTCAGGCCCTTGGCGAGCGCCGCCGTGCCGGAGGGGACGTCCTTGCGGGACTGGCTCAGGCCTGTGCTCGCGTCCGCCATGTCCGCGCCGCCTCCTGCAACATCCGATCGATCGTCCATTCCGGCTCGAACCCCAGCGTCTCGCGTATCCTTGCGTTCGAGGTCTGGTAATCGACGCCGGCGCCGGGCAGGTCAACGGTGACGACGGGCAATCCCGTGATTTCGGACATGGCCGGCAGCAGCCGCTCGAAATCGACGGGGTCGCTCGCCCCCAGATTGAAGATCCCCCCGGCAGCCCGGTCCGATTCCAGCGCCAGCAGCACGCCCTTCACCATATCCCTGGTGTCGGTGATGTGCATCCGGAACGGTTTGCCGGCGGCATTTCGGGCCAGCACATGGGCGGGCCGTCCGGGATCGGCCGCGCGCAGCAGTTCGGCGACAGCGGTATTGCCCATGCGCTCCTGCTGGCGGATGCGCGGGCGCAGGAAGAAGCGCGGGCCGGAGAAGAAGCTGTCGGGATCGAGCAGTTCGCTGGCATCCTGCGTATGCGAGAAGCGCAGGATCACCGTCTCGAAACTGCCGATGCGCTGGTGGAAGGAGACGAGATCCTCGCCCAGCAGCTTGGTGAGGCCATAGGGGCTGTTCGCCCGCAGCGGATGCTCCTCGGTGACGGGCAGGAACAGCGGCGCATTCTCCGGATAGACCTCGCCGGAGCTGGCGAAGACGAAACGGCGTACGCCGGCTTGCGCCGCCGCATCGAGCAGCACCCTGGTTCCCTCGACATTGGCGCGGAACATCGCCGTGCGCTCCGCCGGCACCCAGGACATGAAGGCGCCCAGATGCAGCACCGCCTCGACGCCTGCAACCGCGCGGGCGCAGGCCTCGGCATCATCGAAGCTGCCGACCACCTCGTCGAGATCGGAGCCTGATTGGTTCAGATTGGACGCGCGCAGGTCGAAGCCGCGCACCCGGTGTCCGGCGGCGCGCAGCGCCGCAACCGCCGCCCGACCGACGCGGCCCGAGCTTCCCGTGACGAGAACCAGCATCAGCGCAGCGCCTTTTCGCTCACCGCATCGAAGAGATGCAGTTCGGCCGGGTCGAAGGACAGGACGAGATCCTGCCCCTCCGCCATCGGGCCGGAATGGGCGAGACGAGCGATCAGGCCCTTGGACGTGTCGTCCTCGCTCTCGCCGGCCGAGACCATATGCGCCCCGCCGTCGAAATAGACGTATTTCTCCGAGCCGAGGCTTTCGACGAGGCTGGGACGGACTGTGAAGGTCGCGGGGCCCTCGCCGAGGTGGAAATGCTCCGGCCGGATGCCGGCGATGACGGTCGAGGCGCCGGCGAGCCGCGCCTCGTCGACGGCGATCCGGTTGCCGAACAGGGTGATCGCCGCCCCGCCGGCGGAGCGCTCCACGTCGGCGGAGAGGAAGTTCATGCCCGGCGAGCCGATGAAGCCGGCGACGAAGAGGTTGTCGGGCCGCTGGAACAGCGTGTCGGGATCGGCGATCTGCTGGATTTCGCCGTCGCGCATGATCACCACCCGGTCGGCCATGGTCATCGCCTCGATCTGGTCGTGGGTGACATAGACCGTGGTGACGCCGAGACGCTTGTGCAGCGCGCCGATCTCGGCGCGCATGTGGACGCGCAGCTTGGCGTCGAGATTGGACAGCGGCTCGTCCATCAGGAAGGCCTGCGGCTGGCGCACGATGGCGCGGCCCAGCGCGACGCGCTGGCGCTGGCCGCCGGACAGGTCCTTCGGCCGGCGGTCGAGATACTTCTCCACCTCCAGGATGCGCGCGGCCTCCAGCACCCGGCGCTCGATCTCGGCCTTGGGCGTGCCGCGCATCTTCAGCCCGAAGCCGATGTTCTCGCGCACGGTCAGGTGCGGATAGAGCGCGTAGTTCTGGAACACCATGGCGATGTCGCGGTCGCCGGGAGCAAGGTCGGTGACCTCCCGCTCGCCGAGATGGATGTCGCCGCCGGTCGCCGGCTCGAGGCCCGCCAGGATCTTGAGCATGGTCGACTTGCCGCAGCCGGACGGGCCGACCAGCACGATGAATTCGCCGTCCGCGATCTCGAGCGAGAACGGCTTCAGCACCTCGTGCGCGCCGTAGCTCTTGTGGACGTTTCGAATGGAGATATTGGCCATGGATTACTTCTCCGCGCCCGCGGTCAGTCCGCCGACCAGGTAGCGCTCAAGGAACAGGTAGATGACGATGATCGGAACGGCGACGAAGACGGCCGCGGCCGAAATCTCGTTCCAGTCGGTGCTGTATTCGCCGCGCATCGTCGTGATGCCGAGATTGGCGGTCCAGCTGTCGGGTGCATTGACGAGGAAGGTCCGCGCATAGGCGTAGTCGGCCCAGCTCAGCACGAAGGCATAGAGCGAGGTCGCCGCCAGTCCGGGGGTGGCGACGGGCAGCACGACCCGCACCATCGCGCCCATCGGCGAGCAGCCGTCGACCATCGCCGCCTGTTCCAGCTCGCGCGGGATCGTGTCGAAATAGCCCTTCAGCATCCAGGTGGTGAAGGGAATGATCAGCGTCGAATGCGCCAGCACCAGCGTCCACAGGCTGCCGATCATCCCGAAGTTGCGGAAGATCGAGAAGAGCGGGATCACCAAGAGGGTCGCCGGCAGCATCTTCGCCGTCAGGATGAACAGGCCGAGCGAATGGCCGCCGCGGATCGTAAAGCGCGACAGGGCGTAGCCCGCCAGCACCGAGACCACCATCGACAGGGTGACCGAGCCGATGGCCGCCAGCATCGAGTTGAGCAGCCAGAGCGGGATCGGCCGCTCCTCCCAGACCTTGGCGAAGGTGCCCCACTGGGCCTCGTCCGGCCAGAAGCTGGGCGGCAGCTGCGACAGGTCCGCCGAGGTGGAGACGGCGGTCACCAGCAGCCAGTAGACCGGAAACAGGATCAGCGCGGCGAGCAGGACGACGGTGCCGTAGAGCGCCAGGCTTTGCAGGGGTGTGCGGTTCATGGGATCCCCTTTCTCAATACATGGCGCGGGTCTGGCGGCCGAGCAGCAACAGGCTCGCGACGACGCAGATGACCAGCGTGACGACACCCACCGCCGAGGCATAGCCGAAGTTGAAGAAGCCGAAGGCCTGGTCGTAGGTCATGATCGACAGGGTCTGGGTCGACTTCAGCGGCCCGCCCTCGGTCAGCACCTTGATGATCGAGAAGTCGCGGAACACCCACAGGATGACCAGCACCAGGGTGACGCCGAGCACCGGCATCAGGAGCGGCAGCGTGATCCAGCGGAAGCGCTGGAAGACGTTGGCGCCGTCGACCTTGGCGGCATTGTAGAAGTCGGTCGGGATCGACTGCAGGCCGGCCAGCGTCATGATCGAGACGAAGGGGTAGCCTTTCCAGATCATGGTGATCGCCACCGCCCAGAAGGCGGCGCCCGGCGTCGACACCCAGGCGACCATGCCGTCGGAGAGGCCGAGCGTGACCAGCAGCCAGCTCATCAGCCCGAAGGAACTGTCGAAGATCCAGGCGAAGATCACCACCGCGATCACTTCCGGCACCGCCCAGGGCAGCGCCATGGCAAGGCGCGCGAGCGTGCGTCCGCGGAACCGGTTGTTGACCAGAAGCGCGGTCGAGACGCCGGTGATCAGGCTGCCGGCCGTGACGACGACGACGAGCTTCAGCGTCACCCAGCACGCCATCCAGAATTCGCTGGAGGCGAACAGCCGCTCGTAATTGGCCGTGGTGAAGGGCGCGCGCGGGGCGCCGATGCGCGGCAGCTTGACCGCCTGCAGCGACAGGTCGATCGAGATGATCAGGGGATAGACGATGATCAGGCCGACCAGCAGCACCGCGGGGGTGAGCAGAATGTAGCCCAGCAGATGCTGACGGCTCGGCCTGGCCAGATCGAAGAGCCGGACTCGGGACATGCAACCTCCTGCCGCGGGCGCAGCGCCGCGGCGCAGGAACGAAAAAGACAAGCCGGCCCCTGCGAAAGGGGCCGGCTGCGGATAGGCGGTCAGCCGCCGTTCTTGATGGTCTCGGCCCGCTCCTGCATGACCTTGACCACCTCGGCCGGATCGAGATCCTCGATCAGCATGCGCTGGACCTCTTCCTGCACCATCTTGCCGAACTCGTTGTACTGGATCTCAAGGCCCGTCGGGATGCGGTCGACGCCGGCATCGGAGGCCGCCATCATCGTCTTGATCAGCAGCGGGAAGTGCGGCACCTCCTGCTCGACGCCGGAGACGTCGGCCGCCGGGCTCGGCGGGGTGTTCTTGCCGATGGTGGCGTATTTGCGCTGCCACTCGGGCGACATCACCAGCTTGATGAAGTCCCACACCAGCGCCTTTTCCTCGTCCGAAATCTCGCTCGCCATGCCGAGCACGTTGGACGAGCCGCCCACCGGCGGGCTGAAGGCCGGCTCGGCGACCGCCGTGTCGGCGGACGCCGCACCCTTCTGCATGATGCCGTAGAGCCAGGGGCCGTCCAGCCGCAGGGCCATCTTGCCGTCGGCGAAGAGCTTGCGGATGTCGCCGGCGGACAGGTCGATGGGGGTGAGACCTTCCTTGACGACGGTCTTCCAGCGGGTCAGGCCCTCGACCATCTCGGGCGTGTCGATGGTGATGTTGCCGTCCTTGTCGGTCCAGTAGGCGCCGGCGTCGAGGATGTAGCTCAGCATCTCGGTCAGATACTGGCCGGCGCCGCCCTTGGTCTCGTGGCCGGTGCCGTACTGGTCGGTGATGCCGTCGCCGTTGAAGTCCTTGGTGGTCTTGCGGGCGACCTCGAGGAACTCGGCATAGGTGGTGGGGACCGACAGGCCTTCCTTCTCCAGGATCGCCTTGTTGTACGCCATGATGAAGCCGAAGTAGTTCATCATGATGCAGGCGGTCTCGCCGTTCCACATGCACTTGCCCTGGCCGGCCCAGCCGGTCATGTCGATGCCGTCCTTGTCGAGCCAGGGGCCGAGGTTCTCCATCCAGCCGTTCTCGGCGAAGGACTGGAACTCGAACGAGGCGAGGTGGACGATATGCGGCGGCTGGCCGCCGGCGAACAGGGTCGTCATCGTGTCGGCATAGGCCGCACGCTCGACCTTGGTGAACTCCACCTTCACGCCCGGATTGGCTTCCTCGAAGGCGGCGATGGCGGCCTTCCACCAGTCGCCGGTGCCGGCATCGTCCACCTGCCAGGAGACGAACTTGAGGGTCGTGTCGGCCAGCGCCGGCGACAGCATCGTCGCCGAGAGCATGGCAGCTGCGGTCGCGGTCCTGACGAACCGTCCGAAAGTCGTGGTCATCGCGTTTCCTCCACTTGGCTTTTATATCCGCTGCATCAGGCGCAGCGCTTCCTCCGACGGGCGCACCCCTAGACCTGGACCGGTCGGGAGGCGGTAGACGCCGTCCGCGCAGTCCATGTCACCTGCAAGGAGGCGCCGGTTAGGTTCGAAGATCGAATGCTGGAACTCGTGGCCGGTGAGCGTCGGCAGCGATGCGCTCGCCTGCAGGCTGGCGGCCAGGAAGATGCCCGCGCCGATGGTCGCGTGCGGGATCACCTCGATGCCCCGCTCCGCCGCCAGCGCGCCGATGCGGGTGAAGTTGGTGATGCCCTTGTGGCCCATCTCCGGCTGGACGATGGCGATGCGGCAGCGCTCCACCCGGTGGCGCATGTCCCAGACCGTGCGCCATTCCTCGCCGACGGCGATCGGCACGTCCGTACCGTTCGTGACCCGCTCCAGACCGGAGATGTCCTCGGTGTAGACCGGCGCCTCGGCGAACCACAGCCCGTGCGGCTTCATCGTCTCGATCAGGGCCAGCGCCTCGTCGGCCGTCTGGTTCCAGTGCATGTCGGCGGCGATCCGCGCATCGGGGCCCAGCGCCGCGCGCAAGGACTCCATCTCCGCCGCCGGCCCGTCGTCGGCGACCGGCGTTGCGAACTTGAACGCATCGAACCCGCGCGCCTGCCAGGACAAGGCGAGCTCGGCGCGGGCCTTGCGGGTCGCCTCGGGCAGGCCCGAGACATAGGCGGGGATGGTCTTCGAGCGGTCGCCGCCCAGAAGCTCCGCCACCGGCTTGCCGGCGATCTGCCCGGCAATGTCCCACAGGGCGATGTCGATGGCGGCCAGCGCGTCGACATAGAAGCCGCCGGTATAGCCGCGCACCCGCATCAGGTCGTAGAGGTCGTCGTAAATGGCCGAGGGGCCCGTCGGATCGCGGCCGATGGTAAAGTCGGCGAGCAGGTCCTTGACGATCTCGGCAACGGCGCCGGGCGCGACGAGGCCGTAGGTCTCGCCCCAGCCGACAACACCATCGCGGGTCTCGATGCGCAAGAGCACGCTGCGGTCGAAGGTCGGATAGACGGTGCGGTTGCCCTTGCGCACCAGATAGCCGCGCGCATTCGGCTCCTCGCCCTTGCGGGCCGCGCCGAGATAGGGCTTGTCCCGCGTCTGCGTCAGCGTGAAGACCTCGATGCTGCGGACAGCGTCGCTCATCGGGCGCCCCCGGCGACAGCCGCCTGCGGCGCGCCGATGCCGAGCGCCGCAAGGTTGGCATCTATATCCGCGCTCGCCGGGCCGTCGAGCTCCGGCGTGGGTGCGCGCACCACGGTGTTCTCCAGCACGCCGCGGCGGATCATCACATGCTTGGTCAGGCGCATCCGGTAGACGGCCTGCAGCGTCAGCAGCGGCAGGGTCCGCACATAGATCTCCCGCGCCTCGGCGATGCGCCCGGCCCGCCAGGCCCGGTCGAGCGCGACATGCTCGTCGGCAATCTCGATGGCGGGCATGGCCGCGCAGGCCCCGCGCGCATATTCGTCGAGAATGTAGCGCGCCCCGCCGCCGCCGATGACGCCGGCCAGCGTCTGCGGCCGATGGGCGAGCAGATGGCTGATCGCCGGTCCCGCCGGCAGGGTCTCTTCCTTGACATAGGCGATCTGCGGCACGGCACGCGCCACCTCGACCAGGGTCTGCGGCGCAATGTCGGAGCCGCGCGGCGCCGGGGCGTTCTGCAGCACGATACGCGCCTCCGGCAGGCCGGCCGCCACCTCGCTCATGAACGCCGTCACCGCCGCCGCTTCGCGGCCGATGGCGACCGGCGGCTGGATCATCAGCCAGGTGACGCCGACGGAGGCCGCCACGCGGCCATGGACGATCACGTCCGCGGCGCTCGGTGCGCTGGCGCCGGCGACCACCGGCACCTTGCCGCCGGCCTCCTGCGCCACCAGCGCCAGCAGCTCGGCCCGCTCGCCCGCTTCCAGTTGCTCCACCTCGCTGGCGAAACCCGGGAAGACGACGCCGTCCACACCGCAATCGAGCGCGAAGCGGACCAGGCGGCGCATCGCCGGAAGATCCACCTTTCCGTCTTGCGTGAAGGGCGTCGGGAGAACCGGAAGGATGCCGGCGAGATCAGTCATGTCGTCTATGTCCAATATGTGAGACTATGTTTCATAAATTGACACTATCTTGTTTCTCCGGCTAAGACAAGCATGAATGCTCGACCCACCGCCGCTCCCCGAAAGGACCGATTCATGCCCTCCCCCTCCGCCCTCAATGCGCCGCATGTCGTGGTCGACTGGGGCACCACCTCCTTCCGCGCGGTGCTGCTCGCCGCCGACGGCACGCAGCGCGACCGCATCGAGACGGGCGACGGCATCCAGTTTGTGGAAAAGCATGCGTTCGAGACCCGGCTGCTTGCCCTGCTCGCGCCCTGGCTGGAGGCGGAAGGAGCGCTCGACATCGTGCTGGTCGGCATGGTCACCAGCCGCAACGGCTGGATCGAGGTGCCCTATGTCCCCTGCCCGTGCTCGCTCGAAGACCTTGCGCGGGGTACGGTCACGCGCACCCTTTCCAACGGCTCGCGCGCCATCCTGCTCGCCGGCATCAACGATCCGGCCCGCGCGCCCTTCCCCGATGTGATGCGCGGCGAGGAGACCCAGATCGTCGGCTTCGGCCTGGAAAAGGACGCAACGCTCGTCCTGCCCGGTACTCACAGCAAGTGGGCCCGCGTTGCCGGCGGACGGATCTCGGGCTTTCGCACCTTCGTCACCGGCGAGTTCTTCGCCCTTTTGACGCAGCATTCGTTCATTGCCCGCGCCGCCGGCTCGGAACATGCCGGGGAAGACATGGCCGCCTTCGAGCGCGGCATCGAAGACGGCTCGCCGGAAGGCGCAGAGGGCGATGCCATGCTCTCGCTGGTCTTTGCCGCGCGTACCGGCATGCTCGCCGGCAAGCTTGCCCCTGGCGAAATTCGCGACTACGTCTCCGGGCTCCTGATCGCGCAGGAGTTCCGCCAGGCCCGCAATTGCGGCTTCTTCGCCAGCGGCGAGCGCATCGGCATCGTCGGCAATGACGGGCTCAACCGCCGCTATGCCGTCGTCGCCCGCCATTTCGGGCTGGATGTCGTTGAGGGGAGCGACCATGCCGCGATCGACGGTGCCCGGCAGATCCTCGCCGCGGCCATGGGAGACCTGACATGACCTTGCGCGAAGCGCTTGCCGCCTGCCCGCTCATTGCCATCCTGCGCGGCGTCACCCCGGCGGAAATCACCGATGTCGCCGACGTCCTCTTCGAGGCCGGCTTCCGCATCATCGAGGTGCCGCTCAACTCGCCCGATCCCTTCGCCAGCATCGACAAGCTGGCGAAGTCCCACGGCGGGCGGGCGCTGATCGGCGCAGGAACGGTGCTCGAGCCGAACCAGTGCCGCCGGCTCGCCGATGTCGGCGGCCGGCTGATGGTCGCGCCGAACTACGCTCCCGACGTGGTGGCTGAGGCGCAGGCGAGCGGGCTCGCGACGCTTCCGGGCGTCGCCACCCCGTCCGAGGCCTTCGCCGCGCTGCGCCAGGGGGCGGACGCGCTGAAGCTCTTCCCGGCCGAGGCGATGGAGCCGCGCGCGCTCAAGGCCTGGCGCAGCGTCATGCCGAAAGAGGCGCTGCTGCTTCCCGTCGGCGGCATCGACACCACGACGATGGCGCCCTGGTGCCAGGCCGGCGCCAGCGGCTTCGGCCTCGGCTCCTCTCTCTACCGGCCGGGCATCTCCCTCGACCAGCTTGCGGACAAGGCACAAGGCCTCATTGCTGCCGCCCGCAAGGCCTTTCCCGGAAACTGACCGCTCCTCCCTTCGGGACCCTCACCGCCATGCCCTCAGACGCAGGCCGATTGCCCGGCAAGCCCAGTTCCGGCCAGCCCGCACCCGATCACGGCCCGCCGCCGCCCACGCTCAGTGAGCGGCGGCCGCTGATCGAGGGGTTGCTGGCGACGGGGGCCGGCAACATCAACAATGCCTGCGTCAAGCTGCTGGCGGTGATGCCGACCAGCCAGCTGATCCTGCTGCGGGCGGTCGGCACGATCTTCATCCTGCTGCCGCTGATGATCCGGCGCGGCCTGCGCTGGCCGCCGCGCGTGGTGCTGGCGCGCGCCGCGCTCGAGGCCATCGCTACGGCCGGGTTGATGCACGCGCTCACCCTCGCCCCGCTCAGCTTCGTCGCCACGGTCATGATGACCATTCCCATCGGGGTGATGGCGATGAACTGGCTGCTGGCCGGCGAGCCCCTGTCGCCGCGCGGACGCATCCTGCTGCTGCTGGCGTTTTCCGGTGCGTTGATCGCCACCGGCCCGGCGCTGGCCGGCAGCATGGAAGGGGCGCTCTCCGCCGTCGGCTCTGCCGCCTTCTACGTCGCGCGCGACATGCTGACGAGCCGGCGGGCCTCGAGCGTGCCGAGCCTCGAACTGTCGTTCACGGCCAGCATCGCGACGCTGATCCTGGCGCTTGCCATGGGGGTCATCGGCGACTGGCGGCCGCTGGTCGCGGGCGAGACGGGCATCATCGCGGCGATGATCGTCTTCTATATTCTCAGCAATCTCCTGATCGCCTCGGCGACGCGGGCCCGTCATTCGACCATGGTCGCCGCCACCCGCTACTCGGCGGTGATCTGGGCCGCCCTGTTCGATCTGGTGCTGTTCGACCTGCCGCCGCGCCCGCTGACGCTGGTCGGCGCGGCGCTGATCGCGGCCTGCGGCATCGGCCTCGTCTTCACCGAAAGAAAACGGCGCGGACCGTGAAGGCCGCGCCGTCATTTTGAAACGGGAAAGCGACGAGGCTTATTCGGCCGCCGGCTTCAGCCGGTAGCGGAAGTCGCAATGGGACGCGCCCTTCATGATCGTCTGGGTGCGCGTCAGCTCCATCCGCGGATTGTAGCCGATGCAGAAGTCGCCATCGCGGTTGCAGGAGAGCAGGTGGCCGATATCGCCGAGCCCCATCTCCTTGTAGACCTCGGAATAGCGGCAGCGCTTGACGTTGAAGTCGAGCCGGTCCGGCCCCTTCTCCAGCACCTCGATCTGCAGCGCGTCGTCCATCTGCCACAGCGGCAGCAGGTCGGCGAAGTTCTCGAGGTCGGGCTCCTGCGGCTCCTTTTCCCGGAACTCCTTGCCCTGCGCGATGGCGGAGTTGGAGACGGCCTCGCCGATCACCTTTTCCGCTTCCTCGCGCCCGTGCCGCTCCACCAGCACATCGAAGACGTGCTTGAGGACCGCGGCCTCGATCCGGCGTTTCTCGATCATCGGCAGCGTCATCGTGGGTCCCTCTTTCCTGTGTCGTGCCCGATGCCGCGGCTCAATGCGCCGCGACATGCCCTCCCAGATAGGCGTCGGCGACGCGGCTGTCACTGGCCAGCTCCTTGGCGGAGCCTTCCATGACGATCTTGCCGCCCTCGATAACGGCGGCCCGGTCGGCGATGCGCAGCGCCGCCTTGGCGTTCTGCTCGACGATCAGGATCGAGTAGCCCTGCGCGCGGATCTCCTCGACCAGGTCGAAGATGAAGCGCACCAGCATCGGCGCAAGGCCGAGCGAGGGCTCGTCGAGCAGCAGCACCTTGGGCCGGCGCATCAGGGCGCGGCCGATGCACAGCATCTGTTGCTCGCCGCCCGACAGGGAGCCGGCGCCCTGCTTGAGCCGTTCCTTCAGCTTCGGGAACAGCCCGAGCACCCGGTCGAGCTCCGCCGTCTTCAGCGGCCCGCCGCCGATGGTCAGGTTCTCCAGCACGCTCATGTTGGAGAAGATCTGCCGCCCTTCGGGGGCCTGGAGAATGCCGAGATCGACGATCTGGTGGCTCTTCAGGCCGACGATGTTCTTGCCCTCGTAGCGGATCTCGCCGCCGGTCGGGTGGTAGATGCCGGAGATGCAGCGCATCAGGCTGGTCTTGCCGACACCGTTGGCGCCGAGAATGGCGTAGATGCCCTTCTCGGCGACGTCCAGGCTGATGTCGTGCAGGATGTCCTGGACGCCGATCCGCAGGGACAGGTTTGCGATTTCGAGAACGTTCACTCGTCCACCCCCAGATAGGCTTCCAGCACCTCGCGGTTCTGCCGGACGACCGACGGTTCCGCATCGGCGATCTTCTTGCCCGACGCCAGCACGACGATGCGCTCGCAAATGCTCATCACGAGGCCCATGTCGTGCTCGACGAGCATGACGGTGATCCCGCTGGAATGCAGGTCCTTGATGAAGGAGGCCAGCTCCGCCGTCTCGGAATCGTTCAGTCCCGCGGCCGGTTCGTCAAGGATCAGCAGGTCCGGGTTCATCGCCAGCGCGCGGGCGATTTCCAGATACTTGCGTTTGCCATAGGCAAGGTTCGCCGCAAGATCGTTGGCATAGCGGGTGAGCTGGACCTTCTCCAGCGCCTCCCAGCTCCGTTCGGAGATCTGCTGCGCGCGGTTCGATCCGCCGACGATCGCCTGCCAGGGCGTCTGGCCGATAGCCCCGACCGCGCCGACGGAGACGTTGTCGAACACCGTCATGTTCGGGAAGACGCGCAGGTTCTGGAACGTGCGCGAGATGCCCTTCGACGCGATGACCGACGGCTTGAGGCCGCTGATCTTCTCGCCGCGATAGCGGATCTCGCCCGACGAGACCGGGGTGAAGCCGGAGATCAGGTTGAACAGCGTCGTCTTGCCGGCGCCGTTCGGGCCGATCAGGCCGACGAGTTCCCGCTCTCCGACGGTGGTGGTGACGCTGTCGACAGCCATGAGGCCGCCGAAGCGCCGGGACACGTTGTCCACCTCGAGCATGGCGGTCATTTCCAGCCCACCTTCTGCTTGTCGGGATTGTCCTGCCAGGCGGAGCCGAACTGACGGCGGATGAAGTTGAGCGAGGGCACCTCTCCGAACAGTCCCTTGGGCAGGAACAGGATCGAGAAGAACAGCACGAAGCCGACGATGATGTTGCGCATGTCGCCCACCCCGCGCAGGGCCTCGGGCAGCAGGATCAGGAGCAGGGCGCCGATGATGGCGCCGGGAATGCTGCCCAGCCCGCCGACCACGACCATGGCGAGGATCAGGATCGATTCCGCGAAGTCGAAGTCCACCGGCGAGATGTAGCCCGTGGTGTAGGCCCACAAGGCGCCTGCGATGCCGGCGAAGAAGGACGAGATCATGAAGGACTCGATCTTCAGCCGGACCGTGTTGATGCCCATCGCATCGGCGCACTGGTCGTCTTCGCGCAGGCTGCGCAGGGCATTGCCGTAATAGGAATGGCTCAGCCGGTGAATGACCCAGATCGAGATGCAGACGATGGTCGCCACCACGAAGTAGATGCCCAGTTCGCTGTCGACGGTATAGCCGAACAGGTCGATCCCGGAGAACAGGCTGACGCCGTTCGGCCCCTTCGTCACCTCGACCCAGTTCTGCAGGACGAGGAAGATCATCTGGCCGATGCCGAGCGTGGCGACGGCGAAGTAGATGCTGACGAGACGCATGGTCGGCAGCGCGACGACGAAGGCGATGGCCGCCGCGCCGAGGCCCGCCAGCGGCAGGCCGAGGGTGAAACCGATGCCGTAATCGGCCCCGGCCAGCGCCGCGATATAGGCGCCGACGCCGTAGAAGGCGGCATGGCCCAGATGCAGCAGACCGGCAATGCCCGTGACCAGCTGCAGCGACACGGCCAGCAGCGAGAAGATCAGGGCCAGCATGACCACCTGGTAGATGTAGCCCTTGTCCAGGGACACCAGGAGGAGCGGAAGGGCGACGAAGAGCACCGCCAGGATGGCGAGCTTGAGGCCCGCCGACTGAATAAAGTCCTTAGACACGTTCCCTCCTCGCTCCGAAGAGCCCCTGCGGGAAGAACACCAAGGTGACGATGAGGAAGAGATACGCGACCATGTCGGCCCAGACCGACGACACGAAGGTCGTCGACAGGCTTTCCGCCACGCCCAGCACCAGCGCCGCGATGACGGCGCCCGGAATCGAACTCAACCCGCCCATGACCATGGCGACGAACGCCTTGACGCCCGGGATGAAGCCCATCGAGGGGAACACCGCACCGTAGTAGAGGCCGACGAGAATGCCGGCGAGCGCGCCCATCATCGAGCCGATGACGAAGGTCAGCACGATGGTGCGGTCGGTGTTGATGCCGACATATTTCGCGCCCAGCGGATTGTTCGACACCGCGCGGATCGACAGGCCGATGGCGCTGTATTTCAGCAGCCACTGCAGCCCGCCCAGCATCAGCACCGAGACGACGAAGATGATGATGTCGCCGTTGACGATGGTGACCGGACCGAGCGAGATCGGCTTGTTGATCAGGTAGCCGATGTCGATGGTCTGGAACTCGGAGCCGAACAGCAACTCCATGGCCTCGCGGGCGATGATCGACATGGCCAGCGAGGACATCAGCGTCGCCTCGCGCATGGCCCGCGATTTCAGCGAGGCTTCGTCCGAGAATCTTCGGAATGGCCTGAACGCCACCCTTTCCAGGCTGAAGCCCGCCAGCGCACCGACCGCCAGGACAATGAAGACGATGACGAGGAAGGGCGGGCCGAAGGCGGCGATCGCCATGATGCCGGCGAAGGCGCCGATCGTGTAGACCTCGCCATGGGCGAAGTTGACGACGTTGAGAACGCCGAAGATCAGCGTGAAACCGATGGCCATCAGGGCATAGACCATGCCGAGCGATATGCCGATCGTCAGCTGTTGCAGGTAATAGGGATCGATCACGGGAGTCTGTCCTGACCTGGGAACACGGGAACCAGGCGTAACGGGAGCCGTCCCCGCCCCCCGGGAACCGGGTCATGGCGGCGGCAGGTCCTCGATACGCACAAGCCTGCGGAGCCCGGCTGCGGCCCCGCTCCCCGGACCTTGCGTCCGGGGAGCGGGGAACGCGGCGTTACTTGAGCGGGACGAACTGGCCGCCGGTCACCGTTGCCTTGGTGAGCTGCTTCAGGGCCTCGCCGTTCTCGTCGAAGGAGGTGACGCCGGTGACGCCCGGGAAGTCCTTGGTCTTGGCCAGCTCGTCGCGGACGTTCTGGCGCGAGACGTCCGGATAGGCGCGGGCGACGGCCTCGAGCATGATGTTCACCGCGTCGTAGGCCTGGGCCGGGAACTGGCCGGGCTCGGCGCCGCCGCGGGCGGCCTTCCACTCGTCGACGAACTTCTTGACGTGATCGGTCTCGCTGTTGGGCAGGAAGGTGACCGTCAGGAACAGGCCTTCGGCGGCCGGACCGGCGAGCTCGACGAGCTTCTGGTTGTACGCGGCGGAGGTCGAATAGACCGGAATGTCGATGTTCAGCTGCTGCATCTGCTTGAGGAACTGGGCGCCGTCCTCATAGAAGAAGCCCGTGTAGATCGCGTCCGGCTTGGCGCGCTCGATCTTGGTGATGATCGAGCGGAAGTCCGGCAGGCCGCGGTTGAAGAACTCGGTGAAGACCACCTCGCCGCCATTGGCCTCGACCTTTTCGGCGAAGTCCTTGACCACCGACTGGCCCCAGTCGGTCTGCTCGGCGATGACCGCGATCTTCTTCAGGCCCTGCTCGTTCATCCAGTCGGCGTTGTAGACGCCTTCCTGGGCCTGCGTGGTGATGTTACGGAACTGCCATTCGGAGATCTTGGCGAAGTCCGGATGGGATGCGGTCTGGCTCAGCTGGGCCATCTCGGCGCGCTTGTAGACCTGGGCAGCGGCCATCGACACGGTGGAGGTGAAGTCGCCGAGCGCCGCGACGATGCGGTCGTCGTCGACGAACTTGCGGGCGATGGCAACGCCTTCCTTCGCGTCGGAGCGGGAGTCCTCGAAGATGATCTCCACCGGCACCTTGATCTTGCCGGAGGCGTTGAAGTCCTTGAGGGCGATCTCCGCGGCGGTCTTGAAGTCCTGGCCGTACTGCGCCGTGTTGCCGGTCAGCGGCAGCTGGTAGCCGAGATAAACCGGCCCCTCGGCCATCGCACCGAACGGCACGGCGAGCATGCCGGCGGCGCCGGCGAGCAACCCGATGGTGGTCCTGCGAGACATCGTCATAGTGATCTTCTCCTGTATTCTGGAAGAGCTTTTGGTTTGTTGTTTGATGGGGTCACCCCGCAGCCGGGATGACAGTCAGCTCAGCCTGCGTTCGCGCCCGGCTCCACCCGCAGCAGGCAGCAACCGGTCTTGCCCTTTGTCCAGGTTTCTCCCTTGAAGGTAAACCCGGCCTCGGTAAACAGGCCGCCGTCGATGGCGCCGGCGGCCTTGCAGAGCAGCTCGAGATCTTCCTCGTTGCGGCCCTGCTCCGTCCACGTGTCCTTCAGCGGACAGCGGTGGAACTGGATTTCCAGACTCTCGTCGTCGCACTTCTTGATCTCGGGCGCAAACATCTGGTCGGAACACGGGATGCCGCCGATGAAGGCGTCCTTCAGGCCCGGCAGGTCGTCCGGGCCCAGATGCGCGAACTTCTTGCCCATGTCCTTGCCCAGACGACGGGTGGATTCGGCGATCAGCTCGACGGCGCGGTCGGCGCCATAGGCCTCGCGCAGGACGTCGAACATATGCGCATAGGCCTTGGCGCGCATGGCGAAGGCCGCCTTCAGCATGTCGAGCGTGACGACCGGCTCGGTGGTGGTTTCCTGGGTCATATGGGGCATCGTCCTTTTGCTTGTCGTTGCTTGGGTCAGTCGCGGCCGTCGCGCCACCGGTACAGCTGAAGCATCACCGGCGGGGCGAAGGTCTTGACCAGACCGTGCAGGGGGATTGGCTTGGGATCGGACATAGGCAGGGCGAGCTGCGAGACCGGAGTGCCGGCGATCGCCGCTGCGAATTCCCGGCCGAGCGACACCGAAAGGGCGACACCGCGGCCGTTGCAGCCGGCCCAGCACCAGAAGTCGGGGCCGAGCTGGCAGATGAAGGGGAACCGGTCCTCGGTCATGCCGATATAGCCGTTCCACACGAAGTCGAATTCCGGCTTTCCGAGCACCGGGAAGGCCGTCTGCAGCCGGCGGCCGACGATCTCGCGCAGCCGGTCCGGGCCGTTGTGACCGAGTGCCAGCGCGCCGCCGGTCACCAGGCGGTTCCGCCTGTCGTAGCGGAAGAAATGCAGGTCGCCATGGGTGTCGGAGACGGCCTGGCGGCCCGGCACGACCACCTCGCGCTGCGCCTCGGTGAGCGGACGCGTCGCCATCTGCCAGGACAGGACCGGCACGACGGAGCGTGCCACCTTCGGCGCCAGCTGCGAGGACAGGAAGCCCGTATAGGCGTTGCTGGCCAGCATCACGGAGCGGGCGACGACCTCGCCGGACGGGGTGCGCAGGTGCCAGCGGCCCTCGCGCCGTTCCACCGCCTCGACGGGGCTCTTCTCGTGGATCGCAACGCCCTTGGCCTCGCAGGCGCTTGCCAGGCCGCGCGCCAGCGCCAGCGGGTTGATATGGCCTCCGGTCGGGTTGTACATGCCGCCGAACCAGCGATCCGAGCCGAGCAGCTCGGCGCATTCGGCCGCCTCCACCAGGCGGGCCGGCGCGCCGCGCTTCGCCCAGGCCTCGACGCGGGCCCGGCTCAGCTTCAGCCGGCTTTCCCGGTGCGCGGGCTGGAACCAGCCCGTCTGCTCCGCCTCGCAGTCGATCCCTTCCTCGCGGACGGTGTCGAACAGGTAGGAGGCGCTGTCGCGCACCAGGGCGACGAACCGCTCGCCGGCCTCGCCGAATCGCGTCTCGATCGCGTCCGGCTCGGCCGCCGTCATGGTCGGGATCACCTGGCCGTTGTTGCGGCCCGATCCGCCGAAGCCGACCTCCATGCCTTCCAGCACCATTGCCCGGTGCCCGGCCCTTGCCAGATGCAGCGCCGTGGAAAGGCCCGAGAATCCCCCGCCGATGACCGCCACATCGGTCTCGATGCGGCCGGCGACGGCCGGTGCCGCCTGTCGCGGCGGGGCGGTGTCCGCCCAAAGGGATGCCGAGATCTGCTTGCTGGAAAACATGGGCGGTCCGTTCTCAAGAGGCCCGGGACGGGGGTTTGTGGATAGAAGTTCTCGCCCCGGCGATCAACTGGCTGTGGAGAAGCGGCAGTTCCTCGGGCCGCCAGAACCAGCGCAGGCTGTCGTCCTCGCCGCAATCGCCGCAGGGATCCCCGGCAAGGCCGGCAAGCGCCGCTTCCTGCTCGGCGGCCAGCCGCCGCGCCGTTTCAAGACACGTGTCGAAGTCCGGCACGTTCGCCTCGCCAGTTTGCTGCAGCGCGGCATCGGGGGCAAGCGCCTCGAGCAGCGTTGCAGGCCGCGCCTTGGGACGCACGGCCCCGCTCATCGCCCACACGCCGGACTGCGGGTTGACCTTGTAGAGCGACATGAAGGCCGCACCGTGGGCTGCGACGAAGCGCACCGCCTCGATGATGTAGTCGGTGGTGCGCTCGTCGAAGAAGTAGTTGAACCCGAGCCGCACCCAGCCCGGCCGCAGCACGCTCTGCCCGCCGCGCACCTCCTGCTGGTGGCGCAGCGCATCGTCGTCGCCGATTCCCAGCAGCGCATGGCCGTAAGGCCCGGCGCAGGAGCAGCCGCCGCGCGCCTGGATGCCGAACAGGTCGTTCAGCAGCGCGACGACGAGACCGTAATGCAGCTTCTTGGAGCCGCTGCGGATGTTCAGCGCGAAGACGCCGATGCGCTCGGCGTCGAGCGGCCCCAGCAGCTCGATATTCGGGTCCTGCGCCCAGTTGCGCATGGCCCGCGCCACCATCGCCGCCTCGCGGCGCTCGATCTCGTGCGCGCCGACGCAGTCCTTCAGCTCCAGCGCCAGGCCCGCCTTGATGTCGCCGACGATGTTGGGCGTGCCCGCTTCCTCGCGCCGCTCGACGCTGGAGACGTAGCAATGTCCTTCCGCGGTCACGTAGCTGACCGTGCCGCCGCCGGTGGCGGTCGGCTCGATGCCCTCGAACAGCGCCTTGTCGCAGATCAGCAGGCCGGACGCGCCCGGCCCGCCGACGAACTTGTGCGGCGACAGGAACAGCGCGTCGATGTGATCGCCCGCCCCTTCCGCCGTCTCGCCAATGCAGATCGGCATGTAGGGGGCGCCGGCCGCATAGTCGCAGAAGAACAGGGCGCCATGGGCATGCAGGAGCTTCGCAATCGCCCGCACGTCGCTCTTGACGCCGGTGACGTTGGAGGCGGCCGAGAACACGCCGAAGCGCGGCACGCCCTCGCCGACGGCGGCGAGTTCGCGCGCCAGCGTGTCGAGGCAGATGCCGCCGGCCGCGTTCAGCGGAATGCGGCGGATGCGGGCGCCGGTCTCGCGCCACGGCAGGTCGTTGGAATGGTGCTCGTAGGGGCCGACGAAGACCACCGGCAGCTCGCTCTGAGGCGTCTCGGCGACAGAGGCCCGCCGCGGCAGGCGGCCCTGCAATTGCAGGGCGCGCACCAGCTTGTTGACGGCCGAGGTGGCGCCGGAGCCGGTGAAGATCACCGCATGGCGCTGGTCTGCGCCGACCGCCTTGCGGATGGTCTCGCGGGCGGCCTCGCGCAGCACCGTCGTCTGGCGGCCGGTATAGGAGGTTTCCGTGTGGGTGTTGCCGTAGTCGGGGAGGATGCGGTCGCGGATCAGGTCCTCGATGAAGGACAGTCCGCGCCCGGAGGCAACATAGTCCGCATAGACGAGAGGCCGCACGCCGAAGGGGGTTTCGATCGCCCGGCCCTCGCCGATGACGCCGGCGCGGATCCGCGCGATGCGCGCGTCAGCGTCCGCCATCGACAGCGTCGAGTGGTAGTCGGGTACTTCGCTTGATTTGTTCCATTGAGAAACAGGATGTGACATCATTGAGCTCGATGAGATTGATGAACTTCTTGTAGAAGGCGTCGTAGGACGAATTGCTCTTGGTGATTACCTTCAAGAGATAGTCATACTCGCCCGCCAGTCGGTTCACTTCCACGATTTCCGGGAATAGACTCACGACGCTGTTGAACTTCTCCAGCCAGGCTGTGTTGTGCTGGCTGGTCCGTATCATCACGAAAACCGTGAGCTCGAGGCCGATCCTGCTTTGATTCAAAAGCGTTACGCGGCCGTCGATATACCCCTCTCGCTCGAGCTTCTGGAGGCGACGCCAACATGGCGTTGTCGAGAGACCTACCTTCTCAGAAACCTGAGCTATGGATAGGCTAGCATCATCTTGAATTACAGAAAGTATTTTCCTATCGAACTCATCAATTTGCATCGTTCGTTCTACCTCTGGAATTTTTGTTAGGATATTCATCCTACAAAAATGAAAATCCAAGTCCAGCGGAGAATGAGCCTTCTAAACTTCGAAGCCGTCGAAAAAAGCGGGTAGGCAGTGTCTGCCTAAAACGCGTGCAGACATTTCAACTCACGCGCGTTTGAAAGGATTGTCTTTCGCGTTTAGCGCGTTTGCATGCCGATCATGTCCCCGCCCCGTCCCCGGAGTTTGCCGGCACCCCCTCGGGCGTACGGAACAGGAGGTCCGCCAGCAGCGGATTGGGAAAGCGCCGCTCCACCGTCACCGCCAGGAAGACCTCTGTGATGCCGGGCAGCGGGCCGGCCTCCACCAGCACGCCGTTCGCCAGTTCGTCCCGCACGACGATCGGCGGAATGACGGCAAGCCCCGCATCCTCGCGCGCCAGCAGGCGGATCATCGTCATGTCGTCGACCTCCGCGGCGATGCGCGGCACGACGCCGAGCCGGGCGGCCAGCACGTCGAAACCGGCGCGGATCGCCGTTTCGCGGGTCGGCAGCACCAGGGGCTCGCGCGCCAGCAGATCCACCAGCGAACGCCCCTGCCCGGCCCGCTCCGGCGTGCCGATCAGGCTCGCCGCCTGCTCGGCGATGCGGTGGACGAGATAGCGGCGGGCCTCGTCGCGCGCCGGTGCCACATTGGTCAGCACCACGTCCAGCGCCAGCGATTCCAGCCCGGCCAGCAGTTCCTTCTGGCTGCCCGAGCGCACCACCACATCGACGTCCGGCTTGCCGATCACCGGCATCAGGAACTGGATCTGCAGGTTGCGCGACAGGGTGCTCAGCGCCCCGACGCGCAGGGCGCGCGGCTTCTGCCCGCCGCCCTTCAGCGTCGCCGACAGGTCCTCGGCCGTGCGGAAGATCGCCTGCGCATGGTCGAGGGCGATGCGCCCCGCCTCGGTCAGCACCAGGCCGCGCCCGCGCCGCTCGAAGAGATCGTGGCCCAGCGCCCCCTCCAGCGTCTTCACCTGCGCCGACAGGGCGGAAGCCGACAGGTTGAGCCGGCGCGCGGCGCCGGTCAGCGTCCCGTCCTCGGCGACGGCGCTGAACAACCGGAGGTGATGGAGATTGAGCGGCGGCATCGGCCTCTCCTATGGATCGTTCCATTGAACAGAATGATTTCCGCTTAAATATGTAATTTTCTTGAATAGTGGCAAGCGGTATCTCCGGCGCGCACTTCACTTGCGGAGATCCCACATGTTCCCCACAGCGCTCGCGCCCCTGCCGCTCCTGATCCTTGCCGCCTTCGCCCTGGCTCATCCCGGCCGCCGACCGGGCGCATTGCCGACACTGGCGGAGGGCGCCGCGCTGCTGTCCCTCGCTCTCGCCCTTGCCGGCGCGCTCCAGCTGGCGCTTGGCGGGCCGGCAACGCTCGGCATCGGCACCAGCAACGACTCTGGCCCCCTCGCCCTGGCGCTTGCTCTCGACACGGTGTCGGCGGTCATGTCGGTCCTGGTCGCCTTTGTCGGCTGGGTGGTCGTGCGCTTCTCGCGCAGCTATCTCGACGGCGAGGCGCGGGAGGGCGCCTTCCACGGCCTGCTGCTCGCCGCCATCGCCGCCGTCCTGGTGCTGGTGCAGGCCGCCACCCTGCCGGTCCTGATCCTCAGCTTCATCCTCGTCGGCGCGCTGCTGCGGCAGCTGCTGCTGTTCTACCGCGAGCGGCCGCAGGCCCGGCGGGCGGCGGCGAAGTTCACCCTCGCCTGGACCGCCGGCGACGCCGCGCTGCTGCTTGCCGCCCTCGGCTTCTGGGCCGCCTTCGGCACGGTGTCGCTCGCCGGCATCAGTGAGGCCGCCCGGGGCGGCGACATGCCGCTTGCCGCCGACATCGCCGTGCTGCTGGTCGTCCTTGCCGCGCTGCTGAAGACGGCGGCCTTTCCCCTGCACGGCTGGCTCACGGAGGTGATGGAGGCCCCGACCCCGGTCTCGGCGCTGCTGCATGCGGGCATCATCAATGCCGGCGGTCTGCTGCTCATCCGCCTTGCCGAGCCGGTGCAGGCAAGCCCTGCGGCGATGACGCTGCTGGTCATGCTCGGCGGCTTCTCGGCCCTGTTCGGCGCGCTGGTCATGCTGACCCAGAGCGCGGTGAAGACGGCGCTCGCCTGGTCGACGGTGGCGCAGATGGGCTTCATGCTGCTGCAATGCGGCCTCGGCCTGTGGCCGCTCGCCCTGCTGCACATCGTCGCCCACTCGCTCTACAAGGCGCACGCCTTCCTCTCCTCCGGCACGGCGGTGCGCGCGGTAGAGGCGACGCGGCGGCCGGGTCCCGTCGCCGCGCCCGGCATCGCCGCGGTGACGCGCGCCTTCCTGCTCGCCCTCGCTCTTTACGCGGCTGTCGCCGGCGCCTTCTCGCTGCTGCCGCTGGAGAAGTCGGCCCAGGCGCTGGCGCTCGGCGCGATCCTGATCTTCGGCGTCGCCTATCTGGTGGCGCAGGGTCTGGCCGATGCCGCCCCCGCCGCCCTCACCCGCAAGACCGCGACAGCCTCGGTCGCCGCCGCCATCGGCTATTTCGGCTTCCACGTGCTGGCCGGACTGGTGGCGGGCGGCGCGCTGCCCGCCCCGCCGCAGGCCGGCCCGCTGGAATGGGCGCTGATCGCCCTGGCGCTCGCATCCTTCGGCGGTGTCGCCATCGCGCAGGCGCTGTTCCCGCACTGGGCGCATCATCCGGCGACGGCGGGTCTGCGGGTCCACTTCGCCAACGGCTTCTACGTCAATGCAACGCTCGACCGCCTGATCGGCGGCTTCCGGCTCCCCTCGTCCAATTGATCCGTTCCGATCCGCAGAAAGATCCCGAGATGCTCACGCCTCCGACTTCTCTTGCCACGCCGCAGGTGACCGCTCTTCTCCAGGCCGCCGACCGGGCCGCCCGGCGGGTGCCTCCGGCCTTCCCGCTGGATGCGACTGTCGCCGTCAACCCATTCCTCGGCCAGACCGGCGAGGACATGGGCACCGCCGCCGCGCGCCTCGCACGGGTCGCCGGCAGCGACATCGTGCCGGCGCGGCGCCTGCAGGCCGATGCGCTGGCCTCTGGCGAGATCTCCGATCAGGACCTGCAGGACGCGCTCGATGCCGCGCCCTTCGCCGACAAGCCGGCAGACATCGAGAGCTTGCGGGCCCGGCTTGCGCAGCCCGCAGCCGCCCCCTCGCCGCTGCCGACGCTCGCCGATCTTGCCGCCCGCGCCACCGGCACCGACTGGCCGGAGATCGTCGCCCGCACCACCGGACTGTGGGCCGCCGGCCATTTCGACCGGGGCCAGGCGCTGTGGACGCCGGCGCCCGGCCGCTCCGCCTTCGCCGCCTGGCGGGAGTGGGCGCAGCATGACCTGACACCGGAGCTTGCCGGCCTTGCCGGCTTCTGCCGGCATGCCGCCGCCTGCCCGGACACGCCGGAGCGGGCGATCCTGCGCGCATCAACCTCGCTCGGCGTGACGGGCGCTGCGGCCGAAAGCCTCTACCACCGGCTGCTGGTCGATCTCGGCGGCTGGGCCCAGCACGCCCGCTACCTGCTCTGGCAGGCAGAGCTTGCGGGGAGCACCGACGCCACGCTGACGGACCTTCTCGCCATCCGGCTGGTCTTCGAGGAGGCGCTGTTCCTGACCTTCGGCGACGCCGTGAAAGAGGAGTGGCAGGGCGTGCTCGCCGCCCATGGCGAGGCGCCCGGCGCCACCGCCGACCAGATTGCCGATGCCATCCTGCAGGAGGCGGCCGAGCGGTCCTTCCAGCGGCGGCTTGCCGCCCGCCTTCACGCGCCGGAGAAACATGCAGAAACCGAACGGCCGGCCCTGCAGGCGGCCTTCTGCATCGACGTGCGCTCGGAAGTGTTCCGGCGGGCGCTGGAAAGTCAGGATGCCGGAATCAGCACGCTCGGCTTTGCCGGCTTCTTCGGCTTGCCGGTCGCCCACCATCCGCACGGCTCGGTGGAAAGCGAGGCGCATCTTCCCGTGCTGCTGACGCCGGGCATGACCTCCACCGCCCAGCTGGAGCCGCAGGCGGAGACCGCCGGGCGGATCAAGGCGCGGGCGCGGCGGGCGTGGAACCGGTTCCGGCAGGCCGCCGTCTCCTCCTTCGCCTTCGTGGAGGCGGCCGGCCCGCTCTATGCGGCAAAGCTGGTACGCGATGCGCTGTCGCTGGCGCCCGCGCATCATCACGACCACCACGGCTGCGCGCCGCGGCTCGACCCGGCGCTCACCGCCCGGCAAAAGGCCGAGACGGCGGCAACCGTGCTCAAGGCGATGTCGATGACGCAGGGCCATGCCCGGCTGGTGCTCCTGCTCGGGCACGGCGCCAGCACCGCCAACAATCCGCAGGAAAGTGCCTACCACTGCGGCGCCTGCGGCGGCCACACCGGCGAGGTCTCGGCGCGGCTGCTGGCGCAGCTTCTCAACGATCCCGAGACCCGCACCGGCCTTGCCGAGAGGGGCCTGCCCATCGCCGCCGACACGCTCTTCGTCGCCGGCCTGCACGACACCACCACCGACGAGGTGACGCTCTTTGCGAAGGACGTGCCGTCGGAGGCGCATGCGGCGGATCTCGCCTTCGCGCAGGAGAAGCTCGCCCAGGCGGGACGGCTCGCCCGGATCGAGCGGGCCGCCCGGTTGCCGGGCGCCAGCCACGACCGGCTGGCCTTGCGGGCGCGCAACTGGGCCGAGACCCGGCCCGAATGGGGGCTTGCCGGCTGCTCCGCCTTCATCGCCGCCCCGCGCGGCGTCACCGCCGGGGCGGATCTCGGCGGGCGGGCCTTCCTGCATTCCTACGACTGGCGGGCGGACGAGGGCATGCAGGTGCTGGAGCTGATCCTCACCGCGCCGGTGGTCGTGGCGAGCTGGATCTCGCTGCAATATTACGGCTCGACCGTCGCGCCCGAGCTCTTCGGCGGCGGCAACAAGCTGCTGCACAACGTGGTCGGCGGCATCGGCGTCGTCGAGGGCAATGGCGGGCGGCTGCGCGCCGGCCTGCCCTGGCAGGCGGTCAGCGACGGCGCGCGGCTGATGCACGAGCCGCTGCGGCTGTCGGTGCTGGTGGAGGCCCCGCGCGAGGCAGTGCACGACATCCTTGCCCGGCACGAGGGGCTGCGCGCCCTCTTCGACAACGGCTGGATGCACCTGCTGCTGCTGGAAGACGGAAAGGTCTCGGCCCGCTACCGGCCCGGCCTTGCCTTTGAAACCGTGACATCGCCGCTTCAGGAAGCAGCATGACAGGCAAGCTCCGGCCCGCCTTTCGCGGGCCGGACATACCCGCCGACAAGGCTCAGCCGGCCTGCGCCGCCAGGTCCCGGCTGCCGTCGATAACCTGCTCGAAATCCGACAGCATGGCGATGGTGGAGAGCGCCGAGCGGCCGAACTTGCTCGGCGTCGCCAGCAGCAGCGACTTGCCCGCCGCCTGCATCGCCACCTTCTTCACGGCGATCTTCGACAGATCGAAATCCATCACCCGCCCCTCGGCATCCACCGCCGAGCAGCCGATCAGCGCATAGTCGAGCCGCAGCCCCTGCAGCGCCAGCATCGTCTCCTCGCCGACCAGCGAGCCGTCGCGCCCGGCCACCCGCCGGCCGATCACGTTGACGTCGTGGCGCGAGGGATCGAAGGCGAGCGCCGCGCGCATGCTGTTGGTGAAGACGCGGAAACCCGGCCGGGCATTGAGCGCCTTGGCCGCCATCTCCACCGTCGTTCCGACATCGAGGAAGAGGCTCGCCCCGTCGGGCACGCAGGCCGCGGCCGCCTGCGCGACCCGCAGCTTGTCCTCGACGGAGAGCTGTTCCTTCTGCCCGTGGTCGAGCCGCAGCGTCTCGGCCTGGCCGGTGACGCCGGCCCCGCCGTGGAAGCGCTGCAAGCGGCCGGCATCGGCCAGCGCGATGATGTCGCGCCGGATCGTCTGCGCCGACACGCCGAACTCCTCGGCAAGGCTCTCGATGGTGACGAACCCGTTGCGCTCGGTGAGCGCCAGGATCTCGCGCTGGCGGGGGCTGAAGGCCGACAAGGGCTCGACTCGATTCATGGTCTTGTCGTACTCCGCTGTTTGAATGTAAAAAAGTTTACATCAACGATCGGAGCCGGCCAATGGGTAACACGCGTTATTTTCTGTCTGATGACACCGTCCACAGCGAGCAGGGCCGCCTCGATGCGTGGAACTGGCGCTGGCAGGCCTGCGCGCTTCCCGCCGATGCCCGCGCCGTGTCCGCCCGCGAGGCGCTGGCCGCCATCGGTGCGACGGGCGGCGCCCGCCGCGTGCCCGTCGGCGTCATCGGACCGCGCGCGGCAACGCCCGAGCAATATGCCGGGGCGGAGGCCGTGGGCCGGGCGCTCGGCGCCCTCGGCCTGACGATGATCTGCGGCGGCAAGAGCGGCGTCATGGAGGCTGCAGCCAAGGGTTGCCGCGGCGCCGGCGGCCTCACCATCGGCATGCTGCCGGACCACGACTGGCGCTGCGCCAACGACCATATCGCCATCCCCATCGCCACCGGCCTCAGTGAGGGCCGCAACATGATCATCGCCAAGTCGTCGGCCGTGCTGGTCGCCGTCGGCGGGTCCTACGGCACCCTGTCGGAGATCGCCTACGGCCTGCATTTCTCCAAGCCCGTCCTCGGTCTGCTCGGCGCGCCGGCGGTCGAGGGCCTGGAAATGGCGAGCGATCCGGAGGACGCGGTCGAGCGGCTTTGCGGGCACGTGATGGCGATGGCGATCTCGTCATAAAAATTACACGCATGCCCCTCACAATGTAAGAAAGCTTACAAGGCTGGCACACGATGAGCACCACCCCGACACTGGAACTGCAGGGCGTCACGCGCCGGTTCGGACCGCAGACCGTCCTCGACCGCGTCGACGTCTCCATTCCCTCCGGCAGCTTCACCGCGCTGCTGGGCGCGTCCGGCTGCGGCAAGTCGACCACCTTGCGCATCATGGCCGGGCTCGACCGGCCGAACGAGGGCGCCGTGCTGCTGAACGGCACGAATGTGGCCGACCGCACCGCCCATGAACGCAATGTCGCGATGGTGTTCCAGTCCTATGCGCTCTACCCGCATCTGAGCGTGGAGCAGAACATCGCCCTGCCGCTGGCCATGCGCCACCTGACGACGCTCGGCCGCATGCCCGTCGTCGGCCGCTTCGCGCCCGGCAGCGGCGAGGCGCGCGCGAAGATCCGCCGCGCCGTCGGCGAGGTCGCGGAAATGCTCGGCCTGGAGCAGCTGCTGCACCGCAAGCCGGCGCAGCTGTCCGGCGGCCAGAAGCAGCGCGTCGCGCTCGGCCGCGCATTGGTGCGCGATCCCGTCCTGTTCCTGCTCGACGAACCGCTGTCCAATCTCGACGCAAGGCTGCGCGTGAAGATGCGCTCCGAGCTCGTCGCCCTGCACAAGCGCACCGGCCGGCCCTTCGTCTATGTCACCCACGACCAGTCCGAGGCCATGGCGATGGCCGACCAGATCGTCGTGATGATCGGCGGGCGGGTCGCCCAGGCCGGCACCCCGCAGGACCTTTACGAGCGCCCCGCCTCGCGCGAGGTCGCCGGCTTCATCGGCACCAATGCCATCAACTTCTTCGAGCCCGGCAGCGCGCCGGCCGGCCTGCACCCGGCGGCCGGCTCGGCGGTGATCGCGCTGCGGCCCGAGCATATCAGCCCGGCCGCCGCCGGCACGGTCGAGGCCCGGCTCGAGACGGCGGAATATCTCGGCTCGGAAGTGGTGCTGGCCCTGCGGGCGGAGAGCGGCGCGGAGCTTCGCGCCATCGCGCCGGGCAACTACGCCATTCCCGCCCCCGGCAGCGCCGTGCGGCTCGGCTTCGACCCGGCGCAGGTGCATGTCTTCGACGCCGCGTCCGGCCAGCGCATCGGAGAAGCGGCATGAGGCGCCTGTCGATTGCCCGCCGCGAGGCACTGACCACGCTCTGGCTCGCAGGTCCCGCGACGCTGGCCATGGTGCTGTTCATCTTCCTGCCCGTCGCCATCGTCGCCCTGCTCTCCTTCACCGACTACCAGTTCGGCGCCACCACGCTGAACTGGACGGGACTGGAGAACTACCAGCGCCTGCTCGGCTCGACGCTGGGCCAGCGGGCCATCACCAACACCCTGCTCTACGTGGCCATCGTCATTCCGGCCTCCGTCGCGCTCGGCCTGCTGGTCGCGCTCGGCCTGCACCGGATGACCGGCTGGGCGCCGGGTCTCGCCCATGCGCTGCGCGCCGTCTACTTCCTGCCCGTCGCCGCGACGCTGGTCGCCATGTCGGTCGCCTGGCAGATGGTGCTGCATCCCTCGCTCGGCGTGGTCAACCACGTGCTCGCGGCCCTCGGCGGCGAGCCGCGCAACTGGCTCAGCGACCGGGGGCTGGTGCTCTACACGCTGGCGGTGATCGGCATCTGGCAGACCGTCGGCTACAACATGGTGCTGTTCCTGGCCGGCCTCGTCGCCATTCCGCCGGAGCTCTACGACGCGGCCGAGGTCGACGGGGCGGGCGGCGGCTGGTCGCGCTTCTGGACCGTCACCTGGCCGATGCTCGGGCCGACCACCCTCTTCGTGCTGGTGGTGACCGCGACCAACGCCTTCCGGGTGTTCGAGACCGTCGCCACGCTGACGCGCGGCGGCCCGGCCTTCGCCTCCGACACGCTGGTCTACGCGCTCTACCGGGAAGGCTTCGTCTACTTCAAGGCGGGCTATGCCAGCGCCATCACGATGGTCTTCTTCGCCTTCCTGCTGATCCTGACCTTCGCGCAGATCCGCATCGTCGAGAAGAAGGTGCACTACAGATGATCCGCAAGTTTCTCGGCCGTGCCGTTTCCACAACGCTGCTGCTCGTCGGAGCCGCCGCGATCCTCCTGCCCTTCGTCTGGATGCTGTCGCTGTCGGTGAAGCCGCGCGACGAGATCTTCAGCACCGAGATCTCGCTTCTGCCCTCGCGGCTGGAATGGCGCAATTTCGTCGTGGCGCTGACCAGCACCGACGTGCCGCTGTTCCTGTGGAACGGGCTTGTCGTGGTGGTCGGCATCCTGGTCTTCCAGCTGCTCTTCGCCGTGCCTTGCGCCTATGCGCTGGCGCAGCGGACCTTCCGGGCCCGCGCGCTGGTCTTCGGCCTGGTCCTCGCCGGCCTGCTGGTGCCGTTCCACGTCACCGCGATCCCGATCTTCCTCGGCTTCGCCCAGGCCGGCATCCTCAACACCTACTGGGCGCTGATCCTGCCGTTCATCCCGACCGCCTTCGGCATCTTCCTGTTCCGCCAGGCGATTTCGCAGCTCCCGGCGGAGCTGTTCGAGGCGGCGCGCGTCGACGGATTGAGCGAGACGGCCATCGTCTGGCGCATCACCTTCCCCTTGGTGCTGCCGGCGGCGACCGCCTTTGCGATCTTCTCGGTGACGGCGCACTGGAACGACCTGTTCTGGCCGCTGATCGCCACCACCGATCCGCAGCTCGCCACGCCCCCGCGCGGCATTCTCTACTTCCGCGACGAGGAGTCGGGCGACGATGTCGGCCCGCTCATGGCCGCGGCTCTCATCATCACCGCGCCGCTGGTCATCGCGTTCCTGCTGGCGCAGCGCAAGTTCACGCAAGGCCTCGCCGCAAGCGGGCTCAAGTGAAGCGGGTACCCGACAACCACAGACGCGGGACAAACCGCGCGCCGAGAAACGTCAACCAGGAGTGTCAAGCATGAGACGTGCCCTATTCGCCGCGGCTTTCGCGCTCGTCGCCGGCAGCGCCACCGCCCAGGAGACCGAGATCCGCGTGCACTATGCGATCCCGACCATCTGGGCCGATACGCAGAAGGCGCTTGCCGAGGCCTTCATGGCCAAGCATCCCGAGATCAAGGTCACCCTGGACGGCCCGGCCGAGGGCTATCCGGAAGGCGTGCAGCGCCTGCTGCGCGAGGCGGTCGCCGGCACCGCGCCGGACGTTGCCTATGTCGGCCTCAACCGCTGGCGCATCCTGCAGGATCGCGGCCTGACCCAACCGCTCGACGGCTTCCTCGGCGACGATCCGGCCGAGCAGGGCTACACCCCGGCGCTGCTGTCGCTCGGCAGCTTCAAGGGCCAGCAGCATGCGCTGGCGACCTCCGCCTCGACGCTGGTCATGTATGTGAACCCGAAGCTCGTCGAGCAGGCCGGCGGGTCCATGGACGACTTCCCGACCACCTTCGACGGGGTGATCGAACTCGCCGCCAGGATCAACGCGCTCGGCGACACGATCGACGGCGTGTGGATCGACCGTCACGACTGGCGCTACCAGTCGCTGCTCGGCGCCTATGGCGGGCGTCCGATGAACGAGGACGAGACCGACATCACCTTCGACAGCGAGGCCGGCATCGAGGCCGCGCGCCTCTACCAGCGCTTCGCCAAGGAAGCGGGCATGAAGTCCTACGCCGACAGCGACGCCCGCCAGGCCCTGCCGGCCGGCACGCTCGGCATCATGTTCGAGAGCTCCTCGCTGCAGACCCGCTTCGAGCAGGGCGCGGGCGATGCCTTCGAGCTCACCGTCAAGCCGCTGCCGCTGGGCACCGACGACGAGGCCTCCGTCTACTTCCCGACCGGCGGCTCGGGCATCGTCATGCTGACCAGGGACGAGGCCAAGCAGAAGGCGGCGTGGGAGTACATTGCCTTCGTCACCGGCCCCGAGGGTCAGAAGATCATCGTGGAGAACACCGGCTACGCTCCGGCCAACTCCATCGTGGTCGAGGACAAGGAGTATCTCGGCGCCTTCTACGAGAAGGACCCGAACGCGCTCGTCGCCCACACCCAGATCGCCCAGCATGCCGGCCCCTGGTACGCCTTTCCCGGCGCCGAGGGCGTCGCGGTCACCGACCTGATCGCCGCCGCGCTGGTGGACGTAACGGAAGGCGCCGACGCGGAGGCGACGATCAAGGACCTGGCCGAGACGCTGCGCGTGCAGCTCGGCATGAAATAGGCCCCCCGGTCAACCGGTCTCTCCCAAGACCGGATTGGAGACGGTCGCGCCCTCCGGGTGCGGCCGTTTTCGTTTTCGGCGTCACTCGTCCTGCCCGGCGCGGCCGAGCCGCGTCAGTCATGTTGATGGCGCGGGCCGAGCCGCGTCAGTCGTCCTGATAGTCGCGCACGTAGCGCTCGAACCCGTCGACCAGCGCCAGCGCCTCCGGGCTCAGCTTGTCGCCGTGCGGCTTGATGATCGAGTATTCGAAACGGTCGGGGATCTCGACCGGCCGCATCACCCCGCCCATGCGCATATGATCGCGCGCGGTGAACGCATCGACGATGCCGACGCCCAGCCCCCGCATCACCAGCGCCGAGACGATATGCGACAGGTAGGACTTCATCTTCTGCACCGGCGGCCGGCGCATCTTGGCGAACACCCGGTCGAAGGCGCGGCCCGACATGGTGGAGTCCACGAAGCCGACGAAGTCGACGCCGGCAAGGTCCTCCTCGCGCACGATGTCGCGCGTCCCGAGCGGATGGCCGGGCGGGCCGATGAAGCGGAACGGCACGGAGCCGCTGCCCACCACATCCACCTCGTGCTTGTGGCGCGTGGGGATGCCGAAGCCCACCTGGCACTGGCGCAGCGCCACCTGCCGCACCACCGGCAGCGTCGTCATCGACAGGAACTCGGCGCGGAATTCGGGCCGCTCCTGCGACAGCATCGCGATCACGCCGGGCAGCGCCGACTGGGCGATGGCCGGGGCCGCGGCGATGGTCAGCGTCGCCCGGTACCCCTGGCGGATCTGCGTCGCGGCGCGCTCGATCTGGCCGAGGCCGACGAAGCTGCGCTCCACCTCCGTCCACAGCTCGTGCGCCTCGCGGGTGGCGACGACCCGCCCGCCCCTGCGGCTGAACAACGGCAGCTGCAGCCGCTCCTCCAGATCGCGGATCAGGCGGCTGACGGCCGGCTGCGAGATCGCCATCTCGTCGGCGGCGGCGGAGACCGTTCCCGCGCGCATGACGCAGCGGAAAGCTTCCAGGGAACGCTGCGAAATCGAAGAGACCATAACAATTCCGCATAATCGTGAAAGGAAACGGTATTTGCCTTATACTCGGCACCTTCGCACTCTGACAATAGCAGTCAGTCTGGAGGGGCGACGTGAGCGCGGCAGACGATCACCGGCAGGTTCCGGCAAGCACGCAGGTCGTGGTCATCGGCGGAGGCATCGTCGGTGTCTGCACCGCCCTCTTCCTCGCCGAAGAGGGCATTCCCGTCGTCCTGTGCGAGAAGGGCCGCATCGCCGGCGAACAGTCCTCGCGCAACTGGGGCTGGATCCGCAAGGCCGGCCGCGACAACCGCGAACTCCAACTGATGATCGAGAGCGCCGCCATGTGGCGCGACCTCGCCCCGCGCCTCGGCGAGGACATCGGCTACGGCATTCGCGGCACCACCTATCTCGCCGCCGACGAGAAAGAGCTGGAAAAGCACCAAGTCTGGCTGCGCGACAATGCCGGCTTCAACCACGGCTCCGTGCTTCTGAGCCCGCAGCAGACCGACGACCTGCTCAAGCGCAACGACCGCCAGTTCGCCGGCGCCCTGCACACCCCGTCCGACGCCACCGCCGAGCCCTCCCTCGCCGTCCCGGCGATGGCCCGCTATGCCGCGCGTCTCGGCGCCACGATCATCGAGGGCTGCGCGGTCCGCACGATCGAGCGCGCCGGCGGCAAGGTCCGCTCCGTCGTCACCGAGCATGGCGAGATCGCCTGCCAGAGCGTGGTTCTGGCCGGCGGCGTGTGGTCGCGCACCTTCCTTGAAAATCTCGGCCTGTCGCTGCCGCAGCTGGCGGTGAAATCCTCGGTCATGCGCACGACGCCCGGCCCGGAAGTCGTCGCCGGCGCGGTCGGCGCGACCAGGGCCTCGCTGCGCCGGCGCGCCGACGGCGGCTACACCATCGCCCGCTCCGGTGCGGCGGAGTTCCAGCTGGTGCCGGCCGCCTTCCGCCATTTCCTCGATTTCCTGCCCGTGCTGGCGAACCGCTGGCACATCATGAAGATCCGCCTCAGCGGCGATTTCTTCGGCCCGCTCGGCCGCCATCGCTGGCAGGCCGACGAGGTCACCCCGTTCGAACAGGTGCGGGTGATGGATCCGGTGCCCGACGCGCGCCTCCTCGCCAATGTGCTCGCCTCGGCCAAGACCCTGCATCCGCGCCTCGACGGCGTCGAGATCGCCGAGACCTGGGGCGGGTTGATCGACGTCATGCCGGACGAGATCCCCGTCGTCGACGAGCCGGCCGGCTGGTCCGGCCTCGTCGTCGCCACGGGCCTGTCCGGCCACGGCTTCGGCATCGGCCCCGGCGTTGCCCGCCTGGTGGTCCAGCAGATCGAGGGCGACACGCCCCTGGTCGACACGAAGCCCTTCGCCTACACCCGTTTCGGCAAAAAATCGAAGGCGGCCGCATGAACCATCCCGCCCTCGCCACGCCCGACGTGCTCGTCATCGGCGCCGGTATCACCGGCACCGCGGCAGCGCTCGAAATCGCCGGGGCGGGCGCGAGTGTGGAAGTGATCGACACCTACGGCCCCGCCGCCATGGCCTCGGGCTGGACGCTGGCCGGCGTGCGCCAGTCCGGCCGCCATCCGGCGGAGCTGCCGCTGGCGCTCGCCGCCGTCGAACTCTGGCAGGATCTTCACGAACATCTCGGCGCGCCGACCGGCTATCGCCGCTCCGGCAACCTGCGCCTTGCCCGCACGGATGCGGAAGTCGCCACGATCCGCGCGCTGGTCGAGGACCAGACCCGGGCCGGCCTGCAGCTTTCCTTCCTGCCGGACCTTTCCAGCGTGCGCGAGATCGCCCCGGCCCTGTCGGACCGGGTGCTCGCCGCCTCCTTCTGCCCCTCCGACGGCCATGCCGACCCGCTTGCGACCGTCACCGCCTATGGCACCCGCGCCGAGGCGCTCGGCGCGCGCCTTGCCTTCGGCGAGCGCGTCCTGCGGCTGGAGGCGCAAGGCGGACGCATCGTGCGCGTCGTCACCGACCGCCGCACCCTGAGCCCCGGCACGGTGCTGATCGCCGCCGGCTTCCTCGTCAACGAGCTGCTCGCCCCGCTCGGCCACGGCATTCCCCTGCGCCGGCCGATGGTCACCGTGCTGCGCAGCACCCCCTGCCCGCCCCTGCTCGCCCCCGTGCTCGGCGTCGCCAATGCCAACATGGCGGCGCGCCAGGAGAACGACGGGCGCATGCGCGTCACCAGCGGCATGGAGGATTGGGCCGGCGAGATCGTCGAGACGGGCGGGCGCCCCACCATCCGCCCGCGCATGCGCGCCATTGGCGAGACCATCGCCAAGGTCGCCGAGGTGCTGCCGGGCTTTGCCGATGTGGAGCTGGCCGAGTGCTGGGCCGGCGCGCTCGACCTCACCCCGGATGCCTTGCCGGTGATCGACCGGCTGCCCGGCCTCGACAATGCGGTCGTCGCCGCCGGCTTTTCCGGCCACGGCTTCGGCATCGGCCCGGTCACCGGCCCCATCGCCGGCCGCATCGCGCTCGGGCGCGATCCCGGCCACGACGTGTCCGCCTTCCGCTACGGCCGCTTTGCCGCGCAAACCGGCCCCGACGCGCCGCTCACCCTGCACGGATAGAGGAGACCAGCCCATGCTCAATCCCGAAGGCCGCGTGGTCATGGTGTCCGGCGCCAGCCGGGGCATCGGGCTGGCGATCACCCGCAAGCTGCTCGACAAGGGCTACAGCGTCAGCGCCGGCGCGCGGAACCCGGATGCGCTCGCCGGGCTCCTGGGCGATGCGCCGGGCGACCGGTTCCTCTGCGCCCGCTACGATGCGGGCGACCGCGCCTCGCACGGCGCGTGGCTGGCGGCGACGCTCGCGCGCTTCGGCCGGCTCGACGGGCTCGTCAACAATGCCGGTACCTCCAACAGTTTCTCCATCGAAAGCGGCGAGGAGGAGGATCTCGACGCGCTGTGGACGATCAACGTCAAGGGCCCGCTGTTCCTGACGCGGGCCTGCCTGCCGCATCTGAAGGCCGCCGGCAGCGGCCGGGTGATCAATGTCGCCTCGCTCTCGGGCAAACGCGTGCGCAACGAGAACGTTGCCTATAACATGACCAAGCACGCCCTGATGGCGCTGACCCACGGCACCCGGCGCATCGGCTGGGACCACGGCGTTCGCGCCACCGCCATCTGCCCGAGTTTCGTCGCAACGGATCTGACCGACGGGGTCACCAAGATCTCGCGGGAGGAGATGATCCATCCCGACGATTTCGCCGAGATCACCGCCCTGGCGCTGGCCCTGCCGAACACGGCAGCCATGGCGGAAATGCTGGTAAACTGCCGGCTTGAAAACACGCTGTGAGGAGCAGCGTGAACAATAAAAGGGCCCCATAGACAAAACGATACAAACAAAAACATCGACCAGAGGACAGGACCATGAAAACCGGACTGGGAATTGCACTTGCAGCCTTGCTGGCGACAGGACAGGCCTATGCCGCCGGCACGACCCTGAACGTGGGTATGGCGAGCGCGGATGCTGGCAAGCTCGACCCGCATGTGGCGACCTCCACCCCCGACAAGGGCCTCCTTCACTGGATGTTCAACGGTCTGGTGCGGATCAAGCCGGGCGAGGCGAGCCCGGAATTCATCGAGCCGGACATCGCCAGCAGCTGGACCACGTCCGATGACGGCCTGACCTGGGTCTTCTCCTTGCGCGACGACGTGGAGTGCCACGGCGACTACGGCAAGATCGACGCGGAGGACGTGGTCTATTCGCTGACGCGCTCGGCCAATGCGGACATCTCCGCCTTCGCCAAGGACTACACGGCCTTCGACAGCGTCGAGGCGACCGGCCCGCTGGAAGTCACCATCAAGCTCAAGAACAAGATCCCGAGCCTGCTCGGCCTGTTGGTGCCCTATCATGGCGGCAACATCGTCTGCAAGGACGCGGTCGAGGCGCTCGGCGACGAGTATCAGCGCACCCCCATCGGCACCGGCCCCTTCATGTTCGCCGAATACCAGCCGCAGCAATATGTGAAGCTGGTCGCCAATCCGGAGTATTTCCGCGGCGAGCCGAAGATCAAGGAGATCTTCTACCGCTACATCCCGTCCGACTCTTCGCGTGATCTCGCCTTCCAGTCCGGCGAGGTCGACATGATCTACGGCAAGCAGGAACAGACCTGGGTCGAGCGCATCAAGGAGGTGCCGGGCACCGTCGTTTCGGTGATGACGCCGGGCGAGATGTCGGTCATCCACCTCAACATGAAGATGCCGCCGCTCGACGATCTGCGCGTGCGTCAGGCCGTCGCCCATGCGATCAGCCGCGACGCCATGGTCCAGTTCAAGGGCCCGGACGTGACGCTTGCGGCGATCTCGCCGGTTCCGGAGGGCAATCTCGGTTTCACCGCCGACGTGCCGACCTACGAGTATTCGGTGGAGAAGGCCAAGGCCCTGCTCGCTGAGGCCGGGCATCCGGACGGCGTGACGATCAAGGCGATCCACACCACGCTGCCGGGCATGCTGACCACCATGGAGGCGATCCAGGCCCTGCTGCGCGAGGCGAGCATCAACCTGGAGATCGAGACCGTCGAGCACGCGACGTTCCACGAGCAGATCCGCAAGGACATGAGCCAGGTGACCCATTACGCGGCCGCCCGCTTCCCCGTCGCGGACGTCTATCTCTCGCAGTTCTATCACTCGGATGCGATCGTCGGCACGCCGACGGCCGTCGCCAACTTCTCGCATTGCTCCGTCGCCGATGCGGAGATCGAGGCGGCTCGTGTGGAAGGCGATCTGCAGAAGCAGCTCGAATACTGGGCCGAGGCCCAGCGCAAGATCATGGCCGAGGTCTGCGTCGTGCCGATCGTGCAGAGCATGCAGCTGTGGGCCTGGAAGGACACGCTCGACCTCGGCGTCGAGGTGAAGGGCTCGCTGAACCTCAGCCCGCCCGTCACCGAAGCCGCGTCCTTCTCGCAGTGAGAAGCGCGTAAGCTCCGCACCGGAGGGCCGCAAGGCCGGTCCGGCAAGTGACGACGCTTCTTCCGCCGGGCGCATCTTGCCCGGCGGCGGAGGCGATCTCATCCGCCACGGCGGGCGCGCGCAAGCGCTTCCCTGCCTGTGGGCGACGGAGGCTCGCCTTACATGACCGCATTCGTTCTCAAGCGGCTTGGTTTCGCGGCGATCACGCTTTTCGCCGTGCTGACCATCGTCTTCTTCATCGTCCGCGTGCTGCCGGGCGATCCCGCCATGGCGATCCTGGGCGACCAGGCCAGCCAGTCGGCGCTGGAGGCCCTGCGCGTCCGCCTCGGCCTCGATGTCCCGCTCTACCAGCAGTATTTCGTCTTTCTGGGCGGCGTCGTGGTGGGCGACTGGGGCGTCTCCCTGGTCTCGGGCCGGCCGGTGATCGAGGAAATCCTCAAGGTCCTTCCCGCGACCATCGAACTCACCGTCGCCTCGCTGATCCTCGGCATCGTCGTCGGCGTGCCCATCGGCGTGTGGTCGGCGGTGCGCCGCAACAAGCTGCCGGACTATCTCGCCCGCATCGGCTCGCTGCTCGGCCTGTCGTTCCCGGCCTTCGTCTCGGCGGTGCTGCTGCTCTTGTTCTTCTCGATCCACCTGCGCTGGTTCCCGGTGATCAGCTCGGGCCAGGGCAGCGGCCTTGCCGACCGGATGCGGGATCTCGCCCTGCCGGCGATCAATCTCGGCCTGATCATGGCCGCCTACATCACCCGCGTCACCCGCTCGGCGATGCTGGAGGTGCTGAACCAGGACTATGTGCGCACGGCCAGGGCCAAGGGCCTCGCCTTCGCGATCATCGTCTGGCGGCATTGCCTGCGCAACGCCCTGATCCCGGTGGTGACCGTCGTCGGCCTCTATCTCGGCATCCTCATCGGCAATTCGGTGCTGACCGAGATCGTCTTCAACCGCCCGGGTCTCGGCAAGCTGATCGTCGGCGCGCTCAACCAGCGCGACTACACGATGCTGCAGGGCATGATGGTCATCTACACGCTGATCGTCGTGCTGGTGAACCTGATCACCGACCTGACCTACGGCCTGATCGACCCGAGGATCAAATACTCATGACGACCCAGTCGAGCGCCGCGACCGGCCGCCGCCCGTCGCGCATGACCTATTACCGCCTCGCCCTGGCGACCGTGGTGTCCGGCCTGTTCCGGGCGTTCAACGCCAACAAGACCTCGTGGGTCGGCCTTGCCGTGTTCCTGATCGTCGCCCTTCTGGCGATCCTGGCGCCGGTGATCGCCCCTTACGATCCCTTGCAGCAGAACATCCTGTTCCGCCTCAAGCCGCCGTCGGACGCGCATTGGTTCGGCACCGACTATTACGGCCGCGACACGCTCTCGCGCATCCTGTGGGGCGCGCGCATCTCGCTGACCATCGGCCTGCTGGCCATCGGCTCGGCAATGATCATCGGCACCTTGATCGGCATGGTCGCCGGCTATTTCGGCGGCCGCACGGACCTGATCACCATGCAGGTGATGGACGTGCTGCTGGCCTTTCCCTCGCTGATCCTCGGCCTGATCGTCGTCGCCATGCTCGGCCCGTCGGTCGCCAACCTCGTCATAGCCATCGCGCTCACCGCGATCCCGCCCTTTGCGCGCATCGCCCGGGCGCCGACGATCGCGGTCAAGAACCGCGAGTTCATCGAGGCGGGCCACGCGCTCGGCTACTCGCATATGCGGCTGATGTTCCGCCACATCCTGCCGAACATCGCGCCGGAAGTGCTGGTGATGGGCTCGCTGTGGCTGGCCACCGCCATCCGCGTCGAGGCGTCGCTCGCCTTCATCGGCCTCGGCGTCAATCCGCCGACGGCCACCTGGGGCGGCATGATCCGCGAGGGCTTCGAGAACATTCTCGACAGCTTCTGGCTGGCCCTCTTTCCCTCGCTGGCGATCCTCGTCGTCGTCTTCTCTCTCAACCTTTTGGGCGACGGCCTGCGCGATGCGGTCGACCCGCGACTGAAGGGGGAACAATGACCGAGCCCGTTCTCAAGGTCGAAGGCCTCACCACGTCCTTCCGCACCGACGGCGCCTTCGTGCCGGTGGTGCGCGATCTCGGCTTCACCATCGACACCGGCGAAACCGTCGCCATCGTCGGCGAGTCCGGCTCCGGCAAGTCGGTCACCGCGCTGTCGATCATGCGGCTGCTGCAGGAAGGCTCGAGCCGCATCGAGGGCTCGGTCCGCCTGTCCGGCCGCGACCTGCTCGCGCTCGACGAGGAGGCGATGCGCGACGTGCGCGGCGGCGAGATCGGCATGATCTTCCAGGAGCCGATGACCAGCCTCAACCCGGTGCTGAAGATCGGCTTCCAGATCGCCGAGGTGCTGTATCGCCATCGCGGCATGAGCCAGGCCCAGGCCGAAGCCGAGGTGCTGCGCCTGTTCGACCTGGTGCGCATCCCCGACGCCAGGCGGCGCATCGGCGAGTATCCGCATTCCTTCTCCGGCGGCATGCGCCAGCGGGCGATGATCGCCATGGCGCTCGCCTGCCAGCCGAAGCTCCTCATCGCCGACGAGCCGACCACCGCCCTCGACGTCACCATCCAGGCGCAGATCCTCCAGCTCATCCGCGAGCTGCAGAGCGAGATCGGCATGGCGGTGATGTTCATCACCCACGACATGGGCGTCGTCGCCGAAATCTCCGACCGGGTCGTCGTCATGCTGCGCGGCGACAAGGTGGAGGAAGCCCCCGTCGACCGGCTCTTCGCCGCGCCCGAGCACCCCTACACCAAGATGCTGCTCGGCGCCGTCCCCCGCCTCGGCGGGCTCGGCGACACGAAGACGCCGCGCCGCTTCCCCAAGCTCGACGACACCGGCGCCGGGCCCGAGCCCGACAACGAGCCGGACCTGCGCGGCGCGCCGCTCCTGGAAGTGCGCAACCTGACGACGCGGTTTTCCGTGCGCGGCGGGCTGCTCAACCGGCCGGTCGGCAATGTCCATGCGGTCGAGGACGTGTCGCTGACGCTTTCCGCCGGCGAGACGCTGGCCCTCGTCGGGGAATCGGGCTGCGGCAAGTCGACGACGGGCCGCTCGATCCTGCGGCTGGTGCAGCCGGCCGGCGGCGAAATCCTGTTCGAGGGCAAGGACCTGATGGCCGCAAGCCACGGCGAGCTGCGCCTTGCCCGCCAGCGGCTGCAGATGATCTTCCAGGACCCCTACGGCTCGCTCAACCCGCGCCAAGCGGTCGGCTCGGCCATCGCCGAACCGATCCGCGTGCACAAGCTGATGGCCGACGAGGCGATCCCCGACCGGGTCAACGAGCTGCTGCGCCTCGTCGGGCTGAAGGAGGAGCACGCCCTGCGCTTCCCGCACGAGTTCTCCGGCGGCCAGCGCCAGCGCATCTGCATCGCCCGCAGCCTCGCGCTCGAGCCGAAGATGATCGTGGCGGACGAGTCCGTCTCCGCGCTCGACGCCTCGATCAAGGCGCAGGTGATCAACCTGATGCTCGACCTGCAGCGGGAGCTCGGCCTTGCCTATCTCTTCATCAGCCACGACATCGCCGTGGTCGAGCGGGTCAGCCACCGCATCGCCGTCATGCTGCTCGGAGAGATCGTCGAGATCGGCCCGCGCGACGCGGTGCTGCGCAACCCGCAGCACCCCTACACGAAGAAGCTTATCGAAGCCGTTCCGGTGCCCGATCCCGCCGACAAGCGCCAGCGCGGCGGGCTGCTCACCGACGAGCTGAAGAGCCCGGTGCGCGCGCTCGACTGGGCCCGCCCGCCCTCGCGCATGTATCCGGTCGGCGAGGGTCACATGGTCCGGGAGTTCTAGCCGCGATCTCGGCGAGAATGTCAATGAGGCTCGACGTGGTCCTCCCCGGCAATCAGGTCGCTGGGGACGACGGACGGCCGCCCCCCGATGTCGATATGTTCGGCGCGGATGCCGTAGACGCCGGCAAGGCGCTCGGCGTTCAGCACCTCGCCCGGCGCCCCGTCGGCGACGAGGCACCCGCGGTCGAGCAGCAGCAGCCGGTCGCACCACCGGCTCGCCAGCGTCAGGTCGTGCAGCGACACGAAGACCGGGCGCCCCTCGGCCACCAGCTCTGCCAGCACCTGCATCAGGGCGATCTGGTGCGCCGGGTCGAGGCCGTTCACCGGCTCGTCGGCGATGCAGGCATGCGGGGCCTGCGCCAGCATGCGGGCGATCAGCACCCGCGCCTGTTCGCCGCCCGACAGCGTGTCGAAGGGCCGGCGGGCAAAGCCGATGACGTCCATCCGCTCCATCGCCTCGCGGGCCTGGCGCAGGTCGTCGGCGGACGCCCCGCCGAACCCGCCGCGATGCGGCAGGCGCCCCAGCAGCACCACCTCGATGCAGTCCATCGGCCAGTGGACCGTCCGCTCCTGCGGCATGTAGGCGATCAGCCGGGCCCGTTCGCCCGGCGGCATCGCGGCGAGTTCCCGCCCCTGCCAGCGGAGGCTGCCCGCATGGGGCTGCAATCCGGTCATCGCCCGCATCAGGGTCGACTTGCCGGCCCCGTTCGGGCCGATCACGCCGACCAGCTGCGGCCGCTCGCAGGAAAACGAGACCCCCCGCAGGGTCTCGCGCGCGCCCCGGCGCACGGCGACGCTCTCGCAGTCGAGACGGATCATGCCGTCCTCCTGCGAAGGCTCACCAGCAGCCAGAGGAAGAACGGCGCACCGAGAATGGCGGTGACGACGCCGAGCTTCAGGTCCCGCTCGGGCATCACCACCCGCACCGCGATATCGGCGGCCAGCAGGAAGGCCGCCCCGCCCAGCGCGCTTGCCGGCAGCAGGCGCGAGGGCCGGTGGCCGACGAGCGGGCGCAGCAGATGCGGCACGATCAGCCCGACGAAGCCGATGGCACCGCTCACCGCCGTCGCCCCGCCGACGCCGATGGCGGTTCCCACCACCGCCAGCACCCGCGTGCGGTCGAGATTGACGCCGAGGCTGCGGGCAACATCGGGCCCGAGCGCCAGCGCATCGAGCGCCCGCCCCGTCAGCGCCAGCATGACGCCGCCGACCAGGATGAAGGGGAGCGCCAGTCCGACATGGACGAGGCTGCGGTCGGTCAGCGAGCCCAGCATCCAGAAGACGATTTCCAGCGCCGCGAAGGGGCTCGGCGCCAGGTTCAGCGCCAGCGAGGTCAGCGCTCCGGCGAGCGAGGACAGGGCGACGCCGGCGAGGATGATGACGAGGATGTCGCCGGAGCGCCCCACCAGCATCTGCACCAGCGTCACCGCGACCAGCGCGCCGGCCAGCGCGCAGAGCGGCAGCGCGTAAGGGTGCAGCGCCGTCAGCCCGGCATAGATGGCGATCACCGCGCCGAGCGAAGCACTCGCGGAAATGCCGAGCAGGCCCGGCTCAGCCAGTGGATTGCGCAGGAAGCCCTGCAGCACCGCCCCCGACAGGCCGAGGATCGCGCCGATACCCGCGCCCAGCAGCGCGCGCGGCAGGCGGATCTCGGCGAGGATCAGCGCTTCGGCGCTTTGCGTGTCGCGGAACGCTGCGACGAGCGTCAGCGGATCGATCCACACCTGGCCGATCCCGAGCGAGGCGAGGAACAGCAGCGCGGCCAGCAGGCCGAGGCCGGCCAGCAGCAGCGGATAGCGCCGGTCCGCGGTCACCGGTTCGTCTCCCGCAGCGATGAGGTCCCGCCGCCGGCATCAGTGCGCAGCTTCGCCACCGCCTCCAGCGTCAGCGGCGTGCCGCAGATCCAGGCGCGGCTGTCGGCGGAAACCCGCCGCTCGCCGCCGAAGCGCGCATCCAGCACCGGATGGCGCAGGATGTCCGCCGCGCGCGAAGGATCGTCGAGCGAGCGCTCCCACAGCAGCACATAGTCCGGGTCGGCCAGCACCAAGGCCTCCAGCGGCAGCCGCGCCATGCCTTCGATGGCCAGTTCCTCGCCGAGATGGCGCAGGCCCGCCGCGCCGACGATCTCGTTTTCCAGCGTGCCGCCGCCGGTGGTGTAGCTGTTGGCGCCGAAGGAGCCGAGCACCGGCGCCCCTTCGCCCGGCGGTGCGGCGGCAAGGGCGGCAGCCTCGGCATCGAAGGCGGCGATCAGCCGCGCGGCCTGCCCCTCGCGCCCGAGCAGCTCGCCCATCCGGCGGACGTTTTCGCGAATGTCGGCAAAGCCGTTCGCCGGGGCGAATTCCTCCACCCGGCGCCCCAGGCGCCGCAGCATGTTGACCGTCGCCCGCCGCGTATAGGTGCCCGAAATCACCAGGTCCGGGTCGAGGCGCAGGATCTCCTCCGCCAGCCCGTGATTGATCGTCAGCCCGGCCGCCTGCGCGCTCATCAGGGAGGCGTCGGGCCTCGCCGCCAGATAGGACACCGAGACGAGCTGGCCGGGCGCTGCCACCAGCATGGCGATCTGGTCGGTGCACAGGTTCATCGACACCACCCGCCGGGGCGCCTCGCCTGCCGCGAGAGCGGCGGGAGCCGGACCCGCCAGCGCCAGCAGGACGGCGAGGAATACCCCCGCTGCCCTGCCTCTTGGGTCAGAAGCTTGCCTTGATGCCCGCATAGGCGGCCAGTCCTTGTGCGTTGTAGCTGTAGACTTCCTGGTAACGCTGATCGAGCAGGTTCTCGACACGGCCATAGACCGTGAAATTGTCCGAGACCTTGTAGTCGGCGCCGGCATTGACGAGGACATACTCGGACAGCGTCACCCGCGTCTGCGGCGTTGCGCTGATGAACTCGCTGTCCTTCATCCGGCCGTTGAAGATCGTGTCGAGGAAGAGGTTGCCCCGCCCGTCATGGAAGGCATAGGTCAGGCTGAGCGAGGCCGAATGCTTGGGACGGCGCACCTCCTGCAGGCCGCTCGGCTCGGTCGCATCGAGATAGGTGTAGGTGCCCTTGGCGTGGAGGTCGGCCAGCAGCTCGACACCGAGCGACACCTCGATGCCCCGGCGCCGGCTGGTGCCCGCCATGTTGGCCGGCGAGGAGCCGACGCCCGGCACAAAGGGCGTCCAGATCTCGTCTTCCAGACGCTCGTTGAAATAGGTCACATCAGTGACCGCCCGCCCGTCCCAGAACCGTTGCTCGATGCCGATGTCCCAGGCGAAGTTCTTTTCCGGCCTGAGGTTCGGATTGCCGGAGAAGCTTGCCGGAATGAAGCCGAACTGCTCGAAAAAGGTCGGGTTGGTGACGCCCGTGCCGATGGAAGCGTGGAACCGCGTGCCCGTCTCGTGCAGCTGATAGGCGGCGCTGGCGCTGTAGGTCAGCGTGTCCTTGAACTGGTCGTTGCGGTCGTAGCGCAGGCCTGCACTGAAGAACAGGGCGTCGAGGAACGCGCCGCGATACTCGGCGACATAGCTGGTCAGGTCGCGCTGCTTGCCGGGGATCTGCGAGGGATCGAAGGCAGGAAAGGCGTTCTTGTAGTGCTCGCGCTCCCATTCGATGGCGCCGGTCAGGCTGTGCTCGGCATCGAGGAAGTCCGGTGTCGCCGCGCTCACCGTCGCCTGATAGCTCAGGTGCAGGCGGCGGTCGTCGTTGCCGTTCAGGCTGCCGGAGTTGAGGCCGCGGCGCTCCAGGCCGGTATATTCGGCGCGCGCCTTCTGCACCAGGCGGTCGTCGAACAGCGACCAGGACAGCCCGACGCCGGTGTAGAACTCCTTCGTCGCGTTGTGGCCGGGCGTGTCGACGACGAGGCCTTCGGTCGGGGTCGGCGGCCAGGCGGAGTCCTGGTCGTCCGTGTCCGACTTGCGGTCGACATAGCGGGCGCTGAGATCGAGGCTCAGGGCGTCGGTGATGTCCCAGTTGAAACGGCCGTTCAGCGTGGCGTTGCGGTCGCCGTCCTTTTCCGAGCCGAACTGCGAGATGTTGAAGCCTTCGTTCTGGCGCCAGGCGCCGGAGACCGCGATGTCGTACCTCTCGCCGCCGCCGCGCACGCCGACATGGCCGGCCACCGTCCTGTCGGTGCCCGTCTCGGTCCGGCCGGTGATTTCCAGGTCGTTGCGGATGCCGCCCTTGGTGGTGATGGCGATGACGCCGGAGCTGGCATTGGAGCCGTAGATGGCGCTTTGCGGGCCGCGCAGCACCTCGATCCGCTCGATGTCTGCGACCTGCAATCCGCCGAAATCGAACTCGCCGCTGGAGGTCGCCGCCACCTCGACGCCGTCGATCAGCACCAGCACGTGGTTGGCTTCCGAGCCGCGGATGCGGATCTGCGTCATGCCGCCATTGCCGCCGGTGCGCGAGACGGCAAGGCCCGGCACCTTGCGCAGCGCGTCGGCGACATAGCGCTGCTGCGTCGTCTCCAGTTCCTCGCCCGTGATCACCGTATGGGCGCGGCCCACCGCCTCGGCGGCGACCGGCGTGCGCCCGGCCGACACGACGATGCGGCGGAGCTGCGTCGGCTCCTCTTCGAAGCCTTGCGCGCAGGTCTCGCCCGGCACGGCGATCACCGCCGCCCCCATTCCGGCCCCAACCACGGCAGCCACCGGCCCGGCGCGCAAGGCGCCACGCAAAATCGAACTCATCCGGACACACCCCTGACGTGCGCCGAAACGCCCCTCGGCGCTCCGTCGCGATACGGCACGAGCCGGCGAACGCGGGCGCGCCCCCCGCGCGAAGACGCAAGGAAGCGGCCTGCGGGCGCAGGCGGTTTTCGGGTGTCACCTCAACGGAAAGCCGCGCCTCGACACACCCCGTATCGAAGGTCGGGTGACCGACAGGGGCAGGTCTCCTGGCTCACGGGTCGTCGCGGACATTCGCCTTCCCAACCCTGCCTGTCGCGGCGGGGTCAGTGGCCTTCGAGCGTCCACTCTCCGTTCACAGTTGCGGGGGCAGCCACGGTTTCGGTCCCTGTTGGGTACGCCTCACCGTGTTCCCTTTTCATCCGGACATGTCCGGAACCTCTGTCGTCTCGAATGAGAGCGGTTTCGCCCGCCGGAGTCAATCTCCTGTCGCGAGCCTGTTCGCGGGCACAACCGGACGCTGCGTCAGGTGATCTCCGGGCGCGGCGGAGCGGTAGGCGTGCTCCCTCCAGTGGGCGAATCCGTGCCCGCCGTCGCCGGGTCGTAAAAGGGTAGTGTCTCAGTTTGAAATTTGATCGGCATCCCATCGAACATCGCCGCGTTTTCCTATATGCTTAACGGAAAGCAATCGGGGTCCAACATGCCGAAGACGCACAGATTCACGGAGAATGCCAGCGGTGATCCGGTTAATGTGGTGATCGACAAGATCACGACATTTCAATACGATTCATTCGCAGAATGCACCACTCTGGTGCTACTGAACGGCCAGAAGATCGCCGTATCCGAGACCGACGACGAAGTTCGCGAAGTGATTGAAAATTCCGACCGGACCTAAGGACAGAAGCGCCCCGCTGAAGTGATCGGCGACGTCGTCGAGATCATGCGTATCGCTACGGGCGAGGATGAAGACAAGATTATTGACGACGGGAAAGACCCCGCCGCAAAAGCCACGACTTGACTTTCGCCCCGCAAGCACCGACCTTCAGGGGATGTACACGACCGCTCCGCGCCTGCTTTCCGTTTTCAGGGTGTGCCCCATCGCGGGACACTGACCCCCGGCTAGGTCGCGTCGCGCCCCGGCCGCGGGGCATAGGCCGGCTCGTCCCCTTGCGGGCAGACAGCGGGCCACACAGGCGGCGAACAACTTCCCAACACGAACCTTGACCGCCCGACGCGCGCGCTCGTGCGTCGGCGGCCTTACAACATTGCAAGGATGCCGAGAATGGCTCCAGCCACCCAGAAGAAGCGCAAGCCCGCCATCACCCTCACCCGCTCGGACCACGAGCGGCTGTCCGGGCTTGCCGACTCCATTTCCACCCGCAATCCCGCTGTCGCGGAGCAGCTGGCGAGCGAGCTCGACCGCGCCCGCATCGTCGACGACCGGCGCATTTCCGCCGACGTCGTGCGCATGGGATCGCGGCTGCGCTTCACCACCGATGCCGGCGAGGACCGCACCGTGACGCTGGTCTTCCCGGGCGAAGCCAACATCGCCGAGGGCAAGATCTCCGTCCTCACCCCGATCGGCGCCGCCCTGATCGGCCTGTCCGCCGGCCAGTCCATCGACTGGACCGCGCTGGACGGGCACACCCACCGGCTGACCGTGGAGAGCGTCGAGCTTCCCGTCCCGGCCGAGGCCGACGCGCGCCCCGCATGACCGCCACCGCGTCGACCCAAGAGCCGAAGCCGCGCGACCGGCTGGCGATTTTCGGAGGGTGTCTCATCGCAGGATCCTAACCCCTGTGCCGCTACCGAAAGCGGCCAGGGGGACTCCGATCCGTTTCACCTTTGCCGCTCCGCGGACGGAGCGCTGGAGACCTGCGATGTCCATCGACACCTGCATCCTGACCACCAAGGACTTCACCATTCTCGAGGTGATGCGCGACCGCCGCCGCGGCCGCGAGGACCCTCTCGTGCCGATCCTCAAGCGCAAGCTCGAGGCAGCGACCATCGTCTTCCGGGAAGACGTGCCGGAGACGGTCGCGACCCTGAGCAGCCGCATCACCTACAGCGTCGACGGGCGCACGCCCGACACGCGGGTGATCTCGCACGACCACCTGTCCATGCCGATGGGCATGTTCCTGCCGATCACCACCCGGCGGGGGCTGGCCCTGCTCGGCCTGTCGGAGGGCGAGGAATTCGTGCTGACGGACGCGGCCGGCCGCCAGGAGCGGATCCTGCTGCAGAAGGTGCATTTCCAGCCGGAGGCCGCCCGGCGCAGCGGCGGCGGCGGCAGCGGAGAGGCCGGCGCAGCGGCGGCACAGGCGATGCCCGAGCCGGCGCGCCGCCGCCCCGTGCTGAAACTGGTGCATGGCGCCCTGTCCGGTAGAGACCATTCTGCGGCGGGCGGCTACAAGGGGCCGGAAGATCCCGGCCCCTCGGCCGCCTGAGGTCCGGGCCCCATCTGGAGAGAAAACATCCATGCTCGACTACATGGTGCTGGCGGCGGCCGCGTTCGCCGCCGGCATGCTCAACACGGTCGCGGGAGGCGGCACGTTCCTGACCTTCCCCGCGCTGGTCTATACCGGCGTGCCGGTGGTGGCGGCCAACGCGACCAGCACGGTCGCCGTGCTTCCCGGCTATCTCGGCGGCGTCGCCGGCTTCCGAAAGGAAATCGCGGCCCTCGACCGCGCGCTCCTCGTCAAGGTCGTCATTGCCACCGCGATCGGTGGCTTCATCGGCTCGCTGCTGCTGCTGGTGTCGTCCAACGACGGCTTTTCGGCGGTCGTTCCCTTCCTCCTGCTTGCCGCCACCCTCGCCTTCGCCTTCGGCGACCGGTTGCAGGGCTGGGCGCAGCGCCGGCGGCTTGCTCCCGGCGGGCCTGTCGGCACGATCCTCGTGTCGATCTATGGCGGCTATTTCAATGGTGGCCTCGGCATCATCCTGCTGGCGCTGTTCTCGCTGTGGGGCATGCGCGATCTCAACGCCATGAACGGGCTGAAGACCGGCCTCTCCTTCGTCCTTTCCGCCATTTCGGTCGCAACCTTCGCCGCGGCCGGTCTCGTCAGCTGGCCGCAGGCGATGCTGATGATGGTCGCCGCCACCATCGGCGGCTATGCCGGCGCGCCGGTGGCCAGGGCCCTGCCCCGGCGGGTGGTGCGGGCCATCGTCATCTCGGTCGGCACGGTGATGAGCGCCATCTTCTTCTGGCGCCTCTTTTCCTGAGGCGCCGCAACATCGGGCGGACGGCAGATATCGAAAGGGCGGCCCGACATCTGCCGGGCCGCCCTCTTGTTGCGTGCGTGCGCTCCGGCCTCAGCCGATGCCGCCGATGCACAGGTATTTCAGCTCCAGATAGTCCTCGACGCCGTGGCGCGAGCCCTCGCGGCCGAGGCCCGACTGCTTGATGCCGCCGAAGGGCGCGACCTCGGTGGAGATCAGGCCGGTGTTGATGCCGACCATGCCGCTTTCCAGCGCCTCGGCCACCCGCCAGACCCGGGCGAGATCCTTGCTGTAGAAGTAGGAAGCAAGGCCGAACTCGGTGTCGTTGGCCATGGCCACGGCCTCCGCCTCGTCCTCGAAGCGGAACAGCGGGGCGACGGGACCGAAGGTCTCCTCGCGCGCCACCGCCATGTCGCTGGTCACGTCGGCGAGCACCGTCGGGCGGTAGAACGTGCCGCCGAGCTCGGCGCGCTTGCCGCCCTCCAGCACGCGCGCGCCCTTGGCCAGCGCGTCGGACACGTGCTCCTCGACCTTCTTCAGCGCCGCTTCGCTGATCAGGGGACCGACGGTCACCCCCTCCTCGAAGCCGTTGCCGATCTTCATGCCGCGCACCTTCTCCGCCAGCTTCGCGGCGAAGGCGTCGTAGATGCCGGACTGGACGTAGATGCGGTTGGCGCAGACGCAGGTCTGCCCGCCATTGCGGTACTTGGCGATCAGCGCGCCCTCGACCGCCGCATCGACATCCGCGTCGTCGAAGACGATGAAGGGCGCGTTGCCGCCGAGTTCCAGCGACATCTTCTTGATCGTGTCGGCGCACTGCTTCATCAGGATCCGCCCGACGCGGGTGGAGCCGGTGAAGGTGATCTTGGCGACCTTCGGATTGGCGCAGAGCTCCTGGCCGACACCGGCCGAATCCGACGAGGGCAGCACGTTGAAGATGCCGGCCGGCACCCCGGCGCGCTCGGCCAGCACCGCCATGGCGATGGCGGACAGCGGCGTCAGCTCGGCCGGACGGGCGACGAAGGAACAGCCGACGGCCAGCGCCGGCGCCACCTTGCGGGCGATCATCGCATTGGGGAAGTTCCACGGCGTGATCGAGCCGACGACGCCGACCGGCTGGCGGATGACGACGATGCGCTTGTCGGCCTGGTGGCCGGGGATCGTCTCGCCGTAGATGCGCTTGGCTTCTTCGGCGAACCACTCGATGAACGAGGCGCCGTAGAGGATCTCGCCGCGCGCTTCCGGCCAGGGCTTGCCCATCTCGGCGGTGAGGATGGTGGCGAGGTCGTCGGCATTCTCGACCATCAGGTCGAACCAGCGGCGCAGCACCGCCGCGCGCTCCTTGCCGGTCTTCGCCGCCCAGGCGGGCTGGGCGGCATGGGCGGCGTCGACCGCGCCGGCGACGTCGGACGGACCGAGATCCGTCACGTTCGCCACCAGTTCGCCGGTCGCCGGGTTGTAGACCGGGAAGGTCTTTTCGCCGTCGATCCAGCGTCCGTTCACATAGGCCTGCGTCTTCAGCAGGCCGGGGTCCTTCAGGGCGAGGGGATTCTCAGCCATGCGGGGTCGTCCTTTCTTCGTATCCGTGCGGGGTGCAAGACCCGGAGCCGAGGCGCAGCATCGGGTCTTGCGCCGTCAGATGCCCAGATAGGCCTTGCGAATGCGGTCGTCGTGCAGCAGCTCGCGCGCCGAGCCCTCGATCTCGATGGAGCCCGAGGACATCACATAGGCGCGTTCCGCGCTGTGCAGGGCCAGCGAGACGTTCTGCTCGACGAGCAGCACCGTAACGCCGGAGCGGTGAATGTCGAGGAAGCGCTGATGCATTTCCTCAACGACCAGCGGCGCAAGGCCGAGGCTCGGCTCGTCGAGGATGAGGAGCTTGGGCTCCAGCATCATGCCGCGGCCGACCGCCACCATCTGCTGCTCGCCGCCGGACATGGAGCCGGCATATTGCGCCCGCCGCTCCTTCAGCCGCGGAAACAGCTCGAACACCCGCTCCAGGGACTGCTGCGTCGCCGCCTGGTCGGCACGCGCATAGGCTCCCATGCGCAGATTGTCCTCGACCGTCATCTCCGGGAACACATGGCGCCCCTCCGGGACATGGGCAATGCCCAGCCCGGCGATCTCGTGCGCCTTCAGCTTGGTCAGGTCCTTGCCGTCGAAGGCGATGCGGCCCTTGCACTGGGGCAGAAGGCCCGAGATCGCGCGCAAAAGCGTGCTCTTGCCGGCGGTGTTGGCGCCGATCACGGCAACGAACTCGTGGCGCGCCACATGCAGCGAGATGCCGTGCAGGACCGGCTGGGCGCCGTAGCCGGCGGTCAGCTCGCCGATGTCCAGCAGGACGTCCTTGTCGTTGGCTGAGGCCGGCATCAGTGGCCCTCCCCTTGCGTCGAGAAATTGGCGCCAAGATAGGCGTCGAGCACCTTGCGGTTGCCGGCGATCTCCTCCGGCGTGCCGTCGGCGATCATCTCGCCGAAGTTCAGCACGATCAGCCGCTCGCACAGCTTCATCACCGCCTTCATGTGGTGCTCGACGACGATGAAGGTCATGCCCTCGTCGCGCAGCGAGCGCACGAGCTCGATGATCTCCTCCATCTCTGCCGGCGTCAGCGCCGCCATCACCTCGTCCAGCAGCAGCAGCTTGGGCGAGGTGCACAGGGCACGGGCCACCTCGACGCGGGCGCGCTCGGGGAAGGACAGGTCGCCCGCCTTCTTCTGCGCGATGGCGCCGATGCCGACCCGCTCCAGGCACTCGGCCGCAAAGCGGCGCGCATCCGTCAGGCTGCGATTGACCAGCCCGCCGGTGACGACATTGTCGAGCACGGAGGTTTCGCCGAACAGCGCGACGTTCTGGAACGTCTTGGTCAGCCCGGCCTTGGCGATCTGGTGCGGTTTCAGGCCGCCGATGCTCTTGCCGTCGAAGATCACCTCGCCCGAGCTCGGCGGATAGATGCCCACCAGCACGTTGAACAGCGTCGTCTTGCCCGCGCCGTTGGGGCCGATCAGGCCGATGATCTCGCCCGGCGAGACGGTGAAGGTGACGTCGGAATTGGCCACCAGGCCGCCGAAGCGCCGGGTGACGTTCCGCACTTCCAGAAGATGGCCGCTCATGCGCGCTGCCTCCCCTTGAGCCGGTCGCGCAGGGACTCGAACAGCGAGATCAGGCCGCGCGGGTTGAGCAGGATCACCACGATCAGCAGCACGCCGTAGGCGAATTGCGACAGGCCGGCGATGGAGTTGCCGAGATAGGAGTTGGCCATCTCTTCCAGCGGGATGATCACCGCCGCCCCGACCCAGGGACCGTACAGCCGGCCGGCTCCGCCCAGGATCACGATCAGCGCCATCTTCACCGAGATCGTCGCCACGCCGAAGATCGTGTCGGGATCGAAGAAGAACTGGAACTGGGCGTAGAGCGTGCCGAGCATCGCGGTCAGCACCGCCGACAGGATCGAGGCATGCAGCTTCACCCGGTAGGTGTTGACGCCGATCACCTCGGCCGCCGTCTCGTTCTCCTTGATCGCGCGCAGCCGGTAGCCGAAGGCCGAGGTCTGGACCAGCCAGAACACCAGCGACACCAGGATCATGGCCCCGAGGAACAGGTAGTAGTTCGGCAGCACGGTCTGGAACTGCAGCGCCCAGAAGCCGGCATCGGGACGGTAGGGCACCGAGATGCCGACCGGGCCGCCCGTCAGGCTGGTCCAGGAGTTGGCGACGACGCGGGCGACCTCGCCGGCGGCAAGCGTTGCCAGCGCGAAGTAGTGGCCCTTGAGCCTCAGCGTCGGCAGCGACAGCACCAGGGCGAAGATCGCCGCCAGGAACATGCCGACGAACACGCCGATCAGCGGCGAGACGCCGAGCGAGCCGAACAGGATCGTCGAGCTGTAGGCGCCGATGCCGAAATAGGCGGCATGGCCGAGCGAGATCTGGTTGGCGAGGCCGCCGACGATGTTCCAGGCCTGGCCCATCGCGCAGAACAGCAGCATCAGGCAGAGGATGCGCAGCGTGTAGCCGAAGGGATCGAGCCCGAGCGGGGCAATGATCAGCGCCAGGACCACCAGCGCGGGAAGCGCGATGGAAAGCGTGTTGGAGCGGGTCATGAACGCCTCCGGGCGACGATGCCCTCAGGCCGGAGCGCCAGCACCAGGATGAACACCACGAACAGGGCGAGGTTCTGCAGCTGGATCGGCATGAACAGGGCGGAGAAGGACTGGATGACGCCGACGGCGATGCCGCCGATGATCGCCCCGGTCACCGAGCCGAGGCCGCCGAGCACGACCACCGTGAACATCAGCACCGCGTAGCCCGAGCCGACCGCCGGCGAGGCGGTGATGTAGGGCAGTACGACCGAGCCGCCGAAGGCGGTGGTGCCGACGCCGAGGCCGAAGGCGACCGCATACATCAGGTCCGTGTTGACGCCCATCAGCTTGGCCGCCATCGGGTCCTGCGAGGTCGCGCGCATGGCCGCGCCGAAGCGGGTCTTGTTGAGGAACAGCCACACCGCGCTGCCCGACAGCAGGGCCATCAGGAAGGCGTAGAGCTTGTCCATGCCCACCAGCACGCGCTCGCTGCCGTAGGAAAACAGCGTCAGCGACTGGGTCTGGTAGGGGGTCGTGACCGAGCGGTATTCCGCGCCCATGATCATCAGCGCGGCGTTTTCCAGCGCGAAGAGCATGCCGACGGTCAGGAAGATCTGCGCGACCTGCGGCGCGCCGAGCACCGGGCGGATCAGCACGCGCTGCAGCACCATGCCGAAGCAGAAGGTCACCGCCAGCGCGATGAAGGCGCCGAGCATCGGGTCGAGGCCGAAGAAGTGCCAGCACGCCCAGCCGATGAACATGCCGATCATCATGAATTCCGCATGGGCGAAGTTGACGATGTGCATGACGCCGAAGACGAGGCTGAGACCGATCGCCAGCACCGCGTAGACGCCGCCGATCATGATCCCGTCGAGCAGGGTCTGTAGCAGGATGATGAGGTATTCCATTGTCCCCTCACAAGGTTCGCCGGGAGGGCTCATGGCCCTCCCGGCAGCCTGGCAGCCCCTCAGCGGGGGCGTGATGTCGGGATCAGAGGCTGTGCCAGACGGCGTCGGCCTTGGCGTATTCCGCCGGGGCGACGGTCACCAGCTCGTCGCCGCGCCACTGCACCATCATCGGCACCGCGTGGATGTTGAGGCCGGTCTCGTCGAACTTGATCTTGCCGCCCGACATGACGGTGGCCCAGCCCTCGTCGAAGGTCTCCGAGGCGATGACGTCGCGCAGCTGGCGCGGATCGGCGTTGCCCGCCTTCTCCAGAGCCGAGGCGAGGACGCCCATGCACGCCGCGTGCTCCTGCGCCTCGTGCACCATGAAGTAGCCGAAGCGCTCGCGGAACCGCTCGGTGAACTCCGGCGCCTGGTCGTAGGCGGCCGGCGAGATCGACAGCACGTCGTCGGCCAGTTCCCCGAGGCCGTTGCGGAAGTCCGGGATGATGTAGCCGGCCGCGCCGCCGATGGTCGGCAGGTTGATGCCCTGCTGGCGCATGTTGCGGATGATCAGCAGGCTGTCGTTGAGGTACGAGACCGGGAACACGGCCTGGGCCTCGGTGCGGCGCAGCTGGTTGATCAGCGGCGACACGTCGGTGATGCCCAGCGGATAGGCCTCGTCCATCACCACCTCGATGCCGTTGGCCTCCGCCGCGGCGCGCAGGCCGCCGGCCTGCGAGGTGCCGTAGGCGGTGTCCTCGTACATGATGGCGATCTTGGTGATCTCGTCGCCGGCCTTGCGGGCAAGGTCCAGCGTGTGGGTGATCGTCGCCGAGCCCAGGTCCGAGGCCTTGGAGACCACCTGGAAGATGTTGCGGAAGCCGCGGCCCGTCACCTGGTCCGAGAAGGACATGGTGAGCAGCGGCACGCCGCGGCGCTCGGTCACCTCGGAGATCGCCAGCGTCAGCGACGAGGCGAAGGCGCCCAGCACCGCGCACACGCCGTCCTGCGACATCATGCGCTGCGCCACGGTTGCGGCCTGCGTCGGGTTGGACGTGGCGTCGGAGATGATCAGGTTGATCTGGGCTCCGCCCATCGACTTGATGCCGCCGGCGGCGTTGATCTCGTCGGCGACGAGCTGGATGCCGTTGCGCGAGTTGATGCCGAACTGGGCATTAGCGCCCGACAGCGGCTGGATCACGCCGACATTGATCGTGTCGGCGGCAAAGCCGCGGCGCGCGTAGAACGGCATGGTCAGCGCCGTTGCGGCACCGGCCGCCAACACCTGGCGACGCGACAGGCTGAACGGGGACTTGGACGTGTCTTTGGTCATCTTGAGTTCCTCCCAGGGGTGTTTGCCCGGATATCGCTCCGGGCGCTGCGCAGTTCAGATGCCCATTTCGTCGAAGACGTCCTGGGCCGTGCGGAAGCTGTCGATGCCCGCCGGAACGCCGCAATAGATGGCGACCTGCAGCATGATCTCGCGGATCTCTTCCTTGGTGAGACCGTTGTTGATCGCGCCGCGCACATGCAGGCGCAGCTCGTGGCTGCGGCCGAGCGCCGAGATCATGCCGAGGTTGAGGATCGAGCGCTCGCGGCGGCCGAGGCCCTCGCGGTTCCACACGTCGCCCCAGCAGTATTCGGTGACGAGCTGCTGCATCGGCCAGTTGTAGTCGGTCGCCTTGTTGACCGAGGCGTTCACGTAGTCGTCGCCCAGCACCTCGCGGCGGGTCTTGAGGCCGGCCTCGAAGCGCTCGCCGGCCGGCGTTCCGTCGGGGCGCATGGTCTTGGTGGTCATCGTTGCTTCCTTCAGTTGCTCACGAGTGAGAGGGGGCGCCGGGTCCGGCGGCGAGAAGCGCCAGCGCCTGATCCAGGTAGCCGGCGAAAAGGTCGGGATGTTCGGTCATCGGGAAATGGCCGAGGTCGCGCATGACGATCTGGCGGGCGCCGGGCATCAGGGCGCAGAGTCGCGCGCCGTCCTCCGGCGTCGCCGAGTAGTCGTAGGCGCCCGACAGCAGCACCACCGGCAGGCGGGCGGCATCCACCATCGGGGCGATCTCCTCGCCGTCGAATTCCAGCGAGTAGAAGCCGAGATCCGCCTGGTAGACGCCGGGCGCCCCTTGCGAGTAGATCCAGGCGGCGCGGCGGCGATAGCCTTCCGGCGAGGTCGGCGCCATCAGCCCGCGCACAAAGGCGCCGTTGTGCAGGCCGGCATGGACGCCGACGTCGTTCTGGCCGCGGTTGATCCGCCCCTTGGAGCGGTAGGGCGGCTCGATCGGCAGCACGCCGCGCAGCAGCTCCGGCGCGCGCGCCGCGCAGACCAGCGTCACCGCCGCGCCCATCGAGCAGCCGGCGAGAATCGCCGGCCGGCCGACGACCTGCGCCAGATAGGCCCTCACCCAGTCGAGATAACGCTCCGCCGTCAGCGTGTAGGGCGCCCCGTCCCAGCCGAGCGGCGGCATTGAGCGCCCGTGGAACGGCATATCCGGCGCGTGCAGCTCGTAGGCATCGCCCAGCGCGCTGTCGGCCATCTGCGCCTCGAACTGGCGCGCATCCGCCCCCGCCGTGTGCAAGAACACCAGCGGCACCGCGCCCTTGCGCCCGGCAATGTCCGTGTGGATCTCCAGCGGCCCTTCGGCGCAGTTGAGCGTGACACGGCGCCCGGCGATCCCGTCGGTGCGGCGGGTCCGCCTCGGCGCGGCAAGCTCGGGCGCTGAGAGCGCCATCTCGAACAGCCGCTCCAGCGCGGCGCGCGCCCGCGCGATGACCAGCGCATCGCCCTCGACCGTCACGTCCGGATTGGCGATCTGCAGCGCCGTGAAGCCCTGGTGGCGCGGCGGCGGCGGCACCTGCAGCATCTTCTCCAGCACGCCCTCGCCGAGGATCATCTCGATATCGGCGGACGCGTCCGCGCCGGTCGTCTCCACCCTACCCTCCTCGATCCGCAGCACGGCGCGCGCGCCGCCCGCGCGGACCGCCAGCGCCACGGCGAGGCCCGGCGACAGCCGGGTCAGCTCCGGATCGCCGGAGGCCGCCTGCAACCGGCCGACAAGGGTGGCGAGCAGGTCAGCCACGGCGCGCGCCGCCGTCGACATAGCGGTAGATCTCGGTGTGGTCGGCGCCGGCCGGCAGCTCGTCCGTCGCCGCGTTCCACTCCTGCGAGGTGCGCGCCAGCAGCTTCATGTCGAGGCCGAGATCGCCGGCGAGCCCCGCCGCGATGCCGATATCCTTGGACATCAGCGCCAGATCGAAGCCGGAGTTGAAGGCGCCCGACAGGATGAACTTCTTGACCTTGTTCTCGGTCGTGTTGTTGCGCCCCGTCGAGGCGTTGAGAATGTCGGTGATCACGCCCTCGTCGAGGCCGAACTCGCGGCCGACGATCAGCGCCTCCACGGCTGCCAGCGCACCGGCCGCCGAGACGTAGTTGTTCAGCACCTTGATCACATGGCCGGCGCCCAGCTTGCCGGCGAGGAAGATGCGCTCGCCCATCGCCTTCAGCACCGGCTCGGCGCGGGCCGCATCGCCCGCCTCGCCGCCGACCATGATCGCCAGCGTGCCGTCGATGGCCTTGCCGACGCCGCCGGAGACCGGCGCATCGACCAGCGAGAGACCGCGCGCCTTCAGCTCCTCGGCGAGTTTCAGCGTGTCGGCGGGCACCGACGAGCTCATGTCGATCACCAGCGCGCCCGGCGCCGCGTCCGCCAGCGCGTTCTCCTCGCCGACGAGGCAGGACGCGACGATGGCCGAGGTCGGCAGCATGGTGATGACGATCTCCGCGCCGCGTGCCGCCGCGCGGGCGCTGTCGGCCGCCGTTCCGCCCTTGGCGGCGAAGGCGGCGCAGGCCTCTGCCGAGCGGTCGTAGCCGGTCACGTTGTAGCCGGCCGAGACCAGGTTGACCGCCATCGGCAGCCCCATCCGCCCGAGGCCGATGAAGGCGATTTTTGTGGCGACCGGTTGCTCGACCATTTTCCGTAACTCCCTGGGCTTTCAGCCTCTGCATAACTGACAGGTCGGCATTATCAGATTATCAGACAATCTGTCAATCAGTCGCGCAAGTGCCTGCGCTTGCAGGCAAACCTGCCGCGGCAACATCGCGATACGGGCGTGAAAGCGCACAAGGAGAAGGTTGGGAGAGCGTCAGGGGGAAGGAGTTTGGGTCGGTAGGAAGCTTGAACGTCAGCCTGAGACGGAGGCACAGCCCCGCATCCCCTCGGCTGTCACTCCGAGAAAATGGCGCGCGCCCGCATCCCCTCGGCTGTCACTCCGAGAAAATGGCGCGCGCCCGCATCCCCTCGGCTGTCACTCCGAGACGTGGCCCGACCTCGCATCCCCTCTCCAGTTACCCCGGGAAAGGGGCACGGCCTCGCATCCCCTCTGCCGTCACCCCGGGCAAGCGCAGCGCGACCCGGGGCCTATTGGCTTCCAGAGCCGCGGCGGAGGGCACGCCCACGCAAACCCCGACCACAGGATGTCATCCCAGTTTCGGCGCAGCCGAAAACCGGGATCTAGTACACTCGAACGGTTGAAGTCGGGCCTCAGCCCTGCCGCCGAACCGCCGGTGGCGGCCAGTTTTGCGCCACCATCTGCCCCAGCGGATACTGGACGCCTGCCTGCGCAGGCGTGACAGCCGAGGAGGTGGCGATGCCTCCCGCTTAACCCCTGCCGAGGGCGCCAATGGCTCCCGGCTCTCCGGCTTCGCCTGCGGCCGGGATGACCTCCGAGGAGGAGGCACCACCCCGCATTCCCTCTCCCGTCACCCCCAGAAAGGGGCACGCCCTCGCATCCCCTC
>NZ_JALBGD010000007.1 GCF_023507705.1 Stappia sp. WLB 29 | reverse complement strand
ACCTTGTCCCGGAAGTCCGCGATGAGCCCGTCGATTTCGCTCTGGCGGCGGCGGCTTTCGCCGACGGAGGTCTCGCGGTCGGCTGCCAGCTTCTGCCGGTCGAGCGCGCGCGCCTTCAGGACGTCGATGGCCGAGCCGAGCTGACCGATCTCGTCCTTGCGGGACGTGTAAGGCACCTCGACGGCCAGATCGTCGTCGGCGATGCGATGGGCGATCTCGGCAAGCTGGGGGATCGGCTTCAGCAACCGGCGCGTCAGCAGTGCCATGCCGCCGACAGCGACCACGAGGATCGGCAGGAAGGCAAGAACCAGTTTGCTGGTGACTGCATCCATCAGGGCGTTGATCGTCGACTTGCGCACGCCGGCATAGAGAATGCCCGAGATCTCGCCGGAGGGCGCATAGATCGGCGCGTAGATCGTATAGTAGGGCGTGCCGAGGATCACCGCTTCGCCGCGATAGGTGTCGCCCTTGGTGACCACCGGATAGACGGCGCCGTTCTGGCCGAGCGGCGTGCCGACGGCACGGTCGCCGTCCGGCTTGATGATGTTGGTGGTCTTGCGCCAGAAGTCGCGGCTTTCCTGATCCCACTTGAAAACCGTGACGGTCTCTCCAGTCATGCGTCCGATCTTGTCGATCATAGTGTGATCGGAAATCTCGTCGGGAATGCTCTCCATGACCACGCGATCGACATTGCCGTCCGATCTCCAGGTGACGGTCGTACCGGGCATCTCGCTCCCCACGATGGTCGCGGCGACGCGCAAGCTTGCGTCCTGCCGGGTGACGGCGTCGTGCATGATGCGGTCCGAGATCACCATGTACATGACCGTGCCGACCGTACCGAGAGCGAGCACAATCATAAGTGCCGCGGCCATGGATACGATGGAAACCAGATTGAGACGCGAAAGCAGGCCCATGACCGTTCTTCCCTTGCTTGCAGGATCGTTCGCAATTTCGCTAGGGAAAGAGTTATGACCACGAAGTGTAAAATTGTAGTTATTGAGGTATATGCTTGATCGGATTGGTGAAACGCATCTGAAGGGAAGAATGTTTCGGGAAGTTGAGTGTATCCTGGCGTGACCAGGCCGAGCAATCTTGACGTTTGCGGTGTCGAACTCAACTGGGGACAGGTGCAGTAGTCCTCTGCCCCTACGCGAGGCTTTGCACCTCTTGACGAGGATATCGGAAAGGCGCGAGACACCGACTGCTGCTGCCGGTTAAGCCGAAATGCCGGCACCCGCGCTTTGTTCTGGATTGGTATCAAGCCATTGATGTTCATTGAAGAAAATGTGCGTTGCGGTGGCGTCGGGGCAAAAGGCGCGGTGACATCGGCCCTGCGGCGGGACATCGTGTTGCGAGATACGCAAGGCAACGGGTTTGCATCGCGCCGGAGCGTCCCATATGTAGTGTCGAAAGTTCAACTTTATAAAGAGGGCCAGCCGATGAGGCCGGCCGGGATCCAACGTGATCGTCTGTTCCTGCAATGTCCTGACGGACAAGGAGTTGCGCAAGGCCGCGCGAGAGCTGCAATCGGGTCCCGACCGGGTGGTCGTGACGCCGGGCGCGGTGTTTCGCGCGCTCGGCAAGCGCCCGCGCTGCGGCAGCTGCTTCAGCACCGTCATACCGATCATTCACGAGGAAGCACCGGCGGACAAGGGCACGTCGCCGGCTGGGGGGGAGAGCACCGATGAAGGGTGATGCCAGGGTAATCGAGTATCTCAACAAGGCTCTCCGGCACGAGCTGACCGCCGTCAACCAGTACTGGTTGCATCACCGCATGCTGGACGACTGGGGCTATGGCAAGCTGGCCGCGAAGGAGCTGGAGGAGTCGATGGAGGAGCGGGCGCATGCCGACCGGCTCATCGACCGCATTCTGTTTCTTGGCGGCTTTCCGAATATGCAGAGCCTCGATCCGCTGCGCATCGGCCAATCGCTGAAGGACGTGATGGAGGCGGATCTCGCCGGCGAGTATTCCGCCCGCGCCCTCTACAAGGAGGCACGCGAGGTGACGCTCGCGGCCGGCGACTACGTCTCGAAGCTCCTCTTCGAGGAACTTCTGGCCGACGAGGAAGCCCATATCGACTATCTGGAGACCCAGCTGCAGCTGATCGAGCAGATCGGCATCGAGCGCTATGGCCTGCTCCAGTCGCAGCCTGCCGACGCGGCCGGCTGAGGGAAGGCTGGTCTCAGCCGTAGTCGACGACCGGACCGCCGGCGGCCTCCGCGTCCGCCCGGTCATGGGTGACGAGAAGCACGGGCAGGCCGCGTTCGCGTGCCTTGGCGAAAACGAGCTGGCGGATCTGATCGCGCAATGCGGCATCCAGCCGGGAAAACGGTTCGTCGAGCAGCAGCGCCCGAGGCTGCGCTTCCAGCACGCGCATCAGGGCGACACGCGCCTTCTGCCCGCCTGACAGGGTGGCCGGGTGGCGGGTCTCGAATCCGGCCAGCTCGACATCGGCGAGTGCCGTCGCCACGGCCTGCCGTCGTCTTGTGCGCCCGTGCAATTCGGGCGGCAGCGCGAAGGCGATGTTCTCGCCGACGCTCATATGCGGAAACAGCAGCGGATCCTGGAACAGCAGGCCGAGCCGGCGCTGGTGCGGCGGCAGGCCGGTGAGATCCGTCGTGCCGGACAATACCCGGCCACGGGCCGCGAAGACCGGATCCAGGAACCCCGCTGCATGGGCGAGCAGCGTCGACTTGCCGATGCCGCTCGGCCCCATCACCGTCAGCACCTCGCCCGGCTCAATGCTGCGGTCGAGCGAAATGAGATCGCGCCCCGCGAGCGTGATCTCGACCTTGTCGAAGATGAGGGCTTCGGTCATGCAGTGGCCTCGTTCTCCGCGCGGTGGCGATGGGCGATGCCGGGGACTGCCGCCGCCAGCAGGAAGGCGGCGAAGGGAAGCAGCATCTGCAAAAGCGCATAGATGCCGACGAGCTGCCGGTTGCCGCCTGCGGCCAGCGCCACGGCTTCGGTCGTGACGGTGGAGATGCGTCCGCCGCCGATCAGCAGCGTCGGCAGATACTGCGCGACGGAGACGGCGAAGCCGAGCGCGGCGGCGGTTGCCACCGCCTTGCGTGCGAGCGGCAGCCGCACCCGCCAGAAGGTCCGGGTTGGTGAAGCGCCGAGGGCTCCGGCTATATGGCCGTAGCGCGGATCGATCGCACGCCAGGGGTCGGAGAGCGCCAGGAAGACGTAAGGCAGCACGAAGACCATATGGCCGAGTGCGACGGCAAAGAGCGTGTCGTGCAATCCTGCCGTCAGGAACAGCACCTGCAGGCCGAAGACGAAGGCGATCTGCGGCACGATCAACGGCAGGTAGAGCAGCGGCAGCGAGCGGTGCCGGACGGTGAGGCCGTCGCGCGTCTCGTTTTCCAGGCAGGCGAGGGCAAGGGTGATCGCCACGACGACCACCGGCAGGGCGACGGCGACGGTGGTGATGATCGCATCTTCTGCCGCGTGTGCGTGCATCGTCCATGCCCGCAGTGTCAGGTGATGGGGCAGCGCATCGGGGAACCGCCAGGGCCCGGCTATCGACCACAGCGCCAGGAGCGCAAGACCGGCAAGCATCGCGCCTGCAAGCATCACCATCGCGGCTCCCGAAAGGGCGGCGGACAGCTCTTCCGCCGCACTGCGCCGGCCGCTCTCGATCCAGAGGCGGCCGAGTTTCGCGGCGAGCCTTTCGCCGCAGACCCACAGGAGGATGGCGAAGAGGCTGAGGCCGAGCTGCGTCATCGCACCAGCCGATGCCATGAAGCGCTGCGACAGGTCGGGATCGTTCATCCATGCAGCCAGCCGCACGGCGAGCGGCGGCGGCGTGGTCGGGCCGAGGATCAGCGCCACGTCGACGACGGAGGTGGCATAGGCAAGCACGGCGAAGACCGGGAGACGGATCTGCGGGTAGACGCGCGGCAATACGGTGGTCAGCCAGGCGGCGACCGGCGCATAGCCGAGGCTCGCCGCCACCCGTCGGCTACGCAGGGCGTCGGCCTGCGGCAGGGCCGCAACGAGCATCAGGAAGAGGAACGGGATTTCCTTCGCCATCAGCCCGAGCGTCATCGTCAGCCCCAAGGGATCGCCGACGATCAGCAGATCCGGCGGGCGCTGGAAACCGGTTGCCCAGGGCGACAGCAGCCGCATGGCGAAGCCGGACGGGGCGATGAGGAAGGCAAGGCCGAAGGCAGCGGCCGCATGCGGCACGGCCATCAGCGGCGATAGCAGCCGGCGCAGCGCACGAAAGAAGCGGGTGCCCTCGAAGGCCGCGGTGAACACGACCACGGCCGCAAACGCTCCGAACGTGGCAACGAGCCCGGTGCTGAGCGACAGCGCAGCGGACATTCCGATGCCGGGTTGGGTGAGGAACATGCGCAGCGGTTCGAGCGATACCGCGGTGCCGCCGAGCACCGGCACATAGCCGGCAGCCGGCAGCAGCGTGCCGAGGAGCCCGGCCGCCACCGGCCCCAGCATCATGGCCAGAGTGAGGACCGGTGCCAGTCTCAGCATGGTCGGACGGGCCTTGGATGCAGCGTGCTCACTGCGAGGCGTAGCGAGCGTTCCAGGCGCGCTCCAGCTCCACCATCCAGCTTGCATGCGGCTCCTCGATCACCGGTCCGAGTTCCTCCGGCGACAGGGTGGCAATGCCGAGATCGAGCGCGGTGAAGCGTTCGCGGTCGGCCGCCTCCAGCCGCTCCACCGCGAGCACGGTCGGGTCGCCCCAGATCGCCGGGTCCTGCTTGCGCGCCTGGGCTTCCGGCGACAGAAGAAAGTCGGCAAGGACGAGCGCACCGGCCTTGGCATTGGCGTTGAAGGGAATGGCCACGAAATGCGCATTGCCGATAGTGCCTCCGTCCAGCACGAAGGTGCGCACCGTGTCGGGCAGCTCTCCGGCTGCGATTGCGGCGGAGGCGCCTGCCGGATTGAAGGTGAAGGCGATGTCGATCTCGCCGTCGGCCAGCAACTGGCGCAGGGCCGGCTGGTTCTGCGGGAAGGCGCGTCCCTGCCTCCACATGTAGGGATGAAGCGTGTCGAGATAGGCAAAGAGCGGAGCGACGTCGGCCTCGAAGCTTGCCGGGTCGACCGGGTGCGACAGCTTGCTGCGGTTCGCGATGGTGGTGGCCAGAACCTGCTTGAGGAAGGTCGAGCCGTGGAAGTTTGGCGGCTGCGGATAGGTGAAGCGGCCCGGATTGGCCTTCGCATACTCTGCAAGCTCGGCAAGCGTCTTGGGTGGATGCGTCAGCGTTGCCGTGTCGTGCATGAAGACGAGCTTGGCCAATCCCCACGGGCTTTCCTGGCCGTCGGTGGGCTCGGTGAAGTCGGTGACGACCGCCGGCTTGTTCTCCACATCGACCAGCGGCCAGTTCGGAAGCTTTGTCGCCCAGCCCGGCGACATCAGCAGGCCTGCTTTCTTCAGCGACACGAAATTCTCGCCGTTGATCCAGACGAGATCGACGGCGCCGCCGCTCTCCTGTCCGGCAGCCTTCTCGGCGACGATGCGCGCGACCACATTGGCGGTGTCGTCAACCTTCACCTGCTCCACCGTGATGCCGTGGCGCTGCTGAAGCTGTTCGCCCGCCCAGGCGATATAGGCGTTGATGCGCGGCTCTCCGCCCCAGGCGTGAAAGTAGACGGTCTGCCCTTTCGCCTTCGCCAGCACATCGGTCCAGTCGGCCGGATCCACGGTCTCGTCGGCGCGGCTCGCGAGAGGTGCGAGCGGCAGGGTCAGCGCTGCGGCCAGCAGGGCGCCGCGCACAGGCCGCGACAGCAGGCGGATGATGGTCATCTGGAGTTCCCCTTCCCGTTTCGCATGGTGTCGCAAGCGCTTGCGATGACGGTCAACACACGGCTTCGTGACGCCACCGTGCCTGCTTTCGACGTCGCCGGCAGCTACAGGGGCAGCACGTGCGTGTCCTTTATCTCTTCCATCACCGCATAGGTATGCGTTTCGCGGACGCCCGGAAGGTCCAGTACCGCATCCGCCAACAGCTTGCGATAGGCGGCCATGTCGGAGACGCGCGCCTTCACCAGATAGTCGAAACCGCCCGCCACCATGTGGCATTCGAGCACCTGCGGCACGCGCTTCACGGCCCGCGCGAAGGCGTCGAAGACGTCCGGCGTCGTCCGGTCAAGCTTGACCTGCAGGAACACCAGGAGCCCCTGGCCGAGGCGCAGCGGGTCGAGCTCGGCGGAAAAGCGCAGGATGTATCCCTCGCGGATCAACCGCTTCATCCGCTCGGCCGTGGCGGTCGGGGAGAGGTTCACCTTGGCGGCAAGGTCGGTCGTGGTGATGCGCCCGTCCACCTGCAGCACTTCGAGGATGCGGCGGTCGATGCGATCCAGATCCGTGGATTGCACGGTGATTTCCGATTTCACGGGTTATATTCCATTATGAATGCCAATATTTGACGGAATTAACGGCATATCCGGCAGTATAATGGAATAAATCCCCGAAGGGCGAGACTTTCTTCGGGGGATGAGGCGGCTGGACGGATCGTCCGCCGCGAGCGTGTCCTCCTTTGTCCTGGAGCCGTCATGAGCCTTGCCCCGGAACGCGCGCCCGCCGCGCTGTCGCAGACCGATCTTTCTCCCTTCCGCGCCACCTTTGCGCCCTCCGACGACAGTGCCGTCCGCAGCCTGCTTGGCAAGGTCGCCTTCGACGAGGCGACCGAGGCGCGGGTCGACGACATCGCCTCCGGCTACATCCAGTCGATCCGCTCGGCCATCGGCGGTCTCGGCGGCGTCGAGGATTTCCTGCGCGAATACGGCCTGTCGACCCGCGAGGGCCTGGCGCTGATGGTGCTGGCCGAGGCGCTGCTGCGTGTGCCGGACGCGGCAACGGCGGACAAGCTGATCGAGGACAAGCTGGCTGCCGCCCGGTTCGACGAGTCCGAGGGTGGCCCGTCCGACACCTGGCTGGTGTCCGCCTCGTCCTGGGCGCTTGGCGTCACCTCGCGCCTGCTGCATCCGGGCGAGCAGCCCAACACGATCCTCGCCTCGCTGGTCAAGCGCATGGGCATGCCGGCGGTGCGTGCGGCGACGCGTCAGGCGATGCGCATCCTCGGCCACCAGTTCGTGCTCGGCGAGACGATCAAGGGCGCGCTGTCGCGGGCGAAGGGGCAGGAAGCCAAGGGCTACCGCTATTCCTACGACATGCTGGGCGAGGGCGCCCGCACGGCCGGCGATGCCGAGCGCTACTTCCGCTCCTATGCGGATGCGATCGAGGCCATCGGCGCGGCCGCCGGCAAGGGCGAGTTGCCCGCCCGTCCCGGCATTTCGGTCAAGCTCTCCGCGCTGCATCCGCGCTACGAGGCGGTGAAGGGCAGCCGCGTGCGCGACGAACTGGTGCCACAGCTTCTCAAGCTTGCCCAGGCGGCCAAGCGCCACAATCTGAATTTTACCGTCGATGCGGAAGAGGCCGACCGGCTTGAGATCTCGCTCGACATCTTCGCGGCCGTTGCCGCCGACCCCTCGCTCGCCGGCTGGGACGGGTTCGGTCTCGCCATCCAGGCCTATCAGAAGCGGGCACTGGAAGCGGTCAACTGGATCATCGGCCTCGCCGAGCGGCTGGATCGCCGCTTCATGGTGCGCCTCGTCAAGGGCGCCTACTGGGACACCGAGATCAAGCGTGCGCAGGAGCGCGGCCTGGAGGACTTCCCGGTCTTCACCCGCAAGGCGGCAACGGACCTCTCCTATCTCGCCTGCGCCCGGTCGATGCTCGGCGCGCGGCCGCGCATCTACCCGCAATTCGCCACCCACAATGCACTGTCGGTCGCGCAGATCATCGCCATGGCCGGCAACGAGGGCGGCTTCGAGTTCCAGCGCCTGCACGGCATGGGCGAGAGCCTGTACAAGGCCGTGACCGAGCGCGACGGGCATCCCTGCCGCATTTATGCGCCGGTCGGCGGCCATCGCGATCTGCTCGCCTATCTGGTTCGCCGCCTGCTGGAAAACGGCGCCAACTCGTCCTTCGTCTCGGCGGTGGGCGATGCCTCCGTGCCGATCTCGCGGCTTCTGGCTCGCCCGCATGACCTTCTGGCCGGCGGTACCCGTGCCCGCAATCCGCGGATCCCGCTGCCGGCCGCGCTCTACGGCGAGAGCCGCAACAACTCCAAGGGTCTGGAATTCGGCCTTGCCCGCGACCGCACCCGGCTGGTCGAGGACATGGCCAAGGCCCCGCGCCAGGTCGAGGGCGCAGGTCCGCTCTATCCGGGCGCCAAGGCGCGCGGCAACGAACGTTCGGTCCTGTCGCCGGTCGATGGCGCGACCCGCGCGGGCACCGTGCGCGAGGCGACGGCCGACGAAGTGCCGGCGATGTTCGATGCAGGGCTCAAGGGCTTTGCCCGCTGGTCGCGCACGCCCGTCGACCAGCGCGCCGCGGCGATTGCCCGTCTCGGCGACATGCTGGAGGCGGAAACGCCCCGGCTGATGGCGCTGCTCGCCCGCGAGGCCGGCAAGACCCTGCCCGACGGCCTTGCCGAAGTGCGCGAGGCGGTCGACTTCTGCCGCTACTACGCGGCCGAGGCGGTGAAGCAGTTCGGCGAAGGCACCTTGATGCCCGGACCGACCGGCGAGGAGAACCGCTACCGTCTGCGCGGCCGCGGCGTCTTCGTCTGTGTTTCGCCCTGGAACTTCCCGCTGGCGATTTTCCTCGGCCAGATCACCGCAGCGCTCCTGGCTGGCAATGCGGTCATCGCCAAGCCGGCGGAGCAGACCCCGCTGATCGCCTTCGAGGCGGCGAAGCTGATCCATGCTGCCGGCGTGCCGGAGGACGTGTTCCTGCTGGCGCCGGGCGGACGCGAGCTGGGCGCGGCGCTGGTCGCTGAGCCGCGCGTTGCCGGCGTCGCCTTCACCGGCTCGACCGAGACCGCCTGGGCGATCAACCGGTCGCTCGCGGCCAAGCGCGGTCCGATTGTGCCGCTGATCGCCGAGACCGGCGGCATCAACGCCATGCTGGTCGACGCGACGGCTTTGCCGGAGCAGGTCTGCGACGACGTGATGATGTCGGCCTTCCGCTCCGCCGGCCAGCGCTGCTCCGCGCTCCGCCTGCTGTATCTGCAGGAAGATGTCGCGGACAAGCAGCTGGAGATGCTGAAGGGCGCGGCAAGCGAACTGTCGCTCGGCGATCCGGCGGACCCGGCGACCGATATCGGCCCGGTGATCGATCTCGATGCCCGAGACCGCTTGCTCGCCCATGCCGAGGAGATGCGCCGGAGCCAGAAGGTGCTTTATGCCGGCGAAGCGCCCGGCGGCACGCTGGCGCGCGGAACCTGGGTGGCGCCGCATATCGTCGAGCTGGACCGGCCTGACGCGCTGACCAGGGAGACCTTCGGCCCGATCCTGCATGTGGTGCGCTACAAGGCGTCCGACCTGCCGAAGATGCTGGAGACCATCGCCGCGACCGGCTACGGCCTGACGCTCGGCGTGCACAGCCGCATCGACGCGACGGTGGCGGCCGTCGTCGACCGCCTGTCGGTCGGTAATGTCTATGTCAACCGCAACACCATCGGTGCGGTGGTCGGCACCCAGCCCTTCGGCGGATCGGGCCTGTCCGGCACCGGCCCGAAGGCTGGCGGCCCGGCCTATCTCGGCCGTTTTGCGCTCGAACAGGTTGTTTCGATCAATACGGCGGCGGCCGGCGGCAATGCCAGCCTCATCGCCATGGCCGAGGAAGATTGAGGCACACTCACGGACTGCCGGGCCGAGCTTGCGCTACTTGCGCGGTTTGGCCCGGTTGGTTGCCTGAGCCGAAAGCGGATCGTCGGGCCAGGGGTGCTTGGGATAGCGCCCCTTCATCTCCGCTTTCACCGCGGCCCAGGATCCGCGCCAGAAGCCGGGCAGGTCGCGGGTGATCTGGATCGGCCGGTGGGCCGGCGACAGCAGTTCCAGGATCAACGGCACGCTGCCTCCCGCAATCGCGGGATGCCGGTCGAGGCCGAAAAGCTCCTGCACCCGGATGGGCAGAGTGGGCCCTTCCTCGCGGTCGTAGTCGATCGGGACATGCGAGCCCGAGGGGGCCGAGAAATGGCTCGGCAGCAGCCGGTCGAGCTCACCCAGCCGGTGCTGCGGCAGCAGGGCGGCGAGCGCATTGCCCAACATCTCGGCATCGAGCGCGGAGGCGCTGCGCACCCCGGCGAGATAGGGGCCGAGCCATTCGTCCATGGTTTCGCTCAAAGCGTCGTCGCCAAGGTCCGGCCAAGCCTCGGCCTCGGCAGCCGGCAATAGCCCCCGCAAAGTTACGACGCGGGCGCGCAGGGTCGCCTGGGCCTTGCTCCAGGGCAGGGCACGCGCGCCGCGCGCCTTGAGGAAGGCAAGGAGAGCTGAGGCGACGGCATCCGGATCGGGATTGGGTTCGACGGCCTCGCGCAGCACCAGCCGGCGATAGCGGCGCAGCCGCCGGGCCCGGACAGAGCCGGAGGCCTCGCAAGCGACCTGAACCTCGTCCTCGATCTCGCCGGCAAACAGCTGTTCGATCTCTTCGCGCGAGATCGGGGCGGCCAGCAGGATGCGGCCGCGCGCGGCATTGCCCTGCAGGTCGGCGACGACGAGGAATGGCTCGCGCGCCAGCGGATCGGCCTCGTCGACGCGCCCGCCCCGGCCATTGGCCATGCGGAAACCGCCGCGCCCGTCCTGCGCCTGCGCCACCCGATCGGGATAGACGAGCGCCAGCAGCCTGCCGGCCGCTTCCGTGTCGCCTGCTGCCAACGAAGTCGTCTTCGCGCTCGGCCCCTTGTCGATCAGCGACTGCCAGCGCTGGGCCATGCCGCGTGCGGCCGCGCTGCGCGGATCGCGGGCGCGGCGAAAGTCTGCAAGGCGATGGCGCAGGTCCGCCGAGCGCCCGCCGAGCCCCTGCTCGGAAAGGAGGGCCGCGATCTCACAAGCAAGCCGAGCATCCCCCGTTTCGCCTGCCCGCACCAGCATATGCGCAAGCCGAGGCGCAAGGGGCAGGGCGCGCATGCGCTCGCCCTCCATCGTCAGCCGTCCCGTGCCGTCGAGCGCTTCCAACCGCTGCAACAGGCCGACCGCCTCGCTCCAGGCGGCCGCCGGCGGCTGGTCGGGAAAGCGCAGGGCCGCCGGATCGCTCACGCCCCATGCGGCAAGGTCGAGCGCCAGGCTGGAAAGATCGGCCTCCAGGATCTCCGGCCTGTCGTCTGCCGGCAGCGAGGCGGTCTGCGCCTCGTCCCACAGGCGATAGCAGATGCCCGGCTCCATGCGCCCGGCACGGCCGCGCCTTTGGTCGGCGGCGGCGCGGGAGGCACGTACGGTCGCGAGCCTGGTGAGCCCGGTCGCGGGCTCATGGACCGGCACCCGGGCAAGCCCGCTGTCGATGACGACGCGCACGCCCTCGATGGTCAGCGAGGTCTGGGCGATGGAGGTGGCGAGCACCACCTTGCGCCGGCCGTTTGCCGCCGGGCGAATGGCGGCACTCTGCTCGGCCCCGGTGAGGGCGCCGTAGAGCGGGGCAAGATCGGTATCGGCCGGCAGTTGCGGGCCGAGCATGTCGGCGGCACGGCGGATCTCGCCCTGCCCGGGCAGGAAGGCGAGGATCGAGCCGGTCTCTTCCGCCAGCGCCTTGCGCACCGCACTCGCCACTTGAGCTGCGATGTCCCGGTCGCCGTCGCGCCCGAGATAGCGGGTCTCGACCGGAAAGCTGCGTCCCTCGCAATGGATCACCGGCGCACCGCCGAGGTGGCTGGCAACGCCTGCCGCATCGATGGTCGCGGACATCGGCACGATGCGCAGGTCCTCGCGCAGGGCCCCTTGGGCGTCGAGCGCCAGGGCAAGGCCGAGATCGCCGTCCAGCGATCGCTCGTGGAATTCGTCGAAGAGAATGCAGGCAATGCCCGAAAGTTCGGGGTCCTCGAGGATCATCCGGGTGAAGACGCCCTCGGTGACCACCTCGATGCGCGTGCGGGCCGAGACCTTCGTCTCCAGCCGCACCCTGAGGCCGACCCGTCCGCCGACCTCTTCGCCGAGCAGCGAGGCCATGCGGGCAGCCGCTGCGCGGGCCGCGAGCCGCCGGGGCTCCAGCACGATGATGCGCCCGTCGCCGCGCCATTTGGCGTCAAGCAGGGCCAGCGGCACAACCGTGGTCTTGCCTGCGCCGGGTTCGGCCACAAGCACGCAGGAGGTGTGCGCGTCGAGCGCGGCGAGCAGGTCCGGCAGCACCGCATCGATGGGAAGCGGCGGGCGCGTTGCGGCAGTCTCGCTCATTCCGGGGTCGCGGCAGGGCCTGTTGCGCCGCCGAGGCTCCAGTGCCGGCCCTCAAGCTCCACCGCAAAGAGCGTCGGGGTGCGGGCAAAGCTCGCAAGGCCCTCCAGCGCCGGATTGCTATGGCGGATCAGGAAGGTCGGGATCGTGGCGAGCAGCGCGGAATGGGGGGCCTTTGCCTCGAAGGAGGCTCGAAACGCGGGATGGGCCAGGTAGGTGTCGATGCGGCCGGGAATGCCGCCGCCGAGAAAGACGCCGCCGCGCGCCAGGAAGGTGAGGGCGAAGTCGCCGGCCACCCGGCCGAGCGCCCGCACGAAGATGTCCATCGTGCGCAGGGCGATCTCGTCGCCGGCATCGGCGGCCTCGGTCACGTCGCGCGGGCGCTCGAAGGCGCGCTCGGTCCCTGCCTCAGCCGCCACGGCCCGCGACAGCCGCAACAGGCCGGACCCACTGATGATGCGTTCCGCGCCGATGCGGCCCTCCTGCCGCTCGATATGCGGCCAGACCCGGTAGTCCGTCTCGGAGACGGGGCCGAGTTCCATATGGCCGCCCTCGCCGGGGATCGGGATCCAGGTGCCGGCCGTGTGGATCATCGCCGCGGCACCAAGACCGGTGCCGGGGCCGAGAACCACCTTGGCGCCGTTCGCCTGTGCCGTCCCGCCGCCGATCCGGCGGATGTCCTCGCCCTCCAGTCCTGGCAGCGCCAGCGCCTGCGCCTCGAAGTCGTTGAGCACCACGACGCTTTCCAGGCCGAGCCGGCGGATCAGTTCCAGCGGCTCGATCACCCAGTCGGCGTTGGTCATGGGGATGCGGTCGCCGGCGACCGGGCCCGCCACGGCGAGCACGGCAGTGCGCGGCATCACCGAGGTGTGGTCCAGCACCGTGGCGATGGCAGCCTCGGCAAGCCCGGGAAAGCCGGCCGTCGGCACCGAGCCGTAGACCCTGGTCGCCGCATGGGTGTCGGTGACCACCGCGAAACGCGCATTGGTTCCGCCGATGTCGGCGACCAGCACGGGAAAGCGAAAACCGCGGAGACTGGGCGGGGAAAGGGTCATCACGCCTGGGGTATGATCTCGGGAGTGGTCGAGGTGGTGGGCAGCCCGGCAAGACGGGCCGAGCGCAGCAGGATATCGGCCGTCGCCCGGTTCAGCGCCATCGGGATGTTGTAGACGAGGGCAAGGCGCATCAACGCCTTGACGTCGACATCGTGCGGCATGGGCGACAGCGGGTCGACGAGGAAGATCAGCCCCTGCAGCCGTCCTTCGGCGATCATCGCGCCGATCTGCTGGTCGCCGCCGAGCGGGCCGCTCTTCAGCCGCTCGATGGTCAGGCCGGGGCAGGCTTCGAGGATCCGCCCGCCGGTCGTTCCGGTCGCCACCAGGCGGAAGGAGCCGAGCTTGTCCTCGTGCACCCGGGCAAAGGCGACCATTTCCTCCTTGCGGGCGTCATGGGCGACCAGCGCCAGCGCCGGTTTGGCGGGATGTGTGTCGGGCAAGGGGCTCGCGGTTCCGGTCAAGGCGATCCTGCGTGGTCTGGCGTTGGGCGGGCAAGCGGATACGGGTCCTGAGCCTAGGATGTACCCGCTTACGCGCCAGGTTGAAAGCCGGTCCTTGTCCAACTTCTCCTGCTTCCCGACGCCGACAGGGCAGGAAAAGACTCAATCGTACAGCCCGCAATTCACCGGCTTGCGCCCGCTCGCCCTATAAACCTGCGGCGTTTCGGGCGTCAGTCCGGCGATTTCCAGGATCAGCTTCATGCGGATCGCGTCGGCAAACTGCTCGCGAGAGCGAACCGGAATGAAGAAATGGCCGGGGCCGCCGATCACGCAGTCCTCATAGTAGTTGTCGACATTCAGCAGGGACTGCCAGGCATCGCGCTCGGACTTCATCATCAAGGGAAGCCCGTTGATGGTGATGCCGGCGGCGATGGCCTGGTCGCGGAACAAAGCGACCTTACCGCCCTGGTTGTTCGGTCCGTCGCCGGAGATGTCGATGACCTTGCGCAGGCCCTCGAACCTGTTGGCGGCGACCATGGCGGTCGCCTGCGACAGGGCCGAGGCGATGGAGGTGCGCTGGCGCTGGCGCAGCGGCGCCTCGGCGATCTTTGCAGCGAAGGCTGCCGCGGAAGGGGCGTCGGTGATCACCGACCAGTCGGCGACGATGAACTGCTCACCCGCGCCGCCCCATTCCATGTAGGTCACGGCGATCCGGCCGGTCGGGCCGTAGCGGATGGCGTCAATCACCTGCGGTGAGGTGAGGGCGGCGACATAGCCGGCGCGTTGGACCTCCTGCTCTTCCCTATCCATCGACTGGGAAATGTCGACGGCCAGGACCAGCTCGACATCGACCTCGCGCTCCGGGTCGTAGCCGTAGCCGAGCAGCGGGGTGTTGCCGGCAGCGCCGGCGGGAATTGCGGAAAGTCCCGCAATCACGAGGGCGGAAAAGAGCCAGCCGGCGAGTGCAAGACGGGGGCTGGCGATGCGGTCCGGCAGGGCGGCCGCTGCCGTTAGGGAGAGACGTGGCACGCACATGGTCGAAACTCCTTCAACCGGTGAAGGGCTCCCGCCTTGTCCGACGCTCCTCGTTTCGTGCCTTATCTTGCGTCCGTTCCCTCTCCTGACCGCATCCCCTGCGGCCTCCTTCCGGCGCTCTGGCGACAGGAAGAGACCAGCAAGAGCCGTGCCAGACGCTACGGAAACTACGCGCATCTTGCGGGAGGGGCGCCTCGTGCGCCGCAAAGAACGAGTCGCACCCTGTGCGCTTGCCGATTACGCATGGCGATCAGCCGGTTAAGGAGCTGTACTGGCGAATCCCACCGCCTTCCGCCGCGCCTTTCGTAGAAGAAGCGTGCCTGCCGTTTCGGCAAATCGCGGCAATCTGCAAGAAACCTGGGCAGATCCTGCCGAGCAGTCGGCAAAACTTGCCGGGCTCCGCAGCTTCTTCCACCAAGGCGCTTGACCTTGGCTGGGGCCTCATGCAGTCTGATTGAAAGAAAACTCAAGAGCTGAAGAAATTTTCAGAACAGGCGAGGGGTCCGGCATTTTACTCCGACGCGGCAGGCGGCCGCGCGGGAGGCCGTCCCTGTTGATGCGGGACGACGGGCACGGGCATGCAGGCAGGCGACTGGACAACAGACATGGCGATCCGCGCCGCGTGGATGTCCTTCGTCGGCGGCGCGACGCAGGGCGAGATCGCAACGCGCCTCGGCATCTCGACGGCCCGCGTGCATCGGCTTATCGCCCATGCCCAGAAGACCGGTCTCGTCCGCTTCCAGATCGCCGATCGTCCCTCCGACTGCCTGGAGATTGAGGCGGCGTTGGTGGATGCCCATGGCCTGTCCTCCTGCCTGATCGCGCCCGATATCGGCGGAGGCGACGATGCGTCGGCGATCCGGGCCATCGCCGAGGTGGCCGGCCCCCATCTCGCTAGTCTGCTTTCCAATCCCTCGCTCGTCCAGCTCGGCGTCGGCATGGGGCGCACGCTCAAGGCGGCGGTGGAGATGATGCCGCGCATCCAGCGCCCGGATCTCAGCATCGTCTCGATTTCCGGCTCGCTGACGCGAAAGCTCTCCGCCAACCCGTTCGACGTGGTCCAGCAACTGGCTGAGCGCACGGGCGGCGAAGGCTATTATCTGCCCGTGCCGTATCTCGCCGAAAGCGTCGCCGAGCGCGACACGTTCCTTGGCCAGCGCAGTGTCCAGGCGCTGCTGGAGCGTGCGCGCGCCTCCGATCTCTTCGTCATCGGCATCGGCTCGGTGGAGGATGACGGGCACCTGATCAGCCGCGACCTGATCCTGCGCGAGGAGCAGCGCGACCTGATCGCGACCGGCGCGGTCTGCGACTTGATGGGGCGTTTCATCGGCCGCGACGGGCGCCTTGTGCCGGCCAAGCTCGGCGACAAGGCGGTCGGGCTGCCCTTCGAGGCCGTTCGCGGCGCGCGCATCGTCGCGCTCGCCGGCGGGCTCGGCAAGCTTGAGGCCACGCGCGCGGCGCTGCGCGCGGGGCTGATCACGGACCTGATCGTCGACGAAAGCCTGGGCCGGGCCCTGGCCGTCGCGGAAGGAACCAGACAAGCCCGCTCGGCATGACGCCGGCGGCAGAACAGGTGGAGGTAAGTCATGGTGATGAAAAGCGTGATCCTCGGGGCGGCCGCGGCGGTCTTGCTCGCCGGAACGGCGCTGGCTCAGGAAATCCAGCCGGCGGTCGTTTATGATCTGGGCGGCAAGAACGACAAGTCCTTCAACGAGGCTGCCTTCATCGGCGCCGAGAAGTTCAAGGCCGAGACCGGCATCGACTATCGCGATTTCGAGATCCAGAACGACAGCCAGCGCGAGCAGGCGCTGCGCAACTTCGCCCGCCGCGGCGCCAATCCGGTGATTGCCATCGGCTTCCTGCATGCCAACGCGCTGGAGAAGGTCGCCAAGGAGTTCCCGGACACCAGCTTCGCCATCGTCGACATGGTGGTCGACCTGCCGAACGTCCGCTCGATCCTCTTCAAGGAGCATGAGGGCTCCTACATCGTCGGCAAGCTGGCCGCGATGGCTTCGGAAAGCGGCAAGGTCGGCTTCGTCGGCGGCATGGACATCCAGCTGATCCGCAAGTTCGCCTGCGGCTACAAGCAGGGCGTCAAGGAGACCAAGGCCGACGCCGAGATCTTCGAGAACATGACCGGTTCGACGGGCGCTGCCTTCAACGATCCGGTCAAGGGCGGCGAACTCGCCAAGTCGCAGATCGACCGCGGTGCGGACGTGATCTATCACGCCGCCGGTGCCACCGGCCTCGGCGTCCTGCAGGCCGCCGCGGACGCGGGCAAGCTCGGCATCGGCGTCGACAGCAACCAGAACGCCCTGCATCCGGGCAAGGTGCTGACCTCGATGCTGAAGCGCGTCGACGTTGCGGTCGAGAAGGCCTTCACCGATGCCAAGGACGGCAAATGGACCTCGGGCATCTACTCGCTCGGCCTTGCCGAGGGCGGTGTCGACTGGGCGCTCGACGACAACAACAAGGCGCTGATCACCGAGGAGATGAAGTCTGCAGTCGACCAGGCCAAGGCCGACATCATTTCCGGCAAGATCGCCGTCCACGACTACATGGCGACCGAGAGCTGCCCGTTCTGACGGGAGAAGGCGCGCTGCGGGCTTCGTCCGCAGCGCGCGCTGCCTCGCGCGGCGGGGCGAGCGACGCGGAACAGCGGTGATGACGTCTATCCTGAAAACCGTTGCGATTCTCGCCCTTGCGGCAGGCCTTGTCGCGACACCCGCCATGGGTGAACCGGCCCTGGTCTATTCCGTCGGCGGCAAGTTCGACGGTTCGTTCAACGAGGCTGCCTTTCGCGGCGCCGAGCGGTTCGCTTCCGAGACCGGGGAACCCTATCGGGATTTCGAGATCGCTCGCGATGCCGACAGCCTGCAGGCGTTGCGCGGCTTTGCTGCGCGCGGCGCGGAGCCGGTCGTTGCTATCGGCTACAATCAGGCTGCTGCCGTCGCGGCCGCGGCAAGGGACTTCCCGCAGACGAATTTCTCCATCGTCGACATGATGGTCGAGGCTCCCAATGTGCGCTCGGTCGTCTTCCGCGAGCATGAAGGCTCATATATCGCCGGCCTGCTGGCGGCGATGGCGTCGAAAACCGGGACCATCGGTTTTGTCGGCGGCATGGACATCCCGATCATCCGCCGGTTTCTCTGCGGCTACCGGCAGGGGGCGGCATCCGTTTCTCCCGGCACCCGCGTCCTGTTCAACATGACCGGCGATACGCCGGCGGCCTTTGCCGATCCAGCCCGCGGCGCTGAGCTTGCGCGCGGCCAGATCAATCGCGGCGCCGATGTGATCATTCAGGCGGCCGGGGGCACCGGCATCGGGGTCCTCCAGGCCGTGGCCGATGCCGGCGTCCTCGGCATCGGCACCGACAGCAACCAGAACGGCCTCCACCCGGGCCGCATCCTCACCTCGATCCGCAAGCGCGTGGATGTCGCCGTCTACCGCAATTTTGCCGATGCGCAGGCGGGCACGTGGAGTGCCGGCATCGAGGTGCTGGGCCTTGCGGAGGGCGGTATGGACTGGGTGATCGACGACAACAACCGCGCGCTCGTCACCGCGCAGATGGAGGCGGCGGCCGGCGAGGCAGCCGCCAGGATCGCCGACGGCACGATCATCGTGCACGACGCGGCCAGCGACGGGGAGTGCCCGCTGTGAGCGACCAGCTTGCCATCGAACTCGTTGGCGTCGACAAGCGCTTCGGACAGGTGCACGCCAACAAGGACATCCATCTGAAGGTCCGCAAAGGCTCGATCCACGGGATCGTCGGCGAGAACGGCGCCGGAAAGTCGACGCTGATGTCGATTCTCTACGGCTTCTATCATGCGGATTCCGGCGAGATCCGCGTCGACGGCAAGCCTGTATCCATTCCCTCCAGCCAGGCGGCAATCGCGCTGGGTATCGGTATGGTCCACCAGCACTTCATGCTGGTGGAGAACTTCACCGTTCTGGAGAATGTCATTCTCGGCGCCGAGGGCGGCGCGCTGCTTGCCGGCGGCGTGTCCAGGGCGCGGGCCGAGCTGAAGCGCCTTGCTGCTGACTATGATCTCAAGGTCGACCCAGACGCGCTGATCGAGGACCTTCCCGTCGGCTTGCAGCAGCGGGTGGAAATTCTCAAGGCGCTGTTCCGCAGCGCCGACATCCTGATCCTGGACGAGCCGACCGGCGTCCTGACCCCGGCGGAGGCCGATCACCTCTTCCGCATCCTTCGCGTGCTGCGCGACGAGGGAAAGACAGTGCTGCTGATCACCCACAAGCTGCGCGAGATCATGGCGGTGACGGACGAGGTCTCCGTCATGCGGCGCGGCGAGATCGTCGCCACCCGCCAGACTTCCAAGACCTCGATGGGCGAGCTTGCCGAGCTGATGGTCGGCCGCCGTGTCCTGCTGGAAGTCGAGAAGGGACCGCCCCAGCCCGGGCGTCCGGTGCTGACGGTGGAGAACCTGACAGTGCGCGATACGCGCGGCGTCGATGTCGTGCGCAACGTCTCGCTGGAGGTGCGGGCCGGCGAGATCGTCGGCATTGCCGGCGTTTCCGGCAACGGCCAGTCCGAGCTGCTGGAAGCGATCGCCGGCATCCGTGCGGTGACGTCGGGCATCGTCACGGTCGACGGGACGCGGGTGGATCTTGCGCGCGCCGGAACCGACCCTGCCGCCATGCGCGGGCTCGGGCTCGCGCATGTGCCCGAAGATCGCCATCGCATGGGGCTGGTGACGCGCTTTCCCGAATGCGAGAACGCCATTCTCGGCTATCACCGCGACCCTACCTATGGGCGCGGCCCCTTCCTCGATTTCGACCGCATTCGCAACGCCGCGAAAACGGAGATCGAGAAATACGACATCCGCCCGGCCGACTGCATGCTGAAGACCGCCAATTTCTCCGGCGGCAACCAGCAGAAGATCGTGCTGGCGCGCGAGATCGAGCGCGATCCGGTCATCCTGCTCGTCGGCCAGCCGACGCGCGGTGTCGACATCGGCGCCATCGAGTTCATTCACAAGCGTATCGTCGCCCTGCGCGACGCGGGCAAGGGCGTCCTGCTGGTCTCGGTGGAGCTCGACGAGATCCGGGCGCTAGCCGACCGGGTGCTCGTCATGTTCGACGGCCAGGTGGTCGGAGAGCGCGCGCCGGAAACGGCGGAAAGCGAGTTGGGCCTGCTGATGGCGGGCGCCAGCGGACAGGAGGCGGCAGAATGACGGCGGGACAGCTTCCGCGCTGGGTCGACTACGGACTGATGCCGGCGCTCAATGTCGCGGCCGCTTTTCTGGTCTCGGGCCTGGTGGTGCTCCTGATCGGCGAGAACCCGGTCGAGGCGGTCAAGGTCCTGGTCTGGGGCTCTCTCGGCAGGAACGAGGGCATCGGCTTCACCCTGTTCTACGCGACCAACTTCATCTTCACCGGCCTTGCGGTGGCCATCGCCTTCCACGCCGGCCTCTTCAACATCGGCGGCGAGGGGCAGGCGTATCTCGGCGGTCTCGGCGTTGCGCTCGCCTGTCTGGCACTCGACCGCTACGTGCCCTGGTGGGTGACGCTGCCCTTCGCGGTGCTGGGCGCGGCCGCCTTCGGCGCGGCCTGGGCCTTCATTCCGGCGATCCTGCAGGCCAAGCGCGGCAGCCACGTCGTGATCACCACGATCATGTTCAACTTCATCGCCGCCTCGCTGATGGTCTACCTGCTGGTCAACCTCCTGTCGAAGCGCGGGTCGATGCAGCCGGAAACCCGAACCTTCGAGAGCGGCGGCCGCCTGCCGCTGCTCCAGGATGTGCTGCCCGGCACCGATTTCGGATCCGCGCCGGTGAATTTCTCCTTCCTGCTGGCGCTCGCCGCCTGCCTTCTGGTGTGGATCGTCGTCTGGCGCACCCGGCTCGGTTACGAGATCCGCACCTTCGGCGCCAATCCCGTCGCCGCCGTTTATGCCGGCATTTCGCCGTTGCGCATCACGGTCGTCACCATGCTGATGTCCGGCGGCCTTGCGGGCATGATGGCGATCAACGAGATCATGGGTTCGCAGCACCGGCTGCTGATCGAGTTCGTGTCCGGCTACGGCTTCGTCGGCATCGCGGTCGCGCTGATGGGGCGTGCGCATCCGGTCGGTATCGTCTTCGCCGCAGTCCTGTTCGGCATGCTCTACCAGGGCGGTGCGGAACTGGCCTTCGAGATGCCGACGATCACCCGTGACATGATTGTCGTCATCCAGGGGCTGGTGATCCTGTTCGCCGGTGCGCTGGAGCACATGTTCCGCCCGGCGCTGCTGCGAATCTTCGGGGTGCTGGCCGCCCGGCCGGCTCCGGCCGCGTGAGGGGAGGGGAGAGATGTTCGAAACCCTGATCTTCGTGCTCGACAGCACCGCACGCCTATCCACGCCGCTGCTGCTGGCGGCCCTTGCCGGGCTTTATTCCGAGCGTTCGGGCATTTTCGACATCGGACTGGAAGGCAAGATGCTGGGCGCGGCCTTTGCTGCCGGCACGGCGGCAGCGCTCAGCGGGTCTGCCTGGACCGGACTTGGCGCCGGGATTCTCGTCTCGGTGGCGCTGGCGCTGGTGCACGGCTTTGCCTGCATCACCAATCGCGGCAACCAGATCGTCTCCGGCGTCGCCATCAACTTCCTGGCAATGGGCCTGACGGCGCTGCTCGGTCAGGCCTGGTTCGGCCAGGGCGGACGCACGCCGTCGGTAACGGGAGACGCCCGCTTCGGCGATGTCACATGGCCCTTCGCCGCGGAACTGCGTGATGTCCCGGTGATCGGCGGGCTCTATTCGGAACTCCTGTCCGGCCACAACATCCTCGTCTACGCCGCCTTCCTTGCCGTGCCCTTTTCCTGGTGGGTGCTGTATCGCACCCGGTTCGGCTTGCGCCTGCGCGCTGTGGGCGAGAATCCCGGCGCGGTCGATACGGCGGGCATCTCGGTTACCTGGCTGCGCTATCGCGCGGTGATCTGCACGGGCATCCTGTGCGGCTTTGCCGGCACCTATCTGTCCATCGGCCAGTCGGCGAGCTTCATCGCCAACATGACGGCCGGCAAGGGCTTCATCGCTCTCGCAGCGCTGATCTTCGCCAAGTGGAAGCCGGTGCCGGTGATGTTCGCCTGCCTGCTCTTCGGGTTCCTCGATGCGGTGGCGATCCGCCTGCAGGGCCAACAGGTGCCGGGCATCGGCGAGGTTCCGGTGCAGGCGATCCAGGCCCTTCCCTATATCCTGACTGTGGTGCTGCTTGCCGGGTTCATCGGCAAGGCGGTCCCGCCGCGCGCCGGCGGCACCGCCTATGTCAAGGAACGCAGCTGAGCGCACCGGCAACGAGGACGACATGAGCCGTTTCGACGAGTTGTTTGCCGCCGCCAGTGCGGCCCGCGAGAATGCGCATGCGAAATACTCAGGCTTTCGCGTCGGCGCTGCCCTCGCCACCCGCGACGGGCGTATCTTCGCCGGCTGCAACGTTGAAAATGCAAGCTTTCCGGAAGGCTGGTGTGCCGAGACCAGTGCGCTGGGCGCCATGGTGTCCGCTGGCGGCCGGCCGGGCGATGTGGTCGAGGTACTGGTGACCGCAAAGGCGGCTCTGTGCACCCCCTGCGGCGGTTGCCGCCAGAGACTTGCCGAATTCGCCGGCGACGATGTGCCGGTTCACATCTGCGACGACACCGGCCTGCGCCGCACGCTGACCATGACGGAACTGCTGCCGGCCCGGTTCGTTCTCCATGACGAGGAGAGGGACATATGAGCGGCTACGGGCCGGAATGCGCGGAGATGGTCCGCGCCGCAAGACCCGGCGATTACCGCGTCGGAATGGTGCTGGGCTCGGGCCTCGGCCAACTGGCCGACGAGGTCGAGGATGCCGTGCGCATTCCCTATTCCAAGCTGACGGGCTTTCCCGTCTCCTCGGTCTCCTCGCATGGCAGCGAACTCGTCGCCGGTCGCCTCGGCGATGTGCCGGTGGTCGTCCTGTCCGGCCGCGCCCACTACTATGAGGGCGGCGGCGCCGATGTCATGCGCACGCCGCTGGAGACGCTGAAGGCGCTCGGCTGCGACACGCTGCTGCTGACCAATGCGGCTGGGTCCCTGCGCGAAGAGTTCGCGCCGGGCACGCCGATGCTGATCAGCGACCACATCAACTGGTCCGGCCTCAATCCCTTGATCGGCGAGGAAAGCGACCGCCGCTTTCTCGACATGAGCGCCGCCTACGATCCCGACCTTCGCGCGCGTCTCAAGGCGCTCGCAGCGGAAGAGGAGATCGCGCTCGGCGAAGGCGTCTACATGTGGTTCTCCGGCCCCTCGTTCGAGACGCCGGCGGAAATCCGCATGGCAAAGCTCTTGGGCGCGGACGCGGTCGGCATGTCGACGGTGCCGGAAGTGATCCTCGCCCGCTATCTCGGCCTGCGCGTTGCCGCGATCTCCACCATCACCAACTATGGCGCCGGCCTGCAGGCGCACGGCTTGTCGCACGAGGAAACCAAGTCGACGGCACTGATGGCCGTCGACGCGCTGAAGCGGCTGATCCGCCGCTTCGTCAAGGATCTTGGAAATGCCTGACATGACACCTGCCGAGGTGGCGCAGCGCGCTCTGCCGCTGGTCGACCTGACCAATCTGGACGAGACCTGCACCACCGCCGACATCGATACGCTCTGCGCCCGCGCGGTCACGCCCCATGGCCCCGTCGCGGCGGTCTGCATCTGGCCGCGCTTCATTGTCCAGGCCGCAAGCCTGCTCGCCGGCTCCGGCGTTCGCATTGCGACCGTGGTCAACTTCCCGCAAGGCGGCGACGATACGCTGGCCGTGATTGCCGAGACCCGCCAGGCAATTGCCGACGGTGCCGACGAGATCGACCTCGTCATGCCTTACCGCGCCTTTCTGGACGGCCGGCGCGGTTTTGCCGAGACCCAGATCCGTAAGGTGCGCGAGGCCTGCGGCGACCGGCTGCTGAAGGTCATCCTGGAGACCGGCGAGATCGGCGACCCGCTGCTCATTCACGCGGCGTCGCTGATGGCGATTTCGGCCGGTGCCGACTTCATCAAGACCTCGACCGGCAAGGTAAAGGTCAACGCCACGCTGGAGGCGGCGGAGATCATGCTCGCCGTCATCGAGGAGATCCGCCGCGAGGGCGGCCCGGAAATCGGCTTCAAGCCGGCCGGCGGCATCCGCACCGTGGAGGATGCGGCGGCCTATCTCGCGATTGCCGACCGCATTCTCGGGGCCAACTGGGTTGCGGCTTCGCACTTCCGCTTCGGCGCGAGCGGCCTGCTCGATGCCCTGCTTGCCGCGCTCGACGGGCGCGCGCCGACCACCGCCAAGGGATATTGACCGCATGCTGGCGCAGGAACTGATCCGCAAGAAGCGCGACGGTGGCACGCTTGCCCCGGAAGAGATCGCCTTCTTCGTCAAGGGGCTAACCGACGACAGCGTCTCGGAAGGGCAGGTCGCGGCGCTCGCCATGGCCGTCTTCTTCCAAGGCCTCTCGCTGGACGAGCGCGTCGCGCTGACGCTGGCGATGCGCGACAGCGGCACGGTGCTCGACTGGTCCGACATCGACGCGCCGGTCCTCGACAAGCACTCGACCGGCGGCGTCGGCGACAATGTCTCCCTGATGCTGGCGCCGGCGCTCGCCGCCTGCGGTGCGGCGGTACCGATGATCTCGGGCCGCGGCCTCGGTCACACCGGCGGCACGCTCGACAAGTTCGACGCCATCCCCGGTTACAAGACGCAGCCCGACAATGCCCTGTTCCGGAAGGTGGTGCGCGAGGTCGGTTGTGCGGTGATCGGCCAGACGCCGGATCTCGCGCCGGCCGACAAGCGCTTCTACGGCATTCGCGACGTGACGGGCACGGTCGAAAGCCTCGACCTCATCACCGCCTCGATCCTGTCGAAGAAGCTCGCCGCCGGACTGCAGGGTCTCGTCCTCGATGTGAAATGGGGAACGGGGGCGTTCATGGCGACGCTGGAACAGGCAAAGGCGCTCGCCGAGAGCCTGGTGACGGTTGCCAACGGCGCCGGATGCCGCACGAGCGCGTTGCTCACCGACATGAACGAGCCGCTGGCCTCCGCTGCCGGCAACGCGGTCGAGATGCGCAATGCCGTCGACTTCCTGACAGGGCGGGCGGTCGACAACCGTCTGTTCGACGTCACGGTGGCGCTCGGTGCCGAAGCGCTCGTCCTTGGCGGGATCTGCGCCGATGCCGAGGAGGGTGCGGAGAAGATGCGCGAGGCATTCGCCGGCGGTGCGGCGGCCGAGCGCTTCGCCAAGATGGTTTCGGCCCTCGGCGGCCCGGCGGACTTCGTGGAAAAGACGGAAGCCTATCTTGCCGCCGCGCCGGTGGAACTGCCGGTCTATCCGCAGGAGCCCGGCACCGTCGTCGGGGTCGACACGCGCGCCATCGGCGTTGCCGTCGTCGAACTCGGCGGCGGGCGTCGCCGGGCGAGCGACGTGATCGATCCGGCCGTCGGACTGGTGCATCTGGCCGGCATCGGCCACTCCGCCGACAGCGACGCCCCGCTTGCCATCGTCCATGCCGCGAACGAGGCCTCGGCACGCCGGGCGGCGGAGACGGTGCGCGCTGCCTATCGGCTCGGCTCGCCGCGCGACGTGGAAGATCGTCCTGTCGTCGTGGAGCGTATCGCGCCGTCTGTCTGACGGCGGCCCGGATCGGGAACCGGGTTTCGGAACTGCAACGGGGCGGGGCACAACCGCTCGGCAACGAGAGACGGGGGAAACCTCATGGCACGCGCGATCCTGTGCGTCTTGGACAGTTTCGGTATTGGCGGAGCGCCGGATGCCGCCCGCTTCAGCGACGAGGGCTCCGACACGCTCGGCCATATCGCGAGCGCCTGCATGCGGGGCGAGGGCGACCGCGAGGGCTTGCGCTCCGGTCCGCTGGCCCTGCCCAACTTGACGGCGCTCGGCCTTGCCCGCGCGGCACAGCTTGCGACCGGCAAGGTGCCGGAGGGCATGGACGGATCCGCCGGACCGATCGGCATCTTCGGCGCCGCGAGCGAGACCTCTCGGGGCAAGGACACGCCGTCCGGCCACTGGGAGATCGCCGGTGTGCCAGTCGCCTTCGACTGGGGCTATTTTCCGGACACGGTGCCGACCTTCCCGGCCGAGCTGACGCAGGCGATCATCCGCGAGGCGGGCCTGCCCGGCATCCTCGGCGACATGCACGCCTCCGGAACGGTGATCATCGCCGAACTCGGCGAGGAGCATGTGCGGACCGGCAAGCCGATCTGTTACACCAGCGCTGATTCCGTCTTCCAGATCGCCGCGCATGAGGAGCATTTCGGCCTTGAGCGGCTCTACCGGCTCTGCGAGACCGTGCGCCGCCTGGTCGATCCCTACAATATCGGCCGGGTGATCGCGCGGCCCTTCGTCGGCGATGCCGCGTCCGGCTTCGAGCGCACCGCCAACCGGCGCGACTATTCGGTGCTGCCGCCGGAGCCGACCTTGCTGGACCGTGCCGTTGCCGCAGGGCGCAGGACGCTGACCGTCGGCAAGATCTCCGACATCTTCGCCCATCAGGGCGTGTCGGAGGTGCTGAAGGCGGCCGGCAACGACGCGCTGTTCGACCGCACGCTGGAGGCGATGGACAAAGCCGGCGAGGGAGATCTGATCTTCGCCAACTATATCGACTTCGACAGCCTTTATGGTCACCGCCGCGACGTGCCGGGCTATGCAGCCGCCCTCGAGGCGCTGGATCGCCGTTTGCCGGAACTGCTGGATCGGCTGCGGCCGGGCGACCTGCTGATCCTGACGGCCGACCACGGCTGCGATCCGACCTGGCGCGGCACCGACCACACTCGCGAGCGGGTGCCGGTGATCGGCCTTCTCAAGGGGAGCGATCCGAAGGATATCGGCATTCGCGACACGTTCGCCGATATCGGCGAGAGCATCGCGGCTCATCTGGGGCTGGCGCCGGGAAACCACGGGACCTCCTTCCTCTGATGGCCACCCTCCCGCTAGACTGGAGCGGCCGACTCGGCACCGCCGATGCCCGAAACTGGAGACGCGCATGACCGCACGGTCGTTTTCCGCACCGAGGGACGGCGTTCTGACGCCGGAGATGCAGGAAGCCTACGCGCAGGACGGCTTCCTCGTGTTGACCGGCTACAAGCCGGCGGAGGACTGCGATGCGCTGAAGGCCCGCATGGCCGAACTGATCGACGCCTTCGATCCGGACGAGCATGCCTCCGTCTTCGAGACCGGCGCCCAGAGCCATGCCCGCGACCGCTATTTCCGCGAGAGCGGCGACAAGATCCGCTTCTTCTTCGAGGAGGAGGCGTTCGACGAGGACGGCCGGCTGCAGCGCGACAAGCATATGGCGCTCAACAAGGTCGGCCACGCGCTGCACGATCTCGATCCGGTGTTCGAGCGCTTCTCGCGCGACCCCCGGCTGGCGCGCACGGCGAAGAGCCTTGGCCTCGCCGCACCGCTGCTGGCCCAGTCCATGTATATCTTCAAGCCGCCGGAGATCGGCGGAGAGGTCAATTGCCACCAGGATTCAACCTTCCTGCACACCGAGCCGCTGTCCTGCACCGGCTTCTGGTTTGCACTGGAAGATGCGGACGAGACCAATGGCGGCCTGCTCGGCGGGCCGGGCGGGCATCTGGCGCCGCTGCGCCAGCGCTTCCACTATGATGGCGAAGCACTGGTGATGGAGCCGCTGGACGACACGCCGCTGTCTGGCGACGTGCCGCTGGTCGCACCCAAGGGAACTCTGGTGGTGCTGCACGGCCTGGTGCCGCATCGCTCGGCGCCGAACCGCTCGCCGCGCTCGCGCCATGCCTATGCGTTGCATCTGGTCGACGGGACCGCCCGCTGGTCGCCGGACAACTGGCTGGTGCGCGCACCGGAAAACCCGATGCGCGGGTTCTGACGCATGCCGGCAAGCGCCAGCACGCGGGCAACGCTTCCCAAGGCGGAACTGCATGTGCATGTCGAGGGGGCGGCGCCGGCCGATCTCGTGCGGCGCCTTGCCAAGCGCCAAGGTCAGGATGTCGAAGGCCTCTTCGACGAACGCGGCCGCTATCTCTGGAACGACTTCTCCGAATTCCTCGCGGCCTATGACCGGGCGAGCCGGATCTTCCGGACGCCCGAGGACTACGCGCTGCTTTCCGGCACCTACCTGCGCATGCTGGCCGCGGAAGGGGCGATCTATGCCGAACTGACGATCTCGCCCGATCATGCCGCCGGCGCCGGCCTGTCCTATCGCGACTATGTCGCCGGTCTTGCCGCCGGCATCGAGCAGGCCCGCGCCGATACCGGCATCGAAGCGCGCATGATCGCCGTCGGCGTACGGCATTTCGGGGCTCGTGCGGTCGAGCAGGTTGTGGCGCAGGTCATCGCCGCTCCGCATCCGCTGGTCACCGGCTTCGGCCTTGCCGGCGACGAGCGCGAGGGCCATCCGGCGAACTTCGCGAGAGCCTTCCGTGCCGCCGGAGAGGCGGGGCTCGGCCTGACCGCCCATGCGGGCGAGGTCTGCGGCCCCGAAAGCGTCACGGCCGCGCTCGACTTCCTGCGCGTCCGGCGCATCGGCCACGGCGTGCGGGCCATCGAGGACCGGGCGGTGGTCGCGCGTATCGCGGAAGAAGGCATCGTGCTGGAAGTCTGCCCCGGCTCCAATCTGGCGCTCGGGTTCTACTCCAACCTGCGCTTTCATCCGGTGAACCTGCTGCGCCGCGCCGGCTGCCGCATCACGCTCAATTCCGACGATCCGCCTTTCTTCGGCACGACGCTCGGTCATGAATATCGCAGCTGTGCCGAGACCTTCGGCTGGCCGGAAGACGAGCTTCTGGCGATCACCCGCAATGCCATCGCCGCCGCCTTCTGCGACGAGGATACACGGCGCCGGCTCGCCGTCCGCCTGTCGGACCACGCGGCGCTGCGCGGCGGCGAGGTCTGAGGGGAAGTCGGTGGACGGGAGGGCGAGAGCTGCGCTGCACCTGTTCCGCTTGTTCGCCGGTTGATCTATGACAGGAAGGAAGCCGGCTGGGGCTTCAGGAGGCGGTGGCCTCCAGACAGAGCGAGCGGAGAGGCGCGAGATGACCGGAGCAACCGTAGTCGATCACCCGATGGTGCAGCACAAGCTGACGCACATGCGGATGAAGGAGACCTCGACCCAGGGTTTCCGCAGGCTCCTGCGGGAAATTTCCGTGCTGCTCACCTATGAGGTGACCCGCGACCTGCCGATCACCACCGTCGAGATCGAAACCCCGCTGCAGACCATGTCCGCGCCGATCATCGAGGGCAAGAAGCTGGTCTTCGCCTCGGTCCTGCGCGCCGGCAACGGACTGCTGGAGGGCATGCTGGAGCTGGTTCCGGCCGCCCGCGTCGCCCATATCGGCCTGTACCGCGACCCCAAGACGCTGCAGCCGGTCGAATATTATTTCAAGGCGCCGGAAGATCTCGCCGAGCGCCTCGTGATCGTCGTCGATCCCATGCTGGCAACGGCCAACTCGGCGATTGCCGCCGTTCAGCGGTTGAAGGAACGCGGCGCCACCCAGCTGCGTTTCCTCTGCCTTCTAGCCGCGCCCGAAGGCATCGCCAAATTCAACGCCGCCCATCCGGATGTGCCGATCTTCACCGCCGCCATCGACGAGCGGCTGAACGAGAAGGGCTATATCGTGCCCGGTCTCGGCGATGCCGGCGACCGCATGTACGGCACGAAGTAAGGCCGCATCCCTGCGGCGCCGGTGGCGTGAAGGGCGGGAGGAGCGACATGACAGCCCAGGCGATCTATCCGGACCTGGAGGGCCGCACGGTCCTGGTCACCGGTGGGGGTGGCGGAATCGGTGCTGAGATCGTCCGCCAGTTTGCCGCGCAAGGGGCTTTGGTCGGTTTCATCGACCTTAGTGAGGAGCCTTCCCGCCGTCTTGTTGCGGAATTGGAGAGCGGTGGCGCGGCCGTCCGTTTCGCCCGTGCCGATCTCACGGATATCGAGGCGACCCGTGCAGCAATCGCCGATTTGCGCGAGGTGCTGGGCCCCGTTTCGATCCTGGTCAACAACGCCGCCCATGACGAGCGTCACCGGCTGGAAGAGGTGACGCCCGAATACTGGGACAGCCGCATGGCGGTGAACCTCAAGCACCAGTTCTTCTGCACCCAGGCGGTGGTGGGCGACATGCGCGCGCTCGGGGGCGGTGCCATTGTCAACATGGGGTCGATCTCCTGGATGATCGGGCAGGGCGGCATGGCCGGCTACACGGCGGCCAAGTCCGCCGTCGTCGGCCTGACGCGCTCGCTCGCCCGCGACCTTGGTCCGGACAACATTCGCGTCAACTGTATCGCTCCGGGGTGGATCATGACCGAGCGCCAGATCGCCCTGTGGCTCGACGAGGCCGGCGAGCGCGAGATCATGGAGCGGCAATGCCTCAAGCGGAAGCTGGTGCCGGCGGATGTCGCCCGCGTGGTGCTGTTCTTCTGCTCGGATGCGGCCGCCGCATGCACCAACCAGACCTATATCGTCGACGGCGGCTGGATCTGATCTCGTCCGCCGAACCGCAGGAACAGGCACCGTGATCACCGTATTCGGCTCCATCAATCTCGACCTCGTCGTCGCCCTGCCGCGTCTTCCGGCGCCCGGCGAAACGGTGGTCGGCCCCGACCACCAGACCTTTCCCGGCGGCAAGGGCGCCAACCAGGCGCTGGCAGCAGCGCGTGCTGGGGCGATGGTCCGGATGATCGGTGCGGTCGGCCGCGACTCTCATGCCGAGGCCGCGCTTGCCAATCTCGAGCGCGCGGGGGTCAACCTTTCCGGCGTCCGCCATCTCGACGGGACCACCGGCATTGCCATGATCGGCGTCGACGCCAAGGGCGAGAACCTCATCATGTGCGCCAGCGGCGTCAATGCCCGCGTCGTTGCGGATTGGCTGGATGGCCGGCTGGCACGGGGCGACCTGCTGGTGCTCCAGCGCGAGTTGAGCCCGGAGCCGATTGCCGATGCCATCGCCCGCGCGCGGCTGTGCGGGGCGCGCGTGTTGCTGAACGCCGCGCCATCCGGCGATGCGGAGCTCGCCCGCCTGGTGCCGGATGTCGACGTCGTTGTCGCCAATTCCGTGGAGGCGGCGGAACTTGCCGCCGCACTCGGAACGGGGGAGACGCCAGTGCCGGAGGCGCATTGCGCAGCGCTATCGGGAGAAGAGCGGCTTGCTGTCGTCACCCTGGGCGCGCGCGGGCTGATCGCCCAGAAGGGCAAGACCCGCTGGCGGGTTGCCGCGCCTGAAGTCGACGTGGTCGATACCACTGGTGCGGGCGATGCCTTCGTCGGCGCCCTTGCTGCCGCACTCGACCGGGGGGCGGAGATCGCACGTGCCCTGCAGGAAGGCACAGCAGCCGGCGCCCTGGCCTGTACGGCGAACGGCGCGCAGTCCTCCTCGCCCGGCGCGAAGGCAATCGCAGCGCTTGCGGATACGCTTGACTGCGAGACGCTGGACGCCTGAGCACCGCCGATCCGTCGAATTTTATCGTTCCGGGCAATGGATCGGAAACCGCGTTTGAACGTGCCGCGCTGGGCTTCACCCCTTGCTAAGCGCTGCCGTGAGATCTTTCCCGCCTGATCTTGACTGGTTAAGGGCAGGGGGCGAAGCCATGGCACGCTATCTGATGATCGCCGTAATCGTCGTCGTGGCCGCGGCCTTGGCGCCCGATTTTTTGCGCGATTATCTCAAGGGGGCGCCGATCGTCGCGGCAGTACGCCAGGAGGCACCTGCATCCGAGCCCTCGTCCGGACCGCGCACGCTCGTCCTGAAGGCCGGGCGAAACGGCCATTACGAGGTCAGCGCTCACATCAATGGCCGTCCGGTGCACTCCCTGATCGACACCGGCGCTTCGACGCTTGCCCTGCCGTCGGAGGTTGCGGCCCTTTCCGGTGTCCGTCCGGCCCGCTCGGACTATGTCGTCAAGGTGCGCACGGCCAACGGGATCGCGCTGGCTGCGCCCGTTACCCTGCGCGAGCTGCGCCTGGGAAGCATCCGCCTCAAAAATGTCGAGGCGCTGGTCATGCCGGAGGGCGCGCTGGAACTGCCGCTGATCGGCATGTCGGTGCTCGGCCGTCTTGCCAAGGTCGACATCCGCTCCGGCACGATGCGGTTGATACAGTAGCCCTGCCGGGTGATTTCGCTGTCCGTCCCGTTATAGTGTCCCCGCCCGCGTATCGCGCGTCGGGCCTGCCAGGGATCGCGGGAACCACCTGAAATGAGCGTCAGTCAATTCGGCCAGCTTGCCGATGGAACGCCTGTCGAGCGCGTTGCCATCGCGGCGGGCGGACTGTCGGCCAGAATCATGGCGCTGGGCGCTGCCATCACCGACCTACGCGTCGGCGGGCGCAGCGTCGTGCTCGGCTTCGCCGATCTTGCCTCCTATCTCGCCCATTCGCCCTATTTCGGCGTGATCGCCGGCCGCCACGCCAACCGCATCGCCGGCGGTCGGTTCCGGCTCGACGGCAGCGACGTCCAGCTGGAATGCAACGAGGGCGGTCGCAACCATCTTCACGGCGGAGCAAGGGGCTTTGCCCGGCGGTTGTGGTCGCTGCGAGAGGCCGGACCCGCCCATGCGGTGCTGGCGCTGGTCTCCGAGGATGGCGATGCGGGCTATCCGGGCCGTGTCGAGGCGAGCGTGTGCTACGAGATCCCGGGGGCCGGGGACCGGCTCCGCATCGTGCTGGAAGCGGTAACCGACCGGCCGACGCTGGTGAACCTTGCGACCCACAGCTATTTCAACCTCGACGGATCGCCCGACATCGGCGGCCATCTGCTGCAGATCGAGGCGGATGCCTACCTGCCCGTCGACGGCGAGGCGATTCCGACCGGCGAGGTGCGCCCCGTTGCGGGAACGCCGTACGATTTCCGCCGCCTGCGCCGGATCGATGCGCATGGGGGCGATGTCGCCCATGACCATAATTTCTGCCTGTCAGCCGTGCCAACTTGCGAACCGCGCCCCGTCGCGCGCGTTATCGGACAGGAGAGCGGCCTTGCCATGGACGTTCTGACGAGCGAGCCCGGTCTCCAGTTCTACGATGGCTACAAGCTCGACGTACCCTGTCCGGGGCTGGGCGGGCGCAGCTACGGGCCGCGTGCGGGCCTTTGCCTGGAGCCGCAGCGCTGGCCGGACAGTCCCAATCATCGGCACTTCGCCGGGGCCGTCCTGCGACCGGACGAGCTCTACCGGCAAGTGACAGAGTATCGCTTTTCCCAGATCGGGCATGAGGACCTGACGCCATGAAGACCGTGTTTTCCGCCGGACAGCTGGCCCACGACCCCAAGCAGGAAATCTCCGACGGCATGCTGAAGCCGGCGGTGGAGATTCCCTCCCGCGCCGAGATGGTTCGCGAGGCCGTGCTCGCCCGCGGTCTCGGCGAACTGCTGGAGCCGGACGATTTCGGCATGGAGCCTCTCGCCCGCATCCATGATGCCGGCTACCTCGCGTTCCTGGAGAGCTTCTGGGACCGCTGGACCAACGCTGGGCGCAGCAGCGAGGCCTTCCCCTTCGTCTGGCCGGTGCGCGGCCTTAACATCGATCCCGTGCCCGATCACATCGACGGGTTGCTCGGCCGCTACTCCTTCGATGCCGGAACGCCGCTCGGCGAGCACACCTTCGCCGCCGCGCGCGCCAGCGCCGATTCCGCGCTGACCGGCGCCCGCCTAGTTGCCGGCGGCGAGCGCGCCGCCTTCGCCCTGTGCCGTCCACCCGGACACCACGCGGCGGCCGACTACTATGGTGGCTACTGCTTCCTCAACAATGCGGCCATCGCTGCGCAGTGGCTGCGCGATGCCGGCGCCGAACGCGTCGCGGTGCTCGATGTCGACTATCACCACGGCAACGGTACCCAGTCGATCTTCTACGAGCGCTCCGACGTGCTGTTCCTGTCGATCCATGCCGACCCGCGCGAGGAATATCCCTACTTTCTCGGCCACGCGGCAGAGACCGGGGCGGGCAAGGGCGAGGGGTTCAACGCCAACTATCCGCTGGAACTCGGCGCCGATTGGGATGTGTGGTCGCAGGCGCTTGCCGCCTCGCTCGCGCGCATCGCTGCCTTCCGGCCGGACACGCTGGTCGTCTCGCTCGGCCTCGATGCCTACGAGAAGGATCCGATCTCCCGCTTCCGCCTCGTCCACGAGGACTTCACGCGAATGGGCGCAGCACTCGCCGCGGCCGGCCTTCCGACCCTCTTCGTCATGGAAGGCGGCTATGCGGTCGATGCGCTCGGCACCAACTGCGTTAACGTGCTGGAGGGCTTCGAGGCCGTCTGACCACCGATCTAGAGCTGGAAACCGAGGTCGATCAGCGAGGCTTTCAGTGCAGGGGCATCGGTAAAGTGGATGGCATGCATGCCCACGGACCGGGCCGCCTCGACATTGGCCGGGCTGTCATCGATGAACACGGTGGTCTCGGGCGCCAGGTCGTTGCGCGAGAACAGCACGTGGTAGATGCGCGGGTCCGGCTTCACCAGCCGCTCATGCGCGGACACGACAACATCGATGAAACTGTCGGCAAGAAAGGGGAAGCGGCGCTCGCACTCGGCGAACTTCTCGGACGAGAAATTGGTGATCGCATAGAGCGGCACGCCCGCCGTCTTGAGCGCGGTGAGGATCGCGACGCTGCCCGGCACCTCGCCCGGCACCATTTCATGCCAGCGTGTATCCCAGGCGAGTATCTCCTCCCGGTGGTCGGGTCGCCGGGCGAGAGCCTCGGCGATACCTTCGGCAAAGCTGCGGCCCCGGTCCTGCTCCAGGTTCCACTCCGGCGGCAGCACCTCGGTGAGAAACCGGTCGGCATCGGCCTCGTTCTCGAAGATGCTGCGATAAAGACGGCGCGGATCCCACTGGATGAGGACGTTGCCGATGTCGAAGACCACGGTATCGGGACGGCGTGTCATCGAAGCTCCCGGATTGCGGGCGCTGCGGCCCTGGCACACACTGGCGGAATGAGGAGACTGGCGCGGCGATCCGGTTCGGGGCAAGAGGCAATCGGCGGGGCGAGGCGCCTGTCCCGCGTCTTTTCGCGCGCGATGGCTGTCCTGCTGCTGGCAGGGCTGATGCTCGGCACATCCGGCGCGCGGCTGCTGGCCCAGGAGGATATGCCGCCGCAGCCGGACGATCCCGCCTTCCTGCCTTGGCAGGAGGAGCTCGGTCCTGCCGACGACGGTACCGGGCAGTCCGGGCCCGGTGCGGCCTTCGATCCGCAGCGCCTTGCCCTGATGCCGGAGCTTCGCGTCGGCATCGCCATGGACCCGGCGGCCGGCGATTTCGGCCGGGCGGCCCCGTTCCGCGAACTGCTGGAGGCAGGCCTGCGCGTTCCGGTCCTGCTGATCGCCTACCGCAACCTGTCGCAGCTGCAGCGGGCGCTGGTCGGGGGAGAGGTCCACTACGCGCCGCTGTCGGCCTCCGCCTACGCGGCGGCGCAAGGCGAGTGCGGCTGCCTGGAGCCGCTGGTCGCCCCACGCCCGCCGGACGGTGAGACAGGGTGGCATGCCATCGCGTTGGCACGGGCCGGCGAAGAGATCGAAGCGCCTGCGGACATGGCGGGACGCCGCATCGCCACCGGCCCGCACGATGCGGTCGGCAGCCGCCTCGTCCAGCTTGCCGGGCTCACGGGCGAGGGCATGGATCTGGAGCAGAAGGCCGCCTCGCTCACTGCCCATGACGATCCGTTGGCGGCCGCACTTGCGCTCATCCGGGGCGATGCCGATGTCGCCTTCGTCTGGTCGTCGCTGCAGGGAGAGGCCGCGGCGGGCTACTCGCGCGGCACCTTGCGGGATCTGGCGGAAAGGGGCATCGAGATTGCCGGGCTGAGGATCGTCTGGGCGTCCGGGGCCATCGCCGGTGCCCCGCATGTGGTCCGGCAGGACGTGCCGCGGGAGATCCGCAGCCTGCTCGCGGAGATCATGACCGGGCAAGGCGCAGCCGAGGCCGTTTCGGATGACGGCTTCGTTGCCGTGGGTGCGCAGGATTATGCGCCCGTGCTGGCCGCCTTTCCGCCGGAGGCTGGCGTGTCGCGCGGCCGTCTCCGGCCGCTCGGCGGCGGCGACTAGACGGAGTTCAGTTGCAGCACTCGACGCTCGTGCTGACGCGCGGGCGCATGTAGTAGGTGTCGCTGAGCGTAATCGTGGCGGCGTTGAACACATCCTTGAGCACTGCCGCGAAGGTCGGCCGATGCTCGTATTCGGCACGAGCTACGACCAGATAGGTGTCCTTCTGCCGGGTCAGTTCTTCCGGCAGATCGATCGGAGGGGCGGAGTTGGCGCCCCACTGGGCGGTGTTCATCGCCCGGCTCCACACGACGCGCGGCTGGTTCACTTCCTTCATCCACACGCTGGCGACGACCACTTTCAACGGGGCTTCCGGATAGGGGTCGAGCACGGCGCGCGACAGGTTCAGCAGGTCGTTGACCTCGGAGGACTTGAGCTTGTCGGCCTGTGCCACCAAGTCGGCGACGGAACTGGCAGCCTGGCTGACCTTGCGGTCGAGGGTAAGTGCCGAGTTCAGTTCGGTCACGCCGAGGAACAGGACCAGCATGAAGGGCAGCACCAGCGCGAACTCGACCGCGGCCACGCCGTGTCGGTCCCGCATCAGGCCGGCGACGATCCGCGCGGCGGTCTTCCGGACGATGCGCCGCGGTTCCTGTTGCCGCTCCTGCCGCTTCGGGCTGGTCATGGTCAGTTGCTCGCCTGCTGCGTGGTCCAGGGGAAGGGTTCGTTGCGGAACACCGCGGTGGCGACCAGCAGGCGGTCGCCGGAACTCAGATCGCCATAGGCGGTCTTCATCATCGACGACAGCATCGGCCAGCGGTAAAGGGCCCGCACCACGATGATCTGGCCGGCCTCGCCGTGGTTGTAACCGGTGTCGGCGACCAGTTCGCCGTCCTGGATAAGCGGTTTCGGCGTGAAGGATGAGAAGTCGTCGATCCGTTCGACGTCGAGGGTCAGCCGGTCCGAGTTGATCGGGAAGCCGGCAAGACGCTCCAGCATCGCCTCCTTGAACTTGTCGGCATTGAATCCCTGGGCATGGGCCTGGCCGGTGCGGATCATCCGCGCTGCGTCCATGGTTGCGTTGCTGAGCACCTGGTTGGCGAAGAAGGCCAGGCCGATCTCGATCACCCCGAGCAGAAGCATGAAGAACGGGATCGCCACGAAGGCGAATTCGATCGCCGTCGTGCCTTCGCGGTCCCGCACCACTGCGCGTAGCGGGCGCAGGCGAGCGAAGCGAGGGAGGAGGCGATCTCTCAGCATCTGGCAAATACTCATTGTCGGGAGGCAGCTACAGTCGGGTCATCGTAAGTCAGTTGGAAACGCCCGCGGCCTTTTCGGACATGTCGTTGCGCTGGTTGGACTGTTTGCTCAGCAGTTCGTAACCGGCATCGCCGTCGCCCACGCGCATCACAGGCTCGCAATTGGGTGCGCAGGAATAGCTGTAGCGCTCTCCCTTGCGCTGCACCGTGACCGTGTCGCCGGAGGCGGAGGAAACCGTGATCACCTCGTCTATGATCGGTTCGCCGTTGCGGTCGAGGATGACGAGGTTGGTCGTACCGTAGAGCTTTCCGGTCACCACCACCGTCTGACGGTCGTACATGGTGACGTCGGCGATCGCCGGGTTGCCGACGATGACGGTGTCGGCGGGTGCGTCGATGCGGAAGACCTTGGCCCGGTCGGTCATCACGTGGACGCCGCTCTCCTGGGCATGTGCGCCCGCCATGGCAAAGGCGGCCAGTAGGGCCACAGCCGTGATCGACGCAAAAAAAGCCTCGCGAAAATGCGACATGGGCAAGCTCCTCGGCGAAAATTCCTATGCGAGAGTGAAGGATATTGGTGAAGGAAGGGCTAACGCACGGTCTGTTCCGGAGCGTTCTGCGAGCCCCGTTCATGTCCGGCGCCCTCCGGTGTCAGCTGTGAAGGGCGCGGAGTCTTCGGCAGGCTGCCGTCCTTTGCGGCAGCGGGCGAGGGGGATGGCGCGACATATCTGGTTAAAATGCCGAATAATGTATTCTTGAAGAATTAACTATAGTCTTGCTCGGTGCGAACTTGTCGATCGGTGGAGATGAATTTAACCTTGTGGCAAGGTGTGGTTCCTATAGTGGCAACATCTTCGAGCGACCGAAATAACAACAAGGTCGACGAGGTGGTGCAGACAAACAAGTGAAGTGTAGGAGCCAACCATGCAGAAGTTTCTCGCTCGTTTCGCCAAGGATGAGTCCGGCGCGACCGCCATCGAATACGGCCTGATCGCCGGCCTGATCGGCGTCGCCATCATCGCTGCGGTCACGCTTACCGGCACGAACCTCACCGGTCTTTTCAACCGTATTGCGGCCACCCTGACGGCCCCTGCCTCCTAAGGCCGGTTGCCGCTTTCACGGGTTATCCCGGCAGTGATGCCGGGATACGCGAGAGTGCTTGATGCGGGCGGCGGTAGCCGCCCGTTTCCGTTTGCGGCCCGGGCGGCTGTGCCGGGCGCGGTGTCAACCGGCACATCGTCAACCGGCCCTTAAGGGAAGCCGTTTAGAACCGGTTTCTGCCAGGGGATGACCGGTGTGATGTCGATGGGAGGATTGGTGCATGATCGAGGCAGCGCTGCTGGTCGTCTTTCCATGTCTCGTGGCTTTTGCCGGGGCATCCGACCTGTTCACGATGACCATTCCCAACCGGGTCTCCCTTCTGCTGATCGCCGGTTTCGCGATGCTTGCGCCGGCCATCGGTATGGCGCCGGTCGAAATCGGCTTCCACCTGATTGCGGCCGGTCTCGCGTTGTCCGTCGGGCTAGCGTTCTTCGCTTTTGGCTGGATGGGCGGCGGCGATGCCAAACTGATGACTGCCGTTGCACTGTGGCTGGGCCTGACGCCGGCGCTTGGCAACTTTCTGCTATTGACGAGCATCTACGGCGCGGTACTGACGCTGGCCATCCTCGGATTCCGGAAAGTCGTTCTGTTGCCGGTTGCCGCCTACCGCGTGGAATGGATCGCTCGCCTGCATGACAACAGGACCGGCATTCCTTACGGCATCACCATCGCGGTCGCCGCGTTGCAGGCCTACCCCGGATCGGTCTGGTTCCGGGCAATCATCTAGCAGAAACACTGCAGTTTCGAGGTTCTGCGCGTGCCTTGCGGCGTCGCCATTCTTCGGCAGTAGATGTCATGAGTTAACGAAATATAAATAATGCATAATCTTCAATTTTAATTTGCAAAGAATTTAGGGTCTGTTCAGCAACATTGATCACATCTGATTAACCATGTCTTGACCATTTTCCCGCCACAGTAGTCGCACGATGACCGAAGGCGCATCCGCGTCCGGTTCGCTACGATCCATGCGGGTATTGGCAATGAAGATCGCACGTTTCGCCATTCTGGGCATTTCACTCGCCGCCGGTGTCCTGGTGGCGCGGATGGTGATGAGCAACACTCCCGAGCCGCCGGCCGCTCCGACAGTGGTGACCGAGACGGTGGAGAAGGACGAGGTCCTCACCGTTGCCAAGGACATTGCCCTGGGCGAGCAGCTCTCGGCGGCTGATCTGTCCTGGACGAGCTGGCCGCGCGATCTGGCGCCGGCGACGGCGGTCCTGCGGTCCCAGCGACCCGATGCCATCACCGAGATCGCGGGCCGCATTGCCAAGGCGCCCGTCTATCAGGGCGAACCGGTGCGCGAGGAGCGCCTGATCAGCAGCGATCGCGGCTTCATGTCGACCATCCTGCCCAAGGGCAAGCGGGCTATCGCCGTCTCGGTCGAGGCGCTCACCGCTGCCGGCGGCTTCATCCTGCCCGGTGACAAGGTCGACGTGATTCTGACACGCCAGTCGTCAGGTCGGTCCGGCAATTCCTTCACCAGCGAGACGATCCTGCAGAACGTACGGGTTTTGGCCATCGACACCACCACGGCCGGCGAGCGGGACGAGAAGGCCCTGCCCCCGGGGCAGACCGCCACGCTCGAGCTTGAGCCGGCCGAGGCCGAGGTCGTCGCACAGGCCTCTCAGCTCGGCACGATCGCCCTTGTCCTGCGCTCGGCCCAGGATTCTGCGGACGACGCCGACCCCGGCCTCGTCGGCGGCGGTGTGAATTTTGTGAAGTTCGGCGTTGCCAGCCAGGCCCGGACCCAGCGGTAAGCGGGAGCGGGCGCGGTGATGACGGCAAGGAGTACTCGGATGTTGGCTCAACGTTTCTTCCGCATCGGTACGGCGATCTGCCTTGTGCTGATCGGTCTGGCCGGGATGGATGCAGCCCGTGCCGACGGCTATCCAAAGGCGGTCACCATCCAGGCCGGTGAGCGGGTGGCCGGACGTCTGCTCAAGGTCGGGCTCGGCCGCTCCGTGGTGATCAACCTCGGCGAGGAAGTGAGCGACGTCATCGTCTCCAACCCGGAGGTGGCCGACGCCGTGGTGCGCTCCTCGCGCCGGGTCTTCATTCTCGGCAACAAGGCCGGCCAGGCGAGTCTCTTCCTGTTCGGCCGCGCCGGCAACCAGATCGCCAGCTTCGATCTGGCTGTAGAGAACGACACGACCGACCTCAACATGATGATCCGCCGCGCCCTTCCGGGCGCCGACATCACGGCCGAGTCGGTCAATGGCAATATAGTCCTGAGCGGCACCGCCTCCAGCACCGTCGAAGCCCAGCAGGCCGCCGACCTGGCGGCGCGTTTCTCGAAGGTCGAAGGCAGCGCCTTGCCGGTCCTCAACATGGTCTCGGTGAGCGGCAAGGACCAGGTCCATCTGAAGGTGACGGTGGCCGAGGTCGAGCGCTCGATCATCAAGCAGCTCGGCGTCAACCTGTCCGGAACCATCGGCATCGGCAACTACAGCGCCAATTTCAACAGCTCGCCCGGCTATTCGGTCAACTCCAACATCGTGGGTCGCCCGAATGTTGGCGGCGGGTTCCTTGCCGGCGGCTCGAGGCTGAATGCGGACCTGCAGGCGCTGCAGCGCGACGGCGTGATTCGCACGCTCGCCGAGCCGACGCTCACCGCGATTTCCGGCGAGAATGCCAGCTTCCTGGCCGGCGGCGAGTTTCCGATCCCGATCGCCGAGGACAACAACAAGCTCACGGTCCAGTTCAAGAAGTTCGGCGTCGGCCTCGACTTCACGCCGGTGGTCCTGAGCGGGGGGCGTATTTCGCTGCGCATCAAGACCGAGGTCAGCGAGATCACCCAGGAGGGCGCCGTCTCGATCGGCTCTCTGGTCATTCCCGCGCTCAAGGTGCGCCGGGCCGAGTCCACCGTCGAGCTGCCCTCCGGCGGCACGCTGGTCATGGCAGGCCTGCTGAAGGAGTCCTACAAGCAGGACCTCAACGGTGTTCCCGGCCTGATGCAGGTGCCGATCCTCGGTGCCCTGTTCAAGAGCCGCGACTTCCTGCGACAGGAGACCGAACTCGCCGTCTTCGTGACGCCCTACACCGTCAGCCCGACGGCCCGCTCGGAGCTTGTCGAGCCGACCCGAAACCTAGCGCCGGCGACCGATGGCGAAACGATTTTCCTGAACCGTCTCAACCGCATGTACCGGGTATCCGGCGATCCTGGACAGGGCGCTTACCACGGTCAGGTCGGCTACATCTACGAGTGAGGACCGGTCCCATGCATCCTGCATCCGCAAAGCGCATTGCCGCTTCCGCAATCCGGGTCCGCGCGCTCACGCCGACCCTTGCCGTTCTCGCCGCGCTGCTGGCGGCGGGCTGCCAGACCCAGCAGCCGACGGTCGAGGCGCTGGCCACCAACGACTATCGCCTGCGTCATCCGATCGTTGTGAGCGAAGGAGTGAAGACCCTCGACCTGCCGGTGGGCAGCGACATGCGCCGCCTGTCGCCGCAGCTGTCCGCCGTCGTTTCCAGCTTTGCCGCCGAGGCCCGCTCGCGCGGCGGCGGCGCGATGGAGATCATCGTGCCGTCGGGCGCCTATAACGAGGCGGCCGTCCATGCGGTGCTGCCGCAGATCCGCAAGGCGCTGGTGCAGGGCGGTGTCTCGCCCAAGCGCATCGCCACCCGCGGCTATCCGGTCCAGGATCCGGGTATCTCTGCGCCGGTGCGCCTGGCCTATTCGGGGCTGCAGGCCAAGACCGGTCCCTGCGGCCAATGGCCCGACAACATCACGGGCGGCGGCGACGGGATGCGCCACAACCCGCACCTGAACAACACGCAGTACTACAATTTCGGCTGCGCCACGCAGTCAAACCTTGCCGCCATGGTCGACAATCCGACGGACTTGCTCTACCCGCGCGCCTCGACGCCGGCCGACCAGCTCCGTCGCGGCACGGTCTACGGCAAGTACCGCGCCGGCGAGCAGACGGCAGCCGATTACAAGGAAGGCGACGGTTCGCGCGTTTCCGACGCAACGAACTGATCCGGAGGAGCTGGACGGATGAACACCCTCGCTTACGACAGTCCGCTCGACGAGGACGGGTATCCGCATGAGCCTGCGATGGGCGACCCCCACGCCATCGCCGCGCCTGCCGATACGCTGGACATCAAGGCGGTGCCGCGCATCGCGATCCAGGCTTTTTGCGAAAGCGAAGACGTTGCCCGGATGATCGAGAGCGCGGCCCAGGACCGACGCATGGCCAAGGCCCATGTGAAGGTGCACAAGGGCGGGCTCGCCGCCGCCGTCGACTTCTACGGCTCGGCGCCGACGCCGAATCTGATCCTGCTGGAGACCCGCGTAGAATCCTCCAGGCTGATCCAGGGGCTGGAGCAGCTGGCGGAAGTCTGCGATGCCGGCACCAAGGTGATGATCATCGGCCACGTCAACGACGTGAAGCTCTATCGCGACCTGATCCACCGCGGCATCAGCGATTACCTCGTCGCGCCGATCAATCTGTTCCAACTGATAGGCGCCATCGGCGAGCTCTATGTCAATCCCGACGCCGATCCGCTGGGGCGGACCATCGCCTTCGTCGGCGCCAAGGGCGGCGTCGGCTCGTCCACCGTGGCGCACAATGTCGCCTGGTCGATCGCCCGCGTCTACGAGAGCGACGTGGTGCTGGCCGATCTCGATCTCGCCTTCGGCACGGCCGGTCTCGACTTCAACCAGGATCCGTTGCAGGGCGTCTTCGAGGCGGTCTCTTCGCCCGAGCGGCTCGACGAGACCATGCTCGACCGCTTGCTGTCGAAATGTGCCGACCGTCTCAGCCTGCTTGCCGCACCGGCCTCGCTCGAGCGGACCTACGACCATGGCGAGACCAGCTTCGACGGTCTGCTCGACATCATGAAGCAGGGCGCGCCGGCCATCGTGCTGGACCTGCCGCATGTTTGGTCCGGCTGGGTTCGCCGGATGCTGGCAGCCGTCGACGAAGTGGTGATCGTTGCCGAGCCGGACCTCGCCAACCTGCGCAACGCCAAGAACATGATCGACACGTTGCGGCAGCTGCGCCCCAACGATGCGCCGCCGCGCCTGGTGTTGAACCGGGTCAACGTGCCGAAACGGCCGGAAATCAAGGCGGCCGAATTCGCCGACGCGCTCGAGCTCACAGCCGCTGCGGTGGTGCCCTTCGATCCGATGCTGTTCGGCACCGCCGCCAACAACGGCCAGATGATCGGCGAGCAGGACGAAAAGCATGCGACGGCGGAAATCTTCAGCCAGATCTCGCAACTGGTCACCGGTCGCGGCGAAGTGGCGAAGCCCAAGGGACTGGCGCTCGGCTCGCTGGTGTCCCGCTTCCTGAAGAAGGGCAAGGCCGCCGGCTGACCGGAGGCCCGGCAGGTTTCTTCGAGACGATTGAAAGCAGGTAACGATGTTCGGTCGACGTGGCGCTTCCTCAGGTTCCCAGACGTCCCGCCCCGCGGCACCGCCCATGCAGGGCGAGCCGCAGGCCGCGCCGGCTGCACCGCCGCCGCCCGTCGCGGCCGAGCCTGCACGTGCCCCTGCCGTGGCACAGCCCGCCGTTGCCGCCAAGCCGGCGCCGCCTCCGCCGCCGGTCGCCGAGCCGCGTGCGCCGCAGCGATCGGAAGGCTATTACGCGACCAAGTCGTCGATCTTCAACGCGCTGGTCGAGGCGATCGACCTGTCGATGCTGACCCGCCTCAGCGCCGAGGACGCGCGCGAGGAGATCCGCGACGTCGTCAACGACATCATCGCGCTGAAGAACGTGGTGATGTCGATTTCCGAGCAGGAGGACATGCTCGAGGACATCTGCAACGACGTCCTGGGCTATGGCCCGCTCGAGCCTCTGCTGGCCCGCGACGACATCGCCGACATCATGGTCAACGGCGCCAACACGGTCTACATCGAGACCCAGGGCCGGATGCAGCAGACCAGCGTGCGCTTCCGCGACAACAAGCAGCTGATGAACATCTGCCAGCGGATCGTCAGCCAGGTCGGCCGCCGCGTCGACGAATCCAGCCCGATCTGCGACGCCCGCCTTGCCGACGGCTCGCGCGTCAACGTGATTGCCCCGCCGCTGGCCATTGACGGGCCGACGCTCACCATTCGTAAGTTCAAGAAGGACAAGCTGACCCTCAAGCAGCTCGTCCAGTACGGTTCGATCTCGCCCGAGGGCGCGACGGTGCTGGAAATCATCGGACGCAGCCGCTGCAACGTGCTGATCTCCGGCGGTACGGGTTCGGGCAAGACGACGCTGCTCAACTGCCTGACGGCCTATATCGATTCCACCGAGCGCATCATCACCTGCGAGGACGCGGCCGAGTTGCAGCTGCAGCAGCCGCATGTGGTGCGTCTCGAGACCCGTCCGCCGAACCTGGAAGGCGAGGGCGAGGTGACCATGCGCGATCTCGTCAAGAACTGTCTGCGCATGCGCCCCGAGCGGATCATCGTCGGCGAGGTGCGCGGACCCGAGGCCTTCGACCTGCTGCAGGCGATGAACACCGGCCACGACGGGTCCATGGGCACACTGCACGCCAACAGCCCGCGCGAGGCGCTGTCGCGCCTGGAATCGATGATCACCATGGGCGGCTTCTCGCTGCCCTCCAAGACCCTGCGCGAGATGATCGTCTCGTCCATCGACGTGATCGTCCAGGCGCAGCGTCTGCGCGACGGTTCGCGCCGCATCACCCACGTTTCCGAGGTGATGGGCATGGAAGGCGACGTGATCATCACCCAGGACGTGTTCCTCTACGACATCCTCGGCGAGGACGCGAACGGCAAGCTGGTCGGCCGTCACCGCTCCACCGGCATCGGTCGCCCGAAGTTCTGGGAAAAGGCCCGCTATTTCGGCGAGGAACATCGCCTTGCCGCCGCCCTCGACGCCGCCGAAGCCCCGGAGCCCGGACATGGCTGACCTGCAGTCCTTCCTCTCGCCGCAAGTGACGATGATCGCCATCGCCCTGCTCGCGACGTTTTCCATCGGCGGCATCATCTACGCCCTGTTCGAGCCGCAACTGAGCGGGCGTGCGGCACGCGACAAGCGGATGAAGTCGGTCGCGGCGCGCAGCACTGCTGCCATCGATGCCACCCGCCGTGCGGTGCGCGACGGCGACCGCCGGCGCAAGTCGGTGCAGGACCAGCTCAAGGAATTCGAGGCCCGCGAGAAGAAGAAGCAGCAACGCGCCGCGCGCCTGTCGCTCGACGAGCGGATCGACCAAGCCGGCCTGTCGTGGTCGAAGCGCGGCTTCCTCGGCTTTTCGGCGATCTGCGGGCTGGTGCTCGGCCTCGTCGGCCTGCTCGCCTCCGGCTCGCTGATCGTCACCCTGGGTCTGATGTTCGTCGGCGCCTTCGGCGTGCCGCGCTTCTATCTCGGGCGCCGCCGCAAGAAGCGGATCGCCGCCTTCCTGAACGAGTTGCCGAATGCCGTCGACGTCATCGTGCGCGGCACCAAGGCCGGCCTGCCGCTCGGCGAGTGCGTCCAGATCGTCGCCGCCGAGGCGCGCGAACCGATCAAGACCGAGTTCCGACGCATCGTCGAGGCGCAGACCATGGGCATCACTCTGGCCGAGGCGATCTCCAAGCTGCCGAGCCGCATGCCGGTCGCGGAGGCGAACTTCCTCGCCATCGTCGTGATGATCCAGTCGCAGTCGGGCGGTTCGCTGTCCGAGGCGCTGGGCAACCTCTCCAAGGTGCTGCGCGAGCGCAAGGCGATGAAGGGCAAGATCGTCGCCATGAGCCAGGAGGCCAAGTCCTCCGCCGCGATCATCGGCTCGTTGCCCTTCCTGGTGGTCGGGGCGCTGTCGGTGCTCAGCCCCTCCTACATGATGCTGCTGTTTACCGATCCCGCCGGCAACATCATCGTCATCGGCAGCGGCCTGTGGATGCTGACCGGCATCTTCATCATGAAGAAGATGATCGCCTTCGACTTCTGATCTGCCGCTTTCGGGCAGGAACGACGGACACGGAAAGAGACCATGGGACTGGATTTCTCCAATCTTCTCTCCCAGCAGGCGATGATCGCCATCCTGACCATGGTCGCGATCGCCGGCACGCTGTTTTCGCTTGTCGTGCCGCTGCTGGAAGGCGACAAGCTCAAGAGCCGGATGAAATCCGTGGCGCTGGAGCGCGAGCAGATGCGGGCGCGTGAGCGAGCCCGCCTGGCGGACGACAAGGCCAATGCGCGGGTTTCCCTGCGCAACAAGCCGAAGAAGAACATGCAGAGGATTGTCGACCGGCTGAACCTGAAGAACCTTCTGTCGGACGATCAGACCAAGCTGCGGCTGATGCGTGCCGGCTATCGCGGCGTGCGTCCGCTTTATACCTATCTGTTCGCGCGCCTCGTGATGCCGGTGATCCTGTTCGTGCTGGCGCTGTTCTATACGTTCGTAGTGCTCCAGATCGATCAGCCGGCGATGGTCAAGGTGTTCATCTCCTGCCTCGTGGCGTTCGTCGGCTTCTACGCACCCGACCTTTACCTGAAGAACAAGATCCAGAACCGCCAGCTGTCGATCAACCGCGCCTGGCCGGATGCGCTCGACCTGATGCTGATCTGCGTGGAATCGGGCATGTCGATCGAGGTCGCCTTCCGTAAGGTGTCGGAGGAGATCGGCATCCAGTCGGTCCCGCTGGCCGAGGAACTGACGCTGACCAATGCCGAGCTCTCCTATCTCGGCGACCGGCGCATGGCCTACGAGAACCTTGCCAACCGCACCGGCCTGGAAGGCGTCAAGAACGTCTCGCTGGCGCTGATCCAGGCCGAGCGCTACGGCACGCCGGTCTCCACCGCGCTGCGCGTCATGGCCGACGAGAACCGGATGCAGCGCATGCAAGCGGCGGAAAAGAAGGCGGCTGCCCTGCCGCCTAAGCTGACCGTTCCGATGATCGTGTTCTTTCTGCCCGTCCTGCTCGCCGTCATCATCGGCCCGGCGATCATCCAAGCCCTCGCGACCTTCTGAAGGGCCGGGCTGGACACGGCCAGAAACCAGAGCAAGTCCACAAAAAGCCACCCGTGAGGGTGGCTTTGCCGTTTCCGGTGATCCGAGCGCGTGGAATCAGCCGCCGGACTTTTTCTTCTTCTTGTCCTGTGCGGCGATCTCGGCCCAGGAATTGCGCTGCGACAGCATAGACTTCAGATAGGCGATGTTCTGGGTTGCCTGGGCCGGGTCGATTTCCGCGGTGGCGACCTGTTCGGCCTCCTGGAAGCGGCCCTGCAGGCCGATCGCCAGCGCCAGGTTCTGGCGGATGCGGCTGTCGGCCTTCGGGCTGGCGGCAGCCCGGCGCAGCACGCCTTCCGCCTCCTTGGCTTCCCCTTGCAGGAGATAGGACATGGCGAGATTGTTGAGCAGGCTCGGCTCGTCGGGAGCGATCTTGAGCGCCTGGTTGTAGAGTTCGCGCGCCTGCTGGGTGTTGCCCATCTGGTCGTGAATCGCGGCTGCTGCCGACATCAGCCGCCAGTCGGGCCGGGTCGGGGTCTGCGCGCCGTTGATCACCTGCAGCGCTTCAGGCAAGCGGCCGTTCATCGCCAGCACCTTGCCATAGGCGGCGGCGATGTCGCGGTCGCTCTGATGCGCAATGATCGCCTGGCGCAGCACCGCCTCGGCCTGATCCACCTGGCCGTTGCGGCGCAGGGCCGCGGCATAGTTGAGGATGTTTTCCCGGTCCTTCGGCGAGCGCTGGTAGGCCTGGCCCCAATAGCCGACCGCCTGCAGCGCAGCGCTCGATCCGGGTGCGGCATAGCCTTGCGGTGCGCCCGAATGGGTGCCGACGGCGCGCTTCGACGAGGCGCAGCCGGTCAGCGCGACCATGGCCACCATCGAGGCCGCAAGCATCAGGCGCGGCGCGGCGGCAGGGCGGGGAAGGGCGTGGCGCGTGGATGGCATGGTGCCTGGCTCCTGGACACGGACGGACGGTTGAACTTGCAGAATGCGCAAGCTCATCAATACGTCGTTAACCCTAATGCTTCGTTAAATGCAGGCCCGGAGCAGGCCCGAAGCCGGCGGCCGGCCGGGCCCGGCGGGCGATTGCCGCTGCCCGCCCTTCGTGCTTAAAACGGGGTTCCGACCATCTTCTCCCGTCAGACAAGGACCTCGCCCGTGCGCGCCTCCCTGATCGCCCGTTCCGCCGATGTTGCGACCATTCCCGTTCATGCCGTCGACCGCGATCGGACATCGGCAACGCTTCAGGGCCTGGGTGCAAGGGCCGAGGCCTTCGCCGCGGCGAGCGGCTTCGACGGCGCGGCCGGCCAGTTGCTGCTGGTTCCAGGTGCTGAAGGAGCGCTCGAGGCCGTGCTGTTCGGCGTTGCTAATGCCGCCGTGCCCGGCTTTGACGTCGGCGACCTGGCCCGCAAGCTGCCGGGCGGCGACTTCCGCCTGGAGATTGCGGCCGAGGCGCAGGAGGAAGCCGCACTTGCCTTCGCGCTCGGCTCCTACCGTTTCGAGCGCTATCGCAAGCCGTCGACCCGTTCCGCGCCGCGGCTGATGGTGGGGGAGGGTGTCGACCTGGAGCGGGTCGGCCTGATCCTCGACGGCATGGCGCTCGCCCGCGACCTGGTCAACACGCCGGCGAGCGATCTCGGCCCGGCCGAGTTGTGCGATGCAGCCCTGCGCCTCTTCGCCGATCACGGCGGGCGCGTGCGCGTGGTCGAGGGCGAGGCGCTGCTCGCCGAAGGCTTTCCGATGGTGCATGCGGTCGGCCGGGCGAGTTCCCGCGCCCCGCGGCTTCTCGATGCGACCTGGGGCGAGGAGGGGCATCCGCGCGTCACCTTGGTGGGTAAGGGCGTCGTCTTCGACACCGGCGGCCTCGACATCAAGCCGTCCAGCGCCATGGCCTTGATGAAGAAGGACATGGGCGGTGCCGCCGCAGTGCTGGCGCTGGCCTCGATGATCATGGCGGCCGGCCTGCCGGTGCGCCTGCGCGTCATCGTCCCGGCGGTCGAGAACGCGATTTCCGGCGCGTCCTTCCGCCCCGGCGACGTGCTGGCGAGCCGCAAGGGCCTCACCGTCGAAATCGGCAACACCGACGCGGAAGGCCGGCTGATTCTGGCCGATGCCCTGGCGCTCGCCGACGAGGAGGAGCCGGAGATCCTGATCGACATGGCGACGCTGACCGGCGCCGCGCGCGTCGCCCTCGGCCCCGACCTGCCGCCCTTCTACACCGACGACGAGGCCTTTGCGGCCGAGCTTGCCGACCACGCGAGTGCTGTTCGCGATCCGCTGTGGCGACTGCCGCTGTGGCGCCCCTACGAGAGCTATCTGGAAAGCCGGATCGCCGACATCAACCACATCAACACCAGCGGCGCGGGCTTTGCCGGCTCGATCACCGCTGCCCTGTTTCTCTCGCGTTTCGTGGAAAAGGCGCGGGTCTGGGCGCATTTCGACATCTATGGCTGGAACCCGGCCGACCGTCCGGGACGGCCGCTCGGCGGCGAGGCGCAGGCCGCGCGCGCTCTGTTTTCGCTGCTTGCCGCCCGCTACCCGCGAAGCTGAGACCGCACGCTTTCCTGCCTCGTTTCGCCGTTTGTATAACGGAACCGAAACGAATTGCCTGCCAGAATGCGACAAGGCCGGCAACGGCGCATGAGGCATGGGTGAGGGATGGGTATCGACTTGCGGCCGTCGCAGGCGCTGCGGCTCTGGCATGATGTGACGATGTCGCTGGTCACCGACGGCGACAAGGACCTCACATCGCGCCAGATGGCGATCCTGATGACGGTCTATCTGGAGCCGCCCCCGCACACGGTCCGCGGGCTCGCAGCGCGTCTCGACGTCACCAAGCCGGTGATCACCCGCGCGCTCGACACTTTGGGTGCGATGAAGTTGCTGTCGCGCCGCCGCGACGAGGCCGACCGGCGCAACGTGGTGGTGACCCGCACGGTTGCCGGAGCGCTCTATCTGGAGCACATTGCCGATACGATCGTTGCCCGCGCCGCCGAGCTGTCCCGCTGAGCTGAAGCGGCGCGCGGGCGGCCGGACGTCCGAAAACGCCTAAAAAGCCTGGACAGCCGCATGACCAGCGAAGCCGCCGCCCCCTCCCTCGACCGCCGCATCCACCCCGTCCGCGCCGACTTGGCTGCAAGCCGCTATCGCGGCAGGGTCGCGGCGGAGCGTTTCGTGGACCCGCTGGCAACACGCATCACGGCCGCCTCGGCGCCGCTGCGCCCCGCGCCGGATGCGGCCCGCTCCATCGATACGGAGGCGCTGTACGGCGAGACCTTCGATCTCTACGAGATCCGCGACGACGGCTGGGCCTGGGGCCAGTTGGCAAGCGACGGCTATGTCGGCTACCTGCCGGCCGGATCTCTCGGCGAGGCCGGGTTGCCGGCCACCCACCGGGTCTGCGTGCCGCGCAGCTACCGTTATCCGGAGGCCGAGCTGAAGCGGCCGCCGCTCTCGCTCCTGTCGCTCGGCGCGCGCGTGCGCGTGGTCGGCGCAGCAGTGACGCGGGGTCTCGACTACGCATTGCTGGACGACGGCAGCGCCATGGTCGCCCGCCACTTGATGCCGCTGGGCGAGACGGTGGCCGACTGGGTGGCGGTGGCCGAAGGCCTGCTCGGCACGCCCTATCTGTGGGGCGGTCGGACGTCGCTGGGGCTCGATTGCTCGGCGCTGGTGCAGCTGGCGGCGGCGGAAGGCGGCCATGTGCTGCCGCGCGACAGCGATATGCAGGAGTCCGGGGCCGGCGAAGCGCTCGACATCTCCGGCGGCCTGCCGGAACTGGCGCGGGGCGACCTGCTGTTCTGGAAGGGCCATGTCGGAATCCTGCGCGATCCGGCCACCTTGCTGCATGCCAACGGTCACACGATGAGCGTCGCCTGCGAGCCGCTGGAGGCAGCGCTTGCGCGCATTTCCGCCAAGGAATGGGGCGCGCCGACCGCCTGCCGGCGTCTGTGACAGGGCGCGCAGCCGGCGCCTTTGCTTGGCGCTGCAAGAGTGAGGTTTTTCAGTTGTTCGGATTTCCAAGTTGTTTTGGAAATTTGCTTGCTTTTCCTTAAAAGGAAAATCCGAAAAACGGAGCATTTCCCTAGCGGAGCAGCTATGCAGGGAATGCAGTTGTGACGACTCGCTGACTTAACTATATCAACGTTGACGTTGCGCGACGGATTTTCGCGCCATTGAGACGGACAGAGAAGTCACCCAACGGGTCAAGCCGAACCGCAAGTCCGCACAGATCAATCATGTTGGACGTTTCGCCTGACATCCGGAAGGTTGTTGGTTCGAACGTCTTTGCACGTGTTTCTACGGACAATCGATCAACCATGCTTCATGTTTTGCCGCATGCGGTTTTTCTTCACGTTGAAGACAACGTGAACGATGCCCTCGCATTCCGTCTGGCGCTCGAAGGCGCAACCGGAAACATCCGTGTCCGCCGCGTCGGGTCCGTGGAGACGGCGCTCGAGCTGCTGGCGACGCCGGATGCCGCCGCCCCGCCCTTCGATTGCGTCGTCGCCTCGCTGGACCTGCCCGGCGGCCGCGCCGGCGAACTGGCCCGGCGCGTACGCCAGCGCCACGACAGCGCGACGCTGCCGCTGGTCGGCCTGACGCGCGGTGCCGTGCCTGCCGCTGCCGACGGCGACTGGTTCGACGCCGTTCACGAGAAGCCCGCGACCCCGCGCGAACTCAAGCGCATCGCGCGCGAGATCGTCGAACTGTGGTTCGCGCGCGCCCGCCGATTTCACTGCTAATCCGTTGAAGTAACGCGCCTTATGGCGATCCGGCCTCAGTAGCCGGTCGCCCGGTCGACGGTGTTGCGCAAGGCCTCGCCGGCCTCGAAGGCAAGGATCTGCTCGGCCACATAGGTCGAGATCGCCTCCGGATCGCTGTCGGCGGCGACATGCGGCGTGATCACCACATTCTCCAGCTTCCACAGCGGGCTGTGCGAGGGCAGCGGTTCGGTCTCGAACACATCGAGGCTGGCGCCCCTCAGCGTGCCGTCGGTGAGGGCGCGCACCAGATCCGCCTCGACCTGGCTGCCGCCGCGCCCGGCATTGATGAAGACCGGCCCGCCGAGCGCCCCGTCCCGCGCCAGCCGCGACACGAGAGCGTAATCGACGAAGCCGTGCGTCTCAGGCGTCAGGGGCAGCAGGTTCACCAGGATGTCGGTGCGGGCGAGGAAGGCGTCGAGCTCGCCCTCGCCGGCATAGCAGGCGACACCGTCGATCTGCTTGGGCCCTCGTGCCCAGCCGCCGACATCAAATCCCAGTCTTGCCAATACCTTGGCTGCTTCCGCGCCGAGCACGCCGAGGCCCAGAAGGCCGACCCGCACATGCCGCGCGGCCGGCTGTTCCAGGTCGCGCCACACGCCCTCGCGCTGCTGCGCGGCGTAGGCGAGATGCTGGCGATGGTGCAGCAGGACCTGAAGCGCCACCCACTCGGCCATGCGCGCGGTGAGGTCCGGATCGACGACGCGGACCACCGGAACGTCCGGCAGTCCGGGCTGGGCCAGCAGGTGGTCGACGCCGGCGCCGAGCGAAAAGATCACCTCGAGATTGGGGCAGGAGGCCAGGACCTCGGCCGGGGCCTTCCAGGCCAGAACGTAGCGGATGTCGGCCGGGTCGCCGACCGCATCCGGCCAGGACCGGATCTCGTGCTCCGGCAGGTGCCGGGCAAGGCGCAGGGCCCAGGCGGCGGGGTTCCAGCCCTTGACGGCGATCAGCAGGCTCATGGCGGTCCTCCAAAGGGGTGTTTCCCTCCCTTAGAGCATTTTCCGCCGGCCTGTGCAGCACCTGGATCGAAAAAAGCGTCGCAAAGCCAAGCCTCTGGCGGCAAAGGCGGGGTGGTTGTCCGCATCGTTCGGAACCGCAATTCGCTTGACGGATGCGGTCCGGGGCGAAACCGAATTTTGAGAGAAATTTTGCAAAATTCCGCGCTGAAATCGGGCAAATTTGATGTTCTTGTCTCAAACGCACTTTTCCGGGGGAGGGGATAAATGGATGTCGGAGACGTCAAGGAGGTGGCCGCCTGGGTCGACCTGATGCCGGGGCCGGGTCGCACGCCGACCCTGCATGTGACCGGCACGGTGACCGTCCCGACACCCTGCCACGAAGTGATGGCCGAGTTCGCCGGGATCGAGACGTCGGAGCCGCCGGTCTACCTCGTCGAGGTGACGCTTCGCGAGGGTGCCGGCCCCTGTCCGCAGGTGCTGACCGACATGAAGTTCCACTATATCGAACGGAGCTACGCCGGGGCGGCGAGGACGGTGCGGGTGTTTTCCGGCAGCGACAGCGAGATGGCGAAGATCGGCGAGGCGCACTGACGCCTGCCGGCTTGTCCCCGTGCGCCGCACGCCTCTATCCCCGCCCTGTCCCCGGTGAGGTGCCCGTTCCGGTCCGGGGCGGGCAGGCGCCGTTATCCCCGCAGGGGGCGAGCGGACGTATGATGCGCGGCAAGAAAAAGCGTCAGTCGGCGGCGTACGGATCGTGACGTCCGGGCAGGGGCAGGGGGCGTTCCGGCTCGTCCCGGCGGCCGTGCGGTTCGGCCGGCGCGCTGCTGCCTGTGCCGAGGCCGGTGCCGGCGGCCTGCTCGCCGCGCGGCGGGGCAAGGTCGAGATCGCCGATGGTGCGGCCGCGCTTGCCGATCTTGTCGGTCGAGATCAGGATCTGCTCGATGTCGCGGCCGGCCTGGCCGAAATGCTGCTGCAGCTTGCGGACCCGCTCGTCCAGCCGGTCGACATCGGCGACGAGATGGGCGACTTCGGCCTGGATCCGGTGCGCCTCCTCGCGCAGCCTTGCGTCGCGCAGCACCGACTGCACGACCTGGATCGACAGCAGCAGCAAGGAGGGAGAGACGATGACCACTCGGGCCCGGTGCGCCTTCTGGACGAGATCGGCGAACTGCTCGTGGATCTCGGCGAAGATGCTTTCTGAAGGAACGAACATGAAGGCCGTGTCCTGGGTCTCGCCCGGGATGAGGTAGCGTTCGGCGATGTCCGTAAGGTGCTTGCCGATGTCGCGGCGGAACCGGGCGCGCGCCTGCTTGAGCGGCTCCGGCCCCTCCGCCTGTTTCAGCTCGTTGTAGGCCTCGAGCGGAAACTTGGCGTCGATGACGAGGGGCGGCGCGCCGTTCGGCAGATGGATCAGGCAGTCCGGCCGCACGCGGGTCGACAGGGTCGCCTGGAAGGAGTAGCCGCCCGGCGCCAGCGCATCCTGGACGATGGCCTCCATCCGGCCCTGGCCGAAGGCGCCTCGCGCCTGCTTGTTGTCGAGGATCGACTGCAGCGCCCCGACCTGGCCGGAGAGGTCGCGGATCGTCGCCTGCGCCCGGTCGATGACCGCCAGCCGCTCGTGCAGGTGGCGCAACCCGTCATGGGTTCGCCGGGTGGTTTCGGCCATCGACTGGCCGAGCTTGTGGCTCATGCCGTCGAGCCGCTCGTTGACCGCGCGCATCAGGTCGCCCTGCCGCGAACCGAAGACCTCGGCCATGGTCTGCATCCGGCCGGTCATCTCGGACTGGACCTTGAGCAGGTCGGCGATCCGCGCCTCGAGCTCGCGCGCGTGTTCGGCCGCCCGCCATTCGGCATCGCGGGCCCGGCCCGCCTGCCGCGACACGGAGACGAGCGTCAGCACCGCGGCTGCGAGCAGCAGCAGCGCCGCGCCGACCAGCGCCTCGCCGAGCGACACCGGCCGGCCGAGCAGAGTGAAGAGAATCGTCTCCATGGAAACAAAGATAGAACATTTGTCGTTGCCGCGAAACGGCGCAAGCGTGCGGCGCCCCTTGCCGCCACCATGCGGGGACGAAGACGCGGAGGAGGCCGGCAGCCCATGGCGAAGGGGTCGCAAACCGCGGAAATCGTGCGTTCCGGGCGCATCCGCGCGTTGACGCGGGCGGCCTTCTCCCATATCTCAGCACCATGACGAAACGCGACATCATCATCCTGCCGGATCCCAAGCTGCGCCTGGTCAGCGAGCCGGTCGCCAGCGTCGACGACGCCGTGCGCCAGCTGGCCGACGACATGCTGGACACTATGTACGACGCGCCGGGCATCGGGCTGGCCGCGATCCAGATCGGCGTGCCGACGCGCATGCTGGTGCTGGATGTGGCGCGCGAGGGCGAGACGCCCGCGCCGATGGTGGTGATCAATCCCGAGATCGTCTGGGAATCCGACGAGCGCTCCGTCTATCAGGAGGGTTGCCTGTCGATCCCGGAATATTACGAGGACGTGGAGCGGCCGCAGCGCATCGGCCTGCGCTTCCTCGACCGCGAGGGCGCGCAGCGCGAGATCGAGGCGGACGGCCTGCTCGCCACCTGCCTGCAGCACGAGATCGACCACCTGAACGGCGTGCTGTTCATCGACCATATTTCCAAGCTGAAGCGCGACCGCGTCGTGAAGAAGTTCCAGAAGCAGGCCCGGCTGACCGAAAAGGCCTGAGCCGCGCCGCAGCCCGAACCTGCGACCCGGGAGCCGGACGCATGGACATCGCCTTCTTCCTCAAGGTCTTCGCGGCGCTTTTCGCGATCATGAGCCCGGTCGCCAACCTGCCGGTGTTCCTGGCGCTGACCAGCGACCGGAATGCCGCCGGAAAGCGCGCGGTCGCGCTGACCGCAACGCTCGGCCTCATCGCCGGCTCGCTCGTCGTCTTCTTCGGCGGCGAGGCGATCCTGTCGCTGTTCGGCATCAGCATCGACGGCTTCCGCCTTGCCGGCGGGCTGCTGATCCTGCTGATCGCCCTGTCCATGCTGCATGGCGGGGAAAGCAGCGCACAGGCCGGCACGGACGCAGAGAAAGAGCACCACCGGAACGTCGACAATCCGGGCATCTACCCCTTGACCGTGCCGATGCTGCTCGGCCCCGGCTCGATCTCGACCATCGTCATCTTCCGCGAGCAGGCGAGCGGGACGGGTCAGGAGATCGCCCTGGTGGCGGCGCTGACGGCCATGGTCGCCGTGCTCGCGGCCACCTTCTTTGCCGCGCCGATGCTGTCGCGGGTTCTGAACCGAACCGCGATCAGCATCATGAGCCGGCTAATGGGTATGATCCTCGCCGCCATCGCCATGGAAATGATGGTGGCGAGCCTTAAGGTCCTGCTGCCGGGTCTCGCATGACTTATCCCGACACCCTGAAAGCCGAGCCGCGGCTCGATCCTTCGAAGGAGAAATCATGACCTTGCGCATCGTCTTCATGGGAACGCCGGAGTTTTCCGTTCCGACCTTGATGGAGATCGTCGGCCAGGGTCACGATGTCGTCGTCTGCTACACCCAGCCGCCGCGCAAGGCCGGCCGGGGCATGGATGAGCGCAAGTCGGCGGTGCACCAGGCGGCGGAGACGCTGGGCATTCCGGTGCGCTGCCCGCAATCGCTGAAAAGCGAGGAGGAGCGCGCCGCCCTTACCGAGCTGGCGCCGGACGCGGCCGTCGTCGTCGCCTACGGCCTGCTGTTGCCGCAGGCGGTGCTCGACATCCCGGTGCATGGCTGCCTCAACCTGCATGCCTCGCTGCTGCCGCGCTGGCGGGGTGCGGCGCCGATCAACCGGGCGATCATGGCCGGCGACCTGGAAACCGGCGTCGAGGTGATGCGCATGGAAGCCGGGCTCGACACCGGGCCGGTCTACATGGCCGAGAAGCTGGCGATCGGACAGGACATGACGGCCGGCGAGCTGCACGACCGCCTGTCGGTGCTGGGCGCCGACCTGATGGTGCGCGCGCTCGCGGCCCTGCCGCGCGGCGGCCTGGTGCCGACGCCCCAGGCCGAGGAGGGCGTCACCTACGCCCGCAAGATCGACAAGGCCGAAACGCGGATCGACTGGGCCCTGCCGGCGCGCGAGGTGCACGACCATGTGCGCGGGCTCTCGCCCTTTCCCGGGGCCTGGTGCGAGATGGAAATCGCCGGTCGCAGCGAGCGGGTGAAGGTGCTGCGCACTGCGCTGGACGAGGGTGCCTCGGGCGAACCGGGCACGCTGCTTTCCACCGGCGACGAGCTGCTGGTCGCCTGCGGCAGCGGCGCGGTGCGGTTGGTGCAGCTGCAGCGCGCCGGCAAGAAGCCGATGCCGGCGGCCGAGTTCCAGCGCGGGGCGCAGCTCAGCCCCGGCACCCGGCTTTCGTGAACGGGGTCATCCATCGCCAAGCGGACGCCCGGCAGGCTATGATGCCGGGCGAACCAGACCGCTGTCAGGTGCCGCGAGGCCGAACGGACCATTCAGATGACCCATCCTGCGCTTGAACCCGAGATCCGCCCTGCCACCCCTGCCGAGGAGGCCGATATCTCCATGGTCATCGCCACGGCCTTCGGCGACGAGGCCGAGGCGCGGCTGGTCGACGAACTGCGCTCCTGCGGTGCGCTGGTGCTGGAGCGGGTGGCGGTCGACCGGGACGGGCGCGTCGTCGGCCATATCGCCTTCTCGCGGGTGACCGGGTCGGGCGCCGGCCACCGCCTTGCCATCTCCTGTCTGGCGCCCGTTTCCGTCAGTCCCGACCGCCAGCGCGGCGGCATCGGTTCGGCGCTGATCCGCGCCGGGATCGCAGCCCTGCGCGAGGAGGGCGAGGATCTCGTCCTGGTGCTGGGCCATCCCGGCTATTACCCGCGCTTCGGCTTCGATCCGGAGCTTGCGAAAAAGGTCGCCGGCCCCTATGCGGGACCTGCCTTCCAGGCGCTGGCGCTGAGCGAGGCCGCCCGTGCGGCCCTTCCCATCGAGGTCACCTTCGCCACGCCCTTCGAGGCCTTCGAGTAACCCCGCGCGACAACCGGCGAGCCGATCCCGTTCCATGCCCCGCTACAAGCTGACAGTCGACTATGACGGCCGCCCTTTCGTGGGCTGGCAGCGGCAGGACAACGGTCCGTCCGTGCAGGGCGTGATCGAACGCGCGGTGAAGGCGTTTTCCGGCGAGACGGTGACCATCGGCGGGGCGGGGCGCACCGATTCCGGCGTCCACGCGACCGGGCAGGTCGCGCATCTCGACCTTGCAAAGGACTGGCCGGCGGCGACGGTGCTCGGCGCGCTCAACTTCCACTGCCTGCCCGATCCGGTCGCGATCCTCGCCTGCGAGAAGATGCATGAGGGGTTCGATGCCCGCTTTTCCGCGATCCGCCGGCACTACCGCTATCGCATCGTCAACCGGCTGGCGCCGCTGACCCACGACCTGGGGCTGGCCTGGCACGTGAAGAAGCCGCTGGATGCTGAGGCGATGCACGAGGCGGCGCAGGTCTTCGTCGGCCATCACGACTTCACCACCTTCCGCCATTCGCGCTGTCAGGCGAAGAGCCCGTGGAAGACGCTGGAAGCCTTCAGCGTGCGCCGCGAGGGAGAGAGCCTCATTGCCGAATGCTCGTCGCGCTCCTTCCTGCACAACCAGGTCCGCTCGATGGTCGGCACGCTGCGGCTGGTCGGCGAGGGGCGCTGGGGGCCGGAGGATGTCGCGAAAGCGCTGGCGGCCCGCAGCCGCGAAGCCTGCGGCCCGGTGGCGCCGCCGGATGGGCTCTACCTGACGCAGGTCGACTACCGCCCGGCGGAAGAGGACGCGGCCTCGCTGGCCGCCTATCGCGCCGGGCTTGTCGCCGCGGCGGGCGAAGAGGCCGACGAGGCGTTCTCCGGCGACTGAAGGCCGGCCTCGTCCTCCTGCGGGGCGGGCGGCACCAGCTTGCGATAGAGATGCCAAGTGGTGTGGCCGAGCACCGGCAGGGCGACGAGCAGGCCGGCGAAGAGCGGCAGCATCGACACGATCAGCGTTGCGGTGACGACCAGCGCCCAGCCGATCATCGGCTTCGGGCTGGTGACGACCGCGCGCACGCTGGTGATCATCGCGGTGATGAAGTCGACGTCCCGGTCGAGCAGCATGGGGAAGGAGACGACGGTCAGCGAGAACAGGATGACCGACAGGACCGCGCCGATGGCATTGCCGATGACCAGGAACATCAGGCCTTCCGGCGTCGTCACCACCACCTCGACGAAGGCGCCGAAGGAGGCGAACGACTTGAAGCCGAGGAACAGGGCGAGCAGCAGCCGCACCTGGTACATCCACATGATCTGGACGAAGAGCACGACGAAGGCCATCCAGGCGATCTCGCGCTTGCGCTGCGCCCAGACGACGCCGAGGACGCCCGGCCACTCGAGCGGCGCACCCGTCTCCAGCCGGCGGCTGACCTCGTAGAGGCCGACGGCGATGAACGGGCCGATCAGCCCGAAGCCGATGGCCAGCGGATAGCTGAGATAGCTCATGTGCAGGGCGGAGGCGGTAAGCAGCACCAATATGCCGCCAAGGGCATAGACGGCGCCGAAGAACAGGCCGAAGCGCGGCGCCGCCCGGAAGTCGCGCATGCCGGCGCCGAGCGCGTCGACGATGGCATCGAAGCCGATGGCGTTGACCCGCGTCGGATCGGGCCGCCGCGCGGGCTGTCCGTCGATGGTGCCGCCGCCGTGATCGCCCGTCATTGCCTGCCTCCCCTGGCGCACTTGTTTCCCGATGCTGCAACAAGCAGTCTTAGTCAACCAAGAACGCGCCTGCCCGTCATCTTCGGAAAGATACTTGCGGCTTGGCCGTGTGGGTGACGGGGAGGGGAGAGATTCGTCGGTTAGCCGGCGAAATAGCTGTCGAGGAAGCGGCGATAGATCGCCGTCAGGCCGTCGATTTCGGTGAGCGGCACGCGCTCGTCGACCTGGTGCATGGTCTGGCCGACGAGGCCGAACTCGACCACCGGGCAGTAGTTCTTGATGAAGCGGGCATCCGAGGTGCCGCCGCCCGTCGACAGCTCCGGCCGGCGGCCGGTCTCCGCTTCCACGGCGTCGGCCAGCGCGTCGATCAGGTCGGCGTCATGGGTGAGGAAGCTGTCGCTGGAATCGCTGGTGAACTCGAGCTGCCAGTCGCAGGTGAGCCCTTCGACGGCGGCAAGCTCGGCACGCAGATGCGCCTTGAGGCTGTCCACCGACCAGATGTCGTTGAAGCGGATGTTGAAATTGGCGACCGCCTTGCGCGGGATGACGTTGAAGGCGGTGTTGCCGACATCGACGGTGGTGATCTCCAGGTTCGACGGCTGGAAGCGCTCGTTGCCGGCATCGAGCACAAGCGCGTCGAGGCGGGCGAGCAGCGCCAGCATGTCGGAGACCGGGTTCTTCGCCAGATGCGGATAGGCGACATGGCCCTGCACGCCGGTGACCGTGACGATGCCCGACAGCGAGCCGCGCCGGCCGACCTTGATCGCATCGCCGAGATGGTCTGGATTGGTCGGCTCACCGACGATGAAGGCGTCGAACCGGTGGCCGCGCTCGGCCGCCCATTCCAGCAGCTTGACCGTGCCGTTGACCGCCGGGCCTTCCTCGTCGCCGGTGATCAGGAAGGAGATGCGGCCCGGCAGGGCCTCGCCCTTGTCCGCGACATAGGCGATGGCGGCGGCCGCGAAGGCGGCGATGCCGCCCTTCATGTCGACCGCGCCGCGCCCGTGCAGGATGCCGTCCTCAATCGTGCCCTCGAACGGGCCGTGCCGCCAGGCGCCCGCATCGCCCGCCGGCACCACGTCCGTATGGCCGGCAAAGGCAAGGTTCGGACCCCTGGTGCCGATGGTGGCGAAGAGGTTCTCCACGTCCGGCGTGCCGTGGTCCGAGAACACCATGCGCTCGACCGCGAAGCCGGCCGCCGTCAGCCGCTCCTCCAGCAGGGCGAGCGCGCCGCCCTCGGCCGGCGTCACGGACGGACAGCGCAGCAGGTCGCGGGCAAGGGTGGCAGCAAGGGAAAGGGAACGGTCGGTCACGGGCAGGCGGCTTTCGGATGGAAGGGCGGGAGCGGAAAGGGACGGGGCGTCAGGATGGTTTCGCCCAGCGGCTGTTCGGGCGCGGGCCATAGGCGTTCGGCCCCGGCTCGCCGGGCATCAGGCCGAGGCCGATGACGAAGAAGAAGTTGATCACCGGCACGAAGATCAGCACGGCGAGGAAACCGGTGAGGCTGCGGTCCTGCAGCCGCTTGATGGCGAGCGCCAGAACGACCCAGTGGCTGGCGAACAGCATGTAGGGCAGCAGCGGATGCGAGTTGACGAAATCCTCCATCGACACGACCGCGGTCTGGTCGCCGGGAATTTCCAGGGTCTGGACCCAGAGGCTGACGGGGATCGCGAAGACCGCCCACAGGAAGCCGAGCGCCAGCATGTAAGGCTCGCGCGAGACGCGGCCGATCGGGCTGAAGAACAGCCAGAACGGCCCCAGCGGGCCCGGATATGCTTGCGGCTGCGACATGGAACTTCCTGGACGGGACACGGTCTGCTGCCTTCGAAGTAGGCCGCCGGCGAGCGACAATCAAGCCGCTTGCCGGGATTGTCCCGCCCTGCGCGGCGTTTTGCCCGCCCGTTAATCGGCGGTTATGGGAATGCTGCTACGCAAAAGGCCGTGGTCGGACGCCCGCCCGCACCGCCGACGACGCCAGAACCGCCGGGAGAGTATCCGTGTTCAGCCTTTCGCCCGCCTCCTCCAGCAATGTCTTCCGCAAGCGGCGGGTCCAGCGCCTCAAGGCGATGGTCGCCGACCATGTCGCGGCGAAGGGCCGTTGCCGCATCGTCGATCTCGGCGGCACGCCGGAATTCTGGCACGTGTGGCGCGACGAGATGAATTTCGACGGCGTCACCATCACCTGCATCAATCTCGGCTTCACGGCGGAGACGGACGGCAGCCTGCCGATCGAGCTGGTGCATGGCAGCGCCTGCGACCTGCCCGAGCATGCCGACAACTCCTTCGACGTCGCCTTTTCCAATTCGGTGATCGAGCATGTCGGCAGCTGGGCCAACAAGTCGGCCTTCGCCCGCGAGGCGCGGCGGCTGGCGCCGAGCCACATGATCCAGACGCCGAGCTTCTGGTTCCCGATCGAGCCGCATGCGCGCTTTCCGCTGCTGCACTGGCTGCCCGATCCGCTGGTCTACCGGATCCACCTGGCGATGCGCACGGGCTTCTACCCGCGCGCGGCCAATCTCGACGAGGCGATGGTGTCGCTGGAGGATGCGCGCCTGCTGGACGGCCGGCAGATGCGCTATCTCTTCCCCGACTCCGAACTGGTGACCGAACGCTTCATCGGCCTGCCGAAGTCGCTGATGGCGGTCCGCCACGCCGTCTCCTGACGGCGCGGCGACACGGCCAGGGCTTTTGCGCGATCAGGCGCGCAGCAGCTCGTTGATCGAGGTCTTGGAGCGGGTCTTCTCGTCGACGCGCTTGACGATCACCGCGCAGTAAAGGCTGGGGCCCGGCTCGCCGCTGGGCAGCGGCTTGCCCGGCAGGGTGCCGGCTACCACCACCGAATAGGCCGGCACCTCGCCGTAGAAGACCTCGCCGGTGGCGCGGTCGACGATCTTGGTCGACTGGCCGATGAACACGCCCATGCCGAGCACCGCGCCCTCGCGGACGATGCAGCCCTCGACGACTTCCGAGCGGGCGCCGATGAAGCAATTGTCCTCGATGATCACCGGGCCGGCCTGGAGCGGCTCGAGCACGCCGCCGATGCCGACGCCGCCCGACAGGTGCACGTTGCGGCCGATCTGGGCGCAGGAGCCGACGGTCGCCCAGGTGTCGACCATGGTGCCTTCGCCGACATGGGCGCCGAGATTGACGAAGGACGGCATCAGCACGACGTTCTTCGCGATATGGGCCGAACGCCGGACGATGGTGCCCGGCACCGCGCGGAAGCCCGCTTCCTCGAAGTCGACGCCGCGCCAGCCGTCGAACTTGGACGGCACCTTGTCCCACCAGGTGGCATCGCCCGGGCCGCCCTCGATGATCTCCATCGGGTTGAGGCGGAAGGACAGCAGCACCGCCTTCTTCAGCCACTGGTTCACGACCCAGTCGCCGCCCTCGGCCTTTTCCGCCACCCGCGCATGACCGCGGTCCATAAGATCGAGCGCGGCGTTCACCGCATCGCGCACTTCGCCCGTGGTCTGGGCGTTGATCGTGTCGCGGTCCTCGAAGGCGGCGTCGATGATGGAGGCGAGCTTCGCCTTGTCGGTGTTGGCAGTGGTCATGCGCGCGTGTCTCCGGAAAATGTGCCTGGGAAAACGTCTGAATTCGTCGCGCGGACCTAAGCGCCGCTCCCGCGCGAAGTCAAGGCCGGGCCGTCTGCAGGACCGGCCTGTGCCTTCGCATTTTTGCCTGTCGCGCACCGGCCGCTTCCTGTATGTGGCAGCTCATGGACTTGTGGATCCCCATCACGGTTTTCGCCGCCTTCTGCCAGAACGCCCGATCCGCCCTGCAACGCCACTTCACGGCGCGGCTGGGCACGACCGGCGCCACCTTCGTGCGCTTCGGCTACGGCGTTCCCTTCGCGCTGCTCTATCTCGCCGGGCTGCATTTCCTCGGCGGTATGCCGCTGCCCGAGCCGAACGCCTCCTTCGCGCTCTTCGGCATGATCGGCGGCATCGCGCAGATCCTTGCGACCTTCCTGCTGGTCTACCTGTTCTCGCTGCGCAACTTCGTCGCCGGCACGGCCTATTCGAAGACCGAGCCGGTGCAGGCGGCGATCTTCGGCCTGGTGCTGCTGGGCGAGACGATCACGCCGCTGGCGGGCGTTGCCATCGCCGTCGGCGTCGTCGGCGTGATCTTCGTGTCGCTGGCCGGAAAGCCGGTAGGTGCGGGGGCGCTATTGTCCGCGCTGACCGGACGTCCGGCGCAGATCGGCCTTGCCTCCGCGGCGATGTTCGGCATCTCGGCCGTGTGCTACCGCGCCGCCTCGCTGGCGTTGGGCGGTCCCGGCTTCCTGATGCAGGCCGGCTTCACCCTGGCCTTCGTAACCGCGTTCCAGACGCTGGCCATGGTCGCCTGGATGGCCCTGCGCGAGCCGGGCCAGTTGCGCGCCAGCCTGACCCATTGGCGCGGCGCGGTCTGGGTAGGGCTGGTCGGCGTTGCCGGCTCGGCCGGCTGGTTCACCGCCATGACGCTGGAAAAGGTCGCCTATGTGCGCGCGCTCGGGCAGGTGGAGCTGGTCTTCACCTTCATCGCGTCCTGGTGGTTCTTCCGCGAGAAGCTGCTGCCGGGCGAGATCGTCGGTACGGTGCTGATCGCCGGCGGCATCGTGCTGCTGCTGCTGGGCACCTGAGGGCGCTCAGCAACGAGGCTCAGGAACGGGCCTCAGGCTTTCTTCACGAACTGGCAGAGGATGACGATCCGCTGGCCCTCGACCTTGCCTTCCAGATGGTTGGCATTGTCGGGGACGAGGGCGATCTTGCGCACCGCCGTGCCGCGCTTGGCGGTGAAGCCCGCGCCCTTGACCGGCAGGTCCTTGATCAATGTGACGGTGTCGCCGGACGCAAGCACCGTGCCGTTGCAGTCGACATGGACGATGGCGTCCTCGCCGTGTGCTGCGCCGCCTGCCTCGGCCCAGGCCAGCACCTCGGGCTCCAGCCAGGCGATTTCCAGCGCCTCGCGCGCCCAGGGCGCTTCGGGCAGGGCTTTCAGAAGGCGCCAGGCCAGAACCTGCACCGCCGGCTCGGGGCTCCAGATCGCCTCGTTGAGACACCGCCAGTGCGGCCCCTCCTGCGGCCCGTCCTCCGCGCCGGCCCGGCAAACGGGGCAGAGCGGCACGCTGTCCTCGCGCGGGGACACGGCAAAGGCGGACGCGCCTTCGGCATTGCAAAGGGCACAAGATGTCATGGGATGTCCTGTCGGCGGAACACGGAAGAAAGGTCACGGGTGGCATAGGCCACCGGCGGCGCCGCGTCCAGCCGCACGAACAGCGACATTTTCTCCAGGCTCAGGGCTCCCGGCGCGGGCGGTTGACCAGCGACACCAGCACGAAAGAGATGATCATCAGGAGCACCCAGGCGTTCAGCTTGGCGATGGAGACCAGCGTCCAGCCGTCGGCCTGGTCGGGATAGCGCCAGGCGCGGGCGAAGGTGCCGATATTCTCCGCCAGCCAGATGAACAGCGCGACCAGGAAGAAGCCGAGCACCAGGGGCATGCGATGCCGATAGCGGTAGACCGAATAGTGCACCCAGGTCCGCCCGTAGAGCAGGAACAGGGCGGCGAACAGGCCGAGCCGGATGTCGATCGTGTAGTGATGGGTGAAGAAGTTCACATAGATCGCCAGCGCGAAGAGCCAGGTGGTCCAGAGCGGCGGATAGCGGGAATAGGCGAAGTCGAAGATCCGCGACACGCGCGCGAGATAGCTGCCGACCGCCGCATACATGAAGCCGGAAAACAGCGGCACGCCCTGGATGCGGAAGAAACTCTCCTCTGGGTACACCCAGGACCCGGCGGCCGTCTTGAACACTTCCATCGCCGTGCCGACGACGTGGAAGATCAGGATGACCTTGGCCTCGTCCAGGGTCTCGAAGCGGGCGGCGAGCAGCCAGACCTGGATCGCCAGTGCGGCGAGGAAGAGAAAGTCGTAGCGGGCAAGCGCAGCCCCTTCCGGATACCAGAAGCGGGTGGCGAGGATCAGCGCGAGCAGCAGCGCGCCGTAGATGCAGGCATAGGCCTGCTTGACGCCGAAGGCGAGGAACTCGACCCCGGCCCGCGCCAGCACGCCGCCGCCGAGGCGCCGGTAGACGAAGGGGAGCGTCCGGTGCAGGGCCCGCTCCGTCCGGGACGCCGCATTGGTCGGCCGCGCGAGCCGGCGCACGAGGTCAAGCCGCATCGCCCGTCTCCGCGCTCAGGCGTTCATCGCCCCGTGCACCGCGTTGAGGAACCCGGCCAGGTCGTCGGTGACGAAGTCGACATGGGGCGCGTTCTGCCCCTCCAGCTCCCACTCCTCGCGGAAGACGCCGCGCGTGCCCTCGGGCACCAGGAGCACCGAGCGCATGCCGAGCTTGTGCGGCACCTGCAGGTTGCGGGCGAGATCCTCGAACATGGCGGCGCGCGCCGGCGACACGCCGGTCTTTTCCAGGAACCGATTATAGGTCTCCAGGTTCGGCTTGGGCAGCAGGCCGGCGGCGACGATGTCGAAGATGTCGTCGAAATGCTCGGAAATACCGAGCCGGGCCGCGGTACGCTCCGCATGCGGGCGGTCGCCGTTGGTGAAGATGTACTTCTTGCCCGGCAGCCGCGCGATCGCCCGCCCCAGCTCCGGATTGGGCTGCACCGGCGAATAGTCGATGTCGTGGACATATTCGAGGAAGGCGTCCGGCTCGATCTGGTGTTCGATCATCAGCCCGCGCAAGGTGGTGCCGTAGTCGCGGTAGAACGCTTTCTGCTTCGCCCGCGCCTCGTCCGCCGCCAGCCCGAGATGGCGGGCGATATAGTCCGAGATGCGCGCATCGATCTGCGAGAACAGGTCGGAGCTCGGCGGATAGAGCGTGTTGTCGAGGTCGAAGACCCAGGCCTCCACGCCCGTGAAGACCCGCAGGTCCTGTTCGTGCGCGTGGGGCCCCTCAACCGGCGTGATGCTCATGGGCGCAGCAAGGTCCCGGCGCCCTGGTCGGTGAACAGTTCCAGCAGCACCGCATGCGGCACCTTGCCGTTGAGGATGACGACGCCCTCGACGCCGCGCTCCAGCGCCTCGATGCAGGTCTCGACCTTGGGGATCATGCCGCCGGAGATCGTGCCGTCCTCGATCAGCGCGCGCGCCTGCGAGACGGTGAGTTCCTTGATCAGCTTGCCGCTCGCGTCCAGCACGCCGGGCACGTCCGTGAGGAACAGCAGCCGCTTGGCGTCGAGCGCGCCGGCGATGGCGCCGGCGAAGGTGTCGGCATTGATGTTGTAGGTCTCGCCGTCGACGCCGGGAGCGACCGGCGCGACCACCGGGATCAGCTCTTCCTTCATGACCAGGCGCAGCACGGTCGGATTGACCTCCGCCGGCTCGCCGACGAAGCCGAGGTCGAGGATCTGCTCGATCGCCGAATTGGGATCGCGTACCCGCCGCTGCAGCTTCTCGGCCGTGACCATGTTGCCGTCCTTGCCGCACAGGCCGACCGCCTTGCCGCCCTCGGCATTGATCAGGTGGACGATCTCCTTGTTGATCGAGCCGGCGAGAACCATCTCGACGATCTCCACCGTCGCCTTGTCGGTGACGCGCAGGCCGTTGCGGAACTCGCTCTTGATGCCGAGCCGGTCGAGCATCGTGCCGATCTGCGGGCCGCCGCCATGCACCACCACCGGCAGCACGCCGGCAAGGCGCAGCAAGGTGATGTCGCGGGCGAAGGCATTGCCGAGGGCCGGATCGCCCATGGCATGGCCGCCGTATTTCACCACCACGACCTGGTCGTCGTAGCGCAGCATGTGCGGCAGGGCGGTGGAGATGACCTTGGCGGGATTGATCGGGGCGGTTTCGGTCATGGACGCAGTGGCACCTCGGCTGGACATGAGGAAGGGCGGACGAGCATCCGCGCATCGACGAAGGTCTATAGCTGCTTTCGGATATGGGCTCAATTGCGGCCCGGCAAAGACGGGTAGCGCGAAAGAGGGGGCAAAGCGGTCAGACGGCGCTCGCCTTGAGCTGGGAGGATGCGGTGGCGACCGCCGCGGCCTGCATTGCGGAGGCCGGCGCCTCGGCCGCGCCGATCAACGCGGCGATGCGCTCGGCGGCGACGGGGCGGGAGAAATGGAAGCCCTGCAGGTCGTTGCAGCCGATCAGCGCGAGGAAGTTCTTCTGTTCCTCGGTCTCGATGCCTTCCGCCGTCACCTTCAGTCCGAGATCGACGGCCAGCTTCACCACCGCGTGGGTGACGGTGTTGTAGTCGACCTTCTCGCCGAGCCCGCGCACGAACTGCCGGTCGACCTTGATCCGGTCGATGGGGAACTGCAGCAGGTGGTTCAGAGAGCCGTAGCCGGTGCCGAAATCGTCGAGCGCGATGGAAACGCCGAGCAGCTTCAGCTTCTGCAGCGTTTCGGCGAGATCGGCGCCGGGGGCCAGCAGGATGTTCTCCGTGACCTCCAGGTCGAGATTGCGCCCGTCGAAGCCGGTGCGCTCCAGGATCGAGCGGACCCGGTTGACCAGCCGCGGGTCGCGCAGCTGCCCGGAAAACAGGTTGACCGACAGGCGGAAGCCGTGCGGCGCGGTCAGCGCCCAGGGGCGGGCGGTGCGGCAGGCTTCCTCCAGCACCCAATAGCCGACATCGGCTGCCTGGCGGGTGCCGTCGAGCGCGGCGATGAAAGCGGCGGGCGACAGCGTGCCGCGGGTGGGGTGGTTCCAGCGCATCAGGGCCTCGGCGCCGATGACGGCCTCGTCGGCGATGCGCACCACCGGCTGGTAGAGCAGGTGGAACTGCTGTCGCTCGACCGCCTCGACGAGTTCGCGCGCCAGCGTGTTGCGCTCGTCCGCCTCGCGCCGCATGGGCACATCGAACACCATGAAGCGCCCGCGGCCCTTGGACTTGGCCTCGTAAAGGGCAAGGTCGGCATTGCCCATCAGCTGGCTGAACGAGCCGCCATGGTCCGGCAGGACGGCAATGCCCATGCTGCAGCCGCATTCCACGCCCTCGTGCTCGTCCGTTCCCGCGACCGGGACGGAGATGGCCTGGGCAAGGCCGGCGGCATATTCGGCGATCGCCCCGTCGCGGGCGAGCGAGGGCTCGAGAATGGCGAACTCGTCGCCGCCGAGCCGGGCGACGGTCGCCTGCGGTCCCGCATGGGCGCGCAGACGCTCCGCCGTCTCCATCAGCAGCCGGTCGCCGCTGGAATGGCCGAACGTGTCGTTGACCAGCTTGAAATGGTCGAGGTCGAGCAGGAACAGCGTCGCTTCCTCGCCGGTCTCCTGCCAGCGGCGGAAGGCGTCGGTGACGCGCGTCTCGAAGGTCGCGCGGTTGGCGAGTCCCGTCAGCGGATCGTGGCGCGCAAGATGCTCCAGCTCCCGGTTCGCGACTTCCATGTCGGTGATGTCGCTGGCCGTGCCGCGATAGCCGAGGAAGGTTCCGTCGGCGCCGAAGACCGGACGGCCGCTGATCGAGTGGAACCGCTCCTTGCCTTCCCGGTAGCAGCGGAAGCGGACATCGCGGAACGGCAGATGGGCCTCCAGCATCCGTCGGTGCTCGGCCCAGAACTCCGGGCTCTCGCCATTGCCGGACGGGGCGTCCCAGCGGGTCTTGCCGATGAAGCTCTCCATCTGGAGCAGATACCGGTCGGCGCTGGGCGAGAGATAGGTGAAGCGGAATTCCGCGTCCTGCTCCCAGATCCAGTCAGAGGCGATCTCCAGATAATCGGAGAAGCGCGCATCGCGCCGGCGGCCCTCCAGCAGGCGAACGGTGAGGTTTGTGAGATGGACGAGGCTCGCCAGTTCGTCCTCGCTCAGCCCTTGCGGACGGATTCTGTCGTCGATGACGCAGAGCGTGCCGATGGGAAAGCCGTTTTCCAGCCGCACGGGACAGCCGGCGTAAAAGCGGTTGCCGCCCTCCATCTCCACATAGGGAAAGTGCTTGAAGCGCGGGTCGGCGGTCAGGTCGGGGACGATAAGCGGCTGGTCGGCCCGGTAGGCGACGCCGCAGACCGAGGTGGCGGCCGGAACCCGCGTCGCATCGCTCCCCGTGCCGGCCAGCACCAAGACCTCGGGCCCGTGCACGAAGGTGACGAAGGCCTTGCGGCAGCGGGTGATGCGGGCGGCGAGGCGGACGATCCCGTCCAGCGCCGGATCGGGAGAATGGCCGACAAGTTCCAGACTGGCGATTTCGGCACGCAGCCGGGCATCGCCAGGCCGTCGCATCGCCGTCCCGGACGTGCCGTCCATGGCATTCCCGCGTTCGACTTGCATGCGGTTGTCCCCTCGATTCCGCAGGCATAGCGCATCCGACTTTACGCAGCGTTAAAAATGAGGGGATTCGGCGCTCGTGTCGACGCCGATCCCCGCGACCGCGCAACAGCATCCCTATTTTTCGCAGGTCGGCAAGAGCCGACTGCGGCGTGCCCGCTCAGCCGGCGGAAAGTTTGAGGATTTCCGCCCGGATTTCGGCAAGGCCGGTCGATTTTTCCGAGGAGGTGACGAGGATCTGCGGATGCGCGGCCGGGCGCTTGCGGATCTTCTCCGCCGTTTCGTCGAGGACCCGCTTCAGCTGGCCCGGCTTGATCTTGTCGATCTTGGTCAGCACCACCTGGTAGTTCACGGCCGCCTTGTCGAGCAAGCCCATCACCTCCAGGTCGTTCGCCTTCAGCCCGTGGCGGCTGTCGATCAGCACGAAGACGCGGCGCAGTCTTGCGCGGCCCTGCAGGTAGGTGAAGACGAGCTCCGTCCAGGCATCGACCAGCGACTTCGGCGCCTGGGCATAGCCGTAGCCGGGCATGTCGACCAGGGTCACCGCGCTTTCCGGCGCGGCGAAGAAGTTGAGCATCTGCGTGCGGCCGGGCGTGTTGGACGTGCGCGCCAGCCCGTTGACGCCGGTGATGGCGTTGATCAGGCTCGACTTGCCGACGTTGGAGCGGCCGGCGAAGGCGACCTCGATCTCGCCCTCCGGTGGCAGCTGCTCCAGATGCGCGACGCTGGTGACGAAGGCCCAGGGGCGGCGGAACAGCAGGCGGCCGGCCTCGATGTCCTCCGGGCTGTGGGGACTGTCTGCGTCGGAGCGGTCGTCCGGCTGGCTCATGGCGGCGTCTGTCTCGGCTTGCGTGCGGTGGCGGCGCTGGATGCGCGGACCGGATGGCGGCACCATCCGGTCCGATGCTCTAGACGGCCCGCTCCAGCTTGTCGAGGTCCGCGCCGCGGATCGCGCCGAGATTCCGGGAGATCTTGTCCGCCGGCCAGTCCCACCAAGCGATGGCGAGCAGGCGCTCGATCACCTCCTCGGGAAAACGCAGGCGGATGACGCGCGCCGGGTTGCCGACGGCGATGGCGTAAGGGGGCACATCGCAGGCGACCACCGCGCCGGCCCCGATCACCGCTCCGTCGCAGATCGTCACTCCGGGCAGGATCATCGCCTCGCGGCCGATCCACACGTCGTTGCCGACGATGGTGTCGCCGCGATAGCCGACGCCCAGTTCCGCCATGTCGAAACTGTCCGACCAGCCCTCGCCGAAGATCGCGAAGGGATAGGTGGAGAAGCCGTGCATGGGGTGGTTGGCGCCGTTCATGACGAAACGGGCGCCGGTGGCCAGCGCACAAAAGCGGCCGATCACCAGCCGGTCGCCGATGAAGTCGAAGTGGTAGAGCACGTTGCGGGTCTCGAACTCCGCTGCATGGTCCTCGTCGTGATAGTAGGTGTAGTCGCCGACCTGGATGGTCGGGCGGGTGATCACCGTGTTGAGAAAGACGGTGTGGGCCGCCCCGGACAGGGGATGGCGCGTGCGCGGGTTGGGTCCGTGCATGGGAATGTCTCCGGGGTCAAATCAGGTATCGCTTGGCGCCTGCGCCGCGTCCCGCCGGTCCTGGACGATCAGGACCCGCTGGAGCGTCTCGGCAATGTCCGGGCGCGGGGCAGCCGTCGTTGCAGCCACCGCTCGCGCCATCTTCAGGCGATCCTGTTCATCGGCCCTCTCCCCGAATTGACCTCGCTTTAATGGGTTGCCTTCGGCCCACCCGCAACCCCGGGAGGGAGAGGGCATGCAAAAAGGCCCCGGAGGGTTGCTCCGGGGCCACACTGTGCTTTTCGCGATGTGGGAAAGCGGCTTACTTCGCCTTCGGCTTGTCGGCCTTCGCCTTGTCTGCGGCGGGCTTTTCCGCCGGCTCTTCCTTCTTTCGGCTGAAGGAGCCTCGCAAATTGTCCCAGAGCTCCACCTTGACGCCCTGCCGGCTCATGATGACCCACTGCTGGGCGATCGACAGGGAGTTGTTCCAGGCCCAGTAGATCACCAGACCGGCCGGGAACGAGGCCAGCATGAAGGTGAACAGGACCGGCATCCAGGTGAAGATCATCTGCTGGGTCGGGTCCGGCGGAGCCGGGTTCATCTTCATCTGGACGAACATGGTGACGCCCATGATCAGCGGCCAGATGCCGAGCATCAGCATCTGCGGCGGATCCCAGGGGATCAGGCCGAACAGGTTGAACAGCGAGGTCGGATCGGGAGCCGACAGGTCCTGGATCCAGCCGAAGAACGGCGCGTGCCGCATCTCGATGGTGACGAACAGCACCTTGTAGAGCGCGAAGAAGACCGGGATCTGGACCAGCACCGGCAGACAGCCGGCGAGCGGGTTGATCTTCTCCTTCTTGTACAGCTCCATCAGGGCCTGTTGCTGCTTCTGCTTGTCGTCCTTGTAGCGGTCGCGGATCTCGACCATCTGCGGCTGCACGAGCTTCATCTTGCTCATGGAGACGTAGGACTTGTTGGCAAGCGGGAAGAAGATCAGCTTGATGACGACGGTCACCAGCAGGATCGCCACGCCGAAGTTGCCGACCAGGCGGAACAGGTAGTCGATGAAGAAGAACAGCGGCTTGGTCAGGAAGTAGAACCAGCCCCAGTCGATCAAGAGCTCGAACTGCTTGATGCCGAGGTTCTCCTCGTAGGCGTCGATCTTCGCCGTCTCCTTGGCGCCGGCGAACAGGCGCGTGGTGGCCGCCGCCGTCGCGCCCGGCTCGACGCGCACGGCCGCGCCCAGATAGTCGGCCTGGAAGTTGTCGGTCGCCTGGGCATAGGAGAATTGCGGCTGGAAATCGCCGTCGCCCGTGGGAACGAGCGCGGCCGCCCAGTACTTGTCGGTGATGCCGAGCCAGCCCTGGTTGACGGCGGCCGGACGGATGCGGCCGCTTTCCTGCAGGTCGTCGTAGTCGACCTCCGACAAGCCGGCATCGCCGAACACGCCGATCAGTCCCTCGTGCAGAATATAGAAGCCGGCGGTCGGCGGCGTGCCGTTGCGTACGATCATGCCGTAGGGATAGACCTGCACCGCCGCGTCACCCTCGTTGCGCACCCGCTGTTCGACGGTGAACATGTAGTCCGCATCGATGGAGATGACCCGCTCGAAGACGAGGCCTTCGCCATTGTCGAAGGTCAGCGTCACCGGGGTCTGCGGCGTCAGCTTCGCGCCCTCGGGAGCCTGCCATACGGTGGCGGCATCCGGCAGGCGGACCGAGGCGCCCGGATCGGCGGTAAGGCCGAAGTCGGCATAGTAGGGATTGGGCGCGCCCTTGGGCGAGAACAACACGATGGTCGGGCTGTCGGGATCGACGGTCTCGCGATAGTCCTTCAGGCGGATATCGTCGATGCGGCCGCCGATCAGATTGATCGAGCCGCCGACGCGCGGAGTGTCGATGGCAACGCGCGAACCGGCCTCCAGCGCCTGTTCGCGGGTCAACCCCGTGGCGACCGGGCCGGTGCTGCCGGGAACGCTCGCGCCGCCCTGGCCGGCGGCGGGAGCCGCGCCCGGGGTTTGCGGGGCCGGGGTTCCGTCGGCCGTGGCCTGCTCGCTCTGGGCGGCCTGCTGCTGGGCAAGCTCGCGCTGCCTGTCGAGCTGCGGCTGGGCGACGAAATACTGCCAGCCCAGCAGGACGATCAGCGACAGGACGATAGCCAGGATCGTGTTACGGTTTTCGGCCATTGTCGGCGTTCACCTTCGTTATTCGCTGGAAGTTTCGCCGCGGCGGTCGCTACCGCCACGGCGCTGTTCGGGATGTCCCGGGGCGGGGCGCTTGCGGTGGCGCGGCCGGGCCGCGTCTCCGCCCGAAAGCGGGGCGCGGGCCAGGCACTGGCCGATCTCCCGCACCAGGTCGCCGAACCCGGCGGACAAGGCTGCGCGCCGGCCGACCAGAACATAGTCGACATCGCCGCGCGCCTGCTCTGCGGCGGCGCGCACGGCTGCACGAAAACGACGGCGGATGCGATTGCGCTCCACCGCGTTGCCGGTCTTCTTGGTGACCGTGTAGCCGATGCGCGGGCCGTCCTCGCTGGCGGCTGCCTGCATGACAAAAGCACGCCGAGAGCTCCGGCCGCCCTTTGCGACGGCCAGGAACTCGGCGCGCTTCTGCAGCGTCGGCAATGTCGTGCGCGGCGGGGGCTGGATCACCGAAACGACTCCTTTGCCCGCCCGCCCAGGCCTGCGTTACGCGCTCAGCCGCTTGCGGCCCTTGGCGCGACGGCGGGCGAGAACCTGGCGGCCGTTCTTCGTGGCCATGCGGCTGCGGAAGCCGTGGCGGCGCTTGCGGACGAGGCGGCTCGGCTGATAGGTGCGCTTCATTGTCTTCTTCCCGCGCGCTGAGGGGCGCGCGGCCCTGGTTATCGAATTTTTCTGGTGGTCGACCCCCGCCGGCCAAGGTCCTCAAGACCGTTCGCACGGAGGCGTCGTGGGCGCCGCGTAAGTCAGCACGACCCGATTGCCGGGCTTATACGGGCCGAACCGGATGAAGTCAACGACAAGCGCTGCGTCTGGACAGCGCAGGAAGCGCAGGTTTTCCCCTCTTTGCGCAAGTTTCCGCTTCGTCGGCGGCACAATCGGGTTCATGCCCGGCTCATGAACGGCTCACGCGGGCCTCACGCGCCCCGCCCGCAGGTTCACTTCACGGTGAGAGCAACCGATTCTGCGACCTCTTGCCCCCATATCGACGTTAGAACGACAGCAAGGCCGAGGGGAGAGTGTGCGATGGCTTGGAGGCGAAGGATCGGGAAGACGCAGGCGGACGCTGCCAACGATGTTGGCGGCACGCCCCTGTCGCGCCGCCCCCTGTCGCGCCGCATGGTGATCGCCGGAATCGGTGCTGCGGCCCTTGCCGGCACGCGGCGCGCCGAGGCGGCCGCGCCCTCGCACGAGGCCTTCACCGAGCTGCTGCAGCGCTACGTGGTGGCGGGCGGCGACGGCCTCAACCGGGTGCGCTACGCGCGCTTTCGCGAGGAGGGGCGCACAGCGCTCGACCGCTACATCGAAAGTCTGGCCGGGCTCGCCGCCTCGCGCCTGCCGCGCGACGAGGCCTTCGCCTACTGGGTCAATCTCTACAATGCGGTCACGCTGCAGGTGGTGCTCGCCCATTATCCGGTCGCCTCGATCCGCGACATCAATCTGGGCGGCGGATTCTTCTCCCGCGGCCCCTGGCGCAAAACCCTGGTGCGCGTGGAGGGGCGGGACCTGTCGCTCGACGGCATCGAGCACGAGATCCTGCGAAAGCGCTGGCGCGAGCCGCGGGTGCACTATGCCATCAACTGCGCCTCCATCGGCTGCCCCAACCTCGCACGGCGCGCCTATCGCGCCCGCGACCTGGAGCGGATGCTGGACGAGGGGGCACGCGCCTTCGTCAACCATCCGCGCGGGGTGGAGGCGCGGGCCGAGGGCCTGCGCGTGTCGCGCATCTACAGCTGGTTCGACGAGGATTTCGGCAGCGAGCGCGAGTTGCGCCGCCACTGGCGCAGCCATGCGGATGCAGGCCTTGCCGCAAGGCTCGATGCAAACCCGCCGGTCATCGGTTACGACTACGACTGGAGGCTGAACGATGCGCGCTGAAGGAAAGCAGGCTGCGGTCGGTCAGGACGGGGGAGACGGACTTATGGACAGCGGCGAGGGCCGGACAGGGAAGGCGAGCGGGCCGGCTCCGCGCCGCTCGTCGGTGCGCCGTTTCCTGCCGCTGGCGGTCATCCTGGCGGCCATGGCGCTCGGCTATGCCTTCGGCCTGCACGAGCACCTGAGCCTCTCCGAACTGATCCGCCACCGCACGGAGCTTGCCGGGATCGTCTCGGACAACCTGTGGCCCGCCGTTGCCGGCTTTGCCGCCGTCTATGTGGCGGCGGTGGCGCTGTCCTTTCCCGGTGCCTCGCTGCTGACCGTGCTCGGCGGCTTCCTGTTCGGCTGGGCGCTCGGCGGCACCGTGGTCGCCTTTGCCGCGACGGCGGGCGCCGGGCTGATCTTCCTTGCCGCGCGCCTGTCGCTCGGCGAGACGCTGGCGGCACGGGCCGGGCCGTTCCTGTCGCGCCTGGCGGAGGGCTTTCGCGAGGACGCGTTCCACTATCTCCTGTTCCTGCGCCTTGCCCCGGTCTTCCCGTTCTGGCTGGTCAATGTCGCCCCGGCGGTCTTCGGCATGCGGCTGCAGCCCTATCTGGTCGCGACCTTCGTCGGCATCCTGCCGGGCACCTATGCCTATGCCTTCATCGGCGCCGGGCTCGACAGCGTGATCGCGGCGCAGGAGGCGGCCTCGCCCGGCTGCGCGGCGGCCGGCACCTGCCGCATCGAGCTGTCGGCGCTGGTGACGCCGAAACTGCTGCTGGCCTTCGCCGCGCTGGGGCTGGTCGCGCTCATTCCCGTCGCGTTGCGGAAATGGCGTGGCCGCAAGCCGCCGCAAGCCTGACGTCGCGCCTGTTTCCGCGTCCTGCAAGGAGGTTCGCATGTCCCGTCTCCTCACTCCCGATATCTGCGTCATCGGCGCCGGCAGCGGCGGGCTCTCCGTCGCGGCGGCGGCTGCCGCCTTCGGGGTCGAGACCGTGCTGATCGAAAAGGGGGAGATGGGCGGCGACTGCCTGAACTACGGCTGCGTGCCCTCCAAGGCGCTGATCGCCGCGGGCAAGGCGGCGCGCCACGCGCAGGAGGCGGAGCGCTTCGGCATCGCCGTGCCGCGCGTCGATGTCGACTTCGCCGCGGTCAACGATCATGTCCGCAAGGTCATCGCCGCAATTTCCCCGCACGATTCGCAGGAGCGCTTCGAAGGCCTCGGCGTCACGGTGATCCGCGCGCCGGCGCGCTTCCGCGACCCGCGCACGGTGGTGGCCGGCGACACGGAGATCCGCGCCCGCCGCTTCGTCGTCGCCACCGGCTCCTCGCCCCTCGTGCCGCCGATCCCGGGCCTCGACACGGTGCCCTGGCACACCAACGAGACGATCTTCACCCTGCGCGAGTGCCCGCAGCATCTCCTGGTGATCGGCGGCGGGCCGGTCGGCCTGGAACTGGCGCAGGCCCATCGCCGGCTCGGCGCCCGCGTCACCGTCGTCGAGGCGGCCAGCGCCATGCCGCGCGAGGACCCGGAGCTGGCCGCCATCGTGCTGCAGCGGCTGCGCGCCGAAGGGGTCGAGATCCTGGAGGGCGCGAGCGTCACCGCCGTCTCCGGCACGCCCGGCGCGATCCGCCTGACCATCGGAGAGGGCGACACGACGCGGCAGATCGAGGGTACGCACCTGCTGCTGGCGGCAGGCCGCAAGGCCAATGTCGAGGGGCTGGGCCTGGAGGAGGCGGGCATCGCCTTCGACCGGCGCGGCATCGCCGTGGGGGCGGACCTGCGCAGCTCCAACCGCCGGGTCTATGCCATCGGCGACGTCGCCGGCGGCCTGCAGTTCACCCATGTCGCCGGCTATCACGCCGGGGTGGTCATCCGGGCGCTGCTGTTCCGCCTGCCGGCGAAGGAGAACCGCGAGATCATCCCACGCGTGACCTTCACCGATCCGCAGATCGGCCATGTCGGCTTGAGCGCGGAGGAGGCGCGGACCCGCTTCGGAACGGCGCGGGTGCGGGTGCTGGAGGCGGCTTTTGCCGGCAACGACCGGGCGCAGGCCGAAGCGCGCACGGACGGGCTGGTGCGGCTTGTCGCCGGACGCGGCGGGCGCGTCCTCGGGGCGAGCGTCGTCGGGGCCGAGGCGGGCGAGATCGCCAACCTCCTGTCGCTGGTCGTTGCCCGCAAGCTGAGCGTGCGCGATCTCGCCGGTTTCGTCTCTCCTTATCCTTCCCTGTCGGAAGCGGTTCGCCGCGCGGCGATTTCCTATTATGCTGACAGTGCGCGCAACCCGTGGATTCGCCGCCTCGTTCGCTTCCTCGCCCGGTTCGGCTGAGGCGGACGGGCGGTCGGGCGGGTCTTGTGCCGGCAAACGGGGCGGACCGTTTCGGCCCGTCCGGCAGGCAGGCCGGACGGCAGAGCAGCGACAGGGTGGCCTTTGAGCGCACCGCATCACGACGAAACGTCCCGCCGGGACGCAGCGGCGCATGACCGATCCGCGCCGGCGGCAGGCCTGCGCGCGGCCCCGCAGGGCGTAAAGGTCACGGAGGGGCGGCGCCGGCGCCGCTGGGGCGGGTTGTCGGGCAAGCTGCTGATCCTCACCGTGCTCTTCGTGATGCTGAGCGAAGTGCTGATCTTCGTTCCCTCCGTCGCCAATTTCCGCAATACCTGGCTCACCGACAAGCTGACCATCGCCGGCGTTGCCGCCAGCGTGCTGGTGGAGACCGACATGGTGTCCCCGGCGGTGCAGGCGGAGCTGCTGCGCGCCACCGGCGCACTGGCCGTCGCCCTCGACGAGGGCGAGCGCCGCCGGCTGATCGCCATGGTCGAGACGCCCGGCGAGGTCGACCGCACGGTCGACATGGGCCAGGCCGATGCGATGACGTCGGTGCTGGAGAGCTTCGCCATCCTGCTGTCGTCCGGCGAGGGGCAGATGCGCGTGATCGGCCCCACGCAGATGGGCATCGGCGGACGGGTCGACATCGTCATGCCGGAAGCCAAGCTGCGCAACGCGATGCTGGCCTTTTCCGTGCGCATCCTGGCGCTCTCGCTGGTGATCTCGGCGATCACCGCGACGCTGGTCTACCTGTCGCTGCGCTGGCTGCTCGTGCGGCCGATGCAGCGGCTGACGCGCTCGATGGCCCGCTTCCAGGCCTCGCCCGAGGACACCGACCTGATCATCGAGCCTTCGCGCCGCGACGACGAGGTGGGCGATGCCGAGCACAGCCTGGCCGCCATGCAGGCGACGCTGACGGAGACGCTGCAGAGCCGGCGCCAACTTGCCGATCTCGGCCTCGCCGTTTCCAAGATCAACCACGACCTGCGCAACCTTCTCGCCTCCGCGCAGCTGTTTTCCGAGCGCCTGGAGCAGGTCGCCGACCCGACCGTGCAGCGGCTGGCGCCGAAGATCATCGCCACGCTGGACCGTGCCGTCGGCTATACCAGCTCGGTGCTGGCCTATGGCAGCGCCCGCGAGGCGCCGCTGCGGCGCCGGGTGGTGCGGCTCGACCTCCTGGTGCGCGATGTCGGCGAGGTGCTGGGCCTGTCGGGCGACGGGGCGGTCGCCTTCGAGAACCGGGTGGAGGAGGGGGCCGAGGTCGAGGCCGATCCCGAGCAGCTGTTCCGCGTGCTCATGAACCTGTGTCGCAACGCCGTCCAGGCGCTGCAGCAGTCGGGCTCGGACATGCTGGTGCGCCGCGTGATCGTCGAGGCCGACTGCCGCGCCGGGGAGGTGGTGGTCAGGGTGCGCGACACCGGGCCCGGCGTGCCGCCGGCCCTGCGCGAGAAGCTTTTCCGTCCGTTCCAGTCTGCCGCCAGGCGCGGCGGCACCGGCCTGGGGCTGGCGATCGCCGCCGAGCTGGTGCGCGCCCATGGCGGCGAGATCAGCCTGGCGGAGCGGGCGGGGCCGGGCGCCGAGTTCGAGATCCGCCTGCCGCGGGCTGCGCCGGACGGTCCCCTCGAACAGCCGGGCGAGGATCGCGAACCGGCGGAAACCGGGCCGCTTTCCGCTTCGCTCGACCGCAGCGGCTGAGCTTGTCCCGACAGCTTATCAACAGGCTGTGGGGGGAGGCAAAAAAGTCGGAGAAAAAACGCGCGCCCTCGCTTGCAATCCTCAAAGGACCAGAGTAGAGGTAGCGCCCTGTCCGGAGGCGATGCCACGGACGGACCGCCTCGCCTCGTGCCTGACAGTTGTGTCTGGTACGGCGGCATGATGGCCTAAGCACCGGTAGCTCAGCTGGATAGAGCACCAGACTACGAATCTGGGGGTCGGGAGTTCGAATCTTCCCCGGTGCGCCATATTTCCCAATCACTTAGCATTCCTCCCGTTGACGGGATCAGCCGAAGTTTGCAGCAGGTTTGCAAATTCCGGTCGCGGTCTGTTCTCCAGACGGGCAATTGCCTGGTCGGCCAGATGCCGCGTGCGTGACAGATACTTTTCAAGAATCGAGTTCACCGACCGCAGCGAATGCCCGGTGATGGCCGCGATTTCCGGAAGCGTGCAGCCGGCCTCGGCAAGCCGCGTGACAGCGGTGCCGCGAAGGTCGTGAAAGTGTAGGCCTTCAATGCCGGCCTTGGCAGCAGCAGCCTTCCACGCATGGCGAAAATGATAGGCCGTCCACGGCCGGCCGGTCTTGGTGGTCAGGATCACATTTGCCGTTTTCGGCAGTCCATCCAGCATGGTCTTGAGCGTTGCCGTGCAGGGGATTTCCACCCGCGCGCCGGTCTTGTTCTGCCGAATTGAGATGTATCGGCCATCGTAGTTGGTCCACGACAGGGCGAGGATATCGCCTTGGCGCTGCCCAGTGTGGAGCGCCAGGACCAGGACGCGCTGCAACTCGACAGGCGCGACCGCACAAAAGGCCTCGACATGGGCGGGCTGCCAGATGGCATCGGCGCGATTGCTCCTGTACAGGCGCTTGAAGCCGATGACGTGGTTATGAAGAATGTGCCCGTTCTCGCGCGCCCAGGTCAGCATTGAAGAGACGATGGACAGGCGATTATCGCCCTCGCGCGGTCCCGATTCCTCGGCAACGCGCGCACGCCATGCCAGCAGCTCCTGACGCACGCGCGGGTCGTCGAGCGCCTCAATGGGCATGTCGCCGAATTCGCCTTCCACCTTGGTCAGGATCCGCCGATATTCCCGCTTGGTCGCTTCCGCCTTGCCGGCAAAGTCATCCGACAGCGTGTAGTGCCGGATAAGGCCGATGACGCTTCCGTCGTGACGGGAAAGCTGGAGCTGGCCGGCCTCGTGCATGGAAGCCAGAAACTCCGGAGAGCCCGGCTCGCCGCGAAGCGGATGGCCGGTGGCGCGGTGGTAGCGATAGACCGTGACCGTGCCGTCCTTCCGCCGCTTGCGGATCGTGTTGACGCCTTTAAGCCGGACGCGCATCCCGCTTCCTCTTCCATGCATCCAGGGCCGAAACGGCCTCCGGCTCGTTATCGCCGTCGGTGTGCAGAACGATGCGCCCGCTCGGCTCGATCTCCACGCGGCTGACCTCCACGCCTGCGGCCTTGAGGCCCTTCGCGGCGCGGGTCAGGTCGGATTGTCTGAAAGATGGTTTTCCGCGCATCGCTCGACCTCGAATTGTTGAAGGCGGTCTGCCCCTGCCTGAAGGAATCCCAGCGGCGGCAGGCAGGGGCTTGAGGCGGGACCGCGCCGCCCATCCCACACCCGCCGCTAGATCGCGTGTCCGGTGATGAGGATGCGGCCGACGGTGGCCGCCGTGGCAGCGGCGACAAGCGCCGTGCCGATGCGAAGGTTGTCGGTCGCCGTGGCCGTGACCACCTTGTTGGCGTCGTCCCAGTAGGCCGGCGCGCCGGCCGTGAAGGCCGCCGTGTCGTCCTTGGCCAAGTCGTAGACGCCATTGGTGGCGATCTCGACTTCCGCCCCTTCCGCCGCCGTGGTGGCGGCCACGCCGAACAGGTGGCCGACCAGCACGCCTTCCCCGGAAGACAGGCCGCCGGCGGGCGCGGTGACGGTGACGTAGTTCCCAGGCTGCACGAAGTTCTTCATGGTCATGTGCCTTTCGAAGAGTTGATGTAGACCACCCGCACGGGCGGTTTGCCGGCTTGCGCGGCGATCTGGCGTTCCAGGTCGGCAATCGCGGCGGCCAACTCGGCATCGCTGCGGTATTCGACCTTTTCGCCCTCGCTTTCGGCCGCCCGGCGCCCGCTGGAGCGGAGCTTGCGCAGCCGCTCCAGCCGGTCGGCCAGTTCGGAAAGGGCCGCCATCACGCGCCCGCGTTCGTGTACCAGCCGCGCCAGTCGAGGAAGGACGCGCCGTAGTCCAGGCGAACCTTGACTTCCACGCCGTCCACCTCGAAGCCGGCCCGGCTTTCGGTCTGCGGACCTTCGGAGCCCATCAGGTAGGCATATTCCAGCCCCTCGACGGTCGCCGGATCGGCCGCGACGTACCAGCGGTTCACGTCGGTAAGGCGGGCCTCCACCACCAATTCCAGTTTGCCGCCGAAGACGTTGACGTCATCGGTCTTGGTCGGCTGGATGGCCGCCAGGATCTCTTCCGCCTGTGTCTCCAGCTCCGGCGGCACCACCAGGAACTTCGGGGCAATGGCGATCGGCCGGCCGTTGATGCCCTTCTGTCGGCGCATGGCGAGACGCGCCGCCGACAGCGTTTCCTTGGAGATCGGCGCGCCGGCCGCCGCAACGTTCCCGTGATCGGCATGGAACACGGCCTTGCCGTCGCCCATGACCGGGCCGAGGCCGCCGCCGACGGTCAGCAGGTCGACCAGGAATTGCGCCTCGAACTCGGAAGAGGCGAGGCCGAGCTTGCCGGCAAGATCGGTGAAGGCTCCCAGGTCGTCGTTGACGAGGGCCTGGCGGGTCAGGCCGACAATCGTGCCGTAGGTGCCGATGGCGTAGGTTTCCTTGGCCTCGACAAAGCCGGAGCTCTTGAACTCGCCGTGCTCGTTCACCTTCTCCAGCTTGGCCATGTCGGCCGCCTGCACCTTGGTCTTGGCGCGGAAATCCTTGTGGCTGGTCTGCCGGGCCAGCCGCTTCAAGGTGGCCGGTGCGGACTGGTAGGCGGCCCGCATGGTGCGATTGGCCGTGTCGGCGAAGATCGCCGGGAAGTCGCTGGTGGTGTGCAGCGCGCGGGTGATCGTGTCGGCCGGCAGCAGGCCGGTGGTGGAGACCCCCGCCCGCTGCAGGCAGTCGCGCGCCATGTCCAGCGTGGTCATGCCGGTGAAGGCGCGGGCCTGGTCGGACAGCTTGTGCGCCGGGTTCACGCGGGTGGCATAGACCGCTTCGCCCATGCGGGTGGCGAGGGTGGCCGGGTCGTCGTGGTGCACCATGTTGCTGGTGCGTGCCACCGGCGCCCGCTCGCGTGCGGTGCGCAGCCGCTCCAGCGCCGCGGATCGGGCCTCGCCCTCGCTCGCGCCGCGGTCGATCTGGTCGTTTGCCCAGTCGCTGCCGAGATCGAAGGTGACGGCAAGTGCCCGGATCTCCTGGTTGACGGCCGCGCGGGTCGTCTCCTGCACCGGCGGCGTGCCGGTCGTGGTGGTCGTTGTGGTTGCCGGGGGCGCTTCCGGCTGGTTCTGCGTTTCGGGCATTCCGGTTCCTCGGGTTCGTGCGGCCGGGTCGGCTCCGACCGCCACAAGGCTGACTTCGCGTAGCTCCCAATGGGTGACGGTGCGGACCCTCGCGCCCGTGTTCGGGTCCTTGCCGTCGCGCCAGCTCTTCGGGAGATAGCCGACCGATACGTTGCGGATGATCCCGTCGCGCACATCGGCCCAGATGGCCTCGTGGCGCGGGGAAATGCGGACCTTGACCACCAGCTTGCCCGCCTCGATGCGGGCGGCCAGGACAACGCCGAGCACGCTTTCCAGCCCGTCCTGCCGGTGACTGTCGAGAAGCGGCATGCCCTCCAGGCGGGCCAGGTCGATGGCAGCGCCGGAGACGGTCAGGAGTTCGGTGAAGGGGCCGGCGGCATCGTGCCGGGTCACGCCCGCGCCGGTGGAGGCGATCAGCTCCACCGTGCGGGCCTTCTCGTCCAGGCTGGCCGGGGTGAAGCCCGTGCGCATGAGAACGGGTGCGTTCATTCCGCTGCCTCCTGTTCGTCCGGTTGCGGCGCGGCCGGCGGCGTGGCGGCACGGGCGATTCCGAGCCGGGCCAGCCGCTCTTCATCGGCGGCGATCTCCGCATCCACGTCTTCCGCGTCGTAGCCGCGTTCGGCGATGACTTCGGAGCGCGAGCGCAGCCGGTTGTTGATCGCGATCTCTGCCGCCCGCGCTTCCTTTTCGGGGTCCACCCAGGGCCAGGCCGGCGGTAGCCATTTCACCGCCTCCAGCGCTTGCCGTTCCGCCTGGTAGATCGCGGCCGGGATCTCGCCGGTAAGCACCTGGTGGCGGATGACGGCGCGCCAGACTGGCCGGCACATGCCGAAGACCATCACATGATGCTGGATGGACTGGCAGAAGCGGCGGAACTCCAGCAGCGCCGCCCGGGCGCTGGAATAGTTCACCTGGCTGTAATCGCCGGTCGCCTGTTCGTAGGTGACATTGGTGCCGGCGGCGATCATCCGATAGGTGCTGACGGCCAGCGCGCCGGCCCCGCCCTGGTCGGGCACGTCGGGAAACTCCACCGACTTGCCCGGCGGCAGCGGGATCAGCGCGCCCGGTTCCAGCCCGGCCTGCTGTGCGTTGCCCGTCTGTTCCCCGTCGTAAAGGGTGGCGCCGTCCGGATCGGTGATGAAGCCGGCATGCAGGGCGGCGACCTTGGCGCGCATCAAGAGCGCATCGTTGAGCGCGTCCAGCTCGCGCGCCGGCAGCAGCACCGGGGCGAACCACGACAGGCCGCGCACCTGTCCCGGCATCATCGGCCGGAACAGGTGGATAACGTTGCTCGCCGGCATCCGCACGGGCGCTTGCTGGATGCCGGCGAGCATATCGCCAGGCGCTGCCCGGCGAATGTGATAGGCGGCGACGCGGCCCGTGCCGTCGAACTCGACGCCCTGATAGACCATCGGGCCGGTGTCGCTGACGCGGGTCACGGCACGGTCGAGCTGTTCCGGGTGCAGCCGGCGAAGCTGCGGCGCACCGGTGTCGGGATCGGCGGTGAAGATCAGCAGCGCTTCGCCGAAGGTGGCGAGATCGCGCACCGCGTTTTGCTGGAGGCCGAAAAAGTCTGTCCGCCCGTCCGCGTCCGCCTCGTCCGTCCAGGTCAGGAACCGCTGGTGGAGCTGCTGGCGCACCGCCTCTTGCGGATGCCGCGAGCGGGGCTTGATGCCGTCGCCGGCAATGTTGGTGGCGAGGCTTTCGGTGATGCGCACGCCCGTCGGATTGTTCATCGCAAAGTGCATCGCCCGTGCCGCCACCGTGGCGGCCAGCCCGTGCAGGGTGCCGGCGCTGGTCACGGTCGGCGCATCCCGCCACCGGCGGCCGCCGCCGGCCGCGTCCAGCGACCGCGCGGAGAACAGGGCATCCAGGACACGGCGGGCGAGGGCGCGCATCGCTTAGGCCTCGCTGCCGGTATCCGAGGCGAAGAGCCTGCGGAAGAGCGGCCCCAGGGCGATGACGGTGAAGACCGGGGCGACGTTGTGCAGCAGGTTCGCATAGCCGGCGGCCGGGTCACGCATCATGTTGCCGCCGTAAACCGCGCCGGCCTCGTCGCTGTAGACGCCGAAGTGCCAGTCGAAATCGCCGGCCTTGGCAGCGTTCACCACGGCCTTGATGCCGTTGCGGTCGATCTTGACGAAGCCGTCCCCCTCCTCCTTCGGAGCGTCTTCCGTGCTGATATTCTTGATCAGCCGGGACACCTTTCCGAGTTGGTCGATATTCCAGCCCATGGCGGTGAAGAGAGCGTAGAGGCGAGCCGCCGCCAGGTGACGATCATTGTAGAAGTAGCTCGCCGTCCGGCCTTCACCCGACCTCTGCAGGGCTTCGAACCCGAAAAGGCCATGCTGTGCCCAGTGACGCACCTGGCGCGCGTGAAGCGTTTCGCTCTGCCCGGTGGCGGCTGCGAGGCGATACGCCATGTCTTTGACTGTCATCGGATTGGACATGATTGCTTCCCATGGCATGTAGAGTGAGCGGATGATTGCTGTCTCTTCACGGCATGTCAAGCTTTCTTTTCATGACGTGTAGAGGCTGACTTGACCGGCCCCCTCACAGTTCGTGTTCCTGTTCGAACTCTGCCGTGTCCAGCTCCAGCCCCGGTTCCTCGTTTTCGTCGTGGGACCAGAAGTGCAAATGGTGGTCCTGCCGTTCGGAACCGTGCGTCGTCCAGCCGAGCGGCTGTTCCCCTTCGCCGGTGGGGTCGCGTTCGGGGCGCACCACATGCGGGCCGTTCGCCGGCCATGAGAGATAGGGCTCGCCGTCGCCGGTTTCCTCGTAGTCGCAATCGCCGTCGATCTGGTCGAGCAGTGCCACCAGGTTCTCAATCGCCGCCTCGATGCGTCGGCGGGTGGCCGGCTCTATCGTCAGCCAGACCGGGACGCACCTCGCCCGTTCACGAAAATGGATGCCCATCCGTGTGCTCCTGTGGTATAAATTGATAACGGTGTGATTATTTCTCAGCTTGGTTATAACGTCAAGCTAAAATGAAAACGGTGTTATAAAATGCAGGCTGTGCAATGCCGGATGGCGCGCGCCGCTCTAGGGCTTGGCGTTAGGGAGCTGGCAGAAATGGCCATGGTGGCGCCGGCCACTATTTCCCGGCTGGAGCGCGGCGAGGAATTGAAGCCCCGCACGGTCGAGGCGATCCGCGCCGCATTGGAAGCGGCCGGCGTGATCTTCATTGACGAGAACGGCGAAGGACCAGGTGCTCGATTGAGGAAAGACCGATGATTTCTTGGATTCCTGATGAGTGGATTGCTTCAATTAGCTCATCGACAATTGTGATGGTTCTCGGATTTTTTTTCGGAAACTACTATAAATCTAAAGTCGAAAAATCGATACAGAATAACTACGATAGAAAAATCGAGACACTTCGGTCTGCTTTTCGGCGAGATGAAGAGAAGTTCCGAGCAGATTTGCAAGCAAAGGGCAGGCAAATTGAGGCCCTTCGTACGGGCGTGTTGGCCGGTCTAGCAAGTCGTCACGCAGAATTGGATAGGCGTCGATTGGATGCAATTGAGAATATGTGGAGAACTGTTGTTGAGTTAGAAAAATATAAAAATATTCACAAAATTATGCAACGTATTGATGTTGATGCCGCTTTAAAAATATCGGAAGAGGATAATGATGAAGCTCGAAAGATTCGGAGTTTTGCCGAATTGATGCTTGGCGGAGTCGGGGTGACAGGATCGGAAAGTATAGGTAGTAATTCTCTTCAGGTGGAGCGGTTACATGTGCCTCCTGTACTATGGGCTTTGTATAAAGCATATATGAGTGCTCTAATACATCCTATTGCTCAACTTTTAGTCATTAAGAACGGTCTTGGTGCAAAAATGCTAAGCGATCCGGCTGATTTCGTTGATCTAGTAAGGTCAATTTTCCCGGAAAATTCGGATATCATAGATAATCTCGGGGAGTATTCAATATATTTCCTAATAGAAGAGATGGAAGTTAATTTGTTAAGCGAAATGAAGTCCACCTTAATCAAGGCAGATTCGAGCGATGAGGCGTTGAATCAAGCTGCAAAAATCATAAAGCACTCAGAAGATGTATTGGGCGGCGACAAATTGAATATCGTTATACCCGATTCCGTGGTCAGGTAGGAGGTGCTATTTACCTCATCCATCCCGACCGAATGACCGCTGCCGGCTTTGCGGCCCGCACCTCCGGCCGGGCCAGCTCGTCCAGCCGGTCCTGCCAGTTCGGGTTGATCACCTGCCGCGCGGCGAAGGCATAGACCACGCAATCCAGCGCCTCGGCACGGCGGCCGGGGATGCGCTCGAAGCGGCGTTGCGGCTGGCCGCGCGCATAGCGCACCACGGCGCGCTCGCTCGCCAGTTGCTCATACCAGGCCGCCGGCAGGGCATCGGAAAACCGCACGGTGTTGCCCTTGGCGAGCCGGCCGGCCAGGTGGCTCTTGATCCCGTCGACGCCGACAATCCACAGACGGCCGCCGCGCGTCTTGGTTCTGGATTTCTCGATCCACGGACGGGCTCCCGGCGCGCCCTTGATCGCCAGCACCCGGCGCGCGGCGCGCGGGAAGGCGAAGCCATAGACCGCTTCCATGGTCTCGCCGTCGCCGGAATCTACCGCCACCGCATCCAGCGCCAGCCGGCCGCCCAGCGGGTGCGCGTAGGTCTGGCGTAGCAGCCCCTCCAGCTCGGCCCAGGTCGCCTCGTCCGCCGGCCTGCCCCACACAACCGCATGGCCGAGAATGAAGGCGGTGCCGGCGCGGTCCCAGCCGACGAATGTGATCTCGAGGCGGTCGCGCTGCACGTCCACGCCGGCCGTCAGGGCCAGCACCTCTTCCGGCAGCGCCTCGAGCGAGAAGGCTTCCGCCCGCGCGGCGAGCGCGGCCTCGTCCAGTTCCTCGCCTTCCGCGCGCCAGCCTTGCCCCAGCACCGTGTTGACGAAGGTCTGCAACAGGTCCGGTGTGTCCTTCGCGGCCAGGAACTCGGCAGCGAGCTTGCCCCAGGAGGCATTGGCCAGCGGCGACACCAGCGCATTGACGCGGAAACCCGCATGGCCCTTCACCTGCGGCGCGGTGGCGCGCCAGCGCCCGGCCGCGACCATCGCCGGTTTGTGCCGTTCCTCCACCACCGATCCGCAGGACGGGCAGCACCAGGCGGCCTCGTCCGGCCGGTCGGCCGGCCACTGGATATCGCGCCAGGCGATCTCGTGGAACGTTGCGCAGTCCGGGCAGGGCACCTCGAACACCCTCATATCGGAGCGCGCATAGGCGGCCAGCACATGCGAGGTTTCCTCGAAAATCGGGGTGGAGCCGATGACGATCTTGCGATCCGGGAAGGACAGGGTGCGCTTTTCGGCCAGCAGGATCGGGCTTCCTTCCGCCGTCACGTCCATGGCGTCGGCCTCGTCCACGATCAGGATTCGGGTGTTGTGGGCGCGCAGGTTGCGCGGGGCCTTGGCCGCCACGACCTTGAGCGAGCCGCCGGGGAAGCGGCGCGACAGCAGCGTGTTGCGGTTCTCGCCCTGGCCCTCGCTGGCACCGGCCAGCGCCCCGGCAAGGGCCGGCGAGGCCTCGAATGTCGGCTCCACATTGGTGACGACGAAGTTGCGGCAGTCGTCTTCCGTCGGCAGCACGAAGAGCACCGGCGCCGGCTCGTTCGCCACATGCGCGGCAAGCGCCCCCACCAGCAACGTGGTGTAGCCGATGCGGGCCGACTTCACGACCGTGACACGCTCGGTCTCAGGGTCGCTGATCGCATCGGCAATGCCGCGCTGGAACGGGTAAAGGCGGATCGGGCCGGGCAGGGCCGACACGTCTTCCGGCAAGCGTATCTCGCGTTCGATCCAGTCGGACAGGGGCAGGCGCGGCGGCGGCTGCAGGGCGCGCAGCGCGGCGGTGCGCACGCGGGTCATGGTGTCATCGGTCATTCGCCAGGTCCTCCAGGGCAAGGCGCAACTCGCTGTCGAGCGTGGCAACGTCGTGGGCGGTGAGGTGCGGCAGCACCTGGCGCAGGCGCGAGGGCACCGCGAGAAGCCGCGAGCGGACGCGGCGCAGGATGTCCGCCCACTCGCGCTCGACCTCGCCGGCCGGCAGCAGCTCGCGGCGCAGCAGGGCGTTTTTCAGCGCCGCATGGTCCGCCTGTTCCCGCACCAGCCGGGCCCGCTCGCTGGCCGCGTCCGGTTGCGCGGCATAGGGCAGGGCCGTCTGGTCGCCTTGCGCTGCCGAGCGCTTGGGGTCCACGTTGGCGCGGATCCATTCGCGGCCGCGCGCCACGTCGATGCGCCCGTCAGGCTCCACCGGCAGACCGGCGCGGATCATCTGCGACACCCGCCCCGGCGAGACGTTCACCAGCTTGGCGAAGGCGGCCTTTCGCACCACCTTCGGCTCGCCGATCATCTCCGATCCATGCGCTAACTGCATGCCTAACCCGCTGTCATCATTGGTGTTTAGCTATCAATTTGACCTTGGAGAGGAAAACGCCGGGCTCAGTCCACCCGTATTGTCCGGGCCTGGGAAGGACCCTGCCGGGCCGGCGGTATCCGGGCGGGGGTTTGGTCGTGACACCCCCTAGCCCCCCCTTAAGGGGGGCGTAGGGTGTCACGCCCCCTCGCACCGCCGTGACATTCGGCCATGTCACGCCGTGACATACCTGTCACGCCAGCCATGCCAGCCCTCCTTGAATGCCCACCACGTTGAGGCGTAACAGCTTGTTTTTCATGCGTTCCCACTGCTTGCGCCACTTGTCGCCGGGGTCCTCCCCCAACCTGTCACGGGTGGCGTCACGCCACGCATCGAGCGTGACAACAGCCGTGACATGGGATGGATATCCGCCCGTCACGCCGTGACATTTGCCGGTGTCACGGCCTGTCACGCCTGTCACGGTGGGGTCTGCGAGAAGATCGGCGAGGCATCGCCGCGCTATCTCTTCCCGGTCGCCAAGCTTGTAACGGCCGCTTCCCTCGGAGCCCTGGCGCGCATCCGCAGGGGCGATGACGCAAGAGGTGATCTCGTCACCGTCCGCATCCTCCCCGAGAACCGCTTGCGAAAGCTCGTATTTGAAGGAAGTCAGGTCGCCGCCATCCTTCACCTTGGCAATCTTCAGTTCGCACAGTCCTGTTTCGAACCGTGCGACCTCTAGGGCGGCATCCACCGCGCCTAGAAGAGCGTTTGAACCGCGCATTCCGCGATCCTTGTCCTTGCCTGTGTGATGCACCAGGAGCACATGCGCGCCCGTCTCGCGCTGGATCTTCTCGGCTCGCTGCACGATGACATTCATGTCCCGTGCGCGGTCTTCATCACCCGAACCGATCATGCGTGACAGGGTGTCGAGAACGATAAGACCGATCTCGCCGCCGCTCCTGGCCCTGCACTCCAGAATGTCCGAAATCAGCAGGTCGGCGCCGCTGTCGTCATCGAACAGGTTCACCGATTGCGGCACCATGGCGAAAGGCGCGGTCGGATCGCCGTCGCGCTCCTGTCGCCATGCCTTCATGCGCCGACGCATCCCCGGCCCACCTTCGCCCGATACGTAGACCACGCCCGTGCGGCGGGTCTTGAGGCCGAACCACTCGCGCCCATGGGCAATGTGCAAGGCCATATCGACGGCCAGGAACGTCTTGGAGGTGCCCGGCGGGCCGTAGAGGGTGGATAGGCCGCCATCCACCAGGAGCCCCTTGACCAGCCAGGACAGCGACGGGCCGTTGTCTTCCTCGCCGAACCATACCAAGGGCAGATGCGTTGCCGCCTGCCGTCGCCAATCCTGTGCGGTCTCGACCAGGCGGAATAGGTCGTCGGCCGATGCCCCGGAATCGAGCCAGTCGGATACATCGCCCTTACGGGGCAGGTTCACCAGGTCGAGAACGCGAACGCGAGCCGCTACGCCGTCAAGCGACCGGGCCACGGTCTCGGCATGCTGGCGGCCCGGCTCGTCATTGTCCGGGATGATGACGACATCAGCGCCCTTGAAGATCTCGGCATAGTCCGTTCGCCACTTGCCCGCGCCGCCCGGATTGCATGTGGCGGGAACGTTGATCCGCCACAGGTGATCCGCGTCTTTCTCGCCCTCGACAATGAAAACGGTACGCTCGTTCGCCAGGGCCTCCAGCAGCTCCGGCACACGATACAGCACCGGAGACACACCCTTGAGGTTCCACACATACCCGCCCCGGCCGTCCGGCCGGCGCTGCCGGAAGTCCTTGGGCTCGAAGCGGACCACCTCGAACAGCAGCGCTCCGGCCTCGTCATGGTAGGGATAGGCCGCGACCTCGCGAGATCGGCCGCGCGGCTCGTCCGTGCCGATCCCCATTTCCTTGGCCAGCCAATCGGCCGCCGCCTTGCGGTCGCCGCCCCGCTCGCGCACCACCAGGTCGAGAACGCCGCCGCCGTTGTCGCTTTCGTGATCGTGCCAGGTGCCGGCATGCGGGCCGCCGACCTTCACCGACAGCGAACCGCGCGAGCCGAACCGCAATTCCTTATCCTTCGATAGGGCCTTGTTCGGTTCCCCCAGGAGGCGCTTGGCCACCTCGGCAATATGGGCGGCATAGTCCGTCATGCCCGCACCCGCTCCAGGCGGTCGGCGAGCAACAGCAGCCTGTCGGCCGCCTCGTGCTTGTCCTCAAGGATGGTTTCCGGGGTGGCGTGCCGATGCGATCCGATGCGCCGAACACGGTAGGCGAGATCCCGGATTTCCTCCGAAATATCGTTTGCGAAAGGGGTTCTAAGCCCCTGATTTCCTTGGGGAAGAACTTCCGGGGTTTTGCAAGAAAGCGCTGCTAGTTCGTGCTGACCGGTCCGCCTACGAATCTGGGGGTCGGGAGTTCGAATCTTCCCCGGTGCGCCATTTCAGTACAGAACTCTGAACGCCGAACGCCGCCGATTGCCCGCCTTGGGCGGCGACGAGCGTACGGAGCAGTTCCGACTTCGATCCCATAATGCGGACCTCCTTGTCGGCAACCTCGACGCGCTGCGCCAAGGCGCGCAGATGGTCGCGGCGATAGCCGCCACTCTCGAGGTGTATCCGTTCACGAGCCTTACGGGCGAATCTGCCGTCGGTCGATGACGCTGGCGAGGATGGATTCCAGCCGCTTGGGCTGGAGCAAGCGATCCTCGATGTGATCGGCGACAAGGTGATCCAGCTTGTCCATCGGGATCGTGCGGCCCTTGCAGCCGGTCTTGCCCTGCCGCGCCTTTGTCGAACAGGTGTAATAGCGGTATGTCGCGCCCGTGCTGCCTTGGCCGGTGCGAAGCGTCATCGCACCCCCGCATTTGGCGCAAAAGCCGAGCCAGGCATCGACGGCGTTGATGGTCTCGGGCATCGCGGTGAAATCGCGCCCCTGGATAACCTTCTCGACGAGGCGCAGCTTCTCGTCGGCGACGCGCGGGTCGGCGTCCCAGACGGTGACGGTCGCCGTGACATAGGCCATGCCGGCGACATCCGATCCGAGTTCCTGCGGGGCCATGTCGGCGTCGGCGGCCTTGTTGGCGGCATCGGTATCGACCAATGCGGATTGCTCGTTGGTCATCACCTCTTTCAGGATCGCCGCGATGGACTTGCGCTTGGCAAACCATTGGCGGCGGATCCGGGTGAGCAGCCGCGCCGCATCGGTCTTGTCCATGAGGATGGCGCGCGTCGACCAGCGATACGGGAAGGCCAGCCGGTTCATCTCGCCGAGTAGGCCAGGCGTCGTCGCGGTCGGGAAGCCCACAACGGTCAGGACGCGCAGATGTTGTTCGCCAAGCCGTGGCTCCAGCCCGCCGGCGAGCGGCTGATCCGCGAGCAGTGCGTCGAGGTGCATGAGGGTTTCCGGCACCCGGACGCGATGCCGGTTCGTGGAAACCGCCGCGTGAAGGTAGGTCAGCGTCTCGCCGTCATCCAGCCAGCGGCATTCGGGCATGAAGCCGTCCTTGGTGCGCACCGTTCCCCCGTCTCGGGCAGTTCGGCCGAAACGCGTGGCGCCCGTGTATGAACTTCCGTGCCGACATGGTGTACGACCAGCCGCACGATGCGCTCGCCATCCGCGGCGGACAGGGATGTCCCCGTATCCGCCAGGCCCTCCGACAGCCGGTCCACCCAGATGCGGCCGTCCGGGTTCAGCATCACCTCGACCACGGCGGGGTCTTCGAGCAGCCCTGAAATGGCGGACCCAAGCGCGGTGCGCAACATGCGCCCACCGCGTGCGATCGCCTCCGGTTTGTCGTGAGTGGCAGTCATATCGGCCCCGTTCCTGGCGGGGCGCGACAGACGGTCCCCGCAGCGGCGTCGATTAAGAAAGCCCGAAATCCGGCCGGTTCAACAAGTATTTAGCCGTGTGCGGGCGTCGGCGGTAATTGGCGGTAAATGGGAGGGGCGAATATTGTGATGCAGCCTGCGATGTTGATGCAGGACGAATCGGCAGACTGATCCGCCCGATTGAGGATGAGCCTGTCAGCCGTCTTCCGGCCGAGCCGCTTCGCGAATATCCGACGGCGTTGCGCTGTAGCGTTGTCGAAAACGCTTGTTGAAATACGATATGTCTCCGAAGCCGGACGCCAGCGCGAGCGTGCTGATCGATTGCCCGGATTTGTTCGGATCCATCAGAAGACTGCGGGCACGTGACAGCCTCTGCTCGAGCACAAAGGCAGTGAAGGTCGTCCCGTCCTGCTCGAAGAGTCTCGCGACATAACGCGGCGTGATTGCAAACCTGGCCGCGACCGTGGTGACCGAGAGCGTGCTGTCAGAAAGCCGGGAGACGATGTCGGCCTTTATCGCGGCGAGGCGGGCCGCCGCACGTCCGCCACGATCGACCAACGCCATGGCCAGCTCGGGCGATCCGGTCATGACCATCGCGGCAAGGTCATGCACATGCCGGGCAATCGCCGCTCCGGCTTCTCTGGTGACGCCATCGTCCGCCACCACGATTTGCGCGTAGCGCAGCAGCAGTGCAAGCGGGCCGGACTCCGCATTGATGGCGCGCATGCAGGCGGCGTCCAGATCGGAGATGAACGGTGCAAGCGCCTGCTGGGGGATCGTGAAGCAGAGGTGCTGCGTGTCGTCGGTGTAGTCGACAGCTCCCTCCGTGCCGTTGCGCAAGAAGACCGCCTCACCGGGCCGCAAATCGACATCGCGCCCTTTCCGGTCCCGGGCCCGCCCACGCCCGCGCAGCAAGGCGACAAGCCCGATGTCGTCCTGGCCGTCCGTAAGCAGATCCTGCGTGCGGGTTAAGCTGCACGCGGATGTGGTTATTGAACCCAGGCCGAGACCCGGCAGAGCGCGCAAGGAGATGTCGGTGCTGAAGACCGTGCCACTGGGTTCAACGTCGAGGCGCAGGAAGGTGCGCCCGAAAGCCTCGCGCCAGTTGTCGAAGCACCCATCGGTCGCCGGCGCCCTGATCCGCAGGTCGATGGCACCTTCCCGCTGTTGCAGAGCAGCGTCCATTTTCAATCCCATGTCACTGGAATACTGATCTGCAAGCGTACAGGCCTTGTTGAATACAGGGCAACTACAATCGTTGTTCCGGGTTCCTCCGCGCAGGTTTTTGGCGCGCTCGGTTCCTGTCAGCCCGTGCCAGCGTTCCTGACTGCCCAAGCCCCGGCGCGTATCGACACCTATGCTGAAACAATGACCGATCATCGAGGCCAGGGACCCACATGGAGAGTCGGGCACCCGTCATCATATCCGCAATCCGCGTCGCCGGGCTGCTCTTGGTCGCGGCATGGGTAGGACAGTCGGGAGCGCAGGAGACCGGGGCGCGGTCGGACCCGCACCCGCTCGCGAGCTGGTGGCTTGCCGTCGATGATTTATGGCCGCGTCTCAGAAATGACGCAGGCGCGGCCGTGTTCGAGGAATTGCTCATCGTCCACGATGACGGGACGGTCGAGAACCGCGCGGTCTTTTTCCAACCTCCGGGCGAGGAAGCCTGCCTATTCGATTCCGCGCAGCCCTGTAGCGACGCGCCGCTGATCGCCACGGCAAGGCTCCGGCTGGAGAACGGCATTCTCGACTTCGAGGAACGCCGGGATGGTAATGCGTCTCTTTTTGGCGGCAATGCCGAACTCGACCGGCGATTGCGCAGCGATGCCATCACTGGCTTGGAATCGTGGATCGTCATCGCGCAAGGAAATGGCGGGGAACTTGCGCTGATTTCGTCCGACGGCCGGATGGCCCGCCATCTTGTTCGTATTTCTCCAGATCTGCTGCGCCGCCTGCGCGCTGGCATTCTCGTGGCAAACATCTCCGCTGCCGACTATTGGCGTTGCTATGTCGATCGCATCCTGGGTCGCGCGGATGTAATCGGCGGAGGCATGTCGGACCAACTGATCGAGGATTACCTGCACGTCGCGAGCTATGCACTTTCCCTCCTCGCCGCATCCCGCTCCTGGGAAGCCGCAGCATCCAGCGACGGCGCCTGGGACCGGATGATGATCGAGGCCTTCGACGATGTGCGGGCTCCGCGTTCAGATGCCGAACGCGCCGAGCTTGATGCGCGGCTGGCCGCGCTTGCGAGCAGCGATGGGGCATTTTCGGCCAACCCGCCCTTCACCGCTACGGAACGCGCCAACTTTTCAACAATCCTCTCACAGGGCGAGGAAGCCCGACGCCTGTTCTGTCTGAACTGACCCAACAGTCCAAACAGTCCACCAAGATATTTTTGAAGTCATGCCTCTGGCTTGTTGCATTCGCGCAACATGGCGCCTGGTTTTGTTCGAACTGACTAAACAAAAGCGCGTGGGTTCCGTTCAGGCCGAGGCAGTTTCCCGACAGCCCAAGACGGCGGAAATCCGTCTTTCTACTCTCCTCCAACATTGTTGCGCCGGACCGTAGAGGGGATCGGACGCTGGAGGCGGAGTGTACTCATATGATCCTGACGGCAGTTGTGACGACAATCACTATCGGCCTGCGCCCCTGGCACAGATCGGGTCGTTGGCAGAAGAACCTGTTGCTGACGTGTACGGCTCTGACCGGTTTCATGGCCGCACCTGTCCACGCCCAGACGGTCTGGACGGGTTTCATCGACGACGAGTGGAATGCCGCCCTCAACTGGGACCCCGCCGTGGTCCCGAACGCCGCCACCGAGGTTCTGGTCGACAGCACCTACGCCAACGCTCCGGTAATTGATGGGGGGATCACCGCCAATGCCGCCAGCATCAATATCGGCGGCACGGCCTACCCCTCTATTCTCTCCATCGACGGCAGCAGCACACTGCTCACCTCGGGCGGGCCGAGCTTTCTGGGGTTCGGACTCGATGAAGAAGGCCAAATCGATATCGAGGCGGGTTCGGTTTGGAACAGTGCTGACAATGTCTTCATCGGATTCGACGGCACCGGCCACCTTAATGTTACGGATTCGAGCGTTATCAGCGGTGCTTCGGCCTATCTGGGCCTGGGCGAGGACGGTACCGGCGTCGTAACGCTCGACAATTCGAACTGGGCGATATCGAACCTGCTCGCAGTGGGCGGAGCCGGCGATGGCGCGCTGCTGGCGCAGAACAACAGTGTGCTGACCAGCCTTGAGGGCCGACTCGGGGGGCTCGAAGGAAGCGAAGGTACCGCGACGATCGCAACCGGATCGACTTGGACGGTCACGGACGAGTTGTTTGTCGGCGATGGGGGAGGAGGCAGGCTTTATGTTTTGTCCGGCGGGCAAATTGCGAGCGATGTCGGCATTCTGGGCGTGCAGTCCGGCTCCTATGGTCTCGCATCGGTCCGTGACTTGGGCACCTCATGGGCGACATCGGCCCTGGGCGTAGGCTATGGGGGCATTGGGCAGTTGCGTATCTTCGATCAGGCACAGGTCGCTGTCGGGACCGACGCCTTTGTGGGTGTCGAAGAGACCGGGACCGGCTCGATCACCGTCGAAACCCAGGGCAATCTTGCCATTACCGGAAGTTTGAACGTGGGCGTGGATGGCCACGCGACCGTGACTGTCCAGAACGGCGGAACCATGTCCAGCGCGGGCGGCACCGCCGTCGGCGTTCTCGGGAACGGCATCGGGGACATTTTCGTGGACGGGGCCGGTTCGGGCTGGACGAACACCGGTTCGCTGGTTCTGGGGGACTTCGGTAACGGCAGGCTAACCGTCACCGATGGTGCGGGCATTACCAATATCTCATCGACCTTTCTGGGTCTTTCCGAGGGCGGAATCGGCGGTCTGAGCGTGGATAACGCCACCTTCTTTACGTCCGACGGCCTGGTCGTTGGCGGCGCGGGCACCGGCCTCATGACGATTACGGGGGGCGGCACCGTCACCAGTGCGCAGAATTCCGGCGAAGCCCGGATCGGCTTTGGCGGGACCGGGGACGTCGTCATCTCGGACACCGGCTCCTCATGGACCAATCACGGCCAGCTTTTCGTGGGCAGCATGGACATTGGCGGCAATGCCGGACAGGGCGCGCTTCTGGTGACCGACGGCGCGCAGTTCATCAATAATGGCATCGCCTGGCTCGGCCACAGCAGCGGCAGTACGGGCCAGGCTGTCGTTTCCGGCGGAACCTGGGACAACACCAGCAGCCTTTACGTCGGCAACGAAGGAAACGGTTTGCTGGTCATCGAGGATGGGGGGCTGGTCACCGCGACCAATGCGACCATCGCGGCGGCGGCAGGTTCGACCGGTCAGGTCGTGGCCAATGGCAATGGCATCGTCTGGAGCAATTCCGGCGGCCTTGCCATCGGCGGTGCCGGCCAGGCGGAACTCACCATTGGCGATGGAGCGATCGTCATCGCCCAGGGTGCGATAACTGGCGCGGCCTTCCCGACTTCGAGCGCCACGGTCACCGTCAACGGCGTCCTCGCCGGTCTTGGCGGTGTGACCTTCAACGCCGGCAGCCATCTCAGCGGTGCCGGCACCGTTTCGGCGGGCGCCGCCGGCACGACGACGATGAACGGTACCATCGCGCCCGGCAACTCGATCGGTACGCTAACCATTTTCGGCAATTATGTGCAGAATGCCGGTTCTACCTACGAGGTCGAGATCGACGCGGCGGGCAATAGCGATCTGATCGATGTTTCGGCCATGGCAACGCTCAATGGCGGCCAGGTGGTCGTGGTGCCGTTCCCCGATTTCGCCTTGGCGACGCCCTATACGATTCTGACTGCCGCCGGCGGCGTCAATGGACAGTTCGATCCTGTGGCAGGCAGCTTTTCCTACTTCCTGTCGCCGGAACTCAGCTACGATCCCAACAATGTCTATCTGACCATTCAGCAGTCGGCGACGTTTGAAAGCGCAGCGATGACGCCGAACCAGATCGCCACCGCGCAAGGGGCCGACAGCCTGCCCACCGGCAATCCGGTCTGGACGGCCATCGCCATGCTGCCGGACGCGCCGGCGGCCCAATTCGCCTTCGACCAATTGTCCGGCGAGGTGCATGGCTCGGTGCAAACCGCCCTGATCGATGACAGCCGTTTCGTGCGCGAGGCGGCGCTGGACCGTATCCGCGACGCCTTCGCGGGCGTCGGAGCGGCAAATGCGTCGGTGCTGGCTTATGGAGAGGAGGGGCCGGAACTCGTCTCGTCCGATGCCGACAGGTTTGCCGTCTGGGGGCATGGGTTCGGCTCCTGGGGTCGATGGGACAGCGACGGCAATGCCGCTCAGCTCGATCGCGGAACTGGCGGGTTCTTTTTCGGCGGTGACCTGCCGCTCGGCGACTGGCGGGTCGGCGCGGTTGCCGGTTACTCCAGCACGAAACTCGATATTGACGACCGCGCTTCTTCGGCGAACGTCGAAAGCTGGCATCTCGGATTTTATGGCGGCACGAAATGGGGTGATATCGCCTTCCGGACGGGTGCTGCCTATAGCTGGCACGACGTCTCTACGGTCCGTACCGCAGCTTTCCCTGGCTTTGCCGACAGCCTTACAGGGGACTATGGTGCGGGAACGGGCCAATTCTTTGGTGAACTCGCCTATGATATGGATCTCGGCACCTATCGCCTCGAGCCGTTCGCCACTCTTGCCTATGTGCATCAAAGCCGCTCGGGATTCGCCGAACAGGGTGGTGCGGCAGCATTGACAGCTTCGTCCGCAGCCACCGACACGGGTTTCACCACGCTGGGGTTGCGGGGGGAAACGGAATTCGATCTGGGCGGAACAAGAATGGCGGCCCACGCGACAATGGGGTGGCGCCACGCATTTGGAGATGCCACGCCGAACTCGACCCACGCCTTTGCCGGTGGCGCACCGTTTACCATTTCCGGTGCTCCGATCGCGCGGGACGCCGCAGTGATCGAGGCGGGTCTCGATCTTCGGTTCAGTCCGCAGGCGAGCTTCGGCCTGTCCTATTCCGGTCAGCTTGCCGGCAACGCGCAGAGCCACGGGTTTACCGCGCGGCTCGGCGTCAGCTTCTAGGCAGGGTGCCCGAGGTCATCGTCATGAGTGATCTCATCCACATGATCGAATGGGTGAAGAACAATCCCGAAGCCGCCGCGCGCGCGCTGATCGAGATGGAAAAGCGGATATCGCAGGCCGAACGTCTGGCAACGCTGGAGGAGCAGCACGCTCGTGCCGCACGCGAAGAGAATGCGCGGCTGCGAGGATTGATCGGCCTCGGCGCCCCGGCGACGTAGAGCAAGCATAGCGAACAAGTCGCCAAGGCACACAGCAGCGGAGGGTAGCGTGCGGACCTATGCAATAATCGCCGCGATGGCCGCCTTTGGCGCCTCTTCACCGGCTACCGCCGATTTCCGGCTCGAAATGTCTGGCGAAGAAGTGCGCGAAGCTCTGGGACGGCGCGCCGTCGAGGACCTGGAAGTGGGTGAAACCGCCAGCGTCCGGTCGCTCAATACCTGCTCGCAGGATGGCGGGCTGTTCCTCTACACAATGCTGGGAATGGAACCGATCGCCTCCGGTTCGATTCCGAAGTTCGCCGTTACGCGGCTGCCGAATCGCCGGGTGTCTATCGCGGTTTCTGCCGAGGATGGCGGTGAGCATGCCGTGCGGCAAACGATCATCGGTAGCATTGCTGGAGCCCATACCCGCAATTGCGGTGTGGCCGGCATGAGCGAAGATCAGTTGTTCCGCGTGACCACCATCAACGGGCTTGGCAGCGACCGGGAGGTTTTTCGGCAGGGACCACAATAGGCGTTCGATGTCATCTTTTCGGATTCGCCCGGGTGATGGCATGAGAAAGTGAACTGAAACGCAAGCGGTCACAGTCACACGCCTATGAGTCTGAGATTTGGTCATCGGCACGTTGCGGTTCAATGTCGCGCGACAGTTCCTTGAGGAACCTGTCTCCGGTGGCAAGGTGCTTGCCGAGGGTCTGCATAAAACCCTCGAACCGCTCCACGCCCTTCGCGCGCGCTGACGCCTGCGCGGCTTCCGGCAATGGCGGCGTGATGGTGAGCCAGAAGTGGATGAACAGCGAGACGGTTTCGCCGAGAATAGCGAGATCTTCATCGAGTGTGTCGATCTGGCGGCCGAGCCTGTCTACGCGGCGCGACAAGGCTGCTTCCAGCTTCTCGGCGGAATCGCCGGACAGGAAGGAGGCGACGGCCGCTTCGATGATCGCGGACTTCGACACCTTTCGGCGAAGCGCCAGCATTTCGACCCGTTTGAGCAGTTCCGGGTCGAAATAGACATTCATGCGCGTGCATTTGGTCACGGGAGTTCCTTCAAAGCTCGATACCGTCATCGGGGTTCATCGACGCCTGCCGCGCGACCATACGCATGCGGGAGCGCAAGGCGCGGGCCTTGGCGGCGTCTACATCGGGTTCATCGTCGAGGATGTCGAATTCCCGCGCCGGAGAAGGTGGCGGCGGGACAATCTCCTCATGCTCGGGCAGTTCCGGTTCGCGGCGGATACCGGCATTGGCCGGATCGCCGGGGGCGCCTTGGGCGGCGCCCGACCCCGATCGGTCTGCCGCGGCAATCACGCGGCGCGACCAGTCGTCGGTTGAGGGCGCCGGTGCGCAAGCCGGTCCGGCGGCCGGGTCGGGCGGCGTAAGGACACGCTCCGTGAACCGCGCATCCTCATAGTAGCGGGCCTTGATGGCACGTATCGGCGGCGTGCCCGCGACCATCACGATTTCGTCGGTGGGCGGGAGCTGCATGATTTCGCCCGGCGTGAGCAGCGACCGGGCCGTTTCCTGCCGCGAGACCATCAAGTGGCCTAGCCACGGGGCCAGGCGATGCCCTGCATAGTTTGTGGAGTCGCGCAGTTCGGTCGCGGTGCCGAGCGAGTCGGACACGCGCTTTGCCGTGCGTTCATCATTGAGGCGATGACGGGATGAATGCCGGCCTCACCCAGATGCGGCGTGTCCATCATGGCGCGCAAGGTCGCTTCGACCGGACGGGCGGGGTCGGGCAGGAAATTGGCGACACCGGCCAGTGTCTTGTCGGGTTCGGCATAGAGAACGTGCAGGATCGCACCCACCAGCAGTGCGTGAGAGGTCTTTTCCCAGTGGTTGCGCTTGTCGAGGCTGCCTTCGGGATCGACATGCCGCCATGGCGGACACGGAACGTCTCTGCCGCCAGATCAGCCCAAGCGACAGCGGAGCGATCGGCGAGCGGATGACGATCCGGCAGCGCGGCCATGAGCGGTTCGGTCCAGATCCGCCGGGAATGGCAGTCGAGCGGTTTCGGCGTGCCTACCACGAACGAAATGTCCGACCGGCCGGAGCGAAGCTGCATAACCGCGTCGCGCGCTGTGCCCTCAGTGATCTCGACCTCTATACGAGAGTAGTCCTGTCGATACTGCCCGATCAGTTCTGCGAGGAAGCTCCCTGGGATCAGGACATGGACACCGATACGCAGGCAGCCGCAGTCACCATGCGCCGTCATGCCGGCAGTCTTCACCGCATGATCGAGTTGTCGACGCCTGCGGCGACCCCTTCCACGAAATGCCTGCCAGCGTCCGTCAGCCGAACACCTCGCGTGTGACGCTCAAACAGGAGGATGCCCAGATCGTCCTCCAGAGTCTTCGCTCGGGCGCTGACGCTTGACTGACTGACGCCGAGCGCATTCGCTGCATGACGGAAGTTCAGGTGTTCCGCCACCGCCAACGTCTGAATCAATGCCGCCAGCGGAATGCGCGTACCGAGAGGTGAGCGGTAGCCATCACCAAGCAATAGCCTTTCATGGCCAGCGTGAACTGAAGATCGTCTTCGCATCCTCTGCTTAGTCGTTTGTCAGGCTGTGGCAGACCCGGCGCGTTCCGACAGCAGTTTCCCGGCGATCTCCATGGCCTCCTCGCGAGACGAGGCAAGCCTCAGCGGATAGCCCCAGAATTTGGCAAAGGCCACACCGAAGGCCTTGAACGTCAGGCGCTTGGCGACGCTTGGCTCGATCACGATCATCGCCAGCACGAGCGTCCGCAGGTCGGCCTTGTGCTTCTTCATCCACAGCGAGGTGCGCTTCTTTTCTTCCTGGCTGTGCTCGTGCTCTTCGGCCGGAGCGGAATCTGTCAGGATCACGAACGGCGCGCCGCGCTTCAGAATCGTCTCGAACGCCTCGAAGTCCTCGTCGTGGTCGTGATCGGGAGCTTCGTCATAACTCATCCAGACGAGCGGGAAATTCGTGCTGTCCAAAGGCATGTATCGTCTCCTTGCCGGGATGGAATGCTTCAATTCGAACGGATGTGCCGCCACGACATGATCAGCGCGACCGCGCCCGGAAACGTGACTGCCAGCAGTTCCAAGGCGACGAGGTGGCCGCCGTCACGCAAGCCATCCGCTACGCCGGCGAGCGTGCTCATCGCCAAAAGGAGACCGCCGAGGACGAGCATGGCCCAGTCGGTCGCACGCCTTCCGGCAAGCGCCAGCAACGACGGGACGACCCATGTGCCGTAAAAAATAGATACGCCCCACAACGCGGCAGGGCCGAACGTAACGGCCTGCATCGTCCCGCCGCTTCTGACGTAATCGTTCAGAAAAGAGAAGCACTGGATCGTGACGAAGATCGCGGCGCCGACCGCCGGAACAAGCCACGCGACTGCGAGATTAACTGGCTTCTTTGCGATTACGTCACCACTCCTGTCCGAGTTTGCTCGACAGGGCAGTTGAACGCCGCCCCTTCTCGAAGAAGAGCGCGATCATGATCGCCACGCGTCCCTTCTGCCTGCAAGTATAAGTCAGCCAGTTATTGGCGTCATTGCGCAATCCTGCCATTGTATGTTTCAATCCGGCAGAAACGGAAAACGCCGAGGCCTTTGATGTATGTAGACGTCCGGAGCGATTGGCTTTCCTATGTCGACGAGGTTCCTCGCGCACTCGTCGCAGCCAATGCCGTCGCCAGTCTTGAGACCCTGGAGCAATCGCCGCGGCACCACCATCAGAAAGCGCAACTGCTTTTCACGGTCCGTGGCGTCATCAATTGCGAGGTTGAAGACGCTGTCTGGATCGTGCCGCCGCAATGCGCCGTGTGGATTCCCGGCGGGCTGCCCCATACCGTTTTCGGCTCAGGCGAGGTGGAGTGCATCTCCCTCTTCATCGAACCTCCTGAGGCTCCGAACCTGCCGAACGAATGCTGCACGATCACGGTGTCGAGCTTTTTCCGTCATCTGCTGATCAGGGCCAACGAACTTCCGGAGCTCTATGACGTCGACGGTCCGGACGGCCGCATCGTGTCCGTTATCTTCGATGAGCTGGCTGCGGCGCCGGTCGAAGACCTCCGCCTCCCGATCCCCGGCGATCCACGCCTTAAGAAGCTCACCGACCTGTTGATCGCGGCGCCGGCGGATCATGCGACCGTCGCGGAGTGGGCCTCCCGCATTGCGCTCAGCGAGCGCAGCCTGAACCGTATGCTGGTGGAACAGGTGGGCATGAGTTTCGGCCGCTGGCGCCGGCAGTTGCATGTTGTCCTAGCCTTGCGGCATCTGAGCGCCGGCCAGACGGTCCAGGCCGTCGCGATGGATCTCGGCTATGAAAGCGCCAGCAGTTTCGTGACCATGTTCCGAAAGATGGTCGGCAAGCCGCCAAGCCGCTATCTGCTCGAGCGGCTTAGACCTGCACCTCATGATCGCGGCGAGTGATAGGGACTGCCGGTTTCATCCACATACGTCGCATAGCGAGGCAGCCGTCCCGCTCCCCGACCGCGATCACTCCTCGGCGACGGCACTCGACACTGGGCTATCTGAGCCCCGTCGAGTTCGAGGAGCAAGCTAGTTAGCTTAACCTGGTGTCCGAAAAACCGGCAGCAGGCCAATTTTCCAGATTTTCACGCAGACGTCGCCAGGGCCATCTTGAATGTCAACAATGCGTCTTCACATCGGTCGCTCAGGAGTTTTTGCTTACTGCCAAAAGCTGCCGCTATAGTTTTGACGGTTAGACCCGCTGCGCCGGCACTGTGTCGACGGACGTGGCTTTCCAGATGTCCTCGCCGATGCTCCTGAGGCTCGCGGTCATGATGCCATGGCAGCGCCGATGCCTCCGCGACGAGCCGGTGACGACGGCCGCCCTGCCGGCGCCATGGAGAGTTGCTGGGCCGGCCGTGGCTGCCTGGGCAGAAGCCGTGCCTCCCAAGGCGAGAGCCACGGGAGCGGTGGCCGCGAGGTCATGAAGGTGCGGCGTGAGGTCTAAGAAACCGACATTCTGATGGTCCCTTTCTCGATGCGAGTGGCTTGCTTGCGATAGGTGCGCCCGCCCGGCGATTTGTGGGCCAGGGCCTGCTGTCGGCCGATACGAGGAGACGAAAGTCACTGTCGTCCCAGCGAAGCGGCGATGCGTCCGTTTGCGATCAGTAAGGCGATGGCTGTCAGGACGCTCGCAATCGGGACGACAAGCAGGCCGAAGCCGAGGCCGTCGAGTCCCTGCGCAGCCGTCATCGCGTCGCTGACCATGCCGACGATGAGAGGTCCGAGCGCTGGCCCAAGAAGGCCGGAGCCGATCATCACGAGGCTGGACGCCTGCGCCTGCTTACCCTCGCCGGCCACGAGATGGGCAGCGCCGAAGGCCCATGGCAGCAGGAACGAGAAGGACAGCATCCCCGGCACCAACAGGGCGATCGACAACCAGCCGGTCGGCGCGAACAAGGCGGCACTCGTGGTTGCGCTGGCGATCACGAAGAGAATGGCTGGCGGCCCGAGCACTCTCCCAGTGCCTGAACTCATCGCGCGGTCGAACCAGCGTCCGCCCAGGAGCGTGCCGACGATACCCATCAGGCCCTGCAAGAAACCAAAGGCCAGTCCCACCTCGCTCGCGCTGAAGCCGTGCGCGCGGATGAGAAACGGAGCGGAGAAGGCGTAGAAGGGTGCTGCGGCGAAGCCGAGGAAGATCGCTGCAATGAACAGCCAGCGAAACGCCGGGGACGCCAGCAAGCGCCGGCTGGATCGCAGAAACGGTTCGCTATCGGCGGCCGTGCGCTCGAGCGTTGGGGTCGGTCCCGGGACAAGAAAGGCCAACACGCCAACCAGACCGCCGATGGCTCCGGCACCGATCATGGCGGAGCGCCATCCCAGCGTGTCGCCGACTGCGCCCCCTGCGGCGAAGCCGACCATGGTGCCTAGAGGAATTCCCATGGCGAAAAGGCCGATCGCCAGGCCGCGACGCTCCGGCCGGATCTTGCGGGCGATCAGGGCGTGGCCGGCAGGTACTGCGCCGGCTTCTCCGAACGCGACGCCGAAACGCGTGACCGCCAGCAGCAGAAAGCTTGCGGCCAAGCCACCGAGCGCCGTCATCGCGCTCCAGAACAGAATGCACGAAACCAAGACTATGCGAGGCGACCCTCGATCTGAGGCTCGGGCGAGAGGCAACGAAAGCAGCGAATAGCAAACTGCGAAGGCGAGGCCGGTAAGCAGGCCCATCTGGGTGTCGCTCAGCCCGAGATCTGCCTTAATAGACTCAGCCAGAATGAAGGGAAGTATTCTGTCGATCTGTGAAAATGCATTCACAAGAAGAAGCGTCGCGAAAATCGCGAACTCGCGCCAGCCCCGCGCGTATTTTTTTGAGATACTCCCGGAAATGAGCGAAAAATCCCCTTTTGTGTCTATTGACCGCGCGGCGATTTCTGTCATGTTCGAAGTACTCCTCGCTTGGTTGTGCAGCCTCAAGCTAGATGGAGTGTCTGATGATCAGAATGCCGGAAGTCTCAAAAAACTTGCCCAATCCTGCAGACGACAATAGGCTGTCAGTAGAGGGCCAAGTGCAGTGCTGGCCTCGGAACCCTCCGGAGGTGCGTGTGCCGCCATCGCTGTTCGGAGCAATCACCGCCTATGTCGAGGCCCAGGGCGGGGGGCAGGGTGTGTTCCCGACGCCGATCGGCAGCTTCAATATCGTCCGTTCCTTCAAGGAAAGAATGCGGATGCGACAGGTCTACAAGCCGTCGATCTGCGTCGTGGTCCAAGGGGCGAAAGAAATCATCCTGGGAGAGGACACGCTTCGCTACGGCGCGATGGAGTGTCTGGCGGTCGGCATGACGTTGCCGGCGACGGGGCACATCGTCGAGGCGAGCCCCGATGCGCCGTATACCGGCTTAACGCTTGAGCTGGACGTAGCGGTGATCCGCGACGTACTGGAACAACTGGAGGTGCCCCCGGTCCCCCCCGCCACTCCCGGGCCGTGCCTGTTCGTGCGGCAGGTGGACGAGCCTCTGGCCGAGTGTGTTCTCCGCCTCCTGCGGATGTGCGAGACACCGAAGGCGATCCCGATCCTCTTTCCGTCCGTCATGCGCGAGATCTGCTACTGGCTTTTGAGCGGTCCGAATGGCGGCGAGCTCTGCAAGCTGGCCGAGCCCGAGTCGAACGCGGCGCGGATCGCGAAAGTGCTCCACCTCATGCATGAGGACATCGCCCGGACGCTTCGTATGGAGGAATTGGCGGACGTGGCGCGAATGAGCCTTTCGTCGTTCCATCAGCACTTCAAGGCCATGACGTCGATGACGCCGCTGCAGTTCCAGAAGCAGTTGCGCCTTCTCGAGGCGCGGCGCCTGATGGTGATGGAAGATGCGAACGTGGCCGACGCAGCTTACCAGGTCGGTTACGAAAGCGCGTCGCAGTTCAGCCGCGAATATTCCCGGATGTTTGGCGTTGCTCCGAAGCGTGACGTCATGAATCAGCAGCGCCTGTATAGCGAATATGTCGGTCGCAGGATGCAGACTGCGTAGCTGCCTCGCCCTGTCCTGACAGGGACTGCTCCCGGTAATACTGCCAGGCGCGGCTTCCTGCCGATCGCGAGCGCTTGTCGGGTTGTGCGGCGCCTCGGAGCCGCCAGGCGGCGTTCTCCAGCTTACTGAGAGCCCTGCGCGAGGTACGGGCGCAACATCGGCTTTTCCTGCAGGGATTGATAGACGGTCCGCATAACGGGCCGGGAACCAGGGCTACGGGCAATCCTCGAAATACGCGTCAGCGGCGGCCAGAAGAGCCGACGCCAGCCTCCCGTCGGCTGTGCGGCCAAAGCTGCACCCAGCCTTCCGAAGCTATTCCTCATCTGCATGAACAGGCAAGTTTTTTGAGGCTTCCGGCATTCTGATCGTTGGGCACTCCATCTAGCTTGGATTTCAGGTCGCCAACCGGCGCGTTGCCGATTTCCTTCGAGAATGATGGCGGCCGGCACGGCAGCGTCAGGCCAAACCCGTCAATGATCCCAGATCCGAGATTGGTATGCTCACCCTCATTGAAGATGCATTCGACAGCTTCCTGAAAGAAGACGACGGACAAGCCATCGTCATGTTGAATCTCCTGCGGTTCCGAGAGCACGGCGGCAGGGAGCGATACGCGGATTACCTCGCCGTTGCCACGCCGATCGTCGCCCGGTTCGGAGCGGAAATCGTCTATGTGGGCAATGGTCTTCCGGCCCTTTCGGCGGAGCCCGGGCAGGCTTGGGACGCGGTGGCTCTCGTCCGCTACCCCAATCGCCGGGCATTCGCCGATATGGCGATGGATGCCGACTACCGGGACAAGGCGGCACCGTTGCGCGAGGCGGCGCTGACTGAAGCCGTATTGCAGCCTCTCCAGACAGCTTCCTCCTAAAAGCGACGAAAGTACTCCCCGATGCGAAAGAACTGGACCACCCAGGACATGCCGTCCCAGAACGGCAGGACAATCGTCGTCACGGGCACCGGTGGCCTCGGCTTCCATGATGCACTTGCGCTTGCGCGCGCAGGCGGCGACGTCATTGTCGCCGGGCGAAACCCTCGCAAGGGAAGCGAGGCCGTCGCCCGTATAAGGCAGTCGGTGAAACAGGCGAGCGTGAGCTTCGAACCCGTCGATCTCGCAGATCTGGCCTCGATCGCCGCATTCGGCCGGCGGCTGCGCGAGAGCCGGGAGCGGATCGACATCCTGATCAACAATGCGGCCGTCATGACGCCGCCGCAGCGTCAGACGACGGCGGACGGATTCGAGCTTCAGTTCGGAACCAACTATCTCGGCCACTTCGCGCTGAGTGCGCATCTGCTGCCGTTGCTCAGGCGTGGGCAGGATCCTCGTGTGGTGACCCTGTCCAGTATCGCCGTGCGCCGGAATGCCGCCATCAATTTCGACGATCTTCAGGCCGAAAAGACCTATCAGCCGATGCCCGTCTACGCGCAGTCCAAGCTCGCCTGCCTGATGTTTGCGCTCGAACTTCAGCGCCGCAGCGACGAAGCCGGCTGGGGCCTGAAGAGTATTGCTGCCCATCCGGGGATTTCGCGAACCGATCTTCTGCACAACGCCCCGGGGCGATACAGTGCCCAGGGACTTTTGCGGTCAATCCTGTGGTTTCTGTTTCAGCCGGCAGCACAGGGCGCTCTGCCCACCTTGTTCGCGGCGACGTCACTAGAGGTCCAAGGAGGCCGATACTACGGTCCCGACAGGTTTTCGGAGACGCGCGGCCATCCGAGCGAGGCCGCAATCCCGGCAGCCGCACTGGAGCTGGACGTCGCCCGCCGACTTTGGGACATCTCGGAAAATCTGGCGAACGTTGATTTCGTCGCTGCGGCGGCAACACCTCTCCCCACCCATCCGAGTGGGCTCGGCCTTGTCGAGGAGGCCTGAGGGATGGACCCGCTCGCAAGTCTCGTCGACTGGATTTCTCTTTACGGAGTCCTCGGTCTGTTTGCAGCCGGACTGGCGGAACGCGTCGTCCCGGCCTTGCCGTCCCACGCTATGCTGGTTGCCATCGGTATGGCTGCAGCCGAAGACAACGGGTCGTTCCCGGCCGCATTCATCATGACGACCTGCGGAAGCGTGGTCGCCAGTCTGGCATTGTTCCTCTTCGTCCGGGCGGTCGGGCCGGATATATCCGGCAAGCTCTTGTATGGAACCGGGCGGCTCCTTGGTCTGCCATCGACGCGCATCGACAGGATGCTGGTCTCCTTGCGAGCGCGTGACCGGAGCCTGTCCCTGATTGCGCAGATTATCCCGACCGTCCGCTTCGTTGCGCCGCTGGCCGCTGCGCTTGTTCGCTTGAACGCATGGCGCTTTGCCACCGGCACTGCGCTGGGCATCGCCCTGTGGAATGGGGTGTTCCTCACCGCGGGCTACACGGCCGCACAGTGGATGCCCGACCTCAATGCATCAGCCTTGGCGATCAAGGTCCTGCTCCTCGTCCTCGCGGTTGAGACATTGTCCGTGCTGATCTGGCGACTGCTTGGCCGAACCAATTGGCGCCGGACCTGCTCGGAGGATCAAGCATGCTGAGCAGGTCATCAGAGACCCTCCAATTCTTCCGCGCCTGGCTATCCGAACCGTTCAGGGTTGCGGCCGTGACGCCGTCCGGACGGGCGCTGGCGGCTTTGATGGTATCGGAGGTTTCTGCGGAAACCGGGCCAATCCTCGAACTCGGTCCCGGAACGGGGGTGTTCACGCGCGCGCTGTTGGCGCGAGGGGTTGCCGAGGAGAACCTCGCGCTCATCGAATTCGGGAAGGAGTTTGCCGCGAAGCTGAATGCCGATTTCCCACGTGCGAAGACATTGTGCATGGATGCGGCGCGACTGCGCGACATCGAGTTTTTCGACGACATGCCGGCAGGGGCCGTCATCAGCGGCCTGCCGCTTCTCTCGATGGCACCACGAACGGTCTATTCGATCCTGGAAGGCGCCTTCGCGCATCTTCGCGCCAACGGTGCGTTTTATCAGTTCACATATGGTCCGCGCTGTCCGGTATCGCGTCCGTTGCTCGACCGGTTGGGCCTCAAGGCCACCTATGTGGGCGGCACCTTCGCAAACGTGCCTCCGGCTGCCGTCTACCGCATTCAGCGTCGTAAGATCCATCGGCTGCACGCTACGACCGCGGGCCGTCCCTGACGCAAGAAGCGCGCCGCCGCCATGGAATCGGCCGGCCAGGGCGATTTCCGCGACGGCTGCGAGTTCGGCGCGATCCGCTCCGTCACGGGCGTGGACCGCCTTGCCGCTCATGTGCTTCCGGTCGAACGGCCTTGGTTCATTCAAATGACGAAATCGAACCTCCCGAACCAACCGTCGCCGGTTTGCTTCATGTCGAGAAGCAGGGTCTCGTGAAAGAGACGATCTCTAGAGTTCCCGGGCTCTCCGGGAAAATAGAGCTGGGTGGTGAGGACGCGCCCGCCGGGACGCTGGACCTTGAAGTGGAAATGGCGGGTGCGGCCGGGATAAAGCGCCGGTACGATGGTGTTGAACCACCAGCGCCCCTTCGCGTCGGTGAACTGGTGCCCGCGAAGGCGAAAGCCGACGCGGTCATAGTCGCCGTTTTCGTCCGCATGCCAAATCTCGACAAGGCTGCCGGCGAGCGGCCGGCAGCTCTTGTCGAGGACAAACCCCACGACGGTGATCCGCTCGCCGCCGGGAGCGTCGGTATAAAGATCGCGTTCGAGCGGCGAGTTCGGCCGGAAGAAGGGGCCGGCCTCCCTTTCCAGGGTGCGGTCGTCCCCATCTTCGCAGGAGAGTGTCAGCGGCAACTCGGGCGCGGCCTGCGCGAAAGCCCTCGTCCTGGCGGCATCGATGAGAGGCAGTGCCAGAAGGGCCGTCAGAAGAGAGCGTCGGGTGGAGGGCACGGTCGGTCTCCGGGGTTCGGTGAGGTTGCTGATGACGAGTCCGGAGCGGTTATCGCAGCCGCTGCACGGCGTTGGCCTGCGCCTCCCTTATGAGGCCGGAATACATGTTCTCTTTGCCAGGATACCAGGGCATCGAACCGATGGAGCCGAAGCCTGGGATCGTTTCCATGTGCGCGACCATGCGGGCGCGCATGCGTTCGTCGGGAAGCGGCCCGGTCATCGCCTGGATATTGTCGCTCATGTGATCGGGGTTCGAGGTGCCGCACAGCACGCTGGTGACGGCGGGATGCGCCATGACCCATTTCAGAAAGAACTGGGCCCAACTCGTCGCGCCGAACTCCTCGGCGAAACCTGGAAGCGGCTGCCCCTCGACGACCTTCATAAGACGTGCCTTTTCAAGCGGCAGATTGATCAGCACGCCGACGCCCTTGTCGGCGGCCGCCGGAAGCAGGCGGCGCTCGGCGTCGCGGTTGAAGATGGAGTAGTTCGTCTGGATGAAATCGACATCGCCGCGCTCGACAATCGCCAGCAGTTGCTCCTGCGCAGCCGATTCGTGATGGGTCACTCCGACATGGCGGATCAGGCCGTCCTGTTTCCAGGATTTCATCAGTGGGATGACGACCGGCGCGTTGGTGATGCTGTGGCACTGCATGAGATTGATCGTGTCGCGCCAGGTGCGCATCCGCGACTGCCTGAAGCTTTCCACCGCATGGCTTTCGTCGCCGAGATATTCGCCCGTGGCCCAGACCTTGTTGGCGAGAAACAGATCGTCCGAGCCTTCGAACTCGCCCATGAACTGGCCGACGCTGACCTCGGCCGAGCCATAGAGCGGCGAGGTGTCGACCACGCGACCACCAGCGGCGACATAGCGTTCGAAGACCTGACGAAGAGCGTCGCGACGATCGCCGGGTTTCAGGTCGAAGGTGAGGAAGGTTCCGAGGCCCAGCATGGTCACCTGTTCACCGGTGCGGGGCAGGGCGCGGGTCAGCACCGTGGGATGGGAGCCAGAGGCTGCGGAGACCGTGTCCTGAGCCCGCGCCGTGGCGGCGGTCTGGCCGGCGAGCGCCAACCCGGTTGCTGCGGCTCCTAACGTTCCCAGAAAACCGCGACGATTGATCTTTGACTGGTCCATGAGAGCTTCCCTGTTCGATTGGTCTTGAATTCAAAACTGCCAGTTGGCGGGGACCCAGATGTAGCCGCCATCGGTCTTCAGCATCCGGCCGAGGCCGGGGAAGGGGAAGTGGAAGCCGAGTACCGGTATGCGGTCGGTTGCCGCCCTGTCGAAGATGCGCCGGCGGGAGGAAAGCGCCGTTTCCTTGTCGCGGTCGGGACCCGGAAGCCAGGGATTGTCGACGTTGACGACCGGGTGGTAGGCAAGATCGGCGGTCAGAAGCAACTGGTCGTTTCCGGAGTGGACGAGGAAGGTCGCCATGCCCGGCGTGTGGCCGGCGGCGACGAGCGTCGTGAGGCCCGGCACGATCTCGGCGCCGGCTTCGTAGAGCTCTACATCGTTCATGACCGGTTCGAGGCTGTTCTTGATGTTCGCCGCGAAACGCAGGCGGAATTCCTCGGGCACCGGCATGTAGGAGAGATCCGGATCGGCACGGACGAAGAAATCCCAATCCGCCTTCGGCACGAAAACCGTGGCGCGGGGGAAGGCCTTGCCGCCATCCGCAGTTCTGAGATTGCCGACGTGGTCCGGATGGGTGTGCGAGATGACGATCGTGTCGATGTCTGCCGCGCTCAGGCCGATCGCCGCGAGGTTGTCGAAGATCCGGCCGCCATTGGGGCCCATCGTCTTGCCCGCGCCCGCCTCGATCAGAATCCGGCGGCCGCCGGTTTCGATCAAAAGCGTATTCAGGTTGAGCGTCATATGGTCGGTGGGAAGGAATGCTCGCCGCAGCACCTCCTCAAGCTCCGCTTCGGGCGCGTCGCTGGCATAGACGCGAGGAGGACCGCCGATAACGCCGTCGCTCAAGACGGTCGCGCCGATCTCTCCGACTCGAAAGCGGTAGTGACCGGAGTTGCCGTTCAGCGAGGGGGCGGCCTGGGCATTCGCGCTGCTGGAGCCGCTCAAAGCCGGGACGAGAATGCTGTATGCGCCTGCGACAGCGGACAGCATGATAGCGCGTCTATTGAGAGTGAAGGCATTCATCGGTTTTCCCTTCCCGTGGGGCACACTCCCGCTTCTTTCACTCGTACGGGGCCGGAATGACCGGCGAAAGGAAGCGGGCAGGGCGCGAGAGTTAACTTTGCGCCTACGATGACATGGGACAATTGATCCGATAAGATGCGCAACCATGATCAGCTTGATTAGCGCTGCTTCCCAATGAAGCCTGTTCGCCTCGACAGCTTTGATGTGTTCGTCTCTATCGTCCGCTGCGGTGGTTTCCGCGCGGCGGCGCTCGAACGCGGCGTGTCTTCATCGGCCCTGAGCCAAACGATGAACGCGCTCGAAGAGACCCTCGGCATCCGGCTCCTCAATCGCACGACGAGAAGCGTGTCTCCCACGGAAGCCGGAAAACGCCTTCTTGAACGGTTGGCGCCCGCATTGAGTGACATCAGGCTAGCGATCGCAGAAGTCGACGAGTTGAGGGACACTCCGTCCGGAACGCTCCGGATCAACGCGCCTGCGCCGGCGGTCGATCATTATCTCTGCCCGCTGGCATTCGACTTCATGGCTGCCTATCCCGAGGTGAGCATTGAAATCGTCAGCGATGCGGCGGTGATCGACATCGTGGAACAGGGTTTCGATGCCGGCGTCAGATTCGGCAAGCAGCTGGCGCAAGACATGATCGCGCTCCCGCTTGGCCCGGCGCTTCGCTATGCGATCGTGGCTTCACCGGACTACATCGAAAAGCACGGTCAGCCGCAGGTACCGCACGATCTTGTCAGTCATGACTGCATCAAACGCAGATTCCCCGGGGGCACTTTGGTCACCTGGCGATTTTCCGATGGAAACGAAGAGATAGAGCTGACTCCCACGGGCCGCTTAATGGTCAGTTCGGCGCACAACGAGCTGCAGGCGGCGCTGGCCGGCAGTGGGATAGCCCATGTTTTCGATGACTATGCCAAGCCCCATATCCTGAGTGGCAGGCTGGTGGAGCTCCTCTCCGATTGGAGCCCGATCTTGCCGCACTGGTTTTTGTATTACCCCAGCCGCCGCCTCCCGAGCGCGACCATGCGTGCGTTTCTCGATTACGTTAGGCGTTACGATTGGGAAGGCCGAACGTAATTTTCGAAGCACAACGCAGCTTGCGCGGTGCCTGCCTCGAACATGAAAGGGCGATTGAAGCGCATGGTATGGTCCTCGTGGTCGGAGGGCGGAAGCTCTTCAGCGCAAAGTCGGGACCTTGTCCGAACCGGCCACCTTTCATGCCTCGTTCGACGCGCTGCCATTCGATCCTGATTTCGATCCCTTCCGGACGCCGGAGATGTTCGGTCATGCGGTCGTCGGCGACGACGAGCGTCAGGTCCTCACGGGTCTCCCCGCCAGGTTCTCGTAAGTAGCCCATCGGCGGGATCGGATGTGTCGCGAATGGGCAGCGGCCGAGGAGGAATTCCATGACCTCTACGCTGGCATTCGCTTTTGGTGAGGAAGGGATCGCGCGCGGCTACGGCGACGCCGCGGTCGTCGCCTTGCACGCGCCCGGCTTTCGCGCCGCGCTCGCTGCGCGCCGCCTTTGCCGCTTGCGGGACATCAGGGCTTTGCGGCTGGATCCGCTTGACGGCGAAGTATCATACCTCCGTGATGCAAGGTATCGAGGTCCACGAAATCGCCATCGGCGGTAAAGCCGGTGTCGTCCCAATACTCGATATGCGTACCGGTCACTTCGTAACGGCCTTCATAGGCGCGCTCGCGTGTGCCGCGCGCCTCGACATAGCGACCGGTGGGCAGAAGTTCATGGCGGACACGACCATCGTCGGTCATCCACATGCCGGTGTAAGGATGGTCCGTTCGCAATGCGGGCTCCTCGGCGTGTACGGATTGGCTCAAGAGTGTGGCGGTCATCAGGACTGCGAGTGCATGTCGCATGATCGGTCTCCTTAACATCGCTGTTGGCTGCAAAAGCCGAATTGAACCCTGCAAGGATTCGGAGGTCTGCTGACCGTCGCGCGCTGTGCGAGGCTGGCCGTGGCAGGGCCGCGCGACCTTCGGCTATTGCGCGCGCGGCTCGTTGTTCTCCACGACCTGCTGATAGGCAACGAGATCCAGAAACGCCTCGGCCTCGATGACCAAACCGTCCTTCATCCGGAACATCCAGAGGAACTGGTTGCGGTATGGTGCACCCGAGGTCGTCGTCGCCGAACCGTCGAAGCGGATGAGGACCGTGTCTCCCTCGGCATAGATGCTGCGTACCTCCGGTACGACCGGGGTGGCGAGACGGCTTGTCAGGGGGCGCGATGCCCGTTCGACGAAGTCGTCTTGGCTACGGTACGTGCCCGCTACCGGACCAGAGCCGTGGATCGTCCAAACGACATCGGGGGCGAGAAGCGCGGCGAAGACGTAGGTTCCTTCGCGCCACTTCTCGAAAGCCTCGCGGACAATGGCCTTGTTCCGCATTTCGATGGCAGTGTCATGGGTCTCCGCGCCCGGGTCGGAGGCTGTGATCTCGGCATGCGCCTGCTCGACGACGGCCAGGAATGCAGACGCGATGAGCAGCCTGCGACCGGCGTCTGCAAGGCGGGAGCGCAATGAAAAGAGGGCCATGGGATCGTTCCTGTCGTTGGCATGCAGGGGAAGTAAGTCTTTCAGATACGGCGAGCGACGGCAGCTCCGCCGAAGATGAGCTGCTGAACCAAGGGGCGTTCCACGAAGCGGTCGGGAAATATCGGATCGGGCGCGCTGACCCGGTTCAGGCGATCGAGCTGTTCTGGCGACAGCGCCACTTCGAGAGCGCCCAGATTCTCCTCCGCCTGGGCGAGGGTGCGGGCGCCCATGATGGGCGACACGACCATTGGGTTCGCGAGCGTCCATGCCAGCGCGATCTGAGACGGCGTCGATCCCACTTCGTCGGCCACGGCGCGAACTTCCTGCGCAATCTCGATCGAGCGCTCGGTGAGATGCCCCGATGAGGCGATGACGCCCTTGCGGCTCGGAGACACCGCGGCATCGCGCGAATCCTGGACGTCCGACCTGGTGTATTTGCCGGCCAGCACGCCGCCACCCAGCGGCGACCAAGGGAGCACGCCGAGCCCCATTGCGGCAGCCATCGGCATGAGTTCATGCTCGACGGTGCGCTCCACCAGGCTGTATTCGATCTGAAGCGCGACGAAGGGCGACCATCCTCGCAGGCCGGCGAGGGTATGCATTTCGGCGATCCGCCAGGCAGGCGTATTGCAGATTCCGACATAGAGGATTTTGCCGGATCGGACGAGGTCGTCGAGGGCCCGCATCACTTCTTCCGGCTGGGTCGTCATGTCCCATCCGTGGAGATAAAGGAGATCGACCCGGTCGGTGGCGAGCTGCCTCAGGCTTTGCTCGACAGACCGCACCATGTTGAGGCGGTGGTTGCCGCCCGAATTGGGGTTGCCGGGCTCGCGGGCCATCGTGAATTTCGTCGCGAGGACAAGCCGCTCCCTCTTGTCGCCGACGAATTCCCCGAGGAAGCGTTCGGCCGCCCCGTTGGTGTAGTTCACCGAGGTATCTATGAAATTGCCGCCTTGATCGACGTAGAGATCGAAGATGCGGCGGGCCTCGTGACGATCCGCGCCCCAGCCCCAATCCGATCCGAACGTCATGGTGCCCAGGCTCAACGGCGAAACATGCAAACCCGAGCGCCCCAGCAACCTGTAGTCAGCGAGAGTCATTTGTTGGCCTCCTCAATTCGCTGACCGAAAACTAGAGGCCGCCAGCACAACGGACAACTTGCCCAATCGTAACAAAGTTGGTAATCTCAAGTTACCAATGGCTGTCGATCTCACTGGAATTTCTGTGTTTCTGGCCGTCGCGGAGATGCGAAGTTTTCGCGCGGCCGCGGAGCATCTGGGTGTGACTCGGCCGGCGGTTAGCCAGACCATCCGGCGCCTCGAGGATCGCCTTGGCGTCGCGCTGATCCAGCGAACGACGCGAAGCGTCAGCCTGACCGAGGCCGGAGAGCAGCTTTTCCAGCGCGTGGCGCCGGCCATCGCCGAGGTCGGCCTGGCCTTGGACGCCGCAGCGGATCGGGACGAGGCACCAAGAGGCCTTTTGCGGCTGGCGGTGTCCTCGATCGCGGAACGTTTCATCTCAGGACCGCTGCTGGCCGGCTTCGCGGACGCAAATCCGGCCGTTCGGATCGATGTGACCGTTACGGATGAGGAATTCGACATCGTGGCGGAGGGCTATGATGCAGGGGTGCGGCTTGGCGAAGTGATCGACCAGGACATGATCGCCATCCCGGTGTCGGGCGAGCAGCGCCAGACCGTGGTTGCCGCACCTGCCTATATCGAGCGCTTCGGCAAACCATCGCATCCGTCCGAGTTGACGCAGCATCGCTGCATCGGCTGGCGTCCCGCACCGCAGACAGCGCCTTACCGCTGGGAGTTTGGCGAAGACGGGCGCGAGTACGACGTCGCCGTCGATCCTGAAATTACCACCAATGACATGTGGCTGATGATCCGCACGGCCTGCGCCGGGGGAGGCATAACCTTCGGGATGGAGGAGACCTTCAGGCCCTATGTCCTATCCGGCCAGTTGGTGCCACTCCTCGAAGACTACTGCCCGCCCTTCGCAGGCTTCTTCCTGTATTTTCCCAACCGGCGGAATCTTGCCCCGAAGCTTCGGGCCCTGGTCGACCACGTAAAGCGGTGGCGATAGCGACAAAGGATCTGCCAGCGGCGGGTCCTGACATCTTGCCGCAAGTGTCGGGACTGTTGGAGAACGTCCCATCGCCGCATGCCCCGGTCGCGGGTGCAGACCCCCAGGACGGCAAGCGGGCGGCGCTCAGCCGGCGTATGCGACCCAGCCGCGAAACGAAAAGGCGGCATAGAACAGCGCCGGCGCGCAAAAGCCGGCCTCCCGCAAAAGCGCCTCCTCCTCGGCCGGCGAGAGCAGTGGCAGGCGCTCGGCCATCGCCTTTGCCGAGGCGGCGTCCCGTGACGGATCGGTACCGACCCGTCTCGCAAAAGCGGCCGAGCGGGTCAGCCAGCGCTCCGCCTCGCCGTCCGGCGCGGTGTGATGCGCCGTGACGAGCGCGGCACCCGGCGTCAGGCGGCGGCGGATTTCCCGCAAGCTGCGCAGCCGCTCGCCCCTGTCCAGGAAGTGCAGCACCAGCAGGCATGTCGCGCCGCCGAACGGACCGGCCGGCGCGTCGTCGACGGTGCCCTCCAGAAGCGCGATCCGGGCGGCATGGGCGGCGGTCGTGCGCCGCGCGATGTCGAGCATCGCCGGGGAGGGATCGACGCCGGTGAACCGCCAGCCGGGCCGCGCCTCGGCCATCGCCTGCAGCTCCAGTCCGCCGCCGGCGCCGACCACGAGGATATGGGCGGTGCTTTCCGCGCGCTCGCCGAGAAGAACCGTCGTCATCCGGTGCAGGTCGGCCAGTCCCGGCACCTTGGCCGGGGTGTCCTGCGTGTAGGACGCAACGGCCGCCGGATCCGAGAACGGTGCGGTGCTCATCAGGCGGCCTCGAAGACCAGGGAGCGGTGCATCGCCAGGGCCGCCATGACGCCATCGGCGCAGGCGAAGGTGACATTGTGCGCCATGCGGGTGATGTCGCCGGCCGCGAAGACGTTCGCTGCGCTGGTCATCCGCATCTCGTCCACCTTGATCGCCGACCCGAGCGGCCCGGCCTCGATCGCGCAGCCGATCTGTTCGGCGATGGCGCTGTTGAGGCGGTTGCGGGGGGTGATGAACAGCGCTTCGAGCGGACAGGACCGACCATCGGCCAGATGGATATGCGACAGATTCCGGCCTTCGCCGGTCAGGCGGTCGACGGCCGCAGGTTCGATCCGGATGCCGCGCCGGGCAAGCGCGTCGCGGTGCTCCGTCTCCAGGTCGCCGCCGTCGAGATAGAGCGTGGTCGGGCCCCACTCGCTGATCATCATGGCCTGGTGATGCGAGAGCGGCGAGGTCTTCAGCACGCCGAGCGGCCGGCCGCTGAACTCGTAGCCGTGACAATAGGGGCAATGGAGGACGGACGTGCCCCAGCGCTCCGCCAGCCCCGGCGTCCCCGGCATCACGTCGGAAATGCCGAAGGCCAGAAGCAGGCGCTTGCCGGTGACCAGAGCGCCGCTGCGCAGCGCAACCTGGAACACGCCGTCGTCCTCGCACGCTTCGACAGCCGTATCCGTGAGGAAACCGACGGTCGGATAGGCGGCGAGCTGTCGGTGCATGGTCTGGAGCATGGCCTGCGGATCGCTGCCGTCCTGGGCGAAGAATCCGTGGGAGGTGGCGGCGAAGCGGTTTCGCGGCGCGGCCGCATCCACGACGCAGACGCTCTTGCGGGCGCGCGCCAGATAAAGGGCCGCGGACAGTCCGGCAAAGCTGCCGCCGATGATGAGGGCGTCATGGTGCATGGAAAAACCTCGTTGGATCAGACGCCCGCCAGCCTTCGGGAGACCGGGTTTGAGGGGAGGGGCGTCTGCGCTGGACATGGGGTGGCTCAGAACGTATCAGTTGAAGTTACATAACAGGCGTCAAGTCACGTATCAACATCTGTTACATGAAATTCGTGAGAACCCGAGGGGCGCCATGCGCGCGCAGGCGGGAGCGGAAGAAGACATGAACAAGGACACACGGCTGTCGGACGTACTGCATGTGCTGCTGCATATGGGCCAGCTCCACGAGCCCTTGACCTCCGATGTGCTGGCCAGAAGCATGGGCACGAACCCGGCGGTGTTCCGCAGGATGATGGCGGGCCTGCGGGACGCGGGTCACGTCACGTCGGGAAAGGGCCATGGCGGCGGATGGCAACTGGCGCGCCCGCTCAGCGAGATCACGCTGCTCTCGGTCTATGTGGCTCTCGGGCGGCCGACGCTGTTCGCGATCGGCAATCGCAGCGACAATCCCGCCTGCCTGGTGCAGAAGAACGTCAACGCCGCGCTGGCAGATACGATGGTGCAGGCCGAGGCGCTGTTCCTTGCGCGTTTCGGCGAGGTGACGCTGGACACCCTGATGCCCGATGCACCCGTGCCGCTGACGGTGCATGGGGGCGGGCCGGGCTGACCGGATCGCACCGCGCGGGCGCTCCCCGCCCGCCTGCCAGCGTTACCGGTCAGCAGGTGCGGCAGCAGGAGCTTGGCGCACGCTCAGGTCGGTGCAGGTTCGCTTTCATTGCCGGATGCCGAAGACGATCGACGATCACCGCTCCAGCCCCCAGATTTCCGGATTGCGCGCAACGCTCGCCGACAGCATTTCGGTCAGCACGCGCACCTTGCGGGTCGGGTATTGGCCGGGCGGGCGAACGACGTGGATCCCCGCCGGCGGGGGAGGGTAGCGCGTCATGATCGTCACCAGGCGTCCGGCCTGCACATGGTCGTAGGTGATGCAGTCGGGCAGCCATGCGATGCCGAGCCCCGCCACCGCCGCGGCCGCGAGCGCGGTCGCGTTGTCGGCCTTGTACCTGCCCTGCGGCTGCACAGTGACGACCTTCTCGCCGTCGAGAAACTGCCAGGTTTCCGTGCCTTGCATCAGTGCCGGGTGGGCAACGATATCGTCCGGCGTGTCGGGTGCGCCATGGGCGGCGATATAGGCGGGACTGGCGAGGAGCTTGCCGTGGATCGGCCCGACACGCCTTGCTAGCAGGTTCGAGTCGGGAAGGTAGCCGACGCGGATCGCGCAATCGAATCCTTCCGCGATCAGGTCGACGAAGCGGTCGCTGTAGGAGGTGTGGATGTGGAGTTGCGGATGCTGATGCGCCATCTCCGCAAGCACCGGAGCGAAATGGGTCGGCCCGAACGACAGCGGTAGCGCAACGCGGAACCGGCCGCGCAGGTCGCCGTTCGGCAGGATCGCCTCGCGCGCCATATCCATTTCGGTGCTGGCCCGGGCTGCATGATCCCGGAACGTGATCCCCGCCTCGGTGAGCGCTGCGCCGCGCGTGGTGCGGACAAGAAGCTGGACGCCGAGTTCCGCCTCCAGGCGGAAGAGCCGCCGGCTGACGATGGACTTCGAGACGCCGAGCCGCCGCGCAGCGGCGGAGATGCCTCCCGCATCCGCCACGGCAACGAATGTCTGCAGATCCTCGATATCCATCCGGCGTTCCCCTTCGCGCGACACAGCATGTCCGGCTGTGACGCTATCGCGCCGCCCAAGGGACCGGCAAGTTGCGTGCAGGAAATCCCGCCATCGGGGATTTTTCCAGCAGTCTCGAATGCCTCACCTCCCCAGGGAAGGAAAATGCAATGACCTTTCGCAATGGCCTCGATTCCCTTCTTCGTCCCGAAGATTCGGTTGTCGTCCTGATCGACCACCAGCCCTATCAGCTGACCAACGTGAACAGCCACGAGCCGCAGATGGTGGTCAACAACGCGGCGGCGCTGGCCAAGGCCGCCAAGGCCTTCGGCGTGCCGACGATCCTGACGAGCGTTATCGCGGATCGGGGCGGCTACATCTTCCCGCAGATCACCGACGTGTTCCCGGCCCAGGAGGTGATCGACCGCACCTTCATCAACACCTGGGAAGACCGCAAGGTCGTCGACGCTGTCAAGGCGACCGGCCGCAAGCAGCTGATCATCGCCGGCCTGTGGACCGAGATCTGCGTCGCCATGCCGGTGATCCAGGCGCTGGGCGAGGGATGGGACGTAACCGTGGTGACCGATGCGTCGGGCGGGGTCTCGGTCGAGGCGCACGAGGTTGCGATCCAGCGCATGATCGCCGCCGGTGCCAATGTGATGACGTGGCTGGCGGTCGCGTCCGAGTGGCAGCGCGACTGGGCACGCACGGAGCATGCGGCCGAGCTTGCCGAGGTGCTCCTGCACCATGCCGCCGGCAGCGGTATCGCCTTCCTGTGGGAGCAGCAGCTGCTCAACACGCCGGTCCCTGCCGCCAAGGACTGACCGGGAGAGATGCGAGGAAGGGATGACGAGCAAGACGGGGGGGGGGCGGCACATGCCGTTTTCCGTCGTCCCTTTCTCGCCCGTCGGCTTCAGAAAAGAATCCGGCCGAGGCTGAGGGCCTGCAGCCCGAGACAGACGTCGCGCACCAGCGTGAACGGCGCTTCGCCGTGGTCGGGATAGCGGATCAGGCTGTCGCCATTGTGCATGAAGACGAAGCCGCCGCGTAAAGAAGGTGCCGGGTAGCGCCAGAGCCAGTCGGCCGGCCGGGGATCGTCCGGCGGCCCGACATCGGTGAGACGGACGGCGCCCGGCGGCATGTCGGTCCAGCCGCGCGCATATTGCCCGAACACCCCCTGCCAGCCGTCGAAATCCTCCGGCATGTTGCGGAAGAAGCCGGCCCTGTCGTCGCGCACACGGACCTTCATGTTGGTGAAAGGCCGGGGCGGAACCGCCCGGAACGGGGCAAGGAACGGCAGCCACGGCGCGAAGGGTTCGCCGCACAGGATCAGCGAGCCGCCGGAGGCGAGATAATCGAGAAACAGCGGCTGGCGCGCGGCGAGAAAGTGCTCGTCGTGGTTCGGCGGCAGGTAGAGGATGTCCGTCTCGCCCAGCACGCGCGCATCGATCTCCAGATGCGGATGCGTGCGGAACGCGAAGCCGGCCCCGGTCAGGCTCTCGCGGGTCTGCTCCGGCTCCCAGTTGTCCAGCGTGTGCACGCATTGCAGATAGGTGACGCGGTTGCAGTCACCGCGCGCAATGCCGAGCTCCGCATTCAACCAGGGATAGAAGCCTTGCAGGAACCGGGTGGTCGCCGGCATGAAGCGCTGGCCGTTGTGCGAATGCGGGTCGAGGGTGGCGACCATCAGCCGCCCGCCGCAGGCGTTCGGGAAATCCATGAACAGGCAGCCGCTGCCGTCTTCAAGCCCGAGGATCGTACGCGCCTGCGGGTGGGGGGCGTAGACGCCGCCCCAGTGCCAGCTCATCGCCGAAAGCGGGATCGCCTCGCAGATCGGGTGTTTCGGCTCGGGCTGGCAGGTCTCCACGTAGCGCGGCTCGCGCGTCCACCACAGCCAGTCGTGGACCTTGTGGTCGCGCCACTCCAGGTCGACCACGTCGATCCAGTCGGCCTCGCCCTGGAAGAAGACGACGAGAAAGCCGCCGCCGCGCACATAGGCGTTGAGCTGAGCTCCATGGGCGGCGATGCGCCGGCTGTCCATGGCGTCGGCGACGACAACCGCGGCATAGGCGGCAAGGTCCGTGCGCGGCAGGTCGGCAAGGTGGACGGCATCGTCGAGATAGTGCGAGAAATCCTGGAAGCTGCGCAGTTGCGCATTGTTTCCGCAGTGCAGATAGGCGATGCGGCGGCTCATGGGGCGACGTCCCCACGGTCCTGGCGCAGCATCGGCGCGAAAGTGAAGGAGCCGCTGCCGGCGAACTCGGCCCGAGCGGTGCGCACGTCGTAGAGGTCGGTCAGGTTCTCGGCCGTCAGCACCGTTTCGACCGGGCCGTTGACGAAGCTCTCGCGTCCGCCGATCAGCAGGACGTCGCTGGCCACCTCGATCGCGTGCTGCGGGGCGTGGGTGGTGAAGACGATGGTGAGGCCGTGCTCGGTCGCGAGGCGATGCAGCAGGTCGATGACGATGCCCTGGTTCTTGTAGTCGAGCGCCGAGCAGGGCTCGTCGAGGATCAGCACCCGGCAGTCGGAGGCGAGTGCCTGTGCGATCATCACCAGCTGCCGCTGGCCGCCGCTCAGCGTGTTGAAGGTCTGCTCCTCCAGATCGGCGATGCCCATCATGTCGAGAAGCCGGCGCACGGCCGCGTAATCCTGCCGCCGGGGAGCGCCGAACAGCCCGATCTTCGCCGCCCGGCCCATCAGGGCGATGTCCATCACCGAATAGGAGAAGGGTACGTTGAACAGCTGCGGCACATAGCCGGCGCGCCCATGGATGCGGCAGGTGCCGCTGTCGGGGGTCAGCGTGCCGACGAGCACCGACAGCAGCGAAGTCTTGCCGATGCCGTTGCGGCCGAGGATTGCGAGGATGCCGCCCTCGCGGAGCGAGAAGCTGCAACCCTGCAGCACCGTCCTACCGCCACGGCTGACGGCGAGGTCCTCGACCTCAATCATTGCGCCAGCCTCCCCCGGCCTGCAGCCGGCGCAGGATCACCGCAAAGACCGGCACGCCGATGAGCGCGGTGATGATGCCGAGCGGGATCTCGGCGGTGGTCGCTGCCCGCGCGACATTGTCGACCAGGAGCAGGTAGATCGCGCCGATGACGCCGCAGACCGGCAACATGCGGCCGTGGTCGGCACCGACGAGCGTGCGTGCCACATGCGGCATGACGAGGCCGACCCAGCCGATGATGCCGCTGGTTGCGACGACGCCGGCGGAAATCATCGCGGTCGCCAGCAGCACGGTCCAGCGCACGGCGCCAACCGGGGTTCCCAGCGCCTGCGCCCGCTCCTCGCCAAGCGACATCAGGTTGATCTGGAAGCGCAGCAGGTAGATCAGCACCGTTGCCGGACCGATGGCGATGCACAGCAGCAGAAGGTCCGTGTAGTTGACCGAGGCGATGCTGCCCATCAGCCAGTAGGTGATCGCCGGCAGCTTCTGGAACGGGTCGGCAAGCAGCTTGGCGATGGAGATCGCCGCGGAGAAGAAGGCGGAGATGACGACGCCGGCCAGCACCAGCGTCAGCATCGAGGTCCGGCCGCCGACGCTGGCCAGGAACTTGACCACCACGACGCTGGCGATGCCGAAGCAGAAGGCGATGGCCAGCAGCCCGTAGCCGCCGATGCCGAGCAGGATCGCCAGCGTGCCGCCGAAGCCGGCCCCCGCCGTCACGCCGATGACGCCCGGATCGACCAGAGGATTGCGGAACAGCCCCTGCAGGGCGGCGCCGGAGACGGAGAGGCCGAAGCCGATCAGGACCGCGGCAAGGATGCGCGGCAGGCGCACCTGCTCCACCACCGTCACCGACATCTCGCTCCAGGTCGCATCGCTCGCGGGGACGATGTTGCTCCACAGGATCGCGATGACGTCGCCCACCTCCAGGTCGAACCGGCCGATGGTCACCGAGATGAGCATCGCGGCGACCAGCAGGCCCGACAGCAGCGGGAGAAACAGCGGCGAGGTGCCGAGGCGCCGGGACAGTCCTGACATCGCGTCTCGCCTAGTTGAAGGTGTCGGTGTAGCCGGCCGAGGTGCCGTTCTGCTCGATCCACAGGACCTGGTCGAGCTGGGCGGGCGTCAGGTCGACGCCGTAGATCCGGGCATAGGCATCCTGCACGTCGGCCCGCAGGCCGGGAACGGCCTCGCCGCCATGGGCGACGGCACCGAGCCAGGGCGAGCTGAGATAGATCTCGGGAGCGTCCGGCGAGCCGGCGAAGGCCGGAATCTTGTAGACGCGCCGGTCCTTGACCGCAGCAAGGCCCGACAGCAGCGAATTGTCGTAGAAGGTCTGCGGGGTCAGCCCCTGGGCATAGGGCGGGATCAGGATGATGTCCGGGTTCCAGGCGAAGAGCTGTTCCAGGTTGATGGTCTTCCACCACTGACCACTGTCGTCCGCCGCCACGTTGACGACGCCGCTCAGGGACAGGTCCTGCGACCCGTTGGCGATGATGCGGATCTGGTCCGCGAACTGGTCGACATAGAGGATGCTCGGCTTGTCGGCATCGGCGAGGCCGCCGAACCGTTCGCCCATCGTCTTGGCCGAGGCGTCCTGCAGGGCGAGGATCGCGGCCGCATGCTCGCTGCGGCCGGTCATGTGGCCGGTCAGGGTGATGTAGTCCCGGCGGTGCTGCCGGGTGCAGCAGTCCCAGCCGACGACGGTGAGGCCGACCCGCTCCAGCGGCTCGAAGTCCTCCGACATCCACTGCACGACCACATCCGGCCCGACCTCGAGCAGCGCCTCGACATTGGGCAAGAACCCTTCGATGGCGGCGGTCGGTGGCAACTGGCCGAGCTCGGGCAGGAACTCGCCGTACAGGCCGGCGACATAGTCGCGCTTGAGGAAGCTCGGGTTCACGGAGGCGAGGGCGTCGGCAGTGCCGCCGACGGCGCGGAACAGGATCGGTCCCGCGCGGACGATGGTCGCGACCTTTTCGGGCACGGCATCGAGGCGGATCTCCTTGCCGCGGTGATCCGTGAACCGGACCTCCTGCGCTTCCGTTGCGGTGGATGCGATCGCGAGGAGCCCAAGGCCCGCCGCCACGACGATAGTCTTCATGAATGCCCTCCATCGGTTCGAGCGAGCCGGAGCGGATGGTGGCAGGACGGCGGCATCCCCGAAGGGGCCGAACGGCTGGCCGGATCGCTTCCGTGGCTTCGTCTGTCGCTGGCTGGCGTATCGCGGACGCTGGCTGCCGGAGCTAATACCTGAGTAAAAGATGAAAGAAAAGCGGTCGCGGCATCGCGAGGCTTGGCGGACGCGTCGTTCCAGCGGACCCGGCGCGATGTCTCTCGCCACAAACAGCGCCGGAATCCCCTGCCCGCGCCGGGGAGTTCCGGCGCAATTTGTGTGCGTGACGATATAACATTATTGACGGACGTAATAACATAACATAGTCGGTCTGAGGGCGCCGCACGGCGCCCCCCCCCAGGACAGTCATCAAATGGCGGGTTCCGCAAACGGCCAGCCACTGAATCGAGTGTCACTCAAGGAGATACGACATGTTGCGACGACTAGGCTTCACCACGGGCATTGCGCTCATACTGGCGGGCGCGGCCCTTGCCCAGGACGCTTCGAAGGATGCCGAAGACGTGACGCTCTACCGCGTCTTCGTGGGCGATCATGCAGGCGCCAAGGTGACGGCTTTCGACCTCGACAAGCCGGACAACCGGTGGAGCTTCGAGACCAGCGGCCAGAACAAGCTCTACGGCGTGAACGACGGCGTGGCCGTCGTCGCCGTGCAGTCCGACAGCGATGCGGTGCATTTCTTCAAGAGCGGCATCAAACTCGACTCCCACGGCGACCATTCCGACATCGAGATCGCCAATCCGGCCGCCCTCGACGAGACCTTGAGCGGGCCGCGCCCGTTCCACCTGATCGACCATCACGGCAAGCTGGCGATCAATTTCGACCGTGGCGGCTATGCCGAGATCGTCGACGCCAACGAATTGTCGCACGGCGAGCTGGAGAGCCGCCGCATTCCGCAGGCGCGCGCGCATCACGGCTTCGTCGCGCCGCTCGGCAAGGGATGGGTGACGACGGTCGCCTCCGATGCGCCGGTCGAAGGGGATGCGCTTGAAGAGATCGGCACGGTCGCGGTCGAGGGCATGCCCTACAACATCGCCGTCGTCGGCGGCAGCGGCAAGGCGCATGACAAGGCCCATGATAAGGGCGGCGACGATCACGCCCATGCGCACGGCCACAGCCACGGCGACGAGCAGATCTACAAGGGCTATTTCGAGGACAGCCAGATCGCCGACCGCCCGCTGTCCGACTACGCCGGTGACTGGCAGTCGGTCTATCCCTACCTGCAGGACGGCACGCTGGACCCGGTGATGGCTCACAAGGCCGAGGCCGGCGACAAGAGCGCCGAGGAATACAAGGCCTATTACGAAATCGGCTACCGCACCGATGTCGAGCGGATCGCCATCGAGGGCGACACGGTCACCTTCTACAGGGATGGCAAGCCGACCTCGGCCCGCTATGCCGACGACGGCTACGAAGTGCTGACCTACAAGAAGGGCAATCGCGGCGTGCGCTTCATCTTCAGGAAAAGCGAAGGCGACGAGGCGGCGCCGCAATACATCCAGTTCAGCGACCACCGGATCGCGCCGGCAAAGACCGACCACTACCACCTCTACTGGGGCGACGATCGCGCCGCCCTTCTGGAGGAGGTGACGAACTGGCCGACCTACTACCCGTCCGAGCTTTCGGCCGAGGAGATCGTCAGGGAGATGATGGCGCACTGATTGTCGCGCGCCGCACACCTCTTGCGCCCGGCCGGCAACGGCCGGGCGTTTTCGTTCAAGGGCGCCTAGCGACCCGCACGGGCAAGGCCGTGCTCGACCAGCCGGTCGATCAGCTCGGCATAGGGAACGCCGCTGGCCGCCATCACCTTGGAATACATGCTGATATCGGTGAAGCCGGGGATGGTGTTGAGCTCGTTGACGAGGATGCGCATGTCGGCGGTGACGAAGAAGTCCGCACGGGCCATGCCGTCGCAGCCGAGTGCGCGGAAGGCGCGGGCCGCCATGTCCAGCATCTCCGCCTCGACCGGCTCGGGAAGCTCCGTCGGCACCATCAGGGCCGCACCGTCCGCGTCGATATACTTGGCATCGTAGCTGTAGAAGCCGTGGCTTTCGGCCGGAACGATCTCGCCCGGGCGGGAGACGAACAGCGTGCCGTCGGGCCGTTCCAGCACGGCGCACTCGATCTCGCGGCCCTTGATGAACTCCTCGGCGAGCAGCTTGCGGTCGTGCCGGAAGCCTTCTTCCAGCGCTGCGGCGTAACCCTCTGCGCTGGTGACCTTGCTGACGCCGACCGACGAGCCCTGGCGGGCCGGCTTGATGAAGACCGGCAGGCCGAGCGTGCCTGTGAGCTCTTCGAACGAGGGCACCGCGCCGGGATGCAGGGTCAGCGAACGGGCGGCGGAAAGCCCGGCATCGCGGAACAGCCGCTTGGCGATGTCCTTGTCGAGCGCGGTGGCCGAGCCGAGGATGCCGCAGCCTGCCAGCGGCACGTCGGCGACCTCGGCAAGGCCCTGCACCGAGCCGTCCTCGCCGTGCAGCCCGTGCAGCACCGGGAACAGGATGTCGATGGCGGGCAGGTCCAGCACTCCGCCCTCGGGCGGGAGCGCCAGCAGCCGGCCCTTGCCGCCGGGAACGAGCGCCAGCTGTGTGCCGGTTTCGGGGCGGGCGAGCTTGCCGTCCTCGAAGCGGCTCAGCAACCACGCCCCCTGAGGCGAGACGTAAACCGGGACGGCATCGTATTTCGCGGGATCGAGGGCGCCCATCACATTGGTCGCCGACAGGATGGAGACGTCATGTTCGGCGGAACGGCCGCCGAAGAGCACGGCGATGCGCAGCTTGTCTGAAGAAGATCCCACGTGTGGCTCCAGGAAATCGGTGAGGAGGAAGGGCAGGGGGTTCGGTTTCGTCCAGCCTGTCCGTCGATAAGGTCAAATGCAAGGCACCACGCGGCATATCCGTGTCGGCGCCCGTTCACTCGGCCCTTGCCGGTGGAAAGTCAACGCCGGCCCTGCGTATGCAGGTGCCGGGCGAGGCGCTGCGCCGCATCCGGCAGCCGGCTGGTCGTGCTGACGCAGATGGAAAGATCGCGCCGGGCCCAGCTGTCGGCAAGCGGCACGGCGGCGATGCCGGCGGTGGCGCCGTGGCGGCGGGTGGCCGCCTCGGGCAGGATGGCGATGCCTGCCCCCGCGCCGACCATCTGGCACATGGCGTCGAAGCTGGTGACGCGGGCGCGCACCTTCAGCGTCTTGCCGATGCGCGCGGCGTGACTGGCGATGTGCCGCTGCAGGGCGCTGCCGCGCGACAGGCAGATGAAGGGGCGCTCGACGATGTCGGCAAAGGCGAGCGGGGCATCGCTATGCGCCTCGGCCCTCGGCAAGGCGGCGACCAGCCGGTCCTCGCAAAAGGAAAGCCGTTCGAGGCCTTCGGGAAGCTCGGACGCCGAAGCGATGCCGATATCCGCGTCGCCCGCGGAAATCGCCGCGCCGATGGCCGCGCTCTCCATCTCCTCCACGTCGATGCTGATCGACGGATTGGCGTGCAGGAAACCGGCAAGCAGTTCCGGCAGGTGCTCGCTCAGGGCGGCGGTGTTGGAAACGAGCCGCAGCGTGCCGGTCAGCCCGCGGGCGAAGGGGGCGAGCTCGCTGCGCATCGCCTCCGCCTGCCTCAGGATCAACCGCGCATGCCCGGCAAGGCACTCGCCGGCCGGCGCCAGGATCACGCCGTGGCGCTGGCGCACGAGCAGCGGCGCGCCGAGCGTTTCCTCCATGGCGCGGATGCGGGCGCTGGCCGAGCCGACCGTCAGGTTCGACAGTTCGGCGCCATGGGTGATGCTGCCGGCAGCGACCACATTGAGGAACAGACGAAGGTCGACCAGATCGAACCGCATGGGTCATCCCCAGCTTATGGGTTTGCCAAAGCCTAACTTCGAAACCTCCGCATTGCGAGCCTGCCGGGGTTGGCGCAGTTTCGCCCCATGACAGTCTCGCTTCTCTTGCTTGTGGCCGCCGCCTTTGCGCTTGCCGGCTTCGCCAAGGGCGTCGTCGGCTTCGGCCTGCCGACGATCTCCATCGGTCTGCTGGCCATGGTGATGCCGCCCACCCAGGCGGCCGCGATCATGCTGCTGCCGTCCTTCGTCACCAACATCTGGCAGATGCTGCAGGGCGGGGCGCTGCGGGAACTGGCGAAGAAGCTCTGGCCGATGCTGATCGGACTGTGTATCGGCACCTGGTCGGGCATGGGCTGGATGGAAGGGGCGGCGGGGCGCTACGGCACCTCCGTCCTCGGCGCGGTCGTCTGCCTCTACGCGCTGGTGACGATGGCCTCGCTGAAACTGACGGTGCCGCGCCGGCACGAGCGGGTCACCAGCCTCGTGGTCGGGATCGTCACCGGCCTGCTCAACGCCACCACCGGCGTCTTCGTCATTCCCGCCGTGCCCTACATGCAGGCGCTCGGGCTGGAACAGACCCGCCTGGTGCAGGCGCTGGGCCTGTTCTTCGTCGTCTCGACGGCGGCGCTGGCGGTCAACATCGCGGCGAGCGGCGTGGTCTCGGCCGCGACGATTCCGCTCGCGCCGCTGGCGCTGGTTGCGGCCTGCGCCGGCATGTATCTCGGCCAGGCCGCGCGCCGGCGCATGCCGGTGGCAACCTTCCGTAGGGCCTTTCTCGGCGGCCTGTTCGTGCTCGGCGTCTGGCTGACCCTCCAGCCGCTGCTCGTCTGACGTGTCGCCGGGGCGGAGAGGGCAGCGTGGCCGATATCCTGATCGAGACCCGGCGCGGCTGGCTGGGGGCGGACCGTGCAGCCTTCCTCGACAGCGTGCATGGTGCGGTCTCGGCCGCCCTGCCGCCGGGAGCCGCAGGGCCTGTCATCCGGCTTCTGGAATATGATGAGGACTGCTTTGCCCCGCCCGTGCCCGGCCGCTCCGCCTTTACCCGGATCGAGATTGCCTTCGCCGTAAGCGGGCGCGAGAACGAGGATGCCGACCTTCGTCGCGCCGTGCTGGCCGCCGTCGAGGGGTTCGGCCTGACGGCCATGGACGTGCGGATCGTGTTGCTGCCCTTGCCGCCGCAAACCGCCGGGTGAGATCAGCGCGCCTCGGCCAGGAAGGCGCGCAGGCGCGGCGTCATGAAGTCGAGAAAGGCGCGTAGGCGGTGGGGCAGGCGGTCCCCGCCGAGGAACAGGGCGTGGATGTCCTCGGTATCGCCTTCCACCGCATCCGCCAGCACCTCGACCAGCGCCCCGGACTTCAGGTCCTCGCGCACGTGGAACTCGCCCATCCGGCCGAGCCCGACGCCGGAAAGCGCCATCCGCCGCACGGTCTCGCCATTGTTGGCGAGCAAAGTCCCGGCAACGCTCCGCTCGACCAGGCGCCCGCCTTCGCGCAGCGGCCAGACCGGCGCCGAACGGCGGAAGTTGAAGCCGATGCAATTGTGCTGGGCGAGGTCCTCGATGGTCCTTGGTACGCCACGGCGTTCGAGATAGGCGGGCGAGGCGATGATCTTGCGCGGCGCTGTGCCGAGCTTGCGGGCGGTCAGGCTGGAACTGGCCAGCGCGCCGACGCGGAAGGCGACGTCGGTGCGGTCGAGATAGAGGTCGACGATCTCGTCGGACAGAGAGAGGTCGACCACCACATTGGGATATTCCGCCCAAAAGGCCGGCAGCAAAGGCTCCAGCGCGACGATGCCGAAGCCGACCGAGGCGCTGACGCGGATGGTGCCGCCGGGGTTTGCCGAGCCCTGCGTCAGCTCGCGCTCGATCTCCTCCAGGTCCGCCAGCAGCGCCTGGCTGCGCTCGTAATAGGCGCGCCCTTCCGCCGTCAACGACAGATGCCGGGTCGAGCGTTCCAGCAGGCGCACGCCGAGCCGCGCCTCGATGCGGCCGATCAGCTTGGAGACGGTCGACGGGGTCATCTGCATCTGCCGCGCGGCGGCGGAGAAGCTGCCGTTCTCCACCACCCGCAGGAAAACCTGCATTTCGCCGACGCGATTGTCCATGGCGGCCTCATCTGTGAAAAAAGTTCACGGATCATGTGCCATTCGGGCCGATTATCAAGCGCTTTCGAGCGCCATATGTCTTCGCCCATGAAAACGAGGAACGGATCGGGCCGGCTTTGCCGCCGCGATCCCGGCCGAGCGCATGCCCCTGTGCGGCGGTGCCGGCCGCTTCCCGCATGAGGACAGGACAATGACCGCAATTCCCGACCAGCGCAGCTCGCGCTGGCCGTTGCTGGCGCTGGCGATCGGCGCCTTCGGCATCGGCACGACCGAATTTTCTCCCATGGGCCTGCTGCCGGTGATCGCCGACGGGGTGGATGTCTCCATTCCCACCGCCGGCCTGCTGGTGAGCGCCTATGCCATCGGCGTGATGGCCGGCGCGCCGGTGATGACGCTGCTGTTCGCCCGCTTCGGCAAGCGCACGGCGCTGATGTGCCTGATGGCCATCTTCACGCTCGGCAACGTCCTGTCGGCGCTGTCGCCTGACTACTGGACGCTGCTTGCCTCGCGCGTGGTCACCAGTCTCAACCATGGCGCCTTCTTCGGCCTCGGTGCGGTGGTGGCGGCCAGCGTCGTGCCGCGCGAGCGGCAGGCAAGCGCCGTCGCGACGATGTTCATGGGCCTGACCATCGCCAATGTCGGCGGCGTGCCGCTGGCGACCTGGATCGGCCAGCAGATCGGCTGGCGGGAGGCCTTCGCGGGCACCGCTGTCCTCGGTCTCGTTACCATCGCCGCGCTCTGGCTCGCCCTGCCGAAGGGCGCTCCCGGCCAGCGCCCCGACGTGGCGCGCGAGGCGCGGGTGCTGGTGCAGCCGCCGGTGCTGATCGCGCTGCTGACCACCGTACTCGGCTCCAGCGCCATGTTCACGCTCTACACCTATGTCGCGCCGCTGCTCGACGTGCTGACCGGGGCATCCGGCAGCTTCCTCACCCTTGCCCTGGTGCTGGTCGGGCTCGGCTTCACCGTCGGCAACTGGCTGGGCGGGCGCGTCGCCGACTGGTCGCTGGACGGGGCGACGGCGATCTTCCTCGGCGCGCTGGCCGCGATCATGCTGGCAATGCCGGTGCTGCTCGGCAGCCCGAGCGTGGCGGCGGTCTCCTTGCTGGTCTGGGGCGCGGCGGCCTTCGCCATCGTGCCGCCGGTGCAGATGCGGGTGATGCAGGCCGCAGCCGATGCGCCCGGCCTTGCCTCGTCGATCAACATCGGCGCCTTCAATCTGGGCAACGCCATCGGCGCGGCCGTCGGCGGGGCGGCGATCAGCCTCGGCCTCGGCTATGCCGCCGTGCCGGTTGTCGGCGGGCTGCTGGCGGCCTCGGCGCTGGGGCTGGTCTGGGTCGGCAGGCGCCGGACGGCCGCCGTCGCCTGCACCGCCTGAAGGTGACGAGGCGCGCGGCCGGGCCGGGGGGGGCGGTTCGGTCGCCGTCTGTCTGCTGTCAGCGCACCGAGGCGGCCTCCGGCTTGATTTCCGCGGTGCCCGGATCGGGGAACATCCAGTCCTGCTTGCGCGGTGCCGTCTCGGGCGTGTCGGCGCTGATCCGGCGATAGGTGGCGCGCGAGGACAGGAGGTGGGCGCGCATCGCAGCCTCCGCCCATTCCGCATCGCCCACCGACAGCGCTTCCACCAGATCGCCGTGCTGGCGGTTGCTGCGCATCAGTTCGGTCCGCGGCCAGCTGTTGAAGGTCGGGCTGACCACCGGCTTGCGGGCCACCAGATTGACCAGTTCGGCAAAGAAGGCATTGCCGCCCTGCGCCCAGATCACCCGGTGGAACCGGGCATTGAGGTCGCGGTAGAGGCGCCGGTCGGGCTCGCTCTCGTGGATCGCCTCGTCCATGGCCTCGTGAAGCTCCCGCAACTCCTTGAGGAAGGCTTCGTCGCTGTGGCGCGCCGCCATGCCGACGGCAATCGGCTCCAGCGAGGCGCGGGCGGTGAAGATGTGGATGACCTCGTTGGGGTCGACATCGACGACCACCGCCCGGCGATAGGCCTCGCGCCGGATCACGCCCTCCGCCTGCAGGCGGCGCATCGCCTCGCGTATCGGCGTGCGGCTGACGCCGAGGCGAGCGGCGAGCTCGCTTTCCGGCAGGACATCGCCGCCGAGATAGGCCCCGGACGCGATCAGCGCCCTGATCCTGTCGTAGATATCGCCCGCCATACCGATTCCGATCCGGTTGAGACTAGTCGTAACCTCGCGTCTTCAGCCATTCCGACACGATGCCGGCTGCCGAGGCAAGCCTTTCGGGCTGATTGACGAAGTAATGATTGGCGCCCTCGACGAGCTTCATCTCGCGGTCGGCGGAGCCGACGGCGGAAAAGACCGCGGCCGTGTGCGGCTGCGGCACGGCATCGTCCGCGCCGCATTCGATGGCAAGGAACGGCACGCTGACATCGCGCGCGGTGATCAGCGAGTTGGCGCGCGAATGGGCGGGCGACCACTGCGACAGCCAGCTGCGCAGGGTGGAGAACCGGCCGAGGCCCGCCGGGCCGCTGTTGACCGTCTCCGGATGGCCGAGATAGCTCCAGCCCGGCTTGCGGCCGTTCGGCTCCAGCGTCGGGTCGAGGAAGCGCGGATCGGCCATGGTGCGGTAGGTGACAAAGGCGCGCTCCATCTCCTTGCCGCCGCGCCGGCGCAGGTCCTCCAGCCGCTCCAGCACGCCGTTGGTGATGCGCTCCATGCGTGCGACCTGCGCGGCCCGATAACGCGTGACGAACTGCGGCGAATAGGGCTCGGTCCGTGCCTCGTAGCCGGGGCGGTAGAGATCGAGCTCGGGATCGCGGTCGTCGGGATCGGCCTCGTTGCGCATGGACGGGTCGAGCCATTCCTGCAGCAGCACCGCGCGCGAGGCATGGGCGGCAAGGCTGAGCACCGCATCGGCCGGGATCAGCCCGGCGCCGGCCACATCGACCGGATCGCCGGCCGGCGTCTGAGTGATGCTCGGCCGCTCGGCCTGTGACTGGTAGAGCATGGTCAGCGATCCGCCGCCGCTCCAGCCGCACAGGACGACGCGCTCGTAGCCCCAGTCTTCCCTGGCCGCGCGGATATAGGCGCCGAGATCGAGCAGCACGTTCTCCATGATCAACGCGGTGTCGTTGCGCTGGTAGCGGCTGCCGGCGCACAGAACATGGAAGCCGAGTTCGGCCATGGCCCGCGGCAGCGGCAGCAGCTGCAAGGTGGAGGAGGGGTGCATGAAGATCAGCAGCGTCTGCGAGGGGCGGTTCGCGGGGCGGATCAGCACGCCTTCCAGATGGGTCATGCCCTGCGAGCCGTTGAAGCCGTAAGTCTCCGTGAAGGCCTGCTTCGCCGCGAAGGCGATATGTTTCCAGTCGAAGGCGAGGTCGCTCATCGCGTCTTGTCCTGTCGCTCAGCCGGCAGTCTGGGCCAGCAGCCCGGCATCTTCGATTTCGGTGATGCGGCCCGCCTGCGGGCGTTCGAGCTCCGGCCGTGCCTTGGCGGCGCGGTCGTCGTGGATATGGCAGCGCACCCGCTGGCCGCCCGGCTGGTCGGTGAGATCCGGCTCCACCGCCCGGCACAGCTCGGTCGCATAGGGGCAGCGGGACGAGAAGCGGCAGCCCGGCGGCACGTTCATCGGCGAGGGCACGTCGCCGCGCAGCTCCACACGCTCGGGCACCTCGCCGGGGTCCATGCGCGGGATCGCTGCCATCAGACGCTGGGTATAGGGGTGCAGCGGCTGGGCCAGAATGTCCTCGGCCCGGCCTTCCTCGACGATGCGGCCGAGATACATCACCGCCACATGCTTGCAGATGTAGCCGACGGTGGCGATGTCGTGGGAGATGTAGAGCACGGCAAGGCCGAGCTCGCGCGACAGCTCGTCGAGCAGTTCCAGCACGCTTGCCTGGATCGACACGTCCAGCATCGACACCGGCTCGTCGGCGACGATGAAGCGCGGTTCGAGCACCAGCGCGCGGGCAATGGCGATGCGCTGGCGCTGGCCGCCGGACAGGTCGCTCGGGAAGCGGTGGATGTTCTCCGCTGCCGGAATGCGCACCAGATCGAGCGCCCGCTCGACCTTTGCGCGTCGCTCCGTCGCCGAGCCGATGCCGTGGATGACGAGCGGCTCCTCGATGATCTGGCCGATGGTCAGGCGCGGATTGAGCGAGCTGTAGGGATCCTGGAAGATGATCTGAGCCTGCCGGCGATAGTCCTTCAGCTTGCGCCCTTCCACATGGGTGATGTCGTCGCCACTGAAGGTGATGCTGCCGGAGGTCGGCTGGTACATGCGCACCAGGGACATGCCGAGCGTGGACTTGCCGCAGCCCGATTCCCCGACCAGGCCGACGATCTCCTTCTCGCGAATGGAAATGTCGACGCCGTCGAGCGCCCGGGCGACCGGCGGCGTGACGCCGGCCAGCGCGGTGAAGATGCCGGTGCGACCCTGGAAATGGGTCTTGAGATCGCGGGCCTCGATCACCGGGCGAGTGGCGGTGGTGTCGGTCATGCGCCTACCCTCATGTTGCGCCAGGTTTCTGGGCGGGCGGCCGCCGCGCGAAACTCGTCTGCGCGCTCGGTGTAATGGCAGGCCGCCGACTGGGCGCCGACGGTGTGGAGCTGCGGTGCCGTGGTGCGGCACAGGTCCGTCGCGAACGGGCAGCGGCTGGCGAAGCGGCAACCCGAGGGCGGCAGCAGCAGGTTCGGCACGGTGCCGGGGATCGAGATCAGCGGCTGGCGCGGCTGGCCGCGCACCGGCAGGCGCGGAAAGGCGTTCTGCAGGCCCATCGTGTAGGGGTGCAAGGGGCGCTCCAGCACGTCGGCCGTCGGCCCGCTCTCGGCGACCTTGCCGGCATACATGACGACGACGGCCTCGCAGGTCTCCGCCACCACGGCGATGTCGTGGGTGACGAGGATCATCGAGCGGCGCATGTGCTCGTGGATGCCGCGGATGCGCGACATGATCTGCGACTGCATGATCGGGTCGAGCGCGGTGGTCGGTTCGTCGGCCAGCAGCATGCCGGCATTGAGCGCCAGCGCCATGGCGATCACCGCGCGCTGGCGCATGCCGCCGGAGAACTGGTGCGGGAATTCGTAGAGACGCTCCGCCGGCAGGCCGACGAGGGCGAACATTTCCTCCGCCCGCGCCCAGGCGACGGCCTTGCCGACCTTCTCATGGGCGAGGATCGCCTCGCAGATCTGGTCGCCGATGCAGTAGACCGGATCGAGCGAGTTCATCGCGCTCTGGGTGATGAGCGAGATGCGGTTCCAGCGGATCGGCTCGAGCTGCGCGTCCGACAGGCCGAGGATGTTCTGGCCGTCCAGCAGTGCCTCGCCGGAAATGCCGGTGAACTCGGGCAGCAGACCCATCAGCGCCTTGACCACGGTGCTCTTGCCGCAGCCGCTCTCGCCGACAAGGCCGAGATTGGTGCCGGCGCGCACCTCGAAGCTGACATCCTCCACCGCGTGGAAGCGTCCGCGCAGGGTCGAGTAGCCGATGGACAGGCCGTTCACCTTCAGGTGGGCGGCCGGCTTTGCCGAGAGCCGTTCGTCGAGCCGGGCAAGATCCCGCGCAAGGGCGGGGGAGCGTGTTCTGGCGGGTGCCATCAGCGCCTCCTCAGTCGCGGGTTGGTCTGTTCCTCATAGGCGCGGCCGATGAGGTAGAGCGAGGAGACGAGCAGCACCAGCGCCAGCGAGGGCGGCACCACCCACCACCAGGCTGTGCGCAGGTTGCCGCTGCTGAAGGCGGTGTTCAGCATCTGGCCCCAACTCACGACGGTCGGGTCGCCGAGACCGAGGAACGACAGACTCGCCTCCGTCAGGATCGCGAAGGCGACCGACATGGTCACCCACAGGAAGACGATGCGCACGATGTTCGGCAGGATGTGCCGCATGATGATGTGAAAGTGCGAGGCACCGGCGGCGCGGGCCCACTTCACGTAGATGCGCTCGCGCTCCGTCAGCACGGCGGAGCGGATGATGCGCGCGCCGTTGCGCCAGAACAGGATGGTGATGACCAGAATGATGTTCTCGATGCTCGGTCCCAGCAGCGCCACTGCGACGATGGCGAAGGGCAGGGTCGGGATCGACAGCGCGATATCGGTGAGGCGCATCAGGACGTCGTCGACATAGCCGCCGAAATAGCCGGACAGCACGCCGAAGACGGTGGAGATGAAGCCGACGGCGAGGGCCGCGACCAGGCCGACGATCAGCGCCACCCGGAAGCCGTGCAGGAATTGGCTGAGCACATCGTTGCCGAAGGCGGTGGTGCCGAGCAGATGGGTTGCGTTGGGCGGCGACAGGCGGTTGAGTCGTCCGGTCTCCGTCATCATCGCCTTGAACGGCTCGTACGGGGCGAGCCAGGGACCGATGATGGCCAGCAGGACGAAGATCGCGAGGATTGCCACGCCCACGACCGCGAAATTGTCTTCCATCAGCAAGCGGAACGAGTCGCGCGCCGAGCTGAAGAGGCTGCGCCCTCGAATGGCGCCCTGGTCGGGAACTTGCGTCATTTGTAGACAACCCTGGGATCGAGCTTGCCGTAGACGAGGTCGGCGGCGAGGTTGGCCAGCACGATCATCACGGCGAGAAGGAAGAAGGCCGCCTGCGCAAGCGGGTAGTCCTGGCGGGTCACGGCGAGCACCAGCTCGCGGCCGACGCCCGGCCAGGAGAAGACGATCTCGATGACCACGATGCCGGCGATGGTCTCGGCCAGCGCCGGGAACAGCCAGGTGATCAGCGGCAGCATCGAGTTGCGCGCGGCATGCCAGGCGACGCGCCGCTGCGGCACGCCTTTGGCGCGGACCAGCTCGATATAGTCCTCCGTCCGGTTCTCCACGACGCCCGAGCGCATCAACAGCAGGTTCTCGGGCATGAAGTAGATGATGACCGCGATCAGCGGCAGCGCCAGATGGTGCAGGAAGTCGAGCGTGAAGTAGCGGGCAAAGCCCGTCGTTGCGCCCGGATCGCCCATGCCGAAGCCGGGGAACCAGCCGAGCGTCGAGGAAAATATGGTGAGCAGCGCGATGCCGATGACGAAGTTCGGCACGCCGCGGATGACGGTGGCAAGGAAGATGCCCGACCGCTCCAGCTTGCCGCCGCGCCGGGCCCAGCCGACGGCCGTGCCGATGGCCGCGCCGATGGCTGCGCCCAGCAGCAGACCGGGAATGGCGATCCACAGCGTGTTGACGATCAGCGGCCACAGTACCTCCCATACCGGCTTGCGGTAGAAGAAGGATGAGCCGAAATCGCCCTGGATGAGGTTGCCGAGATAGGCCAGATACTGGTCCCACATGGAGCCGGTCAGGCCCCACTGTTCCAGCAGCGCCTGGCGTGCCTCGTCGGTCAGACCGCGTTCAAGCAGGATCGCGGTCGGGTCGGCGGGCATCACGCGGAACATGAAGAACATGATCGTCGTGACGGCCCATACGACGAGCACGCTCTGGGCGAGACGTCGAAGGATATAGGCGCGCATGGCTCACTCGGGCTGGCTTGTGCGGGACCGCTCCCCGCCGCGACGATGCACGGCGGGGCGGTCAGGTCAGTCGGAGGGCCGGGGCGCGGAACGCCCCGGTCCGGGATGGCTTACTTCTTGGGGAAGTGCAGGCGGCCCTGGCCGTCCCAGCCGTAACCCGCGTCCTCGAGGATCTTGCGGGCGGCGTCGACGTCGAAGGGAACCTCCGGCAGCTCGGAGTTGTGCCACATGCCGAGCTGGACCGGCACCGGGCCCTCGCCGGCCGGGACGGCGAAGCCGAGCCAGCCTTCGATCGCGGCCCGCTGCTTGGCGGTGGCGACGCGCAAGGCCTTGCGGAACGCAGGGTCGGTGAACGGAGCCTTCTGGTTGTTCAGCCAGACGAGCATGGAGCCGTGCGAGGGGATCTCGAGGAAGTCGAGATGGTCGTTCTGCGCGGCAAGGTCGCTCATCGCGGCAACCGGCAGCACCATGCTGGCGATGTCGCCGGTGCCGGACAGCATGGCCGAGCGGATCGCGTCCGCCTGGCCGAGCGCCAGACGACGCACGCCGTCGTATTCGGCAGCATGGAAGTGCTCGGCGAAGGTCTCGAGTTCATGCGTCTCGTTCACGCGCCAGCTCTTGAACTTGAAGGGACCGGAACCGATCACCGCACCGTCGGCGACGACGTCGCGGGCGACCTTGTCACCGTCATAGTTCGCCCAGTGATGCTCGGGCAGGATGAACAGGTAAGTCAGGACGGTGGTGATGAAGGACGCGTCCGGGGCCTTCAGCTTCACGTTGAAGGTGAGGTCGTCGACCTTCTCCGCACCCGCCAGGTTGGCGATGCGCGAGGACATTGCCGGCGGCTGCAGCTCGACCACTGTGTTGATGGTGAAGACGGCATCGTCCGCGGTGACGGCTTCGCCGTCATGGAACTTCATGCCTTCGCGCAAGGTGACCTTCACCGTCTGCGGATCGGTGAACTCCCACGCGGCTGCGGCCCACGGCACGGTCTCGCCCTTGGAGTTGTTCTTGGCGAACGTGTCGAAGATGAAGCGCACCCAGCCGACGGCGCCTTCTTCCGCCATCGGGTTGTAGGTGGTGACGTCCTCGTAGTGCGCCCAGTCGAGGATCCGGTCGTCGGTCTTCGGCTTGGCCGAAAGCCACGGGTCGACAAGCCCCTCATGCGCGGCGACCGGCGCCGGGCTGGTGACGTTGTCCCACTTGTCGCTGTTCCACAGGATGCCGTAGACGGTGTTCGTCGCCGGCCACCACGGCGCGACGTCGTGGAAATACTTCTGCGCCTCGTGAACCAGCTGCAGGCGCTCGTCCTGCTTCACCAGCTCGCGCTGCTTCTTGACCATCTCGGTATAGGCTTCGTCGCACCACTTGGCGCCGTTGCGCCGGGCGCCGCAGGCGCCGAGGTCGTGAAGCCAGTAGGTCGGATCCACGCGGTCCGGATCCGCGCCGACGGTGAAGACGGCCATGTCCTCGAGGCCGCCCCCGACCATGATGTTGGAGATGAAGCTGCTGAACTGGACCGGCTGCATCTGGAAGGACAGGCCGAGCTTGGCCCATTCCTCGCTCAGGACGCGAGCGGATTGTTCGTACATCGGACCCATGTCGGCCGCGTAATAGGCGATCTGGAGCTGGGGAACCGGCTCTCCGAGATCCTGGGCCATGGCGGGCGCGCAAAGCGCGGCAATACCGGTCGACAGCGACAGCGTCGCGGCCAACCGCCTGATCTTGGTAGTCATAGCGTTGTTTCCTCCCACGCACCTTGCCTTGTTTCCTCCTCAGGACCGGAACGATGCGACTTTGCCGCACGCTTCGGGCCCCTCGTTTCGGTAGGTGCTGATCAAAAGTGTATACGAAAATGCGGACTGTCAATGATTTCTATCTTGATTTCCTGCCATCAATGTCAAAAGTGAATGCAATACAACGTTGCCAGCCGGCGCAAGCCGGAGGACGGACAGGGGCGAACACCCTTTGGGCGGCGTTTCTGGGAGGAAAAAATGCAATCTTCATGGGTACCTGGGGCCAACTCGCCCTCGGGAGACTTTCCCTTGGCAAATCTGCCGTACGGGGTGTTTTCGCGTGGCGGGGACGCTCCGTGCTGCGGTGTCGCCATCGGCGATCATGTGGTCGACCTCGCCGCGCTGGCGGCATCCGGTCTGCTCGGCGAGGCTGCCGGCGGCTGGGGACTGGACGAGCCCGGCATCAATTCCTTCATGGCAGCCGGCCCCGAGGCCTGGGCCGCGCTGCGCGCCCGCCTGACCGACCTGCTGGCCGAGGACGGCTCGGCGGACCTGCGCGACAATGCGGAGCTCCGCGCGCAGGCGCTGGTGCCGATGAACGGGGTGTCCATGCATCTGCCGTTCCGCGTCACCGGCTATACGGATTTCTATGCCGGCCGCCAGCACGCCTTCAACTCGGGCTCGATCCTGCGCGGTCCCCAGAACGCACTGACGCCGAACTGGCCGCACATGCCCATCGGCTACAACGGCCGGATATCGACCGTCGTCGTCTCGGGCACGCCGGTGCGCCGGCCGCTCGGCCAGGTGCGGGCCGAGGGCGCCGAAATGCCCGAACTGACCGCCTGCCGCCGGCTGGACATCGAGGTCGAGTTCGGCGCCGTCGTAGCTACGCCGACGCAGATGGGCGAGACCCTGTCGGTCGCCGAGGCGTGGGAGCACCTGTTCGGTTTCGTGCTGCTCAACGACTGGTCGGCCCGCGACATCCAGCGCTGGGAGGGTCAGCCGCTCGGGCCGTTCCAGTCCAAGGCCTTTGCCACCTCGATCAGCCCCTGGGTCGTGACGCGAGCGGCGCTCGAGCCGTTCCGTTGCGGTCCGCCGGAGCGCGACATCCCGCTGCTGCCCTATCTGCAGGAGCCGGAGGACTATTTCTTCGACCTGACGCTGGAGGCGCATCTGACGCCAGAGGGCGGGACGCCGAGCCGCATCGTGCGCACCAACACCAAGCACCTTTACTATTGCGCACCGCAGCTCTTGACCCATCACGCCCTGTGCGGCTGCCGGATGCAGACCGGCGACCTGCTCGGATCCGGCACCATCTCCGGCCCCGAGCGGGAGGCCTTCGGCTGCCTGATGGAGCAGACCTGGGGCGGCCGCGATTCCGTGGAGCTGTCCGCCGGCGGCTCGCGGGTCTTCCTGGAGGACGGCGACAGCGTGACGCTGACCGGCTGGGGCGAGGTGAACGGCCAGCGGATCGGATTCGGACGGTGCGAGGGAACGATCCTGCCCGCGCCGCAAAAGGTTGGGAGGACCGGATAATGAAACTGTGCCGTTTTGGAGAGAACCGCCTCGGCGTGGTGCGCGGGAACGGCGTGCATGACGTCTCAGCCGTGCTGGAAGCCCTGCCGGCCCACACCTATCCGCTGCCCGATCACGATCCGCTGATCGCCGCTCTGGACGAATTGCGCTCGAAGATGGAGGCGCTGGCCGACGAGACGCCGGCCGTGCCGCTTTCCAGCGTTCGCCTGCTGCCGCCGGTCGCCTCGCCGCGCAAGATCATCGGTGCGCCGGTGAACTATCGGCTGCATCTCGACGAGGCGCTGGAAGACCCGAACATCCACCACGGCACCAACATCATGCCGATCGACAAGGCGGGCCTCTTCCTCAAGGCGACAAGTTCGCTGATCGGCGCGGGCGACCCGGTGACGATCCGTTTCCCGGACTTGCGCAACGACCACGAGGTCGAGCTGGTGGCGGTGATCGGCCGCAAGGCCGACCGAGTGTCGCGGGAGCGCGCGCTGGACCATGTCGCCGGCTATGCGATCGGGCTCGACATGACCGTGCGCGGTACGCAGGAGCGCAGCATGCGCAAGTCCTGCGACAGCTATTCGGTGCTCGGGCCCTGGATGGTGACGGCGGACGAGATCTCCGACCCGTCCGCGCTGGAACTGCAGCTGACCGTGAACGGCGAGACGCGCCAGAAGGCCCGCACGTCCGATCTCATCCGCGATCTGGCAACGCTGATCGAGCGCGCCTCGTCCTTCTACACTCTGATGCCGGGCGACCTGCTGTTCACCGGCACGCCGGAAGGCGTCAGCGAGGTGAAGGCCGGCGACGAGATGCGTGCGCGCATCAGCAGCATCGGAACCATGACGGTCGCGGTCCGCTGACCGCGACGACGAGGGAAGGAAAGACCATGGATTACATTTTCGAGCCGACGCCGGTCAGCAGCTTGCCGGTCGCCGGCGAGACTGGGCGGTTTCCGGTACGCCGGATCTTCTGCGTCGGCCGCAACTACGCCGACCACATTCGCGAGATGGGCTTCCAGCCGGAGCGCGAGCCGCCGTTTTTCTTCACCAAGCCGGCCGACGCGCTGGTGCAGGACGGCGAGACGGTCGCCTATCCGCCGCTGACCGAGAACTTCCACCACGAGGCCGAACTGGTGATCGCCATCGGCAAGGAAGGCGCGGACATTCCGGTCGAGCGCGCGCTGGAGCATGTCTACGGCTATGCGACCGGCAACGACCTGACGCGCCGCGACATCCAGATCGCGCTGCGCGACCGTGGCCGCCCGTGGGACTGGAGCAAGGCGTTCGACCGTTCCGCCGTCTGCGGCGAGATCACCGCGATGCCGGGCAAGGCGCTGCCGGACGAGACCCGCGTGCTGCTCACGGTCAACGGCGAGACCCGCCAGGATGCGACGCTCGACCTCCTGATCTGGTCGGTGCCGGAGATCATCGCGGCGCTGTCCTCGTCCGTGACCATCCGCCCCGGCGATCTCGTCTACACCGGCACGCCGGCCGGCGTCGGCGCGATGGTGCCGGGCGATGTCTGCCGTGTCGAGATTTCCGGCCTGGCGCCGGTGACCACGACAATCGGACCGCGCGGCTGATCGCCCGGACAGTTCGCGCGCAACGGCTGCGGCCTGCCTCGGCAACGGGGCAGGCCGCAGTCATTTCAGGGCCTTGCCGAAAGGCTCAGGGCTCCAGCCCCGCGGCCGTGTGGCCGACGATATAGCCGAAGGTGAGGGCCGGGCCGAGGGTGATGCCGGCGCCCGGATAGCTGCCGGCCATGATCGAGTTCATGTCATTGCCGCAGGTATAGAGACCGGGGATCGGCGTGCCGTCGGTGGCGAGGACCTCGCCGCGCCCGTTCGCCGACAGGCCGATGCTGGTGCCGATGTCGCCGGGGAAGATCTCGATGGCATAGAGCGGCGCCTGGTCGAGCGGCCGCAGGCAGGGATTGGGAGCGTTTTCCGCATCGCCCAGATAGGTCTGGTAGGCGGTCGATCCCTTGCCGAAAGCACGGTCGGTGCCCTCGGCCGCATCCGTGTTGAAGCCGGCGATGGTCTGCGCAAGCGCGGCTTCCGGCACCTTCATCGCACGGGCGAGCTCCGCTGTATCGCGGCCGCGCTTCAGGTAGCCTGAGCGCAGGTGATGGCCGAACGGCGCGGGGAACGGACGCACCGCGCCCATGCCGTAGCGCCGCAGCGCATGGTGGTCGCAGACCAGCCAGGCCGAGGTATTGCCGCTCGACAGCATCGCCTGGACGAAGTCGTGATAGGACATCGCCTCGTTGGCAAAGCGCCGGCCGTCGGGGCCGACCGCGATGACGCCGGGCTTTGCCCGGTCGAGAAAGAGGTGCGGGAAGGGGCGCGGGCCGCCCTTGCCCGGCAGCAGCGAGACCGGCGTCCAGAACGCGGCATTGCTGTTGCCTTCGGTGATCGCCGCGCCGACCCTGGTCGCAAGGTCCAGCGTGTCGCCGGTGCTGTCGGCCGGCGACATGGAATAGTGCGGGGCGCCGGCCGCGACATGCGGCATCACCTCCTTGCGCCGGGCCGCGTTCTGCGGAAATCCGCCGGCTGCCAGCACCACGCCGCGCCGTGCAGCGAGCGTGCGCGCCGCGCCGCCATGGGTGACCTCCACGCCGTCGACCCGGCCTTCGCTGCGGCGGATGCCGGCAAGCGGCGTTTCCAGGAAGATCGGGATGTCGAGCGCCAGAACGCTTTCGGCCAAGCGACCGGCGACGGCCTGTCCGAGCACCAGCCGGGTGCCGCGCGGATGGGTCAGCCGGTCGCGCAGGTGCCGGGCCATCAGCCGCGCCGCATGCATCGCGGAAGGGAGCGAGCGCGTCATCTTCATGAAGTGACCGATGTCGAACCGGTTCAGCAGCAGCCCGCCGAAGACGGTGAAATCGGCGATGGGAGGACGCAGCTTCGAGAACCAGCGGCCGAGCCGGCGGCCGTCGTAATCCTTGGCATCCAGAACGCGTCCGCCGAGCGCCGCGCCCGGTGTGTCCGGATGATAGTCGGGCGAGTAGGCCCGGTAGTCGAACTGCAGCGCGGTGTGCTTCTCGAAGAAGTCGACCATGCGCGGGCCGTTGTCGAGAAAGGCGCACACCACATCGGCGTTGAGCCGGTTGCCGGTCTCCGCCTCGATGTAGTGGAAGGCCTCCTGCCTGTCGTCGCTCATGCCGCCGGCGCGCATCTTCGGATTGTCGGGGATCCAGATCGCCCCGCCGGAGACCGCCGTCGAGCCGCCGAAATGGGCGGACTTCTCGAGGATCGCAACGTCGAGCCCGGCAAGCCGCGCGGCGATGGCGGCCGCCATGCCGGCGGCGCCCGAGCCGACGACGATCAGGTCGTACGCCTCCTTCAGGACCGGATCGTTCCGTGTCATGCGGCATCTCCCGGGCGCGGATAGCGGCCGACGGCCCAGCCGCCGTCGACGCGAAGCGTCGCGCCGGTGATGAAGGCGGCTTCGTCGCTGGCGAGGAAGGCAACGGCATCGGCCACCTCGCCCGGCGTTCCGACCCGGCGCAGCGGCGCCTGCTCGATGAAGACATGCTTGCGCCAGGTCTCCGTGCGGATTCGCTCGGCGGTCAGCGGCGTCTCGATCAGGCCGGGGGCGACCGCGTTGACGCGGATGTTCTCCGGCCCGAAGTCGGTCGCCATCTGGCGCGTCATGCCGTCGACGGCAGCCTTGCTGGTGCTGTAGCCGGCGCTGCCCGTCGCCCCGACGATGGCGTAGATCGAGGCGATGTTGACGATGGCGCCGCCCCCGGTGCGGCGCATCTCGCCGACCGCGAACTTGCTGAGCAGGAACACCGGCAGGACGTTGATCTCGAAATAGCGCCGCACGTCCTCCGCGCTGGTCTCGTCGGCGCGCCCGCCGCCGCCCACCCCGGCATTGTTGACCAGAATGGCGAGCGGGCGCCCGGCGAGCGCTGCGGACAGCGTGTCGGGCAGCGCCGGATCGGTGACGTCGGCCGTCACCGCCTCGATGCCCTGCGGCAGCCGGGCCAGTCCGTCCGCGTCGCGGTCGACGGCGATGACCGTGGCCCCTTGCGCAGCAAGACGCTCCGCGATGGCAAAGCCGATGCCGGACGCGGCACCCGTGACGATGGCCAGACGGCCGGTGAAGCGATTGGTGTCCATGATCCCGTCCTCGGGTCGAGATGGTCAGAAGCTCGTGGTGCCGCCGAGCGAGCGGCCGCCGTCGACAAGCAGCACCTGACCTGTGATGAAGCCGGCCTGCGGCGAGCCGAGAAAGGCGACGGCATGGGCGATGTCGTCCGGCGCGCCGAGCTGGCCCATGGGCTGCTGCGCCCGCAGGCCGTCCAGATCGGTGTCCGAGCGGGCCTTCAGCATGTCGGTCTCGATGACGCCGGGGGCGACCGCGTTGACGCGGATCTTGCGTTCGGAAAGGTCGAGCGCCATGGCGCGGGTAAGGCCGGCGACGGCCGCCTTGGAGGCGACGTAATGGGCGTAGTGGCGCGCGCCGAGCATCGCCCGCGAGGCGATGTTGACGATGGCGCCGCCCGGCTGCATGCGCGCGGCGATCTTCTGCGACAGGTCGAACAGGGCGACGAGGTTGACCTCGTACATTTTGCGGAAATCATCGGGCACCAGTTCGAAGAAGCCCTTCACATTGAAGATGCCGGCATTGTTGACGAGCAGGCGCACGTCTCCGACCTCCTCGGCAAGGCGGGCGACGGCAGCCGCGTCCGTGACGTCGAGCGCATAGGCGCGGGCGCTGCCGCCGCTTGCGCGGATGGCGGAGGCAACCGCTTCCGCGTTGTCCGCGGCAAGATCGGCGACGATGACCTGATGGCCGTACTCGGCGAGGACACGGGAAATGGCCGCGCCAATTCCCGCGCCGCCGCCGGTCACGATGGCGATGGGGTTCTGTGTCATTGGCAATGATCCGTCAGGTCGAAGGGGAGGCAGGGAGGCAGCGGGCGCCGTGGGGAGAGGTCCGGCGCCCGCCGCTGCGTCGTCAGTTCATGCCGAAGCTGTTTTCGTCGATCTTCGAGTACAGGTTCTCCTGGAGGATCTTGGCCAGCGCATCAGCGTCGGTACGGTCGACCCCTTCAAGCAGCCCCTTCCACTTCGTCTGAAGCGCCTGGAACTCTTCGATGAGATCGGTCGGATCCTCGACCTTGCGGTCGTCCATGGACTTCTTCGGCAGGCCTGCGACGAAATCGGCCTGGAACTCCTTGAGCTTGGCGCTCAGGTCCTCGGACGGCTCGATGATCTCGAGGCCGCGCTCCTTGGAGCCTTCCATCGCCGCGGCGACGCCGACGTGATAGGCGACCTGCGCACGGGCATTGCCGATGGCCATGTTGTCGAGCAGCACGCGGCGCTGTTCGGGGGCGAGCCCCTGCCAGAAGCCCGGGTTGATCACGTAGTTGGCGCCCAGCACCACGCCCATCGGCAGGGTGGTCACGGACTTCGCGACTTCCCAGAACTTGTTGCCCTTGTCGAGGTTGGTCGGGTCCGACATGGTGCAGTCGATGGAGCCGCGGCTGAGGCCCGAATAGACATCGCCGATCGGCACGGAGACCGGCACGCCGCCGAGACTCTCGACCCAGGAGGTCTGGGCGCCGCCGGCGGTGCGGATCTTCAGGCCGTTGGCATCGGCTGCCGCGCGGATCGGCTTGACGCAGACGAAGTTGTAGACCGGGGTCGAGTAGCCGCCGGCGAAGATGCCGCCGTTCTTCTTCCACTCGCCGACGATGCGCTCGTTGGTCATGCCCATTTCGGTATAGGCGAAGGCCGAGGCGATATCGTCGTCGGAGACGAAGACGAGGTCGTTGAGCACGTTGTTCAGCGGCAGTTCCGAGGGGGTGTAGCCCGGATAGACGATGCCGAGCTGGGCAACGCCGTCGCGGATCGCCTGCATGGTCGACTTGGCCGGCACCAGCGCGCCGCTGGAATAGACCTCGAAGGTGATGGCGCTGTCCGTCGCGGCCGCCACATCCTTGGAGAACTTCTGGTAGGTCTCTTCGTTGAGGATGTGGACCGGCGCCATCCAGTTGGTGGCCTGGTACACGTCCGCATAGGCGGCTGAGCCCATCAGGCCGGCAGTCAGGGTCGCAAGGGCGAGCAGTTTCTTCATGTCTTCCTCCCATGTTCCGGCGCTTCTTGTCGGGCGCCGATCGGATCAGGCGAACGAGGTGTTCGGGGGTCAGTTCGCCATGATTGCGGGCAGCCACAGGCTGATGGCCGGGAAGGCGATCAGCAGGGCCAGCGTGATGAAGTCGGCCAGGATGAACCAGCTGACGCCGGCGAAGATCTGGCCGAGAGGTATGGTGCTGCCGAGACTGGATCGGATGACGTAGACGTTCATTCCGACCGGCGGCGTGACGAGGCCGATCTCCAGCAGCTTGACGGTCAGGATGCCGAACCAGATCAGGTCGACGCCCAGCAGCGCCAGCATCGGCGCCAGCACCGGCAGGGTCAGCAGCATGATCGAGATGCTTTCCAGGAAGCAGCCGAGCACCAGATACAGCGCGCCGATCATCAGGATCACGGTGATCGCGCTGTAGCCGTCGAAGAAGTTGGTGACCCAGACCGGCACCGTGGACAGGGCGATGAAACGGGCGAACAGGGCCGCGCCGACGACGATGATGAAGATTGCGGCTGTCCCCATTGCCGTATCGATGAGCGCGCAGCGCATCACCCGGATGTCGAGCTGGCGGCGGGCGGCGGCGATGATGCAGGCGAGGAACGCGCCGATGGCTCCGGCCTCGGTGGCGGTGAAGATGCCGGTGAAGATGCCGCCGAGCACGCCGGCGATCAGCACCGGAAGCGGCCACACGTCCTTGATCAGCTCGAGCTTCTCGGCCCAGCTGTAGACGGCGTCGCTCTTGGGCGCCAGCTCGGGATTGAGCATGGTGCGCAGCGAGATCAAGCCGACGAACATGACGGCCGACAGCAGGCCGGGGATGAGGCCGGCGATGAACAGCTCGCTGATCGACACGTCCATCATCAGGCCGAAGACGATCAGCAGGACGCTCGGCGGGATCAGCGAGCCGAGCGTGCCGGCCGCCGCGACCGAGCCGGCCGCGAGCGAGGGGGCATAGCCGGCCTTCAGCATTTCCGGGATGGCGATGCGCGAGAAGGCGGCGGCGGTCGCGACGCTCGATCCGCTGGCCGAGGCGAACAGCGCGCTGGAGGCGACCGTCGCCGAGGCGAGCCCGCCCGGCACCCGGTTGAGGAACACGCGGGCAGCGGCGAACAGGCCCTTGGTCAGGCCGGCGCCGGAGGCGATGTAGCCCATCAGCAGGAACATCGGCACGGCCGACAGGTTCCAGTCGCCGACGAGATCGTAGGGAACGGCCTTGACGATGCCGATGGCCGGCATCGCGCCGAGCATCGCGAAGATGCCGCCGACGGCGACCGCGCCCATGGCGACGCCGATGGGAACGCGCAGGCCGATGAGGACGAGCGTCAGGACGATGCCGACGAAGCCGATTTCGAGACGGTCCATGATCGGGGCCTCAGACTGGATCTGCGTGTTGGGGCTGGTCGTCCGCCGGCAGGACGTCGCGGCCGGACAGGATCAGCACGAGGCGGGTGAACTGGGCGAGGCAGGCGAGGCCGAGGCCGAGCGGCAGGAGGAATTTGGTCGGCCAGACGACGACCTTCCAGGCGCCTTCGACGATCTCGCCGATTTCCCAGGCATGCACGGCCGGCTGCCAGGACAGCCAGGCGATCAGCCCGTAGACGGCGAGCGACAGCAGCGTGCCGAGCAGCAGCATCATGCGCCGCGCCGTGGGGTTCGCCATGTCGAAGAACAGCTCCACCACGATCGGGCCGTTCTTCACTTCGAGCCAGGCCAGCGGGAGGAACACGACCGAGATCATGTAGTAGCTGGCCACCACCTCGGCGGTACCCGGGATCGGCGCATTCAGGAAGTACTTGCCGGCGACGTCCGCCGTCACGTGCAGCATCATCGCCAGCAGGGCGAGGGCCGCCAGCCCGGCGAGCAGGGCGGCGATCCGGTTGAGGGCGCGCTCCAGCATGGTCATTGCATCCGGTAGCCGCCGTTGATGTCCAGCGTGGCGCCGGTCACATAGGCACCGTCCGGACCGGCGAGATAGGACACGGCACCGGCGACGTCTTCCGGTGTGCCGATCCGGCCCATGGGGATGTTGCGGGAAATCTCCGCGTCTTGGGACGGGTCGAGTGACAGGCGCAGCATCGGCGCGTCGATCAGGCCGGGAGCGACCGCATTGACGGTGACGCCGAGGGGCGCGGCCTCGCGGGCGCCGGCCTTGATGAGCCCGAGGATCGCGCTCTTGCTGGCGATGTAGGCCGAGCTCGACCGGTAGCCACCGAGCTGGGCCGCAACGGAGGAAAAGCCGACGAAACGGGCGTGCTCCAGCGGGGCGCGGGTGCGGTGGCGCAGGTACTCGCGCAGCAGCAGGAACGTGCCCGTGCTGTTGATCGTCTGCGTCTTGTCCCATTCCTCGAAGCTGGTCTCGGTGAGGGGGCGGCGTTGGCCGGTCTCGTCGAGGATCAGGATGCCGGCCGCCGCGACGAGCACGTTGATCGGGGCGATGCCGCTCTCGACCTCGCGAAGACAGGCGATCACCGCCTCTTCGCTGCTGACGTCGAGCGCAAGGCCGGCATGGCCGGTTCCCGGCAGCGAGGCGGCAACCTCGCGGGCCCGTCCCGCGTCCATGTCGGTGGCAATGATCGAGAAACCGTCCGCGGCAAGCCGCTGTGCGACGGCGCGGCCTATTCCGCCTGCCGCGCCGGTGACGAACGCTGTGAGCGCCATCCGTATCCTCCCATATTTGTTCCCAGGATTGGATACATTATTGCGGTTGTCAATCGTGAATATGAGGATTTTTGATTGTTTTGGATAAATTCGATGTTTGGCGAACTTGCCAGAGGGCATGAAACAGGTCATTTTGGACCCATGACACCACTCGATCAGGCTCCGGCATCCACAGCCGACGTCACCAGCGCGGATGCTGCGGCAACCGCCATTCGCGAGATGATCCTGGAAGGCAGGTTTGCCCCCGGCGAACGGCTGCATCAGGACCAGCTTGCGGAAATCCTTGGCGTTTCGCGCACGCCCCTGCGCACCGCTCTGGCTCGGCTCGCCCAGGACGGGCTGATCGACTACGAGCCCAATCGCGGCTATCGAATCCGCCGCTTCATGGTCTCCGACATCCGGCAGGCCTTCACCGTACGGGCGAACCTGGAAGGGCTCGCCTGCCGGCTGGCGGCGGAGGCGGGGCTCAGCAAGGGGCAGCTGGCGCGCATGGAGGCGCTGGTCCTTGAGGGCGACGCGATCCTCTCGGCCGGCCGCCTCGACCCTGAGCAACTGCCTGCCTACCGACGGATGAATGTCGAGTTTCACGAGACCATCATCGGCGCCGCCGGGAACCACTGGATCGGCCGCTTCGTGCACCAGTCGCACAACGTGCCGCTCGTCTCCGACCGCGTGATCCTCTGGGACGACTTCGAGGTCATCCACCGCTCGCATGACGACCACCGCCGCATTCTCAAGGCGCTGGGCGACAGGGACGGCACGCGGGCGCAGAACCTGATGAGCGAACATGTCATATTCGCCGGCCAGCTCCTTGCCGACCGGCTGGAGGCCGACCCGGAAGCCGCGCTGCGCCAGGCGAGCCAGGCACAGGCCGGACATTTCTGAAAACCCACTGGAGAGTGTTGATGAAGCTCTATTTTTCCCCCGCCTCGCCCTATGTGCGTAAGGTGATGGTCGTCGCCCATGAAAAGGGCGTGGCCGACCGGATCGAACTTCTCGGTTCGGCGGCAAACCCCGTCAACCGCGACAAGACCATCGTCGCCAGCAACCCGTCCGGCAAGGTGCCGACCATGCTGCTGGACGACGGATCCGCTCTCTATGACAGCCGGGTGATCTGCGCCTATGTGGATGCGCAGGCCGCCTCGCCGGTGCTGGTGCCGGCCGAGGGCAACGAGCGCTTTGCGGTGATGACGCTGGAGGCGCTCGCCGACGCGATCCTCGATGCGGCGCTTCTCGCCCGCTACGAGAAGATCATGCGGCCCGAAGCGCTCTACTGGGACGACTGGCACCGCGGCCAGATGGAGAAGATCGACAGCGGCCTCGATGCGCTCGAGACGGTCTGGTTGTCGCATCTGGAGGGGCCGCTGTCGATGGGATCGATCGCGGCTGCCTGCACCCTCGGCTATCTCGACTTCCGCTTCCCCGACAAGGACTGGCGCAGCACCCATCCGGGCCTCGCGGCGTGGTTCAAGGCGGTCTCCGAACGCCCGTCCATGCAGGCAACGATGCCGAAGGGCTGAGGCGCCTCGGGCGGACAGGCAGCCGCCTCTCAACGATCAGGGCGCGGATCCGCAAAGGGTCCGCGCCCTTTTCGTATTGCCAGGCTCAGATTTTCAGGCTGTCGACGATCAGCCACAGGCCGGACAGGCCGTAGACGGCCGCCAGCGCGTAGCGGAAGCCGGTCGAATTGGCGACCTCCTCGCGGTTCAGCACGCGCGAGGAAAACAGCAGCACATAGGCCGAGAAGATGCACAGGCCGAGAACGAGGCACCCGAGCACGATCGCCAGCGGCGCATACCAGGGCGAATCCGGACGCACCCCGGCGGTGATGATAAGGATCCAGCCGACGCTCGCCTTGGGGTTGAGGATCTGGATCAGGAAGCCCCGGCGGAAATGGCCGGCAAGCCCTGTTTCCGTGCCGTTCTGCCCTGTCTCCGGTCCGCCGGCCGGCCCCATTGACGGTTTCCACTGGCGAAAGGTCTTCCAGGCCAGCCAGACGAGATAGGCCCCGCCGGCGATGCCGACAGCCATCATCGCCGCCGGCATGGCGACCAGCACCGACGACAGGCCGAAGGCGGCGAGCAGGGCCCAGGTCTGCCCCGCGGCCATCACCCCGGCCATCACGGCGAAGCCGGACGGGCGGCCCTGGCGGATCGCGGTCGTTGCGATCGTCATGTTGCCGAGGCCGGGGCTGGCTGCCCCCACGATGTAGATGAGAAACGCCGAGATCATGTTGGCGTCGTCGTAGGTCATGATCGGCAAGGGCTCTCAGGAAGGAGTGGCGGGTCGCGGCGCTTCCTTTACAGGGGCGCCGACAGGCGGTGCAAGTCTAGATTGTAGGAAATCGCTTGCTCGCGCTGGGCGTAGCCTTGCCGTTTCCTCCCCCGTTGCGCGAGATGCTCGCGAGTGTCCCGCCGATCAGTGCGAAACACTTCTTTGCGCGGAAGAAGAAATCAATATCGTAATTAATAACAATATTGATAAATCTACGCAAGGAATCGCCTATTTATTTCTTGATTCGGGCCTTCATATTTGAAGTGACTCACATGATATATTTAAAGAATTTCGGCAAAAACAGTCGTACTGCTAGCGTGATCAAGTGATAAATAGAGTTTTTCCAAAAAAATACGGTGTATTTACGCGATAAATACTTCGCGTGCACAGGTCATCCGACGGTCCGTTCCGGCGACTTGCGGGCTGCGATTGGAGGAAGAGTCATGCTGAACAGAGGCGACCAGATCGCTCATCAGATGTTCCAGGAGGTGCAACTGCCAGGGCAGCCGCGCCAGAAGGTTATCGACAGTCCGCACCTGCACAAGATGCAGAGAATGCATTTTTTCCTGTTCGACGTGTTGCCGATCCTCGGCACCGCCTGCGCGATCGTGTTGCTGTTCTTCCACCCGATCACGTCTCTCGACCTGACGCTCTTCCTCGTCTTCTGGGCGTTGAGCGGTCTGGGGATCTCGATCGGCTACCACCGTCTCTTCACTCATCGCAGCTTCAAGGCCTCCGCGCCGGTTCGCGCGGCTCTCGGCATCTTCGGGTCGATGGCGGGGCAGGGCGGGGTGATCTCCTGGACGGCGATGCACCGGCGACACCACGAGCTCGGCGACCAGGAAGGCGACCTCCACTCGCCGAACCTGCATGGCAGCGGGCTCAAGGGCAAGCTCAAGGGCTTCGTCCACGCGCATTTCACCTGGATGGTGGCGCATCCCTATCCCAACGTCGTCCACTACGCGCCGGACCTGCTCAAGGACCGGGTGATGATCTGGGTGAACCGCCACTACTACACCTGGATCGTGCTGGGCCTGCTGATCCCGACCGCCATCGGCGGGCTGGTGAGCCAGTCCTGGATGGGTGCGCTGACGGGCTTCCTGTGGGGCGGCATGGTGCGCATGTTCGTGGTCGAGCAGGGCATCTTCGCACTCAACTCGCTTTGCCACCTGATCGGCCGCCGCCGCTTCGTCACCGACGACCAGAGCACCAACATCAGCTGGCTCGCCCCCTTCATCTTCGGCGAGTCCTGGCACCACAACCACCACGCCTTCCCCGGTTCCGCGTCCTTCGGGCTCGCCTGGTACCGCATCGATCCCGGTTACTGGGTCATCCGCTTGCTCGCTCTTTTCGGCCAGGCCTGGGACATCAAGGTCCCGACGAAAGAGCAGATCGAGCGCCGGGAAATTCGCAGCGCCTGACCCGACGCAATTGCAGGAAGAGGAGGAGTTCCCATGGATCACGTTCAGATTGCGGAAAAGGTCGACGAGGCCGCCGTGTTTGCCTGGCTCAAGACCTACATCTCCAATGTGCTGGGCATGGACCAGGCGTCCATCAAGGGCAGCGATGGACTCGATTCCCTCGGTCTCGACTCCGCCCTGACCACGGCGCTGGCGATGGATCTGGAGACCTGGCTCGGCGTGGAGATCCCGCTGGCGATCCTGTTCGAGGCGGAAACGCTCGACAACATCGCCGCCGGCGTCGCCCGTGAGGCCGAGCGCCAGCACGTCACGGCAGGATGAGGGCCGATACCATGAAGACGGAACAGCCCGACTACGGCGGCTCGATGGCCGCGGTCCAGTACCACTACGACGTCAGCCGCGACTTCTACCGTCTGTGGCTCGACGAGTCGCTCACCTACTCCAGCGCCCTGTGGGAGGGCGAGGACGACACGCTGGCCGCCGCCCAGCAGCGCAAGATCGACCATCACCTGCGCGAGGCCCGGGCGGAGAAGGCTGAATCCCTGCTCGACGTCGGCTGCGGCTGGGGCGCCCTGGTACGCAAGGCCAGCAGCTATTCCGGCCTGAAGCGGATCGTCGGCCTGACGCTCAGCGAGGACCAGGCGGACAACGTGCGCAGCTTCGGCATCCCGCAGATCGAGGTGCGCCTGGAAAGCTGGACCCAGCACAAGCCGGACCGGCCTTATGACAGCATCATCTCCGTCGGCGCTTTCGAGCATTTCGCCAAGCCCGAGGACAGCCGTCAGGTGAAGATCGAGACCTATCGCGACTTCTTCGCCACCTGTGCCTCGTGGCTGACGCCGGGCGGGCGCATGTCGCTGCAGACCTTCGTCTACGGCACCATGCGCAACGAGGAAGCCAGCCAGTTCATCAACGAGGAGATCTTCCCGGCCGCCGACCTTCCGCGGCTGGACGAGATCGCCGCGGCGGCGGACGGGGTGATGGAGGTGACCTATCTGGTCAACCACCGCCTGCACTACGCCCGCACCTACGATGCGTGGGCGCGCAACCTGCGCCGGCGGCGCGACGAGGCGGTGAAGCTGGTCGGAGAAACCGTCACCGAGCGGTACGAGCGCTATCTCAAGCAGACCTCCATCGGCTTCTACACGGGCAAGATCGGGCTGCTGCGCATCTCGCTGCGCCCGACCGATCGCCCCGTCTCCGAACTGTCGAGGATGTGAGGGAGCCGGGCCGGCGTCCCTCGCCGGCCCGCCGCACGCATCGGCAACACCCCCGGCTGCGCGAGCCGTGCCGCCGGACGCCCCCGTCTTGTCTCCGTCTTGCCCGCGTCCAGCAACAGGGAACCGTGCCATGACCGTCACCGCCCCAGCAGCACAAACCCAGCCAGGCAGCGCTGCCTCCCGCGTGCCGGGCGGCCAGGACATCGTCTTCAACCCACTTGATCCCGCGTTCCGCGCCGATCCCTATCCGGTCTATGCGCGCCTGCGCCGCGAGGCGCCGATCCTGCGCACCAAGGGTACGCTCATCCTGTCGCGCTACGAAGACGTGCTCGCGGTCATGCGCAGCCGCAAGTTCAGCGTGCGCCTGATCCCCGACACGGTGGTCAAGCAGGCCGCCCGCCTGCGGTTCGAGGACTACGGCCAGATGCTGCGCTTCCTGCAGACCTCCATCGTCTTCACCGACAATCCGGAGCACATGCGTCTGCGCCGGCTGGTGAACCAGGCCTATTCCAATGAGGCGATCAACGCTCTCCTGCCGGTGCTGACCGACCGGATCGAGCGCCTGCTCGCCACCCATGCCGCCCGCGGCGGCTGCGACGTCATGGCGGACATCGCCGTGCCGCTGCCCATCGACATCCTGTGCGACTGGATGGCGGTCGATGACGAAGCCCGCCCCGGTATCGCCGAGAAGGTCCATGCCGTCCGCTACCTGCTCGACCCCGGCATGATGAACCGCTCCGCCTTCCAGAAGGCGGCAAGCAGCATGCGCGAGCTGACCGGCTATTTCGGCGAGCATGCGGCCCGCATCCGCAAGTCGGGCAAGGACACGATCATCGCCCGCCTCTGCGAGGCGCAGGTCGACGGCGCCGGCCTGACGGAGGAGGAGATCGCCTTCGCCTGCGTCATGTCCTTCGTCGCCGGCACCGAGACGACCCAGTGCCTCATCGGCAATCTCGTCGATGCCATCCTCGATCACCGCGAGAAGTTCGAGGCGCTGGGCGACGACGGAGCCTCGATCCGCGCCGCGATCGAGGAAGTGACGCGCTACGAGACGCCGCTGCAGTTCACCAAGCGCCTTGCCGTCGAGGACTGCACCGTCGGTGGCATCGACATTGCCGCCGGCGAGCAGATCCTGCTCTGCCTCGGCTCGGCCAATCGCGACGGCGAGGTCTTCGAGGCTCCCGACGAGCTGCGCTTCGACCGCAAGGGCACCGCCCATATCGGCTTCGGCTTCGGCATGCATTCCTGTCTCGGCGCGCTGCTTGCCCGCGTCCAGGGCGATGCCTTTCTCAAGGTGCTGCTGAACGGCTACGGCGACTTCGAGCGTGTCGATCCAGAGCGCCGCTGGCAGGCCAACAGCCTGATCCTGCGCGGTCCCGAGCGGCTCGACATCCGCTTCTCCAGTCAACGGGGGACGGCGTGAGCGCGCAGGCGGAGATCTTTGCCAGCGACCGCGCGCGGGCGGCGGTCGACCTCTACGTCTTCCACCATGCCGGTGGCAGCCGCCACTCCTTTGCGGCCTGGCAGGCGAAGTTTCCCCCGGAGGTCGCGCTGCACCGGGTGCAGCTTCCCGGCCGCACGGCGGAGACCTGCAATGTCCTGCCGAAATGGGCCGGCGCGCTGGTTCCCGGCCTCGTCCGCAACTTCCTAGCGTCCCGCGCCGGATCCCGGCGGCCTTTCGTCTTCTACGGCCACAGCCTCGGCGCATTGATCGCCTTCGAGCTGACCCGCTTCCTGCGGCTGATCGGCGAGGACATGCCCGCCGGCCTCGTCGTCGCCAGCCGGCGCGCGCCCCACTGCGAACTCAGCCATGGCGAGCTGTTCAGCCTGCCCGACGACGAGCTTGTTGCCGCGCTCCATCGTCTCGGCGGCGTGCCGGCGCTCATGCGCGGCAAGGAGGACTGGCTGCGCCAGGTGCTGCCCGTGATCCGCGCCGACCTGCAGCTGTCCGACATTTATCGTTACGCCGGCCAGCCGCCGCTCGAGTGTCCCATGCTGGCGGTGAAGGGCTTCGACGACCCGATCATGTCGCTGCGCGAGCTCATCGAATGGTCGGCCCACACCACCGGCAATTTCACCTGCGGCCAGCTGCCGGGCGCGCATTTCTTCGATGCCGAGGGCACGCGCCGCCTGGAGGCGATCCTCGTCAGGACCCTGGCCCGCTGGGCCGACTTCGAACCTGCGGGCACGTCCGCCCGTCCCATCAGCCTTCCGGAGGAGAGACCATGCTGGACAAGAGCCGGGATCTGAGCAGCGTCGGCGTTCCCACCCTGTGGGGCCTCCTCGACACCTATGCGGCCGCACGGCCCGACGACCGGGCCTTCCTCTATCTGGGGCCGGACAATATCGAGCAGGAGGCGCTGACTTACGCCGAGCTGCACCGGCTGGCGCGCATCTACGGCCAGCGGCTGCGGCGGCACACGCGCCCCGGCGACCGGGCGATCCTGATGTTCCCGACCGGCCTTGCCTTCGTCGTCGCCTTCTTCGCCTGCCATTTCGCCGGCGTGGTGCCGGTGCCGATGGTGCCGTTGAAGGGCTCGCGCCTGCGCAACACGGTGCATGCCATCGCCGAGAATGCCGCTGCCGCCGTGGTGTTCAGCAATCTCGACCAGGCCTCGCTCGTCCACGCTCAGCTGAGCCCGCTGCCGAGCTACCGAGACGCCACTTTCATCGCCATCGATCTCGACGAAGCCGGCGCCGCACCGACGGCCGACCCGCACGAGGCGCTGCCGCACGAACTCGCCTTCATCCAGTATACGTCCGGCTCCACGTCGGTGCCGCGCGGCGTAATGGTGAGCCACGCCAATCTGGCCGCCAACCTGGAGATGATGGCCGAGGCCTTCGGCAACGACGACAATCCCACCTATGTCGGCTGGGCGCCGCTCTATCACGACATGGGGCTGATCGCGAATGTGCTGGAGCCGTTCTATCTCGGCACCTTCTGCATCCTGATGTCGCCCAACCTGTTCGCCCACCGGCCCTGGCTTTGGCCGAAGGCGATCAGCGACTATCGCGCGGTGGTCAGCGGCGGACCGAACTATGCCTACGACCTGTGCATCGAGCGCCGCGACCTGATCATCGATGCCGGTCTCGACCTGTCGTCGTGGAAGCTGGCGTTCAACAGCGCCGAGCCGGTGCGCGCCGGCACCCTGCAGCGCTTCACCGAGGCCTTCGCCGGCATCGGCTTTCGCCCGCAGACCTTCTACCCCTGCTTCGGCATGGCGGAGGCGACGCTCCTGATCACCGGCGGCAGCCGCAGCGAGGTTCCGATCCTGCGTCCGGTCAGCCGTGCCGGCCTTGCGCGAGGGGCGGCCGTCGCGCCGGCCGACGAGAAAGACGAGACACAGGCGATAGGCTGCGGCCGCGCGCTGCGCGACGAGACGCTGCGCATCGTCGACCCGGAGACTTTCGCCGCCATGCCCGACGGCGAGATCGGCGAGATCTGGGTGGCAGGACCGCATGTGCCGCTCGGCTATTTCGACAATGAGGAGGTCTCCCAGCGCACCTTCCACGCGCGCATCAAGGGCGAGGCAGACGGCGAGCGTTACCTGCGCACCGGCGACCTCGGCTTCGTTCTTGAGGGCGAGCTCTATGTCACGGGCCGATACAAAGATCTCATCATCGTCCGCGGCCACAACGTCTATCCGCAGGACATCGAATATGTGGCGGAGCGCGCCTGGCCGGGGCTGAAGACCAACTCCGGCGCCGCCTTCGCGGTGGAGGATCCCGACAGCGGCATCCAGACGCTGGTGCTCGCCCAGGAGGTGCGGATGGGCAATCGCCAGTCGATCGATATCGACGCGGCAACACGGGCGATCCGCCAGGAGATCCTGCGCGAGGCCGACGTCACCTTCCACAAGATCGTCCTGCTGGAGCCGGGCTCCATCCCCAAGACGTCGAGCGGCAAGATCCGCCGGGCCGAGACGCGCAAGCGCTATCTCGACGAGACGCTGGCGATCCTTGCCCGCCGGCCGTCCCAGGCTGCCGAGGCGGAGCCCGCCAGAGCGGCGAGCGGCGACGACTGACCGAACGCGGAACCGGGCCGGCACGGCCCGCCCGGTTCGCGGAACTTGCAATCGTGACGAGGTGAATAAAGGACCATGTCCGAGGAAAAGCAGCCGGTTCTCTCGCGGGACGAGATCGGAGCGGTGATCGGCAAGACGCCGTTTGCGGTCTGGGTCGGGGCCAGCCTCGACACCTATCGCCACGGCGAGGTCGAGATCAGCATCCCGATGCGCCGCGAGCTGACCCAGCATCACGGCTTCGGCCATGGCGCGATCATCGGATTCCTGGCCGACAGCGCCTGTGCCTGGGCGGCCGCCTCCGTCGCCGGCGATGTCGTGACCTCCGAATATAAGCTCAACATGTTCGCACCCGCCGTCGGCCAGACGCTCGTCGGCCACGGCCAGGTGCTCAACTACGGCGGGCGCCATGCGGTCTGCCGTGCCGATGTCTACGCCCTTTCGGGCACGCGCAAGAAGCTGGTGGCGACGGCGCTCGCCACGATCTTCCAGGTCAAGCCGTAAGGCGACCTTCCGATCCACCCCAACCAGGAGTTCGCGTCATGCAGCACGTTGAAAGCACTCTCGGTCCCGACGTTCCGATCGTGGTCTGGTCGCCGCGCGACGGCACCCGTTTCAGCCTCGACGAGCTCGCCGCCTACCTCGCCGAGGCCAAGGACCGCATCTCCGCCCAGCTCGATGAAAACGGCGGCGTCCTGCTGCGCGGGTTCGACTGCGTGCACACCTCCAGCGACTATCAGAAGGTGCTCGACGTGGTCGCGCCCGACCTGATGGACTATGTCGGCGGCACCTCGCCGCGCAAGGTCGTCAACGGCCGGATCATGACCGCGACCGAGATCCCCGGCTCCTACTCGATCCCGCTGCACCAGGAGATGTCCTACACGGACAATTCGCCCGACCGCATCTCCTTCTTCTGCGAGCGCCCGCCCGAAGAGGGCGGCCAGACCACCATCGGCGACATGCGCGCCATCACCCGCGCCATCGATCCGAAGGTCCGCGAGCGCTTCGAGACCCATGGCGGCGTGCAGCTCTGCCGCAACCTGCCGCTGCCGGAGAAGGTCGCCTCCCGGCCGGGCGTGCCCAAGACCTGGCACGAGGTGTTCGCGACCGACCGGCGCGAGGAGGCCGAGAAGGTCGCCGCCAAGTCCGGCTGGCGCTTCGAATGGCTGGACGACGGGTCGATGCAGCTCTGGCAGGAGGTGCGTCCGACCACCCGGCAGCACCCGCGCTCCGGCGACGATGTCTGGTTCAACCAGGTGCATATCTTCTCGCCCGTCTCGGCGCTGAAATGGGCGCGGCTCGATGGTCGCACCGAGGCCGCCGACCGGCTGGCGCGGGCGCTGGAAGAGGCGCCGCAGCTTCTCGACCACATGCGCTACGGCGATGGCACCGAGATCTCGGCCGAGGATGTGCTGCACATCTACGACGTGCTGCTGGAGAACGAGAAGCCGGTGCAGTGGCAGAAGGGCGACGTGCTCGTCCTGGACAATATCCTCGTCGCCCATGGCCGCAAGCGCTTCTCCGGCGACCGCAGCGTGCTCACCGCGCTGATCCAGCACGCCCACTGACACTCGTGCCAAGGCCCGGCGGCGTGTCCGCTGGGCCCAACCCCATCCGAACGGGAGACAGCCATGCTGAAGACGGTTTCCAGCACAAAGTCCGGCGAGGCGCGGGACGAGATGGCCGCCGAGGAGCGGCGCATGCGCGTCCAGCTTGCCGAGTTCTACCATCTCGTCGCCTATCTCGGCTGGACCGAGATGATCTTCAACCACATCTCGCTGCGCGTGCCCGGTCCCCACCGACACTACCTCGTCAATCCCTTCGGGCTGCACTACGAGGAGATCACCCCGGACAACCTGGTGAAGGTCGACGTCGAGGGCAATCTGGTCGAGCCGTCGGACTACCCGGCCAACCGGACGGGCTTTGCCCTGCACGGGGCGATCCACGAGGCGCGCGACGACATCCATTGCATCGCCCACACCCACACGACGCCGATCTCCGCCATCGCGCTGAAGGAGGGCGGTTTCACCTATGACGACTTCTACGGGGCGCAGCTCTTCGGCCGGGTCGGCTATCACGCCTTCGAGGGGGTGACGGTCTTTGCCGACGAGCGCCCGCGCATGGTCGCGAGCCTTGGCGACAAGAGTGTCCTTGTGCTGCGCAACCACGGCATCGCGGTCGGCGAGCGCGACGTGCCGCGCACCTTCTGGCTGCTCTACAACGCGCAGCGCGCGGCCGAAATCCAGTGCCAGGCGGGCATGCTGCCCGGCGCCAATACCCCGCTCACCGACGAAGTGCGTCTGCGCAGCGCGGCAGCGGCCGAGGAGCTCGTCGCGGGCGATGCGTTCGCCGCCAAGCTCTTCGACGCGATGGTGCGCAAGGTACGCCGTGACCGCGGCCCTCTCTGGGCCAGGGATACGGGAACCGACCGGCTCGAATAGGCGGCGTCCCGCCGGCCTGCCGACCCCGAAATCGCGGAGGATCATGTCCCGTGACACTGCAAGAGAGAAACCGGCCCCGGTCCGGGCCAGGGGTGGCGTCCCACCGGGATCGGGCGACAGGCTGGGCGAGCACTCACCGGGTCCATCTCGGCATGCCGCATCTGGCCTTCAGCGGGCTTTCGGAGGCCTGGCTGCTGAAGGAACTGGGCCACCGCCACTGGATCCAGCTGGCGCGCATGGCGGAATACGACTTTCCCGACTTCTACGACGAGGCGGGACACACGGTCTATGCCGCGTTCCGTTCGGTGCGGATCGAGGGCGCGCGCTTCGATATGGCCAAGGAGAACGACACGCTGGTGATCCGCTCCAGCCTGTTCCGCCTGTCGCGCACCCAGGTGCAGAGCGAGCACCGTCTGAGCATCGGCGGGGCGATGCTCGGCATCGTGCGCATGGTCTCGGTCTTCGTGCACCGCAACGGCCAGACCTCGAACCGCTCGGTGGTCCGCGTCGAGATCCAGGGCCTGCCGCCGGTCTCCGAAGCCGGCAAGTCGGATCTGTCGGGCCTCGACGGCACCTTGTGGGCCTGGGACGAGGGAACGATCGTTGCCGCCGACCACCGGCCGCAGCTGTTTTTTCCCTGCCCCTCGCAGGACTTCAACGGGGCGGGCTTTCTCTACTTCGCCAACGTCCCGGCTTTCGTCGACCGGGCCGAATGGAACGTCGATCCGGACTTCGCGCGCAATGCGATCACCCGCTGGCGCAGCGTCGCCTATCACGCCAACATCGATCCCGGCGAGGCGATCTCCATCGAGCTCGTCGACTTCGAGCGGGGTGATCTGCTCTGGCGGCACCGCTGCCGGGTGACCCGGGCTACCGACGGCAAGCATATGGCCGACGTCCTGAGCGTGCGCAGCCGCGTCGAAGTTGCCGGATCGCGGCGGGTTGCGGCCCGGCAGGAGATCGGCTGTACCGACCGGCCGGACTGCTGACCTCTTTGACCGAAGAAGGGGCAACCGGGCGGTGCGCGCCCGGCAAGGGTCCCTTGCGCCCGCCCAAGGGTTGCATATCCTGAAATACGGAGTGTGGATACCGGTTGGTGATACGGATATTTTACATCGCCACGTTGTCGTGATACCCCTCTTCAGATCCTGCAAAAGTGCGGAACATCCGTAATCTCAAGTAGTTTCAAGAAAAAATCCGTTCAGGACGCCAAGAGGCCGATCTGATGCCGTTTTGCATCGAGCTTTCTCTCGTTCTGGCGAAGGGTTGGTTGCGGCCATCGGGAGACGGGCATGACATATTCGGTGTTGCGGCGGATCGAGGAACTTGCCTTCGATCGTGGCGACCGCGTCGCGATGGAAGAGGGGCCGCGCCGGCTGACCTATGCCGGCCTCTATGAGGCGATCCGCAGGACCGGCCGCCAAGGCCTCTCCCGTTCCGCCCCCGGACTTGTCGGGATCAACGGACGTCCCTCGATCGAGGCCGGCGTCGGCATGCTTGCGGCGCTGGCCTCGGGCGATGTCGCCGTTCCGGTCGACGGGCGCCTGCCGCTCGCCCGACAGCATGCGCTGCTCGACTGGTGCGACACCTTGAGCGATCAACGCGACATCGCCGGGATCGTCGCAGATCTCGACGGCAAGGTGCCGCAGCCCGATCCCGCGGGCTGCATCGCGCCGCGCCTCCCGCGTCAGGCGGCCTATATCGCCTTCACTTCCGGCACCACCGGCGAGCCCAAGGCCATCGAAGGCACGATGGAGGGTATCGACCATTTCATGGCCTGGCAGTCGGGCCTCGTCGGCAGATTCTGCGAGGCGCCGCGTGTCTCCTGGCTGACGCCGCTGTCCTTCGACGTGATGTATCGCGACCTGTTGCTGCCGTTGGTGACCGGCGGCACGCTGGTCGTTCCCGATGTCGAGGCCGGGTTCAACATCGCCTCGGGCTGGCAATGGCTGACGGCAGAGCGGATCGACATTGCCCATGTCGTTCCGTCCATCGTCTCTGCCTGGCTGGCGGCCGGCGAGCTGCCGCGCCTGGACGTCCGTGCCCTGTTCTTTGCCGGGGAACCTTTGAAGGTGCCGCTGGTCGCGGCGCTGCGCCGCCGCTATGCCGGGCGCGTCTACAATCTCTACGGCCCCTCCGAGGGCACGATGGCGAAGTTCTGCCGCCTGATCGACGAAGACTGCCCGACGCGCGGCGCGCTCTATCCCGTGGGCCGTCCCATCGGCGACGATGTGTCCTTCGAACTCGCCGGGACCGGCGAAATCGTGCTCGCCTCGCCTTACCTGACCAACGGCTACCGGCGCCGCGACGGGGCGGCCGAGCCGTTCCCGCAGGTCCGGCCGGGCTGGTACGCCTATCGCACGGGAGACCGGGGCGAGGTTTCCGGAGACGACCTCTTCCTGCTCGGCCGCCTCGACAACCAGATGAAGGTCAACGGCATCCGCATCGAGGCCGGCGAGGTCGAGCGTCTTGCCGAAGCTTGCGAGGGCGTCGAGCGCGCGGTCGCCGTCAAGCTGGCGCCGCCCGAGGCGCCGGGCGAGACGCTCGCCCTGTTCTGGCAGGGCGCGCCGGACCGGGAGGCGTTGCTCCGCGAGCAGCTGTCCGATGCTCTTCATCCGGCCGTGATGCCCTCGCTCTACACGCGTCTTGCCAGCTTCCCCGTCACCCTCAACGGCAAGGTGGATCGCAAGGCCCTTGCTGCGGATGCGGCAGCCTTGCTCGCCGAAGCGCAGGCGGATCCTGGCGAGCCCCTTCACGGCAACCCGGCCGAGCGGCATGTCCAGCAGGTGATCTCGCAGGTGCTGCGCCGTCCTTGCGGCCTCGATACGGATTTCATCGGCCTTGGCGGCAATTCGCTGATGTTCGGACTGATCGCCCTGCAACTGGAGACGGCCTTCGGCATCGCCATTCCCCAGCCGCGCTTCTACGAGGCCGGCACGCCGCGTGCCATCGCGGCCTGGTTCCTCGCCAATGGCGGGCGGCTTCGCCAGACGGGGAAAACTGCGGACACGGGCGGCGCCCCCGCTTTGCCGGAAGCGGCGGTGGCGACTTACCGGCCGCTCACCAGCCGCCAGCAGACGATCTTCGACATCTTCTGCAAGGACATCTTCGGCGCGGCCATCAACATGATCCTGCAGATGCCGTTTCGCGCCGCCGAGGCCGAGCGGCTGAAGCGCGTGTTGCTGCGGCTGATCGAACTCAACGACTGCTTCCACCTGCGCTTCCGGCGGGATGGCGACACGCTGCTGCAGACGATGGTTGCCGAAGGCTTTAGTCCTGAGGACTTCGAGGAGGTCGAGGCGGACGATGCCGAGTTCGACCGGCGGTCCACCCTTTTCGGCGAGCGGACCTTCGACCTCGACGGCGAGCGCCCCTTCCGGATCCTGCTGCTCACCAGCCCGTCGGGTGCCGGCCGCCTCGTCCTGTCCATGCATCACCTCATCAGCGACGGCATGTCGCGCGAATATATCCGCCGCGACATCGAGGACGCGCTGGCCGGCGCGCCGGTACCGGTGCGCGGGCCGTTCCGCTCGGCCATCGCCGCCGAAACCGGCGAAAGCCGTGCCCGCGCCACCGCCTTCTGGCATGCGCATATCGCGGGCGCGCCGCCGATGCCGCGCTTCGTCTCCGGGCCCGACCGGGAGAACCTGTCGGCGCGCATGCTCACCGTGCCGCTCGGCGTTGATCACGACGCGCTGCTGGCCCATGCCCGCGCGCTCAACGCCAGCGTCTTTCCCTTTCTGATGGCGCATTTCTACCGGGCAATGGCGGCCCATTCCGGTGCATCCGACCTGATCATCCGGGTCACCACCCACGGGCGCTACCGCCCGGAACTGCTCGACACGCTGGGCCTGCTGTTCAGCGCCGTGCCCTTGCGCATCGACGGGGCTGGAAAGAGCACGCCTGCCATCGTCGCCAGCCTGTCGCGCATGCTGGAGGCCGCCCGCGATCACCAGGACGTGTGCTTCCGCGATCTCGCCCGACTGGCCGGCGAGCCGGACGACGAGCATGTCCACCCGGTCACCGGCATCAGCTTCGCGCTCGACGGCTACGACGTCAGCGAGGCGATGCCGGCCGGCCTTTCCCTCGACGCGATTCCGCAGGTCGTCCGGGCGTCGCTCCCGCATGAGGCGCTGGTCTTCGCCCGCACCTATAGCGACGGCTGCGTGCTGCGGTTCCTCTACCGCGCGAAGGCCTTTTCCGACGCCGATATCCGCGCCATCGCCGCGCATATGCGTGAAACGATCCTGCAGGAACTGGCGGAGGGCGCGCGGGAGGCCTTTGAGGCAGCGGAGACCGGTCGCCGTGCTCTGCAGTGTTCCTAGCGCGGTCGTGGCCAAAAAATAAGCCCGTCCGCAGCGAGAAAGTGCTAGTTTTCCGACAGCTAGCGTGGCATGCGACCGACGATGTCGGTTGCGGCAGGTATGCGGACTGGGACGGGATCTTGCGCAAGGACAAGTCGATGACGCAGGCGCCGGCGGGCGCCACGGTGGTGGACCGGGTTTTCCGTGCGGTGCGCTCCGCGCTTTTCGGCGTGGCGCTGGTCAGCCTCTTGGTCAACCTCTTGATGCTCACCGGGCCGGTCTACATGCTGCAGGTCTATGACCGGGTCCTGGCCAGCGGCTCCGTGCCGACCCTGCTGGTGATCAGCGGCTTCGCCCTGCTGCTCTATGGCGTCTTCGGCCTCCTGGAAGGCCTGCGCTCGCGCATCCTTTCGCGCATCGGCCAGCGCATCGATGCCCAGCTGTCCGGTCTTGCCTTCGCCATCTCGTCCCGGCTGCCGCTGCGCATGGGCGCGGGAGCGGCGAAACTGCGTCCGGTGCAGGATCTTGACGCGGTCCGCACCTTCATGTCCGGCCCCGGCCCGGCGGCGATCTTCGACCTGCCGTGGATGCCGGTCTATTTCGCCCTGCTTTTCCTGTTTCATCCGTTGCTCGGCTGGCTGGCCATCGGCGGTGCAGTGCTGATCTGCATCCTGATCGGCCTCAACGAGGCGACGTCCCGCAAGCCGGCAACGGAAGCCGCCCGCGCCGCCAGCCGCCGGGCGTCGGTGGAAGAGGCCGGCCGCCGCAATGCCGAGGCGCTGGGTGCCATGGCGATGGACGGCCCCCTGGTGCAGCGTTGGGAGCGCGAGAACGAGGCCTTCCTCGAGGTGCAGCGCCGGGCGCAGGACTGGTCCGGCTTCTTCGCCACGGGGATCAAGACCGTCCGCTTCCTGCTGCAGTCGGCGGTGCTGGGCCTCGGCGCCTGGCTCGCCATCCTGGGCGAGGTCACTCCTGGCGTCGTCATCGCCGGATCCATTCTCACCTCCCGCGCGCTCGCCCCGGTGGAGCAGGCGGTCGCCCAGTGGCGCCCCTTTGCGGCGGCTCGTCTCGGTCGCCGGCGCCTGCGCGAGGTGTTCGCCCAGCTGTCGGAGCCGGACGTCGAGCGCCTGGAGTTGCCGTTGCCGCAGCGCTCCCTGACGGTCGAGCAGCTGGCCTGCGGCCCGGCCGGCGTGCCGCGCCCGGTGGTGCAGGGCGTTGCGCTGGAGCTTTCCGCCGGCGACGGGCTCGGCATCATCGGCCCGTCCGGCTCGGGCAAGTCGACGCTGGCCCGTGCCCTAGTCGGCCTGGTGCCGCCGCTGCATGGCTCGGTCCGCCTCGACGGGGCGGAGCTGTCGCAATGGGCGCCCGCCCGCCGCGGCCGCATCATCGGCTATCTGCCGCAGGACGTGCAGCTGTTCGACGGGACGGTTGCGGAAAACATCGCCCGCTTCGATCCGGATGCGGAGGCGGATGCGGTGATCGAGGCGGCCCGCATGGCCGATATCCACGATTTTGCAACCGGTCTGCCGGACGGGTACAACACGCTGATCGGGTCGGAAGGCATGGTCCTGTCGGGCGGGCAGCAGCAGCGCATCGCCCTTGCCCGCGCCCTGTTCCGCAAGCCGTTCCTGGTGGTGCTGGACGAGCCCAATTCCAATCTCGATTCCGACGGGGAGGCCGCGCTGACGCGGGCGATCCGAGAAATGCGCAATGCGGGCTGCATCGTCGTGGTCATCGCCCATCGGCCGAGTGCCATCTCCGCCGTCGACAAGGTCCTGTGCCTGCGCGATGGACGCATGGCGGCCTTCGGACCGAAGGACGAGGTGCTGAAGCGCGTGGTCGCGCCGGTGCCGCAGTCGGGAGTGGCGTGACATGGTCCGCCGCGAAGCCGACGGGCGCCTCGCCGCGCCCTCCATCGACCGTCAGCTGACCCGCAGCGTCCGCCGTCACCTGCTCGCCTCGCTGCTGGTTGCGGTTCTGCTGCTCGGCGGCTTCGGCGGCTGGGCGGCGATGGCGCGCATTTCCGGCGCGGTCGTCGCGCCCGCCACCGTGGTGGTGGAGAGCAACGTGCGCCGCATCCAGCACCAGGAAGGCGGCATCGTCCGCGAGATCGCCGTGCAGAACGGCGACCGCGTGGCCGCCGGCGACCTTCTCGTGCGCCTGGACGATACGGTGACCCGCGCCAACCTGGCCGTCGTGACGCGCCAGCTCGTCGATCTCTACGCCCAGGAAGCGCGCCTCGTCGCCGAGCGCGACGAGAGCGAGGAAATCGCCTTCAACGAGCGCGCCCGCGAGCTTGCCGATACCGAGCAGCTGGCGCTGGTCGAGGACAGCCAGAAAAGCCTGATGGATGCGCGGCGCAAGTCCGTCACCGGCCGTAAGGACCAGTTGGGCGAGCAGATCGTCCAGTATCGCCGGCAGATCGAGGGGCTCGATGCGCAGCTTTCCGCCAAGGGCGAGGAGATCGCCCTGATCGAGGACGAGCTGAAGGATCTCACCGCCCTCCTCGAAAAGCGGCTCGTGTCGCGCGCCCGCGTCACCGCCCTGCAGCGGGACCGCACCCGCCTCAAGGGCGAGCATGGCGGGCTCGTCGCCAAGATCGCCGAGGTCAACGAGGCGATCAGCGAGCGGCGCATCCTGATGCTGCAGATCGACGAGCAGTCCCGCGCCGAGGTGCTGGAGCAGTTGCAGGACACTCGCGCCCGCATCGCTCGGCTGGAGGAGCAGAAGATCGCCGCCGAGGACCAGCTGCGCCGTGTCGAGGTGCGCAGTCCGCAGGCCGGCACGGTCCACCAGCTTGCCGTGCACACCATCGGCGGCGTGGTCGGTCAGGGCGAGACCTTGATGCTGATCGTGCCGCAGGGCGACCTGCTGGTGATCGAGGCGCAGGTGCAGCCGCGCGACATCTCGCAGATCGTGCCGGGGCAGGAGGCGCGCGTGCGCTTCCCCGGCTTCGACCAGCGCACGACGCCGGAGCTTGCCGCTCGCGTGCACACTATCTCGGCCGACCTTGCGAGGGACAACGTTACCGGCGCCCGCTACTTCGTCGCCCGTCTCGTCATTCCGGACGAGGAACTGTCGCGCCTCGACGGCGAGCTCCTGGTGCCCGGCATGCCGGCGGAGGCCTTCATTACCACCGAAGACCGCACGGTGCTGTCCTACCTGGTGCGCCCCGTCACCGACCAGATCGCCCACGCCTTGCGCGAGCGGTGAGCCGCCCCCCCGCTTGACGTTCCCTCCCGACCCTCCTATCGTGCCGCAAAATTCGTTGGGGTGCCTTCACCGGCTGAGAGACGCGAACCGCGTCAACCCACTGAACCTGATCCGGGTCATGCCGGCGTAGGGAACGAATGCAAGCCCGAACGGCCGCAAGGCCGGGCTCTGCCGCAAGATCGATGCGGCCATCCGTCGCCCCGAAACCGCAGTCCGGATCGTGCCATTCACGCGGCGCGCCACCTTCTTGCCGAAGGCGCGCCTGGCAGGAGCGGGGAGCGCCGTGGCCAGGGACACGAAACCGGAACATGCTGCAGGCGGCTCGGGCAGAGGCCCGGCCATCGCACTGACCATCGCCGGCTCGGACAGCAGCGGCGGCGCCGGCATTCAGGCGGATCTCAAGACCTTCTCCGCGCTCGGCGTCTATGGCGCCAGCGCGATCACGGCGATCACGGCGCAGAACACCCGCGCGGTGACGCATATCCACGACATCCCGCTCGATGTGGTCGCAGGCCAGATCGCCGCCGTTCTCGACGATCTCGAGGTCGGCGCGGTGAAGATCGGCATGCTGTCCTCGCCGGAGATCGTCGCCTGTGTCGCCGCCGCGCTTGCCGACTATGCGGGCCCGGTGGTGGTCGATCCGGTCATCGTCGCCAAGTCCGGCGCCAAGCTCCTGCGCGAGGAGGCCATCGCCGCGCTGAAGGAGCAGCTGCTGCCGCGTGCGACGCTGATCACGCCGAACCTGCCGGAAGCCGCCAGCCTGCTCGGAGAGGGTCCGGTCCGCGACACTGATGCGGCGGAGCGACAGGGCCATGCACTGCTGGCGCTCGGCTCCGGCGCCGTGTTGATGAAGGGCGGCCATGCCGAAGGGGAGCAGTGCACCGATCTTCTGCTGGTTCCCGGCGAGCCGCCGCTCGCCTTCACCTCGCCGCGGATCGAGACCCGCAACACGCACGGCACCGGCTGCACGCTCTCCTCGGCCATCGCCGCGGGCCTTGCCAAGGGGCTGCCGCTCGCGGCGGCCGTCGCCGAAGCGCATTCCTGGCTGCACGCGGCCATCGCCGCCGCCGATACGCTGCGCGTCGGTTCCGGGCATGGTCCCGTGCATCATTTCCATGCCCTGTGGCGGGAGGATACGCGATGAAGATCTCCGTCGTCGGCGGCGGCGTCGTCGGCCTCTGCGTTGCTACCGTGCTTGCCGAGCGCGGGCAGGAGGTGACGCTGTTCGAACGGGCCGAGGCGCCGGGTCCCGCCTCCTGTTCCTGGTGGGCGGGCGGCATGCTCGCCCCCTGGTGCGAGGGCGAGAGCGCCGAGGAGCCGGTGGTCCGGCTCGGCCGCGACGCCATCTCCTGGTGGTCGCAGCGTGTCGGCGGCGTCGTGCTCAACGGCAGCCTGGTGGTCGCCCCGCCACGGGACACGGCGGACCTGCGCCGCTTCGCTCGCATGACCGACTGCCACGAGAGCGTCGACGGCGAGCGCATCGCCGAGCTGGAGCCGGACCTTGCGGGCCGCTTCCGCCAGGGGTTGTTATTTGCCGGCGAAGGACATCTCGATCCGCGCCGGGCGCTGGCCGATCTCGTCGCCCGGCTGCAGGGGCTGGGCGCCGCCCTGCGCTTCAACACGGACATGCTGCCGCAGGACGCACCGGGCGACCGGGTGGTCGACTGCCGGGGCCTCGGCGCTGCGGCCGACGTGCCGGAGCTGCGCGGCGTCAAGGGCGAGATGCTGGTCCTGCATGCGCCGGAGGTGTCGCTGTCCCGGCCGGTGCGCCTGCTGCATCCGCGCATCCCGCTTTACGTGGTGCCGCGCGGCGAGGGGGTGTTCATGGTCGGCGCCACCATGATCGAGAGCAGCGAGCGCTGGCGCATCACCGCCCGCTCGATGATGGAGCTGCTCGGCTCCGCCTACACACTGACGCCGGCCTTCGCCGAGGCCGAGATCCTGGAAACCGGCGTCGACGCGCGCCCGGCCTTCCCCGACAACCTGCCGCGCCTGTTGCGCGACGGCCGTATCCTGCGGGCCAACGGCACCTATCGGCACGGCTACCTGCTTTCGCCGGCGCTGGCGCAGCAGGCGGCCGATCTGCTTCTCCATCCTGAAACCGAACCGGAGTTCTTCCATGGCCATAACCGTCAACGGCGCTCCGCTTGAGCTTGCGCCGGGGTCGCTGGCCGCGATCCTCGAGGCGCTCGACTATGGCGATGCCATCGTCGCCACCGCCCTCAACGGCGATTTCGTTCCGGCCGAGGAGCGCGCCGGCACGCAGGTGCGCGACGGCGACCGGGTCGAGATCCTCGCCCCCATGCAGGGGGGCTGACCCATGCCCGTCTTCTACGGAGAAACCGTCGAGAGCCCGCTGCTGCTCGGCACCGCGCTCTATCCCTCCCCGGCGATCATGGCCGAGGCGGTGCGGGCCAGCGGCTGCGACATCGTCACCGTGTCGCTGCGGCGCGAGTCCGGCTCGGCCCGCGCGGGCCAGGACTTCTGGGGCTTCATCCGCGACCTCGGCGTCCGCGTTCTGCCCAATACCGCCGGCTGCCATTCGGTGCGCGAGGCGGTGACCACGGCAAAGATGGCGCGCGAGGTTTTCGGCACGCCCTGGATCAAGCTCGAGGTCATCCACGACGCCGAGACGCTGGCCCCCGACGTGTTCGGCCTGGTCGAAGCGGCACGCATCCTCTCCGGCGAGGGGTTCCAGGTGTTCCCCTATTGCACCGAGGATCTCGGCGTCGCCGAACGTCTGGTCGAGGCGGGCTGCGAGGTCCTGATGCCCTGGGGCGCGCCCATCGGCTCGGCGCGAGGGCTCAACAATGTCTACGGCCTGCGCTCCCTGCGCGCGCATTTCCCGAAGATTCCGCTGGTGGTCGATGCCGGCCTCGGCGTGCCCTCCCATGCGGCGGCCGCCATGGAACTCGGCTACGACGCGGTGCTGCTTAACACGGCGGTCGCCAAGGCCGGCGATCCGGTCGCCATGGCTCGCGCCTTCGCCAAGGCCGTGGAGGCCGGCCGCCTTGCCTTCACGGCCGGGGCGATGGAGCCGCGCGACATGGCTGCCCCCTCCACGCCAGTTCTCGGAAAGGCTTTTCTGGAATGACCGCCCTCGACCGCTTCTATCCCATTGTCGACAGCGCCGCCTGGATCGACCGCATCGTGCCGCTCGGCGTGCGTCTCGTGCAGCTGCGGATCAAGGACCGCAGCCCGGCGGAACTGCGGGCGCAGATCCGCGCCGCGGAGGCGACCTGCCTTGCGCAGGGCTGCCTGCTGGTGGTCAACGACTACTGGCAGCTCGCCATCGACGAGGGCTGCCGCTTCGTCCATCTCGGCCAGGAAGACCTTGCCGATGCCGATGTCGGCGCGATCCGCCGCGCAGGCCTCGGCCTTGGCCTCTCCAGCCACGACGGGGAGGAGCTCGAGACCGCGCTCGCCGTCTCGCCGGACTATATCGCGCTCGGGCCGGTCTATCCGACCATCCTGAAGCAGATGAAATGGGCGCCGCAGGGGCTGGAAAAGCTCGGCGACTGGAAGCGCCGGATCGGAGACATCCCGCTGGTCGCCATCGGCGGCATGAGCGTCGAGCGCGCCGCCGGCGCCTTTGCCGCCGGGGCCGACATCGTCTCCGCCGTCACCGACATCACCCTAAACCCGGATCCCGAGGACCGGGTCCGGCAATGGCTCGCGGCAACGCGCGCCTGATCTTGCACACCTTCAGCCGAGGTTCGTCACCAATGCGTATCCTGACTTTCGTTCTCGCCCTCCTTGTCGCCCTGCCGGCCGTTGCCGCCGACAAGATGACGCTGCTGCTCGACTGGTACGTGAACCCCGATCACGGCCCGATCATCATCGCCAAGGAGAAGGGCTTCTTCGCCGACGAAGGCCTCGACGTCGAGATCGTCGCCCCGGCCGACCCGTCCGCCCCGCCGAAGCTGGTTGCCGCCGGCAAGGCGGAGCTCGCGGTCTCCTATCAGCCGCAGATCCATCTGCAGGTCGCCGAGGGCCTGCCCCTGAAGCGCGTCGGCACGCTGATCGCCTCGCCGCTCAACTGCCTGATGGTCAAGGACGACGGCCCGGTGAAGACCATCGCCGACCTCAAGGGCCGCAAGGTCGGCTACTCCGTCGCCGGCGTGGAGGAGGCGCAGATGCGTGCCGTGCTGTCCCGTCACGGGTTGACGATGGACGACATCGAGATGGTCAACGTCAACTGGTCGCTCGCCCCGTCCGTCATGTCCGGGCAGGTCGACGCGGTCATCGGCGCCTATCGCAATGTCGAGCTGCACCAGATGGAGATCGAGGGCGTCAAGGGCCGCTGCTTCTTCATCGAGGAGGAGGGCATGCCCTCCTATGACGAGCTGATCTATGTCGCCAATCCGGAGCTGATGGACAAGGCGAAGATCGCCCGCTTCCTGGCCGCGACCGAGCGCGCCACCCAGTATATCGTCAACCATCCGCAGGAGAGCTTCGAGATCTATGCCGGCACCGCGCCGGAGCTGAACGACGAGCTCAACAAGCGTTCCTGGGCCGACACGATCCGCCGGTTCGCCCTGCGTCCGGCTGCGCTCGACCACGGCCGCTACGTCCGCTTCGAGGAGTTCCTGAAGGAGCACGGCCTGATCGAGACGATCCGCCCGGTGTCCGACATCGCCATCGATGTGAGCGTCCAATGAGCGGCGCGGAGCGGATCGTGGAGGCGGCCTACGGCTCGCCGGTCTACGGCGCCTGGCGTCAGGAGGCGGCCGGCGACTGGCAGGCCTACACGCACCATGCCTTCGTCGAGCAGCTCGGCGCCGGCACGCTGCCGCGGGAGATCTTCCTGCATTACCTGACGCAGGACTATATCTTCCTGTTCCACTTCGCCCGCGCCTGGGCGCTGGCGGTGGTGAAGTCCGAGACGATCGCCGAGGCGCGCTTTGCCTCCTCCATCGTCGACGGGCTGATGAACACCGAGATGAGCCTGCATGTCGACATCTGCGGCAAGGCCGGCATTTCGGAGGCGGCCCTGCTGGCTGCCGCCGAGGAGCGGGAGAACCTCGCCTATACCCGCTTCGTGCTGGATGCCGGCATGTCGGGCGACTTCCTCGACCTCGTCGCCGCGCTGGCGCCCTGCGTCATGGGCTATGGCGAGATCGGCGCAAGGCTCGCCCGCGAGGGCGCGGCCGACACGCCGTACCGCCAGTGGATCGACACCTATGCCGGCGACGACTACCAGGGCCTTTGCGCGAGCGTCGGCGAGCTGATCGAGACGTCCGTTCGCGGCCGCCTCGGCGATGCGCCGGCCGCCCTGCCGCGCTGGGCCAGCCTGTCGAAGCGCTTCCGCACCGCCACGCGGCTGGAAATCGGCTTCTGGGAGATGGGATTGCGCGGCCCGACCATCGCTCCGGACCTGACGTGAGCAAGGCACCCGCGCCCGCCCCGGCTTCGGTTTCGGCTCCGGCCCTCCGGCTGACCGGCGACTTTCATCATGCCGGGCGGCCGCTGTTTACAGGCCTCGACTTGGCCATTGCTGACCGTGGCTGGACCTGCCTGCTCGGACCCTCCGGCGTCGGCAAGTCGACGGTGCTGCGCTTGCTTGCGGGGCTCGACACCGGCGGCACGTTCGACGGCGATATTTCGGCGAGCGACGGGGCGCCGGTCGCAACCCGCATCGCCTTCATGGCCCAGTCGGACCTGCTGGCGCCCTGGCTCGACGTCGTCGGCAACGTGACGCTCGGCGCGCGGCTGCGCGGCGAGGCGCCCGACCTTGTCCGCGCCCGCGCCCTGATCGAGCGCGTCGGCCTTGCCGGTCATGTCGACAAGCGCCCGGCGAGCCTGTCCGGCGGCATGCGCCAGCGGGTGGCGCTCGCCCGCGTGCTGATGGAAGACCGCCCCATCGTCCTGCTCGACGAGCCTTTCGCCGCGCTCGACGCCCGCACGCGGGCGGAGATGCAGGAACTGGCCTTCGAGGTGCTGGAGGGACGCACCGTGCTGCTCGTCACCCACGATCCGGCGGAGGCCGTCCGTCTCGGCCATCACCTCTTCATCCTGTCGGAGGACGGGCTGACGCGGGTCGATGTGCCCGCCTCGCCGCCGATCCGCGCGGTCGACGCACCGGAGACGATGGAGATGCAGGCGCGTCTGTTCCATGCGCTGCGCGGGAGGCCGGCATGACGAGCTCGACCCGCCTGACGCCGCTGCAGCGGCTGCGCGATGCGCTGGTCGCGGTCGTGGCGGCCCTGTCGTTGTGGCAGGCCATCGTCTGGCTCAGCGGCGTTCCGCCCTTCATCCTGCCGGGGCCCTGGCGGGTGGCGGTGACGCTTGCCGACAATATCGGCCTGATCGCCGACCATGCGCTCATCACCATTGCCGAGGTGCTGATCGGTCTCGTCTTCGGTGCCCTGCTGGGTGCTGCCACCGCGCTGCATCTGATGGTCTCGCCGGCCGCGCGCCGCATCGCCCTGCCGATCATGGTGTTCAGCCAGGCCGTGCCGGTCTTCGCGCTGGCGCCGCTGCTGACCCTGTGGCTCGGCTACGGCATGGCTTCGAAGATCGCCATGGCGCTGCTGATCATCTACTTTCCGGTGGTCTCCACCTTCTACGACGGGTTGCGCCGCACCGATCCCGGCCTGCTCGATCTTGCCCGCACGATGGGCGCGACGCCCACGCGCACCCTGCTGCATATCCGCCTGCCGGCGGGCCTGCCGGCCTTCGGCTCGGGGCTGAGGCTCGCCGCCGTCTATGCGCCCATCGGCGCGGTGATCGGCGAGTGGGTGGGCGCCTCCAACGGCCTCGGCTACCTGATGCTGCTGGCCAACGGACGCGCCAAGACCGATCTGATGTTCGCCAGCCTGTTCGTGCTGGCCGCCTTCGCGGTGGCGCTTTACGGGCTTGTCTCGGTGGCAACGCGGCGGATGACGTCCTGGTCGCGCGAAAGCCTCGATACGCTTTAAACACCGTCCGGATGCGGCCGGGCGAGCAGCACCGCATTTCCGCGCCCGAGCCCGACCCGCAACCCCTCGCTGCCCGCCACGCGGTTGGAGAGGGTGAGGGACGAGCCCATCGGCACGTCGCGTTTCGTGAGCGGCCACTCGACCCCGCGCAGGGTCAGGCCGGCAAGGTCCGACAGCGCCAGCACGGAAAACAGCGAGCCGGCGGGCAGGTCGATCTCCTGCTCGCCCGGCAGCAGCGGCCAGCCTTCCTCGTCGCCGCTGGTCATCAGCACGGGAATGCCGCGCGCCCGGAGCGCTGCCCCCTGCAGCAGGTTGCCCATCGCATGGTCCGAGCGCGCGCCGCCGAACACGCCGGCGAGGACGAGACCGCTGGCGCCGCGGGCGATGGCTTCAGCTGCCGCCAGTTCGCCGTCGGTCATGTCCTTGGCGACCGGATGGCTCTGGCGCGGCACGTCGCGCCACGCGGCCGCCATGTCGCTGCCGCTTGAGTCGAAGTCGCCGACCCACAGCTCCGGGCGAACGCCCAGCGGTCCCGCATGGCGGATGCCGCCGTCGGCGGCGATGGTGCGCGCGCCGGCGATCTGCCGCAGAAGTCGCGGCGTCGGATCGAGATCCCCGCCGAGCAGGATCAGGAACGGCATCGTTCCGATCATCGGTCAAGCCTCCTGTCCGATATGACTTATTGCGAAATCAGCCTTGTATTATCGGTTTTTTCCCGTCCATGCTCGCGCAAAAGGGAGGACTTCATGAATCTGTCCAACATGCTTGCCCATCGTGCGGAGACGGGCCGCCCGGTGCGCGTTGCGCTGATCGGCGCGGGAAAGTTCGGCTCCATGTACCTGACCCAGGCGCGCCTGACGGTCGGCGTCCATGTCACGGCCATCGTCGATCTGGATCCTGCGCGCGCGTGCCGCACGCTGGCGACCTGCGGCTGGCCGGACGAGCAGTCGCGGGCGATGTCGCTGGACGATGCCTGTGCCGGCGGCGCGACCTTTGTTACCGACGATCTTGCCGCCGTGCTCGCCGACGGGCGCATCGAGGTGGTGATCGAGGCGACGGGCGATCCGTCGGTCGGCATCCGCCATGCGCTGGCGGTGATCGAGGCCGGCAAGCATGTGGTGATGGTCAATGTCGAGGCCGACGTGCTGGCCGGACCGCTGCTCGCCCGCCGGGCAGAGCAGGCCGGCGTCGTCTATTCGCTGGCCTGGGGCGATCAGCCGGCGCTGATCTGCGAGCATGTCGATTGGGCGCGCGCCTGCGGCTTCAAGGTCGTGTGCGCGGGCAAGGGCACGCGCTACCTCCCGACCTACCACCAGCTGACGCCGGAGACGGTCTGGGACGTCCTGGTCCAGTATCTCGGCATCACAGACCGCAGCCTGATCAATCCGAAGATGTTCAACTCGTTTCTCGACGGCACCAAGTCGGGCATCGAGATGACGGCGGTGTGCAACGCCACCGGCCTGCTGCCCCAGCCGGACGGGCTGTCCTTCCCGCCGGCGAGCCGCTTCGAGCTGTCCACTGTGCTGCGGCCGAAGGAGGCCGGCGGCACCCTGCCGTTCACCGGCACCACCGAGGTCGTCTCCTCGCTGACGCGCGACGGCGCCGACGTGCCGCATCACCTCGCCATGGGCACCTTCGTGGTGATCGAGGGCGAGACGGATTACGCCCGCCAGTGCTTCCGCGAATATCACATGTTGGAGGACGAGACCGGCCGCTATGCCGCGCTCTATCGCCCGACCCACATGATCGGCATGGAGCTCGGCCTATCGGTCGCCTCCGCCGTGCTGCGCAAGGAGCCGACCGGCATGCCGCGCGGCTTCGTCGCCGATGTGGTGGCGACCGCCAAGCGCAACCTCAAGGCCGGCGAGATGCTGGACGGCGAGGGCGGCGCCACCGTATGGGGTAAGCAGCAGCCGGCATCGGTGTCGCTGGAGCGCGGCCTGCTGCCGCTCGGCCTTGCCGCCCATGTGAAGCTGGTGCGCGACATCGCTGAAGGCGAGATGCTGCGCTGGGACGATGTCGCCATCGACACGACCCAGACGGCGGTGCGCATCCGCCGCGAGATGGAAGCCGCGTTCACCGCCGGCTGACGCGTCGGCCCTCAGCAGGCCACGACATTGACCGCAAGTCCGCCTTTCGAGGTTTCCTTGTACTTGTCGGTCATGTCGAGGCCGGTCTGCCGCATCGTCTCGATGCAGCTGTCCAGCGGCACGAAATGCGCGCCGTCGCCCCTCAGCGACAGGGAGGCGGCGGTCACCGCCTTCACCGCGCCGAAGGCGTTGCGCTCGATGCAGGGCACCTGCACCAGCCCGCCGATGGGATCGCAGGTCATGCCGAGATGGTGCTCCAGCGCGATCTCGGCCGCGTTCTCCACCTGCTCGTTGGTGCCGCCGAGCGCGGCGCACAGGCCCGCCGCCGCCATCGCCGAGGCCGACCCGACCTCGCCCTGGCAGCCGACCTCCGCGCCGGAGATCGAGGCGTTCGCCTTGATGATGCCGCCGATCGCGGCCGCGACCAGCAGGAACGAGCGGATGCCTTCCTGGGTGCAGTCCGGGCAGTGGTCGAGATAGTAGCGCAGCACCGCCGGCACGACGCCGGCCGCCCCGTTCGTCGGCGCGGTGACCAGCGTGCCGCCGGCCGCGTTTTCCTCGTTCACCGCCATCGCATAGACGCCGAGCCAGTCCATCACCGTGTGCTGGAAGGGGCGGTTCTGTCCGGCTTCGCCCACCAGCTTGGCGTGGATCTGGTGGGCCCGCCGCTTGACGTTGAGACCGCCGGGCAGGGTGCCGCTGCGCGACAGCCCGCGCTCCAGGCAGGCGTTCATCACGCTCCAGATCCGGTCGAGCCCGGCGTCGAGATCGCTGTCGGGGCTGCGCGCGATCTCGTTCCGCCGTTTCATCTCGGCGATGGACAACCCGCTGTCGCGGCCCATCGCCAGCATTTCCGCCGCGCTCTTGAAGGGGAAGGGGACGCCGGTTTCCACCGTGCCGGCCATCGGCTCGTTCTGCGCGGCAAGCTCCGCCTCGCTGACGACGAAGCCGCCGCCGACCGAATAGAGCGTTTCCTCCGCCAGCACGGTACCGTCCGCATCGAAGGCGCGGAAGATCATGCCGTTGGCGTGGCCCGGCAGCGGCGGGCCGTAGTCGAAGACGAGATCGGTTGCCGGATCGAAATCCATATGGCCGACGCCTTCGACGGCAAGGCGCTTGTCGCGCGTGAGGCTCGCGATCTCCTCCTCCACGCAGTCGGGATCGATGGTTGCCGGATCGTGGCCGAGCAGGCCGAGGCAGATCGCCCGATCGCTGGCGTGGCCCTTGCCGGTGAAGGCGAGCGAGCCGTGCAGCGACATGGCAAGGCGCGCCGGCCTCAAGCCCCTTTCGCGCAGCAGATCCAGGAAGCGTGCCGCCGCCACCATCGGCCCCATCGTATGCGAGGACGATGGACCGATCCCGATCTTGAAGATGTCGAAGACGCTGATGAACACGTGATCCTCCCGAAACCGCCGGCGTATCGCCGGTGCGCTCGGGTTTCTCCCGCACCCGTCGCGCGGCCGCGATCATGCGTCGGGACGCGGCCCGTGTCACCCGTTGCCGGGTCCGGTGACGCAAAGGGGAAAATCCCTGTCGCTTTCGAAAGACCGGAAGAACGGCGTCAAGCGTCCTCGGGCCACAGGAAGGCGTAGACGGCGAGCGAAAAGCCGATGTGCTCGACGAGCAGCGCCGCCGCGCGGGCGCTGTCGCGGGCGAGCGCCGCGTCCATCAGGTCCGTGTGGTGGGCAAGGCCGAGCGTGCGCTCGACCAGGGCGCGAAAACCGGCCATCGCCTCCTGCGACAGGCCCTGGCGCGCCTGCGGGTCGAACAGCATGTGCCGGTGGTGGCGCTGCAACTGCTCCGTGATCTGTTGCTGGAAACGGGAGAGGCTTTCGGAGCGTCCGGCCGACAGCAACGCGGCGTGGAACGCATCGTGCCGCTCCTCCCACAGCGACATGCCGGCATCGTCGATGCCGGGTTCGGGGGCGGGCGTCAGCGACAGGCGGTGATGGGCGGCGACGATTCGGGCTTCCCAGTCCGCATCTCCCGCCTCGATGGAGCGCACCAGCAGCGTCTCCTCCACGGTGCGGCGGGCGAGTTGCAGGTCGCGGATCGCGGCGGCGGAGACCGGTGCGACCCGGTAGCCGCGATTGCGCTCGGAGACCACCAGACCTTCCGCCTCCAGCCGCGACAGCGCTTCGCGCAGCGGCGTCCAGCCGAGGCCGTAGCGCGCCTTCAGGCCGGCGACGACCAGCGGCGCGCCCGGCGCGATGCGGCTGCGCAGCAGGTCGGCCTTCAGCCGCTCATAGGCTTCCTCGGTCTTGGCCATGGGCTCCCCGGGCTCTGTCGCCGCTTCCGCTTGGAAACGGTATTTTGATATAATCAGATTGATTATATATAATTCTTGGCACTTGTCGTCCACACTGTTAGGATCGCCGCGTCACGACAGGAGATGGACATGCTGACAGGCCATGGCGCGGCCGGCGGAGCCTCGAAGGAGGCGCCCGACATTGCCGCACTCGACCGCAATGACCCGCTCAAGGACAAGCGCGCGCTCTTCTCGATCCCCGAGGGCGTGCTCTATCTCGACGGCAATTCGCTCGGCGTGCTGCCCAAAGCCGTGCCCGACCGTCTGGCCGAGGCGGTCACCAGGGAATGGGGCGAAAGCCTCATCCGCGCCTGGAACGAGCATGGCTGGATCGACCTGCCGCAGCGCGTCGGCGACCGTATCGCGCGGATCGTCGGCGCCGCGCCCGGCCAGGTGACGGCCTGCGACAGCACCTCGGTCAACGTCTTCAAGGTGCTGGCCGCCGCGCTGGCGCTGCGCCCCGAGCGCAAGGTGATCCTTTCCGACAGCGGCAATTTCCCGACCGATCTCTACATGGCACAGGGCCTGCGCGACCTGCTCGGCCAGGGGCACGAATTGAAGATCGTCGCGCCGGAGGAGGTCGAGGCGGCCATCGGCGAGGAAGTCGCCGTCGTCATGCTGACCGAGGTCGACTACCGCACCGGCCGCCTGCACGACATGGCGGCGATCACCGCGATGGCTCATGCCGCCGGCGCGCTGACCATCTGGGATCTTGCCCACTCGGCCGGCGCCCTGCCGGTGGAGCTGGATGCCGCCGGAGCGGATTTCGCCGTCGGCTGCGGCTACAAGTATCTGAACGGCGGCCCCGGCGCCCCGGCCTTTCTCTATGTCGCGCAGCGCCATCTCGACCGTGTCGCGCCGCCGCTGACCGGCTGGATGGGCCACGCCGCGCCCTTCGCCTTCGATCTCGACTACCGCGCCGATACCGGCATCGGCCGCATGCGGGTCGGCACGCCGCCGATCCTGTCGCTGGTCGCGCTGGAGGCGGCGCTCGCCGCCTTCGACGGCGTCGACATGGCCGCGCTGCGTGCAAAGTCCATCTCCCTGTCGGAGCTGTTCCGCGCTGAGGTCGAGCGACGCTGCCCGGAACTGGAACTCGCCAGCCCGCGCGATCCGCAGGCGCGCGGCAGCCAGGTCTCGTTCCGCTTCGAGCACGGCTATGCCCTGATGCAGGCGCTGATCGCCCGCGGCGTCATCGGCGACTTCCGCGCGCCCGATGTCGTCCGCTTCGGCTTCACCCCGCTCTACCTCTCCCATGCCGACGTGATGGCCGCTTGCGGCATCCTCCAGGAGATCATGGAGACGCGCGCCTGGGATCGGCCTGAGTTCCACAAGCGGGCCAAGGTCACATGAGCGGGACGGGGGGAGAGATGGAAACGCGCAGCCCTTATGCGAGCGGACCTTTCGATCCGGCCGAGGACGGCGCCGAGATGGAATTCGACGGTCGCATGTCCTATGGCGACTATCTCAACCTCAGCCGCATCCTGACGGCGCAAAACCCGCTGTCCGAAGCCCATGACGAGATGCTGTTCATCATCCAGCATCAGACCTCGGAACTGTGGATGAAGCTCGCCATCCACGAGCTTGCGGCGGCCAAGGGGCGCATCGCCGCCGACGACCTGCAGCCGGCCTTCAAGATGCTGACCCGCGTGTCGCGGATCTTCGAGCAGCTGACCGGCGCCTGGCAGGTCCTGCGCACCATGACGCCCTCGGAATACACCCTGTTCCGCGGCGATCTCGGCCAGTCCTCGGGCTTCCAGTCGCACCAGTACCGGGCCATCGAGTTCCTCGCCGGCAACAAGAACGCGGCGATGATGCGCCCGCATGCCCATGTGCCGCGGGTGCACGACTGGCTCGACCGGATCCGTTGCGACACCAGCATCTACGACGAGGCGATCCGCCTGCTCGCCCGCTCGGGCCTGCCCATCGACGAGGCGCATCTGGCCCGCGACATCTCGCAGCCCTACGAGCGCAACGACAGCGTCGCGCGCGCCTGGCTCGAGGTCTATCGCGACCCGCACCGCCATTGGCCGCTCTACGACCTGGCCGAGAAGCTGGTCGACTTCGAGGATTATTTCCGCCGCTGGCGCTTCAACCATGTCACCACGGTGGAGCGCATCATCGGCTTCAAGCGCGGCACCGGCGGCACCTCCGGCGTCATGTATCTGCGCCGCATGCTGGAAGTGGTGCTGTTTCCCGAATTGTGGGAGATCCGCGCCGACATGTGAGCGCGGCGCGCTATATGCCCTTGGGAACGGACAGTCCTGGGAGGGGCTGACGGGAAGGGCACGGGGACGGGGTTCATGGGGAGGGCTTCATGCCGACGGGACTGATCGACATCACGCCGCCGCTGCGCCCTGGCGCGGCGGTGTTTCCGGGCGATGCGCCCTACCGGGTGGAGAGAACCTTCGCCATCGGCCCCGGCTGCCCGGTCAACGTCACCTCCGTCTCGCTCTCCACCCATTGCGGCGCCCATGCCGATGCGCCCTTGCATTACGATGCGGACGGCGCTCCCATCGATGCCCTGCCGCTGGAGGACTTCATCGGCCCCGCCCGGGTGATCGATGCGCGAGGGGACGGCCCGCTCTGCCTGCCGCAGGAGATCGCGGACCATCTGGACGGCGCGCCGCCGCGCGTGCTGCTGCGCCTTGCCGAGGCGCTCGATCCGCAGGTCTGGCCGGAGGGCTTTCGCGCGCTCAGCCCCGAGACGGTGGAGCTGCTCGCCTCCCGCGGCGTGCGCCTCGTCGGCGTCGACGTCCCTTCCGTCGATCCCGACACGTCGAAGGAGCTGCCTGCCCATATGGCATTTCGGCGTCACGACATGCGGATTCTGGAGAATCTCGCCCTCGCCCACGTCGAAACCGGGGATTATGAGTTGATCGCCCCGCCATTGAAGCTAGAAGGGCTCGACGCGGCGCCGGTGCGCGCCCTGTTGCGGCGCCTTTAGGACGCGCGAAAAATGCCACCGGCAGGCAGAGCGGCCGGCAAGGCCGCCACATCGGACCGGGAAGGTCCTGGCGAGGGGACGATGAGCGGACAGGACATGATGCTTGAGGTCGAGGACCTCGTGATGACCTATGGCGGCTTCCGCGCCGTCGACGGGTGCAGTTTCTCCGTGCGCGAGGGAACGATCACCGGCTTGATCGGACCCAACGGCGCCGGCAAGACGACGACGTTCAACATGGTGGCCGGCGCCATTCCGCCGACATCCGGGCGCATCCGCTATCTGGGGCAGGACGTCACCGATCTTTCCACCGACAAGCGGTTCCATCTCGGTCTTGTGCGCACCTTCCAGATCCCGCACGAATTCCACCGGCTGACGGCGCTGGAGAACCTGATGATGGTGCCGCCGCGCCAGTCGGGCGAGGGGCTGCTCGCCAACTGGCTGTCGCCGGGCCGGGTGCGCGCCGACGAGGAGCGTGTGCGTGCCAGAGCGGTCGAGACGCTCGCCTTCCTGGAACTGACCCACGTGGCGGACGAGCGCGCCGGCAACCTGTCGGGCGGCCAGAAGAAGCTGCTGGAGCTCGGCCGCACCATGATGACGGACGCGAAGCTGGTGCTGCTCGACGAGCCGGCCGCCGGCGTCAACCGCACGCTCCTGCGCAAGCTGGAGGAGAAGATCGCCATCCTCAACCGCGAGCGCGGCTACACCTTCGTCCTCATCGAGCACGACATGGAGATGATCGAGAAGCTCTGCGATCCGGTCGTCTGCATGGCCGAGGGGCGCGTGCTGATCGAGGGCGATTTCGCGACCGTGCGCTCCGATCCGCGGGTGCTGGAAGCCTATCTCGGCGAGACGGTGGGAGACGCCGCATGAGCGACATTCTCGACATGCGCGATGTCGTCGGCGGCTACGGCGAGGCCGACATCCTGCTGGGCGTGACCCTGCGCGCCGCCCCTTCCGAAATCGTCGTCATCGTCGGCCCGAACGGGGCCGGCAAGTCGACGGCGATGAAGGCGATCTTCGGCCTGCTGCATGTGCGCGGCGGCACGATCCGCGTCGACGGGGCCGACATCACCGGCCTTGAGCCCAACCGCATCGTCGAGGCCGGCGTGTGCTACGTGCCGCAGGTCAACAACGTCTTCCGCGAGATGACGGTGCACGAGAACCTGGAGATGGGCGCCTTCCTGCGCTCCGGCGACCTGTCGGCCGCCTACGACCGGGTCTATGCCCTGTTCCCAGACCTGAAGGAGCGGCGCAAGGCGCTTGCCGGCAACCTGTCCGGCGGCCAGCGTCAGATGGTCGCCATGGGCCGGGCGCTCATGCTGGAGCCCAAGCTGCTGCTGCTCGACGAGCCGACGGCGGGGCTTTCGCCGAAATACATGGAGCAGATCTTCCGGATCTGCCGCGACGTGCGCGACACCGGCGTCACCATTTTGCTGGTCGAGCAGCATGCCAAGCAGGCGCTGGCCTTCGCCGACCGCGGCTATGTGCTCGCCTCCGGCGTCAACCGTCACGAGGGAACGGGTGCCGAACTCCTCGCCGACGAGGATGTCGCCGCCATGTTCCTGGGAGGCTGACCGACATGGACGCGATGGAACTGATCAACTTCTACCTGGTGCCGGGCATCGTCGTCGGCTCGATCTATGCGCTCGGCGCGGTCGGCATCACGCTCGTCTTCGCGATCCTGCGCTATGCGCATCTCGCCCATGGCGACCTTGCCACCTTCGGCGCCTTCCTGGCGCTGGGCGTGGTCACGCTGGGCGGCGTCTCGCCCTATGTGGCGCTGCCGGTGGCGATGGCGGTGACGGCGGCGGTCGCCGTCGGCATCGACAGGACCTTCTACGCCTATCTGCGCGAGCGGCCGAAGATCGTCACGGTGATGGCCTCGCTCGGCGTCGCCCTGATGGTGCGCGCGGTGGTGCAGATCGTGTGGGGCGTCGATTCCCAGACCTACACCCGCGGCATCGTGCGCCCCGAGAACTGGTTCGGCATCCGCATCCGCGACCGCGAGATCGTCACCGTGCTGGCGATGATCGCCCTCGTCGTCGCCCTGCAGCTGTTCCTCAAGTACAGCAAGTGGGGCAAGGCCATGCGCGCGATGTCCGACAACCCGGACCTTGCGCTCCTGTCGGGCGTCGACAACCGCAAGGTCGTGCTGCTCACCTGGACGATCGTCGGAGGCCTGTGCGCGGCGGCTGGCGTCTTCCTCGGCCTCAATTACGAGCTGAAGGCGCTGATGGGCTGGACCATGCTGCTGCCGATGTTCGCCGCCGCCATTCTCGGCGGCGTCGGCCGGGTCGAGGGCGCGGTGCTCGGCGGGTTGATCGTCGGCATCGCCGAGGAGATGTCGGCCCTGTTCCTGCCGACCGAGTACAAGGCGGCCACCGCCTTCGCCATCCTGCTGTTGATGCTCCTTGTGCGGCCGACCGGCCTGCTCAAGGGCAAGGTCCTGTAAGGAGGTCGCGCGCGATGGAATGGCTCGGCTTCGTCAATTACGCCGTCTTCATGGCGATCTTCATCGGCATCTATGCGCTGCTGGCGCTGGGGCTGAACATCCAGTGGGGCTATACCGGCCTCTTCAACGCGGGCATTGCCGGCTTCTTCGCCGTCGGCGCCTACACCTCGGCGATCCTCACCTCGCCCTTCGCGGAAGGGCGCGTCGGCGGCTTCGACCTGCCGGTGCCGGTCGGCTGGCTCGGGGCGATGGTGGCGGCCGGGCTGATCGCCTGGCCGATCGGCAAGATCTGCCTGCGCCTGCGCTCCGATTATCTGGCCATCGCCACCATCGGCGTTGCCGAGATCATCCGCCTCGTCGTCAAGTCGGAAAGCTGGCTGACCAACGCCGCGCGCGGCATCACCGACATCCCGCGCCCCTTCGGAGATCTCGCCTACACCATGTCGCAGCTGGCCTATCTGGCCATCGTCGCCGGCGTGCTGCTGGTCGCCTATCTCCTGGTCGAGCGGCAGTTCGCCTCGCCCTGGGGCCGGATGATGCGCGCCATCCGCGACAACGAGGACGCGGCCCGCGCCATGGGCAAGGACGTGCCCTACCGGCGGCTCGAGGCCTTCATCTTCGGATCGGCGCTGATGGGGCTCGGCGGCGCGCTCTTCGCCCATTTCAACCGCACGATCACGCCGGAGGCGATCGACCCGATGGTCGCGACCTTCCTCGTCTGGATCATGCTGATCCTCGGCGGATCGGGCAACAATCGCGGCGCCATCCTCGGCGTCGCCGTGGTCTGGATCATCTGGTCCATGTCGGAGATCGTCACCGACCGCCTGCCGCACGAATATGCCGTGAAGGCCAAGTACCTGCGCGTCTTCCTGATCGGCCTGATGCTGCAGGTGGTGCTGCGCTTCCGGCCCGAGGGGCTTTTGCCCGAGCCGCAGAAGCGCGGGCCCCGGCCGGACCCCGCGGCAAGCGGTGCACGCCCGCCGGCGTCACCCGATTGAGGCTTGTGAGGGCGGCGCGTTTCGGTTGAAACTGCCGCCACCAGGGCAGCCGGGCATCCGGCTGCCGCAAGCGCGGAAGGCGCCGTTCCGGGACGGGCAGGATGGCCCGAGGGGAGCGCCTCCGCGAGACAGCAAACGGCCGGCAGGATTTCGCACCGGCCGGATAACCACAAGGTGGAGGTTTATCATGAGGACGTTCCGTATCGCCGCGGCTGCGGCTCTCCTGGGTGCGACGGCGCTGGCGGCGCCCGCCCATGCGGACGTGAAGATCGGTCTGCTCGGCGGCGTTTCCGGTCCGATCGCGGCAATGGCGCCGGCGATGATCGACAGCGCCAATCTCGCCATCAGCCAGGTCAACGACGCCGGCGGCATTCTCGACGGCCAGAAGCTGGTCGGCGTAGTCGGCGACAGCGCCTGCAACCCGCAGAACGCCACCGACGCGGCCACCAAGGCGGTCAACATCGAGGGTGTCGTCGCCGTCGTCGGCCCGCATTGCTCGGGCGCCGTGCTGGCGGCCGCCAATTCGGTGACCATCCCCGCAGGCATCGTCATCGTCACTCCGTCGGGAACCTCGCCGGAGATCACTTCGCTCAAGGACAACGACACCGTGTTCCGCACCGTGCCGTCCGACGATTTCCAGGGCCGGGCGCTTGCCCGCACGCTGCTGGAACGCGGCACCAAGAAGGTGGCGGTCGCCTATCTCAACAACGACTACGGCAAGGGCCTGGCCGAGTCGTTCCGCGCCGAGTTCGAGGCGCAGGGCGGCGAGATCGCCGGCTATGCCGCCCACGAGGGCGAGAAGGCCTCCTACCGCTCCAACCTCGCGGACCTCGCGTCCGGTGGCGCCGACACGCTGGTCATCCTCGACTACGGCGACGGCTCGGGCCTGACGATGCTGCGCCAGGCGCTGGAGAACGGCTTCTTCGAGAACTTCGTCGGCGCCGACGGGATGAAGTCCGACGCCCCGATCAAGGAGCTCGGTGCGGAAAACCTGGAGACCTTCCTCGCCTCCGCTCCGGTCGGCGAGCAGTCCACCTCGCTGGATGCCTTCAGCAAGGCCTTCTCCGATATCGGCGGCGACCCGAGCGCGATCTTCGTGACCACGTCCTACGACGCGGCCTTCATGCTGGCGCTCGCCATCGAGAAGGCGGGCGGCGACAAGGCCAAGGTGGCCGCTTCCTTGCGCGAGATCTCCAACGGCGAGGGCGAGCCGATCCTGCCGGGCGAGTGGGCCAAGGCCAAGGAGCTGATCGCGGCCGGCACGGCCATCGACTACAAGGGCGCGGCCGGCGAGCACAATTTCGACGAAGCCGGCGACGTTCCGGGCGCCTATGCCCTGTTCAGGGTCTCGGGCAACGGCTTCGAGGTCGTCTCCGAGATGAAGTGAGCCTTCGTCCGGCCGGGGGCGCTCGCGTCCCGGCCGGATCCTCCCCTTGGCGGGGAGCGGAAACGCGAAACGGCGGCCCTGCGAGGGGCCGCCGTTTTCGTGTCGCGGTCGGGAACCTGAACTCTGCCTGTACGCCTCAGGCGCCGGCGCCCTGCAGGCTCGCCATCTTGCCCGAAGTGGGGATCTCGCCATCCATCTTCAGAAGGAAGCGGATCTCGGTGCGGTCCTCGGCCAGCTCGGCGATGGTGTGGGAATCGAGCACCATCATGAAGGCCTCGAGCGCCTCGTGCAGCAACCCGTTGAAGCCGCAGGAGGTGATCAGCGGGCAGTCCTTGCGGCCGGATTCGAAACACTCGGCGAGCAGGAAGCTTTCTTCCGCTGCACGCACCACCTCGCCGACGGAAATCTCCGCCGCCGGGCGCGCGAGCAGGATGCCGCCGTTGCGGCCGCGCAAGGTGCGCACGAATCCGCCGTCGACAAGAACCTTGAGGATCTTGAAGAGATGCGTCTCCGACATCTCGAAGCTGGCCGCGATATCCGCGACACGGCTCGGGGATCCGGGGTTTGCCGCACAGTAGATGAGGGTGCGGACGGCGTAGTTGGTCTGCTGGGTCAGGCGCATGTGCATAGATATGCGGTGCCGGGGCGGGAACGTCAACGGCTTTGATGGAAAAACATGACGGAGAAAGTCAGCTTTTTCCGCGCCTTTGTGCCGCTACGTCGGATCGGGGTGGAGCGGGGCCGGATCGGGATTGTCCGCCTCGTCGGGGGGCTAGGCCGGGAGGTGATGTCGTGCCTCCCCCCGGCGGCAGGCGAAGCCGGAGAGCCGGCACTCTCGGCAGGTGTTGCCTCGCTCGAGCCTTTCCGCGTCCTTCGGGCAAGCGCAAGCGCGACCCGGGATCGGGGAGGCACGTCGGTCGCGGCGGCGTTCGGGACCGTGCCTCATCCGCCCTCGGCTCTCCGATCCCGCATCTCCCTTGCTTTGCACTTGAAACTCGTCGGCAGAACATGAATAGTGATTCATAATTCATATTGTTTGGGGGAGGATGTCGTGGGCGGAGCGGAAACGGGCAGAGGCGCGGGGCAGGCCGCAACCCGCGGCACGGCTGCGCGCGGGCGCAAGGCTCCTGCAAAGACGGGGGCCGGCAAGCCGCGCGCACCCAAGAATGACGCAGCGGGAACCGGTCCGGCAAGTGCTGTCGCACCGGCCGGCGAGGATGCCGCCTCCGGCATGCCGAAAACCGCGCGCGGCGCGGCGACCCGGCGGGCGATCCTCGAGGCAGCCGAACGGGTCATCGGCCGCCAGGGCTTCAACGAGGCCTCCATCGGCTCCATCACCCGCGAGGCCGGAGTCGCGCAAGGAACCTTCTACATCTACTTCGCCAGCAAGGACGAGGTCTTCTCCGAACTCGTCGCCGAAATGGGCCGCATGCTGCGCCATGCGATCAGCGAGGCGACCTCCGGCTATACCGACCGCCTGCAGGCCGAGCGCGAGGGCCTGCGCGCCTTCCTTGCCTTCGTCTCCGCACATCCCGAGCTCTATCGCATCGTCCAGGAGGCGCAGTTCGTCGACCGCGACGCCTATCTCGCCTACTTTCGCACCTTCGCCGAAGGCTATCGCGAGGGGCTGGAGCGGGCGGCGAGCGCGGGCACCATCCGCCCCGGCGATGCCGAGATCCGCGCCTGGACGCTGATGGGCATCGCCCGCTCGCTCGGCGAGTTCCAGGTGGTGTTCGGCGGCGAGGTTCCGGTCGACACCATGGTCGAGGTCGCCCACGATCTCATCGAGAACGGCCTCAAGGTCGGCGGCAGCAAAGGGGGCGGCGAATGAGCGCCGCCGCCGACGGTGCCGTGCATCTCGACTGGCGGGAGGGTGCCGCATGGCTGACGCTCGACCGACCGGGGCGCGGCAACGCGCTGGCGCCGGAGCTTCTTGCCGCCTTGCGCGCACGGATCGACGAGGCGCGGCAGGCAGGGGCGGCTGCGCTGGTGCTGACCGGCCGCGGCCGGGCCTTTTCCGCCGGCGGCGATGTCGCCCGCTTTGCCGCGCTCTCCAGGGACAGCAGCGATTTGCTGCACTTCGCGCGCGAGATCGTCGGCGCGCTCAATGCGGCGGTTCTCGACCTGCTCGCCTTCCCGATGCCGGTGATCGCCGCGCTCAACGGTCCGGTCACCGGCGGCTCTGCCGGCCTGATGCTCGCCGCCGACATGGTGGTGATGAGCGAGGACGCATTCCTCCAGCCCTATTATGCGCAGATGGGCTTTGCGCCGGACGGCGGCTGGACGGCGCTGCTGCCGGAACGCATCGGCACCGCGCGGGCGCTGGAGGTGCAATATCTCAACCAGCGTCTGACCGCCGCCGACTGCCTGCGCCTCGGGTTGGCGAGCGAGACCTGCCTGCCGTCCGAGCTGGAGGCCCGCGTCTGCGCGCGGCTCGCCACCCTCGCCGGGATGGACCCCGGCACCCTTGCCGTGACCCGCGCCAATATCTGGAACGAGGATCGTCTCGCCGCCGTCGCCAGGGATCTCGAGCGCGAGCTTCACGGCTTTCTCGCCTTGATCGCCCGGCCGCAGACGCGGGAGCGGATGCAGGCCTTTCTCGCCCCGCTCGCGGCCGGGGAGGCGCGGCGATGATGTCCTGGGTCACCGATATGGCGGCCAGGCGCGCCGAGCTGACGCCGGATCGCATCGCCTTCACCGACCACGAGACCGGCGCGCAACTCACCTTCGCCGAGGTCGAGGCGAAGGCCAACCGCACCGCGCGGGCGCTGCTGGCGCGGGGCGTTGCCGCCGGCGAGCGTGTCGCCGTCCTTAGCCACAATCACGCGGATTTCTTCGTCCTGCTTTTCGCCGCCCAGAAGACCGGCATCGTCCTGCTGCCGCTCAACTGGCGCCAGCCGCCGGCCGAACTCGCCCCGGTCGTCGCCGCCTCCGGCGCGCGGCTGCTGCTGCATGACGGCGCAACGGCCGCGACCGCGCAGGCGCTTGCCGGTGACCTCGCGCTGGATCTTGTCGGCTTCGCCGATGCGCCCGTTGCGGGCGAGGCGCCCCATCTTGATCAGCTTGCCGCGGATCTCTCCCCGGCCTCGCTCAGTGACACGCGGGTCGAGGCCGGCCGGCCGTGGTATCTGCTCGCCACATCCGGCACCACCGGCACCCCGAAACTGGTGATCCAGACGGCGGAAATGGCCTGGGCCAACGCGGTCAACTACACCCAGGCGACCGGCCTTTCCGGCACCGACCGTACGGTCAATTTCCTGCCGCTGTTCCACACGGCCGGCATCAACCTGATGACCCTGCCGCTGTTCCTCGCCGGCGGCGAGAGCATTGTCTTGCGCAAGTTCGATGCCCCGGCGGTGCTGAAACTGATCGGCGCCGGCCGGCTCACCGCCTTCTTCGGCGTGCCGGCGATCTACCAGGCAATCGCGCTGGAGCCGGGCTTTTCGGAAACGGACTTTTCCGCCCTGCGCTCGCTCGGCTGCGGCGGCGCGCCGATGCCCGCGCCCCTGCTTGAGACCTATCTGTCGTGCGGCGTCACCGTGTGCAACGGCATGGGCATGACCGAGACCGGGCCGACCGTGTTCCTGTCCGATCCGGAGAATGCGCCGCGCAAGATCGGCTCCGTCGGCAAGGCGCAGATCCTCGCCGAGGTGCGTCTCGTCTCGGTGACGGGCGAGGTGGTGGAGGGCGAAGGCGAGGGCGAATTGCAGATCCGCGGCCCCGGCGTCACGCCCGGCTATTTCGGCAACCCGCAGGCGAGTGAAGTCGCCTTCGCGCCGGGCGGCTGGCTCTTGTCGGGCGATGTCGCCCGCCGCGATGCCGAGGGCTACTACTACATCGTCGACCGCATCAAGGACATGTACATCTCCGGCGGCGAGAACGTCTATCCGGCCGAGGTCGAGCGGGTGCTGGTCGCCCATGAGGACGTGCTCGATGCGGTGGTGATCGGCGTGCCGGACGAAAAATGGGGCGAGGTCGGCGCCGCCTGGCTGATCGCCCGCCCCGGCGCGCTGATCGACGTCGCCGCGCTGACCCGTTGGTGCCGCGAGCAGCTCGCCGGCTACAAGGTGCCGCGCAGCTTCCGCGTCGTCGACGAGTTGCCGCGCACCGCCGCCGGCAAGGTCCAGAAACACATCCTGAGAACACGACATGGGGAGAGCGGCCGGTGACGACGGCAACGGACGAGTTTTCGGCACGCTGGGTGCCGACACAGGCGGATTTCGACGCCTTCGCGGAACTGTCGGGCGACGACAATCCGATCCATGTCGATGCGGAGTTCTCGGCGCGCACCCGCTTCGGGCGCACCGTCTCGCACGGCATGCTGCTCTATTCGCGGCTCTGGGCCCTGCTGCGCCAGCGCTATCCGGAGCACCGCCATGAGATGCAGGCCCTGATGTTCCCCAATCCCGCCTATCCGGAGGAGGAGCTGGAGCTCGCCTTCTCGCCGGCCGATACCGGCGAGGTCGCGATCACCGTTTCGCGGGTCGCCGACGGGGCGCCCGTGCTCGTCGGGCAGTGCAGGCTGGAGGCGGGACGATGAAGCTGACCGTGGGACAGAGCGCCGAGGTGAGCCGCCGCTTTCCGGCATCGGATGCGGCCGTCTTCGCCGGCCTTGCCGGGCTGGATGCGCTTCCCGAGACGGTGCCGCAACCGCTGATCGGCGGGCTGTTCTCCTATCTGCTCGGCGTCCGGCTGCCGGGCTTCGGCACCAACTACCTGAAGCAGGAAATGTCCTTCCTGTCCGAGGCGCGCTTCGGCGAGATGCTGAGCGCGCGGGTGACGATCACGCGCCTGCGCCCGGAAAAGCATCTCGTGGACCTCGAGACCGTGTGTCTGGGCGAGGACGGGCGGCGCATCTGCGAGGGCCGGGCGCTGGTCTATGTCGAGGATGCCGTCGCCGCCTGAGGGTCCCCGCAACGAAAAACGCCGCCGGCGGGGCCGGCGGCGTCAGAACCTGGGGTTCCTTGCGGAACGGCCCGATCTGCTCAGGCGAGCTCGAGCTGGGCGGCCTGCAGGCCACGACCGCGACGGTCTTCCTCGGTCACGAAGGTCAGCGTGGTGCCCTCGGCCGGAACGGCGAGGCCCGAACGCTCGAAAGCCGTGATGTGAACGAACACGTCCTTGCCGCCCTCGGCCGGGGTCACGAAGCCGAAGCCGCGATCATGGTTGAAGAACTTCAGGGTGCCGGTCTGGCGCATGGGAAAACTCCTGTCCCGTGTCGATAGTTAAGCGCAAGTAAGCGCGCTTGCTTGCGCGAGCGTGGCATTCAGAAACGGGAAAGGCAGTTCTGTTCGACAGAACCGGTCGTTTGGACCAGGAAGCGCCGCATACCGAAACTTTCTTAACCGGGTTCGAATTTTCAAGCCCGCTGAGGTCGGTCCGAAAACCGACCGGGCGAAGTGTATGCGAAAACCCTGAGACCGGCAAGCACCGCCGCAGCGTCCGCTGCGCTTCCTCACGCAGGTTCGGCGCCTTGCAGGGTTCCGTGCCGCCGCAGCAGCCCGGCCAGCATGTCGTTGAAGCTGCTGGATTCCTCCAGATGCGGCGAGTGGCCCGAGCGGGCGAAGGTCTCTATGCGGGCGCGCGCCAGATGCGCCGCCTGCCACTCGGCGGCAGCGAGGCCGTAGAGCTGGCTGCGCGCGCCTCGCGCCAGAACCACGGGGAGCTGGATGCGCGGCGTCAGAGGGCGGAAATCCTGGATCGTCAGCGAGCGCCACATGGCGGCGAGCAGCCGCGGGTTCGCCCCGCGCATCTCCCGTTCGGCGAAGTCGACGAGCTGCCGGGGCGCATCCAGGGCGAAGCTCCGCCGGGCGGTTGCCGGCGCCAGCAGCGGCCACTGGCCCTCGATGGCCTTGAGGAACACCGCGTTGCGCGGCCCGTCGAGACCGTTCAGCGTGCCCAGCGTCCAGTCCGGCCCGTTGATCACCCGCGGCGCCATGTCCTCCACCACCAGCGCGCCGAGCCGGCCGCTGCCGTGGCGCTCGATCATCGACCAGGCGACGAGCGCGCCCATCGACCAGCCGACCAGCACGGCTTGCGCGATATCCTCTTCCTGCATCATTGCCGCCAGCGCGTCCGCGCCCGCCTCGATGCTCGGGGTCACACGGTCGCCGGTCTTGCCGTGGCCCGGCAGGTCGGGGGCGATCACCTCGGTGAGCTCGGCCAGCTCCTCCAGCTGCGGGGCGAAGAAGCCGCCATGGCAGGACCAGCCGTGCAGCAGGATCAGGATGGGCACGCCCGGTCGCCGCCGGCCGGCCCGGTGCAGATGCAGCCTCCTCATCCACGGTTCCTCAGCCGGCCGACGATGCCGTCCGGGAAGAAATAGACCGACAGGATGAACAGCGTGCCGAGCCACAGCAGCCAGCGTTCGGGCGCCACCAGGTCGGGCAGCAGCGGCAGGCCGCGCGTTGCCGCCTCGGCGCTCGCCATCAGGCTCTGCAGATAGGTCTGGGCGAGGATGAACAGGCTCGCCCCGATCACCGCCCCGTACATGGTGCCCATGCCGCCGATCACCACCATCAACAGGATGTCGATCATGATCTCCATGGACAGGGTCGTCGCCGGTCCCGTGTAGCGGATCCAGATCGCGAGCAGCGCGCCGGCAAGGCTTGCCATGGCGGCGGAGAGCACCGTCGCCGTGGTGCGGTAGAGCACCACCCGGTAGCCGATCGCCTCGGCACGGAAGGCATTGTCGCGCACCGCCTTCAGCGTGGTGCCGAAGGGCGAGTTGACGATGCGCAGCATCACGAGGAACAGCACCAGCGCGCAGAGGAAGACGAGGTAATAGGCGAGCAGCCGCCCGTCGATCCGCACGTCGAAGAGGCGCAGGTCGGTCAGGCGGAAGGCCGGCGTCAGCTCGCGCGGGATCCGGTAGGTCAGCCCGTCCTCGCCGCCGGTGATCGAGGAGAGCTGCGAGACCAGCACGGCGAAGGCGCTGGCCACCGCCAGCGTCACCATGGCGAAGAAGATCGCCTTCACCCGCAATGAGAACAGGCCGATGGCGAGCGCCAGCGCGCAGGACAGCGCCGTTCCGGCCAGCACGCCGACGAGGATCGCCACGAACGAGGCGCCGAGACTGCCGAGCGCCAGCGCCACGCCATAGGCGCCGATGCCGAAGAACATCGTATGGGCGAAGGAGACGATGCCGGTATAGCCGAGCAGCAGGTCGTAGCTCGCCACCAGCACGATGAAGATGCAGATGCGCGCGGCCGTATCGAGCGGCTTGGTGCCGGGAAACAGGAACGGCGCGAAGGCGAGGCAAAGGCCGATTGCGATCAGCAGCAGCGCGAGCGTGCGGCTTTGCGGGCGGTCGCCGGAAAGGAGGGTGTCGATCATCTTGCGCCTACTTCGCCTTGACCACGGGATAGAGGCCCTGCGGCCGCCACATCAGGATGGCGACCATCAGCGCGATGGTGGAGACCAGCGCCGCCTTGGGCGCCAGGAACGCCATGTAGTTGGCGAGCAGCCCGACCAGCAGCGCGCCGATGAAGCAGCCCTCGATGGAGCCGAGCCCGCCGATGATCACCACGACGAAGACCAGCACCATGATCTCCGAGCCCATATGCGCGGTGATCGTCTCCTGATAGAGGCCCCACATGATGCCGCCGAGGCCGGCCAGCGCCGATCCAGCCATGAACACCAGCAGGAACAGCCGGTTGATCCGGTAGCCGAGCGCCTCGACCATCTCGCCGTTCTCCACCCCGGCGCGCACCAGCAGGCCGAGCTTGGTCGCCCGCAGCACGTGGCGCATGGCGAGGAACAGCACCAGCCCGATGGCCACCGCCAGCATGCGGTATTTCTCGATGGCCGCCTCGCCGACGATGAACGAGCCCTGCAGCGAGGGCGGGCGGGCGACATGGATCGCATCCGGCCCCCAGACCACATGGATCAGCTGCTGGGCGACGATCAGCCCGCCCATGGTGACGAGGATCTGCTTCAGGTGATGGCCGTAGACCGGCTTGACGATCACCCGCTCGAAGGCGAGTCCGAGCGCGCCGGTCACCGCCATGGAGGCGAGGATCGCCAGGAAAACGGCGGCAAGGTTCAGCACCACGGCCGGATTCTGCGTCCAGCCGGACAGCCAGGCCAGCACCGTGAAGCCGACGAAGGCGCCGACCGAGACGAAGGCGCCATGGCCGAAATTGATCACGTCCATCAGGCCGAAGACGACGGTGAGGCCCGAGGCCATGATGAAGATCATCAGCCCCATGGCGAGCCCGGCGACCGTCAGCGTCAGCCACACGGACGGATCGCCGACGGCGACAAGCCCGACAAGGGCCAGCACCGGCGCCAGCAGCAGCGGCGCCGCCTTGCCGAGCCGCTCCATCGCCGTCGGCCCCACCAGGCGGGGGCGGATCGCGGTTTCGCTCACTGGTGCACCTCCAGGCTGAGGCCCATCAGCTTCTCCTGCAGCGACGCGTCGGCGGCCAGCTCCGCCATCGCGCCCGCATGGACGATGCGCCCGTCATCCATCACCGCCACCGTGTCGCCGAGCGCCGAGGCCATGGCGAAATTCTGCTCCACCAGGAGGATCGTGGTGTCGGTGTCCTTCAGTTGCTTGAGCGCTGCCGTCATCGCGGCGATGATCGCCGGCGCCAGGCCCTTGCTCGGCTCGTCGATCAGGATCAGGCGGCGCGGCTCGATGATCGCGCGGGCGACCGACAGCATCTGCTTCTGTCCGCCCGACAGCGTGCCGGCGGCCTTGTCCCAGAACGTGCCGATCGGCGGGAACAGCTCCTTGATCCAGGCAAGGCGCCTCTCGTCGAACGGCCCGCTTGTCGCGGCAAGGCGCATGTTCTCCGCCACCGTGAGGTCGGCGAAGATGCCCATGTTCTCCGGCACATAGGCAATGCCGGCACGGGCGATGTCCGGTGTCGCCAGCGACTGGATCGGCCGGCCGTCGAAGGTGATGGTGCCCCGGCTTGCCTTCCACAGGCCCATGATGGTGCGCAGCGTCGTCGACTTGCCGGCACCGTTGCGCCCCAGCAGCATGGTCACCCCGCCGCGCGGCACGGCAAAGCTCACCTCATGCAGGATGTGATAGGGGCCGATATGGGTGTGGACGCCCTCCAGCGTCAGCAGCGCGTCAGCCATGGGCTGTCTCCGTTGCGGCAGCGGCATCCGGTGCCTTGCCGAGATAGGCTTCCTGCACGATGGCCGAGCGCATCACCTCGCCGGGCTCGCCGTCGGCGACCAGCGCGCCGTTGTGCAGCACGACGATGCGGTCGGCCAGCGTGCGGATCACGTCCATCTTGTGCTCGACCAGGAGGATCGTGCGGTCCTTGTCGGCCTTCAGCTCGCGGATCAGGTCGAGGATCACCGGCACCTCGTCGACGCTCATGCCGGCGGTCGGCTCGTCGAACATCAGCACCTGCGCGCCGAGCGCGATCATCAGGGCGACCTCCAGCTTGCGCTGGTCGCCATGCGGCAGGGCGGAGACGGTGACGTCGCGCTTGTCGGCAAGCCGCACCTCGGCCAGCACATGGTCGGCCCGCTCGATCAGCTCCACATGCGAGCTTGCCCGCGAGAACAGGTCGAAGCCGCGCCGCGCGCGCGATTGCGCCACCAGGCGGACGTTCTCGCGCACGCTGAGGCTGGGAAACAGGTTGGTCAGCTGGAAGGCCCGGCCGATGCCGCGCTCGCAGCGGTCGGCGACGCCAAGGCGGGTGATGTCCTCGCCGTTGAGGCGCACTGTGCCGGCGCTGGCCTTCAGCTGGCCCGAGACGAGGTTGAAATAGGTGGTCTTGCCGGCGCCGTTGGGGCCGACGATGGCGGTCAGCGTGCCGCGCTCGAAGGCGCAGGTCACCGCGTCGACCGCGACATGGCCGCCGAAGCGGATCGTCAGGTCCTCGGTCGCAAGAACGGGCGGTTCGCGCATGAGGGCTCGGCTCCGGGAAAGGGCGCGGGAAAGGCTCGGTGTCGGAAAGTTCGGGCGGCCCGGCCGCGGCGAAAGGGCCGGGCCGCCTCGCGTGGCGGAATTCGAAACACGCTTTGGGAGTGCCGCCGAGACGACGCGTGTTCCAAACTCGCCACGCCAGAGCGTCAGCGCGTGTTGCGGATCGGGATGTTCATGTCCTCGATCTTCAGCTCGCGCACCAGTTCCGGAATGCCCCACTCGACCTCCGGGTCGACCCGGATCTTGAAGTGGTACATGGACTGCAACGCCTGGTGATCCTCCGCGCGGAAGGTCATCGTGCCCTTCGGCGTTTCGAAGGACATGCCCTCCATCGCTGCGATCAGGTCTTCCGTGTCGGTCGAGCCGGCCTTGCGGATGCCCTCGACGACGGCGATGGCGGCCGACATGCCGCCGGCGGTGAAGAAGTCCGGCGGCGAGCCGTGGCGCTTCTCGTGCTCGGAGACCAGCCAGTCGTTCGCCGCGTTCTTCGGGATGTCGTGGTAGTAATAGGTGGCGCCTTCCATGCCCGGCAGCGCCTTGTAGGCCTTCATCGCCGCCAGGATGTTGCCGCCGGTGGCGATCTCGATGCCGAAACGCTCCGGCTCCATCGCCTTGATCTTGCCGATCGGGTTGTTGGCGCCGGCCCAGATCACGAACAGGAACTTGCGGCCCTCGATGTCCTTCATCGCGTCGAAGATGCGCTGGGCGCTGGCGGTGAAGTCCTGGGTGTCGGTCGGGGCGTATTCCTCGAAGGCGAGCTTGGCGCCCGTATCGGCCAGCGCCTCGCGGAAGGCGGCGACGCCGTCGCGGCCGAAGGCGTAGTCCTGCGCCAGCGTTGCGATGGTGACGCCCTCCTTGCCGAGCGCGACCGCATTGGCGATGGCGTCCTGCGAGGAATTGCGCCCCGTGCGGAAGACGTAGCGGTTCCAGTTCTCGCCGGTGATGGAATCGGCCACCGCCGGCTCGACCAGCAGCAGCTTGCCGTATTCCTCGGCGACCGGCAGCATGGCCAGCGCGACACCCGAGGACACCGGCCCGACGGCCAGGTGCACGTCGTCGTCGCCATAGGCCTCGGCCAGCGCGGCGCGGCCGATATCCGGCTTCAGCTGGGTGTCCTTCTCGATGACGACGATCTTGCGGCCGTCGATCTCCATCGTGCCGTCGGTCGCGTATTCCAGCCCCATCATGAAGCCGATATGCGACTGCTTGGCATAGGCTTCCAGCGCGCCGGTCTTGCCGTAGACGTGGGCGATGCGGATGTCCTCGGCCTTGGCCCCGGCGCCCAGGGGCGCGGCGGCAAGGGCTGCGGCGAGCAGCGCGGCCGCGGTGGCATGTCTGATCATGGTGTCCTCCCTGTGGCGCGGATCGCGGGCCGCTCCTCCAGCCCGCCGCTCCGTATCGCCGCCGTTATATGACGCATGATTCATGTTTCATGTCAATTCGGATGCGCGCAAGCCTCCGCCGCTTCCCGAAGGGGCAGTCCCGCGGGATGCGCCATCTCGTGATCGCGATCACAGTTGTCTTGGCAAGACTGTCTTATCTTCTGACCATGGACGCAGGAAAAAGCGGCGTCACGAAGATGAGAAATAAGCATCAAGCAGAGGGAATGAAGTCATGTTCAAGAAGATCGCAGTCACGAGTCTTGCAGTCGCCCTGACCGCCGGTGCGGTTCTGGCATCCGGCACCACCGGCGCCGAGGCCAAGAAGGGCTGGCACCACAACAACGGCTGGGCCGCTGCCGGCGGGTTCGTCGCCGGTGCCGTCATCGGCTCCGCCCTGTCGCAGCCGCGCTACTACGAGCCGGCCCCGCACTACGCTCCGGCCCCGGTCTATTACGGCCGCCCGGCCCCGTGGACGCCCGAATGGTACCGCTACTGCTCGTCCAGGTACCGCTCGTTCAATCCGGACACCGGCTACTTCCGCACCTATTCGGGTCGCTACCAGTTCTGCCGCTAGTCACCCGAATCTGAAGTTCGTCACTCCAGGCGGACCCCCCCTTTCCGGGGACCAGAAGAGGGCCGGCCTTTGCCGGCCTTTTTCCGTTGTGCCGGGGGAGGGGTCAGCGACCGGCCAGTGCCCGGGCGATGCCGTCGGCAGCCTTGACGCCGCTGGCGAAGGACGCCTGCAGCAGGTAGCCGCCCGTCGGGGCTTCCCAGTCGATCATCTCGCCGGCCACATGGATGCCCGGCAGCTTGCTGAGGCCGAAATCTGCGCCGATCTCCTCCCAGGCGATGCCGCCGGCCGTGGAGATCGCCCGGTCCAGGCCGGAAAACCCCGTCGCCGTCAGCGCCAGCCCCTTGATGCGGCGGGCCAGTTCGAGCGGATCGCTGGTGCGCTCGCCCGTCTCCGACAGCAGCGCGATGGCGGCGGGCGGCAGGCCCGCGGCCTTGCGCAAGTGATTGGACAGCGACTGCTTGCCGCGCGGTCGCGCGAGCCGCACTGCCAGATCCGCCTCGCCGAGATCCGGGCGCAGGTCGAGCACCAGCTGCGCCGTTCCGTTCGCCTCGAAGGCCGCCCGCAGCTCCGCCGACAGCGCGTAGACCGCGCCGCCTTCCAGCCCGCGCGCGGTGATCATCGCCTCGCCGGCAACGCGCGTGCCGCCGATGCTTGCGGCGATTCGCTTCAGCGGCGTTCCGGCAAAGCGCGCCTTCAGCAGCTGCGACCAGTCGACGAGAACGCCCGCATTCGCCGGTGCAAGCGGCGTCACCGTCACGCCGTGCCGTTCGAGCATCGGCACCCAGCCGCCGTCGCTGCCGAGCCGCGGCCAGCTCGCGCCGCCGAGCGCCAGCAGCACTGCATCCGCCTCGATGTCCTTTGTCCGGTCCGGCGTCTCGAAGGAGAGGCGCCAGCGCGCGGGCGCGTCCGTGCTCCGCTCCAATCCTGTCCAGCTCCAGCGGGTGTTGAGCTGTACGCCGCGCGCCGCCAGCCGCTCCAACAGCGCCCGCACCAGCGGCGAGGCCTTCATCTGGATCGGAAACACCCGCCCGCTCGAGCCGATGAAGGTCTCGATGCCGAGCTCCGCGCACCAGGCCCTGAGCGCTGCGGGATCGAAGGCCGCGATCGCCGGCGCCAGCTGCGCCTCCGCGTCCCGGTAGCGGGTGAGGAACGCCGGCATCTCCTCGCTATGGGTGAGGTTCAGCCCGCCGCGCCCGGCCATCAGCAGCTTGCGCGCCGGCGAGGGCATGCGCTCGGCGATGGTCACGGCAAGACCCGCTGCCGACAGTCTGTCGGCGGCGATCAGCCCGGCCGGCCCGGCGCCGACGACGACCACCTGCGGGACCGCCCGCGTGCCGTTCTCGCTCACTCTGTGCGTCCCGTTTCGGCCCCCGCGCGCTCAGCGCAGCGGCGCCCGGCCCTTGGAGAACAGGAAGCCGCGCTTGGCCTCGAACAGCCACAGGCCGAGCTTGGCCAGCAGCTTGACGTCGCCGGCCGGCAGCAGCGACTTGCGCCCGACGCGGGTGAGATTGAAGCCGCGGAAGGTCTCGAACACCCGGCGCGTCATGCCGAAGGTCTTGTGGAAGCGCGGATGTCCGCCGGCCGCAAAGCGCGGGTGGAACGAGACGTAGCAGTCGACCCGCTCGCGCTGCAGCAGCGGCGCCAGCAGCGGCGCCACCTCGTATTCCGCGCCCTCGATGTCCATCTTGATGAACAGCTTGTCGTTCGGCCCGATCATCGCCGCGATCTCCTCGATGGAAATGCAGTCGACATCGAAGGACACGCTCGCGTCCTTGTGCACGAAGGACGACATCGAATCGCCCGGCGCGGTCTTGGCGGCCATCTTGCGGCTGCCGCTTTGCGTCCACACCGCCTTGCGGATCACCGTGACCTTGTCCTTGAAGGCCGGGTTCAGCGCGAGATTGGCCTCCAGCTCGTCGGCCGCGGTCGGGTCCGGCTCGAAGGCGATGACCTTGCGCCCGCGCTGCGCCTCGTAGAGCACGGTCGGCCCGACCCAGGCGCCGAAGTCGAGGCAGACGGTGTCCTCGTCGACGCAGGCATCGAGAATGTCGTAGGTCGGCTTTTCCCAGTTGCCGTTTTCCGCCTGCCGCCAGAAGCCGGGGCGCGCATCGTTCACCTGGAAGGAAATCTCGCGGATCGTCACGCTGTGCATCTGGAGGGTACCGGCTCTCTTTATCTATATGTCTCTTGCGAAGCGTCTGCCGAAGGGCGGGCTTCAGCGCCGGCGGCGCTTGTCGGCCTGCTCGCACAGATCCTGCTCGTAGGCCTTCGCAAGCCGCAGGAACCTCGTATAGGCGAAATTGACGGAGATCACGATCCCCCACCAGCCATAGAGCGCATAGCGGCGGATCGCATAGGCCTTCAGGAAGGCGAGGGGGAACTCGGTGGCGATGCGCCAGCGGGCGATCCGCCGTCCGCGGGCGGCCATGTCCTGCGCCTGCATCGTCGAGTAGCGGTTCATCTTCTCCACGTGGAAGGCGACCGAGCGGATCGAGCGGTGCTCCATCGCACCTTTCAGCCGCGCCGGCCGTGCGCCGGCCGGCGGACGCACCGTGTCGTGCACGGGCGAATCGGAAAACCGGCCTGCGCGCCGGTCGTAGAGGCGGATCTGGATATAGCCGTAGGCCCAGGGCGCCGGGCCGTCCTCATGGGCGAAGACGTCCTTGATCGCCACCTCCCAGAAAGAAGAGGCAGTCAGCGCGCCGGAAGCGGCCAGTTGCGCGATCTCGCGCGCCAGCACCGGCGTTGCCGCCTCGTCCGCATCCAGATTGAAGATCCAGTCGTTGCGGCACTGGTCCTCGCCGAAGCGCTTTTGCGGTCCGTAGCCCGGCCAGGCATTCTCTAAGACCCGCGCGCCATGCGCGCGCGCGATCTCCTGCGTCCCGTCGGTGGAGCCGCTGTCGACGACGACGACCTCGTCGGCGAATCCCGCTACGCTGTCGATGGCGCGGCCGATGCGGTCGGCCTCGTCATGGGCGATGATGAAGACCGATACGGCGACGGGCTGCCCGCCAGCTGTCTTCTGCATCCGTTCAAGTCCCTGTTGCCGGCCGTAAGGGCCGCTTGACTGCCGCGAATCGAGGCCACGCCCCTGCCGTAAAAAGCGTCTGCATGCACTGTGCGGGCCTTCTTTACGGGGCGGGATAGGCTGCTTCAAGGCTTTCGCGGCGCGGCATCGCCGGGAAGCCCGGAAAGCGGCGCCAAAGGCCGAAAACGGCAGAACCGCAGGAAACCTCGCCCATTTGCTAACAGAGGTTTAACGGGGTGTCACCGCAAAGACACACTGTGTCCGTCGAGTGCCGCTCTCGGGCATTTGCCGGTTGCTAGGCGCCGACGGCCTCGCTTAGAAAAGGATCGAGCTCGCGGGGAAGCTTGCTCAACTCTTCATCTCCCGTTGGCCGCTAGGTCACACAGGGAATAACGACGAGGTCAGGAAATGAACATCAAGAGCATCCTGCTCGGCGCTTCCGCTGCCGCCCTGGCGGCCACGGGCGCTCAGGCCGCCGATCTCCCGGTGGCTCCGGAGCCGGTCGACTACGTTCGCGTTTGCGACGCTTTCGGCACCGGCTTCTTCTACATCCCGGGCACCGAGACCTGCCTGAAGATCGGCGGCGGCGTTCGCGTCGAGTTCCGTATCAACGACGTGCTGGACGAGGGTGGTTCCGATTGGGACTCGCGTCTCGACGATTCGACCACGTTCCGTGCTCGTGCGTACATGAACTTCGACACCCGCACCAACACCGAGTACGGCCTGCTGCGCACCTACGTCGCGGCCTGGTCGACCACCGACAACACCGGTGGCTCTGACTTCTACCTCGACGAAGCCTTCATCCAGCTGGGTGGTTTCGTTGCTGGTCGTACCGCTACGTACTTCCAGTTCTACACCGGCAACAACTGGGGTGCGGCGCTCGACCAGGGCTTCACCGACTACGGCGAGACCAACCTGTTCGCGTACACCGCTCAGTTCGGCAACGGCTTCTCGGCCTCGGTGTCGGCTGAAGTCGCGAACAAGCGCGCTCAGATCTGGGACGCTGCTGCGCCTGGCATCAACTACTACGGTGGCAACAAGATCCCGGACTTCGTCGCAAACCTGCGCGTCGACCAGGGTTGGGGTTCGGCCCAGATCATGGGTGCTCTGCACCACGTCTACGGTGCGCACGTCCCGGCTACCTACGGTGGCGAGAGCAAGCTCGGCTGGGCGATCGGCGCTGGCGCCACGTTCAACCTGCCGATGATCGCTCCGGGCGACAACATCTCGCTGCAGGCGGTCTACTCGCAGGGCGCGATCGGCTACGTCAGCTCGGCTTGGGACGGCACGGCTGGTTTTGCTGATGCGGCCTACAACGCAGCTGGCAAGCTCAAGCTGTCGACCGCTTGGGGCATCGGCGGTGGCTTCACCCACTTCTGGACCCCGGCGATCTCGACCTCGGTCACCGCATCGTACAACCACCTCGATCAGGCGACCGCCGCTCTGGCCGATATCCGCGACATCAACGTCCAGGGTAACGTCGTGTGGCGTCCGGTCTCCGGTCTGCAGGTCGGTGCCGAGCTCGAGTACCGTCATCGCGACCGCGACTTCCTGCCGAACAACGACGCTCTGATCGGCGTGTTCCGCGTCCAGCGCACGTTCTAATCTGATCCTCTAAGGATTGGATTGAGAGGCCCGGCAGGCAACTGCCGGGCCTTTTTCTTTGGCCGCAGACAAGCCGGAGGGGCTGTGGAACTCCGGCGCTCGTGTCGCGCAATTTTATTTAAGTGATTGAAAGTAAATTATTAATCTTGCCTGATTGACGTTTTCGTAAATAAGGTGCTTGCAAGCCCGCCTGCGAAGTGGAATCTTCCCCTCCATCGAAAGAAACGGCCCGGGATCCGGACAGGTCCGCCCGCATGGGCGCAGCCGGCGATCCGCGACAGGGCATTTCGCGGAGGTAGTCATGACTGCAGCAATTGTCGGCTGGGCCCATACCCCCTTTGGCAAGCATTCCGACGAGACGGTCGAGAGCCTGATCGTCCAGGTGGCGCGCGATGCCATCGCCGATGCCGGCTTCGAGCCGGCCGATATCGACGAGATCGTGCTCGGCCATTTCAACGCCGGCTTCTCGGCCCAGGACTTCACCGCCTCGCTGGTGCTGCAGGCCGACCCGGCTTTGCGCTTCAAGCGCGCGACCCGCGTCGAGAATGCCTGCGCTACAGGCTCTGCCGCGGTGCATCAGGGCGTGCGCGCCATCGCCGCGCGCGAGGCGCGGGTGGTGCTGGTGGTCGGCGTCGAGCAGATGACCACGACTCCGGGGCCCGAGATCGGCCGCAACCTGCTCAAGGCCTCCTACCTGCCCGAGGACGGCGACACGCCGGCCGGCTTTGCCGGCGTCTTCGGCAAGATCGCGCAGGCCTATTTCCAGAAATACGGCGACCGCTCCGATGCGCTGGCCGCCATCGCCGCCAAGAACCACAAGAACGGCGTCGGCAACCCCTATGCCCAGATGCGCAAGGATCTCGGCTTCGACTTCTGCCGCGCCGAGAGCGAGAAGAACCCCTTCGTCGCCGGCCCGCTCAAGCGCACCGACTGCTCGCTCGTCTCGGACGGCGCCGCCGCGCTGGTGCTCACCGACATCGAGACGGCGCTCGGCCGCAAGAAGGCGGTCGCCTTCCGCGGGCTTGCCCATGCGCAGGATTTCCTGCCCATGTCGAAGCGCGACATCCTCGCCTTCGAGGGCTGCGGCGAAGCCTGGCGCCGGGCGCTGGGGGCGGCCGGGCTGTCCATCGAAGACCTCTCCTTCGTCGAGACCCACGACTGCTTCACCATCGCCGAGCTCATCGAGTACGAGGCGATGGGCCTGACCGCGCCGGGCGAGGGGCATCGCGCCATTCTCGAGGGCTGGACCCAGATGGACGGCCGCCTGCCGGTCAATCCGTCCGGCGGACTGAAGGCCAAGGGCCACCCGATCGGCGCCACCGGCGTCTCCATGCATGTGCTGTCGTCGATGCAGCTGACCGGCACGGCCGGCGACATCCAGGTGAAGAATGCCGAGCTCGGCGGCGTCTTCAACATGGGCGGCGCCGCGGTCGCCAACTACGTTTCGGTGCTGCAGCCGCTGCGCTGATGCTGCGCCATATGAAATAGAGGCGCGGGGGCTCGGCTCCCGCGCCGTTGTTTTGTCTGCGACCCTTGGTATCGGCGTCAGTAGACGGCCGATTCCATGTAGCGGGCCAGGTCCAGAAGGTCGAAGGCGACGATGTCCCAGCTGTCCCGCGGGGCAAGGTCGTTGCGCTGCTCGGGCCCGAACTCCTTCGGCCTTGCGAAGAAGGCGGTCTTCAGCCCCGCAGCTCGGGCGGCGGCCAGGTCCGCATTGTGGGCGGAGGCATACATCACCTCGGACGGCTGCAAGTCCAGCGTCGCCGCGGCCTTGAGAAACAGGCTGCCGTCGTGCGCCCGCCCGTCCAGCAGGTCCGATCCGAGCACGAGATCCCATGGCAGGCCCGCATGCTTGGCGAGCCAGGTCATCGGCGCGGTCGGCAGGTCGGTGCAGGATGCGATGACATATTCGCGGCGCAGCGCGCGCAAGCCCGGCACGCTGTCCGGCCAGGCGGGAAAGCGTTGCCAGCAGGCCAGGAGCAATTCCTGCTCCCGGCTTCCCACCGGGGCCTCCAGGCCTGCCTCTTCCAGTACGTGGGACAGGCTTTCGGCCAGTTGGTCCTGAGCGTAAACGGCTCCCGTGCTGGAGGTGAACCGCGCGCGATAGTCCTTGTACCACGCACTCGCCAGGGTGCTTGCCGAAATGTCCTTGCCGCTTTTTGCGAAGGCGCGGTCGAAACCGCTGGATAGCCCCCTGTTCCAATCGACAATGGTGCCCAATACATCAAAGAAAATAGCTTTTACCACGGGTTTTCACTCGATATCGATATGTCTGAAACGCTTCTGGGGAGACCAGTATTAGTTGCTTGACAGTGGGAATCAACCAAGAGTCTTCCTTGTCGGAGGTACAGTAACACCCCCCAATCTGATTTTCCGAAGAAAGCAGAATCATGGATAAGGAGCAAAAATCAAAAAGAAAACACCTGAAGTCTCGCTGATGTTGAACAAGATCAGTTGATTTTTTGAAATTATGGTAAGACGGTTGCAAAGGCTCGCCAGCGCGCGCCAAAGACTATGGTTCTGAATTCCGCGCGCGGAAAACCTCCCTCATGGGTTGTAGTCGCGAGGCAGGACGTCTTTTCGTCTTGCACCGGCAAAATCGTGCCGGCTTCCGGCAAGCATTTCGGTCCTGCCTGGCGGCAAAACCGTCGGAAGGCCGATCCGTAGTATGATTTTTCCCTGCCGCTTCCCTCGATTGAAATGCCATGCCCGGCGCAAGCGGGTCCGAGGCTTTATCTCTAGGGCTGTCTCAAGACCGCCCAGAGATCGTTGGGAGATCGCGCCAGATGGCTCGCCAAGCAAAGGCAACGGATCGCAAGCTCGCCGTCTTCCCGGCCTTTCACAAGGTCGAGGGCAAGCGCGTCGTCGTGGTCGGCGGCGGCGACGAGGCGGCCGCCAAGGTCCGGCTTCTTGCCGAAACGCTCGCCGACATCGTCGTTGTCGCGCCGCAGGCCGAGGATGTCCTGCGGGACGCCGTCGCCCGCGCCGGCGGCGCCATCGTCGCCGAAGCCTTCGATCCGGCGCAGCTCAAGGGCGCCGTCCTGGTCTTCGCCGCCAGCGGCGAGGAGGCGGAGGACACCTCCGTCGTTGCCGCCGCGCGCGCGCTCGGCATTCCGGCCAACGCGGTCGACCGGCCGGAGATCTGCGACTTCTATGTCGGCGCCCTGGTCAACCGCGCGCCGGTCGCCGTCGCCATCACCTCCACCGGCGTCGGCCCGGTCCTCGCCCGCCACATCCGCGCGCGCATCGAGGCGATGCTGCCGCGCGAGACCGGCGATCTCGCCCGCCTTGCCGAGAGCTTCCGCGAGACGGTCGTGCGCGTGATTTCCAGCGGTGTCGAGCGCCGCCGCTTCTGGGCGCGCTTCTTCTCCGGCCCGGTCGCTGCCCAGCTGCAGGCCGGGCGCCCCGATGCGGCCCGCAACGAGGCGCAGCGCCTGCTCAACACCCGCAACCAGGAAGCCGGCTTCGTCTGGCTGGTCGGCGCCGGTCCCGGCGCCGAGGACCTCCTGACCCTTCGCGCGCAGCGCCTGCTGCAGGAGGCCGACGTCATCGTCCACGACGCCCTGGTGCCGGAGGCGGTCGTCGCCATGGGCCGGCGCGATGCGGAGCGGATTTCCGTCGGCAAGCGCAAGGGCCGCCATTCGGTGTCGCAGGACGAGATCAACGCGATCCTGGTGCGCGAGGCCTCGCACGGCCGCCGCGTCGTGCGGCTGAAGGCGGGCGATCCGCTGGTCTTCGGCCGCGCCGGCGAGGAGATCGCCGCCCTGCGCGCCGCCGGCATCGCCCATGACGTGGTGCCGGGCGTGACGGCCGCCCTTGCCGCCGCCGCCGGCACCCGCATTCCGCTGACCCTGCGCGGCGTCGCCTCCGACCTCGTCTTCGCCACCGGTCACGACCGCGACGGCGAGACGCTGCCGTCCTGGGGCACGATGGCGCTGCAGGGCGCGACCGTCGCCGTCTATATGGGCCGCACGGTCGCTTCCCGCGTCGCCGACCGGCTGCTCGGCGCGGGCCTGTCGCCGGCCACCCCGGTCGCGGTGGTGGAGAACGCGGCGCAGCGCAACGAGCGCTTTTTCGCCGGCACGCTCGCCGATCTGCCGGCGCTTCAGGGCCGCCACGAGATCGACGGCCCGACCCTGATCATCATCGGCGAGGCCGTCGGCCATGGCGACCTCGCAAACAGCCAGCCCCTGCGCGTCGCGCCCGCCGAAAGGGCCGTGGTCGCCGCATAGCCCCGTTCGAAGGAGCGATTGCATGAAGGCTTTGACAGCCAACCGACTGATCGATGGCGAAGTGGTGTGGCTCGGCCGCTCCGGCACCTGGGTCGAGACCCTGGCCGGCGCATGGCTGCTGGAAACGCCGGAGGCCGTGGCCGAGGCGGAAGCGGCCGGCGCCGAGGCCGAGGCGGCCCGGTTGATCGTCGAGCCCTATCTCATCGATCTGACGCGCGAGGACGGCGAGATTCAGCCCGTCCGCTTCCGCGAGAAGATCCGTGCCAAGGGGCCGACCGTGCGCCTCGACCTCGGCAAGCAGGCCCGGCGCGAGGTGTCGGCGGCCTGATCCGGCCGCGACACGCTACCCATTGAGTACCCAGAACCGGGACGCGACACGCGATCCGCCGTTCCAGGAGTTGCAAGCATGTACCGCTATGACGAGTTCGATGCGCATTTCGTGTCCGCCCGCGTGGACCAGTTCCGCGACCAGGTGCAGCGCCGCCTTGCCGGCGACCTGACGGAAGACCAGTTCAAGCCGCTGCGGCTGATGAACGGCGTCTATCTGCAGCTCCATGCCTACATGCTGCGCATCGCCATTCCCTACGGCACGCTGAATGCCCGCCAGATGCGGCGCCTCGCCCATGTCGCGCGCACCTACGACCGCGGCTACGGCCATTTCACCACGCGGCAGAACATCCAGTTCAACTGGCCGCGGCTGAAGGACATTCCCGACATTCTTTCGCAGCTCGCGGAAGTCGAGATGCACGCGATCCAGACCTCGGGCAACTGCATCCGCAATGTCACGGCCGACCATTTCTCGGGCGCTGCCGCCGACGAGATCCTCGACCCGCGGCCCTATGCGGAGATCCTGCGCCAGTGGTCGTCGCTGCATCCGGAGTTCTCGTATCTGCCGCGCAAATTCAAGATCGCGGTCACCGGCGCCCCGCACGACCGGGCGGCGGTGCAGGTGCACGATATCGGCCTGCAGGCGGTGCGCGACGCGGACGGCAATGTCGGCTTCCGCGTCTTCGTCGGCGGCGGCCTGGGGCGGACCCCGATGGTCGGCCGGCTGGTGCGCGAGTTCCTGCCCGAGGCGGACCTGCTCGCCTACAGCGAGGCGATCCTGCGCGTCTACAACCGCTACGGCCGCCGCGACAACAAGTACAAGGCCCGCATCAAGATCCTCGTCCACGAGACCGGCCTCGAGGAGCTGAAGGCCGATATCGAGGCCGAGTTCGCCGAGATCCGCGACGGCGTCCTGACGCTGCCGGCCTCGGAGATCGAGCGCATCACCGCCTATTTCGCGCCGCCGGCCTTCGATGTCGCGGTCGGGGACGAGGCGGTGCTGGAGGCGGCGATTGCCGCCGATCCGCAGCTGGAGGCCTTTGCCGCGCGCAACGTCCATCCGCACCGCGCGCCCGGCTATGCCAGCCTCACCATTTCGCTCAAGCCCATCGGCAAGGCGCCGGGCGATGCCACGGCGGAGCAGATGGAGGTCGTCGCCGACCTTGCCGAGCGCTACGGCCATGACGAGATCCGCGTCAGCCACGAGCAGAACCTGGTGCTGCCGCATGTGCGCCGCCGCGACATCCCGGCGATCCACGCCGCGCTCGCCGAGGCGGGGCTCGCCGAGGCCAATGCCGGCCTGGTGACGGACATCATCGCCTGCCCGGGGCTCGACTATTGCGCCCTCGCCACCGCCCGCTCGATCCCGGTCGCGCAGCGCATTTCCGAGCGCTTCGCCTCGCCCGAGCGTCAGCGCGAGATCGGCGATCTCAAGATCAAGATCTCCGGCTGCATCAATGCCTGCGGCCATCACCATGTCGGCCATATCGGCATTCTCGGTGTCGAGAAGAAGGGCGAGGAATACTACCAGATCACCCTCGGCGGCTCGGCGGACGAGAACACGTCGGTCGGCGAGATCATCGGCCGCGGCTTCTCCTACGACGAGGTGGTCGATGCGATCGAAAAGGTCGTCGACACCTATGTCGGCCTGCGCGAGACCCCGCAGGAAGATTTCCTCGCCGCCTATCGCCGTGTCGGCGATCAACCGTTCAAGGAGGCGCTCTATGGCACTGCGTGAGGCCTATGCGGTCCGGCAGGACCCGCCGACGCCCGCCCTCGATGCGGCCTGGCTCGCCGAGCGCTTCGTCTCGGCCTCCGCGGAGGCGGTGATCGCGGCCGCGCGCGGGCGCTTCGGCGACCGGTTGGCGATGGTGTCCTCCTTCGGCGCGGAAGCGGCGGTGCTGCTGCATCTCGTCTCGCGCGTCGACCGGACCATTCCCGTGCTGTTCATCGACACCGGCAAGTTGTTCCCGGACACGCTGCGCTACCGCGACCTTCTGGTCGAGCAGTTCGGTCTTTCGGACGTGCGCACCCTCGCGCCCGATCCGGCGGATCTCGAGGCCGTCGACCCGGCCGGCATGCTGTGGATGAGCGACACCGACGCCTGCTGCGAGATCCGCAAGGTCCGCCCGCTGGCGCGCGCGCTCAAGGGCTTCGATGCCTGGATTTCCGGGCGCAAGCGCTTCCAGGCGAGCACCCGGTCCGACATCCCGGTCTTCGAGGCCGACGGCGAGCGCATCAAGGTCAATCCGCTGGCCGACTGGGACCCGTCGGACCTGCGCGCCTATGCGCAGGCGCAGGACCTGCCCAGCCACCCGCTGGTCGCCAGGGGCTACCCCTCCATCGGCTGCATGCCCTGCACCAGCCCGGTGGCGGAGGGCGAGGACCCGCGCGCCGGCCGCTGGCGCGGGCGCGACAAGACCGAATGCGGCATTCATCTGGCTCTGCCGATGGAGAACGAACAGGGAGCCGGGATCTGACCATGACGGCAAGACTTTACCGTGCCGGCGGCTTCGTCGCCGACGAGTGGACCCATCTGGACGACGAGGCGGAGCTGCCCGCGCAAGGCGCCTTCGTCGTGCCGCTCGCCCGCTTCCTGGAGCAGGCGGCCGATCTGCCGCAGGGCCTCAGGCTTGCGCCGCTGGTCAAGGCGGGCGACGATCCGGCAAGCCTTGCCGGCCATCTCGCCGCGCTGGAGCTGGTGGTGGTCGACTTCGCCAAGTTCTCGGACGGGCGCGGCTACTCGACCGCCCGCCTGCTGCGCCAGCGCTACGGCTTTGCCGGCGAGGTCCGGGCGAGCGGCGATGTGCTGCTCGACCAGATCCCGTTGATGCGGCGGGTCGGCTTCGACGCCTTCGCCGTGGTCAACGAGCCGACGATCCGGGCGCTGGAGGCTGGTCACGACGTCGACGTGCCACTATACCTCCAGCCTGCGGAACGGGCGGGCGAGGTGCCTGCCGGCGCGCGTTCCTGGGCCCGGCGCCCGGCGGATGCGCAGCTTTCCTGATGTCTGCGGCGCGGCTCTTGGCTATGCTGCCGCCGGCCGTTCGGATACACGTATTGTTCGACATGTAGTGAGGATGCAACGCATGAATGTGGTCAATCTTGCCGGCGATCTCGCCGACGCCGTCCCTGCAGGCGCCACTGCCGAGACGGTGACCGAGGTTCAGCACTACACGGACGATCTGTTCCGCTTCCGCATGACGCGCCCGGCGAGCTTCCGCTTCCGCTCCGGCGAGTTCGTGATGATCGGGCTGATGGTCGGCGAAAAGCCGGTCTTCCGTGCCTATTCCATCGCTTCTCCGTCCTGGGACGAGGAGCTGGAATTCTTCTCGATCAAGGTTCCCGACGGCCCGCTGACCCAGCATCTGCAGAAGATCAAGGTCGGCGACAAGGTCCTGATGAAGAAGAAGCCGACCGGCACGCTCGTCAACGACGCGCTGATCGCCGGCAAGCGCCTCTACATGTTCTCCACCGGCACCGGCTTTGCGCCCTTTGCCAGCCTGATCCGCGACCCGGAGACCTACGAGAAGTTCGAGGAGGTGATCGTCACCCACTCGTGCCGTTTCGTGGCCGAACTCGCCTATTCGCAGCAGACGGTCGCCGCCACCCGCGAGGATCCGCTGATCGGCGAGCTCGCCGCCAGCCAGCTGCGCCTGTTCACCTCCACGACCCGCGAGCCGCACGCGCATACCGGCCGCATCACCACATTGATCGAGAACGGCGATCTGTTCCGCGCGCTCGGCGTGCCGCCGCTCGATCCGGCCACCGACCGGGCGATGATCTGCGGCTCCATGGCGATGCTCAAGGACACCAAGGCGCTGCTCGAGGCGGCAGGCCTCACGGAGGGCGCCAACAACCGGCCGGCCGAGTTCGTCATCGAGCGGGCCTTCGTCGGCTGACGATTTTCGCCCCCCTTGCGCCCATCGTCTTCGGCTGACATGAGTGAGACGCCGCGTTGCGGTGCATCGGGAGTGTTTATGCAAGAAGAAGACAGGCAGGACCCGTCCGAACGGGAAGGGCAGAAGGCTGTGCGCATCGTCTCCGAGCGCAGCCTCTACGAGGGCTTCGGCACCTACCGGGAGATGGTTGTCGAACAGCCGCTGGCCTCCGGCGGCAATATCGAGATTTCGCGCGAGTTTCAGGCACGGCGCGATGTGGTCGCCGTTCTTCCCTACGATCCGGTGCGGCGGGTCGCCTTGCTCGCCCGCCAGCTCCGCGTGCCGCTGTTCGCCCGCGGCGACCATGACGGGTACCTGGAGGAAGCGCCGGCCGGCTATATCGACGAGGGCGAGATCGCCGTCGATGCCGCCCGCCGCGAGGCCGCCGAGGAAGTCGGCGTCAAGGTCGGCGAGCTCGAACATGTCGGCGACATCTATCCCTCGCCCGGTTCCTCCACCGAACGGCTCAGTCTTTACCTTGCCCGCTACGGCGCCGGCGATGTCGTCTCCGGCGGCGGCGGCCTTGCCGAGGAGGGCGAGGAGATCGAGGTGATGGAATGGCCCATCGCCCGTCTCGGCGAAGCGGTGCAGGAGGGCAGCCTCTCCGACGCCAAGACCCTGATTCTCGTTCAGGCCTTGATGTTGCGCGCGCCCGAGCTTTTCTCGTAGCCTTGCCGCCATCGTATCTCCAACACGCGAAAAGGGACCGCCATGCCGATGAACCGTGTCGTGCGTCTGGTCAAGCGTCCGGCCCCGGGCCTTGTCACGCCGGATTGTTTCGAGATCCGCGACGAGCCGCTGCCGGAACCGGGCGAGGGCGAGTTCCGCGTCCGCATCAGCCACGTCTCGCTGGATCCGGCCATGCGCGGCTGGGTCAATGACGGCAAGTCCTATGTGGCGCCGGTCGGGCTCGGCGATGTCATGCGCTCGTTTTCCGCCGGCATCGTCGAGGCCTCGCGCCATCCCGACTTCCAGGACGGCGAGGCCGTCGTCGGCCTCTTCGGCGTGCAGAGCCATGCCGTGTCGGACGGCAAGGGCGTACAGCGCGCCGACACCTCCATCGCGCCGCTGCAGAGCTGGATCGGCGGCCTCGGCATGCCGGGCCTCACCGCCTATTTCGGCCTGTTGCGCGTTGCCGAGGCCAGGGAAGGCGACACGGTGGTCGTCTCCGCCGCTTCCGGCGCGGTCGGCTCCATCGTCGGCCAGATCGCCAGGATCAAGGGCTGCCGCGCCGTCGGCATCGCCGGCGGGCCGGCCAAGTGCCGGGCCCTCGTCGAGGAAGACGGCTTCGACGCGGCCGTCGACTACAAGGCCGGCAATCTCGCCGCCGACCTTGCCGCCGCCTGTCCCGACGGCATCGACGTCAATTTCGAGAATGTCGGCGGCGAGATCCTCGACGCGGTGCTGGCGCGGATGAACCCGTTCGGGCGCATCGCCGTTTGCGGCCTGATCTCGGCCTACAACGCGACGACGCCGCAGCCCGGCCCCGCCAACCTGCGCTTCCTGCTGACCCAGCGACTGCGGATGCAGGGCTTCATCGTCTTCGACTTCGCCCGCGAGAACCCCATCGCCCTTGCCGATCTGTCGCAATGGGTCTCGCAAGGGCGGCTGAAGTTCCGCGAGGACGTGCGCGAGGGTGGGGTGGACGCCTTCCCGCAGGTGCTGAACCTGCTCTACACCGGCGAAAATTTCGGCAAGCTCTCGCTGAAAGTCTGAGGTCTCCGCCATCCTGCTGACAAGATGTCGCGGCCTCATTGATGCCGTCTTCTTCGGGCGGCGGGAGTGAAGAATGCGGCGGATCGGGCTGGGGTCGATTGCAGGACGAGTGTACGCTCGGGCCGGGCTCGCAAAGGCGCGCGGCGCGGCGCTGGCGCTGGCCGCCCTTTCGCTGCCGCTCAGTGCCGTGCCCGCCGCCGCCTCGTTGGAAAGCTGCCTGCCGCAGATGCGGGCCCAGGCCGTGAAGGCCGGCGTCAGCCAGCGCACGGTGGATGCCGCGCTTGCCGATGTCGCCTATGACGAAAAGGCGGTGCGCTTCTCCACCAGCCAGCCGGAATACAAGACCCCGATCTGGGACTACCTCGCCTTCCTCGTCGATGCCGAGCGCATCGCCGATGGCCGCAAGATGCTGTCGCGCCATGCCCGTGTGCTCGCCCAGGTCGAGAAGACCTACGGCATCGACCGCCACATCGTCGTCGCCGTCTGGGGCGTGGAGAGCGATTACGGCCAGTTCCGCGGCGACTTTCACGTTCCTCATGCGCTGGCCAATGTCGGCTGCTCGGGCCGGAGGGCCAAGTATTTCCGCTCCGAGCTGATCGAGATCCTCAAGATCGTCGACCGCGGCGACGTGCGCCTCGCCGATCTCCAGGGCTCCTGGGCCGGCGCCTTCGGCCAGACCCAGTTCATGCCCTCCACCTATCGCCGCCTTGCCGTCGATTTCGACGGCGACGGGCGCAAGGACCTGGTCAATTCGGTGCCGGACGCGCTCGCCTCCACGGCCAATTACCTCAAGAACGCGGGCTGGGTCACCGGCATGCCCTGGGGCTACGAGGTCAAGGTGCCGGCCGGCTATCGCGGTCCCTCGGGCCGCAAGTCCAAGGTCTCGGTCACGGAGTGGGGCAAGCGCGGCATCCGCCATCTCGATGGCGCCGAGCTGACCGGCTCGGCCAGGGCCGGCCTGCTGCTGCCTGCCGGCGCGGAAGGTCCCGCCTTCCTCGTCTTCAGCAATTTCGACGCGATCTACACCTACAATGTCGCGGAAAGCTACGCGCTGGCGATCTCGCATCTCGCCGACCGGCTGCGCGGCGCCGGACCGTTCCAGGTCGCCTGGCCGACCGCCGATCCCGGCCTGTCGCGCAAGGAACGGCTGGAACTGCAAAAGCTGCTGCTGCGCGCCGGCTACGACATCGGCGAGGCCGACGGGCGGGTGGGTGCGGCGACCCGCGCCGGCATCAGCAAGGCGGAGGCGCGGCTCGGCCTGCCGGTCACGGGGCGTCCGGGGCAGCGCATCTACAAGGCGCTCGGCGGCCGCTGAGCCGCCGGCCGGCGTGGTACGGGATCAGGAGGTCAGGACGCGACCGTGCGGTTGCGCCCGCCATGCTTGGCCTCGTAGAGCCGCATGTCGGCGATGCGCATGGCCGACTGCATGTTCGCCTCGTTGCCGTTCGACAGGCCGACGCTGATCGTGACGTTGCCGAGCGAGCGCAGCGGCCCCTCGCGTCCGGTCAACTCGGCGAGCCCCTTGCGCACCTTGTCGATGAAGGCAACGCCCTCCGCCGGGGCGAGGCCCGGCAGCAGCACGCAGAACTCGTCGCCGCCGAGGCGCGCCGGGAAGGCGCGCTGCGGGCAGTGCTCGCGCAGCAGCATGCCGAACAGGCGGATCAGCTCGTCGCCCTGCTCGTGGCCGAACCGGTCGTTGACCGACTTGAACGTGTCGATGTCGATGGCCGCCACGGTCACGTCCTCGCCGGCGCGCCGGGCGCGTTCGAACATCGCGTTGCCTTCGGCGAACAGGTGCCGGCGGTTCGACAGCCCGCTCAAGGCATCGCCGTGCGCCATGCTCGACAGGGTCTGGATCCGGTCCAGCATGTCGAGGTTCTGCGAGATCCGCAGCATGAATTCTTCCGGCGTGCAGGACTTCGGCAGGAAGTCGTTGGCGCCCGATTTCAGGAAGCGGGCGATCACCTCCGGGCCGGCCTTGCCCGACAGGCCGATCACCGCCAGCTCGTTCATGGTGAAGCGCCCGCGCACCGCCCGCAGCACCTCGAAGCCGTCGACCCGCGGCATCACGTAGTCCAGCACGACCAGCCGCAGGTTCTCGAACGTGTCGAGCATGTCGATGGCGGTCTGGTGATCGGTGGCCGTATGCACCCGCAGCTGGTAGAGCGCCAGGCGCCGGGCGATCACCTCCGTGTCGACCCGGCTGTCGTCGACCACCAGCGCGTCGATATGCCGGTTGGCATGGACGCGCTGCACCAGCGTCGTCAGGTAGGTCAGGCTCGCCGGGCTGTCCTTCAGGATGTAGTCGACGACGCCCTTGTTCAGCAGCGTGTGCCGCAGCCTCTCGTCGAAGCGGCCGGAAAACACGATGGTCGGCAGCTGTGCGTTCAGCGTCACGTCGACGATCTCGCCGTCGGGTGCGTCCGGCAGCGTCAGGTCGACCAGCGCCACCTCCGGTTTGAAGTCCGGGCGCGCCAGCAGGGCCTCGGCCTCCGCACGCGTCGTCGCGGAAACGACCTCGAGCCCATGCAGCTCGCTCAACTGACGGCGAATGACCCGTTCGAAGAACGAGGCATCCTCTACAAGCAGAACTTGTCCCATCTCGCCTGACCCGACTCTCTCCCAGGGACTTCGACCATTGTCCTCCATCGGTGAAGGAAACGTTTACCGAATCGTCTTTCTGCCGATGGTGCGGAAAGCACCGCCTGCCGAAATCGGTCCGAAATCGAATGCTTGTCGCAAGGAGAGGATAAGCGGGGTGCCCGGCGGGGATAACGCGGGCAAGGTGCTGCGTCACCCTGTCGAGGGGAAGCTTGCATCCGCTCCGGCGTCCGTGCGGGGACAAGTCGCTGCGGCCGGGCGCCCGGCCTGCATCTCCAGATTGCCGAGTTTGCGAGGCCGAACGCAACTTCGGCGATTATTGAGACGGGATTTTGCAAAATCCGTCTCAATTTTTCTCGAAATTCGCACCACGCCCTGCGCCTGCGATGCTGTCGCCGGGCTGCACTCCCGGCCCAAACAAAAAGGCGGACGGGAGGTCCCGTCCGCCTTCGCTGTTCTTGCAGATCGACCGTCCTGCCGGACCGAAATCGTCAGGCCGGAATGGTCAGCTTGGCCGTGGTGCTTGCCTTGACCTCGTCCGCGGTCACGTCCTTGGCCAGCTCCACCAGCACCAGGCCGTCCTCGGTCACGTCGAAGACGCCCAGGTTGGTGATGATCCGGTGCACGCAGTTGACGCCGGTCAGCGGCAGGGTGCACTCGGGCAGCAGCTTCGGGTCGCCCGACTTCGACGTGTGATCCATGATCACGACGACGCGCTTGACGCCGGCGACCAGGTCCATGGCGCCGCCCATGCCCTTGACCATCTTACCCGGGATCATCCAGTTGGCGAGATCGCCCTTCTCGGACACTTCCATGGCGCCGAGGATCGACAGGTCGATATGGCCGCCGCGGATCATGCCGAAGCTGTCGGCGGACGAGAAGTAGCTCGTCTGCGGCAGCTCCGTGATCGTCTGCTTGCCGGCATTGATCAGGTCCGCATCCACCTCGTTCTCGGTCGGGAACGGGCCCATGCCGAGCATGCCGTTCTCCGACTGGAGCGTCACGTGAACGCCTTCGGGAATGTAGTTCGAGACCAGCGTCGGGATGCCGATGCCGAGATTGACGTAGAAGCCGTCCTCCAGCTCCTGCGCGGCCCGCTGGGCCATTTCGTCGCGAGTCCAGGCCATTGTTCTTCTCCTTGTCCTCAGGCGGCGCGGGTGGTGCGCTTCTCGATCCGCTTCTCGTGCTGGCCGAGAATGATGCGGTCGACGAAGATGCCGGGCGTGTGGATGGTGTCGGGATCGAGCTCGCCGAGCCCGACGATCTCCTCCACCTCGACAAGGGTCGTCTTGCCGGCGGTCGCCATCATCGGATTGAAGTTGCGGGCGGTCTTCCGGTAGATCAGGTTGCCTTCCGGATCGGCCTTCCAGGCCTTCACCAGCGACACATCGGCGACCAGTCCGGTCTCCATGATGTAGGTCTCGCCGTTGAAGTCCTTGTGCTCCTTGCCTTCCGCGATCAGCGTGCCGACGCCGGTCTTGGTGTAGAAGCCCGGAATGCCGGCGCCGCCGGCGCGGATGCGCTCGGCCAGCGTGCCCTGCGGGTTGAACTCCAGTTCCAGCTCGCCGTTGAGGTACTGACGCTCGAAGGTAGCATTCTCGCCGACATACGAGGAGATCATTTTGCTGATCTGGCGCGTCTGCAGCAGCAGGCCGAGGCCGAAATCGTCGACACCGGCATTGTTGGAAATCGCCGTGATGTTCTTCGTACCGCTGTCGCGCAGCGCCGCGATCAGGTTCTCCGGAATGCCGCAAAGACCGAATCCGCCGGCCATCACGGTCATGCCGTCAAACGTCAGTCCCTCAAGCGCGGCGGCCGCGTTGGGGTATACCTTATTCATCTGGCGTCTCCTCGCATCAGCGTCTCCTCGCAACGGGTCCTGCGGACGGGGCAGGGGCGCGCAGCGCCGCCCGTCCAACATGAACCTTTCGTCAGGCGCCCTGTGATACCTTCCCTCACCGGTGATCTCAAGCGCCATCCATTCGGCCCGGGATTTCCGGCGGTTTCGTCTTGAACCGCGTGCCCCGAACTCCTATCCCGATGCAGGATGCGACGCGCTGCGTCGCTGCGAACACATCGAAGACGACGCGCCAGAGGGCGCCGGCCGGATTTTGTCATGAAGCGCCTTTTGGCGATCCTCCTTGCAGCACTTGTCCTCGTCGCGGTCGCAGCCGTGTCCGGCTATCTGCTGGTCTCGCGCGAGGTCTCGCGAGAGCGCGTCGAGGCGAGCCTGTCGGCCCGGCTCGGCGGCACGCTGAACCTTGTCGACGTGCCCGCCGTCTCGCTCGCTCAAGGCCCGGCCCTGGTGCTCGGCGGCGTCCGCTGGCAGGGCCGGGATGGCCGCTGGACGCTGGCGGCCGAGCGCATGATTGCGGGGATAGATCCGGCTGGCCTCTTCCTCGGCGAGGTGCGCCTGTCGTCCTTTCAGCTCGACGGGGCGCGCCTGCACCTGGCCGGCGCCGTTCCGGCGGACGGCGTGCTGGCAGGCCTGGGGCGCGATCTGTCGCAGGTCATTGGGGCGCCGGTCACGGTTTCGGGCGATGGCATCAGCTGGGGCGCGTCCGAAACACCGCGGCTCGGCGCCTTCGCCTTTCGTCTTTCGCCGTCGGGCGAGGGCGGCACGCTTCGCGGGTCGGTGGCGGCCGGCGACCAGACGGTCGAGTTCAGCGCCTCTCTCGGACATCGCGGCATCCTGACCGGCACGGCCAGCGGGCCGGTCGCCGTTTCCGTGGTCTCGCCGCTTGCCAGCTTCCGCATGACCGGGGCGGTCCGCAACCCGGAAGCGGCCCGGATCGAGGGAAGTTTCGACTTCAATACCAGCGACTTGCGCGGCCTTGCGGTCCGCTTCGGCAAGACGCTGGTCGGCGAGGCGAGCTTCGGCGCGCTGCGGATCGCCGGCGATGGTGCGGTCGACTTCTCCCGCCTGGTGCTCGACACGGCCCGGCTGGAGCTGGACGGCAATGTCGGCGAGGGCCGTCTCGGCTTCGAGCTCGGCAGCCAGCGTCCGCGCCTTGAGGGAACGCTCGCCTTCGAGAAATTCGACCTCTCCGCCTATCTCGGCGAACTCGGCAGCCTCGTCGGTGCCCGGGACGACGCGCCGCAGGGCGACAGCCTGCGCGACCGGTCCTTGTCGGGCCTGCTGCAGGCGGCCGACATCGACCTGCGCCTGTCGGCCGCCCGCTTCACTGCCGGGCCGCTGTCGGGCGGGCCGAGCGCCGTCGCGCTGCTGCTGCGCGACGGCGACCTGTCGCTCGACCTCAGCGAAACCGATGTTTCCGGCGGCACGCTGGAGGCGACCGCCCGGCTGAAGCCGGCGGGCGGCGACACGTTCGACCTTGCAGCGGACGCCATCGCCGACAAACTGGATGTGCGCCAGCTTCCCCCGCTCGACGTCGTGACGATGCCGCAATCCGGGCAGCTGACCTTCCGCCTCGGGCGCACCGGCAAGGGGCCGACCCTTGCCGCGATCCTTGGGAATGCCGGCGGCGAATTGCAGCTGCTGCTTGAAAACGCGACCTATCCGGCCGGCGGTGAAGCGCTGGCCCGGCTCGCGGCCTCGGCAGGCCAGGCAGGAACCGCCGTCGCCGCGCTGGTGCTGGAGCGCGTGTCGGGACACGGCGCCATGGCAGGGCAGGAGATGCGCCTCGGCGATGTCGAGGCGTTTGCCGGCAAGCACCTCCTGCAGCTCGCGGGCCGCCTGTCGCTCGCCGATTTTTCGCTGTCGCTGCGCGGCAGGCTGCTGCCGCGCACGGCCGCGGCGCCGGCTGCCACCGCAGGGCCGGCAGCACCGGCTTCCGCTCCTTCGCAGACCGTGGCCGAAGGCATCCCGGTGCTGGTGCGCGGCACGCTTGCCCGGCCCAGCCTCCTGCCCGACATGACCGGGATCGGCAACGGGACTGGGACCGGGACTGGCACCGGCGCCCCGTAAACCCACGGACTGCCCCGGGGTCAGGCTTGCGCTTCCGCCTGCCGCATGTCCTGCGCGCGCCGAACTTCGCGCCGCTTGGTCAGCAGCGAGGTGAAGACCACCACCACCGTTACCACGCCGACCAGGATCGTGCAGATCGCGTTGATCTCCGGCGTCACGCCGAGGCGCACCTGCGAGTAGATTTTCATCGGCAGGGTCGTCGCTTCCGGCCCGGTGGTGAAGCTGGCGATGACCAGGTCGTCCAGCGACAGGGTGAAGGCCAGCATCCAGCCGGCGACGACGCCGGGCAGGATGATCGGCAGGGTGATCGAAAGGAAGGTGCGCGCCGGCGGGCAGCCGAGGTCCTGCGCCGCTTCCTCCAGCGACCGGTCGAAGCCGGCAAGGCGCGACTGCACCACCACCGCCACGTAGCACATGGCGAAGGTCGTATGCGCGATCATGATGGTCCAGAAGCCGCGAGCCTGGTCGATGGCGACGAAGAGCAGCAGCAAGGACAGGCCCAGGATCACCTCCGGCATCACCAAGGGCGCGTAGACCATGCCGGAAAACAGGCTGCGGCCGGCGAACCGGCCCGAGCGCACCAGAACCAGCGCGGCCAGCGTGCCCAGCACCGTGGCGATGGTCGCCGAGGCGAAGGCGACCCGCACGGTCACCCAGGCGGCGTCGAGGAGCTGCTGGTTGCCCAGCAACGTTCCGTACCATCTCGTCGAGAAGCCGCCCCACACGGTGACGAGCCGCGAGTCGTTGAACGAGTAGATCACCAGCAGCACGATCGGCAGGTACAGGAACGAAAATCCCAGCACCAGCGAGGTGACGTTGAACCAGCTCGGTCCCTGTCTCATCGTGCCGTCCTTTCGCGCGCGCCGGCCGCGTGCGGCCTTGTCGGTCGGGTGCTCACAGGCCTCTCTCCGCGGCTTTCTGCTGCTGGTTCTGGAAGAGCACGATCGGCACCACCAGGATGAGCAGGAGAATGACGGCAACCGCCGAAGAGACCGGCCAGTCGCGGTTCGTGAAGAACTCCATCCACAGCGTCTTGCCGATCATCAGCGTCTCAGACCCGCCCAGCAGGTCCGGAATGACGAACTCGCCGACGGCCGGAATGAAGACCAGGAAGCAGCCGGCGATGACGCCCGGGATCGCCAGCGGCACGGTGATCGTCCAGAAGCTGCGCCACGGCGGGCAGCCGAGGTCCGCGGCCGCTTCCAGAAGGCTGGTGTCGAGCTTTTCCAGGTTGGCGTAGAGCGGCAGCACCAGGAACGGCAGGTATGAGTAGACGATGCCGATATAGACCGCGAGGTTGGTGTTGAGGATCGTCAGCGGCTGGTCGATCAGCCCCAGCCACAGGAGAAACTGGTTGAGCAGGCCCTCGTTCTTCAGGATGCCGATCCAGGCGTAGACGCGGATCAGGAAGCTGGTCCAGAACGGCAGGATCACCAGCATCAGCAGCGTCGTGCGCCATTCCTTCGGCGCGCGCGCCATGCCGTAGGCGATCGGAAAGCCGACCAGCAGCGTGATCAGCGTCGAGATCGCCGCGATCGAGACGCTGGAGATGTAGGACTTCCAGTAAAGGTCGTCCTGGGTCAGCCAGACGTAATTGTCGAAGGACAGCCCGCCGACCAGCTCGACGAGCCCGTTCCAGCCGTCCGCCGGATCGAAGGTCGGCATGTAGGGCGGGATCGCGACGGCGATCTCCGACAGCGAGATCTTGAAGACGATGAAGAACGGGGCCAGGAAGAAGAACAGCAGCCACGCATAGGGCACGGCGATCAGCAACCAGCCGCCGAGGCTGCGCCTGGGTCTCGTGCTCACCTGCTCGGGCATCGTGTCGTCTCCCGGTTGAGGTCCGGCGGCATCGCGCCCCGCCGGACGGCACTATTTCGTCAGAACCACCCCGGCATCCGCGTCCCAGGACAGCCAGACCTTGTCGTCCCAGCCGACCGGCCGTTCCACGACGCGCGACCGGTTGGCGACCGTCGCCCGCACGGTCTGCTCGTTGGCGATATGCGTGTGGTAGATCGAGACGTCGCCGAGATAAGCGATGTCCCAGACCTCGCCCGTCACCGCGTTGACACGGCTTTCCGGCTCGTCGAAGGAGATGCGAACCTTCTCGGGCCGGATCGCGAACCACACCGTCTCGCCGATGCCGGCCTCGACCGGCTGCGCCACCTCGATCTCGCAGCCGAACTCGACCGACGTCATGCGGCAGATCTCGCCCTCCTTGGCGGCCACCTTGCATTCCATCAGATTGATATCGCCGATGAAATCGGCCACGAAGCGCGAGTTCGGCAGCTCGTAGATCTCCGCCGGCGTCGCGATCTGGATGATCCGCCCACGGTCCATGACGGCGATGCGATCGGCCATGGTCATGGCCTCTTCCTGGTCATGGGTGACGATCAGGAAGGTCATGCCGAGCTCGTATTGCAGGTCGGTCAGCTCGAACTGGGTTTCCTCGCGCAGCTTGCGGTCGAGCGCGCCGAGCGGCTCGTCGAGCAGCAGCACCTTGGGCTTCTTTGCGAGCGAGCGGGCCAGCGCGACGCGCTGCCGCTGGCCGCCGGACAGCTGGTGCGGCTTGCGCTTGGCGAAATCCTGGAGCTTCACCAGCTTCAGCATTTCCTCCACGCGCGCGGCGATCTGGTCCTTCGGCATGCCCTCCTGCTTGAGGCCGAAGGCGACATTCGCCTCCACGCTCATGTGCGGAAACAGCGCGTAGGACTGGAACATCATGTTGACCGGGCGCTTGTAGGGCGGCACGCCGGCCAGGTTCTGTCCGTCGAGAAAGATCTCGCCCGCATTCGGCGTCTCGAAGCCGGCGAGCATGCGCATCATCGTCGTCTTGCCGCAGCCGGAGCCGCCCAACAGGGCGAAGAACTCGCGCTCGTAGATCTTGAGGGAAAGGTTGTCGACGGCGGTAAAGTCGCCGAAGGTCTTGGTAACGTTCCTGAATTCGATATACGGCTTCGCCTGCGGGTCGTCCCAGGGTGCGAAGTCGCGGCGCACCGGCCCGATCGGTTTCTTGGCCAAGTCAGCCCCCTCGTCGACGGGAGGAAAGGGCCCGGCCGCCGCTCGGCGGCCGGACGATCGTCTTGGTTACTGGCCGGTCTTGACCCGGGTCCACTCGCGGGTGCGTGCCCGCATGGCCTGGGGCGACTTGGTGGTGGTGGTGAACAGGTTCTCGACCGTCTCCTCGCTCGGATAGATCGCCGGATCGTCCAGAACTTCCTTGTCGACGAACTCCTGGCTCGCCTTGTTGCCGTTGGCGTAGAAGACGTAGTTGGTCGCCTTGGCGATGACTTCCGGTTTCATGATGAAGTTGAGGAAGGCATGCGCCTCCTCCACATGCGGGGCATCGGCCGGGATCGCCATGTTGTCGAACCACATCATCGCGCCTTCCTTGGGGATGACGTATTCGACCGTGACGTTGTTGTCGGCCTCGGCCGCGCGGTCGCGCGCCTGCAGCACATCGCCGGACCAGCCCACGGCCAGGCAGATGTCGCCATTGGCCAGCGCGTTGATGTATTCCGACGAGTGGAACTTCTGGATGTAGGGACGGATCTTCATGAGAAGTTCGCCGGCCTTGGCGAAGTCTTCCGGATCGCCGCTGTCGGGATCGAGCCCTAGATAGTTCAGCGCCGCCGGAAAAATCTCGTCCGCGGTGTCGAGCAGGTGCACGCCGCAATCGGCGAACTTGGAGATCACTTCCGGCTTGAAGATCATGTCCCAGCTGTCGAGCGGGGCGTCGGGCATGCGCTCCTTGATCTTGTCGACATTGTAGCCGAAACCGGTGGTGCCCCACATGTAGTTGATGGCGTGCTCGTTGCCCGGATCGAACTTCTCGATGCGGGCCGAAATCTCCGGCCACATGTTCTCCAGGTTCGGCAGCTTCGACTTGTCGAGCTTCTGGAACACGCCGGCCTGGATCTGGCGGCCGAGGAAGGTTCCGGTCGGCACGACGACGTCGTAGCCGGTGCCGCCGGCCAGCAGCTTGGTCTCCAGCATCTCGTTGCTGTCGAACACGTCGTAGACGACCTTGATGCCGGTCTCCTTGGTGAACTCCTCGAGCACGGATTCGTCGATATAGTCCGACCAGTTGTAGACGCGCACTTCCCGATCCTGGGCGGACGCCGCGGTGGCGGCAAGTACGCCGAGCATTGCGACGCTGGTGAACAGCAGCTTCTTCATCAGTCCCTCCGTCTGGCCTGCGCCGGCGCGGCTCGCACTCCGGCCCCTGTCGTTTTCCGGTTGCAGGCGCTCGCGCCCGTCCCGGATTCCGTCTTTCATTCGGCCGTATGCGGCCCCTCTGCCTCGCAGCCTAGAAGCGATGCGGCCCGTCCTCAAGAGAGCATCCGCACCAATCGCCACGAACTGCCTTTGCGGACAGGCATTTCCCCAGTCGCGCTCGCGTCACAGGTAGGTCTGCCGTTCCAGCGACGAAATCTCGCGCCCGAACGCGAAGAGTTCATGACGCTTGATGTCGACCAGTACCTTGTGCATTTCCTCGCCGACCGCGTCCTTCATCCGCTGGGAGGCGGCGAAGGCGTCGATCGCCTCGTCCATCCACGGCGTCAGGCGCGGGGCGGTCTTCTCGTAGGCATTGCCGTCAACCGCCGGCGGCGGCGGCAATTCGCCGAGCACGCCCTGCATCATCCCCGCCAGCACCCCGGTCAGCACCAGATACGGATTGGCGTCGGCTCCGGCGATCCGGTGCTCGATGCGTGCGGAGGCCGGCGTTCCGGCCGGGACGCGCAGCGCCACCGAGCGGTTGTCGTAGCCCCAGCAGATCGAGGTCGGGGCATAGGAACCCGGCTGCATGCGGCGGAAGCCGTTGAAGGTGGAGACGAACAGCAGGTGCGCCTCCGGCATCGTGTCGAGCAGCCCGCGGATCGCGTAGCCGAGCCGCGCCTCGCCGGTGTCCGGGTCGGCGAAGATGTTGCCCGTGCCGTCCTCCATCGAGACATGCACATGCATGCCGTTGCCCGGCCACTCGACGAAGGGCTTGGCCATGAACGAGGCCTTGAGATTGTGCTTGCGGGCAACGCCTGCGACCAGCCGGCGCAGCAGCACCGCGTCGTCGGCGGCGCGCAAGGGATCGCGCTGATAATGAAGGTTCAGCTCGAACTGCCCGGGCGCGGCCTCGGAGACGGCGGCATCGGCCGGAATGTCCTGCGCATCGGCCGAGCGGCGGATCTCGTCGACCAGCGGCATCAAGGCCTCGAGGTCGGACAGCGCATACATGTTCTGCCGGGCCGGACCGAGATGGGTGGAGAAGACCGGCGTCGGCGCACTGCTCCAGTCGCCGTCGTCCTTGTCCTCGAACAGATAGAATTCCAGCTCGAAGGCCGCCGTCGCCGTCAATCCGTGCTCGCCGAGCCGGCTGGCCTTGCGCGCCAGCACATGGCGCGGATCGCACATGAAGGCGCTGCCGTCGCGGTCGTGCATCGACAGCAGCACCTGCGCGGTCGGGCGCTCGGCCCAGGGCACGGCGCGCAGCGAGCCGGGCACCGGCCAGCACACGCCGTCCTTGTCGCCGGTCTCGATATGCATGCCGGTCTCTTCGACCTCGCGGCCCCACACATCGAGGCCGAACAGCGAGAAGGGCAGGGCGACGCCGTTTTCGAACACCTTGCGCAGCGCGCTGCCGGGTAGCCACTTGCCGCGCAGAACCCCGTTGCTGTCGGGCAGGATCACCTCCAGCGTGTCGAGGTCGGGATACTCCGCCTCGAAGCGGGCCACCTCTTCCTGCCAGTCGACGCCGCCGGCCGGGCGCTGCCAGGCCGTGCGATGGGTCTGCAACATCGGATCCTCCAGGGCGCGAACTTGCCGTCCGCGCGAATTGCCGTTTACGCAAAAATGTGATCACGTAGCGGCAAGGCTGTCAAGCAAGGCCGGGAGGGAACGAGGCAAATGGCTGGCCAAAGCCGACCGCAACAGGCGAAAGACCTGCAGGATCCGCCTGCACCCGGCCGGCACTCGCTGCGCGATACGGTCGAGGAGGCGCTGCGCGAGGCGCTGCTGACCGGCCGCTTCGTTCCGGGGCGCGCCGTCACGCTGCGCGGCCTGGCGCAGGAGCTCAAGGTCAGCCCGATGCCGGTGCGCGAGGCGGTGCGGGCGATGGCGGCCGGCCATGCGCTGGAAATCCGCGCCAACGGCCGCATCCAGGTTCCGACCATGACGCCGCCGCGCCTGGCCGAGATCGTCAAGGCGCGCCTCCTGCTGGAGCCGGAACTGGCGCAGGCCGCGGCGGCGCGACTGGGACCGCGCGATGCAGCACGCCTTGCCGCCATCGACGACCGGATCGACGCCAGTCTCGATGGCGGGGATGCGGAGACCTACATGCGTCTCAACCATTCCTTTCACTTCATGATTTACCGTGCGGCTGGCTCGCAGGTGCTGCTGCCTCTGGTCGAAAGTCTGTGGTTGCAGTTCGCCCCGTTCATGCGCACCGTCTACGGGCGGGTGGGGACCTTTGCCCTCGTCGACCACCACAAGGAGGCGATCGAGGCCGTGCGGACCCGCGATGCTGCGGCCCTGCGGGAGGCGGTGGCGGCGGACATCCGCTGCGGAATGGATCTGCTCGACACCGGACTTCCCGATGCCGGGCCGTCGGTCGCCGAATGATCGCCGGCGATTGACTCGATGAAAATGTGATCACAAAATGCAGTCCGCGCGGTGAGGAGGCAGGCAGGCGCCCGCTGCCCCGCCCGCCCTGCGCCCGAAAGGCGAGACCCGTGAGCAAGAAGAAGAAATCCGCACCGAAGATTGCCAGCCGCCGGGGCGTCGAGAGCTTCGACGCGGCCCAGCTATGGCTGTCCGAACGCGGGATCGAGGACATCGAGTGCATCGTGCCCGATCTCGCCGGCGTGGCGCGCGGCAAGATGATGCCGACGGAGAAGTTCTTCTCCGGACCGGTGATGACGATGCCCGCCTCGATCTTCGCCCAGACCATTTCCGGCGACTATCCGCCGGACGACGAGCGCTTCCAGCACAATTCGACCGACGGCGACCTGTTCTTCCGCGCCGACTATTCGACGCTGACCACCGTGCCCTGGGAGAGCGATCCGACCGCCCAACTCATCCACGACGCCTATACCCGCGAGGGCATTCCGGTGGAGACGGCGCCGCGCAACGTGCTCAAGCGCGTGCTGCAGCTCTACGAGGACGAGGGCTGGACGCCGCTGGTCGCCCCGGAAATGGAGTTCTATCTCGTCCGCCCGAACACCGACCCGGACTATCCGCTGGAGCCGCCGACCGGCCGCTCGGGCCGGCCGGAGGTCGGCCGCCAGTCCTATTCGATCTCCGCACTCAACGAGTTCGACGACCTGATCGACGACATCTACGACCTGTCGGAGGCGCAGGGGCTGGAGATCGACACCCTGATCCACGAGGAAGGCGCCGCGCAGATGGAGATCAATCTCCGGCACGGCCATCCGCTGGAGCTTGCCGACCAGGTGTTCCTGTTCAAGCGCACGATCCGCGAGGCGGCGCTGCGCCACGACATGTACGCCACCTTCATGGCCAAGCCGATGTCGAACCAGCCCGGCTCGTCCATGCACATCCACCAGTCGGTGATGGACGCGGAGAAGGGCACCAACATCTTCTCGCGCGACGACGGCGAGCCGACGAGCGAGTTCCTCTCCTTCATCGCCGGCCACCAGGCCTTCCTGCCGGCGGTGACCTGCATCCTGGCGCCTTACGTGAATTCCTACCGCCGCTTCACCCGCGGCACCACGGCGCCGGTCAATGTCCACTGGGGCTACGACAACCGGACGGTGGGCCTGCGCGTGCCGAACTCGAAGCCCGGCGCCCGCCGGCTGGAGAACCGCGTGCCGTCCTCGGACGCCAACCCGTATCTCGCCATCGCCGCCTCGCTCGCCTGCGGCTATCTCGGCATCAAGCAGCGCCTGACGCCGGACGAGCCGCGCAGCGGCAATTTCAGCGAGGACATGCACGCCCTGCCGCGCGGCCTGCTGGAGGCGGTCGCGCTGTTCGGCGAGTGCGAGGAGCTGATCGACGTGTTCGGCGAGAAGTTCGTCGCCACCTACCGCGCCATCAAGCAGGAAGAGTTCGAGACCTTCATGAAGGTCATCAGCCCATGGGAGCGGGAATACCTGCTGCTCAACGTCTGACGCGCGTCGGGCGGGGCAAAGAGATCGACAACCAGAAAAACCGGGAGACGCCACCATGACCGGTGCCTCGAACCTTTACCCGACCGCAGACCTGCGCGCCCGCGATGCTGCGCACCATTTCCACCCCTTCACCGATACGGGGGCGCTGAACCGGGAGGGCGTGCGCGTCATCACCTCGGCCGAAGGAGTGTGGCTGACCGACAGCGACGGCAACCGCTATCTCGACGGCATGGCCGGCCTGTGGTGCTGCCAGGTCGGGCATGGTCGCGGCGAGATCGTCGATGCGGTCGAGAAGCAGATGCGCGAGCTCGACTATTACAACACCTTCTTCAAGACCAGCCATCCGCCGGTCATCGCCCTGTCCGAGCGCCTGGCTCAGCTCAGCCCGCCGCAGTTCAACCGCGTCTTCTTCACCTCCTCCGGTTCGGAGGCGAACGACACGGTGTTCCGCATGGTCCGCACCTATTGGGACCTGATGGGCAAGCCGGAGAAGAAGACGATCATCGGCCGCTGGAACGGCTATCACGGCTCCACGCTCGCCGGCACCAGCCTCGGCGGCATGACCGGCATGCATGCGCAGGGCGACCTGCCGGTGCCCGGCGTCCATCACATTCCCCAGCCCTACTGGTTCGGCGAAGGCGGCGCGATGTCGCCGGACGAGTTCGGCCTGTGGGCGGCGCGCGAGCTGGAGCGGGCCATCGATGTCCTCGGCGAGGGCAAGGTGGCGGCCTTCATCGCCGAGCCGATCCAGGGCGCGGGCGGCGTCGTCATCCCGCCGGACAGCTACTGGCCTGAGGTTTCCCGCATCTGCCGCGAGCGCGACATCCTCTTGGTCGCCGACGAGGTGATCTGCGGCTTCGGGCGCCTGGGCAGCTGGTTCGGCTCGCAGCATTACGGCATCGAGCCCGACCTGATGCCCATCGCCAAGGGCCTGTCCTCCGGCTACCTGCCGATCGGCGGCGTGATGATCGCCGACCGGGTCGCCGACGTCTTCATCGCCAAGGGCGGCGAGTTCTATCATGGCTATACCTATTCCGGTCATCCGGCCTGCTGCGCGGCCGCGCTCGCCAATCTCGACATCATGGTGCGCGAGCGGTTGGTCGAGCGGGTGGCGGACGATATCGGTCCCTATCTGCAGAAGCGCTGGAAGGCCTTGGGCGACCATCCGCTGGTCGGCGAGGCGCGCATGGTCGGTCTCGTCGGCGCGCTGGAGCTGGTGCCGGCCAAGGGCGATCGCACGCGCAAGTTCGCGCCCGTCGGCGAGGTCGGCACGCTGTGCCGCGACATCTCCTTCGGCAACGGGCTGGTCATGCGCGCCGTGCGCGACAGCATGATCATCTCGCCGCCGCTGGTGCTGACCCATGAGGAGGCGGACGAACTGGTCGCACGCGCCGAGCGCACCCTCGACGAGACCTATGCAGCGCTCAAGAAGGACGGCCGTCTGGCGGCCTGAGACGAACCCGAGCCCGGTTCGCGGCCAACCCGCGACCGACCCGCCCGCGACCGACCCGAAGGGAGGCAGATGTGACCGAGATCGCCAGCGCCCATGCCCCCTCCTACTACGCGGCGAGCGTCGACGACCGCCCGGCCCGGCCTGCCTTGGCCGGCGCGGTGCGGGCGGACGTTGCCATCGTCGGCGGCGGGTTCACCGGGCTCAACGCGGCGATCACCCTGGCCGAGGCGGGCCGCTCGGTCGTCCTGATCGAGCAGAACCGCATCGGCTGGGGCGCCAGCGGGCGCAATGGCGGCCAGCTGCACAGCGGCCAGCGGCGCGACCAGGTGCATTTGGAAAAGCAGTACGGCCTCGACACCGCCCGCCGGCTTTGGACCTTCGCCGAGGAGGCGAAGGCCCTGCTGCACGACCGTATGCAGCGCTTCGGCATCGACTGCGACTGGACGGAAGGCCTCATCCACGCCGCCCATAAGGAGCGGTTCGTCGCCGAGGAGTGGGCCTATGCCGAAAAGCTCGCCCGCGACTATGGGTATGACGCGGTCACGCCGCTCGACCGCGCCCAGCTGGCGGCGGCCATCGGCACCAAGCGCTATTTCGGCGGCACGCGCGACGGCGGGGCGGGGCATCTGCATCCGCTGAAACTCGCCCAGGGGCTCGCCGATGCGGCTGAGGCGGCCGGTGCCGTCCTGCACGAGGCGACCCATGCCATCTCGCTGCGGCATGCAGGAGGGCGGGTGGCGGTCGAGACCGGGCAGGGCGAGATCGACGCCGGCAGCGTGCTTTTGGCCGGCAACGGCTATCTCGCCGGGCTCGACCGCGACAGCGAGGCCCGGGTCATGCCGATCAACAATTACATCCTGACCACCGAGCCGTTGTCGCGCGAGGCGGCAGATCACTTGATTCCCGGCCGCGAGGCCGTCTCCGATAGCCGCTTCGTCGTCTACTACTGGCGCCTGACCCGCGACCTGCGGCTTCTGTTCGGCGGCGGCGAGACCTATCGGCGCGGCTTCCCGCCGGACCTGCGCGCTTTCGTGCGCTCGCATCTGAGCAATGTCTATCCGCAGCTCGCCACGGCCCCCGTCTCCCATGTCTGGGGCGGCACGCTCGGCGTCACCACCTCGCGCATGCCCTGCCTGCGGCGCACCGCGCCCGGCGTCTATGTGGCGGCGGGCTTTTCCGGCCACGGCGTGGCGATGGCCGGCTTTTGCGGCCATGCGGCCGCCTGCGCCATGCTGGGCGATACGGAGCGGTTCGATGTGTTCGCGCAGCTGTCGCCGCCGAAATTTCCGGGCGGGCGGGCCTTCCGCTGGCCGATCCTGGTGCTGGCGATGAGCTGGTTCGCCCTGCGCGACCGGCTGTGGTAGCCGCCCGGCCGACCCGTCAAAACCGCGTGCTGCCCTTGTCGCGGAAGCTGCGGGCGGAGGTGCGCGCCAGCAGAATCGACGGCACCAGCCCCACCAGCACGATCAGCAGCGCCGGCAGCGCGCCTTCGCCGAAGGCCTCGCGCGAGGCGGCGTTGTAGACCGTCGTCGCCAGCGTCTCGAAATTGAACGGGCGCAGCAGGATCGTTGCCGGCAGTTCCTTCATGCAGTCGACGAAGGCGAGCAGCAGGGCGGTGAGCAGAACCGGGCGCAGCATCGGCAGGTGCACCTCGAAGAGGATGCGGCCGGAACTGCGCCCCAGCGTGCGCGCGGCCATGTCGAGATGCGGCGTCACCTTGCCGAAGCCACCCTCGATCTGGCCGTAGGCCACCGCCAGGAAGCGGACCATATAGGCATAGACCAGCGCCGTGCCCGAACCGATCAGCAGCAACCCGGTCGAAAAGCCGAAGGTCGAGCGGGCGACGCCGTCCAGAAAATTGTCGAAATTGGCGAGCGGGATCAGGATGCCGACGGCGAGCACCGTGCCGGGGATGGCGTAGCCGATGGAGGCGATGCGGCCGAACAGCTGCGTCAGCCGGCTGGCCTGGACCCGGTGCGCATAGGTCAGCACCACGCCGATCACCACGGTCAGCAGCGCCGCCGAGACCGACAGGACCAGGGTGTTCTGGATCGCCGAGAGCAGGCGCGGATCGAACAGGTCGTCGAGGCGCCGGCTGGCATAGTCGGCCAACAGGGCGGCCGGGAAGACGAAGCCGATCAGGATCGGCAGGGCGCAAGCGGCGGTGGCGAGCCAGGCCTGCGGCCCGCTCAGCCGGTAGCTCGGCAGCGTCTTGTAGCTGGCGGACGGGGTGTGGAAGCGCTGGCCCTTGCGGGCGCGCCGCTCCATCCACAAAAGCGCGAAGACCAGCGCCAGCATGGCGCAGGCGATCTGCGCCGCCCCGGCCAGGCTCGAGCGATGCACCCAGGTGTCGTAGACCGAGAAGCTGAGCGTATGGACGCCGAAGAAGGTGACCGCGCCGATGTCGTTGAGGCATTCCATCAGGGCGAGCGAGATGCCGACGACGATGGCCGGGCGGGCGAGCGGCAGCGCCACGCGGAAGAACAGGCGTGTGGGGCCGGCGCCGAGCGTGCGCGACACGTCCAGCGTGGAGGCCGACTGCAGCAGCAGGGCGGCGCGCGTCGTCAGGTAGACGTAAGGGTAGAGCACGAAGCCCATCACGAAGATCGCCCCGCCCAGCGAGCGAACCTCCGGGAACCAGTATTCCCGCGAGGTGCGGAAGCCGAAAATCTCGCGGACGAGGCTCTGCACCGGCCCGGTGAAGGTCAGGATCTCCACATAGGTATAGGCGATGATGTAGGTCGGCACCGCCAGCGGCAGCAGCAGCGCCCAGTCGAACAGGGCGCGGCCGGGAAAGCGGCACATGGTGACGAGCCACGCGGTGCCCGTGCCGACGACGAAGGTGATCAGGCCGACGCCCAGCAGCAGCAGGAAGGTGGTCTGGAGCGAACGCGGCAGCACCGTGCCGATCAGGTGGCTCCACACATCGCCCGTCGGCTGGGCGGCAAGGACGACGAGCGCGCCGATCGGCAGCAGGGTCAGTCCGGCGACCATGAGGCCGGCGACGAGCCACAGCCGGTCGGCGAGGCTGCGCGAGGCGCGCGGGGCGACCGGGATCGCGGTCATGTCGTCGAGGCGGGCAGTATCGCTCATGGTGCTTCCGACGGCTCGATCAGCGGAACCCGGTTTGGCGGGCCGGATCTGGCTGGTCTGAAGGCCGTTTCCGGCGGTATCCGGCAACGGCGAACGGCGCCCCGTTCGCAAGAACAGGGCGCCGCGGAGTTTCAGTCTTCGCTTGCGAGGACGGGCCTCAGCTCTGCGGGCCGTCGTTGAAGCCGACCTTGTCGACCAGCTCGCTGGCGGTCTTGCGGTTCTTGGCGATCTCGTCGAGCGACAGGGTGTCGGCCTTGAAGTCGCCCCACGAGGCGACCATCTCGGAAATCTCGACGCCCGGCTTCACCGGATACTCGTTGTTGGCCTCGGCATAGATGTGCTGGGCCTGGTCCGAGGAGAGGAACTCGATCAGCTTGACGGCGGCTTCCGGGTTCGGAGCGTTCTTGGCCATTACGACGCCCGAGATGTTGACATGGGTGCCGCGGTCGTCGCTGTTCGGGAACAGGATCTTGACCGAGTTGGCCCAGTCCTTCTGCTCCGGCTCCTTCTCGTTGGTCAGCATCGCGCCCATGTAATAGGTGTTGCCGAGCGAGATGTCGCACTCGCCGGCGAAGATCGCCTGCACCTGGCCGCGGTCGTTTCCGGTCGGCTTGCGGGCAAGGTTGTCACGCACACCGGCGAGCCACTTCTCGGCTTCCTCGGCGCCTTTGTGGGCGACGACGGAGGCGAACAGGGCGACGTTGTAGACGTGCTGGCCCGAGCGGGTGCAGATCTTGCCCTTCCACTTCGGGTCGGCCAGCTCCTCATAGGTAATGCTGTCCTGCGCCACGCGCTCCTTCGAGGCGTAGACGATGCGCGCGCGGGTGGTCAGGCCGATCCAGTGGCCCTCCGGATCGCGGAACTCGACCGGCACGTTGGCGTTGACGACCTCGGACGACACCGGCTGGGTGATGCCGAGCTCCTTGGCGCCGTCGAGACGGCCGATGTCGACCGTCAGCAGCACGTCGGCCGGCGAATTCGCGCCCTCGGCCTGGATGCGCTCGGCGAGGCCGTCGGAGGCGAAGATGACGTTGGTCTTGATCCCGGTTTCCTTGGTGAAGGCCTCGAGCAGCGGCTCGATCAGGAACGGCTGGCGATAGGAGTAGATGTTGACCTCGCCCTCGGCAGCGGCCGGCGCAGCGATCGCGGCGGATGCGAGAAGCGCGGCCGACAGGAGGCCGGTGCGCAGAGCGGAAACCTTGTGGAACATGGAATTCTCCCAGCGATCAGGGGACAAGGCCCTGATGTCGGTTGCGTTGGCCCGTTGGGCTGCCGTTGCGGCAACTTTCTATCGAGCGCCCGCATCCTATAAACAGGAGTTCTGGTGTCAAGAATAATCGCTTGAAAAATCAATAGTTTAGAATTATTCTAAGTTAAGCTGAGTGCGTTGGCCAACTTTTCTCCCTCTCAGCAGAAAGTCGGGCCGGATATTTTACGGCGCCGGGGTGCCGCCCGATAGGATCTCGGCCATCCACGCGGTGTCGATGTTCTGCCCGCTCAGCACGATGCCGGCGACCTCGCCGCGCCTTTGGTCCTGCAGCAATGCGGCAAGGGCGGCCGCGCCCGAACCTTCCGCAACGGAGTGCGTGGTGCGGTAGAGCAGGCGCACGGCCTCGGCGATCGCCTCGTCGCCGACGCGCAGGATGTCGTCGACGCCGGCGCGGATGACCGCCAGCGCGGTCTCGTCCGGCCCGCGTACCGCCATGCCGTCGGCGAAGGTGACGGCGCTCGCCGTCTCGACCCGTTGGCCGCTCTCCAGCGACAGCGCATAGGCATCGGCCTTGTCGGAGACGACGCCGACGATGCGCGTGCGCCGGCCCAGCAGGTTGCGTGCCGAAATCATGCCGCAGATGCCGGAGCCGAGGCCGATCGGCACATAGACGACGTCGAGATCGTCGGCCGCCCGGAAGAACTCCATCGCGTAGGTGGCGACGCCGCGCACCAGGTCGGGATGGAAGCTCGGCACCATCAGCAGGCCGCGCTCGTCCGCCAGCGCCATCGCATGCTGCTTGGCCTCGTCGAAGTCGCTGCCTGCCTCCACCAGCTCCGCCCCGAAGGCGCGCATCGCGGCATTCTTCTCGGCCGAATTGCCGTGCGGCACGACGATGGTGCAGGCCAGCCCGTTGCGGGCCGAGGCGAAGGCAAGGCTCTGCCCGTGATTGCCGCGGGTGGCGGAGATGATGCCGGTGCCGGCGGGGGAGTTGCGGGCGATGCAGCTTGCGATCACCAACCCGCCGCGCACCTTGAAGGCGCCCGTCGGCGTGTGGTTCTCGTGCTTGACCCAGACCTTCCGTCCCACCGCGTCCGCCAGCAGCGGCCAGGCATATTGCGGGGTCGGGCGCATCGACCGGTAGACGGTCTCGGCGGCATCCTCGATGGCGGCAAGCGTGAGCATGGCGAATCCGGAAACTATCGGCGTGCCGGCTACTCGGCCAGCACGCGCTGCGGCGGGAAGGTGACTTCCACCAGGGTGCCGTGGTTGACTTCCGAGTCGATGCGGAAGCTCGCCCGGTTCGCCTCCACCAGCGCCTTGGTCAGCGGCAGGCCGAGCCCGGTGCCGCCGCCGTGGCGGGCGGTGTGCAGCTGGCGGAACGGCTCCATCGCCGCGGCGAGGTCCTGGTGGCTCATACCCATGCCCGTGTCGCGCACCCGCAGGATCACTTCGCCCGTATCCTCCAGCGCCGTCGAGACGATCACCTGGCCTCCCGGCTGGTTGAACTTGATGGCGTTGGACAGAAGGTTCAGCACGATCTGGCGCACCGACCGGCCGTCGGCGACGATCTTCGGCACCGAGGTCGGCAGGCTGGCGCGGATGATCACCCGCTCCCGGTTGGCCTGCGGCTGCATCAGGGCGACGCATTCGCGGATGATGTCGTTGGCCGACACCGCCTCGAAGGTCAGGTCCAGCTTGCCCGCCTCGATCTTCGACAGGTCGAGCAGGTCGTTGATCAGGCTCATGATATGCGAGCCGGAATTGTGGATGTCGCGCAGGTAGCCCTTGTAGCGGTCGTTGCCGACCGGGCCGAAGCGCTCTTCCATCATCACTTCCGAAAAGCCGATGATCGCGTTGAGCGGCGTGCGGATCTCGTGGCTGATCTTGGCGAGGAAATCGGACTTCTGCGAGCTGGCGTTTTCCGCCTGGCGTTTCGCGTCGGTCAGTTCCTCCTCGGCCGTCTTCCACTGGGTGATGTCGCGCAGCACCGTGCAGAAGCGCGGCCCTTCCGAGCCGTGGCCGACCCGGCCGATGGTCATGAACAGCGGGATCAGTCCGCCGGAGCGTAACTGGCCGATCACCTCGCGCCCGTCGTTCAGCACGCTGGCGACGCCGTTGCGGGCGAGCCCGTCCAGATAGTCGTTGGCGTCCCGGTGGCTTTCCGGGGCCAGGAAGTCGGTCAGCGGCGCGCCGACCATCTCCTCGCGCGCGCCGTCGAACAGCGCCTCGGCCGAGCGGTTCACCTTCACGATGCGGCCGCCCTCGTCGAGGATCAGTACCCCGTCCGTCGCGGTTTCCAGCACCGCATCCATCTCGGCCAGGTGCTCCTCGGCCAGCGCCAGCGCCGACTGCGCCTCGTGCAGGCGGTCGAGCGCGGCTTCCTGCGCCGGGTCGTGCCGGTCGAGCAGCGACATCATCAGCGCCGTGCCCTCCTTCCACGGCACGGTGTGCAGGCGCGCCTTCACCGGCTTGGTGCCGCCGTCGGAAAGCCGGATGCGCATGGTCCGTTCGGTCATCGCGCCGGGCAGGGCGCTCGGCCAGTCCTCCGGCTCGGCGAAGACCGCGTCCAGCCCGCCGACGGATTTCAGCGTATCGAGATCGGCATAGCCGAGCAGGTCGAGCAGCGTCGCGTTGGCATAGTCGACATCCTCGCCGGCGATGATCGCGACGCCGACCGGCAGCTTGTCGAGCAGGCTGGTGCGGGCGGCACGCGGCGCAGCCGGCGCCTGCATCCGCGGGATGATGCCGAGGCTCGCAACGTTTGAGGCCTCGCGCCCGCCGACAGTGTCGGCAGTCTGCGGCGAGACGGGCTCCGCCGGTTCGGACCCTGCGGGTTGCGTGCCCGTTACCGCGTCCTTCGCAGGCGTGTCCGCCGCCGGAGCGATGGTGCGGGTCGGCGTGGCAGCGGCCCCATCGTCCAACTCGCTGCGCGCGCCGAGCGCCTCGGCGATCTTGCGGAAGGCTTCGCGCTCGGGCTTCGACAGGCGCGAGGTGTCGAGTTCTTCGTCGCGGCGCTGAACCGGCGCCTCCTGCACGGGCGTGCGGGTGTCGGGCGTGTGCACCGGCGCCTGCGGCTCGATCAGCGGCAGCAGGCCGGCTTGCGACGGTGCGGCGGGCTCTGCGTCGACCGCCTCGGGTTCCGTCCCGGCCTCGTCGTCCGCGCCAACGTCCCCGACCAGATCGTCCTCGTCCAGATCATCCGCGCCCGTATCGTCGTCCCCGGTCGGCGAAAGGCCGGCCTCGGTAAGGACCTTCGGCGGCGCATCGGCCTGGGCGGCGGGCACCTCCTGCGTGCTCGCCTCGATGCTGTCGCTTCCGGTGTCGCTCGCAGTGCCGCTTTCGGCCGGCGAGGCGGCTTCCTCTTCTTCTCTCTCTTCCGCGTCTGCCGCGTCGGCGGCAAAGATGTCGTCGATCTCCCGCGCACCCGGCAGATCCAGCAGGTCGGCGACGTCGGCGGTCAGTTCCCGCGGCGCCGGCTCGACGGCCTGGTCTTCCGGATCCGAGCCCAGCATGGCGGCAAGCGCCGGCGTGTCGTCTGCGCCCGTGCCCAGGGCCTCGCCGGCTTCGGCAACCTCTGTGCCGGTCTCTGCATCCGTGCCCGGCGCTGCCTCCGGTGCGGGTGTACCGGCATCGTCGCCAGGGTCCTGTTCGGCCGCGCTGTCCTCAGGCTCTGCGGCCGCGTCCTCGCGCAGCACCAGCGCAAGGCCGGTCGCCGCCGCATCCTCGGACGCCTCGCCGGTCCGGCACACGCCGAACCCTCGGAAGCCCTCGAACACCCGCTGGCGGTCGAAGGCCGGCAGCGCGGCCATGTCGACAGGCACGCGCAGGGCCGCGCCGCTGACCGGCCAGTCGACGGTGCGCCCGCTCCAGGTGTCGCGCCGGCGCAGGGCCGCCGCAACGCGGCCGTCCCGGTCGAGATCGAACCGTTCGGCCACCTCTTCCCAGCTGAGGCCGACCACATCGGCCGCCTGCGGGCCGAGCGCCTCGGCAAACTCGGGCGAAATGAAGGTGAAGCGCCGCTCGACATCCATTTTCCAGGCAAAGCGGACGGGCCGCTCGCGCGCCTCGAAGGCAAAGCCCGATGCACCGGCGACGGGCGTCTCATCGGAGAGCACTTCGTCGGTAGCCTCGTCCGCGTCCTCGCCGAAGGTGCCGGCCTCGGCTTCCGCCTCGACACTCGCCGCGTCCTCCGCAACCGTCTCCTGGGCGGGCGAGGGCAGGGCGTCCACATCCGTCCCGGTCGCCTCCTGGGTAGTGGTCTCGGCAAGGATCTCTTCCGGCGCCGCGTCGGTGGTCGCGACCGCTTGCGCTGCTGCGACCAGCGTCTCGGTCGTCTCGAGGCCCCCGGCTTCTTCTTCGCCGGTTTCCTCGTCGCCGGTTCCGCCAGCGGGCGCCTCGTCCTCGGACGCCAGAATCTCTGCGGTCTCCCGCATCTCGGGCGCCATCACGGCCGGCAGGTCGGCTTCATGGAGGTCGTCGGCGATGTCGTCATGCGCAAGCAGGGCCTTGGTGCTCGCCCCGGTGTCCTGTGGTGCGGCATCCGCGCGTGAGATCGGCGCAGCCGGTTCTGCCGCCTCGGTCGTCGGGCCTGCCGAAAGAAACCGCGTGCCGCTGGCAAAGGCATAGAGGCCGCCCATGCTGAGGCGGCTGCGCGGAGGGATTGCGGGCGCCGGCGCCTCGGCATCTGCCGCAGGGCTTGTCGGCGCCGCAATGTCCGCCGGCTCTGCGGCTTCGCCCAGATCGGGCGCGATCGCCGGGGCAGCGTCCTCGGCGAGCGGGCGCCCGCTCGCCTCCGCCACCATCAGCACCGAGCCGCTGTCCAGCGTCAGCACCGCCGCCTCGTGCAGCTGTTCGCCGAAGGCGAACGCACGGCGCAGCGGCGCGTGCTTGGCCTGGCGCAGGGCCGCCCGCACGCTGTCGCTGTCGGGCAGGTCGAGGTCGCTGACGCTGGTCCGCAGACTTCCGTCCCGCTGGTAGAGTACGGCGACACGGTCCTCGCCGGCCAGGAAGTCGACAAGCGCGGTCTCCTCGCCGTCGCCCGGATTGGCCGGGGCGTCCAGCGCGACGATGAGCGCGCCGCTGGACCCGTTCGGCAGGTCGAGCCGCCGGCAGGTGCAGGTCAGCAGCATCACCCGGAGGCCGCGATAGAAGCGCAGGCGGTCGATCGTGTCGCGCTCTGTCGACCCGCTGGCGGCCACCCGCGCGATGTGCGGGCGCGCCGGGGCGCGGCCGAGGCCGGAGAGTTCGGACAGGGCCGCAAGGGTGCCGACGCCGAAAAAGGCCGCGCCTGCCGGGTTCGCCCACAGCAGCGTCTTGCCGTCCTCGGCCCAGATCCAGGCCGGGCGCGCATCCGTCAGATGGCTGCTGGCGGCCGCCAGGCCGCTCAACGCCATGAAGGTGCTCAACTGGCTGTTCATGGGCATGCTCACTCCGCCATTGCAGCCTTCCCGGCTTCTCGACCGCCGCATCCGAGCCTCCGGGTCGGGGAGGCACCGGCAAGGTCCTGTTTCTTCGGGCCTTTGTCGACAGGTACTCGAGACTACGCCGAGCTTTCGAAATCCGACGCGGTAAACAAACAGTAAATATCGTTTCGCATCCGAGTCGTCCACGTCAGCCACTGTAAATGGCCGGTTTCTCTTGAACTGTGGTTAATCCGGATGTGGGGCGCCGATATGACTTTGAAAGGCCTTGCTCGCGTCCGGGACTCCCATTCGGCCGATTTCCTCCAGGTCGGATTTCCTCTAAGATCGCATGCGTTGCAGGCATTGCGGGTTTCGCGTGCCGGCAGCGGGCCGGGCCCCGTCGGGCCTTTGGGGTCGGATCAGCGTCAATCAGATCAGTGCGAAGGAGAGGCATCGTGACGAAAAGCGGCAAGACAGGCTTTGAAATCCCCGAGCAGATGCGCGACTTCGCCGACCAGAGCGTCGATCAGGCCCGCAAGGCCTTCGACGAATACATGTCGGCGACCCGCAAGGCGGTGGGCAGTGCGGAAGAAACCGCCCAGACCGTCAAGGCCAGCGCCAACGACATGGGCCGCACCGCGCTCGAATATACCGAGGAGCACGTCTCCGCGGCCTTCGATCTCGCCCAGAAGATGGTCCGTGCCAAGGATCCGCAGGAGATGATGCAGCTGCAAAGCGAATATCTGAAGAAGCAGATGGAAGCGCTCGGCGAGCAGGTGCGCGAACTCGGCGACAAGGCCGCCCGCACCGCACAGGACGTCGCGCGCAAGACCCGCGACTGAGGCATCGGCCGGCGCCCGGCTTCGCTTTCGGTCCGGGCGCCGCTTTCTCCCGCCTTCAGATCTTGAAAGTCAGGTTGTCGCTCGCGGCGCAGAGGGCGCGCGAATGCATGGCTGCTGCGCGGCCCGTGCATTGTGCGATGCAATAGTTATGTTGCAATGCACAATAATCCTTGCTATATAGAAACCTGTAGATGGCGACCAGCGCATCTGGCGTTCAGGTCGCAGGCTTTCCCCGCAAGGCAGGCCCGCCCCAGGGCGAGCGAACTGCCAAAGGAGCATACCATGACCGAGACCAAGACCGCTGCTGCGGCGCCGAAGGCGCCGCGTGCCAAGACCGCCAAGGCCGCCGAAGCGACCGTTTCCGCTTTCCCGAACTTCGAGGCTTTCACCATGCCGAAGATGGAAATTCCTGCCGTGACCCGCGAGATGGCCGAGAAGAGCATCGAGCAGGCCCGTGAGGCCTATGCCAAGCTCAAGACCGCTGCCGAGGACGCGACCGACCTTCTCGAGGACGGTTTCGAGACCACCCGCCGCGGCGTGCTGGACTTCAACCACAAGGCTGTCGACGCGGCCCGCACCAACACCGATGCCACGTTCCAGTTCGTCAAGGACCTGTTCGAGGTCAAGACCCTGGCCGAGGCGATCGAGCTGCAGACCTCCTTCGCCCGCGCCCAGTTCGATGCGTTCGGCGCCCAGGCCAAGGACATGCAGGAGCTGTCCACCAAGCTGGCCGGCGAGATGAACGAGACGTTCAAGGGTGCCGTCGAGAAGGCGTCCAAGGACTTCAAGGCGGCCTGATCCGCCTCCGGTCTTCGACCGGAACAGACATAGAGCCCGGGCCGCAAGGTCCGGGCTCTTTGCGTCGTGGCAGGGCTATTGCCCGGCGCGATGCCGGCCTGTGGACGAACGGGCGGAAAGGCGGTTTGCGCCTCTTGCAATCACCGTCATTTCAAACTAGGTTCCGCCACCGAATTGACGTGCAGACGTAGCTCAGTTGGTTAGAGCGTCGGATTGTGGCTCCGAAGGTCGTTGGTTCAACTCCAACCGTCTGTACCATTCGCCTCTCCCCCTCATCTCATTCCTGCATCCCTTGCCAGTGACGGGCCGGCCCTGCCGCCGCCGCGCATCATGATGGCGCGCTCCCCCGCGCCTGTCTGACTTTCCTTGCCTCCCTCCTGTATCTTGAGGCACCTTGTCACGGGGAGCCGCCGGAACAATCAGGCACGCAGGCGGATTGGGGGAAATGGCAGAGGACACCGGACAGACCGGTCGTGCCGGCGATGCGACCGCGTATCGGATGCGTCGGCTGCTCGAGACCTACTACGACCTGACGCTGCAGATCAGCGAGCGTCTCGGCGTGCACGACATGTCCGATGTCCTGATGCTGGTGCTCGTTGCGATCGCCGACCTGCGCGGTGCGCCGATGGATGCCGAACTCCTCGCCGAGAAACTCGAATCCTCGCGCTCGACCATCGAGCGTCGCCTCAAGCCCTATTTGGACAGCGGCCGCATCGCCAAGGAACGGCGAGGCAAGTCAGTAGTTTACCTATGGTCGGCCGAGGCCGGTGAGCGCAACGGAGCGCCGCCGGACATGAGCGTCGACATGGTCAGAGCCGTCATGACGATGGTTTTCGACATTGCCAACGATTGAACCGGCGCAAGGCCTTTGTGGTTAAAATTTGTGGAAAATCTGACGAATTGCACAAATTACCCAGGGGATTGGTCGCTGCGGTCGCGCCTTGCCTCTTGAACTGCCGGGAATCGCCGCTGCAAACGGGCCAGTTTCGTCAAAATGACGAATGAGCAACACAGGGAGGACCCTCATGTCGCGTCAGGATGATGAACTCCCGACTCAGGCGCACCGGATCCTCCGTCTTTACGAGATGTTTTTCAGCCTCATGTTCCGGTTCATGGAGGAATATGAAGTAAAAGACCTTGGAAATCTGATGATAATTACCACGATATCCATCGCAAATGCGAACCGTATCGAAGCGGATATTGAAACTATCTCTGAGGAAACGGACATTCCATACTCGACAGTACGTAGAAAGATCGACAAAATGTGTGCCGACGGCATCCTGAAAATGCGAAAAGAAAACCAGAAGCTTGTTTTTTCTATCTCTGATCAGATGGACTTTGCCCACCCTGGCCAGCACAAAGAGGAAATAAGCAGAAAATTCCAGAAAGATGTAATAGATATTGTTGTTAAGTCGATTAATTCAATAATACTTGAGAATAAAAAGTAAAATTCAGAATGGAAATCTCATTCAATTGACGCGTTAAGGTATTGTTAACTATACAATACGCATACTCGTTGACAGGTTCATCGAGTAGCAGGGCCGCGGGGCGGGAACGCTCGGAAAGCTCGTCGCGGCGATGGGAGTCGCTACCGGAAAATCAAGATGTTGGCAGCTGTCGGCACCCGAAAGGGGCTCCGGCGGGACAGGAAACCTGCGTGTCCGCACCAGGTTGTTGAAGACAGGAAAGCGGGGCTGAACATGGCTTGGACTCAGGAACGCGAAGATCTGCTCAGGAAGCTTTGGCTGCAGGGCCTCAGCGCCAGCCAGATCGCCTATGTGATGGCAGGCATCACCCGCAATGCGGTGATCGGCAAGGCGCATCGCATGGGGTTGCCCAAGCGTTCGCCCGCCACCAGCCATCGTCCCAAGCCGCGGATCCAGCGCGGCAAGCCCTCGCTCGCCCTGGTCGGCGCCAAGCCGGCCCCGCGCGAAAGCATCATGGAGAAGCAGTTCCAGCGCGGCCTCGGCCTCGGCTTCGACGCCGCTCTCCAGGCGCAGCAGGGTGACCGCGTCACGCTGATGACGCTGACCAGCCGCACTTGCAAGTGGCCGATCGGCGATCCGGCGGATGCCGACTTCCACTTCTGCAGCCACGAGGCCGACAACGGCCGCTCCTATTGCGAGTTCCACCACAGCCTCGCCTATCAGGGCGTCCGCCGCCGTCGCCAGGCGGCCGAGCGCCGGGTCGCTCCGGTCGAGGCTCTGCCGCTGCGGGCCATCGCGGTCTGACAGCATCGGGTCAGGGTTCGACGCGGGGGCCTCCCCCCTCCCAGGCACTTCGCGTTTGACCCCGGGCGGGGCCGGCAACGGCCCCGCCCCTTTTGTCTCAGGGGATACAGGGCCGGCAACGGCCCCGCCCCTTTGTCTCTCCGGGTAGCGGCCCGAGCAGTTGTTCCTGTCTCCGACGGCCGGTGTGACCCTGCTCCCAGCTTGATTTCGCTCATTGTCGCAAGTCTCCATTCGGGCAAACTGGAGGCGAAACGGCAACACATGCCGGCACGAAATGCCGGCGCAACGGGAGCAAGCTCAGATGACCGCTCATTCCGGTTTGAAGAAGATCCGGCTCAATCTCGCCCGCACTCACGATTTTCCCAGCGGCTCGGCCCGTCACGGCTATGAGTTCGTCGCGCCTCTGGGTGAGGACGGCCATATCGACGCGGCGCAGTGGAAGGTGCATCGCGACGCCTGCCGCGTGCGCCGGTTCTGGGCGGACGAGGAAGAGGACATCGGCCACCTCCTGCATCGGCCGGGCGGCTCCTGGGCCTTCCGCTACGATATCGGCGGCGACGAGGACGACGAGGCGGGCTATCGTTTCGCCGCCCACGCCTTCGTGCCCGGCGAATACGTCTCCATCCGCGACGAGGACGGCGACCTGCACACCTTCCAGGTGGTGACCGTCCAGGACGTGTGAGCCTTCCCTCCGGAGGAAGACTCATTCCGTTTCGGAATGAGGTGCCGACACTCGTGCCTTTGCGCGCAGGGCTACCGGCAGGTATACCGGCAGGCAGCGACACACGGATTGGGATGGAACCACATGCACGGGAACGAGGCGCGCCGGATCTCCGGTACGGGCGGATTTTTGCTGGTCAAGGCGCTGGAGCAGCTCGGCGCGGGTCGCGTCTTCTGCGTGCCGGGCGAGAGCTATCTGCCGGTGCTCGACGCGCTGCATGACGCCTCCATCCCCGTCACTGTCTGCCGCCAGGAAGGCGGTGCGGCGATGATGGCCGAGGCCTGGGGCAAACTGACCGGCCGGCCCGGCATCTGCATGGTCACCCGTGGCCCCGGCGCCACCAATGCCGCTGCCGGCCTGCATGTCGCCCAGCAGGATTCGACGCCGATGATCCTCTTCGTCGGCCAGATCGAGACCGGCATGCGCGGCCGCGACGCCTTCCAGGAGGTTGACTACCGCCAGATGTTCGGCGGCATCGCCAAGTGGGTGGCCGAGATCGAGGACCCGGCCCGCATCCCCGAGATGCTGTCGCGCGCCTATCATGTGGCCACGTCCGGGCGGCCCGGCCCGGTGGTTCTCGCCCTCCCGGAGGACACGCTCGCCCGCACCGCCGAGGTGATGGAACTGCCGCCCTTCCGTCCGGTCGAGACGCATCCTTCGCTCGCCCAGATGGCGGAGCTGCAAAAGCGCCTGTGGGCGGCCCGCCGGCCGCTCGCCATTCTCGGCGGCAGCCGCTGGAACGATGCCGCGCGTGCGGCCTTCGCCCGCTTTGCCGAGCGCTTCCGCCTGCCGGTCGCCTGCTCCTTCCGCCGGCAGATGCTGTTCGACAACCTGCATCCCAACTATGCCGGGGATGTCGGTATCGGCATCAACCCGGCGCTGGCCGAGCGGGTGAGGGAGGCGGACCTGCTGCTGCTCGTCGGCGGGCGCATGTCGGAAATGCCGAGCCAGTCCTACGAGCTGCTCGACATTCCCTCGCCGCGCCAGGCGCTGGTGCATGTGCATGCGGGCGCCGAGGAACTCGGCCGCGTCTATCTTCCTGATCTCGCGATCCATGCGACCCCGATCGGTTTCTGCGCCGCGCTGGAGGGCCTGCAGCCGCCGAACGAGATCGCCTGGTCGGGCCGGGCCGACGAGGCGCACAAGGACTATCTCGCCTGGTCGGGTGCGCGGCCCAAGGTGCCGGGCGCCCTGCAGATGGCGCAGGTGATGGACTGGCTGGAAGAGAACCTGCCGGAAGACGCGGTGCTGACCAATGGCGCCGGCAACTACGCCACCTGGGTGCATCGCTTCCACCGCTTCCGCCGCAACAACACGCAGCTCGCCCCGACCAGCGGCTCGATGGGCTACGGCCTTCCGGCCGCCGTCGCCGCCGGCCTGCATTCGCCCGGCCGCCGCGTCGTTTGCTTTGCCGGCGACGGCTGCCTGCAGATGACCATGCAGGAGTTCGGCACGGCGGTGCAGGATGGGTCGGCGATCATCGTCGTCGTGGTCGACAACGGCATGTACGGCACCATCCGCATGCATCAGGAGCGCGAGTTCCCGGGCCGCGTCTCGGCGACCACCCTGGTCAATCCGGACTTCGCGGCGCTGGCCCGCGCCTATGGCGCCCATGCGGAAACGGTGCTGACGGCGGACGAGTTCGGTCCGGCCTTCGAGCGGGCTGCCGCATCCGGCGGGCCGGCCCTGCTGCATCTCAAGCTCGACCCGGAGGCGATCACCCCGGTGCGCAGCTTGAGCCAGATCCGCGCCGGCTGACCCGTCGAGGCCCGCCTCAGGCGGGATCCCGGCTTCCCTCGCTGGCCGAGGCGACCGGCAGCGTCACCTTGGCGATGGCGTCGTCGTCGACGGACGATTTCACGGTGAAACCGAGCGCGGTGCACATCGCCAGCATGGTGGTGTTTTCCTTCAGCACCTCGCCGGTGATCGTCTCGATGCCGTCCGAGCGCGCATAGTCGATGATCAGCTGCATCAAGGCCCAGCCGAGGCCGCGCCCCTTCAGGTCCGACTGGACGATGATGGCGTATTCGCCGGTCCGGTGGTCCGGGTCGGCATGCAGGCGCACGACGCCGAGGATCTCGTCCGTGCCCGGCGTCAGCGCGGCAAAGGCCATGGCGCGCGAATAGTCGAGCTGCACCAGCCGCTGCATGAAGGCGTGGTTGAACTCCTTGACCGGCGCGAAGAAGCGCAGCCGCAGGTCGTGCGGCGACACTTTCTCGAAGAAGCGGCGATAGCGCTCCTCGTCCTCCGGCCGCACCGGACGGATGTCGACGGTGCTGCCGTCCTTGAGCTGCAGCTGCTTTTCCCACTCCTTCGGATAGGGGGCGATGGCGAGCCGCGAGGTCGGGTGGCGGCCGCGATGCACTTCCGGCTCGCGCAGGGCGATCCGCGCGTCCAGCGCGGTGACGCCGCGGGCATCGGCGACCAGGGGGTTGAGATCGAGCTCGCGCACCTCCGGCAGGTCGACGGCGATCTGCGCGACCTTGACCAGGGTGAGGGCGATGGCGTCGAGATCGGCGGCCGGGCGGTTGCGGAAGCCGGCGAGCAGCCGGCTCACCCGCGTCTGGCGGATCAAGGCCTGGGCAAGGTTGAGGTCGAGCGGCGGCAGGGCCAGCGCCACGTCGCCCATCACCTCGACGCCCGTGCCGCCATGGCCGAACAGCAGCACCGGCCCGAAGCCCGGATCGTCGGCAAGGCCGATGAAGATCTCCGTGCCGCTGGCCGAGCGCACCATCGGCTGCAGCAGAATGCCGGTGATTTCGGCTGTCGGATGCGCCGTGCCGATCCGCTCCAGCAGCGTCGCGGCGGCGATCCGCACCGCCTCCGGCGAGGCGAGGTCGAGCACCACGCCGCCCACGTCCGACTTGAACGGCAGCTGCGGCGAGACCAGTTTCAGCGCCAGCCGCTCGGCCTGCATCAACAGATCGCGCGCCAGGATTTCGGCCTCCTGCGGCGTGGCGGCAAGGCGGCCGGGCGCCTGCTTGATGCCGTAGCAGGCGAGCAGTTCGGAGATCTCGCCGGGGTGCAGCCATGTGCGCCCCTCGTCGAGGGCCTGGCGCACCAGCCGCCGCGCGCTCTCGCTGTCGGTGGTGAAGCCGGCCGGCAGGCTGGGCGGGGCCGCCATCAGCATCTCGCGTGCCTCGGCATAGCGCACCAGATGCATGAACGAGCGCACCGCCTCCGAGGCGCTGCCGTGGCAGGGAATGCGCGCGGCATCGAGCGGCTGGCGCGGCAGCGGCGGGCCGGCCGTCAGCGCCACCAGCAGCGGCTTGCGCCGGCCGTAGCCCGATTGCGTCTCGCCATGCGCCCTGGCCAGCTCGCCGGCGATGCCTTCCAGATCCACGAAGGCGGAGGGGGCGGCCACCGCCAGCACCGCATCGACATTGGGGTCCTTCAGCAGCGCCTTGGCGACCTCGCCGTAGCGCGCCGGCGGCGAGGTCTCGTGCAGGGTCAGCGGATTGGCCCGGCTCTGCCCTTGCCGGCGAAGCGGCGCGAGCTGCGCGGCCGTGGCGTTGTCGAGGTCGGCCAACTGCCCGCCCTGCCGCTCCAGCTGGTCGGCGGCCAGCGTCGCCAGGCTGCCGCCGGTCGCCAGGATGGCAAGGCGGCGTCCGGCCACCGGCTTCACCCGGCTCACCGTTTCCACTGCCTCGAACATCTCGTCGATATCGCCGACGCGCAGCACGCCGGCGCGCGCCAGCGCCGCATCGTAGACCGCGTCCTGCACGGCGATCCGGCCCGCATGGGTGACGCGCTCGCCGATCCGCTCGCGGCTGGCGCCGGAGCGCAGCACGACGACAGGCTTGGAGCGGGCGGCGACGCGGGCGGCCGACAGGAACTTGCGCGGATTGGCGATGGTTTCCAGATGCACCAGGATCGCCCGGGTGCGGTAGTCGAGCGCGAACCAGTCGAGCAGGTCCGACACGTCGACATCCGTGCGCTGGCCGAGCGAGGCAACGGCGGAAAAGCCGATGCCGTTGGCCTTGGCCCAGGACAGCGTCGCGTTCACCACCGTGCCCGAGCGGGCGATGAAGGCAAGGTCGCCCTTGCCGGCCTCGCATACGCCCAGATGCGCGGCAAGCCCGGTCGCAGGAGCGGCGATGCCGAGGCTTCCGGGGCCGAGCAGGCGCAGCGTGTGGGGGCGGGCGGCCTGCAGCGTCGCGGCGACGGTGGCCTCGTCCCAGCGGTCGTAGCCGGGCGACAGGGCGGCGACGGCGCGCGTGCCGGCGGCTCCGAGGGCCGCGACCGCGGCCGGTGCGTCCTCCGGGCTTCCCAGATAGAGCGCAAGGTCCGGGGCGAAGGGGATCTCGGCGATGGTGCCGACAGCGCGCATGCGCCCGCCGACCGGGTTCGGCGGACAGGCGACCGCGGCCATATCGCCGGCAAAGCCGCCGCCGGCAAGGCGCGACAGCAGCAGCTCGAGCACCTCGTCGCCGAAGCGGTCGGGGCCGACCACGGCCAGCGAGGTCGGGCGGAACAGCGCTTCGAGGTTGCGGATTGTCATCGGCAATCACCCGGGTTGGCCGGCGGCGCGGCCGGTCCTGCCGGAGAGTGTGGCGCGAAAGACGGGGAAATCAAAGGCCGAGGCCGTGTGAAGGCGCCGCCACTTCCCCCGATGTGGCGGCGCCTCGCTTCCGGGCGTCAGGCTTAGGGCCGCGCCCGAAAGCAACTCGTGGCCGGCAGACGTTCTCTGCCCGGCCGGTCAGTGCGCCATCAGCACCGGCACGGTCATCGAGGCGAGGATCTCGCGCGTTGCGCCGCCGAACAGAAACTCGCGCATGCGCGAATGGCCGTAGCCGCCCATCGCGATCATGTCGACGTCGTGGTCGGAGACGTAGTTGAGGATCGCATCGGCAACGCCGGAGCCGGGCCGCGGCACCACGTCGACGGTGACCGACAGGCCGTGCCGGGCGAGATAGGTGGCGATGTCGGAGCCGGGCTCGCCGTCCGTGAAGCGGCGTCCGGTCTCCACGATCATCACGGTGACCTTCTTGGCCATATGCAGCATCGGCATCGCCGCATGCACCGCGCGGCTGGCCGTGGGGCTGCCGTCCCAGGCCACCATGACGTTCTTCATCTTCAGGCTGCCGCCGATATAGGGCACCACCAGCACCGGCACGCCGGCCTCGAACAGCACCGTCTCGATCAGCAATTCGCGCATGGGCTCCGGCGCGTCCGGGTTCTCCTGGCCGATGACGACCAGGTCGGTCAGCCGGCAATGGGCCAGCACCGCCTCGGCGGAGCCGCCGGTGATGACCTCGGCGGTGCGCAGTTCGGCTGCGACGCCGGCCTTGCGGGCCATTTCGCTGAAGGTCTCGCCGGCGCTCTGCGCGGCCTTCAGCGCCTGGTTGCGGGCGATCTCGATATAGTCCGCCGGCATCGGTCCGGCGATGAAGCCGGGAACGACCGGTTCGAAAGCGACCGTCAGTCCGGTCGCATGCGCACCGGTGCGGGTTGCCAGGTCGAGCGCCACCTGCGCCGCGTGCTGTTTGCCGGCCAGGTCGACCAGCGTGAGGATGTCCTTGATAGCCATGGATCGTGTCCCTCCATCTCACACCGTGCCGTTGCAGCCGGAAAGGCTGCCGCGGGGGGTGTGCCGAAACTAGGACGTCCGATCCGCCCGATCCTTGACCGGGATCAATCTTCGGGCGCGGAACGGACATGCGCGCGTGTCCCGTAAAGGGCGCGCGGTTACGCATCGTTGCACAGGATGGATCAGATTTAAATCCTCGACGATTTTATCCTCTCAGTATTTCATCCGATATTGCTCGCCTGCGTAAGAACAATCGGACCCTGCGGCATGTGATGTGTCGCAGTATCCCGGAAAATGACAAGCGAAACGGAGGCAATCATGCGCAAGTACTTTATGGGTGCGGCTCTCGCGACGGCCCTGGCCGCCGCCGGCACCGCGAATGCGGCAAATATCGTCGAGACGGCCCAGCAGGCCGGCACGTTCAACACGCTGATTGCGGCCGCACAGGCGGCCGGTCTCGTCGAAGCCCTGTCCGCCCCCGGCCCGATCACGGTCTTCGCGCCGACCGACGAGGCCTTCGCCGCGCTTCCCGCGGGCACGGTCGACAACCTCCTGAAGCCGGAGAACAAGGGCCAGCTCGCCGCGATCCTGAGCTACCACGTGGTCGGCCAGGAGATCACCTCCGACCAGATCCCGGCCGCCACGACCGAGGTCGAGACGCTGAAGGGCGAGGGCGACCGCACGATCACCGTGGTGAAGTCCGACAGCGGCGTCACCGTCGACGGGGCCAATGTGGTCACCGCCGACATCAAGGCCGACAACGGCGTCATCCATGTCATCGACAAGGTGATCCTGCCGTCCGACTGACCTTGCTGCACATGGTGCATGGAAAGGCCGGCGCTTCTCGCCGGCCTTTTCGTTCGGCGGTTGACCGCCCGCCGGCCTTACTGGTCGCGCAGTGCCTCGCGGGCGATGATCAGCCGCTGGATCTCCGAGGTGCCCTCGTAGATCGTGGTGATGCGGGCATCGCGCGCCAGCCGCTCCAGCGGGTATTCGCGGATATAGCCCGCCCCGCCATGCAGCTGCAGCGCCGCATAGGTGGCGCGCTGGGCCGCTTCCGAGGCGAAGAGCTTGGCCATCGAGGCTTCCCGGGCGAAGGACTTGCCCGCGTCCTTCAGCGCGGCGGCCTGCAGGATCAGCAGCCGCGCCGCTTCCAGCTCCGTTTCCCGGTCGGCGATCATCCACTGCACGCCCTGCATGTCGGAGATCGCCTTGCCGAACTGCCGGCGCTCCTTCACATAGGCCTTGGCCCGCTCCATCGCTGCGCGGGCGATGCCCAGCGACAGGGCGGCGATGCCGATGCGCCCGCCCGCCAGCTCGCCGACCGCGATGCGGAAGCCGTCGTTTTCGCGGCCGAGAAGGGCGCTTGCTGGCACCCGGCAATTCTCGAAATGCACCTCGTTGGTCGCCGATCCGGTCTGGCCCATCTTCTTCTCGGCCTTGCCGACGACGAGGCCCGGCGTGCCGGCCTCCACCAGGAAGCAGCTGATGCCCTTGCCCTTCGGCGCCTCCTTGTCGGTGACGGCCCACACCACGAAGACGCCGGCATATTCGGCCGAGGTGATGTAGAGCTTGGAGCCGTTCAGCACGTAGCCGTCGCCGTCGCGCTCGGCGCGCGTGCGCATCGAGGCCGGATCGGAGCCCGCGCCCGTCTCCGTCAGGCAGAAGGCGCCGGCGGCATAGGTGCCGTCGGTCAGCAGCGGCAGGTAGCGCGCGCGCTGGTCGTCGTTGCCCACGGCCTGGATGACTTCCGCCACCATGTTGGAGACCGAGACGGTGACGCCGGTGGAGGCGCAGGCCCTGCCGATCTCCTCGACTGCGATGGCGAAGGCGACGCTGCCCGCGCCGGTGCCGCCATGGTCGGGCGAGATGTTGAGGCCCATGAAGCCGTTTTCGGCAAGCAGCTTCAGATTGGCGAGAAAGGCCTCCCGGCCGCCGCCCTGGTCCAGTTCCTCGGCCAGAGGGGCGATCCTGTCCTCGGCGAGCTTTCGCGCCGTGTCCTGGATGAGATACTCTTCCTCGCTCAACGAAAACTGCATCGGCGTTCCTCCCAGAACAATGATGTCGCCAAAGGGTTGGATCAGGACCGCAAGAACCGGCCATGACAGGTGCAAAGACATACGGCCCGGCGGCCCCGCTGTCCACGCCCGGGGAAGGGGAGGGCAGCGCGCACAGGTTGCATGATCCCGTCGGGAGCAATCCGGTTCGGGGCCCGTGGCGGCTGCCGGCGCGCCTGCGGCGGCCGCTTTTGTTCCTGCCGCCGGTGCTCGTGCTGCTGCTTGCGGTTCTCGCCGCCGACTGGGCCGAGGTGCAATCGGGCCTGCGCAGCGATGCGGCGGCGCGCGAACGGCTGACCCTTTACCGCGAGACCATCCTGCGCGAGCTCGAGAAGCATCGCTATCTCCCCTATATCGTTGCCCGCGATCCGCGCGCCGTCGGTGTGCTGTCTGACCCGGCAGCAGCCCCCTCTGCCAACCGGTTCCTCAAGGATCTGGCGGCGACGACCGGCGCCGACGCGCTTTATGTGATGGATGCGGACGGGCTCACGGTCGCGGCCAGCAATTTCGACACGGCCGGCTCCTTCGTCGGCAACAACTATTCCTTCCGCCCCTATTTCCAGGAGGCGAAGGAGGGTGGGGAAGGGCGCTTCTTCGCCGTCGGCGCCACCACCGGCGAGCCCGGCTTCTTCTTCGCCCGCGCAACGCCCGCCGGGGCGCCGGTGCAGGGCGTGGTGGTGGTCAAGGTCGACATGGAGCGGCTGGAGAACAACTGGCGCGAGGCCGGCGAGACGGTGATGGTCACCGACGTGCACGGCGTCGTCTTTCTCGGCACCCGCGACGACTGGCGCTATTCCTCCATCGCCCCGCTGGACGACATGGTCGTCGCCGCGATCCGCTCCGATAGGCAATACGGCAATGCCCGGCTCGCCAGCCTGCAGCAGGGCGCCCTGGACCAGACCCGCCTTGTCATCGGCGGCACCGCCTGGCGGCAGTCGCGCCTGCGCGTCGGCATGCTGGACTGGACCATCCACTACCTCACTCCCATGAGCGAGGTGCGGGCGCCGCGCGGCCTCGTCTGGGCCGGCGCCGTCACCCTCATCCTGCTCTATGCCATCTGGCTGCTGGTGCTGCGCAGCCGCAGGCTCGGGCGCGTCACCGCGGGCCTGCGCCAGGACGCGGCGACGTTGCGCGATCTCAACCGCCGCCTCGTCGACGAGATCGAGGAGCGGCGCCGGGTCGAGCGGGAGCTGCGCGACACCCAGGCCGACCTTGCCCGCGCCGGGCGCCTTGCCGCCGTCGGCGAAATGTCCGCCGCCGTCGCCCACGAGCTCAACCAGCCGCTGGCCGCGCTCGGTATGTTCGTCTCCGGCGCCCGGCTCTACCAGCAGCGCGGCGAGGCCGCCGCGGTGACGGAAAATCTCGACGAGATCGACGCCCTGCGCCACCGCATGGCAACGCTGACCCAGGAGCTGAAGCGCTTCGCCCGCCCCGGCGAATCGCGCATCGAGACGGTGGACCTGCGCGACTGCCTGAAGACCAGCGCCAAGCTGGTGCGCCCGCGCATCGAGGAAAGCGGCGTCGCTCTGCAGCTGCACCTTCCCTCGCAGCCGATGACCGCGAACACCGCGCCGCTGCGCGTCGAGCAGGTGCTGGTCAACCTGCTGCGCAATGCCATCGACGCCTGCCAGGGGGTTGCGGCGCCCGTCGTCGAGGCCCGCGCGCGGATCGAGGAGGGGCGCGCCGTCATCGAGATCCTCGACAATGGCGAGGGCATTCCCGAGCCGCTGCGCGAGCGCATCTTCGAGCCCTTCTTCACCACCAAGCCGGCGACGACCGGCCTCGGCCTCGGGCTTGCGATCTCCGCGCGGATCGTGGAAGACCTCGGCGGCGCCCTGAAGACGCGGACGCGCCTCACGTCCGACGGTGCCTGCTTCATCCTGTCGCTGCCGCTGGCAGCGGAGCGGGACGGGCCGGTCAAGGGCGCGGCAGGGCCGGGCGGGGAGGAGGCGCGTGCGCCCTCGTACCTGCTCGACGAGGCCGGTGCGCAGTGAGGGCCGGGTGAGCGCGAGGCGGGAGCAGGACAGCATGACCATCGACAGCGATCGCCACGCCGCGGCGGACAAGCGCACGCCGGTGCTCGTTGTCGACGACGACCCGTCGATGCGCGCAGGCCTGCGCCAGTGGATGCGGCTCGCCGACTTCGATCCGGTCGAGGCGGTGGATGCGGAGACCGCGCTGTCGCGCCTTGGTCCGGACTTTCCCGGCTGCGTCATCTCCGACGTGCTGCTGCCCGGCGCCAGCGGGTTGGAGCTGCTGCGGCGGGTCAAGCAGATCGACCCGGACCTGCCGGTGATCCTGATGACCGGCCATGGCGACGTTCCGATGGCGGTGGAGGCGATGCGCCACGGCGCCGCCGACTTCATCGAAAAGCCCTTCGACCCGGACATGCTGGCGGCGATGGTCCGCCGCGCCACCGGCCACCGCCGGCTGGTGCTGGAAAATCGCGCGCTCAGCCGCCGGCTCAGCGACATGAGCGGGTTGTCCGCCCGCCTCATCGGCGAATCCGCCGCCATGGTCCGCCTGCGCGAGCAGATCGGCCATTTCGCCCGCACCGACGCTTCGGTGATGATCATCGGCGAGACCGGCACCGGCAAGGAAGTGGTGGCGCGGGCCCTGCACGACCTGTCGCCCCGCGCCGACGCACCCTTCGTCGCGCTCAACTGTGCGGCGCTTCCCGAGACCATGGTCGAGGCGGAGCTCTTCGGCCACGAGGCGGGCGCCTTCACCGGCGCCGACCGCAGCCGGGTAGGGCGGATCGAACAGGCCGACCGCGGCGTGCTGTTCCTCGACGAAGTCCCCTCCATGCCGCTCGCCCTGCAGCCCAAGCTCCTGCGCGTGCTGCAGGAGCGCGAGGTCGACCGCATCGGCGGCCGCTCGGCGGTGCCCGTCGACATCCGCATCATCAGCGCGGCCAATGTCGATCCGCGGCAGGCGGTGGCGGAGAACCTGATGCGACAGGACCTCGTCTACCGGCTCAACGCGGTGGAGATCCGCATCCCGCCCCTGCGCGAGCGCGGCGGCGACATCCGCCTGCTGTTCGACAGTTTCGTCAACCGCTTCACGGCCGAATACGGCATCGACGGCGTCGCCCTGTCGCCGGACGATGCCGGCTTCCTGGCGGCGCACGAGTGGCCGGGCAATGTCCGCGAATTGCGCAATGCCGCCGAGCGTTTCGTGCTCAACGCGCCGATGGGCGCGCCTTCGCTGCGCGATCTCGTCACCGGCGCGGCTCCGGGCGCGGAAGGGGCGCCGCGCGGACGCCTGCGCGACCTGATGGAGGACTACGAGCGGCGCGTCATCGTCGATGCGCTGCGCCGCCACGACGGGCGCATCGCCCCGGTGCTGGACGAACTCGATCTGCCCCGCCGCACCCTTAACGAGAAGATGGCGCGCCTCGGTCTCAGCCGCACCGGCGAGGGAGTAGGCGAAAGCTGATCGCCGAGATCGGCAAGATCTTGCCGATGGCCGGTAACCTTTCGGCAAGGTTTTGCCGGTCGGTGCCGTCCCTGTTGCAGTGCGGTGCGCTGCGCCCTGCCTTTTTCTCTCCCGGTTCCTGCCCTCTCGGGACGGTTGCGGCCGATCTGGCACGCCGCGTGCTAAGCTGATGCCAATCGCCTGTCAGGGAGGATGGGCGAGGATAGCGAGATGGCCGCGGCGCAAGGTCGGCGCCCGGCCCAAACTGGCATCTGGCCGGAAACCGGCCGGATCTTGGGAGGACTGACATGACCCTTTCCCGCAAGCTCGCCGTGCTCGGCACGACGACGATCCTCGGTCTCGGCTTCGCGACCGAGACGATGGCGCTCGAGTGGAACGTCTCCGTGTGGGGCAAGCGCCGCGCCTTCACCGAGCACATCGAGAAGCTCGCCGAGCTGGTCAGCGAGAAGACCAACGGCGAATTCACGCTCAACATCGCCTATGGCGAGGCCCTGTCCAAGTCGCGCGAGAATCTCGACGGCATCTCCATCGGCGCCTTCGAGATGGCGCAGATCTGCGCCGGCTACCACGAGGACAAGAACCCGACCCTGACGGTCATCGAGCTGCCGTTCCTCGGTGTGCCGGACCTGCCGACCCAGATCGAGCTGGAAAACACGATCTACAAGCACCCGGCGGTCGAAAAGGACCTGATGCGCTGGGACGCCAAGCTGCTGATGTCCTCGCCGATGCCGCAGTACAATTTCGTCGGCAAGGGCGAGGCGCCGACCAAGGTGTCGGACTTCGAGGGCATGCGCGTGCGCGCGCTGGGCGGCATCGGCCAGGCCATGACCACCATCGGCGCCGTGCCGACCACCGTCACCGCTTCGGAGACCTTCCAGGCCATCGATTCCGGCACGGTCCGCGCGGCGTCCTTCGCCCCGCACGCCCACCTGTCGTTCCGCACCATCGACGCCGGCACCTGGTGGACCAACAACCTGAACCCGGGCACCGTCAGCTGCCCGGTCGTGGTCAGCGCCGCCGCCTACGACGCCCTGCCGGACAATTTCCGCGAGGCGCTGGACAGCTCCGTCGAGGGCGCGATGGAGCATTATCTCGCCGAGTACGACAAGGTGTACCAGAAGTGGTACCCGACCCTGGAAGAGATGAAGATCGAGCAGGTCGAGTTCCCCAAGGAAGAGCTGCAGGCCTTCAAGGAGCGGGCCGGCAAGCCGATCTGGGACGCCTGGGTGCAGAAGATGAACGCGCAAGGCATCCCGGGCCAGGAACTGCTGGACCTCGCCCTGTCCAAGCTCGACTGACGCGGATAGAGCGGATGCGCGCCGGCTGTCTCGCTCGAGGCGGCCGGCGCCTCTCCCGTGTACCCTCGGGCCCTCGCCCCCATGTGGGGCCCGCCGCCCCTGATCGCCCCATGGACCCCATGAGCTGGCCCTGCGCCTGCGGTCGAAGGCTGAGCCCTTTCGGCTGCGGACCGGCCGGCCGGAGCTTGTCATGACATCGCCAACCGCCCACAGCGGCCCGCCCGGCACCTATATCCGCTTCGACGGATGGCTGCGCGTGGTCGAGAACGCCTTCAACATGATCGCCGCCGTCAGCATCCTCGCCCTGATGCTGCTCGCCGTCGTCCAGATCGTCGGCCGCAACGCCTTCAACTGGCCGGTGCCCGGCTTCATCGACATCACCGAGCAGGCGATGGCGGTTTTCGCCTTCATGGGCATCGCCTATTGCCAGCGCGTCGGCGGCCATATCCGCATGGAGCTGTTCCTCGGCAAGCTGAGCGGCCGGGCCATGTGGATCGCCGAGGTCATCGGCATCCTCGGCATCTGGATCGTCGTTGCCGCGCTGATCTACGGCTCCTGGTTCCATTTCGAGCGGTCCTGGACCATCGGCGACAGCTCCATCGACATCGGCCTGCCCACCTGGCCGTCGAAGCTGGTCATTCCCGTCGCCTTGTCCCTCTTGCTGCTGCGCCTGACGCTGCAGCTCTACGGCTACTGGCGCCTGGTGCGCGATCCGTCCGCCGAGCCGGTCGCCGTGCCGGTCCTGACCGACGTCGAATCCGTCGCCCGTCATGAAATCGAGGAAGCGCTCGGCGACGACGACGCCTCCGGCAAGGGGCAGGAGACGCCGCGATGACCCCGTTCGAAATCGGACTGATCATGACCGGCCTGCTGCTGGTCCTCGTCGTGCTGGGCATGCGTGTCGCCTTCGCTGCCGCCCTGGTCGGCACGCTCGGCCTCATCGCCATCTTCAGCATGCGCCTTGGCTTCGAGCGCGGCGTGGTGACGGCCCTCAAGATGGCCGGCACCATCCCGCATTCCAAGTCGGTGACCTATTCGCTGTCGGTGCTGCCGACCTTCATCCTCATCGGCTTCCTCGCCTTCTATGCCGGCTTCACCCGTCAGCTGTTCGAGGCGGCCAAGCGCTGGCTCGGCTGGCTGCCCGGCGGCATGGCGGTCGGCACGGTCTTCGCCACCGCCGGCTTTGCAGCCGTCTCCGGCGCCTCGGTCGCAACGGCCGCGGTCTTCGCCCGCGTCGCCATCCCGGAAATGCTGCAGGTCGGCTATTCCAAGCGCCTGTCGGCGGCGGTCGTTGCGGCCGGCGGCACGCTCGCCTCGCTGATCCCGCCCTCCGCGATCCTGGTGATCTACGCCATCCTCGTGGAACAGTCGGTCGCCAAGCTGCTGCTCGCCGGCTTCCTGCCGGGCATCTTCTCGGCCTTCGTCTACATCGCCATCATCATCGGCATGGCGATGTGGAAGGGCGACGCCCCGCCGGTGCGCGGCTTCACCTGGGGCCAGCGCCTCGCCTCCGTGCCGGGCACGCTGCCGATCATCGCCGTCGTGGTGATCATCTTCGGCTCGCTCTACTACGGCTATGCCACGCCGACGGAAGCCGGCGCGCTCGGCGCCTTCGTTGTGCTGGTCTCGGCCTTCGTCAACGGCATGCGCGGCAAGCAGCTCTGGCAGGCCCTGCACGAGACGGCGAAGTTGACGGTGATGATCTTCACGCTGATCTGGGGCGTGCTGGTCTATGTCCGCTTCCTCGGCTTTGCCGGCCTGCCCGACGCGTTCGAGCAGTTCATCGTCTCGCTGCACATGTCGCCCTGGCTGATCCTCATCTTGATCCTGTGCGTCTATGCGGTGCTCGGCATGTTCATGGATGCGATCGGCATGCTGATCCTCACCCTGCCGGTGGTCTATCCGGCGGTGATGGCGCTCAATGGCGGCGAGACCGTCTCCGCCGCCGACAGCGCCTTCGGCCTGTCGGGCGAAATGTGCGCGATCTGGTTCGGCATCCTGGTGGTGAAGATGGCGGAGCTCTGCCTGATCACCCCGCCCATCGGGCTCAACTGCTTCGTGGTGGCGGGCGTGCGCGACGACATTCCCGTCCAGGAAGTCTTCCGCGGTTGCGTGCCGTTCTTCGTCGCCGACATCCTGACCATCGGCGGGCTGGTGGCGTTCCCCGCCATCATCACCTTCCTGCCCTCGATCATGTGAGGGCGGGCATCGGTCCGAAGACAAGAAAGGGGCGTCCGCCGGGCGCCCCTTTTTTAACGCTCCAGCCTCTCTCCTCGTCATCAACTCATATCGTTGAGGTGGT
>NZ_JALBGD010000006.1 GCF_023507705.1 Stappia sp. WLB 29 | reverse complement strand
CCGATCAGGCGGTGCTGCGTCTGTTCTAAGGTAAATACTAGGCAACTATTTCCAGGCGGCGGGCCTCCCGCCGCCTTTTTTATTCTGGAAGCGCTTAAGTTCTTGCTTGAATCACGGCGCTATGAGAGTATTCGACCATGGCACTGAAGATCGAACTACGCCCCAGGGAAAGATTTATCGTCGGGTCAACCGTGATCACCAACGGCGACCATCGAACGCATATCTTCATCGAGGGCAGCGAGCCGATCCTTCGCGAGAAAGACATCTACACAGCCGAAACCGCAAATACGCCCGCGAAACGGATTTATCTTGCGGTGCAGCTCATGTATCTCAATCAGGATATCGAGCGGCACAGGAAGGTCTATTTCGATCTGATCAACGACTTCATTCAGGCGGCGCCGAGCACTATCGGCCTGATCGACGCCGTCAACAATGAGATCTTAACCGGTTCTCTCTACGCTGCCTTGCGACGGGCTAAGGAACTGGTCGAGTACGAACGGGAACTGATCGCACATGCACAATCTGGCCACTGCAGCATATCAGCAGACGACGCAATCGACCGTGAGCCCGCGCGAACTGGAGGCCACGCTGCTTCTCAAGGCGGCAGCCAGGCTTCAGGCAGTCAAGGATGATTGGGGCAACGACGACGGCCCGGTGACGCTGGACGAAGCGCTGTCCTATAACCGTCGCCTCTGGACGATCCTCGCGACCTCGGTCACGAGCAACGACAATCCGATGCCGATGGAGATCAAGCAGAACCTCGGTTCGCTTGGCGCGTTCATTCTCAAGCACACGCTTGATGTGATGACCAATCCGAGCCCCGAGCGGCTGACGACGCTGATCCAGATCAATCGCAACATCGCTCAGGGCCTGCGAGGCACCTGACGCCGGGGTGCTCTTGGGCTCCTCCTCCCCTTCCCTGACTTTCGGACGCCGGCCTTGCGCCGGCGTTTTGCGTTCCGGCGGCCTGCGCGCTTCCGTGCCTGCGACTGCCGCACACGACAAAGCCCGGCGAAGAGACTTCGCCGGGCACGGAGATACGCCAGAATTACGAGTTCACGACCTACAGGTAGCTGGCGAGCGACATCTGCAGCGTGATGCTCGTTGCCTGATAGCTCACTTCAAGGTTCGTCCGCAGGGTGAGAAGCTTTGCCGCGACTTCTTCCCGGTTGATACCTTCGATCTCGTCGATCATCAGCTTCAGCGAGCCTTCCTCGACCCGATGGCGCTCCTTGGCATCCGCCATCGTGCGCTGAACTGCCGCAAACTCCATGTGGTTCTTGCGGATCCCCGATGCCTCTGCGCCGTCCGGGGTCAGCACCGCGTTCGACCGGTCGGCCATCGCCTGGTAGAAGCCCTGGTTTTCGGGCTGCGACGACGAGAAGTCGGACGCCACGAAGGCGGCCAGCGCCTGCACCACCTGACGATAGCCGTCCTCGTTGGCACGCGCTCCGTAGCTGACCGTGAGGTTCTCGTCGATGGTCGCACGCATGTCGGTACGCGGATCTCCACCCGAATTGTCGCCGACATACCAGGAGACCGTGTCGGACGTGCCGTCGCGCAGCGAGGTCGCGGTCGCAAAGTCGCCGGCATTCGGCACCACCCGCGCCTGAGGCAGGTAGCCGGGCGGCACCGGCGACTTCGGTGCAGTGTCGAAGAAGCTGTCCGACGCCCGGACGGTCGAGGCGGCCTTCAACTCGGTGCCGGCCACCTTCTGGAGCGCAGTGTCCAGCGTCGCCTTGAAGTTTGCCGCCGTATCGGCCGGCGTCGCTCCGCGCTGGAAGGTGAACTCGGGATCGTCCTGGCCGCCCTCGACGCCGATGGTGATCTCGGTGCTCGTGCCGTCCGGCAGGTTCATGAAGATGCGGATGCCCTGCCCCGGCTCGGGCTGGCCGGTAAAGTCCACATCGAGCGATGCCGGCGGTCCCGCGGTCTGGTTCACCGTGACATTGCTGAGGCCCGAGGAAACGCTGTCGATCTTGAAGCCGAAGGGGTGTGCCCCGTCCTCCGACAGTGTCGCCGTGGTGCCTGCGACGGCGGTGGTGGTGCGTCCGTTGCCGAGCGCACCGAGATCCGCCTGATTGTACTCGCTGATCACCGTCTTGAGGCCGGCATAGTTGCCGTCCCCCGCCAGGACGTAGTCGAGGCTCTGGACCGGCAGAGTGTCCGCCGTCTTTCCGGAAAACAGATAGCGTCCGCCGACATCCGTGTTCAGATGCGCCATGAACTCGCGCAACGAGATCTCCGCGGATGTCTGCGAGGACGTGCGGCCGTTGCTGAACAGCTCGAAATTGTTCCTGTCCGTTGAGGCTTTGGACTCGATCCGGATGGCCTCCATCCGGGAACTGGTCTTGTCGAGCGTGTCGAGCCGCAACTCGGCGATCTGGATCGTCTGGTTGTACACCCCGACCGAAGTGAGCTGCTGTCGCAGCGACAGGTCGAGCACGCGCTCGGAGCCGAGCCCGCCATAGGTCTGCGACTTCAGGCCGGTACCGAGCTGCCGTTGCAGATCGTCCATCTGCGAACGCAGCGAAGTCAGGTAGCTGGCCTGTCGCGGCATGTTGAAGCTGCTCGAATAGGGATTGATCGCCATCGCTCTCGCTAGCTCCGCATCAGGATATCGTAGAGTTCCCGCACCACCTGCATGACGCGGGCGTTGGCCGCGTAAGCGTTTTGCAAAGTGACGAGTTGCGCCAGTTCCTGGTCGACATCGACCTTCGAGCTGTCATCCAGCCGGGTCTTCAGGTTGGCGGTCACCACCTCCTGGCCGGCAAGAGTGGCCTTGGCCTGGGCCGAGCGGCCGCTCTGGTGCGAGACGCTGGCCGTCACGAAGTCGGCGATCGAGCCCTTGAACACGGAGCTTGCGCCGCCGATCTTCGTGCCCGGCGAAAAGGCCGTGGAGGTGCCGGTCAGCTTGTCCAGGATTGCCTGCGGCCGTGTCGTGTCGCCGCTGGCGACGCCGGGTGCATACTCGACCAGCAGCGACGGGTCGTTGAGCAGGTCTTCCGAAATGCGGATCCGCGATGCGAACCCGGTGACATTAGGACGCCCATCCGCCATTCCCGTGAACGGCTGCCCCGCATCGTCCACGAAGAGCGAGAACGCGTCGCCATAGGCGGACGGACCGCTCGCGGTCTCGAAAGCGCTGAGGCCCTCGATGCGCTGGCTCGCGGGCGCCGTGCTCTCCAGACGCAGCGTGGACCCCGCAGGATTGGAGGCGGCGAACGCACCTGCGCCGATCCGCGGATCCCCGTCCAGCGCCGCCTGGATATTGCCGGCAATCGTGTTGTAGTCGCCGCTGGAGAAGTCCACGGCGAGGAAGATGTCGTTGGAATCGTTGGTCGAGGTCAGGGCCGGCGGAACCGGGCCGTCGCTCCGGTAGATCGTCACCGATTTGGTGCGCCCTGTCGCAAGGTCCTTGAACTCGAAGCTGAGACTGTCGCCCGGCTGCAGGTTGCCAAGGTCCACCTCATAGCCGGTCTGGACGCCGGCATCGACGTAGGGCGTTCCCTGCTGCTCATGGGTGGAGAAGGCCCTGGCGATCGAGCCTGCGAGCTCGTCGAGCTGGTTCTGCGCGTGCACCAGTGCCTCGTCGCGCATGTTGACGAGACCTGCGATGGAGCCGCTGCGCAGCGTCCGCGTCGACAGCAGGTCGATCTGGCTGCCTTCCGAATTCTCCAGAACCAGGGTTCCGACGCCGCGCTCGTTCGAATTGAGCGAGTAGAGCGAATCGGCGTTGACGCTGCCCCGGGCGTCGAACTTCAGCTTCATCACGTCCACATCGTAGAGCAGCGTGCCGCCGCCCATGTGGATGCGCACGCCGCCCTGCTCGGTCGGCTTCACGGTGATGTCAATATAGCCGGAGAGTTCCTCCAGCATCATGTCGCGCTGGTCCATCAGGCCGACGGGATCGGAGCCGTCCTGGGACGAAGCCACGATCTGGCGGTCGAGTTTCTGGATATCGCCGAGCAGCTCGTTGACCCGGTCGACCTGGTCGGAGATCTGATACTCGACTTCCTGTCGCATCGACTGGATATCGGACGACATTGCGTTCAGCTTGCCGGCCAGCTGGTCTGCCATTCTCAGGACTTCCAGCCGGTTGGAATAGTCCTCCGGACCCGAAACCAGGTTCGACATCGACGCAACGAATTCATTGTAGGAATTCGACAGGGATCCTGAATCGCCGATGGTCCCGAACATCGTATCGACGCGGGACAGATACTGCTGCGAGACGGACGCATACTGATTTTCGGCAAGCGACGTGCGGTACTGGCTTTGCACGGCAACATCGAGATAGCGCCGCATGCTGTCCACGTCGACGCCGGTAATGCGCCCGTTGCCGTCATAGGACGCGGACGCGCTGATCGACTTGCGAGTGTAGCCGACATTGCCGGCATTGGCGATGTTGCCCGCCGTCACATCGAGCTGGCGCTGGTTGAACCCCAGCCCGATCAATGCAGTGTTGAGAGCGCTGCCCAGTCCCATGGTCTCACCCGGCGTCTAGTCTTCGCGTCCAAAAGACCGGCCGGCGCGGTGTGCGCCGGCCGGCTGGTCCCCGGCCCGCGTCAGCGGATCATGTTGATCGCTTCCTGAAGCATCTCGTCGCTGGAACTGACGATACGGGTGTTCGCCGAATAGGCCTGCTGAGTCACGATCAGCTTGGAAAACTCGTCGGCAATGTCCGTATTCGACGCCTCGAGGCGCTTGCCCACGATGGTGCCGTTGGCACCCGCAATCGGCTCGCCGGACGCCGGCGTCACCTCGAAGGCGCCACCGTTGACGCGCTCCAGCCAGGCTTCGCCGGAGAACGACACGAGGGAAATCTCGTAGAGCTCGCGGGTACGGCCGTTGGAATACGAAGCAACAAGGCGGCCGGCCTCCGAAACGGACACGCCGGTCAGGTCACCGGCCGGATAACCATTCTGGCGCAGCTTGGAGATCTTGGCCGCGCCGTTGCTGTCGGCAAACTGCGTCAGCGCATTGGTGCCGAAGTCGAGCGTCACGTCGCCGACGGGCTGTCCGTCGACGGTGAGGCCGGCCATCGTCATGTTGCTCGTCGCCGGGATCGCCATGCGACCGTCCGAGCCGAACTGGGCGTCGGAGACCTTGGTCCACTTGGGGTCGGTGCCGGTCGCATCGGAATCGGAGAGATAGTACAGCGACCAGGTGTCGGACTGCGCGCCGTCGTCCTCGAAGGTCTTGGCCCAGCGCATCTGGACGTTCACCGGCGTGCCGCTCGCGTTGTAGACCGTGATGGCCTCGCCGGCGATGGAGCTGTTCAGGAAGTTGACTTCGTCATCGGCGGAAATCTCATTCGCGCCGACCACCTGGGGGGCAGGGACCGCATCCGGAGCCGCGCCGGTCGAGGCCTTGGTCAAGGCCGCATCGAGCAGGTCCGATCCGCCGGCCAGATAGGCGCTGGTCTGCGGCGTCGTCGGCAGGTTGCCCTCGTAGGAGATCCGGTCGGTCACTACCGCCGGGATCACCGAACTGTCGATCGTGATGATGGACGGCACCGAACCGGAGACGTTCTTGGTGACGGGGTCGATCGGCTGGCCCATCAGGTAGTAGCCGGCGCCGTTGACCAGGCGACCTTCCTTGTCGATCTCGAAGTCGCCGCGGCGGGTGTAGAGGTCGTTGCCGGTGAAGATCGACCGCCCGTCAACCTCGCCCGCGCGGCCCTGCACCACGAAATAGCCGCTGCCGTTGATACCCATATAGGTATCGACCTGGCTCTGCTGCAGGTCGCCCTGGATACCGTTGGTCGCCCGCGAACTCGCCGAAACCGTGCCGGCGATCTGGCCGGGCTGGGCGCCCTTGCCGCCGCCCACCAGGTCGGAGAACGACGTGTCGAGCCGCTTGTACCCGACGGTCGCCGAGTTGGCGATGTTGCCCGAGATGTTCTCCAGCGCATAGGCCTGCGCGGAAAGGCCGGACACGGCCGCATTCAATGCACCAAAAACACCCATGTGAACCTCCAGAACGGATCGGATGGCGTGACGGGCCCATCAGACGGACCACGATCTTGATGTCTGGAGTTGGCAAGTGTCGTGCCAGTTTCGGGACAACCTGCAAGTCATTGAAAAACAACGATACAGCTTTTCAAACCGACCGGATCGGGGCTTGAGGGCGGCAGCTTTGTCCCTGCCTCCCGGCAACAAATGCCGAGCGCCGGTGCCGACCGGGCAGGTCTTGCGCAGCCTTGCACCGCCCCATACTGTGCAGCGCAACGAGATCAGTCTTGCGGGGAAATTCATGCGCTTCGAAGGCACGACCGGCTATGTCGCAACCGAGGATCTGCGGATCGCGGTCAACGCGGCGATCGCGCTGCAACGGCCGTTGCTGGTTAAGGGCGAGCCGGGAACGGGCAAGACCGTGCTGGCGCAGGAGATCGCCTCCGCTCTCGGGGCGGACCTCATCGAGTGGCACATCAAGTCGACCACCAAGGCGCAGCAGGGTCTCTACGAGTACGACGCCGTCTCGCGCCTGCGCGACAGCCAGCTCGGCGACGACCGCGTCCACGACATCGCCAACTACATCCGCAAGGGCCGCCTCTGGGAGGCCTTCACCGCGGATGCCCGTCCGGTGCTGCTGATCGACGAGATCGACAAGGCGGACATCGAGTTCCCGAACGACCTGCTTCGCGAGCTCGACCGGATGGAGTTCCACGTCTACGAGACCGGCGAGACCATCGCCGCGCGCCAGCGCCCGGTCGTGATCATCACCTCCAACAACGAGAAGGAACTGCCGGACGCCTTTCTGCGCCGCTGCTTCTTCCACTACATCACCTTCCCCGATGCCCAGACCATGTCCGAGATCGTCGAGGTGCATTTCCCCGGCCTGAAGCGGGAACTGCTGCGCGAGGCGCTCAAGATGTTCTACGACATCCGCGACACGCCGGGCCTGAAGAAGAAACCCTCCACCTCGGAGTTGCTCGACTGGATCACGCTGCTGCTCAACGAGGACGTGGATGCGGCGACGCTGCGCGAACGCGACGGGCGCAAGCTGATCCCGCCGCTGCACGGCGCCCTGCTCAAGAACGAGCAGGACGTGCAGCTGTTCGAGAAGCTGGCCTTCCTCAACCGGCGCGATGGACGCTGAGCCATGGCCAGGCGAATGGCGCATGGGGCAGTCTTCGCCGTCGCCGCCCTTGCGCTCGCCGTGGCATGGACGCCGCCTGCCGCCGCACAGGAACGGGGAACGGATGCCGGCTGGACCAATGTCGTCGACGGCATGCGGCATTTCACCGGCCTCGTCTGTCCCGACACGCTGGCCACCCTCAACCGCACGCGCGTGCTCGTCGGCTCGGCCGACCGGCTGGCCGGCTGCGTCTACCAGAACGCGGAAGGGATTTCGGCCGTCCTGCGCAGCCATCCTTCGGGAACCGGGGAACAGGCGGCCCGATCGTTCCGCGACCGCTTCCGGGCCGCCGGTTTCAAGCTGGTCGCCACTTCCGGCGCCGCAGCATCGGGGATTTCCTTCCTGACCGGCAGGCGTGGGACTTCGGATCGGTGCGAAACCCTCTGGCGCTTCCGCAACGGCACCGCCGACTACACGCTGTGGATCTCCTACGCCCTCCCGGACGAGGCCGACGAGATCGGCCCGCTGGTCACCGCCTTTGCCGGACTGCTGGCCTCGCGCTAGCGTGGTGGATTTGAAAAGCGCCTCGTTTTTGCAACGTGCCGGGGAGCGTATTTCAAACTCGGAAACCACACCAGAAACACATGCTTGCTAGTCACCCTTTGAACTCTGAAGTTCGTCGAGAGCATGCCGCTCAACGCGACGAACTTCAGAGTCGGGTGACTAGTCCGCCCCTTCGCCTCCGGCCTGCGGGCAAAGGCTGATCGGCCCGGCCTCGGGCGCGCCCGCCGTGATCATCGCCTTGCCGAGGTCGAAGTCGCGCAGCAGAGGCACGAAACCGTCGGTCTCCTCCGCGGCAAGATAGGTCGAGACAAGCGCCGGACCCGGCGGCACGACCGGCAGCCGGCAGCCGGCGACCGCGACGCTGAGACTTCCCTCCAGCGCGGCTCGCTCCTCGGGAGACTGCCGGCGCAAAAGCGCCTGCACGTCGGCAAACCGGCGCACATCCTCAGCGGCGACGCGGTAGACGCGCAGTTCGGTGCCTCGCCGCCGTTCCCTGCCAAGCGCCACGAGGTCTTCTCCCGTCGCGCTCTCGCGAAAACGCACCTCCTCCCGCAGGACCGTGCGGCCGTCCGACTTGCGCTTCTGCTCGACGACCATGCGTGCGCCGCCCGGCATCACCCGGATCCAGTCGGGATGGCGAACGGCAATCCTCAGCCGCTCGGGATCGGTCGTCTCCAGGTCGAAATTGCGCAAGCTGATCAGGCTTCCCAGCGGCACGTGACCACAGGAGGCGGCAAGTGCAGCGGCGCTCAGGATGCCCACGAGATAGGCGAGCTGCCGAACGGAGAATGGAAGGAAATGCGGCTTGCGCATGAAGGCCTCCTAGGGAGTCGAACCAAAATCGTGATTGACGATATTTTTTTATTGTATAACAGTAAAAAATATAAATTAAAGGATGAGGAGTACAAAATGACGTCCAACGCGAAAGCCATGGCCGGCGACAACCCCCGCCTCGCCCGGATCGTCCGCGTCAGCCGCACCATGGCGACGATCACCCTGGTTGCCGCGGCAGCGGTTCCCGCTGCCCTGCTCGCCGTGCTCGTCTTCCATCCTCCCGGTCTTGACGACTGGCTCATGGAGGCGCTGAAGGCGTCCAGCCGGACGGTGCTGACCCCCGAGACTCGTATCGCTGCCATGGTCATTGCCGCCGTGCCCGCGGCTCTGGGAGTAATGGTGCTGCTGCTGCTCCACCGTCTCTTCCTCGGCTTTGCCCGTGGCCAGATCCTGGTCCCGGCCAGCGGCCGCATCCTGCGGCGCATCGGCATCGTGATCGTTGCCCTCGGGCCGCTCGAGATCCTGCTGCGCGCCCTGGCCAGCGTCGTTCTCAGCCTGCCGAACCCTCCCGGTCAGCGAGAGGTCGTCGTCGGCATCTCCAGCGATGACATCACCACGATCATCTCGGGTATCCTGCTGATCGTGCTCGGCTGGACCCTGGAAGAGGCTGCAAGAATTGCGGACGAAAACCGTCAATTCGTGTAGGAGGATCGGGCCATGCCGATCATCATCAACCTTGACGTCATGCTGGCGCGCCGGAAAATGCGATCGCGCGATCTGGCCGAGCGCATCGGCATCACCGAGCAGAACGTCTCGCTGCTGAAGTCCGGCAAGGTGAAGGGCGTGCGTTTCGAGACGCTGGAGAGGATCTGCGAGGTGCTCGACTGCCAGCCCGGCGATATCCTGGAATATCGCGCCTCCGAGAGCGGCGATTGAGCGGCGACGCTGTGCGACCGCGATTTGACCGGACACCCGCCGGATGCCTGTGATTAAATCCCTCTCCAGTGCCAATGCCGGGGAGCCAAGCCTGCCATGCTGCGACTGCTGTTGCTGAGACACGCAAAATCCGACTGGGGCCAGCCCGGCCTTTCCGATTTCCAGCGCCCGCTCAACGAGCGCGGCCGCCAGGCGGCCCCCGAGGTCGGCGCCCATATGGCGCGGCACGGCCTGCAGCCGGCTCGCATTCTCTGCTCCACCGCCCAGCGCACGCGCGAGACGCTTGCCGCGCTCCTGCCGGCCCTTTCGGGCGAGGCGGACATCCACCTGACCCGCTCGCTCTACGACGAGTCCGATCTCGACTATCTCGGGATCATCCGCAGCCGCGGCGGCACGGCGCGCAGCCTGCTGGTGGTCGGGCACAACCCGGCGACGCAGGACACCGCCCTGTCGCTGATCGGCACGGGCAATCCGACGCTGCGCGAGGCGATCGCGGCGAAATATCCCACCGCTGCCCTGGCGGTGGTAGACTTCGATGCAGCGGACTGGTCGACGGTCGAACCGGGCTCGGGGCGCGTCGTCGCCTATTGTCTGCCGCGCCATCTGGCGGCCACCACCTCCATGTCCGCCCTGCCCGAGGCGGCAAACGACTGCACGCCCGCGCAAGACCGCTGATCCGGGACGCGCTTGCAAGCCCCGCCTCGCTTCCCCACATGGGTCGGCGGAGAACCATCTTGACGAAACGCAGCTTTCTGACCCGCGTGACCGACGAGGTCCGCTATTCCATCGAGAACATCACGGAGACCGCATCGACGCTCGGCACGCCGACGCTGCGGCTCGGCGTCACCGGCTTGTCGCGCGCCGGCAAGACGGTGTTCATCACCGCGCTGGTGCACAACCTGATCCACGGCGGACGGCTGCCCCTGTTCGAGGCCGCGGCCGGTGGGCGGATCGCCCGCGCCTATCTCGAGCCGCAGCCGGACGACAACGTGCCCCGCTTCGACGTCGAGGCGCATGTGGACACGCTGCTGAAAGAGCGGATCTGGCCGCAATCGACCCGCCAGGTGTCCGAGCTGCGGCTGACGATAGAATTCGAGTCCGCCCATTTCCTGTCGCGCGCCCTCGGACGCGGCAAGCTGCATCTCGACATTGTCGACTATCCCGGCGAGTGGCTGCTCGACCTGCCCCTGCTGGAAAAGGACTTCCGCACGTTCTGCGCGGAAGCTCTGGTGCGGGCGCGCGAGCCCGTCCGCGAGACGGTCGCGGCCCCCTATCTCGCGATCCTTGCCGAGACCGATCCGGGCGCGGAAGCCGACGAGCAGCAGGCCCGCCGGCTTGCGGCCGCCTATACCGACTATCTGCGCGCCTGCCGCGAGGACGAGCGGGCACTCTCCATGTTGCCCCCCGGCCGGTTCCTGATGCCGGGAGACCTGGAAGGCTCGCCCGCCCTCACCTTCGCGCCGCTCGATCTTTCCGGCCACGACGGCACGCTGAAGCCGGGCTCGCTGGCGGCGATGATGGAGCGCCGCTATGAGGCCTACAAGAAGCACGTGGTTCGGCCGTTCTTCCGCGATCACTTCGCCCGTCTCGACCGCCAGATCGTGCTGGTCGACGCGCTCAACGCGCTCAATGCCGGCCCGGCCGCGCTGGCCGACCTGGAGGTCGCGCTGGCCGAGATCCTCTCGGCCTTTCGGCCGGGCAAGGTGGCGCGGATCTTCTCGATCTTCGCCCGGCGCATCGACCGCATCCTGTTCGCCGCGACCAAGGCCGATCACCTCAATCGCACCGATCACGACCGGCTGGAGGCCATCCTCAAACGTCTCGTCGGACGGGCGATCCAGCGCGCCGAATACAGCGGTGCCGACGTCGACGTGCTGGCGCTCGCCGCCATCCGCGCAACGCGCGAGGCGAGCCTGACCCACGACGGCGAGACCATGCCGGCAATCCTCGGCACCCCGCTCACCGGCGAGCGGGTCAACGGCGAGACCTATGACGGACGCACGGAAATCGCGCTGTTCCCCGGCGACCTGCCGGACGATCCGGACGTGCTGTTCGCCGCCGATGCGCCCGCCTCCTCGGTCCGCTTCGTGCGGTTTCGCCCGCCCGAACTGCAGGTGACCGCCGAGGGCGTAAAGCTGTCGCTGCCCCATATCCGTCTCGACCGCGCCCTGCAGTTTCTCATCGGAGATCGTCTGGCATGACCTCAAGGAACGACAGGCCACGGCAGGACCGCAAGCCGGCAGCCTTCCGCCTGGACGACGCCCGCGTGCGCATGACCGCCGAGGAGGACCCGCAGCCGACGCTGGCCGGCGAAGCGAGGATCGTACCGACCCGCGAGGGGGACGCCGCCGGGCTGCCTGCGCCCGAACGCAAGGCCGGCATCCGCTGGGGTCGCTGGTTCGCCGTCGGTCTCGGGGGACTCGTGTCGCTGGCGGTGGGACTGTCCGTCGACGCGCTGATCCGCGACCTCTTTTCGCGCAACGACTGGCTCGGCTGGCTCGGCATCGGCCTTGCCGCCCTTGCAGCACTCGGTGCACTGGGGCTGATCCTCCGCGAAATCTTCGGGATCCTGCGCCTGCGCCATATCGAGAGCCTGCGCAAGACTTTCGCCGAGGCGGCGGAGGCCGACGACCAGGACAAGGCGCGCGCCGGCCTTCGCGAACTGATCGCCCTCTACACGGCGCGTCCGGAAACCGCACGCGGGCGCAATGCCTTAAGCGGCCATATGCGTGAGATCATCGACGGCCGCGACCTCATCGTCCTGGCCGAGCGGGACCTGCTGAAGGAGCTGGACGCGCGTGCCGTGCGCATCGTCAGGGACAGCGTCAAACGCGTGTCCGTGGTCACCGCCGTCTCGCCGCGGGCTGCCCTCGACCTTGCCATCGTGCTGATCGAGAACCTGCGGATCATGCGCCGCCTCGCAACGCTCTATGGCGGGCGTCCCGGCCTCATCGGCTTCCTGCGGCTCGCCCGCCATGTCGGTGCGCACTTGGCCATGACCGGCGGCATGGCGGCCGGGGACAGTCTCGTCTCGCAGCTGCTCGGCCATGGTCTTGCCGCGCGGCTCTCCGCCCGCCTCGGCGAGGGTGTCGTCAACGGGCTGCTGACCGCCCGCGTCGGCATCGCCGCCATCGAGGTCTGCCGTCCCATCCCCTTCATCGGCAGGTCCGGCCCCGGCGTGTCCGACGTGATGGGCGAGCTGTTCCGGGCCGATCCCGAAGCCAAGGCCTTGCTGGAAAAGGCGGAAGGCCGCCCGCAAGGCGAGCGCTCCTGACCCGCGTTCGCTGCAAACGCACGCTCGACAAGCGCCCGTGTTCTCCCTAACCTTCGCCCATGTTCCTGACCTTCCTCACCAATCTGCGTGCCGCCGGCCTGCCCGTCTCCTTGCGGGAATACCTGACGCTGATGGAGGCGCTGAAGGCCGACCTCGCCGACAAGAGCGTAGATGATTTCTATTACCTCTCTCGCGCCTGCCTGGTGAAGGACGAGGCGAATCTCGACCGGTTCGACCGGGTGTTCGGCCAGACCTTCAACGGCCTGGAGCTCGGCGGCGGCGACGGCACCGAGGCGCGCGAGCTGCCCGAGGAATGGCTGCGCAAGCTCGCCGAGAAGCATCTCACCGAGGAAGAGAAGGCCCAGATCGAGGCGCTCGGCGGCTTCGAGAAGCTGATGGAGACGCTGCGCGAGCGGCTGAAGGAGCAGCAGGGACGGCACCAGGGCGGCAGCAAGTGGATCGGCACGGCCGGCACTTCGCCCTTCGGCGCCTACGGGTACAACCCGGAAGGGGTGCGCATCGGCCAGGCGGAAAGCCGCCACCGCCGGGCGGTGAAAGTGTGGGACAAGCGCTCCTTCCGCGACCTCGACGGCACGGTGGAACTGGGCACCCGCAACATCAAGGTCGCCCTCAAGCGGTTGCGCCGCTTCGCTCGCCAGGGCGCCCACGACGAGCTCGACCTCGACGACACGATCCGCGCCACCGCCCATCGCGGCCTGCTCGACATCCGGATGCGGCCCGAGCGGCGCAACGCCGTGAAGGTGCTGCTGTTTTTCGACATCGGCGGGTCGATGGACGACCATATCCGGGTCTGCGAGGAGCTGTTTTCCGCGGCCCGCTCCGAATTCAAGGTCATGGAGTATTTCTACTTCCACAACTGCCCGTACGAATTCGTCTGGAAAAACAACGCCCGCCGCCATTCCGAGCGCATCCCGACCTGGGACGTGCTGCACAAGTACGGCCCCGACTACAAGCTGATCTTCGTCGGCGACGCCTCGATGAGCCCCTACGAGATCGCCTATGCCGGCGGCTCGGTGGAACACTGGAACGAGGAGGCCGGCTCGGTGTGGATCGACAGGCTCGCCAGCCACTACGCGCGCAGCGTCTGGCTCAATCCGGTGGCCGAGCGGCACTGGGGCTATACCCACTCGATCCAGATGATCAGGGAGCTGATGGACGGGCGCCACTATCCCCTGACGCTGAACGGGCTCGAAGCAGCCATGAAGGAGCTGTCGCGCTAGCGCACGGCGCGAGGATAGGCGCCGGCCTATCCCCGTTTTCGGGTTGAAACCGCGAAAAACGAGTTATCCCCGGCAGGCGGCGCCGTGCCCGCACTATCCCCGCCATCGTCGCTGAGATCGCGCCGGCCGCCGCGATCCTGTCCCCCGCCTGTCCCCGAAGGGACGCGGAGGCGACATTGCGCGGAATTGAAGAGATTCCGGCGAATTTCGAGAATCCGACATCGAAATCCGTCTCAACTCGCCGCAAATTTCGAGTAAACCCGGAGAACCGGCGCATTTCGCCCGCAGGCCCCGTGGATAAGCCCCGAGGCCGTTTCCGGCCGCCTCGGCGGAGGCGGAAACGGCTTTTCGGCAGCCCCTGTCAGTCGCCGAAATAGCGTCCCGGCGTGACGCCGAACGACTTCTTGAACGAGGCGACGAAGGCGCTCGGCCCCTCGTAGCCGAGCCGGTCGGACACCTCGCCGACGGACAGCCCCTGCGACAACCATTCCACCGCCTTCATCAGCTTGGCCTGCTGCCGCCAGGCGCGGAAGGAGAGGCCCGTCTGGGCGGGGAAATGCCGCTCGAAGGAGCGCAGCGACAGATTGGCCCGCGCCGCAAGCTCGCTTGCCGAAAGATCGACGGCCGGATCGTCGATGAGCGGACGGATCGCCTCGCGCAGACGCGGCTCCTCGGGGATCGGCAGATGCAGCGGCGCGACGCGCGAGGCGGCGATCTGATCGACGAGCACGGCAGCCAGGCGCCCGGTCGGACCGTCCGGGGGATAGTCCGGCGCCGCCCCCATGAAGGCCAGGATCAGCTCTCTCAGCAAGGGCGTCACATGGACCACGAAGGGCGTGTCCGGCATCGTCGGCAGGCCCTCGGGCCGCATGTAGAGAAACCGGACGTCGGTCTCGGTGTGGTAGTTGGAGTGATGGACGATGCCGGGCGGAATGAAGATCGCCCGTTCGGGCGGCACGACGAAGCTGCCGCCCTGCGTCACCACGGTGACGGAACCGCGCAGGATGTGAAACAGCTGCGCACGCGCATGCGCGTGCGGCCTGGTCACGGCACCGGCCGCTTCGGTCCCCACGAAGGAGATGATCGGGTCCGGATGCTCTTCCGGAAACTTGTTGAGGCGCAGCGGGTGTATCATGGGACCGCGGATCTCGGGATGCCGGCACCTAAGCACCATACAGGCACTGCACCGCTCCTGCCATGCTCGGAAGATGCGGTGCGGCGCCCGCTTTTCGCCCCTCCTGTAGCCGAAATTCGAAAATAAAAATCCGGGACGGCCACCAAAAATATTTCACGCGCCAAAATAAAAAATCAGAAAATCTCATAAAAATACGATATCGCCTTGATTGAAACTCAATTCGACATCATGATGGATTTCGCAATTCAAAAGATGCCCGGCAAAAAACGATAGCCATCGGGCTCATCGCGGCGGCACCACCAGAAAAATCGCGACGACCGTTCCCGGATCGCCTGGCCCGACCCGGAAGACGCCGGGATTGCAGTCCAGGCCCGTTGAGGTCGATCCCATGACCACGCGCACCACGCAGACCGTCGTCCATTTCCAGACATCCTTCCTTGTGTCCGACATCGTCGAGCCACAGCCGCCGGGCGACTACCAGGTGGACCGGGAGGACGAGTTGATCGAGGGACTTTCCTGGATCGCCTGGAGACGGGTCGGCACTTTCATCCACTTGCCGGCAATCGGCGTGCGGGCAGCGATACGGCAGTTGGTGCCGATCGACCCGGCCGAGATCGACGCCGTTACAGAAAAGGACCCTTTCAGATGACCGCAACACTCTTCACCCGGCGCAGAGCCGGCCCGCCCGCGCCCGAACAGGGACAGCACCTGCTGGCGATCGGACAGGACGTCCGCCTGAGGAGCACGAGGGGCAGGCAGGCCACCAAGGGCGACATCTACCGCATCACCGGCGTCATGCCCGTGGAGGCCGGCGCCCCCCAATACCGCATCCGCAACGCCGACGAGAACCACGAGCGGGTGGCGATGCAGGACGAACTGGAGCCGCTCGACGCGGCCGGCCCCGGTGCGCAGGCAACCTTGATGGAAAGGACATTCGGATATGGCCAAAGGACAAAAGCGTAGCAACCGGGAGATCCGCAAGCCCAAGCAGGCGAAGGCGGAAGCGAAACCGGAGGTCCCCTTCGCCAACCGGGTCAAGCTCTCCGCCATGGAGGCCGCCCCGCGCCCGAAGGGCAAGAGCTGACGAACCGGCGGCCTGCCTGCGAGACGCGGCGATGAAGATCGTCATCAGGTTCTTCCGGGTCCGCGAAGCGGACGGCGCTCATGCCATCATCGGCTGCGAGACGCTCGATGCCGTGGACCGGGACGATGCGATCGCGCTTGCCGCGCGCCTGCGGGCCAGCCTCGACATGCCCCAGCGCCCCGACGGCGTCACGATCACCGATGCCGACGGCGCGCCCCTCCATTCCGCCCTTTTCACCACCGGGCGCGAGACGACAGAGACCGACAGCCATGAACACCATCAGGCATGACCCCGGACACGACACAGGCCGCATGGCGATCAGCGTCTGGGAAAACGAAGGCGGCGCCGCTTGCCGCGGCCGGATGGACGAACAGTTCGGCCGGCGGATCGAAGAGGACCGGACCTGGACGATCTACCACGTCTATACCGGGGTGCCCGCATCCTCCGACGGCAGCGACATGATCGGCCTGAGCCGCATGGACGCCACCGACGGCATGCTGTTCCTCAACAATCGCAATTCCGAGCGCAGGCTGCGCCGCAGCACCCGGCAGGAGACGCCGCACAACAGGCTCTCCGCCTTCCTGCTGGCAGCCTGGCGCAAGACGGGAGGCCTGTCATGGCATTGAACTTCCCCAATCCCAGCCGCAGCTTCGATGCAAGCCGCAAGGGCGTGCGTTTCGTCGGTCATGACGGCGTTTTCGAGGTGCCCTTCTTCATCGAAGCCGACGCCCTGGCGAAGGCGAGCAAAGCGGCCCACCGGCCCGAGGCCTCGCAGGACGACTGCCTTTCGGCCTTCGACCGGCTGAGGTCCGCCATCCACGACGTCGCGCGGGAGATCCATGGCAGCCGTCGCCGGTCCTCCTACACGCTGAACGCCTCCGACTTCCGCTGATAGAGGGAGAGATCCCGAACATGCTCATTCGCTGCGGCTACGAGATCCGGCTGGAATGCCAGCAACCGACCGCGCTGGTCTGCCTGATGTCCATCGAGGACGCGCGTGCAGCCGACATCCGCTTTGCGGAAACCCTCAGCACCTCTCCCGCCGTGCCGACGACCCTCTATCGCGATCTCTTCGGCAACCGGTGCCGCAGGATGGTGGCCCCAAGCGGCGCGTTCACCATTCGCAGCGACGCAACGGTTGCAGATGGCGGCCACATCGAAAGGGCCCGGCGCGATGCGCGCGAGATGCCGGTCCAGGACCTGCCCGACGGCTGTCTCGTCTTCCTGATCGGCAGCCGCTACTGCGAAACCGACCATCTGAGCCAGACGGCCTGGGACCTGTTCGGGTCCCTGCCGCCGGGATGGCAGCGGGTGCAGGCGATCTGCGACTTCGTCCACCGGCACCTGCAGTTCGACTACATGCAGGCCAGGGCCACGCGAACGGCCTTCGAGGCCTACAACGAACGCGTCGGCGTGTGCCGCGACTTCGCCCATCTGGCCCTGACATTCTGCCGCTGCCTGAACATTCCTGCCCGATACGTGAATGGATATCTCGGCGACATCGGCGTGCCGGTGGTCGATCCCATGGACTTCAGCGCCTGGATCGAGGTTTTTCTGGACGGGGAATGGCATACGTTCGACCCGCGCAACAACATCCCCCGGATCGGCCGCATCGTCGTCGCAAGGGGCCGGGATGCCGCGGACATTCCGCTCATCAATTCCTTCGGCCCGCATGTGCTGAAGGAGTTCCGCGTCTGGGCCTACGAGGACCGGATCCCGGCATAGCCGCCCACCTGTCCCGAATGCCCTCGCCGCGGGCGAAAGGCTCGCCGGAACATGGGGGACGGGGAGCCGCGCCATGCCGACAGGGTCCGGCGGCACCGGCACGGGAACTCCCTCAGCGCGCCTTTCTGGCCTGGCCTGGCGGCGTTCCGGTGACGCGCTTGTAGGCGCGGCTGAACGCGGCCTGCGACTGATATCCGAGACGATGGGCGATCTCCTCGACCGGCACCCGGTCGCGGGTCAGCCACTGCGCGGCAAGACGCATGCGCAAGGAAGCGACATAGCGCAAAGGCGTGGTGCCGGTGGCCGCGGCGAACCGCTCGGCGAAGACCGAGCGCGAACTGCCCATCGTCGCCGCCATCTCCGCAAGCGTCCAGTTGCGCCCGGGATCGCGGTGCAGCGCCACCAGCACCCGGCCGAGCCGCTCGTCGCGCAAGGCCGCGACCCAGCCGGTGGCGTCGCCGCAGCCGCACTCGACCCAGTTGCGGATCACCGACACGGCCACCACCTCGGCCAGCCGCGCGAGGATGCTCGCCGATCCCGCCCTGCTGGCGGTCATCTCGCGCTCCATCGCATCCAGCAGCGGCCGCACTTCGGGCTGCCGCCCGGACGGGGCGCCGACCAGCAGAAAGTCGGGCATCAGCTCGATCAGGGGATGCAGCGTGTCGAGCTCGAGCTGCATGCGGGCGGAAAACACCAGCACATCGCGGGAGCGGCACTGCTGCTCCTGAAGCGCATCGACGCAGCAGATGTCCGGACACAGCGGCACCGATTCGAAACTGTCGAACGGACGGATGCCGACGCCGGGACCGGAGGCGATGGCATGTGCGCCCCCGCGCGGCAGCAGCACGGCATCGCCGCAGGAGACGGGAACCATCTCGCCGGACGGCGTCCTGAGAACGGCCTGACCGGCGGCAACGAAATGGAACCGGGCTTCCCGCGCCTCGGCAAAGCCGATACCGAAGGGCGGGGAAAACCGCATCTTGCTGTAGCTGGCGCCGCGCAGCCGCATGCCCATCAGCAGTTCGCTGACGGGGTCGGGGCCGGAGCCGCCATCAAATTCGGACGATCGGTCAAGCATGACGGAAATTGTGTCATGGATCGTCCGGAAATTCCAGCCATCTTGTGGTCAACTCTCACCAAGTGTGGATCACACAGATGACTGACAGAAACCTCTCCACCGGCGTGCCGGCGGCTTCGACCGTGCCCGCATGGTCTGCCGTCTTCGCCATGAGCCTCGGCGTCTTCAGCCTTGTCGGGGCGGAATTCCTGCCCGCCAGCCTGCTGACGCCGATGGCCGGGGACCTCGGCATCACCGAAGGGCTCGCCGGCCAGGCCGTGACGGCAACCGCCGCAATGGGCGTGGTCGCCAGCCTGCTCGTCGCCGCCCTCACCCACCGGATCGACCGGCGCACCGTCCTTGCCGGCTTTTCGGTGCTGCTGATCCTGTCCAATCTCGTCGTCGCCTTCGCCGGCAGCGTCGAGGTGCTGCTGGCCGGCCGGCTGCTGCTCGGCGCGGCGCTCGGCGGCTTCTGGTCGCTGTCCACCGCCGTGGTCATGCGCCTCGTGCCCGAGGCGAGCGTGCCGAAGGCCCTGTCGATCATGGTGTCCGGCGTCTCGGCCGCCACCATCTTCGCCGCCCCCGTCGGCAGCTATCTCGGCGACCTGCTCGGCTGGCGCTACGTCTTCGCCGGCGCCGCCGGCCTGGGGGTCGCCGTGCTCGCGGTGCAACTGGCGACCCTCCCCGCCCTGCCGCCGCGCGGCCGTCCCCGCCTGTCGACGCTGGTCGAGCTGATGTCGCGCCGGCATATCGCGCTGGCGATGCTGGCGGTGCTGCTGGTCTTCGCCGGCCATATGTCGCTGTTCACCTATATCCGGCCGTTCCTGGAGACGGTGACCGGCATCGGCGTGACGGCGATCTCGGCGACGCTGCTGGCCTTCGGCATCGCCAACTTCCTCGGCAACTATCTCGGCAGCATGCTGGTGGCCCGCTCCCTGCGGCTGACGCTGGCGCTCGCACCGCTGGCCATCGCGACGCTGGCCTACCTGCTCACCAACCTGGGCGAGAGCTTCCCCTCGGCGCTTGCGATCATCACGCTGTGGGGCCTGGCCTTCGGCACCGTGCCGGTCGCCTGGTCGGCCTGGATTTCGCGGGCCGTCGCGGACGAGGCGGAAAGCGCCGGCGGGCTGCTGGTCGCCGCCATCAATCTGGCAATCGCCGCCGGGGCGGCCGTCGGCGGGCTGGTGCTGGATCTCAGCGGCGTGGTGAGCGTCTTTCTCACCAGCGGTGCGGTGCTGGTGCTGGCGACCCTGACCGTGCTGGCCGGCGTACAGACCGCAAGGGTCCCCGCGCGGGCCTGAGGAAACGGGCCAGAGAAAACGGTCCGGGAAAACGGGCCGGCCTCGACGGAAAGCCCGCCGCGCATCCCTGTGCGGCGGGCCGTGGCGCCTCGCAGACATAAATTGACAAAATGGCGATAACACGCAAACCGCGCCTCGCTGTAATGAAAGACAACACGGGTCGCCGAGCGGCCTCTTTTTGCAGAGCCGGCCGTGCCATCGCCGGCGAGCCGGCCCTGCAAGTCCTTCCTGTCTTTTTGCGGAAAAACCTGCGATGCGAGAGCCTGCCCCCCACACCGCGCCGGACCCGATTCCGGCCTTCGCCGCCGCGGAAGCCGGCGCTGCCATTCCCGGCACGAGGCCGGCCGGCGGAGCGCCGACCGGAACCGGCTGGCGGTCGCCGCTGATCCTGCTGATGATCATGGCGGCGGCGATGCAGCTGTCCTTCGCCGCCTGGTGGAACCTCATGAACAATTTCGCGGTTCATGAGCTCGGCTTCACGGGGCGCGAGATCGGCATCCAGCAGTCGATCCGCGAGATCCCCGGCCTGCTCGCCTTCACCGCGATCTACCTGCTGCTGTTCATGCGCGAGCAGACGCTGGCCTATCTGTCGCTCGGCCTGCTGGGCATCGGCGTCGCCGCGACCGGCTATTTCCCGACGATCTGGGGCTTCTACCTGACGACGCTCGTGATGTCGGTGGGCTTCCACTACTACGAGACGATGAACCAGTCGCTGTCGCTGCAGTGGCTGCCGAAGGACCGGGCGGCGGCCGGCATGGGCAAGATCCTGTCTGTCGGAGCCGCCGCGCAGCTCGTCGCCTACGGCCTGATCTTCGTCGCCTGGAAGACCTTCGAGCTCAGCTTCACCACCGTCTTCCTGGTCGCCGGCCTGCTGACGCTGGTGGTGCTGGCCTTCCTCGTCGTCGCCTTCCCGCAGTTCCGCGAGGGCGTGCCGCAGCGCAAGCAGCTGGTGCTGCGCAAGCGCTACTGGCTCTACTACGCCCTCACCTTCATGGGCGGCGCCCGCCGGCAGATCTTCACCGTCTTCGCCGGTTTCCTGATGGTCGAGCGCTTCGGCTACGACGTCCACGAGGTCGCCGCGCTCTTCCTGATCAACGGTGCGGTGAACATGCTGCTGGCGCCGAAGATCGGCGCCTGGATCGGCAAGGTCGGCGAAAAGACGGCGCTGACGGTGGAATATATCGGCCTGATCGGCGTCTTCGCGACCTATGCCTTCGTCACCAACGCCTATCTGGCCGGCGCGCTCTACGTGATCGACCATGCCTTCTTCGCGATCGCCATCGCCATGAAGACCTATTTCCAGAAGATCGCCGACCCGGCCGACATCGCCCCGACCGCCGGCGTCGCCTTCACCATCAACCACATCGCCGCGGTGTTCATCCCGGCGCTGTTCGGCCTGATCTGGCTGGTCTCTCCGGCCGCCGTGTTCCTGATCGGCGCGGCCATGGCCTGCGTCAGCCTGATCCTGTCGCGGCTGGTGCCGGACGTGCCGGAGGAAGGCAACGAGGTGGTGTTCTTCTGGCGCAAGCCTGCGGCCGCGCCGGCGGAGTGAGCCGGACCCGGCCACATAGCGCCGGCGAGAAACGACAGAGCGGCCGGGCCAGCGCCCGGCCGTTTCGTTTGCAAAGGCGCCGGTTCCTGCGACAGGGTGGCGGGGCGGCCGGCAAATGCGCAAGTTCTGTCAGGCGGCATCCTGTAGCACTCGTGCCCGCACCAATAGGGACAGGACGGACATGCAGCGACCTTCCACCGGGCTCGACTACGCCCAGCGCATCGCCCGCGTCGTCGACCACATCGCGCGCCATCTCGACGCACCGCTGGATGTGGCGAGACTGGCGGAGATCGCCTGCTTCTCTCCGTTCCATTTCCACCGGATCTACCGGACCCAGACGGGCGAGACCATCGCCCAGACGGTCAGGCGCTATCGCCTGCACCGGGCCGCGGCGGAACTGGTGGGGGAGGCGTTGCCCGTGCCCCGCATCGCGCGGCGCGCCGGCTACGCGAGCACGGAGGCCTTCACACGGGCGTTCGCCGCCCATTACGGCATCCCGCCGGCGGCCTTCCGCGCCCTGCCCCGCGACCCGGCGCTTTGCTACCAGAGGCAACAGGGAGACGAGACCGTCATGGAAAACCTTCAGGTCCGGATCGAGGACATAGGCACGCTGCGCCTTGCCGGCATCCCCCACAAGGGACCCTATATCGAGATCGGCAGCACCTTCGAGAAGACCTTCGCCTTCGCCGGCGGGGCGGGCCTGCTCGGCCCGGCGACCCGGATGATCGGGCTGTATTACGACGACCCGAATTCGATGCCGGCGCGGGAGCTGAGGTCGTTTGCCGCCGTCGCCCTGCCGGATGGTTTCGGGGCCGGTTTTGCCGGCGACCTGCCCGCGGGCCTGGAGCTGCGGGAGATGCCGGCCGGACGCTATGCGATAGCGATGCACAAGGGCCCGTATGCGGACCTGCACGTGACCTGGGACAGGCTGTTCTCGGCCTGGCTGCCGCGGAGCGGCGAGGAACCGGACGACAGGCCGACGATGGAGGAATATCTCAACAATCCGCGGGAGACGCCGCAGGCGGATCTTCTCACCGCCGTCTGCCTGCCCCTGAAAGGCTGAGAGCGCGCAACGCGCAAGAAGAAGACGAGGGGCCGGGCGCGCGAGCACCCGGCCCTTTCGTCAGGCCTGGCGCTCGGGAACGCGGACGACGAGGCCGTCCATCGCGTCGGTCACCTTGATCTGGCAGGACAGGCGCGAGGTCGGCTGGACGTCGTAGGCGAAGTCCAGCATGTCCTCCTCCATCGGCTCGGGCGAGCCGGTGACGCCGGTCCACGCATCGTCCACATAGACATGGCAGGTGGCGCAGGCGCAGGCGCCGCCGCATTCCGCCTCGATCCCCGACACCATGTGCTTGATGGCGTTTTCCATCACGGTGGAACCGACGGGAGCATCCACGACAGTTTCGGCACCGTCGGCGGAGATATAGGTGATCTTGGGCATTGGCGGCTGGTCTCGGCGCTGGAATGGCACTGGAATATCTCGCCTTCGACATAACCATTCGCGCCGAAACGTCAAGCATCCTGCCGCAGATCGACGCCGCCGCCGCTCACTCGCGCAGCAACGCCTCGATGAAGGCCTCCGCCTCCTCGACGGTGCCGGCCAGCACGGGCAGATCGGCCGGCGCGCCTTCGTCGAGCGCCGCCTGCTGCCGTTCTGCCGCGCCGGCAACCCGCCAGGCGCCGATCCCCTTGGCGGATCCCAGCAGCGTGTGCAGCAGGCGCCGCAGCACGGCCTCGTCCTGCACGTCCTGCATGCGGCCCACCAGCATCCGCGCCTGGACGGCGAAAAGCCGCAGCACCTCGCGCTCCAGGTCGCGATTGCCGAGCGTGTGGCGCGTCAGGTGGACCAGATCGACCGGAGGCCGCGTCCCGGACGCAGGCTCGGCATGCCGGGGGCCGGCATCGGAATGTCTCGCTGTTGCCTGCATGACGGCAGCACCTCCTGTAGCTGAACGAGGCTCGCAGGAGCACTCGCGCATGGGTCTGCCGTCCAGGATCGTTAAAATCCGCGAAAACCGGGTTAAGCATGCCGGCGATTTCCACCGCCCCGGCCAACAAAGTGAATCTTTGGTTAACGCGCGTAAACACTCGGCCTGCGACCAGGCGCCGGCCGGATCCGGCCTTGCCGCCCCGCATCGCCCCGCCGCACCGCAATCGCAAGAGGACGGAAACGCACAGTCCGCCGCCCGCGGCCTCAGCTTTCCAGCGCGTTCGAGGCCACCGCCCGGCCGGCCTCCGTCAGCCGGCAAACGAGCCAGTCGGGCTTGATCGGGTTGGAAAACCAAGGCTCTGCCCATCCCGCGGCAATGCAGGCGCGGATGGTCTTTTCCGCAACGCGGCGCCCCTCAGCATCGAAAAGCGGAAGCTTGCCGCCCGCCTGATCGAGCCCCCTGGCGAGCCACGCGGCCTGCACTGCGGAGGGTGCCCGGCCGCCCCGTCCAGGCGCACCGCGTGCGCCATCGCTTGCTGTGGAGGATCCGCGCCCTCCCCTTGCCGCTGCCCTCGCCATCCCCCTCATCTCCTTGTCATGACTCTGCAAATTGTTGTTCGCCTCGGCAGATTGTGTCATTAGCTTTAGGTGTGCGGCAAGTTCGGGAGAGCCGCGCCCAGCGACCAGAGGCCGGTCGGCGGCGCGAACAGCAGTCCTCTCCCGGAAGCGATTCAGGCGCATCGCCGAATCCGTGAAGCTGTGCAAGGTCTTGCGGCGACGTGTTTTGCGCCGCGGCACCCGATGTGTAACGAGTACGGACGCGAGGCGAGTTAGATATGGCAAATCCCCCGAAGGCGAAGGATCCCGCCGAGGCTGCCCTGTCGGCTGTCGAGGAGGCGCTGAAGATCGATTTCGGCGACCTGGACGAAAGCGACAAGGCCAGCGGCAGCGGGTCCGAGACCGCGAGTGCGGGACCGGCAAGCTCCGAGCGCAGCACCGGCGAGCGCGCCGGCGACATCTCCGCGACACCTGCGTCCAGCGACAGCCAGCGCACGCCGGCCAAGCGCGGTCGCGGCGGCGGACGTCCGACATCGGCGGCCAATGACGACCGCCGCACCATCGGCAACCTCATCTATGCCCTGCAGCGGCGGCCGAGCTCCGCCCCGTTCTGGTTCGCCCTCGCCCTCAGCGTCGTCTGGGTGGCCGTCGGCTGGTGGCTGGCCTCCGCCATCTTCGGCACCGAACTGTCCAGCGTCCAGAGCGCCGGCGACATCGCGTCCTCGCCCTCGCTCATCCTGCTGTCGGTCGCCGTCGTCGTGCCGGTGCTGTTCTTCTGGGCCATGGCCCTGATGATCTTCCGCGCCCAGGAAATGCGCATCGTCGCCCGCGGCATGACCGAGGTCGCCCTGCGCCTCGCCGAGCCCGAGGACGTCGCCAAGGAGTCGATCCTCAGCGTCGGCCAGGCCATCCGCCGCGAAGTCGCCGCCATGGGCGACGGCATCGAGCGCGCCATCGCCCGCGCCAGCGAACTGGAAGTGCTGGTGCACAACGAGGTCTCCTCGCTGGAGCGCTCCTATAACGACAACGAATTGAAGATCCGCGCGCTGATCGACGAGCTGGTCACCCAGCGCGAGGCGGTGGTTTCCAACGCCGACCGCGTCCGCGACAGCATCACCGGCGCGCATGAGAGCCTGGCGGCGCAGCTGCAGGCGACCTCCGAGAAGATCGGCGAGATCACCGATAGCGCCACCGACCGTCTGACCGGCGCCATCGAGGCGCGCGTGAGCGAGTTCAACGCGACCGTCGACGGCCGCGTGCGCGAGATCACCGAAACGTTCAGCACCGCCGGCGGCGAGTTGATCGAGAACCTCGCCTCGCACGGCGAGAGCTATGTCGCCCGCCTCACCGGGACCGGCGAGACGCTGGTCGACAGCATGAGCCGCACGGGTCGCGAATTCGCCGAAACGCTGGAGACGCGCGGCGGCGAGATCAACGACCGCTTCGCGGCGACCGCGACCGAATTCGTCGAGNCGCGGCGGCGAGATCAACGACCGCTTCGCGGCGACCGCGACCGAATTCGTCGAGACCCTGTCGCTGCGCGGCGGCGAGATCAACGACCGCCTGGCGGAAACCTCGGCCAATCTGTTCGAGACGCTGGAGAGCCGCGGCACGGAGATCAACGACACGCTGGCGAGCACCGGCGCGTCCATCGTCGACACCCTGTCGCTGCGCGGCCACGAGATCACCGAGGCCCTCACCTCCACCGGCCAGACCGTCGGCGACACCATCAGCCAGCGCGGCGAGGAGATCACCGCCAGCCTGTCGCTGACCAGCGGCAAGCTGATCGACACGATCACCACCCGCACCGAGGACCTGCTGTCGACCCTCGACAGCCGCGTCACCGGCCTCGACGCCTCGCTCGCCGAGACCGGCGACCGGGTGGTCGAGAGCATCTCGCTGCGCGGCCAGGAGGTCACCGACACGATCTCCGTCAAGGGCGCCGAGATCGTCGAGACCCTGTCCTCGCGCACCAGCGAAGTGGCGGAAATCCTGCGCGGCACCGGCGAATCCATCGTCGTCGACCTGTCGCTGCGCGGCGGCGAGATCGCGTCCAAGCTGGACGAGACGGCCGGCAGCCTCACCGAGACGATCACCGTGCGCGGCACCGAACTGGCCGACCGCCTCGGCTCCGTCGGCGACAAGATCCACGAAGCCATCTCCGTCAACGGCGAGGCCCTGGACCAGCGCCTGGAGACCCGCAGCCAGGAGATGGCCAAGCTCATCGACGGCCAGACCCGCGCCTTCCGCGCCGCGCTCGACGAGGCCTCGGCGACGCTCGGCACCTCGCTGTCGATGCATACCAGCGACTTCGCCCGCACCCTGTCGGAGACCGGCACGGAGCTCGCCCATCTCATCGGCTCGCGCGGCGAGCGCGTCGCCGGCGAGCTGACCTCCATCGGCGACCGCCTCAGCCAGACCCTGGACGAGCGCGGCACCAGCCTGCAGAGCGGCCTCAGCGGCCATCTGGAGCAGATGGAGTACCTGATCGGCGAGCGCGGCACCGAGCTGGTCGCCTCGTTCGAGCGGCGCACCAGCGAGCTGGGCGAAACGCTCGACGGCCGCATCGAGTCGCTGAACTCGACGCTGGACCTTCGTGCCTCGACCATGGCGGAAGCGCTCGACACCCGGATCCAGGGCTTCGACCGGACCCTCACCGGCGGCATCGAAACGCTGAGCTCCACGCTGGACCTGCGCGCCTCCACCATGGCGGAAGCGCTGGACAGCCGGATCGACGGCTTCGACCAGACCCTGTCCGGCGGCATCGAGCGCCTGTCCACGACGCTCGACGCGCGCACCGGCCAGTTCGAGAAGACCCTCAACGAGCGCACCGTCGCCCTGTCCGACCTGCTGGAGGACCGCTCGCAGGCGATCACCCTGCAGCTGTCCGACAAGGTCGACCAGGTCGGCGCGACGCTGGGCAGCCGCGCCGAGGAAATCGGCACCAGCCTGTCGGAGCGCTCGCGCCTGATCGGCGAGGCGATCGAGCAGCATCTCGTCACCTTCGAGGGCTCCATCGGCTCCAAGGTCGAGCAGGCGGCCAACGCCATGTCCGACAAGGCCGAACACCTGGCCAACACGATGTCGCTCGGCACCGAGCGCATCGACCAGGCGCTGGACGCCCGCGCCCGCCAGATCAGCGAGACGCTGATCGCCCGGACCCGCGAGATCGCCGCGGCCTTCGTCGACGGCCAGACCGAGATGTCGAAGTCGCTCGACCAGCGTCTCACCGATGCCGGCGAAGTGCTGTCGCGCCAGAGCCAGGAGCTCACCGACACGCTGTCTGACCGCATCGCGGAGATCAACGTGTCGCTCGGCTCCAAGGTGTTCGAGGTCGCCGAGACCCTCGACAGCCGCTCTGCCGAGCTCGAGCGGATGCTGGCCGAGCGCCTTGCCGCCATCACCGGCACCCTGACCAACGAGGCCGAGCGCGCCCGCGAGACCCTCTCCGAGGTGGTCATCGAGGCCGGCGGCACGGTGGATCGCCTGAGCGGCACGCTGTCGGGCGAAAGCAGCAAGCTCAAGGAGATCATCGAGACCACGCTGGACGAGGCGACCACCAAGCTGGAAGGCGAAGGGGCACGTCTGCGCCAGATCGTCCTCGGCTCGGTCGGCGAAGCCCGCGGCGCCCTGCAGAGCGAAAGCGAGAAGGCCGCCGAGGCCATCGTCGCCTCGCTCACCGGCGCCACCGGCAACCTGTCGAGCGAGGGCGAACGCCTGCGCGAGCTGCTGCTGTCGGCGGTGGGTGAAGCCGCCCGCTCGCTGGCCGCGGAAAGCGAGAAGGCCCGCACCCTGTTCGTCGGTACGCTCGGCGAGATGAGCGGCGCTCTCGGCAGCGAGAGCGACAAGGTCCGCGAGGACCTGACGCGCACCGTCGCCGATGTCGCAGGCACCCTGTCGGCAGAGAGCGAGCAGGCCCGCATGGTGCTGGCCCGCACGGTCGAGGAGATCCGCAACACCGTCTCCGGCGAGGCGGACAGCGTCCGCTCGCAGGTGGCCGGCGCCGTGCGCGCCGCGGCCGACCTTTTGGCCGAGCGCGGCAACGCGGTCGCCGAGGACCTGGTGTCCCGCGCGGATGCGCTCAACCAGGCGCTGGACGAGCGCGCCGGCACGCTGTCGCAGCTGCTCGGCACGGACGGCAACGCCATGGTCAACGCCATCGAGGAGCGGGCGCATGCCCTCACCTCACGCGTGTCGGAGATCCACGACGCGATCCTGGAGGCGATCACCGTCAAGGGCCGCGACGTCACCGACAACTTCGCCCGCACCGGCCTCGACGCCACCCGCAAGCTGGTGGAAGCCGGCGACGCGCTGGTCGCGACGCTGGACGAGCGCAGCGCTTCGGCCGCGGAGGTGCTCGGCAGCACCAAGACGCAGCTGGAAAGCGACATCACCGCCCTGCTGGACCGCCTGACCGAGTCCAACGCCCTGCTCAGCGACGTCGTCGCCAATGCCGGCGACAATCTCGGCAAGGTGGAGACGTCCCTGTCGCGCAGCGCCGGCGAGTTCCGCACAGCCATCGACCGGGCACTCAGCGAGACGACGGCCTCGGCCGGGTCTCTGGAGACCCAGACCTCGGTGCTCAAGCAGATCTCGCAGGAGGTGCTCTCCGACATCTCCTCGCTGGCCAGCCGTCTGGAAGACCATGGCCGCATGCTCAGCGAGGCGGCCCAGCACCTGGACGAGACCAACCGCGAGGTCGACGCCCGCGTCGGCGAGCGCAAGACCGCCATCGAGGAAGTGGCGGACACCCTGCTCGCCAAGACCGAGGCGGTGGACAGCCTGATGCGCACCTTCTCCAAGCAGCTCGAATCGGCCCTGACCGGCGCCGACCAGAAGAGCCGCGAGGTGACCAGCATGCTGACGGCCGCGGCCGAGGCGGCAACCGCATCGGTGAGCGAGCAGTTCGAGTCGATGCGCCTGTCGGCGGGCCTGGAAGGCCAGAAGGCCCGCGAGGCCGTGCGTGCCGCCCAGGACGACATCGTCGCCGAAATGTCGAAGACCCTGTCGGAGGCGTCCGAGCGCTTCACCGAGGCGACGACCCGCATGCGCGACGTCGCCCGCGACGTGCACCGCGAGCTGGAGAAGACCCGCGCCGAACTCAAGCGCGGCATTCTCGACCTGCCGGAAGAGGCGGAGCAGTCCGCCTCGGCCCTGCGCAAGATCGTCAGCGAGCAGGTTCGCGCGCTGACCGAGCTGTCGGAGATCGTCGCCCGCCAGTCGAACGTGCTGGACACCTCGCGCGCCGGCGAGCGTGCGGCGACCGGAACGCTCGCCAGTGTCGCGACGGCGGCAGCGCCGGCCCGCCAGGCCCCGGCTCCGGAGCCGGCGGCCCCGCGCCAGCAGCCTGCGACCCCCGCACGCGGCGGAGAAATCCGCGGCGAGCTGCGCCGCAAGACCCTGAGCGACTTCGACGCGCCGAAACAGACCCCGCAGGCCGAGGCTCCGCGCGGCGGCGGCCAGGGCAAGGGCTGGGTTTCCGACCTGCTGCGCCGTGCCTCGCAGGACGAGGCCCCGGCCGGCGACGAGCCGCAGGGCCGCTCGCCGCTGCAGATGGTCGAGTCGCTGAACTCGCTGTCGATCGACATTGCCCGCGCGATCGACCACGAGACCTTCATCGACCTGTGGGACCGCTACAAGCAGGGCGAGAGGCACGTGTTCACGCGCCGCCTCTACACCCTGCAGGGCCAGCAGACCTTCGACGAGATCCGTCAGAAATATGCGCGCGATGCCGAGTTCCGCTCGGCGGTCGACCGCTATCTCGCCGATTTCGAGCAGCTGCTGTCCCAGGTCGCCCGCAACGACCGCGACAACATCATGAGCCAGACCTACCTGACGTCCGATACGGGCAAGGTCTACACCATGCTGGCGCATGCCAGCGGCCGGCTCGATTGATCCGGCGGGCCGGCGGCGCCCTGCCCGACCAGGCTTCATGAAATGCAGACGCGGTCCCTCGGGGCCGCGTTTGTCGTTTGGGGGCAGAGGGGTGAAAGGTCACTCCCCCTCGGAGGGCATCCCGGTCAAACGAAGCGCAGAACCGGGAACCATTGGCGCCCTGAGCGGGTGCGAGGCGGGAGGCGCTTGCCCCAATCTCGGCTGTCATGCCTGCGAAGGCAGGCATCCAGTATCCGCCGGGGCGGATGGTGGCGCGAAAGCGGATGCTTCTCGGCGAGGGGCGCTCGCGGCAGTGCCGAGGCCAGAGCCGAACCGTTCGGGGGTACTGGATCCCGGTCTTCGGCTTCGCCGAAACCGGGATGACAGGCTCAGCGTGGGGTAGGTGCTGGTGTGTTTCGCCGCCGCTCTGGGAATGAATAGGCCCCGGATCTCGCGATGCTCGTCCGGGGTGACGGCAGAGGGGATGCGGGACCGTGCCCTTCTCTCAGGGCGTCAACCCAGGCAAGGCGAACCGCGACCCGGAGATGCCACTGGTGGGCGGTTGACGCCTCGCCTAGCGGGCGGCCGCGAAGGCGCCAGACGAGCGCCGATCAGACGTTGGACAGGACCCAGGCCGAGATCTCGCGCAGCACGCTGTCCGCCGCCGCGTTCATCGCATCGACCGCATCGCGCACATTGGTGCTGCGGGCCGGAGCTTCCGCCCGGAAGACGCGGCTCGCCTTGGTGCGGCCGTTGCGGTCGTTGACCAGGCGGGCCATCACCTCGACCACCGCGCGGTTCTGGCCGTCGATCTGCAGCTGGAAGGACCTCAGGTCCGTCTGCAGCTGGTAGTCGATCAGCAGCCCCTCGCCCGGCAGGCCGACGCCGCGCAGGCCGCGGGTGTTCTCCAGCGACTGGACGATCTTCGCCTGCACCACCTTGGGCAGCGTATCGGTCCATGCCGCCTTGGGGAAATAGGTGTAGACGGGACCGGCATCGACCACGGCGATGGAGGAGGTGTCGAGCGCCTGCAGGGCGCGCGGCGCCGGCACCAGCACCTGGATGGTGCCGCTGCGGCCCGCCGCCGCCTTTTCGGCAAGCGCCGGCGTGGTCAGCCCGTAATAGGCGTCGGGCGTGCTGGCCGACCCGCAGCCCGCAAGCAGCAGCGCCAGCGAAAGTCCCGCGGCCGAGACCGCCCCCTTGATGCGACCCGTCCCGCGCATCCGCAACTCCAGTTTTCGCATCATCGCCGCTGTGCCCCTCCGAAGGTCGGCTTGTCCGGCCCGCCGAAGATCACGCGCTGCGGATCGCGGTTGAGATCGGACACCGTGCGCTGGATCTCCAGCAGCGTGCGGCTGAGCTGCGCCATGGCATTCGAGAAATCGGTCGAGCCGCGCGCAGTGAAGCGCTCCAGCCCGGTGGTGATCGGCCCGACCCGCTCGGCCAGCACGTCGGCGACCTTGCGGATCGACGCGGCGGCCTGCGTCGCCTCGGCGATCAGGCCCTCGCCGTCGCCTTCGACCATGGCGTCCACCTTGTCGACGACGCTCTGGACACGGGTGCCGGTGGCATTGAGCTTCGACGCCAGTTCCTGGGCATCGCGCACGATCTGGTCGATCTGCGGACCGCGCCCTTTCAGGCTCTGGCTGAATTCGTTGACATTGTCGACCGCCTCGCCGGCCTTCTCGATGGCGTCGGTCACGATCTTCGTCTTGCCGGCGATCTCGCCGGAAAAGCGCTCGACGGAGGCGACGAGGCTCTCGACCTGCTCCGGATCGACGGCGGCGACGACCCGGTCGATCCGGTCGACAGTGGCGACGAGCTGCGTGCCGATGGTGCGCGCATCCGCCAGGACCTGGCGAATGTCTTCCCTGCCCTCGGCGACCGTCGTGCTGACCTCTTCCAGGTTCTCCATCGTCCGGGTCGAGGACACCACCAGCCGGTCGATATCCGCGGAGCGCTCCTGAAGGACGGTTGCGAAGGCCGACGCCCCGTCGACGATTCGCGTGACCGCCTCCGGCCGAACGGTGTCGATCACCGCATCGACCTTGGCAAGGCTCGTGGTCAGGCCGGAGGCGAACTGCTGCAGGTCCTGCGCCGCGGTCTCGGCATTGGCGACCAGGCTCGTCAGCCCGTCGGCGGCTTGCGCCGCCTTCGAGGTGACCTCGGCGGCGTTGTCGACGATCTCGGTCACGCGGGCAGGCGGCACCGCATCGACCACGGCGGTTGCGCTGTCGACCAGCCCCTCGAGCCGTCCGGACAGGCTCTGCAGCGCCTCGCCGGTGCTGGCGACGCTGGCCATGAAATTGTCGACGCCATCGGCATTGCTCGCCAGCGCATCGGAGAAGACGCGGGCATTGACGATGATCTTGTTCACCTCTTCGCGGTTGTCGTTCACCACGCTCTCGATGGAGGCGAGCGTGGTGTCGGCGCGGCTGAGGATGTCCCGCGCGCCCTCCACGATATCCTCGAAGGCCGAACGCTCGGCATAGATGACCGGCGGTTCCTCGGCACCGGGATCGAGCAGCAGCGGTGCATTGGTCGACCCGCCGGACAGATCGACATAGGCGATGCCCGACAGCGTCTGGAAGCCGAGCGTCGCCTTCACATCCGTGCGCAGGGGCGTGTTCGGGCTGACGCGGATCGTCGCGATCACCACGCGCGGGTCCTTCGCATCGAAGCCCAGTTCGCCGACATCGCCGACCTTGATGCCGTTGAAATTCACCGCGCCGCCGACGGACAGGCCGGTCACCGCCCCGTTGAACACGACCTTCACCGGCAGCGCACGCGGGCCTTCCGCCCGGCTGCCGAGCCAGTAGATGAAAACGAAACCGATGATGAGCGTCGCGAAGACGAACGCACCGATGGCAATATAATTCGCGCGGGTTTCCATGCTTACGCCTGTTCCTGCCTATACCCGCCGCAACGCCCGTTCGCCGTTGAAATACGACTGTACCCAGGGATTGTCGAATTCCATCAGTTCGGCGACCGTTCCCGCCTTCAACACCCTCTTTTCTCCTAATACCGCGACGCGGTCGCAAATGGAATGCAGGCTGTCGAGATCGTGGGTCACCATGTAGACTGTGAGCCCGAGCGTGTCGCGAAGCTTGCGCACGAGATCGTCGAACGCGGCGGCGCCGATGGGGTCGAGACCGGAGGTCGGCTCGTCGAGGAAGACGAGGTCCGGATCGAGGGCCAGCGAGCGCGCGAGGCTCGCCCGCTTGATCATGCCGCCGGAGAGCTCGGACGGGAACTTCTCCGCCGCATTGCGCGGCAGGCCGACCATGTCCAGCTTCAAGAGGGCGAGCTCGTCCATCAGCCGCTGCGACATGCGCATGTGCTCGCGCATCGGCACCTGGATGTTCTGCCGCACGGTGAGCGAGGAGAACAGGGCGCCTTGCTGGAACAGAACGCCCCAGCGGCGCTCCACCGCCTGCCGTTCGTCCGGCGAGGCCTTGTCGAGATCGACACCGAACACCTCGATGCTGCCGGCCCGCTTCGGCGTGAGGCCGAGGATGGCGCGCATCAGCACCGACTTTCCCGTGCCCGATCCTCCGACGAAGCCCAGGATCTCCCGTGTCCGCACGTCGAGATCCAGGTCCTTGAGGACCACCGTCGAGCCGAAGCCGACCGTCACGCCGCGGGCGCGTAGGATCACCTCCTCGCCGGGCGCGTTCGTCTCGTCCGCGGTCGGCGGCGCAAGGGCGGTATCGGACTGCATTCAGATTCCGATCGAAGAAAAGAAGATGGCGAACAGTCCGTCGACGACGATTACCATGAAGATCGCCTTCACGACGGACATGGTCGTGTGATGGCCGAGCGACTCGGCCGAACCCGAGACTTTCATGCCTTCCACACAGGCCACAAGGCCGATGATCAGCGCCATGAACGGCGCCTTGACGATGCCCACCATCAACGTCTCGACGGTGACCGACTGCTGCATCAGGTTGATGAAGACCCGCGGCGCCATGTCGAGATAGAGCCAGGAGACCAGCCCGGCACCGAACAGGGCCGCCAGATTCGACAGGAAGGTCAGGATCGGCAGGGCGAGAATGAGCGCGAAGAGCCGCGGCAGGATCAGCACTTCCGTGACCCGCAGCCCGATGACATGCAGCGCGTCGATCTCCTCGCGCATCTTCATCGAGCCGATCTCGGCGGTGAACGCGGACCCGGACCGGCCCGCAACCATGATCGCCGTGAGAATCACGCCGATCTCGCGCAGGACCAGCACGCCGGACAGATCGACCACATAGACGTCGGCGCCGAACTGCCGGAGATAGAAACCGCCCTGCTGGGCGATGATCGCACCGATGAGGAAGCTCATCAGCATGACGATGGGCACGGCGCCGATGCAGGCCCTGTCGAACTGCGTGGCGATGGAGACGATTCGAAGGCAGCGCGGGCGCAGGAACACGCCGGACAACACACTGACCAGGGAGCCGACGATATGCAGGATGGCGAGCGAGTCGCGCCCGATGCCGACGACCTCGCGCCCCGTCGTCTCGAGAATGCTGAACAGCGACAGCTTGTGACGCACCGGCGCCCAGGGAGTCGGGTGGTGCTGCTCGACCTCGGAGATCAGCGCATCGAAGGACGGCCGCACCCCTTGCAGGCTGACGCGCGCGCCGTGGAATTCCAGGTCGCCGCGCAAGCGGTGGATCAACCAGGCGCCCGCCGTATCCATCCGTCCGACCTGCGACAGGTCGAAATGAATGCGCCGGGCGTCGGGCACACCGATGCCGTCGATGGCCTGTTCGAGAATGTCGCTGTGATGGATCGTCCACGGCCCGGCCAGCACGAGGAGCAGGTCGCCGTCCTTCTCCTTCGCCGAGATACGCGGTATCTCCTGTGCAGCCTCAACAGTCATGCCAGCCGTCGTCCCGTCCCGGTTCATCCTGCCTCAGGCAGCAAGGCTGCCTGCCCCCTCGCGTGACGGGGCGGATTCGGGACGCCCCGCCCCCCTTGCCGAGCCTCCCAAGGTCCACGTATACCTTGGCGCCGATGCAAGCGTCCAGCCGGCCACCGCTTTCGCCCTCCCCACACGTGTGCCAGCGACGGGCTAGCCACACCGAAAATTCCGACTGTCAGGAGACCATGATGGAAATCGCCCATCCCTATCTGCTGTTTCTCGGCGACGTGCCGGACGCGCTGGCCGCCAAGACGGGTCTCGGCATCGTCGACTGGCGCCGCGACTGGTGCATCGGCCAGCATCGGCTGGAGGGGTGCAAAGCGGACGCGAAACTGCCCGAGATGTCGCCGCGCGACGCCGCCAGGGCCGGCGCGCGGACCATGGTGATCGGCGCGGTCAATGCCGGCGGCGTGCTGCCCGAGCACTGGGTGGCGTCTATCGTCGCGGCGCTCGATGCCGGCATGGACGTGGCGAGCGGGCTGCACATGCGCCTCGGCGCCGTCCCCGCCATCCGCGAGGCGGCCGAGCGCAACGGCCGCAAGCTGTTCGACGTGCGCCACTCCGACATGCGCTTCGACACCGGCAAGGGCACCAAGCGCAGCGGCAAGCGGCTGCTGACGGTGGGAACCGACTGCTCGGTCGGCAAGAAATACTGCGCGCTGGCGCTGGAGCAGGCAATGCGGGACAAGGGCTTCGACGCCGACTTCCGCGCCACCGGCCAGACCGGCGTGTTCATTTCCGGGCGCGGCGTCTCGCTCGATGCGGTGGTCGCGGACTTCATTTCCGGCGCGGCCGAATGGATCTCGCCGGCCGCCGACGAGAACCACTGGGACCTGGTCGAGGGCCAGGGGTCGCTGTTCCACCCGTCCTTCGCCGGCGTGACGCTCGGCCTGCTGCACGGGTCCCAGCCCGACGCCTTCGTCGTCTGCCACGAGCCGACCCGCACCAACATGCGCGGCGTCAAGACGCCGCTGCCGACGATCCAACAGGTCATCGACATGACCGTGGCGCTCGGCAAGCTGACCAATCCGGACATCCGCTGCGTCGGCATCAGCATCAATACGGTGGCGCTGGACGAGGCCGAGGCGCGCAAGCTGCTCGCCGACACCGAGGCCGAATACGGCCTGCCGGCAACCGACCCCGTCCGCTTCGGCTGCGAGGCCATCGTCGAGCGGATCGCGGCCGAGTTCGGCAAGCCATGACGCTCAAACTGGACGTCGCCACGGACAGCTGGCCGATCGAGGGCGGCTTCACCATCTCGCGGGGAAGCCGGACCCACGCGAATGTGGTGATGGTCACCCTGAGCGAAGGGCCGCATCGCGGCCGGGGCGAATGCGTGCCTTACGCCCGCTACGGCGAGACGGTCGAGGGCGTGATGGCCGATATCGAGCGGATCGCACCCGACATCGCCCGAGGGCTCGACCGCGCCGGCCTGCAGCAGGCGATGCCGGCGGGCGCGGCGCGCAACGCCATCGACTGCGCCTTCTGGGATCTGGCCGCCAAGCGGGCCGGAACGAGCGCGGCGAGCCTCGCCGGCATCCGCGAGATGGGCCCCGTCACCACCGCCTTCACCATCAGCCTCGGCACGCCGGAGAAGATGGCCGCCGACACGGCGAAGGCGAAGGACCGCCCGCTGCTGAAGATCAAGCTCGGCGGCGAAGGCGACGACGAGCGGATCGCCGCGGTGCGCGCGGCCGCGCCGGCCGCCCGGCTGATCGTCGATGCCAACGAGGCCTGGAGCGAGGCGCTGTTTGCGCGCAACATGGAGGCCTGCCGCGCGGCCGGGGTGGAGCTGATCGAGCAGCCCCTTCCTTCCGATGCGGACGGGGCCCTTGCCCACCTGCCGCGCCCGATCCCGGTCTGTGCCGACGAAAGCCTGCACACCTCGGCGGATCTGGAACGCCTTGCCCCGCTCTACGACGCGGTCAACATCAAGCTCGACAAGACCGGCGGCCTGACCGAGGCGCTGCTGCTGGCCCGCAAGGCGCGCGAGATGCGCTTCAAGGTGATGATCGGCTGCATGCTGGGTACGTCGCTGGCGATGGCGCCGGGCGCGCTGATCGCGCAAGACGCCGATTATGTCGATCTCGACGCGCCGCTGCTGCTGTCGAAAGACCGGGAGCCCGGGCTCGTCTTCGACGGCAGCCTGATGCATCCGCCGCGCCCCGAGCTCTGGGGCTAAGAGCGGGGGCTAGCCGGTTCGGCTCGCCCGCTTCGCCCGGTTCGACACGACGAGGCCGGCGACCAGGCACAGGCCGCCGATGCCGGACAGCGCCGACATCGCCAGGAAGGCCGAGACCGGGCTCGACGCGTAGAGCACGCCCGCAGCCGCGGAGGCGAGCGCCGTCACCGCGCCGATCACCATCGAGTTGACGCCTTGCGCCGCGCCCGCCCACTGCGGCGGCGCCATGCGCGCGACGAAAGCGACGGCGCCGAGATGGGTCGCGCCGAAGCTGAGGCCGTGCAGCAGCTGCACCAGGACGATGGAGACCGGATCCTCCACGAACGGAAACAGGATCCAGCGCAGGACGGCACCGGCAATGCCGATGGCCAGCAGCCCGTTGACGCCCAACGCCGCCCGCACCCGCGCGGAGGCCGCGAACAGGCCGATCTCGGTGATCACCCCCAGGCCCCAGTAGATGCCGACGGCCGCGCCGGAAACGCCGGTCTGCGACCAGTGGAGCGCGCTGAAGGCGTAATAGGCCGCGTGGCTGGCCTGCGCGCAACCCGCCGCCAGGATCACCAGCAGGAAGCCCGGCGTCACGAAGGCCCCCTCGCGCAGCAGGGCCGCCAGACCCCGCCGGCGGGCGGGAAGGGCGCGCGGCGCTCCCTCCTCCATGACCTCGGCAAGCGCGGTGTCGGGCGAGGCGATGGAGACCGATTCGTTTTCGTCGACCCGGATTCGCGGCAGCTTGACGCTGAACGCCGCGGCGCCGGCCGCAACCAGTCCGGCGACGATGCCCCCGACCACGACCCCGGTCGTCCACTCGCCGATCAGCACGCCGCCGATCACGTTCGCCACGATGAAGGAGACCGAGCCCCACAGCCGCATCCGCCCGTAATCGCCCTTGCCCTCGCGCTCCACGCGGGCGGCCAGGGCATCTCCCAGCGGCATCAGGGGCGACCAGGCGATGGAGATGACCACCAACAGCACGGCGCTGGCGAAGAAGCTTTTCGCGATGAAAAATCCAGAAAACGCAACGGCTGCGAGAATGCTGAGCAGGGCCACGGCCCGGCCCGGCGTGCCGAACCGGTCGACGGCCGCGCCGATCAACGGGTTGGCCGCAAGCCGCACCAGCATCGGGATGGCGAGCAGGGTGCCGATCTCGCCGGGGCTCAGTCCCGCTTCGGACAGCACCAGCGGAAAGAACGGGAGAAACAGGCCGAGGCCGAAGAAATAGGCTGCGAAGATCGCCGCAACCCTTGCGTGAAGAGGCATGTGGAAACATCCGCCAGCCGAGAGGAACTGCCTTCTATACCGATTTTAAGGATTTGGCGATTAAGCATGACCGACGGTCTTCGGACGAGCCGGAACCGAGACGGATCAGGAACGCGGAACGACAGTTATGGCTGATATGGGCACGCCGAGCGCGATCCGGGAAAGCGACTACGAAGCGCTCCTGGCCGCCTTGACGGACACGGATCGCGGTCGCTGGTTCCTGGACGAATACATGCGCCGGAACCAGAAGCCGGAGACCCAGATGGTGCTGGACGCCATCGCCCGCCTGGAAAAGGTCATGGTGCGCGAGCGCACCGTCCCCAGCATCGACCGCATCCGCCTCGACATCGCCGATATGCAGGAGGCGATCGAACGCACCAAGCGCGAGATCGCCAACATCAAGCACGAGCAGGAAGAGGGCAACCGCTTCATCGAGGCCTCGAACGAACTCGACGCCATCGTCACCAAGACCGAAAGCGCCACCCAGGAAATCCTCGCCGCCGCCGAAGCCATCCAGGAAACCGCCTGGACGCTGCGCGAGAACGGCGCGGACCAGGAGAGCTGCGACGACATCGACGCGCGCGCCACCGAGATCTTCATGGCCTGCTCGTTCCAGGACCTGACCGGCCAGCGCACCCAGAAGATCGTCCAGGTGCTGCAGTATCTGGAATCGCGCATCAACCTGATGATCTCCATCTGGGGCCTCGAGGGCAGCCGTGCCCAGGACACCACATTCGTGGAAGACAGCCGGCCCGACGCGCATCTGCTCAACGGGCCCCAGCTCGACGGCAAGGGCGTGTCGCAGGACGCGGTCGACGAGATGTTCGACATCGAGGCGGTCGATTTCGATGCGCTGGACGTTGCCGGCGATGGAGCGGCTGAGGCCGCCGAAGCGGCCGGCGGCTTTTCCGGAGAGACGGCCTCAGCCGACGAGATCGACGCGATCTTCGCCTCGGCCGGTGCGGGTGCGGACGCGGAGACCGACGCCGATATCTTCGATGCCGGCGAGCTTTCCGACAAGCAGGAGGAGAGCGCCCGCCGGATGGCCGGCCTCGAATTCGACGAGATCGACTTTGCCGATGCGGACATCTTCGAAAAGCCGGGCGAGCACAAGGCCGACCGTCCGGTCGGAGACGATTTCGACGATGTGGTGATGGTCGACGACGAGGACACCGCGGCCTGGGACGCCGAATTCGAGGTGGTGCCCAACGCCGAGGCGACGCCCGCGCCGAAACAGCGGGCCGAACCGGCGGACGAGGGCGAGGATCCGCTCGACCGCCTGTCCCCCGGCGAGAAGCAATCGCTGTTCAGCTGATCCGGCCCGTTAGTCCGGTGGGGCGGCGGATGCGGACCGGCCGGAGACCGAATACGGCGCGTCGCTGTTTTCTCTTTGACCGACAAGTATCTAAGGGTATCTCTGCGAGGCAGACACAGACGCCGAAATGGATGGAGGGGCATGATCCGCGACCGGCTCGAGGAACTGGCAAGGGCGCAGGAACCGTCGGCGCGATCCGAATTGGTGCGCCTGCTCAGCGCCCAATATGCCGACAAGCTCGAGCGGGAGCCGACCGAAGCGGAACGCCATCTGTTTTCCGGACTGGTGCTGGACGTCTTCGACCAGCTCGATCACTCCGTCCGCCTCGACATCGTCGTGCGCCTCGCCCGCACCGCGCGCATCACCCAGCCGCTCGCTGATCGCCTGACCGAAGAGCCCTTCGACATCTGCGAGCCCGTTCTGGAGCACTCGCCGGTCGTCAGCACGGGCAAACTGCTCGAGATCTCGCGCAACCGGTCCGACCGCCATCGCCTGGCCATCGCCCGCCGGATGCAGGTGCCCAAGGAGATCGTCGACACGCTGATCGCGCGCGGCGCGTTCCCGGTGGTCAATGCCCTGCTGCAGAACCGGGGTGCCGAATTCGCCGTCCGCGCCCTGCTCGCGGTGCTGATCCTGTCGGCAGCCGACCATCGGCTGCTCGGCGCCCTCGCCCGCCGCTGCGCACAGGACGAGGGCTTTCTCGGCGACATGAAAATGATCTCTCAGACGGACTGTCCCTTGATGCCCGGCGATCTGGAGCGCGCGCTCGAAAACCAGGACGAGCTGGACCGGCTGGCGCTGACGGCCATCGACGACGACCGGGACGCAGGGCTGGAAGTCGGCGGCGAGCAGCTCTCCCGCCACGAGATCCAGATCCAGATCGCCTCGGGCGAACTGGGCTTCGAGAGCATTTTCCGGACGCTGGTCGAGCGCAAGGACATGAATGCCATCATCTGGCTGGTGTCGCGCCACCTGTCGCTGCGCGATTCCTCCGTGCGCGACACCTTCGCCTCGCAGGCGGGCGGCGCCGTCGCGATGCTGATGAAGGAGACCGGGATCGGCCACCAGACCTACGGCCAGTTCCTGCGGCTGAGATGCGATTGGCTCGGCATCGGCACTAAGACGGTGGCGCAGGACGTCTTCACCTATCGCACGATGCGCCATCCCGGCAGCAAGCGCGCCTTCAACTAAGGCGTTTGTCTAGCCCGCCAGCGCCTTCGCCATCATGTCGGCGTCGATATTGCCGCCGGACAGGGTGAGAGCGACGACCCGCCCCTTCACCGGCAGCCGGCCCGACAGCACCGCCGCAAGGCAGACGGCGCCGCCCGGCTCCACCACCAGCTTCAGCTCGCGAAAGGCGAAGGCGACCGCCGCCAGCGCCTCGGCATCGCTCACGGCAAGGCCGCGGCTCGCCCGGCGGCGGGTGATCGAGAAGCCGATCTCGCCCGGCTGGCGGGCAAGCAGCGCGTCGCAGACCGATCCGGCCTCGCTCGGATTGGCGACGACCGTGCCGCCGACAAGCGAGCGGCCGTGGTCGTCGAAGCCTTCCGGCTCCACCGGCAGCAACTCGCAATCGGGCAGCAACGTCTCCAGCGCGAGGGCGATGCCGCCGGTCATGCCGCCGCCGCCGGCACAGGTGAGCATCGCGTCCGGCACCAACCCCATGGCCGCCGCCTGTTCGGCGACCTCGGCCCCGATGGTGCCCTGGCCGGCAATGACGCCGGCATCGTTGTAGGGGTGAACCATCGTCGCGCCGCTCTCGCGGGCGATCTCCAGGGCAAGCGCGTCGCGGTCGTCGACGCCGCGGCGATAGGTGACGACCCGCGCGCCGGAGCGGCGGGTGCGGTCGAGCTTCGCCTGCGGCGCGTCCTGCGGCATGACGATGGTCGCCGGCATGCCGAGAACCCGCGCGGCCTCCGCCACGCCCTGTGCGTGGTTGCCGGAGGAACAGGCGACCACGCCGCGATGGCGGTCGCCGTCCGGGATCAGCGACAGGCGGTTGAAAGCGCCGCGGAACTTGAAGGAGCCGGTGCGCTGCAGGTTCTCCGCCTTCAGCAGCACGGTGCCGCCGGTGAGCGCGTCGAGAAACGCCGAGCGCAGCAGGGGCGTCACCACCGCCTCGCCGGCTATGCGCCGCTGCGCGTCGCGAATGTCCTGGAATACGGGGGAAGAGACGGGAATCGCGTCCATGAAGGCCTCCTGCAGAAGTCTTGAGTCCTACATGATCGCAGCGCCCGGTTGAAGCAGGCTGGGCAGCGAAAAGGCGCTCAGGCAGCGCCGCGCGCCTGCGCCTGCTCCCCCGCAAGGTAGCAGTTGCGCAGGAACTGGCGGGTGCTCGCCTCCCAGCTGTAGGACAGGGCCAGTTCGCGGCAGCGCTGACGCGGAATGGCCAGCGCCGCGACGGCCGCCTTGCCGAGATCCTCGTCCAGTACGCCGGCTTCCGTGCCCTGAAGGATGTCGAGCGGTCCCATCACCGGATAGGCGGCAACCGGAACGCCCGCCGCCAGCGCCTCCAGCAGCACATTGCCGAACGTGTCGGTGCGGCTCGGAAAGACCACCACATCGGCGGAGGAATAATGCCGGGCGAGATCCTCGCCGGTCTTCGAGCCGGTGAACAGGACCTGCGGATAGCGCGCGCGCAACTCCGCCAGCTGCGGCCCGTCGCCGACCACCACCTTGGTCCCCGGCAGCTCGAGATCGAGGAAGGCGGCAATGTTCTTTTCCACCGCCACCCGGCCGACATACATGAAGACGGGCCCGGAAATTCCGGTCGGCAGGACGCTGCCCTCGCGCGGCCGGAACAGCTCGTGATCGACGCCGCGCGACCAGCGCATGAGGTTGACGAAGCCGCGCGTCGCCAGATCCTGCTCCAGCGTCGAGGTCGCCACCATGCAGCCCTGGCCGGCATTGTGGAAGCGGCGCAGCCAGGCATAGGACCAGGAAACCGGCACCGGGATGCGCGCCGAAAGATACTCCGGAAAGCGCGTGTGGTAGCTCGTCGTGTAGACCAGGTCGAGCAGACGGGCGACGCGCGCCGCCATCAGGCCCAGCGGTCCTTCGGTGGCGATATGCAGATGATCGTACCCGCCCGCTGCGATCCGCCGGCGCAAGACGGACGGCGTCGTCAGGGACAGGCGGATTTCGGAGTAGGTCGGGCAGGGAACGGTGAAGAAGTCGGCCGGCGAGAGCACCTCCACCGGCACGCCCATGCGGCGCAGCTCGTCCACGGTGCGCTCGATGGAGCGCACGACACCGTTGATCTGGGGATGCCAGGCATCGGTGACGATGAGCAGCGACTTCATGCGGCAGCCTGCGCCCGGCGCGGCTCGCCGGCTTCCAGTGCCGGCACACGCTCTGTCCGGTCCGCCCAGCGGATGATCTCGAACGTGCCGTCGTGGTGCTCGGCGACGGCCGTGCAGCTCTCCACCCAGTCGCCGGTGTTGATGTAGTGGGTGCCGAACTCGGTGTGGTCGGCGGCATGGTGGATATGGCCGCAGATCACCCCGTCGACGCCCTGGCGCTCGGCCTCGCCCGCCAGCGTCTCCTCGAACTTGCCGATGAAGTTCACCGCGTTCTTGACCTTGAGCTTGGCCCAGGCGGAGAGCGACCAGTATGTCAGGCCGAGGCGGCGGCGCAGGATGTTGAGCCCGGTGTTGAGGTTGAGCGCGGTGACATAGGCCCAGTCGCCGAGAAAGGCGAGCCACCTGGCATGGCGCACCACCACGTCGAAGCGGTCGCCGTGGATGACCAGATAGCGGCGCCCGTCGGCTGTCTCGTGGATGGTCTCCTCCACGACTTCGATGCCGCCGAAATGGGTGCCGAGGAAATCGCGCAGGAACTCGTCGTGGTTGCCGGGCGTATAGACGATGCGGGCGCCCTTGCGCCCCTTGCGCATCAGCTTCTGCACCACGTCGTTATGGGTCTGCGGCCAGTACCACATGCGGCGCAACCGCCACCCGTCGACGATGTCGCCGACCAGGTAGATGGTTTCGGCATCGTGATACTTGAGGAAATCGAGCAGCATGTCCGCCTGGCAGCCACGCGTACCAAGATGAATATCGGACAGGAAGATCGCCCTGAAATGTCTCTGGGTCGGCTCGGAGGACATGACACGCTCCTGACAAGTCTTTGAGCGTCTAGATGCGCGATTCCGGTCTCAGAAATATGACAAGCAGCCGGAACGACGCGAGAGGGGGAAAGAAAACGCCCCCGCACGTCTGCCGCTGGACGGAGCGTGGACGGCTCCGCTATCAATTCGGCAACGACGTCCGCCGGCCCCTGCCCCGGACGAACCAGATCGGGAGATACGACATGGATCTTGGACTTTCCGGCCGAAAGGCCATCGTCTGCGCCTCCAGCCGCGGCCTCGGCCGGGGCTGCGCCGAAGCGCTGGCGGAAGCCGGATGCGACCTGGTGATCAACGGGCTGGACCGGCTGCGACTGGAAACCGCCGCAACCGAGATCCGCGCCCGCTACGGCGTCGACGTCGCCTCGGTCGTCGCCGACGTCTCGACGCGCGAGGGGCAGGACGCCCTGCTCGCCGCCTGCCCCGAGCCCGACATCCTGGTCAACAACAATGGCGGCCCGCCGCGTCGCGACTATCGCGAGCTCGATCGCGAGGCGATGATCGGCGGGGTGATCCAGAACATGATCTCGCCGATCGAGATGATCCAGCGGGTGGCCGACGGCATGGCCGAGCGCGGCTTCGGGCGCATCGTCAACATCACCTCGATCACCGTGCGCATGCCGCTGGAGGGGCTCGACCTGTCGAGCGGCGCGCGCGCCGGCCTCACCGCGTTCCTGGCCGGCGTCTGCCGGACCTATGCGGGGCGCAACGTCACCATCAACAACCTGCTGCCCGGCAAGATGGACACCGACCGCCTGCGCGGCGGCCTGGAGCGGACGGCCGGCATGACCGGGCAGAGCGTCGATGCGGTCGGCAAGGCGCAACAGGCGGAAATCCCGGCCGGCCGTTTCGGCACGGCGGAGGAATTCGGCAGGATCTGCGCCTTCTACTGCTCGACCTCGGCCGGCTATGTGACGGGGCAGAACATCCTCGTCGACGGCGGGCTCTATCCGGCAGCGTTCTGAGCGCAACTGGCCGTCCGCACACGCAAAAGCCGGCGGGGCACCCTCCCCGCCGGCTTTTTCGTTTTAAGGACCGGACGGCTCAGTAGCCGCGCGCCACGTCGTATTCCGGGCGCTCGGCAGGACCGCCCCAGCGATAGCGCATCGACGCGGAAATGATGTTCACATGCGCCTGCGCCTTGCCGACATAGCTGCCGACATTCGGGTTGTAGTCCTGATGGCCGGGGCCGATGTTGATGTCCGCATCGGCCGCGTGGATATAGGTGTAGCCGAGGTCGAACGACAGGTCGTCAGTGAACTTGTAGCTGGCACCGGCCGAGAGCCACAGGCGGTCGGCGTCCGGCAGGCGGGTCGAGCGGATCTCGTCGGTAATCGGCGAGATCTCATAGCCGATGCCGGCGCGCATCGTGAGGTCCTCGGTCACGTCGTACTCGCCGCCGACGGCGAAGAACCAGCTGTCGCGATAGTTGAAATGCAGGGTCTGGACCGTCGCGCCGGTCGCCTGCGAGGTGACGCGCGGCGACTTGAGGCGGCTCCAGTTGCTCCACTCGACCGTGCCGAAGACCCGGAACGCATCCGTCACCCGCTGCTTGGCCGAGAAGTTGATCGTCTCCGGCGTGATCAGCGAGGCGTCGATGTCGGTGATGCCGGCCGGCGTCTGGATGTCGCCGTCGAGGGTCTGGCTGACGCCCGAGCGGAAACCGAGGCCGAGCTCCGTCCCCTCGAACGGCTTGAACGTCACGCCGGCGGTCACGCCGAAGCCGATGTCGTCGCCTTCCAGGATCGCGGACGGGAAGCCCGGCACGTTGGGCAGGGCGGACTTGAGAGTCACCTTGAAATACTGGACCTGCACGCCGAAGGCGAAGGACAGCATGTCGTTGAGCTTGTAGCCGATGGCCGGCGTCACGTTTACCGACATCACCTTGGACGTTCTGGAATAGAACTGTCCTGCCCAGTTCTGATGCGGCTTGGTGGCAAGGCCGTAGGGCGCGTTGATGGCAAGGCCCAGGAAGATCTGGTCGTTGAACTTGTAGGTCGTGTAGGAGGCCGGAACATAGCCTTCGCTACCGATATCGCCGGAGGGCGCGGTACTCGGCGTCAGGCCGAGAACGCCGGCGCCTATGGGCGAGGGCGTGAAGGCGCCGGTGATCTCGGCGGTGGGAGCGACCAGCGTGTGATGGCTCTCGAAGGTGAACCCCTCCCCGGCGCCGGTGATCGTCGCCGGATTCCAGAACATCGACGAGATCGAGGGCCCGGTCGTGCCGTTGCCGGCGAACGACATGCCCTGATAGTAGGCGCTCTGCTCGCGCAGGGCGAAGCCGCCGGCAAGGGCGGCGGACGAAGCAAACACCACAGATATTGCGGTAAACGACAGTAGAAGGCTCTTGCTCTTGGATGACATGTCTCGACCGTTCCTCCCCGGGCTGCAGGACGAAGCAAAGCCCCGGTGCCGTCCTGTTGCGAAGAGGATGAGAAAGTCGCAGCAGCTAAGCAATCGTCATGAACGACCGGATTTTATCGAGTATTGCCAACGGAAATTCAGGTTTTGCAGGTTCCGCTAAGGAAAGCTTCCCCAAGGGAAATACCTGTCGGACCTCAAAACGTGCTGCTGCGTGACAGTTTCACGACAGCCGCGCACAGCCGATGCGCATTTGCATATTTTTTGAGCAATTCTCCGCCATCAGGGCAACACCTTCCCTTTTCGGAAGGGTGTTGCCCGACTGCAACGAAAGTGGCGGCGGAGAAACGGGGGATGTCACTCCGCCGCCTGAGGCAGAGCCGGCGCGGGGACCGGTGCACGCTCTGCCACATCGGTGTTGGCCGCCTTCATGTCGACGGCCGCGGACCGGCCGGCCTCGCGCCGTGCCTGCCTTGCGGCCATCACTTCCTCCTCGGTCTTGTCCAGGCGGTTGCGGAACCACAGGGCGTAGAGCGCCGGCAGGAAGACGAGAGTCAGCACGGTCGCGACCGTGAGGCCGCCGATCATCGCGATCGCCATCGGTCCCCAGAAGATGTTCATCGTCAGGGGGATGAAGGCGAGAACCGCGGCCATCGCGGTCAGGATCACCGGCCTTGCCCGGCGGACGGTCGATTCCACGATGGCGCGCCGCATGGTGGCGCCGGCATGCAGGTCGTGGTCGATCTGATCGGCCAGAATCAGCGTGTTGCGCATGACCATGCCGCCGAGCGCGATGACGCCGAGAATGGCGACGAAACCGAAGGCGGCGTCGGCAATCAGCAGGGCGGCCACCGCCCCGATCAACCCGAGCGGGAAGGTCAGGAACACCAGAGCCATCTTCGAGAAGGACTGCATCTGCAGCATGATCAAGACGGCCATGGCGAGGAACATCAGCGGGAACACCGCGGCGAGCGCCACGTTGGCCTTGGCCGATTCCTCCGCCGCGCCGCCCGTGTCGATCCGGTAGCCGGCCGGCAGCGTCGCCTCGATCTCGCGCATCGTCGGCAGAAGGGAGGCGGTCACGTCCGGCGCCTGCAGGCCCGGGGCGACATCCGCCCGCACGGCCAGCACCGTCTCGCGATTGCGCCGCCACAGGATCGGGTCCTCGGCCGTGTAGACGATCCGCGCGACCTGGGAGACGGGAATGGCCCGCCCGTCCCGCACCTGCAGCACCATGTCGCCGAGATCGCCGAGCGCGGCGCGCTCCGTCTCGTCGGCCCGCACCACGACGCCGACCGAATGGCGGCCCTCGCGCAGCGACGTCACCTCGTAGCCGGACAGGAGCGTCTGCAGCGACTGGCCGATCTCGGAGGTGGACAGCCCCAGCGCCCGCGCGCGGTCCTGATCGACCTCAAGGCGCACGGACTTCACCTTCTCGCCCCATTGCAGCTCGGTGTTGCGGGTGTCGGGGCTGGCCCGCATCGCATCGCGCACCCTCGCTGCCGCCGCCCGCACCTCTTCCAGGTCCTGACCGACGACGCGGAACTGCACCGGATAGCCGACCGGCGGGCCGAGCTCGAGCTTGTTGGCGCGGCCCTGCACCGCCCCTTCCGCCTCGGCGAACCGGGCCTGGAGCTGGCCGACCAGCGCATCGGCGTGCTCGCCGCCCCTGGTCTGCACCAGGATCAGGGCGTAGCTCGGATTGGGCAGGGCCGGGTTGTAGGCGAGGAAGAAGCGCGGCGCGCCCGCCCCCACATAGGTGGTGAAATAATCGACATGCTCGTTGGCCTTGAGCCAATCCTCGATGGCCTTCGCCTCGCGCTCGGTCGCCGCGAAGGACGCGCCTTCCGGCCCCTTCAGTTCGACGAGAACCTCGGGGCGCGAGGAGCTGGGGAAGAACTGCTGCTTGACGAAGCCCATGCCGTAGCCGGCCAGGACCAGCAGGCCCACCGTCGCCAGCACCACCGGCAGGCGGAAGCGCAAGGCAGCAGTGACCATCGCACGCAGGCGGTTGTAGGAGGGCGTGTGATAGATCGCCTCCTCGTCCACATGCCCGCGCTCGGCGGCATGGCGCTCCAGCGAGCGCGGCAGCAGCTTGAGGCCGAGATAGGGCGTGAAGACGACCGCGACGAGCCAGGAGATCAGCAGCGCCGTCGTCACCACCCAGAAGATGCCGCCGGCATATTCGCCGGCCGCCGACTTGGCGAAGCCGACCGGCAGGAAGCCGGCCGCCGTCACCAGCGTGCCGGTCAGCATCGGAAAGGCGGTGGATTCCCAGGCGAAGGTCGCCGCGCGGAAGCGGTCCCAGCCTTGCTCGATCTTCACCACCATCATCTCGATGGCGATGATCGCATCGTCGACCAGGAGGCCGAGCGACAGGATCAGCGCGCCGAGCGAGATGCGCTCCAGGTCGATGCCCATCAGCATCATCACCACGAAGGTGGCCCCGAGCGTGAGAGGCACGGAGAGCGCGACGATGATGCCGGTGCGAAAGCCGAGAGACAGGAAGGAGACCAGCAGAACGATGGAGATGGCGACGACGAACTTCAGCAGGAACTCGCCGACGGCCTCCTCCACCACTTCCGGCTGGTTGGAGACCTGGTGCAGCTCCGCACCGACCGGCAGGCGGTCCTTGATCTCTGCCGCCTTCTCGTGCAGGCGCTCGCCGAGCTCCAGCACGTTGCCGCCGTCCGACATGGCGACGCCGAGCAGGATCGTGTCCTCGCCGTTGTAGCGCGCGACATAGCTTTGCGGATCGGCGACGCCGCGGCTGACCGTGGCGATGTCGCCGAGCCGGAACACCCGGCCCTCCGCCTCGACGGGAACGGCCGCCACCGCCTCGACGCCGGTCAGGCTGCCGCTGACGCGCACCTGCACGGTCTCGCTCGGCGTGTCGACCGAGCCCGACGGCACGACGGCGTTCTGGGCGGCGAGCGCATCGAAGATCGCGCTGGCGGGAATGCCGAGCGTCGCAAGTTTCGCATAGGAGATGTCGACATGGATCTTCTGGTCCTGCTCGCCGAAGAGCTGGACCTTCTCCACGCCCGGCACGGCCAGGAACGACTGGCGGGCCATCTCCGCAAGATCCGACAGTTCGGTCCAGGTGGCACCGGGCGCGGTGAGCGCATGGACCTGGACATAGACGTCGGCATACTCGTCGTTGAAGAAGGGACCGCGCACGCCCTGCGGCAGCTCGCCGGAGATGTCGCCCACCTTCTTGCGGGCCTGATACCACAGCTCCTCGACCTCGGAGGGCGGGGTCGCATCGTCCAGGACGATCTGGGTCGCCATGAAGCCGGGGCGGGTATAGGTCTCCAGCCGCGACAGCCAGGGCAGGGTCTGCAGCCGCGTCTCGACGCGGTCGGCAACCTGCTCCTGCATCTCCTCGGCGCTGGCGCCCGGCCATACGGCGGTCACCACCATCACCTTCACGGTGAAGGCGGGATCCTCGTTGCGGCCGAGATTGCCGTAGGCGTAGACGCCGGCAATGGCGGTGACGAGGATGAAGAAGAGAACCAGCGTCTGGTGACGGATGGCCCAGGCGGACAGGTTGAAGCCGCTCATCGCAGCGCCCCCACCTGCACCGGACCGCGCGACTGGCGCAGCACCGCCTTCAGCGTCAGGCCGGGATCGATCCGGTGCACCCCGAGGCTGACGACATGCTCGCCGGCCGAAAGACCGGTAACGACGGCACGCTCGGCCTCGATGCGGCGGATCTCGACGGGGGCGGCCTCGACCTGTTCGGCGCCCGGCGCTGCCCGCCAGACATTGGCCGTCTCGCCGGAGTACCAGACGGACGTGAGCGGCACGGCAACCTCGTCCTCGGGCACGACCTGCTGCAAGTGAACGGTCGCGGTCATGCCGAGCCGCGCATCGGCGGTGGGGTCGTCGATGGCGAAGCGTGCGGTGAAGGTCCGTGCGGCCGCGTCGGCGACCGGCGAGAGCTCGCGAAGCCGGGCCTGGTAGCGCCGGTCGGGATCAGCCCACAGCGTCACGCTCGCCCGCGCCTTTTCAAGGCCGGCGACCTGCGCCTCGGGAATCGCGACTTCCACCTCGCGCTCGCTGTCTCCCGCGATGCGGACGATCCCCTGCCCTGCGGCGACGACCTCGCCGGGTTCCGCCGCCACGGCCGTCACCACCCCGTCGCGATCCGCGCGCAAGGTGGCATAGGCGAGCTGGTTTTCGGCGAGAATGCGCTGTTCGGACGCCGCCTTCAGCGCGGCGGCGGCCGCATCGTCCGCGGCGATGGCCTGGTCGAGCGCGGATTGCGAGACATGCCCCTTGGCCTGAAGCGCGGCGATGCGGGTGCGGTCCTCGGACGTCTTGCGCGCCTGCGCCTGTGCGGCCCGCTCTTCCGCCTCGCGGGCACGCAGGCCGGCGCGCAGGTCTTCCTCGTCCAGAGCGGCGATGGCCTGGCCGGCGGAAACCCGGTCGCCGACATCCACCAAGCGTTCGGAAATCTTGCCGCCCACCCGGAAGGCGGCGGGCGCGTCGCTGCGGGCGTGGACGGTGCCGGAGAAGGTGACGCCGTGGCCGTCGACCTTCACGGCCGGCTCGACCCATACGACACGAGGCGATGCGGCGGAGGTGTCCGCGTCCTCGGCGGCCTGCGGCTGGCAGGCGGCGACCAACACGGCCGTCAAAAGGACCGCGCCGACCCGCCCCACAGGGCTGCCGAAACCGAACCATGAACCAGCAGGAAGGCGACGCACCGGAAATGCGGAGGCGAGAGATGCGGGGAAGCTGCTCATCACTTGAGGCCTTTCGGGCGCAGTATCGTCGGCACCGGGCCGACCGGCAGGATCATGGAACAAGCGCAGACACCTCCGCGCGACCCTCAATATGGATGACAAGTGACGATTGTCAATAAACGTCAGTGAACATATATTAGTCGTCAGGAGGCGTCGGTGCCCGGCAGGCATGGCCCGGCGCACGCGCTTCGGCCTGCCCTTCTCGCGCGCCGCCTCCAGAGACTTCGCTTCGCAGGCCGGGCAGCAGGGACGAGTTGACGCAGGCGGCCATGGCTCCCATTGTGAGCCTGAGTTGCCGCCCTCGTTTTTCGAGACATGCGGGCAACCAGGCCGCAGGCTCAAGAACCAGAAAAGACCGGATCAGTGCATCATGAGTGACTTGCTGGATATGGAAGAGGCAGCCGCCCGGGACGGGACGAACAGTCCTGCGACCCGCGAGACGCGCAGGCGCATCGTCGAGAAGGCCAGCGAGCTGTTCCATCTCTACGGCTACCAGAAGACGACCGTGGCCGACATCGCCCGCGAACTCGGCATGTCGCCGGCCAACGTCTACCGCTTCTTCGCCTCCAAGGCCGAACTGACCAAGGCGGTCACCGTCCTGGTGACCAGCGGCCTTCGCGCCGCCATGGAGCACGATATCGAAGGCTGCTGCGGCGGCAGCAGCGAGAAGCTGCGCAAGATGGTTCGCCAGCACTTCCACCATATCCGCGACCACTACACGGACAACAGGAAGATTCACGACCTGCTGGAAGCCGCCATGGACGAGGCGTGGGACGAAATAGAGATCCACAAGGCCGAGATGCGGGAAAGCTTCGCGCACCTGATCCAGGAAGGCATCGAGAAGGGCGAGTTTCCGCCGCAGGACGCCGACACCTCGGCCCTGCTGTTCCAGCATTCGCTGGTGATGTTCTTCCATCCGGCATTGGTGGCGCAAACCTGCCGCTGCCTGCCCGAGGGGCATCAGGACCTGATGTTCGAGCCGATGGTGGATTTTGCGCTCGCAGCGCTCAGGGACGGGCGTTTCCGCAACGTGCCGGCCGAAGTCCTTCATCCCGCGGCAGCGTGCTGAGACACGGCAGCCGCCGCGCCGGGCGCAAGCTTCAGGGCGCGCGGCCGTCGAGCATCTGCCGGTCGCTCACCTCGCTCCACGGCGTGAGCCGCTGGAGCGCCTGGGTGTAGCTGGTATGGATGTCGCGGGCGATGTCGCCGGAATTCGCCAGCGCAGCCACGACATCCCTGGACGTTGCCCGCAGCGCCTGCATGACCGGCTCGGGGAAGCGTCGCAGTTCCACCCCGTCCTCTTCCAGCAGTTGCCGCAGCGCCTCGGCATTGCGCCAGGAACTCTCGGCGATGGAATGCAGCGTCTCCATGCGGCAGGCAGCGGCGATCACCCCCTTCAGATCGTCCGGCAGCCCCTCGTAGGCCACCTGGTTGATCAAGGTCTCGCTCGCCCCGTTCGGCTCATGGAAGCCGGGCGTGTAGCACAGCTTGGAAACGGTCTGGAAGCCCATCGCCCGGTCGCCCTCGGGGCCGAGGAACTCCGCCGCATCGAGAAGGCCGCTCTGCAGCGCCGGCACGATCTCGGAAGACGGCAGCGAGACCGGCGTCGCCCCCAGGCGCCGCATCACCTCGCCGCCCAGACCCGTCATGCGGATGCGCAAGCCGCGAAGATCCTCGAGCGTCAGAACCGGGCGCATGAACCAGCCGCCGAGCTGCGGGCCGCTGTTGCCGCCCATCAGCGGCTTGATGCCGAACGGCGCATAAAGCCGCTCCCAAAGCCCCATGCCGCCGCCCTGCTCCAGCCAGGTCACATGCTCGTAAGGCAGCAGGCCGAAGGGCACGGCGGAAAAGAAGACCGCGGCCGGCAGCCGGTCCTGCCAGAAGGCGGGCGAGGCATGCCCCATCTGCGCCGTTCCGGCCGAGACCGCATCGAACACCTCTCCGCCCGCCACCAGGCCGCCGGCGGGAAACAGGCGCACGCGCATGCGCCCGCCGCTGAGGCGCGCGATCGTGTCGCAGATCCGCGATGCCGACACTCCCGGCCCCGGCTGGTCGGCCGGCCAGGTGGTCACCATCTTCCATTCGATCGTCGTCTGGGCGAGCGCCGGCCTTGCCAGTCCGCCGGCAAGCGCGAGACCGGTAAGGCCCAGTCCCGTGAGACCGAGCGCACCGCGCCGCGTCACATCGGCCGGCCGAGGATCGGCCGGACCGGAGGAAGGGGAGGATGTCTTGCGATGTTTCATTCGGCGTCTGGAACCATGTCTGCGGAACGTGCCGTGCCCCGATCGTGCCGTTTCCGCACAGGCGATGCGAACCGGTGTTTCATGGCAGAGTCCGACATGGGGGGCAACTGCGCAAGTCCCGCAAGATCAAAGTTTCACAACCGCCTGCAACAGGACGCGACGACCCGCGAGCGGCCATGGTTGCCCTTGCCCCATGGGTCCGCATCCGCTTCACTGTCGCGATGAGTCGCGGCGCCCGCCGCCCTGCCACCCGGAGATGTCCATGGTTCCGTTTTTCGTGATGATCAAATGCCATCTCGGCAAGGCCTACCAGGTGGCCAATGCCATCGCCGACGCGGAGATCGCTTCCGAGATTTACTCGACCGCCGGCGACTACGATCTGCTGGTCAAGTTCTACGTGGACGACGAGACCGACATCGGCCATTTCGTCAATGAGAAGGTCCATCCCTTCGACGGCATTCTCGACACCAAGACCATGATCACGTTCAAGGCGTTCTGACGCCCTTGAACCAGCCGTGCCGGCTCAGGCCTTGGACGGGGTGACCGTGCTGCGTTCGCGGGACCTGTCGAGGCCGAGCCGGTGCTCGCGGAAGATGACGAAGACGCCCGCGCCGATGACGATGATCGCGCCGCCGATCACTTCCAGCGTCGGAACTTCCGCAAAGACGATCCAGCCGACCAGCACCGTCCACAGCATCGTCGTGTATTCGAAAGGCGCGATGGTGGAGGCATCGGCATAGCGATAGCTCTGGGTGAGCAGAATCTGGCCGACGCCGCCCGACAGGCCGATGGCGACGAGGATGATCGCATCGTCGAGGTCCGGCATCGCCCAGCCGAACGGCGCCGACATCAGCGCGAAGACCGAGGTCACCGCCGCGAACCACACCACGATGGTGGAGGTGCGCTCCGTTCCCGTGAGCCGGCGCACCGTGATCATCGCAAGCGCCATGAAGATCGCGCTGGCAAAGGCCAGCATCGCCCCGAGCGAGGCCTCTTCCGTCGGCGCGACACCGGACAGGTGCGGCGACAGGATGATGAGAATGCCGAGAAAGCCGACGACGACCGCGCTCCAGCGGTAGGCGCGGACCTTTTCGCGCAGGATGATGGCGGCAAGTGCCACCGTGACGAGCGGCGCGGAGAAGCTGATCGCGGTCGCATCGGGCAGCGGCAGGCGGGCGATGGCGGCGAACCACAGGGACATGGCGGTGCCGCCGACGATGGCGCGGCTAACGTGGCCCCAGGGGCGCTGCGTGGAGAAGGCCTCGGCCAGCTTGCCCTGCCAGGCGATGACCAGCAGCACCGGCAGCATGCCGAAGAACGAGCGGGCGAAGATCACCTCGCCGACCGGGTAGGCCCCGTCGAGCAGCTTCACCATGGCGATCATGCCGGTGAAGACGAGGGCCGACACGACTTTCAGCGCAATGCCGAGCCGGGGGTTGTAGGCGTTGAAATCTTTGGCGGCCGGCGTGTTCCCGGTCGTCTTTTCGGCAAGTTCGGAGGCCATTGCGTGTCGGGATCTGCCGGTGACACCGGCCTGTCTGACAGCCCGGAGAAGTGGAACATCCTGCATTTATAGGATGAATCGCGCAGGAGCACCCATGGGAATTGCACGGGCACCCCTGCGCGAAACACATGACCTAGCGTCAGCTGTTGGCGGCCCGGATCGCCTCCCACACGCGCAGCGGCGTCGCCGGCATGTCGATATGGGCAACGCCCGCCCCCCGGCGAAGCGCATCGCCGACCGCGTTCATCACCGCGGGACCTGCACCGATGGTGCCCGCCTCGCCGGCGCCCTTGATGCCGAGCGCGTTGGTGGTGGAGGGAATGTTGTTGGTCTCGAAGCGGATGCCGGGAATGTCGGCCGCCCGCGGCATCTGGTAGTCGAGGAAGGAGGCCGTCAGCAGCTGCCCGTCCTCGTCGTAGACCGTGTGCTCCATCAATGCCTGGCCGATGGCCTGCACCACGCCGCCATGCACCTGGCCGGCCAGAAGGATCGGGTTCACCGTCACGCCGAAATCGTCGACGATCACATAGTCCAGCAGCTCGATGTCGCCGGTCTCCGGATCGACCTCCAGCTCGCAGATATGCGTGCCGTTGGGATAGGTCGCCTCGGCCTGCTTGACCTCCTCGCTCGCCGTCAGCTGCTCGGGCGCGGCGGCCGCGATCTCGGCCAAGGTCACCGACCTGTCGGTGCCCACGACCCGCACCTCGCCGTCGACGAGCTCCAGGTCCTCAGGGCCCGCCTCCAGCTTGTCGGCGGCAAGGTCCTTGATCTTCTTCACCAGGCTGCGCGAGGCCTCCAGCACGGAGGGAAGGCCGATGGGGATCGAGCGCGAGCCGCCCGTGCCGCCGCCCTTGCGCACCCGGTCGGTGTCGCCCTGGATCATGGTGATGCGGTCGAGATCGACGCCGAACTGCTCGGCGATGATCTGCCCGTAGGCGGTGGCATGGCCCTGGCCGTTGGTCTGCGTGCCGATCAGCAGCGTCAGAGAACCGTCGCCGCCCAGCTCCACCGTCGCCTCCTCGGAACCCGCAAAGGCGCAGGCCTCGATATAGGTCGCCATGCCGATGCCGCGATAGCGCCCGCGCGCAGCGGACGCCTCTGCCCGCTCGGCGAAGCCGTCCCAGCCGATCGCCGCCATCGCCTTGTCCATATGGGCGGAGAAGTCGCCGGTGTCGTACATGCGCCCCGTGTGGGTGGTGTAGGGCAGCTGCTCGGGACGGATGAAGTTGCGGCGGCGGAACTCGGCCGGCGACATGTCCATCTCCGCCGCCGCCCGGTCGACCAGCCGCTCCAGCAGATAGGCGGCCTCGGGCCGGCCCGCGCCGCGATAGGCGTCGGTCGGCGTCGTGTTGGTGTAGACGCCCTTCACCACGCCGTACATCGCAGGCACGTGGTAGAGGCCGGTCGCCATCGACAGGCCGAAATTCGGGATCATCGGACCGTACTGGTGCAGATAGGCGCCCATCGCCGCGACGATCTCGACGCGCAGCGCCAGGATGCGCCCTTCGGCATCGAGCGCCACTTCCGCCACCGACAGGTTGTCGCGCCCGTGCGCATCGGCGAGGAAGTGCTCGCTGCGCTCGCAGACCCACTTGACCGGCCGGCCGAGGCGCTCCGCCGCCACCAGGCAGACGGGGTATTCCGGATAGACGAAATTCTTGGTGCCGAACCCGCCGCCGACATCCGGCGTGACGACCCGCAAGCGGTTGCGCGGGATGCCGAGGATGTCGCCGGCGATGATCGCCTGCATGCTGTGGCCGCCCTGGGTGCCGGCGGTCAGCGTATAGCGGCCGGTTTCCGCATCGTATTCGCCGATGCAGCCGCGCGGCTCCATGTAGTTGCACACCAGGCGGTTGTTGACGATGTCGATCCGGGTGACGTGATGGGCGGTCTCGAACGCCCGGTTCGTCGCCGCCGCATCGCCCGCGTCATAGATGAAGGCGAGATTGGTGCCGGTCTCCGGCCACACCAGCGGCGCATCCGGCTTCAGGGCATCGCCCGTGTCGACCACCGCATCGAGCGGCTCGTAGTCGACCTCGACCAGTTCCGCCGCCGACTTCGCATTGGCGAGCGTGTCGGCGACGACCAGGGCGATGGGCTCGCCGACATGGCGCACGGTGTCGGTCGCCAGCACGGGGCGCGGGGGAACCGCATGGCGCGTGCCGTCGGTCTGGGTGAGGATCGCCTTGGTCGGCATCAGGCCGAGATCGGGAATGTCCGCCGCGGTCATCACCATGGCGACGCCGGGGGCGGAGCGGGCCGGCTCCAGGTCGCCGAGGGTAATGCGCGCATGCGCCACGCTGGAGCGCACCACAAAGGCACGCAGCATGCCGTCGGACTGGACGTCGTCGGTGTAATGGCCCCGGCCGGTGACCAGTGCGTCGTCTTCCTTGCGGCGCACCGGTGCGCCGATGCCGAACTTGGCGTGCACCATCTCGTTCATTCGAATGCCTCGTTGCTAACAGCCGGGCACGGCCCGGAGATCGCTGCGGTGATTGCGGAAAGCGTTGCGTGCGACATGTGGCGCAGTGCCGGGAGGGTCAAGGCCGATCACGGGTCGGGCGACGCGACGATAGCTGCCGCTGTGTGGATGGGCAAAAGCTTAGCGGCAAAAGCGCCTGTTCGCCAAGGGGGAGCGGAACACCGGCCGGGCCCTTTCGCGAAAGCGGCCAATGGGACTATGCTCGGCCCCTCACCTTCTTGCGGCGGCGCTCGTCGCCTTCCCGCGCACGGACAGCCCGATGCCCCCACCTTCCGAGCACACGCCCCCGGACCCTCCCGATCCCGGAGAGGGACGCAGCCTCGCCCAGCGCTACCGCGACACGGGCGACAGGCTCTCGCTGCTTCCCGGAAACATCCGCGGCATCCTGTGGATGCTGGTCGCCGGCATCTTCTTCACGGCGATGGTGACGCTCATCAAGATCCTCGGCGAGCGGCTGCATGTCGCCGAGATCATCCTGATCCGCCAGGTGATCATGACGATCATCGTCGCGCCGGTGATCATTTCCGGCCTTCCCGGTTCGCTGAAGACGCAGCGCCCGGGCCTGCATGTCATCCGCGTCGGCTGCGCCTCGGTGGCGATGCTCGCCGGCTTCACCGCGATCATCCACCTGCCGCTGGCGGACGCCACCGCCATCGCCTTTTCCAAGACCTTCTTCCTGACGATCTTCGCGATCCTGTTCCTCGGCGAGACCGTCGGCCCGCACCGCTGGGCGGCGACCGCTGTCGGCTTCCTGGGCGTCGTCATCATCCTGCAGCCGGGCGGCGACACGGGCTTCAGCATCTATGCCGCCATGGCCGTCGCCGGCGCGGCGGCAGCCGGCATCGTCATGATCATCATCCGCAAGCTGTCTCAGGTGGAGCGCCCGGTCACCATCCTCACCTACCAAGCGTTTTTCGTCGGCCTGATCATGCTGCCCATCGCCATCTACTACTGGAAGACGCCGACGCCGGAGGAATGGGGCCTGCTGCTGCTGGTCGGCATGGCCTCCTGGGCCGGGCAGATGTGCAACATCCGCGCCTTCCGTGCGGGCGAGGCTTCGGCGCTCGCCGCGCTCGACTATGCCCGCCTGATCTACGCGACCATCATCGGCTTTCTGGTGTTCGGGGATCTGCCCGCGCCCGTGACCTATGCAGGCTCGGCGCTCATCGTCGCCGGCGCGCTCTATACGGTCTGGCGGGAAAACCGGCTCGGCCGCCAGGTCACGGCGCGCACGGGCGTGCGGGCCGACCCGCCCTGACCTTGCTCAGAGGGCTCACGCGCCGTTGAAATGCGGCGTCCAGATTCCGTCGACGCGGTAGCCGCCGAGGGTCCTTGCCATTTCCGCAAAGGCCGGTGTTCTCGTGAAGGCGATCAGCGCCTGGAACGGGGCCTCGAACCAGTCGCGCCGCGACACCAGCAGGTCGAACCGCTCCTCGCACACGGGCACGAAATCCAGCTTGAACTGCCGTGCCGAGGCGGCGAGCCCGAAGGCCGCATCCGCCCGCCCGTCGAGCACGGCAAGCGCCGCCTCGCGCTCGTCCCGTGCCACCGGGGCTCCTTGCGGAACGGCAATGCCGGCTTGCGCGAACAGCCGCTCCATCAGGTGCTGGCTGCCCGCCTGCGGCTGGCGCAAGACCAAGCGCTTGCCGGCAAGATCGGCGATGGAGCCGATGCCGAGCGGATTGCCCGGCGAGACGATGACGCCGCGGTCGCGCCACGCCCATTCGGCCAGCACCACGGGGCGGAAGCGGAAACGCTGCGAGACGAGCTCGGTGTTCCAGCCCTCGTCCTGGATCATGTGCAGCCCGGCGGCAACGCCTTCCAGCTGCTCGAACCGGTCGAGCCCATCGAGGCTGCCGTCGAAAAAGGCGGCAAGGCCCGAGCCGCTCTCGCGCAGCGCCCATTCGAGCAGCGGATCGTGGCTGCCGAGGACGACGGCCGGCCGCGTGCCCTCGCCGGTCGGCGCCTCGCTGGCATTCTCGATCCAGGCCAGCACCACTTCGCGGGGGAAGAGCAGCTTGCCGGTTGCGCGGCTGTGCGGGATCTCGCCGGCAGCCGCCAGATCGTAGATCTTTCGCTCCTTCACCCGGAGCAGGTCGGCCATTTCCTTGGTCGTGAGATAGGTCGGCAGGTCGGCCGTCATCTTGCCGGGTGTCCCGTTGCGCGTGTCGGATAGGGTCTGGCCGACAATGCCAAGTCGGCCCGCCCGCATCAAGCACCGCCGGCGCAAGGACTTGTGAACACAACGAGACCGTCAGCCTTCAGCGGCAGCGGCGGCCCGCTTCGCCTTCTCCTCCTCCACCAGCTCCTTCTTGGACAGCTTGCCGACCATCGTCTTAGGCAAGCTGTCGCGGAACTCGATCTCCTGCGGCAGCTCGATTGGCGACAGGTGGCCTTTCAGGAACTGCCGGAGATCCTCGGCGGAGACGTTCTCGTCCGGCTTCAGCTTGACGAAAGCCTTGGGCGCCTGCCCGCGATAAGGGTCGGGAATGGCGATGACGATCGTCTCTTCCACGGCCGGATGCTGGTAGATCGCCTCCTCGATCATGCGCGGATAGACGTTGTAGCCCGAGCACAGGATCAGGTCCTTGATCCGGTCGACGAGATAGACGAAGCCGTCCGGATCGCGATAACCGACATCGCCGGTATGCAGGGCGCCGTTCTCGATGGCCCGCGCCGTATCTTCCGGGCGGTTGTAATAGCCGGCCATCACCTGCGGCCCGCGCACCACCAGCTCGCCCTTCTCGCCCTCCGGCACGCATTGGGACGGGTTCTCGAGGCTGCGGAACTCCAGCACCGTGCCGGGAATGGCAAGGCCGATGGAGCCCGCACGGCGGTTCTCGTTGAGCGGGTTCGCCGCCACGACCGGCGAGGCCTCGGTCAGGCCGTAGCCCTCCACCAGAATGCAGCCGGTCAGCCCCTCGAACTGCGTCTTCACCTCCACCGGCAGCGGCGCGCCGCCGGAAATGCACAGCCGGATCGTGGTGAGATCGTACCCCTTGGTCATCTCGGAATTGTTGATCGCCGTGTAGATGGTCGGCACACCGGGGAACAGCGTGACCTTCTTCCGCCGGATCGTGTCGAGCAGCATCTTCAGCTCGAAGCGCGGCATCAGGACCATCTCGGCCGCCAGCACCACGGACAGGTTCTGCGCCACCGTCATCGCGAAGACGTGGAAGAACGGAAGCACGCAGAGCATCTTCTCTTCGCCGACCTGTGCATCGCAGAAGATCGAGCGCATCTGCTCAATATTCGCGGCAAGGTTGGTGTGGGTCAGCATCGCGCCCTTGGGAACCCCGGTCGTCCCGCCCGTGTACTGGAGCACGGCGATGTCCGTATCGGGGCGGATGTCGGCGACGCGCGGGCTGGCGCCATGGCCGACGACTTCCGAAAAGCGCGGATGCGCGGCATCGTGCGGCACGCGCGCCCGGTCGCCGCGCTTGAACAGCTGGAACAGCAGCTTCTTCGGCTGGGGCAGGATATCGGCCATCGGGCAGACGATGACGCGGTCGAGCGTCCCCTCGCGCCGCACCGCCTCCACCTTGTCGTAGATGACCTTGAGATCCATGGTCACCATGATGCGCGTACCGCTGTCCCGCGCCTGGAACGACAGTTCCCGCTCCACGTAGAGCGGGTTGAAGTTCACCACGATGCCGCCGATCTTCAGCACCGCGAAATAGAAGATCGTGTAGTAGGGCGTGTTCGGCAGGCACAGACCCACCTTGTCGCCCTTGACCACGCCCATCGCTTGAAGGCCGGCCGCCGCCCGGTCGGTCAGCGCCGCGATCTCGGCATAGGTCCAGCCCTTGCCGAGGAAGTCCATGGCCGGTCGCCGGCCATGCTCCCTGGCGGCCGTGTCGAGATAGGTGTGCATCGACTGCGGACGAAAAGCGGCAAGCCAGACCTGCGGTTCGCTCACGATGGTTCCTCCCGGACCTGGCACGTGGATCGTGCCCTGTTGTTGCACGGCGCCCGCCCCTCCCGCAGACTCGCGGCCGGCTTCGCCGGCATGGTCAACATGGGCAAGCCTTCCCTTTACGTCAACGTAAAATCCGACTCCTCGACTGCGCTCGAGCCTTGCGCCAGTCTACCACGCGGCGGCAGAGATCGGCATCGCGGCCGGTCGCCATGCTCAACCGAGCAGCGCGAAACGGTCGACGTCGAACAACCCGCGATCCGTGATCTTCAGGTGCGGGATGACCGGCAGGGGCAGGAAGGCGACCTGCAGGAACGGCTCGGGCAACGTGCAGCCCAGCGCACGGGCGGCGATCCGCAGCGACTCCAAGGCGTGACGAACCTCCTCGAACGAGGCAAGGCTCATCAGCCCGGCAACGGGAAGCGCAAGCTCCGCCATCACCGTGTCGCCCCGCGCCACGACGAAACCGCCCTGCAGCTCGGCGATCCGGTTGACCGCCGTCGCCATCGAGGCATCGTCGCAGCCGACCACACAGATATTGTGGCTGTCGTGCCCGACGGAGGAGGCGATCGCCCCGCCCTGCAAGCCGAACCCGGAGACGAAGCCGCGGCCGATATTGCCGTTCTTCCCGTGCCGCTCCACCACCGCGACCTTGGCGACATCCGAAGCAGGATCGGCCAGCACCCCGCCCTCCCCCTCCGGCAGGCTGCGTGTGAGATGCTCGGTGATGATCCGGCCCGGCACCACGCCGATGACGGCGCTTTCGTTTAAGCCCGAACCCGCGAGGCGGAAATCCTCCGCCGTCACCGGGCGCTGCAGGCGGACGCTGTCGAGCCCGACCGGCTGCAGCGGCTGGCGCGCGGCAAAGGCATCCTCGTCCACCGGACGCCCTGCGGCAACGACCGAATGGACGCGGCACTCTTCCAGGTCGTCGAGCAGCACGAGATCGGCGCGCCAGCCCGGCGCCACCTGTCCCCGGTCGCGCAGGCCGAAGGCGACCGCCGCCGACCAGCTGGCCGCACGATAGGCGTCGCAGGGCCGCGCGCCGCGGGCGATCAGCCGCCGGATCATGCTGTCGAGATGGCCTTCCTCGGCAATGTCGAGCGGATTGCGGTCGTCGGTGCAAAGGCACACGAAGGACGAGGTGTCCGGCGTCAGCACTTCGGCCAGCGCCTCTAGGTCCTTCGACACGGAGCCTTCCCGGATCAGGATCGTCATGCCCTTGGCGAGCTTCTCGCGTGCTTCCTCTGCCGTCGTGGCCTCATGGTCGGTGCGGATGCGCGCGGCGAGATAACCGTTGAGATCGAGCCCCGACAGCAGCGGCGCATGCCCGTCGATATGCCCGTCCTGGAAGGCCGCCAGCTTGGCGATGGCGCCGGGATCGCGCGCCAGAACACCGGGGAAATTCATGAACTCCGCAAGGCCGATCACCTTCGGATGGTCGCGGAACGGTTCGAGATCCTCGACTTCGAGCTGCGCGCCGGCCGTCTCGAACGCAGTCGCGGGCACGCAAGACGACAGGTTGACCCGCAGATCCATCAGCGTGCGCTCGGACGCATCGAGGAAATAGCGGATACCCGCCGCGCCCAGCACATTGGCGATCTCGTGCGGATCGCAGATCGCCGTCGTCACGCCGTGCGGCAGCACGCAGCGGTCGAATTCGAGCGGCGTCACCAGGGACGATTCGACATGCAGATGCGTGTCGATGAAACCGGGAACCACGATGCGCCCGCCGCCGTCGATTTCCCGTTTCCCGCGATAGCGCCCATGCGTCCCGACGATCCGGTCGCCGACAATCGCCACATCCGTATCCGTCAGCGACCCGTCGATCACCGAGAACAGGCGCACGTTTCGAAGGACGAGATCCGCAGGCTCCTCCCCGCGCCCGGCGGCAATCGCCCGTTCGAGAAAGGGCCGTGTTTCCATCGTGTTCGGCATGTAGTGCTCCCTGCCGTGCGATCCGTGCACCTTGCCTCGCACCCAAGCATGGCACAAGCACGGCACGGCGCGCCAGCGCCACCGGACGTTGCGGATTCCGCGCTGCAGCACCGAAAGCGGATTGACAAGCGCCGCCCGCCGATAATTAATAAATCAACTTAAAGAAATAAATCGTCCAACCGCCCGGCAGAGGCGGAGGCGGGGTGAGGGAGGATTTCGCGTTGGCAAGGCGCCCGCTCGTCGGACAGGGATCGAATTCCGTTCAGCTGCGCCGCTACAACGAGCGCATCGTGCTGCAGGTGCTGCGCCGTGTCGGCGACGCGTCCAAAGCGGATCTGGCACGCCTCGCCCAGCTGACCAACGCGGCCATCGGCGGCATCATCCAGGACCTGACCGCCAGCGGGCTCATCGAGACGCTGGGCAAGCGGCACGACGGCGGGCGCGGCCAGCCGGCGACGATGCTGCGCCTGTCCGCCGCGGGGGCCTACGGCTTCGGCGTGCGCATCGACCGCACCTCCATCGAGACGGTGCTGGCGGATTTTTCCGGCCGCATCATCGGCCGCCAGTCGCACGACCGGTTCCTTCCCGAGCCCGAGCGGGTCGTCGACATCGTGGCCCGCGACATCGCCATGCTGCTGCGGCTGATCTCGCCGCAGGAGCACGCGCGCATCGCCGGCGTCGGCGTCGCCATGCCGTTCAACCTCGGCTCCTGGCTGCACGAACTCGGCCTGCCGAAGGCGAACTTTCACCTGTGGGACGACATCGATTTCAAGCAGATGCTTGAGGAGGCGATCGACTTCCCGGTCTTTTCCGAAAACGACGGCACCGCCGCCGCCATCGCCGAGCTGTTCTCCGGCGCCGGCCGCCATGCCGACGACTTCCTCTACCTGTTCCTCGGTCCCGCCATCGGCGGCGGCGTCGTCTATGGCGGCGACTGCGTGAAGGGCGTCCAGGGCAATGCCGGCGACGTCGCCATGATCCCGGTGCCGCGCAGCCGGCTCGCCTCCGCCCCGGCCCCGCGCGGGGAGATGGACATCCTGCTGACCCGCGCCTCGATCTCGGCGCTGAAGCGGCACCTTGCCCATCACGGCATCGTCGCCGAGACGCGCGACGATCTGGAACGCGCGGCGGAAGGCGGCCACCCGGCGGTGGAAGAGTGGCTGGCGGATTGCGTCGCCGCGCTGACGCCGGCGATCTGGTCGGCGATCTCGCTGATCGACGTGCCGCTGGTGGTGATCGATTTCGACATCGACGGCGGCCTGCCGCAGCGCCTGATCGACGACCTGACCCGGTCGCTGGCGCTGGCCGCGCCGCAATCGCGGGTGCCGCCGCGCCTTCGCCGCGGCTCCTTCGGCCAGGACGCGGGCGCTGTCGGCGCCGCCAATCTGCCAATCTTCTTCAACTATTCGCCCCGCACCGCGATCCCGACCGCGAACGAGGGCAAACGAGGTGCTGCCGATGCCGCCGCGCGCAAGGCGCGCAAGGACGTCGAGCCCGCACAGGATGGCCGCCCGGCTTGAGGGGCCGGACGGCCTGCGATCCGATCGCAAGCCAACTGGGAGGAACTGACAATGCTTAGGAAACTCATGCTCGCCGGCACCGTGCTCGGCATGGCCGCGGCCACTCCGGCCCTGGGCGCCGACATCTCCGCGTGCCTCGTCACCAAGACCGACACCAACCCGTTCTTCGTCAAGATGAAGGAGGGCGCCACCGCCAAGGCGGCAGAACTTGGCATCGAACTGAAGTCCTATGCCGGCAAGATCGACGGCGACCACGAGAGCCAGGTCGCCGCCATCGAGACCTGTATCGCCGACGGCGCCAAGGGCATCCTGATCACCGCGTCCGACACCAAGGCCATCGTCGACAGCGTCAAGCAGGCGCGCGATGCCGGCATCCTGGTGATCGCCCTCGACACCCCGCTGGAGCCCATCGACGCGGCCGACGCGACCTTCGCCACGGACAACTTCAAGGCCGGCGAACTGATCGGCCAGTGGGCCCGCGCCACGCTGGGCGATGCGGCGGCCGATGCCAAGATCGCCATGCTCGACCTTGCCGTCAGCCAGCCCTCCGTCGGCGTGCTGCGCGACCAGGGCTTCCTGACCGGCTTCGGCATCGACGTGAAGGACCCGAACCGCTGGGGCGACGAGGACGACCCGCGCATCGTCGGCAACGACGTGACCGCCGGCAACGAGGAAGGCGGCCGCCGCGCCATGGAGAACCTGCTGACCAAGGATCCCATGGTCAACGTCGTCTACACGATCAACGAGCCCGCTGCCGCCGGCGCCTATGAGGCGCTGAAGGCGATGGGTCGCGAAAACGATGTGCTGATCGTCTCGGTGGACGGCGGTTGCCCGGGCGTGAAGAACGTCGTCGAAGGCGTGATCGGCGCGACCTCGCAGCAATATCCGCTGCTGATGGCCTCGCTCGGTATCGAGGCGATCAAGACCTTCGCCGATACCGGCGCCAAGCCGGAGCCGACGCCGGGCAAGAATTTCTTCGACACCGGCGTCGCGCTGGTCACGGACAAGCCGGCGGAGGGCGTTCCCTCCATCGATACCAAGGAAGGCATGGACAAGTGCTGGGGCTGAGATCCGGCACCTCGCATTGACGGACGCTCCGCGCGGGAACGGCACTTTGCCGCCCGCGCGGGCGATCCGCCAGCCTAACAGGCCAGGCACCGTTCCGGGGGGAGGAAACCCAATGAGCGACGCACAGACATCCGCCAAACACGATTTCGAAAAGGGCCTCGCCGGAAGCTCCTCGGAAGTCGCCGCCTTCGAGCGAGCCGAGCGCCCGCTGATCGACCGCATCCAGCACCGCCTGCACGCCCGTCCCGAGTTCGTGCCGCTGATCGTGCTTGCGCTCTCGCTGGCGGTGTTCGGCATCCTGCTCGGTTCGAAATTCTTCTCGCCCTTCGCCCTGACGCTCATTCTCCAGCAGGTGGCCATCGTCGGCATCGTCGGCTGCGCCCAGTCGCTGGTGATCCTGACCGCCGGCATCGACCTGTCGGTCGGCGCCATCATGGTCCTGTCCTCGGTGGTGATGGGCCAGTTCACCTTCCGCTACGGGCTGCCGCCGGAGATCGCCGTGCTCTGCGGCCTCGCCTGCGGCACCCTGTGCGGCTTCATCAACGGCGCGCTGGTCGCCTGGATGCGGTTGCCGCCCTTCATCGTCACGCTCGGCATGTGGCAGATCGTGCTGGCGGCCAACTTCCTCTACTCGGCCAACGAGACGATCCGCAGCCAGGATATCGAGGCGCAAGCACCGATCCTCCAGTTCTTCGGCGAGAAGTTCAACGTCGGCGGCGCCGTCTTCACCTATGGCGTCATCGCCATGTTCCTGCTGGTGCTGGTGCTCAACTACGTGCTCAACCACACCGCCTGGGGACGGCACGTCTACGCCATCGGCGACGATCCGGACGCGGCAGAGCTTGCCGGCGTGCGCGTCGCCCGCATGCGCATCTCGGTCTACACGCTGGCCGGCCTCATCTGCGCCATCGGCGGCTGGGCGATGATCGGCCGCCTCGGCTCGGTCTCCCCGACCACCGGCCAGTTTACCAACATCGAATCCATCACCGCCGTGGTGATCGGCGGCATCTCGCTGTTCGGCGGACGCGGCTCGATCCTCGGCATGCTGTTCGGCGCGCTCATCGTCGGCGTGTTCTCGCTCGGCCTGCGCCTCATCGGCACAGATCCGCAATGGACCTACCTGCTCATCGGCATGCTGATCATCGGCGCCGTCGCCATCGACCAGTGGATCAGAAAGGTTGCAGCATGACCCGCGAACCGATCCTCACCGCCCGCGGCCTCGTCAAGCGCTACGGCCGCGTCGTCGCCCTCGACCGGGCCGACTTCGACCTCTATCCCGGCGAGATCCTCGCCGTGATCGGCGACAATGGCGCGGGCAAGTCGACCCTGATCAAGGCAATCTCCGGCGCGGTCGTGCCGGACGAGGGCGAGATCCGGCTGGAGGGCAAGCCGGTCAACTTCTCCTCGCCGATGCGGGCCCGCGAGGCCGGTATCGAGACGGTCTACCAGAACCTTGCCCTGTCGCCGGCGCTCTCCATCGCCGACAACCTGTTCATGGGCCGCGAGTTGCGCCACCCCGGCTGGATGGGCAAGTACCTGCGCAAGCTCGACCGCAAGGCCATGGAACGCATCGCCCGGGAGAAGCTCTCCGAGCTCGGCCTGATGACCATCCAGAACATCAACCAGGCCGTGGAGACCCTGTCCGGCGGTCAGCGCCAGGGTGTTGCCGTGGCGCGCGCGGCCGCCTTCGGCTCCAAGGTCGTGATCATGGACGAGCCGACGGCCGCCCTCGGCGTCAAGGAGAGCCGCAAGGTCCTCGACCTGATCCGCGACGTGAAGGCGCGCGGCCTGCCCATCGTGCTGATCTCCCACAACATGCCGCATGTGTTCGAGGTCGCCGACCGCATCCATATCCATCGCCTCGGGCGTCGTGCCTGTGTCATCAGGCCGGACGACTTCTCCATGTCGGACGCCGTCGCCATCATGACCGGCGCGATGGAGCCGCCGCAGGCCGCGGCGGCCTGAACATACGGAGACAGACCGAATGCGCCTGTTGCCGACCCCGATGCCTCGAAGGAGCCCCGTTCAATGATCCTCGTCTGCGGCGAAGCGCTGTTCGACCTGTTTGCCGAGGACGGCGGCGGCGGGCAGCTGACGCTCGATGCCCGCATCGGCGGCTCGCCCTTCAACGTCGCCGTAGGCCTTGCGCGGCTTGAGGTTCCGGTCGCCTATTTCGGCGGCCTGTCGCGCGACTTCTTCGGCCGGCGACTCAAGGCCGCGCTGGAAACGGAAGGCGTCGACACGTCCCTCGTCGTCGACAGCGACGCGCTGACCACCCTCAGTATCGTCGGCCTCGATGCCTCGGGAAGCCCGGCCTATTCGTTCTACGGGGAAGGCGCCGCCGACCGGCTGGTCTCGCCCGACGAACTGCCTGCCTTGTCGGAGGGCATCGACACGATCCATCTCGGCTCGTTCTCGGCGCTCGTTTCGCCGGTCGGCGACAGCCTGCTGCAGCTGGTCCGGCGCGAACATGGCAAACGCCTTGTCGCCTATGACCCGAACATCCGGCCCACGGTCGTTGCCGACCTTACCGCATGGCGGCAGCGGCTGGACGACCTGCTGCCGCATGTCGATCTCTTGAAGATCAGCGCCGAGGACGCCGAGACGCTGTTTCCCGGCGCCGATCCGGCCGAGCTGGCGCGCGGCTGGCTCGCCGGAGGCCCCGCGCTGGTCGTGGTGACCCGCGGGCGAGAGGGCGCGAGCGCCTTCACCGCCACGGCCACGGCAAGCGTGCCCGGGCGCACCGTTGCCGTCGTCGACACGGTCGGGGCCGGCGACACGTTCCAGGCGGCGCTGCTGGCCCGGCTCGGCGAGACCGCCGGTCGGACCCGGACCGCAATTTCCGCTCTCGGGGCAGACACGCTCGCCGATCTCCTCGATTATGCGGGCAAAGCCTCTGCCATCACCTGCACCCGGCGCGGAGCGGACCTCCCCCGCCGCGCCGAACTTCTCGCCTGACGGCGACACCGCAAGATTGAAAGGACCGCCATGGCCGCGCGCGTCATCGAAGTCGCCCCGTTCGACCTGATCGTTTTCGGAGCCACCGGCGATCTGGCGCACAGGAAGCTGCTGCCCGCCCTTTATCACCGCGATCTCGACGGGCAGATCCCGGCGGACGCCCGCATTCTGGCCTGTTCGCGGCGCGATATGTCCGACAGCGACTATCGCGCGTTCGCCCGTGAGGCGATCAGCGAGCATGTCTCGGACATCGAGAACGAGGCGCTGGCGCGCTTTCTCGACCGCCTCTCCTATCTCGCCGTCGATGCGGCCGGAGAGCGTGGCTGGAGCGAGCTCGCCTCCGCCCTTGCGGGCCGCGAGGATGTGGTGCGCGCCTTTTACCTTGCCGTCTCGCCGGACTTCTTCGGGCCGATCTGCGAGCGCATCGGCGCCCACGGCCTGACAACGGAACTTGCCCGCGTCGTCATCGAGAAGCCCATCGGCAAGGACGGCGAGTCGGCGCGCAAGGTGAACGCCGCCATCGGTGCGGTGTTCCGCGAGGACCAGATCTTCCGCATCGACCATTATCTCGGCAAGGAGACAGTGCAGAACCTGATGGCCCTGCGCTTCGCCAATGCGTTGTTCGAGCCGCTGTGGAACGCCGCCCATATCGACCATGTGCAGATCACCGTGGCCGAGGCGCTCGGCGTCGAGGGCCGCGCCGGCTATTACGACACGGCCGGCGCCATGCGCGACATGGTGCAGAACCACATCCTGCAGCTGCTCTGCCTGGTCGCCATGGAGCCGCCCGAGTCGATGGACGCGGATTCGGTGCGCGACGAGAAGCTGAAGGTGCTCAAGGCGCTGAGGCCCATGGATGCCGATCTCGCCGCCCGCACCACCGTGCGCGGCCAGTACCGGGCCGGCGCCTCGGCCGGCGGCGCGGTGCCGGGATATCTGGAAGAGCTCAGCAACTCCGCATCCGAGACCGAGACCTTCGTCGCCATCAAGGCCGAGATCGCCAACTGGCGCTGGGCGAACGTGCCCTTCTACCTGCGCACCGGCAAGCGCCTTGCCGCCCGCGTTTCGGAGATCGTCGTCCAGTTCCGCCCGATCCCGCACTCGATCTTCGGCGAGGAAGCCGGCGCCATCCCGCCGAACCGGCTGGTGATCCGCCTGCAGCCGGACGAGGGCGTGCGCATGCAGGTGATGATCAAGGACCCCGGCCCCGGCGGCATGCGCCTGCGGCAGGTACCCCTCGACATGTCCTTCGCCAAGGCCTTCGCCGTGCGCAACCCGGATGCCTACGAGCGGCTGATCATGGACGTGATCCGCGGCAACCAGACCCTGTTCATGCGCCGCGACGAGGTGGAGGCGGCCTGGGCCTGGGTCGATCCGATCCTTCAGGCCTGGTCGACCTTGAAGGAAGCGCCCAAGGGCTACACGTCCGGAACATGGGGACCATCGGCGGCCATCGCCCTGATCGAGCGGGACGGCCGCACCTGGTTCGAGGACCTGATCTAGACCAATCGACTGTGCCGGGATGCGGTGCGCGCATCCCGGTTGAATGGGAAATTAAATCGATTTAAACGTCGTGCCGGAACAGGCATCCGCCTGCCGGTCCAACAGGATCGCCGGTCGTCCGAAGTGAACCATCCGGATCACTCCCGCCGGACAGACCGCAACCGAAAGGACGGAAACCGCCATGAGCCTTCACTCCACCATCGCCGCCGTCACCGAGCGCATCGTCGAGCGCAGCCGCGACAGCCGCACCCAGTATCTCGACCGCATCCGCGCTGCTGCCGAAAACGGTCCGCGCCGCTCGACGCTCTCCTGCGGCAACCTCGCCCACGGCTTTGCCGCCTGCGGGATCACCGACAAGGAGCGGCTGGCCGGCGACGTGGTGCCGAACCTCGGCATCATCACCGCCTATAACGACATGCTGTCGGCGCATCAGCCCTATGAGCGCTTCCCCGGCTTGATCCGCGATGCGGCGCGCGAGGTCGGCGCGGTCGCCCAGGTCGCTGCCGGTGTTCCGGCCATGTGCGACGGCGTCACGCAAGGCCAGGCCGGCATGGAGCTGTCGCTGTTCTCCCGCGACGTGATCGCCATGTCGACGGCCATCGGCCTGTCGCACCAGATGTTCGACGCCGCCGTCTTCCTCGGCATCTGCGACAAGATCGTTCCCGGCCTGATGATCGGGGCGCTGTCCTTCGGCCATCTGCCGGCGGTCTTCGTTCCGGCAGGCCCGATGCCCACCGGCATGTCCAACGACGAGAAGGCCAAGACCCGCCAGCTCTATGCGGAAGGCAAGATCGGCCGGGCCGAACTGCTGGAGGCGGAGAGCAAGTCCTACCACTCGCCGGGCACCTGCACCTTCTACGGCACCGCCAATTCCAACCAGATGCTGATGGAGATCATGGGCCTGCACCTGCCGGGCGCCAGCTTCGTGCATCCCAATACGCCGCTGCGCGATGCGCTGACCCGCGAGGCGGCGAAGCGCGCGCTGGCGCTCACCGCGCTCGGCAATGCCTATACGCCGGTCGGCGAGATGATCGACGAGCGCGCCATCGTCAACGGCGTCGTCGGCCTGCACGCGACCGGCGGCTCCACCAACCACACCCTGCACTTGGTCGCCATCGCCGCCACCGCCGGCATCCGCCTGACCTGGGACGACATTTCCGACCTGTCGGACGCCGTTCCGCTGATCGCCCGCATCTACCCGAACGGGATGGCGGACGTGAACCACTTCCAGGCGGCCGGCGGCATGGGCTACCTGATCGGCGAGTTGCTGGAGGCCGGCCTGCTGCACCGCGACGTGCGCACTGTCAACGGCACCGGCCTCGACGCCTATACCAGCGAAGCGCGGCTGACGGACGAAGGCGGCGTTGCCTGGGTGCCGGCCACCCGCGAAAGCGGCGATCCCAAGGTCCTGTCGACGGTGGCAGAGCCGTTCCAGAAGAACGGCGGCCTCACGGTCCTTGAGGGCAATCTCGGCCGCGCGGTGATCAAGGTTTCCGCCGTCGCGCCGGAGCGGCGGGTGGTCGAGGCCCCGGCCCGCGTCTTCGCCTCGCAGGAGGCCCTGCAGGCCGCCTTCAAGGCGGGAGAGCTCACTTCCGACTTCATCGCCGTGCTGCCCTTCCAGGGCCCGCGCGCCTGCGGCATGCCGGAACTGCACAAGCTGACGCCGGCGCTCGGCGTGCTGCAGGACCGCGGCATCAAGGTCGCACTGGTCACCGACGGGCGCATGTCGGGCGCCTCCGGCAAGGTGCCGGCGGCGATCCACGTCACGCCGGAAGCCGTCGACGGCGGCCCCATCGCCCGCATCCGCGACGGCGACCTCTTGCGCGTCGATGCGCCCGCCGGCAGACTCGAGGTGCTGGTCGACGCGGCGGAGTTCGCCGCCCGCACGCCCGCGACCGCCGACCTTTCGGCCCACCAGCACGGCGTCGGTCGGGACCTCTTCGCCGCCTTCCGCGCCTTTGCCGGCCCGGCCGATCAGGGCGCCCACGTATTCGGCACTCACGGCTTCGCCGCCTGACGCATACCACTCACGGAGACCGACTTCATGGCCGCAAGCCAGAACACCGAACGCCTCGACCAGATCATGCAGGCGGCACCGGTCATTCCGGTGCTGATCGTGGACGACCCGGCAAAGGCCGTGCCGATGGCGCGCGCGCTGGTGCGCGGCGGATTGCCGGCCATCGAGATCACCCTGCGCACGCCGAAGGCGCTCGAGGCGATCCGTGCCGTCGCGAGCGAGGTGGAAGGCGCCTTCGTCGGGGCCGGTACCGTGCTCGATGCTGCGCAGTACCAGGCGGCCGTGGAGGCGGGGGCCACCTTCGTCGTGTCGCCCGGCGCGACCGACCGGCTGCTGGCGGCCGCGTCGGGCCACGACGTGCCGCTGCTGCCGGGCAGTTCCACCGCCTCGGAAGTGATGAAGCTGCTGGAGGCGGGGTACTCGCGCCTGAAGCTGTTCCCGGCCGAGGCGGTCGGCGGCGCCAATCTGCTCAAGTCCCTCGCCTCGCCGCTGCCGGCCGCGCGCTTCTGCCCGACCGGAGGCATCACTGAGAAGACCGCCCCGACCTATCTCGGTCTGCCGAATGTCGTGTGCGTCGGCGGCTCCTGGATCGCCGGGCCGGACGCGATCGCTGCCGAGGACTGGGACGGCATCGAGGCGCGGGCAAGCCAGGCGGCAAGCCTGTCGGCCTGAGACGATGACGGACGGGCAAAATGGGGCAAGCCGTGGCGAAAAATAAACTTGCCGCACGCCCCTTGCCCGTCTTGAAGGGGATTTTCCCCGTTCCCATCTGCTTCTGGCTGCGGACCCGTTCGTCCGCACTCCATGAGGCATTGATCCATGTCACAGTCGCAGGATACCGCCACCCCGGCGGTTGCAGCCCGGACGAAAGTCCGTCCGGGCCTGACCTTCTTCATTATCGTCGTCTCCGCAACGCTTCTCTTCGCCGCCGAGATCTGGGCAATGACCCTCGGCTTTCTCTGGGCGTTCATCGGCATCATGTCGCTGGGGCCCATCGGCACGACCGTGCTTTCCGTCGTCCTCCTGCCCGCTGCCGCCTTTGCCACCTGGCGCCTGGCCGTTCTCGCCGTTCGCGGCGAGCTGAACCTGCTCCCGGACTCTCCCGATCCATCGCAGCGCGTCCCCGCCATCCGGGCGGACTGACCTCTTCGTCGTCCGGACCGCGTACCCCAGCACCTCCGCCGCGGGCGCGCGCTCCCGGACAATCCGTCCCGGTCGTCTCGGCCGGATCCCCTCCATGGCCTCACCGGACGGTTTCGTCCTGCAAGTGCCCGGATCGGTATCATCATGCTCATCGACATCGCCCTTGTGGGCCTCGGTCTCGTCCTCCTGTTCTTCGGCGGCGACCTTCTCGTGCGCGGCGCCGTGGCGCTGGCGGCCCGCCTCAACGTTCCCCCGCTGCTGATCGGCCTCACCATCGTCGGCTTCGGCACCTCGATGCCGGAATTGCTCGTCTCGCTGAACGCAGCCTTCGCCAACCTGCCGGACATCGCCGTCGGCAACGTGGTCGGCTCGAACACCGCCAACATCCTGCTCATCCTCGGTCTTGCCCTGCTGGTCGCGCCCCTGCCGACGCGCATTGCCGGCATCGGACGCGATGTGGTGGCCATGCTGGCCAGCGCCGGCCTGCTGGCGCTTGTCTCCATAGGCGGCCGGTTCGCGACCTGGCACGGCCTGCTCTTTCTCGCGCTGCTGGCCGCCTATCTCGTCTACGGCGCAATGCGCGGCCGTTCGGAAGGGGCGGACCTGCCCGACACCGAAGCCTCGCCGAAACTGTGGCCCGCACTCGGCTTCGTCGCAGCCGGCCTCGCGGCCCTGGTCTTCGGCGCGGATTTCCTCGTCGACGGCTCGACCAGCCTTGCCCGCGGCATGGGCGTCTCCGATGCGGTCATCGGCCTGACCATCGTGGCCGTCGGCACCAGCCTGCCCGAACTCGCCACCTCGGTCATCGCCGCCTTCAAGCGCCAGCCGGAAATTGCCGTCGGCAATGTGGTCGGATCGAACATTTTCAACATTCTCGGCATTCTGGGTCTGACCGCCGCCATCTCCCCCATTCCTGTGGCGCCGCAGATGGTGACGTTCGACATCCCGGTGATGGTCGCCGTCACCGTCGCCATTGCGGCGCTGCTCACCTTCACGCGCCGCGTACCGCAATGGGCGGGACTGGTCCTGCTTGCGGCCTACGGCTGGTACTGTACCGTGCTGTTCGTCTGACGCACGGGCCGGTCGTGGCGGCATCACCGACATCACGAGGAGGAGTACAGCCATGACCGGCCCCGCGTTCCCGCAAGACCTGAGGCAGAAGGCCGAGGCGTTCCGCGCAACCGGACTTCGCCGCCTCTTCGCCGACAATCCCGGCCGCTTCGACGCACTGTCCTTCGGCTTCGAGGACCTCTTGCTGGACCTGTCTAAGATGCACTGGGACCGCGACACCGTCGCGGCCCTTGCCGCCTTCGCCCGCGAGCGCGGCATGGAAGAGCGCCGCGCGGCGATGTTCGGCGGCGAGGCGATCAACGAGACCGAGGCCCGCGCGGTGCTGCATGTCGCCCTGCGCAGCCGGGGCGAGGCGCCCGTCCTCGTCGACGGCCGCGACGTGATGCCGAGCGTGCGCCAGACGCTGGCGCAGATGGAGGCCTTCGCCCGCGGCATCCGCGACGGCTCGATCCTCTCGGCCGCCGGGCGACCCTTCACCGACGTGGTGAACATCGGCATCGGCGGATCGGATCTGGGGCCTGCGATGGTCACCGCGGCCCTCGCCCCCTTCGCCGACGGCCCGCGGCTGCACTACGTCTCCAATGTCGACGGCGCCCATATCGCCGACACGCTGAAAGGCCTCGATCCGCGCTCGACGATGGTCATCGTCGCCTCCAAGACCTTCACCACCATCGAGACGATGACCAATGCCCGCACCGCGCGGCAGTGGATCGTCAGGGCGCTGGGGGAGGACGCCGTCGGCGCGCATTTTGCCGCCGTCTCCACCGCGCTGGAGAAGGTCGGCGCCTTCGGCATCGATCCGGCGCGGGTCTTCGGCTTCTGGGATTGGGTCGGCGGACGCTATTCCGTGTGGTCGGCCATCGGTCTGCCGGTGATGATCGCGATCGGCCCGGACGGCTTCGCCCATTTCCTGGAAGGCGCCCACGCGCTCGACCGGCACTTCCTGGAGACGGAGGCCACGGCAAACCTGCCGGTGCTGCTGGGGCTTGCCGGCATCTGGCACCGCAATTTCTGCGGCTTTCCCGCCCGCGCCATCCTTCCCTACGACCAGCGCCTGGCGCGGCTGCCCGCCTATCTGCAGCAGCTCGACATGGAATCGAACGGCAAGCGCGTGACGCTGTCCGGCGATCCGGTCGACAGCGCCACCGGTCCACTCGTCTGGGGCGAGCCCGGCACCAACGGCCAGCACGCCTTCTACCAGCTGCTGCACCAGGGCACGGACGTGATCCCGTGCGAGTTCATCGTCGCCGCGCGAGGGCACGAGCCGGACCTTGTCCATCATCACGCCCTGCTCGTCGCCAACTGCCTCGCCCAGTCGGAAGCCCTGATGAACGGCCGCACGCGCGAGGAAGCCGAGGCCCTGCTTGCGAGCGAGGGCAAGTCGGCGGCGGAAATCGCGCGTCTCGCCCCGCACAAGGTGTTTCCCGGCAACCGGCCGTCGCTGACCATCGTCCACGACCAGTTGACGCCGCGTTCGCTCGGCCGCCTCATCGCCCTTTACGAACACCGCGTCTTCGTGGAAGGCGCGATCTGGAACATCAATTCCTTCGACCAGTGGGGCGTGGAGCTCGGCAAGGTCCTGGCCAACGAGCTGCTGCCGATGCTGGACGGGCGCGAGGCGGCGACGGGACGCGACAGTTCCACCCTCGGCCTTCTCGCCCGGCTGCGAAGCCGTTGATATCGGACCGTTAACCGGCAGGCGACAAGAACGCCTCTCCAATGATCTGCGTCACAGCTTCGCCTCAGCAGACCTGCTAGACTGTCTGCGGTTTTGGTGCTCAGATAGGCGACAACGCAGGGACAACTTCCCGTCTCCCTGTCGCGGCGCCTTCCGGGAGGCGACATTCGCCGGAACCATGTGACACGTGAGGAGTTATAGGATGGTCAGGATTGTTCTTGTGGGCGCAGCTGCGCTTCTGCTGGCGGCGTGCCAGTCCGACAGCCAGCGTGATCGCACGCTGGTCGGCGGCGGCCTCGGCGCTGCAACGGGTGCAGTGATCGGTGCGGCGGCGACGGGTGATGTCGGCGGCGCGCTGGTTGGCGGCGTCATCGGCGGTGTTGGCGGTGCCATGGTCGGTTCGGCCACGACACCGAAGAACTGCATCGCACGCGACCGCTACGGCCGCCGTTATCGGGTTGCCTGCCCGTAAGGGTCGACAATCGCCTGCCCCGAGAGGGACATGCCTGACCGCCGCAACGGAAGCTCCGGCCAACCGTTGCGGTGGTGCATGCGTTTCCGACGAAACGCAGCCCGGCCAACCAATCGGAGGCGAATTTCATGACTAAACTCGTGATCGTTGCGGCGACCGCCCTGCTTCTTGCTGCGTGTCAGTCCGACAGCCAGTCCGACCGCGCCCTTGTCGGCGGCGGCCTGGGCGCTGCCACCGGCGCAGCTGTGGGTGCGGCCGCGACTGGAGACGTCGGCGGAGCACTCGTGGGCGGCGCCATCGGCGCAGCCGGCGGTGCGGCGGTCGGTGCGGCCACCACGCCGAAGAACTGCGTCGAATACGACCGCTACGGCCGCGCCTATCGCGTCGCCTGCCGGTAAGCGAAACCATCCTTCGTGAGGCAAAACAGCCGGCCAGGAACTCCTGGCCGGCTGTTTTTCGTTTACGCCGAGAAACCGTGAAGCCGGGATCAGGCGGCGGCGGCCGTCGCCTTGCCCAGCGCCTTGGCCGGAGCGACATAGTCGTAGCCGAGTGCGGTCGCGACCGCTTCGCACGTCACCTGCCCCGCATGGACGTTCAAGCCGTTCATCAAGTGCGGATTGTCCGCCAGCGCCTTGCGATAACCGTTGTTGGCGAGCGCCAGGGTGAAGGGCAGCGTCGCGTTGTTCAGCGCATAGGTCGAGGTCCGCGGTACCGCGCCCGGCATGTTGGCGACGCAGTAATGCACCACCCCGTCGACCACATAGGTCGGCTCGGCATGCGTCGTGGCATGCGAGGTCTCGAAACAGCCGCCCTGGTCGATGGCAACGTCCACCAGCACCGAACCGGTCTTCATCCGCCGCACATGGTCGGCCGTGACCAGCTTGGGCGCCGCCGCTCCCGGCACCAGCACGGCGCCGATCACCAGGTCGGCTTCCAGCACATACTGCTCCACCGCCGAACGGGTGGAATAGACCGTGCGCAGCGCCGCACCGAAACGGGCCGAAAGGCTGCCGAGCACATCGATGGAGCGGTCGAGCACAGTGACGTCGGCGCCAAGACCCAGCGCCATGGTGATCGCATGGGCACCGACGACGCCGCCGCCGATCACCACCACTTTGGCCGGGGCAACGCCGGGCACGCCGCCGAGCAGCACGCCGGCGCCGCCATGGGCCCGCTCCAGCGCGGTCGCGCCCGCCTGCACCGACAGGCGGCCCGCCACCTGCGACATCGGCGACAGCAGCGGCAGGCCGCCGCGCGCGTCCGTGACGGTCTCGTAGGCGATGCAGGTCGCGCCCGACCTGACGAGGTCGGCCGTCTGCGGGGCATCCGGTGCAAGGTGGAGATAGGTGAAGAGCAGGTGGTCGGGCCGCAGCATGGCGCGCTCGGACGCCTGCGGCTCCTTGACCTTGACGATCATCTCCGACGCCTCGAAGACCTGCGCCGGGATCGCGGCAATCGACGCGCCGGCGGCCTCGTAGACGGCATCGTCCGCACCGATGCCCTGGCCGGCACCGGTCTCGACCAGCACCTCATGGCCATTGGCCACCAGTTCCCGGACGCTGTCCGGGGTCAGGCCGACGCGATACTCGTGGTTCTTGATTTCCTTCGGGACACCGACGCGCATTTCGAACCTCCTCCGTACTCGACCGCCATGCGGTCGGGATGATCGGAAATGCTACGGCAAAACCTGTCGAATTTGCTTGCGTTGTCGCGCCGCTCTTCACAATCTGCGCAATATTCCGGCGTGAAAGCGGCAGATCATGAAACAATCTTCGAAGGAAACCGCGAGACTGGACCGGATCGACCGGCATATCCTCTCCCTGTTGCAGGTGGACGGACGTATCGCCAATGCCGATCTTGCCGAAGCCGTCGGCCTGTCGGCCTCGGCCTGCCTGCGCCGGGTGCGCATGCTGGAGGAGAGCGGCGTCATCGACCGCTATGTCGCCCTGCTGGACCAGGCCCGCATCGGCCGGCGCATGAACATCTTCGTCGAGATCTCGCTGACCTCGCAGTCGAACGACGTGCTGACCCGTTTCGAGCAGGCCGTCGCCCGCTCTCCGGAGATCATGGAATGCCACCTGATGGCGGGCGATGCCGACTACCTGCTGCGGATCACCGCCGCCGATCCCATCGACTTCGAGCGCATCCACCGCGACCATCTCGCCCGCCTGCCGGGCGTCTCGCGCATGCGCTCGTCCTTCGCGATCCGCACCATTTCCCGCAGCACGGCTTTTCCGCTGCCGGACGACGACGACCGCTAGAACCCTTTCGGACTGAGAATTTCCCGTTCCGCCCTGTCGCTCCTGCCTAAAAGGTCGGCATCCGTCTTTATGGAGCCCTGTCTAATTTACTGATAGACTGTCGCAGCGTTTCCGAAACTTCGCGAGCTATCGCCTTGGCAGTCCAGCTATGAACGCACAACCGGCGTCTGCAAGCGGCCCCGGCTTGACGCTGATGATCGTCGACGATGATCCGGACGACCTCTGGATGTTCGGGCATCTGTTTCGCCGCGCCTGCCCGGAGCCCGGAGAACTGTCGCTGGTCGCCGTCGCCGACGGTGCGGCGGCCCTTGCCCGGATCGAGCAGGCGCTCTCGGCCGGCGAGCCGCTGCCCGATGCCATCCTTCTCGACATGAACATGCCCGGCCTCAGCGGCCTCGATGTCCTGGCCGCCCTTCGCGCGCGCGCCGGCCTCGATGCAACGCCGATCATCATCCTGTCCACGGCGGAAGACGCGGTCGTGGCCGAACGCGCCCTTGCCGCCGGCGCGGACGCGGTCTTCACCAAGCCCGACTCAATGGACAGTATCGCGTGCCTCGCTGCCGGCATCTTTCGCACCGTGCTCGCGCGCCGCGCGCCCCGGCCTTGCTGCACCAAGGCGCGGGCCTGAGCGGTCCGGCCTCCCCTCACGCTCCTCCCGGACTGCCTCAAGGTGCTTGATCGCACGCGCCTGTCATCCGACAACAAAGACCCGTTTTCCAGTCTCAGGAGCACCTTCATGGCCCATGCGATTTCCCGCCTCAGCAACACGCGCTGCGAGCTTGCCGAGGGTCCGACCTGGGACGAGCGGCTGGGCCGCCTCTACTGGTGCGACATCCTCGGAAAGCGCATCCACGCGCTCGACTGGCGGACCCGGCAGGAAGAGCACTGGGACCTGCCGGACGTCGTCGGCTCGATCGGACTGACACAGGACGACGACCGGCTCGTCGTCGCGCTGCGCGACCGGGTCGTGCTCTTCACCCTGTCGAGCGGCGCCATCGAGACCCTGGCCGAGATCGAGGCGGACGATCCCCGCACCCGCCTCAACGACGGCAAGGTCGGCCCGGACGGTGCCTTCTATGTCGGCACCATGGACGACCGCCCCGACCGCCAGCCCATCGGCGCGCTCTACCGGGTCGCCCGCGACGGCACCACGACGCGCCTCGTCGAGGGCGTGACCGTCTCCAACGGCCTTGCCTGGTCGCCCGACGGGACGGTGCTCTACCATGCCGACAGCCGGCCGGGGCATATCGAGGCCTGGGATTTCGACGCTGCGACGGGCACGATCTCCGGCCGGCGCCTGTTTGCGCAGCTGACCAACGAGACCGGACGCCCCGATGGCGGCACGGTGGACGCGCAGGGGCGCTACTGGTCGGCAGGCGTTTCGGCGGGCGTGCTGAACTGCTTTGCGCCCGACGGCACGCTCGTCGACGCGATCCCGATGCCGGTGCCACGCCCGACCATGCCCTGCTTCTGCGGTCCCGCGCTGGACGAACTGGTGGTGACGAGCCTGCGCCCCCACACCGCGCCGGACCTTTTGGCCGAGTTTCCGGACTCCGGCTGCCTCTTCGCCCTGGCGCCGGGCGCAATCGGCCTGCCGGGCTGGCGCTTCAGCCTTTAGCCGCGTCCTCGCGCGCTGTATCCGCGATATCGCGCGGCAGCACGGGCAAGGCTTCGTCCGGCGCATTGCGGCCCCAGGTCGGGCGCAGCGCGTGGTCGACGGCGATCCGCTCGTCGAAAACGAAGCAGTCGCCGCGCCACAGGCTTTTCTCCTGCGGCACCTTTTCCAGGTAGTTCAGGATGCCGCCCTCGAGGTGGTAGACCTCCTCGAAGCCTTCGGAAAGCAGCAGCGCGGAAGCCTTTTCGCAGCGGATGCCGCCGGTACAGAACATCGCCACCTTGCGCAGCCCCGACGCCTGCTCCCGCTGCTGGCGCAGCCACTGAGGGAAGGCGCGGAACGAGCGGGTATCGGGCGAACTCGCCCCCTCGAACGTGCCGAAAGCGACCTCGTAGTCGTTGCGCGTGTCGACGACGAGCACGTCCGGATCGCTGATGAGCTCGTTCCAGTCCTGCGGCGCCACATAGGTGCCGACCTGCCGGGTCGGGTCGATGCCGGCAACGCCGAGGCTCACGATCTCACGCTTCAGCCGCACCTTGAGCCGGGCGAAGGGAATGCGCTCGGCCCAGGAGGCCTTTTCGCGAAGGCCGGAAAGGCGCGGGTCGGACCGCAGCCAGGCCAGCACCTCGGCAATGCCCTCCTCGGCACCCGCGATCGTGCCGTTGACGCCCTCGCTCGCCAGCAGGATCGATCCGCGCACGCCCGCCGCCCCGGCCGTCTCCAGCAGCGGCTGGCGCAGGGCTTCGAAGTCCGGCAGGGCCGCGAAGTGATAGAAGGCGGAAATGCGGATATCGGTCATGACTGCGTTGGAGCTCGTCGGCTAAGGTCTCGGCCTGCCGAGCCTTCTACACTTGCCCCTTCCTTGCTGGCAACATCCGGGCTTCGCCCTACCAGGGCAGCCTTTCGCCGTCATGGGAGAGGAACGCGCCGCTGTCCTCACGCCCTACGGTCTCGATCACCGCAAGCAGCCGGCGTGCCGCCTCGTCGGGCGTGCGAACGGTGAGGCCTGCGCGCGCGAAGGGGCGCGACAGCCCCGTATCCACCGTGCCCGGATGCAGCGCCAGCACCACCAGGTCCGGCTGCCGGCGGGCGAGCTCGATCGACGCCGTGCGGACGATCTGGTTGAGCGCCGCCTTCGATGCCCGGTAGCTGATCCACCCGCCCAGCCGGTTGTCGCCGATGCTGCCGACCTTGGCCGACAGGCTCGCAAGCACGCCCTTGCCCTCGCGCGGGAACAGCGGGGCGAAATGCTTGATCATCAGCGCCGGTCCGATGGCGTTGACGCGGAACGAGCGCTCCATTGCGGCCGGGTCGATCTGGCGCAGCGCCTTTTCCGGCTGCATCTGCGCATCGCTCAACAGGCCCGTCGCATCGACGAAGAGCCGCAGCGGCCCCATCGCGCCGATCCGCCGCGCAGCAGCAGCGATGCTCTCCTCGTCCTCGATGTCGAAGCCGGGCGTCAGGCTGCGCGCGAGCCGCTCCACCCGCTCGAAGCGGCCGCTCGCCTCCATCTGCCGCGCAAGGGCCGACCCGATGCCTCCGGTGGCGCCGGCAACCACGGCAAGACCGCCTTTAGGAAAACTGGTGAGATCAATGGTCATGCCGGGGCATACGCTCCGGCGGCCTCGGCGGTTTTGTCGAAACCCGAGCAGTTAACGAAACGTTAGCCTGCCATGCAGCACCGGTTCACTGGCAGGTTGGCAAGCAGCGCCCGGCCATGCCACAGTCTCGCCCGTCGCCGGCTGGGCCGGCGCAACGCGAAGTCCGGCAAGACGAAACGACGCCACCGTCCAGCAGGGAAACCTTACGATGCCTCGACGTTTCTTCGTCCTCGACGTCTTCACCAACCAGGCGCTCGCCGGCAATCCGCTGGCCGTCGTGCTGGACGCCGAAGGGCTGACGGATGCTCGCATGCAGGCGATTGCGCGCGAATTCAACCTGTCGGAAACCGTCTTCGTCCTGCCGCCGGAAAATCCCGCCCACTCTGCGCGCCTGCGCATCTTCACGCCCGCCCGCGAGCTGCCCTTCGCAGGACATCCCACCGTCGGCACCGCCATCCTGCTGGCCAAGGAACGCTTCGGCGACATGGAATCCGATGCCGACCGCAATGCCATGGTCGTGCTGGAGGAGACGGTCGGCAACGTGCGCTGCGGCGTCGTGCTGAAGAACGGGGCTGCCGGCTTTGCCGAATTCGACATTCCCCGCCTGCCCCGCCCCTGCGATCCCCTGGGCGACCGGGAGATCATTGCCGCCGCCGTGGGGCTGGAGCCGAACGAGATCGGCTTCGAGAACCACCGCCCCTGCGCCTTCGAGGCGGGCGTGCCCTTCGCCTTCGTACCGGTCGCCAGCCTCGATGCCCTGTCGCGCGTGTCGCCGGTCCATCGCCATTGGGAGGACGCCTTCGGCCGCGGCGGGGAAATGGGCGCCTATCTCTACTGCCGCCAGACGAATTCGCAGGACAGCACCTTTGCCGCCCGCATGTTCGCCCCCCACATGGGCATCGGCGAAGACCCGGCGACCGGCTCGGCCGCTGCCGCCTTTTCCGGCATCGTCCGCCATTTCGACAAGCTGACGGACGGAACTCACTACCTGCGCATCGAGCAGGGCTTCGACATGGGCCGGCCCTCGATGATCGATCTGGAAGTCGATGTCGCCGCAGGCGCCCTCAAGGCGGTGCGCATCGGCGGTCAGGCCGTCATCGTCTCCAAAGGCGAACTCTACCTGTAACGGCCCGGCTCATGCCGCCCGCTCAGTGTAGCCGCTCCCTGTCCCGTTCCCGCTCCCGGTCGAGAATGCGCGGGCTGTCGAGCGAGGAGATCGGCGTATCCAGATCGCGCGGAATGTCGCCGCTCAGCTGCAGCGCAAGGTAGCGCCCGCAGCAGACCCGCAGGAACGAGGCGAAATTGCCGAGGTCGTGGCCGGCTTCGATGGATTCGTGATGCAGCCGGGTGATCAACTGCACCAGGTTCATGCCGTCGCGGGTGGCGATCTCCTCCAGCACCGTCCAGAAGAAGGTCTCCAGACGGACGCTGGTGACCATCCTGTCGATCCTCAAAGACTTCGTCGTGCTTTCCCACAAGGCCGGGTCGGCTTCGATGAACAGCTTGCACATGTGCATCCTCCCTGCGGCATGCACTGCGGAGCTTGCGGCCGCTTGTGCACGGCCGCAAGTCCTCGGCTCGAAGATTTCGCGGGCACCTCAGGCGGCGAGCACGGCCATGAACTGCGACAGCCACGCCGGATGCGCCGGCCAGGCCGGTGCCGTCACCAGCTTGCCGTCGGTCACCGCACCGTCGATGGCGATGTCCGCATAGGTGCCGCCGGCCAGTTCCACCTCCGGGCGGCAGGCCGGATAGGCCGAGAGGGTCCGCCCCTCGATCACCCGCGCCGCTGCCAGCAGCTGCGCCCCGTGGCAGATCGCGGCGACCGGCTTGCCCGCCTCGAAGAAATGCTTCACCGCGGCGATCACCTGCGCATCCAGCCGCAGATATTCCGGCGCCCGGCCGCCGGGGATCACCAGCGCGTCGTAATCGGCCGGATCGATATCGGCGAACGTCGCATTGAGAGCGAAGTTGTGCCCGCGCTTCTCGCTATAGGTCTGGTCGCCCTCGAAATCGTGGATCGAGGTGGCGACCGTCTGCCCCGCCTTCTTGCCCGGGCACACCGCATGGACCACGTGCCCGACCGCAAGCAGCGTCTGGAACGGCACCATCGTCTCGTAGTCTTCGGTGAAATCGCCGGTGATCATCAGGATCTTCTTCGCGGCCATGCTGCAGTCCTCCCTTGCAATACGACACCGGCGACGGATGCCCCGCAGGGGCGAAGCGCCGTCCCGGTGGACCTTTCAGGCCGCGCGAACCCTAGCAAGCCCGCCGCGACAGCGGGTATTAGGTCGCTACTACAGATGCTGGGAAGACGCGGGAGCAGACGAGCGAACGGGCCGCGGCACGCCGCAGCCCGTTGCGGATCGGCAGATGGCAGATTTACTGTGCCGTACCCGGAGGATTGGCCGGATCCACCGCGGCCGGTTGGCCCGCCCCCATTTCCTGCTGGGCGCGAAGGGCCTCCTCTTCCCGATGCTTCTGCACCAGGGTGACGAAGTCCGGGGCCGACTCCAGGTCCTCGCTCGTCGCGGCGAGGATCAGTTGATGCTCGCCCGGGGTCATGGTCACGTGCTGCACGGACTCATACGGCACCGCCACTTGACGCGCACCCATGCCCAGGAAGCCGCCGGCCTCGATCAGCACCGACACGACCTGACCATCCGGCCCGATCTCCAGCGCAGCCACCTTGCCGAGCGATTCGCCTTCCGGGTTGGTGACCTCCAGGCCGATCAAGCTGCTGGTCAACCAGTTCCCGTCCTGCTGTTCGCCAATGAAGCTTGCGGTCGCGGTCGCGGCCGGAGCGTCAGCCCGAGGCATCTCGGTCGACATCCCGGTATCCGGCGCCTCGTCGGACGGCATGACCGCACCCGGTGCCGTTTCCTCAACCAAAGGCTCGTCGACCTGAGGTTCCGTTGCCGACTGAGCCCAGGCCGGGCCCACCGACAAGATTGCGAGCGTTGCGGTCGTCGCAAGAAGCGTCTTCATCATCATCGACTCCCTTGTCGCGTCTCTCGCCCGCCACGCCAGGATAGCGCCGGGCCGGACAGTCGAACAAACTTAGGAAGAGATCATGATCTTTTTCCGGCCGCACCTTCTTCGCGCAATATCCATCAAAACAATCGTTTAATATTTTTGAGTTTCAGGCTCATACAACAGGATCCTGGCAGGAAGATGACATCTTTCAGCGCGCAGGAGGTCCATAAAGCCACTGCACACCGGAAATGTCCGCTGCCTGAAGGTCCTGGAAAATTTCACTATACTTGAAATGCATGATCGACAGGCCCTTCAGATGATGGTCCAAACCGATCGCGTGGCCGATCTCATGTGCGAAGGTGTAGCGCAGGTCATAGGCCGCAAGGTTGCCGTCGAAGCCGATCTTCCAGTCGTGCCTGGGGTTGAGACAGATGGCCGAGCGGGTGATCGGCGCAATCCGCGCGGCAACCGGTGCCGTCCGCACGCCCTCTCCCGTCCCGGCGACGGGCAAGCTCAATCCCCGCCCGTCGGAGCCGCCGGCCTCCATCACGCCGGTAGCATCCTCACGCGCGAACTCCACATTGGTGAAGGCAAAGCCGCGCGGCATCGCCTGGGCGCCGAGCAGGATGTTCGCGGCGTCTGCGTCCGCAATCTCCTCGAACACGAGCCCGCTTACCTCGCTCCACATGCGGAAAGCCGCCGCAGCTTCCGCGCGGATCGCCTGCGCCGTCGCGCCGGTGGCCTCCACCAGGCGATCGAGGTTCTGCATCTGGCGGCAGTTGCGCGCATCGGGACGGCTGACCGGCCCGTCGGCAAAGGCATAGGTCACCCGCGCCGGCGTTCCCACCCGCGGCTCTCCCCATTTGAGGATCGATCCTTCGAGCCTGAGCGGGGTAAACAGGCGCGCCAGCGGCAGCCGCGCCTTGGTACGAGGGGCCGCCTGCTGGAGCTTCTCGGCAGCCAGGGCCGGGGCCTGCGGGCCGGCCGCCAGGGCTGCCGGTGCCGGCAGCGCCACGACGGCTGCAAGCAGCAGGGCGAGAACGGAGCAGGAGATCGTCGCGTAGGTCAAAGCGAGCCGGACCCGTAAACCGGAGTTTCACCGAAGATCATGCAGCGGGTCCTCGCTCTCGCTGGCCGGCTTCGCGCCGGGCCTCATCCAGTGCCGGATGTCGGGACCCTCAATCTGCAGGCCGGGACCCTAGCGCAAACTTGCCCTGCGCCGAATCCGTGTTTCCCCGAAGCACCCCGGAACACCATGGTCAGTATTGACAGCCTGCGCCCGTTTCCCCTGCGTCGGCAAGGCCTGGGCGCCCCCTGCGACGGATCGTCCTCCCTCCGTGTCTTTTCTGCAACATCTCCCGTTTGCGTCAGATCTCGTACCTGTCTGCCTTGCCGATCCCACGGGGGCGGCTGTTCGAAGGCTTTCGTTTTCCCTTGACGCGAAGGGGCATCCGCGCGAGTGTGCCGCCGAACCGTACCGTACGGTACTGAAATGTCCTCAGGCTTTTTTTCCGGCTCATGCCGGGCCCGCCTGCCACCCTAACCTGCGTCGCTCCATGCCCCCCGTCCCCGACAGCGATTTCACGCCGCGACAGAACGAGGTCCTCGCCTCGGCCCTGCGCCTTGTCGTCGACGGCGGCGAGAAGGCGCTGACCACGTCGGCGGTGGCGCGCGCGGCGAACTGCTCCAAGGAAAGCCTCTATCGCTGGTTCGGCGACCGCGACGGCCTGCTTGCCGCCATCGTCGCGCACCAGGCGGCCAAGGTCCGGGTGCCGAGCGAGAGCGCCGGCGCGCTCGACCTTGCCGAGTTCCGCAGCCGCCTCGCCACCTTCGCCGAGGACCTTCTCACCGTGCTCGCCGGAGACACCTCGCTGGCGCTCAATCGGATCGCCATCGCCCATGCCAGCCGGCACGGCGCGCCGCTCGGCCGCCTGCTGCTGGAGCGCGGCCGCGAGCGGATCGCCACCCGCGCCCGCACCCTGCTGGAGGCCGGCCGCGACCAGGGTCACATCGACTTCCAGGACGCGACGGAGGCCTACCGCACCCTTTACGGCCTCATCATTCGCGATGCCCATGGGCGCTGGCTGCTCGGTCAGCCGCCGCTCGAGGAGGATGCCGACTTCGCCGGTCAGGCGCGCCGTGCCGTCGACCAGTTCATTGCCCTTCATCCGCCCCTGCCGCGCAACAACGCGCGGCAGGGGCGGAGCTGACCCCGGCCGGGACGGTTCCCGGCCCAACGCAAACGCCAAACGGGAGAAACCAGATGCGCGTTTATTATGATCGCGATGCCGACCTCAACCTCATCAAGTCCAAGAAGGTCGCCGTCATCGGCTATGGCAGCCAGGGCCGTGCCCATGCGCTGAACCTCAAGGACTCCGGCGTCAAGGACATCGTCGTGGCGCTGCGCCCCGGCTCCACCACCGCCAAGAAGGTCGAGGCCGACGGCCTCAAGGTCATGAGCGTCGCCGAGGCGGCCGGCTGGGCCGACCTGATGATGATGGCCACTCCGGACGAGCTGCAGGCCGACATCTACCGCGACCACATCGCCGACAACATCCGCGACGGCGCCGCCATCGCCTTCGCCCATGGCCTGAACGTGCATTTCGGCCTGATCGAGGCGAAGCCCACCGTCGACGTCCTCATGGTCGCACCGAAAGGCCCGGGCCACACCGTGCGCGGCGAATACGAGAAGGGCGGCGGCGTGCCCTGCCTCGTCGCCGTCCATCAGGACGCCTCGGGCAACGCCCTCGACCTCGGCCTGGCCTACGCCTGCGGCGTCGGCGGCGGCCGTTCGGGCATCATCGAGACGACCTTCAAGGAAGAGTGCGAGACCGACCTGTTCGGCGAGCAGGCAGTCCTGTGCGGCGGCCTGGTCGAACTGATCCGCGCCGGTTTCGAGACGTTGGTCGAGGCCGGCTACGCGCCGGAGATGGCCTATTTCGAGTGCCTGCACGAGGTGAAGCTCATCGTCGACCTGATCTACGAGGGCGGCATCGCCAACATGAACTACTCCATCTCCAACACCGCCGAGTGGGGCGAGTACATGTCCGGTCCGCGCGTCGTGACGCCGGAGACCAAGGCCGAGATGAAGCGCATCCTGACCGACATCCAGACCGGCAAGTTCACCTCGGAGTGGATGCAGGAATGCAAGGCCGGCCAGGCTCGTTTCAAGGCGACCCGCCGCCTCAACGACGCTCACCAGATCGAGGAAGTCGGCGAGAAGCTGCGCGGCATGATGCCGTGGATCAAGAAGGGCGCCCTGGTCGACAAGGAGCGCAACTGATCCGCACGCGCTTTCCCGCGCGTTCTGAGCCAAACGGAAACGGCCCGCATCCGCGGGCCGTTTTCTTTTGAGGGCGAGGGCGCTACTACAGGCGCCGACGACCACCCGCCAGGAGCCGGACATGACCGCAGCCGCAAGACCCGAGATCGTGCTGATCGCCGCCGTCGGCGAGAACGACGTCATCGGCTCGGACGGCGACATGCCCTGGAAGCTTTCCACCGACCTGAAGCGCTTCAAGCGCCTCACCCTCGGCCATCCCGTGGTGATGGGTCGCAAGACCTTCGAGTCCATCGGCCGTCCCCTGCCCGGCCGCGCCAACATCGTCGTCACCCGCGATGCCGGCTGGGCGCATGAGGGCGTGGTCCGCGCCGCGTCGCTGGAGGAAGCCTTCGCGCTTGCCGGCGAGAGTGCAGGCGACGCGGTGATGGTCATCGGCGGCGGCACGATCTATGCGGCCGCCCTGCCTATGGCCGACCGGCTGGAGATCACCCGCGTGCACGCGACGCCCGATGGCGACACGCTGTTCCCGAAGATCGACCCGCAGCTCTGGAGGCAAGTCGCAAGCGAGACGCCGCCGCGCGGGGAGAAGGATACGGCGGATGTCACCTTCCTGACCTACCGCCGCTGTACACAGGCGCCGTCGCGCTGAGACATCTGATTGTCGCCTCGGGCCTTTCGTCCGCCGGCCCAATTTCCTAGGATCGCTGTCCAACGCGGGGCGGGGCCGGTGTCCTCGCCGCCGCTCGTTCCATAGCCGGAGGTTTTTTCATGGACGTACGTGCTGCAGTCGCCTTCAAGGCAGGCCAGCCCCTGTCGATCGAGACGGTGCAGATCGAGGGACCCCGCGCCTTCGAGGTGCTGGTCGAGATCAAGGCGACCGGCGTGTGCCACACCGATGCCTTCACCCTGTCGGGCGACGATCCGGAAGGCCTGTTCCCGGCCATTCTCGGCCATGAGGGCGCCGGCGTCGTCGTCGAGGTCGGCAAGGGCGTCACCTCGCTGAAGCCGGGCGACCATGTCATTCCGCTCTACACGCCCGAGTGCCGCGAGTGCGAATACTGCCTCAATCCGAAGACCAACCTGTGCCAGAAGATCCGCTCCACGCAAGGCGCGGGCGTGATGCCGGACGGGACCTCGCGCTTCTCCATCGGCGGCGAGAAGATTTTCCACTACATGGGCACCTCGACCTTCGCCAACTACACGGTGCTGCCCGAGATCGCGCTCGCCAAGGTTCGTCCCGACGCGCCCTTCGACAAGATCTGCTACATCGGCTGCGGCGTCACCACCGGCATCGGCGCGGTGATCAACACCGCCAAGGTCGAGCCGGGCTCCAACGTCGTGGTCTTCGGCCTCGGCGGCATCGGCCTCAACGTCATCCAGGGCGCCCGCCTCGTCGGCGCCAACATGATCGTCGGCGTCGACATCAACCCCGACAAGAAGGCCATGGCCGAGCGCTACGGCATGACCCACTTCGTCAACCCGCTGGAAGTCGAGGGCGATCTCGTTCCCTATCTCGTCGACCTCACCAAGGGCGGCGCGGATTATTCCTTCGAGTGCATCGGCCGCACCGACACCATGCGCCAGGCGCTGGAATGCGCCCACAAGGGCTGGGGCGAGTCGATCATCATCGGCGTCGCCGGCGCCGGGCAGGAGATCTCCACCCGTCCGTTCCAGCTGGTCACCGGCCGCTCCTGGCGCGGTTCGGCCTTCGGCGGGGCACGCGGGCGGACCGACGTGCCGAAGATCGTCGACTGGTACATGGACGGCAAGATCGAGATCGACAGCATGATCACGCACACCATGCCGCTCGACGAGATCAACACGGCCTTCGACCTGATGCACGAGGGCAAGTCGATCCGTTCGGTCGTCACGTTCTGATCAAGGCGGGCCGGGAGGCGCTGCATCCCGGCCCGCACCGCATCCCGCATGCGGGGCCGGCCGCGCCTGCGGCCAAGACACCACAAACCGGGGGGACCGATGAGCGAAACCGAGACCATGTGGGCCGAGCCCCGCGACGGCGACACCATCGGCGGGCGCATCCGCCGTGCACGCGAGGCGGCGAACTTCTCCGCAGCGCAACTCGCCCGGCGCATCGGCGTCAAGACCGCGACCGTCAGCGCCTGGGAAAGCGGGCGCTCCGAACCCCGCGCCAACCGGCTGACCATGCTGGCCGGCTTTCTCGGCGTCAGCCCCACCTGGCTGCTCTACGGCCTCGGCGATGCGCCGGCGGAAACCCCGCTGGCCAGCGAAATGGCGCTGATCGCCTCAAGCCTGAAGCTGCTGCGCGAGACCCACGAGCGCACCGGCGAGGCGCTCGCCCGGCTCGAGGCGCAGGTCGAGCAGATCGGTCGGCTTATCGGCAAGGGCGCGCAGGGCCCCGGCGCGTGAGCGCAGCCATGGCCAGCCGCACGCTCGACATGCCTGCCCCTCCGGCGATTGCCGGCCGGGCTCCCCTCACCGTGCTCTGGGCGGAGATGGACGAACTCACCCCGCGGCAGCTCCATGACGTGCTGCGCCTGCGCGTCGATGTCTTCGTGGTCGAGCAGGCCTGCGCCTATCCGGAGATCGACGGCCGCGATCCTGCCGCCCGTCATCTTCTGCTCAGCGCGCCGAGCGAAAGCGGCGAAGGCGAAGCAGAGCTTGCCGCTTGCCTGCGCCTGCTACGGCCGGCGGCGCCCGGCGCGCCGCTACGCATCGGCCGGATCGTCGTTGCGCCGGCCTGGCGCGGCACCGGCCTTGGCGACTACCTGATGCGCGCGGCCCTTGCCGAGGCGAGGCGCATCGCACCGGACAGCCCACAGGCCCTGTCGGCGCAGGCGCATCTGACCGCCTTCTATTCGGGGCACGGCTTCGTGCCCGTGTCCGAGACCTATCTGGAAGACGGGATTCCGCATGTCGACATGCTGCGCGACCCCGCTTGCCACGACACCTGATCCCCTCCCCTCACGCGAGAGCCGACACCCATGACCCTCGACACCGTCTCTTCCGCCCGCGCCTTCGGCGGCGAGCAGCGCGTCTACCGGCACGCCTCCGCCGCCACCGGCACCGACATGGAGTTCGCCGCCTTCCTGCCGGCCGAGGCGCTGCGCGGCGAGGCCTGCCCCACCCTCTTCTATCTCTCCGGCCTCACCTGCACCTGGGAGAACGCCACCACCAAGGCCGGCTACCAGCGTCTTGCCGCCGAATACGGGCTGATCCTCGTCGCCCCGGACACCAGCCCGCGCGGCGAAGGCGTCGCCAACGATGCGGCCTACGATCTCGGCCAGGGCGCCGGCTTCTACATCGATGCGACGCAGGCGCCCTGGGCACCGCATTTCGCGATGGAGAGCTACGTCGCGCGCGAGCTGTTCGATCTGGTCGCGGCCGAACTGCCCGTGTGGGAAGGCGCCGTGGGCGTCACCGGCCACTCGATGGGCGGCCATGGCGCGCTGACCCTTGCGATGAAGCATCCCGACCGCTTCCGCTCGGTCTCCGCCTTCGCCCCGATCGTCAATCCGCTCGACTGCCCCTGGGGCGAGAAGGCCTTCACCGCCTATCTCGGCAAGGACCGTACGGCCTGGGCCGCTCACGACGCCTGCCATCTGGTCGAGCACGCCGGCTGGTCCGGCGACATCCTGATCGACCAGGGCACCGCCGACGGCTTCCTGGACGAGCAGCTCAAGCCCTGGAACTTCGAGCGTGCCTGCCGCAAGTCCGGCGTCGATCTCACCTTGCGGATGCAAGGCGGCTACGACCACTCCTACTACTTCATCTCCACTTTCCTCGCCGACCATGTCGCCTGGCATGCCGCGCGCCTGACCGGCTGAGGGCGGATGCGGTGAGCGAGTACGACGTCATCGTCATCGGTGCCGGCGCCGCCGGACTTGCGGCCGGCGAACGCCTCGCCGCCAGCGGGCTGAGCTTTGCCGTGCTGGAAGCCAAGGAACGGATCGGCGGACGCGCCTGGACGGACCGGCATGTCTTCGGCGGCATCCCCTTCGACCGGGGCTGCCACTGGCTGCACAGCGCCTCGCGCAATCCCTTCCGTGAGGCGGCCGACCGGCTCGGCATGCGCTATATGGTTCGCGCCACCCGCCGCTCCGCCGATCTCTTCCTCGGCAGCACGAAAGCCGATGCGCAGACCGCCCGCGAGGCCTGGAACGCCGTCGAACAGGCCTTCGAGGCGGCAGCCGCCGCGCCCGGCGAGTCCGACCGGCCGGCCATTGCGGGCTGCGACACCTCCGGCCCCTGGTGGCGGCTTGCCCGCCACTGGCTGACGCTGCTGTCCGCCCTGCCGCCGGAGCGCATCTCGGCGCTCGATCTTGCCGCCTATGCCGACACCTACGAGAACTGGCCGGTCTCCGACGGCTACGGCGCGCTGGTTGCCCGCACCTCGGCGCATGTGCCCGTGCATCTCGGTGTCGAGGTGCGCAGCATCGACATGCGCGGCACGCCGATCCGCATCGAGACCAGCCGCGGCACCTTGCGCGCCGGCCATGTCATCCTCACCGTCTCCACCAACGTGATCGCCAGCGGCGCCATCCGCTTCCTGCCCGACCTGCCGGCGGAGATCGCGGATGCTGCCGCCGGCTGCCCGACCGGCCTTGCGGAAAAGGTCGCCTTCCTGCTCGACGCCCCGCTGGCTGAGTTCGGCGAGAATGTCTATGTCGACACGCTCGATCCCGACCGACCGGACCGCCCGCCGGTGAACTTCGTCGCCAACCATCTCGGCTGGCCGCTCGTCGTCGGCCAGCTCTGCGGCGAAACGGCGGAGGCGCTGGAACGCGAGGGCGAGGCGGCCATGACCGCGTTCGCGCTGGAGGCGCTGAAGGACATGCTCGGCAGCGGCATCGCCCGGCGGGTGCGCGGCGCAACCGCCACCCATTGGGGCTCGGATCCGCATGTGCTCGGCGCTTATTCGTGCGCCCTGCCCGGCCACGCGGGGGCGCGCGCCGTGCTGCGGCAGCCGGTCGGCGACCGGCTTTTCATAGCCGGGGAGGCGGTCTCGGAAGCCGCATTTTCCACCGCCCACGGCGCCCGCGAGACCGGTCTTGCGGCAGCAGCGCAGGTGATTGCCGCGCAGCCGTAAACCATCCGTGCGCCAATTCGTCACCGGCGACGGCAGAACGGCTGGTTTCCGCGGCGCGCGCATTGACATCGCTCCGGCGCGTCGCCAATTCCAAGGGGTGGTGCAAACACCGGCTTTCGTTGAAAGGCGGGGGCAATCTCCCTATAACCCGACAAGGCCCGCGTGGCGTGTCGACGAACAACCGGAAACGGCGCCGTGCCGTTTCCCCAGTGAAGGATGTCTTGATGCCTTGGAGCAACCAGAACGGTGGCGGCGGCTGGAAGGGCGGCGGGGGCGGTGGCCCCTGGGGCGGTTCCGGCGGTGGCGGCCCTTGGGGGGGCGGCCCGCAGCGTGGCGGCGGAGGAGGCGGTAACCCGCCGGACCTGGAAGAACTGCTCAAACGCAGCCAGAACACGCTGAAAACCGTGCTTCCCGGCGGCGGCAATCTCGGCTTCAAGGGCATCCTGCTGGCGCTGATCATCGCAGCCGGTATCTGGCTCACCACCGGGTTTTACCGGGTCGAGCAGGGTCAGGTAGGTGTCGAGCTGGTCTTCGGTGAGGTCACCGGCCAAACCGCTCCCGGTCTGAACTACAACTGGCCCTATCCCGTCGGCACCGTCTTTACGCCGGAAGTCCTGCGAATTCGCGAGCTCACCGTGGGCCTGCGCGAGAGCGTCAGCGGTACCCGGGTCAACAGCCAGGACGTCGTCGAGGAAAGCCTGATGCTGACCGGCGACGAAAACATCGTCGACGTCGACTTCAAGGTGCAGTGGCGCATCCGCAATACGCCGGAAGGCGTGTCCAACTTCCTGTTCAACATCCAGGACCCGGACGGCACGGTGAAGGCCGTCGCCGAGAGCGCCATGCGCGAGGTCGTCGGCGAGAGCAACATCGACGCCATTCTCGGTGAGAACCGCACCCCGATCCAGGTCGCCGTGCAGGAGCTGATGCAGACCGCGCTGGACGGCTACGGCGCCGGCGTCGAGATCACCCAGGTACAGATGCAGAAGGTCGATCCGCCGCAGCAGGTCATCGAGGCCTTCCGCGACGTGCAGGCCGCGCGTGCCGACCAGGAGCGCATCCAGAACGAGGCGCAGGCCTATGCCAATCGCGTCGTGCCGGAAGCCCGAGGCGAGTCCGCCCGCATCCTCGAGGCCGCCAACGCCTATCGCGAGCAGACGGTCGCGGAAGCCAACGGTCAGGCCCAGCGGTTCATGAAGATCCTGGACGAGTACCAGAAGGCTCCGGACGTGACCCGCGAGCGTCTCTACCTGGAGACCCTCGAGCAGGTTCTCGGCCGCAATACCAAGATCATCATCGACGAGAGCGCCAGCGGCTCGGGTGTCGTGCCCTACCTGCCGCTCGACCAGCTCAACCGAAACCAGGGCGCCGCCCGCAGCGGAGGCAACCAGTGATGAAAAACGGCCTTTTTGGGATCGGCGGCATCCTCGTCGCCCTCGCCGCACTCGCGCTCTACCTGTCGATCTTCATCGTCAACCCGGCCCAGCAGGCGCTGGTGCTGCAGTTCGGCGAGATCAAGCGGGCAGAGCAGGAACCGGGACTGAAGTTCAAGCGGCCCTTCATCCAGAACGTGGTCTATTTCGACAAGCGCGTGCTCGATCTGAACATGCCGCTCATCGAGCCGATCCTGTCGGACAAGAAGCGCCTGGTCGTCGACGCCTTCGCCCGCTATCGCATCACCGATCCGGTGCTGTTCTACCAGACGGTGAACAACATCGGCGAAGCGAACCAGCGCCTATCCACCTTCCTGCAGTCGAGCCTTCGTTCGGTGCTCGCGCGCGCCACCTTCGTGCAGATGGTGCGTGACGACCGTTCCGGTCTGATGGATCAGATCCGCCAGGACGTCGCCTCGCGCGCCGCCCCCATCGGCATCGAGGTGGTGGACGTGAAGATCCGCCGGGCCGACCTGCCGCAGACCAACTCCGATGCGGTGTTCCGCCGCATGCAGACGGAGCGTCAGCGCGAGGCGACGGAGATCCGCGCGCAAGGTGCCGAGCAGGCGCAGCGCATCCGCGCGCGTGCCGAGCGCGATTCCACCGTCATCGTCGCCGAAGCCAATCGCGACGCCGAGGTGATCCGCGGTGACGGCGATGCGGAGCGGAACCGGATCTTTGCCGACGCCTTCAACCGCGATCCGGAGTTCTTCAGCTTCTATCGCTCGATGCAGGCGTATTCGGAAGGCCTCAAGGCCGGCGACACCTCCATGGTCCTGTCGCCGACCTCCGAGTTCTTCCGCTACTTCCGCGATCCCAGCGGCACTGCGCGCCCGCCGGCGCCCGCCGCCTCCGGCGACGCGCCGGTCGCCCGGGGTCCGCTCGCCCAGTGAGCGATCTCTGGGTCGCACTGGGCCTCGTCCTGGCTCTCGAGGGAGCGCTTTACGCGCTCGCCCCGGGAGCCATGAAGCAGGCGATCCGGCAGATGCTGGAGCTGCCGGAAGGGATCCTGCGGACAGGCGGACTGATTGCCGCCATAATCGGCGTTTTCATCGTCTGGCTTGTCCGCGGATAGCCCTTGCGCGAAACACGGACGCAGACTTTGCCAGGGCCGGCCGGGGCGCATCTCGCTCCGGCCCGCCGCCAGTGATCGCGGGGTGCGCCCCCCGAACCCAGATGGAGGACAACGGCCGATGGCCCTGTTGAACACCCGCCAGCGTCAGGCCAGCCCGTCCGGCACGACAGGCTGCCGCCCTATCGCGCGCCGGCTTGCCGCCGCCGCCCTTGCCCTTGCCCTTGCCGCGACGGCCACCGTCGCCGACTACAGCGCGGCCCGGGCCCAGGCACCGGAGTCGATTCCCGATCTTGCAGAATCGCTGCTCGACGCGGTCGTCAATATCTCGACGGCGCAGAACGTAACCGCGCAGCGCTCCGTGCCGCTGCCGCAAGTGCCGGAAGGCTCGCCCTTCCAGGAGTTCTTCGACGAGTTCTTCAACCGGCAGAACCGCGACAACAATCGCCCGCGCCGGGTGCAGTCGCTCGGCTCCGGCTTCGTCGTCGATGCCGAGGAAGGCATCATCATCACCAACAACCACGTGATCGAGGGCGCCGACGAGATCACCGCCAATTTCAACGACGGCAGCAAGCTCGCGGCCGAGGTGATCGGCCGTGACAGCAAGACCGACATTGCCGTGCTCAAGGTGAAGCCGGAGGCCCCGCTCAAGGCCGTTTCGTTCGGCGATTCCAAGAGCCTGCGCGTCGGCGAGTGGGTGATGGCGATCGGCAACCCGTTCGGCCTCGGCGGCACGGTCACCACCGGCATCGTCTCGGCCCGCAACCGCAACATCAATTCCGGTCCCTACGACAACTACATTCAGACCGACGCCTCCATCAATCGGGGCAATTCCGGCGGCCCGCTGTTCAACCGCAACGGCGAAGTGATCGGCATCAACACCGCGATCATCTCGCCCTCGGGCGGCTCCATCGGCATCGGCTTCGCAATTCCTTCCGAGACCGCAACCAAGGTCATCGCGCAGCTGCGCGAGTTCGGCGAGACCCGCCGCGGCTGGCTCGGTGTGCGCATCCAGGAAGTAACCGAGGAAATCGCCGAAAGCCTCGGCATGGACAAGGCCGAGGGCGCGCTGATCGCCGGCATCACCGAGGGTGGTCCGGCCGAGGACGCAGGCTTCGAGGCCGGCGACGTGGTGCTGGAGTTCAACGGCTCCCGCGTTCCGGCCATGCACGACCTGCCGCGCATGGTCGCCGACACTCCGGTCGGCGAGGAAGTTTCGGTCGTCGTCCTGCGCAAGGGCGAGGAAGTCACGCTCCAGGTCACGCTCGGCCGTCTCGAGGAGGCCGATGCCTCCGCTGCCGCAGACAGCATGGCTCCTTCCGACGAGGCCCCGGCCAACGACACCCCGACGGTGCTCGGCATGACCCTGTCGACGCTCACCGAAGAGCTGCGCACGCAGTACTCCATCGGCGCCGATATCAAGGGTGTGGTGGTCACCGCCGTCGAGGAGAGCTCGGGCGCGGCCGAAAAGCGCATCACCGCCGGCGACGTGATCGTCGAGGTGGCGCAGGAGACCGTCTCCTCGCCGGCCGACATCGCCGCGCGTGTCGAGAGCCTGAAGGGCGAAGGCCGCCGCCTCGCCCTGTTCCTGATCTCGAATGCGCAAGGAGAGGTCCGCTTCATCCCGCTCACCATCGAGCCTTAGGATCACGAATACTTTTTCCGAAAAAAACAAAGGCCGCGGGCATGCCCCGCGGCCTTTTTCGTGTCCCGTTGCAGTCCGCCGGCTCAGCCGGCGGCGAACTCGCTCGCGCGGTAGCCCTGGAAATACAGCAGCGCGGTCAGGTCGCCATGGTCGACCCGCGCATCAGCCGCCGCCGCCACCGCCGGCTTGGCGTGATAGGCAACGCCCAGTCCTGCCCGCTCGATCATCGCCAGATCGTTGGCGCCGTCGCCGACGGCGATCGCCGCCTCCGCCGCCAGCCCTTTCTCGGCGAGCAATTCCTCCAGCCGCTGACGCTTGGCCTCGCGCCCCAGGATCGGCTCGTCCACCTTGCCGGTCAGCCGCCCCTCGGCAATACCCAGCGTGTTCGCCCTGTTCTCGTGGAAGCCGAGCCGTTCGGCGATCTCGGAGGTGAACGCCGTGAAGCCCCCCGAGACCAGCGCGCAATAGGCGCCGTGCGCCCGCATCGTGCCGACCAGTTCTCGCGCGCCCGGCGTCAGGGTGATCTGGTTGGCCAGCACCTCGCCGATTACGCTCGCTTCGAGGCCCGCCAGCATCGCCGCGCGCTCGCGCAGGGCCGGCTCGAACTCCAGCTCGCCCCGCATCGCCCGCTCGGTGATCGCCGCGATCACGTCCTTCTTGCCGACGGCGGCGGCGAGTTCGTCGATGCATTCCTGCCCGATCATGGTGGAATCCATATCGGCGATCAGCAGGCGCTTGCGTCGGCCCTCGTGCTTCTGCACAAGGACGTCGACGGGCGCATCGGCAAGCACTTCGCGCAAGCGCGCGTCGAATTCGCCCGCTTGTTCCGGCCTGCCGCCGAAGGCAAGGTCGCAGGCGATGCCGGCGGCCAGCCAGTCGGCCGCGGAGCCTGCCGGCAACACATGGAGCGCCCGCGCGACAAGCGTCTCGTCGAGGACCGGACGCGAGGGATTGGCGACGAGAGTTGCGATGAGCGACATCGTGAAGCGCCTTGAAAGGGAATGAGGAAGACGTGGCGAAACCGGTGACGTTGATAGCCGGACCCACGGCGAGCGGCAAGTCGGCGCTGGCCCTGGATCTGGCGGAGCACGATGGCGCCTGGATCGTCAATGCGGACAGCATGCAGGTCTACGCCGATCTCGACGTACTGACCGCCCGCCCCTCGCCGGCGGATCTTGCCCGCGCGCCGCACCGCCTCTATGGCCATGTCGATGCGGCCGAGCCCTGGTCGGTTGCCCGCTGGCTGAAGGACGTCGGCAAGGTGCTGGACGAGGCGCGCGACGTCGGCCGGCCGCTCGTCATCGTCGGCGGCACCGGCCTTTACTTCCGCGCCCTTGCCGGCGGGCTGTCCGCCGTTCCGCCGATCCCGGAAGACGTTCGCGCCCGCCTGCGCGCCGAGGCCTCGGACGCGCCCGCCGGAGCGCTCCACCGAAGGCTGGCCGAGGCCGACCCGCTGGTCGCCGCGCGCCTCGAGCCCGGCGACACCCAGCGCATCTTGCGGGCGCTGGAGGTGGTCGAGGCGACGGGCCGCTCGCTCGCCTATTGGCAGCAGCAGCAGGGCACGGTCCTGGTCGGCCCGGAGGCTGCGCGCGTGGTGCTCGCCCCGCCCCGTCCCTGGCTGCACGAACGCATCGCCCGCCGCTTCCGCATGATGGTGGAGGCCGGCGCGGTGGACGAGGCCCGCCGCCTCCTCGCCCGCAAGCTCGACCCGGACCTGCCGGCGATGAAGGCCATCGGGGTACGGGATCTCGGTCCCCTACCCGCCTCTCTCGGCGGGCTGGAACAGGCCATCGAGAAAGCCACCGCCGAGACCCGCCGCTATGCCAAGCGGCAGGAAACCTTCTTCCGCGGCCAACTCGGCGATTGGCCCCGTCTCGATCCGGCCGACACCTCCGCGTGGCGACGCCTTCTGCGGGGCCACTCGTAATTTTACACCCCTTGATTGAATCGCCATCATTTGCGCATAAACTTCTCTTAAGCGAAGATAGGCCTGTGGCGCTCCCGCGCGAATCCTTGCAGGCACTGTCCGGTACATCCCATCATGTGCCCCCCGGCTCGACGCGGCGCAGATCGCGCGACAGCCATTCTTCCGGAGGACGGGCCGCAAGGTCCCGATTCCGCCAGACCGTCTTTTACGGACAACGCGCCGCCCCATCGGCGCCGGACCCGCGAGGAGTGAGACATGGCGGACAACGCGATTCTCGAGACGCCGCGCCTGCGTCTGTCGACCTTCAGTGACGCCGACGCCGGCGATCTCCACGCCCTGCATTGCCACGAGGGCGTCAACCGCTTCCTCGCCTCGCACGAGGCGATCCGCACGCGCACGGATGCCGAGCAGCGCCTGCGCGACTATATCGAGGGCCAGGACCATCGCGGCTTCAGCCAGTGGAAGGCGACGCTGCTCGACGGCGGCTTTGCCGGCCGCGCCGGCTTTTCCGTTTATCCGGAAACCTCGGAAGTGGCGCTCAGCATCTGCCTGAAGCCGAATTTCTGGGGCAAGGGCTATGCGTCCGAGCTCGCCGGCGCCCTGGTGACCTGGTTCTTCGAGAACACCTATTTCACCCATCTCATCGCCTTCGTCGCTGTCGGCAACGATCCCGCCCGCCGCATGGTAGAAGGCATCGGCTTCTCGCAGCGCCAGCGCACGGTGATCGACGGCAACGCCTTCGACTGCCTGCAGGTGCTCTCGCCGGCCCTTGCCCGCTACGCCCGCGCCAGCGCCTGAGCGAAGCCGGACGGCCATCCAGCCTGCACTGAGACACAGAAGCCCCCGGCGGATCGCTCCGCCGGGGGCTTTTTCACGTTGCCCCGTGCTGCCGGTCGGCAGCTCAGACCGCCCTGAGTTCCTGATGGTCCGGCTTGCTCTGGCGGGCGATCAAGCGGTTGAGCGCCGAGATATAGGCGCGGGCCGAGGCCACCAGCGTGTCGGTGTCCGCGCCCTTGCCCGTCGCCATGCGGCCGTTCGACTCGAGCCGGACGGACACCTCCGCCTGCGCATCGGTCCCTTCCGTCACCGCATGCACCTGGTAGAGCGACAGGCGCGCATCGTGCGGCACGATGGTCTTGATGGCGTTGAACGTGGCGTCGATCGGGCCGTCGCCCGTGCATTCGCGGGTCTCGTGGCGGCCCTCGACGTCCAGCGTCAGGATCGCCTTGCCGGCCGAGCCGGTGCCGGCGATCACGGTCAGCGCGATCACCTTGATCTGCTCGCCCTGGGTCGCGATCTCGTTCTCGACCAGGGCTTCGATGTCCTCGTCATAGACGTGCTTCTTGCGGTCGGCGAGGTCCTTGAACCGGCGGAAGGCGTCCTCGAACGCATTGTCGCCAATCTCGTAGCCCAGCTCCTCCAGCTTCTGGCGGAACGCGTGGCGGCCCGAATGCTTGCCCATCACCAGCGAGGTCGCCTTCACGCCGACATCCTCCGGGCGCATGATCTCGTAGGTCTCGGCGTTCTTCAGCATGCCGTCCTGGTGGATGCCGCTTTCATGCGCGAAGGCGTTCTTGCCGACGATGGCCTTGTTGAACTGGACCGGGAAGCCGGACACCGCCGACACCAGCTTGGAGGCCCGGGTGAGATAGCGCGGCTCGACCGAGCAGCCGTAGGGCAGCACGTCGGAGCGTGTGCGGATCGCCATGACGATCTCTTCCAGCGCCGCATTGCCGGCGCGCTCGCCGAGGCCGTTGATCGTGCACTCGATCTGCCGCGCGCCGCCGGCGACACCGGCCAGCGAATTGGCGACGGCGAGGCCCAGGTCATTGTGGCAATGCACGGAGAAGATCGCCTTGTCCGCATCCGGCACCCGGGCGCGGATCTGCTCGAACATCGACTTGTACTCGTCCGGCGTCGCATAGCCGACCGTGTCCGGCAGGTTGATCGTTGTCGCGCCGGCGCGGATCGCCGCCTCGACGCAGCGGCACAGATACTCGATCGGCGTGCGGGTGGCGTCCATCGCCGACCATTCCACATCGTCGATCAGGTTGCGGGCCCGGCCGACCGTGTCGGTGATGATGTCGAGCACCTGCGCCTCGGTCTTCTTCATCTGGTGCTCCAGATGGATCGGCGAGGTGGAGACGAAGGTGTGGATGCGGCCGCGCTCGGCATGGCGTACCGCCTCGCCGGCCCGGTCGATATCGGCATGGATGGCGCGGGCGAGGCCCGCAATCACCGAGCGCTTGGTGCGCTTGGCGATCTCGGAGACCGCCTCGAAATCGCCGTTGGAAGCGATCGGAAAGCCGGCCTCGATGATGTCGACACCCATGTCGTCGAGAATCTCGGCCACCTGCAGCTTCTCCTCCAGCGTCATGGAGGCGCCGGGCGACTGCTCGCCGTCGCGCAAGGTGGTGTCGAAAATGAAGATCTGATCCTGGGCAGACATTATCCGTTTCCCTTCGGGTCGGGCCCTGCGCCGCTCGCGTGTCCATGGGGCGCGGGCCGAAATGCGTTCGGTCGGTGAAGGTTTCGTCCCCTGAGCGCCCGCCTCCGTTCCGCTGGGAGGCAGCCGGTGCTCAGGGGCAGATAAGGAGAAGGAGGCCGCCGCGACGCAGGGCTCCGCCGCGCGCCGTGCGCGCGTCGATCGCAAAAGCGGCATATGTGCCAGCGGCGATCATGCGGTTCGTCCAGTCCTTGCGTCTTGCCCGTCCGTTGCGGGCCGGTGGCATGGGAAACGCGCCAAGCTTGCGCAAGATTTCCCGAAAGAGGCGTTAATGCACCAAGGTGGTACCCGATCGCCTGCGCCCTTGCAAGATACTTGCGCGGACTTTCATGTCTCCCGTGCGGCAGACGTCCGCACGAGACGAGACAGGGCGGGGTCGCCCCCGCCCTGCGTTCGATTTCAGATGCCTTCCGGGCCGCGCTGCAGGGCCGCAACGCCGGAGCGCGACACCTCCACCAGGCCGAGCGGCTTCAGGATGGCGATGAACTGCTCCACCTTGTTGGTCCGCCCGGTGATCTCGAAGACGAAATGCTCCGCCGTCGCGTCGATCACGGTCGCACGGAACGCATCCGCCAGCCGCAGGGCTTCCAGCCGCTTCTCGCCGACGCCTGCCACCTTGATCAGGGCCAGCTCCCGCTCCAGCGGCTTTTCGAAGCTGCGCCGCCGCGCCTCGACCGTGAGGTTGGTCACCCGGTGCACCGGCACCAGGCGCTCCAGCTGATGGTGGATCTGCTCGATGACCATCGGCGTGCCGGTGGTCACGATGGTGATTCGCGACAGGTGCTTTTCGTGCTCGGTCTCCGAGACGGTCAGGCTGTCGATGTTGTAGCCCCGGCCCGAGAACAGGCCGATGACGCGGGCAAGCACGCCCGGCTCGTTGTCGACCAGCACCGAGAGCGTGTGGCTCTCGACCTGCTCGACCACCTCGGCCATGAAATAGGCGGAGGGCGCATTGAGGTTCTGTGCGTTCATCTCTCTCGTCTCCGCGATCTCAGACCAAGGCCTTGCCGGCCGCGTCGATGGCGTTCGCCACCGTCTCGTCGTTGGCCTCGTCCGGCAGCAGCATCTCGTTATGCGCCTTGCCCGAGGGGATCATCGGGAAGCAGTTGGCAAGGTTCGCCACCCGGCAGTCGAAGATCACCGGCTTCGGCGTGTCGATCATCTCCTGGATGGCGTCGTCGAGATCCGCCGGCTTGTCGACGACGATGCCGTGGCCACCGAAGGCCTCCGCCAGCTTCACGAAGTCCGGCAGGCTGTCCATGTAGGAATGCGACAGCCGGTTGCCGTGCAGCAGCTGCTGCCACTGGCGCACCATGCCCATGTACTGGTTGTTGAGAATGAAGACCTTGACCGGCAGGCCGAACTGCACGGCCGTCGACATCTCCTGGATGTTCATCAGGATCGAGGCATCGCCGGCGATATCGATGCACAGCGCGTCCGGATGCGCCACCTGCGCGCCGATCGCCGCCGGCAGGCCATAACCCATCGTGCCCAGGCCGCCCGAGGTCAGCCAGTGGTTGGGCGCTTCGAAGCCGAAGAACTGCGCCGCCCACATCTGGTGCTGGCCGACTTCCGTGGACACGAAGGTCTTGCGGCCCTTGGTCGCCTCGTACAGCCGCTGGATGGCGTATTGCGGCATGATGATGTCTTCCGACGGCCGGTAGGCGAGCGAGTTGCGCCCGCGCCAGCGGTCGATCGTCTCCCACCACGACTTCAGCGCCGGGGCGTCGAGCTTGTGCCCGCCGGTCCGCCACAGCCGAACCATGTCTTCCAGCACATGGGCGACATCGCCGACGATCGGAATGTCGACCTTCACCGTCTTGTTGATCGAGGACGGGTCGATGTCGATATGCACCTTGAACGACTTCGGCGAGAAGGCATCGATGCGGCCGGTGATGCGGTCGTCGAAGCGCGCGCCGATGCAGATCATGACGTCGCAGTCGTGCATCGCCATGTTGGCTTCGTAGGTGCCGTGCATGCCGAGCATGCCCAGCCAGTTGTCGCCCGAGGCCGGATAGGCGCCGAGGCCCATCAGGGTCGAGGTGATCGGCGCGCCGGTCAGCTGCACCAGTTCGCGCAGCAGCTGGGCCGCGGCCGGGCCCGAATTGATGACGCCGCCGCCGGTATAGAAGATCGGCTTCTTCGCCCGCGACAGCAGCTCGACCGCATGGCGGATCGGCTCGATGTCGCCCTTGATCTTCGGCCGGTAGGACTTGTGGGCGATATTGGTCGGCGGCTCGTAGATGCCGGTGGCGAACTGGATGTCCTTCGGCACGTCGACGACGACCGGGCCGGGACGGCCGGAGGTCGCGACATAGAAAGCTTCGTGCAGGATGCGCGGCAGGTCCTCGATGCGCTTCACCAGCCAGTTGTGCTTGGTGCAGGGACGGGTGATGCCGACGGTGTCGCATTCCTGGAAGGCGTCGCTGCCGATCAGGTGCGTCGGCACCTGGCCGGTGATGCAGACGAGCGGGATGGAATCGAGCAGCGCGTCGGTCAGCGCGGTGACCATGTTGGTCGCGCCCGGACCGGAGGTGACCAGTACGACGCCCGGCTTGCCGGTCGAACGCGCATACCCCTCGGCCGCATGGCCGGCGCCCTGTTCGTGGCGCACCAAGACGTGCTGGATGTCGTCCTGCTGGATGATCTCGTCATAGATCGGAAGCACGGCACCGCCGGGATACCCGAACACATGCTTGACCCCCTGGTCCTTGAGTGCCTGCAGCACCATTTCGGCGCCGGTCATCTCGCGCTTCATCGTTCCTGTCCTCGATCTTCGCGGCGTCCTCGCCCCGAACCGTCCGTTTCGTCTTCCGCCACGTCGTCCCGCGCAAGTCAGGTCCGGGCGCCCTCCGGCATGCGGCCAATAAAAAAGGCCTCCGGTGGAGGCCTTGCGCGCGCTGAGCTGTCTGGGAAACCGAGTGTTACCTCGTCCCGGCCGCGCGCGCCCCGCATACAAGAATGAGCCCGATGCTCTTCGTCACGTCAAATCCGTCCTGTCCGGCGGTGTTGCCAATGTGCCTGCCCACCGCCCCTTGTGAAGCGCCTTCGGCAAGCGTGTCGGTCGAAAGACGCATCTGACAGGGTCATGTCGCGACTTAGCCGATCCGACGCCGCGCAAACTAGACGTGCCGCCTGCGTCGGTCAAGCGCATTATCCGGAAATTTCGCAAAGCGCCCCGCGGACTTGCCGAATGTTGCAAGACCGCCTCCGCACCTGCCTGGCACCCCGGCGTCGCAGGCCCGTCTCGCGCACGCTCCGGCAAAAGATATCCCCAGGCGGAAAAGACCGTTTCGCGCGGCAACGCCGTGCGCCCGCCTTGCTTTTTCACCGCCGGCGAAAAGACCCTTGCATCCGCCCGCCGGTCTCTGTATACACCCGTCTCACAGCGGTCGGCGTCCGACGCTTTCCGCTTCGGGATGCTGTTGCAGAGAGACCTTGGGCAACCACGGTACCCGGCACGCCAGTCCCGAACAGCCGAAATGGCTAGTGGGTGTATAGCTCAGTTGGTAGAGCAGCTGACTCTTAATCAGCCGGTCCTGGGTTCGAATCCCCGTGCACCCACCACTTCCCTTTCCTTCCTGATGTAGACGCCGCGCACGGAACCGAACCGCCGGTTGCAGAGCGCCTGTCTCTTCGCGCAAGATTGACGCGCTGCCGCCGACCGCGATGATGGCAGATGCATTTTCGCAGTTGCCTCGCACCATCGAGACACTTTTCAGCCCATTGATGAATCAGATCTTTTCCTCGCCCGCCTACACCGTCATCGAGCATATCCCGGCCGAGACGCGCGAGAATGTCGTGATCGTTGCGCTGGCCAATCGCATGCTGGAAGACGGCCCCCACCGCCCCTTTGCCCATCGCATCCTCGCCCCGGTCGGCTTCGCCGCCTCTATGGGCGCCTTCGGTCTCGTCAACTATGCCGATCTGCTCGGGCTCGACGCCGCGCTTGCCGTCAGCCCCTCCCGCTCCTGCCCCGGCGTTTTTCCCCGTGCACGGGTTGGTTGAAGCACGCCTTCGTTCCTATATGCTCCATCAACCCCGGTTCGGGGCGGCATCGCCCGGCCCGCGCCTTCGAACCCGCATTCGCATGCGCGTTCCTCCATTTCCCTCTGTCATCCGGCCCCCTTCATGGCACCCATCCTTTCCATTTCCGGTCTGTCGAAGACCTATGACACCGGCTTTCAGGCGCTGAAATCCGTGTCGCTCGACATCGAGAAAGGCGAGGTCTTCGCCCTTCTCGGCCCCAACGGCGCCGGCAAGACGACGCTCATCAGCATCGTCTGCGGCATCGTCAACGCCTCCTCGGGCAGCGTCACGGTCGACGGAAACGACATCGTCCGCGACTACCGTGCCGCCCGCTCCCTGATCGGCCTCGTGCCGCAGGAACTCACCACCGACGCCTTCGAAACGGTCTGGGCGACGGTCTCCTTCAGCCGCGGCCTGTTCGGCAAGCCCAAGGCCCCGGCCGTGGTGGAGAAGGTCCTGCGCGACCTCTCCTTGTGGGACAAGAAGGACAACAAGCTCGTCACGCTGTCCGGCGGCATGAAGCGCCGCGTGCTCATCGCCAAGGCGCTCGCCCACGAGCCGCGCGTCCTGTTCCTCGACGAGCCGACCGCCGGCGTCGACGTGGAGCTGCGCCGCGACATGTGGCGGGTGATCCGCGAGCTGCGCGACACCGGCGTCACCATCATCCTCACCACCCACTACATCGAGGAAGCCGAGGAGATGGCCGACCGGGTCGGCGTCATCAACAAGGGCGAGATCATCTTGGTCGAGGACAAGGCCGAGCTGATGCGCAAGCTCGGGCGCAAGCAGCTGACCCTGCATCTGGCCGATCCTCTGTCCGCCGTGCCGGCAGGCCTTTCGGCCCACAACCTGGAACTGTCCGCCGACGGCAGCGAGCTGGTCTACACCTACGACACCCAGGGCGAGCGCACCGGCATCACCGCCCTGCTGCAGGACCTCAACGCCGCCGGCATCCGCTTCCGCGACCTGCAGACCCGGCAGAGCTCGCTGGAAGAGATCTTCGTCAACCTCGTCAGGACGCCGTCATGAACATCCATGCCATAAAGGCGATCTACAGGTTCGAGATGGCCCGCACGGGCCGCACCCTGTTCCAGAGCATCGTCTCCCCCGTCATCTCCACTTCGCTCTATTTCGTCGTCTTCGGTGCGGCCATCGGCTCGCGTATTTCCGAGGTCGACGGCATCAGTTACGGCGCCTTCATCGTGCCGGGCCTGATCATGCTGTCGCTGCTCACCCAGAGCGTGTCGAACGCCTCGTTCGGCATCTACTTCCCGCGCTTCACCGGCACGATCTACGAGGTGCTCTCCGCCCCCGTCTCCTATCTGGAGATCGTCATCGCCTATGTCGGGGCGGCGGCCACCAAGGCGATCATCGTCGGGCTGATCATCCTGGCGACGGCCGCACTCTTCGTGCCGCTCGAGATCCAGCATCCAGGCTGGATGCTGCTGTTCCTGCTGCTGACGGCGGTCACCTTCGCCCTGTTCGGCTTCATCATCGGCATCTGGGCCGACAATTTCGAGAAGCTGCAATTCGTGCCGATGCTGGTGATCACGCCGCTCGCCTTTCTCGGCGGCAGCTTCTACTCGATCTCGATGCTGCCGCCCTTCTGGCAGAAGGTGACGCTGCTCAACCCGGTGGTCTACCTGATCAGCGGCTTCCGCTGGAGCTTCTACGGACAGGCGGATGTCGACGTCGGCATCAGCCTCGCCATGACGCTGCTGTTCCTGGGGCTCTGCCTTGCGGTGATCTGGTGGATCTTCCGCACCGGCTACCGGCTGAAGTCCTGATCCGCAAATCCGGCGCGGGCCGCCTCGCGGCCCGCCCGTCAGCGCGTTTCGCTCAGACGGCGACCGCCGCCTTGATATGCGGATGCGGATCGTAGCCGACGAGCTCGAAATCCTCGAAGCGGAAGGCGAAGAGATCGTTCGCCTCCTCGTTGATCCGCATTGTCGGCAGCGCGCGCGGTTCGCGCGACAACTGCTCCCGCGCCTGGTCCAGGTGGTTCAGGTAAAGATGCGCGTCGCCGAACGTGTGGATGAACTCGCCCGGCTCGTATCCCGTCACCTTGGCCACCATCATCGTCAGCAAGGCATAGGAGGCGATGTTGAACGGCACGCCCAGGAATACGTCGGCTGAGCGCTGATAGAGCTGGCAGGACAGCCGTCCCTCGGCGACATAGAACTGGAAGAAGGCGTGGCAGGGCGGCAGCGCCATCTCGTCGACCAGTGCCGGGTTCCACGCCGAGACGATCAGCCGGCGGCTGTCCGGCGTCTTGCGGATCTGCTCCAGCAGCTTGGAAATCTGGTCGATGGAGCTGCCGTCCGGTGCCGGCCACGACCGCCACTGATAGCCGTAGACCGGCCCGAGATCGCCGTTCTCGTCGGCCCACTCGTCCCAGATCCGCACCCCGTTTTCCTTCAGGTAGCGGATGTTGGTGTCGCCGGCCAGGAACCACAGCAATTCGTGGATGATCGACTTCAGGTGCAGCTTCTTGGTCGTCACCATCGGAAAGCCGTCGGCAAGGTCGAAGCGCATCTGGTGGCCGAACACGGAAATGGTTCCCGTGCCCGTCCGGTCGGTCTTCTTCACACCCCCGTCGAGGATGCGCTGCATCAGCTCGTGATATTGCCGCACGGTGCCGTCCGCCTGCCGATTCTCATGGACCACCATGGTTGCCCGGCCAGGGCGCCGAGGGCAAGCAAACCCGCGCCCTCGTCCCTGCAATCCACCGGCTGCCGTAGCGTCGGCAGGCTCAGTTCCCGGCGGCAAGCCCCGGCCAGTTCGCCTGTGCCTTGTCGATGAAGCCGGGGATGTCCTTGCGCCAGCGCGACTGGATGTCGTCGTTGTAGTTGAGGTAGAGCCGCCCCTCGACGATGTCCCAGTTCTTCGGATCGCCCTTGGCGAGCTTGCCCTGCGCGATCGCCCAGGAGCAGTAGCCGCCATAGGCAGGGGCAAATTTCTCCGGCTCGGCGAGGAACGCCTCGCGGTTCGCCTCACTCGCAAAGCGCCATGTCGCGCCCCGATAGTCGGTCGTGATCTCGGGCGATCCCTCGACCGGGCGCCCTTGCGTGAAATAGGCGACAGGGTCGTAGCCGCCGACCGCGACCCCGTCGACGATGCCAGTGAACACCTGGCCCGTGTCGCTGCTGCCGAGCCCGAACCAGCCGGCGCTCGCGGTTCCGGCGACAAGGAGAAAGGCAGCCCCTGCCAGCATTGCCCGCCTGCGCGAAACTCCGCCCGACCGCTTCCATGTCATCCGCCTGTCCTCCGCGCTGCCCCGCATCCCGACGGGGGCAGCTCCATTTCTAGCGCAGGCGCCGGCTCCCCCGCCAATGACGTCGTCTCACAAGCCCGCGATGGCGCGAAGAAGCACCATGGCCTTGCACGCCGTTCCGCCCTGCGCCTAAGGTTTTCCCGAAGTCCTGCCGTCAGTTGACGCAGGCCTCTTTTCAGCGGTCCTCCCTGCCCCTATATTCGGATTGCCGGTGCAAGCCGGCTATGGCGATAAACGGACTTCGGAATAAGCCTATCGGACCCGGGGGCGGTACCCGGCGCCTCCACCCAAGCCCGCCGTGCGATCCATCGATCGGCGGGTTTCGGCGGGGGCGAAATAGGATCGACGAGGGTGTAAAGGTCGTTCTTTCGCTCGGCATGGTTCCGCCGTTATCGGGCCGTCTCAATAGTTGCAAACGACAACTATGCTATGGACAACGCTGTCGCCGCGTAATGCGGTGCCGGTAGTCCTTTAAGTCCTGGCGGTTAGCCCCGTCAGGCGGGGTCCGGAGGCACCTGGCAACAGAAGCCTCCACTCGATTTTCGCCAGCTTCGGCCCGCCCGGATCCGCTCAATGGACAGGAGGCAAGGGCCTTGAGGCCGGCGCAAGCGGCGTCCAGCGGGCGGCTCACGCGAAAAAAAGCGGGGCAAGCGGCAAAAGGCCGGTGGCGAGCGCGGATCGGCGCTTTTCATTCTCCCCTTCGCACGCCATGTTGGGCGCGACCCGATTCTCACGTTCAGTAAGTGCGATGGCCGAAGACCTGATCCGCTACGATATCGTCATTCAGGACGCCCTGCGCGGTGCCGTCCGCAAGATCCTCTCCGAGGTCGGCCGCGTCGGGCTGCCCGGCGAGCATCATTTCTATATCGCCTTCGACACCAACGCGCCGGGCGTGCGCATTTCCTCGCGGCTGCACGAGCGGTATCCGAAGGAAATGACCATCGTCCTGCAGCATCAGTTCTGGGACCTGACCATCGGCGAACACGCCTTCGAGGTGGGTCTGTCCTTCGGCGGTATCCCCGAAAAGCTGTTCGTCCCATTCTCCGCCATCAAGGGGTTCTTCGATCCTTCCGTGCAGTTCGCGCTGGAGTTCGAACCGGGCAAGACTGCCGAGGAACTCCCCGAGGAACTGGTCGAGGCAGCCCGCGAGCAGGAGCGTGCGGAGGCCGCCTTGTCGGCCGTCGAGGAAAAGACGAGCGACGCAAAATCGGACAAGATTTCGCAAGTTCAGCACAAAAATTTGCAAAATTCTGATCAACCTGAAAAGCCGGAGTCCAAGGAGGACAAGTCCGGCGAGCCGGGCGGCGCCGACGTCGTCTCGCTCGATGCTTTCCGCAAGAAAACCTGAGAAACGGCCACGCCGCGCCAGCAGCATCGGCCGAAGGGGACGGATGATGAGCGGGGATATCGTCAATCTGAGGCAGGCGCGCAAAGCGCGCGCGCGGCGCGAGAAAGACGAGAAGGCAGCGCAGAATCGTAGCCTTTTCGGGCGCAGCAAGGCCGAGAAATCCCGCGACCGCATCGAGGCCGAAAAGGCATTTGTCCACATCGAGGGACACCGGCGGACACCCTCGGACAGTGCCTCTGGCGGCACCGGCGAGGAACACTAATCCCCATGCTGGCCAAACGCTCCCTAACCCTGCACGGCCACCGCACCAGTTTGGCGCTGGAACCGGAGTTCTGGGAGGTGCTGGAGGAAATGGCCGAGAGCGAAGACGTCAGCCTTCCCGCGCTCGTTGCCCGCATCGACGATGCCCGCGAGATGGAGGCCGATGGCGGCGACCTGCCCTCCTCGCTCTCCTCGGCCTTGCGCGTTGCCGCCCTCGCCCATTGCCGGGCCAAGGCCAACACGGCCTGATTCAGGCTTTTATCTCAAATAGATAAGCATGGTCAGCGGTCCGGCGTCGGACCGACGAAGACCGGCGGATCGAGCGGCGGCAGCAACTGCATCGGCTGTCCCGTGCCAGAATTTCCGCTCGCCGAGCCGGTGCTTGCCGGACCGTCGAGAGCCCGCCGGATCCGCTCGCCGAAACTCGCTGCCGGTGACTGGGAAGCGGGCGTCTGCGCCGGGGCCGCCTGCTGCTGGCGGCGCTGCTCGGCCCGCCGCTGGTCCGCCCGTCGCCGTTCTGCGGCGCGGCGCTCTTCCTCGGCCTTCCTCGCCTCTTCCGCCTTGCGGGCCTCTTCCGCCTTACGGCTTTCCTCGGCCGCGCGCTCGTCTTCCAGCTTGCGCGCGGCGTCCTCGTCCATCTGCCGTTGTTCCCGCTCCCGCCGGCGCTGCTCCTCGCGCGAGCGGCGCATTTCGCGCATCAAGCGGTCGCGCTCGGTGATTTCCGCCTGCAGGTCCTCCACCCGCTGCACCTCCTGCTCGAAGGCCCGCAAGGTGAGGAAGGCGGTGAAGGGCGCGATGTCGATGGTGCGTTGCGGCTCGGCCAGAGGCCCGGCGAAGACGAGGCCCACCTGCGCCTCCGCGCCGGTCACAGCTTCCTCGCCCGGATCGACCCGCAGCGAGAAATCGCTCTGCAGGGTCAAGGCCTTGAGGTCGGCCTGGGCATTGCCGAAGATCGAGGCCTCGCGATTGTCGACCCGCGCATTGCCGATCCGCATGACGCCGCCGGCAATCGAGGCGCTGGCCTCCAGCTCCGCGAAGGGCAGCACGCCGGCATCGAGATGGCTGGAGAAGGCGGTCCGGATCGCCTCGTCGTTGAGGTCGAGTCCGGCATCGACGGCCCGGATCACCAGCGCGAAGGCCTCCGGGTTGAGGCCGCGGATCTCCCCGTTCTCGACGCGAAGCGTCCCCCCGCCGGTGAGGCCCGAGACGATCCCGGCAAGCGAGCGGCCGCTGCCCTCGATATCGAGGTTTATGCTCGCCGCACCCATGGCGAGCGGACGTCCCGCCCGCCGCCATATCAGCTCTTCCAGCCGCGCCCCGTCGACCTGCAGCGAGGCGGTCATCCCCGCCTGCCCGGCCGACCGCTTCAGCGTATAGGCACCCGTCAGCTCGCCGCCGGCAAAGCCCGCCTTGCCGACGTCGAGCGACAGGGCGTCGTCCTTCATCGAGACCCGCGCCGTCACGTTGCTGGCCGGCGGCAGCGGGGCGAGGACCATGCGCTGCGCACCGACATCGAGCGACAGGTCTACGCCGGAGACGACCGGCGGACCGAACGCCGCTTCGGACCAAGTGCCCCCGGTGGAGGCCGCCAGCTGGTCGGCCCCCAGCAGCAAGTCGCTGATCTGGGAAATATCCAGTTCGGACAAGGAGATGGCACCTCTGACCTGCGGGTCGAGGCTGGCCAGCGCCCGGCGCAGGTCGATGCGCAAATCCCCATCCAGCCGCAGCCCGGCAAATGTGCCGGCAAGGTCCGACAGGGTGAAGCGATCCCCCTCGCCCTCCAGCCTCGCCGCCAGGTCGACGGCACCGGTCGAGGCGTCCAGCGACGGCAGTCGCCCGGTCAGCAGTGCCAGCGGCACCAGATCCGGCGCCTGTGCGGCAAGATCGGCGGCGTAGCGGCTGTCGCCGCTTTCCGGCAGGGTGAGCCGGCCGATCGCCGTCAGGGCCGAGGGGCCTAGATAGAGCCGGGCGTGCCCCTCCAGCCCCTCCTCGGGGATCCCCGCCGCGCCGATTTCCACCCGCGCCTCGCCGAGGCTGCCGACCGGTAGCATCGTCACACCCAGTTGGGTCACCAGATCGGCCGCCTCGTCCGCGCTGAAGCTGGCCTCGAAGTCGACGCTTGCTGCCCGCCAGCGGTCGAGTCGCCCGTCGAGGCCGAGATTGATATCCACGTCGGTGCCGCCGGCCGTGCCGCGGGCGACAAGGCTTGCCTGGGTGCCCGCGCTGTCGCTGCCCCCGCTCGCCTCGCCCTGGAAGGTCAGCGTCAGCCTGGCCGGGGCGAAAGCGCCCGGCCGGCCTGCGAACGCGCGCACCATGCGGTTTTCCGGTGCCAACGCCATCGCCAGCGCGGCGACGCCGTCGAGCCGCTCGGCATCCACATCCATCTCCAGCGCGCCGGAGGGCGCCGTCGACAGCCGTTCTATCCGCCCCTTGGCACCGAGGCGCGCGCCGGACAGGTCCGCGACCTGCGCCTCGTCGATCACCAGCGTGTCGTCCCGGTACGAGGCCCGCAGCCGCGTTGCGGAGGCCGACAGCGTGCCGAAGGTCACCTCTTCGGCAAAGAGGCGCAGCGCCAGCTCCGTTCCCGTGCCGGCGATGCCCGCGGCCAGTCCGGCCTCGGTTCCCAGGAACAGGCGGGCAAGTTGTCCCACCTGATCGCCGTCGATGCGCCGAGCGTCGAGATCGGCCTCGAAGACCGGGCTTTCCCCCTCCCTCGCCGACCACGAGATCGCACCTTGCCCGCGGTCCTCGCCGATCTCGAACGCGAAATCGGTCAGCGACACATGCCCCCCCGCCGCGTCCATCCGGCTCTCCACGGCGAAGGGCACGGCCGCGATTCCGCGAGCTCCGTCCTTGCGCCACCAGTCGGCGAACGCCACCGGCTGGGCGACGGACGCGGCGAAACTCCCGCGGAAGGTCGGTTCCGGCTGCAGGCCCAAGTCCCCGCGGACGAGAAATTCTGTCCTCCCCGGCATCCGGCCGGACAGTTCGGATATCCTCCATCCGCTCGCCAGCCGGTCGGCCTTGAGCAGTACGTCCTGCGTCAGTCCGCCGCCGGACACGACCGCGGGGATAGCGAGCTCGATGCTGCCGTCGACGGGCGGATGCGGCAGTCCGCGCAAGGCCGCCAGCAGCCCCATCCCGGTCTCCGCCGCCGCCAGGGGCTCGGCCGGGCCCCGCCCGGCGATACGGTCGAGATCGATCTGCCGCGCAGCCGCCTTGACGTCGAAGCGATAGGGCTCGACCAGCGTCAGGTCCGCGCCGCCCTCCAGCGTCACCGGACGATCCTCTGGGCCATAGCGGAAGTTGGCTCCGCTGAGCGCCAGCCTTGCGATATCGAGAGCGAAACTGCCCTCGCTGCGCCAGGCGCGGCGCGCCTCCTCCTCCGGCGTGACGGAGGCGAGCGTATAGGTGCCCTCATAGCCCGGCCGGCTGTCCGACAAGGTGAGCGTGCCGTCCATCACCAGGTCGACCGGCACCGAGACCGGCGTCACGCCGGCGCGCAGCCGCAAGCCGCCGGCCGGGTCGCGCCGCCCGGTCGCCAGCACCACGGTTGCCCGCTGGCCCTGGAAGCTCGCCATGCCATCCAGCTTGAACGGCCCCAGCATGGAGCGGGCCGTGACCAGGAGGTCGATGTCCTCGATCTTGTGACTCTGGCCGTTGCGCGCATCGATCACGGTCAGCTCGCCGTCGCGGATCGTCGCCTGCTCCAGCATCACGAGGTCCGGATCGACCTCGGAGATCAGCCCGTTGCGGGCCCTTGCGGTAAACCAGTCGAGCCGCCCCTCCTCGTCGATGGACAGGCGCAGGTTCGGCCGGTCCATGGCGAGGTCGATGATCCGCACCTCGCCCTTCAGCAGCGGCGGCAACTCGATGCGCATCTCGAAGCGCTGCACCGCCAGCAGCGGATCCTCCGGCTCGCCCACCCGCACGTCGGAAAAGGTCAGGGTCGGCGTCGGCAGCAGGCGCATCTCCGCCTCGCCCATCACCGCCACCCGATGACCGAGCAACTGCTCTCCATAGCGCTCGAACGTGGTGCGATAGGCCGTCCAGTCGACAAGAAACGGCCCGACGAGCGCGGCCAGCAGCACCGCGATCACGGTCACGCCTATCGTGATGTAGATCGAATTCAGCGCCCTGGCCTCCCGTTTGCGCGCGTAGTCTGCGGCTGTCAGTCCAGCCGGACGATCTTGCCCGGGTTGAGAATGTTGTCCGGATCGAGAGCCTTCTTGATTGCCGCCATCATGTCGAGGCCGGCGCCATGCTCGCGGGCGAGATATTTCATCTTGCCCTGCCCGACCCCGTGCTCACCGGTGCAGGTGCCGCCCATCTCGATGGCACGCCAGTTGAGCCTTTCGATGAAGGCCTCAGTCTTGGCGATCTCCTGCGGATTGTCGACATCTACCAGCACGAGGACGTGGAAATTGCCGTCGCCGACATGGCCGACCAGCGGCGCGAGCAGGCCATTGGCCTCCACATCCTTGTAGGTCTCGCCGATGCACTCCGCCAGCCGCGAAATCGGCACGCAGACATCGGTGGAGACGCCCTTGCAGCCGGGCCTGAGGCCGAGCGCTGCCCAATAGGCATCGTGCCGCGCCTTCCACAGCCGGGTGCGATCTTCCGCCTTGGTCGCCCAGACGAACTCGCCGCCGCCGCTGTCCCGGGCGATCTCGCCGAAGATCTCGCTCTGCTCGCGCACGCCCGCTTCCGTGCCGTGGAATTCCAGGAACAGCGTCGGTGTTTCCTGCAAGTCGAGCTTGGAATAGGCGTTGCAGGCGCGAATCTGGTTGGCGTCGAGCAGCTCGATACGCGCCACCGGCAAGCCGGACTGGATGGTGGTGATCACAGCGTTGCAGGCGGAGTCGAGATCCGGGAACGGACAGACGCCGCCCGAAACGGCCTCCGGAATGCCGTAAAGGCGCAGCGTCACCTCGGTGATGATGCCGAGCGTGCCTTCCGAGCCGACCATCAAACGGGTGAGATCGTAGCCGGCCGCCGTCTTCTTGGCCCTGCCGCCGGTGCGCACGATGCGCCCGTCCGCCGTCACCACCGTCAGCGCCAGCACCACGTCCTTCATCGTGCCGTAGCGTACCGCGTTGGTGCCGGAGGCGCGCGTTGCCGCCATGCCGCCAAGGCTCGCATCCGCACCCGGATCGATGGGGAAGAAGAGGCCCGTGTCGCGCAGGTACTCGTTGAGCTGGGTCCGGGTCACGCCGGCCTGGACGACGCAGTCGAGGTCCTCGGCATTGACCTGCAACACCCGGTTCATCTGCGACACGTCGACGGAGATGCCCCCGGCCGGCGCGTTGACATGTCCCTCCAGCGAGGAGCCGGTGCCGAAGGGAATGATCGGCACCTTGTGCTGCGCGCAGACCTGCACCACGTCCGCGACCTCTTCGGTCGACCGGGCGAAGACCACCCCGTCAGGTGCCTGATTCGGCAGCCAGGTGGTCGTGTGGCCGTGCTGCTCGCGCACCGCGGCAGAGGTGGAGAAGCGCTCGCCGAACCGCTGCGCCAGGATCTTGAGGGCGAGGTCGATCCCTTCCTCGTTGCGCTGTACCGACGCCTGAAGGCTTGCAAGGCTCATGGTTCTCTCCCGCTTGAGCGATGGCCGACGTCTCGGGCGCCTGCGGGCACCTTGCGCGCATTTGCGTTTCCTGCCGGTCTCGGACTAGGTTTGGCGCAAACTAGCAAAAACGGCAATCCCGGCCAAAGACTTCCGCCCGTTTCACCCGCTGCCGGAACTGGCCGGCCAGCCGAGAGGACGGAAGGAGCGCCATGTCACAGCCGAGCCGCCAGCCAGCCCCCTTCACCGGGTCGATCCAGGAGGTCAGGAGCGAGTGGCTGGACTACAACGGCCATCTCAACATGGCCTACTACAATGTCCTCTTCGACACCGCGCTGGACGAGGCCTTCATCCACCTCGGCCTTGGTCCGGACTATGCCCGCGAGTGCGGCGCCTCCTTCTTCACCGCCGAGACGCATCTTTGCTACCTGCGCGAACTCAACGGGGGAGATCGCGTGCGCGTCACGGTGCAGCTCGTTGATTTCGACGCCAAACGGGCGCATCTCTACCAGGAGCTCCACCACGCGGACGACGGTTTCCTTTCGGCCACATCCGAGCAGGTGTCCCTGCATGTCGACCTTGCCGCCCGCAAGGTGGTGCCATGGCCGCAGGACGTGCTGGAGCGGCTGGAGGAGATGAGGGAGAGCCATGCGGTGCTCGGCCGGCCCGAGCGGTCCGGGCGACGAATTTCCCTTGAAAGACGCTGACGAAAGACGCTTGAGGCTCAGCGAGCCAGGCTGACGGCTGGACGAGCGATGACCGGTCTGCTGACGCAATTGAAACGCCTGCCCGTGCTGACCGCGGGCTGGATCAAGCCGAACATCCGGCTTTTCCGCTCCACGCGGCTGCCGCTGGTTTGGGCGCTCGCCATCGTCATCGGCGTACTGACCGCGATTGCCGCCATCCTCTTCCGCATGGCCATCGGCGCGTTCCAGTGGCTGTGGCTCGGAACCTCGGCGGAAACGGTGATCACCGCGGCCGCCACCGTGCCCTGGTGGGTGATCCTGCTGGCCCCAACGCTCGGCGGGCTGTGCATCGGCATCTTCCTGCAGACGATCCAGCCCAAGCAGCGCACCGGCGGCGTTCCCGACGTGATCGAGGCGCGCGTCCAGGGCGGGCGCGGCTTGCCCTTCTGGTCGGGCATTTCCTCCGCCTTCCTCACCTCCGCCTCGCTCGGCTGCGGCGCCAGCGCGGGCCGCGAGGGACCTGTCGTGCACCTCGGCGCGACCATCGGCACTGCGCTCTGCCAGACGTTCCGCCTGCCCGATGCCGCCCGCCGCATCCTGCTCGCCTGCGGCGTTGCCAGTGCGGTCTCCGCCTCGTTCAACGCGCCAATCGCCGGCGTTCTCTTCGCCCACGAGGTCATTCTCGGCCACTATGCGATGACCGCCTTTGTGCCCATCGTCATCGCCTCGGTGCTCGGCACGCTGATGTCGCGCCTGTGGTTCGGCGACATCGCCGCCTTCTCCATCCCCGAATACCAGATCACCTCCCTGCTGGAGATGCCGGCCTTTGCCCTGCTCGGCCTCACCTGTGCGGCCGTGGCGGTGATCTTCCAGTTCTCGCTGATCGGCACGGACTGGGTCGCGCGCAACATCTCCATGCCGCTCTGGCTGCGCCCGGTGATCGGCGGGCTGGCGGTCGGCGCCATCGGCATCGTCTTTCCCGGCGTGCTCGGCGTCGGCTACGAGGCGACCGATCTTGCGCTGCGCCAGGAGCTGCCGCTCGTTACCATGCTGGCGCTGCTGGTCGCCAAGACGGCAGCAACCTCGATCACGCTTGCCTCGCGCTTTGGCGGCGGCATCTTCTCCCCGGCGCTCTATCTGGGCGCGATGGCCGGCGGCGCCTTCGGCCTGATCGCTGCTGCCGCCTTCCCCGAGCTTGCCTCCTCGCACGGGCTCTATGCGATCCTCGGCATGGGCGCCGTTGCGGCCGCTGTCCTCGGCGCGCCATTCTCCACCACGATGATCGTGTTCGAGTTGACCGGCGGTTATGCGCTGTCCATCGCGCTGCTGATTGCCGTTTCCATCGCCACCGGCCTGACCCAGGCGGTGCACGGGCGCTCCTATTTCCACTGGCAGCTGGAAATGCGCGGCGTGATGCTGAACGAGGGCGCGCACAAGTGGCTGGTTCGGATCGTGCACGTCTCGGATTTCGTCGAGCGGCTGCCGGACGATGCGGAACCGCAAACCCACGATCCGGAGGCCGGCGGTCCCAGCCTGAAGCTGGACGACACGCTGGAAGCGGCGCTGAAGATCTTCGACGAAAGCGGCACCAACAAGCTGCCGGTGGTGGATGCAGCTGATCCCACCAAGGTCATCGGCCACGCTACCCATGTGCGGGCGCTGCGCTTCTTCAATGCCGAGCTGATCAACAACCAGGTCGAGGAGCACCGCTGAGCGGCGCTCCCCCACCCGTTACAGCGCCCCTTACAGCGGCGCCGTCGCCTGCTCGAGCCAGGCCCGCGTCGCCTCGTCCACCAGCGGGCCGAGTTCGCGCAGGACGCGGGCGTGATAGGCGTCGAACCAGGCCCGCTCCTCGGCGCTGAGCATCTCCGCCACCACCGCCCGCCGGTCGATCGGGGCGAGCGTCAGCGCCTCGAAGCCGAGCATCGCCCGCTCGCCGCCTTCGATGGCGGCCGGCGGTGTCACCAGTTCCAGGTTCTCGATCCGGATGCCGTGGCTGCCGTCGCGATAGTAGCCCGGCTCGTTGGAGACGATCATCCCCGGTTCCAGCGCCGCATGGCCGGTCTTGGCGATGCGCTGCGGCCCCTCATGCACCGACAGATAGGAGCCGACGCCATGGCCCGTGCCATGGTCGAAGTCGAGACCCGCCTTCCACAGGGCGATGCGGGCCAGCGCATCGATCTGCGCGCCGCTTGTGCCGACCGGGAACCGCGCGGTGGCGATGGCGATATGCCCCTTCAGCACCAGCGTGAAATGGCGCTTCTGCTCTTGCGGCACCTCGCCGACGGCAACGGTGCGGGTGATGTCGGTCGTGCCGTCCTCGTACTGGGCGCCGGAATCGATCAGGAACAGGCTGTTTGCCGGGATCGGCAGGTTGCTGCCCCGATCGACCCGGTAGTGGCAGATCGCGGCATTGGGGCCGGCCGCGGAAATGCTGTCGAAGGAGATTTCCTTCAGCTTGCCGGTCTCGGCTCGGAACGCCTCCAGCCGCTCGGCAACGGCGATCTCGTCGAGCCCGCCGGCCGCCGCCGCACCGTCCAGCCAGCACAGGAAGCGGGCAAAGGCCGCCCCGTCGCGCAGATGCGCGGCGCGCGCGCCCGCGATCTCGGCCGCGTTCTTCACCGCCTTGGCCTTGGTCACCGGGTCGGCGCCATGCTTCACCTTGCCGCCGGCTGCAAGCACCGCGCTCGCCAGCGCATCGCCCGCCCAGTCGGGATCGACCAGCACCGTTGCGCCCGACGCTCCAAGGGCGCCGAGCGCACCCGTCAGCCCGCCCGGCTCGGCAATGTCGGCCAGTGCCTCCAGATGGTCGCGCGAGGCATTGGTGAGCTTGCGGGCGTCGATGAAGATCTGCGGGCGCCCCTGGCGCGGCAGGATGGCGAAAGACAGCGGCAGGGGCGTATGCGATACGTCGCTGCCGCGGATGTTGAAGAGCCAGGCGATGGAATCGGGCTGAGTCAGCACGAAGGCATCGCCCCCGGCGCGGCGCACCTCGGCGGCCATGCGCGGGATCTTGTCCTGCGCCGCCTCGCCGGCGAATTCCGGCGGGTGCACGCGCACCTGGCCAAGCGGCGGCTCGGGCCGGTCCTCCCACACCGCGTCGAGCGGATTGCCGTCCACTGCCACAAGCTCCGCTCCGGCCCTGGCACAGGCCTCGGCCAGCCGCTTGGCGCCGTTCACCGTGTGGAGCATCGGGTCGTAGCCGAGCTTCTGGCCCGGCTGCAGCTTGCCCGCCAGCCACTCGGACGGCGGCGTCTCGATCAGGTGCATCGGCCGGAAAACGTTGGTGTCCACCTGCTCGCGCACCTGAATCGTGTAGCGCCCGTCGACGAAGATCGCCGCCTCCTCCGCCAGCACAACCGCTATTCCGGCCGACCCGGCAAAGCCGGTCAGCCACGAGAGCCGAGCGTCGCTGGGCGGCACATATTCGCCCTGATGCGCGTCGGCGCGCGGGACCAGAAAACCGTCGAGGCCCCTGCGGGCCAGCTCGCGCCGCAGCGCCGCGCAACGCGCGGAACCGACGGAGGGGTCGATGACATTGTCGAAGGACTGGAACATGCGACGACGCTAGCGCCAAAGCCGGCGGCGCGAAAGGGCGTTGAATGCACCTCCAGCCGGCTTTTGCACATGCGGAAGGCAGGCTTTCGCCGAGGATTTCGGCATCTGCTCTGCTGCATTGCAAAACCATGAATTCGCACATGCAGCAATCGCAGCACTGCCATGCACTTATGGCGCTTTTCGCATGGCCAGGCACTCCCCATACTCTGTCTCGAGAGTTTGAGGGAGGAAGCTCTATCTAGAGACCTCGAACCGGAGACTAAGCTCATGGCCATTGCCACCACGACCACCACCGCCATCTCGGGCGTATCGCGCAGCTCTTCCAAGAGCGTGTTCCGCAAGGCGCTTGACTCGATGATCACCGCTCGTGAGCGTCAGGCTCGCCGCTATGTGAACGGCTACCTTCTGTCGCTCGACGACGCCACGCTCGCCGCCTACGGCTACGACCGGGCCGAGCTGGAGCGCAACAGCTCGCTGACCTCCGCATTCTGATACGGCGGTCGCCGACTGTACAGAAACGGGCCCGGCGGTTCCTCCGCCGGGCCCGTTTCTTTTTGGGGCAGGCTGTTTCCGGGGTTTCAGCCCTCGTGGCGACCGCGCACCAGCGTCAGCGTCAGCCAGCCGTCGCGGTTCTGCCGGCGCACCAGGTGGAACCCCTGCATGCCATAGGCGAACAGGATGCGCGGACCGTCCTCCACGCGCAGGCCCGACAGGACCAGCGTCGCCGAGCGGGTCATGCGCGCCGACAGACCGGCGGCCATGCGCATCAAGGGCCGGGCGAGGATATTCGCCACCACCAGGTCGAAGGGGCCGGCTTCCGCGAAGATCCGGCTGTCGACACCGGCTGCCGTCGCCGTGCGCACCAGGCCGCCGGCGAGGTTGTGGATCGCATTGGCGCGCGCCGTGATGGTCGCCACCGGGTCGATGTCCGTCGCCAGCACCGGCTGGCGGGACAGCCGCGCCATCGCGATGGCCAGGACGCCCGTACCGGTGCCCAGGTCCAGCATCCGCTCATAGGACCGACGGGTCAGCAGCCGGTCGATCTCGATCAGACAGCCCGCGGTCGTCCCGTGATGGCCGGTGCCGAAGGCGAGCGCAGCCTCGATCTCGATGGAAATGCCGGCGAGCGGGCGCTTCGCGCGGTCGTGCGAGCCGTGGATGAAGAAACGGCCCGCCTGCACCGGCGACAGGCCTTCCAGGCTCTTCTCCACCCAGTTGATGTCTTCCAGTTCCACCGCCTCGACCGGAGCGGCAAAGGCGTCCGCGCCCAGCCGGTCCTTGACGAGATCGGCCGCTTCCGTCTCGCTCATGTCGAACAGCAGGATTTCGGCGGTCCAGTCCCGCCCGTCCGCCGACGCCTCGAAGACCGTCACCGGATTGCCGTCGTCCTCGAAGTCGCGTGACAGCAGCTCGTAGATGCGCTTCGCCTCGATCTCGGGGGCGGTGATGCGAACGCGAATGGTGGACATGATCTCTCCGGAGACAGGAAACAGCGCCCGCCCTATAGCGCCCGAAAGCGGGGCGCATCAATCGCATTCGCGCTGGATGGGGAAACGCGCGCCGTTCAGTGCCGCTCGACGAAGCTGTCGAGCACCTTCTTGCGCCCCGCCTTGTCGAACTGGACGGTCAGCTTGTTGCCTTCGATGCCGACAACCTCGCCATAGCCGAACTTGAGGTGGAACACCCGCTCGCCCATGTCGAAGGCCGACGGCGTGTCGGACACCGACTTGGCGACCAGCTCGCCCTCGATCATCCGAGGCCCACCGGACTGCCGCCCGCCGGCCGATCCCATCCGTCCGGCGAAGCCGCCGCCACTGGCGCCGCCTTGCGCCTGCGAACGCTGCGCCCGCTGCCAGCCCGGGGTCGAATAGTTCGCCTTGAAGGGATCGCGTGTGTCGAAACGGCTGGCGCCGTATCCGCCGCCGCCATAGCCGCCGTAATTGCTCGACGGCTCGACCACGTCCACATGGTCGGCCGGCAGCTCGTCGAGGAAGCGCGAGGGGATCGAGCTCTGCCACATGCCGTGGATGCGCCGGTTGGAGGCGAACCAGATCTTGGCCCGCCGCCGCGCCCTCGTGATGCCCACATAGGCGAGCCGCCGCTCTTCCTCCAGCCCCGCGCGTCCGCTCTCGTCGAGCGCGCGCTGATGCGGGAAGAGCCCCTCCTCCCAGCCGGGGAGGAACACCGTGTCGAACTCCAGCCCCTTGGCCGAATGCAGCGTCATGATCGACACCGCCTCGTTGTTGCCGTCCGCGTCCCGGTCCATGACCAGCGCGACATGCTCCAGGAAGCCGGCGAGCGATTCGAACTCGTCCATCGAACGGACGAGCTCCTTCAGGTTGTCGAGCCGGCCCGGCGCCTCCGCCGAGCGGTCGTTGCGCCACATCTCGGTATAGCCGCTCTCGTCGAGAATGATCTCGGCCAGCTCCGTATGCGACATGGCCGGCACCAGGTCGCGCCAGCGGTCGAAATCGGCCAGCAGCATGCGCAGCGTCGTGCGCGCCTTCGGCTTCAGTTCCTCGGTCTGGCACAGGTCGGAGGCCGCCTGCATGAGCGGAATGCGGTTCGCCCGCGCATAGGCATGGACCAGCTTCAGGCTGGCCTCGCCGAGGCCCCGCTTCGGCGTGTTGACGATCCGCTCGAAGGCGAGATCGTCGGCCGGCTGCACCACGCAGCGGAAATAGGCCATCGCATCGCGGATCTCCATGCGCTCGTAGAAGCGCGGGCCGCCGACCACCCGGTAGTTGACGCCGAGCGTGACGAACCGGTCCTCGAACTCGCGCATCTGGAAGGACGCGCGCACCAGGATCGCCATGCTCTCGAGGCTGTGCCCCTTGGACTGCAGCGCCTCGATCTCGTCGCCGATGGCGCGAGCTTCTTCCTCCGAATCCCAGGCGGCCGCGACGCTGACCCGCACTTCCTCGCCGTCCGGGTCCACCACGTCGGTGAACAGGGTCTTGCCCAGGCGCCCCTCGTTATGGGCGATCAGATGCGAGGCCGCGGCAAGAATATGGCTCGTCGAGCGGTAGTTGCGCTCCAGCCGGATCACCTTGGCGCCGGGAAAGTCGTGGTCGAACCGCAGGATGTTGTCGACCTCGGCCCCGCGCCAGCCGTAGATCGACTGGTCGTCGTCGCCGACGCAGCAGATGTTGCGGTTGCCCTGCGCCAGCAGCCGCAGGAACAGATACTGCGCGATGTTGGTGTCCTGGTACTCGTCCACCAGCATGAAGCGGAAGCGGTTCTGGTACTCCGCCAGCACGTCCGGATTGTTGCGGAACAGCGTGATCACATGCAGCAGGAGATCGCCGAAATCCGCGGCATTGAGGATCGACAGCCGCTCCTGATACTGCTCGTAGAGCGCCCGGCCCTTGCCGTTGCCGAAGGAGCGGGCCTCGCCCTCCGGCACCTGGTCGGGCGTCAGGCCGCGATTCTTCCAGCCGTCCAACTGGCTGGCGAAGGCCCGCGCCGTCCAGCGCTTGTCGTCCAGCCCCTCGGCCTGGATGATCTGCTTGATCAGGCGAAGCTGGTCGTCGGTGTCGAGGATCGAGAAGCCGGACTGCAGGCCGATCAGTTCGGCGTGCCGGCGCAGGATCTTGACGCAGATCGAGTGGAACGTGCCGAGCCACGGCATGCCTTCCGCGCTCTCGCCGATCAGCCGCTCGATCCGCTCCTTCATCTCGCGAGCGGCCTTGTTGGTGAAGGTCACCGCCAGGATCTGGCTCGGGAAGGCCCGGCGCGTTGCCAGGATATGGCCGATGCGCGTCGTCAGGACGCGGGTCTTGCCGGTACCGGCACCCGCCAGCACCAGGACCGGGCCGTCCAGCGTCTCGACCGCCTCGCGCTGCTCCGGGTTCAGCCCGTCGAGATAGGAGCCGGGTTCGGGCGTCCGCGGCCCGAGCGCTGCCTGCGCGCGCGCGGCAATGCCGCTGCCGGAGGGAGTGGCGCTCCGCTGGGGGGCGGAAAGGCGGTCGCCGTGGGAATCGGGCATCGATTGTCGGATCTCGGGCTCGATGGGTTTGCTCGCGGATCGTGCCCGCGAATCTGTTCGCTATTTGGACCAATATAGCAAGTTTGCCGGAGCTTAGGAGGGGCCCCGGCCAGAACCCTGCAACAGCGCTCCAAATCCCATGATTACCCGCCGGCCATCTCGATCCAGGCATCCTCGTCGATGACGTCGATACCCAGCTCTTCGGCTTTCTTCAGCTTGGAGCCGGCGCCGGGGCCGGCGATCACGAGGTCGGTCTTCTTCGACACCGAGCCGGAGACTTTCGCCCCCATCGCCTCGGCGCGCGCCTTGGCCTCGTCGCGGCTCATCTTCTCCAGCGTGCCGGTGAAGACCAGCGTCTTGCCGGCAACGGGGCTTGCGCTCGCCTCCACCCGTTCCATCGCCTGCGGCCGGATCTGCGCCAGCAGGGCATCCAGCGCGTCGCGGTTGTGGTCCTCGGCGAAGAACTCGACCACCGCCCGGGCCACCGTCTCGCCGATGCCGTCGATATCCATCAGCTCGGCGAAGGCATCGGAAGCCGGGTCCGCAGCCGCCTGCATGGCCGCGCGGAAGGTCTCCCAGTCGAGATAGTGACGGGCCAGCAGCTTGGCATTGCCTTCGCCGACATGGCGGATGCCGAGCGCGAAGATCACCCGGTTGAGCGGCATCTCGCGCCGCGCGTCGATGGCGGCGAAGAGATTCGCCGCGCTCGTTTCGCCCCAGCCGTCGCGGTTCCTCAGCTTGATCAGCGGCGAGGCCGCGTCCCGCTCCGCCAAGGTGAAGATATCCGCCGGCTGACGAATGCCGCCCTCCTCCATCGGCAGATCGAAGAAGAATTCCACCTGCTTGTCGCCCAGCCCCTCGATGTCGAGCGCGTGGCGCGAGACGAAATGCTTCAGCTTTTCCTTGGCCTGCGCCGGGCAGATCAACCCGCCGGTGCAGCGGCGCACGGCGTCGATGCGCCCGCTCGAGGCATTGACGTCGCGCACCGCATGGCTGCCGCAGGCGGGGCATGTGGTGGGGAAGGCGAAGGGCTCGGCATCCTTCGGGCGCTTGTCCAGATCGACATCGACGATCTGCGGAATGACGTCGCCGGCGCGCTGGATCTGCACCGTGTCGCCGACTCGGATGTCCTTGCCGCCGCGGATCGGCTCGCCGTTCTGGCCGATGCCCTTGATGTAATCCTCGTTGTGCAGCGTCGCGTTCGACACGACGACGCCGCCCACCGTTACCGGCTCCAGCTTGGCGACCGGGGTCAGCGCGCCGGTGCGCCCGACCTGGATCTCGATACCGCGCAGCACGGTGAAGGCCTTCTCGGCCGGAAACTTGTGGGCGATCGCCCAGCGGGGCGCACGCGAGACGAAGCCGAGACGCGACTGCAGGTCGAGCCGGTCGACCTTGTAGACCATGCCGTCGATGTCGTAGCCGAGCAGCGCACGCTCCTCCTCGATGCCGTGATAGGCCGCAAGGATCTCTTCCACGGTCTCGCAGCGCACCATGCGGGCGTTTATCGAAAAGCCCCACTCGCCGAGCAGCTGCACCATCTCGTACTGGGTGGCGCGCGGCACCTCGCTCATCTCGCCCCAGGCATAGGCGAAGAAGCGCAGCGGCCGCGACTTCGTCACCTCCGGGTTGAGCTGGCGCAGGGAGCCCGCCGCCGCGTTGCGCGGATTGGCGAAGACCTTGCCGCCCTGCTCCTCCATCCGCGCATTGAGCGCGCGGAAATCCTCGTGGCGCATGTAGACCTCGCCGCGCACCTCGACGATGTCGGGTGCAGTGCCCGGCAGGCGATGGGGAATGTCCTCGATGGTCAGCGCGTTCTGCGTCACGTTCTCGCCGACCGTGCCGTCGCCGCGCGTTGCCGCCGTCACCAGCCGGCGCTTCTCGTAGCGCAGCGACAGCGACAGCCCGTCGATCTTCGGCTCCGCCGTCACGGCGATGGCCCCCGTCAGGGGATCGAGCTTCAGGAAGCGGCGGATGCGGCCGAAAAAGTCGCGCACATCCTCGTCGGCGAAGGCATTGTCCAGAGACAGCATCGGGATCGCATGGGTGACCTTACCGAAGCCTTCGGCCGGCGCAGCTCCGACCCGCAACGACGGGCTGTCGGAGCGCACGAGATCGGGAAACCGCGCTTCGATCGCGTCGTTGCGTCGCTTCAAGGCGTCATAGTCCGCATCGGAAATGACCGGCGCGTCCTCGCCATGATAGCGCCGGTCGTGGCCCGCGATCTCCTCGGCCAGCCGCTCCAGCTCCAGCGCGGCCTCTTCAAGCGTCAGGTCTTCGACGGCGCGGGACGAAAGGTCAGTGTCGGACATGGGATCGCATCTTCTGGCATGCGGAATGGAAGCAGGCGTTCGCCGCCCGAATGGGTGGAGTATGGGGCCGCCGCCGCGCAAGGCAAAGGGCAGCAAACCGCTTTTCCAGCCCTGGTTGACCCGCTCACCCGCGCGGGGCGTCGGCCAGCAGCCGGTCGGCCGCCGCGCGGGCCTCGTCGGTGATCGTGGCGCCGGCCAGCATCCGCGCGATCTCCTCGCGCCGGTGATCGACGTCGATCCGCTTCACCCGCGTCGCAACGCGGTCCGCGCCGGCATCTTCCTTCATGATCAAGAAATGCCCGCCCGCCTTCGCCGCCACCTGCGGCGCATGGGTGACGGTCAGCACCTGCACCTTGCCGGCAAGCCGCGCCAGACGACTGCCGATGGCCTCCGCCACCGCACCGCCCACGCCCGTGTCGATCTCGTCGAAGACCAGCGTCGGCGCCGAGCCCTTGTCGGCCAGCGACACTTTCAGTGCCAGCAGGAAGCGCGAGAGCTCGCCGCCCGAGGCGACCTTCATCATCGGCCCCGGCCGCGTGCCCGGATTGGTCTGCACCCAGAATTCGACCGTGTCGACACCCTCGCGGGAGCGGGCTTCCGGGTCGCTCTCCAGGTTCACGATGAAGCGCGCGCGCTCGAGCTTCAGGTCCGGCAGCTCGCGGCAGACAGCCTCCTCCAGCGCCTTGGCCGCCGCCTGCCGCCGCTTGCTCAGCGCTGCCGCCTTGGCGTCATAGGCGCTGCGTGCCGCCTCGGCCGCCGAGGTCAGGCCGGCAAGCGCCTCCTCGCCGGCATCGAGCGCGGCAAGATCGGCCTCGAACCGCTCGCGCAGGGCCGGCAGGTCGTCGACCTGCACCTGGAACTTGCGCGCCGCCCCGCGTAAGGCGAACAGCCGCTCCTCGGTCGCCTCCAGCGCGCGCGGATCGAACTCCGTCTCGCGCACGGCCGCTTCGAGGCCCGCGCGCGCATCCTCCAGCCGGTCCAGCGCCTCGGCGAGAAAGCCGACCGGCCCGGACAGGAGGTCGGGCGCCTGCTCCGCCTTGCGCTCCAGCCGGCGCCACAGCGAGGCGATCTCGGTAATGGGGGACGCCGTACCGTTGAGCAGGTCGAAGGATTCGCCGAGGTCCCCGGCGATCTTCTCCACCTGCATCATCGACTGCCGGCGGTCGGCAAGCTCGGTTTCCTCGCCGACGATCGGCGCAAGCTTCGACAGTTCCTCTGCGGAGGCGCGCAGGTAGTCGGCCTCCCGCCGCGCCGCCTCGATCCGCTCTTCCTGTTCGGCCAGCGCACGCGCCGCCTTTCGCATCGCAGCATGGGCGCTGGCGACCGCCGCGCACTCGGCTTCGCAGCCGCCGAAGGAATCGAGCAGCCGCCGGTGTTCGGCCGGATCGGTATAGGCGCGCGCCTCGTTCTGTCCGTGGATTTCGACCAGCAGCCCGCCCGCCTGCCGCAGCAGGGCAACGCTCACCGGCGCGTCGTTGATGAAGGCGCGGCTGCGGCCGTCCTCGGCCTGCACCCTGCGCAGGATGACGTCGCCGTCGGCCTCAAGGTCGTTCTCGCGCAGCAAGGCGCGCACCGGATGGGCCATCGGCACGTCGAAGGCGGCCGTCACCTGCCCCTGCGCCTGGCCGTGCCGCACGAGGCCGGCATCGCCGCGCCCGCCGAGCGCCAGGCTCAGGGCATCGAGCAGGATGGACTTGCCCGCGCCCGTCTCGCCGGTCAGCACCGACATGCCGGCGCCGAAGGCGAGATCGAGCCGGTCGATCAGGACGATATCTCGAATGGCAAGCGCAGCGAGCATGCGAGCGGGTGACCGGGTCGGACTGGACATGTGCGGCGAAGCGCACGGGAAACCGCATCAGGTGTAGCTGGAGGCACCCGGTGGCCGCAACGGCAAACTGGCACCGATCGCCGGCAGGCCGGCAAGAGAGCGTGTCTCTTGCGGTCTCTTGCGGTCTTTTGCGGGACGGCAGGCGCGCTGCCGCCGGCGCGGATGCTAGTGTGGTGCAGACGAACTTCAGCTTCGGGTGACTAGAGCGAAACGCTGTTGAAAGCGCGGCTGATCCAGCTGCCCGAATCCTCGCTCGGGCTGTAGCCGCCGGTCTTCAGCAGGCTGAAGGCGTCCTTGTACCACTGGCTGTCCGGGAAGTTGTGGCCGAGCACGGCGGCCGCGGTCTGGGCCTCGTTGACCACGCCGAGCGCATAGTAGCTCTCGGTCAGGCGGAACAGCGCTTCCTCGATATGGCGGGTGGTCTGGTAATTGGTGACGACGACCTTGAAGCGGTTGATCGCCGCGATCTGGTGGTTCCGCTTCAGATAGTAGCGGCCCACTTCCATCTCCTTGCCCGCCAACTGGTCCTGCGCGGCACGGACCTTGGTCGCGGCATCAGTGGCGTATTCGGAATCGGGGAAGCGCTGGAGCAGTTCGCCATAGGCGGCAAGCGCCCGCTGGGTCATCTCCTGGTCGCGCGTCACGTCCGGGATCTGCTTGTGATAGGATTGGCCGATGATGTAGAGCGCATAGGCGCTGTCCTCGCTGCCCGGATACAGCGTCGTGAAACGCTTGGCGGCGGTGATCGCCTCCGGGAACTTGCCCAGCGAATAGTTCAGATAGGCAAGGTTGATCAGAGACTTGCGCGAATACTCGGAATAGGGATGGAGCTTGTCGACTTCCTGAAACTTCAGCCGGGCGTCCGACAGACGACCCTCGTTGCGCAGCGACAGCCCCTCGTTGAACAGCACCTCCGCCGGCGTGTCGTTGGTGGCGAAGTCCTCGTCGTCATTGGTCGAGGAACAGGCCGCCAGAGCAACCGCCAGCAGGGCGAGAGATGCGATCCGGGCCTTGCGCAGACCGCCGGTGACGGTTCTCCTCGCCTTGGAACTGGACACTGCCACCATCACGTCGACTCACTCCTCGAACTCAGCGCCGGTTCGGCCCCGTCCGGACAATCCGGACCGACCGGAAGGGGCGCCGCAAGGGCGTCCTGCATCCCGATCAGCGCGTGTTCTAACGGAAAACACCCGGCCACGTCACGCCATGTGAGGGACATTTGTCGCTTTTTTGTGGCCTGTCGTTTTCGCCGAGGCGGTTTTCCGCCATTGCGGAGCCGTTCGGCGACTTGCCCTGCTCAGGACGCGCCCTGCGCGACAGCCATCATCGGCATGTCCATCAGGGACGGTGCCGGCCGCTCGAACGCGCCCTCGACGATCTCGAAGGCATCCTTGCCGGCGTTCTCGAACAGCTCGACCAGGATCGCGTGGTTCATGCGGTGGCCGCCCTTGTAGGAGCGATAGAGCCCCAGGAACGGCAGGCCGGCCAGCGCCAGGTCGCCGACGGCATCCAGCATCTTGTGGCGCACGAACTCGTCGCGCCAGCGGGTACCTTCCGGGTTCATCACCTTGCCGTCGGAGATCGCGACGGAATTCTCCAGTGACGAGCCAAGGGCAAAGCCCATCGACCACAGCTTCTTGACGTCCTGCACGGAGCCGAAGGTGCGGGCGCGCGACAGCTCGGTGCGGAAGGTCTCCGGCGAAAGGTCCAGCACCATCGACTGGCGGCCGATCGCCTCGGCCTCGAAGTCGATGGTCACGTCGAAGCGGCAGCCCTCATGCGGGCGCAGTTCGCACCAGGCGCTGCCCTGGTCGACGCGCACGGCCTTCTTGACGCGGATATAGCGGCGCGCGGCCTGCTGGCGGCGCAGGCCGACGGTATCGATGGCGGCGACGAAGGCGTCCGAGCTGCCGTCCATGATCGGCATTTCCGGACCGTCCATCTCGACGATGGCATTGTCGACGCCGAGGCCCCGCAGCGCGGCCATCAGGTGCTCGACGGTGGAGACGCCGCCGGCCTTCGGATCGCCGAGGACGGTGCAAAGGGCGGTGGCGGAGACGGCGCGCCAATGCGCGGGAAACTCGACTTCGGAGCCGGTCTGTGGATTGCGGTTGGTGAAGACGATGCCCGTGCCGGGATCGGCCGGCTGCAGCGTCACGTCCGCCCGGTTGCCGGAATGCACGCCGATCCCCTGCAGGGAGACGGCGCCGGCCAAAGTCGTCTGCCGGTCGGAAGAGAGTTTCATCACCAGATCGTCCTGTCTGCGAGACCCTGAAAAGCGGATGCGATGGCGAGACCGAAAGGCCTTGAGGCTGACGGGCATCTGCGCGCGAGTCGCGTACCCGTTGAATCGCAGGGTGAACATACAGGTTCGGAGGGAGGGATCAGAAATAAAGCTTTGTTACGATATGTAACGCTTCATTAAAAATGAGAGCTTTGAAAAACTTGGCAAAATCCGCCCGCTCCCTCGAGGGCGGGCGATCCGGTGAGGAGCCGGATCGCCCGTTGAGGGAGTGTCGCGGAGAGCCCCGTCGTCAGTTGGCCTGACGACGCAGGAAGGCCGGAATCTCCAGCTGGTCTTCCTCGGACAGGGTCCGGGCCTGCGGGGCCTGGCGACCGGTCAGGTCGAGCTGGCCGGCAGCGCCCTGGGCGGCCGGACGGGCTGGAGCCGGGGCCGGACGCATCGCCGGCTGGGCCTGCTGCTGCACCGGACGCTGCTGCGGGGCGGCAGCGCGCGGCTGGGCGGCGGGCGCCGGACGCGGAGCGGGCTGCTGCGGACGCGGGGCCGGGGCCATTTCCGCGGCCGGCACCGCCGCCGGCATGTCGTCCTCTTCCTCACGGCGGCTCAGGCCGTTGGCCAGACGGCGAAGCAGGCTCATCGGACGGCGGTCCTCGCCGTGATGATGGTCCTCTTCCGGCGCACGGGCATGGGCATGGGCATGAGCCCGCATCTCGCGCTGTGCCACCGGCGGGAAGTCCTCGATCGAGGGCATGCGCGCGGGCTGCGAGACTGTTTCGGCGACCGGCGGGATATACGGCTCCACGACAGGCGCATCGGCGACCGGCTCGGCGAGATCCGCCTCGTCCAGGTCGGCCAGCGGGCTGTTGTCACCGATCATGCCCGGAGCCGGAGAAAAAGGGGCGATCTCGACCTCCGGATCGGTCGAGGCCTGCACCGGCTCGGGGATCTCCAGCTCCTGCTCGATCTTCTCGAGCGTGGCCGGGCGCGCAGGAGCGGCCGGGCGCGGTGCCGGAGCGGCAGGACGGGGACGGGCCACCGGCGCCGGATCGGAGATCGTCTTGAGACGCTCGGTCAGCTCGGCCATGCGCGCTTCGGCCGGAGAGGCCTCCTCGCGCAGTTCCTTGTCGATGCCGGTCGCCACGACCGACACGCGGATGATGCCGTCGAGGCTCTCGTCGAAGGTTGCGCCGAGTATAATGTTGGCGTCGGCATCGACCTCCTCGCGGATGCGGGTGGCCGCCTCGTCCAGCTCGAACAGCGTCAGGTCGTTGCCGCCGGTGATCGAGATCAGCAGGCCGCGGGCGCCCTTCATCGAAGTCTCGTCGAGCAGCGGGTTGGCGATTGCCGCCTCGGCCGCCTGCATGGCGCGCTTCTCGCCGGACGCCTCGCCGGTGCCCATCATCGCCTTGCCCATGCCGCGCATGATCGAGCGCACATCGGCGAAGTCGAGGTTGATCAGGCCTTCCTTGACCATCAGGTCGGTGATGCAGGCCACGCCCGAATAGAGCACCTGGTCGGCCATCGCGAAGGCGTCGGCGAAGGTGGTCTGTGCATTGGCGATGCGGAACAGGTTCTGGTTGGGGATGACGATCAGTGTATCGACCGCCTTCTGCAACTCGGTGATCCCAGCTTCGGCGATGCGCATGCGGCGCACGCCCTCGAACTGGAACGGCTTGGTGACCACACCGACGGTCAGTATACCCATCTCGCGTGCGGCACGCGCGATCACCGGGGCAGCGCCCGTGCCGGTGCCGCCGCCCATGCCGGCGGTGATGAACACCATGTGCGAACCGGACAGGTGGTCGTTGATCTCGTCGATCACTTCCTCGGCCGCCGCCGCGCCCACGTCGGGCTGCGAACCGGCGCCCAGACCTTCGGTCACGGCAACGCCCATCTGGACGACGCGCTCGGCGTGGTTGCTGGCCAGCGCCTGGGCATCCGTGTTGGCGACGACGAAGTCGCAGCCCTGGAGGCCGGCCTGGATCATGTTGTTCACGGCATTGCCACCGGCGCCACCGACGCCGAACACCGTGATTCTGGGCTTCAGTTCCTGAAGATCAGGCATTTTCAAGTTGATGGTCATGGTTTCCTCGCGACCCTCGAGAGACCGTTGCCGGCTCTCACTCAAACCCTCAGTTCCCTCGTCATGCGCCGGGGGTTGTGCGACCCAGCGCTTCCCGAGGCAGTTTCCCGCCTCAGAAACTATCCCGGATCCAGTTGCCGACCCTGGCCAGCGCACTCGATCCGAATGTCCATCTTGCGTTCGCGCCGCGCGGCTCGAACTGCTCGACCTGCGCCACTTGCGGGTAGATCAGCAGTCCGACGGCGGCGGCAAAAGCCGGCCCCTTGGCCGCTTCCGGCAGGCCGGCGACGCCGAGCGGACGTCCGAGCCGGACCTGGCGGCCGAGAACCCGGCGGCCCACTTCGCTCAAGCCGGTGAGCTGGCTCGCTCCGCCGGTGAGCACGATGCGCTTGCCCACCCGCCCGGCGAAGCCGGAGGCGGTGAGCCTGTCGCGCACCAGTTCCATGATCTCCTCGACCCGCGGCACGATCACGCGCGTCAGCATCGAGCGCGGGATCTGGTGCGGCAGGTCGCTGTCCGCATCGACCGGCGGAATGGAGATCAGGTCCCGGTCGTCCGCCTGGCTCGGCAGTGCCGAACCCTGCAGCGTCTTGATCCGCTCCGCATCGGCAAGGCGCGTCGACAGCGCCCTGGCGATATCCATCGTCACGTGATGGCCGCCGACGGCGATGGCGTCGGTATGCACCATCTGCCCCTCGACGAAGACCGACAATGTCGTGGTGCCGCCGCCCATGTCGACACAGGCGACGCCCAGCTCCGCCTCGTCCTCCACCAGGGTGGACAGGCCGCTGGCATAGGGCGTTGCAACCATCGTCTCGACGGTCAGGTGACCGCGATTGATGCAGAGTTCGAGATTGCGCACCGGCGCCACCTCGGCCGTCACCACCTGCATGTCGACGCCGAGCCGGCGGCCGATCATGCCGCGCGGATCGCGCATGCCGCGATTGCCGTCCAGCGTGTAGGCGATCGGCAACGCATGCATGACCGCGCGCCCGTCGGCGACCGTGTGGGCGCTGCCGGCGGACAGCACGCGCTGGATGTCGGCCTCGGAGACGGAATCGGACGCAAGCCCGACGCTCGCGGTGATGATCTCGGAGTTCAGGCGGCCGCAGGTCACGTTGGTGATCAGCGATTCCACCGTCAGGCCGGCCATGCGCTCGGCCGCGTCCACCGCCAGTCGGATCGCCTGCTCGGCCGCGTCCATGTCGACGACGACGCCGGACTTGAGGCCGCGCGAGCGCTGGTAGCCGTAGCCCAGCACCTCGATGGAGTGGGTGCGGCCGGGCAGCACGCAATCGTCGTTGCGCGGGCTCAGCTTGGCGATCAGGCAACAGACCTTGGTCGAGCCGATGTCGAGCACCGAGACGACGACGGCCCGGCGACCGGGCAGCGGCCGCATCCGCGGCAGGTAGATCGGGGAGGAGCGGCGGCTCATGCGTTGCCTCCCGAGCGCTTGGCGCCCCGCGACTTGGTTTCCGCGTTGCGGCGCTCGATCGCCTCGTCGCTCATGCGCACCACCACCCGGTCCGGCAGGCGGATGTCGACGACGGTGATGTCGCGGGTCAGCAGCCCGTTGTCGGCGTCCATGCGGATCAGGTCGGCCAGCGCCCGGCCGACGTCCTTTTCCGGCAGGCGCACGGTCAGGCCGTTTTCCAGCAGCAGGTCCCAGCGCCGGTCGGAGACGAGGCGCGCGGCACGCACCCGCGCCCGCAGCTCCGGCACCTTCTCCAGCGCCGCCAGGATCTCCGCGCCGCGATACTGCGCGCCGTGGCCGACCAGCATCAACAGGTTGGCGTAGCGCCCGTCGACATTGTCGCTGATCACCTGCCCCTTGGCATCGATCACCGACAGGCTGTTGCCGCGCTGCCAGAGCGCGAAGGCCTCGCGCTCGTCGATGCGCACCTGCAGCGTGCCCGGATAGAGCTTCTGCACCGATACGGTCTCGATCCACGGGATGCGGGCCAGCCGCTCGCGCGCCGCCGAGGCGTCGAACAGGGCGAGCGAGGTGCCCTGCTCGATCTCCAGCGCTTCCAGGATCTCGAACTCGGTCGTCTCGCGCTGGCCGGACAGCTTAACGGCCTCGATCTCGAAGCCGGCCGCCGAGGTGAGTGATTCGCTCACCGTGCGAGCGTAACCGCCGACGGCCAGGGCGTAGAAAATGGTCGCGGACAGGAAGACCAGCGCGCCGGCCGTGCCCGTCCACTCGGGAAGATCCTGCAGGATGCCGGCCGCGCGCCACAGGGGGCGGCGGTGCAAACGGGGCACGCCGCGACCGCGCGGCGCCAGCGCCGCTTCGATCGGCAGGACCATGTCCTCACCCCGTTTTGCCTTCATCGTCCGCAACTTGCGTCCTCCACCAACCAGCTGGTCAGTTCTTCGTAAGAGTGTCCCGCATGTGCCGCGATCTCGGGCACGAGCGAGGTTTCCGTCATTCCGGGCTGAGTGTTCACTTCAAGACAGATCAGTTCGCCGCCGCCGCCGGGCTGTTCGTCGAAGCGGAAGTCGGCCCGCGTCACGCCCTTGCAACCGAGTGCCTGATGCGCCCGTAGGCTAAGTTTCTGTACTTCTTGGTAAACAAATGGTGAAATTTCGGCCGGCAGGATGTGTTGTGATCCGCCGGGTGCATATTTCGCGTCAAAATCGTAGAAACCGTGTCCCAGCGGCATCACCTCGGTGACCCCCAGCGCCACGTTCCCCATCACCGCACAGGTCAGCTCGCGCCCCGGCACGTAGCGCTCGATCATCACGATATCGCCGTAGGGCCAGTCGTCGCGGAACAGTTCCTGCGGCGGATGCGGGGCGTTGTCCTTGACGATCAGCACGCCGTAGGACGATCCCTCGCGCACCGGCTTGGCGACATAGGGCGGGCTCATCACATGTTCGCGAGCCGCCTCCAGCCTGTGGACGACCTTGTGCTCGGCGACCGGGATGCCGACCGCCTTCATCACCGCCTTTGCTTTCTGCTTGTCCATGGCCAGCGCAGAGGCCGCCACCCCCGAATGGGTGTAGGGAATGCCGAGGATCTCCAGCACGCCCTGGATGCAGCCGTCCTCGCCGAACGGCCCGTGCAGCGCGTTGAAGGCTACGTCCGGGCGCAGCTCCGCCAGCACCGCGGCGATGTCGCGCTGCACGTCGATCCGCGTCACCCGGTAGCCGGCACGCTCCAGCGCGGCCGCGCAGCCCTCGCCCGACTTCAGGCTCACCGAGCGCTCGGACGACCAGCCGCCCATCAGCACCGCCACATGCTTGCGTTCAGCCATCGCTCGCCGCCTCCGCGATCCGCTTGCCGAGGAACGGCTCGACGCTCTCGCCTTCGGCCCACACGCCCAGCCGCTTGATCTCCCATTCCAGCGCGATGCCGCTGGTCTCCAGCACCCGTGCGCGCACCGTTTCGCCCAGCAGCTCCAGGTCGTGGCCGGTCGCCTCGCCGGTGTTGATCATGAAGTTGCAATGCATGTCGGACATCCGCGCGCCGCCGATTTGCAGCCCGCGGCAGCCGGCCGCATCGACGAGCTTCCACGCCGAGTGCCCCGGCGGGTTCTTGAAGGTCGAGCCGCCGGTCTTCTCGCGGATCGGCTGCGCCGCTTCCCGGTGGGCGTTGACCTCCGCCATCTCCTGGCGGATCGCCTCGCGCTCGCGCGGCTCGCCGCGAAACAGCGCCTGGGTGAAGATCGTGTCGCCCGGCTGCTCGCTGTGCCGGTAGCGATAGGCCATGTCCTGCCGCGTCAGCCGCACGACCTCGCCCGCCCGCGTCACCCCGGTCAGTTCCACCATCACGTCGGCGGTCTCGCTGCCATGCGCCCCGGCATTCATCCTCAGCGCCCCGCCGATGCCGCCGGGAATGCCGGCGTAAAAGGCGAACCCGCCCTGCCCGGCTTCCGCCGCGGCCTCGGCAAGCCGCTTGTCCGGCACCGCAGCGCCCGCGCGGATCGCCCCGTCCTCCTCGACCGCGACCGAGCCGAAGCCCTTGGCCGCCAGCCGTACGACGACGCCCTCGATGCCGCCGTCGCGCACCAGAAGGTTGGACCCCAGGCCCACCGGCAGCACCGGGACCTCCTGCGGCAGAGCCTTCAGGAACAGCGCCAGATCGCCCGTGTCGGCCGGCTGGAACATCAGCTGCGCCGGTCCGCCGACGCGGAACCAGGTCACGGCCGACAGTGGCTGGTTCGGCGTCAGCCGTCCGCGCAGCCCGATCCGGTCGAGACCGTGACGGGCAACGAGGTCGGGCCAGCTCATGCCGGGCCTCTGGTCTTGCGGGCGACAATCAGCGTTTCGGGAAGGGCCTGCGCCCATTGCGAGATGTTGCCGGCGCCGAGGCACACCACGTAGTCGCCCGGCTCGGCGATGCGCGCCACGGTCGCCGCCAGGTCCTCCTCGCCGCCGATCGCATGCACGCTGCGATGGCCGCTGGCGCGGATGCCGTCGGCAAGCGCGGTATGGGTGATGCCCTCGCGCGGGGCCTCGCCGGCCGCATAGACCGGCGCGCAGACCACGTGGTCGGCATCGTTGAAGCAGGTGGCGAAATCGTCGAACAGGCTCTCCAGGCGGCTGTAGCGGTGCGGCTGCACCACTGCGACCACCTTCCCCGGCGCAACCGCGCGGGCCGCGGCCAGAACGGCGCGGATCTCCACCGGATGGTGGCCGTAATCGTCGAACACCTCGATCCCGTCGGCGCTGCCGGTATGGGTGAAGCGCCGCTTCACGCCGCGGAACGCAGCCAGTCCCTTGCGGATCTGGTCGCCGTCGAGGCCGAGTTTCCAGGCAACGGCAATGGCCGCGGTTGCGTTGGAGACGTTGTGCAGGCCCGGCATCGGCAGGGTGATGTTCTCGATCACCTGCGTGGTGCCGGCGATGCGGTCGCGGATCTCCACCTTGAAGACCGAATTCGCGCCCTCGGTCGTCAGGTCGAAGAAGCGCACGTCCGCCTGCCGGTTCTGGCCGTAGGTGATGACCTGGCGATCCTCGATGCGCCCGACCATCGCCTGCACTTCCGGGTGGTCGAGGCACATCACCGCAAAGCCGTAGAACGGCACGTTCTCGACGAATTGCAGGAAGGCGTCCCGCACCCCGTCGAAATTGCCGTAATGATCGAGATGCTCCGGATCGATATTGGTGACGACCGCGATGTCGGCCGGCAGCTTGACGAAGGTGCCGTCGGACTCGTCCGCCTCCACCACCATCCAGTCGCCCTGTCCCATGCGCGCATTGGTGCCGTAGGCATTGATGATGCCGCCGTTGATCACCGTCGGGTCCAGCCCGCCGGCATCCAGCACCGCCGCGATGATCGAGGTCGTCGTCGTCTTGCCGTGGGTGCCGCCGACGGCGATCGCCTGCTTGAAGCGCATCAGCTCGGCCAGCATCTCGGCGCGCCGCACCACCGGCAGGAAGCGCTCGCGCGCCGCCGTCAGCTCCGGATTGTCGCGCTTGATCGCCGAGGAAACGACGACGACGCGCGCCTCGCCGAGATTGCCGGCATCGTGGCCGACTTTCACCTCGATGCCCTTGTCGCGCAGCCGCTTGACGTTGGCGCTGTCGGAAACGTCGGAGCCCTGCACGGTGTAGCCGAGCGTGTGCAGCACCTCGGCGATGCCGCTCATGCCGATGCCGCCGATGCCGATGAAATGAACCGGACCGAGGTCCTGGGGCATCTTCATGATGCGCTTCCTTCTTGATCGAGATGGCCCGCAAGGGCACTGAGCGGCGCTCCGCTCGCGACATGTTCCACGAGATCGGCGAGGCGGCCGACCGCGTCCGGATGTCCTGCGGCGCGTGCCGCCTTTGCCGCCGCCGCCAGACGCTCGGGCGCGGCCATCAGTTCGCCCAGCAGCGATGCCAGCCGCTCGGCATCGAGATCCGCCTGCCGCACGGGCCAGGCCCCGCCGGCCTTCGCCAGCACTTCCGCGTTGCGTCCCTGGTCGTTGTCCAGCGCATGCGGCAGCGGCACCAGCACCGAAGGCCGGCCGATCACCGCCAGCTCGCTGACGCTCGAGGCGCCGGAGCGGCACAGAACCAGATGCGCCCCGGCGATCCGCTCCGGCATGTCGGCGAAGAAGCTGGCGAGTTCTGCCTTGACGCCCAGCCGGTCGCAGGCCTCGCGCATGCGCTCCATGTCCTCCGGCCGGCACTGCTGGACCAGCTCCAGCCGCGCCCGCTCCTCGCCCGTCATGTGCTCCAGCGCGCCGGGCATCGCATCGCTGAAGAAGCGCGCACCCTGCGAGCCGCCGAACACCAGCAGGCGGAAGGCATCGCCCGGGCCCGCAGCCGCATAGTCGCGCCCGCTCGCGGCGATCACCGCATCGCGCACCGGGTTGCCCGTGCGCACGGACTTGGCCGCGAACTGGCTGTCGTCCCCGTCGACCAGCGGAAAGCTCGTCGCCACCGCCGTCACCCGGCCGGCCAGCATCCGGTTGGCCCGGCCCATCACGGCGTTGGCCTCGTGCAGCACGCTCGGCACCCGGCCGAGGAAGGCCGCGAACATCGGCGGAAAGGTCGGATAGCCGCCGAAGCCGACGACCGCGTCCGGGCGCAGGCGGGCAATGAGCCGCCGCGACTGCAGGAGGCCCTTGCCGAGCTTGAATGCCGTGCGGGCGAGCGCCACCGGCGACTTGCCGGCCAGCGTTGCCGAGGAGATCACATGCACGGCGCGCGCCGGAAAATCCTTGCCGAAGTCGCTGACGCGCGCGTCGGTCGCCAGTTCCACCACATGGCCGCGACGGCCGAGTTCGGCCGCCAGCGCCTGCGCGGGAAACAGATGGCCGCCGGTGCCGCCGGCCGTGAGCAGGATGGTGCGTGCCATGGCCCCACCGCTCACGACAGATGCGCGGGCGACAGGCGCGAAACCACCACGCTGTCGGAGCGCGAGGCCTGCGGCCGCCGGCGGGTCAGCGCCAGCACGAAGCCCATGGAAATCGCCATCGCCAGCAGCGACGAGCCGCCATAGGAGATGAACGGCAGCGTCATGCCCTTGGCCGGCATCAGGTTGAGGTTGACCGCCATGTTGATCGCCGCCTGGATGCCGAACAGCACCATCAGGCCGGCCGTCGCCAGACGCCCGAACGGGTCGCTGTCCTGCGCCGCATGGCGCAGGCCGCGCAGCACCACGAAGGCGAAGACCAGCAGCAAGAGCAGGCAGACGATGATGCCGAATTCCTCCGCCGCCACGGCGAAGATGAAGTCCGTATGGCTTTCCGGCAGGATCCGCTTGATCGTGCCCTCGCCCGGCCCCCGCCCGAACCAGGAGCCCGACACGAACGCCTCGATGGCGCGGTCGATGTTGTAGGTGTCGCCCGCGCCCGGATCGAGGAAGCGGTCGACACGGCTCTGCACGTGCGGCAGCATCATGTAGGCGGAGACGAGACCGCCGAGGCCCAGCACGCCGAGCGGCACGATCGCGAGCCACGACAACCCGTTGAGGAAGATCAGCGCGGCGAAGACCAGCGCCAGCAGCATGGTCTGGCCGAAGTCCGGCTGGGCGACCAGCAGCGCCGCCGACATCACGAAGAGCAGCGTCGACAGCAGCGTGCCCGGTACTTCCGGCCGCCGGCCGCCCTCCGCCATCAGGAAGGCGGCGAGCACGATCAGCGCCGGCTTGAGGAATTCGGACGGCTGGATCGAGAAGCCGGCCATGTTGATCCAGCGCCGCGCGCCCTTGGCCTCCATGCCGACGAACAGCGTCGCCACCATCAGCAGCATGGAAACGACGAACAGCGCCAGCGCCGCCCGTCGCACGTAGCGCGGGCTGAGCGCCGAGATCGCCAGCATCAGGCCGAGCGCCGGCACCAGGAAGAAGGCCTGCCGCTTGATGAAGTGGTAGCTGTCGATGTTGAGCCGTTCGGCCACGGCCGGGCTCGCCGCGAAGGACAGCACGATGCCGCCGATCATCAGCACGATGAAGCCGGCCACCAGAAAGCGGTCGACGGTCCACAGCCACTCTGCGAAGGGGCTACGATCGGCACGGCTGACCATTACGCGACCTCCTGTCCGCCCTGCTGCGGGACGATCCCGCGCACGGCCTCGGCAAATGCCCGTCCCCGGGCCTCGAAATTGGGAAACTGGTCGAAGGAGGCGCAGGCCGGCGACAGCAGCACCACCGGCTCCTGCGCCCCGTCGCGCGCCGCATCGCGCGCGGCCGCGGCAACGGCCGCATCCAGCGTGCCGGACATCTGCGTCTCGACATGACCGGACAGCGTTGCGGCAAAGTCCTCCGCCGCCTCGCCGATCAGATAGGCCTTGGCGATGCGGCCGAACCACGGGCGCAGGCTCTCGATGCCGCCCGCCTTGGCGCGGCCGCCGGCGATCCAGTAGATCCGCGAATAGCTGGCGAGCGCCCGCTCGGCCGCATCCGCATTGGTCGCCTTGCTGTCGTTGACGAACAGCACCCGCCCGGCGCGGGCCACCATCTCCATGCGATGGGCAAGGCCGGGAAAGCTCGCAAGCCCGGCGCGGATCTCCTCGGCCGACAGCCCCAGGGCCCGGCATGCGGCGATGGCCGCGCAGGCGTTCTGCGCGTTGTGCGCGCCGCGCAGCGACAGGATCGGCGCAAGGTCCGTGAAGACGCTCTGCGCGCCGCCCTCGTCCAGCCAAAGCACGCTGCCGTCCGCGTGGGTGCCGTCGGCGACCGGGTGGCGGGCGCTGACGCGCCGCACGGGCGTGCCCGAGCGCTCCGCCCGGTCGGCGATGGCCGCGCTCAGGGCATCGTCGACGCCGACCACGGCAAGACGGCTGCCCGCGATCAGCCGTTCCTTGACGCCCGCGTAATGCTCCAGCGTGCCGTGCCGGTCGAGATGGTCCGGCGTGATGTTGAGAAGGATGCCGACCGACGGGTCGAGCGAGGGCGCAAGGTCGATCTGGTAGGACGAGCACTCGATCACATGGATGCGCGAGGGGGCCGGCTCGGCCAGTTCCAGGATCGGCACGCCGATATTGCCGCCCATCTGGGCATCGCGCCCGGCAGATGTCAGGACATGGGAGATCAGCGCGGTCGTCGTCGACTTGCCGTTGGTGCCGGTGATGGCGACCAGCGGCGCATCCGGGGCGATCCGCCGCCGCTCGCGCAGGAACAGCTCCACATCGCCGATCACTTCGACGCCGTGTTCGCGGGCGAGCTCGACGCTCCAGTGCGGCTGCGGATGGGTCAAGGGCACGCCCGGCGCCAGCACCAGGGCGGCGATGTGCGACCAGTCCTCCTGGCGAAGGTCCGCCACGGTGAGGCCCGCCTTGCGCGCGGCCTCGCGCCCCGCCTCGCCGTCGTCGAAGCACACGGGCACGGCGCCGCCGGCGGCAAGCGCGCGTGCCGTCGCCAGCCCCGATCCGCCGAGACCGAAGACCGCAACGCGCCTGCCCCTGAACCCGCTGACCGCGATCATGCCCTCACCTCAGCTTCAGCGTGGCGAGACCGACCAGGGCGAGAACCACCGCGATGATCCAGAAGCGGATCACCACCTGGCTTTCGGTCCAGCCCAGATGCTCGAAGTGATGGTGGATCGGCGCCATCTTGAAGACGCGCTTGCCGGTAAGCTTGAACGAGGCGACCTGCACGATCACCGAGACGGCCTCCAGCACGAACAGGCCGCCGATGATCGCCAGCACGATCTCGTGCTTGGTCGCCACTGCGATGGAGCCGATCATGCCGCCGAGCGCCAGCGAGCCGGTGTCGCCCATGAAGATCGCCGCCGGCGGGGCGTTGAACCACAGGAAGCCGAGGCCCGCGCCGATCACCGCGCCGCACAGCACGGCCAGCTCGCCCGTGCCCGCCACATGGTGGATCTGCAGGTACTCGGCGAAGACCGCGTTGCCCGACAGATAGGCGATCAGGCCGAAGGAGGCCGAGGCGATCATCACCGGCACGATGGCGAGGCCGTCGAGGCCGTCGGTCAGGTTGACCGCATTGCCCGCGCCCACCACCACGAAGGCGGCGAAGGGAATGAAGAAGATGCCGAGGTTGAACGCCAGGTCCTTGAAGAACGGAAAGCCGATCGAGGTGCCGTGCGCGCCGACTTCCAGCAGCGTCACGCACCAGGCGGCAAACCCGGCGATCAGGAATTCCAGACCCAGCCGGCTGCGGCCGCTGAAGCCCTTATGCGAGGCCTTGGTGACCTTGAGATAGTCGTCGTAAAAGCCGATGGCGCCGAAGCCCACCGTCACCCCGAGCACGATCCAGGTATAGGGATTGGCGAGGTTCGCCCACAGCAGCGTTGCGACGATCATGCCCGACAGGATCATCAGGCCGCCCATCGTCGGCGTGCCCTTCTTGGTCAGCAGGTGGCTCTGCGGGCCGTCCGCGCGGATCGGCTGGCCGTGGCCCTGCCGCAGGCGCAGCGAGGAGATGATCATCGGGCCGAACAGGAAGATGAACAGCAGCGCGGTCATGATGGCGCCGCCGGTCCGGAACGTGATGTAGCGGAACACGTTCAGTGCCGAGAATTGGTCGGCAAACTCGACGAGGAAATAAAGCATCGGCGTTCCTATTCGGCCCCGTCGTCGTCGACGGGGAAATCGCGTTTGAGGGCCTCGACCAGCGGCCCCATGCGGGTGCCGAGCGAGCCCTTGATCATGATGACGTCGCCCGGGCGGATATCCTCGACGAGCAGCGGCTTCAGGCCCGCCGCCTCTTCGGAATAGGCGCCGCGCTGGTGCTTCGGCAGCAGCTCCCAGAGTGCATGCATGCGCGGACCCACGCAGTAGACGAGATCCGCACCGGATTCGGCAACAGGCCGGTTGAGCGCTTCATGCAGCTGCAACTCGGCCTCGCCCAGCTCCAGCATGTCGCCGATCACCGCGATGCGGCGGCCGTTCCGCTCGATCGGAGTTTCCTTCAGGAGATTCAGCGCCGCGCGCATCGAGGCGGGATTGGCGTTGTAGCTCTCGTCGATCAGCGTCGCGCGGCCGTTCGGCAGCTTCAGCACCGCCTGCTCGCCGCGCCCCTTCGGCGCGCGGAAGGCGGCCAGCGCCATGCCCGCCCGGGCGAGATCGCCGCCCAGTTCCGCCACCGCCCCCAAGACGGCAAGACTGTTGGTGACAAGGTGCACGCCCGGCGCGCCGACCTTGTAGGTGATCTGCTGCTCGAAGACGTGGCCCGAGATCGAGCTGCAGCCCGTCTGCAGCGACACGCGCTCGGCCTGCACGTCCGCCGGCCCCTGCCGCCCGAACGTGGCGATGCGGCGCACGCCGGCAGCCTTTGCCAGATAGGTCAAAAGGTCGAACTGGTTGTTGTCGCGGTTGAGCAGCGCCAGTCCACCCGGCTCCAGCCCGAGGAAGATCTCGCCCTTGGCTTGGGCGATACGCTCGACCGAACCGAAGAACTCCAGATGCACCGCCTCCACCGTGGTGATCGCCGCCACATGCGGGCGGACCATCTGCACCAGCGGCGTGATCTCGCCCGGATGGTTCATGCCGATCTCGAAGACGCCGAATTCGGTGTCCGCCGGCATGCGCGCCAGGGTCAGCGGCACGCCCCAGTGGTTGTTGAAGGAGGCGACCGGCGCATGGGTGCGCCCGGACGGCGACAGCGCCAGCTTCAGCATGTCCTTGGTGCTGGTCTTGCCGACCGAGCCGGTCACCGCCACGATGCGGGCCCGGCTGCGGGCGCGCGAGGCCCGTCCGAGATCGCGCAGCGCCTCCAACGGGTCCTCGACCACCAGGTAGCGCCCCTGCGGCGGCAGCTCGCCGACCCGCTCGCGCGCGACGATGGCAAGCGCGGCCCCGGCCTCGCAGGCCTTGGCCGCGAAGTCGTGCCCGTCGAACCGCTCTCCGGCGATGGCAACGAAGACCTCTCCGGCGGCAATGCTGCGGCTGTCGATGGAAACGCCGGTGACATGGGGGATGTCGGCACCGCGCAACTCGCCGCCGGTGGCCTCGACCATCTCGTCCAGATACCACAGCGGCCGGTCGGGTTCGGCCGCGATCGGCTCGCCGGCGACCGGCGCCGGCTTCACGATCTGGGCAGCGGGTGCCGTGAACGACGGCACCGCCGGCGCGACGAAGGCCGGATGAACGCTGGCGGCAGCAGGTCTGGACGCGACTTCGGGCTCCCGCGCGAGATCCGTTTCGGGCTCCGCATGCGCCTCGCTCGCCTCAAGCTCGTGCTCGTGCTCGTCCCCGGCAGCGAAGATCTCGTCCTCAGGCTCGTCCATCGCTTCGGCGTCCGGCTCGTCCGCCGGAAGATCCTCCTCGGCCTCGTCGGCCGCCTCGGGACCCGGCTCATCGGCCTCGCTCTCCGCTTCGAAGGGCTCCGCGCCGGTGTCCTGCTCGGCCTCGCCCTCTTCCGCATCGGCCGGCAAGAGCTCGTCCGCCAGAAGATCTTCCTCGGTCAGCCGGATTTCCGGAAAGCGCCTGCTCTCCGACCCGTCATCGGCCAACAGATCGTCCTCGTCCTCAGACGCATCTTCGGCCTGCGGCCTCTCGGCCATAAGCTCGTCTTCGGCGGTCTCCTCTTCGCTCGCCCCCTCTTCGAGCAACTCGTCCTCGTCGACCAGATCGTCTTCGGCGAGCTCTTCGGCCAGCAGCTCGTCTTCCGCAGCCTCCTCGGAAGGCTCGAAGTCCCGCGCCTCGTCGGCGTCCCGGTCGTCCTCTTCCTCGAACAGCTCGTCCAGCAGGTCGTCCTCGGACAGTTCCAGGTGGAGCCCGTCCTCCTCGCCCGCCTCCTCAGACACCTGTTCGGGCGTCTCCTCAGCTGTCTCTCCGGCGATCTCCTCGCTCAGATCGAAGCTCTCGGCGAGGGCCTGCTCCAGTGCATCGTCGAGATCGCGCGCGCCGTCGAGACCGAGGTTGATGCCGCCGTCCTCGGCCGCGTCGAACAGGGCGCTTTCGGCCAGCGCCGCAATCGCCTCGCGGGCGACCTCGTGGTCGGAGAAAGGCAGAACCTCGTCGCCGACGATCTGCCCCGGCTCGTGCCCCTTGCCGGCGATGCACAGCACGTCGCCCGGCTGCAGCATGCCGATGGCCGCCTCGATGGCGTCGCGCCGGTCGCCGATCTCCAGCGCCTCCGGCGCCCCGTCCATCACCTCGGCGCGGATCGCGGCCGGGTCCTCGCTGCGCGGATTGTCGTCCGTGACGATGACGATGTCGGCCTGCCGGGCGGCGGCCTGCCCCATCAAGGGGCGCTTGCCCGGATCCCGGTCGCCGCCCGCGCCGAACACCACGATCAGCCGCCCCTTGGTGAAGGGGCGCAGTGCCGCCAGCGCCGTGTCCAGCGCGTCGGGCTTGTGGGCGTAGTCGACGAAGACCAGCGCCCCGTCGTCGGTCTCGCCGACCAGTTCCAGCCGCCCCGGCGCACCCTGCAGATCCTCCAGCGCCGACAGCGCCACGCCGGTCGGCACGCCGCAGCAGATCGCAAGGCCCGCCGCAACCAGCGCGTTCGACACCTGAAAGCGCCCGGCCAGCGGCAGGCGCACCTCGAAGAAGCCTTCGATCGTCTCGATCGACAGGATCTGCGCGAACCCGTCGTGGCGGATGTCGAGAAGCTTCAGGTCGTCGCCGCCCTCGCCGACGGTGAAGACGCTGCGGCCGAGTTCCTGCGCCAGTGCCAGGACGCGTTCGGCATAGGGCGCCGACGGCTCCAGCACCACCGGCCGGTCGCCCTCCAGCAACGTATCGAACAGCCGCATCTTGGCCGCGAGATAGTCCTCGACATCGGCATGGTAGTCGAGGTGATCGCGCCCCAGATTGGTGAAGGCAGCGGCCGCAAGGCGCAGCCCGTCGAGCCGGCGCTGGTCGAGCCCATGGCTGGAGGCCTCGAGCGCGGCATGGGTGATGCCGTCGTCGGCGAGCCGCGCCAGCGTCTGGTGCAGGGAGACCGGGTCCGGCGTCGTCAGGCTGCCGTACTGGGCGCCGCGGCTGGTCACCGTGCCGATGGTGCCGAGGCTCGCCGCCTCGAACCCGGCATGGGCGAAGATCTGGCGGGTGAAGACGGCGACGGAGGTCTTGCCGCTGGTGCCGGTCACCGCCACCAGCGTCTCGGGCTGGCGCTCGTAGAAGCGGGCGGCCATCAGCGCCAGCGTGCGGCGCGGATCGTCGCTGACGATGACGGGGCAGCCGCCCTCATCGGGGCCGAGCGCCGCAAGCGGCGTGTCGCTGCCCACCAGCAGGGCGCCGGCGCCGGCGTCGCGTGCGGCCGCGATGAAACGGGTGCCGTCCGCCTTCGCGCCTTTCAGCGCGGCGAACACAAATCCCCTGGAAACCGTTCGGCTGTCTGCGGACAATCCGGCGATTTCGGTTTCGAACTCGGGCGCGGCGAGCACCTGTTCGCCGGTGAGGTCCTTCAGCAGCATGTCCTGCGCCAATATCCGTTGTGCGTCGTCGTCAGGACCGTAAGGGGAGCTTTGGTGCGACCCCGCCCCCTTGGCGATCCGGTCAGTAGGAAATCGATACCGTCTCCGTCTTGTCTCCGAACTTCGGCAAAACTCCGAGCATCGGGGCAACCCGCCGGATGATCGCCGAGGTGACCGGCGCGGTGTTCACGCCTGCGGTCGCGCTGACGCCCTCGCGCTCGGGCTTCGGCTCGTCCAGCACGACCAGGACCACGTAGCGTGGCTTGTCCATCGGGAAGGCAGAAAGGAAAGAATTGCGGCGCTTGTTGGATACGTAGCGGCCGTTCTCGATCTTTTCCGCCGTTCCGGTCTTGCCGCCGACCATGTAGCCCGGCACTTCCGCGCGCCGGCCCGAGCCCGACAGCACGTTGAGGCGGAACAGATAGCGCATCATCTCGCTGGTCTGCGGGCTGACCACCTGCTTGGCCAGCTTGTCCGCCTCCTCGCGCGAGCGCGGCAGGAAGGTCGGCGGGATCAGGCGACCGCCGTTCATCAAGGCCGCCGTCGCCACCGCCGTCTGCAGCGGCGTCACCGAGATGCCGTGGCCGAAGGAGATCGTGATCGCCGCCAGTTCGTTCCAGCGCGGCGGCAGCAGGGGCGTCGCCACTTCCGGCAGGTCCGTCTGCAGCCGCGACGTCAGGCCGAGCCGCTCCAGGAATTCCTTCTGCCTGTCGATGCCGGCCGACAGCATCATCTTGGCCGTGCCGATATTGGACGAATAGATGAAGGTCTCCGCGACCGACAGGATGCGTCCCTTGCCGTAGAAGTCGCTGATCGTCCGCCCGCCGACGCGCATCGGCCGCGTGGCGTCGAAACTGTCGTTCATCGTCACCTTGCCGCTGTCCAGCGCCATGGCGACCGTAAAGCCCTTGAACACCGAGCCCATCTCGTAGACGCCGCCGGACGCGCGGTTCATGCGGTCCTTTTCCAGCGCCTGGGCCCGGTCGTTGGGATCGAAGTCGGGGAGCGAGGACATGGCGACGACCTCGCCGGTCTCCACGTCGAGGACGACGCCGATGCCGGCGATGGCCCGGTAGCGCTCCAGCGCCTTCACCAGTTCGTCGCGCACCACGTGCTGCACCCGCAGGTCGACCGACAGCTGCACCGGCTCCATCGTGCGGTCGCTGGCGAACCCGAGCTCGCGCAGATCGCCGAGCCAGGCCCGGTCGACCGCCAGCTCCATGCCGGAAATGCCCTGGTTGTCGACATTGACCGAACCGACGATATGGCCGGCCGTCGGGCCACCCGGATAGAAGCGGCTGTTCTCTTCCAGGAACCCGATGCCCGGAATGCCGAGGTCGTGGATCTGCTGGCGCTGGCGCGGGGTCAGTTCCCGCTTCAGCCAGATGAAGCCGGCATTGCTCGCCAGCCGCCGGCGCACCGCATCGGTGCCCAGCTCCGGCAGCACGCTGGCGATGCCCTCCAGCGCCTCGTCGACGTCGAGGATCTTGCGCGGCTCGGCGAACAGCGAGGCGGTCTTGATGTCGGTCGCCAGGATCTGGCCGTTGCGGTCCAGCAGGTCGGGACGCGAGGCGGCGACGCTGTCCTGCGCCGAAATGTAGGAGGCGGATTTGGACTCCTCGCTCATGCCCAGCATGATCAGCCGGCCGCCGATGGCCATGTAGACCAGCGCGAAGACCGCCATGGCCATGTGCACCCGGGCCCGCACGGCGTGCGTCGAGGGACCGCGCGGCACGTGCCGCTCGCCGACCGTACGGCGCTGCAGGAAGGAAACGGGCTGATCCGTGACCGCCATTGTTGCCCCCTATCGAACCGTCGGCGACGCGCCGGCGAAACCGCCGAGCGTCACGTTGCTGTCGATAGGCTCGAGCTGCACCGGTTTGATCGGCACATCCTCGATCCGGGTGATCTGTTCGACCGAGAGCGGCTGCAGCTGGAGGTGGTCGTTGTAGCGGTCGACCAGCCGCTGCAGGCGGCTCGGGTCGTTGAGCAGGCTCCATTCGGCGCGCAGCATCTGCAGCTGCGCCCGCTCGTCCTCGATCTGCCTCTGCAGCGCCGCGACATGCTCGGCCGAGCGTTCCGCATCGTGCTTCATGTCGTAGACGGCAGCGGCGGCGGCCAGGACGCCGATGGCGAGAATGACGTTGGTGTAGCGGCTCATGGGCTTACTCCTCCCCGGCCGGCGCGGCGACCGACGGGGCGCCGAGTTCGCGGGGGTCGACTTCGCGTGCCGGGGCATCGAGACGGCGGGCCGCGCGCAGCTTCGCGGAGCGCGCACGCGGGTTGGCGGCGACCTCTTCCTCGCCCGGGTCCACCGCACCGCGATGGAGGGGTTCGAAGGTCGCCGGCGGCACCTCGATGTCCGGCATGTGACGGGAACCGCCGGCGCGGGTACGGCTGCGCTCGGCGACGAATTTCTTGACGATCCGGTCTTCCAGGCTGTGGAAGGTGACGACGACCAGCCGGCCGCCCGGCTTCAGCGTGCGCTCGGCCGCGGCCAGCGCATCGACCACCTCGTCGAGTTCGCGGTTCACATAGATCCGCAGCGCTTGGAAGGTGCGCGTCGCCGGATGGATCTGCTTGCCCTTGAACGAGCGCCCGACCACCTTCTCGATCACGGCGGCAAGGTCCGCGGTCCGCTCGAACGGCCGCTCCTTGCGCCGCTCGGCGATGGCTCGCGAGACGGCGGACGCGCGCCGCTCCTCGCCCAGAATGCCGATCAGCCGGGTCAGCTCGCGCTGGGGCATGGTGTTGACGACGTCCGCCGCCGACAGCCCGCGCACTTCCATGCGCATGTCCAGCGGCCCGTCGAACCGGAAGGAAAAGCCCCGCTCGGCCTCGTCGAGCTGCATGGAGGAGACGCCGAGATCCAGCACCACCGCATCGACCTGCGGATGGCCGGAGGCCGCCGCATGGGCATCGAGCGCGGAAAACCGGCCCTCGACGAGCATCAAGCGGCCGCCGCTTTTCGCGACCATTGCCTGCCCGCCGGCGATCGCATTGGGATCCCGGTCGATGGCGATCACCTGCGCGCCCGCATCGAGCAGCGCCGAAGTGTAACCGCCGGCACCGAACGTGCCGTCGACGACAGTGGCGCCCGACACGTCGCCGAGCGCCTCCATCACCTCTTTCAGGAGAACCGGAACATGGCGGGGCGCCGCCTCGTCCTTTGCCTGCGCCGTCATTGGCCGCCTCCCGCGCCCGCACGGGGAGAGGACAGCACCGACATGGCGCGCTTCATCGCGTCCGCGCGGTGGGCGCGGAAGCGCTCGGGCTCCCAGATCTGGAACTTGTAGCCCTGGCCGACAAAGGTGACCTGGTCCGTCACTCCCGCGTGTTCGCGGATCATGTCGGAAAGCATCACGCGGCCGTCTCCATCGATCTTCAGGGTTTCGCTGGCGCCGTAGAGCGCCGTGGACAGGGCGTCGTGGTCCGCGGTCAGGGTGTCGAGCCCCTCCAGCCGCTTGGCGATCTCCGCCACGAGCTGGTGACCGCCGGCATCCACCGCCATCTGGTGCAGGGAAGGGAAGCAGTAGAGGCCTTCGAAACCGTCGCGCGTCAGGGCCTGGCGAAAGGAAGCGGGTACGGAAACCCGCCCCTTGGCGTCGAGTCGATTTGTGTAGTGCGACACGAAGCCGGACATCGATTCTCTCGCCCCATCGCCGGATGCGTCGCATCCGGCCACCGCCTAACCCCCGATCCCTGGAAACGCCGATGCGTAACGCAACGCCGACGGCCCGACCGCATGTCGGCCCGCACTGTCGAATTGTGAGCCGCTTGAGCCCCGTTGCAGTCTGTCGAAACGGGATAATCTGGGATAGCATGGGACCTTCTGGGCGTCAACGGAATCCAATGGTTTCTGCCCCCTCCCGGCCGGTGCGGCGAAACACCGGGGATCAGTTATCCACCGTTAAGCTTAATTTTGAGTTGCCGGCCGCTTGCATCCTGCAACGCCGCAGATTCGGGATCTTCCGCGCCGCCCTCGCGGTCTAAGCGCAATGGTTCCAACGACTTGCCCACAGGCGCAGCTTGTCCGTGGCGCCGGTCCCGGCTCGCGGCTTCGGTTCGAGCGGGAAGGACAGCCTGGGAAGCAGGGGCGTGAGGAAAGGCGGACAGCCACTCCGACGCGAAGCTCACTCCTCGGCTGTCGTCCCGGTTTCGGCGCAGCCGAAGACCGGGAACCAGTAACCACGGAAGGTCGCGACCGAAGCCGTTGCGCTGCCGCCGGAAGGCCGGAGGCGGCCGCTCTCGCGCACCCATCCGCTCCGGCGGATACTGGACGCCTGCCTGCGCAGGCGTGACAGCGGTAGAGGTGGCGATACGCGCCCGTTTCATGCCTGCCGAGGGTGCCAATGGATCCCCGGTCGCGCTTCGCGTGCCCGGGAAGACGCCGGCAGAGGCAGGGGCGAAAAAACACCTGCCGAGGGCGCCCTCGCGCCCCGGCTGGCGCCGGGCGGATCATCGAAACAGGAAAGGAAAAAGTGTCAGCCGGCCTGTAAGCCGGGTTCTGTATGGCGCGGCATCGCTGCCGCACGTGACGGCCATTCATCTGGGACGCCCGTTGCCGGGCGCCTCGCGCAACCAACCCGGGCGGCTGGCCTGGAAACGGGCCGGATCCCTTGCGGGACCCGCGCCGCCCCTATTCGGTTTTGCTCCCGGTGGGGTTTACCGTGCCGCTTCCGTTGCCGGTCGCGCGGTGGGCTCTTACCCCACCCTTTCACCCTTACCGCGGCCGCAACCGCGGCGGTTTGCTTTCTGTGGCACTTTCCCTGGGGTCGCCCCCGCCGGGCGTTACCCGGCACCGTTTTTCCGTGGAGCCCGGACTTTCCTCCCCTGCGGCGTTTCCGCACTTGCAGGAGCGGCCGTCCAGCCGGCTGACGCGCGACTGGTATGCGTCGCAGGCCCTTCGGTCAAGCGCGACGCTTCGTCGGGCCGGCCGCCGCCCCCGCCACTGCCCCCGCCACTGCCTCGGCCACTGCCTCGGCACAGGCTTCCGCCTCGCCCTCTTGCGCCCCGGCGAAACCGATGACGAGACCGGACGGGCGACAACCGATGCCGTAGGGCGACAGCGCGGCAACGCTGAAGCCGGCCGCATTGACCTGTGCCGCCACCGCAAGATCGTCGACCGCAGCGGTAAACCTCAGCGCTAGCTGCACGCCGCCGACCGGGTCCGGCACGTCGGCCGCCGCACCGAGCCGCTGGCGCAGGGCGGCGGCCAGCCCCCGCCCCCGCGCCTCGCAGGTCTCCTGCACCCGCCGCAGATGCGCGCGATACCGGCCCGAGGCGATGAAATCGGCGAGCGCTGCCTGCGTCGTCACATTGGCGAGCATGCCCGACACCCGCTGCGCCACCGCCAGCGGACCGGCAAGATGGTCCGGCACCACCATGTAGGCGACCCTCAGGCCCGGCAGCATGCTCTTGGAGAAGGTGCCGAGATAGATCACCTCGCCCTCCGCCCCGAGCCCCTGCATCGCCGCGAGCGGCCGCCCGGAAAACAGGAACTCGCTGTCGTAGTCGTCCTCCAGCACCACGCCGCCGCAGGCGCGCGCCGCATCCAGCACCATCGCGCGGCGCGCCAGCGACATGCGCGTGCCATAGGGATACTGGTGCGAGGGGGTGACATAGATCAGCCGCGGCGGCCGCCGGTCGGCGACGAGGCGCGGGTCCGCTCCCTCCTCGTCGACCGGCATCGGCACGATGTCGAGACCCGCGGCGGTGAAGGCCGCGCGGGCCCCCAGGTAGCCGGGATCCTCCAGCCATGCGGCCTCGCCCGGATCGGCCAGGGCGCTCGCCAGCAGGGTGAGGCTCGCCTGGGTCGACGGGGTGACGAGGATGCGTTCGGGCGTCGCCCGGACGCCGCGTTCGGCCGCCAGATAGGCCGCGAGCTCCCGGCGCAAGTCCGGAAGCCCGCGCGTCTCGCCGTAGCTCAGCACGTCGCCGCGCAGTCGGCGGGCCGCGCGGCGCAGCGTTCGCGCCCATTCGTTGGCCGGGAACCGGTCGAGGCTCGGCGTTCCCGGCTCCAGCTTGCCTCCGCGCCGGCGTTCGGTCGCCGACCAGGGATCGGTGCTCATCGCCCGTCCGCGCGCCGACAGCGCCACCGCCCTTGCCGCGATCGCCGGCGTCTCGCCCTCGCCCCACAGGGCGATGTTTGCGACCCTGGGCGCCGAGCCGCCGCGCACCGTGACGATGCCCTCCGCCACCAGCAGCTCATAGGCCGCGTTCACCGAGTTGCGCGAGATGCCGAGTGCGGCCGCCAGCGACCGGCTGGAGGGCAGCCGCGCGCCCGCGTCCAGCCGGCCCGCACCGATGGCCGCGCGCACGGCGCGATAGACCTGCTCGGGCAGCGGCACAGCCGAGGAACGGTCGATGGAGATGAGGCCGGCAAGCATGACTGGATCCTCACAAATCCCGAAAGCGGATCTTCACTGGAACCAGTTTGATGGCACATTCCTCGCAGCAACGCAAAGGGGACGAAACGTAGGGAACTGCCAGCGATGACCGATGCCGAGACCCGCCAGACCGCCACCCCAGTCTCCGTGCCGGAGACCCGGCGCAGCCGCCGCGCCTCCCTGCCCCGTCATGCCAGGGTGCGGGTCGGCAAGCGCGAGGTGGCTGCCCCCTCCGCCGCGTTCGAAGTGCTGGATCTCGCCCGCATCGCCCATGTCGGCTTTATCGACGAAGGCCGGCCGATGGTCATCCCGATGCTGCACGCCCGCATCGAGCGGACGCTCTACATCCACGGCGCCAAGGCGACGCGCATCGTAAAGGGGATGCAGGACCGCGCGCCGGTATGCCTCACCGTGACGCTGCTGGACGGCATCGTCGTCGCCCGCTCCGCCTTCCACCACTCGATGAACTACCGCTCGGTGGTGGTGCACGGCGCGGCCCGCCATGTCGTCGACGACCGGGAGCGCAAGGCCGCGCTGGTCGCCCTCACCGACCGGCTGCTGCCCGGCCGCTGGGACGAGGTGCGGCCGATGACCGACAAGGAGCTCGCCGCCACCGGAGTGCTCGCCATCGATGTCGAGCACATCACCATGAAGCGGCGCGAGGGACCGCCGGTCGACGACGAGGCGGATTATGCCCTGCCCGTATGGGCCGGCGTCGTCGAGCTCGCCGAGACCGTCACCGCCGTCACGCCCGACGAAAGGCTCGCTCCCGACGTGCCGCGGCCGCGCTCGTTGCGCGCCCTGGAGGCGGCGGGAGCGCCCACCCCCTCACCGGGCCTCAGCCGCGGGCGAGGAGCAGCTTGACCTTGCTGCAATAGCGACGGCTCACCGGGTTCATGCGCTTGGCGAAGTGGCCGGCATTGTAGCGCAGGATCGTACCGCACAGGTCGCCGCCGGCGCGCTTGTGGGCGCCCGCCAGGTACTTCATGCCGTAGGTGATGTTGGTCTTGGGATCGTAGAGCGCCTTGGCGCTGCCGCGGAAGCCGACGCCCCGTGCCGTCTGCGGCTTGATCTGCATCAGGCCGATCTCGCCGGCCCGGCCGCGAGCCCGCGGGTTGTAGTTGCTTTCCACCCGCACGACGGCGTGGGCGAGTTCCACCGGCACGCCGTGCTTGCGTGCTTCCGCAGTGATCATCGCATTGTATTTCTCGGCGCGTGCCCCGGCCTCGAGGATCTTGGGATCGACTGTCGTAGTGGAGACTGTCGCCGTTTGGCATGCCCCTGCGGCAAGTGCCAGGAGGAGCGCACCGATGAGACGCGGCGCCTTGAAGTTGATCATGTGCCCGACCTTCAAACTGTTCGTCGTTGTTGAGAGGCCGGCTGTATGGCGGGACGGTACGACCGAAATCCGGCACGCACGATCACGAAATATTACAAAAACATCGATAAAATATGGCAAAAACGTGCAGAAAACGTCGTAATTGGCGAAAGCAAGGCCATCATCCCGGCAAACATGGCCGGGAGATGGCAGCGATTTGCGGATGTTGCGATGCAGCAATCGGCGCGGGACGCAGCGTCAGCCGAGCTGCGGAACCTTTTGCAAAAGCCGGTGCAGCGTGGCGATGGTCGACATGTCGGCAATGCCGTCGACCCGTTCGCGCCTGTGGTGACGCTGGAAGGCGGCGACCGCCGCCCGCGTCCGCTCGTCGAAGACCCCGGTGATCGGCATCTCGAAGCCGTAGAGCGCCAGCATCGATTGCAGCGCCTCGACAGGCTGCCCGCCGTCGCCCTGCTGGAAGAAGCGCCCGCCAGACACCGGCTCCGGCACGACGTGAAGGCCGACGCCCGCCAGCGCCAGCCTGTCCCAGGGAAACAGCTCGCCCGGGTCCTCCTTGCGCTCCGGCGCCACGTCCGAGTGGCCCAACACGTCCTGGGGCGCGATGCCGTGCCGGGTACAGATGTCGCGGGCCAGTTCGATCACGGACCGCACCTGCGCGTCCGGAAAGGGTCGGTAGCCGTTCTCGTGGCCGGGATTGACGATCTCGATGCCGATGGAGCGCGAGTTGACGTCCCGCTCGCCCTTCCAATAGGAGCGCCCCGCATGCCAGGCGCGCCGGCTCTCCGGCACCAGCTGCAGGATCGTCCCGTCCTCGTCGACCACGTAATGCGCCGACACCTCGGCGCGCGGGTCGCACAGCCGCTGCAGGGCCTCCTCGCCGCTGGTCATGCCGGTATAGTGCAGCAGCAGCAGGCTGACCGGACCAACCCGCTCGTTGTGGTTCGGCGAAGGCCGCAGCCGCGCCGGCAGTCCGGTATCCGTCTTCACGCCCATCGCATGTCTTTCCGTGGTGCTCTCAGCGGTCCTGCAGGGCGAGCCTGACCCCGAGCGCGCAGTAGATGCCGCCGACCACCTTGCCCTGCCACTTCAGGACGACGGGGTTGCGGCGGAGGAAATTGCCGAGCCGGCCCGCGGCCAGCGCGAACACGACGGTGCTGAACAGCCCGATCAGCACGAACAGGACCCCCAGCGCGAGAAGCTGCAGCGCCGCCGATCCGTTCTCCGGTTTCACGAATTGCGGCAGGAACGCCAGGAAGAACAGGGCCGTCTTCGGGTTCAGCACTTCGGCCAGCACCGCCTGGCGAAACGCCGCCCCCGCGCCGATGGCCCGCGTCCCGGCGGACAGGTCGGTGGAAGGCCGCTCGAACAGAGCGCGGATGCCGAGATAGATCAGATAGGCCGCGCCCAGATACTTGATGATCGAGAACAGCATGGCGGACGTTGCGATGATCGCCGAGAGGCCGACCACCGCCATCACGGTGTGCACCAGGTCGCCGGCGGCGATGCCGGCTCCGGTCGAGATGCCGACCCGTGTCCCCGAGGTCGTCGCCCGCGCCACGGTGAGCAGCGTCGCCGGCCCGGGAATGAAGACGAACCCCAGGACGATCGCCACATAGGCCGCAAGCGTCGTCATATCGATCATTGCCGTACCTCCCTCATGGTGGTGTCGTCGCCGTCACAGCCCCCGCTCCGCCGCGATCTTGGCATAGGCGACGTTCAGCGCCGCCAGCCGGTCGTTGGCGATGCGCACGAATTCCTCCGGCACGCCGCGGGCGATCAGCCGGTCCGGATGGGTTTCCGCCACAAGCTTGCGGTAGTGCCGCTTGATCTCCTCGTCCGGCACGCTTCCGGCGACGCCCAGCACCCGGTAAGGGTCCTCCTCGCTGCGCACATGCCGGGCGAGGATCTGGTTGAAGGCCCGCTCGTCCAGCCCGAAGATCTCGGCGATGCGTTCCAGGTAGGCCAGCTCGTATTCGTGCACGATGCCGTCCGCCTTGGCGATGTGGAACAGCGCGTCGAGGATGTCCACGCGGATTTCCGGATCGTCGGGAAACAGCGCCGCCAGCCGCTCCGCATAGGTCTCGTAGCCGGCCACATCCTGCTTGGCCAGGTTGAACAGCCGCGCGACGTTGCGCTCCTCGCCGGCCGGGATGTCGAACACGTCGAGAAAGGCGATCTCCTCGTCGCCGGTCACCACGCCGTCCGCCTTGGCCATCTTGGCCGACAGCGCGATCATGGCGACGGTGAAGACCACCGCACGGTCGCCCCGCCCGTCGCCGGAGGAGACGATGAACTGCACGATGCGGTCGACGATCTGGGCACCGCCCGCGCCGATTGCCGCCGCCACCGCACTGATCGCAGACCAGATGTTCATGTCGCGAATGCCGCCTCAGACAGACCGCGTGATGCCGCCATCGACGCGCAGGTTCTGCCCCGTGATGTAGCCGGCGCCGTCCGACAACAGGAAGGCGACCGTGTCCGCCACTTCCGAAACGGTCCCATAGCGGCCCATCGGGATGCGCGCGCGGCGGTCCTCCTTCTCCGGCAGGCTGTCGATGAAGCCCGGAAGCACGTTGTTCATGCGGATGCCATCGCCCGCATAGCGGTCGCAGTAGAGCTTGGTGAAGGCGGCAAGCCCGGCGCGGAACACGCCCGAGGTCGGGAACGCCGCCTCCGGCTCGAAGGCCGCATAGGTGGAGATGTTGACGATCGCGCCGCTTCCCTGCGCCTGGAACTGCGGCGTCACCAGCCGGCACATCCGCACCACGTTGAGCAGGTAGTAGTCCATGCCCAGGTGCCAGTCCTCGTCGCTGATCGCCAGCACCTCGCCCTTCGGTCCGTGGCCGGCGCTGTTGACCACCGCGTCGATCCGCCCGAAATGCGCCATCGCCGCCTCCACGAATGCGGCAAGGTCCTTCGGCTCCAGGTTGGACCCGGTATGGCCGAGGCCGCCCAGTTCCTGCGCCAGCGCCGCGCCCTTGCCGCTGGACGACAGGATGGCGACGCGCGCGCCCTCGTCCGCCAGCTTGCGCGCGACCGCCGCGCCCATGCCGCTGCCCGCGGCGGTCAGAAGTACGACCCGATCCTTCATGCTGTCCCCGACCTGTTCCCCATGACGCCTGAGGTACGGCATTCGCGAACGAACACCGACTCTTTCCAGCGTTCTAGCCCAGCGTTCTAGCACAGACGACCGGCCTCGCCACACGGGGCTGTCGCAAGCCGCCACGAGATCCGCCCCGGCACGCTGAACGGGCGCCGGAGCAGGAAACGACGTCAGATCTTCGGCATCGGGCCGGTCATCGACGCGGCATCGACGATCCGGTCGAACGTCGCCGCGTCGATATGGCCCAGCGCCAGCGCCGCCTCGCGAAGGGTCGTCCCCTCGTGATGCGCGTGGTGGGCGATCGCCGCCGCCTTGTCGTAGCCGATCTCCGGCGTCAGGGCGGTGACCAGCATGAGCGAACGGTTCACCGTCTCGGCCAGCCGCGCCTCGTCCGCCTCCATGCCCGCCACGGCGAAGCGCGCGAAATGCTCCATGCCGTCCGCCAGCATGCGGCAGCTCTCCACCACATTGGCCCCCAGCATCGGCTTGTAGACGTTCATCTCCAGCAACCCGCCCGCACCGGCGAAACTGCTGGCGACGTCGAGGCCGATCACCTGCACGCTCAGCATCGCCAGCGCCTCGCACTGCGTCGGGTTGACCTTGCCCGGCATGATAGAGGAGCCCGGCTCGTTCTCCGGCAGCCGCAGCTCGGCAAAGCCCGCGCGCGGCCCGCAGGACAGCAGGCGGATGTCGTTGGCGATCTTGTGCAGCGAGACCGCCAGCACCTTCAGCATGGACGAGGCCGCGACCATCGCGTCGTGGGCGCCCATCACCGTGAACTTGTTCGCCGCTGCCTCGAAGGGCAGGCCGCAGCGGCGCGACAGTTCCGCCGCCACCTTGCCGTCGAAGCCCTCCGGCGCGTTCAGTCCGGTGCCGACGGCGGTGCCGCCGATGGCCAGCTTCATCAGCCCCTTCAGCGCGAAGGCCAGCCGCTCGTCGTTGTCGTCCAGCATGCCGACATAGCCGGCGAACTCCTGGCCGAGCGTCATCGGCACCGCGTCCTGCATGTGCGTGCGGCCGATCTTCACCAGGTCCTTCCAGGCATGGGCCTTTTCGGCCAGCGCGTCGCGCAGCACCTTCAGCGCCGGCCGCACCCGGTTGGCGATCATCAGCGCCGCCGCCACGTTGAGCGCCGTCGGCACCACGTCGTTGGAGGACTGCGAGCGGTTGACATGATCGTTGGGATGCACCGGATCCTTGGAGCCGATCCGTCCGCCGGCGAGCTCGATGGCCCGGTTGGCGATCACCTCGTTGACGTTCATGTTGGCCTGGGTGCCCGAGCCGGTCATCCACACATGCAAGGGGAACTCCCCGTCGTGGCGCCGGCCGGTCACCTCCTCGGCAGCCTCGACGATCAGGTCGGCGCGCTTTTGGTCCAGCACGCCGATCTGCGCATTGGCCAGCGCGGCCGCGCGCTTGATCTCGGCCAGCGCATGGATGATCTCCAGCGGGAACGGATCGCGCCCGATGGCGAAGTGGTGGCGCGCACGCTCGGTCTGGGCGCCCCAGTAGCGGTCCGCCGGCACCTCCACCGCTCCCATCGAGTCGGTCTCGGTACGCCTGTCGTCTGCGGTCATGGTCTGCTCCGTCTTATCCGGCGTCACGTCCCGCCGGCAGGCAGGATGCGGACGCATGATTCAATGTCTGGAAACCTTGCGATGTCATGATCCGTCCCCAAGACAGTTTCATGGATGAAGGCGACAGAGGTGCGTCGCCGGGGGCAGGTCAGGTTGCGCAACCTAAAGACGTTGCTGGGCATCTTTGTGGGCATCACGATCGTTGCGGGTTTCGCCGGAACGATCCATGCGGCAAATGTATTCTTTTCCAAGGCAATTTACACCCGCGACGCGCAGGAAACGGCGCGACGGATCGACCGCGACCTGAACCACCATCTTCTGAAGAACGACAAGGTCTCCGACGAGGAGATCGCCGCCTTTGCCGATCAGAGCCTGCGTCGCTCCATCGACGGTGTCGACGGAAGCCGCACCGCTGCAGCGCCCGCGTCGGCCCGCCCGGCCCCCAATCCGACGAAGATCGACCGCGAGGCGTCCATCGCCGAGTTCGTGGAAGAGCTCGACGGCAGCGACCTTGCCAGTACCGTCGCCGTGCTCCGCTTCGCTCCCGGCACGGTGTCTCTGTCGCAGGCCTCCGTACTGCCGCGCGTCGACCGACAGGCGCTCGACCGCCTCGCCCCGCGCATCGACGCCCTGCTGCGCGACCTTGCCGCAGGGACGCCGCGCGCCGTCGACATTCCCTCCACCTTGTTCGGCACGCGATCGGACTCCACCCTGCTTGCCGTGCCGATCCGCAACGGCGACGCGGTCGACGGCGCCATCATCGTCGTCTACGACCAGGCGACGACCGGCCTGTTCCTCACCGAGGTGGTCCATATCGGCATCGGTATCCTGATGGCGATGATCTTCGCTGCCGTCGGCCTTGCCGCCTTGTTCGTGTGGATGCGCTTCCGCGACCGGCTGAAGGCCAGCAAGACGATCCAGTTCCTCGCCCATCACGACGCGCTGACCGGCCTGCCCAACCGCACCGTTTTCTCCACCAAGCTGAACGAGGCGTTGCGGGTCGCCAGCGCCAAAGCCGGCAACATCTCGGTCATGCTGATCGACGTCGACAAGTTCAAGGCCATCAACGACACCTACGGCCACGCTGCGGGCGATCTGTTCCTGCAGGTGATCGCCGACCGGCTGAGCACCGTCTTCGGCAACCATCTGGTCGCCCGCCTGTCCGGCGACGAGTTCGCCGTGCTGATCGCCCGCGACCTCGACCGCAAGGCGGTGACCCGCCTCGCCTCGTCGATGATCGCCGCCACCCGCATCCCTACCCGCATCGACGGCAAGGACATCCCGATCTCGCTGTCCATCGGCGTCGCCCAGGCCTCGGAGGCCGCCTGGCGCGCCTCCCGCCTGCTGCATTGCGCCGACCTTGCGCTCTACCGGGCCAAGCATTCGGGCCGGTCCACCTATGTCTGGTACACGCCGGACATGGACGCGGAGGCGCAGAAGCGCAAGCTGCTGGAGAGCGACCTGCGCAAGGCGCTGGTCCAGGACGAGTTCCGCCTGCTCTACCAGCCGCAATTCTCCCTGCTCGATCTCAAGCTGACCGGCTACGAGGCCCTGCTGCGCTGGGAGCATCCCGAGCGAGGCACCATCTCGCCGACCGTCTTCATTCCCATTGCCGAGGATGCCGGCCTCATCGAGGACATCGGCGCCTGGGTGCTGCTGCACGCCTGCCACGAGGCCGCCCGCTGGCGCGACACCTCGCTCACCGTCGCCGTCAACCTGTCCCCTGCCCAGTTCCGCCCCGGCCGCACGGAGGAGCGCGTCGCCCATGCGCTCGAGACCAGCGGCCTGGCGCCGGAGCGGCTGGAGGTGGAGATCACTGAAGGCCTGCTGATCTCCGACACCGATGCCGTCGTGAAGACGCTGGCGCAGATCCGCCAGATGGGCGTGTCCGTGGCGATGGACGATTTCGGCACCGGCTATTCGAGCCTCAGCTACCTGTCGCGCTTCCCCTTCGACACGATCAAGATCGACCGCTCCTTCGTCGCCACCGTCGGCAAGAACCCGACGACCGACGCGATCATCGCCTCCATCGTCGGCCTGGGGCGTTCGCTCGATGTCACGATCACGGCGGAAGGGGTGGAGGACGAGACCCAGGTCGCGCTGCTGCGCATTGCCGGCTGCGACAAGGTGCAGGGCTTCCTCTTCGGCAAGCCGATGGACCTGTCCGACCAGTCCGCCAGCGATACCGTCGTTCTCGCCCAGCAGGTGCGGCGCGAGCAGTTGCTGCTGGCCGCCGGCGAGCAGGACCTGCCGCAGCTCCCGTTCGATATACCCGAGGCAGCCGACGGCCCACGCCTTGGCGATGCGGATATCGACACCTTCGTCATGGACGCGGGTGCGGACGGCGTCGCCGTGACGGCCGAATCGGAAGCGGATCCGGAAGAAGGCAAAAGCCGGACCGCCGGGGATCAGTCCCGCACGGTCGGCGCGGTCTGAGACCGGCCGTTACATTGCCGCTGCGGCGCGCGCGGCCTGGTCGTAATGGCCGGAGACCGAGCGCAGCGTCGCGGCCAGCCGCGACAGCTCGGTCTCGTCCATGCCGAGCCCCTTTACCGGCCCGACCAGCAGCGCCTCGCGCAGCCGCCGGTACTCCATGCAGATCGCCTCGCCGGCGCGGGTGATCGCCACCGTCTTCTCCTTGCCGCGCTTGCCCGTTTCCACCAGCCCGGCGGCGGCGAGCTTCTTCAGCGCATAAGTGACGGTGTGCGTGTCCTCGATGTTCAGCACCAGGCAGATGTCGGCGAGCGACTTCGGCCGGCCGCGGTGGTTGACCGAGTGCAGCACCAAGGTGTCGAGCGGGCTCATCCCCGGCGCACCGGCCGCCGCCATGCAGCGCACCATCCAGCGGTGATAGGCGTTGACCATCATGGTCACCGCGAACTCGACCTCCGAAAGCGCCGGCATCGCGCCGGAGGCGAGATGGGCGGCCGAGACGACCGGCCCGATGCCGCCGCGCGCAATGTCTTCGGACTGGCTGCTGTCTGTCATGGATGTCCTGCCTGAACTGTTCTGGCCAAAGGCTACGGCGGAGAGCGGTGAAAGGGCAACCATCCTTCAGGCGGAGGGATGGCGTCGCGGCACCAGACCGGAGTGGAACCAGGTCACGAAACTCTCGATCGAATAGACCGGCACCCCGGTCGCAGCGCGAATGTCGGCAGCGTAGGGCACCATGTTGGTGCATTCCAGCACGATGGCCCCGACATCCGGGCTGTGCGCCAGAAGCGCCTGCGCCGCCTCCACGTTGTCGGTCCGCGCCGCCGCAACGTCGAGCGCCTCCTCGTTGTCGAGGATCGCGCGGGTGAACTCGCGCCCGCCTTCCGTACCCATCACCGGCGTGTCGGCGGGACAGCCGGCGGCCGCCAAATGCGCCTGCGTCAGCGAGCCGGCGGAGATCGTCAGGATGCCGGCGCGCTTGCCCGGCGGCAGCAGGCGGTCGACCAGCGGCACCTGCATCAGGGAGGACGCGGCCACCGGCACGCCGAGCGCCGCCTGCAGGTCGCGCTGGAACAGGGAGAGGAAGCCGCAATTGGTGGTGATGCCGTCGACCCCGTCGGCGACGAGTTCCCGCCCGGCCGCGACGAAGGCGTCGAGCAGTCCGCTCGCCCCCTGCCGCACCGCCCGGTCGGGCGTCGCATCGCGCACGATGCGGTAATGCACCGGGAACGGCCAGGTCAGCGCATTGCCCATGTCGCCGGGGATGCGGGGAAAGCGCGCCTCCAGCATCAGGATCCCCACCGCCGCGCCGTAAAGCGCCTTGCCGCCACGCACCGTCATCGCGTTCCTCCCGAAACGGCGTTGCTGCCCCGCCTGCCGAAAACCCTGCGTCAACCTTGGCAAGAACGCCCCCTATCCGGGAACTGTGCACCGGAAGGACTGCAATTCAAGGATCTTGCGCAGTCTATTAAGGACATTTTGTCGATAAATTGTTGACAACAGAACCTGACCCCACGACACTTGTCACAATTGGCCGGGGAGAGGCACTGTGCAGCAGCACGACAGCGGGCGTTTGCGGATTGTGGTGATCGGCGCGGGAATCGTCGGCGTCAGCGCCGCGCTCCGCCTCCTTGCCGACGGTCATCAGGTCACCCTGCTCGACCGCGCCGGTCCCGGCGAGGGCACGTCCCACGGCAATGGCGGCGTGCTCGCCTCCTGCGCCGTCGTGCCGGTCACCGTGCCCGGCCTGCCGGCCAAGGCGCCGCGCATGCTGATGGATCCGGACAGCCCGCTGTTCCTGCGCTGGTCCTACCTGCCGCGCCTGCTGCCCTGGCTTGCGAAATATCTCTCCCATTGCAACGCTGCCGAGACCGAGCGCATCGCCCGCGCGCTTCTGCCCATCGTCGGCAACAGCCTCGACGAGCACCGCGCGCTCGCCGGCGACACGCCGGCCGGGCGCTGGATCGCCCCGTCCGACTATCTCTATGTCTACCGCGACCGCGCCGCCTTCGAGGGCGATGCCTATGGCTGGCGGCTGCGACGCGAGGCCGGCTTCACCTGGGACGAGATGGAAGGCGCCGCGCTCGGGGCCTACGACCCGCTTCTGGGAGAGGCCAACCGCTTCGCCGTCCGCCTTGCCGACCATGGCGTCATCCGCGATCCCGGCCGCTACGTGAAGGATCTCGCCGCCGAGTTCGAGGCGCGCGGCGGCACGCTCCTGCGCGGCGCGCTGCAGGGCTTCGTGACCGAGAACGGCCGGCTGACCGGCCTTGCCACCGACGGCGGGCCGCTCGGCTGCGACCGTGCCGTGCTGGCCACCGGCGTGTGGTCCGGGCCGCTCGCCCGTCAGCTCGGCATTTCCGTGCCGCTGGAGAGCGAGCGCGGCTACCATCTGGAGCTGGAGGCGCCGAGCGCGATGCCGCGCGCGCCCTTCATGTTCGCCTCCGCGAAATTCGTCGCCACGCCGCTGGAGGGGCGCATCCGCCTTGCCGGCGTCGTCGAGTTCGGCGGCCTTGCCGCGGGACCGGCAAAGGCGCCGTTCGAGCTTCTGGAGCGCCAGCTGCGCCGGGCCATGCCCGCGCTGCGCTGGAGCGCCGCACGCCAATGGATGGGTCACCGGCCGGCGCCGGCCGATTCCATCCCCGTGATCGGGCCGTCGCCGGCATGCGGCGACGTCCTGATGGCTTTCGGCCACCATCATATCGGCCTGACCGGCGGTCCCAGGACCGGTCGCCTCGTCGCCGATATGATCGCCGGCCGCAAGCCGAATATCGATCCCGCCCCCTATTCGCCCGCCCGTTTCGCTGTCTAGAGTAAGGCATTGGGCGCTGGGCCGCGGGAACACCGACCAGAGACCAGCACTGCCGCGAGATCCGGAACAATCGGATCCCGGCCGATGGAGGACCGAACATGACTGACCTGCTCAAGAGCACCACCGGCATCGTAACCGCGGCGCTTCTGGCCGCCGCTGCCGCCTCCCCGGCGGTTGCCGCCGAGAAGTGGGACATGCCCCTCGCCTATCCGGCGACCAACTTCCATTCCGAGAATGCGGCCGCCTTCGCCGCCTGCGTCACCGAGGGCACCGGCGGCGAGATCGAGATCGTCACCCATCCGGGCGGCTCGCTGTTCGGCGGCGCCGACATCAAGCGCGCCGTGCAGACCGGCCAGGTGCCGATCGGCGAGCGCCTGCTCTCCGCCCATGCCAACGAAGACCCGATCTTCGGCGTCGACAGCATTCCCTTCCTCGCCACCTCCTTCGACGATTCGGTGAAGCTTTGGGACGCCGCCGAAGGCGCAGTGGAAGAGGCGCTGGACGGCCAGAACCTCGTCCTTCTCTACAGCGTGCCGTGGCCGCCGCAGGGCCTGTACTTCAACAAGGAAGTCAATTCCGGCTCCGACATGAAGGGCATCAAGTTCCGCGCCTACAACGCCGCCACCGCCAAGCTCGCCGAGCTGACCGGCATGCTCCCCGTGCAGATCGAGGCGGCCGAGGTCTCCCAGGCCTTCGCCACCGGCGTCGCCGAATCGATGATCTCCTCCGGCGCCACCGGCTACGACAGCAAGCTGTGGGAGAACGTCTCGCACTTCTACGAGGTCGATGCCTGGCTGCCGCGCAACTCGGTGATGGTCAACAAGGACACCTGGGCCGGCCTCTCCGACGACATGAAGAAGGTTTTCACCGACTGCGCCGCCAAGGCCGAGGCCGACGGCCTGCAGAAGGCCAAGGACTACACCAAGCTGACGCTGGACGGCCTTGCCTCCAACGGCATGAAGGTGCTCAAGCCCAGCGACCAGCTCAAGAGCGACCTGGCCCTGGTCGGCGAGGCCATGACCGACGAGTGGCTGAAGGCTGCCGGCGACAAGGGCAAGGCCATCGTCGACGCCTACAAGGCCAACTGAGCGGCGCGCTCCGCCGCCTCCGTCACCGACGGTCCGGATGCGCGCCCGCTTGAAGGAGCGCGCATCCGGCGACTGCCGCGGCCCGAAGGTCGTGGCAGCACGCCGTCCCTGACAGCCGGGCTCCTGCCCGCGCCGGCCTGTCGACTGCCGGATCGCGTGCTGCGCGGTTCGGCGCGACAGTCGCGCCGTGGCCGGTCCGAAACACACACGGAACACGACCATGATCGCATTCGGGCGCGGACTTCGCCGCCTTCTGGACGGTCTGTATCTGGCCGGCGGCATGATCGCCGCGCTGGCGCTGGTCTCCATCCTCGCCATCATCGTGGCGCAGATGGTTGCCCGCTGGACCGGCCTCATCTTCCCCGGCGCCGCCAGCTATGCCGGCTACGCCATGGCCTCGGCCTCCTTCTTCGCTTTCGCCCACGCGCTCAACCGCGGCGCCCATATCCGGGTCAGCATCCTGCTCAACGCCCTCGGCCGCCATCGCCGCTGGCTCGAGGTCTGGTGCTTCGGCATCGGCGCCGCCCTCGCCTGGTACCTGTCGTACTACGCGATCAAGGCGGTCTACTGGTCGCACAAGCTGCACGACGTCAGCCAGGGCCAGGACGCCACCCCCCTTTGGATCCCCCAGTCGGCCATGGCCGCCGGCGCGGTCCTTCTCGCGATCGCCATGACGGATCACCTGGTCCGCGTTCTCGTCCTCGGCTCGTCGGGCATCGTCTCCGACACGGTCGAACAGAGCCACGGGGAGTAAGCCGCCATGGAAACCTTCGCTCCCATCGTCCTGTTCCTCTTCGTGCTGTTCCTGCTCCTTGGCACCGGCGTGTGGGTGGGCCTTGCCCTGCTCGGCGTCGCCTTCGTCGGCATGGAACTGTTCACCTCGCGCCCGGCGGGCGACGCCATGATCACGGTGATCTGGGCCGCCTCCTCGTCCTGGACGCTGACCGCCCTGCCGCTGTTCATCTGGATGGGCGAGATTCTCTACCGCACGCGCCTGTCGGAGGACATGTTCCGCGGCCTTGCGCCGTGGATGGCCCGTCTGCCCGGCGGCCTGCTGCACACCAATGTCGTCGGCTGCACGGTCTTCGCCGCCGTCTCCGGCTCCTCCGCCGCCACCCTGACGACGGTCGGCAAGATGTCGGTGCCGGAGCTGCGCAAGCGCGACTATCCGGAAAAGATGGTGATCGGCACGCTGGCGGGCGCCGCCACGCTCGGCCTGATGATCCCGCCCTCGCTGACGCTGATCGTCTACGGCGTCACCATCAACGAATCCATCACCAAGCTGTTCATGGCCGGCATCCTGCCCGGCCTGGTGCTGGCCAGCCTGTTCATGGGCTATATCGCGGTCTACGCGAAGGTCTCGAAGGACTACAAGCCGCAGCCCGAGCCGCAGATGAGCTTCCGCAAAAAGCTCGCCAACTCGCGCTTCCTGCTCCCGGTGATCGCACTGATCGTCGTCGTCATCGGCTCGATGTATACCGGCCTTGCCACCGCCACCGAGGCCGCGGCCCTCGGCGTCATCGGCTCGCTGCTGCTTGCCGCCGGCCAGGGCTCGCTCACCTGGAAGACCTTCGGCGAGAGCCTGATGGGCGCCACCCGCACCTCGGCGATGGTCGCGCTGATCCTCGCCGGCGCCGCCTTCCTGTCGCTGTCCATGGGCTTCACCGGCCTGCCGCGCGCGCTCGCCGCCTGGATCGCCGACATGCAGCTCTCGCGGTTCGAGCTGCTGATGGCGCTGCTGGTCTTCTACATCGTCATCGGCTGCTTCCTGGACGGCATCTCCTCCGTGGTGCTGACCATGGCGGTGGTCGAGCCGATGATCCGCGCCGCCGGCATCGACGCCATCTGGTTCGGCATCTTCGTCGTGGTGGTGGTGGAGATGGCGCAGATCACGCCGCCCATCGGCTTCAACCTGTTCGTGCTGCAGGGCATGACACGGCACGAGATGACCTATATCGCCCGCGCCGCCCTGCCGATGTTCGCGCTGATGGTGGTGATGGTGTTCATCCTGATCGCCTTCCCGGAGCTGGCGACCTGGCTGCCCGAGAACATGCGCAACCGGCCGTAAGGTCCGGCTTTGCAAGAGCTTCCCTCGCCCGCCCCGTTTGCGGGCGAGGGAAATCGCAAAAACAACATTGACATTTTCTCGATAAATTGTTGACGTAGCGACGATCCAATAACCGGCTCCCCGCACGATGCGGACGGCGGCCGGACCGACCAGCGGAGAAACGCATCATGACGAGCGGCAAGTGGGACTTCTGGATCGATCGCGGCGGCACCTTCACCGATATCGTCGCCCGCGATCCCGAGGGCGGCATCCGCGCCCATAAGGTCCTGTCGGAGAACCCGGAAGCCTATCGCGACGCCGCCATCCAGGGCATCCGCGAGCTGATGGGCATCGCCTCCGGCGAGCGCATCCCGGCCGAGCGCATTGCCACCGTCAAGATGGGCACCACCGTCGCCACCAACGCGCTGCTCGAGCGCAAGGGCGACCGCACCCTGCTGGTCACCACCCGCGGCTTCCGCGATGCGCTGGAGATCGGCTACCAGGCGCGGCCCGACATCTTCGCCAAGGAGATCGTCAAGCCGGAACTGCTCTACGAGCGCGTCGTGGAGGTCGCCGAGCGCATGCGCGTCGACGGCACCATCGAGGCCGAGCCGGATCTCGCCCAGGTCGAGCGCGACCTCAAGGCCGCCTATGACAGCGGCATCCGCTCCGCCGCCATCGTCTTCATGCACGCCTACGCCTTCCCCGAGCACGAGAAGAAGGTCGCCGCGATCGCCCGCAAGGTCGGCTTCCCGCAGGTCTCCGTCAGCCACGAGGTTTCGCCGCTGATGAAGCTTGTCGGGCGCGGCGACACCACCGTGGTCGACGCCTATCTCTCGCCGATCCTGCGCCGCTATGTCGAGCAGGTGGCGAGCGAGCTGCAGATCGAGGGCACCGACTGCCGGCTGATGTTCATGCAGTCCTCCGGCGGCCTCACCGCCGCGGACCTCTTCCAGGGCAAGGACGCGATCCTGTCGGGCCCGGCCGGCGGCGTCGTCGGCGCCGTCGAGACTTCGAAGATGGCCGGCTTCGATGCGGTCATCGGCTTCGACATGGGCGGCACCTCCACGGACGTCTCCCACTACAACGGCGAATACGAGCGCGCCTTCGAGACCGAGGTGGCGGGCGTGCGCATGCGTGCGCCGATGATGATGATCCACACGGTCGCGGCCGGCGGCGGCTCGATCCTCCACTACAAGGACGGCCGCTTCCAGGTCGGCCCGGATTCGGCCGGCGCCAATCCCGGCCCCGCCTGCTACCGCCGCGGCGGCCCGCTCGCCGTCACCGACGCCAACGTCATGGTCGGCAAGCTGCGCCCCGACTTCTTCCCGAGGATCTTCGGACCGGGGCGCGACGAGCCGCTCGACCGCGATGCGGTGGTGGCGAAGTTCGAGGAGATGGCCGCGCGCATCGGCGACGGCCGCTCCGCCGCTGAAGTCGCCGACGGCTTCCTGAAGATCGCCGTCGAGAACATGGCCAACGCCATCAAGAAGATCTCCGTCCAGCGCGGCTACGACGTCACCGAATATGCGCTGACCTGCTTCGGCGGCGCCGGCGGCCAGCACGCCTGCTCGGTCGCCGACAGCCTCGGCATGACCACGGTGATCGTCCACCCGCTGTCGGGCATCCTGTCCGCCTACGGCATGGGCCTTGCCGATATCCGCGCCACCCGCCAGCAGGCGGTCGTGCGCCGGCTCGAGCCGGCGATGCTGGAAGACCTTCAGGCTCTGGCGGACCGTCTGTCGGCAGAGACCCGCACGGAGGTCGCCGGCCAGGGCGTCGCGGATGCCGAAATCCGCAACCTGCCGCGCGCCCTGCTGCGCTACGAGGGCACGGACACCCCGATCCCGGTCGCCTATGTGCCCGGCGACATCGACGCCATGGTCGGCGCCTTCGCCGATGCGCACCGCGCCCAGTTCGGCTTCGTCTACGAGAACAAGCCGATCGTCGTGGAAGCGCTCGAGGTGGAATCCGTCGGCGGCGGCTCCGGCATCGACGAGCCGGACCTGCCGGTCGTCTCCGGCACGCCCGAACCGGCCGACACGGGCAGCATCTTCGCCGAGGGCGAGTGGCGCGAGGCGGGCTTCTACGCCCGCGCCGGCCTCAAGCCCGGCCACAGGCTCTCCGGTCCCGCGCTCATCGTCGAGCCGCACCAGACCATCGTCGTGGAGCCGGGCTGGCAGGCGGAGATCACCGCCAAGGACCATGTCGTCCTGCGCCGCGTCGAGAAGCTCGCCCGCGCCGAGGCCATCGGCACCAAGGCCGACCCGGTCATGCTCGAGGTCTTCAACAACCTCTTCATGTCCATCGCCGAGCAGATGGGCGTGACGCTGCAGAACACCGCCTATTCGGTGAACGTCAAGGAACGCCTCGACTTCTCCTGCGCGGTCTTCGACGCGTCCGGCGCGCTGGTCGCCAATGCCCCGCACATGCCGGTGCATCTCGGCTCGATGGACCGTTCCGTCGAGACGGTGATCAAGCTCAATGCCGGCCGGATCCGCCCCGGAGACGTCTTCGCGCTCAACGCGCCCTATAACGGCGGCACCCACCTGCCGGACATCACCGTCGTCTCGCCGGTCTTCGACGACGCGGGCAAGGAGATCCTGTTCTGGGCGGCCAGCCGCGGCCACCACGCCGATGTCGGCGGCTCGGCCCCCGGCTCCATGACCCCGCGTGCCACCACGGTGGACGAGGAAGGCGTGCTGATCGACAACTTCAAGCTCGTCGACCAGGGCCGCTTCCGCGAGGACGAACTCGTGCATGTCCTCACCGACCATCCCTGGCCGGTGCGCAACGTCACGCAGAACGTCGCCGACCTGAAGGCGCAGATTGCCGCCAACGAGAAGGGCGTGCAGGAGCTGCGCAAGATGGTCTCCCACTTCGGCCTTGAGGTGGTGCAGGCCTATATGGGCCACGTCCAGGACAATGCCGAGGAGAGCGTGCGCCGGGTCATCGAGGCGCTGACCGACAGCGAGTACGAGTACCCGACCGACCAGGGCTCGGTGATCCGCGTGAAGATCACCGTCGACAAGACGAAGCGCGAGGCGACCGTCGACTTCACCGGCACCAGCGAGGTGAAGCCGAACAACTTCAACGCGCCCGAGCCGGTCACCCGCGCGGCCGTGCTCTACTGCTTCCGCGTCATGGTCGAAGGCCACATCCCGATGAATGCGGGCTGCCTCAGGCCGATCCACATCGTCATCCCCGACGGCTGCATGCTGAAGCCGGCCTACCCGGCCGCCGTCGTCGCCGGCAACGTGGAGACCAGCCAGCACGTCACCAACGCCCTGTTCGGCGCGTTGGGAGCCATGGCCAACAGCCAGGGCTCGATGAACAACCTGACCTTCGGCAACGCCACCTACCAGTATTACGAGACCCTGTGCTCGGGCTCGCCCGCCGGTCCCGGCTTCAACGGCACCGACGGCGTCCATGTGCACATGACCAACTCGCGCCTCACCGATCCGGAGGTGCTGGAATTCCGCTATCCGGTGCTGCTGGAGGACTTCCACATCCGCGAGGGCTCTGGCGGCACGGGCAGGTGGCATGCCGGCAACGGCACCAAGCGCACCATCCGCTTCCTGGAGGAGATGGAGCTGGCGATCCTGTCGTCCCACCGCACCATCGCCCCGAAGGGCGGCGACGGCGGCGGCGACGGCCAGCTCGGGAAAACCCTGGTGCGCCGTCTCGACGGCAGCATCGAGGAACTGGCCGGCTGCGACCAGACGGTGCTGAAGGCGGGCGAGGCGGTCACCGTCATCACCCCGACCGCCGGCGGCTGGGGCCGCGCCGGCTGAAAATGGCCGGGACCGACAACGGAAGGGGCGGCGGCGGCGCTGCCTCCCTCTCGGCCGTCATCCCGGTCCAGCGCAGCGCGGAACCGGGAACCATTGGCACCCCCAGCAAGCGTGAGGCGGGACGCCCCCGCCCTGCCGAAAACACCGGCGCCAACCAGCCGATTGCGCTGGCAATGCGCCCGGCGGCCTCCCATATGACGTGCGTTGTTCTCGACAAGAACCCAGTGGAGGAAATCCCGATGCAAGCTGCCGCCAGCCGGATGCGCAAGACGACAGCCGTTATTGCCCTTGGAATTGCCGCGCTTTTCGCCGCCGTCGATTTTGCCGAAGCGCGCCGGGCCGGCGGCAGCGGTTTCGGCAGCCGCGGTGCCCGCACCTTTTCCGCCCCCGCCCCGACCAACACCGCGCCCGGCACGGCAGCGCCCGTCCAGCGCACGATGACGCCGCAGCCCGCACAGGGCCAGCAGGCGACGCCCGGCGCCGGTGCCCGGCAGCAGCAGGCGGCCCAGCCCTCGCGCGGCCTGTTCGGCGGCATGGGCGGCGCCCTTCTCGGCGGCCTGCTGATGGGCGGCCTGCTCGGCATGCTGTTCGGCGGCGGCCTCGGCGGCTTCGCCGGCTTCCTCGGCCTGATCCTTCAGGTCGCGCTCATCGGCTTCCTCGTCGTTCTGGCGATGCGCTTCTTCGGGCGGCGCCAGCAGCCGGCAGCGGCAGCGGCCGGCGGCACCCCGAATTTCGGCGGCACTGCCGCGGACACGGCGCGCACTCCGTTCAGCTTCGGCGGCGCGGGCAGCACGGGCAGCGGCACGGCCGCACCGTTCCAGGTTTCGGTCATCGAAACCCCGCTCGACCTGGAGGAAGCCGACTTCGACCGCTTCGAGCAGATGCTGGCCGAAGTGCAGGAAGCCTATGGCCGCGAGGATTATGCGGCGCTGCGCCGTCTTGCCACGCCCGAGGCCATGTCCTTCCTCGCCGAAGAGCTGGGCGAGCTCGCCTCCGCCGGCAGGCGCAACGCCGTCTCGGACGTGAAGCTGCTGCAGGGCGACCTCTCCGAGGCCTGGAGCGAAGGCAGTGACGACTACGCGACCGTCGCCATGCGCTTTTCCGCCCTCGATGCCGTCCTCGACCGCAATTCCGGCCGGGTGATCTCGGGCAGCCTGGAGGAGCCGCAGGAAAGCACCGAGCTGTGGACCTTCCGCCGCCAGAAGGGCGGCGAGTGGGTGCTCGCGGCGATCCAGGGCACCGAATAAGCCCCCGTCGCAGTCATTTGAAAGACATGAGAAACCGCCCCCTTTGGGGCGGTTTTTTCTTGAGGAGCGCGACCTTGGCGCCCTTCTCGACCGGCCCCGCACAGGTGGTCTCGCCCCCTGCACGGGCGGAAAAATTATCCGCCTATCCAGGAAAATGGCGCAGTTGTATCGTCCTGCGCCGGCGATTGGGCCGCGCTTGATCCTGGGACTGGACCATGACTGCAAAAACACTTCTGGCCGCCACGGCCGTGCTGCTTGTCGCCACCGGCGCCGCTGCCGCAAACGAGTGGAAGTTCGATCTGGAAAACCGCTCGACCGCCAACGTCACCTCCTTCCGCACCCAGGAAAACGGCGCGTGGAGCGACAACTGGCTGGACGAGATCATCGTGCCGGGCGACACGTTCGAAATGGACTTCGGCACCGATGAGGGCGAGTGCACCGTGCGCACCCGCATCGACTTCACCGACGGCACCTATGTCGATGCGAATATAGATTACTGCGACATGTCGACGATCACCGTCCGCAACAACGACGTGGTCTGGAAGTAACCGGTCCGCTCGCGAGAGCCGATGGAAGCGGGTCGTCCCATGGGCGGCCCGTTTTTGATTGCGGCCATGGCCAGACCGGGCAGCGCCTCCGGCGCTCTCAGCGGCCGGTAGCAGCGAACATCCAGTTGAGGATCAGCCGCCAGTCGGTCATGCGGATCGGCGTTCCGTGGGTGCCGGTCTCGAACAACGCGAACCGCGCCGGATAGTCGGACTTGCGCGCCTTCAGCCGCTCGTAGAACGCGGCCTGCTTCTTCCAGTCGTAGACCTCGTCCCAGCTGCCATGGCCGAAATAGATCGGCAGCCGCCCGCCCCGGAACGTGCCGCTCGACAGGAACGCATCGTCCCAGGTCGAGCCCATCAGCAGCATGCCGCCCATCATCGCCGCCGCGCCGCTGTCGCGCGCCAGCTCCCAGCACAGGAAGCCGCCCATCGAACCGCAGGCGACATAGGCCCGCGCCTGCGGCGCCTGGCGCATGTAGTGCTGCATCAACGCCTTGACGTCGCCCGCCCCGCGCGCGTCGAAATTCTTGACGTCGAGCGTCATGTAGATGCCGGCGTTGCGGACCATCAGGTTCTTGATGCGGTTGAAGTTGCCGCCGAAGCTGACGTCGTTCATGCCCTGGAAGCGGTTGCCGCCCTGCCCGTGCACGTAGATGACGATGCTGCGCGCCCCGCGCGGCTCGCCGACGCGCATGTAGCTGATCGTGCGCCCGTTCGCTTTCAGCGTCAGGTCTTCCTGCGAGCCGCTCGGCTTCATCGACACGTATTCGCCGTAGACCTCCCGCTCCCACACCTTGTCGCGGCGGTGGATGTCGCGGCGCTTGTCGTAGTCGACGATGACGAACGGATCGTCCGCCTTGCCGGCCAGAAGGCCCGGATAGGAGAACAGCCGGTCCTTGAACGGCTCCAGCCGGTAGGCCGCGGCAGGACTCGCACCGAGCGCGGCCGCCAGAAGAACGAGAACCGCGACGACGAGCGGCGGGACGGGCAGGATGCGGGTCGCAGTCACGGTGTCGGCTCTCTCCTCGAAGGCATGCAGATGTGTCGGCCGGGTCCCAGGCCAGGTTCTCGGTCAGGGAGATGATTCACCAGCCCTTGCCTGTTTCGCAAGGGCGACCAGGCGTGCGCGCAACTCGCCCGCGCTCGCCAGCGGCGGGTCGAAGTCGAGCCGCGCCACCCTGTCGCCGTCGACGAGGTCCAGCCCCGCCGGATCGAGCGAGGACAGGCGCCAGGCGCCGCTGCCGGCCTTCGCCAGCTTCTCCGCGTAGAGCGCGACCGCGTCGAGGTGATCCTCGTTCATGTGGTCGACGGCCCCCGCCTCCGCGCCGGCCAGATCCGCCAGCGCCGGCCCCGACAGCAGCAGGTCGTCCGCCGTCAGGTGGTAGGCCTTGCCGAAGCCGCCATTGAGGCTCGCACGCTCCGGGCGGATGCGGAAGAAGGCGAAATCGGGAAAGTCGACATAGAGCTTTGCCTTGGGATGGCGCAGCAGGTAGCGACGGCGCACGGCCGCATGCGCCGGATCGGCCGGGTCGATCCGCTCCGCGCGGGCAACGATGGTCAGGCGCGGATGGGCCAGCGGGTCGCCCTTGCCCGGCTCGCCCACCAGCAGCGAGCAGCGCGGATCGGCGGCAACCGCGCTCGTGTGCTGCGACAGGCGCGAGACCAGCATCGCCGGCGTGCCGTCCATTTCGGTGGCAAGCCCGACGCGGGACACGAACGGCATCCCGTCCTGCGGGTCGATGACGCCGAGGGCACCGAAGCGCGCCAGGCGCACCAGCCGGCGCGACAGCAGCCGGGCTTCGTCGTCGGTGGGGCGGATCACCTGCGGTCGATCGTTTTCAGCCACGGAACGCCTTTCCATGTTCGGGAGTTATCCTTGCGTGAACTGGCTACCGCTGCATCGCGTGGCTCTCGCTCTTTTGCCTGCGCCACCGGCGGAAAGCAATGGCCCGCTGGCCCCCGCCCCTTGGGCGGGATCGACAGGCCGGGCCTTGCTCTCGCCACAAAAGAGGCAATGGTAAAGAAGGGTTAATCGTTTCGAAAGGAGGCCTGTCATGGCCGCATCCACCGCATATCGCGCAGGGCGACTGGTATCCTGGGCCGTCCGGGGGGCGCTCGTTGCCGTGCTCGCCCTCACCGCCCAGATCACCGCGCCGGGCCGTGCTTCGGCCGAGCAGATCGGCAGCTCCGCCGTTGGCGAAAACGTGATCCTCGTAGGAGGCGGGGGATACGACGCTCGTCGCGGTCAGCATCGCCGGTTTAACCCGAACCGCGGCAACGATGGCTATTCCACGTTGCATCGCGGGAACCGGGGATACCGGGGACACCGCCACTATCGCCCGCGCCACGGGTGGCACGACCGCCGCAGCTATCGCCATCACCGCAACAACGGTGCTGCCATTGGCGGCGCGGCGATCTTCGGCCTTGCCACCGGCGCGATCCTCGGTTCGGCGCTGAGCGGCGGCGGCCGGGAATATATCGATCCGCCGGTCCGTCGCGGCGGCTACGCACCCTGGACCCCCGAGTGGTACTCCTACTGCTCGCGCAAGTACCGGAGCTTCAACCCCGAGACCGGCTATTTCCTTGCCTATTCCGGCAAGTATCGGTTCTGCCGCTGATCTTGGGTCGCCACACCGGTCACCCGAATCTGAAGTTCGTCCCATGTCGCGGCATGCTCTACGGACTTCAGATTCACGAGGGTGACCAGCAAATAGATGTTTCCAGTGTGGTTTTCGCATTTGAAATGCGCTCGCTGGGGCTGCCGAATGGGGCGCGGAACCTGAACGCCGGATGAACGGATACCTCAGACCTCGTTCAATTGCGGAATGGCAATCTCGCCCCATCGGAACATCGAAGCCACTGGAAGGAACGACCCCATGGCCCTCAAGCAAATCTCTGCCCGCGTGCTTGCCGTCGCGCTTGCCGGCGCCCTGCTCGTGCCCTCGCTCGCGCCGTCTGCCGAGGCCCGCGACGGCCGTCACGGCTGGGGCAATGGCGGCGGCTACAAGCACCACCGGGTCCACCGCCCGCATCGTCCGAATTACGGCTATCGCCATCACCGCGGCAATCGCGGCAACGATGCCGGCGCCGCCGTCGCCGCTGGCGTGATCGGCCTTGCCGCCGGCGCGATCCTCGGCTCGGCGCTGAGCGCTCCGGATCGGGTTTACGAGCCGGAATACATCTATCGCGATCCGGCCCCGGTCCGCGGCAACGTCTATATCGACCCGGCCAATCGCGGCAATCCGATCTACACCCCGGCCGCACCGGTCGTGGTGGGCGGCGGCCTGGAGCCCTACACCCCGGAGTGGTACTCCTACTGCGCCTCCAAGTACCGGAGCTTCAACCCGAACACCGGGACCTACACCACCTACTCGGGCCAGCAGCGCTTCTGCCAGTAATGGCAAGAAGTTGAACCTGGCCCCCTCCCCGAACGGCCCGGCCCCTCCCGCCGGGCCGTTTCGCGTTCCGGTCACAGAGTATCGCGCAAGGCAGCCACAGCGTGCAATTACCTGAAAAAACTTGCAGTCTCGGCACGGCTGGTGATGATCGTCCCCCGCTGAGGAGGAACCCATGCTGTCTGCCCTGGAACTCGCCCGTGCCCTCGACGCCGGAACGATGGATATCGACGCGCTCTACGACGACATCGCGGCGCGCATCGCCGAACAGGAAGGCGCGATCCGTGCTTTCGTCTGCCACGACGTCGAGGCCGCCCGCCGCGCCGCCCGCTCCGCGCGCGGCCCGCTCCTGGGCCTGCCGCTGGCCGTGAAGGACAATATCGACACGGCCGACTTTCCCTCGCGCTACGGTTCGCCGATCCACGAGAACCACCAGCCGGCGGTGGATGCGGTGACCGTCGCCCTCGCCCGCCGCGCCGGCGGGGCCGTTCTCGGCAAGACCGTCACCACCGAATTCGCCTTCTTCCAGCCCGGGCCGACGCGCAATCCGCACAATCTCGAGCACACGCCGGGCGGCTCGTCCTCCGGCTCGGCCGCGGGTGTCGCCGCCGGCTTCTTTCCGCTCGCCATCGGCACCCAGACCGGCGGCTCGGTGGTGCGCCCCGCCTCCTTCTGCGGCGTCGTCGGCTTCAAGCCGTCCTTCGACCACCTGCCGACGGTCGGCATGAAATATTTCTCCTGGACGCTGGACACGCTCGGCCTGTTCGGCAAGGGCGTCGCCGACGTCGCCTTCGCCGGCAGTGCGCTGTCCGCGCGCGACTGGCGGGTCGACGCCATGGTGCCCATGCCGCCGCGCATCGGCGTCGTCGAGCCGCAGCCCTGGGCCCAGGCCGACGACGACATGCAGGGCGCGTTGGAAACAGCCGTTGCCCGCGCCACCCGCGCCGGGGCCGCCGTTTCGCGCATCTCACTGCCTCCGGTCTTCCGCGAGGCCTTCGCCGCCCACCAGACCATCCAGGATTTCGAGGCGACGCGTGCGCTCGCCGCCGAGGTCGACGCTGCACCCGAGTTGATCAGCCCGGTCCTGATGCGCACGCTGGAGGACGGCGCGGCCATCGAGCCGGCCGCCTATGACGCCGCGCTCGAGGTCGCCCGACAGGCACGCCGTGCCTTCGCCGAGGTGATGTCGCAGGTCGATGTGCTGATGATGCCGTCGGCGCCCGGCGCCGCGCCCGCCGGCCTCGCCTCCACCGGCTCGTCGGTCTTCAACCGGGTGTGGACGCTGATGGGCGGACCGTCGATCAACGTGCCGGGCCTCGCCACCACCGGCGGTTTGCCGCTCGGCATCCAGCTGATCGGTCCGTACGGGCGCGACCGCGCCACGTTGCTCGCCGCCCGCTGGCTGGAGGAGTGCCTGGCGAAGGCCGGCTGACGCGCGCCCTTTCCGGGGACAGGCCGCGACTGCGGCCGGGGACAGAGCGGGGATAGACCGGAATACGCGAGGCCGGGTGTGTCAGCCTCCGGCGATCTCCACCGGAAGTTTCATCTTGCGGGCCATGGTGATGAACTCGCCGCGCGCTGCTTCCAGCGTCATCGCGCCGAATCTGCGTGCCGACTCGCTGGCGCTCGCCGACGACAGGCGCATCTTCTTGCCGCGCATCCGCACCACTTTCACATAAGCCTCGTCGGACACGCCGGCGATCCGCGCCAGCACGAAGAGCGGATGCTCGTCGTCGCGGTAGAGCAGCGGCACCACGACGTTTTCCGGCCAGCCGACCTTGCCCGCCAGCACCTTGCCCAGATCGAAGGCACGGTCCTTGTCGGCGAAGACGACGACCGCCTGGTCGATCGGGACCGTGCCGGCGATCGCCCCTTCGATCAGGAGGTCGATCTTCGACTTGGCGCCGCCGATCTCGCGCATGCGGATCTCGACCTCGCGCGCCGCGTGCTCCGCCAACGCCTTGACCAGCACCGGGTTGGCATTCGTGTCGCGCACCTGCTGCGCCAGTTCCTTCGACAGGAACGGCACCAGCTTCGCCGCCACCGGCTCCGGCAGGTCCTGCCGCAAGGCGAGCGCGGTCTGCAACTCGGCATCCTTGCGCGAGCGCGCCAGCAGCAGGTCGAAGGAGTCCGCGCCGATCCGCGCCGTCTCGTTGCCCAGCAGCGCGCACAGCACGCCGCTGTCGCCCTTTTGCGCCAGCACCCGGCTGAGCACCGGCTTGATGCCCTGCCGCGCGCACATCACTTCCAGATGCCGCGCCGGGATTCCCGCCTGCGCGACCTCGGCCAGGTCCTCGTCGGTCAACAGACTGCCGCCTTCCAGCACCGGCCGGGCGACGGCCAGTTCGGCATCCTTCGCCAGCGCCTTCAGCAAGTCGCGCGGCGCCTCGGTCTCGGCGCGTATTCTGGAGGCCATCGCCTTGCGGACCGGCGTGTCCAGTCGGTCGAGCACACGCAGCACCACGTCGCCGAAAACCGGACTGACCCGGCTTCGCTCCTGGTCGTCGGCCTTGAGAAACAACTCGGTGAGCGCGGTGATCAGTTCGCCGATGCTTTCCGGCGAACCGCTGCGGGCCAGCTCGGTCAGTTCCGCAGTTTTCATACCCCAGTCCTTCCACAGCGTGTGAACTCGAGGGTAAGCCGATCCTGTTTCCCTCCAGTTAATCCTCAGTCGAAGTGTGTATATATTTTCAAACGACTGAAGTATCTTGCCTTTTTCCCTCTGCGTCGACGGAGCGCAATGGGTCGGGACGTCGATATTGCACTGCACCATGATCTTTCGCGCCGGGTCGCACCCTCGCGCTGGACTTCATTTCCCCTCGCCAAACGACGATTGGCAACAGGGCCGAAATCGCCGGTTGCGCTTGCCATTCCTAACGAGGCTTGCGGCAAGCTGCGTGGCTGCGACGCAACGCAGCATCTTTTTCGCTTTGCCGGCTGGCCCCGGTAACTTATCCTTCATGTATCGAGAGACTGCGGGAGGCCACGATATGACACTTGTCCGCAATATTAATCTCTTGGCCGTGTGTGCGGCATTCGCCTTCGTCGGCGCCATCGTCGTCGGCGTCTTCTGAGGCGAAAAGGACCAGACAGGGGCATGCAGGTCGAGGCCCGAGCCACCTCCGTCGGACGGAGGAAGCAAGGCACCTCGCGAATTCCGGATTTGTAGAGCCGCGTATCGAAATTGGGCGATTTCGGAACGGAATTTTGCAAAATTCGTCGCAAAATTCGCGCAGGCCCGAACGACGATTTCAAGAAACCGGATGCCGGGGACAACCGGCATCCCCCGATCCTCGGCTGCGGCCGGCGATCCACCAGTTTCGGCGCCCGGGCCTTGCCCGGGCGTTTGCATGTGGAGCGTTCGCCGGGCGCCCGGCGTTGCTCGAAGCTCGCGCTTTTGCGCGAAAATCTCCGCCCTTTCGGTGTCTTGCAAAAAGATTCTGTAAGCTTGCCCCGCTAGGTTGCCACTAAGTTGATGGTGGGCGTGCGGCGCGACGGCCGTGCCACGGCGTCCGCGGGCATCGGGGGACAGAGTCCATGAGCAAGGTCTCGCAACGGGTCGCAGGCGGCCGCAGGGCCGGAATTTTTGCGAGCGCGGTCGCAATCGCCGCAAGCGCGGGAGCCGCTGCCGCCCAGGGCGCGACGGCGATGGAGATGGCGGCCGATAAACCCTTGGTACGCCTTGGACTTGAGCTGCGCGCGGCCCTTGCCGACACGCTCGGTGCGGCCGCCGCCATGCCCTCGATGATATCCGCCGCCATTGCCGGCCGGGCCGGGGACAACCCCGACTGGCTGCCGGCGACGCTCGCCGTGCTCGCCGCCTCGCTCATCGCCGGCAGCTTCGCCCTTCTTGCCGGCGAACGCTGGCTCTTCGCCCGGCTGCTGCCGGCCCGCCCGCCCCAAGCGACACGCGCGGCCCGCATCTCCCGCCTGATCGCCCGCGCCTTTGCCATGCTGCTGGCGATTGCGCTGTTTTATGTCGTGGCGCTTGCGGTCGCCTTCCTCCTTGCCTCCCATCACGCGGCGGGCCGGGTCACTCTGCTCATCGGCCTGCAGAGCGTTGGAATCCTTCTGCTTTTGCGCATCGTTCTGTCCGCTGTTCTGGCGCCGGGAAATGGGGCCATCCGCATGCTCGCCCTCGATGACGCGAGCGCAGCGAGCCTCTACCGCTGGCTGGTGGCGACCGGCGCGGTCGCTGCTCTGACCGTTGCGCTGCACGAGTGGCTGGATGCGATGGACCTCGATCCAGGCGGCCACCGGCTGCTGGCGACCCTCTCCGTCGGCCTCACCTGCCTGCTGCTCTCGGCCGTCGCCGTCGCCCATCGCGGCGCCCTCGGCAGGCTGCTCTCCGGCGGCTCCGCCGGCGGGGACAACGATCGCCGCCGGGTGCTCCAGCGCCTCTGGCTTCCCCTGCTTCTCCTCTATTTCCTCGCCGCCTTCATCGTCTCCTCCGGCCGGATTTTGCTGGAGCGCGAGGCCGCCCTCGGCCTTGTCGCCGCGCCGGTTCTCGCCGGCCTGATCTGGGCCGCCGCCTACGGCCTGATGGTGCTCGTCATCGACCGCCTCCTGCTTCCGCGCCTCGACAGCGACGCGCAGCAGACACGGCGCAGCGAGGATTTGGTGCGCGCCGAAGAGGCTGCCGGCGAGCTTCCGGACCACGAGGCGGTCGCAGCCCAGGCGGCAGCGGAGGCCGCAGACGCGGAAGGACAACGCTCGCCCTATCGTGCCCTGCTGGACCACGGCGCGGCGATCCTGTCGGCGGTGATAGCTCTCGGCTACGTGCTGTCGCGCTGGGGGATAGACCCGCGCGACGAGACCTCCATCCTCGGCAATCTCTTCGAGATCGGCGTCGTCACCTTCATCGCCTATATGTGCTACCGCGCGGTGGAACTGACCATCGACCGGCAGATCGGCCGGGAGCGCGGCCAGTCGGGCGGGCGCAGCGAGGACATGGAGATCGGCGGCGTCGGCGAAAGCCGCCTGGCGACCTTGTTGCCGATCTTCCGCCATTTCCTGCTGATCACCATCGTCGTGATCGGCGGCATGATCGTGCTGTCGCAGGTCGGCATCGACATCGCCCCGCTGTTTGCCGGTGCCGGCGTCGTCGGCCTTGCCGTCGGCTTCGGCTCGCAGGCGCTGATCCGCGACATCTTCTCCGGCGCCTTCTTCCTGATCGACGATGCCTTCCGCAAGGGCGAGTATATCGACCTCGGCAGCGTCAAGGGTACCGTGGAAAAGATCTCGATCCGTTCCATGCAGCTGCGCCACCACAACGGACCGCTGAACACCGTGCCCTTCGGGGAAATCAAGCACGTGAAGAACTTCTCCCGCGACTGGGCGGTGATGAAGCTGGCCTTCCGCGTCACCTACGACACGGACGTGGAAAAGATGCGCAAGCTGATCAAGAAATTCGGCGAGAGCCTGATGCAGCATCCCGACTACGGACCGAAATTCCTCCAGCCGGTGAAGTCTCAGGGCGTCACGGCGCTGGAGGATTCGGCGATGATCGTCCGGGTCAAGTTCATGACCCGCCCGGGCGACCAGTTCGAGTTGCGCAAGGTGGTCTATTCCGGCATCCGCGACCTGTGCGAGGCCAACGGCATCCACTTCGCCCATCGCGAGGTGACCGTGCGCGTCGCCCAGGACCCGTCCGATCCGCGTCAGTTCTCGGATGCGGAAAAGCAGGCGATCGCCGGCGCCGTGCGGCCTCTGCTGGAGCAGCCTGCCGCGACGAACCCGCTGACGGATGCCTCGGAATCCCGCTGAAAACGGCGGGTTCTCGGGCTTGCTGCCCTGATGCGAACGATAAGCCGTTCTTCCGGCACCTCTGCGCCGCGCCGGGGATAACCCGGGCGGTTCACGCATGCCCCGGTACAACTCGCGGCGCAATTCGCCATGTGGACGGCAGCGCGGGACACCGATCCGGCCTTGCATCCAGGTCGATAGAGGTATAAAGATATCTTTATATCTTCCTGCGAGATTGCATTTCGAGCAGGGTCGCCTTTCGAGGATGCGATGACCACCAACGCGAACACCGCCGGCACGACTGCCGCCTCCACTGCCGGGGCGGGCGAGCCTCTGCTCAGCGCCGAGCAGCTGCTGGCCGGCCTGCGCACGGTCGGCGAGGATACGCGCTTGCGCCTCCTTGCCCTGCTGGCCGACGGCGAGCTGACCGTCAAGGACGCGACCGTCATTCTCGGCCAGAGCCAGCCGCGAATCTCTCGTCATCTCAAGCTCTTGACCGAGGCCGGCCTCGTCCAGCGCTTCCCCGAAGGCGCCTGGGTGTTCTACCGCCTCGGCGATGGTCCGATGGGCGATCTCGCCCGCCTGCTGTTGTCCCGGCTCGACCCGCAGGACGCGGTGCTGGCCGGCGACCGGGTACGCCTTGCCGCCACCCGCCGCGCCAAGGCCGAGGCTGCCGCGGCCTTCTTCGCCTCCCGCGCCAAGACCTGGGACCAGGAGCGCTCGCTGCATGTGCCGGAAGCGGCCGTGGAGCAGGCCCTGCGCGAGATGGTCGGCGAGCGGCCGTTCCGCTCGCTGCTGGATCTCGGCACCGGCACCGGCAGCCTGATCTCGCTCTTTGCCGGCCAGTACGAGCAGGCGGTCGGCCTCGACGCCAGCCACGACATGCTGACCGTCGCCCGCGCCAATCTCGCCCGTCAGGGCCTGCGCAACGTGCAGGTCCGCCAGGGGGACATCTACGCGCTCAACATTGCGGCCGAAAGCCACGACCTGATCACCCTTCACCAGGTGCTGCATTTCCTCGACGACCCGGGCCGGGCCATCGAGGAGGCGGCCCGGGTGCTCAGGCCCGGCGGCCGGCTGCTGATCGTCGACTTCGCCCCGCACGAACTGGAGTTCCTGCGCGACGAACACGCCCATCGCCGCCTCGGATTTTCGCGCGATCAGATGGACCGCTGGCTGCACGCAGCCGGCCTCGAAGTGATCGAGACCCGCGACCTCAACCCGGAAGCGGGCGAGGCCGACCGGCTCACGGTCACCATCTGGCTCGCCCGCGATCCGCGGATCGTTTCCGATCTTCCAGAACTTAGCCTGACCCAGGAGGTCGCCTGATATGTCATCGCCCGAGAGATTCCGCCGCTTCGAGCTGGACCAGGGAACCGGGGTTTCCGTCTCCTTCGAGTTCTTTCCCCCGAAGACCGACAAGATGGAAGCCTCGCTGTGGTCGGCCGTCCAGCGGCTTGAGCCGCTCGGACCGTCCTTCGTCTCCGTGACCTACGGCGCCGGCGGCTCCACCCGCGAGCGCACCCACCGCACGGTCGAGCGGATGCTGACCGAGACACGCCTGGCCCCGGCTGCACACCTGACCTGCGTCGGCTCCTCGCGCGCCGAGGTCGACGAGATCGTGCGCGCCTACCACGAGATCGGCGTGCGCCACATCGTGGCCCTGCGCGGCGATCCGCTGGAGGGGCTCGGCGCCATCTACCGCCCGCATCCGGACGGCTACGCCTATGCCTCCGACCTGGTCGCCGGCATCCGCCGCGTCTCCGACGATTTCGAGGTGTCCGTCTCCGCCTATCCGGAGCGTCACCCGGAAAGCCCGGACTGGTCGGCCGAGATCGACAACCTGAAGCGCAAGGTGGATGCCGGCGCGACCCGTGCGATCACCCAGTACTTCTTCGACAACGACCTGTTCGAGACCTTCATGGAGAAGGTGCGCGCGGCCGGCATCGACATTCCGATCGTTCCGGGCATCCTGCCGATCGTCAATTTCGAGACGACCATGGTGTTCTCCGCCAAGTGCGGCACCTCGATCCCGCACTGGCTGGCACGGCGCTTCGCCGGGCTCGACCAGGACGCGGAGACGCGCAAGCTGGTCGCCTCGGCGGTGGCCTGCGAGCAGGTGCTGGACCTGGTCGACCGCGGCGTCACCGACTTCCACTTCTACACGATGAACCGCGCGGACCTGACTTTCGCGATCTGCCACATGCTGGGCCTGCGCCCGGCTCCCCTGGAACAGCAGGCGGCCTGAGACTGATCATGCAAGACAAGACCAAGACCGCGGCGTCGGCCCTTTCCGCCGCCGCCCGCGACCGCATCCTCGTCCTCGACGGCGCCATGGGCACGATGATCCAGGCGCTCAAGCTGGACGAGGCCGGCTATCGCGGCGACCGGTTCAAGGACTGGACGCAGGACGTGAAGGGCAACAACGACCTGCTCAACCTGACGCAGGGCCCGGCGATCCGCGACATCCACGTCGCCTATCTGGAGGCCGGTGCCGACATCGTCGAGACCAACACCTTCTCCTCCACCACCATCGCCCAGGCCGACTACGCCATGGAGGAGCTGGCCTACGAGCTGAACCTCGTCGGCGCCCGGCTGGCCCGCGAGGCCTGCGACATCGTCACGGCCCGCGACCCTGCACGCCCGCGCTTCGTCGCCGGCGCGCTCGGCCCGACCAATCGCACGCTCTCCATCTCGCCGGACGTCAACAATCCTGGATATCGCGCCGTCAGCTTCGACGAGATGAGGGAAGCCTACGCGCAGGCCGTGCGTGGCCTCATCGACGGCGGCTCCGACATCCTGCTCGTCGAGACCATCTTCGACACGCTGAACGCCAAGGCCGCCCTCTTCGCCATCGACGAGGTGCTGGAGGAAAAGGGCGTGAGCCTGCCGGTGATGATCTCCGGCACGATCACCGACCTGTCCGGCCGCACCCTGTCCGGCCAGACGCCGGAGGCCTTCTGGTATTCGGTGCGCCACTCGCAGCCGTTCTCCATCGGCCTCAACTGCGCGCTCGGTGCCAAGGAAATGCGCGCCCATGTGGCGGAGCTGTCGCGCGTTGCCGATACGCTGGTCTGCGCCTACCCGAATGCCGGCCTGCCGAACGAGTTCGGCGAGTATGACGAAAGCCCCGAGGCGATGGCCGAGCTGGTCGGCGAGTTCGCCGCGAGCGGCCTCGTCAACGTCGTCGGCGGCTGCTGCGGCACCACGCCCGACCATATCCGCGCCATCGCACAGGCCGTTGCCGGCCACGCTCCGCGCAAGCCTGCGGAGCCGCCGCGCCGCATGCGCCTGTCGGGGCTGGAGCCCTTCGTGCTGACGCCGGAGATCAACTTCGTCAATGTCGGCGAACGCACCAACGTCACCGGCTCGGCCCGCTTCCGCAAGCTGATCAAGGAAGGCAACTACCCCACAGCCCTGGAAGTCGCCCGCCAGCAGGTGGAGAGCGGCGCCCAGATCATCGACGTCAACATGGACGAGGGCCTGCTCGACTCCAAGGAGGCGATGGTCACCTTCCTGAACCTGATCGCCGCCGAGCCGGACATCGCCCGCGTTCCGGTGATGATCGACAGCTCCAAGTGGGAGGTGATCGAGGCCGGCCTGAAGTGCGTCCAGGGCAAGGCGGTGGTGAACTCCATCTCCATGAAGGAAGGCAAGGATGCCTTCATCGCCCAGGCGAAGCTGGTGCGCCGCCACGGCGCCGCGGTCGTCGTCATGGCCTTCGACGAGCAGGGCCAGGCCGACACCCAGGCCCGCAAGACCGAGATCTGCCAGCGCTCCTACGAGATCCTGGTGAACGAGGTCGGCTTCCCGCCCGAGGACATCATCTTCGATCCGAACATCTTCGCGGTCGCCACGGGCATCTCCGAGCACGACAATTACGGCGTCGATTTCATCGAGGCGACCCGCTGGATCCGCCAGAACCTGCCGCACGCCCATGTGTCGGGCGGCGTGTCGAACCTGTCCTTCTCCTTCCGCGGCAACGAGCCCGTGCGCGAGGCGATGCACTCGGTGTTCCTCTACCACGCGATCGCGGCCGGCATGGACATGGGCATCGTCAATGCCGGCCAGCTCGCCGTCTACGACGATGTCGATCCGGAGCTGCGCGAGCTCTCCGAGGACGTGGTGCTGAACCGGCGCGCCGATTCCACCGACCGGCTGCTGGAGATCGCCGAGCGCTTCCGCGGCAAAGGCGGCAAACAGCAGGTGCAGGACCTTTCCTGGCGCGAGCGCAGCGTCGAGGATCGCCTGTCCCACGCGCTGGTCAACGGCATCACCGACTATATCGAGCAGGATGTCGAGGAGGCCCGCGCCAAGGCCGAACGCCCGCTGCACGTCATCGAAGGGCCGCTGATGGCCGGCATGAACATCGTCGGCGACCTGTTCGGCGCCGGCAAGATGTTCCTGCCGCAGGTGGTGAAGTCGGCCCGCGTGATGAAGCAGGCCGTCGCCTACCTGATGCCCTACATGGAGCAGGAGAAGCTGGAGCAAGGCCTCGAGGACATGCCGAGCGCCGGCAAGATCCTGCTCGCCACTGTCAAGGGCGACGTCCATGACATCGGCAAGAACATCGTCGGCGTCGTGCTCCAGTGCAACAATTTCGAGGTGATCGATCTCGGCGTCATGGTGCCGGCGGCGAAGATTCTCGAGACGGCACGCAAGGAGAAGGTCGACGTGATCGGCCTGTCGGGTCTCATCACCCCGTCGCTGGACGAGATGTGCCACGTGGCGGCCGAGATGGAGCGCGAGGGCTTCGACCTGCCGCTCCTGATCGGCGGTGCGACGACGAGCCTGATCCACACGGCGGTGAAGATCCACCCGAACTATCGCCGCTCGCAGGCCGTCTATGTAACGGACGCCAGCCGCGCGGTCGGCGTGGTCTCGAAGCTTTTGAGCAAGACGGATCGCGACGGCTATGTCGAGGCCTTGCGCGCCGACTACGCCAAGGCGGCGGAGGGGCATTCGCGCTCGCGCGGACAGTCCCGCCGCACCAGCCTGGAGGACGCGCGCAAGAACCGCTTCCGCCCGTCCTTCGACAGCTACCGGCCGCAGCGCCCCTCGTTCCTCGGCATCCGCCCGATCGAGGTGCCGCTTCAGGACCTGGTCGAGGTCATCGACTGGACGCCCTTCTTCTCCACCTGGGAGATCAAGGGCACCTACCCGGCGGTGCTGACCGACAACCGTTACGGGCCGGCCGCCAAGGCGCTCTACGACGATGCCCGCAAGATGCTCGACGAGATCGTCCGCGACAAGCTGGTGCAGCCCAGGGGCGTCGTCGGCTTCTGGCCGGCGGCCGCACGCGGCGACGACATCGTGCTCTACGAGGACGAGGAGCGGACCCGCGAGCGCACCGTGCTGCACACGCTGCGCCAGCAGATGGCCCGCGCCGAAGGCACCCGCGCCAATGTGGCGATGGCCGACTTCGTCGCAGCCGAGGACAGCGGCATCGCCGACTGGGTCGGCGGCTTTGCGGTGACCTCCGGCCATGGCGAGGAAGAGTTCCTCTCGCGCTACGTCAAGGCGGGCGACGACTACAACAAGATCCTCGCCCAGGCCCTGTGCGACCGCCTTGCCGAGGCCTTCGCGGAGAAACTGCACCAGATCGTGCGCACCTCGCTATGGGGCTATGCCCCGCAGGAGAAGGCCAGCGTCGAGGAGCTGATCGCCGAGAAGTATCAGGGCATCCGCCCCGCACCGGGCTATCCGGCCCAGCCCGACCACACGGAAAAGGGCACCCTGTTCGACCTGCTGGACGCGACACAGACCGCCGGGATCGAGCTGACGGAGAGCTACGCCATGTGGCCGGGCTCCTCGGTGTCGGGGCTCTACTTCGCCCATCCCGACAGCCACTATTTCGGCGTCGGGCGCATCGAGCGCGATCAGGTCGAGGACTATGCCCTGCGCAAGGGCTGGGACATCGCCACCGCCGAGCGCTGGCTTGCCCCGATCCTCAACTACGATCCGCTCAAGCTGGAGGCGGCGGAGTAATCCGCACCCTCGCCGCCGCTACAGAAAAACAGAACGGGCGGGACCGCGGTCCCGCCCGTTTTCGTTGGAAGACGTATGCCGAGCCTGCCGCTCAGGCGACCCGGCCGTGCCACTGGCTCAGCAGCAGGCGCGCCGACTGCAGCTTGATGCCCTGGAAACGGGCGAGGATGCGCGCGCGATCTTCCGCCTGCAGGCGATAGCGCCACGGCCCGATGTTCAACAGTTTTTCCACCGTCGAGAGCGCAAGGCCGGACGCCTTCGCAACGATCAGGAACGGGTCCGTGTCGACACGCACCATCCAGTGCTTGGCTTCCTCGATGCCGACGTCGCCGATCATCGCGAAAGCGGCGACCGCCTCCGGGAACCGGTCCTCCTCGGCAAAACGCACCAGCGTATCCTCGTCGATGCCGGGGCCACGGGCCAAGGCATAGACGCGCCCGATGGCGGTCTCGAAGTCGTAACGGCCGAGCCAGAATTCGTTCGAGAGCTTTTGCGCGGCGACACGGGCGGCACGCGGGACCTCGCCGCCCTCGGACGTGCCGGTCTCCAGCAGGCGCATGCGCACCCGCTCGCTCGCCAGCGCCGCCAGTGTCGACACCGCGTGCTCGTCGAGATCCTGACGATCGGCAAGCGCCATCTGCAGGTCCTCGTCGAGGCCGGAAGCTTGGATAAGCCCGAGAACGCCGCGGGCGGACAGGCTTGCCCCGCCGTTGCGCGCAACCGTGCGGTGGACGGCCGAACTGCCGCTCTCCACCAGCACGTCGGTGACCATCTCCGACAGGATCTCGCGCGCCGCGATCGCGACCTTGTGGTCCTCGCCGCGCTTGAGCGCGATTTCCACCAGATCCGCGTCGCGCAGCACCGTGGACTGTTCCAGCACGGGACGCGCGACCTCGATCTCGTCGTCGGCCAGACGGCGGATCGTGCCCTCGGGCGCCCGGCGCAGCGAGGCGAGGCGACCGGCGATGAAGGCGCGGGCCTGCATCTCCACCATGTCGGACAGGCGCACCAGCACCGAATCGTAGACCTCGATCTGTTCGTCCGAGCATTTCTCGGACGTCAGCGAGAACAGGGTCGCGACATTGCGTGCAAGCTCGTTGCGCCGCGCCATGTCCGGCTCGTTCGCCAGTGCTTCGAAGTTCACGAGCTCGGTATTTGGCATGTTCGGCATTGCTATTTCCCCGACCGAGAATCTTGGTTCGCTGTGGATAGCACGAGTCTCTTAAACAAAATATCGAAACGAACAGGTTATTACTTACCTATATTTTAGAAAAATACTTGATGAATTTGAAGTAATTTCGATTAAAAATTGAACCATGGCGGGATGCGCCAAATCGCGGGCAGGCGAAGGCCGCAAGGCATTGGACAAATCCCGAAGATACGCATCGGTCCGGAGGTCAAGGTGAGCGAAAGATCTGGCGAGGAAACGGTGGCGCGGCCCGGCGAGGAAGCCTTCGACCACGATCCGGCGCGAGGGCCGTTCGAGGCCGGCCTCGTCTTTATCGGGCATGTGGAAACGCCCTGGGCGACGCGCGCCCAGTGTCCGCGCAACGGCCGCGGCACCGATGCCGTGTGCCGCGTGCGGCTGAAGCCGGAATACCGCAAGGGGCTGAAATCGGTGGACGAATGCAGCCACCTCATCCTGCTCTACTGGATGCACAAGGCCAGACGCGACCTGGCGGTGCTCGCGCCCGGTTTTGCCGACGAGACCCATGGCTGCTTCGGCCTGCGCGCCCCGGTCCGGCCGAACCCGGTGTCTCTGTCCGTCGTGCAATTGCTGGAGATGACGCAGGACGGGTTTCTGGTGCGTGGGCTCGATTGCCTGAACGGCACGCCGCTGATCGACATCAAGCCCTATTTCGTGACCACGGACAGCGTGCCGGAGGCGCGGGTGCGCTGGCGCGACCGCCTGAAGGACGCCGAAGCGGTCAGCCCGCCGGGCGACGCCTGAGCGACAGGGCCCGCAGCCGCGCCCACTCGCCCGCCCCGCGTATCGCCCGCGCCGCCGGCCGCTCCACGCCCACGGTCAGCACCAGTGCCGCAAGCGCGACCCCGGCAAGAATGACGGGCGCCGAGACTGAAAGCCCCAGCACCGGCGTCAGAAGGAAGAAGCCCGCATAACCGATGTGCTGGTGCAGCAGGTAGAACGGATAGGTGGCCCGCCCGGCAACAGCCGCCGGGCCGACGGGCAGCCAGGGCGCGTCCAGCCGCGTTGCCAGCGCCAACACGACCAGCGAGACGGCAACGATGCCGGCGACGGCAATCGGGGAGAACGGTTCGCCGCGATAGAGCTCGACCAGCCCTCCGGCGAACAGGATCGCTGCGGCAACGGCCTGTACGAAGGCCGCCGCAAGAACGAGGCTCGCCCCCGCCTCTCCGCGCTCGCGCGCCCGCAGCATCATCCCGAAGGCGAAGAACCCGGCAAAGTCGGTCAGAAGAAGCCGGCGGAGGATATCGCTGCCGAACACGGCCTGATCGAGCGCTGCAATCGCCAGCCAGGCAAGGGCCACGGCCACCTGATGCCGCGACCACAGGCCGAAAAGCATCAGCAGCCCGACCCAGCCGTAGAACAGGATCTCGGCGACGATGGACCAGTAGGCCCCGTCCATGAAAGGCTGGCCCAAAAACGGCGGCAGCATCGTCAGGTTGGCGAGATATTGCGGTAGCGACAGGGGAAAGCCGAGCGCCGGCACGGCAAGGGTGACCAGCGCCGTCAGCGTCATCGCCACCACATAGACCGGCCACAGCCGCGCGATGCGGGCAACCGCGAAGGTGAAAGGATCGCGCCCTTCCGTCGAGATCGAAATGACGTAGCCGGAGATGGAGAAGAAAACCGAAACGCCGAGATAGCCGAACCGCGCCCAGTCTCCCGGCTCGCCAGCCCCGGCGACGGGGCCGGCCTCGCCGGTGACCTGCATGCGAAAGCCGTAGTGGAACCAGGCGACCGCCGCGACCGCCGCCACCCGCATCAGATCGAGACCCGGCCGTCTTGCGGCAGCGCTCATTGCATCCACTCCCCTCGCCTCAAGCGCGGAGTATCGCCGGTTCCCGGTTAAAGGGAGTTGAAACGACGGGCCGCCAGTCTGATCAGCATCAATCGCATTGAAGGCCGGGCGCGATAAGCTTATCCAATGGCGATGATCACGCTTCGCCAGCTGCGCTATTTCGATGCGCTTGCCCGCCACCTGCATTTCGGCCGCGCCGCCGAAGCCGTCGCCGTGTCCCAGCCGGCGTTGTCCATGCAGATCCGCGAGCTGGAGGCGATCCTCGGCGTTGCGCTGGTCGAGCGGCGACCGGCTGGCGTTCGCCTGACGGGGGAAGGACAGGAGATCGCCCGCCGGGCCCGGCGCATCCTCGCCGAAACCCGCGATCTGCTCGATTACGGCCAGCATGCCAGTCAGGTGATGAGCGGCACGCTCCGTCTCGGCATCATTCCCTCCATCGCGCCCTATCTCCTGCCGCGTATCCTGCCGGAGCTGACCCGCAGCCATCCGCATGTCGAGCTGCAGCTGCGCGAGACGCTGACCCAGGCGCTGGTCGGCGAATTGCTGCAGGGCGAGCTCGACGTCATCCTGGCCGCCCTGCCCGTCGCCGGCGCCGAATTCGAGACCCGGCCGCTGTTCCAGGACCGCTTCCTGCTGGCCGTGCAGTCGCGCCCCGATCTCGACGAACGCCAGCGCGTCGACCCGAGGACCGTCAACGGCTCCTCGCTGCTGCTGCTGGAGGAAGGCCACTGCCTGCGCGATCAGGCGCTGAACTACTGCGAGGGATTGCAGCCGACCGCCCGCTCCGGCTTCGGCGCCACCAGCCTGTCCACGGTAATGCAGATGGTCGCGGCCGGCTATGGCGTCACCCTGCTGCCCGAGCTCTGCGCCTCGGTGGAAGTGCGCGACGAACGGGTGGCGCTCCTGCGCTTCCAGGAACCGCAACCCCAACGCACCGTCGGTCTGATCTGGCGGCGTTCCTCTCCGCGCAAGCGCGACTTCGAGGCGCTCGGCGCCTGCATCCTGGAGGCGCTGGAACCGGGCGGCCAGCCGCTCCTGCCGCCTGTGGTCGGAAAGGATCCTCGCGCCGGACATTGGCCCGATGCCTGAGCGGAGCGTGCTGCCATGATGTCGGGCGGGAAAGCCTCAGGCGGCACGCGCCGCCAGAAGGAGATGCGCAAGGCGCTGCGGGTGACCGTGCCGCGCATCCCTTTTGTGGATGCAGAACCGGTGCTGGCCGGGGCGCTTGCCCCGCATCTGCGGCACATGCCACCCTCTGTCGCTGTATGGCTTGCGCTCGTCGCCCATGTCCGCCACGTCCATAGCGACTACGACGCGCTGCTCGATGAGGGCTACGAGCGCGATGCGGCCCGTTATTTCGCGCTGACGTCGATCAACGACACGCTGCTCGACTGGGGTGCGACGCGGCAGGTCAGCGCGGACGAGGAGGAGATCAGCGAGGACTGAGGTCGCCCCTTCAGCGATAGAGCCAGTGCTCGGGAATATGCGCGGTGACCGCCTCGCCGGGGCGGATGACGCCCGGTCGTTCCACATAGGCGACGAGGCCGCGGCGGCGACGCGCCGTCTTGGGAAACAGCAGGTCGATGCCCTCGCGGTCGGGATAGTGCTCGGCGATGGAGGCTCCGGCGATCCGGCAGGGCATGTTGTCGCCGTCGACCCTCAGCACCGCTCCGCCGGCGAAGACGAGGCGCGTGCGCGGCGGCACCAGCGACAGGCGCGGCAGGCCTTCCAGCAGGATATTGCCGCCGATCCACTCCGCCTCGATGCGCGGCAGGCCCATGTCGGCGGCGACCTCGGCCAGTTCCTCGACGGACAGGATGGACACCTGGCGCTCGTTGCACATTTCGGTGCCGCGCGGATACCAGGGCTCGCGCGAGCCCGAGCGGCGGGTGTAGCCGGTGTGGCGCCCTCCGGGGATGCCCTCGAAGCAGAGCTTCAACGCCGCCGTCCAGGTCGTGCGGAAGTCGTCCGGCGTCTGGGTGGCGAGCACCTTGACGGTGGTGGCGCTGAGCCTGCGCGCGGGCACGCTCTGCAACTCGTCCATGTGCTCGCGTCCGAACAGATCCGCCATCGCTCACCTTCCTGCCTCATCGCCCGCAGGCAAGACCTGCGCGGGAACACGAGGGATACAATGAGTCCTGCAGGCAGGAAAGCCGCGCGTTTTCGACCGGCGGAAGGCAGAAAGAAAACGGCGGCGCGAGACCCGCACCGCCGTATCCTGTCGTGAGCGTGTGTCGCTGGCGCCTCAGCGCGTCAGCGGCTTGTACTTGATGCGGCGCGGGTCGGCGGCATGGGCGCCGAGGCGACGCACCTTGTCCTTCTCGTAGTCCTCGAAGTTGCCCTCGAACCACTCGACATGGCTGTCGCCCTCGAAGGCGAGCATGTGGGTGGCGAGGCGGTCGAGGAACATACGATCGTGGCTGATGACCACGGCGCAGCCGGCATAGTTCTCCAGCGCGTCCTCGAGGGCCGCCAGCGTCTCGGTGTCGAGGTCGTTGGTCGGCTCGTCGAGCAGCAGCACGTTGGCGCCCTGCTTCAGCACCTTGGCAAGGTGCACGCGGTTGCGCTGTCCGCCGGACAGATTGCCGACCTTCGCCTGCTGGGCCGGGCCCTTGAAGTTGAAGGACGAGCAGTAGGCGCGCGAATTGATCTCCTTGCCGTCGAGATAGATGATCTCGTGGCCGTCGGAAATCTCTTCCCAGACCGTCTTGTTCGGGTCGAGCTTGTCGCGCGACTGGTCGACATAGCCCAGATGCACGCTGTCGCCGATGGTGACGGTGCCCGAATCCGGCTTTTCCTGGCCGGTCAGCAGCTTGAACAGGGTCGTCTTGCCGGCGCCGTTCGGGCCGATGACGCCGACGATGCCACCGCGCGGCAGCTTGAACGTCAGGTCCTCGATCAGGAGGCGATCTCCGAAGCCCTTGGAGACGTTCTCCAGGTCGATGACGTTGTTGCCGAGCCGCTCGCCGACCGGGATGAGGATCTGGTCGATGGTCGGCAGGCGCTCTTCCTGCTTGGAGAGCAGGTCCTCATAGGCGCGGATACGCGCCTTGGACTTGGTCTGGCGGCCCTTCGGCGACATGCCCATCCACTCGCGCTCGCGGGCGATCGCACGCGAACGGGCCATGTCCTCACGACCCTCCTGCTCCATGCGCTTGGTCTTCTTCTCCAGATAGACCGAATAGTTGCCCTCATAGGGAATGCCCTGGCCGCGGTCGAGCTCCAGGATCCAGCCCGTGACGTTGTCGAGGAAGTAGCGATCGTGGGTGATGATCAGCACCGAGCCCTTGAACTCGCGCAGATGCCGCTCCAGCCAGTGCACCGTCTCGGCGTCCAGGTGGTTGGTCGGCTCGTCGAGCAGCAAGAGGTCCGGCTCCGACAGCAGCAGCTGGCAGAGCGCCACGCGGCGACGTTCGCCGCCCGACAGGTTGTCGACCGCAGAATCGGACGGCGGGCAGCGCAGGGCCTCCATCGCCATCTCGACCTTGCTCTCGAGGTTCCACAGGTCCTCGGCGTCGATGATGTCCTGGAGCTTGGCGCCCTCTTCCGCCGTCTCGTCGGAATAGTTCATCATCAGTTCGTTGTAGCGGTCGACGATCGCCTGCTTGTGGGCAACGCCCAGCATGACGTTCTCGATCACCGTCTTCGTCGGGTCGAGCTGCGGCTCCTGCGGCAGATAGCCGATGCGCGCGCCTTCGGCCGCCCACGCTTCGCCGGTATACTCCTTGTCGAGGCCGGCCATGATCTTGAGGAGCGTCGACTTGCCCGCGCCGTTCGGGCCCAGGATGCCGATCTTGGCGTCCGGGTAGAAGGACAGGTGGATGTTGTCGAGGACCTTCTTGCCGTTATAGGCCTTCGACAGACCGTGCATGTGATAGATGAACTGGCGCGCCATAGGTGCTTGCCGCTCCATTCTGGACATGAGGGGAAACTGGCCGCTTCTTAGTCGATGGCGGCCTTCGGGGCAAGGGAAAGTCCCCGGACGCAAGCCCTTTCGGCCCGCCCGGCCTCCTTTCGCGCCCCCTTGCCGCCCGCCTTGCCAACCGCTTTGCGGATGTGCCGGATCGGCACGAAGGCCGTGCCGCCACGTTTACCTCCCGTTCACCCTCGATCCGCATTCTGGCAGCGGGCTGGGCCCTCAGAAGGATTCAAGTCATGCGTATCCCGAGACCGGCCGGACTTGCCGGCGTTCTTGCTCTTTCCCTGCTGGTCGCCGCCTGCGGCTCGAACCGTTTCGAGCGCGGCGTGACGGGCGGTGCCATCGGCGGTGCGGCCGGCGCAGGCGCGCTGGCGCTGGCCGGCGGTCCCGTTCTGGCCGGCATGGCGGCCGGCGCCGTCGGTGGCGCTGCCATCGGTGCGCTGACCAACGAGTGCCAGATCGATCTCGGACCGCAGCGCCCCAACAACTGCTGAGGCGGTACCGACGCACACGCCGAAACAGGCTTTCCCCGCACACAGAAGCACGTCCACGGGACCGGCATGTCGAAGGACAGGGCCGGTCCCGCGCTTTCGCGCGCCCGCCGGCTGCTGGTGCGCCGACCCGCAACGCGGCGCAACACCCTGATATCGCGAAGTATCTTCTCACGCCCCCAACTGCAACCTTGCATTCTACCGAGCAAAGTTCATCGTAAAAAATTACAATATCAGACAAAATGCTGGATTTCGCATCCAATCGGGTCATATTTTCGCCAAAAGAGACCAGCCAATGACCCCGGCAAGGCCGAGGCAACGCCCAACAGCAACGGGACGGACAGAAGTTTGCTTGTTCCGCAGAACACAAGACAGGCCTTCTTCAGGCGCATGAAGGCGAACATCCTTTTCCTGCATGTGCCGAAATGCGGCGGATCCTTCGTGGAGCAAGCCTTCCTGCCCTGGATCCTGAAATGCCCCTCGCGCCGCATTCGCGATGCCCGCGGCCACCTCACGTACTGCGAATATGCAAAGGTCTTCGACCGGCACCGGGTCGATCTGTCCGCCATGCATGTCTTTACCGTCGTGCGCAATCCCTGGGATTGGCACGTATCCTGGTTCCACTATCTCAAGGAAGATCTCGGCCGCGGCCAGTCGGGTATGCCCACCGAGGTGGAGCTGTTTCAGAACTACGGCTTTTCCGATTACCTGCGCTGGCTGGCGGACGACGAGGCGCCGACCTCCCCCACCCGTTACATCCGCAAGCAGCAGCTCGACTACCTGACCGACGCCGAAGGTAAGATTGCTGTCCAGCGCATCCTGCGGCAGGAGCGGCTGGCGGATGACCTTGCCAAGATGACGGCGGAGCTGGACCTTGCCGTCACCGTTCCCGAGCGCCGCGCCAATCCGTCCTCGCACGGCCACTACCGCGAGTATTACGACGACTTCGGGATCGACCTGATCGCCAGGCGTCACAGGGACGACATCGAGACCTTCGGCTATACGTTCTGAAGTGTCCTGCGGCAGGTCGCGGACTTGCAATTCGCCGCCCAAGCTGCAATGGCTCAGTCAGGCGCCCGCAAGGCGACCGGCCGTTTCGTTCCTTTCGCGAGTTCACGATCCCCAATGGGCTTCAACCTGATCCGCTTCGCCCTCGACCCGCACTACCGGGCCGTCAAGCGCTGGAAACTCGCAAAGGGCGACGAACGCCTGTTGACCGACGTATCGCTGGACGGAAAGTCTCTGGTCGTCGACGCCGGCTTCTACAAAGGCGACTTTTCCGCCCGCATCTCCCAGAAGGGCTCCCCGAAGGTTCTGGCCTTCGAGCCGGCGCCGGAATTCTGCGAACGCGCCCGCCCGCTGCTTGCCGCCATGCCGAACGTGACGCTGGACTGCGCCGGCCTGTCGGATTTCAACGGCACGGCGAAGCTCGTCTACGACAATGACGGCAGCAGCACCCAGCGGCGGCAAGAGGGCGAGAGCGTCGAAGTCCAGCTGCGCCGCGCCTCGGACGTCGTTCGCGCTGCCGGCCGGCCGATCGACCTGATGAAGCTCAACATCGAGGGCGACGAATACCCGGTCCTGGAGAACCTGATCGCGGAAGGCCTGATGGGGGAGGTGCGCCATCTCATGGTGCAATTCCACCTGATCGACGGCACCAGCCGCGAGCGCTATGCACGCATCGCCGAGGGCCTGTCGAAGACCCACGACCTTGCCTGGCGCTATCCGTTCGTCTGGGAACGCTGGGACCTGCGCGACAGCGTCTCGCCGAGCAGGTAGAGCCGGCGGCGAATGCCGTCGCTGAAGCGCAGCCGGCGACCGTCGAGATGACCGACCGTGCGCGGATGGCCGTAGGGGCCGTAGATATAGCCACCGCCGACATGGCGGCAGAGCCCGCCTTCCAGCCCGACCGAATGCCCGTCCGGACCCTTCAGCAGCGGCAGCACTACCTCGCGATATCGCGCGATGTCGAGGATGTGCGGGTTGTTGGACCGCCCGCTGATCCGGCAGATCGGAAAGTCGGCATCGCCCGCCGGCTCCAACCCCAGATCGAAGGCGGCCGGCCGGTTCCGCCGCTTGTTGAAGCGCAGGTAGTCGATCCCGCGCGTCCGCATCTCGTCGACCATACGGTCGAGCGAATGATGGATGCGGCTCTTCACGAAGACGAAATCATGCTCCAGCTGCATCGCATAGGCGCCCTCGCAGACCTCCAGCGAGCGGGAGAAGCCGTCGAGCATGCCGTTGGTCTGCACCAGCTCGAAGGGAATGTCCGGCAACCCGTCGCGGATCGTCGCGACCCAGGGCTCGAATATGTCCGGGTTCGGATTGGGATCGATGAAGATGCGGGTGACGATACGGTGACGGCTGTCCTTGCCGAAGACATCGAAAAACGAGCGCACGGCATGCTGGGCAAGGCAGTGGGACGGGTCCCGCGATGCCACGTTGGTGAAGACGTTGAGGTTGAAGACCTCAGACTTCATGCGGACTCCATGCTTGCTTTCCCGCTGCGCCGCCCGTAAGCGTGGCGCGTCGCGACCCATTTCGCAGCCTTATAGGTGGCCCGACGTGTCAAAGCCAGTCCCGGGAAGCTGGATGAAGCGGCTGGACGCCGTGCTCATGCCCGCTCTCTTCCGGGCGCTGGCGAGCCGTCTGATGCTGCCGGCCTGGCCGCGTACGCATCTTACCGAAGGCCGCATCGAGCGCATCGGCGAAGAGGTGGCGGCAACTCTGCAAGGCCACGACCGGCTCGGCTGCCTGCGCGTTTCCGGCCCGCTCGACATCGACCCGCTTTCGGGCCTCCTGTTCGACGATGCCCGCCTGGTCGCCCCGCAGCCGGGCGAGGAGCTTCTGCCCTGGCAGAAAGCCCGGCCCGACGTGACCCGGCGGCTGCGGATGAACCCGGTGCGGCGCGAGCCGCTGACCGTGCTGCATCACGGCGACGACGGCACGCTCGCCGCTTTCTGCTCCGACGTGCTGCCGCGCTTTTTCGCGCTCGACCATTTTGCCCTGCCCCAGGACCTGCTCGTCGTGGTGCCGGTCTCGATGGGAATGACCGACCATTTCCAGGACGCGCTCACCGACGGCGTGTTCCGGCCGCGCCCGGTCGAGTTGATGCGCCAGGGCCGCGTCACCCGCAGCGGTGCGGTCTATGTGATCGAGCGGCCGCTCGGCCATGCCGGCATCCTTGCCCGGATCGCGGCCAAGCTCGCGGCAGTCTATCCATCGCACGGCGCACCGGGAGAGCCGACCGATCTCTTCCTGTGCGATGGCGGAGCCCCGCGCGCCGAACGGCTGCTGGCCGGGCACGCAGAGCTTCGCAAGGCAGTGGCCGACAATCGCCTCGACATCGTCGACCCGTCCGATCTTCCCTTGCGCGCGCTGGTAGAGCGCCTGCGCCGCGCCCGTACACTGTTCGCCCCGTCCACCGGCGAGCTCTCGGCAGCCGTCCTTGCCGACGGCACGCTCCAGCGTCTCGTCGAGATCGCCGACCCGTCGCGCCGGCCCGATCCGCGTCCGGCGGTGATCGCCGCCGGGCTCGGTCTCGCTCTGGAGCGCCTCAGCGCCCGGTGATGCCGGGGAAGACGATCAGCATCGCCACGGCCAGGATCTGCAGGCAGATGAAGGGCAGCAGCGAGCGGAAGATCGTCGCCAGCGTGATCCCGGGGGGCGCCACGCTCTTGAGGTAGAACGCGGCCGGCCCAAAGGGCGGCGACAGGAACGACACCTGCATGTTCATGCAGAACAGCACGCCGAACCACACCGGATCATAGCCGAGCTGGACGATGATAGGCACGAAGATCGGCATGGTCAGAAGCGCGATGCCGACCCAGTCCAGGAACATGCCGAGGACGAACAGGATCAGCATCATGAACAGCAGGATGACGATCGGATAGTCCGAGATCCCGGTGATCATCGCCGAGACGAAGCGGATGCCGCCCATCAGGTTGAACACGCCGACCAGCGCGCTGGCGCCGATGCCGATCCACACGATCATGCCGACCGTCTGCAGCGTCTGCAGCGCGGCGCCCTTGAGCAGCGCGAGGCTGAACTCGCCGCGCACCACCGTCGACAGCAATACTCCGGCCACCCCCACCGCCGAGGCCTCGGTCACCGAGGCGATGCCGCCATAGATCGAGCCAAGTACGCCGCCGACGACGAGCAGGGGCAGGATCAGTCCCTTCAGCAGGCGCAGCTTCTCCGATAGCGGCTCGGCCGGTCCGTCGGCAATCGGCGCGAGCGAAGGATTGAGCCGGGCCCGGATCAGCACATAGGCGACGTAGAAGCCAGCGAGCATCAACCCCGGCATGAAGGCCGCGGTGAAGAGATCGCCGACCGAGACGTTGGCCGTCAGCCCATAGATGATCAGCACGATGGACGGGGGCACCATGGTGCCGAGCGCACCGCCGGCGCACACGACGCCGATGGCCAGATGCTTGTCGTATCCGAGCCGCAGCATCTGCGGCAGCGCGACCAGTCCCAAAAGCACCACCTCGCCGCCGATGATACCGCTCATGGCGGCAAGGATCACCGCGACGAGAATGGTCTGGACGGCGATGCCGCCGCGCAGCCGCCCGCCGAGCAGGCGCATGGCATCGAAGAGGTCTCGGGCGATGCCGGAGCGGTCGAGGATCGCCGCCATCAGCACGAACATCGGCACGGAGACGAAGACGAAGGAGGAGACGAAGGAATAGACGCGGCTGGTGATCAGCGGCACCACGGTCGGCCCGAACCAGCCGAGCGCGAAGATCAGCGCCACGAGCAGGGTGACGAAGGCCAGCGGAATGCCGGTGACGAGCAGCCCCAGCAGCAGGGCGAACATCAGGAAGGTGCCGGCCTCGATCCCGAGCGGCTGCAACGAACCGAAGACTTCCATCAGCGCCGCCCCTTCGCGTAGTTCACCGCAAGCACCAGAAACTGCAGGGCCATCACCGCAAGGACGACCAGCAGGAAAACCTTGAGAAGGCCGGGAAACGGCGGATCCCAGGCACTGCCCGAACTCTCCAGGCGGAACGAGCCGTCGGGGCGGAATGCGGCGCGCTGAACCATCAGCCACGCGGCATAGGCGAACATCGCGCTGGCGGCAGCGCAGATCAGAGAGATCGCGATGTCGAACAGGCGGCGGGCGCGGGGCGGCAGCACGTCGTAGATCAGCACCACACGGATGTGCCGGTCGCGGACGGTGCAATAGAGCCCGCCATAGATGAAGGCGACGCCGCAGAGAAAGATCGTGGCCTCGTGCGCCCAGATGGTGGGCGCGTTGAAGATATAGCGCAGCGCCACCTCGTTGAGGAGGATCGCCATCGACGCGACGATGCCGATGGCGAAGACCAGCCCGCCCCGGTCGATCAGCCGCCCGAGCAGACCGGCTTCCTCGATCGCACCGGCTTCCTCTGTGTGCCCCGGAAGCTCCGGTTGCTCAGACATGCGCTCCTCCCCGTTGCGGAATCCCGCGTGCCCCGGGTTCTCCCTCCCGGGTTGCGGTCAAAGAGACGGGCGCGACCGCTGCCGCGCCCGCCGAAAAGTGCTCCGATGCCTTACTGCATCAGGCCCTTTTCTTTCAGATAGCCGGTGAGCGTATCATAGACCTTGCGGGCGCTCTCCGAACGCTCCGCGACCTTGGCCCATTCGCCGGTGGCGATGGTGCGGAACTTCGCCCGCTCCTCGGCCGGCCAGTCGCTGACGGTGATCTTGCCGCCGGCCTTGGCCGCCTCGACGGCCTTCATGTCGTTCTCGGCAAGAGCCGCCACCTGCACCTGCGCGAAGGCCGCAACGCTTTCCTCCAGAGCGGTCTTCAGGTCGTCGGGAAGCGCGTCCCACTTGGCCTTGCTGATGGAGATCTCGACCAGCGGCATGGAGTGGAAGCCCGGATAGACGGGGTTCGGCGCCACGTCGTGCAGGCCCTGCGCCTGGTTGGTCGAGAAGACCGAATAGTCGGCCGCGTCGATCACGCCCTTGTCGAGCGAGGTGAAGACCTCGGAGCCCGGCAGGTTCACCGGCGCAGCTCCGGCCGCGGCGAAGACCTGCTGCACCAGGCCTTCCGGCGCGCGCACCTTCAGGCCCTTGAGATCGTCGACGCCGTTGAGCGGCACCTTGGAGACGAAAGCCTCCAGACCTGGCGTGGTGGCACCGATGAAGTGCAGGCCATAAGGCTCCAGCAACTCGTTCATCAGCTCCTTGCCGCCGCCGCTCGACATGAAGTCGAACATTTCCTCCGGAGCCGACCAGGCGCCGACCGGATTGGCGATCAGGCCGAAGGCCGGGTCCTTGCCGGAGAAATACGACGTGTCGGTGACGTGGCCGTCGAGAATGCCGGCGGCGATGGCGTCCTGCGTCTCGTTGTGGGCGACGATGGATTCGACCGGCAGAAGCTCGATGACGACACGGCCGCCGGTCTTCTCCTTGACGCTCTCCGCCCAGCCCTGCTGCAGGATGAAGTTGGGGTTGCCGGCCGGATCGGACGACTGGAACTTGAAGCTGAAGTCCTGCGCCAGCGCGCCGGTGGCAATGGCCGTGCCGGCGATGGCCGCAACAGCTAGGGTACCGAGTTTCCTGAACATCCTGTTTCCTCCCTTGGATGATCCATCGGGGCGGGCGCGACCCGGTTCCGGCCGCCCAGTCCCGTCTTACTGCGAAGCAAGCTCCGCAAGTCTTTCCAGCGTCCGGCCTGCAAGCTCCTCGACCGGAGGGGAAATGGAAAGGGTGAGACCGCGCTCGTCGCCCGCCAGCGGCTCCAGCGCCGCAAGCTGGCTGTCGAGCAGGCTCTCGCCCACGAAATGGTCGTCGCGCGCCGCCAGCCGCTCGGCGATCAACGCGCGGTCGCCCGAAAGATGCACGAAGAACGGATCGCCAAGCGCCGCCCGCAGCCGGTCGCGATAGGCGCGGCGCAGGGCCGAACACGCCACCGCCACCATGCGCCCTGCCCGGTGCTGCTCGCGCGCGGCCGCCGACACCGCATCGAGCCACGGCTCGCGCTCGGCATCCGTAAGGGCAAGCCCGGCCGCCATGCGCGCCTTGGCGCCTTCGCTGTGGAAATCGTCGCCCTCGACCAATGCACCGCCCAGTCGCTCGGCAAGCAGACGGGCCAGCCGGCTCTTGCCGGCGCCGCACACTCCCATGACGATGACGACGGCCTGCCCCTCAGGCTGGCTCGAAAGCTGCGGCAAAGACACGTGGCAGGCTCCTCCTCTTGCCCAAAGTCTATCATGGTAGCGCTAACATTTGTCAATGCGATTTTTTCTGCTACCTTTCAAAGAAACCTTGACCATTCCCGTAATAGACTGAAAGGGCGAATGATTTGGCGGTGACAATCGCAGATGTCGCTCGCGAGGCCGGTGTTAGCGCTATGACCGTTTCGCGTGCGCTGCGCGAACCGGAGCGCGTCTCCGCCAAGTCGCTGGAGAAGATCCGCAAAGTGATCGACCGGCTCGGCTACGTGCCCGATCCGGCCGCCCGGGCGCTGGCCGCCGGGCGCACCAATGTCATCGGCGTCATCGTCCCGTCCGTCACCAACAACGTCTTCGCCGATGTCATGTCCGGCATCTACGGCCAGGCGGAAGGCACGGACTGGCAGGTGCAGCTCGGCAACTCGCGCTACTCGCCGCTGGAAGAAGAGCGGCTGGTGCGCACCTTCCTGAGCCAGCGGCCCGCCGGACTGATCGTCTCGGGCATCGACCAGTCGGCCGCAACGGCCGTGATGCTGCGCCAGGCGAGTTGCCGCATCGTCCAGATCATGGAGACCGGGCCCGACCCCTTCGACATGATGGTCGGCTTTTCGCACCTGGAAGCGTCGCGCGCCGCCTCGCGGCATCTGCTCGCCGCCGGTTACCGTCGTCCCGGCTTCATCGCCGCCCGGCTCGACCCGCGCACCCAGCGCCGTCTCGAGGGATTCCGCGATGTCGCCCGCGAAGCGGGCGTCCTCGATCCGGGGCGGATCATCACCACGCCCCGCGCCTCGACCGTCACGCTCGGCTGCGAACTCACCGCCGACCTGTTGGCCCGCGCGCCGGACACCGACGCGATCCTTTGCAACAATGACGATCTCGCTCTGGGGGCCCTGTTCGAATGCCAGCGCCGTGGGCTCGACAGTCCCCGCCAGATCGGCATTTGCGGCTTCAACGACCTGGAGATGATGGCCGTCGCCAATCCGGCCGTGACCAGCGTCCGCACCTACCGGCTCGACATGGGACGCAAGGCAATGGCGATGATGATCGATGCATTGGCCGGCCGCGAGGCCGAGCGGCGCACAGTCGACCTCGGCTTCGAGGTGATGGCGCGCGACAGCACCCGGCGCGGCGGATCGGCGAACCCGGCCTAGGGTCCTGCCCCTAGCCGCGCTCGAACAAGGCCAGATGCAGCCGGTCGGCCGCCCGCCGCAGCGGTCTCAGCGCCTGCGTCAGCCGGCGATAGGGCGCGCGGGCCGGCGGGCGGATCGCCTGTGCCTCGGCCAGCGGGGTCGGCGCGCCCTCCCCGCGCCCCTTCACCAGCCGGTCAAGCACCGGGAACACCTGGTGCTCCTCCATCAGTCGGCGGCGGTTCTCGCGCATCGCCGCTTGCACCTCGGGCCGCGACACCGGATCGGCCTCCACCACGGCGAGCAGCGTCTTCAGCGCCGTTTCCGGCCGGGTGATGTCGAGCGCAGTGAAGCCGAGCGGATCGAAATAGCGCTCCAGCCCCGGTCCGCCGGCAACGATCGGATAGGCCCCGGCCAGGAGCGGATCGGCGAGTTTTTCCGTCCAGCAATGCGGATCGAGATTGTTTTCCAGCACCAGGTGGTAGCGGTAGCCGTCGAGCCCCTCGGCCTTGTCGTCGATCTCGCGAAAACCGCGCCCGTAGATGTCGAGCCGCTCGCCCAGCGCCGCCTTGGCACGGCGCAGAAAACGGAGCCGGCGCACCTGGTTGCGGTTCAGAGCCTTGGTCGAGCAGACGGCCGAGATCAGCCCGCGCACCGGCCCGCAAGGAACAGGCCGCGCGGCAAGCTCGGCAAAGCCGAGCCGCGGCGAACCGCCGGCGGATGCGCCGAGCCCCGTCCCGTAGAACCACGGCGAGGATGGCTGCATGTGCAAGGCCTCGCCGTCGAAACCCGGCAGCGGCGAGGAGGTGACGGCAATTCCGAACTGCGAGATGAAGGCTGGATCGTAGTGCTTGATCGACACCGGCTCGGGCAGGAAGACGATGCGGCGCTCGCGCGGCAGAAGCGTCAGCAACCCGCGCGGCGGCTGGTCGTAGACCACCAGCCAGTCGGCCTCCTCCCCCATCCCGTTGCCGGGCACGAGCCGAATGTCGCCCCATCGCCCGCCGCCGTCCCGGCTTTGGCGCAGCAGAAAGTCGAAGGACTGGGCGGTGGCGAGCTGGATGACGGTCATGCCTGGAAGGCCCTGCGTTTGCTGTGTCCTGCCGGAAAGATCCAGCTTCCCGCAGCGATAGCGCATGGCGACATTCCGGCAAAGGCCGGAACGCAAAAAGGCCGCCGCCGAGAAGAGCCCGGCGGCGGCCACGGATCATCGTAAGGTGTCCCTGTCCTTAGCGGATATAGGGCGAGATGCAGAGGCGACGCGGCCCGTTATAGGGCTGGAAGCTGTTGTCGGACGCCCGGTAGGACCGGTAGCGCTGACTGCACCAGGCATAGTGGGCCCGGGGCAGGCCGCGCGCACGCGGCGGGACACGGTAGCGCGGGCGCGGCGCATAGACCGGCGGGCCCCAGCGATAACGCGGGCGCCAGCGGTGGCGCGGCCGCACCCGGTGCGGACGGCCGCGATGCCAGGTCTTCTCGACCAGACCGCCCTGCCGAGCATCGGGCGCCACATCGATGATCGGGGCAAGTGCCCTCGCCGCATTGCCGGCTGTTGCAGCCTCGGCCGGCGCGCCGGCTCCGAAGCCGATCATGGAGGCAACGGCAATCGCCGCCGCCGCGCAAGTGTGTCTGAAACGCATGGTCCTGTCTCCTCTCGGCCTTGCGGTCCGAACCGCCTGTCCGGCAGCACGTGCTGCCGGCGGGGGAAGGGCGGGGCGGACATTCTCGCGGCGACTTGCAAAGGTCTTCCGCGATATGACCCGACGCCTTGGCGCCGCACACCATCGCGATCAGCGATCATGATGGAAGAACCCTAGTCCTGCGAGCGGGGCAGGACTGTGACGCAGATCATCCCGGCGACGTTCACATCCGGAAACGCGGCAGTCGGACGCGAAGTTCCCATCGTCTTGCCATTTGGCATGAAATTCATATATCATGACAAATGACAGGAGGCACGCCATGCCCGCACTTCGCCCCGTATCGCCCGTAACGCCCGAACCGGTGCCGCAGTTCTCCGGAGCCGAAATCCGCGCCATGCAGCGGGCGGTGGTCAACCTCTTCGCGCGCTGGGGGCTGACCGACGAGCAGGCGAGCCGCCTCCTGGGAGATATCTCGGTGCGCACCTATCAGCGCTGGAAAGCGGGTTCGCCCGGCCGCGCCGGCATCGACCTTGCCGAGCGCATGTCCAACCTCCTGGGCATCCACAAGGCGCTGCGCCTGCTGTTTCGCGATGCGGAGCGCGGCTACGGCTGGGTAACGCGCGCCAATGCCGATTTCGCCGGCCGCTCGGCTCTTGAGGTGATGCTGGATGGGCGCATCACCGACCTCATGCGCGTGCGGCGCTATCTCGACGCCCGCCGCGGCCAGTGGTGACCATGTCCGCGTCCCGGACTGCCGGCCTTGCCACCACGCGGGTCGCCTGGCCGCGCTACCACCGTCTGATCAGCTCCGCCTATCCGCCCATCGACCTGTTCGAGGACATCGCCGACCCGGCCGACTGGGAGCTGCTTGCCGCCGCCGAAGCCAAGAGCAACCCGCGCGTTGCCGAGACGGTCGGCTCGCTGGATCTCGTGCCGGCGGGGCGCAGGGTCAGCGGCCCCGGAGCGTCCTATGTGATGGCGCCTTTCACCCATGTCTCGCCGGAGCGCAAGGGCCGCTTCCACGACGGCAGCTTCGGCGCCTTCTATGCGGCCAGGGCCTTCGACACCGCCCTGTTCGAGGTCGCCCACCACCAGGCCAGGTTCTTTGCGGCAACGGCCGAGGCACCCGGCTGGATCGCCGACATGCGCGAACTGGTCGGGGACATCGACGCGGAGCTGATCGACCTGACCGCCGGCGACCCGGCGCTCGCGGCCCTGCTGGACCCGGACGATTACGGCCCCTCCCAGGCCTTTGCGGCCGAGATCCGCGCCGCGGGGCACAACGGCATTGCCTATCCCAGCGTTCGCCACGCCGGCGGCGCGTGTTTCGCAGCCTTCCATCCGGATGTGATGTCCGTGCCGATACAGGCGAGCCACCTCACCTGCCACTGGGACGGCACGCGCATCGACATGGTCAAGATCCATGAGGCGACAGGCGAAGACCGGCGCGGCCGGATCTTCCGGATCGAGGCCTGAGCGGATCGAGCCCGGAGCGCTGGCGTCTTCTGTTTCACTCCTGCGCCATATGCGGATCGGCAAGCGCGGCGCTGGGGCGGCTGACCGGGACGGAGGTTTTCGACGTGCGCCGGGACAGGGCTTCCTCGCCGTCGCGCCGCAGCAGCTGGCGGAAGGCCGGATGCATGCCCCCGTCCGAATAGGACGGCGCGCTGAGGGCAAGGCCGCTGGAGATCAGCGACTGCATGGCCACGCGGTCCGCTTCCGCCTTGCTCGCCACGGCTTCCGGCACCTTGCTGACCGCCGGCGGACAGGCGGCAAGCGGATCCTTCGGCTCGCCGCCGACGAACTCCTTGTCGAAGACATAGCGTCCGCCGCACATGGAGACTTTCGGCGGCTGACGGGTCACCTCGAAAATGTCGTAGCCGGTCTTGAGATTGCTCCAGAACGCGAAGTTCGGATCGTTCCGGTGCCGGGCCATGTTTGCCGGCGTCATGCGGAACGGGAAGACCTGGACCTGGAAGGCCGACTGCCCGCCCTTCAGCGCCTCGCGCACGACCGGATAGATTTCCTCCACGCCCTCGTCGGTCAGCGCATAGCACCCCGACGAGGAACAGGCGCCGTGCACCATCAAGGCGCTGCCCGAATAGCCGAGAGCGCGCTCCAGCTTGTTGGGAAAGCCGAGGTTGAAGGCGAGATGATATTGCGAGCGCGGATTCAGCAGGCCGGCATTGACGTGATAGAAGCCTTCCGGCGCCTGGCGGTCGCCCTGCTTGCGCTTGGGCCCCAGCTTTCCGGACCAGCGGCAGATCGGATAGGTCTTCAGCAGCGCGAACCGGCCCGAGCGGTCCTTCTTCCAGACCTCGAGCTCGCTCTCCTGCTTGAAGATGCGCACCACGACGGGCGCGGACGGCGACATCGACTTCTCCGACATCATCGACAGAAGCTTGGAGGGAATCGGCTTCGATCCCCGGCCGTCATCGGCATATTCGTTCGTGGCGCAGCCGCTCAACAGGGCTGCGAGAACCAGGAAGGTCGCCGCTTTAGCTGGTTTAAACATCATTCGCTTGCCAGGATCTCGTTCGTGCCGCCCCGCCCGCCGACAGATGTCCAGTCTCGCCGGACACGGTTAATGCCAAGTTGCTCGCGCCGCAATTCGCGATTGCGTGAACTTGACGTCGCAGCGGGCACGGCCCCATATCTCTAGAAACTGGAGGTTTGCGATGTACTCGATCGGCGATCTTTCGCGGCAGACCGGCGTCAAGGTGCCGACAATCCGCTACTACGAGCAGATGGGCCTGCTGGAGGCGGCGGGCCGCACCGAAGGCAACCAGCGTCGCTACGACGCGGCGCACCGGGACCGTCTTGCCTTCATCAAGCATGCCCGCGACCTCGGATTCACCCTCGAGGCCGTGCGCGAACTTCTCGATCTCAGCGGCCATCCGGAGCGTCCCTGCACCCATGCCGACGAGATCGCCGCGCGCCAGCTCGACATTGTCCGCGACAAGATCGCGCGGCTGCAACGGCTGGAGAGCGAACTGTCCCGCATGGTCGGCACCTGCCACGGAGATCATGTGAGGGATTGCTACGTCATCCGCTCGCTGGCCAATCACGAGATGTGCAGCACCGACCATTGACGGCCGCCCTGCCCGTCGACGCAGGCCGGAAAAAAGAGCGGCACGCCCTCTTGATCCTCTAGTCGCTAGAGGTCCTATTGTCCTGCTCCTGAACAACAGGAGTTGACGACATGAGCGCTTCGCAGCGCCTTACCCGCTTCCGGGTGGACGGCATGGACTGCGCCAGTTGCGCGGCAAAGATCGACCGCGCCGTCCGCCGCTTGCCCGAGATCTCCGATGTCCGCGTCTCGGTCGTGGCCGGCACGATGACCGTGGCCCATGGCGAGGGCACCGATCTTGCCGACGTTGCCCGCAAGGTCGACAGCCTCGGCTACCGGACATCGCTGCTCGCCCGCGAGCCTGCCTCCGGCACACTTGGCGAGAGCGCCCGCGACGACGCGGCCTGCTGCGGCGGGCACGATCACGACCAACCCGACCATGGCCACGACCACGGCCACCAGCACCACCATGCGCAGATCGACGGCCCGTGGTGGCGCAGCCCCAAGGCGCGGCTGACGATCCTGTGCGCGGTGGCGCTGGCCGCGGCCTTCGCCGTCGCCCACGTCTTTCCGCAGACCGCGTTCTGGAGCTTCACCCTCGCCATGGCGGTGGGGCTGGTGCCGATCGCCCGCCGCGCACTCGCCGGGGCGATGAACGGCAGCCCCTTCTCCATCGAAACCTTGATGACGGTGGCGGCGGCCGGCGCCGTCGTCATCGACGCGGCCGAGGAAGCGGCCGTGGTCGTCGTGCTGTTCCTGATCGGCGAACTGCTGGAAGGCATCGCCACCGGCCGCGCCCGCGCCTCGATCCGCGCCCTTGCCGACCTGATGCCCAAGACCGCTCTGCTGGAGCGGAACGGCACGACCGAGACCGTGCCGGCGGACAGTCTCAAGGTCGGCGCTGTGGTGCTGGTGCGCCCGGGCGACCGCATCCCGGCCGACGGCACCGTCCTGTCGGGCGAAAGCGCGGTCGACGAGGCTCCCGTGACCGGCGAATCCGTGCCCAAGCGCAAGGAGCCGGGCGACACGGTCTTTGCCGGCACGGTGAACCAGGAGGGCGTGCTGCGCATCGAAGTCGGCGCCACGGCGGCCGACAACACCATCTCCCGTGTCATTGCCCTCGTCGAGGAGGCGCAGGAGTCCAAGGCCCCGACCGAGCGCTTCATCGACCGCTTCTCGCGCTATTACACGCCGGGCGTCATGGTCGTCGCCGCTCTGATCGCCGTGCTCCCGCCGCTTGTCGGCGGAGCGGAGTGGGCCACCTGGATCTATCGCGGTCTTGCGGTCCTGTTGATCGGCTGCCCTTGCGCCCTCGTCATCTCGACCCCGGCCGCCATCGCCGCAGCTCTTTCGGCCGGCGCCCGCCGTGGCCTCCTGATGAAGGGCGGCGCCGTTCTGGAGGGCCTCGGCCGCATCGACCGTGCCGCCTTCGACAAGACCGGCACTCTGACGGAAGGAAAGCCGCAGGTGACGGACATTGCCGGCATCGGCATGAACGAGCGCGAGGTGCTCCGCCTTGCCGCCGCCCTTGAGGCCGGGTCCAGCCATCCGCTGGCCCGCGCGATCCTCGCCCGGGCACAAGCCGACGGCATCGCCGTCATGCCCGCCTCGAATGCGGCGGCCCTCGGCGGCAAGGGCGTCACCGGCATGCTGGAGGGGCGCCGCCTTCTGCTGGCCTCGCCCCGCGCCGCCGCCGAGACCGTGCCGCTGGACAATGCGCTGGAGGCGCGAATTGCCGCGCTCAACGACGACGGCAAGACGGTTTCCCTGCTTCTGGTCGACGGTAGGACCGCCGGCCTCATCGCCCTTCGCGACGAGCCGCGCGAGGACGCCGTCGAAGGCCTGGCGGCGCTGCGAAGGCTGGGTGCCGATGCCGTGATGCTGACCGGCGACAACGCCCGCACGGCAAGCGCCATTGCCGGCACGCTCGGCATCGAAGCCCACGCCGAACTGCTGCCGCAGGACAAGCAGCGGATCGTCGGAGAGATGCGGGCGAAAGGCTACAAGGTCGCCAAGGTCGGCGACGGCATCAACGATGCCCCGGCGCTTGCCGCTGCCGACATCGGCATCGCCATGGGCGGCGGCACCGATGTCGCGCTGGAGACCGCGGATGCGGCGATCCTGCATGGCCGCGTCACCGACGTTGCCGACATGATCGCCCTGTCGCGCGCGACCCTGCGCAACATCTGGCAGAACATCACCATCGCGCTCGGCCTGAAGGCCGTCTTCCTGGTGACCACGGTTCTCGGCATCACCGGCCTGTGGCCGGCGATCCTGGCCGATACCGGCGCCACCGTGCTGGTGACCGCCAATGCGATGCGCCTGCTCGCCTGGCGCGGCATGAAGTGATGGGCTGCTCCCCGGGGCCTGCCGACAGGTCCCGGGGAGCGCATTTCCGCCGTCAGGCGGCGCGTTCGGTCTCCGGCGCGGCAGCGGCTGCCGCTTCCTTCCTCCGCGTCCACCAGTCGCCGAGCAGAAGCAGGATCGGCGCGGCGATGAAGATCGACGAACTCGTCGCGATCACCACGCCGAACAGCATCGGCAGGGCGAAGTTCTCCACCGCATTGCCGCCCCATATCGCCATCGGCAACATGGCCAGGAACGTGGTGGCGGAGGTGAAGAGACAGCGCGCCAGCACCTGGTTGATGCTGAGGTCGATGATCGACCTCAGGTCCCGCTTCTTCGACATGCGGATGTTCTCGCGCATGCGGTCGTAGACCACCACCTTGTCGTTCACCGAATAGCCGATGATGGTCAGCAGCGCGGCGATGGCCGTCAGGTTGAAATCCAGCCCGAAGAGGGCGAAGAACCCGACCGTCTTGGTGGTGTCGAGCACCAGCGTCGCGATGGCGCCGATGGCGAAGTTCCATTCGAACCGCCACCAGATGTAGACCAGCATGGCAAGGCTGGCGAGCACCACGGCGATGACGCCGTTGCGCGCCAGTTCGCTGCTGACCTTCGGCCCGACGACCTCCGTCCGCTCGATGCCGATGCCCGGATCGATCCGCTGCAGCGTGTCGCGGACCTCGCTTACCGCGCGGGTCTGCGCGCTCTCTCCGCCCTCCTGCCGCTGGATGCGGATCAGCACGTTCTCGCCGATCTGCTGCAGCGACACCTCGCCGAGATCGAGCTTGCCGAGTTCGTCGCGCAGGCTCGCGAGACTGACGCCGTCGGGCGTCGATGCCTCCACCTGGATGCCGCCCTTGAAGTCGATGCCGTAGTTGAGGCCAGGCTTGATGAACAGGCCGATGGAGGCCAGCGACAGCAGGACGGACAGGCCGATGCCGAAGAAGCGCGCCTTCATGAACGAGATCGAGGTGCCGTCCGGCACGATGCGGATCAGCGGCTCGACCGAGATGGTCTTGAGGCGGCGCCGTCGCACCCACTCGGTCATCAGGATGCGCACCACCGCAACGGCGGTGAACATCGACACGCAGATGCCGATCATCATGGTGATCGCGAAGCCGCGCACCGGTCCCGAGCCGAACAGGAACAGCAGGCCCGTCGCGATCAGCGAGGTCACATTCGCATCGACGATGGTGGAATAGGCCCGGCTGAAGCCTCGATCGAGGGCGGCGAAGGCGCTGGCTCCGGCTCTCGCCTCCTCGCGTATGCGCTCGTTGATCAGGATGTTGGCATCCACGGCAAGGCCGATGCCGAGGATGATGCCGGCAATGCCTGGCAGGGTCAGTGTCGCCCCCAGCAGGCTGAGCAGACCGACGGTCAGCGCCACGTTGAGGAACAGCGCGAAATTGGCGAAGAGGCCCCAGCCGCCATAGAGCGCAACCATGAAGACCACCACCGCTGCAAAGCCGGCAAGGCCGGTGGCGATGCCCATCTCGATGACGTCGCCGCCGAGGTCCGGGCCGACCGTGCGCTCCTCGATGACGACGAGCGGCACAGGCAGCGCCCCGGCACGCAACAGCGCCGACAGGACCACCGTATCCTCGATGGTGAAGGACCCGCTGATCTGGCCGGTGCCGCCGGTGATCGGCTCTCGGATCACCGGCGCGCTCAGCACCTTGCCGTCGAGCACGATGGCGAAGGGCTTGCCGACATTCTGGCTGGTGATGCGGGCGAACTGCCGCGCACCGGATGTGTCGAAGCGGAAGCTGACGATCGGTTCGTTGGTGCGCTGGTCGAAGCCGGCCCTTGCATCGGTCAGGTGATCGCCGCCGAGCGCGACCCGGTCCTCGACGGCGACGGTACGGCCGGTCTTTTCCTCCGGAAGCAGGCTGACGCCTGCGGGCGGGCGTGTGCCCGGAACGACATCCGCAACCATGTGGAAGGACATCTGCGCGGTGGAGCCGAGCAGCTCGCGCAGCCGGGTCGGGTCGTTGAGGCCGGGCAGTTGGACCAGGATGCGGTCGGCGCCGACCCGCTGGATCGTCGGCTCGGCAACGCCGACCTGGTCGACGCGCTGGCGGACGATCTCCAGGCTCTGGTCGATCGCCTGGTTCAACCGGTCGCGAAAGCCCGCCTCGCTGAAGCCGAGCCGGATGCGCTCGCCTTCGGTGGTCATCTCGATATCGGAGACCTGCGCCCCGAAGCCACCGTTGGCGACCGGCGTCGCCAGATCGCGCAGCTGTTTGACGATGCCGGCGCGGGCCGCCGCATCGGGAACGGAGACCGCGACGCCGTCGCCGACCTGGCGCACGGTGCCTGCTACCCGCTCCTTGCGCAGCAGCGCCCGCGCCTCCGCAACGAGACTCTTGAGCCGGTCGGCCTTGAGCGCATCGGCATCGACCTCGAGGACGAGATGCGACCCGCCGCGCAGGTCGAGGCCGAGCGTGACCTGCTGTTTGGGGAACAAGCCCGGCAGCCTTTCCAGCTGGGCAGGCGTGAACACGTTGGGCAATGCGGCGAAGAGCCCGAAGAGGATGATGAGGGTATAGGTCACAAGGACCCATCGGGACGTTTTCATTGTCTGATCCGAAGCAAAAGATCTCGGGCGGGCGCCAAACCGGCGCCCGGCAAAACCGGCTCGCAAAGCCGGACGATCAGACGGGAAGAGGCGGTCCGCGCGCGCGGGGGCGTTGCAGGCAGGAAGCGCCTGCGGCATCTCCCCTCGATGCAGGGACGGCGGCAATCCGGGTTACGGGCGGCTCGACGGAATCTGCGGCCAGTTGGTCGCGCGGATCGGGACCCGTCGAGGTGTTCAGGCCCTGGCGCCGGAGACTCGTCTGGAGCTGGTGGCGCGCCCGGTCGCGGTCGATGACGGCGCGGGGCGTCGTCGCACCGCCGCCGAGGCGGCTTTCGCCGCTGGCCTGCGAGGGTGCTGCGGGACCGCCTCCAGGCACAGCTCCGCCACCTGCCGCGGCCAGCAGGAGCAGCAGCGCAGGCAGCAGGAGCCAAGGCAGGAAGCCACGGTCGGCGGCGCGGTTACGCCGCCCGACGACAGTCCGCAAGCGGTTCATGTGATGACGGCAGGTCTCGTGCGGGCCTCAGCCCGCAGCGGCCGGCAACACGATTTCGGCAACCCCGGAAACCGTCAGGATCGCGCCGCCCATGAGGAGCGCGGTGATCGCCAGCGCCATGACCGAGGCCATACCCGGCTGGGCGGCGAGAACGGCGAATATGCCCTTCTCGCGGGGGGTGCTGTAGACGATGCAAAGGATTGCGGCCACGAAAATGGCCAGCCCTACGGTGATCTGCATGGGAAGTCTCCGCGTCGGCACGACCGCATCCTCCTGCGGCACGCGCCCTGAAATCGCTCGCCGCTCGAAGGCGGCATCGACAGGTTTCAGGCGGAAACGGGAGGCGCGCGCGGCGCATGGGCCGCCCCGGCACGCCCCGGGACAGCTGCGCAGCAGGCAATCAGCGCAAGGTCGGCGCCCGCCGCGATTTCGGCGGGCATGAGCGGAACCAGGGCCACCGCGTCGTCGTGGTCGCTGCCCGAGGGCGGCGGCACCGGAAGGGACCTCTGGCGGAGGTCGTGATCCAGCTTCGGCAGAACGGCCGTGGTGCCGGATCCCGTATCGTTGGTGAGAACGATCTCGACGAGTTTCGGCGTCGGATAGCGCGCGCCGTAAGGAACGGCGGCGGAAAACGCGAAGAGCACCGCCAGGAAAGCGATGATCCATCGCTCCGGGCGGAGCGGGCGTCCGGCATCCGTTCCGTTTGTCGTCATCCCGCCAATTTACACCATCGGTCGGCGAAAGACGACGGGAATAGCGTGCAGGCCGCGCCCGCGGCCGGCAGGGCAAACGAGCGAGGCGGGTGTTGCGCGAGCGATAAGGAGATGGTGGACGTGCTCGGCGAGACGTCAAACCAATTATTCGCTGAACTCGCCGAATGGGAAGCGCTTTTGAAGGACACGTCGCTGGCAAAGCGGCCCGGTCCGCCGACGCCTCCTCCGGCACCTTGAGCGAGGTGCCGACATGTCCACGAAGGCGCCTATGGCTGGCCCGGACAGGGCCAGGCCGAAAACCACACCCTTTTCCATCCGGCTGACCGAAGACGAGAAACGCCTGCTGATGCAGCGCGCCGGGGCGTTGTCGCTCGGCGCCTATCTGCGGAACCTCGCGCTGGCGGCCGGCGACAGAGCGCCCCGACCGCAGACGCGCAAACCGAGAAGTCCGGTGAAGGACCAGGAGGCATTGGCCCGTGTGCTCGCCGCGCTCGGCAAGAGCCGCATCGCCAACAACCTCAACCAGCTCGCCAGAGCCGCCAATATCGGCACCCTGCCGCTCACCCCGGAGACGGAACAGGACCTACTGGAAGCCTGCGCCATGGTTGCCCGCATGCGCCGGGATCTGATGGCGGCGCTTGGTTTTGTCGAAAGGGGCGAACAATGATCCTCGACGGCAACCAGCGCGGCGGTGCCCGCGATCTCGCCGTTCACCTGATGAAGCCGGAGAACGAACATGTCGAGATCCACGAGATCCGGGGCTTCATGGCCAATACGGTCACGGGCGCCCTGCGGGAAGCCGAGGCCGTCAGCCGGGGCACACGCTGTCGTCAGCACCTCTACTCGCTGTCCCTGAGCCCACCGGAGACGGAAAACGTCCCCGTCTCGGTCTTCGAGGCGGCGATTGAACGGATCGAGGAACGGCTCGGGCTTTCCGGTCATGCTCGGGTGGTGGTGTTCCACGAGAAGAAGGGCCGCCGCCATGCCCACTGCGTCTGGTCGCGCATCGATGCCGACACCATGACGGCAGTGCGAATGTCGCATGACCGGAGAAAGCTCGGCGCGCTGTCCCGCGAGCTCTATCTGGAACATGGCTGGAAGATGCCGGAGGGCCTGATCGATCCGGCCTTGCGCAATCCGCTCAACTTCGACCGCAAGGAGTGGTTCCAGGCACAGCAGGCGGGCAAGGACCCGCGCGACATCAAGGCGGCGCTCCAGCAATGCTGGGCGGCGTCGGACTCCGGCAAGGCCCTTGCCCATGCGCTCGAAGCGCGCGGTTACTACCTGGCTCGGGGTGATCGAGGCCGTATCGTCGCTGTCGACACGCAAGGCGAGGTCTATGCCCTTGCCCGGTGGATCGGGCTGAAGACGAAGGACGTGCGCCAGCGTATCGGCGATCCCGACACTCTCCCCTCCGTCGAGGACACGAGGCGCAAGGTCGCCAGCCTTGTCCGCACCCGGCTGTCCGGCTTCATCGGCAGCGTCACAGAAGACTTCGCCCATGCCGCCGCACAGCTGGAGGGGCAGCGGCTGGCGATGGTCGAACGCCACAGGAGGGACCGCAGCGCCTTTGACGAAGCACAGCGGCGACGCGCGGATGACGAGGTCCGCCAACGTGCCTTGCGCTTCCGCAAGGGGCTGCTCGGCCTGTGGGACCGGCTGACCGGCAAGCACAGCAAGCTCAGGGACCAGATCGAGCGCGACGCTGATGCCTGCGCGCTACGCGACGCCCAGGAGCGGCAAGCCCTCATCGACCGACAGCGGCAGGAGCGCCTCGCTCTCCAGAAGGAGATCGACGGGGAGCGCCGTCAGCACGTGCGCGAACTCGCCCGCCTCCATCGCGAGATCAACCGGACCGCCAAGATGCAGGAACAGGGTCAGGCGACCACCACCGACCCGAACGAACGGCGGAAGAGAAGCAGGCACAGAAAATTTGGGTTGTGAGGTAGTGTGTCCATCTCTGTACAGGCTAGCTCATCAGGTTGCGCAACTGTTCTCCACTGCCCTCAGAAAGTGGCGAATTTGAATGCGCAGAAATTTTTCAGACGCCGCTTGATCTCCAAAACAGTATTCAAATAGAAGCGGATTTAATAAAGAAACAAAAAACGATGTCGCAACGCGTGCGGTGACGGCAGAATCTTCAATCTCAAACTCACCCGCCTTCACTCCGCTTCGTATGACAAGCTCCAAAACAAGATTCAATTCGCCGATATATTTTTTTAATGCTGCCTCATCTTTTTGCATCGTTGACACGATCAGGTCGTGCATATGCCTGTCGGAGGCCAACCTTTCCTTGTTGATGTTGTGTATGGTGACGAGGATGCACAACAGATTCTGGTGCGCCGAAGCACTCGAACGGGCGATCGTAAAGGCGCGCGCGACAACATCATCCAGGGTCTGTCTGCAGACGGCCGTAATGATGGCTTCCCTGGTCGGAAAAAACCGGTAGACATTCGCCCGGCTCATCCCCAGTTCGCACGCTATGGCAGCAACCGATGTCTTGTAGTGGCCGGCGCGTCGAAAATGCTCTTCGGCCACTTGCAGAATGCGCACCCTTACCTCGTCACGGTTGGCTTGCGTCTTGGCGTGACGGCCCATGGGAACTCCAGAGGGTTTCAGTAGCGTGCTTTTCATCGGCCGGGCTCAATTCCGAAATCCGAAGCGTCGTTGAGTGTCTATCACTATCGGGACAACCGGCTTGCGGGGCATCCGGTCCAGCGGCGGCACTCACTCTGCTGCGATGTCAGCAATCCTTTTCGGGGTCTTGGCGGGAACACCATGAATGCCGTCGGCGGAAGGCTTTATCCGGAACCACGCGGTGTAGAGCGCGGGAAGGAAGAGCAGGATCAGCACCGTGCCGACTGCCGTACCACCAATCAGCGTATAGGCCATCGATCCCCAGAAGACGGAGCTGGTGAGCGGGATGAAGGCCAACACCGCCGCGAGCGCGGTCAGGATCACGGGCCTCGCGCGTTGCACCGTTGCCTCGATGACTGCGTGATAGTCGTCGAGGCCGGCGGCCTGGTTCTCCTTGATCTGCTCGGTCAGGATCAGGGTGTTTCGCATCAGGATTCCGGCCAGCCCGATCAGCCCCAGAATGGCGTTGAAGCCGAAAGGCTGGTTGAAGACGAGCAGCACAGGCACGACGCCGACGAGACCGAGCGGCGACGTCAACATGACCATCGCCATCATCGAGAAGGAGCGCACCTGCAGCATGATGACGATCAGCGTCGCCGCGATCATCACCGGAAACACCTTTCCAAGCGCGGCATTGGCTTTCGCCGCCTCTTCGATCGATCCGCCCAGTTCGATGCGATACCCGGCCGGAAGGGACGCGATCAGCGGCTGAAGGGCCGCCATGATTTCCTTGGAGACCTCCGGAGGCTGGGATTCCTCGTTGATGTCCGAGCGGATGGTGATGACCGGGGTGCGGTCGCGGCGCTTGAGGATGGGTTCTTCCAGGTGGATTTCCGAGCGGCCGATCTGATCGAGCGGAACCTGCCGACCGCTCCTGCTGATCAGCGAGAAGTCAGCGAGCCTTGCAGGATCCAGCCGTTCGTTGCCGGCACTGCGTGCCACGACGGGAACGTTGCGGATGTCCTCTCGCACCTGCGTGACAGGAATGCCGGTGAGAAGAAACTGGAGTTGCTGGCCTACCTCAACCGGCGACAGGCCGATGAGATTGAGACGATCCTGATCGGGAACGAAGCGGAGCACAGGCGTGCGGCTGCCCCAGTCACGGTTGGCTTGCCGCACATCAGGCACGCCGCGCATGATGTCGAGGGCTTTCTCCGAGATACGGTACAGTTTTTCGGGATCGGGACCCATGACCCTGAACTCCACCGGGAAGGGCGTGTAGGGTCCGAACACCAACTGGGTGACGCGCACATAGGCCTCAGGCGCAAGCCCCTGTGATACCGCTCCCCTCAGCCGGTGCTTCAGGGTTTCACGCGCCTTCGCATCCGAGGTCAGCACGACGATCTTGGCAAAGGCGGGATCGGGCAGTTCCGGCGCCATGGCAAAAAAGAAGCGGGGAGCGCCCTGGCCGATATAGCTCGTGATGATCTTCGCCTCGGGCTGTCCGTCCAGCCACTGTTCCAGTTTTTCGACGGTAGCGGTCGTCGTCTCGATGCTGGTTCCTTCCGGCAAACGGACCTCGACCAGCACCTCCGGGCGGTCGGAGGTCGGGAAGAACTGCTGCTTGATGGCACCCATGCCGACGACCGAACCGGCGAAGGCAAGGCCGACGACAGCGCAGGTCAGGAACTTGTGGCGCACGGCAAAGACAATAAGCGACCGCAGGCGTCGATAATTCGGCGTGTCATAGATCGCATGGTGCCCTCCCTCCACCGGCTTGATCTCCGGCAGCATCTTGACCCCGAGATAGGGTGTGAACACCACAGCCACGATCCAGGAGACGATGAGGGCGAAACCTACGACCCAGAAAATGTTGCCGGCATACTCGCCCGCAGTCGAACGTGCGAAGCCGACCGGCAGAAACCCTGCGATTGTCACGAGCGTTCCCGACAGCATCGGCGCCGCAGTATGGCTCCAGGCATAGGCCGCCGCCTTGATGCGATCCATTCCCTCTTCCATCTTCACCACCATCACTTCGATGGCGATGATGGCGTCGTCCACCAGCAGGCCGAGCCCGAGAATGAGCGCCCCCAGCGTGATGCGGTCAAAGAACCGGCCAGTCTCCAGCATGATGAGAAACACAGCGGCAAGCGTAAGGGGAACGGCGGCCGCAACGACGATGCCGACGCGCCACCCAAGACTGAGCAAGCTCACCAGCAGCATCACGCCGAGTGCCATAGCGAACTTCATCATGAATTCATTGACCGCAGAGGAGATGTTGACCGCCTGGTCGCTCACCTTGTCGAGTACGATCCCGAGCGGCAAAGTCTCCGCAATCGCCGTTGTTCTGTCTTCCAGTGCCTTGCCGAGCGCAAGACCGTCCCAACCTTCCTGCATGACGGCCCCGAGCATGATGGTGGGCTCGCCCTGGTGCCGGATGAGGTATGTGGGCGGGTCCTCGTAGCCGCGACGGATATCGGCGATATCGGAGAGCTTCAACATCGCCCCGTGAGCAACGATCGGCGTATCGGCGATCGCCTGGACGCTGTCGTAGGCGCCATCGATCCGAATGAAGACACGCGGGCCCCGCGTGTCGACCGAGCCAGCCGGCGTCAACGCATTCTGGCGCTGCAGTGCTGCGATAATGTCCTGTGCCGACACGCCCAGGGTCGCCAGCCTGGCATAGGAAAACTCAACGAAAATCTGCTCCGGCCGCTCGCCGACGATGTTGATCTTCTTGACGCCCGGCACATGCAGAAGGTCCTGCCGAATCTTCTCGGCTTGCCGGACGAGTTCGCGCATCGGCATACCCTTCGCCTTGAGTGCATAAAGGGCGAAGCTCACGTCGGAGTATTCATCATTGACGAAAGGCCCGAAGACGCCGGGCGGCAGGTTGCGGGCTTCATCGCCAAGCTTCTTGCGGGCCTGGTAGAACTCCTCCTGCACTGCGGACGGTGGTGTGCTGTCGCTCAGCGTGACCGTCATGTAGGCGTACCCCGGCCGGGTAGTGGTCTCCACCCGGTCGTACCAGGTCAGTTCCTGAAGCCGCTTTTCCAGCGGTTCGGCGACGAGGTCCTGCATTTCGCGCGCGGTGGCGCCCGGCCAGACGGTCGTGACCGTCAGGGTCTTGATGGTGAAGTTGGGGTCTTCCGCCCGCCCGAGCGCAACGAAGGCATAGGCACCGGCGGCCACCAGCAGAAGGATGAAGAACAGGGTGACGGCCCGCTCGCGAACGGCGATCGCGGAAATGTTCAGGTTCATCGGTCACCCTCCCCGTCGACGGCAACCCTGACGCGTGCGCCCTCTTGCAAGAGATGGGCACCGAGGGAGACGATCTGATCGTTTGAGTTAAGTCCCGAGATCACGGCGGTTTCGCTGGCGACCTGGATCAGTTCGACGGGCTGAAACCGCACCGTGGATGTGGCGCTGTCGAAGATCCAGACGCCGGTCTTGTCGCCATCATCAAGCAGCGCTGCCAGCGGCACCTGGACGCCCGCCGTCCGCCCCTGGCTCGAGAGCCGAAGTGTCACCGTTGCACCGAGCGGCGCCGTCGCTGCCTTGCCGTCAAGCACATAGCGTGCCTCGTATGTGCGTGTCTGGGCATCCGCCGAGTTCGACAGTTGTCGCAGGCGGGCGGTGTAGCGATGCTGGTCGTCTCCGTATAAGCGAGCCTCGGCGTTCGACCCGATTGCCGGCCGGATCGTCTCCGGGAGGGCAATCACCGCTTCGCGGGGGCCTGCCTGGGCAAGACGAACAACGGTCTGGCCGGCGGAGACGACTTGCCCCGGCTCTGCAAGGGTCTCGATGACCGTTCCATCCGCATCTGCCACCAGAAGCGCGTAGGTTGCCTCGTTCTCGGCGACACGCGCTTCGGCTTCGGCTGCGGCAAGCTGCGCGGTTGCCGTGTCCAGCGCTGCCTTTGCCTGCTCGTACCGCTGCGGGCTAGCAGCCAAACCGTTCTTGGCAAGAACTGCGTAGCGCTTTTCATCCGCACTGACCTGAACCAGCACTGCCCGCGCCGCCGCCACGGCGTTGCGCTTGGCGGTCAGCGCAAGCTGCAGGTCGGTGTCGTCGATCCTCATCAGCGACTGACCGGCTTCGACCTCCTGACCGGCGCTTACAAATCGCTCGACGATCTTGCCGGGGACGCGGAAACCGAGACTGCTCTCGATCCTCGCCCCTGTAACGCCCGTGAAACTGCGCTCGAATCCGTCCACTTGCATTGCCGTCGTCAGTCTGACGATCGGCGGCTCCTGACGCGCGTCCCCGATGGCGGAGACTTCCTGTGTGGGAATGGAGAGCACGCCGAACACGCTCCCTCCCAGAACCACGGTCAGGACGCTTCCAAGCGCAGCAGCGGATCTCAACTTCACTTTCGTCGCCTCACATAAATAGATTGCGTTCACACTCTATATCGAATATAGATTATAAGTGCAATCTAAAAAGGAGGATCGATCATGCGTGTGAGCCGCATGCAGGCTGAAAGAAACCGACAGAAAGTGATCGATGTGGCCAGCCGCCTGTTTCGAGAGCACGGCTTTGACGGCATCGGCCTCAAGGATCTGATGAAGAACGCCGGACTGACCCAGGGTGCGTTCTACAAACAGTTTGCGTCGAAGGACGACCTGGCGGCTCAGGCGTCCAGGCGTGCATTCGAGAGCGCGTCGTGCCGCTGGTCCTCGGCGATCGAGGCGAATCCGGGCAATCCGTTGGAAGCTGTGCTCGATTTCTATCTCAGTACGGACCATCTCGAGGAAAGAATGGACGGATGCCCCATCGTGGCGCTCGGCTCCGATGCAGCCAGACAGGGCAGCGCGGTGAAGGAGTCGTTCGAGGCAGGCATCAAAACCCATCTCGAAGTCCTTGATCATCTCGTCGGCCAGGAGGAGACCGGCGGACGGGCCATGAGCGTTCTTTCGACGATGGTCGGCGCGCTGATCCTTTCGCGGGCAATCGATGACACGCAGCTGTCCAGGCAGATCCTGAAGGCGGCCGCCGACAGTGTGCGGCAGGCAGTGGCTGTCGATGGTGGAGCGGGAGGGTCGCTGCAATGACGACAGTCCATGCGACCCCGGCGGGCGGTGCAGCGATCTCTTTTTCCGAGCTGGCGGGCTACTCGGGCCTTGAGCTGGTCGCGGGATTGGCGGACGGAAGCATCCACCCCCCGCCAATGGCCGAAACACTCCCTTTCACGCTGCTCCCCCCCGAGGAAGGGAAGGTCCGCCTCCTGGTCGCCCCGGAGCCGCGCTTTTGCAACCTGACGAACACGCTCCATGGCGGATGGATTATGACGATGCTGGACACCGTCATGTCGCTTGCCGCCCAGACCACCCTGTCTGAAGGTGAAAGCTGCCCTTCGCACGAGACGGCCGTCAAGTTCGTCCGGCCGATCTTCATCGATTCCGACATCCTGTACGTCACCGGCGAAGTCATCTCCCGTGGCCAGACGGTTATTACGCTGGAGGGAAGGGTCGAGGACGCCCAGAACCGGCTCTACGCCCACGGGACCTCGACCTGCCTGATCGTAAGCAGGAAACAATGACGTTCGCTTTGTCCTCCACGAACGGCACCCCAACTGCAGCGCGGCGCATCGTTGTCACCGGCCTTGGCGCGGTTACGCCACTTGCTTCAGGTGTTGAAAGGTCCTGGACGCGTCTTCTGACCGGCCGCTCGGGGATTCGAAGACTTACCGAGGATGTGGCACGAGATCTCCCGGCCAAGATTGCTGGCGTGGTGCCCTCCGTGGAAGAAGATCCGGACGGCGGCTTCGATCCCAACAGCGTCTTCGCTCCCAAGGAGCAGCGCAAGGTGGACCGGTTTATTCTTTTCGGTGTTGCGGCTGCGCAAGAAGCCATCGCACAGGCGGGTTGGGCTCCCACATCCGATGCGGAACGCCTGCGGAGCGCGACGATCATCGCGTCCGGCATCGGCGGGTTTCCCGCAATAACCGAGGCGGTCAGAACGGTCGACCAGCGCGGCGTTCGTCGCCTGTCGCCGTTTACCGTGCCGTCCTTTCTGGCGAACCTTGCAGCCGGCCATATCTCGATCCGCCACGGCTTCAAGGGACCGCTTGGGACGCCGGTGACGGCCTGCGCCGCCGGCATTCAGGCAATCGGTGATGCGGCGCGCCTCATCCGCGCCAACGAAGCAGACATTGCCGTGTGCGGCGGAACGGAAGCGTGCATCAACATCGTCAGCCTCGGCGGGTTTGCTGCGGCACGGTCTCTTTCGACGGGTTTCAATACAACGCCGTGCCGCGCTTCACGCCCGTTCGATACATCGCGAGACGGTTTCGTGATGGGCGAGGGAGCCGGCATCCTGGTCATCGAGGAACTGGAGCATGCGCTTGCGCGCGGTGCCAAGCCGCTCGCCGAACTCGTGGGCTACGGAACGACGGCGGATGCTCACCATATCACTTCCGGCCCCGAGGACGGCGCAGGTGCGCGCCGGGCGATGGAGATTGCAATCGCCCAAGCCGGCATATCCGCTCAAGAGATTGACCACCTCAATGCACATGCAACTTCGACGCCGGTTGGAGATCTCGGCGAGATTGCGGCGATCAGGTCCGTTTTCGGCACCGGTTCCGCGATGGCCGTCAGCGCAACGAAGTCGGCGACCGGACACCTTCTGGGAGCCGCAGGTGGGCTTGGAGCCATCTTCACGGTTCTGGCACTCAGGGATCAGGTTGCACCTCCAACTCTCAATCTTGAGCTCCCTGACCCAGCTGCCGACGGGATCAACTTCGTCGCGAACCAGGCCCGGCCAATGGCGATGACCTACGCGATCGCCAACGGCTTCGGCTTCGGCGGTGTCAACGCCAGCGCAGTGTTTCGGCGTTGGACGGAAAGCTCAGCCAACAAGCCCGTCGGACAGGAGACGTAGCCCAGCACGCCACTCCCGGACGCTTACCGGATTTCAAAGTCCAGCCTCGGAACAATGAAAGATAAGACCTCTATGAAAAACAATGATCTCGGCATCGCCTTGGTGACAGGCGCATCCTCCGGCATCGGTTACGCCACGGCCAGAACCTTGCAGAAAGCGGGCTACCGCGTGTTCGGCACCAGCCGCCGCGCGACCGGCGCCGGGCCGGACGGGGTTACCATGCTGATCTGCGACGTGACAGACGATGCGTCCGTGGCAAAGCTGGTCGAGGACGTGCTGGCTGCAGCGGGCCGCATCGATCTGCTCGTCAACAATGCCGGCATCGGCATCATCGGCGCAGCGGAAGAGTCGTCGATCGCCCAGGCGCAGGCGCTGTTCGACGTGAATGTCTTCGGTGTCATGCGTGTGACCAAAGCCGTGTTGCCTGCGATGCGGGCGCAGGGCTCGGGCCGGATCGTCAACGTGAGTTCCCTTCTGGGACTGATCCCATCACCCTTCAGCGCCATTTACTCAGCAAGCAAACACGCGATCGAGGGCTACTCCGAATCCCTTGATCACGAACTGCGGACATTGGGTATTCGGGTGACCCTGGTTGAGCCGGCCTACACCAATACAGCGTTCGAGGAAAACAAGACGAAGCCGGACGAACCGCTTTCGATCTACGACGCGATGCGCACCCATACCGAGCGACTGATGATGAAGAGCGTAAAGCAAGGTGACGCTCCGGAAATCGTGGCAGAGACAGTCCTGAAAGCCGCGCTCGCCACAGTCCCGAACAGACGCTACCCGGCCGGGAAAATGGCCCGTCAGGTGCGGCTGCTGCGCCGGCTCGTTCCGGAAGCTGCTTTCGACAAGAGCCTGCGGAAGCAGGCGGGTTTGCCGGTCTGACCGCAGACGACGTCGACATCCGTCTGTGAAGGACGAATCAATGGCTCATGTGTCACATCGGGATCCCGCTCCGACTTCATCACCGGTGCATAAAGCGCCGCCCGGCGTACTCGCCGGCCCGATCGTATCGACGATGCTCCGCTTGGCATCGCCAACGATCGTGGTGCTCGTCATCCAGACGCTGGTCGGCGTGGCTGAAACCTATTTTGTCAGCTTTCTTGGCACGGACGCGCTTGCCGGTGTGACGCTGGTCTTCCCGGTCCTCATGCTCATGCAGATGATGTCGAACGGCGGCATTGGCGGTGGAGTCGCATCCGCTGTCGCCCGGGCCGTGGGAGGTGGTCGCCATGCCGATGCGGACGCTCTGGTCTGGCACTCGGTCGTCCTGGCTTGTGCGTTCGGCATCGTCTTCATGGCGGCGGCACTGCTCATCGGTCCGATGCTCTACCGGTCGATGGGTGGGGCAGGAGCGACGCTGGCGGCGGCACTCACCTATTCTGGTATCGTGTTCGCTGGCTCCGTCCCGATCTGGATCACTGCCCTGTTGTCGTCGGCCCTTCGCGGAGCCGGAAACGTGATCGTGCCGGCTCTTGTAATCGCTCTCGGTGCCGTCCTCCTCATTCCGCTGTCGCCGGCCCTGATCTTCGGTTGGGGGCCGCTCCCCCCGCTTGGGGTTGCCGGTGGCGGGGCGGCGGTGGTCATCTACTATGTCGTCGCCGCGCTCGTCCTTGCGCTGTACATGTGCTCGCCCCGTAGCCCCATCAAACTTAAAGTCGTCCGATTGCAAGGGCGCTTGTTCAAGGACATCATGGGAGTCGGCACCCTGGCGGCAATCGGCACCATCCAGGTCAACTTGACTGTCGCCTTCGTCACCGCAGCAGTTGGCAGGTTCGGCGCCGAGGCCATTGCGGGCTACGGCATCGCCTCGCGCCTGGACTACATCCAGATCCCCGTGATTTTCGGCCTGGGCACAGCGCTGGTGACAATGGTTGGCATCAACATCGGGGCCGGACAGGCGGAGCGGGCGCGCCGCGTTGCCTGGATCGGCGCCGGAATTGCCTTTGGAGTTACCGAAGTCATCGGCCTGATCGCAATCATCTTTCCGCATGCCTGGATAGGCCTGTTCAACAACGATCCTCAGGTGCTGGAGATGGGCACCTTGTATTTGCGGCACGTGGCGCCGTTCTACGGCGCTGTGGGACTTGGGCTGGCGCTCTACTTCGCCAGCCAGGGAGCGAACCATGTTCTGTTTCCAGTCCTGGCCGGGACGATGCGCATGGTCATTGCAGCCTTCATTGGCTGGTCCGCTGTCACCTGGTTTGGCGCCGGTCTCGCGACTCTTTTCCAGATCGTCGCTGCGTCTTCCATCGCCTATGGCGTTATGACTGCGGCAGCCATGCTTTCCGGTGGCTGGGGCCGATACAGGGCGGCTCAGCCACTTGCGTAGGTCGTCACCTATTTCCGGCCGCCCGATAGTCGAGCGACCAGGGCTGGCCTTGAGCTTTCGCATCCACACTACGCCGCAGCCTGTTCCGCCTCCCGCGCGATCAGCCAGTTGGCGGCCTCGGACGCTTTGGATGCGGCGGTGAAGACGGCCTTCTTGTCGTCCTTGAGGACCTTGAGCCAGTGGGCGATGTACTGGGCATGGTCGGCACGCGGCTCCGGCGTGATGCCGAGATCACCGCACAGGAAGGCCGCGCCAAGCTCGGCAACAAGCTCCTCCATGGCGTAGCTCTCGGCATTGAACCGGCCGACAAGATTGCGGTCGAGACGGTTGGGCGCGCCCGACCAGTGGACCAGCTCGTGGCACAAGGTCGAATAGAAGCCCTCGGCCGGCGAGGTGGTGGCGGTGCCTGTAAAGCGGCGGCGCTCGGGCATGCGGATCATGTCGGCGGACGGGATATAGCAGGCGCGGTCCCCGCCTTCCTCGATCCTGGCACCGGTTGCCCTGGCGAAGGCCTCGGCACGGGCGATCGGGTCGAAGACGGGAGTATCGGGCAAGGGCTGTTCTTCGCTGGCAAGATCGAGTCCCTCGACCTGGGCGGCGTTGAAGACGAAGCTGGCGCGGGCCATGAAGCGCTCGGACTGCTCGCTCTCGCCGGTCTGCTCGTTGGTCTCCTCGACCGACAGCGTCTTGTAGAAAACCACCAGCGAGGATTTCTCGCCGCGACGCACCTGCGCGCCGCGCGCCTGCCACTGGCGGTAGGTGCCCCACAGATGCGAGGGATAGTCCTGCACCTGCGCCGCCACCCAGAGCGAGACGATGTTGACGCCATTGTAGGGATTGCCGGAGGCGATGTTGACGGGGCGCCTCGATGAGCCGCCCTTGTTCCTGATCCAGGGCAGGCTGAACTCCCCGGCGCTCTCGAGCGCGTCGACGATGCGGTTGGTGATCTCCTGGTGGACATCGAACTTCTGAATACGGGCCATGATGTATCTCCTTGTGCCTGTTGAGGCCGCGACCACTGCGGCCTGACGGCGTCCGGAGAGGCAGGGAGAGGCGCGCCCTTGCACCCCGAGCGAGCGGAGCGGCAAGCGAGTGGGCGGGCGAAGCGGAAAGACGGCCCATGCCGTTGCAAGGGCGCGCCTCCCCTGCCAGGACAGCCAGCAAAGGCCGCAGGCGGCGCGGCCAGGATGGTGGGCACCAAGGAGGCATGGCCCGGGGACAGTGACGGCACCGGAGAGCGGGAAACGGATCGAGCTCAGGAGATGGCGGCGTTCATGGTGTTGCTGCTGGAACAGCCAGGGACAAACGGCGGCGGATCAAAGAGAAGCGCGTCCGTCTCAGCTCCCGAGACCACCTCGGCGGCGTCATCACCGCTCGGGTGGTGCTATCGGGGGCGGAACACCAGCGAGGTGGTGAGGCCGGTTGCGAACAGTGACGAACGGGAGATCAGGCCGAGGGCGCGCGAGGAGCATGCTGGGCACAAGGCAAGTAGAGAAGTAGCACCGACAGCACCGCGTTGATCAGCGACAGGCGCGGGTTTCATACCCACAAGCGATCGTCAGGAAGTTGGATCAGGCCTCATCGGGCCATTGGCGCGCGCCGTGTTGCACGAAGAGGATCTGGACCTCGGAATCCGTCACCCGATAGGCGACGATATAGGGCGTGCCAGGGATGACGAGTTCGCGGGTTCCGCTGATTTCGCCGCGACGACCAATGAAGGGATTGGCCGAAAGCAGCTTGCCGGTCGTGGTGTGGATGGCGTGGAGGACACGGGATGCGGCTGCGGGGTTGTGCTGGGCAATGTAGTCGCTGATTGCCGCGAGCTCGTTCAGGTATCTTGTGGTCCAGACGATCCGCACGTGTCCGGTTACGCTTGAGAGTATTTGTTCAGGACGGCGGCTATCTCTTCCTCGGAGGCGAAGCGGCCGTTGTCGGCGTCCTCGATTCCCTCCTGCACCCCGGCGATCCATTTTTCCTGCCAGGCAAGCGAGCGGCCATGGCTGAGCGCATCCTCGATGATCCGCTCGCGGGTCAGGGAAGAGCGCGCCGCCAATGCATCGATACGGCGGCTGATATCGTCGGACAGGGTATTGTGGTCAGCCATAAGAGTATTTTGCCACGATTGCCGGGTCGAGGCCAAGCAAAAAAACATAAGCAATTACAAAGGATAAGACGCGAGAGGCGCCACTGCTCCCCGTTTTTTCGCGACGCCACCCCTATCGGGTGAGGCCGGGGATGGATGCGGGGGTAAAGGAGGACGGGATCATGTCGTCCTGGATGGCAAGACCGGTGTCGGCGGCGAGACCGGAGGAAGACGGCGTCGTGACGTCCGTGTCCATCGTGACCTCGGAGGCCAGTTCCGGAACCTGCACGCGCACGGCATCGGGCATGGCGGTCTTCAACTCGTCGCGCATCTCGTCGCACTCCTCGCGCGAGATCTCGCCCGCATCGATCCGCTCGCGCGCTGCGTCCAGCTTCTGCTGGTACTCAAGAAGATTGCGACGTTCGTCGAGCAACCGCATCTTTTCCTCAAGACGCGGCTTGTAGGTCTCCCAACTCGGGCGACCGTCCTCGACCAGAACCGGATCAATGACCGAGTTAGCCAGTTCCTGGCCATGTTCATCGAAAACCCGAGAGCCATCCTCGGTCTTGAACACGCGCCGACCGTCGGGCAACACGTGGGCGCGCAACAACAACTCTTCCTGCTCTTTCAGCGCCCGTTCCAGAGCGACCTCGTTTTCCTGCAAGGCGGCAATGGTGGCGGTATCATAGCTGTCGAGTTCGACGCGGAATGTCTCCATCTCGCTGGCGGAGACCATCACCATGGCAAAGTCCATCAGTTCGGCTTCATCGCCCTGCGCATCCTGACGACGGTCGCGGCGCAGACGCTCTTCCTCCTGCTGGCGCTGGAACGCCCGCAAATGCGCGGCAAGACCGGCGCTTGTGCGGAAGACGCGACCGAGATCACCGATGGCGGGCTGATGCATCATTCGCCGCACTCCTTTTTGACCATAGCGGCGAGAACAACCCAAGGCGGGTATTTGTCGTGCTGGCGGAACGCCTCCTCGACCTTGAGGATGCTCTCAGGGTTGTTGTGGTACCAATCGCGAATGCACTGCATGCCGTCTTCGACCTTCCGGCCAGCCGCCACGCTGTCTTTCCTGAAGCGGGCATAGGCAAGCCCTTCTACGATACCGGCGACATAGACCACGAACTCGTTGCTCGGCATTTCCCGGAGCACGACACCCGCAGTCATGTCGGTGGCATAGGCCGGATGAACACCGGTCGCGAGGAAGAACAGGACCCCGGAAAGACCTGCTCTAACGCTTCTTTTTACTGTTTCCCAACCGCTCAAAACCGTCCCGTTTTGTGAGTATTTGAATAATACGCCCAAAATTTGGTATACTTTTATAGAAATCAGGGCCTTGAGAGCCCGTGACCGATCACACCCGCCAGGCAAGGCGGCAGGAGCAATAGGGGACGGTTTCGAGACAGGCAGGAAGTGAGCAAGCCATTGAAAAAGAACAAAAAGATCGCATACATCCGCGTGTCCACCCCCGAGCAGCGCCATGACCGCCAGGTCGAGGGCCTGCGCCAGTTCTGCGACGAGCTCCATATCGAGACCGTCTCCGCCTGCGGCCACAGCCGGCCCGTCCTCGACAGAGTGCTGGCGCGCCTCTCCCCCGGTGACACGCTGGTGGTGTGGGATCTCGACCGGGTGTTTCGTTCGGTGGTCGATGCGCTCACCCATGCCGAGGCGCTACGCGCTCGCGGGGTGCATTTCCGGATCGCCAATCTCAACATCGACACGTCCACACCGGCCGGCATTTTCGTCTACACGATGATCTCGGCCTTGGCGGAGTTCGAGCGGCGCACACTGTCCCAGCGCACCCGCGAGGGTATGGCTGCCGCGCGCAAGCGCGGCGCGCGGATCGGGCGGCCTCCCGCCTTGAGCCAACGCGACATCCGCAAGGCCCGTCACCTGATCGAGCAGAAGGGTTTGTCGGCGAGCGCGGCGGCCCGCACCCTCGGCGTGGCCCGCTGGACGCTCGTGCGCACCCTGCGGCGGCACGAGGCGGCGGTTGCCTCGTGTTGAACAACAACTGGCGGCAAACAGCCGAATCCGCTAGCCTTAACCGTATGGGAACACGCTTAAAATCCTCGCCCGACAGCGCATTCGCGGGAGTCAGGGAAAGGGGCGCGCCGCTCCGCTGCACGCGCGAGAGGATGACCGTCCTCGGTTGTGTTGCCGCTGTATCGGAACGGGACCGCACGACCGGCGGGAATAACACGATGATTGCAAAATCATGTCAGATTTGATATATTGATCATGTGGGTTGTTGAAACACTCAACGCGACGGTCGATGCGGAGCTGGAAGCGCTCCCGGCCGATCAGATCGCCAAGTTCCTACGGATTGGCGAGTTGATCCAGTCGCTGGGGCTGGAACGCGTTCGCGAACCCCATGTGAAGCATCTGGAAGGCCCGCTTTGGGAAATCCGGATGAAGGGCAGAGATGGCATTTCCCGCGCCCTTTATGTGGTGGCAAGGCCAAAGCGGGTGGTCGTGGTCCGGGTGTTTGCCAAGAAAACGCAGAAGACCCCGCGCCGTGAGATTGAGCTCGCCTTGAAGCGGGCGGAGGACGTGACATGACGAAGCTGAATGAACTGAAAAAGACGTTGCTGGAGCGCCCCGACGTGCGCGCCGAGTACGAAGCCCTGGCGGAAGAGTTTTCGATTGCCGAGGCGCTGATCCGCGCCCGCGCCGAAGCGGACATGACCCAGGAAGAGGTTGCCCGGAAGATGCAGACCTCGCAGTCCTATATCGCCAAGCTGGAAAGCGGCCGCGTCAGCCCGTCGATGAAGGCCCTGCAGCGCTATGCGGCGGCGACGGGGTCACGGCTGAAGATCAGCCTTGAGCATGCGACGACGCCGTAACATCAAGCAACGAGGTAGACCGAATGCTCTATGCTTGGGTTCACGGAGTAAAGCGGCCGCCGCTGGAAAGGGGCGAGCGTACGGTCTGCGACTGCGGCGGACAGCTCACGGCCGTTATTCCCGTCGAGAACGTCCGTCATTGGCGACATAAGGCAGGCGACTGCGATCCATGGAGCGAGCCGGAAGGGGCTTGGCATCTTGGATGGAAAGAGCGGTTCGATCTGTCCTGCCGCGAAATCGCGCTGGTAGATCCGGCGACGGGCGAACGCCACCGCGCTGATGTTCTCTGCGGTGTCGGCACGCCGCAGCCCACCGTGCTGGAGTTGCAGCATTCATCCATTTCCGAGGAAGAGCGCGTGGCGCGAGAAGCGTTCTATATGAAGGCGCATCGCATGTTCTGGCTCGTGCATATTCACAACGAGGCCAACTTCAACGGATACAGTTTCGGCTTCTCTCTTGATTTCGGCTCGCGAACCTATCAGCTCAACGGTCACACCTATGCCGTGATGCGCTGGATGGGGCGTAGCAAGCAGTTCATCGAAAAATGGAAGCGCGCGGCCGCGCATGTTTTTTTCGAGTTTCAGGGAAACGTATTTTACCTCGCAAGCGAAAGCGTATCGCGCCGCCTCGGCGGACCGTTAAAGAAGGGCGAGTTCGCCTTGTGTCACTTGGCCCGCGATGACTTCATCCGCGCCGTCCATGGTAGTCCTTAAGAGGCGCTTTCGCCTGACTTCAGTTCACGGACGCCGTTTCGTGAACTGAATCAGGGAATGATATAGACCATATCTGAAATCCATATACACCTGATATCATTTGATTATATGGGATTCCTTGCGTTATATTTTGTTGGATTGTATCTAGATACTATTGGGTCCCTTCTGCAAATAATGAGGCTCAACTCAAGAATAGGAGCTTCGTATGCAGAGCATTTTCGACTTCCTTTCCAAGATTTTTGACCTCCCAACCGACCGTCTGAACGGACTGATCGCTCTCGCGGGGATCGGGCTTGCGACGTTTGCGATCTATGTCGTCTATGCGGTGGCGAAGTGAGGGACGCATGAAGCTACCGCAATTCACCAAGATGCCGATCGCCTGGATTAACGACGGCCGTCTCAAGCGATTTCGCTGGGGTGACGAGGGGTCGGACAACCTGGCCGCCCTGATGACCTATCTCGCCATCCTCAATCACATGGAGCCGGATACCGGCGTCGCGCATGTCACCTATGACCAACTCACGACAGCGACCTCGATCAGCCGACAGAAGTTGTCGTCCGCGCTTAAGCTCCTGCAGCGACGCGAGATGATCGTGCCCAAGCCCGAGGGACGCAGCAGCATAGGCGTGCGTGACTACAATCCGACTCAACATTGGGCTAAGGTGCCCGCGCGCGGGCTGTACCGTGGCGGCGAAATACTTGGGCTGTCGGAGTTCCGCCTACGACGGCGCGCCGAACTCGACGCGATGAAGCTGTATTTCCTGTTCGCGGCACGCAGGAACCGCGACACCAACATGGCGCAAATCAGCTACGGGAAGATCGAGGAGACCTCGGGTATCAAGGAAAACTACATCAAGAACGCCCTAACGGTCCTCGGCGCGAACGGCCTTGTCCATGTCGAGCGCCTGCAGAGCACTCAGAGCGAGTTGGGGATCTCAAATGCCTATCGACTATGCCACCTGCATACTCGCATGCACATGGGCACGGCAGGACGGCAGGATGATTTTGGTCTCGGTTCCGTCACCCATGATTTTGACGACCCCTATTAGGGTGCCAGAAGCCGCATTATCGGGCGGCATGTCTTCACGCCCAATAATGCGGCTTCTGGAACAAACCGACGGCATCAGGCAGAGGGGTGAGGTTACCGACCACAGGCGGGACGGTGACTCATGCCCCTGTTTCTGCCAATGCCCTTGGGCCGGTGACGGTAGCTATCGCGGCGTAGCCACCCAAAAACCATCCGTTCGCTCCTGCCAACCCAGACGTTCGAAATTGAACCAAGATCATAGCGTTTTGTGCAGATCGCTCCGCCGGACCTCTGGTCCGGCGGAGCGAAAAATTTCGCGCTATGCCGCTTCGCTGACATCGCCGCGATCACCGAGATCGAGGTCTTCGACCTCGGCGGCGGAGCTGTGCTCGGTGCCTGTCTCGCGGCCCGATGACTTTTGCGGCCAGTCCGGCGTGATGGGCCCTTCGAAACGGGTGGTGTAGCCCTTGGGCGGGAAGGCCATGTAGGGCGGGACCCACTCCCCTGCCTTGACCTCGCCGGTGCGGGTTCCGTTGAGGCAGTCGGCCACGATCTTCTTCTGGATCTTTGCGGTGGAGAGCGCATGCGCTCCGGCGGTCACGTCTCCGGCGACTTCCCGCACCATGGCGTTGATCGCCTGCTTGTCGCGCAGGAGATCGAAGAAGACCTCGTCCGGTGCCCACCAGTTGCGCATGTCGGTGCCGAGCAGAAGCCCCAGCGCATCCACCATGCCCGTTTGAGCCTCCAGCGTCTCGGCCATGGCAAAGGTGAGAATGCGCATGACCGTACTGTCTTCCATATGCATCAGGCTCTCGAAGATGCGCGCAAGACAACGGCTCTCGAGCCAGTGTCCCTGCCCATGGAAGACCACAGGCCCGTCCCGCCGGACGGTGTGGCTGTCGTGCTCGAGGGCGGCCTCGTCCTCGTCGGTTTCAGCCTCCGCGCCTGCCTCTGCATCCGGCTCGGCTTCGCTGTCCGCATCGTCTTCCGCGTCCGTGTCGTCGAGACCCAGAAGCAGATGGATGCGGCGGCGTTCCTCGGCAAAGCCCTGTTCGGCAAGCGAGGCGGCAAGGCTTTCCTGAATGGCGGGGCTTGCCGCCTTCTGGCGGTCGGCCTCCAGCTTCCACAGGCCGGAGCCTGCGATCATGTGCGCCACCGTCAGCCGCAGGGCAATGCGCGGATGGGCCAGCAGTTCGGTGCGCACCGCCGCATGCTTGTGCAGGCCGATATAGTTGTGCATCGCCTTGGTCAGCTCGCCCCGCGCCACGGTGGAGGGAAGCGGTGCGCCATCGGGCTTGCCGCCCTCGGCCTCCTGCTTCTGCCTGCGCCGCGCCTCGCGCTCGGGCAGGTAGCCTTCAAGGAAGCTCACCTCGCCGTCTGCGGTCATGGAGACATAGACCTTGCCGCCGCGCGCCTTGGGAACCTTCACGTAGTCCCAGCGCGGCACGTGCTGGCCGATATCGAGCACGACCACCGCCTCCCAGCCCTTGGCGAGATAGGCCTCGCGCCGCGCGGCAATCGCCGCATGTTGCAGGGTCCAGAAGGCCTGCACATCGCCGAAGTAGCGCGCCTCGCTGAACAGGTCGGAGATGATCGGCCCCTTGTACTGCTCCAGATCGAACAGGGCGTGGTCCAGCGGGATCTGACCGCCGCCGAAAAGCCAGCTCCGCAAACCGTTGCCATAGGGCGCGTAACTGTCCTTGTCCTTGAACAGCTTCCACCAGTCCCTTTGCTGGCGCGGCGTTGCCATGGTGAGGATGCGGAGCGTCTCGGCGCTGATCTCGTCGCGGCGATAGGCGTTGAGCACCGGCTCGATGATACCGGCAATCGCCAGCCGCTGGGTGACCAGCCGTTCGCTCACGCCGAAGCGCGCGGCAATGTCGCCGATCTCCAGCCCCTCGCCGCGCAGGGCGGCAAAGGCCTTGTACTGGTCGATCTCGTCCATCGGCAGACGGGCGATGTTCTCGGTGAGCGAAGCCTCGATTGCGGTGGCGTCGTCTCCGTCCTGCATGACGATGACGGGCACGGGGTCGGCAATCCCCTCTGCGGCCAGCGCTGTGAGGGCGGCCAGCCGCCGCTGTCCGGCAACGACCTCGTAGCCGTCCGCGCCTTTGCGCACCAGAAGCGGTTGCAGGATGCCGAGCCGCCGGATGGAGGGAAGCAGATCGGCGATCTCCTTGCCGCCCTTCTTGCGGACATTGACCCGCGAGGGGGACAGTTGATCAAGGGTAAGGTGAATGAGTTTCATGGGGGTAGTCTCCTGTCGGTTGGGGGTTGAGGGCACGACCCCGAAGGGCCGCGCATGAACCCCTGGCCAGCGCCGAGCGTCCCCAAACCAGACAAACAGAAACATCGCCGCCGCCGACAGGCGGGCGGCGGCGACGCAAGGGACGGTCGTACCGAAAGGCGGGGCGGCCAAAGACGAACCGTGCAACGGCGCGTCAGGCGGTCCGGGCCACACGGGAGACGGGTAGCGAAGCGCACCCGGCGAAGGAGCGGGCCCGCCCGGACTTCGGCTATTGGCGGACAGCCCCGCCGTCGGTGCAAGCTGGAACAAGGGGATCACGCGCGCAACCAGCGCGCAGGACAACATCACTCAGGCGGCCACAGGCCGCCTGCCGAACGACAAGACTACCATCACAACCACATGCCGGCCGGCTTGCGGCCGTCCACTCTCCCGCCCAGGGATCGTCACCCGCATGGGCCGAAACCCGCCGCACCCGGCAAGGGGTTCGGTCGCGAGGGGCGCGGCCCCAAGCGATAGAGCCCGGTCCGAAGGAGGCGCTGGACTCAGCCTTTTAGAAACTCAATCGAACGTCTAGCGTATTGTATCGCGTATCGATTTGGTCAGGCGTGACCCCATAGATCTCAGCCAGCGACCGCTTAACAGGTATTGTGATACGGAAGCGTGCGCATACTGCTCACACATCCCCTCGCCATAGTTGAGATTGAAATCCGGCAAACACGGACCTTTTTCCGTCTTACGAAAGACAATACGCGTCCCGTTCGGCTCAAATCGAGGATCCGGTTCAAGACCGGCCGCCGCCGCCACCCATGTCAGCGTCGTCGGAGTGAATTGGTATAGATGCGCGAAATGAAAGCGGCGGAAAGTCTCTTTTTTCGAAGGCAGCATGTTCGGAACGGTGACATAAAGTATGCCGTCATTGGCCAGCGCGTCGGCCAGCCAACGCATGGCCAGAACCGGATGGCGCAAATGTTCAAGCACCTCCACCGCCGTTATCACGTCGAAGTTGTGGGGCAGTTCGACTTGTTCCCAGATGTCATTGATAACCTCCACACCGAGTTCATCACGAGCAAAGCTCGCGAATTGGGAGCCAGGTTCGATTCCTAGTGTTTCGTAGCCTGCTGTCTTGGCGTGGTGCAGGAACACGCCGGCGCCGCAACCGAAATCGAGGACGCGTGCGCCCGGCTTGAGCACAGGTCGTAGCAATTCCATGCGCGACTTCGCTTGATCATGGGAGCGGTTCAGGTGCCGCTTCGACGGTCTCGACAATGTCAGCCCGTAGTCCAGGCGGTATACATTGGAATAGTATTCCTCGATCTCCGCCTTGGTCGGCATCGGATTGGTGCGCATCAACCCGCATTGTAAACAGGCCACTGTCTGCAGCTTTTTGAAACGACGATCGTGCCGACAGATCACTTTATGGTCCGGGCAGCCGCACAGATCGCAGTCAATCGTCTCACCGGTATAAGGGTAGGAAATGAACGGGATAAAATACTGCGCAATCAACGCCATTGCTTCCGCTTTCTCCTTCAGGTCCTGACGTGTTTCCTTAATCGCTCAAAGCGGATCAGCAAGAGCATGCGGAACCCACTATCGTGTCAGCTCGCGCGAAAAAACTGGATGTAGCGCCTCCCTGCGATGATGTAAATAAATTCCTCGTAATGTTCGCCACCTAAATACATCCGACATGATCGGGCGATCTATGCGGTATAAATTGAAGCGGTCACCCCGAGAAGGTGCGAATATTCACCAGGAATTATTACAATCCTCAATTGGTCGCTGAAACTAATCCACACGCGCGCGATAGCGGCAAACGAAACACTGAGCAATTTAAATATTGCAATGCAATATCGAGTTGCGGTAAGGGATAATCATTCATACGGACCCGGTGCAAATCCGGGTGGCTCTTCCGGCCGCCAATCCGCCGGATAACTAAATCGATACCGACATCGGTGCGCCCCCTTGCTCTAACGGGACGCTGGTTTGGTTATTGACTATCCCCCTGGAACTGCATGATCTCTCTGACTGCTTACCGTGCCCAATGGGTCGGCAATATGCGCCGTGACCTGCTCTCCGGACTGGTGGTAGCGCTTGCGCTCATCCCGGAGGCGATCGCCTTCTCCATCATCGCAGGTGTCGACCCAAAAGTCGGCCTCTACGCATCCTTCTCCATTGCCGTGATTATCGCCTTCGTGGGCGGGCGCCCCGGCATGATCTCGGCCGCCACCGCCGCCACTGCGGTGCTCATGATCACGCTGGTTCGCGATCACGGCCTCGAATATCTTCTGGCCGCGACGGTTCTCGCGGGCCTTATACAAATAGCCGCAGGCGTACTGAAGCTCGGTATGCTTATGCGGTTTGTCTCGCGCTCGGTGATGACCGGCTTCGTCAATGCCCTCGCCATTCTGATCTTCATGGCGCAGATTCCGGAACTGGTCGGCGTGCCTTGGCTAACATATGTCATGGTCGCGGCCGGCCTCGCGATCATCTACCTTTTTCCCTATGTGACCAAGGCCATTCCCTCACCGTTGGTCTGCATTGTCGTTTTGACCGGTGTGGCGATGTTGTTCGGTTTCGAGCTTCGCACTGTCGGCGATATGGGCCAACTGCCCGATACACTGCCGGTTTTTCTCATTCCGGACATCCCACTGACCCTTGAGACCTTGATGATCATCCTGCCGTATTCGATGGCTGTTGCGGTAGTTGGTCTGCTTGAGTCCCTGATGACGGCGCAGATTGTCGATGATCTCACGGACACGCCCTCGGATCGCAGTCAGGAATGCATTGGCCAAGGCATTGCCAACACCGCCACCGGATTTATCGGTGGCATGGCCGGCTGTGCGATGATTGGTCAATCAATCATCAATGTGAAGTCTGGCGGACGCGGACGCTTGTCGAGTTTTGCGGCCGGCATCTTCCTGTTGTTCATGATTCTGGTGCTCGGTGATCTCGTGAGCCAGATCCCGATGGCTGCGCTGGTGGCAATCATGATCATGGTCTCGATCGGCACGTTCAGCTGGTCGTCGATCAAGAACCTCAAAGACCATCCGAGATCTTCGTCTCTGGTTATGCTCGCCACCGTGGTTGGCGTTGTTGTTACGCACAACCTGGCGATCGGCGTTCTGATCGGGGTGCTGTTGTCAGGCATTTTCTTCGCATGGAAGATCGCTCAGCTGTTCCGGGTTACCGCCTCGCTCAGCACCGACGGCCGACATCGTACTTATGTGGTGGAGGGCCAGTTATTTTTTGCTTCGGCCGAAAATTTCATGGCCGCCTTCGATTTCCAGGAAGCGGTCGAGAAGGTCACCATCGATGTCAGCCGCGCCCATATCTGGGATATTTCCAGTGTAGCCGCACTGGACATGGCGATCCTGAAGTTCCGTCGGGACGGGGCGGACGTAGACATTGTCGGCATGAACGAAGCCAGTGAAACCCTGGTCGACAAGCTTGCCATTCACGATAAGCCGGGCGCGCTCGATAAGCTGCTGGCGCACTGAGACAAGGGAGGATCCAATGACAGAAAAACTAATCGCCCTGGTAGACGGCTCCATCTACTCGAAGAGCGTCTGCGACCACGCCGCCTGGATTTCGGAGCGCACTGGGGCGCCGGTCGAGGTGCTCCACGTCCTTGGGCGCCGCGAGACGGCGGGGTCCGATCTATCTGGTGCCATTGCACTGGGCGCACGTTCGGCCCTGCTCAAGGAGTTGACCGCACTCGACGAGCAGCGCGCGCGTCTGGCTCAGAAGCGCGGACGGGCGCTTCTTGAAGATGCAGAAGCGATGCTGAGGGCCGCAGGCGTCGAACATGTGACCACACGATTGCGGAACGGGGACCTGGTCGAGACGGTCATCGAGGCCGAAGGTGACGCACGCGGCATTGTCATCGGCAAGCGCGGCGAAGCTGCCGATTTTGCAAAAATGCATCTGGGCTCGAACCTGGAACGTATTGTCCGCTCGTCCCACAAGCCGGTCTTTGTCGCATCGCGGGCGTTCAATCCCATCCGCAAGGTGCTGATTGCCTATGATGCCGGGCCAAGTGCGATGCGCGCCGTCGATCATGTCGCAAGAGCACCACTTTTCGCCGGCCTCGACTTCCACGTTCTCACCGCCGGACCAGAGAGCGAGGACGCCAACCGAAGGTTGGAAGATGCGAGAGCCACGCTGGAAGCCGGTGGGCACACCGTGTCTATCGAACTGGCGTCCGGCCAGCCTGATAAGGTGATTACGGATGCAGTGGAGCGCGAGGGCGCCGATCTTCTGGTCATGGGCGCCTATGGGCACTCCCGGATTCGTGCAATGATTATCGGATCGACCACCACAGAGATGATCCGCTCTTGCAAGATTCCGGTCGTGCTGTTCCGATAGGACGATGGACCCTGACGACAAAGAGCTGGAAGCGGCCTTTAGGCCTCGCCTCGAAGCGGAACAGGCGGAGATTGAGCGCCGGTCCGAGGCGACTGACGCTGATCGCCGGCCAGTAGACCTTGACCAGCAGTCGGTCGGTCGCCTCTCTCGCATGGACGCATTACAGCTTCAGGCGATGGCGAAGGCTGTCGAACAACGGCGGAGGGCGCGCATTGTTGCTGTCAGGCAGGCTCTGGATCGTCTGGAAAACGGAGAGTTCGGCTACTGTCTCGATTGCGGTGAGTTTATCGGTATGCGCCGGCTCGAGATTGATGCTGCAACCCCGAAGTGCGTGAGATGCGCGGTATAGACAGGCGGTCGACAGACCCGCAAAGCGATGACGTTCTTTAGCGTCTCTGACTCCGCCCCGAAAGTGTCTCACTGCGACTGGCATTCAGCGCCTGGCCGGGAGGGATCCAACGGGAGGCGCGCAGCGGGCCTCCCTTGGCAAGGACGCCTGTAATACAGGCACACCTTGCAAGTGGCGCGAAGCGCGCCGTGGGCGCGCAATAGTTATTGTGCCTCCGGATGCCGGACTTGCATTTAAAACGGCACAAAGCATCGATAAGCGTTAGAATTTGTTTGGGTAGCATAACTTGTGTTTGCAATAGCGGAAGAACCGGCAAGCTGCCTTACATTTCCGCTATAATTACCATCCACCCATTCCCAATCATCAGTTTCATTAGATAATATGTAATTGTTCATCGCAATATACCACTCACCTGGACTTGGTAAGCGCCCTTCATAACTGCTATAGCAAGTATCATTTGCAGAAATCCATGTTCCTGCGCCATTTTCATCATTTTGCATACAACCAAGCTTCCCAATAGCAGTAAAGCCAGAAAGACATGTAGATGATCCTCCACCCCCACTGCCGCCACTCGCTGTACGATTACCAACAATCATTGTTCCATCCACGCAATTTTGATAAGTCGAAGCATTCCAAGCTCGCCACGTAATACCATCCCATTGAAAAAATGCTCCTGTTCTATATTGTCCCCCTATAGAACAGGAAACAGGGAAATAGTTCGTGGTTCCAATAACATTACTGCCCAAACCCAAAGTTGCCGCTTCAGCGCAAGCGGCAATATCACCTATCCCATCACCGTCTGTATTTTCATTTGAACACACAATAAATGGAGGATCTCCACCGCCCCCCGCGTTCGCATCGACATAGGCTTTGGTAGCCGCGTCCTGCGCATTGACGGGATCGGCGACGTTGGTGATGGTCTGGCTGTCGGCATTCAGTTGGCCTGTGCCGGAAATGGCCGTCACCCCGTCCACCTGGAAACCGTTATCGGCACGCACAACACCGCCCGTCAGGATGCTCTTGTTGTTATAAGATCGCAGCCACGTCGTATCGGTCAGATACCAGCCGCCCTGATGCGTGCCGTTGTACCATCCGGTATTGCCGTAGGTGCGCACCCATCCGCCGTTTCCATCGCGGATGGTTCCCGCCGAAGAGGTGATGCCATACGCCCCCATTGCCAGAGTCTGCGTTGCCGTGTGGTTACCAAGGTTATCGGCGGCACCGGCGGCGGCCAGATCAACATAGGCGCGCGTGGCCGCGTCACTGCCGGTGGTCGGCGTGCCGAGGTTGGTAATGCGGTAACCGCCCATATTCAGATGACCCGTCGCCGTGTGGTTGCCCAGATCGTCCGCCGCGCCCGCAACCACCGTGTCGACATAGGCCTTGTTCACGGCATCGTTCAGTGCCGTCGGCGTGGCGACGTTCACAATCTTGTTCGAGACCATATCCAGCTGGCCGTTGATTTCCGCCGTCCCCGCGACGTCAAGCCTGGCCGAGGGAGAAAACGTTCCCACCCCGACATCGCCTCCATGCCGAACGTTGAGCGCCGTGTGCCCAAGGGTGACATCGCCGCTGGCATTATTGATGGCAAGCGGCCGCAGCGTATTCCATGAACCATCAGGATCAGCATTATTGGTAAGCAGCAAAAAGGTGTTTGAGTTATCATTGCGGAAAATAAGCGAATAATTTGCTTGTCGAAGGCGGAACGCGTTCTGTCCTCTTGCCGTTATTTCGCCGGAGACATCCAGCTTGTAAGCCGGACTCAGCGTGCCGATCCCGACATTGCCGGTATTTCTTTTCACAAACAGGGGCGTATCAATATAAGTACCGCTGTCATCCGCACGGTTCAGGTAAAAATCACTGCCGACGTTCGATCCGCTTTCGGCGGCATTACCGATCCCCATATGCCACCGGCGGCTGCCGTCCGTTGAATATTCCGTGTACCCATATTGTCCGGCCGGGCGATCTATCTCGATTAAGGCTCCCGATCCGTCAATATGCAGCCTGGCCGCCGGCGCTTCGGTCCCGATGCCGATGCTCCCGGACACCTCAAAATTGCCCGTTTCGGTCATTTTGACCTTGGGGCGGAAGGTGCGGCCATAGATGGTCTGGTCCGCGACCGAGGTCAGCTTGGTCGCGTTGCCGTGATCGCTGTAGAATGTCAGGTCGTACGCACCCAGATGCATCAGCCATTTGGCCGTGTCGACATCACCCAGCATCGCCAGCGCGCGCTGGCCCCGGCTGATGACCGTCCCGTTGACGTCGAGCGTGTCGGCAGGCGACGTCGTCCCGATGCCGACGTTGCCTGTTGCCGTAATCACCATTTTCCGATCGCCGGTCCCTCCACCGCCTGCATAGATTTCCCAGCTATCACTGGCAAGATTGTACCGAAGATAGGCTTCTGCCGAAGCCCCGCTCCCCAAAGCTAAGCCAATGCCTTTCGCTGCTGCGCCGTTGTTATGAAGTTCCAAGTAGGAAGATCCGTCAACCGTCCCGGTAAAGCGGGCGAGATGATCATTTCCTGCCTGAACTTCAAGTTTGCGAGTTGGACTACTCGTCCCGATGCCGACCTTGCCGCCATCGACCAGCAGGTCGGACAGGAAGGTCACGCCGGACGCACCGGCGGAAAGCTTCTGGATAAAATCCACCTTGATCGACGGCTTGGTCGGATCGGACGCGGAATCCAGCCCGAAGATCTGCGTGTTCGGATCGGCGGCGCTGTATACTTCAAGGTCGCGCGCGATTTCCGCCGTCTCATCGCCCTTGGGCTGCCACAGGCCGCCGGCCAGGTCGCTCGCCTCGCCATAGGTATAGGTCAGGACGATATCGTCGCTGCCCGATGGTTTGGTCACATAATCCGGATCATCGCCACAGCTTGTCTGGAACACGCGGTCCGGCCCCGAGGAAATCAGCGCAATCACAATCCCGCCCGCATCGCTCTCAATATCCGCATCCCCGGCCAGACGGTTCTGGGACGCGCCGCCGCATCCCGCATTGTCAATCGCCGCGCCGTGGTCCCACACGCAATACCCGTACGTGTTGCCCCACGGGTCCTGTTTCGCCGCGCCGATGGTCGAGGGAATCAGCCCCCCGCCGGACGGCGCCGGTTCCGCGCCCGCATCGGCCCATTCCAGCGGCTCGTTCACGCCGTCATCGTCGCAATCCGCGTTCGCCGCCACGATCGACAAGCGCCCCGCCGCGATCATCGCGTTTTCCGCCACCGTGTATTTGGTGACCTTTTGCATCCCCGCGACAGGCCCTTTCAGGATCGTCATCGACGCCGCGCCGATGACCCCGACAAGACCGACAGCGCCGAACAGGGCGAAAAATACGTTGCCGGACTGGGTGCGAGAGAACGAGGTATCAACGGGCATCGGCTTGCTCCTGCGGGGGCGGCTTGAGTTGCAGGAACAGCCAGGCAGCGGTGGCCCCGATGACGACGCCAATCAGTAAAACGATGGCCAATCCCAGCCACAGGGCGGTCAACGGGTCGATTTGCGCAATGACGCCGCGATGGTGAAGCTGATAAAGAGCGAGACTCGCAGCGATGCACAAGGCAACCAAAATATATCTGTAAATGTTACGTGCCATAATCCTGTTGTATAAAAGCGTTCCCTTATATAAATTCGATTTTCTCACATATTTAATTGATCATGCAAACAAAAACAAAAATCGATACAGAGAAAAATCCCGTTTGTTGCCTCGCACCATGGAGGCCATGATCGATGCGGGAGGCGACCGAAAGGGAACCCTTTTGTCCTCGTCCGGCGCCCTCACAGGCGCACCAACCCGCGCCTTGCCTCTGAATGACGCCGCCTTCCACGCATATCGGCTATGCCCGAGTTTCCACCGATGACCAGCATCTCGATCTGCAACTGCATGCCCTGAAAGCCGCCGGCTGTACCCGGCTGTTCACGGACAAGGCTTCAGGCACCAACACCAGCCGCCGGGGACTTTCCAGAGCGCTGCGATGCTGTCAGGCAGGTGACGTTCTGGTGGTCTGGAAACTGGATCGGCTGGGCCGTAGCCTGCGCGACCTGGTCAATTTGATCGAGGATTTGCGCGAACGCGGGATCGGCTTGCGGGTGCTGACAGGACAAGGTGCGATGATCGATACGACCCGCGCGGACGGGCGCATGATTGTGGGTATCTTCGCGGTTCTTGCCGAATTCGAGCGGGAGTTGATCCGCGAGCGCACCAAGGCGGGCATGGCGGCGGCCAAGGCGCGCGGCATCCATGTCGGCCGCCCCTTCAAGCTGAGCGCGCGGCAGGTTGCCCGGGCTCGCACGCTGCTGGAGGCCGGTCGGCAGTCGCATGAAGCCATCGCGGCCCGCTACGGCGTGCATGTTGCTACCCTCAAACGCGCCTTGCGGAGCGGGAAGTCGTGAAGGATGTTTGAGGCATGTATTGCTCGTAAACCCGCCCGGATACCATCATGCCGGATCCTTCCGACGAGACCACCGATCCGCTGGAGGCGCAGCTGGCGGATTCCTTTGCCAATTTCCGGCAATCGGTGGGCGTGCGCCTCGGTGCTACTGCGCTTGATGTCTGGGATGGAGACATGCGGAACCATACGTTCCGCATGTCGCTGATGAGCCTTGCGCAGCAGCTCAAAGGTATTCACGACTGGCGTAACGGCACTGGAGAGCGGCTCCGGGTACTCGCGGGTTTCGTCGATATCATGCTGCCCAACGCGCTGGCGGATCGCGCCGACGGGACGCATCTGGTTGCTATCTACACGCCGCTTTTCGTCGCCTTGCAGGAATTTTCGATGTTCTGCTTCACTCAGCAGGACTTTTTCCGCGACGTGGGCGACCCGCCAGCGGAAAGCGCGCCGCTGCCTGACGGCGACGTCCCAGGTATGTGGCTTCTGCGGTTCACGCTCGACGGCGGCAAGGTGGCTCCCGAGCACAGCCAGATGCTGACACCAACCGACGATACGCGCTACGCGGCTTCGCTTTATCTCGGCTTCCTGATGGCGCGCTTTGTCTGGTTCCACGAATATGCGCATTGCTTCAACGGTCACGTCGACTACGTGCAGGCGGAAGGTCTTGCGCTGCGGTTGCACGAGGTCGCCGAGCCGTTGGGGGTCGCCTCCTTCGCCAAACGAACGGATCAGCGTAGCGACACATTGCGCGCCCTGGAACTCGATGCCGACGAAGCGGCACTTTGGGCAAGCTGGCAGGTACAGGCGACTGGACGGGAAAACTTCGAGAGCTTCGCAAACTTCGATATCGGCTTGCGCAAACGACTGGCGCTCTTTGGTGCCTATGCGATGACCTGGCTGTTCGAAGAGTTTCAGAACTTCATGGATGCCCGGTACGGCCTGTCGCACCCGGCTCCCTACCTGCGCCTGCAGAACATGCTCGGGCTGTCGCGGCAGCGCTTCACGTCTGATGAGGACCAGGCGGTGCAGGCGAGCGTGGAGAGCGAGTTCGACCGGATCGCCGCCGTTATTCCCGGAATGGATCGGACGGCGCAGCTGATGCGCGACCTCAAGGGATCGGAGGCCTCGGGCGAACTCGCCCGCCTGCAGGCCAGATTGACCGAGCTGCGGCCGGAGCTCGCACTCTACCGGTTCGCGCCCCCGGACGGCAGTTAAGGCTGGAACAGCAAATTTATGCGCAGAAGCACGCGCGCTCCGATCTCCAGCGAGAGATAGCGGGCGGCCAGTTCGTCGAGGAGCGCTTCTGGAAGCTGCGTCCCAAAAGGCGCGCCGACAATGCTATCGACTGCGCATGGCCTTGCTGTAATCAGGAACACGAAGCGGTGGAGCCCTTCGTCGTTGAGCTCGTGCAAGGGTTCCGGCTCGTCATCGCCGGCGCCGCGCGGCAACAGGGTGGGTGCGTTACCGACCTGAGCGTTCGCTGCTTTCGTGGACAGTGGCAGAATGTGCCAGCTGTGCGCGACATTCTGGAAAGCGATGACGTGGCCCGCGAAGGGCGGCGTGAGACGAAAGCAGAACCGGTCCCCGAGACGAAGTCGCTGGTCGGCGATCGGCGTCAGGCGTGTCAGCGTGACGATCCCAAGCGAGGCTGAAGGCAGAGACAAAACTTCAAGCCCGAGATATTGGCCTTCGGTCTCAACCAGATCCAGCCAGCGTGAGCGGGGCTGCGGCGACGCCAGACTGAGCTTGCGGTCAAGCTCGGCGCAAAGGGCGGGGTGGTTGGCGCGCAGCCAGTCGTGGATGGGCCCGCATTTGCTGCGCGCCATTCTGCCGGCCCTTGCATTCGCCTCGTAGTCAGTTCCGAGCGGAACATGGTCTCCCAACGTCTCTTTGAGGAAGCGATGAAGGGTCCAGTTGCGCGCCTTGCGGGCTTTGGACATCACCCTGTAGAGTTTCTTGCGGTCTTGCGTCGAGGCGTTCAGCCAGTCGAAGCTCCCATTCATTCGTATTACCCGTTCCTACCTGCCTTGTACCTGACAATTACTTTTAGGGTCGAGTTAGCGTCCTGCAATCCCCGGTCGGAGGCTTGCAAGGTAGCGCCATGTCGGAACAGGACCGTCAATTCGAAGAGTGGCTGAGGCCCTTCTCCCAGGAAAACAGGCTTTCGACTGTACAGCCCAAAAATGCGGATGCCGACACGCCGACACAGCAGGCGTATGCCGATCCTGACACGGCCTATGCGTTCCTGAACGAACGCTTCTTCGACGGTGCCCTGCCGAACTGTGTGATCACCTTCAATCGTCGTAGCGACGGCGCGACGATGCTGCGCAAGGATGCCTTTACCCGGGTGGACGGCGTGGAGGCGCACGAGATCAGCCTTAACCTGCCGCTGCTTGCCCAGGCCGACGAACGGCAGGTCCTGGCAACAATCCTGTGCGCGCAGGTCAGCCTCTGGGACCGAATAAAGCGAGGCGACAAGAGCGGTGGAGCGCGCGCCTATCACGGTCTGCGTTGGGCCCGAAAAATGGACGAGGTCGGGCTAACCCCGATCGCCAGGGCGACCGGCAAGAAGACCGGTTACGCAATGTCGTTCGAGATTGCGCCGGGTGGCCCCTTCGATCTCGATTGCGCGGAGCTTCTGGCATCGGGCTTCCGACTGCGTTGGCGCGACAAGGCCTCTGCGCGAGGCTCGTTCCTTCTTGATGAGGACGCACGCGCTTCAGGGGATGTTCGCACCTCGCCGTCCGGCAACACCCGCACCCGCTTCGTCTGCCGGGGCTGCGGCCTGAAGGCCTGGGCTCGCCCCACGGCGCAGCTTGCCTGCCGGTCCTGCGATCTTCCCCTCGATGCCAGCTGAGAAGGAGCTTCCCATGACGTCCGTGTCCAGTCCCGCCCCTGTCAAATTGCCCGCACGCAGCAAGCGCCCCCTTGTCGACATCGCACTGCTCGGTACCGCCATTGGAAGCAGCCTCATGCTGGGGGTCGGCATGCCCAATCTGGTGGATGGCACCGGGCTGGTGGCGATCGGCAAGGTCGTCACCCTGACGGTCAGCGCCGCCTTCGTGACCTTCGCGGTGAACCGGCTCGCCATCGATCGCGGCGCCCCGCTTGCCGTCAAGGGCTATGTCGGCGCGGCGGTCATCAGCCTTGCCTCGATCGCCATGGTGGGCGGCGGCCTGTTCAGCGCCACCTATTCGGGCCTCACCTACAAGGACGTCGCGGAGCTGCAGTTGCAGCAGCACGCGGCGGCGATGCGCGTCCATGTGACGGTCCGCAGCGATGCGGCAGCGGAGGCAACGCGGATCGCACCCGGCATCCGCGCCATTGTCGGCGATCTCAAGGCCAAGGCCGACTGCGAGATCGCCTCTGCCTGCCTCTCCGGTCGTGGTGGCGGCTATGGCACGGTTGCGCGGATTGCCGAGGAACAGGCAGGGCGCGCAGCCAGCATCGGCCGGCAGGTGGAGGCGGGAGAGGTCGCCCGCCAGACACTCCTGGAGGAGCTGAACACGCTTCTGACCAGCCTCGACGAGACGCTTGCAGACGATGAGCGCGACCTTCGCGAGCGTCGCACCAGGGCGCAAGGGATCGACAGCCGCATCCGGCAGGCGCTGGGAGAGCTCAAGGAAAGCGTGCCGCTGCCGCTGATCCGCGCCTATGCGGGTGAGCTGCGCTCGGGCGTCTCGATCCCCGAGCGCCCGGAGGCGGAAGCCCGGCTGTCGGCACTGCTGTCGCGTCACGGCGCGACCCTGACGGCTCTGGCCGCCTCGACCGAGGAGCGGGACGAGCTTGTCCCGGCCTTCCCCCGCAAGACCGGCGTGACCGACACGTTCTCGTATATCGGCCACTTCCTGCCGGTGGCGGCCATCGCCGCCGTGGTCGATCTCGTCCTGCCGCTGGTGCTGTGGGCCTACACGTTCTGGGCGCTGTCTTGGGACGTTCATCAGACCCTGAGCCAGCGCGGTGAGATCGAGACGTCCCGCAGGCCCGCGCGCACGCCGGTGACCGGTGCCGGCAGCGGCGCTGGCAACGGTACGGGCAACGGTCATTGGAAGGACCGCCGCCCTGGGCGTCGCAACGCCGATGCGAGGAGAGATCCCCGCGATGACGGCGACAACCACGGGTTCGGCCAGCCCTGACCCTCTCCCCCCTCCCAATCGACCTGAACTGGAGACAGGAATGATCCCGAATATCTTGACGGATGTCGTGCCTCGGGCGCTGCTTGCCGGAGGCCTCGCCTGGGGCGCGGTCAACTACGTGCTGATCGGCCCGAAGCTGGCGGAACGGGTCGCGGCGGCCGATCATATGCCGGCCTGCACCGCGAATGTGGCGGCGCTGGCGGCACGGGCGGGCGAGGAACAGCTCGCCGCGCTGCCGTTGCCGCAGGTGGACTATGCGGCGGAACAGGCTCTCATCCTGGCCGAAGGGATGCTCCGCATTCCGCTGGTGGACTGGGCCTATGATGCCGCCAACAGCGGCCCGGGCGGTCTTGGCTCTGTCTTCGACTTCGACCCGCGCCAGCAGGTCGCGGACGCGCGCCGTGCTTACGAGCGCAGCAAGCAGGCGGCGATGGAGACCTGGCAGCGCTCGCGCGATCAGGTGCTGACACGCACGGCGAGCCGGCTCGCCGCCTCGGACGACATCTGCGGCTGCATCGCCGATGTGGCCATTGCCGAGACGCGGATGGACTGGGCGCTCTATACCGGCAGCCTGACGCTCTATCGCCCGGCCTCCATCGACGGGTTTGCCGGCCGCATGGCGCAGGCGGCGCGCGCCGGGTCCTGCGAACGGCAGGCGGGAGGTGCGTCGTGACCAACCGCCTCCGCGTCCACCACGACACTCCCGAGATGCAGGCAAGCGCGCCTGCCGGTGGCGCCAATCTTGCGCGAGCCGGCGAGACGGTGCGCTTTGCCGGCGGCGGCTTCCTCGTCACCGACCGGATCCTGCGCACGCCGCGCAAGAGCTATGCGTTGGAGCGCATCGAGTACATCTCGGTCGAGCGGCCGCTCGCCCTGTTCCTGCTGCCGCCGGCCCTGGGGCTGGCGGGCTTTGCGGTGGCCTTCCACCGCTATCTGTGGCCGGCGGAGCTTGTCTTCGTCGGCGCCTTCGGGATTGCGGCGCTGATCGCATCGCTGACGGTGGGCACTCTCAAGGCGCACAGCCTTGCCCTGAGGGACCAGGAGGTCGCCTCGAATATCGGCCTGATCACCACGCTGCGCCGTGTGCGGCAGGCGGTGGAGATGGCGATGGCCGCACGCGGCGAGCGCCGGGAGGACGGGGCATGAGACAGCTCAAGCCGACCATGTCCGATACCGCCCGCACGCAACGCAACCATGCCAGCGACCGGATGCCCGGCGATCCCACTGTATCCGTCCGCGATGCCAGCCTCGGTGAGACGACCGCGTTCAACGCCCGCATGGTGGCGGCGGTGATCTATGGCGGCTGCGCCTGGGCGATCTGGCCGACCAGCCCGCAATGGTGGGGGCTTGCCGTCACCAGCACGCTGTTCGGCATGGGGTCGCTCGCCTCGTTGATCGCCGCTCTTGGGAGCCTTCGTGCCTCCTGGCAGCGCCGACGTGTGGTCCACCGCTTCCTCATGCAGGGCACGCCGCAAAAGGCGGCCCCGCTTGCAGATCACGAGACGTTGCGCAAGGCGGGGATGCTCGAATGACTACGCCGTTCCACCACCGTCCGCCGCATTGGACGGGATCCGATCTCTCGCGTCGGCTGCGTCGCTGGATCAGGCACCAAAAGCGGCAATATCGGCGCTGGCTGAAGCGTACGTCGGGGCCGCACGATCAGGCGGTGCCCATTCCCGAGCACATGATCGGCCGCCGCATTCTCGGCCTGACCTTCGACGGCCGGCCGATCTTCGAGCCGAAGACTGCCGGCTCCTCGCTGACGCTGGCTGCCGCCGGCGGCGGCAAGACCACCTGCGTCTCGGTACCGGCACTGATGTCGATGCTCGCTGACACCTCCAGGGCGGTGTTCATCTCGGACAGCAAGGACGGAGAGATCGCGGCGCAGGTCGGCGGGATGTGCCGCAAGCACGGGCGGCTCTTTGCCATCGTCGACGAGTTCGCCGCGCTCGGGGAGGACAACCCCGCACGGATCGCCCTCAACCCGTTCGGCGCGGCGGTCCATGCGCTGAAGGTCGATCCCGAGCAGCTGCCCTTCGTCTTCGCCAACATCGTCCACGCCCTGATCGAGGAGCCGTCGGACGACCAGAAGAACTTTTATTGGCGGGAAGCTCCCCGGGAGATCCTGACGCTCGGCATCCTCATCCTGCTGGAGCTCAACCCGCGCCGGTGCTTTCCAGGCGCGCTCGCCGCGCTGCTCGCCGATCCGGACACATGGGCACGGGCCTTGCGCGATGCCGCCGACAGTCTCGATGCGAGCTTGAGCGCATCGGCCCGTCAGTTGCTGGAGATGAAGCAGGACAATCCCGAACACTATTCCCAGCACATGCGGGCGGCTCTCACCTCCCTGAAGATCTTTGCCACCGGTCCGCTCAAGAATGCCGGACGGTTGGCACAAGCCACACATGCCGAGCTGATCGAAAAAGGCGCCGTGGTCTGCTTCGTCAATCCGGCCCGCTTCACCGATCGGCTCGGCCCCTTCTACGCGCTCCACTTCCTTGCCCTGATGAACGCCCAGCTGCGTCACGGGGCGGGCAGGTCGGAGTTCATTCTGGACGAGTTCTGCAACGCACCGCTCAGGGATGCGCTCAACCGGGTGACCATCCAGCGGGCCTTCGGCGCCCGCTCGCACTTCATCGCCCAGTCGCGCCAGGACATCGTCCGCAAATACGGGGAGAAGGAGACCGCTCTGCTGGAGGAGAACTGTTCGATCATCCAGTACCTTAAGTTCTCCAACTATGAGGAGGCGGAGCGCATCTCCAGGGCGATGGGCGAGACCATCGTCATCTCGCCGGGGCTTGGGCTGACCAGCAACCAGAGCGGCTGGAACAGCAACTACTCGACCAGCCAGGGCCGGGTGTTCACGGCGGACGAGTTGATGCGCCTGCCGCCAGACGAGCAGATCCTGCAGGTCGACGGGGTGGGCTTCATCCACTGCCGCAAGTTCTACCAGAACCAGTTCGCGCCCTATTGCTTCGAGCTTGCCGCCAATCCGCTGGAGGGCGGCCGGCTGCCGCCGGACCCGCGCGTGGTCATCGCGAGGGACGGGTGATGCGCGACCGCTTCCGGACGACGGCATGCGCTGCCGCACTGTTGCGATCAGCAAGGCGCGTTGGTGCTCAGTGCAAGTCCAATGCACGCCCGGTGCACGCCCGGTGCACGCCCCGGCAACAGCCCACGCGACCGGCGGGTACGCCCGCACGTGCCGACGGCCCCAACACCTTCCGTTGACCCTCGCAAGATGGAGACACGCCCATGAGCCCGCAATCCCCGCATCACCATGGCCGGCCCAGGCCGCCGCGCCTGCTGCGTCCCGGCCACGCGCTCTGGCTGGTCGCGGCCACCCTCCTGTGGTGGGGCTACAGCACCCACGGCCTGCCGCACCTCCTGTGGTCCTACAGCTATGTGACATCCGGCGCCGACCGCTGGGACTGGAGTGCCCGCTACTACACGCAGTGCCGCTATATCGGCTTCCATGGCAGCGCAGCCTTGCTCAACCCCACGGACGGCCGCTGCCCGTTGATCGTCTTCCGGCAGACGCAGCCCGGTGGGGGCGCGCAATGAGGCGGGCCGGCCAGAGCCGCGTGAGGCATGCGGCCCGTCACTGTAGCGAACACTTCGAATGCCAGGGCGCCCGGTCGCGCCACGGCAGGTGGAACCGTTCGCACAGTTCCAGCCATACCATCTGCTTGAGAACCTCCAGAACGGTCGCCTCATCGACCTCGCCCGAGGCAATGTCCGCCTCGCAGATCTCGCGCGGCTCGATGTCCGGTTCGAACAGCGCCACCTCGCGCCAGAAGGCCTCAAAATCCAAGGGCGCGAGCCACTCCCTCACATCGTCACGATCTTCAAAAAACACCATGCCGACAGTGTGCCGGATCGTGTCGCCACGACGCAAATTTGTCCTCCGAACCCCAGGAGAATGGCCATGACCGAGAAGAAGATCCCGACACAGTTGCCGATCGAAGAGGTGCTGCGTCGCAGTTTTGAAGTGGCAAGCCTGCGCAAGGACGCAATGGCGCTCAAGACGACTCGCTACTGGAGCGATGTCCGCAAGTTTGGACAGCGCTGCAACAAGGTCCGCGCCCGCGAGGAACGGCTCTACACCGAACGCTATGACACCCGCGTGGAAGAAGCACGCCGGCGGTTGATCGACGAGGCGGCAAGCAGGTCCCGCGACTTCAAGCCACCCTGGGCAGGCAAGGACCGCTTCTCGCCCGATGCCATTCTGCGCCAGGCGCGAAGGCAGGTGGAGATCGCCCATGAGCGGCGGCTCATGCGCATCACCGAATATGAGCGCAGGACGCTTGAAGGCTTCAAGCGCCAGGCGGCGCGGGAGACCTCGGCCTCCGTATCGCCGCGCGAGACCTTCGCGCAGGCGAGCACCCGCTCCCCCGCGATGGAGCGGCGCGGCGGCTGGGTTCGTCGGCGCGACAGCTAGCACGGCACGTCGCGGCCGGCCCTGCCGTTTGAGGGCGGCCGGCCCGCAACGCGCTGCCTGTGCCAGCCAAGCCCCTGTTATCGCAAATAAAACGAAAGAATCTGTCGCGCGTAATCCTTGCTTCAAATAGGACAATTGTCCTATGTTCCGGATATGTTCTCGCATATCAACAAACCAACGCAGCAAAGGACGCCAAAGACAGACACACCCAACGGAAAGGACCAGGACATGTCGACCAACAGCATCAACTCCAACCAGACCCCCAATGCCAACCCCAACGCGCCTTCCGAGCAGGAGCGCCTCCTGCAGGCCCGCGCCAGCTTCTCCGGTCGCCTGCTCAGCAATCCCCAGTTCGACGAGGCGGTGACCATCACCCGCATTCTCGAACGCGAGATCCTGCGCAGCGGCGCCTTCAAGGAGAAGCTTGCCGACTACGCCCATGCCTATGCGCGGACCGAGAACTTCGATACCGCCAAGGCGGAAACGATCCTGCGCGATCTCTTCCGCTCCCGCACCGGGCGCTCGATGAACCAGCTGCGCGAGGAATTGGTCGCCCGCGAGGAGGCCCTGCCACAGGAAGCCGGCCAGCAGGCGCTGGAGCACGCCCTTGGCGTCGGCGCGATGATCGAGACTGGCGACAAGATCACCTTCCACCGGGCCTTTGCCCATCAGGGCGAAGCGCTGGCCCGTTCTCTCGGCATCACCGATGCGGCGGCAAAGCGGCTGATGCGCGAGGAGTTCCAGGCGGCGGAACAGGCCGACCTCTATGAGTGGGGCAAGCATCTGGAGGAAGAGTTCTACCGTCCTCAGATCGAGGCCGAGCGCGCTGAAGCCGAAGCCCGCCGGCAGGAGAATGGCGCCTCCGGTACGTCCCGCAGCCGCACTGCCCGGCGCACCCGCCAGGGCAGTGGCGACAGTGCCTCCGCCGGCTCTGCCGGCGAGAGTGCGACCCGCAGCAGCTACACCCGCGCCGCGCGCGATACCGGGGCCGGCGACGGCATCAAGCAGGACAGCGACGGTCCACCGCCGCGCTATCAGCGCCGCTCCCGCATGAGCTACGACCGCTGAACGGAGATGGAGATGCGGCACCACAGGGCAGAGACGATCATCGGCAATCGCGCGCGGGACACGATGTCCCGCTCGCCGGTCGTGCTCGTCCATGGCTCGCGCCGCGTCTCCACCACACTGACACGGGGTTCTGGACGCGCGCCCTGCGCTGGCCGGTCCGACCGGTTTGAGGAGACAGGACAATGAGCGATCTCGATCTCTCCCGCTACCGCCGCCATGTCGACCATCTCGATCTGCCCGACGAGAAGAAGGACGAGATGCTGCGCGTGCTGTGGACGATTGCCCAGAGCTTCGTCGACCGCGCCTTCGGCCTTGATCCGGTCCAGCAGGTCAGCGGTTCCCTGTCCGGCCCTGCTGAGCACGCCTGGGTGCCCGCGCTGCCGCCCTCGGGCGATGGGCCGGGGGCCAAACTGGAGGCCAAAGATGCAATCGATTCCCGCCCTGTGATAGGCTCATTCGGGACCACCACCACAACGGAGACAGACAAGAAGGACCTGACCGGTTCCTTCCGCACGACAAGCGGAAGTGCCGGCGGGAGAAAGTGAGAGACATGCCGGCGCACATCCCCCAAACCCCCGAGACCACCCCCACCAAGGCGCTGATCTATTGCCGCGTCTCGAGCAGCAAGCAGGCGACCGAATTCCACGGCCTCGATTCGCAGGAGGCACGGTGCCGGTCCCATGCGCTCCACTTGGGCTATGAGGTCGAGGCGGTGTTCCCCGATGACGTCTCCGGTGCCGGCGACTTCATGCGGCGACCCGGCATGGTGGCGTTGCTCAGCTATCTCGATGCCCAGCCCGATCGGAAGAACTATGTCGTCATCTTCGACGACCTGAAGCGCTTCGCCCGCGACACCGAGTTCCACATCAAGCTCCGAAAAGCGTTCCGCATGCGCGGCGCCCGCATCGAATGCCTGAACTTCCGGCTTGAGGACACGCCCGAGGGCAAGTTCATCGAGACCATCCTCGCCGCCCAGGGCGAGCTGGAGCGCGAACAGAACAGCCGCCAGGTGGTTCAGAAGATGAAGGCGCGGGTGATGGCCGGCTACTGGTGCTTCTCGCCTCCCAACGGCTATCGCTACGAGAAGGTCGCCGGACACGGCAAGCTCCTGGTGCGCAAGGAACCGCTTGCCAGCATCATCAAGGAGACGCTGGAGGCCTTCGCCTGCGGCCGGCTGGAGAGCGTAGCCGAGGTGAAGCGCTTCCTGGAAAGCCAGCCCGCCTATCCGCGCGATCATCGCGGCGAGGTGCACTTCGAGCGCGTTGCCGAACTGCTCAACCGCATGCTCTATGCCGGATATATCGAGGTGCCCAAATGGGGCATGTCCTTCATTCCGGCCAAGCACGAGCCGCTGGTGAGCATTGCCACCTGGCAGCGGGTGCAGGAGCGGCTCAAGGGCACGCCCAAGGCTCCCGTGCGCAAGGATCTCAACGAGGACTTCCCGCTGCGCGGCTTCGTCTGCTGCGCCTCCTGCAACCAGCCGATGACCGCCTGCTGGTCGAAGGGCCGCACGAAGCATTACGCCTATTATCTCTGCGATACGCGAGATTGCCCGGATCGCCGGAAGTCCGTGCGCAAGGAGGTCATCGAGGGCGAGTTCGAGACGCTGCTGGCCGCGCTCAAGCCGAGCGCGCATCTCTTCCACGCGATCTACGAGATGCTGCGCGATCAGTGGAACGACCGTCTTGGCCGCAGCGAGGAGATGGCCCGTGCCGTTGCCGGCGAGCTGCAGCGCGTCGAGGTGAAGGTGCGTCAGCTGGTCGACCGGGTGATGGGGGCCAGCACCAGCGCGCTCGCGGAAGCCTATGAAGCGCGTCTGCGCGAGCTGCACGAACACAAGGCCGCGTTGAGCGAAAAGGCCGCATCGATCGGCAAGCCGCAGGCGTCGTTTGCGGAAACGTATCGAACCGCCTTCGCCTTCATCGCAAACCCTTGCAATCTCTGGCATTCGCCCCGTCTGGAGGACCGCCGCGCCGTTCTGCGACTGGTCTTCGCGGAGCGTCTCGCCTACCAACGCGGCAGCGGTTATCGAACCGCCCAAACCGCTTTGATATTCAAAATGTTAGGAGACAAAAACATGAAAATGGAAGAAGTGGTGGGCCCGGCAGGACTCGAACCTGCAACCAATCCGTTATGAGCGGACGGCTCTAACCATTGAGCTACAGGCCCCTCGACAGGCTGGACGCCGGTCGCGCCGAACGGGGCGGAAACGGCAATGCCCCGCGCGGCGTGCGATACTTCCTACAACACCTTTTCGAGGGGTTGCAAGGCAGGGCGCGACGGGTGACAAGCACAAGATGTGCAAGGCCCGGCGCAGCGCCCGGACCGCAGGCGAGATACTGGGAGCCCCATGCCTCAATTTCCGCTGCTGGTCGCCACGACCCTCCTCTCCATCACCCTGTTCGGCTGGCTGCTCGTGCTCGGCCGCTCGCTGCTCATTCCCTTCGTCATCGCCCTGCTGGTCTGGTACCTGATCGTCGCCCTGGCCGAGGCGATCCGCGCCATCCCGCTCGGCCGCCTGCGCCTGCCGCGGCTCGTCGCGGTGACGGCCGCGCTCGCTGTGATCTTCGTCGTCTTCAGCATGGCGGTCGACATTGTTGCGGCGAACCTCACCGAGCTTGCCCGCGATGCCCCGGTCTACCAGGCCCGGCTCGACCAGATCCTCCAGAGCGGTTCTGTCTGGGTCGGCCTTGCCGATCCGGTCCAGATGCGCGACCTCGTGCCCGACAATGCCCTCAACCGGGCGCTCAGCGCCGGCGCCAATGCAATCACCCAGATCGCCGGCTCCGCCTCGCTGGTGTTCATCTATGTGCTGTTCCTGCTGCTCGAACAGTCGACCTTCGACCGCAAGATGACCCGGCTGTTCTCCTCGCGCGAGCGCATGGAGATCGCCTTCCTGATGCGCGAGCGCATCACCGGGGCGCTGCGCCACTATCTCGGCATCAAGACCGCCGTCAGCGTGCTGACCGGCGCGCTCACCGCCGGCCTGCTGACGCTGCTCGACCTTCCCTATGCCGCCCTGTTCGGCTTCATCGCCTTCGCACTCAACTTCATCCCCACCATCGGCTCGCTGATCGCGGTGATCTTCCCCAGCCTGCTGGCCTTGGTGCATTTCGAGACGCTGACGCCCTTCCTGGTGATCAGCCTCGGCCTCGGCACCATCCAGTTCCTGATCGGCAACCTGCTGGAGCCGCGGCTGATGGGCAACAGCCTCAATCTGTCGGGCCTGGTGATCATGCTGTCCCTGTCCTTCTGGGGCGCGGTGTGGGGCGTCACCGGCATGCTGCTTTGCGTGCCGCTCACGGTGATGGTGCTGATCATCTGCGCCCAGTTCCCCGCCTCCCGGCCCGTCGCCGTGCTGCTGTCCGCCGATGGCGAGGTCGGCGCCCCGATGGTGGCCCGCGGCCCCTCCCCGCTGGAATAGGCGAAGCCTCCTGCATTCCCGCAAGGGGGCAGACCCGCCCCTTGCAAATCTGCGCAAGAATCCTGCGCGATTATCCGGTTTTCATGCCGAAAATTCCCCCGGATCAAGCAGTTCCCGGGCCGAGACCGCACAACCAATCGTTATAACTACCTAAAACACCATCCTTGACGCGAAACGCTTGGCCAGTTTATGAAACAATGTGACCCTGACATCGACGAAAGACTAATTCGGGAATGTCAGCCCCATCATTCACAGAACAAAGACACGCTTGCGAGTGTGGATTGACTTTGCGTCCTTCGCGCACTCTTTAAATTATTTAGGAGGAAACAGGATGAATATCTTCAAGGCAGCGGCCGCTGCCGTGATCACGCTCGGCATTGGCGCCGTGCCGGCCCTCGCCGAAATCGACACCGTGAACCTTCGCCTCGCCCATGTGGTGAACGAGCAGGACGGCTTCCATGCCGCCGCGACGAAGTTCAAGGAGCTGGTTGCCGAACGGTCCGACGGCAAGATCACCGTCGAGATCTTCCCCAATGCCACGCTGGGCGACGAGCGCACCCTGCTCGAGGGCATGCAGATCGGCACCGTGGACATGGGCGTCATCACCAACGGCCCGGTGTCCAACTTCCTGGAAGAGATGGCCGTGTTCGAGCTGCCCTTCCTCTTCCCCTCGCCCGAGGCCGCCTACAAGGTGCTCGACGGCGAGATCGGCCAGGAGCTGCTCGACCGCCTGTCGGAGGTCAATCTCAAGGGTCTCGCCTATGCCGAGCGCGGCTTCCGCAACCTGACCAACTCCAAGCGCCCGGTGAACAGCCCGGCCGATCTCAGCGGCCTGCGCGTGCGCGTCATGGAGAACCCGGTCTATATCGACAGCTTCCGCGAGCTGGGTGCCGACGCCATCCCGATGGCCTGGACCGAGGCCCTGACCGCCATGCAGCAGGGCACCATCGACGGCCAGGAAAACCCGGTCGGCGTCGTCTACTCGTTCAAGCTGAACGAGACCCAGACCAACATGACCATGACGCGCCACACCTATGCCCCGGCGATCTTCGTCATGGGCATGCCCAAGTGGAACGAGCTGTCCGAAGAGACCCAGCAGATCGTCCGCCAGGCGGCGCAGGAAGCGGCCGAGTACGAGCGCGCGCTCAACGCCCGTCTTGAGGGCGAGCAGCTCCAGGCGCTCAAGGATGCCGGCATGACCGTCAACGAGAATGCCGACCTCTCGGCCTTCCAGGCCGCCGTTCAGCCGGTCTACGAGAAATACGGCGAGAAGTTCGGCGACTACCTGCCCCGCATCCAGGAGGCGCTGAAGTAAGATGCTGGCAGGGTTGGCGTGGATTGACCGCCTTCTGGGCGAGACGCTCAAGCCCGTGGTCTTCGTGGGGATGGCCGCGCTCGTCGCGGTCATCACGCTCCAGATCGTCTCGCGGGTGTTCTTCACATCCGTGAGCTGGACGGAGGAAGTCGCCCGCTTCCTCCTGATCTGGATCACCTTCCTCGGCGCCACGCTGGCCTACCAGCAGGGGCGGCATATCGCGGTGACGCTCATGCGCGACGGCCTGCCGCCCGCCTTCAAACGGATCGTGACGGGGGCTGCGCTCCTCGTCGCGATCGCCTTCCTGGTCGCCCTGGCCTGGGTCGGCTGGCGCTACACGATGTTGCAGAGCTTCCAGAAGTCGCCCTCGCTGCGCCTGCCGATGAACTACGTCTATGTCGTCATGCCGATCTCTGCCGCTTTGATCGCCCTCCTGTCGTCCATCGACCTGATCCGGCTGCTCGCCGGCGGCAGCGCGCGGGAGACCCCTTCGGAGATCGACGTGGAGCTCGAAACGCAGATCCACGGGGAAGATCGTCGGGTATGAGCCTCCTTCTTTTCGGACTGTTCGTCCTGTTCCTGCTCATGGGTCTGCCGGTCGCCATCGTCATCGGCGCGGCCACCATGACGGCCCTCCACATGGACGGCACCTCGCTGATGGCAGTGCCGCAGCAGATGTTCTCCGGCATCAACTCCTTCGCCCTCGTTGCCGTACCGATGTTCATCCTGGCCGGCGACGTGATGGCGCAGGGCGAGATTTCCAAGCGCCTCGTGGCGTTTGCCGACAGCCTTTTCGGTTTCATCAAGGGCGGATTGTCCATCGTCTCCGTGTTTGCCGGCATGTTCTTCGCCGCAATCTCCGGCTCGGGCGCGGCGACCACCGCCGCCGTCGGTGCCAGCCTCGTGCCCGAGCTGAAGCGCAAGGGCTACGACCCGGCCTCCGCCGCCTCGCTGATCGCCGCCTCGGGCACCATCGGCGTCGTCATCCCGCCGTCCGTGCCGATGATCATCTATGCGGTGATCGCGCAGGAATCGGTCGCAAAGCTCTTCCTTAACGGCTTCATTCCCGGCATCGCCATGGGCGTCGGCCTGATCGTCATTGCCGTCGTCCAGGGCCATCGCCGCGCCTATCCCCGCGGCACGGCGCTGAACCTGCGGACCATCTGGCGCACCTTCGTCGCCGCCAGCTGGGGCCTGATGGCGCCGCTGATCATCCTCGGCGGCATCTTCTCCGGCATCTTCACCCCGTCGGAGGCCGCCGTCATCGCGGTGAACTACGCGATCCTGATCTCCTTCCTCGTCCATCGCGACATGTCCTTGCGGCAGCTTTACGACATCGTGCTACGCGCCGGCATCACCACCGCGGTGATCATGTTCGTCATCGCCGCCTCGTCGGTGCTGAGCTGGACCCTGTCGAGCTGGCAGGTGCCGAACCAGATCGCCAGTGCGGCGCTGTCGCTCTCCTCCAACCCTTACGTTCTGCTCCTGCTGATCATGGCGGTGATCCTGGTGGCGGGCGTCTTCCTGGAGACTGCCTCGGCGCTGATCATCCTGACCCCGATGCTGCTGCCGCTCGCGGCCCAGCTCGGCCTCGACACGGTGCATTTCGGCATCATCATCGTGGTGGGACTTGCCATCGGCATGGTGACGCCACCGGTCGCGATCAACCTGTTCGTCGCCTCGACCATCGCCGGGCTGCCCATCGAGCGGATCGCCAGGGCCGTGATGCCCTATCTCGCGACGCTGCTCGTGGTCTACCTGCTGATCGCCTTCGTGCCCTTCGTCTTCTGACGGGGCATCCGCGCATCGACGTTCCGACGACGGCCGCCGCGACGCTGTCCCGGCGGCCGTCTTCGCATTCACCCCTTTCTCGGTCCAGCCGGGCCGTGTCGACCGACCCGAAACGACCCGAAAGCCACCGGTCGATCGCCTTCCGTCCGCCGCAATTGCTCGCGATGGTCGCGCCGTTCCGCCTCATGCGCCCGAGGGCTGCGGCGGACAGCTTCCGTTTTTCAAGGAGATATTCGATGACCTCGCTCCAGACCGCTGCCCGCTTCGCCTTCGTCGGCGCGCTGGCCCTTGCCGCCGCCACCCTGCCCGCCAGGGCCGAGGAGACCCCGCGCATCGCCACCATCGACATGGTCGGCACCGGCGTGGTCACCGCCGCCCCCGACATGGCGATGATCACCAGCGGCGTCGTCAGCGATGCCGACACCGCCGCCGAGGCGCTTGCCGCCAACACCGAGGCGATGTCCGCCGTGATCGCCCGCATCAAGGAGGCAGGCATCGAGCAGCGCGACATCCAGACCTCGGGCTTTTCCGTGCAGCCGCGCTACCGCCAGGTGAAGAGCTCCACCCCGGAGGAATACCGCAGCGAGGTCTTCGGCTACCGCGTCAGCAACAATGTGAGCGTGCGCGTGCGCGACCTTGCCAAGCTCGGCGGGCTGATCGACGTGATGGTGCGCGACGGCGCCAACCAGGTCGGCGGCGTCGCCTTCATCGTCAGCGAGGAAGACAAGCTGAAGGACGGCGCCCGCAAGGAGGCCATGGCCGACGCGATCCGCAAGGCGGAGATCTATGCCGAGGCGGCCGGCGTCAAGCTCGGCCGGGTGCTCTCGATCAACGAGCAGGACTTCGGCGGCCCGCGCCCGATGATGATGATGGCCCGCGCCGAGGCCAAGATGGATGCCGCTCCGGCCCCGATGGAGGCCGGCGAGAGCTCGCTCGAGGTGCGCGTCAACGTCACCTGGGAGCTGGTCCAGCCGTAACGGCTGTCCTTCCCCTCCAGCAACACCTTCCGGCGCGGGTCGCTCCGCGCCGGTCGATTTGCGCCGATCAGTTCGCCCCGGTCAGGCCGTCGCGCATCCAAACCTGCATCTGCTTGCGGCTGGAGGCCGGCTCCCCGACATCCGGCCAGTCGAAGCCGACCGTCAGCCCCTCGACCGGCAGATAGCCGCGCTTGCGCCAGAACGGGTCGAGCGGACTGTAGTCCTTCGGCCGCGCCGGGTGGTCCGCTGGGCGGATCACCGCGCAGAACGCCGCGCGGTCGAAGCCGAGGGCGCGCGCATGCGCCTCGCGCGCATCGAAGAAACCGTGCCCCAGTCCCTGTCCCCGAAACTGCGGATCGAGCACGGATTCCGCGAAATAGAAGATCGCCGCCGGATCGAAGCCGGCCTTCTCGAAGGGATCGCGGAAATCCGCCACCTCGCCGGCCAGCGGCTGTCCGGTGGCCGCTCCGACAAGCCGTTTGCCGGCTAATGCTCCGACGACGACCGCCCCCTCGCTTTCGGCATATCGACGCAGGTAATTGCGCTCGTAGTCCAGCGAGCCCTCATAGAGATACGGCCACTCCCGGAACACCTTGACCCGCAGTTCCGCGAGGTCGTCGAGCACATCGCCGATTTTCTTACCCGTCAAAGTAATAAGCTCTGTTCTCATCGCCTCTCGCCGATTTTCGCGAACTTGCGGAAAAACGTCCATTGCATCGCAGCACGAACCACCCTATAGCACCCCCGTTCGGGACTGAACCCGGGTTTCATCTGCTGGTTGGGGAGACCGCCATGTCTGACGACGGCCTCTTCCAATTGGGGATGGACTTGGAAGCACGTCACCATGAAGGCGCCGACGCATCGTTTGCGGACGCATATGCCTTCGACGTGCCGAGAAGCACCACCCATACGGAAGACAACGACATTACCGCGCCTGCGGCCAACACGCAGGACAACCGGCTCGATCACTTCATCGAGCGCGAGGGCGTCCGCTGTGCCGGCTCGCATCTGATCATCGATCTCTACGACGCCTCGCGTCTCGACGATCTTCCCTTTATCGAGGAGACGTTGAAGACCTGCGTCGAGGAGGCCGGCGCAACGCTGCTGCACATCCACCTGCACCCGTTCGAGCCCACCGGCGTGAGCGGCGTCGCGGTGCTGGCCGAAAGCCATATCTCGGTCCACACCTGGCCCGAGGCCGGCTATGCGGCCTTCGATGTGTTCATGTGCGGCGATGCCCGGCCGGAAAAATGCGTCGAGGTGCTGGAAGCGGCCTTCCGCCCTGGACGCACCAGCGTCAGCGAGTTGCTGCGCGGCAAGGAGGTCGCATGAGCGACGGGCTGGTCTTCCGCGAGACGCTCTATCCTGGCGTCCAGGTACAGTATTCCTGCGACGACATCCTGTACCAGGATCGCTCAGAGCATCAGGACCTCGTGCTGTTCGCCAATCCGGTGTTCGGCAAGGTCCTGATGCTCGACGGCATCACCCAGGTCACCACCGCCGACGAGTTCATCTATCACGAGATGATGGCGCATGTGCCGATCCTCGCCCATGGCGAGGCGCGCGAGGTGCTGATCATCGGCGGCGGCGACTGCGGCATGGCCGAGGAGGCCTTGAAGCACAAGGGCATCGAGCGGCTGACCCAGGTGGAGATCGACGATGCCGTCGTCGAATTCTCCAAGGAGCACTTCGCCGATTTCAACGCCTCCGTCTTCCGCGACGACCGGTTCGACCTGGTCATCGCCGACGGGGCGCGCTTCGTCGCCGAGACGGATCGCCGCTTCGACGTGGTGATGGTGGATTCCACCGACCCGATGGGCCCCGGCGCCGTGCTGTTCACGCCCGAGTTCTATCGCGGCGTCCATCACTGCCTGAAGCCGGGCGGCGTGCTGGTCACCCAGAACGGCGTCCCCTTCCTGCAGAAGGGCGAGCTGGTCTCCTCCATCGGCCACTTCTCGAAGATCTACCGCGACGCCTATGCCTATGTCGCGGCGATCCCGACCTATTTCGGCGGCCACATGGCGCTCGGCTGGGCCAGCGACGATCCGGCCCTGCGCCGCCAGCCGCTCGAGGTGCTGGAGCAGCGCTTCGAGGCCGCCGAGCTCGACACCCGCTACTACACGCCGGAAGTGCACCAGGCCGCCTTCGCGCTGCCGCGCTTCATTCGCGATGCGGTGGAGGAAGGCCGCAAGGGCGCCTGACGCCTTTGTCTGCTTGCCGAAAACAGGAAAGCCGCCGCCCCTCGGGACGGCGGCTTTTTTTGCGGCGCCTGTCGCTGGGGGCAACGCCACTCCCTCAGTCCCGCGCTTCTAGCCACTCTCTCAAACCGGCCCGGTCGCTGGACAGAACCCCGTCCGCCACCCGGCGGCCGACGGCCGCGCCGAACTTGTAGCCGTGTCCCGAGCAGGCCGAGACGATGGTCAGCCGGTCTTCCCCGGCAACGAGGAAATGCTCGTCCGCGGTGAACGTATAGGCGCAGGTGATGACCTCGCGCACCCGGTACTCTTTGATGCGCGCAAACGGCGGGGCGAAATGATCGCGCAACCGCTCGCCCTCGCCCGGCTCCGGCACACGCCGCTCGTCGGCACCGGCGCGCACCTTGTGGATGCCAGCGCCCACCTTCAGCCCCGTGCCCCGCACCGGCGGCAGCACATAGCCGTCGACCGTGCCGCCGACATCGAGGATCACCGGCGAGGCCTCCCAGGCGGCGGCGAGATCCGCCGGCGGGTCGAGATAGGCGACCGCCGTGCGATAGGAGGTCAGCCGGTCGGCAAGCTGCGGGAACAGCTGCAGCACCCAGGCGCCGGCCGTCACCACCACATGATCGCCGGCAAGCTCCTCGCCGCCGGCAAGCCGTACCTTGCCCGAAGCCACATCCACCGCCACCACCTGCGTCTGCGCGCGGATCGTCACGCCGGCGCGCCGCATGAAGGCCAGCAGATCGCAGGCGATATGCCGGCACAGCAGCACGCCGCCCTCCGGGCTGAAGGCGGCCGAATGCACGCCGCCGGGATCGAGGAACGGATGGCGGCGCACCGCCTCGTCCCGGGTCAGGTCCTCCACCGGATAGCCGCCGGCGACCAGGCTGTCGCGATAGTCGACGGCCGCGTCCCGGCCGGTCTGCGACACCAGCAGGAAGCCGGTATCGGCCAGATGCTTGGCGCCGAGATCGGCCCACATCTCGTCCCAGGCCGCATAGGCCTCGTCGATCCGCCGCTGGTAGCCGCCCTGCGCCCCATAGGCGCGGCGGATGATCCGGTGATGGTCGCCCGAGGCCGACAGCGGGTTGGGGATCTGCCCCTGTTCGACCAGCACCACCTCGACGCCGCGCTTGGCGAGCGACCAGGCGGTGGAGAGCCCGGCAATGCCGGCGCCGACGACGATGACCTTCATGGGAAGCTTGCCTCCTTGCCGGCGCGAGCGGGAATCAGGCGCCGACCTGGGCGATCCACTCCTGCAGATTGTAATAGGTGGTGATGCGGGCGATCCGCCCCTCGCGAATGTCGAAGAACGTGCCCGCCGGCAGGCGATAGGTCTGTCCCGCCGCCTCCGGCAGGCCCTCGTCGGTGACGAGATAGGTGCCCGAGACGATGAACTCGGCCGCCGCGCGGCGGCCGTCCTCGCTGGCAAAGAGCACGATCTCCGACAGCTCTTCCTTGTAGCAGCGCGTCATGTGGTCGTTGAACGCGGCGAACAGCGCCTTGCCCTGCCGCCGTTCGCCCTGGTTCACGTCATGGGCGATATCGTCGGTGACCAGCTCCAGCATCGCTGCCGTGTCGCCGGCGTTGAAGGCGGCGTAATAGGCGTGGAGAAGCTTGAGGGTCGCAGCTTGCGGCATGTCTGTTTCCGGTGTTCGGGGGAAAGAAGGGAGGGCGTTCGGGCCGCATTCTGACCTTCCCGTCCCGGCCTTGGCAAGCCGCGCCCGCCCTTCTTGTCCACACTGTCCACCCTGAGCTCACTCGGTCGGAACCGCATCGTCCGCATACTGCGCCAGGAACGCTGCGCTCGGCGGGATCGGCTTGATCATGTCGATCAGCACGCCATTAGGGTCGCGCGTGATGAAATGCCGCTGGCCGAACTCCTCGTCGCGGATGTCCAACAGGATCGGCAGGCCCGCCGCCGTCAGCCGCTCGTACTCGGCATCGACATCCTCCACCTCGAAGTTGAGCAGCAACCCGCCGACCGACTGCCCGCGCCCCGCCTCCGGGATCGTCTCATGGCTGCCGTCCAGAACCGCAAGGTTCACGGACGGATCGTTTTCCGACTGCAGATGCACGTACCAGTCGGCGCTGAAGGCGCGGCGAAAGCCGAAATGCGTCTCATAGAATCGCGCGGTCGTCTCCACCTCGCCGGTCATCAGCACGGGATAATAGCTCGTCACCTTCATGGCCTGTCCTTCCGTCTCTCGTCTGTCCTTCGGCGACAGCAGCAAACCCTTGCCTGCCGGCACCGCCCCATGTCACATACATGCAGCCTGTATCCATATACATACAGGCAGTCTGTATGTAAAGAGATGAATCGATGACCGGCACGACGACGAACAAACCCGACCGGCGGCGCGGCAAGGGCCGCGGCAATTCCGAACGTTCCGCCGAAATGCGCGGCGAGCTGATCGCCGCCGGCCGGCGCCTGTTCGCGGAAAAAGGCTTCGCCGACACCTCGACGCCGGAGATCGTCGCCGCCGCCGGCGTGACGCGCGGCGCGCTCTATCACCATTTCGCCGACAAGACCGCGCTCTTCGCCGCCGTCTTCGAGGCGGAAAGCCGCGAAGTCGCGCAGGAGATCGAAGCGGGCTCGGCCGAAGCGCCGTCCGCGCGCGCGGCGCTGCTTGCCGGCGCGCGGGCCTATTTCGCGGCGATGCGCGCGCCCGGCCGCAGCCGCATCCTGCTGGTCGACGGGCCGGCCGCGCTCGGCCCCAGTGAGGCCTCGCGGCTCGACGCGCTGCATGCCGGCCGCACCCTGCGCGAGGGGCTGGCGGAAGCCCTTGGGCAGGGCGACTTGCGCCCCCTGCCCCTCGACGCGCTGACCGGCGTGCTCTCCGCTGCCTTCGACCGCGCCGCGCTCGACATCGCCTCGGGCGCCGACGAGGCCGGCTTCCTCGCCGTCTTCGAGGTGCTCATCGACGGGTTGCTGACCCCGGAG
>NZ_JALBGD010000005.1 GCF_023507705.1 Stappia sp. WLB 29 | reverse complement strand
GGGGCCTATTGGCTTCCAGAGCGGCAGGGAGGACACGCCGCCCCTCCCCGCGTCCTCTCGAACGAAGCCTCAGGCGACTTCCGCATCGCTGAGCAGCTGCAGGGCGATCTTGCTGCTCTCCTCCACGTGGGTGATGCTCGCCCGGCGCGCCCACTCGGCATCGCGGGCGCAGATCGCCCTGGTGATGTCGCGGATTTCCTCGACGCTTTTCGGCAGACGGTGCGGCTGGGTCATCGTCGTTGCGCGCAGCATGGAGACGCGGTTGTGCAGCGAGGTCAGCATGTCCTCGACATAGATGTTGCGCGCGCCCGCGATCAGGCAGCGGTAGAACTCCGCCTTGCGCGCGACCAGCTGCTCCGTCGGCGCCTTGCCTTCCGCCGCCGCGGCGAAGGCCTCGCAGGCCGCAAACAGCCGCTTGTGCTCCTCGTCGGTGCCCTTGGCGGCGAATTCGGCGCCGCAAAACCCTTCCAGCAGCGCGCGCAGCTGGTAGAGCTGCTGCGCCTCCGCGAAGGAGACCTTGGTGACGATGGGACCGCGATGCGGCTCGGTGCGGATCAGGCCTTCCGCTTCCAGCTGACGCAGTGCCTCTCGCACCGATGTGCGGCCGACGTCGAGCGTTTCGCAGAGTTCGCGTTCGATGAGACGGTCGCCCGGCTTGAAATGACCGGTGGCGATCAGCTCGCGCATCTTTTCCTCTACCAGATGCCGAATCGTCGCGCGCTGTTTCGAGATTCTCAGTCTCGCCTGTTCCATCGATTCCACTTTCTTCCGTCCGGCCTGTCGCGCACCGGTTGTTCCGCGTTCCATAGCATATCCGAATGCGGCTGCGCTCGATGTTAGACATCTGGCTCGCCGGCAAGTATAGACCGAAAATGACAGATTGTCAGACAACCTGTCCGATTCCGTTTGCCGCACCCTGTTGCGGCACCGGCCGGCGGGCAGACAAGGGAGGGAGGTTCCCGTGACAAAAACCCGGACCACGACCAGCAAGATCCCCGGTTTTCCCGCGCCCGGCCGCGCGGAGTCCCTCAAGGGCCCGGCCAGGCCCTGGCCCGCAAACCCATGGGAAGTGATCGCGCTGCGCTATGCCACCAAGGACATGCCGGGAAGCCATGCCGTCCTCGACCCGGACCCGCACGAGGGCGAGGCTCGTCTCGACTATTATATCTGGCTGTGCCGCAACGGGGACAGGACCGTGCTGGTGGACACCGGCTTCGACGCGGAGGAAGGCGCGGCGCGCCAGCGGATCCTGCTGACCCATCCGGTCGAGGCCTTGAAGCGCATCGGCGTCGAGCCGGAGGACGTCACCGACGTCTTCATCACCCACCTGCATTACGACCATGCAGGAAACCTGCGCCATTTTCCCAACGCGACCATCCACCTGCAGGACGCGGAGATGGCCTATGCGACCGGGCGCTGCATGTGCCACGCCCGCATGCGCAAGCCCTTCGCGGTCGAGGACGTCAAGACGGCGGTGGAGATGGTCTACCGGGACCGTGTGCGCTTCCACGAGGGGGATTACACGCTGCTGCCGGGTCTGACCGCCCGCCTCGTCGGCGGCCACTCGAAGGGGCTGCAGATCCTGGTCGTCGACGGCGAGACGCCGCTGGTCATCGCCTCCGATGCGCTGCACCTGCGCCGCTACCTGACCGACGGCCAGATCTTTCCGGTCTTCGCCGACTATTTCCGCACGGTCGAGGGCTACCGCGTGCTGCACGAGCTGATCGAGGCCGGCTGCGAGATCCTGCCCGGCCACGACCCCGACGTCGTCACGCTCTACCCGCGCGTCGACCCCGACTGGGAAGACGCTGTCGTCATCCGCAAGGGGGCGTGAGAGGCGGGAAAGGCTTGTGTTCCGCGCGTCCCTTGCGCAACCTGACGAAGGCTCCGCGCCGCCTGTTTCCGGCGTCGGGGCGATTTGAGATCAGGCATTTGCGACAAGGGGCTTTTAGGGGAACATGAGCGAACTTTTCCGGATCGAGAATGGCGCCTTGGTGCGCGCCGCGCGCTCCAGGCTCGCCAACGAGGCGATGATCCAGGACTGGGTGCGCGACAATCTCGGCCTTGTCGGGATCCATGGCGTCGTGATCGGCCGCGAGGTGACCATCGCCAATCGCGGCCGCATCGACCTGCTGGCGATGGACAAGGACGGCTCGCTCATCATCATCGAGCTGAAGCGCGACCGCACCCCGCGCGAGATCGTCGCCCAGGTGCTCGACTACGCGTCCTGGGTGGTGTCCCTGTCGACCCGCGACGTGCACGCGCTCTGCCTGGAAAAGACCGGCCGCACCCTCGACGAGGTCTATCGCGAGCGTTTCTCGGCGCCGCCCCCCGACACGCTCAACGCCTCGCACCAGATGATGATCGTCGCCGGCAGCATGGACGAGACGACCACGCGGATTATCGAATACCTGTCGGAGGTGCACGGCGTCGGCATCAACGTCGCCTTCTTCAACGTCTTCGAGGACCAGGGCGTCCAGTGGCTGTCGACCGACACGCTGCTGGAGCAGGAGGAGGTCGCCGAGCGCGCCACCCGCAGCACCCGCGCGCCCTGGAGCGGCTACTGGTACCTCACCGCCGGCGCCGAAAGCGACGTGCCCTGGGAGGACCTGCGCCGCCATGGCTATGTGGTCGCCTCGGGCGGCAAGTGGTATTCGGACGGGCTGGCCCGGCTTTCGGTCGGTGACCGGGTGTTCTTCTACCAGAAGAACACCGGCTATCTCGGGCATGGCGTGGTGCGCTCCGAGATGCAACCCGCCGACGACTTCCTCCTCGCGGATGGCCGGCGCCTCGTCGAGGCCGTGCCGCGCGACTATTTCACTGAGTTCGGCGAGGACCCGGAAAAGCGGGCCTATGTGATCGGCATCGACTGGAAGAAGACCGTCGACCGGACGAACGCCAAGACCTATTCCGGCATCTTCGCCAACCAGAACATTGCCTGCAAGATCTACGACGAGAAGACTGTCGAGTTCCTCGTCCGCGAATTCGGTCTCGGCCGCGAGGATGAGGATTAGGTCAGCCGCGATGGGCTGCCGCCGCCCGATCACGAGCCGCAGCACGACCTCAGATCCGGGTGGCCGGCGCAGCACTCCTCCAGAAGGAAGCGCATCAGCGCGCCGATCCGGTCGAAATCGACCCGGTAGCGCAGGCTGCGCGCCTGCCGCTCGGCATGGACGAAGCCGGCTTCCGACAAGGTCGAGAGATGGAACGAGGCGCGCGATGGGCTCGCACCGATCGCCTCGGCGATCTCTCCGGCCGCCAAACCGTCCGGCCCCGCCCGCACCAAGGCCCTGATCACCCGCAACCGGTCGTCGTTCGACAAGGCCCCGAAAAGGGCGGCAGCTTCCTGCTCGTTCACAATTCAATTCCTCTTGAAATGTCAGAGTCGCTGTGGCAGATATTATTTCAACGTAACTTGAAATGAAAGGCCAAGCCATGATCACCCTTCCCGAGCTCATCGCCCTGCTGCGCGACCACCCCCAGGAGACCCCGCTGGTCTTCGCCAGCGAGGCCGGCGACATCGGCCCTGGATATCACGTCACCGAACTGCGCCATTCCGCCTCGACCGGCATCGATTGCGGCGGCACCATCGAGGCCTGGCCCGAGGTGCGCCTGCAACTGCTCGACGGGGCGGGCCGCACGCACATGCCGGCCGGCAAGTTCGCCGGCATTCTCGAAAGGAGCCTCAAGGCGCTGCCCGCGCTGGCGGAGGCACCGGTGGTCGTGGAGTTCGCACACGGAAACCGGGGCCTGCGCCTGATGCTGCCCGATGCCCCGCAGGCCGAGGACGGCCGCCTGGTTCTGCGCCTCAACGAGACGCGGGCGGTCTGCAAGCCGGCCGAACGCAGGGCCGCGGCACGGGCAACGGGCGCGCAGGCGGCCTGCTGCGGCACTGCCGCCGCCGTGCCGGAGGCACACGTGGTCGCGGCAGCCTGCTGCACGCCGTCGGCCGAGGCACGGACGACGGGCGGCTGCTGCGCCTGACCCCGCCATTGCGGTTCGCGAAAGGCGCCCACCTTTCGCGAACCGGATCGTTGCCGGCAGGATCGTAGACGTAGATCGACGGTCGAGGATTGTGGGGCGATCAGCCGTGCGGACGAACGGCTTTCCTGCCTGCCGGATCGTCGGACAGCGCAGAAGCCTCTCCCAAAAAAACCTTATCCCCGTTTTCGCGAGATCCGCCCGGCGCACCTTGGCGCCGGCGCGGCGGCGGAGCCTCCGCCCCGCGACGTGTACCTGGTATTTTTGACGATAAACCGTCAGAGCGAGACGGCTCGGCCGGCGGATCGGGCTCGGTCCCCGGCGTTTCGTCGATTTCGTGAAATTGCGCGGCCTTGCGTCAATTTTCGCGGAAATTGAGACGGGATTTCGCAAAATCCGTCGCAAGTCTCGCAAGCGGGGACAAGGCCGCCGGAGGACCCGGCCGGCGCAGCGGACCGGCCTCGCCGATTTTCCTTTGCCCGGCGCTCGCTTCCCGCGTTTAAATGAGCAAAACTCATTTCTCCGGGAGACATCCATGAGCCTGCGCCTGCCGCCGCTCGCTTCGCTCCGCCTGTTCGAGGCCGCTGCACGCCACGCCAGTTTCAAGCAGGCGGCCGAGGAGCTCGGCCTCACCCCGTCGGCCGTCAGCCACGGCATCGACACGCTGGAGACCTGGCTCGGCGCGCCGCTGTTCGACCGCTCGGGGCGGGCGGTGACGCTGACCGCCGCGGGCGAGGACCTGCTGCCTTATGTCAGCGAGGGCCTGTCGATGATCGCCACCGGCGCGCACCGGGTGTCGCCGCTGCTCGGCGCCCGCCGCATCCGCGTCAGCGTCGCCCCGACCTTCGCCCGCCGCTGGCTGGTGCCGCGGCTCGGCCGGTTTCGCGGCCGCCATCCCGAGATCGACCTGCATGTCGACACCAGCCACCGGCAGGCGGTCTTTCCGCTGGACGGCGTCGACCTCGCCATCCGCATGGGGCCGGCGCCCTGGCCCTCGGCGCGCTCCGAGCTGCTGTTCCGCGAGGCGTTGCAGCCCGTGGCGCATCCCGACCTGGCCGCCCGCCTGTCCCGGCGCGAGGGGCGGATCGACTGGGCGCGCGCGCCGCTCATTCATGTGGCGACGGTCGAGAACGACTGGGCGGCGTGGTTCGCGGCCGCAGCCTCGGCGACAGGCGAGGCTCTGCCGCCGCCCGGCCGGGGACTGCATGTCGACACGGTCGACCTAGCGCTGGAAGCGGCCGCGCAGGGGCTCGGCGTCGCCCTTGCCCGCCTGCCGCTTTGCGCCGACGCGCTTTCGGCGCCCGCGCCCCCTTCTCCTGCTCCTGCCGCTCCCGCCCCGTCTTCTCCTGCCTCCCCCGTCCTCTCGCCGCTGGCCGGCTGCCCGCCCGTGCCGGTGCGCACCGGCTATTGGGCCCTGCTGCCCTCCGGCCACGAGCCGCGCCGCGAGATCGCCGCCTTCCTGCGCTGGCTGAAGGGCGAGGCCGCGCCTTTCATGACATGAATTTTTCTCACTTGAGACGAGGTTTCCTCGTTTGTGTCGGGCAGGCCATCGGGCCAGCATGGCCCGACTGGACCGACGAGGAGACCCCCATGTCCGACACTGTGCTGTGCGAAATCGACGGCGGCATCGCCACCTTGACCCTGAACCGCCCGGACAAGCTCAACGCGATCAACTACGAAATGGCCGACCGGCTGCTCGAACGGCTGGAGGAGATCGAGCTCGACCCGCGCGTCGGCGCGGTGATCCTGACCGGCGCCGGCGAGCGCGCCTTTTCGGCCGGCGGCGACATTCCGCAGTTTCACGAGAGCGTCAAGCTCGGCCCGGCCCGCGCCGTGCGCGATTTCGTCCGCCGCGGCCAGGCGATGACCGCGCGGCTCGAGGCTTTCCCGAAGCCCGTGATCGTCGCGGTCAACGGCCTCGCCTATGGCGGCGGCTGCGAGATCACCGAGGCCGCGCACCTGGCCGTCGCCAGCAGCGAGGCCCGTTTCGCCAAGCCGGAAATCGCCATCGGCATCCCGCCGACCTTCGGCGGAACCCAGCGTTTGCCCAGGCTTTCCGGGCGGAAACGCGCTTTGGAGCTGCTCCTGACCGGCGATCCCTTCACGCCCGAGCGGGCGCTGGAGATGGGCCTCGTCAACGCCGTCGTGCCGCCCCGCGAAGTGATGGACCGCGCCCGCGCCCTCGCCCGCCGGATCCTGCGCCACTCGCCGCTGGCGGCCGCCGGCATCATCTCCGCCGTCACCCGCGGCCTCAACATGACCATCGCCGAAGGGCTGGTCGCGGAGGGCGAACAGTTCGCCCGGATGGTCGCGACGAACGACATCCACGAAGGCCTCAGCGCCTGGGCCGAGCGGCGGGTGCCGGTCTATTCCGGTACCTGATCAGGCGCCGTGCGGCCCGCCGTCGGTGCGGGCCGCGATCGCCTTCACCACGGCGGCCATGTCCTGTTTCCCGAAGCCCAAGCCCTCCGCCTCGCCGAACAGCGCGTCGGCCGCATCGAGCAGCGGCGCGGCGATCCCGGCCCCGCGTGCGGCCTCGGCGATCAGCCCGCTGTTCATCTTCACGTCGGAGATCGCCGCCTGCACCGAGAAGTCGCCGGCGCACAGCTTGGCGAGCTTGATCCGGGAGACGGCGCTGGCCATCGGCCCGGCATCGAGAACCGCCTGGAATCGTTGGAGATCCGCGCCCTGCCGCTCGGCGAAATGGAAGGCTTCGGCAAGGCCGGCGACCATGGTGACCAGGAACAGGTTGACCGACAGCTTCATGGTCAGCGCGCCCGGAACCGCGCCGCAGGCAACCGTCTCGCGGCAGACGGGGTGCAGCAGCTCGCGCAGCATCGCGACATCGTCGGCGTCGCCCGCCAGCATGCCGACGAGCTGCCCCTCCTCCGCCGGCACGCGGGAGCCGGAAACCGGCGCCTCGACATAGCGCCCTCCGGCCGCGCGGATATCGGCGTCCAGCGTTCGCGACCAGTCCGGCGCGCTGGTGCCCATCGACACGATCAGCCGCCCGGCGACGTTCTCGGCAAAGTCTTGGGTACCCCGGCCGAGCACCGCATCGGTCGCCGCAGCGTTCGCCATCATCAGGATGATCACGTCCGCACCGCGAAACACTTCGGCAGCGCTTGCCGCCACGCTCGCGCCGGCCTCGCGCAAGGGCTCGCAGCGCTCAATCGTGCGGTTCCACACCAGCAGATCGGCGCCGGCCTTCGCCAGATTGAGCGCCATCGGCTGCCCCATCACGCCAAGCCCGATGAACCCGATACGCATTCCCACACCCTCCTCTGCCGGACATGCGCGAAGGCTAGCTCTGGATACAAATTCAGAATATCAGATAATGCTGGATCCACTCTTCAGGATTTCGGGATGATCAGGACCAATCTCGACATGGACGCGCTGCGCAGCCTGGTCGCAGGGGTAGAGCTCGGCAGCTTCGCACGGGCCGCCACTGCGCTGGGTCGCTCGCAATCGGCGATCAGCATGCACCTGAAGAAGCTGGAACAGCAGACCGGCCAGGTCCTGTTCCGCCGCAGCGGCCGCGGCCTGGTGCCGACGGAGGCCGGCGAGATGCTGCTCGCCCAGGCGCGGCGGATTCTGGCACTGAACGACGCGGCGCTCGACCGGCTGGGCGCTGCGGCGCAGCCGGCCGCGATCCGGCTCGGACTGCCCCAGGACTTCTTCGAGGACGTGATGCCGGATGCGCTGCAGGCCTTCGCCGAGCGCCATCCCGGCACCCATGTAGAGGTGCGCGCCGGCCGCAACCACGCGCTGGCGCAGGAGGTACGCGCCGGGCGGCTCGATGCCGCTCTCGCCTTCTTTCCGCAAGGATCCGACGGTCACGGCGAGCGGATCGCCACGCTGCCGCTGGTCTGGATCGGCGCGAAGGGCCGCCAGGCGGCGGAAACTCCGCTGCCGCTCGTGCTGTTCGACCATCCCTGCCTGTTTCGCCAGACGGCACTGCGCGGTCTCGATCAGACGGGGCGAGCCTGGCGGCTGGCGCTGACGACGCCGAGCCTTCCCGGACTGTGGGCCGCGATCCGCACCGGCCACGGCATCACGGCACGGACGCGGCACCGCATCCCGGCGGGCTTGCGAGAACTGGGCCATCGCGAACATGGCTTGCCGAACCTGCCGCCGATCGAGGTGAGGCTGCTCAGCGCGGAGACCGCCACATCAGCCGCAGCCGACCTTTGCGCGCACCTGCGCGACACGGCGGAGCGGCACATCGCACGGCACGAAAACCGATAGCCCGCCGATGAAGACTACAGGCGTCAGCGTGCACCGGCCATGGTCGTGCGGAAGCGCGACAGGGCAATGACGAAGAAAACCACACTCAGGACCGACATGGCGACGATTGACGGCCACACGGTTGTCAGCCCTGCTCCGCGGTAGAGAATGGCCTGGGCAAAGGCAACGAAATGGGTCGAGGGCGATGCCTGCATGATCGCCTGGAGCCATTCGGGCATGCTTTCCATGGGCGTGGTGCTGCCGGAAAGCAGGTTCATGATGACCAGAACCGGCAGTGCGAGAAGGCCGAACTGCGGCATCGAGGTCGTGAAGGTGGCGATCAGGATACCGAGCCCCGTCACCGAGATCATGTAGATCAGGGCACCGAAGACGAACAGGGCAATCGATCCGTGGATCGGCACGCCCAACAGAAGCTGCACCACGAAGACCAGCGACAGAACGGCGGCCACAACGATGGCCAGCCCGTTCGCCCAGATCTTCGCCACCATGATCTCGGACGGTTTCACCGGCATCACCAGAAGATGTTCGATGGTGCCGTGCTCGCGCTCGCGGATCAACGCAGCCCCGGTCAGAAGAACCGACAGGATGGTGACGTTGTTGATCACCTGCATCACCGCGTTGAACCAGCTCGAGTCGAGGTTCGGGTTGAACATGGCGCGGACGACGAGGTCCATCGGCAGCGCCGCGGCGTCTTCGTTGCCGCTCAGGAACTTCGCGGCCTCGGCCTGGATGATCGACTGCAGGAACACCGTACCGTTGCCCGCCTGGGCCATGGCGGTCGCATCGACATTGAGCTGGATCTCGGGCTTGCGCCCGGCCAGCAGATCGGCTTCGAAATCCGGCGGAAAGCGCAGCACGAAAACAAAGGCGCCGCTGTCCATGCTCGCATCGATCCGGTCGGCGGAGATCTCGACCGGGGTATCGAATTCCGGCGGCAGAATGGCGCGGACGATGCGTCCGGAAAGGGCGGAACGGTCCTCGTCGACATAGGCGACGGACGCGTTCTGCACCTCCAGCTTCGCGCCCGTCGCCACGGCGTAGATGGCCAGCGTGAAGACATAGACGATCAGCAGCAGCAGGACGGGATCGAAGACGAGGCTTCTGAGTTCCTTGACGCCCAGGCGATAGACATTGGCCAACCACAGAAACACTCTATGCCTCCTGCTTGTCCAAAATGGCGATCGAAAGGACGGTGAAGAAAAGCGCGAAACCGGCCAGTGCCAGGTGATTGTGCCAAAGCTCGGCGAAGCCCAGCCCCTTGGTGAAGGTGCCCACGCTGACCTGCTGATACCAGGAGGACGGAAAGGCCAGGCCAAGCAGGCGACCGCTCCCCGACAGCGAGGAGACCGGCACGACCAGGCCGGAAAAGTTGACGGCGGGAATGATGGCGATGATCGCGGCGGCGAAGGTGGCGGCCACCTGCGTCCTGGTGAAGGTCGACACCAGCAGGCCGAAGGCCGTTGTGGCCAGGATGTAGAACAGGGTTCCGACCATGAGCGCCGTAGCAGAGCCCTTCAGCGGAACGCCGAAAACCGCATAACCGATGGCGACGAGGCTGACGAAGCTGATGGAGGCGATGACGACATAGGGAAGCTGCTTGCCGAGCAGGAATTCGCTGCGCGTTACCGGCGTCGAGCGAAAATTGGCGATCGAACCGGTTTCCTTTTCGCGCACAACGCCCATTGCCGTCATGATGGCGGGGATGAGAACGAGCATGAGCATCATCACCGAGGGGACGATGGCGAACACGCTCTTGAAGGACTGATTGTAGCGGAAGCGGGTGACCACCTCGGTGGCATAGGGCGAAATCACCTCGCCGAACTGCCGTTCGATCTGGTCGGCGTAGTAGCCAAGGGCCAGCCCCTGCAGATAGCCGCGCGCCGTCTCGGCACGGAACGGCATCGCTCCGTCGATCAGCACGTCGATCTCGGGTGTATCGCCGCGCAGAAGCTTGCGCCCGAACTCGGGCGGGATCTCGATGCCGATGCTTATTTCGCCGTCGACCATGCGCTGTTGCAGATCCCGCCTGCCGGTCGCCGGTGCGTGTTCCTCGAAATAGCGCGAGCCGGAGAAGCTCTCCAGCAACGTCCTGCTCTCCATGGACTGGTCACGGTCCAGCACTGCGTAGGGCAGGTTCTGGACGTCCAGCGAAATGCCGTAACCGAAGGTCAGCATGAGGATGACCGGTCCGAAAAAGGCAAAGACCAGCCGCATGGGATCGCGCAGCAATTCCATCGTTTCGCGGCGGGCAAACGCCCAAAGGCGCGACGGGCTGAAAAATCCACCTGCGTCCGCGATGGGCGTCGGAGCCGGCCGCAGGGCCGCAATTTCGGGTCCGGATACCGGAGTTGCCTTGACCGGTTCCGGCGAGACGTCCTGACCGGACGCTTCGCGCAGAATGTCGATGAAGGCGTCGTTCAGGCTGGCGGCGCCCTTGTTGCGGGTCAGCTCGTCCGGCGCGCCGACGGCCAGCACCTTGCCGGCATGCATCAGCGAGATGCGGTCGCACCGCTCCGCCTCGTTCATGAAATGGGTCGAGATGAAGATCGTCACGCCCTGATTGCGCGACAGGTCGATCAGGTACTGCCAGAAAATGTCCCGTGCGACCGGATCGACGCCGGAGGTGGGCTCATCGAGGATGAGGACTTCAGGCTTGTGGATCAGCGCCACGGCAAGCTGCAGGCGCTGCTTGATGCCGAGCGGCAGTCCGTTCGGCCGCATGTCCGCCTCGCGCCGCAGGTCGAAGGTGCTCAGCATTTCCTCGATGCGGGCATCACGCGTTTCGGGGGCGAGACGGTAGAGGGCCGCGTGCAGTTCCAGGTTCTGGCGCACCGTCAGCTCGGAATAGAGCGAGAAGGACTGCGACATGTAGCCGACGCGGCGCCGGGTGGCCATGTCGTTGGCGTTCAGCGTCTCGCCGAACAGCAGCGCATCGCCCTCGGTTGCCGGCAAAAGCCCGGTCAGCATCTTCATCGTAGTCGACTTGCCGCAGCCATTCGATCCCAGAAAGCCGAAGATTTCGCCGCGCTCGATCTCGAAACTCACATGGTCGACGGCGGTAAAGTCGCCGAAGCGGCAGGTCAGGCCGTGCGCCTCGATCGCCGGCGGCCCCTCCATCGGCACGCGCGGCGGCACCTCGACGGTGCGGTGCCCGCGCCGCTCGGCTTCCGGCAGCATGGCAACGAACGCAGCCTCCAGCGTCGAGGCGCCGGCAGCCTGCCGCAGCGCCTCGGGCGTGCCCTCAGCGATGATCCGCCCATCCATCATGGCGGCCAGCCAGTCGAAGCGTTCGGCCTCTTCCATATAGGCGGTGGCGACGATAACGCTCATGTGCGGGCGGTCGAGCCGGATGCTTGCGATCAGCTCCCAGAACTGCTCGCGCGAGAGCGGATCGATGCCGGTGGTGGGTTCATCGAGAATCAGAAGATCCGGATCGTGGATGAGAGCGGAGCAGAGCGACAGTTTCTGCTTCATGCCGCCGGAAAGCTTGCCGGCCGGGCGATCGGGAAACGGCGCAAGGCCGGTGGCTTCCAGCAGCGCATGGATCCGCTCTGCGCGCTCCGCCTCCGACTGTGCGAAGAGCCGCCCGAAGAAATCGAGGTTTTCGCGAACCGACAGGGTCGGATAGAGATTGCGGCCGAGCCCCTGCGGCATATAGGCGACGCGCCGGCTGCAGGCCCGGCGATGGGCCGTGCTGGCCATATCGCCGCCGAACACCGTCACGGAACCCGACTGGATGCGGCGGACACCGGACACGATCGCCAGCAGGGTCGACTTGCCGACGCCGTCCGGGCCGATAAGACCGGCCATGCAGCCGGCCGGAATGTCGAGCGTGACATCGGAGAGGGCTGCGATCTCGCCGTAACGATGCGTTACGCCCTGCAGCCTAGCGGCCGGTTCTCCCGTCATTGCGGCAGCTTGACCTCCAGGAAGCCCGGCCAGGCGACGGCGGGGTCGGTCCGCACATAGCCAATGCCTGCGACTCCGGCCTTGGCGCGGTCCTGATACCTGACCAGAAGATCCCTCGGGATGGACAGCTTCACCCGAAACATCAGGTTCTCGCGCTCGTCGGACGTTTCCACCGACTTCGGTGTGAACTGGGCATTGCTGGCGACGAAGGTGACGCTGGCCGGAATGACGTAATCGGGAATCGGGTCGAGGATCAGGCGCGCTTCGCTGCCGACCTGGAGCAGACCGGCATCGCGTGCCGGCAGGAAAATGGTCATGTAGATATCGGTCAGATCGGTGAGCGTGAGCACCTTGCCGCCGGCGCCCAGCACCTCGCCTTCGCGGGCCAAAAGGTACTGGACCCGGCCGCCGCGGGGCGCTCGCAGTTGGGTATCGTCGAGAATGGCTTCGAGCTGGGCGACCGCAGCCTTGGCCGACTCGATGGTGGCCTTGGCAAGTTCGACGCCGGCCTTGGCCGCTTCCACTCCTGCCACGGCGGTGTCGAGCGCGGTGCGCCGCTGGTCGGCCAGCTCCTGCGAGCTCACCTGCCGCTCGACCAGCGCGACGGTGCGCTGGTGCTCCTTTTCGGCGAGGTCGCGCTTGGCTTCGTACAAGGCGACCTGCGCTTCGGACTGGCGCAGACCCTGCTCGGCCTGCGCGACCGTGGCGCGCGCCTGGGCGATCCGGGCGTTGAGTTCCGACACATCCATGCGTGCAACGAGCTGCCCGGCCTCGACCATCTCGCCCTCGTTGACCAGGACCTCCGTCACGCGCCCGGCCATCTTCGTGGCGACGTCGATGCGCTCCGCTTCGATCCTGCCGTTCGAAGAGGCGATGCCGTCGGGCAGCTTATCGGTGTTCATCGTGCGCCACAGATAGAACCCGCCTGCGACAACCGCAACCAAAGCCGTCACGGCGATGACCTGTTTCCACTTCATCAAAAAGTCCCTCGCAAACAGAAAACGCGTGGCGCAGTGTCGGCCTGCAGCTGCTCGGCGCCGATCATGCTTTGCATACTGCACGTTTAGGTCAACCGTGTGCACAACCTTTTGACTTCAGTCAAAGGCGGGTCGTTGGAAAAGGTAAATTTTGCCGGTAGCCATAGCGCACGCGTCTCGCTGCAATCTCCTTGATCCCGACCTTCAGAGCCGCCTGCTCGCCACGCTTCGACTTGTAGTGATGCAACGAGGTATCGATCCGCAGGCTGACGCAGGCACGACGGATCGACACCTTCCAGTTCTCTCGAACTTCCTCCAAAAGAAGGCGACTGCGAACGGGCTTCAGAGCTTTTTTGACAGGACATCCTGCAGCATCGCCTTGTCGAGTGTCAGATCGGCGACGATCTTCTTCAGCCGGCGGTTCCCATCCTCGAGCTGGCGCATCCGCTTCACTGATGCCGGTCTTGCGCGACAGGTGGCCCTTCATCCACTTGACGCAGGATGAAGGCAATCTGCGCCTCCGAGAACTTCGACGTCTTCATGGAACTCTCCTTCTCCCGTCACCGGGATCATAAGTGGAAAATTCCAACTCAAAACGATCCGAAAATCGGGGAGCAGGTCAAAACGTGTCCATCAATCTTTAGAAATCTGCCATAACCCGCTTCCGCTCAGGCGTACTCGATACGCTCCTACTGGATCGTCTTCACCTTCGACGTTGTTCGTATGATGGATGACACCGAAGCGGGAAGAATCTATCGCGCGACTTATTCAGCCAACAACCTCGCCATTTCGGGAAGTGACTGCACTGAAACGTCATTCTCTCTCGCCCAAAGGCGTCGCAACAATGAGATCGGGGCATAGGTGTCGTACTTCGCGACTTCGAAGCTCTCAACGAAATCTGCAAGAGCCTGAGACGTGACAGGCGGACTGGTTGCGATGTGCTTCAGAAGTGAGCGGGCCTCCTCCAGGCTGATGTCATCCAATGTGATGCCGACATCATGCGACCAAGCCTTTACTCCGGCACTCAGGAAAGCGAGGGCCAGTAGCGCATTCATCTTGCTCCCACACCAGGTGAGGACATGAACATCGTCACCTTCTGAGACGAGATGGCAGCCTTCAAGCCCCGATTCCCGGAATGCCTTTCGTGCCTCGACGAGCATCCGGCGCGCCTCAGCGTCGAGATACGCCGGAAGCGCATCATCCAGCAGAACGTTTCGCATCTCGGCGGCAAGGCGGTCATGCACAGGCTCGGCAGCCTGATCCGCAAAAAGCGGTACCTTGCCTTTCCGATGCTGCACGACCTGGAGCACTTTGCCGGGATCATCTACCGTCTCGACGCGCCAGCGGCGACCAGCAAACAGCAGGATCGAACCGGGGCCGACCTGATTGAACAGGGGAATCGTGCCCAGGAAGCGGTCTCCGGCCACGAGGCGCCATTCCTGGTCGGTCGGAAATATCGCGTAGAAGTCCCTCGACGTCGTCAACCGCTCGCCTTCAGGCCCCAGAAGGATGGTGCGATCCGGCGCCTGCTCCAGGAGCGCTGGGTCATGCGCGGCCATCGCGCGCAGCAGTTCCACGTAGTCACTGCGAGACAGAGCAGACAGCGGGCCGCCGCCACACACCGCCTCGTAGAGCGTTTCGGCATAGGCGCCGCCTTGCGCCGCGATGATCGAAAGCGTCTGGTGCAGTGCCACCGTCACCAGTGCCGGGTCGGCTTCAGGCGGCTCGACGAAACGCTCCACGAGGAGCCGGATCGAGGCCACCGCCTGTACGAGATCGAGCCGCAGCCGGTCGAGCAGACCGCTCTCAGGAAGGAGATAAGGTGCACGGCAATAGATGCGCAAGATCGCCGGCATTCCTCTGCGCCGGCCGCTGCGGCCGAGCCTTTGGCGAAGGGAGGCGAGCGACCGGGACGCCCCCACCTGGGCAACCGAGACGACAGAGCCGAGATCGATCCCAAGTTCCAGCGTGGTCGTGGCGACCGCAGTGGTGGGCAACTCGCCCTGTTTCAGCCGGGCTTCGACCTCGTGGCGCGCATGGCGAGAAAGGCTGCCGTGATGTGCGAAAAACTCGTTGGGAATGCCGTGTTGCTCGGACCGCCGCTGAAGCCGGTCAGTAACAGCCTCAACCATCTTGCGCGAACCACCGAACACGAGATTGTTGCTGCCGCGCAGCGACTCAAACATATGGCTGGCGATTTCATCCAAGGCACGCACCGGCGGTTCATCCGTCTCCACAATGTCGAAGAAATCGACGTCAGCCGGCTCTTCGTAGCCGCGTATCTGGAGCTTCAGCTCTGGAGAGTCCGACTTCGCCTCGATGATCTGGACGCCCTCGGCACACTGCCAATTCAGCCAGCGGGCGGCGATCGCAAGATCACCGATCGTGGCGGACAGGCCGACTCGGCGAGCGGACTTGGCCGAGAGCCTATCGATGCGACGCAGCAAGCTCGCGAGATGTAACCCGCGTGGCCCATGCAGGAAGGCATGCAATTCGTCGATGACGATAAACTCAAGGGAGCCGAAAAGACGTCGAGCGGCGTCGGGTTTGCGCACCAGCAGCGCCTCGATCGATTCGGGTGTGATCAGTGCAATGCCTGAAGGATCGCGCAGTACCTTCGCCTTGGCACCTGTTGGCGCATCCCCGTGCCAGCGCACAACGGGTATCTCAAGGCGCTCGCACAACGGCTCCAACCGACGAAACTGATCGTTGATGAGTGCCTTCAACGGGCCGACGTAGAGTGCCGAAAGGCCGCCGCCCTCGTGTTCCGCAATCCGGGTCAGGACCGGAAGAAAGGCAGCTTCCGTCTTACCTGCAGCCGTTGCTGCGGCGACCAGAGTATCGCCGGTTCCCTCCAGCACTGCACGGATCGTTTTGTCCTGTACGTCGCGCAGTTCCGACCAGTTCTGTTCCCAGATCCAGCGACGGATCTCTGGGTGCAGCAGGTCGAAAGCCATACCGTCAGAGGCGGAGTGAGGAGAGCTCGTCATCTGTCCCGGCGCCTGAATTGCCTTCATCGCCGTAGCCGTCGTCGGCATCTGACGCGAGTTCGATGTCGCCCAAAAGCGATCGCCAGTCCGTTCCCGGATTCTGGTCCAGAACGGCCAGCAACTGCACAAAAGCCTTTATGGTGGAGCGCGGCGTACGGAAATACGCCTCCCCGATGCGCTGGCTGCAATGGGTCATGAAGGCGGTCAGCGCCTCGTCCGGCACCAGGTGTCGCTCGGGATCTGCAAGTGCAAAGACATTGCGGACGTTGCCGAGCAGCACGAGCAATTCTTCCGGCGTCAGGCTCTGGAGGCGGATGACGGGACCGGTGAAATCGACCAAGCCGTCCCGGGCAAAGGCATTCTCGGCCAACCGCGACTGCAATGCCGGATAGCTGTAGAGGCCACGGCGCGTATCCATCAGGAATTCCGGCGTACCTCCGAACAGGAAGCCTAGGCCCGAAACGTTTCCCTGAAGCACGTCGTTGAGGATGGCAAGGATCTGCTCGAAATTCTGGTTTCGTGCCTGAGCGCTTTGCAGCTTGTAGAGATTGACCATTTCGTCGAAGACGACGAGCAACCCGGAATACCCCGCCTGACGCACAAAGGCTGCCAGAAGCTTGAGGCCATCATAAACGTCGGCATCGTCTATGATCGCGCGCACTCCGAGAGCCTGCCGCGCTTCGGTCCTGGTGGAGTATTCCCCGCGCAGCCAGCGCAATGCCGCCCCTTTCAGGATCTCGTCGTCGTTCTCGCTGCCGCGCCAATAGGCCTTGAGCACTGTCGCGAAATCATAGCCGCCAACTAGCTCCTGCATGTGCGCGAGGCGCTCGTCGATAACACGCTCAACCGCCGTGCCGTTTCTTTCACTTTCGCGCGCGCACTCTGTGACGAATTTCTCCACCACGCTCGCGAGTGCTCCGCCATCCTGCCTGGTGCGGGTCGCCATGTTGCGAACCGCTTCGGCATAGAGACCGCGAGCCTGTCCGCCAGTCGCGTGAAGTCGGCGATCCGGCGCGAGGTCGGCATGGACCGTCACCAGCTTGCGTTCCAACGCGACAAGACGAATGAGGTTGAGAAAGAAAGTTTTGCCGGCACCGTATTCGCCGATAATGAAACGCAAGGCGGCACCGCCGTCGGCAATACGGTCGATGTCGCGCACCAGCGCGGACACCTCTCCCGCACGTCCGACCTGAATATGCTGCAAGCCGGTGCGCGGCACGACGCCTGCAGCCAGCGCTTGAAGGATCGTGTCCCTGTCCTTGCCGCGGATGGGCTTTTGTGTATTCATGAGCGCGCCTCCCTGATCTCCCGATGCATTTCGCGCAGAAATGGCCGTAAATGCTCGGCCACTTCCAGCATATCTTCATCCTCTACAAGAGGCTCGTCGTATATTTCAAAGCCCCATTCGTTGATCGTCTCGATTGCGCCGTCTGGCAATACACGAAGCAGCTTCGCACGCTCCTCGAAAACCGCACGCTCGACCTGTCGTTCCTCGAGAAGAAACAGCAATAATTCGCCATGTTCGGTGTCGAGTCCGTCGAAAGGCCGGGGGCCGGATCGTGAGTGGGGGCGGGTAACGACCGTTGCGCTTTCCTCTTCGAGGAAGATCTCAGAAAGAAGACTGGAGACGGCGCTGGTCTCGCTTATGATCCGGGCCAGCCGGTTCTGGTCGATCTATAGCTGCGGCTTCGAGGCTGCCTGCGGGACAGGGATAGCGTGGCCGGGCTCAACAGTTTCCGCCATCACGGTGACCGGCCCGTCGGCCACGATGGCCCCGCTGTGCAGCGCGCTGTAAAGGTCGTCCTTCGGAAGCCCGAGCGCTTTCCAGAGCTTCTCGATGAAGACGACCTCCGAATGCGAGACATGCCCATCAGCCAGCACCACGGCAACAGCGGCCTGAGCGACACGTTGACGACCGTCATCGTCCAACTTCGCAAGTCGTTTCATCAGCATGCGGGCATTGGCAGGGCCGCTCAGCAGAGCACTGGCATAGGCCAAGAGGCGAACGCGCTCCACAGCCGCGAGTCCGGGCACCGCACCAATCGCCTGTTGCAGGGCGGCAAGCTCGCTTGGATCGACGACCCCGTCGGCCTGCGCCGCAAGTGCATTGATCTCCACGATTGTTCGCGCTGCCTGGAACTCCATGCGTTCGTGGTCGACCGTTGCCGCGTCGGGAGCGCGGAAGAAGACCACGGTGCCATCGCCCGGAGGGGGAACAGCACCGTAGCGACGATCAGGTTCATAGCCGATATCGAGCCGGTCGAGCGCAGCACCGAGCTTGGTGAAAAGCGAGGCTGAAACTTTGCCCTCCGTCGGTGCTTCCAAGCCGATCCTTTTGCAAAGTTCGCCGAGCGCAATCTTGCCTGTTGGCCGGCCGGCAGACGCTTGCGAAATTCTTCTCGACAGCGCCTGCAGCGGATTCTCGTCGCCGCATGTCAACAACGCCTTCGGAAGAAGAACCGCAGCCTCAGTGCTGTCCGCGTCCTCCGGCCGCTTGCCGATGAAGCGACTGTAGCTTTCCAACTCGTTGGTGCACTGCTCTGCGATGGCAGCAAGTCCCTTCAACGGGCTGCTCAGGGATGCAATGTCGGGGATGTTATCCGCCCCTGTGAGTTCCGCGCTGAACGTGCCGCTCGCGGCGCGATAGCTGATATTTCCGAGCCTGCGTTTGGGAGTTCGTACTTTGAGCCCACTTGGATGGCGAGCGTCAAAGTGGATTTTCCAAAGCATGCGGAACAAAGAGAAACACCGCGTGGCAGGGGTTCGCAGGCGTGTTTCTGGCGAGGACGTCAACCAGAGCAGACAATCCTCCGCATCGAGCGGATCGCCTTCGGCAAGTCGGGCGCCGAGATACAAACGGGCGGAAACAGAAAAGTCGAAACCGTAGCCGGTACGCGCCTCGATTGCAGGTCTTGTGCTTGAAGTGGTGGCGACCAGCCCTGCAAATTCGAGGAACTGCGTCGCGTAGTTTCTGAACGATCCATTCCCGCCGTAAATCGATAGGAGACGGCCGACCTCTTCAATAACCTTTTCTTTATCTCTCGCCGCTTCATCTATGAAGAACCGCCGCTCCAGGCCATAAAAATAGAGAAACACATACCCAATGTAAGTGTCTGAGTTGTCTCTCCCCGAAGAGAGCCAGACGAGATAGGACCGACGCGCATTCGGATGCAGTTCGCTGTAGGACGGCCAGTACGACATGGTCTGGCCGGGCAGGTCGTTTCCGGAGTCGACGACGAGGCCGGGATTGACCAGACAGTTTTCCGGGCGCCGCGTGGCTCTGGAGGGCAAAGAGCCTCCGAGATAGAAGTTGCCGTCCGAAATCTCGATCCCGGCGATCTCGACCCTCTCACCGGGAGCCACCCAGCGCGCTGGCTCGCTATGCTTGCGCCATCCCTGGTCGCCGGAAAGATGCTGCGCCCGGATACCTGAAGAACGATCCGGCGACGCAGGCATTACCGTTTTGCCGGCCTGTGACCGCCTGAAAAGGAAGAACATGAGAAATGCGCCGCCCAAGAATATGATGAGTTCCAAGCCTCTTCCTCCAAGAGCTTGGTTGAAATACGTTGCATAGTGTCATGAAGTTGCAACCGATGGAAAGGCCAACAACGTGGTTGACATCAGCCCGTCTGAATTGTGCCCTGGCACCAGGGCGTCGCGCAATTCAGCCGGGACGCTCACTTTCGCGTAGACTCGACTGTGCGAGACCTGATCCTGCCTGCCATGACATGCTCGTTTGTATGCGTCTTTGTAGGCGCAGCATGTATGCAAGCGGCTGACAAGCAGGAGAAATAACGATTTCGGGGAGGAGAATGGTGCTGCCGGAGAGATTTGAACTCTCGACCTCTCCCTTACCAAGGGAGTGCTCTACCCCTGAGCTACGGCAGCGATGAGCGCGGGTGTATGCGCAAATTCCGGCATGGTCAAGAGGGGTTCACGGCTTTTGGCACCGCAATCCACGCCCCATCCGTCCGTCCAGCGCAAAGCCTGCCGAACACCCCGCTGCATCGCCGCCCGGCCTTGCCAGAAGGCCGGCTTTTCCGGCATATCGTCAAGGCTCAGGACACTCGAACGAACGATGCGAGACGCTCGCGTGACAGACCGCACCCGACAGACAACCGACAAGGCGAAGGCCGACGGCGGCGGAAAGCCCATAGGCCGCAAGCCGGGCGGCCGGGACGAAGCTCGCGAAGCCCGTCTCGCCGCAGCGCTGCGCGCCAATCTTCGCCGGCGCAAGGCGGCCGGGCAGCGGGATACGGACGGCTCCCGGCAGGACGAGACGTAGATAACGACCTGTTCTCGCCGCCGATGCCTTTGCAGGTCTGTCGACAATCGCTGCAGGCAAAGACGTTTAGGCCGCCTGCCCGTCCTCGCCGTTTTCCATACCCTGCCAGATCTTCTGCCGGTTGCGGATCTCCCGGGGAGCGGGACCGAAATAGCTCGGCGTCTTCACGAAATCCCGCGGCTGCATGATGACGCTGTTGACGCGCTGGTAGAGCGCCTTGGCCGAGATCGGCTTGGACAGCAACTCGTGCACGCCGAGCCGCCGCGCCTCGATGATGCGGCTGCGCTCGGTATGGCCCGTGACCATGATGATCGGGATATAGGCAAAGGGATTGTGCGGGTTGCGGATCATGCGCACCATGTCGGCGCCGTCGAGGATCGGCATCACCCAATCGAGAATCAGGATGTCCGGATTGGCGCGCTCCATGGCCTCCAGGCCGGACGCGCCATCTTCCGCCTCGACGATCCGCCGCGCGCCGAATCCCTGCAGCATGGTGCGCAGGATCGTGCGCATGTAAGCGCTGTCTTCGACGAGAAGAAAGGTCAGGGATGCCAGATCAAGCGACACGTTCAACCTCCGATGCCAGACCATATGGCACGGGAAATCTGAAATAACGGTTAGCCCCGCTCGTCGTTTTTACCGTCTCCCTCCGGCAGGTCGTCGTCTTGCAGGATCCGGTACTTGGCCCCCTCCAGATCCTCGTACTGGCCGGACTTGAGCGACCACAGGAAGCCAGCAAGGCCGAGAAGGCCGAGCACCAGGGCGGCGGGAATGAGATAGATCAGCACGTCCATCAGGCGGCCTTCCCTTCAAGACCCGCGGAAGACGCCTCGGCAGCCGGTGTCACCGCTGGAACCGCAGAGGCGTCCGGCTGGCGCGACAGGCGCAGCCGCAGGGCGTTCAGCGTCACCACCAGCGAGGAGGAGGACATGGCGAGCGCGGCCCAGAGCGGCGTGACGAAGCCGGCCACCGCGAAGGGCACGGCGACGAAATTGTAGAGCACGGAGAACCGCAGGTTCTGCACCATCGCCCGGTGTGCCCGCCGGGCATGCGTGAGCGCATCGGCAACCGGCGCCAGCTTGTCTCCGAGGAACACGGCATCGGCCGCGGCCTGTGCCACATGCACCGCCGTCACCGGCGAGATCGAGACATGGGCGGCGGCAAGCGCCGGAGCATCGTTGAGCCCGTCGCCGGCCATCAGCACCTTGCGCCCTTCGCCGGCAAGCTGTTCCAGACGGGCGATCTTGGCGGTGGGGGTGAGTTCGCCGGCCCAGTCGTCGATGCCGAGTTCACGCGCCACTTCTTCCACCGGGGCCGAGCGGTCGCCGGACAGGATCGCCATCCGGTAACCCTCGCGGCGCAGGCGCGCCACGGTCTCCTCCGCGTCCGGGCGGAGCCGCTGACCGACGGCGAAGGGCACCGCTGGGGCATCCCCGTCACGGAAGGCGATCAGCGAGCTGCCCGGATGTCGGCGGACGAACTCTGCCACCGTGGCCTCGTCCATGCCGCAGAACCGGGCGCTGCCGAGCCGGAGCTCCCGCCCCTCGAACGTGGCCCCAATCCCCTCGCCCGGCGTTTCGCGGACGTTCTCCAGCGGGATCGCGGTACCTGAAGCCCGCGCCAGCGCGCCGGCAAGCGGATGGCGGCTCGCCAGGGCCAGGCGGCCGGCCAGTTGCAACACCTTCGGGTCGATGTCGCCCGCACCCGAGACGGCCGGCAGCGGCAACGTCAGCGTGCCGGTCTTGTCGAAGACGATGGTGTCGGCCTCGGCCAGGCGCTCGATGGCATCGCCCGCATGCAGCAGCACGCCGGCGCGGAACAGGAGCCCGGACGTGACCACCTGTACCGCGGGAACCGCAAGGCCGAGCGCGCAGGGACAGGTGATGATCAGCACGGAAATCGCGATGACCAGGGCATGCTGCCAATCGCCGCCGACCAGATACCAGCCGACGAAGGTGAGGAGCGCGGCCAGATGCACGACCGGCGAATAGAGGCGCGCCACCCGGTCGGCGAGCTGCACATAGCGCGAGCGAGCCTGCGCGGCGGTTTCCAGCAGGCGCGTCACCTCATCGAGCAGGGTCGCGCCGGAGGCGACCGTCACCTTCACGGAAAGGCTGGCGGAGGCGTTGGTGGTGCCGGCATAGACCGCATCGCCCGGCCCGACGGAGGCCAGCGCCGTCTCGCCGGTCACCAGGCTCTGGTCGATCTCGGACTGGCCGCTAATGATGCGCCCATCCAGCGGTACCCGTTCGCCGGCACGCACATGGATCAGCGCGCCCGGCTCGACCCGCGACAGAGGCACCTCGCGCAACGAGCCGTCGGGCCGTTGCAGAACCGCCGTTTCGGCCTTGAGCGCGGCGATGTTCTCGGCGAAGGCGCGGGTGCGACGGCGCATCGTATGATCGAGATAGCGGCCGATCAGCAGGAAGAACAGGAGCATCACGGCGGATTCGAAGTAGGCGTGATGGGCGGACTGGACGGTCTGCATGACCGACAGGAACAGCGCCAGACTGACGCCGATGACGATCGGCACGTCCATGTTGAGCCGGCGCGCGGCAAGCGCTGCAAAGGCCGAGCGCAGGAACGGCCGGCCGGCATAGACGGCCGCGGGCAGCGCGATCAGCGCCGAGACCCAATGAAAGAAGTCGCGCGTTTCCGGTTCGATGCCGCTGGCATTGCCCGACCAGACCGAGACCGACAGCAACATGATGTTCATCATGGCAAAGCCGGAGACGGCCAGCGCGCGCAGCAACTCGCGCCCAGCCGCATCCGAGCGCTCGCGCACATCCGCCGGGTCGAAGGGATGGGCCCGGTAGCCGAGCCGCGACAGGACGTCGATGATCCGCTCGGCGTCCGTCTCCTCCTGCCGCCAGTCGACGGCAAGCCGGTGGCTGGTCAGGTTGAGGCGGGCCTTCTCGACGCCGGGCACGAGCGCGAGGCCATGCTCGATCTCGGCCATGCAGGCGGCACAGGTCACCCCTTCGACGGCGAGGTCCATATGGGCCTTGCCGTCGTCCTTCAGCGTGACGAATGCGTCCCAGTCGCGCTCATGCACGGTCATCTCGCCTGCCCTTGCCGGCCTACCCGCCGCCTATTCGGAAAAGAAGACCCGGTTCTGCGACCGGAAGGTCTCGCCCTTAGTGCCCGAACTGGCGTCGAGCTGCAGGATCCACCGGCCAGGCGCGACGTCCTCGGCCTGCGCCGCATAGCGGCCGAGCTCGCCTTCGTGCAGCACCAGCTTGCGGGCCGGCTCCGGGCTTGCCGGGCGCTGCAGCGTCGCCTCGACCGACAGGCCGGTCAGCGGGTTGCCGGCAGCATCGAGCGCGGAAACCTCGATCCGGGCGATGCCGTCATCGTCGCGCGTGACATTACCGCTGACGTTCCAGTTCAGCTCGCCTTGCGCGCGGGAAGCCGCGATCTCGCCATTATAGGCCTGTCCTGCCTCGTAGGCGCGGTCGGTCACAACGCCGGGGAAGGAGGACAGGGCGAAATAGACGAAGAAGATGTTGGCGACGAGCATCACCAAGAAGAAGCTGCCGAGCCAGATCAGCACTGTCCACCCGGTCACCTTGCGCTCGGTGGGGCGGGTCGTTGCGGCGTGGGAAGCGGTCATGTCGTGCCTCTGATCCAATGCAGTTTCCATGCGGGCGATCCTACCGGAACGAGGAGGCCTGCGACAGCCGCAGACCTCCGGTCGGGATTAGTACGTGCCGTCCGCGGCTTAGGGCGCCTTGAAGAAGTCGCTCGCCGTCGCCGTGTCGCCGCTTGCCGTATCGCGCAGGCGGAAGGTGATCGGCGTCGACTTGTCGAGTTGCGCAGCCGCCGGCGAGAAGACCAGCACGCGGAGTTCGCGCGTGGTGTCGACCCCGACGGTGACGAGCGGAGCGCCGTCCACATGTTCGCTGATGCCGACCGCCTCGATGCGGGTGCCTTCGGGCATGCCTTCCACCGTCAGGGCGAACTCGCGTGCCGTCAGCCGTTTGTTGAGCATCCGGATGGTGTAGCCGTTGCGCACGCCGCCGTCGGACAACTCGACATAGATCGGGTTGCGGTCGTGCAGGACGCTCATACCCTCGTGCTGACGCGTGACCAGCGCATAGGCCATGATCGCCCCGACCAGCACGATGATCCCGGCATAGATGATGGTCCGCGGACGGACCATCCGCACGACGGTCTCGCGCCCTTCCATCCGGCGCTTGATGTTCTCGTCGGTGTCGTAGGCGATCAGTCCGTGCGGCTTGCCGACCTTGTCCATAACCGTGTCGCAGGCGTCGATGCACAGCCCGCACTGGATACAGCCGAGTTGCGTCCCGTTGCGGATGTCGACGCCGGTCGGGCAGGCGTGGACGCACTGATAACAGTCGATGCAGTCGCCGGCGGGCAGCCCCTCGTCCACGCGCTTGCGGTTTTGCTTGAGCGAGCCGCGCGGCTCGCCGCGGTCGTAGCGATAGGTGACGTTGAGCGCGTCCTCGTCGGTGAGCGCGGCCTGGATACGCGGCCAGGGGCAAAGAAAGATGCAGACCTGCTCGCGCATGTGGCCGGCAAGCGCGTAGGTGGTGAAGGTGAGAATGCCGATCCACAGATAGGCGGAGAACGGCGCCTCGCCGGTAGCCAGCGACTTCACCAGGGTCGGCGCATCGGCGAAATAGAGCACCCAGGCGCCGCCCGTCCACCAGGCGATCATCAGCCACAGAGTATGCTTGGAGAGCTTCTGCAGAACCTTGGCGACGCTCCAGGGCTCGGCGTCGAGCAGCATGCGCTCGCGCCGGTCGCCCTCGATCTGGCGCTCGACCCACAGGAACAGGTCGGTCCACACGGTCTGCGGGCACAGATAGCCGCACCAGATGCGGCCGGCGACGGCGTTCATCAGGAACAGAGCCATCGCGGCAAGGATCAGCAGGCCGGTGAGGTAGTAGACCTCCTGCGGCCAGATCTCGATGAAGAAGAAATAGGCGCGCCGGCCGGCAAGGTCGATGAGAACGGCCTGGTCCGGCGCGTCGGGACCGCGATCCCAGCGCACGAAGGGCAGGAAATAGTATATGCCGAGCGTGGCGAAGAGCACGGCCCACTTGATCTTCCGGAAGGTGCCGTGCACCGCCATGGGGTAGATCTTCTTGGCCGAGGCAAACCATTCGTCCGGCTGGCCACCGGCGCCGGAGGGGTCCGATTCTGCGCGCATTGTTCCGTCCATATCGCTGGGCTCCGCTGTCCCGTGCCGGGATGCCCTGGGGAGCGGCGGTTCGCCCGATCAGGGCGACACTAGCGCCGGTCGCACGCGGCAGGATTGCGACACGTCAACTCCGCGACAATCCGCCGCCGATTTCCGGCCCCGCCGTCCGCCCTTTCCGGTCCTTTGCATATGATTAGCGTTGCCGGCCCCTGTCCGCCTTGATCGGCATCAAGGCGGACAGGGGCCGGCGGCATCGGAGATCCGCGACAATCCTGCTCCTCTGGCCACAATTGCACAACTGCTCCTTCTCCCGCGGCCTATCGTGGCGCGAGGGCGGTCACGACCGGACGCCAGATCCGGCGCCGCCTGTCCAGACGGGAAGTCTTTCAGGAGGGGCATATTCCATGCCGCATATTCATCGCTTCGCAGCCGCCTGCATGGCTGCGGGACTGCTCGCGTCCACAGCCCTGCCGGCCGCGGGCCATCCGCTCGACGCCTTGACCGAGGCGGAAATCACCGAGGCAGTGGCGCTGCTGACCCAGGCCGGCCATGCCGGAGACGGCACGCTCTATCCTTATATCTCGCTGAAAGAACCGGAAAAATCCGTGGTTCTCGGCTGGCGTGAGGGCAACCCGGAGCCGCGCGCCGTCGAGGTGCATTTCAAGACGACCGAGGGCACCTATGTCGCAGAGGTGGACCTTGCGGGCGACCGTGTGGTCTCGGTCGAACCCGCGCCAGCCGAGACCATGCTCCTCGTCGCCGAGTTCATGACCGCCATGGAGCTTGCGACCTCCAGTCCACAGTTCATCGAGGGTCTGGCCAAGCGCGGGCTCACGTCCGAGCAGGTGTTCTGCCTGCCGCTGACCGCCGGTCGCTTCGGCCTGCCGGAAGAAGACGGGCGGCGGCTGATGAAGGTGCCGTGCTACGTGCTGCCGGAGGGCTCCAACTTCTACGCCAAGCCCGTGGAAGGGCTCTATGCGGTGGTCGACCTCAATGCCGGGTCGGTGGTCGAGGTGTTCGACACCGGCGTGCGGCCCGTGCCGGAGGACGGCTGGGGCTACACGGAAGCCGAAGTGGAGGCGCGCACCGGCACGCTGCGCCCGCGCGGCAATCCGGTCACCCTGTCGCAGCCGGGCGGCACCAACGTCACCATCGAGAACGGCCTGATCTCCTGGGACATCTGGCGGTTCCGCGCGCGGGTCGACAAACGTCCCGGCGTCGTTCTGTCCAACATCGAGGCACGCGACGGCGAGCGCTGGCGCTCCGTGCTCTACCAGGCGCATCTGTCCGAGGTCTTCGTGCCGTACATGGATCCGGACGAGGGCTGGTACTGGCGCACCTATATGGACAGCGGCGAGTACGGCTTCGGCATATTCCTCTCCCCGCTCAGGGCCGGTGTCGACTGCCCGGCCCACGCCACCTTCCTGCCGGCGGTGGTGCATACCGACGAGGGCGCGCCGCTCTCCATTCCCGATGCGATCTGCATCTTCGAGCGCAATATCGGCGACCCGGCCTGGCGGCACTTCGAGATTTTCGCGCAGAGCGAAACAGAGCAGGTGCCGGCGGAAGGACGCCCCGCGACCCAGTTGGTGGTGCGCTCGGCCTCCGAGGTCGGCAACTACGACTACCTCGTCGACTACGTCTTCCATCAGGACGGCCGGCTCGACGTGATGGTCGGCTCCACCGGCCTCGACGCGGTCAAGGGAGCGGTCATCAAGTCGATGCGCGACGAAGGAGCGGCGGAGGAAACCCGCCACGGCACCTTGATCGCACCGAACCTGATCGCGCCCAACCACGACCACTACTTCAACTTCCGCCTCGACTTCGACATCGACGGCCAGGCCAACAGCTTCATGCGCACGGGGCTGGTGCCGGGCAAGGTGGAGGACGGGGCGCCGCGCCGCTCGTTCTGGGTGACCGAGACGAAGATGGCGATGAGCGAACTCGGCGGGCGCTACAAGATCAACCCGGACACGCCGGCCATGTATCATGTGATGAACATGGGCGCGGAAGGACCGCTCGGCCATCATCCGGGCTACATGATCGTGCCGGGCAACAGCGTCGCCTATTCGCCGTTCGACTATTCCGGCGACATGCCGATGAAGCGCAACGCCTATGTGGAATACACGCTGTGGAACACGCCTTACAGCGCAAACGAGCGCTATGCGGGCGGGCGCTTCGCCTTCCAGAGCGACGGCTCGGACACGCTGGCGGCCTGGACGCAGCAGGACCGGCCCATCGGCAACACCGACATCGTCACCTGGTACACGATGGGCTTCCACCACGTGCCGCACACGGAAGACTGGCCGGTGATGTCGACCATGTGGAAGGGCTTCACGCTGCGACCCTTCAATTTCTTCCCCTACAATCCGGCGCTCACCATCCGCTTGCCGGAGTGATGCAAACGGCCGCGCGCCGCGATTGACAGTCCCGGATCCGCCGCCCACCATCGGGCGACGGATCCGGAGCCGGCCATGCATGCCTCGCAACGTCCCTTGAGCCCCGCCTCGCCTGCTTGCCGGGTGACCATCTCCGCTGCAGCGCTGCCGCTGATCAGCGACGTGCTCGCCGGCGCCGGGCTCGACGCGCCCCGCGCCTTTGCCGAGACCGGACTCAGCGTCACGCTCGCCCCTTCGCACACGATCCCGCTCGACCGTTTCACGACCCTGCTGGAAAACGCTGGACGCCAGGCCGGCACCCAGGCCTGCCTGTGGACCTGCGGCCGGCAGATCGTGGCGCCCGCACTGGCGACGCTGTTTCCCTCAGGTCTCGGGGAGACGCGGCTCGGCGGTCTCCTTGCCCGGCTGCTCGCCGACCTGCAGGCCCTGCAGGAGGGCACGACCTTCGAGCGGCAGGTCGAGGGCGACACCTGCACCCTTGCCTATCGCATCCACGATCCGCGCATCTGGCCGCGCTCGCGCGATGCCGAATTCACGCTCGGCTTCCTGCATGCGGTGATCGAAAGGTTCGCCGGCACCGTGCCGATGGTGGAACTGGCTCTGGAACACGAGCAGGACGGCTGCCGCGCGGCGCTGGCCCGGCAGGCCGGCTGCGTGCCGCTCTACGGCCAGAGGCTCAACATGCTGGCCTTCCCGGCCCGCCTGCTCGACCTTGCCATCAAGACCGATGCCGCTCCCTCCGTCAGGCCAACGCCCGATCACCTGCAGCAGGTACACCGGGGCGGAGATCCCCGGCAGCGCATCGGCGAGGCGATCCGCCGGCGCGTCGGACAGGGCCCGTTCTCGCAAACCGACATTGCAGCAGATCTCGGCATGTCGGGGCGCAGCCTGCGCCGTCTGCTGGATACAGACGGGCCGAGCTTTCGGGCGATGACCGACGATGCGCGGCTCGACTACGCGATGTGGGCCTTGCTGCGCACGCGGCTGCCGATCGGGGAAATCGCCTGGCGGCTCGGCTACGATGATCAGGGGGCATTTTCCCGCGCTTTCCGGCGGCTGGCGGGCCGCTCTCCGTCGCAGTTGCGCCGGCAACAGGCCTAACGTTTCGTGTCGCCTGAAACAAAAAGGCGCCCCAGAGGGGCGCCTTCGAAAGGTTTGCTGTCGTCAGCGGATCATTCGCCGCCGCCAAGCGCATGGACATAGACCGCAAGCGACTTCACCGTCGCCGGATCGAGGCGCGGGGCCCAGGCCGGCATGACGCCGTTGCGGGCATTGGTGACCTGCGCCCGGATCGCATCGATCGACTTGCCATAGAGGTAGCTGTTGGCGGTCAGGTCAGGCGCACCGACCTCCTTCATCCCCTTCAGGTCGTCGCCGTGGCAGGCAGCGCAGTTCTCGGCATAGACCTGCTCGCCGGCGGCAAGGTCGATGCCCGCTTCCGGCTCGATGCCCGCACGGCTGCCGACGAAGTTCGCCACCTGGATGATCTGCTCCTTGTCGAGCATGCCGTCGGCGCCGAAGGACGGCATTTCGCCGAAGCGCGCCTCGTCGTGGCCGGAGCGGATGCCGTATTGCAGCGTCTGGTGGATCTCCTCGAGAGAGCCGCCCCAGATCCAGTTGTCGTCCTGCAGGTTCGGATAACCGGTCGCGCCCAGCGCGCCGGTGCCGTGGCAGGCAGCGCAGTTGTCGCCGAAGGCCGCCCGGCCGTTGGCCATGGCGAACTCCAGCAGCGACTGGGTGGACTCGATCTCCTCCAGCGAGGCATTGACCAAGGTCTCGCCGATCTGCGCCCGCTCCGCCATGCCGGCCTCGAACGCGGCCAGAGCATTGGCGCGCTGGCTGTCGCCGAGAACGCCGGCCGTGTAGCTGGAGACCAGCGGCCAGGACGGATAGACCACCCAGTAGCCGATCGCCCACACGATTGTGGCGTAGAAGATGTAGAGCCACCACTTCGGCAGCGGATTGTTCAGTTCCTTCAGGCCGTCCCACTCGTGTCCGGTCGTCTCGACGCCGGAGATGTGGTCGACCTCTTTCTTGTACCCGTCAGCCATGTCTCAATCCTCCCGCAAGGGGATCTGTGCCGCGTCGTCGAAGCGCTTGGCGTTTCTCGGCCACAGCGCATAGGCGACCACGCCTGCGAAAAGCACCACGAAGTAGACCAGTCCCCATGTCTGGGCGAAGCTGGCGACGGTCTCGTAACTCTCGTTCATCACCGCCTCCTCAGCGCAGGTTGGCCTTGTTGTCGTAGATCGAGAAGTCGACCAGCGTGCCGAGCATCTGGAGATAGGCGACCAGCGCGTCCATCTCCGTCACCTTGCTCGGATTGCCGTCGAAATCGCGGACGATCGCGTTCGGATAGCGCTCCAGGAACCCATCCACGGCGGCGCTGTCGGGCGAGGCCTGCGCGAGCATGTCGCTGGCGGCCTCCGAGACCTGAGCCTCGTCATAGGGAACACCGACGGCCACGTTGGCCTTCAGGTGGTCCGCGATGCCGCGGGTCTCGACCTTCGCCTCGAGCAGGAACGGGTAGCCGGGCATGATCGATTCCGGCACCACCGAACGCGGATCGGCAAGGTGATCGCGGTGCCACTCGTCGGAATACTTGCCGCCGACGCGGGCAAGGTCCGGACCCGTGCGCTTGGACCCCCACTGGAAGGGGTGGTCGTACATGCTCTCGGCCGCAAGGCTGAAGTGGCCGTACCGCTCCAGTTCGTCGCGCATCGGGCGAACCATCTGCGAATGGCAGAGATAGCATCCCTCGCGGATGTAGATGTTGCGGCCCGCCAGCTCGAGCGGGGTGTAGGGACGCATGCCCTCCACCTTCTCGATGGTGCTCTTCAGGTAGAACAGAGGGGCGATCTCGACGAGCCCGCCGATGGAGACCACGATCAGGATGCCGATGACGAGAACCAGGGAGTGCTTCTCGAAGATTTCGTGTTTTTTCCAAATGGACATCTTGCTCTCCCCTTACTCGGCCGGAGCCATGGCGCCGGCGGGAAGGGCTTCGGCTTCTTCAGCCTCGCCGTGCCGCACGGTCATCCAGAGGTTGTAGGCCATGATCAGCGAGCCTGCGACGAACAGGGCACCGCCAAGGGCGCGGATGACGTAGAAGGGATGCATCGCTTCGACGGTCTCGATGAACGAGTACTCGAGGAAGCCCATGGCATCGTAGGCGCGCCACATCAGGCCCTGCATGATGCCCGAGACCCACATCGCGCAGATGTAGAGCACGATGCCGATGGTCGAGATCCAGAAGTGCCAGTTCACCAGCTTCAGCGAATAGACCTCCTTCTTGTTCCACAGCCAGGGGATCAGGCAATAGAGGGCGCCGAAGGAGATGTAGCCGACCCAGCCGAGCGCACCCGAGTGGACGTGACCGATGGTCCAGTCCGTGTAGTGCGACAGCGAGTTGACGGAGCGCAGGCTCATCAACGGGCCTTCGAAGGTCGACATGCCGTAGAAGGCGATGGAGACGACCATCATGCGCAGCACCGGGTCGGTCCGCAGCTTGTCCCAGGCACCCGACAGGGTCATCAGGCCGTTGATCATGCCGCCCCAGGAGGGCATCCACAGGATGATCGAGAAGGTGGCGCCCAGCGTCGAGGCCCACTGCGGCAGAGCCGTATAGTGGAGGTGGTGGGGGCCGGCCCAGATGTACAGGAAGATCAGCGCCCAGAAGTGCACGATCGACAGGCGGTAGGAGTAGACCGGCCGCTCGGCGCGCTTGGGCACGAAATAGTACATGATGGCCAGGAAGCCGGCGGTCAGGAAGAAGCCGACCGCGTTATGGCCGTACCACCACTGCACCATCGCGTCCTGGACGCCCGCCCACAGGATGTAGGACTTCGTTCCGAACACCGACACCGGCACCGTCAGGTTGTTGATGATGTGCAGCATCGCGATGGTGATGATGAAGGCGAGGTAGAACCAGTTCGCCACATAGATGTGCGGCTCCTTGCGCTTCCACAGCGTGCCGAGGAAGACGAGCAGGTAAGCCACCCAGACGATGGTCAGCCACAGGTCGGCATACCACTCCGGCTCGGCATATTCCTTCGACTGCGTCGCGCCCAGCAGGTAGCCCGTGCCGGCGATGACGATGAAGAGGTTGTAGCCCAGGATCACGAACCAGGGAGCGATCGAGCCCGGCATGCGCGCGCGGCTGGTGCGCTGGACCACGTAGAAGGACGTGGCGATCAGCACGTTGCCGCCGAAGGCGAAGATCACGGCCGAGGTGTGCAGCGGGCGCAGCCGGCCGAAACTCGTCCAGGGCAGGTCGAAGTTCAGCACCGGATAGGCAAGCTGGAGGGCGATGATCAGGCCGACGGTGAAGCCGGCGACACCCCAGAACACGGCCGCCCAGGCGCCGAACTTGATCGGACCGAGGTTGTAGTTCGGCTTGCCGCCGATTTCCTGCGGCGCCGGGACACGGTCCTCGAAATAGTTCCGGAAGATGATGAAGGCGCCGGCAGCCGCGGCGAGCGAGCCGATAGCGGTGTGGAAGGCCATGACCTGATCATACGTCTTTCCGGCGATGATCAGGCAGGCAAAGGCGATCACGACGAGGAACGCGGCGAAGAAGCCTTCCTCCATCGTAATGTACTTGGCTTGAGCTTGAGCCATTGGTGGGCGCCCCGAGTCTCTTGGTGATCCAAACCCCGCAGGGTCAAGGCGCAGGTATGGCCGATCGGCCGATTGCTGCCTTGATCCAGGTCAAGACAGCTTGCGGTAAAGCGCAGTCAGGAACATCCGCAAAAGCACGGCTGCGACGATTTGTTTTTGGATTCTCAGCAGAAAAAACGAGCCGAAACCCGGGGCCGCCTCGCCGTTTCCCGCAAGTCAGTCAGCGTCGACTGGCCGGGTCACACGACCCGTTGGGGCGGACCCAGGATGCGGCGGGTGGCGAAGGGAAGCAGCAGCACCATTCCGAAATAGCGGGCCAGTTGGTGGGCCGCTACGAAGGCCGGGTCGAGATCGAGCAGGTAGGCGAGCAGCGTCATCGCCTCCAACCCGCCCGGCGCGTAGGCCAGCAGCAGCTGTCCCAGGGGGAGGCCCAGAAGGCTGGAGGCGAACAACGAAATCGCCACGGCGATGCTCATGCCAACGGCAAAGGCCCCGAGACTGACCAGAAGCAGCCGCAGCAGGTCGCGCAGCGAGATGCTGGTGAACCGGCAGCCGATGATGCAGCCGAGCCCGACGAGCGCAGGGATCGTCAGCCATTCGGGCAGATGCACCGCGACGATGCCGCTGGCGTTGAGCGCGGCACTGACAAAGAACGGCCCCGTGAGCCAGCCGGCGGGAACACCGGCGCGCTGGAACAGGTAGCCGGAGACCAGTGCAGCCATGGCGACAAGGGCCAACGGCAGGAGTTCCACGGGAAGGGCGGGAACCCCGGCTGCAACATCCGGCTCGCTGCCGACGATGATCGGCGGCAGCAGGGACACCAGGATGAACACCCGCAGCGTCTGCGCCACCGCGACCCGCATCGTATCGGCGCGCGGATAGGAGAGCGACAGGATCATCACGTAGGACAAGGCGCCGGGTATCGCCGCGAAATAGGCGGTGTCGCGGTCCCAGCCGGCGACCTTGCGCTGGAACAGGAAGGTGGCGCCGAGCACGGCCGCGACCGAGACCAGGACCAGCAGCATCGTCACCGGCCATTCGCCGATCCGCTCGACCGTTTCCGGCGTCACGCCGGCACCCATGGTCAAGCCGAGCACGACGAACAGCATGTCGCGCAAACGGTCGGGAATCGCACAGCGCACGCCGGACAGGACCGCGATGGCGGTTGCGACCATCGCTCCGGCCAGCCAGGCCGCGGGCAAGCCGGCGAACTGGAACGCGCCGCCGCCGAGGGCGTCGATCGCCAGCGTCAAAAGAGCTTGCCTGAGTGAGAGCATGAAAATCCGCCGGAGCCCCCAAGGGGCCGGAAAGAGGTGGGCCGCCAAGGCAATAGACCAAGAAAAGCAGGCACCTGCCATGCATTTTGTGCGCAGCTGCCATGCAGCGCGAGATTTCTCGAAGGTTGAGCAGGATCAAGGTCCGCTCTGCGCGAAGCAGGCATGGTCGCCTCATGACCGATCTCGACCAACGCTATGCGACACGCTCCGTGCCGCGCTACACCAGCTACCCGACCGCGCCGCACTTCCATGCCGGCGTCACCGGGGCGACCTATGGCAGTTGGCTGGCGGGACTGCCTGCCGACATGCCGCTCTCCCTCTACCTGCACGTCCCCTATTGCCGGGTGATCTGCAACTATTGCGGCTGCCACACCAAGGCAGCGCGCCGCGACGAGCCGCTGCTCGACTACACGGACGCGCTGCTTGCGGAGATCGACCTGGTCGCTGCACGGCTGCCGGGACGCATGCAGACTGTCCATGTGCACTGGGGCGGCGGCACGCCGAGCCTTCTGCCGCGGCCGCAGTTTCTGTCCGTGGTCGAGCGGCTGCACCGGCATTTCGCCTTTGCCGAACCACATGAACACGCCATCGAGCTGGACCCGCGCACGGTGACGCCGGAGCTTGCCGACACGTTGCGCGAAGCCGGGATCACCCGGGTGAGCCTTGGCGTGCAGGACTTCGACCCTGTCGTGCAGAAGGCGATCGGCCGGATCCAGCCATTCGAGCAGGTGGCGCAGGCGGTGGAGCGGCTGCGTGCCGTAGGCATCGACGCGCTCAATTTCGATCTGATGTACGGCCTGCCTTTCCAGACGCTGGAGACGGTCACCGAGACGATCCGCCTGACGCGGGAGCTGACGCCCGGGCGCATCGCCCTGTTCGGCTATGCCCATGTGCCCTGGATGAAGAAGCACCAGCGGCTGATCGACGAAAGCCGGCTGCCCGATGCGGCGGGGCGCATCGCAATGGCGGACCATGCCCGGGAGACGCTGCTGGATGCCGGATACCGAGCCATCGGCCTCGACCATTTCGCCATGCCGGACGACGACATGGCGGTGGCGCTCGATGCCGGACGGCTACGCCGCAACTTCCAGGGCTACACGACCGACACGGCTGACACGCTGATCGGGTTCGGAGCGTCCTCCATCGGCAAGCTGCCGCAGGGCTATGTGCAAAACATGCCCGACACGGGCGGCTGGAGCCGCGCCATCGCCGACGGGTCGCTGCCGGTCGCCCGCGGTATCGCGCTCGATGCGGACGACCGGGCGCGAGCGGCAATCATCGAACAGTTGATGACCGAGCATGCCGCCGATATCGGCGAAATCGCCGCCGCGCACGCTCTGCCGCTGGCGCATTTTTCCGCCAGCATCGCGGACCTTGCAGAGATGATCGCCGACGGGCTCGTGATCGTTGAGGGCAGCCGGATCGAGGTCACCCCGCGCGGAGCGCCCTATGCGCGTATCGCAGCGGCAGCCTTCGACATCTACCTGCAGCGCGGCCTCGCCCGTCATTCCGTGGCGGTGTGAGCCACTGCCCTTTCCGGCAAAAAAGAGCCCCGGGTCGAAAACCCGGGGCTGAAAGATCCGAAGCCCATTGGCAGGACCGGCGGACGCGAGCCGGCAGGAGCCGCCGACCCTCAGGTGTGTGCAGTTCTCACTCGCGTGCGGTTCAATGAATGCCCGTCAGCTGGCACAGGCCGCACACACGCGTCACATGAATACGGTCCTGACGCTCGAGGCGGATCACGCCGCGCCGCTTCAGTTCGGAAATCACCCGGCTGACGGTCTCGATGGTCAGGCCGAGATAGTCCGCGATCTCCTGGCGCGTCATGTTGAGCACCAGGTCATGCGGGTCGCAGGCTTCGGAAACGGGCCCTGCGCATCCTTCGCCGCCGCGATTGGGCACCATGCGCATGAAATAGCTGGCGACACGCTCCATCGCCGACTTGCGGCCAAGCAGCATGGCGTGCTCGTGCAGGCCTTCCATCTGGGCCATCAGGCACTTGGCCACGTGGCTCTGCAGCACGGCCGAAGCGTCGACCTCGCGCCGCTCGTGGACCGCGAGGCGCACCGGGGTCAGGGTTTCGGCGGAAACGTCGTAGCGCGGGCCGCCGGCGGTGCCGAAGATCATGCCGCGGGTCAGGATCTCCACCACCTGGCGGCGCCCGTCGGGCAGCAGCTTGTAGAGCATGACGATGCCGTCCTGCAGCTCGTAGATCCGCTCGGCCGCGTCGCCCTCGTAGAAAACCACGTGATGCTGGCCATGGCGCTGGGTACGCGCCTGCGGGGTGTCGGCAATCTCGCGCACGCTGCGCGCCGCAACCACTCCATGCCCCATCGTTTCGGAAGTCCGTTCCAGGTAGGCCATCGCCCCCTCCTCCTGCCAGCTCGGCATTGGCGGATGCAATTCGGCACGCGGGTTCGAAAGCCCGGCGAGCCGGAGCCGCGTCCCGTCCGACACGACTCTCCGTCAACGTGGGAAAGTCTAGAAGCGAAGCCGGAGAGGCGAAATTCGGTGGTCTTCGTACGACCTATTACCTAGCGTGGCAAAACAACGCATCCGAACGGGCAAAAAAAGCCGCCCGTGAACTTTACAGAAGCGCGATGAGAGCTTCTTCGGTAAGCGGCTTACGCAAAAGTACAGGTGGCAAATCGTCACCGAAAAGCTCTGTTATGGCTCGGCGCGATTGGCCCGTGATGGCGATGACACGCGGCGGCGTCGAGAGACGGGCGACCCAGCGGATCAGCTGCACCCCGCTCACCCCCGGCAGGCCGAGGTCAACAATCACAGTATCCTGAGGGCCCGGAGGCACATGCTCGAAGAAGCTCTCGGCGTCGGGATACACCTCGACCTGATGCCCGATTTCCCCGAGCAGCAACGCCAACGAATCGCCCACTCCCGGATCGTCCTCGACGATATGGATAGTCACCGTCTCATTCCCGCCGCCCTGGCAGCCTTTGAACACGACCCTGATCGGGTCGCAGACCGGCGACTATAGACCCTCGAGGCGGGGGCGAAACTCCGGCGGAATACGGAAGCGCCGTCCGCCGGAGCTTGCAGTCATTCGTGCGACAGGACGATGCGCACCAGGTCGGCGGCGTTGCGCGCGCCGAGCTTTTCCATGATGCGGGCGCGATGCACCTCGATGGTCCGCGGGCTGATGCCAAGGGTTCGTCCGGCCTCCTTGTTGGAGGCACCGGCAGTGATCTCCTCGAGCACTTCCCGCTCGCGCGGGGTCAGCGTCTCGCTGCCCGGAAAACTGCGGACCGGAGGCGTGGTGCTCTCGACCTGCTTGCGCTCGGTCGCCTCGATGGCCTCGCGCACCCGCGTGACCACCGTCTCGGCATCGAAGGGTTTTTCGATGAAGTCGTGGGCGCCCTGCTTGATCGCCTCCACGGCCATCGGAATATCGCCCTGACCCGAAATGACGAAGACCGGGGCGGCGAACCGATCCGCATGCAGACGGCGCAGAATCTCGATACCGGACTGGCCCGGCATGTGCACATCGAGAATGACGCAACCCGGCGTGTTGTCCGGGCGCGCGGCCCGCTCCAGAAACGCTTCTCCGGTCTCGAACGAGGCGACATCGTAGCCTTCCAGTTCGAAAACAACGGTCAGGGCATCACGAATTGCCGGATCGTCATCGACGATGTGGATCATATGCGCAGTCGCGCTCATGCCGTCGGTCCTTTTCTGCCAGGGGGCGCAGCCACCTGATCGCCACGCTCGGGCGTGTCGACCGGCAGGCGCAGCACGAAGGCAGCTCCCCCTTCCCCACCGTTGGGTTCGACGGCGAGATCGCCGCCATGATTCTGTGCGATAGAACGGGAGATCGTCAGGCCGAGGCCAAGACCGCCCTTCTTCGCGCCGGAAAATGCTCTGAACAACGTCGGTACGACTTCCGGCGGCACTCCGCCACCTGAATCGCTGACACGGATCAGCATATCGCCGCCGCTCACCGCAGCCGACAGTCCGACACGCTTTACCGGAGCCTGACGCACCGCGTCGAGCGCATTGCGGATCAGATTGATCAGGATCTGCTGGATCTGCACAGGATCGACGGCAATGTCCGGCAAACCGTCGAGGACGTCGTTGGCGATTTCGATATCGCGGCAGTCCGTGCCCATCGTCACGAGGTCGAGACACTCGCCGACAAGACGCGCAACATTGACCGAACGACGCTCGGGGTCGCGCTTTTCCACGAAACGCCGCATCCGCTGGATGATCTGGCTGGCACGCTCGGCCTCGCGCACGCCCTTGTCGACGATCTCGACCAGCTTCTCGTCGCGATGGTCGTCACCGACCTTGCGCTTGGCCGCCTGCAGATAAAGCATAATGGCCGTCAGTGGCTGGTTCAGCTCGTGCGCAATGGCCGCGCCCATTTCGTCCAGCGCGCTGATGCGGGTGACGCTGACGAGCTGCGCCTGCGCCTCCGCCAGACGCCTCTCGACCGCTTTGCGCTGGCGCAGGTCGCGGATGATGCCGATGAACTGGCGCCCCTCCGGCGTCGCCGCCTCGCCGACCGACAGCTCGATCGGGAATTCGGTGCCGTCGCGATGCATGCCGCGCACCTCGCGGCCGATGCCGATGATGCGCTTCTCGCCGGTTTCCAGATAGTTGTTCAGATAGCCGTCATGCGCGTGGGCATACTCGGCCGGCATCAGCACCTTGACGTTCCGCCCCCGGACCTCCTCGGTCGTGTAGCCGAACAGGGTCTCGCAGGCCTTGTTGAAAAGCAGGATGCGCGCCTTGTCGTCCATCACGACGATCCCGTCGACCGCAGTGCCGAGCACGCTCTCGAGGCGCGCTTCCGACACGCTGGGCAACGCTGAAACGCTGCGAGTTTGCTTTTCGCGCATTCTAAGCCCGATACGATGCGAGGTCCGCCCCGGACGCCGAGAAACGATCGAAAAATTATCGCTTCCAATCTACTAAGCAAAAATCCGTAACGCAGAGTCGCGTGCTTCGTCAACGCGCCATCCAGTCGGCGAGGCGCTCCGCCCCCGCCTCCAGATGGTCTGCCGAACGGGCGAAACACAGGCGCAGGAACCCCTCTCCCGCCTCGCCGAAGGCACTGCCGGGCGCAAGGCCGACGCCCGTCTCGGCGACGATCCGCTTGGCCAGTTCCCGGCTATCGGAAAAGCCCTCTACGCCGAAGAACAGGTAAAAGGCCCCTTGCGGCGGCGCGTAGCGGAGCCGCCCGGTGGCCGCCAAGCGCCCCTCGACGATGGCGCGCCCGGCGGTCGCACGTCTGCGCTGCAGCGCCATGAACTCTTCGCCCTCGTCGAGTGCGGCCACGGCGGCGCGCTGCATGAACTGGGCGACGCCCGAGGTCGAATACTGGATCAGGTTCTCCACCACCTGGCCGAGAGCCGGCGGGGCGGAGAGCCAGCCGATGCGCCAACCGGTCATCGCCCAGTTCTTGGAGAAGGTGTTGACGTACAGGATCAGGTCGTCCGGCTCGGCCACGTCCATGAAGGAGGGCGCGCGGGTGGCATCCCCTTCGACGAAGCGGCTGTAGACCTCGTCGGCGACGATCCACAGGCCCCGGCGGCGGGCTTCATCCAGGATCGCGGCCAGCGTCTCCTTGTCGGCCATCCAGCCGGTCGGGTTCGACGGCGAATTCAGATAGATTGCGCGGGTGCGCGGGGTCACGGCGGCGAATAGGCGATCGAGATCCAGCGTCCAGCCGTTGGGCGAGAAATCGAGCGGCACGGGGATCGCCCTGGCGCCCATGATGCCGATGGCGGCCGGGAAGTTCGGCCAGGCCGGCGAAGGATAGATCACCTCGTCTCCCGCACCGGCAATCGCCTGGACAGCAAGCTGGATCGCCTGCATGCCCGAGCCGGTGACGAAATAGCGCTCCGCGCCCCAGTCGCGGCCGAAATGCTTGAGGTGATAGCGCGCCAGCGCCTCGCGCAGCGCCGGAATGCCGCGCTGATAAGTGTAGAAGGTCTCGCCCTTTTCCAGCGATGCCTCGGCGGCTGCACGGATGAAGTCCGGCGTCGGCAGGTCGCCCTCCCCGACCCACAGGGGAATCAGGTCGTCGCGCTCGCGCGCGAAGTTCACGACCTCGACAATACCGCTCTCGGGCGCCTGACGCGCCTCCGGCCGCAGCGCGGACATCATATCGACCATGGGAACAAGCTGTCTTTGATTGAGAAAGGGAGGGGGAGTGGCAGGACCCGCCCGGGTGAAACTCTTCTCGGATGTGTCCTGCCTGTCGTCGATGCGGGCGAGCCGCGCCTCAGCGCGTCTTCAGAAGATCGCGGATCTCGGTCAGCAGCACTTCCTCGCGGCTGGGAGCAGGCGGCGCGGGAGGGGCGGCCGGCTCTTCCTTGCGCAGGCGGTTGACCACCTTGACCACCATGAACAGCGCGAAGGCAATGATCAGGAATTTGATCACCGCGTTGATGAACAGGCCGATGTTCCAGGTCACTGCGCCGGCGGCCGTCGCCGCCTCGACGGTGAGATAGGGTCCGGGCGCCGTGCCTTCACTCAGGACCAGAAAGAGCTGAGAAAAATCGACACCGCCGATCAGCAGGCCGATGGGAGGCATGATCACGTCGTCGACGAGCGAGGAGACGATGGCGCCGAAGGCCGCGCCGATGACGATGCCGACCGCCATGTCGATCATGTTGCCCTTGACGGCAAACTCCTTGAATTCCTTCAGCATGCTGGCTCCCTCCTATGGCTGCCGGCATCCGCCCAAAAAGCGGCGGCCGGCCATGTCCGGTTGCAGCTTCCGGTTTAGCACGGGCTTATCCATCCGGGAATCTCCCTGTTTTCGCTTTCGCACCGGAGCTTTACCGCCAAGCGTCGAATGGACAGACGCCGGCAAACATGGTCCGATCCGGGAACAAGCTTGGGGAGGAACGCAACGCATGGTCGAAGGGTGGGTCGTCGTCGTCGCGGCGCTCGGCTACGTGCTTCTGCTGTTCGCCGTTGCCAGCTATGGCGACCGCAAGGCGCGCTTCACCACGTCCGGCAACGGCCGGCCGCTGATCTATGCATTGTCGATTTCGGTCTACTGCACGTCCTGGACCTTCTTCGGCTCCGTGGGTACGGCAACCCGCAGCGGGCTGGAGTTCCTGACCATCTATATCGGGCCGATCCTGGTCTTCGCCCTCGGCTATCCCCTGCTGCGGCGGATCATTCGCCTGGCCAAGAGCGAGCGCATCACCTCGGTCGCCGACTTCATCGGCGCGCGCTACGGCAAGAGCCAGCCGGTGGCCGCCGTCGTCGCGATCATCGCCGTCGTCGGCATCGTCCCCTATATCGCGCTGCAACTGAAGGCGGTGTCGCTATCCGTCACGACGCTGATCTCGCATCTCAACCTGAAGACCGGCGAGACCGGCCTGCCCTTCTTCGACGACATCACCTTGATGATCGCGATTGGCATGGTGATCTTCGCTTGGGCCTTCGGCACCCGCCACATCGATGCGACGGAGCACCAGGAGGGGCTGATGCTGGCCATCGCCGCCGAGGCGGTGGTCAAGCTCGTCGCCTTCCTCGCCGTCGGCATCTGGGTCACCTATTCGCTGTATGACGGACCCGGCGACCTCTTCGCCGCCATGGCCGCAGACCCCAAGGTTGTGGGGGCGATGTCGGGCGAACTGTCGGGCGGCAACTGGGTGGTGATGACGCTGCTTTCGGCCATCGCCGTCATCCTGCTGCCGCGCCAGTTCCACGTCACGGTGACGGAAAACAACTCAGGCGCCGAGCTGCGGCGGGCGACCTGGCTGTTCCCGCTCTATCTGGTTGCGATCAACCTTTTCGTCGTACCGATCGCGGCGGCCGGCATGATCATGCTGGACCCAGCAACCAACCCGGATTCCTACGTGCTCGCCCTGCCGTTGGCCGCCAATCACCCGTGGCTCGCCCTGTTCGCATTCATCGGCGGCCTGTCGGCGGCCACCGCCATGGTGATCGTCGCCAGCGTTGCCCTTGCCATCATGATCTCCAACGATCTGGTGATGCCGCTGGTGCTGCGTCGCTCCAGCGAGGACGCGATCATCGCCTCCCATGGCGAGGACATGAGCCGGATCCTGCTGCTGACGCGGCGCGCGGCGATCTTCGTCACGCTGCTGCTCGCCTATGCCTATTACCGGGCAGCCGGCGACACGGCGGCGCTGACCTCCATCGGCCTGTTGTCCTTCGCCGCCATCGCACAGTTCGCCCCCGCCTTCTTCGGCGGCCTCGTCTGGCGGCGGGGTACGGCGCGCGGGGCCATTGCCGGCATGCTGGTGGGCTTCGCCATCTGGGTCTACACCCTGCTGCTGCCGACCTTCGCGCAATCCGGCCTGATCCCGGTGACTTTGATCGAGAACGGCCCCTTCGGCATCTGGCTCCTGCGGCCGCAGGCGCTGTTCTCGCTTGCCTTCGATCCGCTCACCCATGGCGTCTTCTGGAGCCTTGCGACCAATATCAGCGCTTACATCATGTTCTCGCTGTCGCGCACGCCGGAGCCTGTGGAGCGGCTGCAGGCCAACATCTTCGTGCCGTCCGAACTGTCGCCGACGCCGGGGCTGCGCCTGTGGCGCACCTCGGTGACCGCCGGCGACCTCAAGTCGACCATCGCCCGTTATCTCGGCGAGGAGCGCACCGAGCGCTCGTTCCAGAGCTTCGCCCGCGAGCGCGGCCGCGACTTCGACCCCAGCGCCACGGCGGATGCGCAGATCCTGCGCTTTTCCGAGCAGCTGCTGGCCAGCGCCATCGGCGCCGCCTCCTCGCGGCTGGTGCTGTCGCTGCTGGTCAAGCGCCGCGATCCCAGCGGCAAGGGCGCCCTGAAGCTGCTCGACGACGCCACGGTCGCTATCCAGTACAATCGCGACCTGCTGCAGACCGCGCTAGACCAGGTGCGCCAGGGCATCTCCGTCTTCGACCGCGACCTCAGACTGATCTGCTGGAACCGGCAGTTCCGTGAGCTGCTCGGCCTGCCTGCGGAATACGGCCAGGTCGGCACGCCGCTCGATGCCATCATCCGCTTCAACGCCAAGCGCGGGGAACTGGGCGCCGACCCGGTGGAAGTGATCGTCGGCGACCGGCTGGACAAGCTGGTGGTGCGCCACGAGACCTTCCAGGAACACATGAGCGGCAGCGGCCTCGTTCTGGAGGTGCGCACCAGCCCGATGCCGGACGGCGGCATCGTCACGACCTATACAGACATCACCGAGCGGGTGCTCGGCGAGGAGGCACTGGCGCGGGCCAACGAGACGCTGGAGCGGCGGGTGCGCGAGCGCACGCTCGAACTGACCCGCGTCAACGAGGAGCTGACCGATGCCAAGGCGCTGGCGGAGGAGGCCAATATCGGCAAGACCCGCTTCCTTGCCGCCGCCGGCCACGACATCCTGCAGCCGCTCAACGCCGCGCGACTCTACGCCTCCAGCCTGACCGAGCGCTTCACCGAAGGAGAGCTCAAGCACCTGGTGCAGAATGTCGGCGCCTCGCTGGAATCGGTGGAGGAAATCATCGGTGCGGTGCTGGACATTTCCCGCCTGGATACCGGCGCGCTAAAGCCCGAGATCACCGTCTTCCGGCTGGAGGAGATCCTCAATCCGCTGCGAACCGAATTCGAGCCGGTGGCCGAGGAAAAGAACCTGCGCCTCGCCATTCTGCCGACGAGCCTCAGCGTGCGCTCGGACCGCCGGCTGCTCCGCCGGCTGCTGCAGAACCTCATCTCCAACGCGATCAAGTACACGCGCAGCGGCCGGGTGCTGGTCGGCGTCAGGCGCCGCCGCGGCAAGGTGCTGATGGAGGTGTTCGACACCGGTATCGGCATTCCTCAGTCCAAGCAGAAGCTGATCTTCATGGAGTTTCACCGGCTGGACGACGGCGCCCGCGAGGCGCGCGGCCTTGGGCTCGGCCTGTCGATCGTCGAGCGCATCGCGCGGGTACTCGACCATCCGGTGACGCTGGAGTCGCGTACCGGGCTCGGCTCGCGCTTTTGCATCGAGCTGCCGATGGCCGCCTCCGTCCCTGCCCTTGCCACGCCTCCGCCGCCGGCGCCGCACGATGCCCCGCTCAAGGGCCTGCATGTGCTGGCCATCGACAACGAGCCCCAGATCCTCGACGGCATGCGTGTGCTGCTGACGGGCTGGGGCTGCCGAGTAACGACAGCGCTGGATCCGCGCGAGGCGGCCCGCAAAACGTTCGAGGCGGGCGAACGGCCCGATGTGCTGATCGCCGACTACCATCTCGACGAGGGAACGGGCGTAGAGGCCGTGGTGCAGCTGCGCTGGCGCTTCGGCATCGAGATCCCCGCCCTGCTGGTCACCGCCGACCGCAGCCAGGGCGTACGCGCGGAAGCCTCCGCCAAGGACATCGAGATCCTTAACAAGCCGGTGAAGCCGGCGGCGCTCAGGGCCTATCTTTCCCGCGTGCGCAGTGCAGGAGCGACGGCCGCCGCCGAGTGATCGGCATCACGTCCCGCGTTCAGACATCCGTGTAAAGCCTTGGATCGCCATCAAGCCGCCCCGTTTGCGGGGTTCGGATCGTCGTGGTCGCAAGGCGCCGGCGACCGGATCGAGCCGCACGGACGTGCCAGAGAGACGAACATGACAAGACTGCTGCTGCCGGCCGGCGCGATGCTCGCCCTGCTCCTGGCCGCCCCCGAGGGACAGGCCTCCGGCTGCATCGCCGCAAGGCCGAACACCGAGCTTGCCGCGGATGAGGCAAGCGCCGTCTACGACTGCCTGCAGGACATCCTGCGGGAGGGCTATCGACAGGGCGACAAGCGCTGGATCCCGGCGGATTATGTCGAGGATTACCGCTCGTGGGCGCCGGCCAGCCGCTATCCGGCATTCTCGCCAGCCCATGGTGGCCGGCACCTGGTTACCTATGTCAATCAGGTCGGCGCGCAGGACTACCTGCGTTTCAGCGAGGGCAAGGTGCAAATGCCCGTCGGCTCGCTGATCGCGGCCGAGTCCTTTTCCGTCGACGAGCGGGGACGCGCCCAGCCGGGACCGCTGTTCCTCATGGAAAAGGTCGAGCCGGGCCGCTCGCCGCAGACCGACGACTGGTTCTACATGGCTGTCGCGCCCAACGGCTCACCCATGGTGATGGACGTGATCTCGTCCTGCGGCACCTGCCACCAAGGCCAGCTCGGCCAGCGCGGCGGCCTCGGCTATCCGCCGGCCGAGGCGCGCCTTGCGCGCTGACAACTCCTTTCGCAGAGCACGTGGAACGGCCCGTCAGCGGGCCTCCGCGGCCAGCCACTGGCCCTGCTCGATCTTGGCAGCGGCAATGACCGCCTGCGTCCGGCTTTCGACGCCGAGCTTCTGCAGGATCGCCGAGACATGCGCCTTCACGGTCGCCTCGGAAACACTGAGCTCATAGGCGATCTGCTTGTTGAGCAGGCCTTCCGACAACATCATCAGCACTCGCACCTGTTGCGGCGTGAGCGTGGACAGGCGCTGCGCCATGGCGCTCGCCTCGCCGTCGGCCTCGCCCAGATCGATGTCGGGCGGGGTCCAGCTGCCGCCGGCCATCACCTGCGACACCGCCTCGCGAATGACCTCGATGCCGAGCGACTTGGGGATGAAGCCCGAGGCGCCGAGTTCCATGCAACGCCGGATCGTCCCGGTATCCTCGCTGGCCGAGACGATCACCACAGGCACGCTCTGGTACTGGGCGCGCAGGTACATCAATCCGGAAAACCCGCGCATGCCGGGCATCGACAGGTCCAGCAAGAGCAGGTCGACCTCGCCGTGGCGCTCGAGTTCGGCGGCGGCATCCTCGAGCGTCCCCACCTCGACGATGCCCGCCCCCGGATAGAGGCGCTCGATCGTCTGACGCAAGGCGCCGCGAAACAAGGGATGATCATCCGCAACCACGAAATGATACGTAGCGCTGTCCGGCACGCCGGTGTCCTCCATAGACGCTGACCGCGATCAAACGCGCTTTCCGCACGGGCCCCTCCCAGAACCCGGACGGACGTCGCCTCTTCTCCAGCGAGATCGCGGCTTCGCTCCCCCCCAGCCGGCGCCCTCTCGGGCAAACCGGCAATACGCGGCATTATCGCCACTGGCCCGCTCAGCATCAAGCCGTGGCTTGCGGCGACGACCCGCCAGCTCTTACGGTGGCGGCGCCGGCTCGTGCAAGCCGGCCACACGGGCATACTGGAAGCTGAGCGAATCGCATATCCAGAATAGTGGGCACCGCTCGGGGATGCCGGAGGACTTGGATGACCTTTGACGGAAAGCCGGGCATGTCCCCCCAGCGCCGCCGCTGGCGACGCACGATCGCTCTTGCCCTCGTCACGCTCGCCATTCTGGCCGTCTTCGCCCTCGTCGTCCCGTTCTTCGCCGAACCGCTCAACGCAACCCGCGTCGCAGGTTTTCCGCTCGGCTACTACATGGCCGCGCAAGGGTCGCTGGTCGCATTCCTGCTGCTCACCGTCTGGTTCATCTTCCGCCAGGAGCGCCTCGACCGCGAGGCCGGCGTCGCCGAACCCGAACCGCTCGATGCCGGGGAGGAGCTTTGATGAGAAAAGACAAGGTCGCCGGCCGCGCCGGCCAGCTCTACGGCACTGTCGCCGGCCTCCTTGCCGCTTTCATCGCCGGCCTCGTCGTCCTCGAGCAGATCGGCGTGCCGCAGCAAATCCTCGGCTACCTGTTCGTGGCAGCAACGCTCGTGCTCTATGCCGGCATCGGCATTGCCAGCCGCACGGTCCACGTCACCGACTATTACGTTGCGGGACGACAGGTGCCGGGCGTCTTCAACGGCATGGCGACGGCGGCCGACTGGCTCAGCGGCGCATCCTTCATCGGCCTTGCGGGCACGCTCTACATGCTCGGCTTCGACGGACTCGCCTATCTGCTGGGCTGGACCGGCGGCTTCGTGCTGGTTGCCGTGCTGATCGCACCGTATCTGCGCAAATTCGGAGCCTTCACCCTTCCCGATTTCCTGGCCGCGCGGTTCGGCGGCCATGCCGCCCGGTTGACTGGCGTGATCGTGCTGTTCGTCTGCTCCTTCACCTATGTGGTGGCGCAGCTCTATGCCGCCGGCCTGATCGCCTCGCGTTTCCTCGGCATTTCCTTCGAGGCCGCGGTCTATGTCGGTCTCGGCACGGTGCTGGTCTGCTCTCTGCTCGGCGGCATGCGCTCCATCACCTGGACCCAGGTCGCGCAATATCTGGTGCTGATCGTCGCCTTCATGCTGCCCGTGACGATCCTGTCGGCGCAGCATTTCGGCATGCCGCTCGCCCAGCTCGCCTATGGCGAGGCGCTGGAGCAGATCGCCGCGCTGGAACAGCAGATGCTCGCCTCCGGCCTTGCGGATCCCGACACGCTTGTTCGTCATCTCGTTCCGGGGGAAGCGCTCGATCCGCTGAACTTCACCGCCCTGGTCGTCTGCCTGATCATCGGCACCGCGTCGCTCCCGCACCTTCTGATGCGGTTCCTGACCACGTCGAGCGTGCGCGATGCGCGCCGCTCCGCCGGCTGGACCCTGTTCTTCGTCCTGCTGCTTTATGCCACCGTTCCGGCCTATGCCGCCTTCGCCAAGCTGGAAATCTACCAGAACGTCGTCGGCGCCAGCCTGGAAGCCCTGCCCGGCTGGATCTACACCTACGGCCGGCTCGGGCTGGTCGAGATCTGCGGCACGGCGGCAAGTTCCGCCGATGCGGTGCGCGAGGCCTGCACCGCCGTGCCGGACAATGCCGGCGTGCTTCGGCTCGGGGATCTGTCCATCGACCGCGACGTCATCGTGCTGGCCCTGCCGGAGATGGCGGGCCTGCCTTACGTCCTCGCCGGTCTGGTGGCCGCCGGCGGCCTCGCGGCAACTCTGTCCACCGCCAATGGCCTGATGCTGGCCATCTCCAACGCCTTGGGACACGACGTCTATTACCGCACGCTCGACAGCCGCGCCCCCGCGAGCCGGCGCCTTCTCGTTGCCCGGCTCTTCCTGCTTGCGACCGCGGCCGTCGCGGCCATCGTTGCGACGAGCCGCCCGTCCGACATCCTCTCGATGGTCGCCTGGGCCTTCTCGCTCGCCGCCTCCGGCTTCTTTCCGGCCCTGGTGCTCGGCATCTGGTGGAAGCGCTGCACGACGGCGGGGGCGGTCTGCGGCATGATCGCCGGCTTCGGTCTGACGCTCGCCTATCTGGTGATGACGCAGTATGGCGGCATGGCCGAATGGTACGGCATCCGCAACACGTCGGCCGCGATCTTCGGCGTGCCGGTGGGCTTTGCCGTCGCCATCCTCGTCAGCCTGGTCACGCCTGCGCCCTCTCGCCATGTGCAGGCGATGGTGGAGGAGATCCGCAAGCCCGCCGGCACGCCGGTGATGGTCGACGGCGCATCCTGACCCGCCGGCTTGGCCGACTTCACGGGGAGAACCGCAGTCCCACCGATACGCACAGGCGACAGGCGCAGCGCTTCGGGCTACCGTTTTGCCGACACGTGCTCCCGCACAGACGGATCCGACCATGACAGACGCGCTTTTCCCGCTGATCGAGCCCTACCGCACCGGCCAGTTGGCCGTCAGCGAGCTGCACACGATCTATTTCGAGGAATGCGGAAATCCGCAGGGTATCCCGGTGGTGATGCTGCATGGCGGACCGGGCGGGGGCGCCGGCGAGATCATGCGCCGCTTCCACGATCCCAAGCGCTACCGGATCGTGCTGTTCGATCAGCGCGGCTGCGGCCGGTCCACGCCGCATTCGGAGCTGCGCGAAAACACCACCTGGGATCTGGTCGGCGATATCGAGCAGCTGCGCGAACATCTGGGCATCGACCGCTGGCAGGTGTTCGGCGGCTCCTGGGGCTCGACGCTGGCCCTCGCCTATGCGCAGACCCATCCCGAGCGGGTCACCTCGCTCATGCTGCGCGGCATCTTCCTGCTGCGGCGGGCCGAGCTGCTGTGGTTCTACCAGGAAGGAGCCAGCTGGCTTTATCCCGATCTCTTCGCACCGTTCCGCGACCTGATCCCGGAAGACGAGCGCAACGACATGATCTCCGCCTATCACCGGCGCCTGACCGGTCCGGACGAGGCGATGCAGTTCGAGGCGGCAACGCGCTGGGCCCGGTGGGAGGGCTCCACCCTCTCGGTCCTGCGCGATCCGGCGCGCGAGGCCTCGTTCTCTGACCCGCACTACGCCCATGCCTTCGCGCGGATCGAGACGCACTATTTCGTCAATGGCGGCTTCTTCACCCATGACGACGAGTTGCTGCGCAATGTCGGACGGATTCGCCACATTCCGGCGGTGATCGTGCACGGCCGGCACGATGTGGTGACACCGGCCAAGAATGCCGTCGACCTTGCGCAAGCTTGGCCGGAAGCGGAGCTGAGGATCATCGAGGATGCGGGCCACGCGGCCAGCGAGCCGGGCATTGTCGCGGCCCTGGTCGAGGCCTGCCGCAGGTTCGCGGAGCAGCAGGACGCAGCAAGCTGACGCCTAGGTGCCGAGATAGCGCAGCGTCAGGCTGCGCTGCTGGGCGTCACGCCGGTGCTCCACCAGGTAAACCTCCTGCCAGGTGCCGAGATCGAGCCGTCCGGCCACCACCGGCACCCGCAGGCTGACGCCGGTCAGCATCGTCTTCACATGCGCGGGCATGTCGTCCGGGCCTTCCGAGCGGTGGCGCCAGCCGGCATCCTCAGGAGCGAGCCGCGCGAGCGCATCGAGCAGGTCCGCCTGCACATCCGGATCGGCATTTTCCTGGATGGTGAGCGACGCCGACGTGTGCCGGAGGAAGACAGATAGCTCGCCGTCGCGGGCATTTTGTTCGGTAAGCCAGGCACCGAGGCTGCGGCCGATGCCGTAGAAGCGCTGGCCGGACGTCGCGACCATCAACCGGCCCATGCGCTGGCGCAGGTCCAGGCCGTCGTCCTCGAAGGTCCAGGTCTCGAAGATCGGGGTGCGATAACTCTGCCGCATGGTTCCGTCCGCCTCGCCACGGCGACGAAGTATGCCGCCGGCCGGCCCTGCACGCAAGGCGCGCAACCTGCCGATAGTCCGGCACAGGACCACTTTATGCCGATAGATCAATCGGTTTAACGGGTTGGGGCTTGGCAGGAGGATGTCATACGACTAGCCTTATCGGGAGTACCTTCCCTTCAGGCACGACTGGCAGACGAGGCGCCCGGCGACATGGTCGAAGACGAAGCTTCCCGCACGCCCTTCGGTGCGGCATCCGCAGAAACGCAGGCCTTCAACAAGGACCTGCTGCGGCGCCTGACCCTGCTGCCGGACCAGTGGTCCTATCCGCCTGCCGTGGTGCGCGAAAGGCGCGCGCAAGGGCTCGGCCCCTTCCCGATCGCCCCCCGCTCCCCCGACGCACGGGAGATTGCCGTGCCAGGGCCCCATGGCGAAGTGCGCCTGCGCATTCTCGCACCGAAGACGCGCCCGTCCACCGGCGCCTACCTGCACCTGCATGGCGGTGGGTGGACCCTGGGCGCGGCGGACGAACAGGACCCCCGCCTGGCGGAACTCGCGGAAGACACCGGCCTCACCGCCATCTCCTGCGACTACCGGCTGGCGCCCGAGCACCCCTATCCGCAAGGGCCCGACGATTGCGAGACGGCGGCGGCTTGGCTGCTGAGCGAGGGCGAAAAGCTGTTCGGCGGCAACCGCTTCGCCATAGGCGGCGAATCGGCGGGCGCCAATCTCGCGGCCGCGGTGCTGCTGCGACTGCGCGGGCGCACCGACCTTCCCGCGCGCTTCGGCGCCGCCGTCTTCACCTGCGGCTGCTTCGATCTGCGGCTGACCCCGAGCGCCCGAAACTGGGGCACCGGCAAGCTGGTGCTCAACACCCGCGACCTCAAGATGTTCGTGCGCCACTATCTCTCGCACGGACATGATGCGGCGGATCCGGACATCTCGCCGCTGCTTGCCGATCTGCACGGGCTGGTGCCGGCGCATTTCGTCGTCGGCAGTGCGGACCCGCTGCTCGACGACACGCTGTTCATGCATGCCCGCTGGGTCGCGGCCGGCAATACCGCCGAAATCGCCGTCCATCCGGGAGGATGCCACGTCTTCCAGCATTTCGATCTGGAGATCGCCCGGGCCAGCAACCGGGCCATCGACGCCTTCCTGAACCGCAGCCTGGCCGCCGCCTGACCGCCTTTCCTGTCCGGCCCCATCCCCCATCCTAGAGCCACCGAGACGCCGACCATGCCCGCCTTCGAGACATTGCTCTCTTTCGTCAATTGCTGGGAATGCGATGAGAACGACCATCTCAACGTCCAGTTCTACCTGTCGCGCTTCGACGAAGCCGACCGCCAATTCCGCCTGCTCACAGGCTTGAGCGATGCGGTCGCCGGCGTCCGCCGCGCCCGCCATGTGCGCTATCATGCGGAGCTTTATTCCGGCGACACGCTGGTGATGACCAGCCATATCGCCTTCGACGGTCCCTACATGCTGACGGTCGTGCACCAGCTGCGGCGCACCATCGACGGAGCTATCGCCGCTACCGCGGTGGACGGCTATGCCCCGTCGGACCAGGTGGCACGCGATCTCCGCCGCCGCTTCGAGGACGCCGCAGCGCCCATGCCGGATGCCGCCCTGCCGCGCAGCCTGCCGACAACGCCCGAAACCCTGTCGCTCACCGCGCGCCAGATCGAGGCGGCCGGCGCCGCCATCACCCACCGGGCGACCGTCCTGCCGCGCCATGCCGGACCGGACGGACGGGCGGAGGACAGCTTCGCCGTCGGCTGTTTCAGCGAGGCGGCACCGCATCTGTGGAACCGCACGCCGATGACCGAGGCCTGGCTGGAGGCGCGCGACTACGGACGGGTCGCCGTCGAAATGAAGCTGGTCTGGGCCAGTCCGCTGAAAATGGGGGAGCCGGCCGTGACGATGAGCGGGCTGACCGGCGCGTCCACCTCCACCTTCTCGTTCCGTCACTACCTGTTCGAGGCACGTACCCTGCGGTTGGCGGCGGTCTGCGACGTGGTGGCGTTGGCGATGAACCTGAAGACCCGCAAGGCGGCAAAGCTGGAAGACGCTGTGCGGGGCGCCATCATCAAGGCGGCAATGAAGCACTGAGGCTGCGATACCGTTCCCGGGTACGCCCGGAATCGGGGACGCCCCTACTGGGCGAGGCCTTCGAACTCCTGGCGGAACGTCTTCATCATACCGAAGAAGCGGCGCATCGCTTTCTCGGTGAAGTCCATCGCGCGGTCGATGTCCTTTTCCTCCTCCGGCGTCAGGCTGTGACGCTCGGGGGCCGCAGGCGTACGACCTTCAGGCGCCGCCGGCTCGCCGGCCTTTTCCGCCAGCCGGCGGTTTTCCGCGCGCAGGCTCGCCACTTCCTCGGACAGCCGCGCGATTTCCTCTTCCAGCACGATCTGGACATCCGGCACGAGAACACAGCGCCAGGCCTCGTCGCGTTGCACGCACTGGGCGATGCGGCCGGTCTGACGGTCGAGCCGCAGGAAGCTCTCCCCGGCAGGCGAGAGGATATAGCGGTCCGGATCCGCATCGGGACGCTCGCCCGACCCGGCCGCCGACTGGGCCAGCGCGGAAGCCGGCGCCATGGCGCCGATCAGGACAAGGCAAATCGCTATCCGCTTCATCTCGCTCTCCGCAGTCTGGGACGTGTGCCATCATGGCGCTCCGGCGTGGCAAAAGCACGGCAGCTAGCCGCTGCGCCGAACCCCTGCCGCTTACGGCTGCTCGTAGGGCGGGCGACCGCTCACAAGGGCCTCTTCCAGCAGCGCAAGCCGGTCCTGGCCCCAGAACACCTCGCCGTTGAGCACATAGCTCGGCGAGCCGAACACGCCGGCGGCAATCGCCTCCGACTGATGTTCCTCGTAGCGATCGACGATCGTCTTCTCGCCGGCATGGGCGATCACCGCTGCCGGGTCCAGCCCGAGCCCGGTCAGGATCGCGACATGCACGGCCTCGTCGGCGATGTCCTTCTCGTTCACCCATAGGGCCTCGAACACCGCCTGCGTATAGGCTGCGACCGGGCCGCCATCGATGGCCAACGCCAGGGCGATCCTGTCGGCAAGATCCGGATTGACCGGGAAATAGGCGGGCTGGAGCGTCAGCGGTACCTTGCGATGCTCGCGCCAGCGCTGCAGCTCGATGAGGCGATAGGCCTGGCGCACCGGATGGCGGCGGGCCAGCGGAAGGCCGCCGGTTTCGGGAAACACGGCCGCCAGCGACACCGGACGGAAGCGCACGGCATAGCCCTGCTTGTCCGCCATCTCCAGGAAGGCGGCATGGCCCAGATAGGCCCAGGGGGACGCGTGGGTGTAATAGTAGTCGATGACACGTTGCATACGGTGCGGACCTCGCTCGGTAATCGTCGCGAGGCACCCTGCGACGGGACGGCCCGGCAATCAAGTGACCTCGGGCAACCACACGGCAATATCAACGTATCGCCGCGGCCTCGTCCTGCGGCAGCAGGGCCAGCAGCGCCTCGATCCGGTCCGCCTCCGCCGGCGGCTTGTCCCAGCGCAGCCGCGCCACACGGGGAAAGCGCATGGCGACCCCCGACTTGTGCCGGGTGGAGCGGTTGAGTCCCTCGAAGGCGACCTCGATCACCAGTCCGACTTGCGGCTCGTGGCGCACCTCGCGCACAGGGCCGAAGCGGTTGATCGTGTTCTGGCGCACGAAGCGGTCGATCTCCAGCAATTCCTCGTCGGTGAAGCCGAAATAGGCCTTGCCGACGGGCACGAGCTCGGCCCCCTCCCCGCTCTCCCGCCAGACGCCGAACGTGTAGTCGGAGTAATAAGACGAGCGCTTGCCGTGACCGCGCTGCGCGTACATCAGAACCGCATCCACACGGAAGGGATCGCGCTTCCACTTGTACCACTGGCCCTTGGGCCGGCCCGGCACATAGGGCGCGTCCCAACGCTTCAGCATCAGGCCCTCGATGGCTGCGGCATCCTCACCCTCGTGATGGTCGGCGGGCGCCTCGCGGGCTTTGGCCAGCGCGTCCCAGTCCGGCGAGGGCACCAGCGGCGACAGGTCGATGCGCGGATGGTCGAGCTGCCTGAGAAACTGCTCCAGCATCGCCCGGCGCTCGCGAAAGGGCCGCTCGCGCAGATCTTCGCCGCCGAGCGCCAGCAGGTCGTAGGCCCGGATCGCCGCCGGCAACTCGCGCATCATCTTCGCCGAGACGGTCTTGCGGTTGAGGCGCTGCTGCAGGGCGTTGAAGCTCTGCACCTTGCCGTCGATCACCACCAGCAACTCGCCGTCCAACGCGGCGTCGAAGTCGAGCGTCTCCACCAGGTCGGGAAAGGCACCCGAAATGTCGTCGCCCGTCCGGCTGTAGAGCCGCCGGCACAGCCGCCCGTCGCGCCCTGCCGAGACGGCGGCCTGGACGCGGATGCCGTCCCATTTCCATTCGGCGGCGAAGTCGGCGGTGTCCAACACCTCCATGTCGCGCGGCTCCAGCGGATGCGCCAGCATGGCTGGGCGGAACGGCACAGGATCGTCGGTCTGCGGCGGTTCGCCCTCGCCCAGCGCCCAGGCGAACAGCCCGTCATAGGGCGGCGACATCCCGTGCCAGACCTGCTCGATATCGTCCGCCTGCAATGGGCCGAGCGCGGCGACGGCGGTCTTGGCAAGGCGCGCGGAGACGCCGACGCGCAAACCGCCGGTCACCAGTTTCAGCAGGGCCCAGCGGCCGGTCTCGTCGAGCGCATCAAGCCACTCGGCGATCATGCCAGGCGCCTCGCTGCGCCCTGCCTGCTGCAGCCGCTGCACCACTTCGGGCAGATCCGGCGGTGCGATCTCCCCACCGCCCGCCGCCGGCCAGATCAGCGCGATGGTCTCGGACAGGTCGCCGACGAAGTCGTAGGAGAGCTCGAAGAGGTGCGGATCGACCCGCTCGGCGACCAGCGCCCGCAACATCGCCGGCTTGGCATGGCGGAAACTGAGACCGCCGGTCAGCGCGGCAAGCGCCAGCCCCCGCGCCGGATCGCTCTCGCTGCGGAAGTAATCCGTCATCAGCGCGAGCTTGGCGGACCGGCGCGGTTCGAAGGACAGCCTGTCCAGCAGGGCGGCGAAACGCTGCATCGTCCCTTCTAAGAATCCCTCAGGGCTCGTTGACGATCATGGCGATCCGCCAGGCATCGCCGTCGTAGATCAGATGGTAATGGCAGGTGAACTCGATCACCGGTTCGCCACCGGCGTCCGACTGGGTCCAGGCGAGCGTCGCCATGGCGGCATCCCCCTCCACATGGGCGGAGAGGATGTCGAAGGCCGAGGTCACCACCCCTTCCTTTTCCAGCGCAGCGAACAGCGTCTCGATGTTCTCGAGCAGTTCCTCGTCGTCCTGGAAGACGTTGCCCTTGCCGAACTGCCAGATCACCGCCGGATAGGCGAAGCAATCGGCCACGGCTTCCGCGTCGTAATCCTCGAAGGACTCCCGGTAATCATCGAACAGGTCGAGCAGTTCCTCGTCATAGCCCTCGTCCGGCTCCGCCAGGCCGTCCGGTTCCCGATGCTCTTCGCTCATGTCGTGCTCCCGATTCCTGCGGTCGTTTCCGCCGCCTCGACTCTGCCTGCCGGCTCGGCCGCGTCGCCCTCGTCGCCATAGCCGATGAGGTTGAGCGGACGGGCGGCCAGCCCCTGTTGCCGGCACCAATGGACGAGGGCCTCCTCGGCGCCATGCGTAACCCATATCTCGCCCGCCCCGGTCTCCGCCACGGTTTCCCGCAAGCCATCCCAGTCGGCATGGTCGGAGATCACCAGCGGCAGTTCGGCACCGCGCTGGCGGGCGCGCGCCCGCACCCGCACCCAGCCGCTGGCGACCGCCGTCACCGGATCGCCGAAGCGCCGGGCCCAGCGGTCGGCGAGTTGGCCGGGCGGGCACAGCACGATCTCTCCGGCAAGCTCCTTCGCCCTTTGGCCGACAGGTTCGAGGCTCCCGAGTGCAATCCCTTGCGCCCGATAATAGCTGCAAAGCCGCTCCAGCGCCCCGTGCAGGTAGATCGTGCGCTCGTACCCGGCGGCGCGCAGTTCCGCGATCACCCGCTGCGCCTTGCCGAGCGAATAGGCGCCGACGAGATGCGTGCGCCCCTGGAACAGCGACAGGCTCTTGAGCAGCTTGCCGATCTCCTCGGCGACCGGCGGATGACGGAACACCGGCAGGCCGAACGTCGCCTCGGTGACGAACACCTCGCAGTCCAGCGGCTCGAAGGGGGCGCAGGTCGGGTCCGGCTGCCGCTTGTAGTCGCCGGAGACGACGACGCGCGCACCCCGAGCCGTCTCGATCTTCACCTGCATGGAGCCGAGCACATGGCCGGCCGGATGAAAGGAGACGGAGACGTCGCCGATCCGGACCGCCTCGCCCGGCACTGCCTCTTGCCGGGCGCCGGCGAAATCCTCGCCGTAGCGGATCGCCATGATGTCGAGCGTCTCACGCGAGGCCATGACCGCGCCGTTGCCGGGACGCGCATGGTCGGCATGGCCATGGGTCACCAGGGCCCGTTCGACGGGGCGAACAGGATCGATATGAAATCCGCCGGCCGGACAATAGAGCCCTGCTGCCGTCAGGGTCAGCACATCGCCGCCGGTCGTTCCGGCAGAAGGGGAGGCCTCACGCATCATCCTTCCTATGTAGGAGTGTTCGGGAGGATTGGAAATGCATCCCGGCTCGACGAACAGACAAGGAACAACTATCTCTGAAGCCGATGGATGCCGCGGCCCCGCCCCTTCTGCCGGAACGCTTCTCCCGCTGGTTCGAAAGCCGGGGCTGGAGCCCGCGCGCGCATCAGCTCGAGCTGCTGGAAACGGCCCGCTCGCGCCGCTCGGTGCTCCTGATCGCCCCGACGGGCGCGGGCAAGACGCTGGCCGGCTTCCTGCCCAGCCTCGTCGCCTTGTCCGAGCGCCCGCGCCGCAAGCCGGGGGCCGCCGGTTCGCAGCGGGGCGTCCACACGCTGTATATTTCGCCGCTGAAGGCGCTGGCGGTGGACATCGCCCGCAACCTGGAGGCCCCGGTCGCCGGGATCGGCCTCGACATCCGCATCGAGACCCGCACCGGCGACACCCCGGCGCACAAGCGGCAGCGGCAGAAACAAGTCCCGCCGGACATCCTGCTGACGACGCCGGAGCAGATCGCCCTGCTCTTGTCGGATGCGCAGGGGCGCGAGATGCTGGCCGGCGTGGACACGGTGATCCTCGACGAGTTGCATGCGCTGGTGACCTCCAAGCGCGGCGACCTGCTCGCGCTCGGCCTTGCGGCGCTGCGCCGGATCGCGCCTTCTCTGCGCACCATCGGCCTGTCGGCGACCGTCGCCGAGCCGGACGACTTGCGCGCCTGGCTGGTACCGCAGAGCGAGGGTGCCGCCCGCGCGCTCGCCGACGTCGTCACGGTCGCTGGCGGTGCGGAGCCGGACATCACCATCCTCGACAGCGACGAGCGGCTGCCCTGGTCCGGGCATTCGGCGCGCCACGCGGTGCCCGACATCTACCGGATCATCTCGCAGCACCGGACCTCGCTGGTCTTCGTCAACACGCGCTCGCAAGCCGAGATGCTGTTCCAGGCCCTGTGGCACGCCAACGAGGACAACCTGCCCATCGCCTTGCATCACGGCTCGCTCGATGTCGGCCAGCGGCGCAAGGTCGAGGCGGCGATGGCCTCCGGCTCCCTGCGTGCCATCGTCTGCACCTCCTCGCTCGACCTCGGCATCGACTGGGGCGATGTGGATCTCGTGATCAATGTCGGCGCGCCGAAAGGCGCAAGCCGCCTCGCCCAGCGCATCGGCCGCGCCAACCACCGCATGGACGAGCCTTCGCGCGCGATCCTGGTGCCGGCCAACCGCTTCGAGGTGCTGGAGTGCAAGGCCGCGCTCGACGCCTCGCGCGCCGGCCGGCAGGACACGCCGCCGCTGCGCAAGGGCGCGCTCGACGTCCTTGCCCAGCACGTGCTCGGCTGCGCCTGCGCCGGTCCGTTCGATCCGCTGGAGCTGTTCGACGAGGTCCGTTCGGCCGAATCCTATCGCGACCTTGCGTGGGAGCGGTTCGAGCAGGTGGTCGATTTCGTCGCGACCGGCGGCTATGCGCTGCGGACCTATGACCGCTATGCGCGGCTGAAGCGGCAGCCCGACGGATGCTTCCGCCTGTCGCATCCCAGGATCGCCCAGCAATACCGGCTGAATGTCGGCACCATCGTCGAGGCGCCGATGCTGAAGGTGCGACTGGTGCGCTCGAAGTCGGAAGGCCGGCGCACGCCGATCGGCCGCGGCGGACGCATGCTCGGCGAGATGGAGGAATGGTTCGTCGAGCAACTCGCCCTCGGCGACACGTTCCTGTTCGCCGGTGAGATCCTGCGGTTCGAGGGCCTGCGGGAAAACGAGGCCTATGTCTCGCGCGCCCGCGCCGAGGCGCCGAAGATCCCGTCCTACCAGGGCGGCAAGTTCCCCCTCTCGACATATCTTGCCGCCGGCGTGCGGGCGATGCTCGCCGATCCGGCAAGCTGGCAAGCCCTGCCCCACCAGGTGCGCGAGTGGCTGGAGATCCAGAAGCTGCGCTCGGCCCTGCCGCAACCCGACGGCCTGCTGGTCGAGACCTTCCCGCGCTCGGACAAGCACTATCTCGTCTGCTATCCCTTCGAAGGACGCCTTGCCCACCAGACCCTCGGCATGCTGCTGACCCGGCGGTTGGAGCGGCTCGGCGCCCATCCGATGGGTTTCGTCGCCAACGACTACGCGCTTGCGGTATGGGGATTGGGTGACCTCGACGCACTGATTGCACGCGGCCAATTGTCGCTCGAAGAGCTCTTCGACGAGGACATGCTCGGCGACGATCTCGACGCCTGGCTGGCCGAATCGAGCCTGATGAAACGCACGTTCCGGACCTGCGCCGTGATCGCCGGACTGATCGAGCGCCGGCACCCGGGGCAGGAAAAAAGCGGCCGGCAGGTTACGGTCTCCGCCGATCTGATCTATGACGTTCTGCGCCGGCACGAGCCGGATCACATTCTGCTGCAGGCGACTTTCGCGGATGCGGCGACAGGACTTCTGGATATCTCCAGATTGGGCGAACTTCTTGCCCGAATTCGGGGGCGAATCGCGCATACTCCCCTCGCGCGGGTTTCGCCACTTGCTGTTCCGGTGATGTTGGAAATCGGCAAGGAGCCCGTGTTCGGCGAGGCGCAGGAAGCGCTTCTCGCAGGGGCCGCAGGCGATCTGGTCAAGGAGGCTATGGAGTGAGGCCGTTTCTTGCCCGCAAAGAGGTGCGACGCTTCGCGCCCGTTTGCCATGACATTTCCATCGCGGGCGAAATCGTCGGCCTTCACGACAGCGGCGCCATGTGGTGGCCGGACGAGAACACGCTCGTCGTCGCCGACCTGCACTTCGAGAAAGGCTCGTCCTTCGCCCGCAAGGGCCTGATGCTGCCGCCCTACGACACGGCAGCGACGCTGGAAAAGCTGGCCGAGGCGATCGACGCGTTCCAGCCGACCCGCGTGATCGCGCTCGGCGACAGTTTCCATGACGGCGAAGGCTCCGACCGCCTGCCCGCCTCCTACCGGGCGATGCTGACGACGCTGCAGCTCGGCCGCGAGTGGATCTGGGTAACCGGCAATCACGACCCCATCGCGCCCGTCGGCCTGTGCGGCGAGACCGTGGACGAAGTGGCCCTTGGAGGGCTCGTCTTCCGCCACGAGCCGCACGAGGGTGCCGTCGGCGAAATCGCCGGACACCTGCACCCCGCGGCCCGCATCCGCCGCTATGGGCGCAGCGTGCGCCGTCCGTGCTTCGCCACCGACGGGACCCGGCTGGTGCTGCCCGCCTTCGGGGTGTTCACCGGCGGGCTCAACGTGTTGGACGGCGCCTGGGGCCCGTATTTTCCCGCGCGCGAGTTTTCCGTTTTCATGCTCGGCGATGGCCGGCTCTATCCCTTTACCGCCACCCGTCTCGTTTCCGACTGAAATCTCAGGCGACACGGCCCAACAGCAAGCCGGACGCAGCCACCAGCAGCGCCACCGTGACCACCATGCTGAGCCGTCGGCGCAGTGTCGCGTACCACAGCGGCAAGGAGCCCTTGATCGCGGCCCTTTGATCCCAGCCCGCCTGCATCAGGAAGCCGCCTGCCAGCACCCCCATTGCCGCGACCGGCGGCAACAGCGCTGCGCCCCAGCCCAGCAGCGAGGGCAGCACCGACAGTACGAACTCGCGCATTCCACGCTGGCGCCCGGCCATGGCGATGCCCCAGCGCACGCCGCCGAGAAACGACAGGATGACGGCGCCATAGACCGCCGTGGCATGGGCGAGCGTTTCGACGAACGGCAGATCCGCGCCCGGCATGGCCGCAAACCCGAGATAGACCGCTGTGAAGACGAAGGGCAGCAGCCCGGCATAACCGAGCCGTACGGCGACAGCCGGCCCCGGCTGGGCCGCGAAACGGGTGAGATCGGGTTTGGCCGCTGCCACGTGCACCTCCGCGCTCCTGCACTGCCCGTAAAAGGCTTTTGCGCGAATACGTGTCAGTCGCGGCGGAAGATCACTCCGGCAAGCCAGCCCGTGAACACCGCCAGCAGCACCGCCAGCAGACCGTAGGCCGCCGAATACTGGTGCGCGAACCAATAGGTATATTGCTCGAAGCCGGTCTTGGCGACGCGCAGCGGCATCTGCGTTTCGGCCAGCAGCGTGCCTCCCTGCAGCAGGTAGGCCGTCACCTTGTAGTCGCCGACGGGAATGTTGGCCGGCAACGGCACCGATGTGCGGAACAGCGAGTTGCTCAAGAAGTCGATGACGTCGTGGCGCTCGGAGTAGAGCCCGCCGGCAAGGCGCAGACGCAGGAAGGCGGCTCGGAAATTGTCGCGGTCGCTGATCGGCACATCGGACGCCCGCGCGATCCGCAGGTTGAGGAAGTTCAGCCCGATCCGGTGCTCTTCCAGGATGGCGCGCGAGGACAGCTCGTGCGGGGGCCGGGTCGTATGCACCGCAAGGAAGCTCGGCACGTCGGCGAAGACCTCCGCGTCCCGGTTCACCCAGATGCCGAGGAACCGTCCCTTGCGACGGGTGGTGATGTTGCTCTCCGGGCCCGAGACGACCACCGCAATATCGTACGGGTCGGGCCGACCGACCGTGCCGGCATCGCGGGTGATCTCGCCGAAGACGACGATGTTGGTGCCGGTGTAGTTGGACTCGATCCTCACCACATCGGCCGACAGGGCCGCGACCAGGCCTTCCGCCCGCACCGGCGCACCGGCTTGCGCCAACAGGACGGCAAGCAGGCCGAGGATCGGCAGCAGGATGCGGCGGCCGCTCATTTCGCCTGCTCCAGGATCGGAGCGGGATCGACCGCGTAGAGCTCGTCCGGCTGCATCAGCAGGTTCACCGCGAAGCGAACGCCGACGCCGAGCACCAGCAGCGCCAGCAGCAGGCGCAGCTGGTCGCCGCGCAGCTTTTGGCCCATGCGCGCCCCGAACTGGGCGCCGATGACGCCGCCCACCATCAAGAGCATGGCCAGCACGATGTCGACCGACTGCGTCGACATGGCATGCAGCACGGTGGCTGCGGCCATGGTCACCAGGATCTGCAGCAACGAGGTGCCGATGACGATGTTGGTAGGCACCCGCAAAAGGTAGATCAGCGCAGGCACCATCATGAAGCCGCCGCCGATGCCCAGGATCGTGCCCAGGAAGCCGATGATCGCACCCAGCCCGATGATCGGGATGATGCTGACGTAAAGCCGCGAGCGGTAGAACCGCATCTTCAGCGGCAGGCCGTGCACCCAGTTGTGCTGTCCCGGCCGGCGCGCCGTCACCTTGGCGCCGGAGCGTCGCCGCGCCATGGCGCGCAAGGACTCGAACAGCATCAGGCCGCCGATGGCGCTGAGGAAGGTGACGTAGGACAGCGAGATGACGAGATCGAGCTGGCCGAGCGTCTGCAGGATGCCGAACAGCCAGACGCCCACGGCCGAGCCGACGACGCCGCCGACCAGCAACATCCAGGCGAGTTTGAAGTCGATCATCTTGCGCCGCCAGTAGGCGACGACGCCAGAGGTCGAGGAGGCGACGACCTGGGTGGTGACGGTGGCGACGGAGATGGCCGGCGGGATGCCGGAGAAGATCAGCAGCGGCGTCAAGAGGAACCCGCCGCCGATGCCGAACAGGCCCGACAGGAAGCCCACGGCACCACCCATCCCGAACACCATGAACATGTTGATCGGCAGTTCGGCGATGGGCAGGTAAACTTGCACGGCACACCGGCGGATTGGCCGCTCGTCCCCGACGGGCGGCGTGGAGATTGATGAAATGGCCTGCTGCGGTCCCCGCCTGTGGCGATTGAGGCTCGCAGTCCCCGGAAGCCCATGCTTTTCCTAAGGATAAAGCCTGCCAGCTTCCCTTATGTCAACGTGAAACGGGCGCATTCGTGGCTGCGCCCGCTCCTTTGCCCGAACGGATCCGCCCGGGACCTTGCGCAAGACCGGATCAGATGTCCTCCCCGGCCAGCGCCTTCACCAGATCCCGCGAGATCGCGCCCGTCACCGGCAGGCCGTTGGCCTGCTGGAATGCTCGCACCGCCTCGCGGGTACGCGGCCCGATCTGGCCGTCCGGCGTTCCCGGATCGAAGCCCCTCTGAGCCAGCAGCTTCTGGGCGTTCATCACCAGTTCGCGCGGATCCGCCGACACGCTGGCGCGCGGCGCTTCGATCTCGGCCGGAATGGTCCAGGCCGGATTGAACTCCACCTGGTTGGCGGCAAGCGTGCGCGGCGCCTCCTTCCAGGTCTCCACCGCGATACGAGCCTCGGCCAGTTGCTCGCGCGAGAGCATGTTGGCGAGTTCGTCGCGCTTGTTGCCGGCATCCCGGTCGCCCTGGCGAGCAGCAAGAGCGAACCACTTGTAGCTCTCGACCAGATTCTTCTCGAGGCCGAGCCCGCGGGCGTAAAGGATGCCGAGATTGTACTGGCTGTCGGCGAGGCCGAAATTGGCAGCCTTCTTGAACCAGTAGGAAGCATCGTTGAATTCCGGCGTGCCGGACAAGCCTTCCGCGTAGAGCACCGCGAGATTGTGCGCGGCCTTGGCGTTGCCCTGCTCGGCGGCCCGGCGATACCAGTCGCGCGCCGTCTCCAGGTTCTTCTCCACGCCGCGGCCCTTTTCGTAGAGGCTGCCGAGGCGGTACTGGGCGGGCGCAAGACCGGCATCGGCGGCCTTGCGGTAGTAGCTGGCAGCCTGCTTCAGGTCCGGCTGGACGCCCGTGCCCTCGGTGTAGTTGACCGCGATCGCGAACAGCGCGGCAGGATCGCCGCCGGCGGCCGCCTGGCGCAGGGCTACGGGACCGGCTTCGGCCGGAATGCCGCCGATGGCCGCGCCTGCGGCGGGGCCGGCCGGTGCCATTGCCGGCGTGCGGGTGGCAAGGTCGAGGGAGGCCGGCGCGCTGCCCGCAGTGCCGCCAGGGGTCTGGAACTGCGCATCGGGGAGCATGCCGGGCATGGCGCCCGGCGCGGTCGAGAAGCCATTGCCGGATACGGCCGGCGGGGCGAAGGCAAGATCCGCCCCCGGCTCGGACACAGGCGAGTTCTCCGGCCCTGCCGGCGGCACATCGCTCCTGCCCATTGCCGGGCCGTCCTGTACCAGATCCGGCATGTCGATGCCGTTCGCGCCTGCATCCGCCGTGGAGCGTGCTGGCGGCGGCGAGGAGACCGGCTCGGGCGGGACCCCGCTCGCAAGCTCCCTTGCCTCGGGCACGCCAGCCTTGGCGCCAGTGTCGGCCGGGCCCGCGTCGGCGCTTGCTACGGCGGCAATATTGGTCGTTGCCTCGATGGTCGGCGGAGTCTCGAGCGATGCGACATCGCGCTCGCCCGGCGAGACCAGCTTGAAGATCTGCAGGGCGCCGACGGCGATGATGACGGCAGCGGCCGCCAGCATCACGGCGCGGCGGCCGCCTGCGGAGAACAGCCTGCGACCACCCTTGTCTTCCGTCTCGGCCTCTTGCGCTTCAACGGGAGCAGCCGCGCGCATGTCGGCACGCAGTTCCTCGGCCAGCTCCTCGCGGCGGGCGCGCGCGGCATCCGAACGCGGACCGTCGCGGCGGTCGCCGGCTAGCGGCCGCGGCTCCACCGCCTCGGCGACAGCGGCCTCCGGCGCATCCTTGTCCTTGGCCTTGCCGCGGCCGAGCTTGGAGCGCAGCCAGCCGGCGGCGCTGGCGCGCGGCTTGTCGTCGGACGAGGACGCGGTCAGGCCGGCAAAGGACAGGCCCGAACCGGAGGCGTTGGCCTCCTCGGTCGCCGCCTGGGCGGCGCGGCGGGCGGCGGCGATGAAGTCGGCCTTGCGGTCGCGCCCGTCCTGCGGCGCGGCTGCACCACGACCGGTCCCCATCGATGCAGAAGGGCGTGCCCCGGCCGGGCGGGCGGCCGGACGCTGCGGCGGCAGCGTACCCTCGGCAGCCGCGGCGGCCGCCGGCATCTCGGCGCGCGGCATGACCGGCGCGTCCATCCGCGGCGGCCCTTGCTGGCGCACGCGCGGCTTGCCGGAGCCCGGCTCCAGCGGACGGTCGTCTTCGGGAGCGGGGGCCGGCATCGCGGCGATCCGGGCATCTTGCTCCAGCGCCATCAGCCGATTGCTGATCGAAGCGAGCACGTCCTGGACGCTGTCCATGGACTCGCGCGCACGGCGCTCGGAGCTCGTCGCGGCTTCCATCAGCCGGTGCAGGTCGCCGCGCAGGGCCTGGGCGACATCGCCCCCCGCGCCGCCGGACTGCAGCGCGCTCTGGATCTCGCCGAGACGGGCAAAACCGCTGTCGGCCGCATCGAGCTTGGCAGCAAGCGCGGCGATCTTGTCCTCGACCTGCGACAGCACCGCCGCGTCGTCGCTGGCTCCACCGCGATTGACGGCCTCGGCCAGGTCGCGCAGCTGCGCTTCCAGTTCGACCATGGAGACCGGCTGGGACACGCTGTCGCGCAGTGAGGCGATCTCGCGGCGCAGGCTCTCGAACTCCTCGCCGCCCACCGACGCCCGGCCGGCCTCGAAGCGCTCATTCAGATTGGCGATACCGGCCTCGAGCCGTGCGATCAGGTCGGCCTCGATGCTGCCCTGCTGGCCCTCGGCAACCAGCGTCACCCGGTCCGGCCGGTCGAGGGCATTGATCTTGCCGTCGATGGCGGCGAGCCGCTTTTCCAGCAGCGTGAAGGCCGCGTCGTAGCTCGGCGGCATCTGCCGCGCGCTCTCGATCCGCTTCAGCCGGCCGGCGATCTCGCCCAGCTTCTCGTCGATCTGCGGGTCGGTGCGGCTGTTGCGGTCGTCGGCCAGCATGCCGGCGATCTCTTCCAGGCGATCCTGCAGCCGGTCGACGGCGCCCGACGTGGGCAGCCGATGCTCGATGGCACCCATGCGCTCGGCGAGATGCCGCTGCTCCTCGACCAGCCGGTCGATCGTGTCGAACCGCTGGGCCAGCGCGCTCATCCGCTCGTCGATGCCGGCGAGCAGGTCGCCGACATCGAAGCGCTCGACGAGGTCGCGCACCGCGCGGATTTCGCCGCGCAGCAGGTCGAGATCGGCACCGCCGCTGCGGCGCACGAGCTCCTCCACCCGGTGACCGATCTCGGCGACCCGGTCGTCGAGCGCGGCAAGCTGGTCGCCGCGCGGCACGACGCGGAACGCATCCTCGATATCGGCGAGACGGCGACCGAGATCGGCCACGAGCCGGGGCTCCAGCCGTTCGCGGGACATCTCGTCGAGGCGCTGGACCAGATGCGCATAACCGCTTTCCAACGTCTGCAGCATGCCCTCGACGTTGGACTGGCCGATCATCGAGCGCAGGTCGGAGATCTCGGCACGGACCTCGCGCACCAGGCGCATGTCGCCCCGGTCGGCGCGCAGCCGCTCCACCGCGTCCGACAGGCGGCGCATCTCGCTGCCGTCGCGGGAAGCGGCCCGCTCGCGCTCGGCGCGCAGGCTCTGGGTCAAGAAGCCACGCAGATCGGCGATCTCGCGGCGCAGCACGCCCAGCTGGTCGTCGCGGGCGCCGGTGGCCCGGTCGACCCGGTGGACAAGATCGTGGATCAGCGGACGCAGATCCTCCTCAGCTCCCTCCTCGCGCCAACTCGCCGGCCGGCGATAGCCATCCTCGCGCCAGTCGCCGCGCGGCGCAGCACGCGTTCCGCGGGCGGCGGCATACTCGCCGTCGGGCATGTCGGCATAGCCCGCCTCGCCGTCGTCGTAGGCATCGACGTGGCGGGTGTCGTAACCGGTATCGCGGCGCGCGTCGTACGGGGCGTCGTAGCTTTCGTCCCGCCACTCCTCGGCCCACTCGTCGCGGGCCGGCGGCGGCGCGCCACGGCGCGAGGCACGAGCGGGGGAACGGGCGGACGCCGGGGCAGCGGCTGCACGCGCCGGACGCATGGTCCGCTGCTCGGCCTCCGCTTCATGGGAGAGATCCTCCACGCGGCGATCCAACCGGTCGAGCGCACTCAGCACCGCCTCGATGCGGCCGCTCCGCGAACCGGCGACGGCCGATGCCGGGGCTGCAGGCGCGGCAGAACGCTCGGTGCGGGCGCGGGCGGCAGCAGCGCGGCGCGCCTGGCGATTGCCGGCAGGAGCAGGCGCAGGCTGCGGCGTATCCATGAGACGGCCGAGAGCGTCGGCGACATCGTTGAGCTGCTCGCGCGCCCTCGCCCGCTCGCCGCGCTGCGGGTCTGCGGCCGGCGCCCGGCGGCGCGGCTCGTACCAGCTTTCCGGCTCGCCATGCGCCTCGCGCCCGTAGCCGTCTTCCTGCGGAAGGCCGCGTTCACTGCGATGTCGCGCGTTCCAGGACATGAACTGCCTCTCAAACCCATGTTGGGGGCGCGGGCCGCGCCAGCATTCTTCTTCGCCCAGGTCGGAACACGGCTACACAGGACCCGGACGAGCTTGCCGTAAACTGTCGCCGCTTATGGTAAACAGGCGGTTAAGTCCCGGATCTACATGGTTAACGACAGGTAAACGCAGCTTGCGGATCGCAAGCCGGCCGCACGGCCGCACGGCCGCATCCGCAGGAAGCTTGACGCTTACGTCCACGGAATGTATCCCGAACGCAGGTGACGTAGTGTCACGCTCCCATACACCCGCGAGACTCGTGCGGAGCGACGCCCGCTCCCGCCTTCCGTCTCCCGATAAATTCAAGGAAAAAGCCATGAGCGAAGCGCTCTCGGTCAACAACGATATCGTCGAGGCGGTCGCCGCCAAGGACGAGACGACGAAGAAGACGCTCTTCACCATCGGCGATCTTGCCAAGGAATTCGACGTCACCTTGCGCACCCTTCGCTTCTACGAGGACAAGGGCCTTCTCAACCCGCGCCGCGACGGCATGACCCGCATCTACACACGGCGCGACCGGGCCCGGCTGAAGCTGGTGCTGATGGGCAAGCGGGTCGGCTTCTCGCTCGCCGAGATCCTCGACATGCTCGACCTGTACGACCTGCGCGACGGTCAGGTGACCCAACTCAAGGTGGCGCTGTCACGCTTCCAGGGGCAGATCGACGTGCTGGTGAAGCAGCGCCGCGACATCGACCAGGCCATCGAGGAACTCGGTCGGACGGTGGAAATCGTCTCCGGCATGCTGAAGGAGAAGGAGAGCGACTGAGTCGCACTCCCGATTGCGGCACCGGGCGACATCGATCCCTCCCGTCTTGCCCTCGCTCGCATTGCCCAACCCCGTGCCGCACGCCGCGGCGCGGGGTTTTTCGTGGCTGCCGCCGATTTTGCTGCATTCGCGCGACCTTTCGCGCCGAATCTCCGTGATTTCGCCCTGAACGGCGTCGAGATTGATGCTCACGGGAGAATTTTCAGCCCCTGCCGTAGGGACATCCCTTGCGAGGCCCGAACGGCAGCCATATAACGAGCTCAAGGTGACGTTTACGGAAACGTCAGGTCCATGATGCAGACTGCCCGTCGCAACCGGCGCCACAGCCGGGCCGACCTACCGGGAGGACGACCATGCCGAGCTACACCGCCCCCGTCCGGGATGTGATGTTCCTGCTGAACGAGGTGCTGGGCTTCGACCGCCACGGCAATATGCCGGGCTTTGCCGATGCGACGCCCGATCTTCTCGAGGCGATCCTGAACGAGGGCGCGCGCTTCTGCCAGGAAGAGCTCGCTCCGCTCAACGCCACCGGCGACCGCGAGGGCTGCACCCGTCACGACGACGGCAGCGTGACCACCCCCAAGGGCTTTCGCGACGCCTACGACACCTACCGGGAGAACGGCTGGATCGCCCTGTCGATGCCGGAGGAGTATGGCGGCCAGGGCCTGCCGACGACGCTCAACTCGGTGATGCAGGAATTCATTTCCGGCGCCAACCTTGCCTGGGGCATGTATCCCGGCCTGTCGCAGGGTGCGGCCGCCGCGATCCAGGTGCATGGCAGCCCTGATCAGAAGGCGCTCTACCTGCCGAAGCTCGCCTCCGGCGAGTGGTCGGGCACCATGAACCTGACCGAGCCGCATTGCGGCACCGATCTCGGCCTCATCAAGTCGAAGGCCGTGCCGCAGGGCGACGGCACCTACCGCATTTCGGGCCAGAAGATCTTCATCTCCGCCGGCGAACACGACCTGACGGAGAACATCGTGCATCTGGTGCTGGCCCGCATCGAGGGCGCACCGGAAGGCACCAAGGGCATCTCGCTGTTTATCGTGCCGAAATTCCTGCCCGATGGCGACGGCAAGCCCGGCGCCCGCAATGCCGTGTCCTGCGGCTCGCTGGAAGAGAAGATGGGCATCCACGGCAACGCCACCTGCGTCATGAACTACGACGGGGCGACCGGCTGGCTCATCGGCGAGGAGAACCGCGGCCTCAACGCGATGTTCGTGATGATGAACGAGGCGCGCCTTGCCGTCGGGGTGCAGGGCCTCGCCCAATCGGAGGTCGCCTATCAGAACGCCCTCGCCTATGCCCGCGAGCGGCTGCAGGGCCGATCGCTGACCGGGCCGAAGAACCCGGACGGCAAGGCCGACCCGATCATCGTGCATCCGGACGTGCGCCGCACGCTGCTGTCGATCCGCGCCTTCAACGAGGCGGCCCGCGCACTGGTCCTGTGGACGGCGCTCCAGTCCGACGTCTCGCACCGCTCGTCCGACAAGGGCGAGGCCCAGGCGGCGGACGACCACATGGGCCTGATGACCCCGGTCATCAAGGGCGTGCTCACGGACAAGGGCTTCGAGAACGCAGTGGCGGCGCAGCAGATGCTGGGCGGCCACGGCTATATCGAGGAATGGGGCATGTCGCAGTTCGTGCGCGATGCCCGCATCACCATGATCTACGAGGGCGCCAACGGCATCCAGGCGCTGGATCTCGTCGGGCGCAAGCTGCCGCGCGACGGCGGCCGGGCGGTGATGGCCTTCTTCAACGAGGTCGGCACCTTCCTGAAGGAGATCTCCGGCGACGAGGCCCTCGCCCCGCTCGCCGGGCCGCTCAAGGCGGGCCTCGACGACCTGCAGAAGGCGACCATGTGGTTCATGAACAATGCCCTGGCCAAGCCCGACAATGCCGGGGCCGGCTCGACCGACTACATGCACCTCTTCGGCATCGTGGCGCTCGGCTACATGTGGGCGCGCATGGCGAAGAGCGCGCAGGCCGCCCTCAGCTCGGGAGCGGACGGCGACAAGGCGTTCTACGAGACCAAGCTGACGCTCGCCCGCTACTTCATGGAGCGGCACATGCCGGAGACGTCGCTGCGCCTCGCCCGGGTCGCGGCCGGTGCGGACACGATGATGGGCCTCGACGCGGCCGCCTTCTGAGCCCAGGATCGCGAAACCGCGAAAAGACAAGAAACGTCGCAGGGAGGAGAGCGGCTTGAACGTGCTGAACGCCGGAACGCCGGCATGGATGAACGATGAACTGACGATGCTCGACGACGCCTTCGCGCGTTTTCTCGAGCGGGAGATCGCCCCGGACTACGAGGCCTGGGTGGAGGCCGGCTGCGTCACGCGCGAGGCGTGGGAAAAGACCGGCGCGGGCGGTTTCCTGTGCTCCGGCATGCCGGAGGAATATGGCGCGGCCGGCGGCACGTTCGCCCATGAATCCGTCATCATCCGCCGTCTCGGCCTTGCCGGGTTCGACCATTTCGGCATCGCGCTGCATTCGGCCATCGTCGCGCCCTACATCAAGCATTACGGGTCGCAGGAGCAGAAGGAACGCTGGCTGCCGAAGCTCGCCTCCGGCGAGATGATCGGCGCCATCGCCATGACCGAGCCGGGCGCGGGCTCCGACCTGCAGGCGATCCGCACCAGCGCGGTGCGCGACGGCAACCACTACCGGATTTCCGGCGCCAAGACCTTCATCACCAACGGCCAGCTGGCCAACCTGATCATCGTCGTCGCCAAGACCGATCCGGCGGCCGGGTCCAAGGGCGTGTCGCTCTTCGTGCTGGAGACCGACGGGACGGAAGGCTTCCGGCGGGGCCGCAACCTCGACAAGCTCGGCTTCAAAGGCAACGACACGTCGGAACTGTTCTTCGACGACGTGCGCGTGCCGGCCGACGCCCTTCTCGGCCCGGAAGAGGGGCGCGGCTTCTACCAGTTGATGGAACAATTGCCGCAGGAACGGCTTCTGGTGGCGGTGCAGGCGATGGCGGCGATCGAGCGCGCGCTGACGCTCACCCTCGACTACGTCAAGGAGCGGCAGGCTTTCGGCAAGCGCATCCTCGACTTCCAGAACACCCAGTTCAAGCTGGCGGAGCTGAAGACCGAGGCGACCATCGGCCAGGTCTTCGTCAACGACTGCATCGCCCGGCATGTGGCCGGCGAGCTCGACGGAACCACCGCCTCGATGGCGAAATACTGGACCACCGACCTGCAGTCCAAGGTCACGGACCAGTGCCTGCAGTTCTTCGGCGGCTATGGCTACATGAACGAGTATCCGATCTCCCGGCTCTACGCGGATGCCCGCGTGCAGCGGATCTATGCCGGGACCAACGAGATCATGAAGGTGCTGATCGCCCGCAGCCTCTAGGTCGCGGACTTCGGCACGCGCCCCGGGGCGCAACGGCGAGACAGCCAAGGAGACATCGATGGCCGACGCATTGATTTTCGACCATGTGCGCACGCCGCGCGGGCGCGGCAAGAAGGACGGCGCGCTTTACGAGGTGCCGGCGGTGCGGTTGGCGGCCGAGCCGCTCAAGGCGCTGCGCGAGCGCAACGGCCTCGACACGGCGCTCGTCGACGACGTGATCCTCGGCTGTGTCGATCCTGTCGGCGAGGCCGGCGGCGACATTGCCCGCGCCGCGGTCTTTGCCGCCGGCTACGGCCACGCGGTGCCGGGCGTCCAGCTCAACCGGTTCTGCGCCTCCGGCCTCGATGCCGTGAACTTCGGCGCGGCGCAGGTGATGGCCGGCCAGCACGACCTCGTCATCGCGGGCGGCGCGGAATCCATGAGCCGCATCGGCATCGGCGCCTCGGGCGGCGCCTGGCCGGTCGACCCTCAGGTCGCCCTGCCCTCCTACTTCATGCCGCAGGGCGTGTCGGCGGATCTCATCGCCAGCAAGTACGGCTTCTCCCGCGACGATGTCGACGGCTATGCGGTGGAAAGCCAGAAGCGCGCAGCCAAGGCATGGGACAAGGGCTACTTCTCCCGCTCCGTCGTGCCGGTGCGCGACCTCAACGGCTTGACGATCCTCGACCGCGACGAGCACATGCGGCCCGAGACCGACATGCAGTCGCTGGCCGCACTGAACCCGTCCTTCGAGATGATGGGCCAGATGGGCGGCTTCGACGCGGTGGCGATCCAGGCCCATCCGGAACTCGCCTCGATCACCCATGTCCACCATGCGGGCAATTCGTCGGGTATTGTAGATGGGGCCGCCGCTGTTCTCATCGGCAACCGCAAGGCCGGGCGCAAGGCCGGGCTGACGCCGCGTGCGCGCATCCGCGCCTTCGCCAATATCGGCTCGGAGCCGGCCCTGATGCTGACCGGACCGGTGGACGTGACCGAGAAGCTGCTGGCCAGCGCGAAGATGTCGCTGAAGGACATCGACCTGTTCGAGATCAACGAGGCCTTCGCCTCCGTGGTTCTGCGCTACCGGCAGGCCTTCGACCTCGACCCGGCCATCGTCAACGTCAATGGCGGGGCCATCGCCATGGGCCATCCGCTCGGCGCGACCGGCGCGATGATCCTCGGCACCGTGCTCGACGAGTTGGAGCGGCGCGACCTCAACACCGCCTTGGTGACGCTGTGCATCGGAGCCGGCATGGGCACCGCGACGATCATCGAGCGGATCTAAGGCGAGCAGGCGGAGGACCGACCATGACCTACACCAACTTCACCCTGACCACCGACGCCGGCATCGCCCATATCGTCTGGGACATGCCGGGCAAGAGCATGAACGTCATCGACATGTCGGTGATGGACGAGCTCGACGCGATCATCGACGCGGTCGTCGCCGACGCCACCGCCAAGGGCGCCGTCATCACCTCGGGCAAGGCCGCCTTTTCCGGCGGCGCCGACCTCACCATGCTGGAAGGGCTGCTGCGCGACTTCCATGGCAAGCGGGCGAAGGATCCGGAAGGGGCGGCGCGGATGCTGTTCGACGGCTCCCGGCGCCTATCGCAGATCTTCCGCAAGCTGGAGACCTGCGGCAAGCCTTTCGTCGCGGCGCTCAACGGCACCTGCATGGGCGGGGCGACGGAGCTGGCGCTCGCCTGCCATGCACGGGTGGCGGCAGAGGACGATGCCTTCAAGATGGCCCTGCCGGAGGTCAAGGTCGGCCTCTTCCCCGGCGCCGGCGGCACCCAGCGCGTCATGCGCATGGCCGACAGCCAGCAGGGCCTGCAGTTCCTGCTGCAGGGCAAGACGCTGAACACCGCCCAGGCGAAGGCGATGAAGCTGATCGACGAGACCGCCCCGGCCAAGAAGCTGGCGGCGGCGGCCGTGAAGATGCTGAAAGCGGGCGTCGATCCGGTCAAGCCATGGGACCAGAAGGGCTTCCGCCTGCCGGGCGGAGGCATCTATTCGCCGGCCGGCTTCCAGTTCTGGCCGGCGGCCAACGCCATCTACCGGCGCGAGACCCATGACAACTATCCCGGGGCCCGGGCCTTGCTGCAGGCGGTCTACGAGGGCCTGCTGCTGCCGATGGATCAGGCGCTGACGGTGGAAAGCCGCTACTTCGCCCATGTGCTTCAGACGCCGGAAGCGGCGAACATGATCCGCTCGCTGTTCGTCTCCATGCAGGAGCTGAACAAGGGCGCGCGGCGGCCGGCCTCGGTCAAGCCGAACCGCATCCGCAAGGTGGGCATTCTCGGCGCCGGCTTCATGGGCGCAGGCATTGCCTATGTCACGGCCAAAGCCGGCATCGACGTGGTGCTGATCGACCGCGACCAGGCCGCCGCCGACAAGGGCAAGGCCCATTCCGACGAGTTGATCTCCAAGGCGATGAAGCGCGGCCGGGCCGGCGAGGCCGACAAGGTGGCGCTGCTGTCGCGCATCACCGCGACGCCCGACTACGAGGCGCTGGCGGACTGCGACCTCGTCATCGAGGCGGTGTTCGAGGACCGCGAGGTCAAGCGCACCGTCACCGAGAAGGCCGAGGCGGTGCTGAAATCGAAGGCGATCTACGCCTCCAACACCTCGACACTGCCGATCACCTCGCTCGCCGAGGCCTCGAAGCGGCCGAAGAACTTCATCGGCATCCACTTCTTCTCGCCGGTCGACAAGATGATGCTGGTCGAGGTGATCCTCGGCAAGAAGACCGGCGACAAGGCGCTGGCCATGGCGCTCGACTACATCAAGGCGATCAAGAAGACGCCGATCGTGGTCAACGACTCGCGCGGCTTCTACACCTCGCGCGTGGTCATGACCTATGTCCGCGAAGGGCTGATGATGCTGGCCGACGGGGTGCCGGCGGCGATGATCGAGAATTGCGGCCGCATGGCCGGCATGCCGGTCGGCCCGCTGTCGCTCGGCGACGAGGTGGCGCTGGACCTTGCCTGGAAGATCGTCTCGGCGACGCGCAAGGACCTCGGCGTCAAGTATGTGGAGGGCCCGCTCGACAACATCCTGGAAGAGATGGTGGTCAAGCGCGAGCGGTTCGGGCGCAAGAACGGCAAGGGCTTCTACGACTACCAGGGCCGCGACAAGAAACTGTGGCCGGGCATTCCCGAGGTGGTCGGCAAGCCGAAGCCGGCGGAGGCCTTCCATGTCGAGGAGCTGAAGCAGCGTTTCCTCGTCATGCAGGCGCTGGAAACGGCGCGGATCTTCGAGGAAAACTGCCTCACGGATGTGCGCGAGGCGGATGTCGGCTCGATCCTCGGCTTCGGCTTCGCCCCGTTCACCGGCGGCACGCTGTCCTATATCGACGGCATGGGCACGGCCGCCTTCACCGAGTTGTGCCGCAAGTTCACCAGGAAGTGGGGCCCGCGCTTCAAGCCGAACCGCCTGCTCAAGGAGATGGCCAAGTCCGACGCCCGCTTCTACGAGCGCTTCGCTCCCGAGAAGGGGCCGGACGCCGGCGCGCGCGAGGCGGCATAGGCCGCCGCTTTATTCAGGATCATCACAAATGCGAAGGGCGGCCTCGGCCGCCCTCGCCTCCTCTCTGCCGTCACCCCAGCCAAGCGCAGCGCGCGTCGGGGCCTATTCGTTCCCAGAGCGCCAGCGGGGAACGCACGGCAGCAGCTTCATACTCCCGGAATGTAAAAAGCCCGGGCAAAGCCGCAAAAAGCCAATCCTACTTGTTGACCAGCAGCACCACGGCAGCGCCGGACTGGTCGCGCAGCAGCACGCGGCCGGGCATGCCGTCGATCTGCTTCACCGCCGGGAAGAAGTGCAGGAACCGGCGCTCGATGTCTCCGGACGGCCCCTCGCAGGCCATTTCCGTCGCCATCACCCGGGTCGAGACCGCGAGCGCGTGCCCCATCTGCTGCAGCGTGCCGCGCAGGCGGTTGCAGCCGGCCGAAGCGAGCCACATGCCGTGCCGGTCGATGGTCACTTCCGTACGGCTGGAGAGGCCCTGGTCGACATCGACCAGCGCACCGCCGGGGGCGGCCAGCGCCTCGATCCGCCAGGTACCGGTGACGGAAAGGTCCTGCGCCTCCGCCGCCGAGGGATGGGAGGCAAGGCCGACCAGCGGCGCGGCAGCGAGCGCAAGGACGGCGATCTTTCGCAAGGCGGCAAGGGTCTGAAGAGACATGACGACAGGCATTCCTGGCTTGACGGCCCCCCCGCCGCAGCGACACGGGCCTTCGGCTTAGGTCGGTTCGCTTCCCGGCTCCGTGCGACCGGTTCCGGAGCCATGTCCGGCGCTCCGAAAAAGAGTGCCGGCGCTGGGGATGTCTGCCGGCCCGCCGCCTCCCGAGCCCTGGCGATCCGGCCAAACGCCGTGTGATTCGCCTGCATCCCACGACAAGAGATGTCACGCTCCAATGTGGCATCATATTGGCAATATGACATAGGCGCGATGACATGGGCGCCCGCGAAACGAACAAGACCATTTTGCGTTTGATCCGGTGCACCGGCCCGCCTACATCTCAGGGACACGGGACGGGGCGCAGGCCTTGCGTCCGCTCGTCAGCCCTTGCAGGAACAAGCGCATGTCCAACAGCCCGATCAGCCGCTTCCTCGGAGACTCGCCCGGCCGGGTGATCCTCAAGCTGCTGTTCCTGTCCTTCGTCGTCGGCGTGCTGCTGTCGGCGCTCGACCTGCACCCGCTCGATGTGTTCGACGGGATCGTTTCCTTCATCCGCCGTCTGTGGGACCTCGGCTTCGAGGCGCTCGGCCAGCTCGGCGGTTATTTCGTGCTCGGCGCCGTGGTGGTGATTCCGGTCTGGGTGGTGCTGCGGCTGATGAGCTTCGGCCGCCGCAGCTGAGCCGCAGGCCTCATACGATCAAGCGAATTCCGCCGCCGCCCGGTGCAGGATCGTGTGGCGGCGCGCCAGCCTGTCGATATCCTCCAGATAGCCGCCGCCGATGACCCCGGCGAGCGGGATACCCGCCTTGCGCACCTGCTGAACGACATAGCGGTCGCGGGCGGCGATCCCCTCGTCGCTCAGCGACAGGCGGCCCAGCCTGTCCTCCTCGTGCGGGTCGACGCCTGCATTGTAGAAGACGATGTCGGGGCGAAAGCTCGCGAGCGCCGCCGGCAGCACATCGGCCAGCGCTGCCAGATAGGCCGCATCCCCCACCCCGTCGTCCAGCGGCACATCGAGGCTCGAGGGCACCTTGCGGACGGGATAGTTCCGGCCAGCATGCACCGACAGGGTGAACACCGCCTCGTCGCCGGCGAAGATCTGCGCGGTGCCGTCGCCCTGGTGCACGTCGAGATCGACGACCATGGCACGGCGGATCGCCCGGTCCGCCATCAGCAGGCGGATCGCGACCGCCACATCGTTGAAGACGCAGAATCCCGCCCCTTGCGAGCCCCTGGCGTGATGGCTGCCGCCGGCGGTGTTGCAGGCAATCCCCCGGTCGAGCGCCAGCAAGGCGGCCAGAACCGTGCCGGCCGTGGCGCAGCGGGCACGGAAGCCGACGCTCTCGCTCATCGGCAGGCCGATCTCGCGGGCGATGGGCGCCGGCACATCTGCGGCGAAGACCTGGTCGACATAGGCCCGGTCATGGGCGAGCGCGATCCACTCCGCCGGTGCGGGCACCGGCCGGTGGAAGCCGCCCTCCGCGACCAGCCCGTCCTCGATGAGCACCTCCGCCACGCGGCGGAACTTGTTCATCGGAAAGCGGTGAGCGGCAGGAATGTCGGCGCAAAAGGCCGGGTGGTGGACGATGGCAAGCGACATGCGGAACTCGGGACCCGGTTGCAAGGCCAAGCAGGAACAGACCTTATACGCTCCGCTTGGCGCGGGAGACCAGTGCGGGGGGCGTCCCGCAACGGAACGCCCCCCGCACCTCTTGGCGGGTCAGACGATGGCGGCCCTCAAGGGCACCGTCCGGCTTGCCGGCGGACCGGCCAGACCGCGATGCAGCTCGGCGAGTTGGCCCTCGCTGATCGACATGGCCGGCAGTCCGGCCACCACGTCGGCGACGACGGCATCGGCATCTGCAAGCAGGATCTCGCCGGCCTGCGTCAGCCGCGCCAGGCTCTGGCGGGCATCGCGCTCGCCTTTTTCGGTCACCACATAGCCGAGCTTTTCCAGCGGCTTCAGCGCGCGGGTCACGGCAGAGGGCGTCAGGCCGACGGACTGGGCCAGTTCCACCCGCATGGCGCGGCTGCCGGGAAACTCCGACAGGCTTTTCAGCAGGCGGTACTCGCGGAAGCTGACGCCGCGGGCGCCGGCCAGCGGGCGGTCGAGCCGCTTCTCGATGAGGCCGGCAATGTCGAGAAGGGTGAAGACAAGCGCATTCATGGCGTAACGCCTTCCTTTTGCGTGATCGTTGCAGTCTATATACGTGAGCAATCACGTACTTCAAGAGATGATCGATTCAAGCAGGAGAATCCGGCACTCAAACCACCGTGGCGTCCGGCGGCACGGCGCCCGAAAGCCGGTCTCTCCCACCTTGTCCGATGCTCGGCTGAAAGTTTCAGCCGCCGAGAGGCGCAGCCGGACTTCCCATTTCGCCGCACACATAATATAGTCCCCTATACTATACAGGGAAAGCACGGACAGGCACGATGTCCCATACCGTTCGCGACGGGCAGAAGCTGATTGCCCGGGTTCGCCGTCTCAAGGGGCAGCTCGAAGGCATCGAGCGCGCGCTGGAGGCCCAAAAGCCCTGCGCCGAAATCCTGCGTCAGCTCGCCTCCGCGAGAGGCGCCCTGAGCGGCCTCACCGCGGAAGTGATGGAAGGCCACCTTCACGAGCATGTCCTTCATGCGCAGACCGAGGCCGAGCGCCGGCAGGGCAGCGAGGAGCTGCTCGAGGTCATCCGCACCTACATGAAATAGGCTGCTGGCATGAAATAGGCCGGGCAGCCGGCGACGGGAGAGTGCAATGGCACCCGAGACAATCTCCACCTACACGCACGGACACGACTTTCTCGGCTCGCAGCATCGGCGCAACGAGCGGCGGGTCTGGCTGGTCATTGCCCTGACGGCGACGATGATGGTCGTCGAGATCGCCGCCGGCACGCTCTTCGGCTCTATGGCGCTGCTGGCCGACGGCTGGCACATGTCCACCCATGCGGCCGCCCTGCTCATCACCGCCCTGGCCTATCTCTTTGCGCGCCGTTACCGCAACGATCCGCGCTTCAGCTTCGGCACCGGAAAGCTCGGCGATCTCGGCGGCTTCGCCAGTGCCATCGTGCTGGCGCTCGTCGCGCTGCTGATCGGATGGGAAAGCCTGCTGCGCCTCGCCAGCCCGGTGGCGATCAGCTTCGAGCAGGCGATTGCCGTCGCCGTCATCGGGCTGGTGGTGAACCTGGCCTGCGCCTGGCTGCTCAGGGACGATCATGGCCACCATCATCGCGGCCACCATCACGGTCATCATCACCATGATCACGCCCACGACGACACGCATGAGCATCCCGGCCACGGCCCCGCGCGCGACAACAACCTGCGCGCCGCTTATCTACATGTGCTGGCCGACGCGCTCACGTCCCTCCTCGCGATTGCCGCATTGCTGCTTGGACGCAGCCAGGGTTGGCTCTGGGCCGACCCGCTGATGGGGGTCGTCGGCGCGCTGATCATCGCGCGCTGGTCGTGGGGCCTGATCCGCGAGACCGGCGCGGTGCTGCTGGACCGCACGCCCGACGACAAGCGCCTGCCGGAGGAGATCCGCAAGGCCGTCGAGACCGGCGGCGACCGCATCTGCGACCTGCATGTCTGGCAAGTCGGCCCCGGCCACCACGCGGCCATCGTCTCCCTCGTCTCGCGCGCGCCGAGGGACCCGGCGCATTACAAGGCAAGGCTCGCCCGGATTGCGGCCCTTTCCCACATCACGGTCGAGGTCCAGCCAGCACCGCAGCCCACCTGAGCCCGGGCCGCTACGGCCTTGCCCTCCCCTTCAGCCGACCTCGTCCGCGATCCACTGGTGAAAGGCGCGCATGGCCGGCGTCTGCCGGCGCGACTTCAACGAGGTCAGCCAGTAGGCGCCGAGCGGAGCCTCCACCGCGAAGGGCCGGACGACGCGCCCCTCCTCGATCTCGCGCGCGAACATCGCCACCGGCACCAGGGCGACGCCGGCCCCCAGCGCTGCCGCCTCGACCAGGGCCCTTGAGGAATCGAACATGAAGCCGCGCGCCGGCAACGGCTCGAGGCCCGCCATGCGGAACCAGGCCGCCCATTCGTCCTGCCGGTAGGAGCGCAGCAGGTCCTCGCCGCCAAGATCGCGCGGATGCGTGAGCCGCGCTGCGATCTGCGGCGCGCACACGGGCGAGAACGGCGCCTCCATCAGCCGCACCGCGTCCGTCGCGTGCCAAGCGCCGTCGCCGAAGCGGATGAACAGGTCGAGCCCGTCGAGCAGCATGTCGGCCCGGTTGTTGTTGGTCTTCAGCCGCAGGTCGACATGGGGATGGGCCTCGCGAAAGCGCGAGAGGCGCGGCAGCAGCCAGCCGATGGCGAAGGTGCCGACGACGCCGATGGTCAGGATCTCGCGGAAATTGCCCTGTTCGAACTGGCTCAGCGTCGCGCTCATCCGGCGGAAGGCATCGGTCAGCACGGGCAGCAGCGCCTGCGCCTCGTCGGTGAGCGCCAGGCCCCGCGGCAGGCGCTTGAACAGGGTCAGGCCGAGCGTCTCCTCCAGCGCCTTCACCTGATGGCTGATCGCGGTCTGCGTCACCCGCAGCTCCAGCCCGGCGCGGGTGAAGCTGCCGAGCCGGGCCGAGGCCTCGAAGGCGCGCAGCGCATTGAGCGGCAGGTGCGAGACATCCATGGGGCTCTTCTCCAAGGCCAAGATTTTCTCATGTCTAATCCCATAATTGCTCGTTTGGCGAGGGTCTTATGTTTGCGCATGATCGCTCCCGCAGGCTGGGAGGCCATCCAGCGCCCTGCCGCCGCACCAACCGGCGCAGGCCGTACGCTTTCACGACGGAGATGAAATCCATGTTCAAACTGTCTCGCCGGCAGGCACTTGCCGGCTCGCTTCTGCTCGCCCCGGCGCTGGCCACCGGCACCGCTCTCGTGACCATGCCCGCCCGTGCCGGCATGGCCGATGCCGCCGATATCGAGGGGCGCCTCGCCGCGCTGGAACGCAAGCAGGGCGGGCGTCTCGGCATCGCCATCCACGATGTGGCCAGCGGGCAGACCTTCGGCAACCGGGCAGACGAGCGCTTCCTGATGGCCAGCACCTTCAAGCTGACGCTCGCCGCCTTCGTGCTTGCCCGCGTCGACCGGGAGGAAGAACAGCTCGACCGGCGTATCCCCTTCACCAAGCGCGATCTCGTCTCCTGGTCGCCGGGCACGGAAAAGCATGCCGGCGGCCCCGGCCTGACGGTCGCGGAGCTGTGCGAGGCGACGGTGACGATGAGCGACAACACCGCCGCCAACCTGCTGCTCAAGAGCTTCGGCGGTCCGGCCGCGCTGACGGACTTCGCCCGCTCGCTCGGCGACGAGGTCACCCGTCACGACCGCATGGAGCCGGAGCTCAACGCGCATGACGGGCCCGGCGACGAGCGCGATACGACGACGCCAGCGGCAATGGCGGAGACTTTGCGCAAGCTGTTGTTCGGCGATGCCCTGTCGCGCCGCTCGCGCGACCGGCTGACCGCCTGGCTGGTCACCAACCGGACCGGCGACGCGCGGCTGCGCGCCGGCTTTCCCGCCGACTGGTTGGTCGGCGACAAGACCGGCACCAGCGGCAAGGGCCACGCCAACGACATCGGCGTCGCCTGGCCGAGCAGCCGCGGCGCGCTGATCGTCACCGCCTATTGCGAGATGCTGCAGGCCGAGGCCAAGACGCGCGACGCCACCCTGGCCGAGATCGCCCGCATCGCCGCCTCCATCTGAGGCAAGCGGGCGGGACGGCTCCCTGCGCTGCCCCGCCCCGCCGACATTTCTTCAAGGCACGGGCCGCGCCATCGCCTACCCTCTCCCGCAGCAATCACGGGAGCACCGCATGACCGTCAGGCGCATCGTCGCGAATATCGCCGTCACCGACACCGGGCCGTCCACCGCCTTCTACCGCGACATTCTCGATCTCGAGCCGGCGATGGACCACGGCTGGTTCGTCACCCTTGCCGCCGCCAGCGCCAGTCCGGCGCGGCCGCAGATCGGCATCGCCACTGAAGGCAGCTCGGGCACGCCGGTGCCGGACCTCTCCATCGAGGTGGACGACCTCGATACGGTGATCGTCCGCATCGAGCGCGCCGGCATTCGCCCCGAATACGGGCCGGCCATTGAGCCCTGGGGCGTGCGCCGCCTGTTCCTGCGCGACCCGAACGGGCGACTGCTCAACATCCTGGAGCATGCGGGGGAAAGCTGAGGCAGCGCGCCGCCCGTGCCTGCGTCACATCCCGTTTGACCGTTCCATCTTTGTTCGCTAGCGTCCGCCAGAACGACTCTCCCGCCCCGCGTCCGCGCCGCCGTTTTCGCGCCCGCATTTCGAGCCAAGTCAGATGACGAGCCAGCCCTACGGCGCCGTGCGCCCGTTCGACGTGACCAGCCGCAGCGTGCTCGCCATCGCCGTGCCGATGACGCTCGCCTATCTGTCGACGCCGCTGCTCGGTCTGGTCGACACCGCGGTGATCGGCCAGCTCGGCGATGCAGCGCTGCTCGGCGGCATCGCGCTCGGCGGCGTTCTGTTCGACATCGTCTTCACCAGCTTCAACTTCCTGCGCGCCGGCACCACGGGCCTCACCGCGCAGGCGAGCGGCGCGGGCGACGGCGAGGAGGAGCGCGCGGTCCTGTTCCGCGCCGTGCTGCTGGCGCTGGCGCTCGGCGCGACGGTGATCGTGCTGCAGCAGCCGGCGCTCACCGCCGGTCTGTGGCTGATGGGCGGCAGCGCCGAGGTGCAGGCCGCCACCGCCAGCTATTTCGCGATCCGCGCCCTCTCCGCGCCGCTGGCGCTGGCCAACTACGCCTTTCTCGGCTGGTTCATCGGCCGCGGCCGGGCGATGACCGCGCTCGGCCTGCAGACCTGGCTGAACGGCATCAACATCGCCCTGTCCGTGCTGTTCGTGCTGTATTTCGAGTGGGGCGTCGCCGGCGTTGCCGCCGCCACCGTCGCCGCCGAGGCGCTGACCGCGCTGGCCGGTACGGTGCTTGCCGCCCGCGCGCTTTCGGGCCGCCCGCTGCCGACCCGCGCGCAGGTCTTCGACAAGGTGCGCTTCAAGCGGATGATGGCGCTCAACGGCGACATCCTGATCCGCTCCTTCGCGCTGATCACCGCCTTCGCCTTCTTCATGTCGCGCTCGGCCGTGCAGGGCGACACGGTGCTGGCGGCCAATGCCATCCTGGAGAAGTTCTTCATGGTGGCGAGCTTCTTCCTCGACGGCCTGGCGACGGCGGCCGAGCAGCTCGCGGGCCGCGCGGTCGGGGCGCGTTACCGCCCGGCCTTCGACCGTTCGCTGAAGCTCAGCCTCATGTGGGGCTATGTGCTCGCCGGGCTGATCTCGCTGGTCTTGCTCGCCGCAGGTCCCCTGCTCATCCATGCGATGACGACGGCGGAGGACGTACGCCAGACGGCGGTCGCCTACTTAGGCTGGGCGGCGGCCACGCCGCTGTTCGGCGTCCTCGCTTTCCAGATGGACGGGGTGTTCATCGGCGCCACCTGGTCGCGCGACATGCGCAACATGATGCTGCTGTCGCTGGCGCTCTATTTCGCCGCCTACGCCGTTGCCTTCCCCCTGCTCGGCAATCACGGCCTGTGGCTTGCTTTCACCATATTCCTCGCCGCGCGCGGCTTCTCGCTGCTGGCGATCACCGGCCGGCGCGCGCGGGAGACCTTTCCCGCGCACCCCGCCTAGGGTCAGGACCCATTAATATGGCCGCAATGGTCGTCCTGACGTCTGCGGATACGCGAAGCAAGACCGCAGGAAGACCTCAAGTCTTTCAAGGACTTGCGACAAAGTAGCCCGTGCAAGTCCGGACGGTCCGCAGGACGTCCGATAGACCGTCGACCTGCCGCGTCGAAGCCGTTGACCGGGGGGCGGCCCGTTACTGCGGGCTTCTCCTCGCAGCTCTTGGTCTATCGAACGCCATTGTTGTCATATTAATGGGTCCTGACCCTAGCAACCGATCTCACCGCAGGCAGTCGAGGATCTCGCCCTCGCCGACCAGCCCCAGCGGCGTGTCGCCGTCGCAGACCAGCACCGGCCCTTCGCCAGACCGTGTCAGGGCGATCACCTCGCGCACCGGCGTCTTCGGCGCGCAGCGCGCCGCGCCACCCAGCCCGCCCGCCTCGCCCTCGTCCAGCGCCCGCATGATGTCGCGGGCGCGCAGCACCCCGAGCGGGTTCATATGCGCCACGAAGTCGGCCACATAGTCGTTCGCCGGCTTGCGCACGATCTGCTGCGGCGTGCCGAGCTGGATCACCCGCCCGCCTTCCATGATGGCGATGCGGTTGCCGATCTTGGCCGCCTCGTCGAGATCGTGGCTGACGAAAACGATGGTCTTGTTGAGCTTGTCCTGCAGCGCCAGCAACTCGTCCTGCAGGTGGCCGCGGATCAGCGGGTCCAGCGCCGAGAACGGCTCGTCCATCAGCAGGATCGGCGCATCGGTGGCAAAGGCGCGGGCCAGCCCGACGCGCTGCTGCATGCCGCCGGACAGCTCGTGCACATACTTGTCGCCCCACTGGGCAAGGCCGACCAGCTCCAGCTGCGCGTCGACCTTCTGCCGGCGCTCGCGCCCGGCCATCCCGGCGAGCTCCAGGCCGAAGCCGACATTCTCGCGCACCGTGCGCCAGGGCAGCAGCGCGAACTGCTGGAACACCATGGCGATGCGGCCGCGGCGCAGCGCGCGCAGCTCCTGCGGCGCGCAGGCGGACGGGTTCACGGAAGCCGCGCCATTGTGCACCAGCACCTCGCCGCGGGTGATGCGGTTCAGCCCGTTGACGGCGCGCAGCAGCGTCGACTTGCCGGAGCCCGACAGGCCCATCAGCACGATCAGCTCGCCCTCCTCGATGTCGAAGCTGGCACCGGCGACACCGAGGATCTGGCCCGTCTCCTCTTGGATCTCGGCGCGGCTGCGGCCGGCATCGATCAGCGGCAGCGCGGAGTGCGGACGCTTGCCGAAGACGATGTCGACATTGCGGAACGAAACGGCGGCGGTCATCGGCTGCCCTCCCCTTCGTTGCGGTTGCGGAAGAAGCGGTCGAGCACGATCGCCACCAGCACGATGGCGATGCCGACCTCGAAACCCTGCGCGATGTTGACGGTGTTGAGCGCGCGCAAGGTCGGCACGCCGAGCCCGTCGGCGCCGACAAGGGCGGCGATCACCACCATCGACAGCGACAGCATGATGGTCTGGGTCAGGCCGGCCATGATCTGCGGCAGCGCGTAAGGCAGTTCCACCTTCCACAAGAGCTGCCAGCCGGTGGCGCCGAAGGCCTCGCCTGCCTCGATCAGCTGCCGCGGGGTGGAGGAGACGCCGAGCTGGGTCAGGCGGATGGGCGCGGGAATCGAGAAGATCACCGTGGCGATCAGGCCCGGCACCATGCCGAGGCCGAACAGGATCAGCGCCGGGATCAGATAGACGAAGGTCGGGATCGTCTGCATCAGGTCGAGGACCGGGCGCATCGCGGCATAGAGCTTCGGCCGGTGCGCGGCGGCAACGCCGAGCGGCACGCCGATCGTCATGCACACGGCGGAGGCGGCAATCACCAGCGACAGGGTCTCCGTCGTTTGCGTCCAGTAGCCCTGGTTGATGATCAGCAGCAGGCTGGCGGCGACGAACAGGGCGAAGGAGACGCGCCGCTGCACGACATAGGCCAGCACCGTCGCGATGACCACGATCGCAAGCGGGCCGGGAGCCTGAAGCAGCCAGAGAATGCCGTCGATCAGGGTTTCGAGCACCGCCGAGATGCCGTCGAACACCCAGTAGGCATTGGCGGTGAGCCAGTCGACCAGGGCCTTCGCCCAGGGGCCGATGGGGATCTTGTGTTGGGTGAGCCAGTCCACGCGCAGCCTCGCCGTCCTGTTCTTGTCGTTGGTGCGGGCGTGTTCCGTCCTGCCCGCAAGGCGAATGCGGTCCGCCCGCGCGCGAGGCCCTCAAGGCTTGCGCGCGGGCGTCCGGCTTGGGTCAGAGGCCGAGGGCGCCGTTCAGGGCCGCCTTGGCCTCGCCGCCGTCGAAGGTGGTCACACCCTCGAGCCAGGCATCGGCAACGCCCGGATTGGCCTTCAGCCAGGCGGTCGCGGCCGCGTTCGGCTCGGTGCCGTCATTGAGGATCGCGCCCATGATCTCATTCTCCATCTGGAGCGAGAACTCCAGGTTCTGGAGGAACTTGCCGACATTCGGGCACTCTTCCAGATAGCCGGCGCGCACGTTGGTGTAGATCGTCGCACCGCCGAGGTTGGGGCCGAACACCTCGTCGCCGCCCTCAAGATAGGCCATGTCGATATTGGCGTTCATCGGATGCGGCTCCCAGCCGAGGAAGACCACGTCCTGCTTGCGCGGCACGGCGCGCGAGACCTGCGACAGCATGCCGGCCTCCGAGCTCTCGACGATGTCGAAGCCCTTCAGTCCGAACATGTCCTTCTCGATCATGTCGATGATCAGGCGGTTGCCGTCGTTGCCGGCCTCGATGCCGTAGATCTTGCCGTCGAGATCGTCCTTGAACTTGGCGATGTCGGCGAAGGTCTTCAGGCCCTTGTCGTAGGTGTATTGCGGCACGGCGAGCGTGTACTTGGCGCCTTCCAGGTTGGCGCGCACGGTCTCCACCGAGCCGTCCTCGCGATAGGCCTTGATGTCGCCCTCCATGGTCGGCATCCAGTTGCCGAGGAAAACGTCGATGTCCTTGTTCTTCAGCGAGGCATAGGTCACCGGCACCGAGAGGATCTTGACGTCGGGCTCGTAGCCCAGCGCGCCCAGCACCACCGAGGCGGTGGCGGTGGTGGCGGTGATGTCGGTCCAGCCGACATCGGAGAAGCGGACGGTCTTGCAAGCTTCGGCTTCGGCCGCCATCGCGGCGGGGGCGGCAAGGCCCAGGGCAAGGGCTGCGGCGCCGAAGCGCAGGGCAAGGGTGTTCATCAGCTTGTGTCCTCCTGACGGGCGGGACGGCCGGAAGCCGGCCCGCATGCGGGGTTGCAGCGCTGCGGCACGGCCGCATGCGCCGATGGTGGGCCGGCCGCAAGGGTCGCGGCGGCACGAGGTCCCGACGCGCGATCCGCGGCAAGCGCGGCGCGCAGGGGTTCGAAGGGCGGGGCGGGAGGTCCCGCACACCGGCAGCAAGGGCCGGTGGCCAGAGGCGACGGATCGCCAGGGGTGCAGCAATCGGGGCGCGGCACGCGCTCGCCGGATGCTGCGGCCGGGCAGCCTGGGCCCGGCACGAACGAACCGGACCTCCCTGCCCGTTTCGATGCGCATCAAAACATTTTTGAACGCAATAGGCAATTCCCCGCACGTTTTTCGTTTTTTCATTGATTGAACGGCCAATCAAAATTATTCCTTGAAGAGCAAGGCGCGCCGGCCGACACCGACCGGAAAGCGCATCCACCGCCCAGCACGCCCTTATGGACGGGCTGCTGGACGGGCTGCCGCCGGGGACCAATGCAGCGGCCGCCGCCTGCGGCCTACCCCCTCGGACGGCGGCGCATCCCAGGGACAGGACCGCACATGCCGCCCGGCTTCGGGCGGAGCGGATCGCGACCTTCAGGACGAACGGGGCGGGCTGGAAACGGAGCGGAAATGCCGCGAATCGGAATGGAAACCCATCGCCGCAAGGCCTTGATCGACGCGACCGTCGCGACGATCCACGAGCGCGGCTTCGGCGATGCGACGATGGCGGAGATCGCCCGGCGCGCGGGCGTCTCGGGCGGGCTGGCGCATCACTATTTCGGCTCCAAGGCCGGGCTGCTCAACGCCACCATGCGCTTCCTGCTGACCGACCTGTCGCGCGAGACCCGCGAGCGGATGGCCGGGGCGGGGGGGCCCCGCGCGCGCATCTCGGCGATGATTTCGGCCAGCTTCGCGCCGACCCAGTTCCAGCCGGCGCTGATCTCGGCCTGGCTCGCCTTCTACCTGCAGGCGCGCACCGACGCGGAAACGCGCCGCCTGCTGCGCATCTACCACCGTCGGCTCGTCTCCAACCTCGCCCATGCCTTCGCCGCGCTCATTCCCGGTGAGCGGGCGCGCCATGCGGCCGAGGGCACGGCGGCGATGATCGACGGGCTGTGGCTGCAGCGCATCTTCGCCGACGGCCCGCCGCAACCGCGCACCGCCATCCGCCGGGTCGAGGACTATGTCGAGCGCCAGCTCGGCGCGCCCTGCCCGGCCGCCACGGACACCGGACACAAGGGGAACGGATAGACCCATGCAGGACGCGACCCATATCGTCGTCGGCTCCGGCTCGGCCGGCGCCGCCCTCGCCTATCGCCTGTCGGAAGACCCGGCCAACAAGGTGCTGGTGCTGGAGGCCGGCGGAACGGATATCGGCCCCTTCATCCAGATGCCGGCCGCGCTCAGCTATCCGATGAACATGTCCCGCTACGACTGGGGCTACCGGAGCGAGCCGGAGCCGCATTTGGGCGGGCGCCGGCTGGCGACGCCACGCGGACGCGTCATCGGCGGCTCCTCCTCGATCAACGGCATGGTCTATGTGCGCGGCCATGCGCGCGACTTCGACACCTGGGAGGAGATGGGCGCGCGCGGCTGGTCCTATGCCGACGTCGCTCCCTATTTCGAGCGGATGGAGACGAGCCATGGCGGCGAGGCCGGCGTGCGCGGCACATCCGGTCCCCTGCATGTCACCCGCGGTACCAAATGGAATCCGCTCTACGCCGCCTTCGTCGAGGCCGGGCGTCAGGCCGGCTACGAGACGACGCCCGACTATAACGGTCTGAAGCAGGAAGGCTTCGGCGACATGGAGATGACCGTGTGGCGGGGCCGGCGCTGGTCCGCTGCCAACGCCTATCTGCGCCCGGCGCTGAAGCGGCCCAACATCCACCTGTTCACGGGCGTCACCGTCACCCGCGTGCTGTTCGACGGGTTGCGCGCCACCGGCGTCGAGTTCCGGCGCGGAGGGCAGATCGAGCGGGTGAGCGCCTCGGCCGAGGTGATCCTCGCCGCCTCGTCGATCAACTCGCCGAAGATCCTGATGCTGTCTGGCATCGGCGACGGCGCCGCGCTGAGCGCCCTCGGCCTGCCGGTCCTCGCCAACCGGCCGGGCGTCGGCGCCAACCTGCAGGACCACCTGGAGCTCTACATCCAGCAGGCCTGCATCCAGCCGATCACCCTCTACAAGCACTGGAACCTGATCTCGAAGGCCTTGATCGGGGCGCAGTGGCTGTTTACCGGCACCGGGCTCGGTGCCTCCAACCATTTCGAGGCCTGCGCCTTCATCCGCTCGCGCGCCGGCATCGAGTATCCGGACATCCAGTACCACTTCCTGCCCTTCGCCGTGCGCTACGACGGCAAGGCGGCAGCGGAGGGGCACGGCTTCCAGGCGCATGTCGGGCCGATGCGCTCGAAGTCGCGCGGGCGCGTGGCGCTGACCTCGCCCGATCCGACGGCGCCGCCCTCGATCCTGTTCAACTACATGTCCCATCCGCAAGACTGGGAGGACTTCCGCGCCGCCATCCGCCTGACGCGCGAGATCTTCGGCCAGGAGGCCTTCACCCCCTATCGCGGCCGCGAGATCCAGCCGGGCGAGGCCGTCCAGTCCGACGCCGAGCTCGACGACTTCATCCGCGAACACGCCGAAAGCGCCTACCACCCCTGCGGCACCTGCCGCATGGGCGCTGCCGACGATCCGCTCGCGGTGGTCGACCCGCAGGGCCGGGTGATCGGCGTGGAAGGCTTGCGCGTTGCCGACAGCTCGATCTTCCCGCAGATCACCAACGGCAATCTCAACGCGCCCTCGATCATGGCCGGCGAGAAGATCGCCGACCACGTGATGGGCCGCGAGCCGCTGCCGCGTTCCAACAAGGAGCCGTGGATCCATCCGAACTGGCGGACAGAACAGCGCTGACGCCGTAGACTTGCCTCACACGGTCATCACACTTGCCCGCCACAGTCCTTCGTTCGTGTCCGCCAGGAGAGAGTTCATGCGTGCCCAGCCCCCCGCTTCGCATTTCATCAACGGCAGCTACCAGGAAGACCCGCACGGGCGTCCGATCGAGAACCGTTATCCGGCCACCGGCGAGGTGATCGCCCGGCTCAGCTCGGCCGGGTCCGAGACGGTCAATGCGGCCGTTGCCGCGGCCCGCTCCGGCTTTCGCGTCTGGGCGGCGACGCCGGCGGCCGAGCGCGGGCGGGTGCTGCGGCGGGCGGCGGACCTGCTGCGCGCCCGCAACCGAGAGCTCTCCGAGCTGGAGACCCTGGACACCGGCAAGCCGCTGCAGGAAACGCTGATCGCGGACGCGGCCTCCGGTGCCGACTGTCTGGAATATTACGGCGGCCTTGCCGCGACGCTGACCGGCGAGCACATCGATCTCGGCGGCTCCTTCGCCTATACGCGGCGCGAGCCGCTCGGCGTCGTCGGCGCCATCGGCGCCTGGAACTACCCGATCCAGATCGCCTGCTGGAAGGCGGCGCCTGCGCTCGCCTGCGGCAATGCGGTCGTGTTCAAGCCGTCCGAGCTGACCCCGCTCAGCGCGCTGAAGCTGGCCGAGATCCTCAAGGAGGCCGGCCTGCCGGACGGCGTGTTCAACGTGGTGCAGGGTTATGGCGAGACCGGCGCGCATCTCGTCGAGCACCCGGACGTCGCCAAGGTTTCGCTGACCGGCTCGGTGCCCACCGGCACGAAGGTCGCCGAGATCGCCGCGCGCACGCTCAAGCACGTGACGCTGGAGCTCGGCGGCAAGTCGCCGCTGATCGTCTTCGACGACGCCCATCTCGACAATGCGGTGTCGGCGGCGATCAACGCCAATTTCTACTCCTCCGGCCAGATCTGCTCGAACGGCACCCGCGTCTTCGTGCAGAAGGGGCTGAAGGAGGCCTTCCTCGAGCGGCTGGCCGAGCGCACGGCGCGGGCAAGGCTCGGCGATCCGATGGACGAGAGCGTCGACACCGGCCCGCTGGTCTCGCAAGCCCAGCTCGACAAGGTGCTCGGCTATATCGAGGCCGGCCGGGCCGAGGGCGCGCGGCTCGTGTACGGCGGCGGCCGCGCCACCGTGCAGGGCTTTCCGGACGGGCTCTTCGTCGAGCCGACGGTGTTTGCCGACGTCGCCGACCACATGACCATCGCCCGCGAGGAGATCTTCGGCCCCGTGATGTGCGTGCTCGACTTCGACAGCGAGGAGGAAGCGGTGGCGCGGGCCAATGCGACCGAGTTCGGCCTTGCCGCCGGCGTCTTCACCCGCGACATCGCCCGCGCCCACCGGGTGATCGGCGCGCTGCATGCCGGCACCTGCTGGATCAACACCTACAACCTGACGCCGATCGAGATGCCGTTCGGCGGCTACAAGAAGTCGGGCATCGGCCGCGAGAACGGCCATGCCGCCATCGAGCATTACAGCCAGGTGAAGTCCGTCTACGTGGAGCTGGGGGACGTCGCCAGCGCCTATTGAGGCGCCTCACACGCTCCCCTGCCCGTCCGGGTCGGCCTTCGCCCAGGCCTCCGCATTGCGCCCGCTCGCCTCGCCGAGATGGGCGAGCCCGTGCCGGTCGAGACAGGCGGAAAGATGCGTCAGGATGCGCCCCACCAGACCCGGCCCCTCGTAGACGAGGCCGGTATAGAGCTGCAGCAGGCTGGCGCCGGCCGTGATCTTGGTCCAGGCGGCCTCGCCGCTGTCGATGCCGCCGAGGCCGACGATGGGCAGGCGCGGGCCGACCCGCAGCCGCATGCGGGCGAGCGCGATGGTCGAGCGGCGAAACAACGGCCGCCCGGACAAGCCGCCGGCCTCGGCCGCGCTCTTGCGGTCGGTCAGGCCGCCGCGCGCCAGCGTCGTATTGGAGACGATCAGCCCCTCGATGCCGGCGGCCAGCACCTCGGCGGCGATGTCGTCGAGCCCCGCCTCGTCCATGTCGGGGGCGATCTTCAGCAGCACCGGCACCGCGCGGCCGTGGCGGCCGGCAGCCGCTTCCCGCGCCTCCATCACCCGGCCGAGCAGTTCCTTCAGCGCCTCGCGCGCCTGCAGATCGCGCAGGCCCGGCGTGTTCGGCGAGGAGATGTTCACCGCAAAATAGGAGGCAAGATCGGCGAAGGCCTCGATGCCGGCGACATAGTCGGCGATGCGGTCGGCCGCGTCCTTGTTGGCCCCGACATTCACCCCGACGATGCCGCCGCGATGGCGCCGCGCCGCAAGCCGCGCGCGCAGCGCCGCATGGCCCTCGTTGTTGAAGCCGAGCCGGTTGATCACCCCCCGGTCGGCAGGCAGGCGGAAGACGCGCGGGCGCGGATTGCCTTCCTGCGCCAGCGGCGTCACCGTGCCGATCTCGGTGAAACCGAAGCCGAGCGCCAGCAGCGCGTCGGGCACCTCGCCGTTCTTGTCGAAGCCGGCGGCCATGCCGAGCGGATTGGGGAAGGCGAGATCGGCGAGCGTCACTGCCAGCCGTCCGTCCTGCGGCACCTTGCAGGCCGGCGTCAGGCCGCTCGCCAGCGCCTTGACGGTCAGCCCGTGGGCGGTCTCGGCATCCAGCGAGAAGAGGGCCTTGCGGGCGAGCGCGTCGACGGCGGAGGAAAACATCACAGCGCCTCCGGGAAGAGGTGTGCGCCGCCTGCTCCCAGCGGCAGTTCGCGCACCCAGCGCACCGCCGACATCTCCAGCTCGCCGTACAGATGCGGGAACAGCGCCCCGCCGCGCGAAGGCTCCCATTTCAGGCCCTCGCCCAGCGCCTCGGCCTCCACCGCGACGAGGACAAGTCCGTCCTGCCCGGCGAAGTGCTTTGCCGCGGTCTCGCGCACCTGATCGGCAGCGGAAAAATGGATGAACCCGTCGGCAAGGTCCACCGGCGCACCGGAAAACCGCCCCCGCGCCTCGGCCTGTTGCCAGTCCTTGCCCGGAGAAATCTTGTAGATCAACGTCATGAGGCGGCCCGTCCCTGTGCGTGAAGAAGGCTTGCGCGCCGGATTACAGGCTGCGGGCCGGCCAGACAAGGGCAAGAGACGGGCAATCGGCCCGCAAAGCGGGCACCTCGTTGCCGGGCCAGACTGGTACTCGACCGCCATTAGGAATATATACCCGTAACGGGGATAACCCGGACAGGAAGCGCGGGACGGGCGGCCGCAGGCCGCCCCCGGCGTCCGGCCGCCCCCGCGGCGGCCGCAGCAACAGGCCGCCCGGCCAGGGCCGTTCCCTGGCAGGCGGCAGCGGAGCCAAACCATGCTTTCGCACGAAACCGTCTGGTCGGCCATCGACCTGCTTGCCCGTCGCAACGGACTGACGCCCTCCGGCCTTGCCCGGCGTGCAGGGCTCGACCCCACCACCTTCAATCCATCGAAGCGCACGGCTGCCGACGGCCGGCCGCGCTGGCCGTCGATGGAATCGATCGCCAAGATCCTCGGCGCCACCCGTTCCGACCTTGCCGACTTCGTCGCGCTGGTCAACGACCCCGATCCGGACGCTGCGTCCGCGGGCATAGCCGACAGCGACCGCCTGCCGTTGCCGCAGCTCAGCTCCGCCACCGGCGCCCATGCGGCGGTCGGCGGCTTCTTCCACGACGGCGACCTGCCGGCCGTGCTCACGGGCAGCGGGCAGGCGGGCCTTGCAGAGATCCCTTGCGAAGACTGCGCCATCCGTGTCACCGGGGGGGACATGCTGCCCTTCTACCGGGAGGGCGACATCATCGTCATCTCGCCGAAGCGGCCGATCCAGCGCGGCGACCGGGTGGCGCTGCGCCTCGCCTCGGGCGAGCTCAGGGCGCGCATCTTCGCCCGGCGCCTGCGCGGCCGCATCGAGTTGTCGCCGCTGGATGCGCAGGACTCGCCGGAGCGGTTGGCCGCCGCCGAGGTCGCCTGGATGGCGCGGATCATCTGGGCGAGTCAGTAGGGTCGCGCCGCGCCAGAACGGCAAACAAAACCGCAAACGGGAACGGATATGGGACGCACCTTCCTCATCGCAGTGCTGATCGCCGGCGCGCTCGCGGCCGCCATCGACTATGGCAGCGACGGAATGCTGAGGGCCCTGCTGGCAGACGGCAGCCCCGGCAGCCCGCCCCCCACGCCGCCGGCCCCGTCCGCAACGGCCGCCATCGCCGGGGACAACACAGACGCAGGCGGCCTGCCTGCATCCGCACCAGAGCCCGATCCGGCCGCCCAACCGGCACAGCAGCCGGCGAAGCCGGAGGCCGCCCTTCCCGCGCCCGCAACAGTCCAGCTGCCCGATGCTCCGGACCCGTCCACCATCCGCAACGTCACGCCGTCCGACATCCTGCCGCCGCCGCGCATCTCCGGCCCGCTGAAGCGCGTCGCCGCGGAGCCGCCGAAGCTTCCCGAGCGCGAGATCCCGAGCGAAATCACCTTCCACCAGCCGCTGGTCATCGATGCCGGCAGCTTCCGCACCAAGCAGCTGACCATCCGCCTTGCCGGCATCGACGCGCCGGGACCGGCGGAGACCTGCCCCTCGCGGCTCGGCGGCACCTGGCCCTGCGGCATGCGGGCGCGCACTGCCCTGCGCGGTCTCGTCCGCCGGCACGCGGTCACCTGCCAGGACATGCAGGACACGCCGGCCGGCGTGGTTCTGGCCACGTGCCGCAAGCAGGATATCGATCTTGCCGCCTGGATGGTGGCGCAGGGGTGGGCGCGCCCCGGCGAGGGCGCAGGCGAAGATCTCCTTACCTCGGCGCAGGCCGCCCGCGAGGCGCGCCGCGGCATCTGGCAGCTCGACGGGCCCGCACCGCTCTCTCCCTTTCCCTCCACCTCGGCCGGTGAAGCGCAAGACGGGGACACGCCGGAGGGCGTTCCGCCGTCGCTGCCGGCCGACGCGCCCGGGCAAGCCGGCGCAGGCGCCGGTCAGCCCCCCGAAGCGGATGCGGACCCTGCACGCGCCCTGTCGCTCGACCTCCCGCCGGTGGAAATCACGGATACGCCCTGGCATCCCGGCAATATCGACTGACGGCGAGTCGGGGACCATTTTCTCGCCAAGCAGATCGCGTTTTCCGAACGCTGCGGCATCCGCACGGCTGCAGGGCGACTACACGGCGTCACCCAGGCCGCGAAGGAGGCCAGCTCCGCCTCGGGCCAGGTGCCGTGCTCGGCCAACGAGCTTGCCGAACAGTCCTCGAGCCTGCGTATGCAGCTGGTGCAGTTCCTGGAGAGAAGGTCCGCGCCGCCCGAGGCGCGCCGCGGCCGCCTCCAAAGTCCCCGGCGCATGCCGGAGGCGAGCGAAAACAGATGACGGGGCCCTCGAGCGACCCTTTTTCGTTCGGTCGCAAGCCGCTTCAAGAAAAGCCGCGATGTACGATAGATTGCGTAGGTTGGATCACTATCTCGTCAAATTTTCCCCAGAAATATGGAAAATTCCCTAGCGTCATTATTGTCGAGATCACGCAACCGTACGAATTCCGAGTTCAGAGCCGGCATGGTTGCCATTTTACCTTGCGGAATCTTCAGACAATTAACCGAACATTCATAAATACATTCGAAAACTCTATATCAACAACAGAAAAAAACAGCAAGTCTTCGCCAGTTTGCGCCAATTCAACAAGCGTTACAGCGAATCCCCATAGCCAAATCCAGGTTTGGACGCGAACAATCAGGCGGCTCTCCAAGGGAAGACAGCGCCGTAAGGCCGAATCCATTGCCCATCGGGCGATCAAGACAGGAGAACATCATGCCGTTTCTGGCAAACATGAAGATCATCACCAAGATCCTCATCGTCATCGGGTTTCTCGGCGCCATTGCAGGCGGGCTGAGCTATATCGCCATCACCGGCATGGACGAGATGAACGCCTCCAGCGAGCGCATGGACCGGGAGGCCACCAACGCCCGCCTGATCGCCGCGCTCGGGGCGAACGTGCTGGCCGTCGGCCGCGCCGAAACCCAGCTCGGCACCGATCCCCGCCCTGACTCCATTGCGCGCATCCGTGCGCTGGTCGATGCGGAACGCGCCAGCTTCTCGGACCGGCTGAACCGTGTGCGCGATACCTCGACCGGAGACATGCGCGCCCGTGCCGATCAGGTCGCGGCCGAATGGGAGGCCTTTGTCGGCGGGGTCGAGCAGACCCTGGCTGCGGCCCAGCGCGTCGAGGGGTTCGAGATGACCGAAGCCACGGCCGAGCTTCGCGAGCAGCTGCAACAGAGCGAGCAGCGGACGAACGCCCTCCGGCAGATGCTGCTTGACGTGTCCCGCGACATGGAAGACCGCGTCGGCGAGCTGAAGAACGAGGCGACGGCCCAGTACCAGGCGAGTTCCAGGCTGCTGATGATCGTCACCGCCATCGGCATCCTGCTCGGCATCGGCGTCGGCTTCGCCATCGCCAAGTTCGGCATCGCCGATCCGCTGCGCCGCCTGGTGGCGATGGTGCAGCGCCTGGCCGGCGGCGAGTTCGATATCGAGATCGAGGGCCGCGAGCGCAAGGACGAGGTCGGCGAGATCGCGCAGGCGGTCGAGGCCTTCAAAGTCAAGCTGGCCGAGGAAGCGCGTCAGGAGGCCGAGGAGAAGATCGAGAACGACCGCAAGCTGGCCGAACAGCGTCGGATCGAAATGAACCGGATGGCCGACGACTTCGAGAATGCGGTCGGCGAGATCGTCAATATCGTCTCGTCGGCGGCGACCGAGCTGCAGGCCGCGGCCGGCACGCTCACCGCCTCTGCCGAGGAGACCAGTTCCCAGTCGGCGTCCGTTGCGGCGGCGGCCGAGCAGGCGGCGATGAACGTGCAGACCGTCGCCTCGGCGGTGGAAGAGCTGGCCAGCTCCGCCGGCGAGATCGGCCGCCAGGCCGAGCAGTCGCGCGAGGTTGCCGGCCGCGCCGTCTCCGAGGCGACGCGCACCACCGACCGGATGGGCGAGCTGCGCACCAATGCCGACCAGATCGGCGCCATCATCAGCCTGATCGACGAGATCGCCGAGAAGACCAACCTGCTCGCCCTCAACGCCACCATCGAAGCGGCGCGCGCGGGCGATGCCGGCCGCGGCTTCGCCGTGGTCGCCAACGAGGTCAAGGGGCTTGCCGAGCAGACCGCCAAGGCAACCGCCGAGATCTCCGCGCAGATCAAGTCGATGCAGAGCTCGACCCTGGAGGCGAGCGAGGCGATCTCCGGCATCGGCCGTACGATCGACGACATGTCCAATATCTCGGCAGCGATCTTCGCGGCGGTCGGCCAGCAGGGCAACACCACCACCGAGGTCGCCCGCAACGTCCAGCAGGCCTCGCAAGGAGCGGGCGAAGTGACCTCGAACATCGTCGGCGTCACCCAGGCCGCGCAGGAGGCGAGCTCCGCCTCGGCCCAGGTGCTCTCCTCCGCCAGCGAGCTGGCGCAGCAGTCGGAGATCCTGCGCTCGCGCATGGCCGAGTTCCTGCAGACCGTACGCGCGGCCTGACGCGCACGCGCCCTTGCCACCAAACGCGAACGGGCCGCCCATGGGCGGCCCGTTTCTTTCTGATGATCCTGGCCGCTCAGCCGACGGAGACGAGCTCGCCGGAGATCGCCCTGGCGATCAGCGCCCGGGTCTCCGGGATGCCGTAGAGCGCCACGAAGGAGCCGAAGCGCGGGCCCTTCTCCTGGCCGAGCAGCAGCTTGTAGAGCGCCGAGAACCAGGCGACGGACACGCCCGGCCCGCCGTCCGGGCTCTTCTTGTTCGGGTCCTGGTAGCGCTCGATGGCGCGGGCGACATCCAGCACCGCGTCCTGGATCGCCGATCCGTCCGCGTCCTCGGGCAGGCTCGCCAGCTTTTCGTCCAGCGCCTTCAGGGCCTCCAGCTCGACCTCGTCCGGCGCGTGGAACACCTTGGCCGGCTTCACGAAATCCTCGAAATAACGGATCGCGTAACCGACCAGCTCGTCGAGCTTCGGGTGGCTTTGCGGCGTCACCCCCGGCACGTGGCGCGAGATGAAGGCCCACAATACGTCCTTGTTCTCCGCGTTGGAGGCGGAGACGAGGTTCAGCAGCATGGTGAAGGAGACCGGCACCTCCACCTTCGGCGGGTTGCCGGAATGGATGTGCCAGGCCGGGTTGGCCAGTTGCTGCTCGACCGGCATCGACGGATACTTCTCGGCGAAGGCGAAATATTCGTCGACCGCCTTCGGGATGACGTCGAAATAGAGCTTCTTGGCGGTCTTCGGCTTGGTGAACATGTAGAGCGCCAGGCTCTCCGGCGAGGCGTAGGTCAGCCACTCGTCGATGGTCAGGCCGTTGCCCTTCGACTTGGAGATCTTCTGGCCCACCTCGTCGAGGAACAGCTCGTAGACGAAATGCTCCGGCGGCGTGCCGCCCAGCACCTCGCAGATCCGATCGTAGATCGGCTGGTTGGTCAGGTGGTCCTTGCCGAACATCTCGAAGTCGACGTCGAGCGCCGCCCAGCGGGCACCGAAGTCCGGCTTCCACTGCAGCTTGACGTTGCCGCCGGTGACGGGGAGCGTCACGTCGGTGCCGTCCTCGTCCTCGAAGGTGATGGTGCCGGCCTTCGCGTCGACCGCCTTCATCGGCACGTAGAGCACGCGGCCCGAGATCGGCGAGATCGGCAGGAAGGGCGAATAGGTCGCCTGCCGCTCCTCGCCGAGCGTCGGCAGCATCACGTCCATGATGTCCTGGTACTTCTCGGCGGCCTTCAGCAGGATCGCGTCGAAGCGGCCCGACTTGTAGTAGTCGGTCGCGCTGGCGAACTCGTACTCGAAGCCGAAATGGTCGAGGAAGCGGCGCAGCATGGCGTTGTTGTGGGCACCGAAGCTGTCGTAATCGCCGCCGAACGGGTTCGGCACCGCCGTCAGAGGCATGTGCAGATACGGCTCCAGCGCGGCGCGGTCCGGTACGTTTTCCGGAATCTTGCGCATGCCGTCCATGTCGTCGGAGAAGCACAGCAGCCGCGTCGGGATGCGGTCCTCGCTCAGCAGGCGGAAGGCGGTGCGCACCATGGTGGTGCGGGCGACCTCGCCGAAGGTGCCGATATGCGGCAGGCCCGAAGGGCCGTAGCCGGTCTCGAACAGCACCGGGCGGTCGATCTTCGCCTTCTCCACGCGTTTCAGCAGCTTGCGCGCCTCCTCGAACGGCCAGGCCTTCGAGGTCCGGGCGGCCTCGACGACGGCAGGGGAAAGATCGAGTTCGGGCAGCGAAGCTGTGGTCATGTGCGGACCGTTGTCTTTGTCTGGTGTTTCGGGATTTGGGTATTCGCAAAAACCGGCCGGCGCGGCGCGCGGGCACAGGCCGACCGGCGCGCGACACTAGAGCGTTTCCCGGCGGAACGGAACCTTCGCATCGCAAAAAATCGCCGCACCCGGCGCCCTGCGACCATGGGCACCTTGCGCTCGCCGCCGCATGCCGCTAGGGGAAACGGCAACCGCCAAAGGGAAGGTCAAGAAAGGTCCGCAGATCCGATGAGCGAACGCGTCAGCCTCCAGGAAGCCCTGATCTATGTGATGGTGATGGTGTCGGCCTCCGACAGCAGCATGACCGACAAGGAACTGCACTCCATCGGCGAGATCATCAAGACGCTGCCGGTCTTCGCCAGCTTCGACCAGGAGCGGATCGTGGCCGTGTCGCAGGATTGCGGCGAGCGCCTACAGGCCGAGAACGGCATGGCCGACACCTTCGCGGTAATCGCCGCCAGCGTGCCGCCGGCCTATCGCGACACCGCCTATGCGCTGGGTGTGGAGATCGCCATCGCCGACGTGGCGGTGGCCCAGGAGGAGCTGCGCGTGCTGCAGCTGCTGCGCGATGCGCTCGGCCTCGACAAGCTGACGGTTGCGGCGATCGAGCGCGGCGCCCAGGCCCGCTACCGCATCAACTGACGGCGGGCGCCTCGCCGCGCCCGTCCCCTCGCCATCCTTCGCTTTCAGCCCGCCAGGCCGTAGCCGACCCAGGGCGCCGGCCGGCCGACGTGAAAGCCCTGCACCTGCGTCACCCCGAGGTCGCGCAGCACGGTCTGCATTTCCGCCGTCTCGACATATTCGGCGATGACGCCGACGCCGAGCTTCGCGGCGATGGCGACCAGCCCGGCAACCACCGTCTGCTGGAAGCCGTCATGGACGACATCGCCGATGATCGCGCCGTCGATCTTCAGCGCATCGACGGGGAAATGACGCAGATAAGCGAAGGACGACAGGCCCGAGCCGAAGTCATCGAGAATGACGCCGCAGCCGCGCCGGCGCAGCTCGCCGGTCAGCGCCTGCGCGGTGGCAAGGCTCCTGACCGCCGCCGTCTCGGTGATCTCGAAGCACAGGCGCTTTGCCGCGTCCGGGTGCCGGTCGAGCGCGCCGAGCAGGAAGTCCTTGAAGTCCGGATCGCCGACCGACAGGCCCGACAGGTTGATCGACAGCCGCGTGCCGGCCTCCACCTTGTCGACATTGGCGAGCACGGTCGAGACCACCCAGCGGTCGATGCGCGGCATCAAGCCGTGCCGCTCGGCCGAGCCGATCAGCGCGGCCGGCGCCAGCACCCGCCCGTCCTCGTCGATCACCCGCAGCAACACTTCGCGCATCGGCGGACTGCGCCCGTCGACCGGCAGGATCGGCATCGTATGGAGCTGGAAGCGCCCGTTCTCCGCCGCCTCCGAGACGATCCGGACATTGCCGACATCCATCTGGCGGGCGATCATCTCCTCCGCGTCGGGGCGGAACACCACGGTCCGCGCTCCGCCGATCTCCTTGCCGTACAGGCAGGCGCGGTCCGCGCGGTTCAGCAGTTCGAAGCAGGTCAGCGGCAGGCCGCCTTCCGCCTGCGGTTCGATCAGGGCGATCCCGACGCTGGCGGCGACGGCGTGGGTGACGCCTCCCCAGGCAAAGCGCATGGCGGCAAGATCGTGGACGAGCCGGTTGCCGAAGGCCAGAGCCTCCTTCGCGTCCGCCCCGTGCAGCACCACGGCGAACTCGTCGCCGCCGAGCCGGGCGCAGCGCACCCGCCCGTCCGCCTCTCGGCTCTTCAGCAGGCCGGCGATCTGGCACAGCAGCGCATCGCCCCCGACATGGCCGGAAATGTCGTTGACGATCTTGAAGTCGTCGAGATCGATGGTCAGGAGCGCCGCCGTCTCGCCGTCAGCACCCGCACGGGCGATCACGTCTTCCAGTTCGGCCTGCAGCGCGTGCCGGTTGGCAAGCCCGGTCAGCGCGTCCTCGCGCGCCTGCCGCCGCAGCTCCCTTTCCATCAGGCTGGCCGCCGTGATGTCTCGCATCACGACGATGGCGGCGGAAACGGTGCCGTCGGCGTCGCGATACGGATCCATGCGCACCCGCAGGGAGCGCGTTTCCCCGGCAGGGGCGACGAGATCGTGCTCGTACTCGACCGACGCCCCCGCAAAGCAGCGCAGGAAATAGTCGCGCGCGCGTCCGTCGAACCGTTCGTTGCCGATGAGTTCGCTGACATGCAGCCCCCGGAACTCTTCCGGCTGCATGCCGTAGAAGGCGGCGTTGGCGGCATTGGTGAACTTGTAGCGGAAGTCCGTGCCGATCACCGAGATGCGGTCGGTGGTCTGGCGCACGATTTCCTCGTGCAGCGACAGCCGCTCGGTCATCGCCTCGAACTGGCTGACGTCGCGGACCGACACGACGACGCAGGCGACGTCGCCGCCGGGCGCCTCGACCGGCTGGATCGACACCTCGAACAGGCGCCCGACCATGCGCGCACGTATGCCCTGCACGCGCAGGCGGCAGGCCTGGCCGGCAAAGGCATTGTCGATATGCGGCTTTCGCAAGGAGAAGACGCGCGGGCCGACGATCTCGGCAAGATGCCGGCCGATGACCTCCTGGCGGTCCAGATTCTCCATGTCCAGAAAGGCGCCGTCGACATCCCAGATCCGGTAGTCGCGGTCGCATACGAACATGCCGGCGCGGTTCATCTCGATGACCGCGGAACGCACGACTTCGCGGTCGACGGAGATCGGCCATGCCCCGCCCGGGACTGCCGCCTGCGTCGGCGCCTCCTGGCCCGCTTGAAGCTCGGGCACGTCTTCGAGACTGCTCAGAGCGCTGCCGCTCATGCCACGGGGCCCATATGCCATTTCAGCCTTCCCCGTCCGTTTCCGGTTCCGGACCGCACCGGCCGGTTCGTCCGGCGCGATCAGTCCGTCCAACCTCTACCATGACGGGAATCTCTATCACAGTTGGGAGAGTAACCGACCCGCGTCATTCGAATACATCCGCCCAGGATACGGGCCTTCCGATATAAAATCCCTGCACGAGACTGACGCCGAGACCCCGCAAGACCTCCAGCGTCTCCCGGTCCTCCACATATTCCGCTACGACACGAACCTGCATGACCTCGGCCACGGCGACGATGCCGGCGACGATGGTCTGCTGCACCTTGTCCTCGCGGACATTGCCGATGATGTTGCCGTCGATCTTCAGCATGTCGACGTCGAAACGGCGCAGGTAGCCGAAGGACGACAGGCCCGAGCCGAAATCGTCGAGCACCACGCCGACGCCCCGCGCCTTTAGGCCGGCGATCAGTTCCAGCGCCGTCTCCATCGAGCGCACGGCAGAGGTCTCGGTGATCTCGAAGGCGAGCCGGCCCGGAGCGACCGCGGCCGCGTCCAGGGCCGAGAGAAGAAAATCGCAGAAGATCGGGTCGCCGACAGACTGGCCCGACAGGTTGATGGACAGATGCGCGTCGGCCGGCAGGTCCGGCAGGCGCTGCAGCACGGTCTCCACCACCCAGCGGTCGACCCGGTTCATCACCCCGTGGCGTTCGGCGGCGGTGATGAACCCGGCCGGCGGCAGCGGCCGCCCATCTTCCGACAGAACGCGCAGCAGCACCTCATGCCAGGGGCGGCTGGTATCGTCGACCGGGGCGACCGGCATCAAGAACAGCTCGAACCGGTCGTGCTGCAGCGCGTTCTGCACCACCTGCAAATTGCCGATTTCCTCGAATCTCGCATGCATCTCGTCGTCGTCGGCATGGAACACCGACAGGCGCGCGCCGCCTTTTTCCTTGGCGACGAGGCAGGCGCGGTCGGCCCAGTTCAGCACGTCCTGCACGGCCGGCGTCGAGGCGGCGAAGGCCGCGCGGTCGAGCAGCGCGATGCCGACGCTGGCGCCGATGGAAAACAGCTCGCCGTTCCAGGAGAATCCGACCGCCTCGATCGAATGGACCACCCTCTCGCCCAGGGCAACGGACCCCGCCTCGTCGGCGACGTCGGCGACCAGCGCGAATTCGTCGCCGCCCAGACGCGCGACGAAGGCGTTCGGATCGAGGCTCTTCAGCAGGCTCGCGACCTGCCGCAGCAGCGCGTCGCCCGCCGTGTGACCGGCCAGGTCGTTGACCACCTTGAAGTCGTCGAGATCGACCAGCAGCAGCGCCGTGCGGCAAGCCTCGCTGCCGCCGCTGTGCTGGGTGCAGAGCTCGATGCGCCGGCCGATCTCGCTCTCCAGCGCATGGCGGTTGGCGAGCTCCGTCAGCGTGTCCAGCAGGGCCTGGCGGCGCATGCGGCGGTCGAGTTGCGCCGTCTCGGTGACGTCGCGCATGTTGACGATGGCGCCGATCAGGATGTCGCCCTCGCCTTTCAGCGGCTCCAGCCGCACGGAAAAATGGGTTTCCTCCCCGTCCGCGCGGGGTCTGACGAGGTCGTACTGCACCACCTCGCCGGCGAAGCAGCGGGTCAGATGCGGCAGCACCCGTTCCTCGAACCCGTCCATGCCGATGACGTCGGGCACCGGCACGCCCACGACTTCCTCCGGCAGGCGGTTCCAGATCATCGCATAGGCGGGATTGGCCCACAGGAAGTTGAACGCGCGGTCGACCACAGCCAGCGCGTCCGAGGTCTGGCGGATGACCTCGTCCTGCATCGACACGCGCTGCTCCAGCTTGTGCAGGTCGGTGCGGTCCTCCATGGTCAGCAGCACGCCGATCACCTGGCCGGCCTCGTCGCGCACCGGCTCGTGGCGGATGCGCAGCAACTGGCCGCGGGTGGCGCGGCGCAGGCCCCATTCCACCGCGGTCTGCGCCTGGCCCGCCAGCGCCGCCTCGACCTGCGGCAACCGGCGCTCGAACACCGCCTTGCCCATCACCTCGGAAAGGGGACGGCCGACGAAGGCGCTCCTGTCGAGCCCTTCCGTCTCCAGCAAGGCAGGATTGACGTCGCGCACGATCAGCTTGCGGTCGCAGAACAGGATGCGGACGGAAGCGGTTTCGAAGGTCGACCGGTAGGCAAGCAGATGCAGCTGCGACGGCGGCAGCGCCAGGGCGCCGGGATCTCTCACCGTGTTGTGCATCCCTATTCCCCTCAGCCGGCACCCGCCTCGTTGGACACCGCAACCGTCTCCAGAAACACCCCGAAAGGTAAACGCACGTTAACAGACGATCCACGATTCGCCCGTCTAAGAGATCGACCATAAACTTCGTAGTATTTATACGTGGTTTACACGACGCGGTTGGTTTCGTCCTTTTAACGAAACGGCGACGGGCCGTCCGCCCGCCGCCGCAAATACATGTGCATGGTCGACGAAAACCGCCGAGGGCGCGTGTGCCCTGCGTGCCCTACCCGTCCTGCAAGGCCGGGCGCGGCACCGGAAACAGCGTGTCGTAGGCCAGGTTGAAGATGAAGGCATAGACCACGTAGAACGATGCCAGCGCCGCATCCATCACCAGTGCCTCGAGGAGGCCGATCTCCAGATACCAGGCGATCGGCGGCACCAAGATGGCCAGGAGGCCGAACTCGAACAGCAGCGCATGGGCGATGCGCAGGCGCAGGCTCTTGGCCGTGTCGCCGCGCAGCGCCATCAGCGCATGGTCGAAGCCGAGATTGTAGACATAGGTCCACGCCGTCGCGAGGGTCGCCGCGGCAATGCCGATCACGCCCATGTCGGCCAGCGCAAGGCCGAACAGGAGCGCGCCGAGCGGCGTGACGATGGCAAGGCCGATGATCTCGAAGGCAAGGGCGTGGCGGATACGGTCGAGGGTCGAGCGCATGGGAAGCTCCCGGTGTTGCAAACCGGGTCGTCCCGGCCGATCTGCCCGGACGCGAAGTGTGCCGCTTCCAGGTGAGGTCGTCCTCAGGGCCTTGATATAACTGCCTCCCCTCCCCGTTCAAGGGCGGCACCGGCAGGGCAGATCTGCAGCAGGCGCCGGTCTCGCGGCGGTCCCGCAGGTCAGTTGATGCTGCGCGCCAGGCCGGGAATGTCGAGCGAGAAGGCCGGGATCGCGACGTCGAAGCGCTCGCCGTCCACCGTCTCCATCTCGTAGCTGCCCTCCATCATGCCGGAGCTGGTGCGCAAGGGGCAGCCGGAGGTGTATTCGAACCGCTCGCCGGGCGCGAGCACCGGCTGCTCGCCGACGACGCCGAGGCCCCGCACCTCCTCCAGCCGGCCCAGCGCATCGACGATGCGCCAGTGGCGGGCGCGCAGGCGCACCGTATCGAGGCCGAGATTGACGATGTCGACCGAATAGGCCCACACGAAGCGGCCCTCGTCCGGGCTGGATTCGTCCGCGAGATAGTGCGGCTCGACCGTCACCTGGATATCGCGCGTCACCGCCCGGTACATGCCTGTCCTTCCGCCTCGTCTGTCGTCGCGGCCCCGCCGCCGACGCACCGGGCTCTCACCGGTGTTTCCGCAATCTAATCCGGTTCGCCCGGTTTTCCAGCCCCTTGCGCGGGCGCCGGATCGCCGATCCGTGAGGCGGATTTTACCGCCGTGCCGCTTGCGCGCGGTGCCCGTCCGCGGCATTGCCTTGGAGGCGGGCCGTCCTGCCCGCCGAAGGAACCGCCCATGTTCGATGCACGCCTGCGGCCGCTGATCGACCCGGTGCTCAATGCCGCCGGCCGGCGCCTTGCAGCCGTCGGGGTCAAGGCCGATGCGGTGACGCTCGCCGGCTTTGCCTGCGGCATCGCCGCCGCCCTTGCCGTCTGGGCGGGCGCCCCGCTGCTGGCCGCCCTGCTGATCCTCGCCAACCGGCTGGCCGACGGGCTCGACGGCGCGGTGGCGCGCGCCCGCGCCCGCACGGATCGCGGCGGCTATCTCGACATCGTGCTGGATTTCTTCTTCTACGGGGCGATCCCCTTCGCCTTCGCGCTGGCAGACCCGGCCGCCAACGCGCTGGCGGCCAGCGCGTTGCTGCTCGGCTTCTACATGAACGGGGCGAGTTTCCTCGGCTTCGCGATCATGGCGGAAAAGCGCGGGCTGTCGACCAACGCGCAAGGGGCGAAGTCGCTCTATTATCTCGGCGGGCTGGCAGAGGGCGCGGAGACGATTGCCGTCTTCCTCGCCTTCTGCCTGTTTCCGGCCGCCTTCGCGCCCATCGCCTGGGGCTTCGCGGCGGTCTGCGCGGTCTCGGCGACCGCGCGTCTCGTCATGGTGGCGCGGCTGCTTTAAGCGTCCATCAGGCGTTCTGCGCCACATCCAGCGCGGTCAGCAGGTCCGCCGCCAGGTCGTCCTCGTGCTCCAGCCCGACCGACAGGCGCAGCAGCCCGTCGGTGATGCCCAGCTCCAGCCTCGCCTCTTCGGCGACCGACTGGTGCGTCGTCGTCGCCGGATGGGTGATGAGGCTGCGGGCATCGCCCAGATTGTTGGACATCTTGACTATTCTGAGCGCGTTGGAGGCGCGGAAGGCAGCAGCCTTGCCGCCCTTCAGCTCCAGCGCCAGCATGGTCGAACCGGCCTTCATCTGGCGGCGCACCACCTCGGCCTGCGGGTGGTCGGCCCGGCCGGGATAGATCAGCCGCGCCACCGCCGGATGCTCGGCCAGCACGTCGGCCAGCCGCGAGGCGGTGCGGGTCTGGCGCTCCACGCGCAGGGCCAGCGTCTCCAGTCCCTTCAGCATCACCCAGGCGTTGAACGGGCTCATCGACGGGCCGGTATGCTTCATGAAGGGCATCACCTCGTCGGTGATCCACTCCTCGGTACCCAGCACCACGCCGCCCAGGCACCGGCCCTGGCCGTCGATATGCTTGGTGGCGGAATAGACGACGATGTCGGCGCCCAGCGCCAGCGGCGACTGCCAGATCGGCGTGGCGAAGACGTTGTCGACGATGAGCTTCGCCCCGACCGCATGGGCCATCTCGGCGACGGCGGCGATGTCGATCACCTCCAGCGTCGGGTTGGTCGGGCTTTCCAGGAAGCAGGCGACCGTCTCCGGGCGGATGGCGGCGCGCCAGGCGTCGAGGTCGGTGCCGTCGACCAGCGTCGCCGACACGCCGAAGCGCGGCAGCAGGGTCTCGACGATGTAGCGGCAGGAGCCGAACAGCGCCTTGGCCGCGACCACATGGTCGCCGGCCTTGCAGCAGGCCATCAGCGCCAGGTTGACGGCGGCCATGCCGCTCGCCGTGGCCCGCGCCGCTTCCGCGCCTTCCAGCGCGGCGATGCGGGTCTCGAACATCGCGACGGTCGGGTTGGCGTAGCGCGAATAGACGAAGCCGGGATCGTCGCCGTTGAACCGCGCCTCGGCCGCCTCGGCCGTTGCGTAGACGAAGCCCTGGGTCAGGTACATCGCCTCGGAGGTCTCCCCGTAAGGGGAGCGTGTCGTTCCGCTATGCACCAGGGTCGTCTCGGGGTGCCAGCCGTGCCTGTTCGTCGTCATGCCGTTCTCCAAACGCAAAAACCCCGGCCGTGAATGGGCCGGGGTCTTTGCAACCCGGCCTGTTTAGCGACTTGTTTAACGTGGCTGCAAGCCGGCCGGCTCAAATCACCACGGAATTCGACGATCCTGATAGTCCACGGGGCAGGCCGCGTCAACGTTCCTTGCGCAAGGATCTTGTTTCCCCGTTCTCGAGATCTTGCGAAACCTTGCAGGAACGCTCCGCCCTCTCCTGGCCCCGCTTTACGTGCGCAGCACCCGGTAGATCGCCGGGATCACCAGCACGGTGAGCAGCGTCGAGGAGGCGAGGCCGAACAGCAGCGAGATCGCCAGGCCCTGGAAGATCGGATCGGTCAGGATCACCGCCGCGCCGATCATCGCCGCCAGCGCGGTGAGCAGGATCGGCTTGAAGCGCACCGCACCGGCCGCCAGCAGCACCTCGGTCAGGGGCTGGCCGGGCGCGCGCGAATGGCGGATGAAGTCGACCAGCAGGATCGAGTTGCGCACGATGATGCCGGCAAGGGCGATGAAGCCGATCATCGAGGTCGCCGAGAACGGCGCGCCGAACAGCCAGTGGCCGCCGATGATGCCGATGAAGGTCAGCGGCACCGGCGTCAGGATCACCAAGGGCACGCGGAACGAGCCGAACTGCGCCACCACCAGGATGTAGATGCCGAGCAGGGCGACGATGAAGGCCGCGCCCATGTCGCGGAAGGTCACCCAGGTCACCTCCCACTCGCCGTCCCACAGCAGCGTCACCGCGCTCTCGTCCTCCGGCTGGCCGTTGAGGCGGATGACGGGCTTTGGCAGATCTCCCCAGTCCATCGCGTCGATGGCATCGCGCACCGCCAGCATGCCGTAGAGCGGGGCCTCGAAGTCGCCGGCAAGCTCCGCCGTCACCATGTCGGCGAAGCGGCCGTTGTGGCGGAAGATCAGCTGCGAGGACAGCTCGTCGCGCACCTTCACCACGTCGCCCAGTTCCACGACGCTGGTGCTGCCGGGCAGCACGTCGGCCGGGATCGGGGTCGCCAGGAACCGCTCGTCCAGCACCTTGTCGCCGCGCGCCCGCTCCAGCCGGATCGGGATCGGCGCCCGCCCCTCGCCCCGGTGCGAATAGCCGAGCGTGCGCCCGCCGCCGAGGATCGCCAGCGTGTCGAAGACGTCGCTTTCCTGCACCCGGAAGAAGTCGAGCTCGTCGGTGGAGACGGTCACCCGCTTGCGCGGCGCCGGCACGCCGAAACTGTCGTCGACATCGACGATGAAGGGGACCGAGGCGAAGGCCTCGCGCACCTTCTCCGCCACCGCCCGGCGCGTCTGCGCATCCGGGCCGTAGATCTCGGCAAGCAGCGTCGCCAGCACCGGCGGGCCGGGAGGCGGCTCCACCACCTTCAGCACCGTGCCGGCCGGCACGTCGAGCGCGGCAAGCCGCTGGCGCAGGTCGAGCGCCACCGCGTGGCTCGCCCGCTCGCGCTCGCCCTTGGGCGCCAGCACCAGCGCGACGTCGCCGAGCTGCGGCTCCTGGCGCAGATAGGCGTGGCGCACCAGGCCGTTGAAGTCGAAGGGCGCGGCGGTACCGGCATGGGTAGTCGCCGAGACCACCTCCGGCAGCGCCATCGCCGTGCGGGCAACGGCCTGCGCCACCGCATCCGTCTGTTCCACCGTGCTGCCCTCCGGCAGGTCGACGGCGACGGAGAGTTCCGACTTGTTGTCGAAGGGCAGCAGCTTGACGGTCACGTCCCGGGTGGCGAACAGCACCATCGAGCCGAGGGTCGCCGCGCCGACGATCAGCAGGAAGGCCCAGCTGCGCGCCTTGGAGGCGAGAAGCGGCCGGGCGACCGCCAGATAGGCGCGCCCGAGCCGGCCGCCGGTATTGGCGTCATGGCCTGTCTCATGACCTCCCCCGTGACCAGCATGCACGGGCGCCTTGCCGGCGACTTTCAGCATCAGCCAGGGCGTCACCGTCACCGCGACGAAGAAGGAGAAGATCATCGCCGCCGAGGCATTGGCCGGGATCGGGCTCATGTAGGGGCCCATCATGCCGGAGACGAAAAGCATCGGCAGCAGGGCGGTGACGACGGTCAACGTGGCGACGATGGTCGGGTTGCCGACCTCGGCCACCGCCTCGATGGCGGCCTGGCGGCGGTCGCGCCCGTCGCCCATCCCCCAGTGGCGGGCGATGTTCTCGATCACCACGATGGCGTCATCGACGAGAATGCCGATGGAGAAGATCAGCGCGAACAGCGACACCCGGTTCAGCGTGTAGCCCATCACCCAGGCGGCAAAGAGCGTCAGCAGGATCGTCACCGGGATCACCACGGCCACGACCAGCGCCTCGCGCCGGCCGATCGCCGCCATCACCAGCGCGATGATGGAGAGCGTCGCCAGCCCCAGATGGAACAGCAGCTCGTTGGCCTTCTCGTTCGCCGTCTCGCCGTAGTCGCGCGTCACCGTCACCTGCATGGAGGAGGGAACCAGCGTGCCCTCCAGCGCCTCGACCCGGTGCAGCACCGCCTCGGCGACGGTGACCGCATTGGCCCCGGCGCGCTTGGCGACCGCCAGCGTCACCGCCGGCACGCGGTTCGCTTCTCCGCCCTGGTGCATCGACGAGATCGCGTCGCTTTGCGAAATGAAGGCGATATCGGCGACGTCGCGCACATAGACCGGGCGGCCGTCGCGGGTGGTCAGCACCAGATTGCCGATCTCGTCCGGGCTGGCCAGCGTCTCGCCGGCGACCAGCGTCACGTCGCGCGCGGTACCGTCCTGCAGCGCGCGCACCCGGCCGCTGGGGAAGGACCGGTTGGCGCCGCCGACCTTGCCGGCGAGCTGCTGCAGCGTGACGCCGTTCAGCGCCAGCCGCTCGGGATCGGGGCTGATGCGCAGCTCCTCGCCGACCGCGCCGACCAGATAGGTCAGGCCGACATTGCCGACCTTCGACACTTCCACCTGCAGCTCGCGGGCAATGCGCGTCAGCTCGGCCGGGGTGATCGCGTCTCCCGTCCCTGGTGCCGGGGTGAGCGTCAGCGAGACGATGGCGACATCGTCGATGCCGCGCCCGACGACCAGCGGCTCGGGAATGCCGACCGGAATGCGGTCCATGTTGGCGCGGATCTTGTCATGGACGCGCAGCACCGCCGCATCCGACGAGGTGCCGACCAGGAAGCGCGCGGTGACCAGCACGCCGTCGTCGCGGGTCTGCGAATAGACGTGCTCGACCCCGTCGATACCCTTGACGATGGTCTCCAGCGGCTCGGTGACGAGCTTCACCGCGTCCATGGCCCTGAGGCCGCTCGCCTCGACATGGATGTCGACCATCGGCACGGAGATCTGCGGCTCCTCCTCGCGCGGCAGGCTGACAAGGGCGATCAGCCCCAGCGCCAGCGAGGCGAGCAGGAACAGCGGCGTCAGGGGCGAGGAAATGAAGGCGCGGGTGAGCCCGCCGGCAATGCCGAGCCCCCCGCCGGTTGGCGTGGTCATGGGACAAGCACCTCGTCGCCGGGCGCAAGCCCCGAGAGGATTTCGGTAAAGGCCTCGCCGTCGATGCGGACGGTGCCGCCGGTCAGCACGGTGCGCTCGGCCGGGCCGCTGCTGCCGCTTACGTCAACGAAATCGAGGCCGGCGCGGGTGGTCACGGCCGCGGCGGGAAGCAGGATCGCCTGCCGCTCGCCGACCGGCACGCGCACCAGCACGCGGGCATTGACGAAATCGGTGTCGAGCCGCTCGACCTCGACATCGGCGATCACTCGCCCGGCCTGGATCTGCGGATAGACCTTGGCGAGCCGGCCGGTCGTCGTCGCCCCATCGGCGCCGATCTCGATGGCCGCCCCGTCCTTGAGGTTTTCCGCGTGGCGCTCGGGGATGGCGAGGCGCAGGAAGGTGCCGCCGCTGCCCAGCACCGCGACGGTCTCGCCGGCCATGATCACCGCGCCGCGCGTCACCGGAACGGTGAGCACGCGCCCGTCGGCCGGGGCCAGCACCTCGCCCTCCTCGCCCTGGCGCACGACGACGGAGCGTTCGGCGCGGGCGGCGGCGATCTGGTTGCGGGTGACCTCGGTGGAGGTGGCCAGCTGCTCCAGCCGCTGGCGGGTGACGACGCCGCGCTCGACCAGGGTCTGGGCGCGGGCAAGCTCGGCCTCGGCGTTTTCCAGCTGGCTCTGCAGCGCCCGCAGCCGCGCGTCGATCGCCGCCACCTGGAAGGCGATCTTTTCGTCGGTGACGGTGGCGATGCGCTCGCCGGCGCGCACCGTGTCGCCCTCCTCCACCGCCAGTTCGGCGATGGTGCCGCCGATGCGGGCGCGGGCGGGCACCTCGTCCCGCGACTGGACCTCGCCGAATACGGCCTTCCACTCGGTCACGGTGCGCGGGCTCACTGTAAGGGTCTCCGCCGACAGTGCCGGCCCCGCAAGGGCGAGGGCCGAGACTGCCAGCACTGCGGCACGCAGGCTCATCGCGGTCTCCGTCAGAACGCCGTTCCCGGCGCGATGCCGAGCCGGCGGAAGATCATCGCCGCCGGGCAGAAGCCGGTGAAGGCGGCCTGCAGCATGTTGAGCCCGATGAAGACGGTGAACCAGACGAAAAGCGGAGAAACGGTGAGCGTCAGCACCACCGAAAGCAGCGTCATGGCACCGGCAAAGGCGAGAACGGCACGGTCGAGGGTCATGGGAAAGCCTCCTTGGAACTATGTCTGTTCAAATATTAGTATGTTCTAAAATTACGTCAATACGGGCCATTGCGGACGCCGGGGCCGCCCCCGCATCCGTCCCGGCTGCGCCGCCCCATGCAAATCCAGTTGGCCAATGGCGGCCTGCTTTGTTAATCACGGCGAAACAGGCAAACGAGGAACCCGAGAATGACCGCAGCCGACCACGGCATTCTGCCGGCGCAGGCCGTCGCCGAGATGTTCGAGCGCGGCGAGATCGGTGCGCCGCGCCGTCCGGACGACGACCAGATCCAGCCGGCGAGCCTCGACCTGCGGCTCGGGCCGCTCGCCTACCGGGTGCGCGCCAGCTTCCTGCCGGGCGCCGGCGCCAGGGTGATGGAAAAGCTCGACCGGCTGAAGCTGCATGCCTTCGACCTGACGCGCGGCGCGGTGCTGGAGACCGGCTGCGTCTATATCGTGCCCCTGATGGAGACGCTGGCGCTGCCGCAGGACGTCTCCGCCACCACCAATCCGAAGAGCTCGACCGGCCGCCTCGACGTGTTCACCCGGGTGATCACCGACGAGGGCCGCGCCTTCGACACGGTGCCGGCCGGTTATCGCGGCCCGCTCTATGCGGAGATCAGCCCGCGCACCTTCCCGGTGCTGGTGCGCGAGGGCTCGCGCCTGTCGCAGATCCGCTTCCGCCGCGGCCAGCCGGTGCTGGACGACGCCGCCCTTTCGCTGGTCCACGCGCAGCACGGCCTCGTCTCGGGCGGCGAGGCGACCATCGGCGGCGGCGTGCATCTGACCATCGACCTGGAGGGCGCGGGCGATGGCAGCCTGATCGGCTATCGCGGCAAGCGCCACACCGGCGTCATCGACATGGACCTGCGCGCCGGGCAGGACCCGCTCGACTTCTGGGAGCCGATCGTCCATCGCGGCGGCCGCGACCTGATCCTCGATCCCAACGAGTTCTACATCCTCGTCTCGCGCGAGGCGGTGCACGTGCCGCCGCTCTATGCCGCCGAGATGGTGCCCTTCGATCCGCTGGTCGGCGAGTTCCGCGTCCATTATGCCGGCTTCTTCGATCCCGGCTTCGGCCATTCGGAGATCGGCGGCGGCGGCTCGCGCGCCGTGCTGGAGGTGCGCTCGCACGAGGTGCCCTTCATCGTCGAGCACGGCCAGACGGTCGGCCGGCTGGTCTACGAGCACATGCTCGCCCGCCCGACGACGCTCTACGGCGAGGGCATCGGTTCCAACTACCAGGGCCAGGGCCTGAAGCTCTCGAAACATTTCCGCTGAAGCGGACGAACGCAAGGGAGGGTGGACGGCGGTCGGACGATCGCCGAAGGCCGCAGGCGAAGCCGGAGAGCCGGACCCATTGGCACCCTCGGCAGCACGAGCCCTTCCCCGTCAAACGCCGCCCCTCTCCCGGCAAACGCCGTGCTAGCATCCCGCGCGAGGAGCGCCGGTGATTCCGGACGGACGGCAAGCGGGCGGGGAGGCCGACGCGACGTGACGGGAGATCAGGGGTCCCTGAACCGGGAACGGGATGGGGACAGGGCAGCGCCGGAGCTGTCGGCGCGCGATATGCGGCGGCGCGGCTGGGCGCGGCCGCTGCGCGTCCATCTCAGCACCGTGATCGTCGCCCTGCTGCTCGGCATCTCGCTGCCGCTCACCTGGCTCGCCCACGACCAGGGCACCCGCCTGGCCACTTCGGCGGCCAGCGAGCGCATGAGCCTGCTCGGCCGGCGCGTCGCCGCCCAGTACGAGGCTGTGTTCAACGACGGGCTCACCGCCGTGATGCTGGCCGCCGCCGCCGACACGCTGCTGGAGGATCCCACCGGCGACATGGCCGGCAAGGCGCTGTTCCTCGACCGGGTTCTCGACACCTCGCCGCATATCGACGGGCTCTATGCCGCCCGTGCCGACGGCAGCTTCCTGCATGGCGTCGGCGACACCGCGGCCTGGCACGCAGCGCTCGGTGCGCCGGAGGGCACCGACCACGCGGTGCGCACCATCCAGCCCGCCGACGACGGCACCCGCCGCTCCGCCTGGCGCTTCCTTTCCGCCGACGGGCGCGAGATTTCCCGCCGCGAACAGGGCGTCACCCGCTTCGACCCGCGCCGCCGCCCCTGGTACCGGGAGGCGGTCGCCGCGAGCGGGCGTCCCGTCACCGTCGGCCCCTACACCATGGCGACGACGGGAGAGCTCGGCCTCACCATCGCCGTCGAGGCCCCCGACGAGCCGGGCGCGGTGGTCGGCGCCGACCTGCTGCTGCAGACCCTCAGCGACCTGCTGTCGCGCGAGGCGGTGTCGCCGCGGGCGAGCGGCTACGTGTTCGACGAGGCCGGCCGGCTGATCGTCCATTCCGACCCGGCGATGATGGCCGCGCTCCTGCCGCAGCTCTCGTCGCGCTCGCGCCACACGGCCGTCAGCCTCGACGATCCGCTGCTTCCCCTGCTGCTGCCGCGGCTCGGGCCGGACACCGTGTCGGGCCTCCACCGGATCGAGGCCGGCGGCGAGACCTACCTGCTGGCGCTGGAGCCGGTGCGCGGGGCGGCGGAGCTCGCCGGCACCGTGGTCGCCGTTGCCGCGCCGCTGTCGGACTTCACCGCCGAAAGCCGGCTGCTGCTCGCCCGCGCCCTCATCGTCTCCGTCAGCCTCATCGTCATGGGCGTGCTGTCGGCGCTGCTCGTCGCGCGCCTGGTCAGCCGCTCGCTGACGCAGCTTGCGGACGATGCCGCGCGCATCGGCGATCTCGACCTCGAGACCCGCCCCCTCGTCTCCTCGCTGGTCGCGGAGATCAACACGCTGGCCGGCGCGCTCGCCACCGCCCGCACCGCCATCGCCAGCTTCGCGCTCTATGTCCCGCGCGAACTGGTGCGCAAGGTCGTCGCCGCCGGGCGCCAGGACCCGGCCTCGGCCGAGCGGCGCGACGTCACCGTCCTGTTCACCGACATCCGCGACTTCACCACCCTGTCGGAGCAGCACGCGCCGGAGGAGGTGGTCGCCCTGCTCTCCGACTATTTCGAGCTGCTCAACCGCATCGTCGAGGCGCATGACGGCGTCATCGTCCAGTATCTGGGGGACGCCGTCTGCGCCATGTGGAACGCGCCGGAGAGCAACCCGGACCATGTGGCGGATGCCTGCCGCTGCACGCTGGCGCTGGTCGCGGCGGTGGATGCCCTCAACGCCGGCAACCGCGCCGCCGGGCGGCCGGAGCTTGCCACCCGTTTCGGCCTGCATACCGGCATTGCCGTCGTCGGCAGCGTCGGCGCCTCGACCCGGCGCCAGTACACCGCCATCGGCGACACGATCAACGTCGCCTCGCGGCTGGAGGGCATGAACAAGGAGTTCGGCACCACCGTCCTGACCAGCGAGGCGGTGCGGGCGGCGGCCGGCGACGAAGCCTTCGCCTTCCGCCCGCTCGGCAGCGCGCGAGCCAAGGGCCGGGCGGCGGAAATCGCCGTCTACGAGCTGACGGCGCCGTAACCCCCCCGCTCAGCGCTCGGCGAGGCGCCCGCGCAGCTCGCGCACTTCCTCGCGCAGCGCCCGCACCTCGGCCAGCACCAGCCCGGTCTCGTCGTGGATCGCCTGGCGGTCGGCCTCGGCCGTGCTCTCGTGCTCCTGCTGCATGGCCGAGACGATGACACCGATGAACAGGTTCAGCACGGTGAAGGCGGTGCACAGGATGAAGGGCACGAACAGCAGCCAGGAGAGCGGATAGACCTCCATCACCGGCCGGACGATGCCCATCGACCAGCTTTCCAGCGTCATGATCTGGAACAGCGTGTAGAGCGAGGCGGCGATGGTGCCGAACCATTCGGGGAAGGACGCGCCGTAGAGCTTCGTCGTCATCACCGCGAAGACGTAGAAGACGAGGCCGAGCAGCAGCACGATGGAGCCCATTCCGGGCAGCGCGGCGACGAGGCCGCCGACCACCCGGCGCAGCGAGGGCACCACCGAGATCAGCCGAAGCACGCGCAGGATGCGCAGCGCGCGCAGCACCGAGAACGCCCCGCTCGACGGCATCAATGCGACGCCCACCACCGCGAAGTCGAAGAGGTTCCACGGGTCGCGGAAGAAGGCCGGCCCGTGCGCCACGATCCGCAAGGCGATCTCGACGGTGAAGATCGCCAGGATCAGCGCGTCGAAGGCGATCAGCGCCGGGCCGAAGGCGGCCATCACGCTCGGGCTCGTCTCCAGGCCGAGCGTCACCGCATTGACGACGATGAGCGCGATGATCACCGCTTCCCAGCGGCGAGACTGGACCAGGGCCTTGAGCCGTTCACGCATGTCTTCACTCTCCAGGACGTCTTGTGCGGCGCGCGCACCGGCGGGCCGCCGGTCGGCACGAGAAGTGGTCATCGGCACCGCAAAATCAAGGAGAAAGCAATTTCGCGGGAGAGCCGTCGACAGCCGCCCGCGAGGCGCTTGACAGCCCGCCCGCCCCGCGCCGATATAGGGGCAGCGTCGCGGGTGTAGCTCAATGGTAGAGCGAGAGCTTCCCAAGCTCCAGACGAGGGTTCGATTCCCTTCACCCGCTCCACGCCCTCCCCCCCTCCGATATTTTTTGCAGATCGCCCGCCCGCGCTAGTAGCGCGTTGGGATGGTGTGCGCGCTGACGAGCGCGGTATTTTCTCACGGAGTTTACGCGAGGGGATAGTGTGCTGCAGCCCTAACGTGGTCGGTCGGTCATTTGTGCGCGCTGGCCCTCGCGCCTGCCTCTCGTGGCCCCTGTTATGTCCGCGACACGAACGAACGAGCACCACATTAGGTCCTCGTCGACCGACTGCCGAACCACTGTAGAAGCCGAAAGGAGACAGGCTGACAATCGGCTCAAAACAGGCTTCAATGTCTGCTGAAACTCGCGTCGCCTGAACCCCGTTTCAAAACGCGGCACTATAAGGTGAATACCGTCTCTATATAGACTGGCCGATAATTTCATGACGAGCAGACCGTATTTCAACAAGTCGATTAGAGAGCTGGAAAAGGCTTTTGAGGACAACCGCAGCGATGGTGAAACGCTCAACCGCATAGTTCATGAGCTTGGGTTCCGCAGCACGCAGAGAGCGCTAGCGCTCAAAAAAGAAGTCGAGGCTGCGAATTCTGGCCAGCCGTTAAAACCCGCCGCTCAAAAATTAGCGCCTCAGCCTGAAAATAAGACTAAGCCGCACGAACCCGTGCTGCCATTTGGCGAACCTCCCAAGCCTCCCGAAACCGTCAAACCGTCTGAAACAATCAAGACGGTTGTCAAACCGGTGACTAAGCCGCCGATCACAAATGATGCGCAAGATATTTTGCGCGCGTGGACGGCGCTGGAAGTGTTGTCCCCTCAAGGGTACAGGCGTGAAACTGACCTTGTCGCTGGTGATCGAAAAAAGATTGCTCGTTTCGACGAAGCGCCTCTGCCATGGGAACTGGGGGAAAAGTCTCTCCCAAAAAAACGCCTCTACTACGAACTGATCCTTGGCTCAGTTGAACTCGCTCCTGCCGTTGAGGCGCTCCTGAAAGTTTATGCCGACAAGCGCCCGGATAAACCCAGCATGCGGGGACACAGTCCGATTGCCAGTGTTTTGCTGGACAAAGATGGACGGCCACTCGAAGAGGAAACCTGTGCTGCGATTTCGAGCTTTGCCTGGGGCGTGCCTATCGCATTGCAGGGAGATCTTAAAAAACTTGCGGACTGGCCTGCACAGGAAAAACTCTTGATGGCAGCCTTCCGGAAGATTCTGATCAATTATGATCGGAACAATGATGTTGTGCCACTTACAAAGAAGCACATAACCGAACTGTTCGATCATCTGGTCAGCGCGTTGGCCCTTCGCGGTCACGCGGTGAAAGCACCATATTTCGCTCTGCGGCGTTATGAGTTTTTTGCCAGCAAAACACCTCCAGAGCCAGGTTTGCTGAATTCGTTCTTCTTGGAGGATTTGGCTGCAGCTCGGGTAATGGCACAAACGGGAAATCTGCCTGGAGCGCTTCAGCATTATCTTGGCATTAAGAAACCATCGCAACGCACCAACCTGCTGGAAGACGATACGGGTTTACGTGACTTGTTGCAGCCCGCTTTAACGCCGGCCGGCAAATGGCCCGGTAATGGGCGTTTTCCACTGGCATTGTTGCAGCAGGCGGCAGTTAACGCGACAAATGCAGCGCGTCTAAAAACCGGTATCCTAGCCGTCAACGGTCCGCCTGGCACCGGCAAGACAACCCTACTGCGTGATGCTGTAGCAGCGCGTATTGTCGAGCGCGCGGCGGTGATGAGCGAATATAGTCGCCCATCGCAGGGGTTCACACCAACCAATCAAAGCCTTCAGCGTAGCGGCGCAAAGATCACGCTTCACAAGCTGGACGAGCGTCTCAAAGGTTTTGAGATGGTCGTTACCTCATCGAACAACAAAGCTGTCGAGAATGTCAGCGCCGAACTTCCTGCGCTGGACGCAATCGCGACTGACGCGCCAGAGCTTCGATATTTCAAGAGCGTTTCGGACAACGTGCTTAAACGTGACACTTGGGGGGTGATTGCCGCCGTGCTCGGCAATTCCTCAAACCGCTACCTGTTCTCGCAAGGCTTTTGGCGCGATGAAGAGAATGGTCTATCCACCTATCTCAATCATGCCAGCGGTGTACCGCAGGTCGTATCCGAGCCCCAAGGCGGTGGTCGTCCTCCGATAAAGAGAAATCGTCAAATCATTGACCGTGAGCACCCGCCGTCAAACAGCCGTGAAGCACAGGCGCGGTGGGATAAAGCCCGCACTAACTTCAAGGCAAAATTTGTTGCTTTCAACCGAACGCAAAGCAACCTGCAGAAGCTTCATGTGCAACTCGTTCGCCTCGTCCAAGTTGCTGCAGAAATTGACTATCTTGCGTCGAAGCTACCTCCACTTGAGGTAGAAGCACTGGCCGTTGAAAACGACCTCGTAACTGCCCAGCACGAGCAACAGGAAGCAGAAACTCAGCTTAGAGTTTCGCGTCAGGCGCAGGTCTTACATTTTGAAATGCGCCCTGGCTTCTTTGCTCGGCTATTCCGAACAGCCCGTTACCGAGTTTGGTCCGGCGAACAGCAAGGACTTTCAAAGAAGGCCTATTACGACCAGCAGCAGTTTCAGATCCGCAAGAAATCTGCCGATGATCTTGGTGTCGAACTGGCGGCAAAAAAGGATCTGATTGCGCAGACGCAGAAATCTCTGAACACGCTGCGCAATGAGAAATCCGACCTCCAAACAAGCCTGAATCAAGCTCGCACTGAGATTAATGCCCCTCTACCCGATGTCGACTTCTTTGCCAGAGCACATGAAGATATTCAAACCGCTAGTGTGTGGTTTGATAAGGCTGCAAGTCGTCAGCGTGACGATGTATTTGAAGCCGCTATTCAGCTGCACCGTGCCTTCATTGACGCCGCAGCCGATCCGCTGCGGCAAAACCTTTCTGTCTTTGTCGAGACTTTCGGGACGCGCTCACTCGGCACTCCGCAAAAAGATGCACTGATCGCTGATCTCTGGTCATCTTTCTTCCTGGTCGTTCCGGTGGTCTCAACGACATTCGCTTCGGTCAACCGGATGTTCTCACGATTGCCGACGGAAGCATTGGGATGGCTTCTGGTCGATGAAGCGGGACAAGCAGCGCCACAGGCCGCCGTTGGCGCAATGATGCGAACAAAGCGCTCGGTCGTTGTAGGGGATCCGCTTCAGATCGCACCTGTCGTCACGCTCCCCAACAGTCTCACGGAGGAGATATGCGCCTTCTTCGGTATTGACCCGTTGAAATACAACGCACCTGAAGCTTCCGTGCAGACGGTAGCGGACGCCGCCAGTATGTACTGCGCCAAGTTCCCGATCGGTAGCGGCCATCGTGAGGTTGGCGCGCCGCTTCTTGTACATCGGCGCTGTGACAGCCCGATGTTCGATATCTCGAACGAGATTGCCTATTCAAATCTCATGGTACAGGCCAAAAAGCCTACAAACGCAAATCCGGTCCTCGGCCCGTCACGTTGGATTGATGTTGTCGGCAAACCCGGTCCTGACAAATGGTGTGCTGATGAAGCAGCGGTGTTGATTGACATGCTGCAGAAGCTTCGCATGAGTGGCGCTTATGCCGATCTTTATGTTGTGACGCCTTTTGTCATCGTGCAGGACAATCTGCGTCAAGAACTCCTGCGCAGCGGCGTGTTAAACGGATGGGTTGATAGACCTGACGCCTGGGTCTGGGAGCATGTCGGCACGGTCCATACCGTTCAGGGCCGTGAAGCCGGCACCGTCTTCTTTGTCCTTGGCGCACAGGCTTCTTCTCAAAACGGCGCACGCAATTGGGCGGGCAGCAGGCCGAACCTCGTCAATGTCGCAATCACACGAGCAAAATCTTCGCTATACGTGATTGGAAATCAAAGTTCTTGGAAGTCGGCTGGTGTTTTTTCGGTGTTATGCAGTTACCTTTCTAATTGATTTGAGTTCTGGCTGGAGAACCCCGATAAATCTAACGAGAGCGTATTACCTCACAGTGCCACGCTTTATGGCGCCCCCTCCAGTTGCAGAAAGATTATTGAAGATGCCTATCGGGCCCGTTCCGGTCTTGTTGTCGCACCGTTCCTGAGCCCCATACTCTCTCACGAAAATCCGGCCCGGGGATAACAGTCCGCCGCCTTCCGGGGATAACATCCCCCCCTCCCCTCTCATCCCGGCAGGCGGTCCGGCCCGCGGGCGGGCGGTCGGGCCGGGCAGCCGGTCATCTCTCCTGACCAACGCCGCGGCTTCCCCTGCCGATCTCGGGCGTCCGGCCGATTTCGGTGCGTTTGCGACGGCTTTCTCAATTTTCGGGATTTTCGAGAGGCGATTTTGCAAAATTCGTCGCAAAATTTCTCAATTTTCGATAGCGACCAAAACACGCTTGTTTTCAGATGGTTAGCCGTAAATTCCTGCCGCCGCGCCGCCGTTTCGGGCGTTTCGCGCCGCTTTGCCGCGCATCCCACCTTCGCCCGTTCCGCCCTCCCCGCCATCCCTGTTGTCCCCGCTTGACAGAATTGGGACGCTCGTCCTAAATCGGAATTAGGACAAACGTCCGAGGCAGATCTTATCCCCTGTCCGGGCAGCACCAGAGGAAGGGTGTGGGAGAATGGCGCGCGCGACCCGCGACCAGATCGTCGGCGAGGCCGACCGGCTGTTTTACGAGCAGGGGTTCGAGCACACCTCCTTTGCCGATATCGCGGCGGCGGTCGGCATCTCGCGGGGCAATTTCTACCATCATTTCAAGAGGAAAGACGAAATCCTGAGCGCTGTGATCGACCGGCGGCTGGAGGCGACGCGCGCGCTCCTAGTGGCCTGGGAGAGCGAGGCCGGCGACAGCCCGGCGGCGCGCATCCGCTGCTTCATCCGCATCCTGATCGCCAACCGGGCGAAGATCCTGCGCCACGGCTGCCCGGTCGGCACGCTGACCGCCGAGCTCGCCAAGATCGACCACCCCTCGCTCAGCGATGCCGGCCGCCTTTTCGCCCTGTTCCGCGACTGGCTGGCGCGCCAGTTCGCAGCGCTCGGCCTTGGGCCGGATGCCGACCGTCTGGCGCTGCATCTGATCGCCCGCAGCCAGGGGATAGCGACCCTCGCCAATGCCCTGGGCGATGCGGCTTTCGTCGAGCGGGAAGTCGCCGATCTCACCCGCTGGCTCGACCGCACCGTTCCGGTAAGCGCCTGATCGGTCTCAGGTTTTACAGGAGGAAGCCATGTTCGTCGTGTTCCTGAAATTCGCCGCCAACCGGGCGGAGGCGCCCCGCCACATGGACGGGCACAACGCCTGGATCCGCCAGGGCTTCGAGGACGGCGTCTTCCTGCTCGCCGGCAGCCTGGTGCCGGGTGTCGGAGGTGCCGTTCTCGCCCGCGGCGAGCCCCGCCAGGCGCTGGAAGCGCGCGTTGCCGCGGACCCGTTCGTCGCGAAGGGCGTCGTCAGCGCCGAGATCCACCAGATCGCTCCCGGCCGCACCCACGAGAGCCTTGCCGCCCTGCTCGCCTGAGCTGGTTCTGCGCGAAGCGGTACCCCGATTGCGCCGGCAGGCGGATCTTCGCGGAGGCTCGGAAAGCCGCTAGTTTCAAGGCAGTTTCGACCGTCCGGATCCTTGCCAGATGTACACGCCGCCCGCCTTTCGCGAGGACGATCCCGCAACGCTCGCCGCGATGATCGGGGCCTGCCCCCTCGCCACCCTTGTCACCGCCACCGCCGACGGCCTGCTGGCGACGCCGCTGCCGCTGCTCTTCGACCCCGCCGAGGGCCCGTTGGGGGTGCTGCACGGGCATCTTGCCCGCGCCAATCCCCAGTGGCGCGCGCCGGTCCTCGGCGAGGCGCTGGCGACCTTTTCCGGGCCGGATGCCTATGTCTCCCCCGGCTGGTATGCCAGCAAGGCGGAGCACGGCAAGGTCGTGCCGACATGGAACTACGCCGCCGTCCATGCCTATGGAAAGATTGAGTTTTTCGAGGATGCGGAGCGGCTGCGCCAGGTGGTCGGCCGCCTCACCGACCGGCACGAGGCCGGGCGCGCGAACGCCTGGGCCGTGTCCGACGCGCCGGCCGATTTCGTCGCCGCGCAGCTTCGCGGGATCGTCGGCATGCGGATGGTTATCACCCGTTTGGAAGGCAAGCGGAAGATGAGCCAGAACCGCAGCGCCGCCGACCGCGCGGGCGTTGCGCAGGGCCTTGCCGGCGAGGCGAGCGAGACCGCGCGGCGGGTGGCGCAGGACATTCCGCTCTGAAGCCCCGCGCCCCCTGAACAAAAATCCAAGTTACAGCAAAGGTTTGCGACCATGCCGTCCGCCGATATCCTCCTCACCTTCCTCGTGACGACCGCGATCTTCGCCTACATGCCGGGGCCGGCGATGCTCTACGCCACCGCCCAGACGCTGGCCCGCGGCCGGACGGCGGGGCTGATGGCCGCTCTCGGCATTCACCTTGGCGGCTATGCCCATGTGGTGGCGGCGGCGGCCGGGCTGTCGGTGCTGTTTCATGCGGTGCCGCCGCTCTATCTGGCGGTGAAGATCGCCGGCGCGCTCTATCTCGTCTGGCTCGGCTGGACGCTGATCCGCAGCGCCGGCAGCACCCTGGCGGCGGAGGCGGCAAGCTCCGCCACGGCCTCGGCGCGCAAGGCCTTCTTCGAGAGCATCACGGTGGAGGTGCTCAACCCGAAGACCGCGATCTTCTTCCTCGCCTTCCTGCCGCAGTTCGTCGATCCGTCCGCCGGACTGCCGGTCTGGGCTCAGTTCCTGGTGCTCGGCACGGCGGTCAACCTGATGTTTTCCTCGGCCGATCTCGTCTGCGTGATCTTCGCCGCCGGCCTCAGGACGCGGCTGGCCCGCTCCGGCCGGGCCCAGAAGCTGGCGCGCCGGATCGGCGGCACGATCCTGATCGGCCTCGGCGCGAATCTCGCGCTGCAGCGAAGCTGAAGCGGCAGGCGGCTAGCCGTCCCTTTCGGCAATCGCCGTACCGGCGGCCCACCCGGAAGACCAGGCCCACTGGAAGTTATACCCGCCGAGCCAGCCGGTGACGTCGACGACCTCGCCGATGAAATAAAGGCCAGGTACGGCCTTGGCCTCCAGGGTTTTCGAGGTGAGGCCGGCCGTGTCGACGCCGCCGAGCGTCACCTCCGCCGTGCGGTACCCTTCCGTGCCGAGCGGCATCACCTCCCAGCCCTGCAGCGTCGCGGCGATGGCGGCAAGCCTGCGGTCGCCGGTCTCGCCCATCTGGCCCGACCAGCCGTGGCGCTCCGCCATGTAGCCGGCCAGCCGCCTGGGCAGGATCTCGGCCAGCGCATTGGCAAGGCTTCGGCGGCCGTTTTCCTGGCGCGAGGCGCGCAGTTCGCCCAAAAGGTCGCGGCCCGGCAGGAAGGCGATGCGGACCGGCTGGCCTTCGCGCCAATAGGACGAGATCTGCAGGATCGCGGGGCCGGACAGGCCGCGATGGGTGAAGAGCATCGCTTCGTCGAACGAGGTCTTGCCGAATGACACGCGCACCGGCGCGGCGACGCCGGCGATCTCGCGGAAGCCCGCCAGCATGTCTTCGGCGAAGGTCAGCGGTACCAGCGCGGGCCGGGTTTCGGTGACGGCGAGGCCGAAGCGCTCGGCGATGCGGTAGCCGAGGCCGGTTGCGCCCATCTTGGGGATCGACTTGCCCCCGCAGGCGACGACCAGATGGCGGCAGGCGACCGTCGCCTCTCCCTCGCCGCCCAGCGTCAGGCGGAAGCCGTTGTCCCCGTGCTCCAGCTCCTCCAGCGTCGTAGACAATCTCAACTCGGCGCCGACCGCATCCATCTCGGCGCGCAGCATCGCGATGATATCCCCGGCCGAGTTGTCACAGAAAAGCTGGCCCAGCGTCTTCTCGTGCCAGGGGATGCGGTGCCGCTCCACCAGCGCCAGAAAGTCGCGGGCGGTGTAGCGGCCGAGCGCGGACTTCGCGAAATGCGGGTTTTCGGACAGGAAATTGCGGGCCGTCGCGCCGATATTGGTGAAGTTGCAGCGGCCACCTCCGGAAATGCGGATCTTCTCGCCGGGTGCCTTGGCATGGTCGACGACGAGCACGCGCCCGCCCCGCGCACCCGCATGGGCAGCACACATCATACCGGCGGCGCCGGCCCCGAGAATGACAGTATCGAAGCGCTCAGCGCGCATGGCGGGTTTCCAGGTGGGAAAATGCAGTCATGCGGCAAGCCATGCCGGATCGCACAGCCGCTGGCAACACGCAGCAAGCGCCTTTCACATCTCCAGCAGGTCGAGCCGCTCGCCGAGCTCGCGCCGGGCGATGTCGACCACGCTGGCATGGTGGGTGAATAGGATCGGCTGCAACGTGTCCGACAGGCCCGCGAGCGTGCGCAGGCCGGCGGCGGTGCGCGCATCGTCGAAGGTCTGGAACAGGTCGTCGCCGATGAAGGGCGCCGCCTCCGCGCGGGTGGCGTAATCGGTCAGGAACGCAAGGCGCAGCGCCAGATAGAGCTGGTCGCAGGTGCCGTCGCTCAAGCCGACGAGGCCGACGGTCGCCCCGTCCGGGCGGCACGCCAGAAGCTCTGCCCGCTCGTCCTCGCCGAAGCGGCGCGTCAGCCCGTCGAAAGAGCCGGAGGTGAGCCCCGCGAACAGCCGGCCGGCATGCTCCAGCAGCGGGTCGTCCTGGCGTGCGCGGTGCTGCTCCAGCGCACCGGAGAGAAGCAGCGAGGCAAGCCGGGTGACGAGCCATTGGCGGCCGAGTTCCTGCAGTTCCGCTTCGGCGGCCAGCCGTTCGAAGGCGGCGCGGTCGGCGCCCTCCCCGGCCTCGGCGCGGTCGCGCTCGGCAACCGCGGCATGGCGGGCGGCGAGCGCCTCCTTCATGGCCGCCGTCAGCGCCTCGATCTCGCCGGCAAGCCGCTCCAGCGCGGCCTGTGCAGCCCCCTCCTCGAGACCCGACAGTTCCTCGGCAACCGCCTCTCGCGGCTCGCCGGCAGCCGTCTCAGTAAACAGCGTCAGCGTCTCGTCGAGGGTGGCGGCAACGCCGTCTCGCTCCGCCAAGCGGGCGGCGAGCGTCGTCATGTCGCCCGCACGCAGCGCCTCGGGAAGATCGGCGCAAAGGTCGGAAAGCTGCCTTGCTGCGCCCGCCTGCCGCTCCTCGGCCCGGGCCAGTTCGGCGCGGGACTTGGCGAGCGCCTCGCCGGCCCCTTCCGCGCGGGTGAGCGCGGCGCGCTCCTCGGCAAGACGGTTATGAAGCGCCTCGACCAGCCGGTCGGGCTCCGTGCCTTCCTCGCCCTCGGCAAGGCTCGGGGCGACACGGCGTACGAGATCGAGGGCGGCAGCCGAGAACGCCTCGTTGTCGCGCTGCATGCCGCGCACGCGGCGGGCGAGCTTGTCGCGCTCGGTCAGCGCGGCCGAGAGTTCGCGCCAGACCTCCAGCACGGCCGCGGCCGCCTGCGGCGAGGCGCCGGCATCGAGGCCCGCCGCGCGAAGTGCTGCATCGAAGTCCTGCCGCCAACGCGCCAGCGCCTCATCGACCTCGGCGGTATCCCGCTTCAGCCGGTCGAGACGTGCCGCAGCATCGCCGATGCGCGCGGCCAGCGCACGGCCCTGCTGAAAGCCTTCGGTCCGGCGCTCCAGTTCGCCCTCGACCAGACGGAGCAGGGCGAGGCCCTCGCGGGCAAGATCGTCCGGTGCAGGCACGGCCAAACCCATTTCGCCGGCCAGAGCTGCCAGTCCCGGCAAGGCACGCCCGGCACCGGCCTCCAAGCCATCGATAGTGGAGATGAGATCGGCCAGTTCCTCGCGCTGCTCCAGCCAGCGGTCGACCGATTTTCGCCATTCGGTCATGGCGGTGGGGCTTGCCGGCTCCAACTCGAGGGACGCGAAGAGCGCAGCCCATGCCTCCTTGGCGGCGGCAAGATCGGCGGACAGTGCCGCCCCGTCCCGCGCGGCCTCGACCCTACGGGCAAGCAGTGCGTCGCGCCGGGCAACGTCGGCTGCATGGCGCGACACGCGGTCGGCCTCGGCAATGGCACGGTCGGCCAGTTGGTCGGCCTCGCGCAACAGCGGCTGCGCCGCCTCCAAAGCAGGCTTGCCGCCATCCGGAACCTTTGCAAGCGCCTCGTCCCGCTCGCGCCGCGCGGCATCGATGCGAGCGCGCGAGGGCATGTCGCCACCGCGCTCGCTCTCGGCAATGGCAGCATTCAGGCCGGCGATCTCCTCGACGCGCGCAGCATCCTGCTCGCGGTGGCGGCGGAGTGCCTCGCCGATCTCGTCGAACCGGGCGCGAAACTCCGCGATCTGCTCGATGCCGGGCAGCGGCGCGGTGGCCAGACGCTCCGGCTCGGGAACCGGCGGCGACAGGCGCGCGGCGGCCTCGCCGAGACGGCTGGCCAGACGCTCGCGCGCCGGCTTCAGCCGGTCGCGCTCTTCCAGCTGGCGGATCTGCGGGGCGAGCGCAGCTAGACGGGCGCGCAAGGGCGCCGGATCGGCAACACGCCCGTCTGCCGCTCCGTCCGACAGGCGCTCGAAGTCCGCACTCTCCCTGGCAAGCACCGCCTGCAGTTCCGTACGCCGACGCGACAGCCCGTCGCCCTCCGCAAGCCGCGCAGCAAGATCGGCAAGGGCCGCATCGGAGGGCTGGCGGACGCGGATCGCCTCGCTGTCCTGCGGCTCCAGCGTCAGGCCGAGGCGGCGCAGCTGGGCCCCGATCGCATCCGTCAGGTCGCGCGCCTCCTGCTCGACACGCGGGATCTGGGTCCTTCGCTGACGCACCGCCCCGATCTCGGCATGCAGCGCGGTCACGTCCGCCGCCACCTCGATGAGCGGCCGGTCGACCGCAATGCCGCGTGCTAGCTCTTCGGCCTCCTGCAGGCGGCGGGCCGCATCCCGCTGCGCCTCGACCGTTGCCGCGGCGGCGACAAGCGCCTCCTCCAGCCGGCGAGCTAGGCCGCGGGGCACCTGACCCAGATCGGCGAAGGAGGCGAGGCGCGCCTCGCTCGCTTCGAGGCGAGCGAGCAGCGGCTTGAGGCTGACGAGGCGGGCAAGGCGCTCGCGGCGGGCATGGGCCTCGCTCAGCCGCGCCTCGGCCTCGGCCAGCGTCTCGCTCGCCGTCTCGACCGCCTTGTTCAGCGACTTCCATTCGGCCTCGCGCAGCTGGCGCTCGCGCTCCTCGCGGCGCGCCTCGGCATGGCGCTCCAGCACCTGGTAGATCTTCCGAGTACCGGAAGCACGCGGCGCGAACAGGCCGTCCGCCTCGCGGTCGAGATCGGCGCGCAGGGCATTGAGTCCGTGCAGACCGGAGGCGGCGGCGAAGATCTCCCCGCCCTCCCCGTCGCCGGACAGGAGCATGCGCCCGCCTTCGCGCAGGCGTGCGGAATCGAGGCCGAAGGCGAGTTGGAAGACCTCGCGCGTCAGCCCGCCGAGGAAAGGCACCAAGGCATCGTCGGCGAGCGGCGTCTCGCTGTCGTCGTCGGCAAGCAGGGTGTTCTTGCGGCCCTTGCGACGGCGCAGCGCCAAGCTGTTGCCGCGCGTGTCCGTGAGCGTTGCGCACACGCGCAGGCTCGGTGCCTCATGCAGGAAGTCGTAGCGCCGCTCCTCGGCGCCATCGGCCGCGCGGCGCTTCTCGCTGAAGCCGAACAGCAGGTCGGAAATGGCGGCCAGTGCCGAGCTCTTGCCGGCCTCGTTGGGACCGTAAACGAGATGCAGTCCGGCGCCGGGGCGAAAGCGCAGCTCCCGGTCGGTCAGGCTGCCGTAGCGCAAGAGGTGCAGCCGTTCGATCCGCATCCGCCTCAGCTCCCTTCCGCGATGCGTTCGGCGAGCAGCGCCCGCGCCTCGGCGACCAGCGTGTCGAGCTCCTCGCCGAAGGGAGCGGCCGGGTCGACGAGGCCGGCGGGAAGCTTGCTGACCAGGAGCCCGATCTGGCCGGCGGCCTCCTCGCGGAAGTCCGCATCGTTCGCCGCCTCGGCGAGCAGCGCGGCGAGGTCGAGCGAGGCATCGAGCGGGACCAGCGGACGGGCATCGGCGGGCGGTGCGAGGTCGAGCTCCAGCTTTTCCAGCCAGGCCTCGGCATCGGCCTGATGGCAGGCGTTCTGCATCTCGTCGATGAGCAGCGCGCGGTTGGCGAGCGCCCAGCCATGCAGCGGACTCTCGCCGGAGAGGCGCAGGCGCAGGGCGAGCGGGCGCCCCTCGGCCGCCGCCACATGCGGGCGCAGCGCCTCGCGCGCCACAGAGACGAGGCCGGCCAGATCCTCCGCCCCGCCGGCGGCGATCTCGACGCGGGCCCAGCGCGCCTCATCGACGATCATCCGCTCGATGCCGGACACCTCGCCATCGGTGACGGTGACCAGCACGGCGCCCTTTGCGCCCGTCTCGCGGATCGAGCGGCCTTGGATGTTGCCGGGAAAGACCACCGGCGGATCTTCGCTCACCACCTCGAAAGCATGGACATGGCCGAGCGCCCAATAGCCATAACCGCGCGCCGCCAGATCGGCGAGCGAACAGGGCGCATAGTCGGCATGGGGCGGACGCCCGGTCAGCGAGGTGTGCAGCACGCCGATGTTGAAATGGCCGGGCACCGGCGCCGGATAGGCGGCGGCAAGGTTCTCGCCGACCTGTCGGTCCGGGAAGCTCTGGCCGTGCAGGGCGACACGCAGATCGTCCAGCGTATGCGTCTCCGGACGGCGGGTGCCGAAGCTCGTCACGTTGTCCGGCAGGGTGACGGCACGGGTGACGACGCTTTCGGCATCGTGGTTGCCGCGCAGGATGAAGACCGGAATGCCGGCCCGCTCCAGCCGCGCCATCTCGCGGGCGAAGAACAGGCCGACGGAATTGTCGCGCCACTCCCCGTCATAGACGTCGCCGGCGATGACCATGAAGGCTGCCCCCGCCTCGATGGTCCGCGAGACGAGGGTGGAGAGCGCCGTACGGGTCGCCTCGCCGAAGCGGCGGGCGATCTCGGGATCGCGCAGGGAAAGCCCGGTCAGGGGGCTACCGAGATGCAGGTCCGCCGCATGGACGAAGGAAAAGGACGACACGTCGCGCACCAGCCGGGAATCACGAGAGAAACGAAAGACGACACTAGTGGGTTTTGCCGCCGCTTTGAACGCCGGGCATTCGGGACGGACGCTTCGCAAGGCCGTGCTCCGTCTTCTGCCAGCGGTGCGGCCGGCGCACCAGATCGACGACAGCGGCATAGAAGGCCAGGCTCTGGGCCAGCCAATAGGCCGGTATCAGCACCAGGTCGAGCAGCGACGGCAGGCGCGAGCGTGCCGCGGCCCCGGCGATCGCCAGCAGCGTCATGCTGGCATAGCACAGGATCACGCTGACGCCTGCCAAGGTGAGCACCACGCCGCCGAGCACATCGAAGCGCGGCAGCAGGCCGGCAACGCCGGAGCCGTACAGCAGCAGGATGCCGACGAAGAAGGGATGCGCGGCAAGCGTCACCACCATCGCCAGCAGATAGACGAGCAGCACGGCAAGGCGCGTGCGGCGCAGCTCCGCGGCCAGACGGAAGGGATCGCGCAGCGTCACCAGCAGGGTCTGCAACCAGCCCTTGAGCCAGCGGCTGCGCTGCCCGTGCCAGGCGCGCCAGCTGAGCGGGGCTTCCTCGAAGGTGGTGGAGGCGAGCATCTGCATCGACCAGCCGCCGCGCACCAGCCGCAGGGCAAGGTCGGCGTCCTCGGTGACGTTGTAGGGATCCCACGAGCCGGCTGCGTCCAACGCTGTGCGGCGGAAGTGATTGGACGTGCCGCCGAGCGGAAACGGCAGGCCGCGCGCGGAAAACCACGGCAGCTGGCAATCGAAGAGGCCTGCATATTCCAGCAGGAACTGGCGCGGAAAGAACCGGTGGCTGCGGTGGTCGATGGCAAGGTGCCCCTGCAGCACCGCGACGGAGGGCGGCAGTTCGGCAAAGCGCGAGGCGGCCAGCAGCAGCTGGTCCGGCTCCGGCCGGTCCTCCCCGTCATAGACGGCGATGAGTTCGCCGCGCGCCTGGTCGAGGCCGCGGACGAGCGCCCGCGGCTTGGTGCGCGGCCCCGGCCCGCTCACGGTCAGCACGCGCATGCAGGGCGTCAGATGCGGGAGGAGAGCGGCACGGGTCTCGCCGTCGTCCTCCTCCAGCAGGAAGAGTATCTCGAGCCGGTCGCGGGGATAGTCGAGGGCGTCCAGATGGCGCACCAGGCTCTGCGCCACCCGCGCCTCGCGGTAAAGCGGCACCAGCACGGAATAGCGCGGCAACAGGTGGGCGGGGATTAGATGCGCAGGCCGCGGGCTCGGCGTATGGCTGAGACCGGCGAGGAGCCGCAGCGCGCCGAGCATCATGCCGAGCAGCGTCACCAGCACGGAGGCGAAGATGACCAGCGCCTCCACGGTGAGAAGCCGGCCGAGGCAGAAGGCAGCGACGCCAAGCCCGGCGACGGCGATCTGTCCGCGCGTCAGCACCGCGCGGGCACTGACATCAGGTCGCTCGCTCGCTAATCTGAGGCCCGGCGCGGCGGTGCGTCCGGCAAGCTCCAGCGCCAGTGGGGTGGCGATGGCAAGACGCGTGCGCAAGGACGGCGCGCGCGCCAGCAGCGCACGGATCGCGGCTACGCTTTCCGGCAGCGGCCCGAACACGGCGAGCCGCTCGCCAGACGGTGTGCGGCCGCAAAAGAGCGGACCGGGAAAGCCGGGCGGCGGCAGAAGCTCGAGTTGCGCATCCGCCCGGAAACTGCCCTGCGGCAAGAACGGCAGGCCGAGCGACTGCGCCAGCGCGGCGTAATAGGCGTCGGCCGCCACGAGCCCTTCCTCCATCAGGAGCCGCGCCAGCACCCCCTCGCGCGGGCCGGCGCGGCGGGCAAGCGCCACCAGATGCGCATCGGCAAGGCCCCGCCCACGCAACAGCGCCAACTCAGGCGGCAGCCCGGACGGTAAATCCGGTGCGGGTCTCACCCCCGCCGCCATCTGCCGAAGCGCAACGGCGGGCGGCGGCACGCCGTTGCGCCGAGCGTGAGCGCGCATCGCATGGCTGGACGCGGGCGCGGATCGATGTGATAGGATCGCGTCGGCGCGGGCAGCTTGCGGAAACGAAGGATCCGGAAACTGCCCGTCCGCCATCAACGTGCGGGCCCCTCGACAGGCGGGCAAGGGAGAACGGGAGCGACGGCAAAGGGGAGCGCCATGCCCCGCCGGACGGCGCAGCGACAAGAGTGCCGACGATGCGGCACGGCACAGGCGTAAGGCCCGGTCTTCATTGCGGTTCGCCCCCCGACAAACGGCCAAGACAGCGATGCGATTTGATAGCAGGACTTCAGGAATTGCAACCCTTGCTTTCATTGCGGTTGCATGTTTCGTGCTTCTGGCTGCCCCTCTCGCCCGCCCGGCCGCAGCGCAGGAGACAGCGCCCGGCGTCAACGTGCCGAACTTCTGGGACCCGCGCAGCAGCAGCGACCGGCCGACCGTGCCGCCGGAGACGATCCGTTTTCTTGCCAGCGACGATTTCCCGCCCTTCTCTTTCCGCGACGGGACCGGCCGGCTAACCGGCTTCAACATCGATCTGGCGCGCGCGATCTGCGAAGAACTGGACGCGGCCTGCTCGCTGCGCATCAAGTCCTTCGACGCGCTGGTTCCGGCCCTGGTGCGCGAGGAAGGCGACGCCGTCATCGCCGGACTGGCGATGACCGGGGCCAACGTCAAGACGCTGCTTTTCTCCGATCCCTATATCGGCCTGCCGGCACGTTTCGTGGCACTGCAGGGCACCGAAATCGACACCACGCCGGAAGGACTGGCGGGCCAGAAGATCTCCGTCGTCGCGGGAACCGTGCATGAGCGCTTCCTGCGCGCCTATTTCGCGGATGCGCAGATCGTTCCCTTCGACGGGGCAACGGAAGCGCGGGCGGCCCTCGGCACGGAAGAGGCGGTGGTGCATTTCGGCGACGGGCTGTCGCTGTCCTTCTGGTTGAACGGCAAGACCTCCGGCGACTGCTGCGCATTCGTGGGCGAGCCGTGGATCGAGCCGGGCTATTTCGACCGCGGCATGACCATCGCCTTCCGCAAGGAGGACGCGCTGCGACAGGACGCGGTCAACCATGCCTTGCAACGGCTGCAGCTGAAAGGCGTCTACAGCGAGCTGTACCTGCGCTACTTCCCCGTCAGCTTCTACTGAGCCGCATCGCGGGGCGGCGTTTCACGGGAAGGTACGGGCTCCTGTTCGGGCCGGGGCATCCGGGGCCGCCGGCCACTTTCGGGATAGAGGCGCGTGAACGGCAGGGCGAGCGACCACAGATAGCGGGTCGGCCCTTCGTGCTGGTACTCGTCGAGGCCGATCACCATGGCCTCGTGTCCGTCGGCCGGCTGGTCGACATAGGTACGGAACAGCCGGTCCCAGACGGACAGGTTGAAGCCGTAGTTGGAATCCGTCTCGGTCCGGATCGCCGAATGGTGGACCCGGTGCATGTCCGGCGTGACAACGAGCAGCCGCAACCAGCGGTCCAGCGCCAGCGGCAAGCGAACGTTGGCGTGGTTGAACATGGCCGCGCCGTTCAGCACCACCTCGAAGACCAGTACGGCGACGGCCGGAATGCCGAAGGCGACGACAATCGCCGCCTTCCACAGCATCGAGGCGACGATTTCCAGCGGATGAAACCGCAGCGCAGTGGTCAAGTCGAAATCGCGGTCGGCATGGTGCATCCGGTGGAAGCGCCACAGCAGCGGGATCTTGTGGGAGGCCCAGTGCGCGGCCCAGACCGCGAGATCCAGCAGGATGAAGCCGAGCAGGCCGGCGAGCCACAGCGGCAGGCCGAGAGCGGGAAAGAGCCCGAGCCCGCGCTCGCCCGCCCACAGCGCCACGCCGACGGCGGCCATCGGGAAGACGATGCGCAGGACGAGCGTGTCGGTGGCGACGATGGCGAAATTGGTAGTCCAGCGGCGGGCGCGCGAAAACAGCCGTTCGCGGCGCGGCAACACCATCTCGATCCCTGCCATCACGGCGAAGATGCCCAGAAACAGCAGCAGCCGGACGGTCGCCTCGCTCATCACTCCCTCCCGATCCCTGCTTCAACACAGTGGTGCTTGCACCTTACCCCATCCCGTGAGATAGGCGCTCGCAATCCAAGTCAACAGATCGCGACCAAAGGCCACGGATGACCGAGCTATTCTGGACCCGCCCCGAAGGCGACACGCCGACCGTGGCGACACTGCTGCTGGCGCACGGCGCGGGCGCTGCGATGGATTCCGGCTTCATGAACCGCTTCACCGGCCACGCCGTTGGAACCGGCCTTGCGGTCGCGCGCTTCGAGTTCGCCTATATGGCAGCACGGCGTGCCGGAGGCTCGAAGCGGCCGCCGCCCAAGGCCGAACTGCTGGTCGGCGAATACCAGACCGCCCTGCAGGACGTGCTGAAAAGCGTCGAGGGGCCGGTGCTGATCGGCGGCAAGTCGATGGGCGGGCGCATCGCCGCCATGCTGGCGGCCGGCAGCTCGTTGCCCAAGCGCGTTTCGGGCGTCGTATGCCTCGGCTATCCGTTCCACCCGCAGGGCAAGCCGGACGAGTGGCGCATGGCGCCGCTGGAAGGCGCGCGCCGGCCCGTGCTGATCGCGCAGGGAGATCGCGACGGCTTCGGCAATGCCGCCGAACTCGCCGAGGTCAGCCTGCCGGCCCATGTCGAACTCGTCTGGCTGGAGGACGGCAACCACGACCTAGCCCCGCGCGGGGCGTCGCCCGCCACCTGGGATGGCAACCTGGCCTTGGCCGCCAAGGCTGCTGCGGATTTTGCGCGGCGGCTCGCGGAAGTGTAGGGCCGGCACGCCTTGTTCCCTGCCGCATTTTCACGACGCGGCGCTGCGCACCCGCTGGAAAATGCGGGGCCTATTCCGCCGGCACTTGGGCCGGCGGTCCGGAGCGGTGGCCCTGGTCGCCGCCATCGTCGCCATGCGGGTCACGACGCAGACTGACCATCCGCCGCAGGTCCTCGCCGATGCCGATCAGCGCCGGCACCAGCACCAGCACCAGAAGCGTCGCCGTCGCCAGTCCGAAGACGATGGTGATCGTCATCGGCATCAGGAAGCGCGCCTGCAGGCTGGTCTCGAACAGCAGCGGCGCCAGTCCGCCGATGGTCGTCAGCGAGGTCAGCAGCACGGCGCGCAGGCGATCCTGCGCCGAGATCACCGCGGCATCGGCGACGCTGCGGCCGTCCTTGATGTGGTCCTCGAACCGGTCGACGAGGATGATCGAGTTGTTGACCAGGATGCCCGACAGGCCGAGCAGGCCGACGAAGCTGAGAATGGTCAGGTCGTAAGCCATGAAATAGTGGCCCGCCACCGCGCCGACGATACCGAAGGGAATGATCGACATCACCGCCAGCGGCTTGAAATAGCTGGCGAAGATCGCGGCGAGGATCAAATAGATCATCGACAACGCCGCGACCATGCCGAGCTGGAGGTCGGAGAAGGCAGCGCGCCTCTCCTCCTCGCGGCCCGAATAGCGGTAGTCGACGCCGTACTTGCCCGCCAGTTCCTGCATCTTGCCTGTCTCGAGGTCGCGGACGATCTCGATATTGGACGTGACATCCGCATCGACATCGGCCGATACGGCAACGGTGACGCGGCCATCGCGACGCTGGATCACCGAGAAGCTCTCGCGCTCGTCCAGCGTCACGACCTCGGTCAGCGGAACGAACTCTCCGCTCGGCGCACGCAAGGAGAGCTCGCGCAGGGCCCCGCCGCCGAGGGACACCTCCTGCATGACGCGGATCGTGATCTCTTCCTCGCCTCGGGCAAAGCGGCGCGGGATGGAGCCTTCCAGCGCGGAACGGATCTGGCGGGCGGCGTTCTCGACGGTGAAGCCGAGCGCCTTGCCGCGCGGGCTGATATCCAGCACCAGTTCCGGCTTGCCATAAGGCAGGTCGTCGGCGACCCCATCCACGCCCGGATAGGAGGTCAGCAGTTCCTGAAGCTCCAGCGAGGCTTCCTTCAGCGCGCGCGTATCCTCGCCCATCAGACGGATGTCGAGATCGCGCCCCGGAGGGCCGCCGCGCCGTTCGAACACGGCCACGCGCTTGGTGCCGGGGATCTCGGGAATGGCGCGCCGCCAGGCCTGGACGATGTCGGGCGTCCGCACGCTCCGCTGCTCCGACGTGGTCAGCTGGACGTCGATGCTGGCGACATTGTTGCCCCGGCTGTTGCCCGACTGGCCGAGGCTCGCATAGGAGGCGACGACCAGCGTCTCGCCGTTGTCCGCCGTCAGGCTCTCCTGCGCCTGCCGCAGGGCGCCGTCGATGCGCAGCAACGCCTTCTCCGCGTCTTCAATGGAGATGCCGGCGACGAAATCGACCGTCGCGCGAATGTTCTCCGCCTCCGGCGAGGGGAAGAAGCGGAAGCCAACATGGTTGCCCCGCATCAGGCCGGCGGTGAGCAGCAGCAGGCCGATGGCAAAGGCGACCGTGACATAGCGCCAGTCGTAGGTCAGGCGCACGAAGGCGCGGAACGGCACGTCGCGGAACCAGCCGAAGCCGGCATCGAAGTTGCGGCGGAACCAGCCCGGCCGCTCGTCGAAGGTCCGGCGGGTGCGGGCCCGGCGCAGCAGGAGCAGCAGGAACTCGATCGCCGAAGCCACGACGAAGAAGACCACGACCACGGCGATATCGAAGGGCACCGTGCCGAAGGTCTCGCGGCCTGTGCGGGCCGGCACGGCCAGCCAGTCGAGCCAGACCGGCACCGTGATGTCGTCGCGTCCGGCGAGGCCGACGAGAAAGAGCGCCGGCACGCCGGCGACTAGCACCACCCGCCACCAGTTCCAAGAGGGCGGACGGGCGAGCGAGTGCGCAAGGTGGCCCGGCAGCACGAAGAAACACTCGATGATGCTGGCGGTGATCACCGCGACGACGACGAGCGGCAACACGCCCATCAACTGGCCGATCGTGTCGCCCATCAGGGTGATCGGCAGGAAGGCGGCGACGGTGGTGGTCGAGGCGGCGATAATCGGCCAGAGCATGCGCCCGGCGCCTTCTTCGGCCGCCAGATACGGCCCGTCGCCCATGGCGATACGGGTGGCGGTGTGCTCGCCGACCACGATGGCATCGTCGACGATGATGCCGAGCGTCATGATCAGCGCAAAGAGCGAGAACATGTTGAGGGTCTGCCCGGAGACCCACATGAACCCGAGCGTCGCCATCATCGCGACCGGAATGCCGGCCGCGACCCACAGGGCGATGCGGCCGTTGAGGAAGGCGAAGAGCACGATCACGACCACGAACAGGCCGGAAATGCCGTTCTCCACCAGGATCATGATGCGGTCGGTCAGCGCCTCGGCGCGCACCTCGTACTTGACCAACTCCAGCGAGGCCGGCAGCTGCGGCGCGATCTCGGCCAGGTAGCGGTCGAGGATGGCGTTGACCTTGAGCTGGTCGGCACGGGCCGAACGCTCCACGGTCAGCTCGACGGCGCGCATGCCGTCGGAATAGCCGATGGTCTGGTCCGGATCGTAGGAGCGCGACACGTCGCCGATGTCGCGCAGTTCGACCTTCTCACCGGTCGGGAAGGACTTGACGACGATACGGCTGATCGCTTCCGGCGAGGACGTATCGGCAACCGCCCTCACCTGCCGCTCGACGCCACCCTGCAGGTCGCCGGAGGGAAGGTCGCGGGTGTTGGCGGCCACGCGCTCGGAAATGTCGGCAAGCGTCAGGTCGAGGCGCCGCAGTTCACGCTCCGGCACCTTGATCACGTATTCCGTGTCGCGGAAGCCGTTGAACGAGACCTTGTCGATGCCGCGGTCGATCAGGCCGTCGCGGATCTGGCGGGCAAACGCCTTCAGCGCATCCTCACTGAAGGGGCCGCGCAGGGCAACGCGGGCCACCCGGTCGAACCAGTTGGCGAGCGAGATGACCGGCCGCTCGGCATCTTCGGGAAGCGTGGTGATGCCTGAGATCGCCTGTTCCACGTCCGACAGCGCCTTCTGCATGTCGGCGCCTTCGAGAAACTCCAGGCTGATCGAGGCCGCACCCTCGCGCGAATAGGAAACCATCTCGTCGACATTGTCGATGAAGCGCAGCTCCGGCTCGATGGCCTGGAGAATGTTCTTCTCCACGTCCTCGGCGCTGGCGCCCGGCCAGGAGACGGACACGGAGATGCGGTCGATGACGATCTGGGGGAAGAACTCGGCATTCAGCCGGGCAAGGCCGAAGGCGCCGAACAGGATCATCAGCACCATGACCAGATTGGCGGCATTGCGATGGCGCAGGAAATGGCCAATGATGCCGCGCGGAACGAAGCCGGTTTCGCGCATGGATCAGCCGTCCGTGTTGGCGCTGCGATTGCGCGGCTCGGAAACGAGAAGGCCCTCTCCGGCCTTGTCCAGCCGGGTCGACACCAGACGGTCGCCGGTGGCGAGATCGCCGGAGACGATGACATGGGTCCCGTCGAAGGCGAGCACCTCGATGTCTCGCCGGCGCGTGCGGTTCTCCTCGTCGACCACGAAGACATGGTCGGTGCCGTAGATCGCCCCCTCGGGGATGCGGGCGGCGGCGGGGTAGGTGCGGTCGGCAACGCGCAGCTCTACAAAGGCGCCCGGCCGCAGCGCCGGCTGCCCGTCCGCCACCGCGACGCTGGCATAGACGTCGATGCCGCCGCGCGCCAGTGCCACCTCGGCGCCGATCCGGCGGATCTCGCCGCGATAGGCGACCGGCTGGCCGCCGATATGCCACAGCACCTCGACAGGCCGGCCGACCACGGTGCCGTTGTCGGACAGGATCCGGCCGTACTGGTTGTCGGAGAGGGAGAAGCGGACCTCCAGCGCATCGCGCGCGTAAAGGGTTGCGACCACGTCGTTGACGCCGACAAGCCGGCCGACGGCCGCGTTCTCGGAGCGTACGACCGCGTCGAAGGGCGCCTTCAGCACGGTGTCGGTGAGGTTCCGCTCGGCCTGCGACAGACGCCACTGCAGCCGGTCGATGGCCGCCTGCTGCTGGTCGACGCGCGCCTTCTCGACATCGAGGGCATAACGGCGCTGCTCCAGGGCCTGGCCGCGCTGGGAGACCAGCAGGCGGCGCTCGTCGACGGCGCGCTCGGTCACCGAGCCGCTGCCGAGCAGTTGCTCGGCCCGCTGCAGGTCGCGCTGGGCGAATTCGAGCTGCTCGCGGGCCCGCTCAACATTGCCTTCCTCGGTGGCAACCCGGCCCCTGGCCTCGACAAGGGCGGCACGGGCCTCGACGAGATTGGCGCGCGCCTCGGTGACGGCGCCCTCGTACTGGAAAGGATCGACAGCGAGGAGTTCCTCGCCGGAAGAAATGATGGAGCCAGTCTCCAGGGCGGGATTGACCCGGATGATTTCGCCGGCCACCAGGGTGCGGAGTTCGGCGGTGCGCGCGGCCGTGACCTCGCCGTAGAGCGAGAGCATCGGCGCGTGGTCCCGCATCTCGACCGGCGTGGTTTCGACGATATAGGCGGTCTCACGCGCGGGCCGCACGGGCACAGGATCCTTGGCGAGGATCAGCCGGTTCATGCCGACATAGGCAGCGAGCAGCACAGCGAGCGCGAGCACCGCCTGCAGAACGAGTTTGGCGGCAAGAATGCCGGTGCGACCGGCTGAGCGGCCACGGGTCTGGGGGCGCTCGAAGGCGACCTCCCCCCTGGGAGTGCGGTTGTTGTCGTCCACCGATTTCAGCATGACACTCTTTTCCACTCGAATGCTCTCTTGTGCGCGTTCCGGTTCCCTATAGGCATTCCGGCGCGGACTGGATTGCTTCGCGGACGCCCATGCCGCTATTGCGGACTATTCAGGCGCCGCAAACGACTGGCAAGACGAAGAGTGTATCAAAATGTGACCACCGGGGCCCCTGTCACATCCAGTGACAGGATGGGACGATTTCTGCCGCTTTCCGGGTCCGGAACGACCGACCGCGGGCTCAGAACTCGCCGGGGCTGTAGTCGTAGCGCGTGTTGCAGAAGCGGCAGGTCACCTCGATGCGGCCGCCGACGGTCATGTCGTCGCGCTCCTCGGCGGTGAAGCCCTTCAGCATGCCGCGGATGCGCTCATCCGAGCAGCGGCAGCGGTCGGCGAGCGGCTGGGGCGCGAAGATGCGCACGCCGCGTTCGTGGAACAGGCGGAACAGCAGCCGCTCGGCACTCATGTCCGGATCGCCGAGCTCGTCGTCGCGCAAGGTCTCGACCAGGGCGCGGGCCTCGCGCCAGGCATCGTCCTCCTGGAACTCGTACTCAAGCGCCCCTTCCGGCGCATCGCCCGGCGGCAGATCGGCCTGACGCATGCGCTCCGGCGCCTCGGGAAGGAACTGCGCGAGCACGCCGCCGGCCATCCAGGAATGGCGAGGCTTGTCGCCGGCGCGCCGGTTCAGCACCTCGCCGACGGCAAGACGCACCACGGTCGGTATCTGCTCCGACTGGGCGAAGTAGCGATGCGCCACCTCTTCCAGCGTGATGCCGTCCAGCGCGACGATGCCCTGGTAGCGGTTCATCGCCGCGCCCTGGTCGACCGTCATGGCGAGATGCCCGTTGCCGAGCAGCGAGGGCGTGTCGGTCTGCCCGGCCGCCTCGGCCGCAGCAACGGCCTCGGCATCGAACTGGGCGCAGGCACGCAGGCCGTCCGGCGTCTGGAAGTCGACGACCAGCATCGAGACCGGACCGTCGGTCGTCGTCTGCAGGGTGAAGCGTCCGTCGAACTTGAGCGAGGTGCCGAGCAGGGCGACGAGCGTCGCCGCCTCGCCGAGCAGGCGCGAGACCGGCGCCGGATAGGTGTGACGCTCCAGAATGCGGTCGAGCACGGGGCCGAGCATCACGGCGCGGCCGCGCACGTCCAGCGGCTCCACCGCAAAGGGAAGCACAGCATCGCGACCGGCCGGGGTGACGCCCAGCCGCTCCAGTTCGTCCTGAACGCTCATGGTCGGATCCTACGAGTCCTGCAGCGCTCCGAAGCACCAGGCCAGAATGCCCTTTTGTGCATGGAGCCGGTTTTCCGCCTCGTCGAAGACGACGGACTGCGGACCGTCCATCACCTCCGACGTCACCTCCTCGCCGCGATGGGCGGGAAGGCAATGCATGAAGATGGCTTTGCTGTCGGCTTCCGCCATCAGGCGTTCGTTGACCTGATAGGGGCTGAGCAGATTGTGGCGGTCGCCGTCGTCGTCGCCCATGGAGACCCAGCAGTCGGTAACGACGCAATCGACGCCCTTCACAGCCTCGAACGGATCGTCGGTGATGCGAATCTCGGCACCGGCCCTGCGGGCGGCGGCGACGAGGTCGGCCGGCGGCGCCAGCTGCGACGGCGTGGCGATGTTGAGCGCGAAGTCGAGCTTGGCCGCGGCATGCACCCAGGACGCCAGCACGTTGTTGCTGTCGCCGGTCCAGGCGACGCTTCGCCCGGCGATGCTGCCCTTCTTCTCCTCGAAAGTCAGCACGTCGGCCATGATCTGGCACGGATGGGTGCGCTTGGTCAGACCGTTGATCACCGGCACGGTGGCGTATTCGGCCAGCTCCGTCAGCGCGTCGTGATCGAGAATGCGGATCATGATCGCGTCGACATAGCGCGACAGCACGCGGGCCGTATCGGCGATGGTCTCGCCGCGGCCGAGCTGCATCTCGGCGCCAGTCAGCATCAAGGTCTCTCCGCCGAGCTCGCGCATGCCGACATCGAAAGAGATGCGGGTCCGGGTCGAGGGCTGCTCGAACACCATGGCCAGCACGCGACCGGCAAGCGGGCCGCCGCCGGACACGCGGACCGGGCCGCGCGCCTGCTTGATGCGGCGGCTACCGTCCAGGATGAAGCGCAGCTCGCTGGCATCGACATCGGTGAGGTCGAGAAAATGGCGTGGCTGGATCGTCATCACTCAGCAGCTCCCCGCTCGAGCCCGGCTTCCATGGCGGTGGCGGCGCGGTCGATGCGCGACACGGCCTCCTCGATCTCCGCCTCGGTGATGGTCAGCGGCGGCATGATACGCAGGACGTTGTCGCCCGCGCCCACGGCCAGCACACCGGCCTCGCGGAAATGCGACAGCAGCTCGGTGTTGGTGACCCGGCACTTCAGGCCGAGCATGAGGCCCTTGCCACGGATCTCTTCCAGGATCGCAGGGTGGCCGTCGACGACGGCGGCAAGCTTCTGCTTCAGCAGCAGGCCCTTCTTCTGCACGCCCTCAAGGAAGCCGTCGGCCAGCACCACGTCGAGCACCGCATTGCCAACCGCCATGGCCAGCGGATTGCCGCCATAGGTGGTGCCGTGCGTGCCCGGCTTCATGCCGGAGGCCGCTTCCTCGGTCGCAAGGCACGCGCCGAGCGGGAAGCCGCCGCCGATGCCCTTGGCAATCGCCATAATGTCCGGGGTGATGCCGGCCCATTCATGGGCAAAGAGCTTGCCCGTACGCCCGACGCCGGTCTGCACCTCGTCGAGGATCAGCAGGATGCCCTTCTCGTCGCACAGGCGGCGCAACTCGCGCAGATATTCGGTCGGCACCGGCCGGATGCCGCCCTCGCCCTGGATCGGCTCGATCAGGAGACCGGCCGTGGTGTCGCCGATGGCGGCGAGCAACGCCTCATGGTCGCCGAACGGTACCTGGATGAAGCCCGGCGCCTTGGGGCCGAAACCTTCCAGATACTTTTCCTGCCCGCCGGCGGCGATGGTCGCCAGCGTACGGCCGTGGAAGGCGCCTTCGAAGGTGATGATGTCGATCCGCTCCGGCTCGCCCTTCGCATAGAAGTAGCGACGCGCCGTCTTGATCGCGCATTCCAGCGCCTCAGCGCCGGAATTGGTGCAGAACACGCGGTCGGCGAAGGTCGCCTGCGTCAGCTTGCGGGCGAACGCCTCCTGCCCCTCGATGGCATAGACGTTGGACACGTGCCAGAGCTTATCCGCCTGGTCCTTCAACGCCTTGACGAGGCCGGGATGAGAATGGCCGAGCGAATTGACGGCAATGCCGGCGGCGCAGTCGAGAAAGCGTCGGCCATCGGAAGTCTCCAGCCACACACCTTCGCCACGCACGAACTCCAGGTTCGCGCGGCTGTAGGTCTGATAGAGAGATGAACCTTCCATGTCCTTCCTGCTCCCATTGACCGGCTTGCCTGCCGGGGAGATGCCTTGGCGGCCCCAGCCGCCTTCGATGCCCTCGCCCGGCCCTGGAATGTTGCCGTCCTGCTGCCGTAAAGAGCTGCAAGACCCGCTGGCACCCACTGCCGAAAGCAATTATGCCGCCCACGAGAGGCGGCACGGCGAGGAAGCCCCGTTATACACCGGGAGCGCGCGGGAAAGTCAACGGAATTGGCTGCGCGCGCCGCCAGCCTCCTGGTAGGGCCAAAGTCGCCCGGAACGGCCTTTTCTGGGGAAAACCGCATCAATCCCCAGGTGAATCGCCCCCTCACCTTGAACCGCAAACGCGGCATATTGTAGCTTTGCAGTCAAGAAATACGACATCTCGTGTATCCGACTCACAATCGCCTCAAAATCCGGCAATGAGCGGGGCACCCTTACGGTGTGCCGATAACCTTTTATTAACCAGATGTCGGGGCCCGATCAAACACGGAGTTGAGCGCATGTCCTGGACAAGCGAACGCGTCGACCTTCTCAAAAAGCTCTGGACCGACGGGCTGAGCGCCAGCCAGATCGCCGCCGAACTCGGCGGCGTTACCCGCAATGCGGTGATCGGCAAGGTCCACCGTCTCGGCCTGTCGGGACGCGCCAAGGCAGCCGCGCCTGCGCAGAAGCCCCGGAGCAAGCCGGCAAAGGGCGGCACCGAGGACACGGCGCAGACCACCTCGCCGCAGCAGGGCGGCAGCGCTCCGTCGGCACCGCAGACAATGGGCGCCACCGCGCTGAAGGTCGAGGCGGCACCGGTCGCGGCTCCCGCGCCGCAGGCCAAGCCCGTTGCCGAGCTGGTGCCGATCGCCAAGCGCGCGACCATCCTGACGCTGACCGAGCGGACCTGCAAATGGCCGATCGGCGATCCGACCAAGGAAGACTTCTACTTCTGCGGCCACCCGTCGAACCCGGGCGTCCCCTACTGCACCTATCACTGCCGCATCGCCTACCAGCCGGCGAGCGATCGCCGCCGCGACCGCAACGTCGCCAACGGCTGAAGCAACGCCCGCCCGTCTGTTCAAGGTTGGCAGCCGATACGAGAAAGGCCCGTCTGCGATCACCGCGGCGGGCCTTTCTCGTTGTTCGCAGATGAGTGGACGGACCGCCCTAGCGGGAGCCCTGCCGCCGGCGCGCGTCAGGATGCGGCGGCGGCGAACTGGTCGTTGAAGGCGTAGCCGGCGCCGCGGACGGTGCGGATCGGGTCCGGCACCTTGCCGCGGTTGATGGCCTTGCGCAGCCGGCCGACATGCACATCGACCGTCCGCTCGTCGACATAGACGTCGTGTCCCCAGACACCGTCCAGCAATTGCTCGCGCGAGAAGACGCGTCCAGGCGAGGTCATCAGGAATTCCAGCAGGCGGAACTCGGTCGGACCGAGATGGATCTCGCGACCCGAACGGCGCACCCGGTGGGTTTCCCGATCGAGTTCCAGGTCGCCGGCGCGCAGCAGCGAGGACACCACCTCGGGCTTTGCCCGGCGCAGCATGGCCCGCACGCGCGCCATCAGTTCGGGGATCGAGAAGGGCTTCACCACATAGTCGTCGGCGCCGGTGGCAAGGCCGCGGATGCGCTCCTGCTCCTCGCCCCGGGCGGTGAGCATGATCACCGGGAGGCGCTCGGTCTCGGGGCGCGAGCGCAGGCGGCGGCACAGTTCGATACCGGACAGACCCGGCAGCATCCAGTCGAGAAGCAGCAGGTCCGGCTGGCTCTCCCGCAGGAGAAGATCCGCCTCGTCGCCGCGCATGCACGTCTCGACCTTGTAGCCCTCGGCCTCGAGGTTGTAGCGCAGCAGCATCACCAGAGGCTCTTCATCCTCGACAATCAGGACCTTCGGCATTTCGGGTACCCTTGTCCAATCGACCCGGCCGGGAGGCATCGGCGCGGCTTTTCGCTCGCGCCGCCTTGCCGGCTTTCGTTGTCAGCGGCGACAGGCGACACTGCCGCCCGCGCCATGGTCAGCTCGCCTGGACGTCCTCAGGACGCCGTATCGGTCTCGATGCCGGTCTCGTCGACCTTCTGCCGCTCGTCTGTCGGCAGCACACCGGTCGACATGTACATGACGTTCTCGGCGATGTTGGTGGCATGGTCGCCGATGCGCTCGATGTTCTTGGCGCAGAACAGCAGATGGGCGCAGACCGAGATCTGGCGCGGATCCTCCATCATATAGGTGAGGAGCTCGCGGAAGATCGAGGTGTAGAGCGCATCGACCTCGTCGTCGCGATCGCGCACGGCGGCTGCCGCAGTGCCGTCGCGCCCGGCATAGGCGTCCAGCACATCCTTGAGCTGGCTCTGGGCGAGCTCGGTCATGTGCTCCACGCCGAGGGCGAACTTCTTGGAGTCGAAGGTGCCCTCGATGGCGATGACGCGCTTGGCGACGTTCTTGGCGAGATCGCCGACGCGTTCAAGGTCGTTGGAGATGCGCATCGCCGAGATCACGTCGCGCAGGTCGCTGGCGACCGGCTGGCGGCGGGCGATGATCAGGATCGCCTGCTCCTCGATCTCGAATTGCAGGGCATCGACGCGCTTGTCCTGCGCGATCACGCGACGCGCCAGCTCCTTGTCCATGCGCACCAGGGCCTGCACGGAATCGTTCAGCATCATCTCGGCGAGGCCGCCCATCTCCGACACGCGGCCTGCGATGTCTTTCAGCTCCTCGTCGAAAGACGAAACGGTATGTTGGCTCATGTTTCTTCTCCATTCGGGGCGCGGCGAAGTGCGCGCGTCATCCCGTCTGTTCCCGCGGCTGGTCCAGACTAACCGAAGCGGCCGGTGATATAGTCCTGGGTGCGCTTGTCCCGGGGGTTGGTGAAGATGTCGTTCGTCGCCCCTTCCTCGACCAGGTTGCCGAGGTGGAAGAAGGCCGTGCGCTGCGACACGCGGGCGGCCTGCTGCATGGAGTGGGTGACGATGACGATCGTGTAGTTCTCGCGCAGCTCGTCGATCAGTTCCTCCACCTTGGCGGTGGCGATGGGATCGAGGGCCGAGCAGGGCTCGTCCATCAGGATCACCTCGGGGCTGACGGCGATAGCGCGGGCGATGCACAGCCGCTGCTGCTGACCGCCGGACAGGCCGGTGCCAGGCTCATCGAGACGGTCCTTCACCTCGTTCCACAGGCCGGCCTTCTGCAGGCTGGAAGCGACGATCTCCTCCAGCGCGGCCTTGGTGCGGGCCAGGCCATGGATGCGCGGGCCATAGGCGATGTTGTCGAAGATCGACTTGGGGAACGGGTTCGGCTTCTGGAACACCATGCCGACCTTGGCGCGCAACTGCACCGGATCGACCTTGGGATCATAGATGTCCTCCCCGTCGATCAGGATATCGCCCTCGACGCGGCAGATGTCGATCGTGTCGTTCATCCGGTTGAGACAGCGCAGGAAGGTGGACTTGCCGCAGCCCGACGGGCCGATGAAGGCGGTAACGGTCTTCTCTTCGATGCGAATGCTCACATCCTTGATGGCATGGGTGTCGCCGTAGAAGACCTGGACCTTCTCGGCAGCAATCTTGGTCTCGTGCATGGCAGCGGCTTTCTCGGGCGTGGTCATTTGGTTCATGGCTTGGAGAGCCTCCTTACCAGCGACGTTCGAAACGACGGCGCAGGACGATCGCAATCAGGTTCATGAGCACGAGGAACACCAGCAGGACGATGATCGCACCGGACGCACGCTCGACGAAGGCCGGATCTCCTCGCTGCGTCCAGTTGTAGACCTGGACGGGAAGGGCCGAGGCGGGGTCGAAGAAGCCCGCCGGCGGCTCGCCCGGATACTCCCGCACGAAGGCCACCATTCCGATCAGAAGCAGCGGAGCGGTCTCGCCCAGCGCCTGGGCTAGGCCAATGATCGTGCCGGTGAGGATGCCCGGCATGGCCAGTGGCAGCACATGATGGAACACGGACTGCATCTTCGAGGCGCCGACGCCGAGAGCAGCGTCGCGGATCGAGGGCGGCACGGCTTTCAGCGAGGCACGGGTTGCAATGATGATGGTCGGCAAGGTCATCAGCGTCAGCACCAGGCCACCGACGACCGGAGCGGACTGCGGCAGACCGGCGAAGTTGATGAAGACCGCCAGGCCGAGGATACCGAAGACGATGGAGGGAACCGCCGCGAGATTGGCGATGTTCACCTCGATCAGGTCGGTGAAGCGGTTCCTCGGCGCGAATTCCTCGAGATAGATCGAGGCGGCGACGCCGATCGGCAGCGACAGCGCCAGCACAATCAGCATCATGTAGGCCGAACCGAGGATCGCCACTCCCAGACCGGCGGCCTCGGGCCGCGTATCCGAGGCGTCCGGAGCCGTAAAGAAGCTCCAGTTGAACCTGGTCTCGAGGATCCCTGCCTCCTTGAGCTGATCGGCGAGTTGAAGCTGCTGCGGCGATACGTTCCGGTCGAGCTCGGCGCTGGCCATCGTCACCCGGCCCTTGTAGTAGCCGTCGATCCGGCCCGAGGCGAGCAGGTCGAACGGCACCGTCTGGCCGATGCGGGAGGGGTCGGCAAGGACATAGCGACGCAACTCGGCAGGCGCCTCTTTCGAAATCAACTCGGCGGCGGCGTTCGCGGAGAGGCCATCAATAGCGATGCCAGCCGCCGCCATCTTCTCTTCCATCGCCTTCTGGATCAGCGGCGCATAACCGAATGTCGAGACCTTGGCGATCTGTTCCGGGTTTCGATCGCCAGCCTTGTCCAGCCGGGCGGCATCAAGATGGATATCGAGCCGAATATAGGTCTGCTGGAAGGACGACAGTCCATTTGAGAAGATGGAAGCAAGCAGGCCCAACAGAGCCAGCACGCCGAGGCTGACCGCTAGCAGCCCGAGCAGACGGAAGCGAGCCTCGGAACTGCGACGACGCCTGGTATGGGTGTCGACCGTGAGAAGTGAGCTGCGGGCAGACGCAGACCCGCTGCCGGCGGTGGATGCCGGGATTGTCGCGTCGGTCATTCGTACTGCTCCCGATACTTGCGGACGATGTAGAGGGCGAGAACGTTGAGGCCCAGCGTGAAGACGAAGAGCGTGAGGCCGAGGGCGAAGGCAACCAGCGTCTCGGGCGAGGCGAACTCCGTGTCGCCGGTAAGCTGACTGACGATCTTCACGGTGACCGTGGTCATCGCCTCGAAGGGATTGAGGTCGAGCTTGGCGGCAGCGCCCGCGCCAAGAACCACGATCATCGTTTCGCCGATGGCCCGGCTTGCCGCCAGCAGGATCGCTCCGACCACACCGGGCAGCGCCGCCGGCAAGATCACCTGCTTGATGGTCTCGGACTGGGTGGCGCCAAGGCCGTAGGAGCCGTCGCGCATTGCCTGCGGCACGGCGTTGATGATGTCGTCGGATAGTGAGCTGACGAAGGGGATCAGCATGATACCCATCACCAGGCCGGCCGTCAGCACGGAGGAAGAGGAACTTCCAAGACCGGCCGGCTGGGCGATCCAATCACGCAGGAACGGTCCGACGGTGATCAGGGCGAACAGACCGTAGACGATGGTCGGGATGCCCGCCAGGATCTCGATCGCAGGTTTCGCGAAGCTGCGCATCGTACTGCCGGCATATTCCGACAGATAGATCGCGATCATCAGACCGATCGGCACAGCGAAGAAAAGAGCGACGAGAGAGACGTAAAACGTACCCCAGAGAAGCGGCAGGATGCCGAGATCCGATCCTCCCCGGAACTGCGGGTTCCAGACGGTGGAGAAGAAGAAATCCTCCGCCGGATACATCTGGAAGAAGTTGTAGGTCTCGAACACGAGCGAGCCGAAGATGCCGACGGTGGTGAGGATCGCCACCGAGGACGAGCCGATGAGCAAGGAGAGTACGAAGGTCTCGCTGGTATTGCGGGCCCTCAACTCCGGCGACACACGGCGATATGCAAGGAAGGCGAGGCCGAGGGACAGGATCAGAACCGACGCCGTCATCAGCATTTCGCCATTGCGGTGAGCGCTCCTGTAGGCCTTGGCAGCCTCGAAAACCTCCACCGGGACATTGGAGCCCAGCGCAACTCCGACATCGGCGAGGCGCGAACGAATGTCGGTCATGTCGGCGCGCATGCGGTCCAGCTCGGCCTCGCCGAGGCCACGGGCCTGCATCAAGGCATCAAGGCCGCCGGCGATACGCTCGACATCGGCCATCACCAGGCTTCTGGCACCGCCCTCCGGGATCGCGCTGTCGGGAATCAGGCTGCTCACCTGCCCATGGAGGACGATGGGCTGCACGAAAAGCCAGGTCAGCAGAAGCAGCAATGCCGGCACGCCGGCGAACAAGGCCACAAGTTGCCCGTAATAGGTGGGTAGCGAGTGCAGACGACGCCCGCTGGCTGCCGAAAGCGCGAGGGCTCGGCGCCTGCCGAAAAAATAGCCGAGCGCGGAGACGCCCAGCACGATCAAAATAAGAAATCCAGCGTTCATGGAATCGTCCGCCGCTTGCCGCCAAAACAGGACCGGCGGTGCGAAGACCGCACCGCCGGATGTGCTTCAGTGTCAGTTCAGCGGCCCCATCGGAGTCCGGTTCTTGACCATCTCCTGGGTCTTGGCCAGTTCCGGGTCGGAGACGAGGCCGTATTGAGCCAGAGGGCCGTCAGGACCGGCGATCTCGTCGGAGACGAAGAACTCGATGTAGTCCTGGAGACCCGGGATAACGTCGAGATGCGCGTTCTTGACGTAGAAGTAGAGAGGACGCGAAACCGGGTACTCGCCCTTGGCGATCGCCTCGGTGGTAGGCACGATACCGTTCATGGTCGCGACCTTCAGCTTGTCGGTGTTGTTCTCGTAGAACGACAGGCCGAACACGCCGATACCATCCTTGTTGGCGTCGATGCGGGCGAGCGTCTCGGTGTAGTCGCCGTCGATGTCGATCGACGCACCGTCGGTCCGCAGCGCCATGCAGGCCTTCTCGGCAGCCTTCTCGTCGCCATTGTTGGCAGCGGCGAGCGCCTCGAACGCACCGTTCTCCTCACAACCGTCGATGAGGACCTTCTCGTCGAAAACTTCACGGGTACCGTGCTTGGTGCCCGGGATGAATGCGAGGATCGGCTGAGCCGGCAGGTCGGCGCGGATGTCGTTCCACATCTTGTGCGGATTGTCGACGAGCTTGCCGTCCTTGACGACCTTGGCGGCGAGAGCGTTGTGCCAATCGGCCGGCGTGAACGCGAAGGACGGGCCGTTGATGTCCGAAGCAAAGACGATACCGTCATAGCCGATGCGGACTTCCTGGATCTCCGTCACGCCGTTGGCGGCGCAGTTGTCGATATCCGACTGCTTGATGCGCGACGAAGAGTTGGCAATGTCGATCGTGTTCTCGCCCACGCCTTCGCACAGCTTCTTGCGACCGGCGCCCGAACCGCCCGACTCGACCACCGGGGTCGGGAAGTCGGTGTTCTCGCCGAAGGCCTCGGCAACAATGGAGGCATAGGGAAGAACCGTCGAGGAGCCGGCGATCTGGATCTGGTCGCGAGCGATGGCGGCGCCAGCGAAGGCGACCGAAGCGACCGCAGTCGCGCTGAGAAGAGCTTTGATGTTCACCTGACCTCTCCCTGGATTTCAGGATTTCTCACGTTCCCCCACGGACTTATTCCCGCGAGGTCGAGGGCACCCTAGTCCTGGCCCGTGATGCTTATATGAAGATCCGGTATCAGTTTTGTGACAATTCAATATGTTGATTGGAAACGTCTTTTTCGACATCCGCAGGAATTTCGGCGCTTTTTGCGACAGGAAACCTAACGGTGAAGACCGCCCCCTTGCCGGGAGCGCTGTCGATGTCCAGCCTCGCCTTATGCCGGGTCAGGATGTGCTTGACGATGGCAAGCCCCAAGCCCGTGCCCCTGGTTTCCCGGCTGCGCGATGCGTCCACCCGGTAGAAGCGCTCCGTCAGCCGCGGCAGGTGCTCGGCCGCAATGCCGGGGCCGAAATCCCGGACGCTCAGGACGAACATGCCGCCGGCACGCGCGCCCTCGGCCGCCTGCGGCGCCAGCGCCAGCCGGATCTCGACCTTCTTGCCGATAGCGCCATACTTGATGGCGTTCTCGACCAGGTTCTCGATCACCTCGATGAGTTCGTCCCGGTCCGCCCTGACCAGGCAGGGCGCGTCGGGTGTCTCGATGTCGAGAAGAACGCCAGCCTCGTCGGCGACCGGCTTCAGCGCATCGCATGCCTGCCGCAGTAGGGATGCAAGATCGAGCACCGTCTCGGGCTGGACATGCGCCTTCAGCTCGATGCGCGACAGCGACAGCAGATCGTCGATCAGCCGCCGCATGCGGTCGCCTTGCTGCAGCATGATGGAGAGAAAGCGGTCGCGAGCGACGGGGTCGTCGCGGGCCGGCCCCTGCAGCGTCTCGACGAAGCCGGTGAGCGAGGCAAGCGGTGTGCGCAGTTCGTGGCTGGCATTGGCGACGAAGTCCGCCCGCATGCGCTCCAGCCGGCGCTGTTCGGTCAGGTCCTGCAGGGTCACGAGAACGAAGCGCCCTGCTCCGCCGCCGGCCCCGGCCCGCGCGGGCTCTCCAGGCGGCGAAACCAACTCGGCAACCGGGGTGACATAGGCCTCGAGCCAGCTTTCGGTCGGCACCCGCTCGCTCCACTCGATTCGCTGCGCCGGACCGCCGGCCATGACCTTGTCGAGCGCCTCCAGAAGAACGGGCACGCGCAGGCGCAGCGAAATCGGATCGCCCGGCAGCGGATCGCCGAAACGCACGCGTGCCGCCCGGTTGACGTAGCGAGTGATGCCGCGCCGGTCGACGATAAAGCAGGGATTGGGAAGCGCGTCGGCCAGCTGCTTCATACCGGTCTCCGGCCAGGGCGTAAGCGAGCGGGCCTCACGGCGACGGCGGGTAACCAGGAGACGACGCGTGGGAGGAACCAGAGCAGCAAGCAGCAAGAGCACTCCGCCGCTGGCGACCGACAGCGGCGGCACCCCGGCGACGAAAACGGCAAGAAGCGCGACGACGACCAGCGCGGCCAGCACCCAGCGCTGTTCCGCGATGCGGTCGCGAAGCCGGCTGCGCAGGCCGAAACGCGCTGCGGGGCGCTCTGTGGTGTCGTCGCTCATTCCGGTCGCCGGTCGGGTGTTTCGGTTTGCCTTCCGGCGGTTGCGCCCGCGGGCGGCGGAAAGACGCTGAGCGGAACGGCCGGAAACGGGACGCCCTGAATAGCATGGTCAACATGACAGACCCAAGACGGAAACCGAAGACGGGAAACAATCGGGCGGGCGGCTTTGCGAACCCCTTTGCGGATGCTATCTGGCCAAGGACGCATCGCCCGGCGGGCACGATATCTGGGAGGTTTGGCGCAATGACACCGGCCAAGGCGGCAGAGCTGCTACCGCAGGCGCTGGCCGCACAGGATTGGGAGACGGCCCGCAAGGCGCTGAAGCGCCTGCTGCGAGCCGATCCCGGCAATGCCTCGCTGCGCTACAACCTTGGCCTCGTGATGCGCCGGCTCGGCGACACGGACGCGGCCGAGGCAAGCTTTGCGGCGGCCCTGAAACTTTCGCCGGATCACCTCAACGCCCTGTTCGAGAAGGCTGCCGCCGCCATGGATGCGGGCCGGCACGAGACCGCGGAAGCCGGGTTTGCGCTTTATGTGGGAAGAGCCCCGCAGGATGCGGACGGATGGCTGAACCTTGCCCGGCTGCGCCTGCGCCGCGATGCGGCGAGCGAGGCGGAAGAAGCCTTCGACCGGGTGCTGGCGCTGCGCCCGTCGAACCGGGATGCCGTGATCGGCAAGGCGGAGGCTGGATTGCGGCTGGGGCGGGCGGAGGCTGCGGCGAACCTCAGAGCCCTCTTCGCCGACCTGCCGGACGAGCGGCCCCGACTGCTGAAGGCGATCAGCCAGGGACCGCGCGGGACGATCCCGCTTTCGAGCCTCGCGCTGACCGGAAAGGCACCGGCTGCCGGCTGAGCCGCCTCACCGCTCGCGCGGCGCGCGGAAGCTCTTTCGATACAGCCCCGGATCGTCCTGCAGGCCGTCCTGCACCTCCAGGTGTCGGGCGAGTTCGCCCTTGTCCATGGCGCGGATATCCAGCTCCAACGCCTCCCTGCGGATCGGAAAGGCCTGCGCGACCGGGGTGCCTGCCGGCAGGTGCCCGGAAAAGCCCGCATCCTGCCAGATGGCCGGGAAATGGACGAAGCCGTCGCGATAGCGGTCGCAGTCGACAAGGCCCGCGAGCGTGCGAAACGGCAGATCCTCGCGGTTGAGCGGATGGGTGAACAGCAGCGACACGCCGTCCGGCGCCTCGACTGTCCAAAAGTTCGTGAACTTCAGCACGAACTGCCCATTGGGAAGCCCGAACGGCAGCCCTTGCGCCTGTTCCGGCACATGCAGGCCGACCGGCGAGCGGGTCTGGCGCGCCGCTTGCGTGACCGGCGGCGACCAGTCCCAGGAGATCTCGCCGCCCGCGATATCGAGATCGGCGGCAAGGCGGAACATCACCCCTTGAGCCAGCGCGTCTATCAGCGGCGGACAATGCTTGAAGGTGCGGACCTCGGCGCCGCCCAGAACGTCGCTGGCGACGAGCGAAGGTGCCGCCTTCAGCCAGTCGGGCAGGCTGGCGCGGGCCGGAACCGGCTCCGGCACGTGGCCGGCCAGTTCCGGCAGGCAGCGGAAGAAGAGCTTCATCGCCGTGCCGGGCGGGCGCGGGCAGCCGCTTCGAGCGCGTCGAGGCAGGCGGGCCAGCCTTCGGCGGAGGCCATTGCCTCCCGATACGCGATGCCGTCCTCGCCGTGGCGCAGGAAGTCGCCATGGACCAGCTCGATGCGGGTGCCGTCGGCCATCTGGCGGAACTCAATCATCACACGGCTGGCAGCGGCGGGATCGGGCACCGGCTTGCGGTCGAACGAGATCTGCCAGGCAAGGCGCAGGTAGAGCGGGCGCTCGATGGACAGGACTGTGCCCCATACAAGGCGCGAACCGCCGGGCAGTCGCTCGGTGCAGGCGCCGCCTGCGACAGGCTCGATGGACAGATCGGCTGCGGGATCGCGCGAGAAGGTAAGCTCGCGCGGCCACCAGTCGCCGATCTGGTCGACCAGGAGATCGAAGGCCGCCTCGCGTGCCAATGGCAGCGTGCGCTCAAAGACGATGGGCCCGTCCCTTTCGGACATGTCAGCTCCCGAATGAATCGCCGGAAGAAAGAACCTCAGGGTCGCAGTCGACCGGCTGGCCCGTCAACCGTTGCCCGAACGCCGCTTGGCCAGCACCCAGGCCGTAGCCGCAACCACCGTGATGACGACGAAGATCACGCCGATCACGTTGATCATCGGCGACAACCCGAAGCGCATGCGCGCGCCGATCTCGGTGACGAGCGTCCAGCTGGAGCCGATCGCGAAGAAGGTCGTGTTGTAGTTCTCGATCGACTGCAGGAAGGAGATCAGCGAGGCGGTGAGGACGGTCGGCATCAGGAACGGCAGCGTGATGCGGCGGAACACGAAGACCGAGGACGCGCCGAGGTCGAGCGCCGCCTCTTCCAGCGCGCGATCCTGACGCTGCAGGCGCGCCATGAACATCAGCATGCAGTAGGACGCGATGAAGGCCGCCTGGGCGATCGCCGCAGTGAACAGGCCCGCCTCCACCCCGAAAGCATCGCGCCAGAAGATCATTGTGGTGGCGCCGAGCACGATGCCCGGGGTGAGGATCGGCGAGACCAGCACGGTGTAAAGCAGCGTCGAGGCACGCGATTGCAGCCGCGTCAGGATCAGAGCGCCGGCAAGGCCGAGCGGGATCGAGATGACGATGACGCCGCCGGCGATGGCCAGCGAATGTAAGAGACCCTGCACGAAGCGCGCGTCCTGCGGCAGCGCCTCGAACCATTTCAGCGTGAAGCCCTGCCAGTCGGTGACGGACGGCGTCGGATTGGCGTTGAACGCGGCCGCGACCATGAACATCAGCGGCAGGAACATGTAGGCGAAGAACAACAGCAGGTAGCCTGAAAGCACCGCGTCCGACCAGTCCCTGGTCCGGCGACGGCGCGGCGCTATCTCCCTGACGGCGGGCTCTGCGGTGACGACGGTCATTTCGCGATGTCCCTGATGCCGACGCGGAAGACGGCCATGTTGATGAGGATGAACATGATGCAGGCCACAAGCAGCGCCAGCGAATAGGCCGCACCCTCGTTCCACGAGCCCGCCTCGAAGAAGCGGCGATAGATCACTTGCGCGAACCAGTCGGGATGCAGGCCGCGGCCGACGATCTCCGGCACGGCGATGGACCCTGCGGACAGCATGAAGGTCATGATCGCGCCGACGGCGATGCCGGGCTTGGCATGGGGCAGCACCACGCGCCAATGGATGCGCCAGGTGGAACTGCCGAGGTCGCGCGCCGCCTCGATCTGGTTCTTGTCCAGCGTTTCGATGGTGTTGTAGATCGGGAACACCATGAAGAGCACGTACGCATAGACCATCACGGTGAACACAGCACCGTTGGACGCGACGAAGCGCATGCCCTCGCCCGCCTGCATATCGATCAGGCCCATGAGGTCGAGGACCCCGTTGAGGATGCCCTGCTTCTCCAGGATCATCACCCAGGAAAAGATGCGCAGCAGCTCGTTGATCGCATAGGGGATCACGAGACCGAGCATCATCAGCGCCACCTTGTTGGCGCTCCTGGCCGTGGCGGCGGCATAGGCGACCGGGTAGCACACGACGAAGGACAACAGCGTCACGCAGAGCGCATAGACGATGGTCGAGAGAAAGATGCGGAAGTGCAGCTCGCTCATGTTGGTGAAGTTCTTCGCCGAATAGCTCTCGCTGGTGCCGGCGGTCGAGGTCAACTCGGCCTCCTGCACCTCCAGTTCGGCGATGCGGGCCTGAAGACCGGCTTTCTCCTCCTCCAGCGCGGCGATACGGGCCTCGATCTCCTCGCGCGGCAAGGTTTCCTGCGGCGAGGCGAAGGGGCTCGGGGCAACGCCCGGCGCGGGCGTCGCGGGCGATGGCGCAGAGAGCGAGGGGCTTGGCAACGAGGGGACCGGGGACGGCGAAGGAACCAGTGACGGCGATGGTGTAAGCGAGGGTGTCGGCAAGCCGCCGGAGGAGGCTTCATCGCCCGCCTGCCCGGCCGCAAGCTGGCCGTTCAGGTCCCGCAGGTCCGTGTCGATGTCGAAGACGCGGGTATAGGCGCGGTCGATCTCGAGCGACAGGGTCGCCGCATCGCCCGAACGGTCGACATAGGTGAAGGCACGCTCGATCATGCGCGCCTGGGGCAGCACGATCAGCACGGCAATCCACACGGCGGTCAGGGCCAGGAAGACTGCGGTCAGGCCCTTGCCGTAGCTCTTGACCAGGCTATTCACGGGCGAGCTCCCCGACCGCCATGACGATGGCATCGGTGGGCCGGAAGCCCAGATCCGTCTCGCCGGAGGCAAGCGAAGAGGCCGCATCGCCCGAATTCGGCAGATGAACCGTCACCGACGTATCGCCGGCCCGGCAATGCAGGTTCACGAAAGGCCCTTCCAGGTCGCGGCGCTCGATGGTGGCGCGCAGGCGGTTGCGCGGCTCGCTACCGGCGCCGTTCGCGCCGAGCCCCATGCGCTCGGGACGCACGAAGATCATGACCTCGTCGCCGACGCCGGCCTTACCGCGCAGATGGGCAAGCATCTCGCCCTGTGGTGTGTCGACGCGCGCAACCTCGCCGTCGACCCCGGCAAGGCGGCCGCGGAAGACGTTCTGCTCGCCGACGAAGCTGGCGACGAAGGGTGTTGCCGGCTGGTTGTAGATCTCGTCGGAGGAAGCGACCTGCTCGACGACGCCGCGGTTCATCACCGCCACGCGGTCGGACATGGTCAGGGCCTCGCCTTGATCATGAGTGATGTAGATGAAGGTGACGCCGGTCTTGCGCTGCAAGTCCTTCAACTCGCTGCGCATGTGCTGGCGAAGCTTGAGATCGAGGGCGGAGAGCGGCTCGTCGAGCAACAGCACGGCCGGCTCGACCGCAAGCGCCCTGGCGATGGCGACGCGCTGGCGCTGGCCGCCGGACAGCTCGGTCGGCTTCTTCTCGCCCTGGCCGGTCAGCGCGACCATGGCCAAAAGCTCTTCGGCCCGCTCGCGACGCACCTTCTTCGGCACGCCCCGTGCCTCGAGGCCGAAGGCAACGTTTTCCCACACGCTCATGAGGGGAAAGAGCGCGAGGTTCTGGAAGATCAGTGCCGTCGGGCGGGCATTGGGGCGGATGCCGGCCATGCTGGCACCGCCGATGCGCACATCGCCGGCGGTCGGGTCGAGGAACCCGGAGATCATCCGCAGGATCGTGGTCTTGCCGCAGCCCGAAGGCCCGAGAATGGAGAAGAACTCCCCGGCATTGATCGTCAGGTCGGTCGGTTGAACGGCAGTGAAATCGCCGAAGCGCATCGACACCCCGTCGAGAACGACGTCTTGTCCGTGCATTGGCCCCTCGTCTGGCACGTGGCCCGGCCCCGAAAGCACGCGACCGGAAGCAAAAAGCGGATCGCGGCAAAGGGCCGCGATCCGCGAGGTTCAAACGCCTCAGGCGTTGGTGATCTTGTCCACATACTCCTCACGCAGCGTGGCGAACCACGGCGTGTCGGCCTGCCACCACCACAGGTTGGCGAGGTTCTCGGCATTGTAGACGTCGGCGAACTGGGCCTTGTAGTTGTCGCCCGCGTATTCGGCGGCGCCGGCAACGGCCGAGTTGTAGCCGGTGTTCATCGCCAGCATGCCGGCCATCTGCGGGTCCAGCATGGCGTTGAGGAAGGCGTAGGCCTGCTCCAGATTCTCGGAGCCCGACGGAATGCCCATAGAGTCCATCCAGGTGATGCCGCCTTCCTTGGGCATGCGGTACTTCCACTTGGCGTCTTCGCGGTTCAGCAGGAGACCGGTGGTGTCCCAGGTCTGGCCGATGGTCGCGCCGGCCTGCTTGAACGCATTGGTGGCCTCGGTCGCATTGTTCCAGAACGCGGCGATGTTGGCCTTGCGGTCGATGATGAACTTGGCGCAGGCGTCCCACACGCGGCGGGCGTCTTCCTCGGTCTTGTAGACGTCGAGCATGCGGTTGGACTTCACCTCGCCGGTGGCGTCCAGATAGAGGCCGACGCCCATAATCACCGACTTCTGGCGGAAGGCGGCCTTGCCGGCAGCTTCCGGCGACCACATGGTGCCGTAGGAGACGTCATCGGCGTTGAACTGGCTGCTGTCGAGGGTGATCGCCTCGGTGCCCCAGTTGAACGGCAGCAGCATACGCTTGCCGCGATAGGTGCCGCCCAGCTGGACGCTGTCGCGCAGCATGGACGGGATCAGCTTGTCGAGGGCGAGCTTGCTCTCGTCGACCGGCTGCAGCAGGCCGTCCGGATAGTAGTTGTTGCCGTTGGTGATCGACGGGAAGATCACGTCGAAGCCCTTGCCGCCGGCGGCACGCAGTTTCTGCTCGGCCTCGTCGTTGGAGCCGTAGGTCGACAGGTTCACCTTGATGCCGGTGTCGCCCTCGAACTTGTCGATCATGTTCTGCTGGATATAGTCGCCCCAGGCGAAGACGTTGACCTGGCCGGACGAGGCCAGTGCGTCGCCGGCCTTCAAAAGGGCCGGGGCGGCAAGCAGGGTCGAGGCAGCTGCGGAGCCCTTGAGCACCGAACGGCGGGAAATGGACATGTCGGACCTCTCCGTTTCATTGGTCTTGCGAGCGGCGACGGAATGGCGGGTCTCCTCCCCGCATCGCTTGCTCGGCCATAGGTCAGTTTGACAACGTTAGTGTGACACGGAAGGGTGTGACATTGGCGAACCAGCCGGCGCGACCGGAGCACGACGGACTCCTCGCGCGGCACTGTCCAGCAACACCGCCCCTCGCATGCGAGACTGACGTTATGGGTGCAGAAATGATCTTTCAACCGAAAGATTAGCCGGCTGCGAAGCAATCGACGAGCTCCCCGCTCACTTGCCAGGCCCGACTTTTTCCCGAAGGGCAAAGGCGAAAAACAGAAACGGACCCCCAAAAGCTATGGTTTCCCTGCGACATGATCGGGATTTCGACCCGCGCCACGGCGAGGTGGTCGAGATTTCAGCAGCGGTACGCCGCCTCACGGCCCCCAATCGCGGTCCCTTCACCTGGCACGGCACGAACAGCTACCTGATCGGCCGCGACGAGGTGGCGGTGCTCGACCCGGGCCCCGCCGATCCCGAACACGTGCGGGCGCTCGTGGCCGCGGCCGGCGCGGGCCGCATCTCGACGATCCTCGTGTCCCACACCCATGTGGACCACTCGCCGGGCGCCCGGCTGCTCAAGGAGATGACCGGCGCACCGCTGGTCGGCTGCGGTCCGCACCGGGCGGCACGCGCTCTGCTGCCGGGTGAGACCAACCCGCTGGATGCCAGCGCCGACACCGACTACACGCCCGACCGCGAATTGCATGGCGGCGACAGCGTGAGCGTCGACGGCCTCTCCCTCACCGCAGTGGAAACACCCGGACATACCGCCAATCACCTTGCCTTCGCTCTGGACGAGGGCCGCGTGCTCTTTTCCGCCGACCATGTCATGGCGTGGTCGACCTCGATCGTCGCCCCGCCGGATGGCTCGATGAGCGCCTACATGGCCTCGCTGGCACGACTGTCGCAGCGCGATGATGCCAGCTACCTGCCCGGCCATGGCGGAGCGGTCACGGCTCCGGCGGAGTATGTGGCCGGTCTCGTCGCGCACCGGCAGGCGCGAGAGAAAGCGATCCTCGACCGGCTCACCGCCGGGGACCGGACGATCCCGGAGATGGTGGCCACGATCTACGCCGATGTCGACCGTTCGCTGCACGGGGCAGCAGCGCTGTCGGTGCTGGCACAGGTCGAATGGCTGATCGAACGCGGGCTGGTCGGCATTGTCCCCCGCGAAAGCCGGACGCTGACGCTGGCAAGCCGGCTGGAACTGACCTGACCGGCGGCCCGAACTCCTTTCCACGCTCCATCGCCTTTGACGGGCGACGGGGAACATGGCATGTGACGGCGAAACGCGGGCCAGGGCCCGTCCGACATCTCCCACCGAACGAGACCTGAATGCGCATCAAGGCCGTATTGTTCGACCGCGACGGAACCCTGACCGACTTCGACAGCACCTGGGGCCCCGCCATCGCGCTGGTGCTCAAGGACCTGGCGCGTGGTGACGAAACGCTTCTGGCCACGCTGCAGGAACTCGCCATGTTCGATGTCGCCGCCGCGCGGTTCACCGGGCCCTCGATCCTCAAGGTGCAGTCGCCGAAGGACTATTCGGCCGGCTGGGCAGAGGTGATCGGCGAGCCGGACCCGCAGGCGATGCTGGAGCGCATCGAGACGATCCTGCTGGAGCATTGCGACCGCACGGTCACCCCGTTCGACAGTGTGGTGGATACGCTGACCGCGCTGAATCTCAACGGGATGCCGCTCGGCATCGCCACCAACGGAACCGAGGCCTCCGCGCGCAAGCAGATGCAGGCCCTCGGCCTCGGCGAGGCCTTCGGCTTTCTTGCCGGCTACGACAGCGGCCACGGGTCCAAGCCCGAGCCCGGCCAGCTTCTCGCCTTTGCCCGCCACGTCGGCCTCGAGCCGGGCGAGATCGCCATGGTCGGCGACAGCCTGCACGACATGCATGCGGCAAAGGCCGCCGGCATGATGCGCATTGCGGTGACCACCGGCGCGATCCCGCGCGAGCGGCTCGTCGGAGAGGCGGATCTGGTGATCGAGCGCATGTCCGAGTTGCTGCCCGTGGCGCTCGGCAAGGCAGCCTGACGATGACACCCGTGCGCGCAGTGCTGTTCGACAAAGACGGCACGCTGATCGACTTCCAGAACACCTGGGCGCCGACGTTCCACACCCTGATGAGCGAGCTTGCGGCAGGGGACAGGCTGAAGGCAGAGCGGCTGGCGGCTGCCGCCGGCTTCGACCTGGCGGCCGTGCGCTTCGAGGCGGACTCGGTGCTCATCGCCGGCTCCAACGACGACATCGCCGATGCCTTCGCCGAGATCCTCGGGCTGTCCGATCCCAAGGCGCTTGCCGAGGACATCAATGCCCGCATCGGTGCCATGAGCCTGCCGCACCTCTCCCCGTTCGACGATCTGGTACCGGCGCTCGACCGGCTCGCCGGCCACGGACTGGCGCTCGGCATCGCTACCAACGACGCGGAAGCCTCCGCCCTGGCGCAACTCGACGCCCTCGGCCTGACGCAGCGCTTTGCCGCAGTAATCGGCTTCGACAGCGGTCACGGCGCAAAGCCTTCGCCCGGCATGGTTTCGGGCTTTTGTGCCGCCCTCGGCCTCGATCCGCAGGAAGTGGTGATGGTCGGCGACAGCCTGCACGACATGCATGCCGGCCAGGCCGCCGGCACCCGCACGCTGGCGGTCACGACCGGAACCGTCGGGGCCGAGGTTCTCGCCCCGCATGCGGATCATGTCGCCGGCTCCTTGAGCGCCGCCATCGACTGGATCGAGACGCTGATCGTCCGAGACTGACGGCGGCAGCCGCTGGACAGGGCCCCGGTGGCCGGTGCTATGCTTCTCCGCAAGAAAAGCCTTGCTACAAGAGGCACTTGCCGGAGAGGAAACAGATGCCAGAGCCGAGGATGAGCGGTCTGATGCAGGACTGGTCGCTGACCTGTACCCGCATTCTCGACCATGCCGCGCGCAACCACCCGGACCGCGAAATCGTCTCGCGATCGGTCGAAGGACCGATCCACCGCACCACCTACAGGACATTGCGCACGCGCTCGCTGCAACTCGCCAAGCGGCTGCAGAAGGCCGGAATACGCGAGGGCGACCGCGTGGCGACGCTTGCCTGGAACACCTGGCGCCACATGGAGGCCTGGTATGGGCTGATGGGCATCGGCGCCGTCTACCATACGGTCAATCCGCGGCTGTTTCCCGACCAGATCATCTGGATCATCAATCACGCCGAGGACCGGTTCCTGCTGGTCGACCTGACTTTCCTGCCGCTGGTGGAGAAGGTGCTGCCGCACCTGACCACCATCGAGCAGGTGATCGTGCTTACCGACGAGGAGCACCTGCCGGCGACCGGCTTCGATGCCGTTCCCTACGAGGAGTGGCTCGCCGAAACCGACGCGGACTTCGCCTGGGTAGAGCTCGACGAGAATGCGGCGGCCGGCATGTGCTACACGTCCGGCACGACCGGAAACCCGAAGGGCGTCGTCTACTCGCACCGCTCCAACGTGCTGCATGCCCTGACCGCGGCAACGCCCGACATGTTGGGGCTGTCCTCCCGCGATCGCGTCATGCCGGTCGTGCCGCTGTTTCATGCAAATGGCTGGTCGCTCGCCTTTTCCGCGCCGATGGCCGGCGCAGCCCTGGTGATGCCGGGGCCGCGCATGGACGGCGAGGCCCTATGGGAACTGCTCGACGCGGAAAAAGTATCCCTGACCGCCGCAGTGCCGACCATCTGGCTGATGCTGCTGCAGCATCTGGAGGCGAGCGGGCGCACCCTGCCTTATCTGGAGCGGGTGGTGATCGGCGGGTCCGCCTGCCCGCGGGCGATCACCAAGGCGTTCGAGGAAATTTACGACGTCCAGGTGCGCCATGCCTGGGGCATGACCGAGATGAGCCCGCTCGGCTCGGTCTGCGCGACCCGGCCGGAAGTGGCGGATCTCGAGGGCGAAGCCCTGCTCGACCTGCAGGAGAAGCAGGGTTTTGCGCCTTTCGGCGTGGAAATGAAGATCACCGACGACGAAGGCAGGGAACAACCCTGGGACGGCAAGACCTTCGGCCGCCTGAAAGTGCGCGGCCCGGCGGTGGCACGAACCTATTTCAAGGAAGAGGACACGCCGATCCTCGACGACGAGAGGTTCTTCGACACCGGCGACGTCGCCCACATCGATGCCTTCGGCTACATGCAGATCACCGACCGCGCGAAGGACGTGATCAAATCCGGCGGCGAGTGGATCTCCACCATCGATCTGGAGAACCTCGCCCTGCTGCATCCGGACGTGGCGGAGGCCGCCGTCATCGGCGTACCGCACCCGAAGTGGGACGAGCGGCCGCTGCTGGTGGTGGTCGCCAAGGAAGGGCGCACGCCCTCTGAAAAGGCGATCCTCAACGTGCTGGAAGGACGGATCGCCAATTGGTGGATGCCGGACGCCGTGGTCTTCGTCGACGAGATCCCGCACACGGCGACGGGCAAGATCAAGAAGACCGCCTTGCGCGAACAGTTTGCCGACTTCCGCTTTGCCGACACGGGCTGATCGACGCAAGGCGGTTCGCATTCGGCTCCGGCCGTGGTAAGCGGTTGGAACGAAACGCGGTCGACGTCACAGGGAAGTTTCCGCCCGCCGCATGCGCAAGATCCTGCCCCCCTTCCGGTCGCGGCTCGCGGCAGCAAGTCTCCAGTTCGGGCGGCTGGCCCTGCCCGTGCTGGTGATATCCGCGCTGGTGCACCGGGCCGACATCGTCACGACCCCGCAATTCCTTGTGCTGCTGACGCTCGGCCTGTTGCTGGGCGCGCTGGCCTGCGGCTCGGCGCTGGCCGCCGGCCTGGTGCTGTGGCAGCGCGGTGGCCATGGCTGGGCCAAGGCGGTGCGCGGTTTCCTCTACGGGCTGATCGCGCTCTCGCCGGCCTTCGTCGCGCTCTATGCCTTTGCGATCTATCCCCGTCTCGCCGACATAAGCACGGACACGGACACCCCGCCGCAACTGGCGAGCGGGCGCCCCTTCACCAACGGCGAATCGCAGGCCTCGGCCTATCCCGACCTCGTATCGCGGCGCTTTCGCATCCCACCGGCCGATCTGCACGGGGCAGCGCTTCAGGTCGCCATGCGCAGCCGCTGGACGGTGACCGCAGAACTGCCGCCCGGCATGCCGGACGACCCGACCCGCTTCCAGGCGGTCGCAACCTCGCTCGTATTCGCCTTTCGCGACGACATCGCCTTGCGCATCCTGCCGGATCCGGTCGGCGCCAAACTCGACATCCGCTCCGCCTCGCGCTTCGGCGCGCATGATCTTGGCGCCAACGCCAATCGAATCCGCAACTTCTTCGAGGATCTCGACGCCGTGCTCGTTGCTGCCTACGGCACGCTCGAGCCGGTGGAGGAGGACGAGGAACTGCCGCCCGACCTGCCGTTGCTGGATCCCAATGCCCAGCAGCGCGATAACGGCCTCCCGCCGCTGCCCGGCGCCAAGCCGGAATCGCAGGAACAGGAAGAGGCCGAAACCGTCGGCAGCGAGGATCGTGCGCCGCTGGAGCAGTTGCCCGACGATCTGTCGGAAATTTATCAGGAAGACCGCCGGGACGCGGCGCCGACACGGTGACGCCTTATGGATTTCGTCACCCTCTTGATTTCATGTCTTCTTTGGAGAAAAGAAAAGCCTACTCGCTCATCTTTGAGCCATTTTGACGGCAGCCAAAAATCGCGAAAGGTTACAGGACGTTAGGAAGTGTGACTGGCATCACAGCCTTTTCTTGCGGCATCCTTAGTTTTGTCCAAATCACAGAGGATTTGTGAGCTCCGCCGAAGGGATGTTCCCCGGCGCAACCAAAACCCGGACCCTGTCATGACTTCCAAGTCCCCCCAAGCCGCCGCTCCCGCACCGCGACCGAGCCTCGCTTCGCTCTACAAGCCGGTCGGCATCGGTGCCGTCACGGCCGCAAACATCTGCAAGACCGGCATGGTCAATGCGACGGCCCCCAAGGCCAAGTGATCCCGGTAGCTGCCGGGTGGGATCAGGTGGCGGCGCCCATTGGGCGTCCCCTGACCCGAAGTGCGGCGAATCCGACAAGAAAGCGCTATAGGTTGCCGGGATCGGAAACGAAACACTCCCGGAGCCTTTTCGCATGATCACCGCCTATACGCTCGACGCAGGCATCATCGTCGAGATCCGCTGCTCCAGCGAAATGCGGATCCCCGACCTGGCCCTGTGGGTGGACCTGTTCTCGCCTACGCATGAAGAACGGGCATTGGCGGAGGCCTGGATCGGTACGGAGATCCCGACGCGCGAGGAAATGGCGGCGATCGAGACCTCCGAACGGCTCTATGAATTCCAGTCGGCGCTGATCATGACGGCGGTCATGCCGCTCATTGCCCGCAATCCCGATCCCAAGTCCGCGGCCATGACCCTGGTGGCAACGAAGGATCGCCTCGTCTCCCTGCGCCATGGCGAGCCCGCTGCAGTCGCGATCGCGGTGCGGCGGATCCAGCATGAAGGGGTACCGATCCGCTCCGCCTGCGACATTCTCTTCACGCTGCTCGATGCCATCGCCGACCGGGCCGCCGATGTGGTGGAAGAATGCTCGGCCGAGTTCGACGCGGTCTCGAGCCAGGTCTTCGGGGTCGGGCTCGATACCCGCAAGAGCGCGCAATACAAGGCGACCATCCAGAAGATCGGACATATTGGCCTCAAGATCGCCCGCATGCACGATGCCTGCGCCAGCCTGGAGCGGCTGTTTCTTTTCCTGTCCCTGCATGCCAAGACGCTGAACCTCAACAGCCAGCAGAAGAGCGCCGCCAAGACACTCGGCCGGGACATCCGCTCGATCCGCGAACATGCCGGCGGGCTCGACGCCCGGCTGAACTTCCTGCTGGATGCAACGGTCGGCCTGGTCAACCTGGAGCAGAACCAGATCATCAAGATCTTCTCGGTTCTCGCCGTGATCTTCCTACCGCCGACGCTGATTGCCTCGATCTACGGCATGAACTTCGAGATCATGCCGGAACTCACCTGGACCTACGGATACCCTTTCTCTCTGGGCATCATGGTGGCATCGGTGGCCCTTACCTTTCTCTACTTCCGTTGGAAGAAGTTGCTTTGAGCGCCAGCGCCCCTGCCCTAGTTTGCCTGCCGATGAACAAGCTGAAAGCCGAAACGAATCGATGACGAGCCTCGCCGAAAAGATCGCTGGCGCCCTGCGCCTCGGCAGGCGCCGCTCCCCTGCATCGCGGCGCCCGCAGACCTCGGGCTGCTGGTCGCGCGAGGCCGTGCTCGAACGGGTGGCCCCCTTGTCCTTACGCGACAGGTTCCTTCCCGAATTCGATCCCGACTACTACCGCGCCCTCTATCCCGACCTTGCCGAGTTCGACGACGAAGAGCTGGAGCGCCACTATCGCGAAGCAGGCCGTGCCGAGGGACGGGTCGCCTCGCCGCTCGCCGCCCGCGGCTATTTCGTCGACGCGCTGCAAGGCGACGAGCGCTCGCTGGAACTCGGCGCCTTTCACCGACCGCTGATGCGGGGCGCCCATACCAAGCATTTCGACGTGCTGCCTCGGGCCCAACTGGTGGAGCGAGCCAAGGCGATCGGCGAGAGGCCGGAGGGCATCCCGGAAATCGACTTCGTCTCACCGTCGGGCGACCTTGCCGTCGTCGACGAACCGTTCGACATGATCGTCTCCTCGCACGTGATCGAGCATCAGCCCAATCTCGTCGCGCATCTGGCCCATGTGGAGCGCATTCTCGACAAGGGCGGCGTCTACGCGATGATCGTCCCGGACTGCCGCTTCTGCTTCGACCACTTCATTCCGCCTTCGACCCTGGGCCAAGTGATCGAGGCGCATCATCAGAACCCGAAGGTTCACACCCTGCGCAGCGTCGTCGAGATGCGCGCGCTGACCACGCATAACGACGCAGCCCGCCACTGGAAGGGAGACCACGGTACGCTCGAGCACACGGTCGCACGCACGCGCAATGCGATCCGCGAATGGGAGCAGAGCAAGGGTAGCTATATCGACGTGCACGCTTGGCGCTTCACGCCCGACAGCTTCGCCCAGATCATCACCACGCTGAATGGGCTCGGCATGACCGGCCTCACGCCGTACCGCGTCTACCCAACCCCCTATCTCGTCAGCGAATTCTGCGCGGTGCTGGGCAAAGACAGCTGAGTCTTCCTCCGGCTTCCCCATGGGCGCCGACCACTCAAGCAATCCACAAGCCCCTGCCCCGACAGTGGAAACAGAATCGCTATATGAGCCGGGTTACCGTTTGTTAATTGCTTTCCCCGATACTGTTGCAAAGGGGCAACAGCCTCGCTTGCGAGGCCGAGCAGCCAGCGTCGGAACGGTATCGCCATGACAAACCACCGGGTCACGACAATCCCCAGCAGTCTCGACAGCGCGAGCCGCAGGGGCAGCGTATTCGCACTCCTCCTCCTTCTGCCGCTGGCCGCTGCCGGTTGCAGCAGCGTCTCCATGCCCATCGGCAGCTCCGATCTGGAGACGCCGCTCGACCTGACAGGTTCCATCGATTCCCAGCAGAACGCAGCGGATGTGGACATCAGCTCGCAGGACCGGGCGATCATCGCCCGTGCCATCGCAACGGCGCACGAAGCCGGCAAGGCCGAGCCGCCCTTCTCCTGGAGCAACCCGATCACCGGCAATTCCGGCACCATCGTCGCCGTGAAGGACGACACCCAGGCCGGCGGCACCGGCTGCACGCGCTTCGAGACGACAGCCAATACGGTCGGCGGCGTGCGCGCCTACCTTGGCACCGCCTGCCGCGATCTCATGCAGGAATGGGCGATCATCGACCTTGCGGTGAAAAACGCCGAGGCGGACAGCGCGGGTTGATCGCCGCCCCGCCTGCGGGGAACTTGCGCACTGCCTTGCAAATTCCGACAGGGCGCGAGGCGCCCAGCCTCTGGATTTTATTCCTATCAACAACCATATGGTTCCCGAGCACAGCGCGGGTGTATACCCGTTGCACCACACACCATCGCGGTCTGAACCATGCGTGATCCCTATTCCGTTCTCGGCGTCGCAAAATCGGCGAGCGAGGCCGACATCAAGCGAGCTTTCCGGAAGCTCGCGAAAAAGTATCACCCGGACCAGAACGCCGACGATCCGAAGGCGAAGGAGCACTTTGCCGAGGCCAACCAGGCTTATGAGATCCTTGGAGACAAGGAGAAGCGCGGCCAGTTCGACCGAGGCGAGATCGACGCCGAAGGCAAGCCGCGCTTTCAGGCGCACGGCTTCGGCGGCGGCTTCGACGAGTCCGATATCTTCCGCCAGTCGCGCGGCCAGTCGTCCGGCTTCGGCGGGTTCGGGCAGGGCGGCGGATTCGACGACATCCTGAACGATATTCTCGGCGGCCTTGGCGGGCGTGCGCGCGGAGGCGCCGGCTTTTCCGGTGCCGGTGCAAGTGCAGGCGCGGGCCCCGGTGCCGGACCGCGACCACGCCCGACCCGGCGCGGGAACGATGCCAACGTCACCGCGCGGGTGACGCTGGAGCAACTCGTCCACGACCGCAAGGCACGGGTGACCCTGCCCTCCGGCAAGACGCTGGATGTGAAGCTGCCGGACGGCACGAGCGACGGCGAGAAGATCCGCCTGCGCGGACAGGGCGAACCCGGCGAGAACGGCGGACCTGCGGGCGATGCCATCGTCGAGGTGCGCCTTGCCCGTCATCCGTTGTTCATGCCGGTAGACGACGATCTGCGGCTCGACCTGCCGATCACGCTTTACGAGGCAGTGCTCGGCGCCAAGGTGCGCGTCCCGACGCTCGACGGGGCTGTGAACCTCACCGTCACGCCGAACGCGAAGGCCGGCAAGACGATGCGGCTGAAGGGCAAAGGCCTGCCGAACCGAACCGGCGGCCGCGGCGACCTGCTGGTGACGCTGCGGATCGTGCTGCCGGAGGAAGGCGACGAGGAACTGGCGACCCTGATGCGGGCCTGGAAGGAGCTGCGTCCTTACCGTGCGCGCGGACCTGAGTTCGACTGAGGCCCGCGATGGCTGAGAATCCACGGCCAGCTAGAAGCGACCCGCGCAAGCGCGAGAACCCGGTGCTGCGGTGGCTGGCCTTCGCGCTCTGCGCCGGTGCGTTTCTTGGAGCCCTCTTCTGGAAGGCGGTGGGCTGGTAGCAGCCCGCACCGCCCCCCTTCCCCCGTCAGCTGCCCTTTCGCGAGCGAGCCATGAAGGCCGTGAAGGCGGCCTTCGCCTCCTCGGAGGTAAGCCGTTCGGAAAAGAGGCGGATCTCCTCCTCCATCCGGCGGCGCAATTCCGCGCGATCGCCCCACAGCAGGGCGCGCGACACGCGCATAGCCTCCGCCGGCTTGGCTGCGATGGCGCTGGCGGCGGCCAGGGCGCGGGCCTCCAGTTCGCCTTCCGCCACGATGTGATTGACGAAGCCTGCGGCCTGCGCCCGCGCCGCATCGAACGGCTCGCCGAGACACAGCAGCTCGAAAGCCCGCGCGTGTCCCATGGTGCGTGGTGCCAGCAGGCTTGCCCCCGCTTCCGGCACGAGCCCGAGATCGAGAAACGGCGTGCGGAACACCGAACGCCGGCTTGCAATCACCATGTCGCAGTGGAACAACAGCGTCGTGCCGATGCCGATGGCAAGACCGTCGACCGCCGCCACGATGGGGGTCTCGCAGTAGGCCAGGGCCCGCAGGAACCGCACCACCGGCGTGTCCTGCATTCCTCCCTCGGCCATGGCGAGAAAGTCGCCAATGTCGTTGCCGGCCGTGAAAGCGCCGGGCACGCCGCTTAAGAGATGCGCGCGCACGCCGTCGCCCGGCCGCTCCAGCGCCTCGGCAAGTGCTGCGTACATCTCGCCCGTCAGCGCGTTCTTCTTGTCCGGCCGGTTCAGTCGGATGCGCTGGACGCCCCCGTCCCGCTCGATCTCGATCATCGCCTGTCCTTTTCCTCGCACTCAGGCCAGCGGATCGTAGTCGAGCACGGCAGCGGCAGCCGAGACGACCTGCTCCTTGAGCGAGGCGGTCTCCGCGAGACGCGCCGAGGCGAAATAGCGGGCCAGCAGCAGCCTGCGGGCCGTGCCGGGCGATGCATCGCCGCGCCCGGCAAGCGCACCCTTGAGCAGCATGGCGCCGCCATAGGCGATGCCGAACAGGCGCAGGAATGACGTGGCCCCGGCCAGTGCCTCCTGCTGGCGGCCGTCGGCGAGCGCAGCCAGCATCCACTCCGTCGCATCCGACAGGCTTGCCAGCGCCTTGCTCAGGCGATCACCGGTATCTGCAAACTCTCCGCCGGCCTCGCGCGCGGCTTCAGCGACTGCCGACAGCTCGCCGATCAGGCCGCGAAACTGCTCGCCGCCGGACAACGGCAGCTTGCGAGTCACCAGGTCGATCGCCTGGATGCCGTTGGTGCCCTCATAGATCGGCGCGATACGGGCGTCGCGGTAGTGCTGGGCTGCCCCGGTTTCCTCGATGAAGCCCATGCCGCCATGTACCTGCACGCCGAGGGAGGCGACCTCGACGCCGATGTCGGTCGCAAAGGACTTGGCAAGCGGGGTCAGCGTGGCCGCCCGCTCGCTCCAATGGCTGCGCGCGGCCTCGTCGACAGAAAGCCGCGCCATGTCGATGGCATGGGCATTGGCGTAGCAGATCGCCCGGGCAACCTGCGTCCAGGCCTGCATATCCAGCAGGGTGCGGCGGATGTCGGGATGTGCGGCGATCGGGCTCATGCCCTCACCGGTCTGACCGGCCGCCCGGCCCTGCCGCCGGTCAAGCGCATAGGCCAGCGCCTGCTGGGTGGCGCGTTCGGCAACGCCGAGTCCCTGGATGCCGACGGCAAGGCGCGCGTTGTTCATCATCGTGAACATGCAGGCAAGACCGCGGTTCTCCTCGCCGATCAGCCAACCGATGGCACCATCATTGTCGCCATAGGCCATGGTGCAGGTCGGCGAGGCATGGATGCCCAGCTTGTGCTCGATGCCGGCGCAGCGCACATCGTTGCGCGCGCCCAGCGAGCCGTCGGCGTTGACGAGGAACTTCGGCACCAGGAACAGCGAGATACCGCGCGTACCGGCCGGCGCATCCGGCAACCGGGCCAGCACCAGATGGACGATGTTGTCGGTGAAATCGTGCTCGCCATAGGTGATGAAGATCTTCTGGCCGAAGATACGATAGGTGCCGTCGTCGGCGCGTTCGGCGCGGGCTCGCAAGGCATTGAGATCCGAGCCGGCCTGCGGCTCCGTCAGGTTCATCGTGCCCATCCACTCGCCGGAGATCAGCTTGGCGAGATAAGTCTCCTGCAGGTCCTTGCTTGCATGCTTTTCCAGCGCCTCGACCGCGCCCATGGTCAGGGTCGGACCGAGCGCGAAGGCCATGGAGGCCGAGTTCCACATCTCCAGCGCGGCGGCGTGGAGCATGGTGGGGAGGTCCTGCCCGCCGAATTCGGGCGCGCCAGTCAAGGCGTTCCAGCCGCCGTCGATCCACGCCCTGTAGGTGTCGCGCCAGCCGTCAGGCATCGTCACCACGCCGTTTTCAAGCCGGGCGCCCTGCCGGTCGCCGACGACATTGAGCGGGGCGATCTCTTCGGCAGCAAAGCGACCGGCTTCCTCCAGGATCGCGTCCACCAGATCGTCGGTCACCTCGCCATGGTGCTGATGGGCCAGAACCTCTCCCAGTCCCGCCACCTGCTTCAGCGTGAAGGCGATCTCCGATACGGGGGCACGGTACATGTCTCACTCCCTTGACAGGCCGGCGCTTGACGAAAGACGGCTAAGGCCGCAGAACCGCCCGGCATCATTTCGGGCGCGAGGATGGCTGCGGCTAACGTAAACGTCAACACGTGACGTGGCGAAAACCGACCGGGTCTCCAAACGGCACCATGGGAAGCAGGAAAACGAACATGCGGCGCTGGCAGATCGATCCGCTGGGAACCGACTGGCGCGATATGCCGGAGTTCGGAGCCGCCGTTGCCGACATCCTCGCCGGGCGGCTGGTGGCAATACCCACGGAAACCGTCTACGGGCTGGCAGCCGATGCCACCAACGCGCGCGCCTGCGCCGCGATCTACGCTGCCAAGGGGCGGCCGAGCTTCAACCCGTTGATCGCCCATGTCGCCTCCAACGAGGCTGCCGAGCAGCACGGCGTGCTTGATGAGCGCGCACAGAAGCTGGCGGCCGCCTTCTGGCCCGGACCGCTGACGATGGTCGTACCGAAGCGCCCCGGCAGTCCGGTCTGCGATCTCGCGACCGCCGGTCTCGATACCATAGCCTTGCGGGTGCCTGCTGCGGCGATCATGCGGGAGCTCTCTCACGTCTGCGGCCGGCCCATTGCAGCGCCCAGCGCCAACCGCTCGGGCCGTATCAGCGGCACAACAGCGGATGCTGTCGCCGGCGACCTCGGCGAGCACCTCGCCCTGCTGATCGACGCCGGACCGACGCCGGTGGGTCTGGAATCCACCATCGTCGGCCTTGCCGGCAACCGGGCAACGCTGCTGCGGCCGGGCGGTATCGCCCGTGAGGAGATAGAGGCCGCACTCGGAGAAAAACTTGCAGCCCCCGCGCAGGCGGCCGGAACAGCACCGGAGGCACCGGGCATGCTGACGTCGCACTATGCCCCGCGCGCCGGCCTCAGGCTCAATGCCGGCCATGTGGAGCCTGGCGAGGCCCTGCTCGCCTTCGGAACGCCCCTTCCCGAGGGCGCAGAGCGCGCAGCCGCCATCGTACAGCTGAGCGAGAGCGGCGACCTGCAGGAAGCCGCGGCGCATCTCTTCACGGCCATGCGCCGATTGGATGCCGACGGTGTGGCGCGCATTGCCGCCATGCCGGTTCCCGAGACGGGACTGGGAGAGGCCATCAACGACCGGCTGCGCCGCGCGGCCGCCCCTCGCGACTGACGGCACCCTCGCCGGGCCTGGCGACACGGGCTTCGCGTCGGCCACCCGATAACGCAGCGTCATCAAAAGGTGACGCAAACTTCAACTTAAGACACTGTCATTTCTTACACTGAAAAATTGTCAGCATCTTGGGGGAGAGAACATTTTATCAAGTAGATTTCCATTTTTTGGCATATTCCACCTTCTGAAACGGCTACGAATCAATTAGTATTATCATTGCCTTCACAGGCGATGCAGCGGACCTCCCCTACGGGCCTTAGCGCGCCCGCACCTCTCCCCGGGGCCGGCACTTTCGAGCCGCCCCGGCTTTCTTTTGTCTACAGCTCGCGAGTGCCTGTCTGCATCACCGCTGTTCCCTTGCCTTTGGCTCATTGACACGTCCCACTGCGGCCGGTCAGATGAGCCACCAAGCGCCCGCAAACGGCCCAAGCAAGGAAACACCCTTGGCAACCCTCTACCTGCATCACTCTGCCTATCTCGACCACCTCACCCCGGTCGGACACCCCGAACGCCCCGACAGACTCCGAGCCATCGACCGCATCCTGGAACATGAGCGCTTCCAGACGCTGCAGCGCGAAATCGCGCCGATGGGGCGGGTCCAAGACATCGCACGGGTGCATCCCTCCTCCTATATCGACATGCTGCACACGATGGCGCCGCAGGATGGGCTGGTGCGCGTTGATGCCGATACGACCATGTCGCCCGGCACGTGGGAGGCCGCGATGCGCGGCGTAGGCGGTGCCTGCCAGGCGGTGGACGAGGTGATGAGCGGCAAGGCGGGCAATGCCTTCTCCGCCTCACGCCCCCCCGGGCACCATGCGGAAACGGCGCGCGCCATGGGCTTCTGCCTGTTCAACAATGCCGCCGTGGCGGCGCGGCACGCCCAGCAGGAGCACGGCGCTGAGCGCGTCGCGATCATCGATTTCGACGTGCACCACGGCAACGGCACTCAGGACATCTTCTGGTCCGACCCGACCGTCATGTACTGCTCCACTCACCAGATGCCGCTTTATCCAGGCTCCGGCGCGGCAAGCGAGCGCGGCGAAGCCGACACCATCGTCAACGCACCGCTGGCGGCCGGCGACGGCGGCGAGGAGTTTCGCGAGGCGATGGATCTTGCGATCCTGCCGCGGGTCGAGACCTTCCAACCGGACCTAGTGATCATCTCCGCCGGATTCGACGCCCACACTCGCGACCCGCTCGGCGGGCTGAACCTGGTCGAGGCGGATTTTGCCTGGGCCACGATGAAGCTGATGGACATTGCCGACCGTCAATGCGGCGGCCGAGTCGTGTCCGTCCTGGAAGGCGGCTACGATCTGGAGGGCCTTGCCCGCTCGGCCGCCGCCCATATCATGACGCTGATGAAGGCGTGACGCCCCCGTCCACAGGCTGCGAGCAGGGAGCCGCCGGCTGCCTTGCCCGGCACCGGGACGCCCTGTAGGTTGGCACTCCAAACAAGGCAGCAAGCAGGAGCCGACGCGTGGCCCGAGAGGATATCGACCCGGCGATCGAGGCGCTCGCCTTCGAGGTTGCCCTGAAGGAACTTGAGGAGATCGTCGGCCGGCTCGAGCGCGGCGACGTCCCGCTGGAAGAGAGCATCAAGCTCTATTCGCGCGGCGACCTGCTGCGCCGCCACTGCGACAAGCTGCTGAAGGCGGCGGAAGCCAAGGTCGAACGCATCCAGCTGGCCGAGGACGGCAGCGCCACCGGCACCGCCCCGCTCGACGTCGACTGAGGCTGGCGCTCGCTATTCCTTGAGATAAAGCGCGATGCGCGACAAGAAGGCGACCGACAGGTCCGCGCGATGCAGTCCGCCTGCTTCGAACAGGGCGTCGAGATCCTCTTCCAGATAGCTGCGGTAATACGGCTCGTAGAAGAGATCGGGGAACAGTTCCAGCAAGCCGTCATTCTCCGGCAGGTCGCCGCGCTGCAGGCTGTCGATGAAGATCAGCCTCCCGCCCGGTTTCAACACCCGGCCAAGCTCGCGGGCGACCACGCGTCGGATCTTCGGCGGCAGTTCGTGGAACAGATAGACGCAGGACACCGCATCGAGGCTGGCATCGGCAAAGGGCAGACTCTCGGCATTGGCATTGACGAAACCCGCCCGCCGCGCCCTTGTCTTCGGCAGGATCTCGCGCGCATGCTCCAGATACGGTAACGACAGATCGATGCCGACACCGCGAAGGCGCGGGAAGGCAGCAAGAGCCGGCGCCAGCAGCCCGCCCGTCCCGCAGGCGATGTCGGCATAGACGATCTCCCGCTGGTCCTTCCGGCGCACCAGCTGCGACAGATGCACCAGCCCCTGCCGCCGCATCGCCGCGCTCGCGCCCTTGAACAGCACCTCGACCTGGAAATCGTAGATGCGAGCGCTGTCGCGCGACAGCCAGCCTTCGCTCTGGAAGTGGAAGTTCTGCCGGTAGTAACGCGGCAGGCCTGACGTCCCCTCGCCGGTGGTCTCATAGACTTCCTGATGCCCGCCGGCCACGCGCCGCCGGGCAACCTTCGGCACATCGGCAAGAAACCGCCGGCTGAGGTCGAGGAAGGAGCGCGGGCTGCCGAACTCGCCCTCTGGCATGGGATAGTGCCCGGCCTCGACATTGGCGAGATCGCGCGCGAACAGCGCCCCGATCTGGGAGAACAGGCGCCGGAGGTCCGGCGTGGACACGCTTTTCCGGGGCGCGGACCTGCTTTCCTCGCCGCCGGGCTGCTTCGGCCTGGGCTTGCTGTCGTCGCGTGCGGCCCTGACAATGCGGCGGGAGATCGACTGGGCGATTTCGCCATGGACGGCGAACCAGGCGACGCGGGAGCCCTGGCGGGCGGCATAGCGCGCCCTCCGGCCCCAGTTGAAGGCAAGTCCGGCAAGGCTTGTTTCCGCCATGGCGCTCTCCCGTCTTTCGACCCGGGTCGCCGCGGCGGCTTGCTCAGCCGCGCGACAGAACCGCGACAACCTCAATATGGGGCGAAAAGCGGAACTGATCCACCGGGAGGACCGACGAGATCCGGTAGCCGCCATCGACGAGGATGCGCAGGTCGCGGGCAAGCGTTGCCGGATTGCAGGAAACAGCGACCACCGTCGGCACCTTCGAGCGGGCAATCTCCCTCGCCTGCGCCTCGGCACCGGCACGCGGCGGGTCGAAGATCACCGCCTCCATGCCGCGGCCGTAGTCGTCGAGCTCCACGGCAGTCAACGGGTTGCGGAAGAGGTCCCGTCGCTCGGCGCGAATCTCTCGCAGCGCCCCTGCACCGGACCTCATCGCCCGGCCGAGCGCGGCAAGCGCCGAGGCCTCTCCCTCGACCGCGCGCACCGTCGCCTTGCGGGCAAGCCGCAAGGCAAACGTGCCCGAACCACAGAAGAGATCTGCGACCTTACGCGCCTTGCCGACGCCGGACAGCACGCGTGCAGCAAGCGCCTCCTCGCCCGCTTCCGTCGCCTGAACGAATGCACCGGGCGGCGGAACGAGGGGAATGCCGCCCATGTCGATGGCCGGCGCGCGCGCCTCCACGAGAACCTCGCCATTGAGCGAAAGGCGGGCAATGCCGGCGGCCATCGCCTCTTCGATCAGACCCGCCGTCGCGCGCAGCTCGATCTTCGCCGGCGAGGCAAGCGCCAGATCGGCACCGGCAGGCGTTGCAAGGACGGTAAGCGTCACCTCGCCCTTGCGCGGCATCACGCGGGCGGCCAGCGCCTTGAGCACCGGCAACAGCTCGACGATTTCCGGGACCAAGACCGGACAGCGGGAGACATCGACGAGCCGGTGGCTGGAGCGTTCATGGAAGCCGAGAAGAATGCGGGCGCCGCCACGCGTCGCAGCAAAGACGGCACGGCGACGGCCGCGCCCGCCTGCATCCACCGTCGGCTCGACCAGGGGCTCGAGCCCCTCGAGCCCGCGTGCGGCAAGTGCTGCGACGACTTGCTGGCGTTTCCACTCGAGGATCGCGGCCTGATCCATGTGCTGCAGCACGCAGCCGCCGCAGGTGCCGAAATGCGGGCAGACAGGCTCCACGCGATCCGGCGAGGGAGACACCACCTCCAGCAACCGGGCACGCGCGCCCTCCCGGCGGACCCGTACGGTCTCGCCGGGCAGCGTGAAGGGAACATGGACGGGACCGTCCGGAGTGTCCGCCCTGCCCTCGCCCTTGTGGGCAAGAGCGGTGATGTCGAGTGTCGCGTCCTGGGTCATGGGCACCGGTTACTCTGCCGCCGATGTAGGCGCAAGCAGCGATACGAGAGAGCGGCCAAAAGGAACGCGCTCAGGCGTCCTTGCGTGCGGCCAATAGCCACTCGCGGTTGCCGTCACCGCCGGTAATCGGCGAAGGTTCCAGGCCGAGAACGGACCAGCCGCCCAGTCCGGCGAGCCAGCGTGCGAGATCGCGGGCAACCTCCTCGCCGACCTGCGGGTCCACGAGACCGCCCTTGCCCACCGCCTCGCGGCCAGCCTCGAATTGCGGCTTCACGAGGAAGAGGCCGCACGCGCCCGGCGCCGCAAGGTCCAGTGCGGGCGGCAGCGCAAGGCGCAGGGAAATGAAGCTCATGTCGGAGACGACGGTGGCCGGGTGCTCGCCATCCAGATCATCGCGCGTCAACGCGCGGGCATTGATCCCATCACGCCTGACCACGCGCGGATCGTTCGCGATGGAGGCGTGCATCTGCCCGTGGCCGACATCGATGGCATGGACCTTCGAAGCGCCGGCCTCCAGCAGGACCTGCGTGAAACCGCCGGTCGACGCGCCGAGATCGAGGGCAATCCGGCCGGAAACATCGAGGGAAAAATGCTCGAGCCCTGCCTTCAGCTTGAGCGCGGCGCGCGAAACGTAACCGCCGGCAGGATCGTTCACGTCGAGCCGGGCGCCCACGGCCACCTTCTGCCCCGGCTTGTCGACGGCCGTCCCGTCGACAAGCACGTGACCACGCAAGATCGCATCGCGGGCACGGGCACGGCTTTCGACAAGCCCGCGCGCCACCAGAAGCTGGTCCAGCCGCTCACGCTCCGCCATGGGTCAGAAGCAATTGGCAATGCCGGTGAGCAGCCGGTCGACATAGATGCGCTCGCCATACACCCACCACAGGGCGCCCGTCGCGACGAAGGCCGCCGCGAAGAACAGTCCGACAGGAAGGAGCAAGTCCGAGCGCATCTTGAAGGTCCGGTTCACATCGCGTGTCAGGAGGCATTATCGATCAGGCGGCGCAGTTTGGCCATTGCATTCTCGGGGTCCTCGTCATACGCGATGGTGCCAACGAACCGGTTGTCCTGGTCCATCAGGAAAACTGCCGCGGAATGGTCCATCGTGTAGTCCCCGTCATCCAGCGGCACCTTGCGGGCATAGATGCGATACGCCTTGACCATCTCCTCGGTCTGTTCCGGCGTCCCGGTCAGCGGCCGGATGCGCTTGTCGAAAGCGGCCACATAGTCGCGCATGACCTCCGGCGTGTCGCGCTCCGGATCGACCGAGACGAAGGCGAAGTTCATCTTGTCGGCATCCGGGCCGAGCTGCTCGATCCACATCTGCGTTTCGGCCAGGGTGGTCGGGCAGACATCCGGGCAGAAGGTGAAGCCGAAGAAATAGGCAGACGGCTTGCCCCGGAAATCCGCATCGGTGACCGTCTTGCCGGTAGAGGCGTCGATCATCGTGAACGGCCCCCCGATGCTGGCGAGAGGCGCGATGAGCCCCTCGCCTTCCGGCGCGACATACTGCTTGTAGCCGACGAAGCCCATGGCGCCGAGCAGGACGATCACCGCTGCCCAGGCGACGTAGCGAAGGATCTTGAGTGCGGACATTCTGGCTTACTCCTTCGCGCCGTGCTGGCCGTGGCCCATTCCGTGGCCGGACATGCCCTTGGCCCCCATCTTCTCGACCGTGAGCGACACCTCGACCGCACCCGCCTTCTCGAAGGTGAGGGTAACGGGCACGCTCTCGCCTTCCTTCAAGGGACCGGCCAGTTCCAGGAGCATCAGGTGGTAGCTGCCCGGCTTCAGTTCGAGCGTTCCGCCGGCAGGCACCTCGATACCGTTCGCCATCTCGCGCATCTTCATGACGCCGTCCTGGACGGCCATCTCGTGGATCTCCGTCCGGGTGGAAACCGGCGAAGACGCGGAAACGAGGCGGTCGGCCTCGCCGGAATTGGCAATGGTGAGGAACCCGCCGCCGGCGCGGGCACGCGGCGGGGTGGCGCGCGTCCAGGCTCCCGAGAGGGTCAGGTTTCCGGCGGTCACGTCGGCGGCGAACGCAGGCGGGTTGAAGGCGGGCAATGTGGCGACCGCAATCAGAGCGGCAAGGGCAAGCTTGGCAAATCTGGTCATGGCATCGTCTCCCGATGGACGTCTAGCAGCTCCGTCTTGCGGCGACATGGACATGGCGCAAGGACGGAGAAGATTGCCGGCGGCCGCAAGATCGGCGCCGCCGGATCAGGTCCTGACGGAAGGTGGCGCGCGGATCGCGCCAGACCGCTGCACGCGGCCTGAGACAGCCGGCTCGCTGCGAAGGCTGAGCGGCTTGAGGTTCGACGAAAGTGCGCGGGGGGCCGGCTCTGCCGCGGACGGTACTGCCGCAGAGACGAGTGACCCCGAGTGCGCGCAGACCGGACCACAGGGGCAGAAGCCGGGCGCGTGATGCGGCGGACTGGAAGCGGGCTGCGCCTCGTCGGCAGAGGTCCCGGAACCACCGAGGCAGAGCGACGACAGCGCCTCGCCCCCCTCGCCCCCGGCCTTTGCCAGAGTGAGCGGCATGGCCGCCAGCTGCAGCATGAGAGCGAGCGCGCAGGCCAGCACGAACGGCAGGGCCTCGCGGCGCAAAACGCCCATCATGGTCTCGCTCCGGATCATGGCGCGACAATGCCCCATGCGATGCCGCGGGTCGAGAGATGAGATGCCGCAGGCTCAGAGGATTGCGAGACCACGCTCAGTCCCGGCGCGAGCCGGCCTCGGTATCGCGCGCAGACTCCGGCGATGGGGAGGCAACCCCGTCTTCCTCCACGGCGGGCTCATTGGTCGCGCTCGTCCAGAACTCCTCGCTGACCGGAGCGGGCGCCTCCTCGGAACTCTCCTCGGTGATGTAGTCGTAGGCGGGGAACTCTTCCGGCGGAATGACCGAAGGATCTTCGAGATCGAGCGGCTCGGGGCTGAGCACCGTACCGACCTGTGCCGAGGCGGCGTAGTCGAAGTCCGTCTTTTCCTCGACCGACGGACCGGCCCTCTGGAACAGGCGGGAAAGGATGTAAAGCCCCATCAAGGCCTGGATCGCCGCGACCTGGAGGAACAGGCCCCAGGAGCCGACCGACTGCATCAGGTAGGATGCGGTCAGCGGACCGAAGGACGAGCCGATACCGAAGGCGAGGTTCATGCCCGAAGATGTCTCGACATAGTCGTTGCGGTCCGCATGGTCGAAGGCGTGCGAGGCGGCGATCGCATAGGCCGGCTGGGTGGCGACGCCCGCCAGCAGCGCGAGCATGATCGCCATGGTCACACCCTCGATGGGCACCGTCATGAAGATGATGCTGACCACGACGGCAGACGTGGCAAGGCCGAGCAGCACGAGCCGGCGGTCGAGTCGGTCGGACAGGCGGCCGATGGGCCACTGCGTGATCGCGCCGGCGCCTACGAAGGCGGCCGCAAAATAGGCCGCCTGGCTGGTCGTGAGCCCGATCTGGATCGCATAGAGCGGCGCCAGCATCCATAGCGCACCCTGCGTGACGCCTATCAGCAGCACCGCGACGAGCGCCGTTGGCGAGTTGCGGTAAAGCTTTACCGGGCGGAACCGAACCACCGTGATCGGAGCCGGCTGATTGGCCGTCGTCAGCGAGACCGGAATAACCGCCAGACTGACGGCGACCGACGCGATGGCGAAAGGCACGAAGGTGGTGATGTCCATCAACGTTAGCGACAGCTGACCGGTCGTCATCGCCGCATAGACCAGAACGATGTAGATCGACATGATCGTGCCACGGTTCTCGTTCGATGCCTGCTCGTTCAGCCAGCTCTCGACGATCATGTAGAAGCCGGCCAGGCAGAACCCGGAAATGATGCGGATTGCGCTCCAGGAGAGCGGGTCCACCATGATCGGGTGCAGGATGGCCGCCGCCGACATCAGCGAGACAAGCGCAGCAAACGCGCGGATATGGCCGGCGCGCATGATCACGTAGGGCGCGCCGAGGCAACCGAGGACGAGGCCGAAGAAGTAGCTCGACGACACGAGACCGACCTGCAGGTCGGAAAAGCCGGCCTGGGAACCGGCGAGCGGAATCAGCGTGCTCTGCAGACCATGGCCGATGACGAGCAGCGTGATCGCTATGAGAAGGGCCGATACAGGGGCCAACGCCTGCGCCATGGCTCGCTCTTTCCTGACTGTGCGGGACGGGGCTGGCCCAGTCCGACCGTGGCGTTGCGGATGGTTCAACCGGCGCACAGCGCGCAGGTGCCCGACGCGTGCAGACCAAGGGCATGCGCAAAAGGAGCGCGTGCCCGAACCTGCCGGGACCGTTTCAATATTCGCGCGGAAGTGTCAATGCGCAGGCAATGCATGGCGCCGCCCGCTCAGGGCATGGGTCACAAACCCTGCCGCCCTGTGCCGGCTTCAGGCCAGTCGCGCGGCCGTCCCCGTATCCCGGCCCAGCGCCGCAAAGACCGTCTGCAGAATGCCGCGGGCATCCAGCCCGGCCTCGGCATACATGCGCTCCGGCCGATCATGCTCGATGAAGCGGGCGGGCAGACAGAGCGGGCGGACCTTGAGGCCGGCATCCAGCGCACCGCGCTCGGCCAGCAACTGCAGCACATGGGACCCGAAACCGCCCACCGAGCCTTCTTCGACCAGCACCAGAACCTCGTGCTCGCGGGCGAGCCGCATAACCAGATCCTCGTCGAGCGGCTTGGCAAAGCGCGCATCGGCAACCGTGGTCGACAGACCGGCTGCGTCCAGTTCGTCTGCAGCCAGCAGGCATTCGCGCAGACGGCTGCCGAACGACAGCAGAGCGACCTTTGTCCCCTCGCGGATCACGCGGCCCTTGCCGATCTCGAGCACCTGACCGCGCTGCGGCAAGTCGATGCCGACCCCCTCGCCGCGCGGATAGCGGAAGGAGATCGGCCCCTCGTCATAGGCCGCAGCGGTCGCGACCATGTTACGAAGCTCTGCTTCATCGCCGGCGGCCATCACGACAAACCCCGGCAGGCAGGCGAGATAGGCGGTGTCGAAACTGCCCGCATGCGTCGGACCGTCGGCGCCGACGAGCCCGGCGCGGTCGATGGGGAAGCGGACCGGCAGACCTTGGATGGCGACATCATGCACCACCTGGTCGTAGCCGCGCTGCAGGAAAGTGGAATAGATCGCACAGAACGGCTTGTAGCCTTCTGTCGCCATGCCGGCCGCGAAGGTCACCGCATGCTGTTCGGCGATGCCGACGTCGAAAGTACGCTCCGGATAGGCTTCGCCGAAGAGGTCCAGCCCCGTACCGTCGGGCATGGCGGCGGTAATGGCGACGATGCGCTCGTCGTGGCGCGCCTCTTCCACGAGGCTCTCGGCGAAGACACGCGTGTAGCTGGGCGCATTGGCCTTCGGCTTCGACTGCTCGCCGGTGATGACGTCGAACTTCGCCACCCCATGATACTTGTCGGCGGAATTCTCGGCCGGCGCATAGCCCTTGCCCTTGCGGGTCACCACGTGGATCAGCACCGGCCCCTGGTGGGTGTCGCGCACGTTCTTCAGAACGGGCAGCAGGTGATCGAGGTTATGGCCGTCGACTGGACCGACATAATAGAAGCCGAGTTCCTCGAAGAGCGTCCCTCCGGTCCAGAAACCTCGGGCATATTCTTCCGCGCGGGCCGCCTTCTGCTGCAGATGGCGCGGCAGGACCTTGGCCAGCTGCTTGGCCGCATCGCGCAGCGTGAGATAGGTCCGCCCGGAAACGAGACGAGCCAGATAGGCGCTCATCGCGCCGACCGGCGGCGCGATGGACATGTCGTTGTCGTTGAGGATGACGATCAGCCGCGAATGCTGGGCGCCCGCGTTGTTCATCGCCTCATAGGCCATGCCGGCGGACATGGCACCGTCGCCGATCACCGCGATGATGTTGTTGGCGCGTCCATCGAGATCGCGCGCCACGGCCATGCCGAGTCCGGCGGAAATCGAGGTGGAGGAATGCGCTGCACCGAAGGGATCGTAGTCGCTCTCCGAACGCTTGGTAAAACCGGACAGGCCACCGCCCTGGCGCAGGGTGCGGATACGGTCGCGCCGGCCGGTCAGGATCTTGTGCGGATAGCACTGGTGACCGACATCCCAGATCAGCCGGTCGTCTGGCGTGTTGAACACGTAGTGGATCGCCGTCGTTAGCTCGACCACGCCGAGGCCCGCGCCCAGATGGCCGCCGGTGACCGAGACGGCATCGATCACTTCCGCCCGCAGCTCGTCTGCAAGCTGGCGCAACTCGCGCTCGGGAAGCTGGCGAAGATCGCTCGGCGAACTGACAGTGTCGAGCAAAGGCGTTTCGGGGCGTTTGTACACGGAAGCGATCCCAGAGGTTCGACGCGAGGCACGGGAGGTCGGAGCACTCCCGAACGTGTGGCGGCCATGTCGGTGAATACCACCATGTTCACATAGGGCGCAAATCCGCGCGGCGCACCCCCTCTTTGCGCTTGCCGCAAGGTTCGGCAACCACAAAGCTCAGACACCCGCATTCGAACAAGAGCAATACAACCTTGGGTAAATAAGACCCTGTAGGAATTTCTGATACCACGGAAAAATATGACTTTTATCTAGCATTTAGGTGATGCAATGGGTCAAAAAAGATACTAAATACAGGTTGTGGTCGATGGGGCCACGTGCACAGTGATCGACTTGAGGCCGTGCCATTGGCACGGCCTCCTTTTTATGCGGCGGAGCGTATCTTGTCCCTTGCGTGGATGCGCCGCAGGGCAGCCGCCCCCCTCAAGCTTCGCGGATCTCGGTCGACTCGATGGCGATGCCAAAGCCTTCCAGGCCCACATAACGACGCTGGCGGGACGCAAGCAGGGTGATCGAATTGACGCCCAGATCCTTCAGGATCTGCGCGCCGAGACCGATTTCCCGCCACTGCTCCTCACGCGCCTGAGCCGAATGGTGCTCCTCCGCCTCCGCAGCCGCAAGATCCGTCCGCGCACGACGCGCCTGGCGTGCAACGCCGACCGAGCCCTCGCGCAGATAGACCACGATACCGCGACCGCGTGCGGCGAAGTCGCGCATCACGTCGTCCATCACCCGCGCATCGCCAAAGACGTCGTCGAGAACCGATTCCAACTGGAGGCGGACAGGCACATTGCGGCCGTCCAGAATATCGCCAAAGACCACTGCAACGTGGTGCATCGGATCATAGGGCGTCGCATAGGTGACCGCATAGGCCGGGCCCGCAATGGTCTCGATCGGCTGTTCGGCAATCCGCTCGACCAAGCGCTCCATGCGCTGACGCCAGGCGATGAGATCGGCCACCGAAACGGACTTGAGATTGTGACGGGCGGCAAACTCGGCCACCTGGGGGCCACGCTTGACCGTGCCGTCGTCGTTGACGAGTTCGGAGATCACGCCGACCTCCGGCAGGCCGGCAAGGCGGCAGAGATCCACGGCCGCCTCCGTATGGCCGGAGCGCATCAGCACGCCGCCCTCGCGAGCCACCAGCGGGAAGATGTGTCCGGGACGCGCAAAATCCGCCGCCCCCGCATTCGGATTGGCGAGGCCGCGCACGGTCGAGCACCGCTCCTCGGCGGAGATGCCGGTTGTCAGCCCGTGGCGATAGTCGACCGAAATGGTGAAGGCCGTCGACAATGGCGCGTCATTGTCGGCGACCATCGGGTCGAGCCGCAGGCGGCGCGCATTGTCCCGGGTCATAGGAGCGCAAACGATACCGGAGGTATGGCGGACCATGAAGGCCATCTGCTCCGGAGTGATGAGCGAGGCCGCGACGATCAGGTCGCCTTCGTTCTCCCGGTCGTCATCATCGGTAACCACAAGCATTTCGCCGCGTTCGAAGGCGCGCAGCGCCTCCGCGACACGTGTCTGGGACATGTCCACGTTGGTAGATCCTTTCAAGCCGAGCAGGTCGTTCGGAGTGACCTCGCCGCCGGTGGCGGCAGCGATCCTTTCCGCGCTTTCACGCGAAACCCAAACGCCCGGGTCATTGCACAGGGCGGTCACGGCCGCCGGCGACAGGCCGGCGCGGCGGGCAAAGGCCGACCGGGTTTCCTTGTTGAGGGTGAGCCAAGCATCTAGACGCATGCCGGCATGCTACTGCAGTGAATTTTCAGTAGCAATAAAAATGATCACATAATTCAGTAATACTGAAATCAGCCGACCTGCCCGCGGTGACGCAGGTAGTGGTCGGCGATCACGCAGGCCAGCATGGCCTCGCCAACGGGCACAGCACGGATACCGACGCAAGGGTCATGCCGCCCCTTGGTGCGCACGTCCACATCCTCGCCGGAGCGGGTGACGGAACGGCGCGGGGTCAGGATCGACGAGGTCGGCTTGACTGCAAAGCGCGCGACCACCGGTTCGCCGGAGGAAATACCGCCGAGAATGCCGCCGGCATTGTTGGACAGAAAGACGGGACGCCCATCGGCGCCGATGCGCATCTCGTCCGCGTTCTCCTCGCCGGTCAGGGCTGCGGCCTCGAAGCCGTTGCCGATCTCCACCCCCTTCACCGCGTTGATCGACATCAGGGCGGCGGCGATCTCCTGATCCAGCTTGCCGTAAAGCGGAGCGCCCAGCCCCGCCGGCACGCCCTCGGCAACCACCTCGACGACAGCGCCGACCGAGGAGCCGTCCTTGCGAATCTGATCGAGATATTCGGACCAGCGCGCGGCCGTCGTCGCATCGGGGCAGAAGAACGGATTGTTGCCGATCTCGTCCCAGTCCCAGCGGCTGCGGTCGACCTTATGCGGACCGACCTGAACCAGCGCACCGCGCACGAGAAGACCGGGGACCACCTTCCGGGCAATGGCGCCCGCAGCGACCCGGGCGGCCGTTTCGCGGGCGGACGAGCGCCCGCCGCCGCGATAGTCGCGAATGCCGTATTTGGCGTCATAGGTGAAATCGGCATGGCCGGGACGATAGCTCTCGCGGATCTCGGAATAGTCCTTCGAGCGCTGGTCCGTGTTATCGATCATGAGCGAGATCGGTGTCCCGGTGGTGCGCTGCACGCCATGGTCGTCGCTCATCACGCCGGAGAGAATACGCACCGCATCGGCCTCGCGCCGCTGGGTCGTGTACTTCGACTGGCCGGGCTTGCGCTTGTCGAGAAAGGCCTGGATTTCCGCCTCGGTCAGCTCGATCCGCGGCGGGCAGCCGTCGACGACGCAGCCCAGCGCCGGGCCGTGGCTTTCGCCCCAGGTGGTGACGCGGAAAAGGTGACCGAAGGTATTGTGCGACATCTGCGTGATCCGGTACATGGCCGACAAGCGGGTTGGCACAGGTCTTCTAAAGCGCCGCGCCGCCGAGGGAAACCGCAAAAGCAAATCGGCGCGGATCAGGCAGGTGCACCTCGCGCCATTCCGTCGGCAAGTCTCTGCTTCAAGTCCTGGGCCGCGCGCGCATAACCGCCATCCGCACCGTCTATGAAATGGATATGACGGTTGTCCTCCAGGCTGAAGACAAGGCAGGTCATCAGCGCTTCGTCGGAGACGTGCAGACCGTAGGAGAGGCGCCCGCCAACCTCCTCGCGGACCAGATACGCCGTTAGCGCCGCCAACTCGCGCGGGTCGAGATCCAGTACCAGGCGTAGCGTGTCGTCGAACTTGCGGAAGTCGGTATTGAGTGCGACCTGGTGCAGATAGCGCTCGGGCTCGAAAGGTCCGACCCGGCGCCCTGTGGCAACCCCGAAGACGAAGGCAGCGCAGGCCGCCAGCCCAGCCAGGTAAGTCCGCCAGCGACCTTTCTTCCAGCCGACCATCCGTGCTTCCAGTTTCAGCCCGGCCGGCGGAAAGCGGAATCGCAGCGAACTGCGCCGCACCGGCGCGCTGGCAGGATCCGACCCTGTCAGGTCGATGCCGAGCATTCCGCGAAGATCCTCCAGGATTCCGCTCAACTCCTCCACCCGGCCGCTGGCGGGCCTCAGGAGCAGTGTCGCCATGCGACCGCGGCGCGCCGGCAACGGCTCCCAGCGGCAGGACAGGCCATCCAGAGGCGCAGCTTCCACCACATCCGGCTCGGCCAGTTGGTAAGGTTCCACGCGGTCCTCGTCCTTGAGGATCGCCTCCGCCAGTTCGATGCCGCCGCCGGAAAACATCGCGAGGTTGTTGCCCCGGCTGAGTTCGAACTTCGCGACCCGCAAATCCGCACCCGCCTTGCGCAAGGCCGCAACCGGGATGGCGGCGACGCGAAGCCGAAGGCCGCTGGTCTCGCGCGCCATCACGCGAACGGACACAAGTGCACTGCTGGCAGCGTCCACCAGGCCGGGCGGCACTGCGACCAGCGCCCCGTCGCCACCGAATACGAACGGAAGGTCAGCACGCCCTGCAACATTCAGTACGGCGGCAACCACTGCCGCCGCCACCATGTTGACGTCCTTATAGCGACCTGCTGCGATCGCATCGCGCGAGCGCACGATATCGGATGCCAGCAGTGTCCAGTCTTCGGGCAAGGGAACAAAGGCCGCTGCATCGCTGACCTTGGCGAAATCGCTGAACACCGGCAGGAACTGGTAGAAGAGCTCGCTTTCCGCACTCACATCCGTCATGGCATCACCGTTCCGCCCCGAACGCAGTGTCCGCCAGCCGCGCGAGGCGTGCAAGGCGGCGTGTCTACCGCGCAGGCGATAGCGCGGGCAGACCTGAAACTTCCAGGAAAAAACCAAGGCCGGCAGGCAGACGCCCGTCAGGCTTCGAGCAAGCGCGATCGCAGCCCGTTGAGCTGTCGCGAGAGATCCTTCAACTCGTCGGGATCCAGATCGACGGCCGCGGCGATGCACTCCGGCACCGAGCGGGCGACCTGCTCCAGTTCGCGGCCCTTTGCCGTCAACTGGACCCGCACGACGCGCTCATCCTCCGCATCTCGCGAGCGACGAATGAAGCCGAGCACCTCCAGCCGCTTGAGGAGTGGTGTCAGAGTGTTCGACTCAAGGTCCATGTGCCGGCCGATATCCTTCACCATCCGGTTGTCGGCCTGCCACAGCAGCATCATGACCAGGTATTGCGGATAGGTCAGGCCCAGGTCGGCGAGCGCCTTGCGATACAGGTGATTGAACGCATGCGACGCCGCATAGACGGAAAAGCACAGCATCTCCTCCGGCAGGCCGCAGGTCGCATCGTCGTCAGTCGTCTTGTCGGGCGCCATATCCGCTCTCCTTGTGCATGTTACCCATATAAGTCGCGCACGATCATATCGCAACCTCCCATCATTAATAAAAATCGTGCACGATTTAATCGATAGCGATTGACATTCTCTTCGGACATCGGTTACACAACAAACCGTCAACGATTAAATCGCCTGCGATCAAAATGGATGGACCCCATGACGAACTCGAGCTCACGCTTCCAGCTTACGCGTCGCAACGCTCTGATCGGCGGCGGCGCGCTCGGCATCGGCCTCACCCTTCTTCCCAACCTGGGTTTGACCCTGGCGGCACAGGCCGCAGAACACGGAGACATGACCATGACCACCTTCACCACCAGCGACGGCGCCGAGATCTTCTACAAGGACTGGGGATCGGGCCAGCCGATCCTCTTCTCCCATGGCTGGCCGCTGTCGGGCGATGCCTGGGACGCGCAGATGCTCTTTTTCGGCATGAACGGCTACCGGGTCATCGCCCATGACCGGCGCGGCCATGGCCGCTCCTCCCAGCCCTGGGACGGGAATAACATGGACCGCTATGCCGACGACCTGGCCGAGTTGATCGAGCATCTCGACCTCAAGGACNTGGCCGAGTTGATCGAGCATCTCGACCTCAAGGACGCGATCCTGATCGGCCATTCCACCGGCGGCGGCGAGGTCGCCCACTATGTCGGTCGCCACGGCAACGACAGGGTCGCCAGGCTGGTCCTGGTCGGCGCCATTCCGCCGCTGATGCTGCAGACCGCAGACAATCCCGACGGCGTCCCGATGCAGGTGTTCGACGATATCCGCCGCGGGACTTCGCTTGACCGCTCGCAGTTCTACAAGGACATCACTACGCCCTTCTACGGCTTCAACCGCGAGGGCGTCGCGAACAACCAGGGCCTGCGCGACAGCTTCTGGCTGCAGGGCATGGCCGGCGGCATCAAGGGGCAGTACGACTGCATCCGCGAGTTCTCGGAAATCGACTACACGGACGACCTGAGGGCAATCGACAGGCCGACCCTGATCATCCACGGCGACGACGATCAGCTCGTCCCGATCAAGGCAACGGCCTACCGCGCGGCGAAGATCGTGCGTGACTCGACGCTGAAGGTCTATCCGGGCGGAGGCCACGGCCTTGCTCAGCTTCAGGCGGAACAGTTCAACGCGGACGTTCTGGACTTCATCCGCGGGGCCTGACCCCCTCGCCCAGCGATCAGGCACAGGGCCGCCGGTTGGCGGCCCTGACCCTTTTCAGGCAAGGAACCACATGCCGCCATCGAAAGGCCACGCTTGACCCTTACCACCCGCTCCGTTCGCCGGTCGCATCCAGGTCCGGGCGCAGCCGTCGGCCCCATGGCAGACCGTGCCTCGGCGCCCAAACCCCCGATGAACCAGCAACTTCCATCCGCGCTTCTGCTGACCGCCACTTGACGCCGGAGCCCGGGTTTTGTTCGATCCTGCTCCGAGCCAAACGGGCGGCTCCACGGAGAACACGATGAAACGCATGCTGCAGATGACCCTTGCCGCCATCATGCTGTCGCTGGCTGGAAACGCAGCCGCGCTGGCAGGCGAGGTTGAGGCGACGATCGTCGAGATCCGCCCGGATGCTTCGGTGATGATCCTGTCCGACGGCCAGACCTACGCGATTCCGGTCGACTTCTTCGTCGATGACCTGAAGCCGGGCATGCGTGTGCTGGTGTTCTATGACGAGTCCACCAGCAATCGCATGCTGACCGACGTCCAGGTCCTGGACTGATCGCCTCAGGCGGTCAGACCCACGCCAGTTCCCCATCTTTCCAGACGAGGAAGCGATCCTGCGGCGTGTCGAGTGTCGGAATCTCCGGCTGCGGCACCGACAGGAGGCGCCCCTGCAGCACGCGCATCACGCCGCCATGGGACACCACGACGGCAGGGCGCGTGACCGTCGCCAGCCAGGCATCGATGCGGCTCGCCAGCATGCGATAGCTCTCGCCTTCCGGGGGCACGAAGCCCCACTTGTCGGCCTTTCTGGCGGCGGTCAGGTCAGGAGCGCGCTCCGCCAGTTCCGGAATGGTATAGCCTTCCCAGGCGCCGAAGGTGATTTCCCGCAGCCGCTCGTCGCGCTGGCAAAGATCCGCCGACAGGCCGAGTTCCCCGCAGACCAGTTCCATCGTCTCGACGGCCCGCGACAGGGGGGAGACGAAATAGGAGAGATCCTCGAGGGCGATGCCGTTTTCCTTCAGGTAATCCCGAAGGGCGGCACCGTTGCGCCTGGCCTGGCCGCGGCCCGTATCGTTGAGCGGGATGTCCCGCTGGCCCTGCATGCGGCCTTCGGCGTTCCAGTCCGTCTGCCCGTGGCGGATGAAGACCAGGAAGGGGGGAAAGAAGCGGGACGCGCCCGCACCGGCATTGCTCATCGTACCTCCGAAGTCGCGATGCGACGGCGAACGGCCGCCCGCCCCCCTGGCAGGCCCCGCCGCATTGCGGCACTCTTGCGATTGTTCGGAAAAGGTCAGTCCTTGACCACCGAGATGTCGGGAGCGTCCACCGACTTCATGCCGACAACGTGGTAGCCGCAATCGACGTGCTGGATTTCTCCGGTCACGCCGCGGCCGAGATCGGAAAGCAGGAACAGGGCGGCATCGCCGACTTCCTCGATCGTAACGGTACGGCGCAGCGGCGAGTTGTACTCGTTCCACTTGAGAATGTAGCGGAAGTCGCCGATGCCCGAGGCGGCAAGCGTCTTGATCGGGCCGGCGGAGATGGCGTTCACGCGGATGGCGGCCTTGCCCAGGTCGACCGCGAGGTAACGCACGCTCGCCTCGAGCGCTGCTTTGGCAACGCCCATGACGTTGTAATGCGGCATGACCTTCTCGGCACCGTAATAGGTGAGGGTCAGCATGGAGCCGCCTTCCGTCATCAGCTTCTCGGCGCGCTGTGCGACGGAGGTGAAGGAGTAGCAGGAGATCTGCATCGTGTTGCGGAAGTTGTCTGCGGACGTGTCGACATAGCGGCCGGTCAGCTCATCCTTGTCGGAGAAAGCCACCGCGTGGACGAGAAAGTCGATCTTTCCCCACATCTCTTCGATGCGGGCGAAGACGGCATCGATGGTGGACTCGTCCAGCACGTCGCAGTGGCCGACGACCTGCGCACCGAGTTCGCCGGCCAGCGGCTCTACCCGCTTGCGCAGCGCATCACCCTGATAGGTAAGGGCAATTTCGGCTCCCGCATCGGCGAGCGCCTTGGCGATCCCCCAAGCGATGGACCGATTGTTCGCGACACCCATGATAAGGCCGCGCTTCCCAGCCATCAGTCCCTGCGTCATCGCCATGCTCAAGTCTCCAGCAAGTCCATACACGCGTCGGTCGCCACACGGGCCGAACGCCAACCGCCCCGCACCGCAACCGGCAGTCCGGGACGGTTCCTATGGCACAGCCCCCCCACCGCATCAAGCCACTGGCAACCGCCTGTCCCGCGTCGACTGCACCGCAAAATGTGATATGCGTGACCGCCGGAATTTCCGCATTTCCCGTTTCCACCACGCCGGTCCAGCCATGCTCGAATCAAGCCTCCTCTCCCCGCTCGTCGATATCGTCGGACCGCGCAACGCGCTGACCGATCCTGCCGACATGGCACCCTACCTGCGCGAGTGGCGTGACCTGTATCAGGGCCAGACCCTTCTCGTGCTGCGCCCCGGCAGCCGCGAGGAAGTGTCCGCGATCCTCGCCCATGCCGACCGGACAGGCCTCAAGATCGTGCCGCAGGGCGGCAATACGGGACTGGTCGGCGGGCAAATTCCCAATGATTCCGCTAGGGAAATCGTGCTTAGCCTGAGCCGGCTCAATCGCATCCGCGAGGTCGACGCGCAGGGTTACACGATGACCGTGGAGGCCGGCTGCACGCTGCAGGCGATCCATGATGCGGCCGACGAGGTGGAGCGTCTGTTTCCCCTGACGCTCGGCTCGCAGGGGTCCTGCCAGATCGGCGGCAACATCGCCACCAATGCCGGCGGCACCGCCGTGCTCGCCTATGGCAACACCCGCGATCTCGTTCTCGGACTGGAGGTCGTGCTGCCTGACGGCCGCGTCGTGGAGGGCCTGAGGGGCCTGCGCAAGGACAATACCGGTTACGATCTGAAACAATTATTTATCGGTTCGGAGGGCACGCTCGGCATCATCACGGCGGCCGTCCTGAAGCTTTATCCACGGCCGCGGGCACAGGACGTCGCCTTCGTCGGACTGGCGTCGCCGGGAGATGCGCTGGAGCTGTTCACCCGCGCACGTGCACGCGCCGGCGCCATGTTGACCGGGTTCGAGCTGATGCCTCGCGTCGGCCTGGAATTTTCCGTCCGCCATCTCGCCGGTGCCCGCGATCCGCTGCAGGTGCCCTCTCCCTGGTATATCCTGATGGAGCTCTCCTCCGGCACGGAAGGCGAGGAGGGCGAGAACCCGACACGCAACCTGATGGAGACCATTCTCGGCGAGGCCTATGAAGCCGGGCTGGTCGAAGATGCCGCACTTGCCGAATCAGTCGCTCAGGCCGCGGCCTTCTGGCACCTGCGGCACGGCATGTCCGAGGTGCAGCGCGAAGAAGGCGGCTCGATCAAGCACGACGTGTCGGTGCCGGTCGCCAGCGTTCCCGCCTTCCTGGCCGAGGCGATCGCGGCCGTCGAGGCCATGGTGCCGGAGTGCCGGCCCGTCCCCTTCGGCCACATGGGCGATGGCAACATCCACTTCAACGTCAGCCAGCCCGTGGGCGCCGACAAGGCGGCCTTTCTCGCTCGCTGGGACGAGATGAACGCACTCGTCCACGGCATCGTGCTGAAATACGGCGGGTCGATTTCGGCCGAGCATGGCATCGGCCGGCTGAAGCGGGATCTTCTCGGCGAGGTCAAGAGCCCGGTCGAGATGGACCTGATGCGCCGGATCAAGGCCGCCTTCGACCCCAACAACACGCTCAATCCCGGTCGCGTCCTCTAGGGTCTTCAGAAGAGATCGAGTTGGCCGGCATCGCGTCCGACCGGCTTGCTCTGCGGCGTTGCGGCCGAACCCGCCTCGGGCGGCGCGTCTTGCAGCGCCGCCGGCTCGGTGAGCGTCTCGTCGTCGTCGCGCGCGGAGTTGACCCGCTGGGATACCGGAACGGCTTCGAAGAAGTCCTCCGGGGCAGGCCGCAGCAGGGCGACCGCCTCCTTCACCGACGTGCCGCCGACGTCGAGCCAGATGTCGAAATCCTCCGGGGCGATGACCGCGGGCATGCGGTGGTGGATCGGCGCGAGCGCTGCGTTGGCCGGAACGGTGAGCAGTGCTCCCGTCTCGATCTCGCCGCCGTCGGGGTCGCACCATTCCTCCCAAAGGCCCGCGAGGGCCACCATCTGGCCGTCGCGCGGCCGGATGTACCAGGGCTGCTTCGACCCGTCGGACGGGCGATGCCACTCATAATAGCCGCTGGCAGGAACCAGGCAGCGGCGATGGCGGATTGCTCCCCTGAAGGACGGCTTCTCGGCGACCGTCTCGGCCCTTGCGTTGATCAGCAGGGAGAAGGCGGAAGGGTCTTTCACCCATGCCGGCACCAGCCCCCAGCGGACCAGCGCGAAGCGCCGCGCCCCATGGGCATGGCGGATGGTCGCGATGGGCTGGGTCGGCGCAATGTTGAAGCGCGGCGGCATGCCTTCGGCACCTGGAGCGGCACCCAGATACCCGAAGACATTTCGCAGCTCCTCCGCGGAGGCTTTCAGGGCGAAACGGCCGCACATGAAATCCAATCCTTCCTGGCCAGCAGCCCGCCGGCGGGCTGCTGGCTTGTTATCGTATTCGCGTAATTAGGCAAATTGAAACCCGAAGCAGTTAAAACGGCGGGGACTGGATCGTCAAAGGACGTCAAATGACCCTCGCGGTACCGACATTGGGAGAAGGGCATCTTTCGGCTGACAGGCTGGCTGCGGCGAATATCAATCCCCGCACCGGCCTTGCGACCGACTACCTCAACCATTTCAACGAGGTGGTCATGCTGCTCGAGATGCTCCCCGACATGCCGGATTGCGTGGAAGACGTCATGCAATGGCAGCCGCTCAGCTACGAACAGCATTTCGAGGCATCGAACTTCGCCGAGAAGCACCTTGCGGTCGAGGCCTTTCGCGCAGCTCCTGCGGCCGTGCGCAAGGCCTTGAAGGATGTGGTGGCGACGCTCGACACCGCCGTTTGCGAGAAGCAGGGGCGCCTGCGCGAGAGCAACGACATCGCGGCCATCGCACCGATCATCGCCATGCAGACGGTGGAGGAGGTCAAGCCGCTGATCGCCACCGCCAGCGCGATCATCCATGGCCATCTGGACCCGGCGAGCGGCACCGAGACCGACTCGCAAGCCTCCATCGACGCGCTGTTCGCCTAGGGCCTGCCCCTGGTCCATTCCGCGGCTTATCCGCCTTGCCGGTTTGACGCGCCGTGGCATGCTTCGGCAATGAGCGATTCGAACCATCCCCGCCTCGGCGTCAGCGTTTTCCTTCGGCACGAAGACAAAGTCCTGCTGGTGAAACGCGGCAAGGACCCCTTCGCCGGATACTGGAGCCTGCCCGGCGGGTCGGTGGAATTCGGGGAAAGGCTGCGCGAGGGAGCAGCGCGCGAACTCTTCGAGGAGACCGGTCTGTCGGCTCAGTTCGAGCCGGCCCCTGCGGAGCTCGTCGAGTTGGTGCCCGAGGACCACGCGCCGGGGCGGCATTTCGTGATAGCGGTGTTCCGGGCGAGCCATCCGCAAGGCACGCTTCAGCCGGGCGACGACGCAGCCGATGCGGCCTTTTTCGAGCCCGACGCCTTCGCCGATCTCACCATGACGCCTGGCACGGCGGCGCGCCTCCTGCGCCTGATCGGCGATGCCTCAGCGTCATGACTGCGGAGCGCCGAGGCAAGCTCGCCTCCCCTTGCGGAAAGGCACCAGACGGCGCATCTTGCCGGCCATGAAACGCCCGATCCGCCTGCTCTCCCCTCAGATGCACCTGCTCCCGCTCGTCGCGCTGCTCGCTTTCGCCTTGCTCGCCGCACAAGTCGCGCCGAGCGCTGCACAGGTGCCCGTAAGGGTGGAGGATCCGCCCTACGAGGCCGAGTTGATGCGGCTGTCGGAGATTCTCGGCGCACTCCACTACCTCCGCCCGCTCTGCGGATCGCCGGACGGCACCGTCTGGCGCGATGAGATGGAGTCCCTGCTGAATGCGGAAGTTCAGGACGATGAGCGCCGACGTCGCTTCATCGAACGCTTCAACCAGGGTTATCGCGGCTTCTCCTCGGTCTACGTCAAATGCACGCCGGCAGCAGAGGCGGCACTTGTCCGCTATATCGAGGAAGGCGGCGCGCTGATCCGCAATGTCACCACCCGCTACAACCGTTGAAATCCTGAAGCGGCGTTAACCATATTCTTCGGAATTTAGCGAAGGTTTTAAGCTTTTCTTTACGGTCCTGCCACGACTCACGCACAGTGAGGGCTGCACGACGCCTCGACCGGACGCGTCGACAGGAAATCAGGCAGCCCTTATGCACGACAGCGAAAACACCGAAACCGAGTTCGATGAAGGCCCGGTCACAGATCAGGACATCCGGCGAATGGCGCTCGGCTACATCGATCATGCGTTTGCGGAAGCCGTCGCCGATGGTCTCGATTCTGCGGCTGTCGCCCATGCGGCACTGTTCACCGCCTTTGTCGACCTCGTGACTACCTATGGCGAGGAGGCTGTCGCGCAGCTTGCCGAGGGACTGCCGGAGCGGGTCCGCCGGGGTGACTACACGCTGTTCAAGCCCATGCATTGACGATTCTGAGGGCCCGCAAGAGGCGCCCTCACAAAAGGTAGAGATGGGCGAAGATCGCCAGGCCGAAGGCGCAGAGCGCCCCGCCGGCGACGCGATTGATCCACAACAGCCAGGTGTCGTTCATCCTTTCGCGCAAGTGCGAAACGAGCGACGCCAGCAGGATCCACCAGCCCAGCGCGCCTGTCAGCACGCCGAGCACCAGCGTGGCGGCGCCGATATAGTTGCCCGGATCCGGCGCCCATTCGCCGAGGCTGCCGAAGATCGCCAGGAATCCGAGCACCACGCCCGGATTGGTGACGGTCATCGCGAACCCGCCGACCAGGCCGGACATCAGCCCCTGCGGCGCCTCGTCGCCGGCCTCGAAATGCGGCCGTGTCATCAGGGTGCGAAGACCGAAGAGGATCACCAGCGCGCCGCCGACCGTTTGGATGATCCTGCTGTGCAGTTCGACGAAATCGGAGACCACGGTCACGCCGAAGGCCGCAAAGGTCGCATAGAGCCCGTCCGCGAGCATGGCGCCGAAGCCCGCACACAGGCCCGGCAAAAGCCCCGAGCGGAACGCGCGCTGAATGACCGCGATATTGACGGGACCGACGGGCGCACTGGTGGCCATACCAATGCCCAGCCCGATGAAGAAGAAGAACGGTTCCTGCAAAAGCTCCCGACCCCCTGCCAGCGGACAGCCCCGCAGCCTGCTCCCGCTCATCCCTAACCAACCGCACCGGCAAGCTCAACCGTTCCGGCCGAACCGGCCGGGGACAGAGTGCAATCCTTGATCGGCAAGGCGTGATTTCCCCCGCTCCCTGCTTGGTATAGGGTCTGCCGACGAGAGCCCGCCCCGACAAAAGGATGATCGACATGCACGCTGGTCCGGCCCTTGCCGCCCTTCTGCTCACCGTTGCGCTCAACACGTCTGCAAGTGCGGAAGCGGCAACCGTGCGGACGGAACGGATCCAGGTGACGCCGACCGAAGCACCGGCGGACACGACCCGGATCCCGTCCGACGCTCTGGAGGCTCCTGCCGCCGCACCGGAACCGGGCACCGCCGCCTCGGGCGCCTATGGCGTGCAGCCTCTCCACCTTCCGGACGTGAAATACGGCGATGCCGAGCTGCCCAAGGCGGTGGCCCGCACGCGCGCCCAACTGCTGGAGGCGGCGCATGCCGGGGATCTCGACCACTTGCGCATGGTGCTGGAGGGCAACGAGATGATGCCTACCCTCACCTTCGGCGAGATGGACGACCCGATCGAGTTCATCAAGACCAGCTCCGGCGATGGGGAAGGCTTGGAGGTGATGGCGATCCTGACCGAGTTGCTGGAGACCGGCTACGTGCATGTCGACCAGGGCACGGCGCAGGAAATGTATATCTGGCCGTATTTCTCGCGTATTCCCCTTGCCCGGTTGACCAAGGAGCAGAAGGTGGAGATGTACCGCGTCGTCACGTCCGGTGATCTGGCCGAGATGGAGGCAACCGGCGCCTGGACCTTCTATCGCGTCGGCATCGGCCCGGACGGAACGCTGCATTATTTCGTCGCCGGCGATTGAGCGCCGGACAGGGCGACACGCAATGAAAAAGCGGCGGAGGCTCCCCCTCCGCCGCTTTTTCGTTTGTGCGAAGCGCCTTGAGGCTTACTGGCGCGTCATCACCACGAAGTCGGTCCCCAGCCCCGAATGCAGGCGGAACGGTCGGTCGGTGACCATCAGCGACGACCCGAGAGCGAGATTTTCCTCCACGAAGGCACGTGCCTCCGGCGTCCATTCGATCCGGTCGAGAACCGCCTCAGGCGTGCGGTTCTCTGCCTCGTCCGCCACCACCGCCATCCAGCGCGGCTCGGCGCCGGGGGCAAGGCCGGCAATGGCAGTGAACAGATGCGTGCCAAGCGGCTGGTCCGGTTCCTTCAGCACGACGTTGGCTGAATAGACTTCCCTGAAGTTCCGCCGCACATAAAGCCGGCCGGTCGCCGGACCCGCTTCTCCGGCTTCGGCGTAGAGCGCACGCAGCACAAGGTCGGTCGGCTCGCCGGTGATCGGCAGCTCGGCCCCTTCCTGGAACAGGCGGATCGCCGCGCGGGTCTTTCGCCCCATCACCCCGTCGACTGGACCGGGGTCGTAGCCAAGCTGGTCGAGAACACGCTGCATGTCGCGCAGCCGCTCCTGCGCGGAGGTCGGCGTCACCAGCATGCGCAAAGGCTGCGAAGGCAGTTGCAGGGCAGGCTCGGCGGGACCGATGGAGCCGACGGTGCCCGCATCGCCGTCCGTTACGGCACCGGGCAGGCCCGGTCGCAACTCGCCCGCGAGGCTCGCGACCTCCGTCTCCGGAAGGCGCAAGGCCGGCAGCGCCGCATGGGTGACGGAGCGAGGTTCGGCCCGCTTGCGCGTCACGATCACATGAGCGCCGCGATCGGTCATCGAGAAGAGCTGCTGCGCGAAGGCACGCGGCATGCGAATGCAGCCGTGCGAAGCCGGATAGTTCGGCACGACACCTTCGTGCAGGGCGATGCCCGACCAGGTCAGGCGCTGCATGTAGGGCATCGGCGCATTGTTGTAGAGGTTCGAGAAGTGGCGCCGCCGCTTCTCCAGGATGCTGAAGACGCCGGTCGGCGTGCCATACCCGCGCTTGCCCGACGAGATGCGCGTGGTCTCGATCAGCTTCGTGCCGCGATAGACGTCGAGCTTCTGGTCGTCGAGCGACACCAGGATCTGCAAGGGCATGTCCGGATCGTCTGCCTCGGCCGCTAGGCTCGCGCCTGCGATCGGGGTCATCGGCGCCGGATCGCGAGCGGCCGCTTCATCGCCGCCCATCGCCAGCGTGCCCGCCGCGATCAGCAGTGCGGCAAGGGCGGACGGAAACCGGCCGGCGCCGGGGAATGTCTCGCGGGAAATCTCGATCATTCGAACAACCTTCGCAGTCTCACGGATGCGGCTTGAGCGAAATCTAGCGCAAAGCCGTAAACCCCTCGTTATTTGCCGCAGATCTTGCCCTGGAAGCCGCTCAACTTGCCGTGATTGTCGTCACATGCCGGCGCTTGGTGCGCCTGTGTGCCCGATTCGCGATTGTCCACATGAAATCGCCACCTAGGAGCGAAATAACCTTGCCCTTGTGCGGCGTTTCCTAATTGCGACTCAGATCACGATTCGGAATCGTTTAACCAAGACGGCCATCTCCGGCCGGACACCCAAAAGACAAGACGAGAGATCGTGCCGCCCCACGCGGGACGGCAAAGGAGATTGCCGTGTTCAAGAGCCAGAATAGCCAGAACCGCACCACTGCACCGCGCTTCACCGACATCAACGATATCTGCATGTCGGACTGTCCGGTGGAGGTGGATGCGCTGCCGGCGGTCAACAAGCTGCTCCACCACCATGCGTGCTTCCGTAACATGAGCGAAACCTTCGAGGCGGGGCTCTTCGATATCGTCGAGATGAATTTCGTCGAGTGCAATCCCGCCCAGGAGCGAGCCCTGCGGGAGCTGGTACAGCTGCTGTCGCGCCGGATCCTGGACATTTTCGAAGCCTCGCTGCTGATGAAGCAGTTGGCACTCGAGGACGGCACGGCGACGCTTACCAGCGGCCAGATCGCCGCCTTCATCGAAACCGCCCGCGAAGAGGCACAGATCCAGTGCCTCGACATCAACGAGTTGCGCCCCGCCTCCGAGGAATTCGCCTATGCGGCCGTGCTGAAGACCGTGTTCGACGAATTGCGCGCCTATCTGGGCCTGCCGACGCTCGATCTCGAATTCCTGATCGGCGACATTAAGGCGTGTCTGGACCTCGTCGTCCAGCGGCACGTCTGGCGGCGCATCCGCATCGAGACGGAGACGCATCGCCGGGTCGGCGAGCAGGTCGAATCGCTGATGGCTCTGGCGAGCGATGCCGGCCACAACCGCATCCCGCGCCTTTTCACCATTCGCCCGATCCCGGCGAGCGCCCGCATCGCCTCGATCACCGCAGCCTTCGGCAAGGGCCGCGGCCCGCTGCCAAGCCCCGCCTGATCTCGACTTTCCCGCCAGGCCCGTCGCGACCCGAACGCCCCGCCCGAAAGGTGCGGAGCGTTTTTACGAGGATAGCGACCGCAGCGGAGCCACGACCGCCATCGACGTGGGAGCGGCTGCGATGGCGTGCACGTCGAGCCTGTCCGGCGCCAACTCGTAGAGCAGATCCTGCTCGACGGTGCGCCAGCGCGCGCAAGGTCCCTCCAGCGGCTCGGACGCGAAGGCGCGCCCGCCATGGTCGAGGCAATCGGATAGATAGAGCGTAGGCGCCTGACGGTCGTCGGCAAAGCGGAACGCGAAGATCCGCGCACCGTCACTGAATGCGCAAGTCAGGCGGATCGGCTGGCCGGCCGTCCCGCGCCGCTCGGCAATGCCGAGCAATTGGACCAGCGTCTTCTGCAGCGCGGCGGGCGCATCATGGTCCAGCCCATTGGACAGCATCATCAGGAAGAACAGTTCGGAATCGGTCGTGCCGCGGCGCAGCGCGTAATAGTCGTCGCCGATCAGCGCCTCCATGTCCCGCCGCAGATGCCCGAAATTGCCGATGCCGCCGTTATGCATGAACGCCCAGCGGCCATGGGTGAACGGGTGGCAGTTCTCGCGCGACGAGGCGCCGGTGGTGGCGGCTCGGACATGCGCCAGGAAGAGGCGAGAGCGCACCAGCCGGCAAATGCTCGGCAGGTTGGTGTCGGCCCAGGCCGGCAGCACGTCCTTGAACAGGCCGGGCTCGGGCAGATGGCCGTACCAGGCGATGCCGAAGCCGTCGCCGTTGACGCGCAGCTTCGCCTCCTGGGCGTCCTGGCTCTGCACCAGCAGCGAGTGGCGCGGCCGGGCGATGATGTTTTCCAGCGGAATTTCGGTACCGATATAGGCAGCCAGGCGGCACATGGCAGCAAACCCCAGAAACTGCCGGAAATGCCGGCAACAGGGCCCGAGAGCGGGAAATGGGTGACAACGGACCCGAAACGGATCGTAATGCGAAGAGGGTAACAAACCGTGTCGAATTTTCGGCAGGACACCCGGCGTCTCGCGCTTTTGCGCAGCTTTCCCGTAACCCCACTGGCGAGCCCGCTCCCCTTGTTGGGCGCCGCGTTCCGGCCTATGTCGCGAGAAACGGATTGCAGCCGGCCTGAGTCGGCTTGCACCATCGGCATTCACCGCGAGAAACACCGAGGAGCGGCGACGCGATGAGTGAAGACACACCCAACCAGCCGGCGCCGACGGATGAGGGCGACAGTGCCCTCGTCTCCCTCCCCTCGCGCGCGGTTCTTCGCGTCGCCGGGGCGGATGCGCATAGCTTCCTGCAAAACCTTCTGACCTGCGACATGGACGATGTCGACGCGGAAGGGGCCGGTTACGGGGCCCTGCTGACACCACAGGGCAAGATCCTGTTCGACTTTCTGGTGCTGGCGGACGAGGCAGGCTACCTGCTCGACACGGCGCAGGAGACGGCGAGCGACTTCGCCCGCCGGCTCGGCTTCTACAAGCTGCGCTCCAAGGTCGAAATCGCCGATGTCAGCGAGACGCACAAGGTCGCGGCAGCCTTCGGGCCGAAACCGAAGGCGGAGGGCTGCCTCGTCGTCGCCGACCCGCGCCTTGCCGGATTCGGCTGGCGCGTGATCGGCCCGCCCGCCGTCATCGACGCCCTGGCTGCCGGCGGGACCGAACCGCAGTACCATGCGCGCCGCGTCGCAGCCGGCGTACCGGAAGCGCCTTTCGACTTCGCGCTCGGTGATGCGTTCCCGCACGATGCGGACATGGACGACCTCAACGGCGTTGCCTTCGACAAGGGTTGCTTCATCGGCCAGGAGGTGGTGAGCCGGATGCGCCATCGCGGCACCGCGCGCCGCCGCATCATCAAGGTGACCGGCATGGGCAACCTTCCAGCCCCGGGAACGGAGATCCTTGCAGGCGAAAAAACTGCCGGAACGCTCGGCACCGTCGACGGCACTGCGGGCCTTGCGCTCGTCCGGCTCGACAGGATCGCCCAGGCCCGGGTCCGCGGCGAGCCGGTGACCGCCGGCGGAGTGCAGCTGGAGCCGGCCTTGCCGGACTTCGCCCGCTTCACCTGGCCGGAGACCGCCGCCAATCCGGAAACGGCCGAATGACGGCGGCGCGTCCGTGAGCCGCGCGGCCGGAAAGAAGGCGGAGCCGATGCGGGCTTGGCAGCGCATGCTGTCCGGCCGCAGGCTCGACCTGCTCGACCCCTCCCCGCTCGACGTCGAGATCGAGGACATCGCCCACGGTCTTGCGCGCGTGGCGCGCTGGAACGGCCAGACCATCGGCGACAACGCCTTTTCCGTCGCCGAGCATTCGCTGCTGGTGGAACGGCTTGCGCTGCAGATGGAGCCGGGCCTGTCGCCCGACAGCTGCCTGACGATCCTGCTGCACGATGCTCCCGAATACGTCATCGGCGACATGATCTCGCCGTTCAAGGCGGTAATGGGCGGTAGCTACAAGGAGATCGAGGCGCGGTTGCAGGCGGCAATTCACATGCGCTTCGCCCTACCGGCAACCACGCCGGCCATCCTGCGCAGGCTGACCAAGAAGGCGGATCATGTCGCCGCCTATTTCGAGGCGGTGGAACTCGCCGGCTTCAGCGACGAGGAAGCATGCCGCCTGTTCGGCGAGCCGACCGGTTTCCCGAAGCGGCGCGGCCAGCCCCCACGCCTCGGGCTGGAAGCCCTGCCGGTGGCAACGGCTCAGCAACTGTTTCTCGACCGGTTTTCCGAACTCGACCGGATGCGCGCCGCGTCAAGCCGGTGACAGGCGCGGGCACAGGCCCTAAATAATTCAGGTGGACGCCGTGGCACCCGATGCGGCGTCGGCCGCACGTCATGACAACACAGGGGACGCCATGATCACCGTCTGTTCGCTCGCCCGTTTGCACGAGACAGTGGAGCGGACCGGCGCGCGCAGGATGATCACCTTGATCAACGCCGGCACGCGGGTCGACCGACCGACGAGCATCGCTGCCGGCGACCACCTTTTCCTCGCCTTCAACGACATCACCGCGCCGGCCGAAGGGCTGACGCCTCCCGCCGAAGCGCATGTGCGCGAGTTGCTCGACTTCGTCGGCGACTGGGACCGCGCAACGCCGCTGGTGATCCATTGCTTCGCAGGAATCAGCCGCTCCACAGCCGCGGCCTTCATCGCGACCTGTGCGCTGGCTCCCAAGGCGAACGAGATGACCCTCGCCGGCGCATTGCGCCGGGCTTCGCCGTCGGCAACGCCCAATGCCCGGCTGGTGGCGCTTGCCGATACGCTGCTGGAGCGCAACGGGCGGATGGTCGATGCGGTCCGCTCCATCGGCCGCGGCGCGGATGCCTTCGAGGGAACGCCCTTCACCCTGTCGGTCGCACCGCGCGACCCGCGAGCAGGTCCGGAGCGCGCATGATCGAGATCGGTCTCAACGCCGTCATCGTTTCCGTCGCCGCACCGCAGCCGCAGGTTCTCACCATCGCGGCCCCTCCCGACACCAGCGTTCCCTCGCTGCCCTTCGGCCCGTTCGATCCGACCCGCCACCGGACGTTCGAGATCGGCCTGCGCGAATGGGTGGAAGAACAGACCGCCCTGAAGCTCGGCTATGTCGAGCAGCTCTACACGTTCGGCGACCGCGGGCGCCATCACATCCATTCCGATGCCGGACCGCATGTGGTGTCGGTCGGATACCTTGCGCTCGCCCGCCAGACGCCGAAGTCGGACGAGACGCTGACCCAGCAGAACGCGCAGTGGCGCTCCTGGTACTCGTTCTTTCCCTGGGAAGACTGGCGCGACGGCATGCCGCCGATGGTGGAGCGCGAAATCCTTCCCGCGCTCCAGCGCTGGGTCGATGCGCCCGTGCCCGAGCACAGCCCACCGCGCGGCAACACGCGCGAGGACCGCGTCCATCAGGCGTTCGCCATCACCGACGGCATGTGGAACGAGGAGCGCGTCCTCGACCGCTACGAAATGCTCTACGAGGCAGGACTGCTGGCGGAGGCCCAGCGCGACGGGCGGCCGGCGGCCCAGGAGCGAGACGACCTGCCACCGCTCGGCACGCCGATGCTGCACGACCATCGCAGGATCCTGGCGACCGCCATCTCGAGGCTGCGCACAAAGCTGAAATACCGGCCGCTGATCTTCGAGCTGATGCCGCATGCCTTCACGCTGACCGACCTTCAGCGCTGTGTCGAGGCGATCTCCGGCCGTCACATCCACAAGCAGAACTTTCGCCGTCTGGTGGAAAAGGGTGACCTCGTCGAGCCGACCGGCGAGACCTCCACCCAGACCGGCGGACGCCCGGCGGCGCTCTTCCGCTTCCGCCACGAGGTGCTGAAGGAACGCCCGGCCCTCGGGCTTCGGGTCGGCGGGCGCTAGTCACCCGAATCTGAGGTTCGTCACATTTGGCAGCAAGCTCTGTACGAACTTCAGATTCAAAAGGGTGACTAGCAAGTTTATGTTTCTAGTGTGGTTTTCGAATTAGAAATACGCTCAGACGATTGCCGCAAAATGAGGCGTATTTCAAATTCACCACACTAGGCCTATACCGCTTTCCGGACATAGGTGCTGGTCGCCGCCTCGGCCTCTTCGAGCAGGTCCCAGAGTTGGGCCACCTTGTCCGGTCCCATGGCCCGGCGCATCGCCCCTTCCGCCCGGCGCCAGCCGGCAACCGCCACCTCGAACTCCGCCCTTCCGGCCGCTGTGACCGAGAACCGTCGTTCGCGGCGGTCGGTTCCGGGCGCGCCAGCCACCAGGCCCGACGCATCCAGCCGCTCCAATGCACGGGTCAGGGTGCTGCGGTCCGCCCCCACGACCTCGGTCAGCTCGGACGCGGTCATCGCCTCGGCTTCCGCAAGCGCCGCGAGTACCGCAAATTGCTGCGGTGTCAGGCCGCTGCCGCTGTCGGCGATAGCCCGCTCATAGAGCCGTGTGACGACACGGCCGGCCCGGTGGATGCGATGACAGGAGCAGAGAAGGTTGGACGCCATGCGCCACGGTACCACATCGCCCATATGCGTGCATAGGCACGCAATTCTCCCTCTCCTGCACACGTCTCAAGCCTTATATGTCGGTCTTGCAGCTCTTGCACCTGTTCCCGGCTCGTGATTATGTGCATATGCACGTTTAGCAAAAAGAGGCTGGCAGATGAACATCGGAACGCGAACCTTCGGCCTTGCCGACCCTGCCGAAGCCGTAAAGTTGGCGGGCATCGGCCAGTTGGAGGCGATGATCGCCGGCCGCTTTCCGGCCCCGCCGATCTGCCGAACCCTGAATTTCATCCTGACCGAAGCCAAAGTTGACGGGTTCGCCCGCTTCGAGGGCGAGCCCTCCTTCGATCACTACAATCCGCTCGGCACCGTCCATGGCGGTTGGATCGCAGCCATCCTCGACTCGGCTCTCGGCTGCGCAGTTCACGCGACCCTTGGTATCGGCGAAGGCTACACGACCGTCGAGTTCAAGGTGAACAACGTGCGCCCGGCCTTCGACACCAGCGGCGTGCTCACGTGCGAGGGGCGCGTCCTGCATCGGGGCCGGCGCATGGCGACATCCGAAGCTCGGCTTGTCGACAAGACAGGCAAACTGATCGCCCATGGCGTCGAGACCTGCATGATCTTCCCCGCCGGCGAGGCCCGCTGACAGCAAGCGGCTTGCACTGTCGGCGCGCGGCGCTATTGATCCGCGGATGTCGAGCCAGCACCAGCCCCAGATCCGGCCCAAGCTCCGGCCCCTGCCCGAGCGCATCTACGCCCCCGAGCGCGAGCCGTTCCTCGTGGTGCTGCATTGCGACGACGACATTCTCGTCGTCGACAAGCCGAGCGGGCTCCTGACCGTCCCGGGCAAGGATCCGGCGCTTGCGGACTGCGTGGCGGCGCGGGCGCTTTCGCTGCATCCGCAATCGCGTATCGTCCATCGCCTCGACATGGACACGTCCGGCGTGCTCGTCCTTGCGATGAACCCGGCGGCGCATCGCCACCTCGGCCTGCAGTTCGAGCGTCGCCACGTCGCCAAGACCTATCTGGCCCGTGTTGCCGGCCAACCTGCCGAGGACGGCGGCACGGTGGACCTGCCGCTGCGCTGCGACTGGCCGAACCGCCCCCGGCAGATGGTCGATCACGAAGAGGGACGGAGCGCTCGCACCAACTGGCGCGTCCTCGAGCGCGAGCGGCATGCGACACGGGTGCAGCTCGAGCCGGTCACCGGGCGCTCCCATCAGCTGCGCGTGCATATGTGCGCCATCGGCCACCCGATCCTCGGCGATCCGCTCTACGGCACCCTTGAGTCGCAGCAGGCGGCATCCCGGCTGCAACTGCATGCGGAGAGCCTGACGCTGCACCATCCTTGCGGCGGCGAACGCATGACTTTCTCAGCTCCCTGCCCGTTCTAGAAAGTCCTTTCCGGCAAACAATTTCCGCCGACCCGGCTACACTGTCGTTAACCAAGAACAGTGCCCCTCCCCTTCGCCTTTCGAAAGATTTCCGCGGCGTTTCGACCGCATTAACTCTCTCTCAAGGTTAAACAGCGACGATCAATTCAATCGACCTCGCCGCAAGCCCGCATGGCCCGGCGCCCCAGACACGCTAGCCGCATGGACCGGAGTTGCCGCGTATGACTGGCACGGTGCAGACCTTCGACCCCCGCCAAGCCCCGCGGTGGCTTCGCACACGCAGCACCGGCACGCCCGGCCGATATCGGCGCAAGCCGGCTACAAAGCGCACGAAGTGGCGGCTGGCGGCCCTGGCGCCGGCGATCTATCTCGTCTGGTCGGGCGGCATCGGGCAGCAGGACATCACGGCCCTCATCGAGGCGAGCCGCGGCAGCGCGCCGCGCTGGATGTCGGCCATCGAAGCCGCGCCGCATTCGAGCAGCATCACGCCGAGCCTGGTGCTCGCCGATGCCTCGCAGGGGCGGCAGCAGGATGCGCCGGACTACGCGATCACCAATGCCGCTCCGGGAACCGATGCCGCCGTCATTCGCGGCCTGGAGAACTTCGCCAAGGAAAGCGCGCCCAAGACCCCGCCGGCGCAGACGCCTGTCAATCGCGCGGCCAAGGGCGACCGCTACGTGTCGCTCGCGCCGGACCGCCTGATGACCGGCGTGGCTTCCGGCACGGTCTACACCATGAGCAGCATGCTCGGGAGCAAGACCCCTTCGGACATGCCGCGCGTCGCCTTCGTGCGTCCCAACCACCCGGTGGGCCTGTCCGGCACCGCACTGGCGGATGCCGGCGGGAAGACCGGGACCAAGGGCGAGGCGCTCGACCTCGTCCGGCTCGCGATGGCCCGAAACGTTGCCGCCACCAGCGTCTCCTATGCCAGCGCCTATGCACCCCAGGGCATGGACAATGTCCGGGCACCGTTCGAGGCGCTGCTCGGCGGCTCCGGCCTGCCCCAGGCGGCCGAGGACGAGGCCTCGCTCGAGACCAATGCCAAGAGCGATCCGTTCTGGTGGGCGAACCGCGCCCTGCCGGCCAGCGTCATCACCTCCAAGGAGCAGCGCTGCCTGGCCGAGGCCATCTATTTCGAGGCGCGCGGCGAGCCGCTCGAAGGTCAGGTCGCCGTCGCCCAGGTGGTGCTGAACCGGGTGCGGAATCCCGCCTATCCGGAGACGATCTGCAAGGTGGTCTACCAGAACCGGCACCTGCGCAACCGCTGCCAGTTCTCCTTTGCCTGCGATGGCATCCGCGACAATATCGGCGAAAAACCGCAATGGGAACTGGCGCAGAAAGTGGCGCGCGAGACCGTTTCGGGCGAGCGCTACCTGGACAAGGTCGGCGCCTCCACCCACTACCACGCGACCTATGTGAGCCCGCGCTGGGCGCGCTACATGAAGCGGCTGGACCGGATCGGCCAGCACATCTTCTACCGCACCAAGGGCGGCGGCTGGAGCTGAGGCAAGCCGCCCGTCAGATTCCGTTGTCCCCGATATCCATATCCGCAAGGCCGCCACTGGTTCCGCTGGCGGCCTTGCCTTTAACATTTGTCCCTTAAGCCCTCCCGCGAGGCCAGTTGCGGCCGATTGACGACAATTCGTTTCAACTGCTGCATTTCCGGGAGAAGACGACTTCATGTTTCTCGTGCATGCACCTGCGCGGCTGGCTCCGCGACTGGCTGCAGTCATACCGTCATCCTTTTCGGGCAAGCTCCGCAAATATCTGGCCGAATCGGCACACCCTCCGGCGCCGGCCGCGCCCAGGGGACGTCTGCTTGCATGTGCGTTCCCCTCCCCGCCCGTCGACGCGATCGAGGACGATGCAGCCGAATCCCATCCGGAAGAGCGAGCAGAGGCATCGGGAATGAGCGAAACTTCCGATCGGATCGCAGCCGCCTGGCGGAGCGCACAGAACCTGCCGCTGTTCATGACGCAGGCGGAAGCTGCGCTCGACTATGCGTTCCAGCCGATCGTCGACATCCATTCCGGCGAGGTCTACGGCTATGAGGCGCTGCTCAGAGAGGTGGAGAAGCTCGGCTTCCGCGCACCGCGCGACGTCTTCGACCACGCACACGGCATCGGCTGCCTTGCGGAACTTGAGACCCTGCTGCGGCGAAAGGCCATCGCCAAGTTCTCGCGCATGAAAGCCGCCGAGAAGACCAAGCTCTTTCTCAACATCGATGCCAGGAACCTGACAGCCACCGACGACATGCTGGACACCACGGTCACTGCGGTAACGGCACACGGGCTGTCGCCCTGGAACATCTGCCTCGAAATTCCGGAGATTCACGAACGCCTTGCCCAGGACGACCTGCGCAACCTGGTCGGCAGGGCACGCGACCGCGGCTTCGGCATCGCGCTCGACGATTTCGGGCAGGGCTATTCGCAGCTTCGCGTGCTCTACCAGTACGAACCCGGCATCCTGAAGATCGACCGCTTCTTCATCACCGCCCTGCAGAACGATGCGCGCAAGCGCCTCTTCGTGTCGAGCGTCGTCGAACTGGCGCATGTGCTCGGCATCCGGGTGGTCGCAGAAGGCGTGGAGACCCCGTCCGAGCTGCGCGCCTGCCGGGACGTGGGCTGCGATCTCGTCCAGGGCTATGTGGTCGCGCGCCCCTTCACCGATCTCGGCGAGGCGCGGCCGAGCTACCCGGTCCCGACCGACCGCCCGCTGCGCTCGGACATGCGCAAGGTCGCCGAGCGGGATTTCCTGGAGCGGGAGATGGTCAAGCTCGCCGCCATCAGCGAGACGAAGAGCGTTGCCCATGCGCTCGAGATCTTCCAGGCCAATCCGCACCAGTCCATCCTGCCCGTCCTCAACGCGGCCGGCGAGCCGCGCGGCCTGATCCGCGAGGCAGACCTGAAGAGCTTCCTCTATCTCTCCTTCGGGCGGGATCTGCTGCTCAACCCGACACTCGACAATCACCTGCAGCGCTTCGTGCGCCCTTGCGTGGTGGCCGACATCAATGCGCCGCTGGACCGGCTCGTCGAGCTCGGAACGGAGGATTTCTCCGACGGTTTACTGGTGACGCGTGACGGCCGTTATGCGGGATGCCTTCTGGCCGGGTCGCTGCTCAAGATCTCCAACGAGGTCCGCCTGCAGATCGCCCAGGACCAGAACCCGCTGACCAAGCTGCCGGGCAATTCGGCCATCGCCGACCACGTGACACGGGCCTGCGCCGAGCCTTCCCGCGACCGGGCCTTCTGCTATATCGACTTCGACAATTTCAAGCCGTTCAACGATGCCTACGGCTTCCGCATCGGCGACCGGGCGCTGATCCTCTTCGCGGAGCTGATGAAGCGCCGGCTCGACACGCTGCGCGCCTTTGTCGGCCATATCGGCGGCGACGACTATTTCGTGGGTCTGGAAGAATGGACGCCGGACCGGGCCGGCCGGCTGATGGCCGAGCTTCGCGATGAGTTCGCCCGCAATGTCGAGAGCCTCTACAGCCCGGAGCACCGGCGCCAGGGCTATATCCTGGCCGAGGATCGCAAGGGCCGGATGCAGACCTATCCGCTGCTGTCCTGCTCCATCGCGATCCTGCATATCCCGACCGGGCTGTCGATCGAGAACCTGGACCTTTTGAGCAACCACATCGCCCGCCTCAAGCAGCGCGCCAAGGCGGAGCCCGGCGGCGTGGCGGTCGCGACATTCGGGGCCGACGGCGAGGACCGCAGCGCGGTCGACGAGTTGCACAAGACCGCCGAGCGGCTTCGGGAAGCGCTATAATCCCGGAGCGCTGCTTCAGCCGATCTCGATGTCGAGGCCGAGGTCCAGCACCGGCGCGGAATGGGTGATCCAACCGACGGAAATCAGGTCGACACCGGTTTCCGCAATGGCGGCCACGGTCTCCAGGCTGACGCCGCCCGACGCCTCCAGCACCACCCGGCCGCCGGCGATAGCGACCGCCTCGCGCAGGCGGTCCGGCTGCATGTTGTCGAGCATGATCACGTCCGGCCGCGCCTCCAGCGCATCGCGCAGCTGGTCGAGCGTGTCGACCTCCACCTCGATGCGCACGAGATGGCCGGCGAAGCGCCGCGAGGCCTCGATGGCCTGCCACACGCCGCCGGCGACCGCGATGTGATTGTCCTTGATCAGGATCGCGTCATCCAGGCCGAAGCGGTGGTTGGCGCCGCCGCCGCAGCGCACGGCGTATTTCTCGAAGGCCCTGAGGCCCGGCGTCGTCTTGCGGGTGCAGACGATGCGCGCCTTCGTGTGGGCGATACGGTCGGCGAAGGCGGCCGTCGCCGTGGCGATGCCCGACAGGTGGCCGAGATAATTGAGCGCCACCCGCTCGGCCGACAGCATGCCGCGGGCCGGTCCCGATACCCGCATGACGACATCGCCGGGTTCCAGCCGGTCGCCGTCGCGCGCCAGAGTCTCGATGCCGATGGCCGGGTCGCTCAGACGGAATGCGGTCGCTGCCAGATCGAGCCCCGACAGGCGTCCGGGGCGGCGGGCTGCGATCACGGCGCGCGCGCCGATCTCCGGCGACAGCGTCGCCTGGGCCGTGATGTCGCCCGCCCGGCCCCAGTCTTCCAGCAGCGCGGCACGGACCGCGTCCTCGACCATCAGCGCCGGGAGCACCGGCAGGTTGGTTCCAGCGCTCGTCATCATGCGTCTCCGACGGCCGGCAGGGCTTCGACGGCCCGGCGGCCGATCTCGCTGTCCGCCGCCTCGCGCACCACCGCGGCAATGTCCTTCGCCGTGAGATAGGTACGGCGGGCGAAGGCAGGATCTTCCTTCGGATAGTCGGCGCGGGAATGGCCGCCCCGGCTTTCGCGACGCAGCAGTGCGGCCGCGGCCACCGCCTTGCCGGCCGTCATCATGTTACGGATCGAGCGACGCTTGCAGCGTTCCTCCAGCGCGTCGATCACGGCGAGCGCCGCCGTCAGGCCTTCGGCCGTGCGCACAACGCCGACGCCATCGGCCATGGTCCGCCGCAGCAAGCTGATCGCCTCGCGCTCCACCTCGTTGCGTCGGCTCGGCTCCTGGATGCGATCGTCCATGCCCGGCCAGTGGGCCGTGCGCGGATTGGGCATCTGGTTCTGGATGTCCTCGGCGACGCGCGCGGCAAAGACCACCGTCTCCAGCAGGGAGTTGGACGCCAGGCGGTTGGCGCCATGGGCCCCCGTCGAGGCGACCTCGCCGGCAGCCCACAGATTGTCCAGCGAGGTGCGGCCGTTGGCGTCGGTCAGCACACCGCCCATGTGGTAGTGCTCGGCCGGCGCCACCGGGATCGGCTGGCGCACCGGGTCGATGCCGGCCTCCATGCAGGCGGCGTAGACGGTCGGGAACTTCTCGGGGAAGCTCTCCCCCAGCGCCTCGCGGCAATCGAGGAACGCCCCGCGCCCGGCAAGGTTCTCGGCAAAGACCGCCCGGGCGACAACGTCGCGCGGCGCCAGTTCCTTCAGCGGGTCGATCGCCTCCATGAAGCGGCGACCGTCGGCATTGATCAGCGTCGCACCCTCGCCGCGCAGCGCCTCGGAGGCGAGCGGAGCCGGATCGCGGCCGACATTGAGGGCGGTCGGGTGAAACTGGACGAACTCGGTATCGGCGACCACGGCGCCGGCAGCGAGCGCCATGGCAAGGCCCTGGCCGTTGGCTTCCGGCGGGTTCGTCGTCACCGCATAGAGATGGCCGATGCCGCCGGAGGCGAGCACCACCGCATGGGCCGGGAAGGCCAGGCGCTCGCGGTCGCCGCGCCGACGGGCGAGCACGCCGGTGACGATCCGCCCCTCATGCAGCAGTTCCTCGCCCAGATACCCCTCGACCACACGGATCGACGGCGTGTTGCGCACCGCCGCAACCAGCGCGTCCATGATCGCGCGGCCGGCCATGTCGCCGCGCACGCGCACGATGCGGTTCATCGAATGCGCCGCCTCGCGCGACAGCTGCAGCCGCCCCTCCAGGTCCATGTCGAAGGGAACACCGTAGCCGAGCAGGTCGCGGACGCGCTCGCCCGCCTCCTCGGTCATCAGGCGGACGATCTTTTCCTCGCACAGCCCGCCGCCGACGGCGATCGTGTCGGCGGCATGGGCGGCCGCGCTGTCCTCGTCGGAGACGGCCGCGGCGATGCCGCCCTGCGCCCAGGCGGACGACGCTCCCTCGCCGATGGGAGAGGCGGAGAGAATCGTCACCGGCCGCGGCGCCAGCTTCAGCGCGCAGAACAGGCCGGTCAGGCCGCCGCCGAGAATGACGACATCATCGATATGGGAAGTCACGGGACGTGGCGACGTCATGAGTTTCGTCCGGAAGGCCGGCGGCCGGGCGGCAGCCGGAGGAACGACGGTCGGGGCGGGCCGCCACGCGGCGATGCCGGACGCAAAGCGCGCCCGGCATTGGCTGTGTTGCCGTTGGATGGACGATCAGCTCTTGAGGTTGATCATCCGCTCGACCGCACTGCGCGCCCGTGCGGCGACATGCGGATCGACCGTCACCTCATCCCGCATTTCCAGCAGGCAGTCCAGGATCTTGGACAGCGTGATGCGCTTCATGTGCGGGCACAGGTTGCACGGACGGACATAGTCCACACCCGGCGTCTCCGAGGCAATGTTGTCGGCCATCGAGCACTCGGTGACCAGCATCACCTTCTCCGGTCGATTGGTCTTGACCCAGTCGATCATGCCGGCGGTGGAGCCGGTGAAGTCGGCCTCGTCGACCACTTCCGGCGGGCATTCCGGGTGGGCGATGATCTTCACGCTCGGCTCGATCTCGCGATACTCGCGCAGTTCGGCTGCGGTGAAGCGCTCATGCACCTCGCAGGCGCCGGCCCAGGTCAGGATCTCGACATCCGTCTGCCGGGCGACGTTGGCCGCCAGGTACTGGTCGGGGATCAGCAGCACGCGCGGCGCGCCGAGGCTCTCCACCACCTGCACGGCATTGGCCGAGGTGCAGCAGATGTCGCACTCGGCCTTCACGTCGGCCGAGGTGTTCACATAGGTGACGATCGGCACGCCCGGATGCTTTTCGCGCAAGGCGCGCACATCGGCCGCGGTGATCGACTCGGCCAGCGAGCAGCCGGCCTTCATGTCGGGGATCAAGACCGTCTTGTCCGGATTGAGGATCTTCGCCGTCTCGGCCATGAAGTGGACGCCGCACTGGACGATCACATCCGCGTCGGTCTTCGCCGCTTCCTTCGCCAGCGCCAGGCTGTCGCCGACGATATCGGAGACACCGTGGAAGATCTCCGGCGTCATGTAGTTGTGGGCGAGGATGACGGCGTTCCGCTCCTTCTTGAGGCGGTTGATCTCGTGGATCACGGGCGCCAGCACCGGCCACTCGATCTCCGGGATCAGGTGGCGGACCTTCTCGTAGATCGGCGCGGTCGCCTCGGCGACTTCCCGAGTGTAGGCGAGATGAGGACGCGGCAGCATCGAATAGCCGCTGGCCCGTGCGGGTGCGGCGGTCGAGCATCCGGCATTGCTGCCGATATCGAGTGCGATGGTGGCCATGACGACCTCCCTGACTTCATCCGGGCCTCAAGCTCGCGCAGGACCCGACCTCTACCGAACAAGACGACCGCAGTGACGAGGCCTTTCGGCCGATTTGGTCGTTTTGCTCATTTTGAGCATAAACTGTCGTTTAAAAAACGCGGCCCTAGCCGACGCTTATGCTCCTATGGGGCATATATAGGCACCTGCGCTCACCTTTGCCAATGCGTTTGTTGGTCCTGACCCGGCTTTTCGTAGGACAAATATAAAATCTCCTGTCAAATCATAGCACTAGCCTCTAAGCCCTGCGTCAATCCGCCTCGCATCCGGCGCTGCCTCCCTGCCGACCGCATTTTTTTTCGCGTCCCCTGCATCCAAACGGCCCCTTGGGAGAGTCACGGGAGTGCAGGTTGCGGATCGGCCGCAGCCCATGGATACGAGGACAGTTCAAGTGACCAGGACGACCTTCGCTCTCGCGACCACCGCTCTCATCGCCCTCGCCACGGCGGCTCATGCTGCGGACAACGACGGCCTCACCGCCATCGCCCTTTCGGGCGACAAGACCCTTCACAAGATCGACGCCTCCACCGCCACCGTCACCGCCACCATGGATGCCGAGGGCGTCGACCGCCTGCTCGGCATCGACCTGCGGCCGGCCAACGGCCAGCTGATCGGCGTGACCGAGACGTTCCAGATCGTCGAGATCGATCCGGAGACCGGCGCCACCTCGGTGATTTCCACCATGGACAAGGAACTGCCCGTCGCCGAGGGCGGCGCCGTGATCGTCGACTTCAACCCGGCGGCCGACAAGCTGCGCTTCATGTCCGGCACGACCAACCACCGCGTCGACATCGAGAGCGGTGCCGTGACCGTCGACGGCAGCCTCGCCTTCGACAAGGGCGACATGCATGCCGGCGAGGCACCGGCCATCGTCGCGGCGGCCTATACCAACTCCTTCGGCAAGCCCGAGAAGACGGCGATGTACGACATCGACAGCACCATCGTCGCGCTGATCCGCCAGACCTCCCCGAATGACGGCACGTTGGCGGCCGTCGGCAAGCTCGGCATCGAAGGGTCCGACACCTATGCCTTCGACATCGCCACCGACGAGGCCGGCGCCAACACCGCCTGGCTCGTGTCCGGCGGCGGACTGCACACCGTGTCGCTCGAGGACGGCAAGATCACCTGGAGTTGGCCGCTGAAGGGCGCCGAGGGCGTCACCGTGCGCGACATCACCTTCATGACCGCGAAGTAAGCCAAGACGGCCGTTGGGGGTCGGCACCGCCGGGTGCCGGCCCCGTCCCTCGGGCCCTCCCGCGCTGCCCATGCCGGTGCACAGCCATGGCATCCTTTACCGTGCCACAAGCTGCCGCCGCGGCAGCAAGACAGCAGGATGTTCGGAATTTCCTTTGCCAATCGATTGTAAAACCTCCACCATCGGCTGCGACTGCATGGCGAGCCGCAGCCCCTCCTCCCGGGCCGGCCGACACTGACCGGCGGAAGAAGAGCGGGACCTTGATCGACCACAGCGCCCTTGTCGCAGCCTGCGCCGCCGGCGACCGCGTCGCGTTGAAGACCCTGATGGACCACGAAGGCAAGCGGATGCTCGGCGTCGCGCTGCGCATGCTGCGCCGCCGCGACCTTGCCGAGGATGCGGTGCAGGAAAGCTTCGTCGCGCTCTGGCGCAACGCCGGCCAGTTCGATCCCGAACGCGGCAGCGCCACGGGCTGGATCTACACGATCCTGCGCAACCGCTGCCTCACCCTGCTGCGCCAGGGCGAGCGCGACGCACAGCATGGCGACATGGAAACTTTCGACGAGGCGGCGGACGAGAGCGTGCTGGAAGACGCCTATCACCGGCTGGATGCCAACAGCGACCTCCGCCGCTGCCTCTCGGCACTGGAGCCCAGCAAGCGCATGGCGATCCTCGCCTCCTACGTGCTCGGCTACAGCCACGGCGAGATTTCCGGGCGCATGAAGGCGCCGCTCGGCTCGGTGAAGGCGTGGTTGAGGCGCGGCCTCACGCAGCTGCGGGAGTGCCTGTCATGACGCAGCGCCCGCTCGACGAACGCATCGACGAGGTCGTGCTCGGCCTTGCCAGCGAGGCGGAACAGGCCGAGATCGAGGCGCTTGCCGCTGCCGATCCTGTGGTCGCCGCAAGGCTGGAGCGCGCCCGCGCCCGCTTCGGCGAGTTGGATGCGACCGCCGAAGAGGTTCCTCTGCCGGAGGAACTGTGGACTCGTGTCGCCGCCCGCCTCGATGAGGTGCCGGCCGAGGCCTCCGAGCCGGCCGGCAATGTCGTTCCGCTTGCTGCGAAGGAACGCAGCGACAAACCCGCCGACAGCCGCTGGCGCCTCGCCGCGCTGGGAAGCCTTGCCGCTTCGCTGGTACTGGCCCTCGCGCTCGGCTGGTCGCTGCTCACCATGCCGCAGCCGACGGTGGTCGCCGTGCTGCTGGATGCCGGCGGCAAGCCGGTCGCCCTCGTGGAAGGCGCGGCCGACAACACCACCTGGATCACCCTGCTGGACGGTGCCGCTGTCCCGCAAGGCCAGGTCATGCAGGTCTGGACCAAGCCGACCGAGGAAGGCCCGCCGGTCTCGCTCGGCCTGCTGCCCGATGGAACGGGCACGCGACTCACCGTCGAGGGGCTGCCGCCGCCCCGCCGCGACCAGCTCTACGAGATCACCTTCGAGCCGGAGGGCGGCTCGCCGACCAACCTGCCGACCGGCCCGATCCACGGCAAGGGCCTCGCCCAGCAGCCGATCTGAGCACCGGGACCGGCATGAGCCGTCCGCACATTCATCAGGGATGTGAAAGCGAAACATGAATTTGTTTCGCTTTTTCACCGATGCGCGATCGCGCATACTCGGGCCAACCGGCCTCGCCAGTTTCGTGCCGCCCGCTAGGGCGCGCGTCAGGCAGACCTCCTCAGCATGCCGGCAGGCGGCAGCAACGCTCTTTCGCCGAGCGGCGCCTTCCCCCGACCTGCCGCAGTGACAGGACCCTACGACGTGACCACTTCCGCGACCCGCGCGCCGACCTCCGGCTCTCCCCTTCCCAAGGCCTCCCCCAACCTGCCGCTGATCATCGTCTGCGGCTGCCTGATCGCCCTGCTCAGCTTCGGCCCGCGCTCCGCGCTCGGCCTGTTCCTCGCCCCGATGACCGAGGCGCGCGACTGGTCGCGCGAGATCTTCGCCCTTGCGCTGGCCATCCAGAACCTCGTCTGGGGCGCGGCGCAGCCGATCGCCGGCATGGTCTCCGACCGTTTCGGCACGGCGCGCACGCTCGCCTTCGGCGGCATCGTCTACACGCTCGGCCTCCTGCTGATGGCCCAGGCGGAAAGCCCCTTGCTGCTGCATGTCGCCGGCGGCGTGATGATCGGCCTCGGCGTCGCCTTCTCGTCCTTCTCGCTGGTGCTCGCCGCCTTCGGGCGCGCCGTCACGCCGGAGCGCCGCTCCCTCGCCTTCGGCATCGGCACGGCGGCCGGCTCCTTCGGCCAGTTCCTGTTCGCCCCGCTCAGCCAGGGCCTCATCGACGGGCTCGGCTGGCACGACAGCCTCTATGTGCTGGCCGGCCTGATGCTGCTGATCCCATTCCTGGCGGTCGCACTGAAGGGCAAGCCCGCCGCCTACGTGCCGGGCTCGGCCATTGCCGACCAGAAGCTCACCGAAGCGATTTCCGAGGCGTTCCGCACCCGCGGCTTCATCCTGCTGACCTTCGGCTTCTTCGTCTGCGGCTTCCATGTCGCCTTCATCACCGTGCACCTGCCGCCCTATATCGCCGATCTCGGCCTCGATCCGAAATGGGGCGCCATCGCCATCGCGCTGATCGGCCTGTGCAACGTGTTCGGGGCGCTTGCCGCGGGCTATATCGGCGGGCGCTGGTCGAAGCCCTATTTCCTGTCGCTGATCTATCTCGGCCGCGCCATTGCAATCACCCTCTTCCTGATGGCGCCGGCAACGCCGCTGAGCGTGCTGATCTTCGCCGGCACGATGGGCTTCCTGTGGCTCTCCACGGTGCCGCCGACCTCCGGCCTCGTCGCGGTGATGTTCGGCCCGCGCTACATGGCGACGCTGTTCGGCTTCGTGTTCTTCTCGCACCAGATCGGCTCGTTCCTCGGCGTCTGGCTCGGCGGCCGGCTCTACGACCAGACCGGCTCCTACGACGTGATCTGGTATATCGGCATCGCGCTCGGCCTCTTTGCCGCGGTCGTGCACTGGCCGATCAAGGAAGAGCCGGTCGCCCGGCTGGCCGGCGCACCGGCGCAGTAAACCAGGCGGGACCGCCACGACACACGAAAAGGGCGCGGGACCTGCCGGTTCCGCGCCCTTTTTCTTTGTCCTGCAGCCGGCGTCCTAGCCGGCGATCTTCGAGAAGTCGGCCACCTCGCGGGTCGCCTCGCGGATCTCGGCGAGCAGCCGCAGGCGGTTGAGGCGCAGGTCCGCATCTTCCGCATTGACCAGGATGTCGTCGAAGAACTTATCCACCGGCGCGCGCAGGCCCGCCAGCGCCGTCATCGCGCCGGCGAAGTCCTCGCGAGACAGCGCGTCGCGGATCTGCGAGCGCGCCGTATCGATGGCTGCCGCCAGGGCGATCTCCGCCGGCTCGGCCAGGTGATCGGCGTGCGGCGCGCCGGAAATCGCCGCGCCGTCCTTCTTTTCCTCGGCGCGCAGGATGTTGGCCGCACGCTTGGTGCCGGCCAGAAGGTTCGCCCCGTCCTCGGTCGCCAGGAACGCGCCCAGGGCCTCGACCCGGCGCACCACCATCAACAGGTCGTCCTGCCCCTCCAGCGCGAAGACCGCGTCGATCAGGTCGTGACGGGCACCCTGCTCGCGCAGATGCACTTTCAGACGATCGGCGAAGAAGGAGAGGAGGTCCTGGCGCAGCTCGCCGCCGGTCTCCCTCATCGCGGCATTGGCGCTGGCAAGCGACGCGGAGAGGCGCAGCCGCAGCCCGTTCTCCAGCACGATGCGGATCACGCCGAGTGCGGCGCGGCGCAGGGCGAAGGGGTCCTTGGAGCCGGTCGGCTTCTCGTCGATGGCCCAGAAGCCGGTCAAGAGGTCGAGCTTGTCGGCGAGCGCCACCGCGACGGAGACCGGATCGGTCGGCACTTCATCGGACGGGCCTTGCGGCTTGTAGTGCTCCTCGATGGCGCGGGCGACGGAGGCGTCCTCGCCCTGCAGCTCCGCATAGGTGCGACCCATCTGGCCCTGCAGCTCGGGGAATTCGTAGACCATCTGCGTCGGCAGGTCGGCCTTGGCAAGGCGCGCGGCCCGCGCGGCCTTTTCCACATCGGCCCCGACCAGCGGGGCGATCTCGCGCGCCAGCGCCTCGAGCCGGTTCACCCGCGCGCCCTGCGTGCCGAGCTTTTCGTGGAAGACGACGCTGTCGAGCTTCGGCAGCCGGCTTTCCAGCGGCGCCTTGAGGTCGGTTTCCCAGAAGAAGCGGGCATCGGACAGGCGGGCGCGGATCACCTTTTCGTTGCCGGCGATGATCGTCGCGCCGCCGTCGGAGGCGACGATGTTGGACACGGCGACGAAGCGGTTGGACAGGCGGCCCGTTGCCGGATCGCGCATCACGAAGCACTTCTGGTTGGCGCGGATGGTCAGGCGGATGACCTCGTCGGGCAGTTCCAGGAACGCCTCGTCGAAGCTGCCGACCAGTACGACCGGCCATTCCACCAGGCCGGCGACTTCCTCGAGCAGGCCCTCGTCCTCGACCAGTTCCAGGCCCAGCGCCATGGCGCGGTTACGCGCATCATTGACGATGATGTCCTTGCGCCGGTCGGCGTCGAGCACGACCTTCGCCTTCTCCAGCTTGTCGGCATAGTCCTCCAGCCGCCGCACCTCGAAGGCATCCGGCGCCAGGAAGCGGTGGCCGCGCGTCGTGTTGGACGAGACGATGCCGTCGATCTCGAAGGGCACCACTTCCGGCTCCTCGGTCTCGGGCCCGAAGGTCGCGACGATGGAGTGGAGCGGGCGCACCCAGCGCAGCTGTCCGCCGCCCCAGCGCATCGACTTCGGCCAGGGGAAGCCGCGGACGATGCCCGGCATCACCTCGGCGACGATGTCCGGCGTCGAGCGGCCGGGCTTCTCGATCACCGCGACGTAGAAGTCGCCCTTCTTCGGGTCGGAGACGACCTGCGCCTCGTCGATGGAGGCAAGCCCCGCACCGCGCAGGAAGCCTTCCAGCGCCTTTTCCGGCGATCCGACGCGCGGGCCCTTGCGCTCCTCGCGGGTCGGCTTCGAACCGGCCGTCAGCCCGGCGATATGCAGCGCCAGCCGCCGCGGGGTGGAAAACGCCTTCGCGCCCTCATAGGTGACGCCCGCCTCGACCAGCGCATTGGTCACCAGCGACTTCAGGTCCTCTGCAGCACGGCGCTGCATGCGGGCGGGAATTTCCTCGCTGAAAAGCTCCAGAAGAAGATCGGGCATCGGGAGGTCTCGAATGGTTGGGCAGCCGGGCAGCCGGCGACCGTGACTGTTGCGCGTCCGTTAGCAAGAGCGGGGGAAAAAGTCACCCCCGCGCGTGCTGTCGGGGCTGTACCGGCCTACCAGCCGCCGCCGCCGCCGCCACCGCCGCCACCGCCGGAAAAGCCGCCCCCGCCCCCGCCGGAGCTCGACGACTTAGGCGCAGGCAACGAGGAGGAGAACGTACCGGACATGGCCTCGACGCTCTTGCCGAGCGTGCCGGAGATGTTGTGCGCGTCGAAGCTGCGACCCGAATACCAGCCCGGCGCATAGGAGGCGGCCACCGCAGCGCCGGCTGCCGTCAGCAACCAGGCCTCGAAGGCCTTCGACCAGGGCTTTTCCACATCGAGCGCGACCGCGTAGGGCAGCAGGGTCTCGAAATGCGAGGGGCTCATCTGCGGGGCGCCCTGCATGTTCATCCGGTCCTTCTCGGCGACCTGAAGATACATCTTCAGGCCCTCGATCTCGTCCATCGTGCTGCGGCCGAGCGCAGTCGGGGCGCCGATCAGGAAGAAGAACAGAAAGTTCACCGCCAGCAACCCGATGGCGATGAGCGCGAGCGGAGGAATCTCCCCCTGCAGCTGCAGCAGCACCGCCGATGCCGTGACGTGTCCCAGCGTGACGAACGAGAAGACGACGAGAACGAACACGATGCGCAGCGCCATCCTGCCGGGGCGGCGGATCGCCTTGCCGATCTGCACCGCGAACATCACCACGACGAAGGTGACCATGAAGATCGGGATCATGATCGCGATCTGCTCCTCGCTGAGATTGCCGAAGGCGAGCAGCGCGAAAATCGTCAGAATGGACAGCGCGACACCGGGCACCAGATAGAACCGGTTGGCCTTGTAGTAACGGTTGCGGTTCTCGCCTTCGATGGCGCCGCGGAAGGTGTTGCCGAGCTTCTGGACCGAGGTGCCGTTGGCCTTGGACACGGTGAAGCTGCCGTCGCGATTGTCGAGCCAGTTGGCGATCGCCTTCTCGCCCTTGGGCAGCCCGGCATAGTTGCCGCGCGTTCCGTCCGGGCGGATCATCGTCAGGTCGCCGGCGAGGTCGTCCAGCACCAGCTTGCCCTTGACCGCAAGGCTGAGGCAGGCGGCGGAGAGCGCGCGCCAGCCGCCATCGCCGAAGCCCTTGCGCGCGATATAGTTGGACAGGGCCGGCGAGATGCCGTCCGGCCCCTCGAAGCGCGGAAAGATCACGCCCTTGGGCGGGTCGCGCCCGACCGACCACCAGGCCCAAAGGTAGTAGGCCAGGACGAGCGCAAGGCCGATGCCGCCGAGGATCTCGCCCAGATGGTCCTGCAGGAAATAACCGAGTTCCTGGTCGGCCGTCGGCTCCGTGACGACGCCCTTCGGCATTTCGGCGACGACGGTCAGCCCCTCGCGCGGCCCCAGCGGCCGGGTCGTGGCGAACAGGACGCTGCGCCCGCCGCCCTCGAGCCTCGACGTGTAGTCCTGGCCGGACGCGCCATAAGGGCCGGTATAGGCCGCGTGGGCGGCGACGCTCGCCCCGTCCGGCAGAACGATGCGCGCCGTCGCCCGGTCTATCGGAAAGTCCCACTCGTTGCCGGTGGCGTTCCAGTAGACCTCGTCATGGGTCTCGAAGAACCGTACCTGCCGGTCGGTCCGGTAGACGATGGTGTAGGTGTAGGTGCCCGGCTGCAGGAACGTGTCCTCGCGGCCGATATAGATGCGCACGCCGCTGCCGCCGCGATTGACCGAATAGCCGTCTTCCTCGCCGTCCCGCTCCACCGAGACGAGATCGAAGCCGGCGCGTGCCTTGCGGCCGCTTTCCGTCTCGAAGACCAGCGGGATGTCGCGAAAGATGCCGCGGCGGATCTGGTTGCCCTCGGCGCGCACGCGAATCGTTTCGGTGACGGTCAGCTCGCCGTTGCTCGCCACCTCGATGGTCGAATTGAAGGCGAGGATGCGCTCGTCGGCATGTGCCGCCGCCGGTGCGAACACCAGCAGGCCCGCGGCGAGAAAGGCGCAAAACGCGATCAGGACGGCAGGGACGCGCATGGCAGGACCGCTCCTCTTCAGAAGCTGACCTTGGGCACAGCCCGGTCGGCCGGGTCCTCGATCTCGAAATACTCCTCCTGGGTGAAGCCGAAGCGGCCGGCCACCAGGTTGGACGGAAAGCTCTCGACCACGACGTTGAGTGCACGCACCGCACCATTGTAGTAGCGCCGCGCCATCTGCAACGCGTCCTCGACGCTTTCCAGCGACGACTGAAGTTCGCGGAAATTGGCGCTGGCCTTGAGGTCCGGATAGGCCTCGGCGACCGCAAAGAGCTTGCCGAGAGCCTGGGACAGCATGCCTTCCGCCTGTGCCCGGCCGGCAACATCGTTCCGGTCGACACCCGCCGCCCGCGCCCGCATCTCGGTGACCGCCTCCAGCGCTGCGCGCTCGTGCGTGGCGTAGCCCTTCACAGCCTCGACGAGGTTGGGAATGAGATCCGACCGACGCTTGAGCTGGACATCGATGCCGCTCCAGCCTTCCCGCACCATCTGCCGCTTCCGCACCAGATCATTGTAGATATAGACGAGGTAGAGGCCGATCAGGACGATCAGTCCGAGCACGATCCAGGTGGCCATAAGGCGAAACCCTTTCCAGTCACGATTATGCGCGTAACGCTACTGCAAGCAGGCTGCAGTGGAAACCGTGACGGAGCAGGGAGATGTGATGCAGGTCACCGGGCAGGCGAATGCCGACCGGAAAGCCTTGCCAACCTCACCCGGACCGCATCACTCGGCGGCGTAGCCGACCCCGCCGGCTTCCGTCTCCAGGAATGCGGCGCCGCAGGCCTTCGCCAGTTCGCGTACGCGCAGGATGTAGCTCTGTCGCTCGGTCACCGAAATGACGCCGCGCGCATCCAGCAGGTTGAACGCGTGGCTCGCCTTGATGCACTGGTCGTAGGCCGGCAGCACCACCTGGTGAACCTTCGCGCCCGCAGCCTCGCGCGCCTTGGCGCCGGCGTCGAGCAGGCGGCGGCATTCCTCCTCCGCGTCGCGGAAGTGGCGGAACAGCATCTCGGTGTCGGCATGCTCGAAGTTGTGGCGGGAATATTCCTGCTCGGCCTGCAGGAACACGTCGCCATAGGTCACCTTCTCGGCGCCCTCGCGGCCGTTGTAGTTGAGGTCGTAGACGTTATCGACGCCCTGGATGTACATGGCCAGGCGCTCCAGGCCGTAAGTCAGCTCGCCCGAGACCGGCGCGCATTCGAAGCCCGCGACCTGCTGAAAGTAAGTGAACTGCGACACTTCCATGCCGTCGCACCAGCACTCCCAGCCGAGTCCCCAGGCGCCCAGGGTCGGGCTTTCCCAGTCGTCCTCGACGAAGCGCACGTCGTGCAGGGCGGGATCGAGGCCGATGGCATAGAGAGAGCGCAGGTAGAGATCCTGCAGGTTCTCCGGCGACGGCTTCATGATCACCTGGAACTGGTAGTAGTGCTGCAGCCGGTTCGGGTTCTCGCCGTAGCGTCCGTCGGTCGGCCGGCGCGAGGGCTGCACATAGGCCGCCTTCCAGGGGCGCGGGCCGAGCGAGCGCAGGGTCGTCGCCGGATGGAACGTGCCGGCGCCCACTTCCATGTCGTAGGGCTGCAGGACAACGCAACCCTGATCGGCCCAGAACCTCTGAAGCGTCAGGATCAACCCCTGGAAGGAGTTTTCGGGCCGCATGTGCGCAGGCACCGTCTCGCTCGTCATCTGCGTCGTCCTTGAATGCAAGAATGGGTGACCCGGCAGGGCCCGGGCGAGAGGTGCCATCAACACCCGGTGACGTCAAGGCATGGCCTCTTCGCAAGGCCCGATCCGTCCGTCGCCGGATCGCGGAAAACTGTGCCGAGGATCACAGCACCGGAACTCACCTTACGTCATTGTGAAATTGCGATGACGAAAAGAGGAGCGAGACAAATCCCGCGCCATCGAGGACCGGACGCCGGGGATGGTCCCCGGCCCGAAACTCGGAGGATCGAATGATGTTCAAATTTCGCACTTTTGCATTGGCAGGCGTCACCACCATGGCTCTTGCCTTGACCGCAGCGGGCCACAGCGCCCATGCCAACAACGCCAATGGCGGCCAGGGTGCTGACCGCGGCCAGTCGAGCGGCACCGATTCGTCGGGTGGCCGCGTGTGGAGCCACAAGGGGGCCGCCGATGGCGTTATCCTTTGCGCCACCCGCGAGTGCATGGACTCCCGCGCAGCCGCGACCCTGACACATGTGCCGAACAATCCGAACAGACGTCCGCGCCGGCATCGCCCGGCGAAGAGCGAGACTTGCGACACAGTGCGCTACGTCTATCCGAACGGCACGGTCGTCGTGCAGTCTATGTGTCCGCGTGCGGTGATGGGAACGATCTCCACTCACCGTTAAGCCGAACATTGCCTCGGCGCCGCGAGCCTCTCGCGGCGCCCGGCGGCAATGGCGAGCGAAATCCGAAAGTCAGTCCTTGGGGCGGTAGCGTCCCGTCTCCGGGTCCTGCTCCAGCTTCTTCACCGGCAGCTCGCCGGTCGCCCGCCGTGCCGCCTCGGAAACTCGCCGCTCGACGCGCGACATCTCCCGCCTCACTGCCCGTATCAGCAGATAGCCGCCAATGGCGAGGCCTGCCGCCGCGATCACGTTGACCATGCCGTCCTCCCGATCCTCACAGTCCGTAGCGGGCCCAGAGCGCACGCTGCTCCAGCGCTCCGATCGCCTCGTCCGCCCAGCCTTGCGTCAGGCCGGCACCGATCTCCACCCCCACGCCCTGGCGGCGTGCGAACAGCGAACGCGGCCCGCCGACCAGGCGCATTCTCACCTTGTCGCCGAAGCGCTCGCGCAACGTCGAGCGAATATCGCCGATCCGGTCGATCAGGCCAAGATCGCGCGACGTGGTCCCGGTCCAAAACAGACCCGAGAACAGGTCGGGCGCATCGGACAGGACGTCGCCGCGGCGACGGCGCACCAGGGCGATGAAGCTTTCGTGCACCTCCTGCTGCAACGCTTTGAGGTGCAGCACGTCCTCCTCTCGCTCCGGGCGGAACGGATCGAGGATCGCCTTGCTCTCCCCGGCCGTATGCACCCGGCGCTCGATGCCGAGCTTCGAAATCGCCTCAGAGAAGCCGAAGCCGGCGGAAACCACGCCGATGGAGCCGACGATGGAGTTCTCGTCGGCGACGATTTCGTCGCCGGCAAGCGCCAGCATGTAGCCGCCCGATGCCGCCACATCCTCCACGAAGACGAGAACGTCCTTCTTCTTCTCGCCCGCGAGTTGGCGGATGCGGTCGTGGATCAGCCGCGACTGGACCGGCGAGCCGCCGGGCGAGTTGACGATCAGCGCCACCGCCGGCCCGTCGAAGGAGAAGGCCTTGTCGAGCAGCGGCGCGACGGTGGCCAGCGACAGGCCGGGCCGCAGAGGCGAGGCCATCCCGATCGTTCCTTGAAGACGCACCACCGGGACGGTGGCCGGGACATCGCCCCATTTTCCGGGAAGGCGCTTGCGAAGGCTGTCGAACAAGGGGTGTCCTCGGGCTCGAAGTGGTCTGACTGAAATACCTGTGTCTTCGGCATATAGGTCTGCGATGCGGCGATAAAAGAGCCGTCTCAGCCGCCCGAAGCCTCGTCCAGCGCCGCCTTGATGGCCAGGAAGTCGCGCCAGGCATAGCGCTTCTGCACCGGGCTGCGCAGCAGGTAGGCCGGGTGGAGCGTCGCCATCGCGCGGATGGTCGCCCCTTGCGCGGCCGGCCCCAGCGGCAGCTCCAGCCAGCGCCCGCGCAGCCGCAGGATGCCGTCCTGCACGCCGGTCAGCGCCTTGGCCGAAGCCCCGCCCAGGAACACCAGCACCTTCGGCCGCACCAGCTCGATCTGGCGCAGCACGAAGGGCTTGCAGATCTCGGTTTCCTGCGGGCTCGGGGTGCGATTGCCCGGCGGGCGCCACGGCACGACATTGGTGATGTAGACCTCGCCGCGCGCCAGGCCGATGGCCTCCAGCATCCGGTCGAGAAGCTGCCCCGAGCGGCCGACGAAGGGCAACCCGCGCGCGTCCTCCTCCCGGCCCGGCGCCTCGCCGACGAACATGACCTTCGCATCCGCCGGTCCGTCGGCGAAGACGAGCGACTTGGCGGTAAGCTTCAGGTTGCAGCCGTCGAAGCGGGTCAGTACCTCGCGCAGCTCGTCCAGGGTCGCTGCCGTGCGGGCGGCCTCGCGGGCGGCAACCACCACCTCGTCGCCCGGCACGACCGCCGCACCGCCCGCCATCGCAGCTTGTGCAGGAGAAGGCGACGCCTGCATCGGCGGGGCAGATCTCGGTTGCTGAGAGTGGGGCGGCATCTGCCGTGCCGGCGCGGCAGGTGCCGCAGATTGCAATCCGGCCGGCGCCATGCGCGTGGCTTGCGCCTGTGCGGCCGGGCGCGGCGCCTCGGACAGGGCGAAGGCATCAGCCGGGTCCAGCTCCAGCCAGCCGTCGGCGCCGGCAGAGATGTAGAAATCGAGCAGCGCCTCGATCGCCGAAGACACCTTGCGCTCGCCCTCGAGCTGCGTCGCGGACGGACGCTCGTCTGGCATCTGGTCGGTCGGGTCTGCGGGTTCCATGGAGCTGTTGTGCCGCATCGCCGGGGCAAGCGCAATTGCCCCGACCTTGACGTCCGGCAAAGGGTTTCGAATATTACTCTTACGTAAACGTCATATAACTGCCATCGGTTTATCGACATTGCGGCCTCTTTCGCGCTGCACTAAACAGAAACCCTTAGACCGAGGCACGCGGCACGAGAGGGAGAGAGGCATGAGCGACACGGAGACGCTTGGCGAACGCGAAAGCATGGAGTTCGACGTCGTCATCGTCGGGGCGGGACCGGCGGGGCTGTCGGCGGCCATCAGGCTCAAGCAGATCGCCGAGGAGAAGGGCGAGGATCTCTCCGTCGTCGTGCTGGAAAAAGGCTCCGAGGTCGGCGCCCACATCCTGTCGGGCGCGGTGGTGGATCCCATCGGCGTCGACAAGCTGCTGCCGGGCTGGCGCGAGGAGGCGGACACACCGTTCAAGACGCCGGTGACCGCCGACCACTTCCTGGTGCTGGGGCCTGCAGGCTCCATGCGGCTGCCGAACATCATGATGCCGTCCCTGATGAACAATCACGGCAACTACATCGTCTCGCTCGGCAATGTCTGCCGCTGGCTGGCCGAAAAGGCCGAGGCGCTCGGCGTCGAGATCTATCCCGGCTTTGCCGCCGCCGAAGTGCTCTACGACGACGCCGGCGCCGTGGTCGGTGTCGCCACCGGCGACATGGGCATCGGCCGCGACGGCAAGCCCAACGCCAATTTCACCCGCGGCATGGAGCTGCGCGGCAAGTATGTGCTCATCGCCGAGGGCGTGCGCGGATCGCTCGCCAAGGAGCTCATCGCCCGCTTCGATCTCGATGCGAAGTCCGACGTGCCGAAGTTCGGCATTGGCATCAAGGAGCTGTGGCAGGTCGACCCGTCGAAGCACCGCCCGGGCCTCGTGCAGCACAGCTTCGGCTGGCCGCTCGACAACCGGACCGGCGGCGGCTCGTTCCTCTATCACCTGGAGGACAACCAGGTCGCGGTCGGCTTCGTCGTCCACCTCAACTACAAGAACCCCTACCTCGCCCCGTTCGAGGAGTTCCAGCGGTTCAAGACCCATCCGGCGATCCGCGAGACCTTCGAGGGCGGCAAGCGCATCTCCTATGGCGCCCGCGCCATCACGGAGGGCGGCTTCCAGTCGGTGCCCAAGCTCTCCTTCCCCGGCGGCCTGCTGATCGGCTGCTCCGCCGGCTTCGTCAACGTGCCGCGCATCAAGGGCTCGCACAACGCCATGCTGTCCGGCATGCTGGCGGCGGAGGAAGTCATGGCCGCGCTCGGCCGCGGCGAGGCGAATGCCGAGCTTGCGGGCTACGACACGGCCTGGCGCGAAAGCGAGATCGGCAAGGACCTGAAGAAGGTCCGCAACGTCAAGCCGCTGCTGTCGCGCTACGGCACGCTGCTCGGCACCGTGCTCGGCGGCCTCGACATGTGGACGAACGAGCTCTTCGGCTTCTCCTTCTTCGGCACCGTCTCGCACGGCAAGCGGGATTCGGAGAGCCTGGAGCCGGCCGCCAAGCACAGCCCCATCGCCTATCCCAAGCCGGACGGGAAGGTGTCCTTCGACAAGCTCTCCTCGGTGTTCCTGTCGAACACCAACCACGAGGAAGACCAGCCGATCCACCTGAAGGTGAAGGACATGGCGCTGCAGAAGGCATCCGAGCACGATGTCTATGCCGGCCCATCGAACCGCTATTGCCCGGCCGGCGTCTACGAGTGGATCGAGGAAGGCGAGGACGCCCCGCGCTTCCAGATCAACGCGCAGAACTGCGTGCACTGCAAGACCTGCGACATCAAGGACCCGAACCAGAACATCACCTGGACGGTGCCGGAAGGCGCAGGCGGCCCGAACTACCCGAACATGTAAGCCCGCTCGAGACCTGGCGCAGGCAGGGGGACGCCGTCAGGCGAACTCCTCGCCCGCCGCAAGCACCTCCTCGACGAACCCGTCGACGAACCGCTCCAGCGCCGGCCAGTCGGTGAATTCCATGTCGCCGGACGGGTCCATCTCCACGCCCTTCTGCCTCAGGATGCGGTGGATCACCCAGCGCTTGAAGAAGCCCAGTCGCCCGTCGTGAACGGCGCCGGCCGCCAGGTGGAGATGCGACGGCTCCCAGTCGAGTTCGTCGAACATCGCTTCCGCCGCCTCGCGGGCATTGGCGATATCCTGCGCATCAGTGGAAGAGGCCGACAGGCTGACGGAGATGAAGGCGGTCTGCACCCGCTCCAGCCGCGTCCGCTGCCGGCGGATGAAGTCGAGCATTTCGGGCTGGTGGCGGCCGACATGCAGCGAGGCGGCAAGCACCGCCGCATCGAAGGACCCCAACTCCAGCGTGGCGGCGGCCCTGGCATCGACCAGCGTCACGCTATGGCCAGCGGCCTTGAGCCGGCCGGCCACCTTCTCCGAGATCTTGCGTGTCTGTCCCTCTGTCGTGGCATAGACCACGAGGAAGTGTGCCATTCCGTCCATCCTGCCGTGCCGCGTCCGGCCTTGCAGGTTGCATCAGGCGGACGAAGCTTTCATGACGGAACTCAACACGATCAAGACGTAGCCGGCAAAGAAAATCGCACCCTCAGGCGCGATTTCGCGTCTGCGCCTCCACCGCGGCGAAGGCAGACATGTTGACGACGCCGCGCGAGGTGACCGAAGGCGTCAGGATATGCACCGGCTTTGCGGTGCCCAGCAGGATCGGGCCGACATGCAGGCTGTCGGTCATCACCTTCACCAGGTTGAGCGCGATGTTGGCGGCATCCAGCGAGGGGAAGACCAGCAGGTTCGCCTCTCCCGTCAGGCGCGAATCCGGCATCACCCGGCCGCGCATGGCGAGCGACAGTGCGCTGTCGCCATGCATCTCGCCGTCGACCTCGAGGTCCGGCGCCATGTCCTTCAGCAGTTCCAGGGCGGCGCGCATCTTGTCGGCCGAGGCCATGTCGCGCGAGCCGAAATTCGAGGCGGACAGGAGCGCGGCGCGCGGCGTGATGCCGAAGCGGCGGATTTCCTCGGCCGCCAACATCGTCGTCTCGGCGATCTCGCGAGCGGAGGGATCGATGGTGACATAGGTATCGGTGAAGAAGGTCGCGCCGTTCGAATTGATCAGAAGCGACAGCGCCGAGAAGTCCTGCACGCCCGGCGCGTTGCCGATGATGCCGCGCACGTCGGCCAGGTGCTTGGAGTAGCGCCCCTCAAGGCCGCAGATCAGCGCGTCCGCCTCGCCGCGGTGCAGGGCCAGCGCGCCGATCACCGTGGTGTTGGAGCGCACCATGGTGCGGGCCGCTTCCGGCGTCACGCCGCGCCGGCCGACCAGCGAGAACAGGGTGTCGACATAGTCGCGGTAGCGCGGGTCGTCTTCCGGGTTGATGAATTCGAAATCGCGGCCCGGGCGGATCTTGAGGCCGAAGCGCTCGCAGCGGCTCTCGATCACCGAGGGACGGCCGATCAGGATCGGGCGTGCCAGCCGGTCCTCAAGCAGCACCTGCGCCGCGCGCAGCACGCGCTCGTCCTCGCCGTTGGAATAGATGATCCGCGTCTCGCTGGAGCGGGCGGCGGCGATGATCGGCTTCATGATCATGCCGGAGCGGAAGACGAAGCGGTTCAGCCGGTCGTGATAGGCGTCGAAGTCGTCGATGGGCCGCACCGCGACGCCGGTCTCCATCGCCGCGCGGGCAACCGCCGGGGCGATGCGCAGGATCAGGCGCTGGTCGAAGGGAGAAGGGATCAGGTATTTCGGCCCGAAGGTCTCGGTCACCCCGCCATAGGCGCGCGCCGCCACTTCCGACGGCTCCTCGCGCGCCAGTTCGGCGATGGCGGCCACGGCGGCGAGCTTCATCTCCTCGTTGATCGTGGTCGCGCCCACGTCCAGCGCACCGCGGAAGATGTAGGGGAAGCACAGGACGTTGTTCACCTGGTTCGGATAGTCCGACCGGCCGGTGCACATCATCACGTCGTTGCGCACGGCGAGTGCCGCTTCCGGCATGATCTCGGGCTTGGGGTTGGCGAGCGCCAGGATCAGCGGCTTTTCCGCCATCGCCGCGACCATCTCCGGCTTCAGCACGCCGGCGGCCGAAAGGCCGAGGAACACGTCCGCGCCGGGAATGACCTCGGCCAGCGTGCGCGCATCCGTCTCCTGCGCGAAGATCGACTTCCATTCGTCCATCAGGGTCTCGCGGCCCTTGTAGACGACGCCCTCGATGTCGCTGACGAAGATGTTGTCCCGCGAGGCGCCCAGGGACACCAGCAGGTTGAGGCAGGCAAGCGCCGCCGCGCCCGCGCCGGAGGCGACGATCTTCACCGCCGCGATGTCCTTGCCGGCCAGTTCCAGCGCGTTCTTCACCGCGGCGGCGACGATGATCGCCGTGCCGTGCTGGTCGTCATGGAAGACGGGAATGTTCATCCGCTCGCGCAGGGCGCGCTCGATCATGAAGCATTCGGGAGCCTTGATGTCCTCCAGGTTGATGCCGCCGAAGGTCGGCTCGAGCACGGCGACCGCGTCGACGAACTTGTCGACGTCGAGTTCGTTCACCTCGATGTCGAAGACATCGATGCCGGCAAACTTCTTGAAGAGAACGGCCTTGCCTTCCATCACCGGCTTGGACGCGAGCGGGCCGATATTGCCGAGCCCGAGCACGGCCGTGCCGTTGGAGACGACGCCGACGAGGTTTGCGCGCGCGGTGTATTCGGCGGCGAGCGACGGATCGCGGGCGATCTCCAGGCAGGGCGCCGCCACGCCGGGCGAATAGGCGAGTGCCAGGTCGCGCTGGTTTCCGAGCGGCTTGGTCGCCTGGATCTCGAGCTTACCCGGGCGCGGATGCCGGTGGTAGTAGAGCGCAGCCTCGTCGAGATCGTTCACGGGCTGGTTCTCGGACTTTTTGTCGGTCATCGCGATTCACTCGAGGCTGGCGGGCAGTGGGCCGCTGGCACATCCTGAAACCTTGAGGTCAGGTGCCGGTCGCGCCTGTCAGGTTTCCGGACCGGGCGACCGGCGATACCAGGACAAGGACGCGAATCAGCAGGTACAGGACCAGCGCGTTCAGGCAATGCCATACGAAATGCGTTCCCAAAGGGAAAGACGGGCAAAATGGGATATCACTCGTTCTGAAAGCAAGCGAAATCACGAAAACCGCACCGGTCAGCGCCAGCGGCGCGCTGGCGGGCGGACAGCGCCGCGCGGCAACGGCGGCAACGCCGAAAATGGCAAGCGCCGCCGGTACATAGCCGGCGGAGGATCCCAGGATCCCGGAAAGCATCGGCGCCACGCCATAGCTTGCGGCAAGGAAGGCGAGCGTCGCGCCGATGGACCAGCCCCAGCCGAGCTGCAGGATGCGCCGCATCGCCAGCAGGAAATACGAGTAGATGAACACCGCGATCGGCACCACGTCCGCCAGCGCCGACCAGCGGGTGGCGAAGGTGTGGAACAGGAACGAGCCGATGCCGACGCAGGCCACCACGACGATCAGGAACAAGGCGCCGGCATCGCCCCGCGCCTGCCGGCGCCACAGCATCCAGGCGGCGAAGGCCGCGAGAAGGAAGGCCCCGTTGGTGACGGCATTGACCGGCTCGGCCCAGAACTGCGGCCCCAGCCGCTCGCAATAGGCATCGATCGGTGCGCTCCAGTCCATCGTCCGCTCCTTGCCCCTTCGGCCACCCTCGCCCATGGCTGGCGCCCGAGTGTGACCCGCCCTATCCTCTCGGGCAAATGCTACCCGCCGTCAGGCCGCAAGAGGATCATTACGCCGATGCATCGCATTGATGACAGCCGCCCCTTCGTTCCGCTCAACATCGCCGTGCTCACCGTCTCGGACACCCGCTCGCTGGAGGAGGACCGCTCGGGCGGCACGCTGGTCGCCCGGATCGAGGAGGCCGGCCACCGCCTTGCCGGCCGCGCCATCGTCACCGACGACGTGGAGAAGATCCGCGCCGCGGTGCAGGCCTGGACCGCCTCACCGGATGTCGACGTGGTGATCACCACCGGCGGCACCGGCTTCACCGGGCGCGACGTCACGCCGGAGGCCATCGAGCCGCTGTTCGAGAAGAAGATGGACGGCTTTTCCGAGGTCTTCCACCGCATCTCCTACGACAAGATCGGCACCTCGACGATCCAGTCGCGGGCGACCGGCGGCGTGATCGACGCGACCTATGTCTTCGTCCTTCCCGGCTCTCCCGGCGCCTGCAAGGATGCCTGGGACGGCATTCTCAAGTGGCAGCTCGACTACCGGCACATGCCCTGCAACTTCGTGGAGATCATGCCCCGGCTCGACGAGCACCTTAAGCGCGGCAAGCTGCGGGAGGCCTGAGAGGGAAGGCGTATCGCCGCCCGTATCTTCACGGATGCGTGATCACCGCTTCCCGTGGTGCCGGCGGGGCCTAAGTGCCGCAGCGGAGCCTTTTTGATCTCAGCTTTGTTGATCCCAAAGGGAGGGTAGACGCACATGATCGAACTCAGCCTCAACCGCAGGACGCTGCTGACCGGCGCGGCGGTCACCGCCATCGCCGCCCCGGCCGTCGTTTCCGGCGCCTCCCGCGTGCGGGCGGAAGCCCCGATGCTCGGCGCCGCCAGCCCCAGCTTCAACCGCATCAAGCTCGGCGATTTCGAGGTCACCACCATTCTCGATGCCGCGCGCGCGATGGACGGCCCGCATCCGATCTTCGGCGAGAACCAGGAGGCCGGCCCCGTCGCCGAGCTGCTGGAGGCCAACAACCTGCCGTCCGACAAGATGGTCAACGGCTTCACGCCGGTTCTCGTCAACACCGGTTCGCAGCTGATCCTGTTCGACACCGGCCTTGGCGGCGATGCCGGCACGCTGGCGAGCCAGCTTGCCGCGGCCGGCTACACGCCCGAGCAGATCGACATCGTCGTGCTGACCCACATGCATCCGGACCATATCGGCGGCTTGATGAGCGGCGGCGCGCCGACCTATCCGAACGCCCGCTATGTCGCCGGCCAGGCCGAGTACGACTTCTGGTCCGCCGAGGAGCGCATGTCCGGCCCGACCGAGCGCGTCGCAACGCTGGTGCGCTCCAACGTCACGCCGCTGGCCGAGAAGATGACCTTCATCGGCGACGGCGGCGAGGTCGTCTCCGGCATTACCGGCATCGACACCTCGGGCCACACGCCCGGCCACATGTCCTTCCATGTGGAGAGCGGCGGCAAGCGGCTGCTGATCTGGGGCGACGTCGCCAACCATTTCGTTGCCTCGATCCAGCGGCCCGACTGGCATGTCCGCTTCGACATGGACAAGGAAAAGGCCGCAGCGACCCGCAAGCGCATCTTCGACATGGTGGCGACCGACAAGGTGCCGGTGACCGGCTATCACATGCCCTTCCCGGCGCTCGGCTACATCCAGGCGAGCGGCGAGAGCTATCGCTGGAGCCCGGCCGCGTATCAGTTCGCGCTCTGAGCGAGCCGGTTTCGGCATTTCGCCGTCCAGGCGACCGCAGCCCCGGAGCTTCTCCGGGGCTGTTTGCTTTCGGCGGGACCCTGTCTTTTCTACCTAGCAATATTCAGCAACGCGCTGGAACCCCGCAGTTTCCCAGAAGACACCGCGGTTCACAATCCGGACACATCTTTGTTACGCCTTTGTTTCTCCCTGAAAAGACCTTTCGCACAACGCGGACGAGCCCAGATGGGGCGCCACCTTTTCTCTCGTGGACGGCATGACGCCTCCACCGGTACGGACAGACCAAGAGCTGCCATGCCGAATACAGGCTCAACATGGAGGCCAACACCATGAAGAGAACGCTCATTGCCCTTGCGGCCCTCACTTTCGCCGGCACCGCCTACGCCCAGGACACGTCCTTCGCGACGGCCGACGCCGACCAGAGCGGCGACCTGACCTTCACCGAGGTCACCGCCGTGATGCCGAACGTGACCGAGGAGGCGTTCACCGCCGCCGACACCGACGGCAACGGCACGCTCTCCGAGGCCGAGTACACGGCCCTGCTCGAAAGCAGCGGCGGCTGATCCAGCCACTGCTACCTGCCCGACCGCCTCGTCTCCCTTGCGGGAAACGGGGCGGTCTGCATTTGGGCCCTCCGCTTCTCGCCTGCATCGCCGCAAGCCGGCTTCCCAGCGGCCTTTGTTCCTGTTATGTTCCAGCCTCCGTCAAGCAGGGAACATCCGGGCAATCCCATGGCCATTCCGGCACACTCTTGCACCACCGAGCACGATCCTGCGGATACGTCCGAGGAGACGCTGCCGGCCAGCGTGAACGCCCATCGCGGCCGCGGCCGGGCCGCCGGCCTCAACATGGCCGGCCGCTACGAGAAGGAGAGCCGCGACAGTTTCGACGACGGTTGGGGCACGCTGGAAGATCTTCCCCCGCTCAAGACCCATGTGCAGGAAGAGCGGGCGCGCACGATCATCACACGCAACGAATCGCCCGACATTTCCTTCGACCGCTCGATCAATCCCTATCGGGGTTGCGAGCACGGCTGCATCTACTGCTTCGCCCGGCCCAGCCACGCCTATATCGGCCTGTCGCCCGGCCTCGATTTCGAGACGCATCTGACGGTGAAGCCGAATGCGGCCGAGCTGCTGGAGCGCGAGCTCTCGAGCCCGAGCTACAGCCCGCGCACCATCGCCATCGGCACCAATACCGACCCCTACCAGCCGATCGAGCGGGAGCGGAAGGTGATGCGCGAGATCCTCGCCGTGCTCGACCGGTGCAACCATCCGGTCGGCATCGTCACCAAGTCGGCGCTGGTGCTGCGCGATCTCGACATCCTGGCGCCGATGGCCGAGCGCGGTCTGGTGCGCGTCGCCCTGTCCGTGACGACGCTCGACCGCAAGCTCGCCCGGACGATGGAGCCCCGCGCGGCAACGCCCGCCAAGCGGCTGGAGGCGATCCACGGCCTGTCGCAGGCCGGCATCCCGACATCCGTGATGATCGCGCCGGTGATCCCGGCGCTCACCGATTCGGAGATGGAGCGGATCCTGGACGCGGCGAGCGAGAACGGCGCCACCGGCGCGGGCTATATCCTGCTGCGGTTGCCCATCGAGGTCAGCCCGCTGTTCCGGGACTGGCTGCTACGCCACCGGCCGGACAGTTTCCGCCATGTCATGAACCTCATCCGCTCCATGCGCGGGGGCAAGGACTACGACGCCCAGTGGGGCAAGCGGATGCGCGGCGACGGGCCCTATGCCAAGCAGCTCGCCAACCGGTTCGCGCTCGCCTGCAAACGGCTCGGGCTCAACCGCAGCCGCAAGTCGCTGACCACCGAGTTGTTCATCCCCCCGACCGCCGGCGGCGTGCAACTCCAGCTGTTCTGAGGCAAAACCGCGCAAGCCCGGTGGATTTCGAAAGATTGCGGTTGCGCCGGGGCGCCCTTGGCGGAACCTTGGAGGCATGTATCTTTCGCTGTCCACTGCGCTCGAACTTGCCCTGCCGGCCGATCTCGACCCCTCGGCCGAGCACGCGTTGTCGCGGCAGTTCGAGGGGCGGCTTGCCGGCATCGACGAGGCGGGCCGCGGCCCGTGGTCCGGACCGGTCGCCGTCGCGGCCGTCATTCTCGATCACCAGGCGGTGCCCGACGGGCTCGCCGATTCCAAAAAGCTCACCGAGGCGCGCCGCGAACAGCTCTACGAGGAGATCCTCGAGACCTCCTTCGTGGCGGTCGCCCTCGCCTCGCCGCGCGAGATCGATGCCCGCAACATCCGCGCGGCGACGCTCCTTGCCATGGCCCGCGCCGCCCGCGCCCTCCCCGTTGCACCGCTCGCCTGCCTGATCGACGGACGCGACGTGCCCCCCGGCCTGCCCTGCCCGGGACAGGCGGCCGTGAAGGGCGACGGGCGCCTGCTGTGCGTTGCCGCGGCCTCCATCGTCGCCAAGGTCACCCGCGACCGGCTGATGGCGCGGATGGACGGGGTCTTCCCCGATTACGGCTTTGCAGGGCACAAGGGCTACGGCACCGCCCGCCATGCCGCCGCGCTGACGGAAAAAGGCGCCTGCCCGCTGCACCGCCGCAGCTTCCGCCCGGTCGCCGCGGCCCTCGGCCTGCGCGAGGACTAGGCGGGACGGAGATGCCGGAAGAGGGCAGAGCGCAAGGCCGGCGGAAACGATCCTCCGACATGAACCCCAAGCGCAGGATGTCATCCCGGTTTTGGCGAAGCCGAAGACCGGGAACCAGTAACCCCGAAAGATAACGGCTCAGGCCCTTGAGCGGCGGCCGGACAGCCGTAGACGGCTGGCTTGGCGCCACCACCCGCTCCGGCGGATACTGGATACCTGCCTTCGCAGGTATGACAGCCGAGCATGTGGTGACCACCTCCCGCCTCATACTTGCCGATGGTGCCAATGGGTCGGCTCTCAGGCTTCGCCTGCGGCCGAGATGACGGCTTGAGAACGTGGCCCGAGCTCGCATCCCCTCCGCCGTCACCCCGGCCAAGCGCAGCGAGGTGCAGGACGACGCCGGGAGAGCCCTCGGCAAAGACGCTCTTTCCGAAGGGGCCGTGCCCCAATCCGGCCAGTCCTCACACCATACAAACGAAAACGGCCCCGCAAGCGGGGCCGTCTCGAAGCTGGATGAGGGAAAAGAAGCCGCCGTCAGTTGAGGCGGGTCTTCACTTCCTCGATGCTCTTGGCGAGCAGCTCGTCGCCGACATTGCCGGCGACCTTCTTGGAGAGGATCGCCCCGGCGGCGGCGACCGCGATATCGGCGGCGCGCGCACGCACTTCCGAAATCGCCTGGGCCTCGGCCTGGGCGATCTTGCGCTCGGCAGCAGCCGTGCGGCGCGCGATGAGATCTTCCAGGGCCGCGTTGGCCTCGAGCGTCAGGCGGTCGGCCTCGCGCTTGGCCTCGGCGACGATGCCTTCGGCCTCGCCCTCGGCTTCCTGGCGGCGACGCTGGTAATCGGCCAGCAGGGCCTGGGCTTCCTCGCGCAAGCGGCGGGCGTCCTCAAGCTCCTTGCGGATCGTGTCGGCGCGCTTGTCGAGCGAGGTCCCGACCATGCCGGGCACCTTCATGTAGACGACAATCGCGAGAAAGATGACGAGGCCGACGAGAGCCCATGCAGAAGCGTCCATCAGGCTGTCCTCACTTCATCGCCGTATCGACGGCCTTGTTGAGTTCGGTCGCAGTCGGCGCCTTGCCGATCAGAGCCTCGACCAGCGAGCTGGTGGTCTCCGTGGCAATCTCGCCGACATTGCCCAGCGCGGCGGTCTTGACCTCGGCGATGCGGGCCTCGGCCTGCGACAGCTTCTCCGCGAGACCCTTTTCGGTCTCGGCCCGGCGACGGTCGACGTCGGCCTTGAGCTTCTCGCGGGTGTCCTGGGCGATCTTGTGAGCGTTGTTGCGAGCTTCCGCCAGCGCCTGCTCGTAGGCGGCGATCGCGGCGTTGCTCTCTTCGTTCAGGCGGTTCGCCTCGGCGATGTCGCCGGCGATGCGGTCACGGCGATCCTCCAGGATGCCGCTGAGACGCGGCAGAGCCACCTTGCTCATGATCCAGTAGAGCAGGCCGAAGGTGATCGCGAGCCAGAGCAGCTGCGATGCGTAGGTCGTTCCATCGAAGGGAGGGAACGTGCCGACCGAATGCTCGTCGGCCGGGATCTCGATGACAGCATTGGTGCTGCCGTGTTGGGTCTCGGCGCCGGTCGTGGCCATTATCATCTCCAATGCCGCAGCCATGCTCGCATCGCGCCTGGCGCGAAGCGCCGGCCGGGCGCGTCATGCGCCCGGCCAGAAAGTGTGCGTCGCTGACGCAATCCGACATCGTATCAGACGGCGAAGAGCAGGAGAAGGGCGACGAGAAGCGAGAAAATGCCGAGCGCCTCGGTCACGGCGAAGCCGAAAATGAGGCGGCCGAACTGGCCATCGGCGGCGGACGGATTGCGCAGGGCGCCCGACAGGTAGCTGCCGAAGATGTTGCCGAGGCCGAGAGCGGTACCGGCCATGCCAAGGCAGGCGAGACCCGCACCAATGTACTTTGCTGCTTCAGCTTCCATGACACTAGCTCCTTGAGGTGAGATTGCAGCGACGTAACGACGGCCCCGCCTTATTGCGGGGCCGAACCAAACTGACTCTTAGTGGCTCGGATGCAGCGCATCGTTGAGGTACATGCAAGTCAGAACCGTGAAAACATAAGCCTGCAGGAACGCCACCAGGAATTCCAGGCCGGTCAGCGCGACGGTCATCGCGAGCGGCAGGACCGAGAAGACCGGGCCCATGATGCCCAGGCCCTCGGCGGCGATCAGCGAGGTGACGAAGCCCGCGAAGACCTTCAGCGTGATGTGGCCCGCCAGCATGTTGGCGAACAGACGGACGGACAGGCTGACCGGACGCGACAGGAACGAGATGATCTCGATCGGCGTCACCAGGATGAACAGCACCGGCGGCACACCGTCCGGCGTGAACAGCTTGAGGAACTTCGCCCCGTGCTTGGCGAAGCCGTAGATCATCACCGTGCCGATCACCAGCATCGACAGCGCGAAGGTGACGATCAGGTGGCTGGTAACGGTGAAGAAGTAGGGGAACATGCCGATCAGGTTGGCGATCAGCACGAACATGAACAGCGAGAAGACCAGCGGGAAGAATCGCATTCCCTCGTTGCCGGCCGCACTTCTCAACGTGTTCGCTACGAACTCGTAGGACATTTCCGCCACAGACTGCCAGCGGCCGGGCACCAGGCCGCGTCCGCTCGTCGACAGGATCAGGAACGTCGCCACGACGGCCGTGGTTGCCACCATGAACAGCGAGGAATTGGTGAAGGAAAGATCGAGGCCACCGACCTCAATCGGAACGAGCTTGGTGATCTTGAACTGCGAGATCGGATCGTTCGCCACCGGGTCAGCCCCTCGTCTAGCGGTCGCATGGCACGCCGGCGCGCGAAGCCCTTTCGCTCGCCGGCCTGAATTCAGGTTCGAACTATCCGTCGCGCGTTCTGTCGTGCTGCTCCGCGATCAAGCCGGCAGAGCGCAAGACGTTCAGCACGCCCGCAACGAAACCCAACAAGAGGAAGACGATCAAGCCCCACGGACTCGTGCCGAAACCCTTGTCGATCATCCAGCCTATGGCCGCCCCGACCAGAACACCTGCGACGAACTCCGTCGACAGTTTCATGGCCTGGGCGAAGCCCTGCCCCGTACCCGAGGACGACACGCTTTTCTGGCCTTCGGCCTGCGCCGTCTTCTCCTCGAGCGCCCGTGCAAGCCGGTTTCTTCGCTCGGACAGTTCCGCTTCCGTTGGCCGTGCACCCTGCACGCCCGGTTCGTTCTCGTTCGGAGACATTGCTGCGGTCCCCTCTCCCGATACGCTCCGGCGTACGCCGCCGACCCCTGGAAGCCGGGCGCACCATAGTCGCCGCCCCTGCCCCTGTCAAGAACACGCAGAAAACAGCCAAACCATTGTTATAAATAAACTTTCAGGTCAGAAACCGGGCTGCGTCGAACTGTCCGCCGGCGCATCTTCACAGGACCGTGTTGCATCGCACTGCGATGACGCGGCCTCAGACCGCTTCGAGGAATCGCTCGGCGGTCTGCAGATCCACCGAAACCAGCTGCGAAACGCCGCGTTCGGCCATCGTCACGCCGAACAGGCGGTTCATCCGGGCCATGGTGATCGGGTTGTGGGTGATCACCACGAAGCGGGTCGCCGTGCTGCGGGTCATCTCGTCGAGAAGGTCGCAATAGCGCTCGACATTGGCATCGTCGAGCGGCGCGTCCACCTCGTCCAGCACGCAGATCGGCGCCGGGTTGGTCAGGAAGACGGCGAAGATCAGCGCCATCGCCGTCAGTGCCTGCTCGCCGCCCGACAGCAGCGTCATGGTCTGGGGCTTCTTGCCCGGCGGGCGGGCGACGATCTCCAGGCCCGCGTCCAGCGGGTCCTCGGCATCGACCAGCTGCAATTCGGCGGTGCCGCCGCCGAACAGATGGGTGAACAGGCGCTGGAAATGGCCGTTCACCGTCTCGAAGGCGGAGAGCAGGCGCTCGCGCGCCTCGCGGTTGATGTTGGAGATCGCCCCGCGCAGCCGCTTGATCGCCTCGATCAGGTCGTCGCGCTCGCCGACCAGCGAGCCGCGCTGGGTCTCGATCTCGGACAGTTCGTCCTCGGCGCGCAGGTTGACGCCGCCCAGGCGCTCGCGCTCGGCCTTCAGCCGCTCCACCCGGCGCTCGATGCCGTCCGGCTCGGGGAGCGGCGCCCCCTCCTTCAGCCCCGCCAACGCCGGCAGGGCGGAGACGGCGACTTCCAGCGCCTCGTCGATTCGCGCCTCGATCTCGCTCTTGCGTCCCGTGGCGGCCGTGAGCCGTTCCTCGGCGCGGATGCGCCGCTCGCGCGCCTCGCCCAGCATCGCGAGCGCCTGGTGCGCCTGCCGGTCCGCCTCGCGCTGCTTTTCCTCGGCCCTAGCCAGCGCATCGTCGGCGACACGGCGCGCCTCCTCGGCAGCCGAAATCTCGCTCAGCAGCGACCGGCGCTTGAGCTCGATGTCCTCCGGCGCCTCCATCAGCTCCATGCGCTCTTCCTCGGCGGCGGCGATCCGCTCGCCCAGCACCTCGATCTGCTGGCGCGCGCCGGCCGCCCGCTGGATCCAGCTGGCCCGCTCGCGGGCGATGGCTTCCAGCCGCCGGCGGCGCAGTTCGCTCTCGCGCGCCAACCCGTCGGCCGCAGCCTGCTCGCGCGACAGCGCGGCGCGCGCTTCCGCGGCTTCCGCCCGCGCGGCATCGATCGCGCCCTGCAATCCCTCGCTGCCGGAAATCTCCTCCAGCGCGGCGGCCGCCATTTCCGCCGCCTCGCGCCCTTCGGCAAGGTCGCCTGCCAGCCGCTCCACGGTGGCGCGCAGGCCCGCAAGGCGCGCCTCGGCCTCCGCATGGGTGCGCTCCAGCCGCAGCACCTCCTGCCGCGCCGCATCGGCGGCAGAGCGCGCCGCACGCACATCCTGGCGTGCCGCCTCCTCGGCATCGGCTGCCATGCGCAGCGCCGCCTCGGCCGCGGCGAAACCCTCGCGCAAAGCCTCGAGCTGTTCGGCCGCCGTGTCGATTTCCAGCTCCAGCGCCGCCAGCCGGTTCTTGCGGGCAAGCCGCTGCGCGGCCGCGGTCGGGGCATCGGCGGAGACGCTGAACCCGTCCCAGCGCCACACCGCACCCTCGCGGCTGACGAGCCGCTGACCCGGCTTCAGCTGCCGCAGCAGGCCCGCTGCCGTCCCCTCCTCGACAAGGCCGATCTGGGCAAGACGCCGCGCCAGCGCCGCCGGGGCCCGCACCACCTCGGAGAGAGGCCGGCAGCCGGCGGGAAGCTTCGGATCGCCGGCCAACGTACCGCCGTCCGCGGCTTCCGCGCTCCAGCGCATCGGCGCGTCGCCCCCGACGGGCGCGTCGAGATCCTCGCCGAGCGCGGCGCCCAGCGCCGTCTCGAAGCCCGGCTCCACCGTCATCGCCTCGACCACGGCCGGCCACTCGCCGGCCTGTCCGGCGGACAGCACCTCCTGCAGCGTGCGCGCTTCCGTCTCCAGGCGCGACAGCGCCGCCTCCGCATCGCTCAAGGGCCGGCGCGCCGCGTCGACGGCGGCGCGATGGCTGCGGGTGCGCTCCTCGGCCTCCAGCACGCGCTCCTCGGCGAGATCCAGCCGGCCTTCCGCGTCGAGCAGCGCCTCGCGTCCCATTTCCAGCGCCGGCGCGCCCTCTATATCGGCTTCCAGCGCGGCGACCTGCGCCGCCGCCTCGCCATGCTGGGCGACCAGCCGCTCGGCCCGCTGCACCGCCGTGCGATGCGCCTCCTCCAGCTGGCGCCGGCGGGCGACGACGCCCGCCTGTTCCTGCGTCAGCGCCGACAGCCGCTCCTCTGCCGCGGCCACGACCTCTCTCGCCGCCTCCACTGCAAGGCGCGCCTCCTCGGCGCGCTCTTCCTGCGACAGGTCCTCGCCGCGCAGCTCTTCCTCTTCGTCCGCGAGCCGCGACAGGTGCTCGTCGTTCTCCGACACCAGCGCCTGCTCGCGGGCGATGTCCTGATGCAGCTGCTGCAGGCGGCCGGTCAGGTCCGAAAGGCGCTCGCGGATGCGGCGCCCCTCGCCGTCCAGCTCGTTGCGGGCGATGACCAGCCGCTGCACGGCGGCGCCCGCGCGGGCCGCCGCCTCGCGCATCTCCGGCACCTTGTGGGCGGAGATCGCCTGGTTCTTCGCCGCCTCCGCCTGGGCCAGCGATACCAGCCGCACGCCCTCCTCGGCCTCCGCGAATTCGGCTTCCGCCGCCTTCAGCCTGTCGCGGCAGTCGATCCAGCGCAGATAGTAGAGCCCGGCCTCGGCGGAGCGAATCTCGGCCGACAGGTTGCGGAAGCGGCTCGCCTGCCGGGCCTGGCGGCGCAGGCTGTCGAGCTGGCCGTCGATCTGGACCAGCACGTCCTCCAGCCGCTCCAGGTTCTGCTCGGCCGCGCGCAGGCGCAGCTCCGCCTCGTGGCGGCGCGAGTGCAGGCCGGAAATGCCGGCGGCCTCTTCCAGGATCTGGCGGCGGGAGGTCGGCTTGGCGGCGATGAGCTCGCCGATCTGGCCCTGGCGCACCAGCGCGGGCGAGCGCGCGCCGGTCGAGGCATCGGCGAAGAGAAGCTGCACATCGCGGGCGCGCACGTCGCGGGAATTGATCTTGTAGTTGGAGCCCGCCTCGCGCTCGATCCGTCGCGTCACCTCCACCGCTTCGCTGTCGTTGAAGCCGGCCGGCGCGGTACGGTCGGCATTGTCGAGAAAGAGCGTGACTTCGGCGGTGTTGCGGGCCGGGCGGTTGAGGCTGCCGGAGAAGATCACGTCGTCCATGCCGGACGCGCGCATGTTCTTGTAGGAGTTCTCGCCCATCACCCAGCGCAGGGCCTCGACGAGATTGGACTTGCCGCAGCCGTTCGGCCCGACGACACCCGTCAGGCCGTCGCCGATGATGAATTCCATCGGCTCGACGAAGGATTTGAAACCGAGGACGCGGAGCTTGTTGAACTTCATGGGCGCAGCGTCAGCAGGCAGCCGGCGGGGCGCTCACGCCCCGCAAGCAGGCAGCCGCCGGCGCCCGGGCACCGGCGGAGCCGGTCCTAGAGATACTTGGCAGCTTCCTTGTCGAGTTCCTCAGGCGAGATCGCACCGCTGACCTTGTTGCCGTTGAAGAAGAACGTCGGCGTCGAGTTGACGCCGAACTCATTCGACGCACGGTCGCGCGTCGCATTGATCCCGTCAAGCAGAGCCTGATCGGTCAGGACCTTTTCGAAGCTTTCCTGAGTGAAGCCGATCTGCTTGGCGAAACTCAGCAGGGAGTTGTACGGGTCCTGGGTGAAGGCCCAGGCCCTCTGCTCGGCGAACATGAAGTCGACCACCTCGAAATATTTGTCCTCCGGCACCGAGCGCGCCAGCATGAAGGCGGCCGAGGCGACGGGGTCGAGCGGGAACTCGCGGAAGACGAAGCGCGCCTTGCCGGTCTCCACATACTCCTTCTTGAGATGCGGATAAGTGTTCTTGTGGAAGTTGGCGCAGTGGCCGCAGGTCATCGAGGCGTATTCCACGATGGTGAGCGGCGCGTCCTCGCTGCCCAGCACCTTGTCGGGAAGCGCGCCCGGCTTCATCAGTTCCTCGACGTCGACCGACTGGGCAAAGGCCGGCAGGGCCGGCAGCACGGTTCCGGCCAGGAGCAGGCCGGCGGAGGAACGCAGGATCAACTGTCGACGGTTCAGGCTCACGGGTCTCTTCCCACTGAATGAAAGGGTCTATCGGCGTAAACGCTGTTTATCGCCTTTTGTGCGAAATTCAAACGACACGCATATTGTGGCGGCAATGGGAGCGCGGAAAACCGCAGAGTTCCGCCGGCTTCACAAGATCGCGAGCAGCCGTCGCGAGCAGGCGGGGAGCCGTTTCCGCAGGCGCCTCAGCGGGTGCGGGCGAGCACCGCGCGGCCCAGCCGTTCGAGCGCGGCGCCCAGCGGCGTGCCCTCGACGGGGGCCAGCCGCTCGGCAAGCTCCGCCTCCTCCGCGCCGGTCAACGGGCGCAGCTTCGGCGGCGGCTGGCGGCGACGGTCGGTGACCGGGCGCTGCAGGATGCGGATGCGCTCCACCGCGGCCCAGCCGAAGAAGCCGTTGATGCGCTCGACCAGCTGCGGCATCTCGTGGGTCAGCAGCAGCGCGGTCGCCCCGTCCGTCTGCACCACCAGCGTCGCCGGGCGCGGGGTCTCGTCGAACTCGCCGCCGCGGCTGCCGCGCGGCCAGTCCAGCCGGATCGGCTGCACCCGGCCGGCATAGCGCTCGCCGACGATCTCCGGCCAGTCGGAGAGAAGGTCGGCGGCCGCAAAGCCGCGCTTGCGGCAGGCCGGCTCCAGCGTCTTGCCGATCAGGTCGGCAAGCGGGCGCGCGCGCGTCACCCGGCGCACATAGCCGGGGACCGCTCCCGTATTCGTTCTGTTGTTCGACTTGTAGTGCCGCGAATCACTCATATCTCCTGTTTCACGCGCGAATTGCGTCGCTTTTGCGACGAGGCGCCGCCCTCTCCCGTCTCGTCACCGCTGTCCCCGCAAGCGCGCAATCCACAGGCCTTGCGGCCGCTCGTTCATTCCGCACTTGAAATCGCGCCGCGCCGCCCGATCCTCATGCTCCATGACCGCAGCCCCCGCCGCCTCCGCGACCGATCTCGCCGCCGCCCTGCTCGCCTGGTACGACCGCCATGCCCGCGTGCTGCCCTGGCGCATCTCGCCGCGCGACCGCCGGCAGGGCGAGGCGCCCGATCCCTACCGGGTGTGGCTCTCCGAGATCATGCTGCAGCAGACGACGGTGCAGGCGGTGAAGCCCTATTTCGCCGGCTTCACCGAACGCTGGCCGACGGTGGCGGATCTTGCCGCGGCGGACGAGGCCGACGTCATGAAGGCCTGGGCCGGACTCGGCTACTATTCGCGGGCGCGCAATCTCAAGGCCTGCGCCGAGGCGGTCATGCGCCATCATGGCGGGGTGTTTCCCGATACGGAGGAGGGCCTGCGCGCCCTGCCCGGCATCGGCCCCTATACGGCGGCGGCCATCGCCGCCATCGCCTACGACCGGCCGGCGGCCGTCGTCGACGGCAATGTCGAGCGCGTCACCTCGCGCCTGCATGCCATCGAGACGCCCCTGCCCGCCTCGAAGCCCGACATCCGCTCCGCCGTCGCGCTGATGGTGCCGCAGGAGCGACCGGGCGACTTCGCGCAGGCGATGATGGATCTCGGCGCCAGCCTGTGCAGCCCGCGCAAACCCGCCTGCGCCCTTTGCCCCTGGTCCGCCCCGTGCGAGGCGAGACGCCTCGGCATCGCCGAGATCCTGCCGGTCAAGCAGCGCAAGGCGGCCAAGCCCACCCGCTACGGCCTCGCCTTCGTGATCAAACGCGAAGACGGGGCGGTGCTGCTGCGCCGCCGCCCGCCCAAGGGCCTGCTCGGCGGCATGAGCGAGCCGCCGGTCAGCGCCTGGGAAGAAGATGTCGACGGCGGCGACGTCTCCCTGCTGCCGCCGGAACTTGCCGCCGCGCGGCTGCGCTGGACGCGCGTCGCCAGCGACGTGCGGCACACATTCACGCATTTCCATCTGGAGCTTGCGGTCTGGCATGCGCGCGCGCCGATGGACCTTGCCGCGCCCGACGGGTGCTGGTGGTCGGCGCCCGCGGATCTCGGCAGCGAGGCCCTGCCGACGGTGATGCGCAAGGCGGTCGAGGCGGGGCTTTCCGCCTGACGCAGGGGCCTCCCGCAATTCGATTGCGTTTTCCGAAGAACTGCCGCATAGACGCGCACCTTTTGGGTCCTGACCCTAGCCGTTGCGGAGACTTCGGCCGATGTTCACGCATTCCATTCCGGCATTGTTTTCCAAAGAAGAAGCTCGCGAGGTGATCCGCCTTGCGGACGAGGCACAGACGGCGGCGGGCGGTCTCGTCGGCGGCCTTCACCACCACAATATCCGCCGGGCGGAGATCGCCTGGCTCGACGACACCGGCACTGCCGCCTGGGTGATGGAGCGGATCGTCTCGGGCGTGGCGGCGGCCAACCGCGAGCATTTCGACTTCGACATCACCGACTTCGGCGAGCGGCTGCAGGTCGCGACCTATGACGAGAGCAATGCCGGCCATTACGACTGGCATTCCGACATCGGCGACGGCCCCATCGCGCGGCGGCGCAAGCTGACCATCGTGGTGCAGCTGAGCGAGCCGGCCGCCTACCAGGGCGGCGAGTTGCAGATCAATCTGGGCGGCGCCGTGTGGGCGGCCGAGCGCGGCATCGGCGATGCCACGCTGTTCGCCTCCTTCATGCTGCACCGGGTGGCGCCGGTCACCTTCGGCCGCCGCAACTCGCTCACCTGCTGGTGCCACGGGCCGCATTTCCGCTGAACGGAAAGCCCTACTGGAACGCCGTCTCGGCGAAGGAGCGCAGCTTTCTGGAATGCAGCCGCTCACGCGGCATCGCCCGCAGGATCTCCATGCTGCGGATGCCGATGCGCAGATGCTGCGCCACCTGCCGCTTGTAGAAATCCGTCGCCATGCCCGGCAGCTTCAGTTCGCCGTGCAGCGGCTTGTCGGAGACGCAGAGCAGCGTGCCGTAGGGCACGCGGAAGCGGAAACCGTTGGCCGCGATCGTCGCCGATTCCATGTCCAGCGCAATGGCTCTCGACTGGGAGAAGCGCTGCACCGGCTCGCGGTGGTCGCGCAGTTCCCAATTGCGGTTGTCGATGGAGGCGACGGTGCCCGTGCGCATCACCCGCTTCAGCTCGTAGCCGGCAAGGCCGGTGATCTCCTCCACCGCCCGCTCCAGCGCCACCTGCACCTCGGCCAGCGGCGGGATCGGCACCCAGGTCGGCAGGTCCGCGTCCAGCACATGGTCCTCGCGCACATAGCCGTGCGCCAGCACGTAGTCGCCGAGCTTCTGGCTGTTGCGCAGGCCGGCGCAGTGGCCGAGCATCAACCAGGCATGCGGGCGCAGCACCGCCACATGGTCGGTGATCGTCTTGGCGTTGGACGGGCCGACGCCGATATTGATCATGGTGATGCCGGACGCGTCGGGGCGCACCAGGTGATAAGCCGGCATCTGCGGCAGCCGCATCGCCACTTCCTGGCGCTCGCTGCCCGCCTCCGTCACCAGGTTGCCCGGCTCGACGAAGCGGGTGTAGCCGCTTGCCGGATCGTTCATCAGCTCCTGCGCCAGCCGGCAGAACTCGTCGATGTAGAACTGGTAGTTGGTCAGGATGACGAAGTTCTGGAAGTGCTCGGCCGCCGTCGCGGTGTAGTGCTGCAGCCGGTGCAGCGAATAGTCGACGCGCGGTGCGGTGAAGGGCGCCAGCGGCCGCGGGGCTCCCGGCGGCACCTCGAACGTGCCGTTGACGATGGCATCGTCCAGGATCGACAGGTCCGGCAGGTCGAAGACATCGGCCAGCGGGCGCTGCAGCACCTCCGCCGCCCCTTCCACATGGGTGCCGTCGTAGAAGGCGAAATGCAGCGGGATCGGCAGGGCGCTCGTCCCCACCTCCACCGGCACCTCGTGATTGCGCAGCAGCAGCTCGATCTGCTCCTTCAGATAGCCGCCGAACAGGTCCGGGCGCGTCACCGTCGCGGAATGGACGCCGGGGCCGGAGACGAAGCCGTAGGCCAGCCGGCTGTCGATGCGCGAATGGGTGGCGGTGACGACCCGCACTTCCGGATAGCAGGCCCGCACCCGCCCCTGCGGAATGCGGCCGGCGAGGAAATCGGCGAAGGCATCGCGCAGGAAGGCGGTGTTGCTCTCGAACAGCTCCCGCAGCCGGTCGACGGCGGCCTGCGCGTCGGTGAAGGACTCATAGGGAACATGCGGCGGCTCGAGGGTCGCCAGCTCCTGCGGGATGTCGGTGTTCGGGAACTCGTTGCCCATGGGCGTGCCTTTCTTTCTCTTGTTATTCTGGCAAGCCATTATGAAATTTCCTGCGTGGGGCGAAAAGTTTTTTCTCGGCCCGATTTCGCGGCGCCGGCTGCGGCCCTGCCGTTAACCTTCCCGCATCCCATCCCTTGCATTTCGCAAGCCCCGAATCCGCCTATCCGGAAAATCGGCAGGCCATGCAGGGCATTAGGCAAACCTTGCCGGGCACTCCCCCTCGCGTCCCTCGTTAACGAAGCGAAGCAGTGCGCGCGAGAAGGCCGCGAAAGGTAAACAGATGATTGATTCAAAAGGCGTTTTTTCTCCGGCGCCTTAACTCCCGATTTACCAAGCCCGGTAACCATGATGCTCGTAATTGCGTGAGGTTCTGCGTCGCAATGAGTGTACAGCGTATCGGGGTGCCCACCGAGGCACCCCACTCCTTCCGAGCCCGTTCGACCGCCTCCAGCGCTGCCCCCGGCGCCGATTGGCTGGATACGATCATCAAGGGCGATTGCGTGGCCGCTCTCGAGCGTCTGCCGCGGGCGTCGGTGGATCTCGTCTTCGCCGACCCCCCCTACAATCTCCAGCTGGGCGGCGATCTTCACCGCCCGGACCAGTCGCGGGTCGACGCCTGCGACGACCACTGGGACCAGTTCGACAGTTTCGAGGCTTACGACGCCTTCACCCGTGCCTGGCTGATGGCCGTGCGCCGCGTGCTGAAGCCGGACGGCGGCCTGTGGGTCATCGGCTCCTATCACAACATCTTCCGCGTCGGCGCGATCCTGCAGGATCTCGGCTTCTGGATCCTCAACGACGTCGTGTGGCTGAAGTCGAACCCGATGCCGAACTTCCGCGGCAAGCGCTTCACCAATGCCCACGAGACGATGATCTGGGCGTCGAAGTCGAAGGACGCGAAATACACGTTCAACTACGAAGCCCTGAAGACGTTCAACGACGACCTGCAGATGCGGTCCGACTGGAACCTGCCGATCTGCACGGGCAGCGAGCGGCTGAAGGATGGTTCGGGGCAGAAGGTGCATCCGACCCAGAAGCCGGAAAGCCTGCTCTACCGGGTGTTGCTTGCTTCCAGCAATCCGGGCGACGTGGTGCTCGATCCCTTCTTCGGCACCGGCACCACCGGTGCGGTCGCCAAGCGGCTCGGCCGTCATTTCGTCGGCGTCGAGCGCGAGCAGGACTATATCGACGCCGCCAGGGCCCGCATCGATGCGGTGACGCCGGCCGACGGCGCGGCGCTGGCGATCAGCCAGGGCAAGCGCGCCGCCCCGCGCATTCCCTTCGGCAACCTGCTGGAGGCCGGCCTGCTGGCGCCGGGCACGGAGCTCACCTGCGCCAAGGGCCGTAAGCGCGCCACCGTGCGTGCCGACGGCTCGCTTGCCAGCGGTGACCATAGCGGCTCGATCCACAAGGTCGGCGCGCTGGTGCAGGGTCTGGAAGCGTGCAACGGCTGGACCTACTGGCACTACGAGGATGCCGGCAAGCTCAAGCCCATCGACGCGCTGCGCGAGACGCTGCGCGCCAACAAGGCCGCCTGAGGCAATCTCCTCCGGCGTCCACCCGTTCCCGAGAAGCGCTTCCCCGCGCGATGGGCCGCCTCCGACCGGACACTCCGGCGGGGGCGGTTCCGCGTGCGGCACCTGCCTTCAGGAGACGCCGAGGTCCCTCTCGCCGCGCTCGATCATCAAGGGCACGATCAGGTCTTCCTCGTCGTCGAGATGCCGCAGCAAGCCGTTCACCAGCAGGTCGCTGTCGGCGGCATAGGTATCCGCCGCCCGGCGGATGCGGTCCCTGTCGCCGCCCTCCAGCAGGCCCAGCAAGCCGTTGGCGCTGGCGATCACCCGGCCGATGCGCTCGTGGATCAGCTCGTGATCGTTTTCCAGGATGTCGAAGCCGCGCGCCAGCCGCGTCTCGGCCGCCGCGAAGACCGGGAAATAGTGCTGGTCCTCGATCATGTGGTGATGGTGCAGCTCGGTCAGGAAGTGCTGCAGGCGCGGCGCGAAATAGCCGCCGAACTGCATCGCCTCCACCTCTCCCTCGCGAAACCGCGTCAGCGCATCGGTCAGCGCCCCGCCCAGCTGGCGGAACCCATCATGGCGGGTCAGCCAGAAGCGGGCGAGATCGCCGAGATCCGCATTCTCGCCCCAGCCCTCGCGCGGATGGCGGCGCAAAAGGTACAGCAGCTCCTCGGACAGCCCCTGCCGCCTGTCGAGATCGTCCATCACACCATTGCTCCTGACGTTTCGTCGGATGTTTCCGCCCCGCCTCATGCTGCAAGATGGGGCGCAAGGTCAATGCGGCAACGCCGGATCGGGCGGCGATGTCCTCCCTGCGATCCGCAGTGCCGCCCCAACCTGCGATCCACTCGCCCACGCCGCACACGCAGGGTGTCGTCCCGGTTCCGGCGCAGCCGGAGACCGGGAACCAGTAACCACGGGACGGGCGGCACAGTCCTCGGAGCCCCCCCCAAGCCCGGCTGAGGCCGGTGCGTCACCACGCAGACCAGCGGATACTGGACGCCTGCCTGCGCAGGCGTGACAGCCGAGAGGATGCCACGCCCCACTCCCCAAACGAAAACGCCCGGCACGGGGCCGGGCGTTCATATCGTTGAGCAGGCGTACCCTGCGGATTACTCCGCGGCCTGCGGCTGCACCGCCTGGGCTGCCGGACGCTCCCACTTGAGCACCGGGTTGCGCGCCGCCCGCGTCTCGTCCAGACGGCCGCGCGGAGCGTGGAACGGCGCCCCCTTGAAGCGGTCCGTCTCGCCCTTCTGCGCGCTCATCACCAGGTCGCGCATGGTGGCGATGAACAGGTCGAGCGAGGAGCGGCTTTCCGATTCCGTCGGCTCGATCAGCATCGCGCCGTGGACGACCAGCGGGAAATACATGGTCATCGGGTGGTAGCCCTCGTCGATCATCGCCTTGGCGAAGTCGAGCGTGGTGACGCCGGTCTCCTTGAGGAAGCTGTCGTCGAACAGCACCTCGTGCATGCACCAGCGCTGGCCGAACGGCAGGCTCATCAGGTCCTGCAACCCGACGCGCACATAGTTGGCGTTGAGCACCGCGTCCTCGGACGCCTGCTTCAAGCCGTCGGCGCCGTGGCTCTTCATATAGGCGAGCGCGCGCACATACATGCCCATCTGGCCGTGGAAGGCGGTCATGCGGCCGAAGGGCTGCTCGCCGTCCTTGAGCTCCGCGTCCGTTTCCACCCACTGCGTCCCGCCCTCGACCTTGCGCAGGAAGGGCAGCGGGGCGAACGGCGCCAGGCGCTCCGACAGCACCACGGGACCTGCACCCGGACCGCCGCCGCCATGCGGGGTGGAGAAGGTCTTGTGCAGGTTGATGTGCATGGCGTCGACGCCGAGGTCGCCCGGACGGGCCTTGCCGACGATGGCGTTGAAGTTCGCGCCGTCGCAGTAGAAATAGCCGTCCGCGGCGTGGATCGCCTCGGCGATGGCGATGATGTCGCGCTCGAACAGGCCGCAGGTGTTGGGGTTGGTCAGCATGATGCCGGCGATGTCGCCCTCATGCTCCTTGATGCGCGCCTTGACCGCCGCCGGATCCACCGTGCCGTCCTCGCGCGCCTCGATGGAGACCACCTTGTAGCCGAGCAGCGCGGCCGTCGCCGGGTTGGTGCCATGGGCCGATTCCGGCACCAGGACGATCTTCGGGTCGCGCCCGGCCGCCTGATGCGCCGCCTTGATCGCCATCATGCCGCACAATTCGCCATGGGCGCCGGCCTTCGGGCTCATCGCCACCGCGCTCATGCCGGTCATGGTGACCAGCCAGTGCGCCAGCTCAGCGATCAGTTCGACCGCGCCCGGCACCGTCGACAGCGGCTGCAGCGGATGCACGTCGCCGAAGCCCGGCAGGCGCGCCATCTTCTCGTTGAGGCGCGGGTTGTGCTTCATCGTGCAGGAGCCGAGCGGGTAGAGGCCCGCGTCGATGGCGTAGTTCTTGGACGACAGGCGCACATAGTGGCGCATGGTCTCCGGCTCGGTCAGCGCCGGCAGGTCCGGCACCGCCTTGCGGGCGTGGCCGCCCAGCGCCGGCGCAAAGTCCTCCGCCTCGTCGAGGTCGACGCCGCACACGTCCATGCGGCCGATCTCGAAGAGCAACGGCTCTTCCATGGCCAGCGCCTTGTTGCCGGTGAAGGTCGCACGCTCGCTGGTGATCGCCGTCTCGCTAGGGGCGGACGGACGTCCCTGAGTGTTCATGCTCATGCCAGCACCTCCTTCAGTGCCGCGACGAAGGCCGCGCGGTCCTCGTCGGAATTGACTTCGCTCGATGCCACGAGCAGCAGGTCGGAGAGGTCACTCTTGCCCGGCTCCAGCCGCGACACCGGCACGCCGCCGAGCACGCCCTTTTCGGCGAGCGCCTCGACCACCTCGGCCGCCGGCTTCGGCAGCTTGACGGTGAACTCGTTGAAGAAGGCGTCGTTGAGGACCTTGACGCCGGCAACGCCTTCCAGCGCGCCCTTCAGCTTCACCGCGTTGGCGTGGTTGATGCGGGCAAGTTTCGCCAGTCCGTTGCCGCCGAGCAGCGTCATGTGGATGGTGAAGGCGAGGCAGCAAAGCCCTGAATTGGTGCAGATGTTCGAGGTCGCCTTGTCGCGGCGGATGTGCTGCTCGCGGGTCGAGAGCGTCAGCACGAAGCCGCGCTTGCCGTTGGCATCGACCGTCTCGCCGCACAGGCGCCCCGGCATCTGGCGGATGAACTTCTGGCGCGTCGCGAAGAGGCCGACGTAAGGACCGCCGAAGTTGAGGCCGTTGCCGATGGACTGGCCCTCGCCGACGACGATGTCGGCGCCCTGCTCGCCCGGCGCCTCGATCAGGCCCAGCGACACCACCTCGGTGAAGACGGCGATCAAGAGCGCGCCATGGGCATGCGCCTTCTCGGCGATCGGCTTCAGGTCGATCAGCTGGCCGTAGAAGGACGGCGACTGCACCACCACGCAGGAGGTCTCGTCGTCGATGGCGGCGAGAATGTCCTCGGTGCCTGCGGGGTCGGCCGGCAGGGCCTCGACCCGGTCGCCGGCCATCGCGCTCAGGCCCTCGACCACCTGCCGGTAGTGCGGGTGCAACCCGCCGGACAGCACCGCCTTGTTGCGGCGGGTCACCCGGTGCGCCATCAGCACGGCCTCGGCCGTGCCGGTCGAGCCGTCATACATGGAGGCGTTGGCGACCTCCATGCCGGTGAGCGCGGCCACCTGGGTCTGGAACTCGAAGAGATATTGCAGCGTGCCCTGCGTCACCTCCGGCTGGTACGGCGTGTAGGAGGTGAGGAACTCGGAGCGCTGGATCAGGTGGTCGACGCTGGCCGGCACATGGTGCTTGTAGGCGCCGGCACCGACGAAGAACGGCACCGAGGAGGCGGCGACGTTCTTTCCGGCCATGCGCGTCAGGTCGCGCTCGACGGCGAACTCGCTCTGGCGGCGCGGCAGGTCCAGCAGCCCGTCGATGCGGGCGCTTTTCGGGATGTCGACGAAGATCTCGTCGATGTCCGAAATGCCGACGCGCGCCAGCATGTCGGCACGATCGGTATCGGACAGCGGCAGATAGCGCATGTCACGCTCCTTGGGAGTTGTCGGCAAGCGTGGCGGGGGAGGCCTCGACCACGATCTCGCTTTTCACGGAATTGGCGATGAAGCAGGCCTCGTGGGCCTGGTGATGCAGGGCGTCGATCCGGCCCGGCTCGGGCAGCGTGTCGCCGGCCAGCACGATCTGCGGGCGCAGCGTAACGCGGGTCACGGCCATCTTGCCGGGCGCGACCCGCTCCATGGTACCCTCGGCCGCGTCGCGGTAGCTCTCGACCACCAGCCCGTCGCGGCGGGCAAGGTCGAGGAACCACAGCATGTGGCAGCTGGAGATCGCCGCCACGAAGGCCTCTTCCGGGTCGATGGCCGCCTCGACGGAGTTGGGCAGCGGCACGACGCTCGGTGAGGCCGAGGCCGGCACGGTGATGCCGCCGTCGAAGGACCAGTCATGGCCGCGGCTATAGGCGTTGGCGGCGAAGTCGCCCTGCCGCCGCCAGCTCACATCGGCCCGGTAGAGATGCCGTGCCATCGGGTCAGATTCCCTCGACAAAGGCCTTGTAGGCAGCCTCGTCCATCAGGCTGTCGATCTGCGAGATGTCGGCGAGACGGATCTTGACGAACCAGGCCGCGCCTTCCGGGTCCTCGTTCACCTTGCCCGGCTCGTCGGCCAGCACGCCGTTGGCCTCGACGATCTCGCCGTCGAGCGGGGCATAGACCTCGGACGCCGCCTTGACGCTCTCCACGACCGCCGCCTCGTCGCCCTTGGAGACCTTGCGGCCGACCTCGGGCAGTTCGACGAACACGACGTCGCCGAGCTGCTGCTGGGCATAGTCGGTGATGCCGACTGTGGCGACGTCGCCCTCGACGGTGATCCACTCGTGGTCTTCGGTGTAGCGGGTGCTCATTTCACTTGTCCTCCGGAAGGCCTTCAGGCCGCTTCAGGTTGTCTGGAACGATGGGATTAAGAGGCCGTCAGGCCGACGGCTTGCGGTGGTAGCGCTGGGGAACGAACGGCATGTCGGCGATGCTCGCCTCGAGTTCGCGGCCGCGCACCACCAGCTTCACCGGCGTGCCGACACCCGCATGGGCCGGGTCGACATAGCCCATGGCGATGGGGGCACCCAGCGTCGGCGCGAAGCCGCCCGAGGTGAGAACGCCGATGACGCTGCCGTCGGCCGCCCGGATTTCCGCGCCCTCGCGGGCCGGGGCACGGCCGGCGAGCGTCAGGCCGACGCGCACGCGCGAGGGTCCCTCCGCCAGTTCGGAAAGGATGCGGGCGGCGCCCGGGAAATCGGCTTCGTCCTTCCTGCGCTTCTGCAGCACGAAGGTGATCGCGCCCTCGACCGGCGAGGTGGTCTCGTCGAGGTCGTGGCCATAGAGGCAGAGCCCGGCTTCGAGGCGCAGCGAATCGCGGGCGCCGAGGCCGATGGGGGCGACGCGCTCGTCGGCGAGCAGGGCGCGGGCCAGCGGCTCGGCAGCGCCCGCCGGCACTGAGATCTCGTAGCCGTCCTCGCCGGTATAGCCGGAGCGCGACACGTAGACGGCGATGCCGTCGAATTCCATCTCGGCGACGCCCATGAAGGCCATGTCCGCGGCGGCCGGCGCATGGGCGGCCATCACCTCGGCCGCCATCGGGCCCTGCAGCGCGATCAGCGCGCGGTCCTCGACGGGCTCCAGCTTCACGTTGTCGGGGAGGTTCGCCTTGATCAGTTCGTAGTCGACCGCCTTGCGCGAGGCGTTGACGACCAGGAACAGCCGGCCGTCGTTCTCCGCGCCCTGCGGCCGCGAGACCATCAGGTCGTCGACGATGCCGCCCTCGGCGTTCAACAGCACGGTGTAGCGCTGGCGGCCGGGCTTCAGCACGGCGACGTCGGAAGGAACCATCGCCTCGAGCGCGCGGGCCGTCGTCTCGTGGTCCGGGCCGATCAGCCAGGCCTGGCCCATATGCGACACGTCGAAGAGACCGGCCTTCTCGCGGGTATGGCTGTGCTCGGCGATGATGCCGGCGGGATACTGGACCGGCATCTCGTAGCCGGCGAACGGCACGAGACGCGCACCGAGCTCGCGGTGCAGGTCCGTCAGGGGCGTCGAAAGCAGAGGTCCGTCGGCGTGATCGGCCATGTGGTCGTCCTGGCGCTAGAGGGTCTGGTGACGCGAACACGGTTTCGTATCCACGCACCCCCTCTGTCCTGACGACCTGAGAGATTTCCCGCCCGGCCTCCGGTCCGTGACCGGCGCCCGTATGTGAGGCGGTTACTCCTTCGGTGAGCCCGGCCCCGACCCGAAGGGCGGTCCGGACTGCTTTCCAGAGCGTTGCTCGACCTGCGGTCCTTTTGCCTGAGAGTTTCCGGGGCGGTTGCTCCTTCGGCGCCGGCATCCGGGATGCCGATCTCTCCCGCAAGTCCTTGAAGCAGGATCGCGAAGACGTCCGTCTTCAGGTCCCTGCCGGCGGCGCACAACGTCCACGCCGCCTGTTATTCGTGTCGCATTGTCGACAGCGCCTGTCGCACTGTCAACATGCCCTTCCTATTGCCGCCGTTTTCCCGTCTCGTCCAGCGCAATCTGCACCTTGGACGAACCGCCCTGGGGAAGAGCGACATCCTCCACCAGCGCCCACTGCTCGGCCGGCGCGCCCGCGCCCAGCGTCACGGGCACGGAAAGCTGGCGAACCTGCGGCTTGGCCTTGTCTGCGTCCGTATCGGTGACCGATACGCGCAGCGGGAGCAGGATCTCGCCGCCCGGCCAGGCCGGACCCGGCGTCACGCGCCCGGAGACGCCGACGGTCATCACCACGCCGCCGTCGGCGCCGCGCTGGCACTTGCGCGCCCACTTCTCGATACTCGCCTGGTAGCGCAGCGCCTGCGGGTCGTCCTGCTTGCCCCGTTCGTAGGACATCACCAGGTAGCGATCCGGCTCCACCCCCAGCGGCGGACAGGGAACGTCCTGTCGGAAGTTTTCGGGATTGATGTCCTCGACCACCGACTTGTCGGCGGCGTTGCCGGAGATCACCGTCTTGGCCACATCGTTGCTGACCCCGGCGATATCCGTACCGCAGGCCGCGACGGCAAGGCCGAGCGCGAGCGAGGCGAGCGGGCCCGTGCGACGGATCCAGTCGGCGTGCTGCATGCCAATCTTCCCAATTCTGCTCAAGGACGCATACTCGTTCAGGGCAACGTCTATATCAGGCGGACCGGCACTTGGCGAGCCGCTGCGGGCGCGCGGCGCTTTCCCGCCTCACGACTTGGCCGGCTACCCTTGACACGCCCTGCCCCCGTACCTCTATTGCCAGCAAAGCCCGTGCGTCGCGGCTCCCCGCCGACGCCGACTGCAAGGAGGCCCTCTTGGCTTCAGACCCTTCCGCCGGAAACCGTCCGCCGCTCAAGGTGCTGCTTTGCGCCCCGCGGGGCTTTTGCGCCGGTGTCGACCGTGCCGTCCAGATCGTCGAGCTGGCGCTCGAGCGCTTCGGCGCGCCGGTCTACGTGCGTCACGAGATCGTGCACAACAAGTTCGTCGTCGAGAGCCTGAAGTCCAAGGGCGCCGTCTTCGTCGAAGAGCTGGACGAGATCCCGGACGGCGATCACGACCGGCCGGTGGTGTTCTCCGCGCACGGCGTGCCGAAGTCGGTGCCCGAGGACGCGCGCGCGCGCAACATGTTCTATCTCGACGCCACCTGCCCGCTGGTCTCCAAGGTCCACAAGGAAGCGGAGATCCACTTCCGCCGCGGCCGCGAGATCGTGCTGATCGGCCATGCCGGCCACCCGGAAGTCATCGGCACGATGGGCCAGCTCCCCGAGGGCGCCGTGCGCCTCGTCGAGACGGCGGAGGACGCAAGGCGCTTCGAGCCGGCCGGCGACCGGCCGCTCGCCTGGATCACCCAGACCACGCTGTCGGTGGACGACACCGCCCAGATCGTCGAGGTGCTGACCGCCCGCTTCCCCGACATCGTCGCCCCGCACAAGGACGACATCTGCTACGCCACCACCAACCGTCAGGAAGCGGTCAAGGCGGTGGCCCCGGACGTCGAGGCGCTGATCGTCGTCGGCGCGCCGAACTCGTCGAACTCGCAGCGCCTGCGCGAGGTCGCCGAGCGCGCCGGCTGCCCGGTCGCGCTCCTCGTCCAGCGCGCCGCGGACATCCCCTGGGACACGCTTCCGCCGCTCACGCGCCTCGGCATCACCGCCGGCGCCTCCGCGCCCGAGGTGCTGGTGGAGGAGATCATCGCCGCCTTTGCCGAGCGCTACGAGGTCACCGTCGACAGCGTGCGCACGGCCGAGGAGACGATTTCCTTCAACCTGCCGCGCGCCCTGCGCGAGGCGGCCGAGTAGTCCATACGCAAGCGGGGGACAACGGATGGAGTGGCTTGGCGTCTTCGTCGCGGTCTTCGCGATCTTCCTGCCGGCCCTGATGCTGCCGGGGCCGGACTTCATCGCCGTCGTGCGGTCCTCGATGGCGCATGGCGCCCGCGCCGGGCTGCTGACCACCGCCGGCGTCTCGCTCGGCCTTGGCGTCTACGCGACGCTCTCGCTCGTCGGCCTGTCCGCCCTGCTGGTGCAGTACCAGTGGCTTGCCGTCGTGCTGCGCGTTGCCGGCGGGCTCTATCTCGCCTGGCTCGGCCTCCGGCTGCTCCTCGCCCGCCCGCAGGAACTGGAGCTCGACGCCGCCGCCCGCGCCCCGCGCCGCAATCCGCTGGTCTTCGGCTTCCTCGTCACCATGACCAATCCGAAGGCCATCGTGCTGTTCGCCAGCGTCTTCGCCACCTCGGTCGGCGCGGCGACGCCGACCTGGGTACTCGTCGCCATGGTGGCGCTCGTCGTCGCCTCGGCCGCGCTGTGGTACACGCTGGTCAGCCTGTTCATGTCGTCCGCGCCGGTGCTGCGCCGCTTTGCCGGCCTGCAGCACTGGATCGAGCGCGTGGCCGGCGCCTGCTTCGTCGCCATCGGCGGGCGCATCCTTGTGGACGCGCGCAATCCGCTCTCGCCCTGACCCCTTCTCACGCCCGGAAAACGAACCCGACCCCATGGCTGTCTACACTGACGTCTCGGACGAGGACCTTGCGGCCTTCGTCGCCCTTTACGATATCGGCGACACGCTGGCCCTCAAGGGCATCGCCGAAGGCGTCGAGAACTCGAACTTCCTGCTGCACACGACGAGCGGCTATTTCATCCTGACGCTCTACGAGAAGCGGGTGAACCCGGCCGACCTGCCGTTCTTCCTGGAGCTGATGCGCCATCTGGCGGCGCGCGGCATTTCCTGCCCGCAGCCGGTCGCCGCGCGCTCCGGCGCGATGCTGGGCGAGCTCGCCGGCCGCCCGGCCGCCATCATCTCGTTCCTCGACGGAATGTGGGTGCGCCGGCCCAAGCGCGAGCATTGCGCCGCGCTCGGCGAGGCGCTCGCCCGCTTCCATCTCGCCGGCGCCGACTTCACCGGCCGGCGCCCCAACACCCTGTCGGTGGACAGCTGGCGGCCGCTGCTGGGTGCCTCGCTCGACCAGGCCGACACGGTCGTCCCGGGCCTCGCAGCCGAGCTGACCGCCGAGCTCGACCATCTGGAGAGCCGCTGGCCGAGCGGCCTTCCCTCCGGCGTCATCCATGCAGATCTTTTTCCCGACAACGTCTTCTTCATCGGCGAGCGCCTGTCCGGGCTGATCGACTTCTATTTCGCCTGCAACGATGCCTTCGCCTATGACGTCGCCATCTGCCTCAACGCCTGGTGCTTCGAGCCGGACCTCTCGTTCAACGTCACCAAGGCGCGGGCGCTGCTCAACGGCTATCGCCAGGTGCGCGGCTTCACCGATGCGGAATTCGCCGCCCTGCCGCTGCTGGCGCGCGGCTCGGCCCTGCGCTTCCTGCTGACCCGCCTGCACGACTGGCTGCGGGTGCCGCCGGGCGCGCTGGTGACCCCGAAGGACCCGCGCGAATACCTGCGCAAGCTGCGCTTCCACCAGGGCGTCGCCACCGCCTCCGACTACGGGCTGGCCCCGTGAGCGAGACGGCAGAGCAGGCGCACGTCGTCATCCACACGGACGGGGCGTGCTCGGGCAATCCGGGACCGGGCGGCTGGGGCGCGATCCTGCGCTTCGGCGCGCACGAGCGCGAATTGTGCGGCGGCGAGGCCCAGACCACCAACAACCGCATGGAGCTGACGGCGGCGATCGAGGCGCTGAACGCGCTCAAGCGGCCGTGCAAGGTCGAGCTGCACACCGACAGCACCTATGTGCGCGACGGCATCACCAAGTGGATGTTCAACTGGAAGCGCAACGCCTGGCGGACGGCCGACAAGAAGCCGGTGAAGAATGCCGAGCTGTGGCAGGCGCTGGATGCGGCGCGCGGCCGCCATGACGTCACCTGGCACTGGGTCAGGGGCCATGCCGGGCACGACGACAACGAGCGCGCCGACGAGCTCGCCCGCAAGGGCATGGCACCGTTCAAGAAAAGGTAGGCGCGGCTTTTCCCCCGCAGCCTGACGCAACCGGGCCGGAAACTCGCTCCGGCGGCCGTTTGGTGTTGTTTTCGAGAACCGGAGCGGAGCGTACATTCAGGTACGTGAGCACCGGAAGCGCAGAAAACGGCTCCAAACGGCCGCCGGAGTAGAGTTTCCCGCGTATTTTACGACCGCAGGGCGTCCATTTCCGCCTGCAGGAGCTTCGTCGCCTGCGCGGCTTCCATCGGCTGGCCGAACAGGAAGCCTTGCGCGTATTCGCAGCCGAGCTGGTGCAGCTCCAGCGAATCCGATTCGCTCTCCGCCCCTTCCGCCACCACCTGCATGCCGAGGTCGTGGCCGAGCGCGATGATCGAGCGCAGGATGACGGGGCGGGCGCTGCGGCCGTTCGGACGCACGAAGGACTGGTCGACCTTGATCGTGTCGAAGCGGAAGCGCTGCAGGTAGCTGAGGCTGGAATAGCCGGTGCCGAAATCGTCCAGCGACAGGCCGGCGCCGAGCGCGCGCAGCCGCTCCAGCATCCGCGCCGAATATTCCGGATTGGCCATCACCACCGATTCCGTCAGCTCCAGCTTGAGCGTTCCCGGGGCGATGGAGGAGCGCGACAGCACCGACTTCACGTCGTTGATCAGGTCGTGGCGCAGCAGCTGCAGCGAAGAAATATTGACGCTGGCGAACAGCGGCACCGGCAGGCGGAAGCTCTGCTGCCAATCGGCGAGCTGGCGCGCACCCTTGTCGAGCACGAACAGGCCCAACTCGTTGATGATGCCCGACTGCTCGGCGATGGGGATGAACTCGGCCGGCGAGATCGCTCCGCGCGTCGGGTGGTTCCAGCGGGCCAGAACCTCGAAGCCGGCGATGGAGCGGTCCACCAGGCGCACGATGGGCTGGTAGAACACGGTGATGCCGTCGGTCTTCAGCGCCTTGCGCAGGTCGCCCTCCAGCTCGGCGCGGCTGCGCGTGCCGGTCTGCAGCGTCGGGCGGAACACCTCCACCCGGTCGCCGCCGAGCCGCTTGGCATGGTTCATCGCCATGTCCGCCTCGCGCATCAGCTCGGCTGCCGAGGACCCTTCGGTCTCGTAGATGGCGATGCCGACGGAGGAGGTCAGAAACACTTCCCGCTCGCCGAAGGTGATGGGCGAGCGCACCGCGCGGCGCACCGCGTCGGCAAAGGCGGCGATGCGGTCGGCCGACTGTTCGGAGAGAAGCAGCAGCGCATAGGTGTCGCCGGACAGGCGCGAGAGCGAATCCTGCGGCTTCAGCTGGCGCGAGACGCGCCTGGCGATGGTCAGCAGGATGCTGTCGCCCGCCGACAGGCCGATGGAATCGTTGACCTGCTTGAAGCGGTCGAGATCGATAATCAGCACGGAAGGCCGGCCGAGCTTTTCTGCGCGCGAGCGGGCGATGGCCGCCTGCAACCGGTCCATGAACAGCTCGCGGTTCGGCAGGCCGGTCAGGTTGTCGTGCACCGCATCGTGCAGCAGCCGCTCCTCTGTCACCTTCTGCTCGGTGATGTCGAGCAGCGTGCCGACGCAGCGGATCACCTCGCCGTCGGAGCCGACGATGGGCCGCGCGCGCAGGCGGAACCAGCGGAAATGGCCGTCGTCGGCGCGCAGGCGGAAGGCCTGCGAGATGCGTCCGCGGCGCTGGTCGATCACCGCGTCGAGCGTCGAGCGGAACGTGTCGCGGTCCTGCGGGTGCAATACGTCGAGCCAGTCGCGCGCCGGTCCTTCCAGCAGGCCCTGCTTGAGGCCGAGCAGGTCCTCCACCTCGTTGCCGGTGGAGATGCGGTCGCGGTCGACATCCCAGTCCCAGATGATGTCGCCGGAGCCGGTCAGCGCCAGCGCCCGCCGCTCCACGTCGGAGATCAGGCCTTGCGCGATGGCACCGCCCGCGAAGGCGTGCTGCATCACCGTGAAGCCGATCAGAAGCACGATCAGCACCAGCCCGCCGGCGAGCGCCGGCTGGACGATGTCGTTGGCCAGCGATCCGGTCACGGTCATCGCCGCGCCCACCAGCCAGGAGAGCAGCAGCACCCAGGTCGGCACCAGCATGATGGCCCGGTCGTAGCCCTGCAGCGCCAGCGCCGCGATCACGGCGAAGCCCAGCACGCCGATGATGCCGAGCGAGATGCGGGCGATGCCGGCGGCGACGGACGGGTCCCAGACCGCGATGCCGAGCAGGCCGAGCACCAGGATCAAGGTGCCGAGCGCCAGGTGGCTGTAGCGGATGTGCCAGCGGTTGAGGTTGAGATAGGCGTAGAGGAAGATGATCAGGCTCGCCGCCAGCGCCACCTCGGCGCAGGCGCGGTAGAGCTGTTCCTCGCCCGGCGTGATCTGCAGGACCTTGTTCCAGAACCCGAAGTCGATGGTCAGATAGGCCAGCACCGACCAGGCCAGCACCGCCGTCGCCGGAAACATGATCGTGCCCTTGACCACGAAGAGGATGGTCAGGAACAGGGCCAGAAGGCCGGAAATGCCGAGAATGATGCCGCGATACAGCGTGTAGGCGTTGACCGTGTCCTTGTAGACGTCCGGCTCCCACAGGCGCAGCTGCGGCAGGCCGGGCGTGCGCATCTCCACCACGTAGGTGACCACCGCGCCGGGATCGAGCGTGATCAGGAAGACGTCCGCCTCCTGGCTCGACTGCCGTTCGGGGGCGATGCCCTGGCTCGGTGTGATCGAGGCGATGCGCGAGGCGCCAAGGTCCGGCCAGATCAGCCGCGAGCCGACGAGCTGGAAGAACGGGGCGACAATCAGCCGGTCGATCTGCTCGTCGCCGGGATTGGACAGGGCGAAGACAGCCCAGCTGGTGTTGGTGTCGTCGCGCGAGTTCACCTCGATGCGGCGGACGATGCCGTCGGCGCCGGGTGCGGTGGAGACCTGCAGGCTGGCGCCCTCGTTGGGATAGAGGTCGACGGCACTGGTCAGGTCGAGCGCATCGGTGGAGGAACGGACTTCTACGGCCTCGACGGCCGCAGCCGGAGCCTGAGCGATCAGCCACGCCGCCAGCGCGAGCACAAGGAGCCTGATAAGGGGCAAGCGGTTCGTCCGTTTCACGTCGCGCATCACGAGGTGCCGGAGACTTATCGGCATCAAACCCATCTCACAAGATTTCTTTCTCTCCGGCGCCGGCACCGGCGCCGGGGTCCGCCGGAACCTGCGCCTGCCAGACGGCGACGCTCGCGGCGGAAATGGTGGCAAGGCCCTCGGGCGCGGCAGTATCGCTGGCCAGGCGGGCGAACAGCACATGGTCCTGCCACTCCCCGGCGATGCGCAGGTAGCGGCGGGCGTAGCCCTCGCGGCAAAAGCCGGCTTTTTCAAGGAGCCGTTGCGAGGCGACATTGTACGGCAGACAGGCCGCCTCGACCCGGTGCAGCGACAGTTCCGAAAAGGCGAAGCCCAGCAGCGCCTGCACCGCCCGGCCCATATGGCCGCGCCCGGCATGCGGCGCGCCCATCCAGTAGCCGAGCGAGGCGGCCTGCGCGACGCCGCGGCGGATGTTGGACAGCGTTGCCCCGCCCACCAGAACCCCGTCGGCGAGGCGGAACAGGAAGAACGGGTAGGCCCGGTCCTCGCGCATCTCGCGCGCATAGCGGCGCAGCCGCCGGCGATAGGAGGCGCGGGACAGCTCGTCCGCCGCCCAGAGCGGCTCCCATGGCTGCAGGAAGGCGCGGCTTTCCTCCCGCAGCGCCGCCCACTCGCCGTGGTCCTGCGGCTGCGGCTGGCGCAGCAGCAGGGCGTTCTCCCCCTCCCCCGCGATCAGGGTCCGGACCGGCTCGGAGCCGGAGAAGGCCCGGAACAAGGACATTGCCGCCTCCGTGCGGTCTCAGGCGCCGACGGCGCGCGCCGGCGCCGCAGTGCCCAGCCGCTCGGCCACCGCATCCGCATCCAGCGGCAGCGGCAGCGGCAGGCTTGCCGCCTTCGGGCCGACGACGGAGAGCGTCGGCGCCCCGGCGAAGACCTTGGCCGCGGCGGCACGCACGGTTTCCAGCGTCACCGCGTCGACGCGGCTCTGGATCTCCTCCGGCGACAGCACCTCGCCATGGATCATCAGCTGGCGGGCGATCTGGCCGGCGCGGGCGGCCGGGCTTTCCAGCGACATCATCAGCCCGGCACGGATCTGCGCCTTGGACCGATCGAGGTCGGCCTGCACGATCTCCTGCGAGGCGCGGCCGAGCTCGTCGACCAGCACGGGAAAGAGCTCGGCGATGTCCTCCTCGCCGGTCGCCGCATGGACGCCGAACAGGCCCGTGTCCTGGAACGCCCAGTGGAACGAGTAGATCGCGTAGCACAGGCCGCGCGTCTCGCGGATCTCCTGGAACAGGCGCGAGGACATGCCCCCGCCCATCACCGAGGCCAGCACCTGCACCGAGTAATAGTCGGGCGCACGGTAGGGCACGCCCTCGAAGCCCAGCACCAGCTGGACCTCCATCAGCTCGCGCTCCAGCAGCGTGCTGCCGCCGGTGTAGCGGGCGGCGACCGGCTCGATGCTCGGCTTGCCCGACAGGCCGCCCAGATGCTCCTCGGCGAGCTTGACCACCGCGTCGTGATCGACCGCGCCGGCGGCCGCCAGCACCATGTTCTCGGCCCGGTAATGCTCGGCGAGATAGGCGCGCAGGTCCTCCGGCGTGAAGGACATCACCGTCTCGCGGGTGCCCAGGATCGGCCGGCCGATCGCCTGTTGCGCCCAGGCCGTTTCCTGGAACTGGTCGAACACCTTGTCGTCGGGCGTGTCGTGCGCGGCGCCGATCTCCTGCAGGATCACGTGCTTCTCGCGCGCCAGCTCCTCCGCATCGAAGCTGGAATTCTGCAGGATGTCGGCGATCAGCTCGACCGCCAGCGGCACGTCCTCGGCCAGGACGCGGGCATAATAGTTGGTGTGCTCGACGCTGGTGGAGGCGTTCAGCTCGCCGCCGACCGCCTCGATCTCCTCGGCGATCTCGCGCGCCGTGCGGGTCGCCGTGCCCTTGAAGGCCATGTGCTCGAGCAGGTGGGTGATGCCGTTCTGGTCCGGCGTCTCGGAGCGGGAGCCCGCTCCCACCCACACGCCGAGCGCGGCGGTGCGCAGATGCGGCATGGTGTCGGTCACGACCCTGAGGCCGTTGGCCAGCCTCGTCACCCGCACCTGCATCAGGACACCTCCATCGTGGCGGCGCGGGCTGTATCGAGGATGTGACGTTCGACCTCGCCGCGTTCGGCCGCCACCTTGGTGAAGCGTTCCGGAGCGCTCATCATCGGCTCCAGCTCCGGCGGCAGGGCCGGGCGCACGCCGCAGGCCGCCTCTACCGCATCGGGGAACTTCGCCGGATGCGCCGTCGCCAGCACCACCATCGGCGCGTCGCCTGCCGGCTGCTGCTCGGCGACATGCAGGCCGATGGCCGTGTGCGGGTCGAGCAGGTAGCCGGTCTCGCGCAGGGTCCGCTCGATGGTCGCCGCCGTCTCCGCCTCGTTGCAGCGCCCGGCGTCGAAGCCCTCGCGGATCGCCTTGAGCGGCCCGGCCGCCAGCTCGAAGCGCCCGGACTGCGAAAGCCGCGCCATCAGCGAGCGGATTTCGGCGCCGTCGCGTCCGTGCACCTCGAACAGCAGCCGCTCGAAGTTGGACGAGATCTGGATGTCCATCGAGGGCGAGATCGTCGGCACCACGCCGCGGGTCTCGTAGGCGCCGCTTTCCAGCGTGCGCGCGAGGATGTCGTTGGCGTTGGTGGCGATCACCAGCCGCTCGACCGGCAGGCCCATCTTCGCGGCGACGTAGCCGGCGAGGATATCGCCGAAATTGCCGGTCGGCACGGTGAAGGAAATCGGGCGGTGCGGCGCGCCGAGGGCGGCGCCGGCCACGAAGTAATAGACCACCTGCGCGACGATGCGCGCCCAGTTGATCGAGTTGACGCCGGCCAGCTGCACCCGGTCGCGGAACGCGGCATGGGTGAACATGCCCTTGAGGATCGTCTGGCAGTCGTCGAACGTGCCGGCGAGCGCCAGCGAGTGCACATTCGCTTCCGTGGGCGTCGTCATCTGCCGCCGCTGCACGTCGGACACGCGCCCGTCCGGGAACAGCACGAAGATATCGGTGCGCTCGCGGCCGCGGAAGGCCTCGATCGCCGCGCCGCCCGTGTCGCCCGAGGTGGCGCCGACGATGGTGGCGCGCTGGCCGCGGGCGGTCAGCACATGGTCCATCAGCCGGCCGAGCAGCTGCATCGCCACGTCCTTGAAGGCGAGCGTCGGGCCGTGGAACAGCTCCAGCACGAAGCGGTTCGGCGCGACCTGCACCAGGGGTGTCACCGCCGGATGGCGAAAGCCCGCATAGGCCTCGCGGATCATCGCGGCAAGATCCTCGCGGGAGATGTCGTCGCCGACGAAGGGCTCGATCACGGCCTGGGCGACTTCCGCGTAGGGACGTCCGGCAAAGCCGGCGATGGTCTCGCGCGACAGTTTCGGCCAGATCTGGGGAACGTAGAGACCGCCATCCGCGGCAAGTCCGGTCAGAAGAACGTCGGAGAACCCGAGAACCGGCGCCTCGCCCCTGGTACTGACATATTTCACGGCGGCGATATCCTCCAGAAAGTCTCTCGTGCGAACCGGGGTCGGATGCTTCCGCCGCGCCGATCCGCCCCGGCGGGGCAGGTCCCCGTCTCTGGCGTCCCGGCTTCGGTCGCATCCGGTCTGCGGTCCGGTGTGCCTTGCAAAGTCCGGCGGCCTGCCTGCCCCGGCAGCCCCGCCGCGTCCGGCCGGGCGCCCATGGGCACTGCCGGTCGTGCTCGACCCGTTTCTCAGGCGCACCCTATCTCTCGGCTCCGGTCCGGGCAAGCCGGATGGTTTGCCGGCAGGTCTGCGCCTGCCGGGTAGCAGGACCCGGTGCCCGCGAACCCGCTGCCGGCGCGCCGGATGGCGTGGCGTGCGAGACCCGGAGCGGTGTTTGCTTCGCTCAGGCGTGGCCGGCTTCGCTGGACAGCATCCCAGGCGCGATGCCGATCTTGGCGAGCGCCCGGTCCCACTTGCTGTCGAGCGCGGCGTCGAAGACGATCGCCTCGTCGGCCGGGCCGGTGATCCAGCCGTTTTCCTGGATCTCGGCCTCCAGCTGGCCGGCGCCCCAGCCGGCATATCCCAGTGCCAGCATCGCCTGGCTCGGGCCGCGTCCTTCGGCGATTGCGCGCAGGATGTCGAGCGTCGCCGTCAGGCAGATGCCGTCCTGCACCGGCATGGTCGAGTTGGCGATGACGAAGTCGTGCGAATGCAGCACGAAGCCGCGCCCGCTCTCCACCGGCCCGCCGCGATGCACCTGCATGCGGTCCGCCGGCGCCGGCAGGCGGATGCTCTCGTCGTCGGGGATGATGTCGAGCTGGCGCAGCAGCTCGGGAAAGCTCAGGCTCGGCGCCCGCTGGTTGACGATGATGCCCATCGCCCCTTCCGCGGAATGGGCGCACAGATAGATCACGGAATGTGCGAACCGCTCGTCCGCCATCTGCGGCATGGCGATCAGCAGCTGCCCTGCAAGGGACGTCCGACCGAGATCGTCGCTTTTCATGGCCTGTCGTTCCTGTTCTGCGTCCAGTCCGTTTCGCCTCTCCGCCGCCGCGAAGCGGCCCGCCGACCGGGTCCCATCTTACGCCGGGCCCTGCGGCATGTTAACCGCGCCTCGCTCCCGATCACGCAGATGTGGCGCTTCGCCTGTGGACCCGCAAGCCGATTTGCGCCAACACTGCCAGCCGCTTGACCGACAGATGGAGCCGTTCGCCCGGATTGCCATGCAGCACAGTCCCTTTTCCGCAAGCCGCTTTTTCGCAAGGCCCCGCGCGCTCGCGCTTCTTGCCGCGCTGGCGCTGACGGCCGGCCCCGCCCATGCCGGCGAGAGCCCGTGGACGACCGTCGGCGCGGCCAGCGTGCGGCTCGTCTCCACCGGCCCCGACTTCACCGCCCCCGGCGAGGCGTCGTTCGCCGGGGATGCGGCGCTGGAGATCCGCCTGGAGGACGGCTGGCACACCTATTGGCGCTTCCCGGGCGAGGCCGGCATTCCGACCGCCGCCGATTTCGGCGCCTCTTCCGGGCTTACCTCGGCGCGCCTGCGCTTTCCCGTGCCCGAGCGCTATTCCGACCCCTATTCCACCTCCATCGTCTATCGCGACCGCATCGTGCTGCCGATCGACCTGGCGCCCGCGCCGGGCGAGGCCGCGCCCGTGCTGCGCGCGCATGTGAGCTTCGGCATCTGCCGGGAGATCTGCATGCCGGGCGAGGCGCAGCTGGAGCTGCCGCTGGCCGAAGGCGGGCCCGACTTTGCCGCCCGCCAGGCGATTTCCGCCGCAAGGGCCGCCCTGCCGCAGCCGCAGGGCGAGGCGCCGCCGCGCATCGCCGCCATCGAGCGGACGGACCTCGCCCCGGCCGACGGCAAGGAGCCCGAGGAGACCCTCTTCATCACCGCCGAGCTCGCCTCGCCCACCGCTCCCGTCGACCTGTTCGTCGAAGGGGCGGAGGGCTCCTACAACGGCGTGCCGACCCTCATGGAGCGGGACGGCACCACCGCGCGCTTCGCGCTGCCGGCGCGCGGGCTTGCCAGCAGCGCCGACGGCACCCGCCCGCTCGCGCTGACGCTGGTGGAAGGCGCGGCGGCCGTGGAGCACCGCACCGCGCTGCCGCCTGCCGGCAACTGAAAACCCTCGGCGAGCGGCTCGACGGGCGCACCGGAACATCCTATGTCTGAGGCGGACCCGGTGCGGCGCGCCGCCGCATCGCGACAGCTTTCCGATCACCCTCTTGAGGAGACTTCCGAACATGACGATCAAGGTTGGCGACACCCTGCCCGAGACGAAGTTCAAGATCATGACCGCCGACGGCCCGGCCGAGCGCAGCAGTTCCGATCTCTTTGCTGGCCGCACCGTGGTGCTCTTCGCGGTTCCCGGCGCCTTCACGCCGACCTGCCACAACAACCACCTGCCGGGCTTCGTCGAGCATGCGGACACGATCCTGTCCAAGGGCGTCGACGAGATCGCGGTGGTGTCGGTCAACGACGTGTTCGTGATGAACGCCTGGGCCAAGGCCACCGGCGCCTCGGACAAGATCACCTTCCTCGCCGACGGCAGCGCCGACTTCGCCAAGGCGATCGGCCTGGAGCTCGACGCTTCGGGCGCGGGCCTCGGCATCCGCTCCAAGCGCTATGCGATGATCGTCAAGGACGGCAAGGTCACGGCCCTCAATATCGAGGAAACGCCGGGCAAGGCCGAGGTCTCGGGCGCCGCCGGCATCCTCGCCGCGCTCTGATCAAAACCTTTCGGCCGGGGCCCTCGCGCTCCGGCCGGGCTTGCCTGCTTCACATCTGCCGGGGTTGCCAATGGTTCCCGGGTCGCGGCTTCGCCTTGCCCGGGATGGCGTCCTGAGAGAGAGGCACGGCCTCACATCCCCACCGAGGTCATCAACTCTGTTGTTGGCTTTGGTCTCGGAGCCTTGCGTTGAGGATGACGACGATCTTTCGCAGGACGGCAGTGACAGTATCTCGCCCGAAGCCGCACATGCAGGTTGTCGTCCCGGTTTCGGCGCAGCCGAAGACCGGGAACCAGTAACCCCGAACGGTTCGAGTGCGGCCCCAGCGCTGCCGCCGGAACGCCGGTGGCGGCTAGCTTCGCGCCACCATCCGCCCCGGCGGATACTGGACGCCTGCCTGCGCAGGCGTGACAGCGGAGGGTGGAACGAGTGCCGCCCGCCTCGCGCCTGCCGAGGGTGTCCGCCGACTTCGCGCGCGCCTACTCTTCGGGCGGGCGGCGCGTCTCGCTGCGGGCGAAGGCGATGAACACGCCGATCAGCACCAGGCCGAGCCCGTACCAGGTGACCGCGTATTGCAGGTGGTTGTTGCGGAAGGAGACGATCGTCTCGCCCGCCTGCGGCAACCCGCCGGGCGGCGTCGCCTCGGCCCTGAGGTCGACGCTGAACGGCGCGACCGGCGCATCGTCGATCCCGAGCGAGGCGGCCATTTTCGGCGCCTCGCGCACGAACCAGACCTGTGTCTTCGGATCGGCGTCCAGCGTGAACATGTTGCCGCGCTCGTCGCGCCGCCACAGGCCGGCGATCTCCACCTCGCCCGCCGTCTCGGCTCCCGCCTCGCTTCCCGGCGGCTCGCTGCCCGGCCGGGTCTCGGGCAGGCGCCGCGCCTCCGGCACGAAGCCGCGATTGACCATCACCACCACCCCGGCATCGGTGCGGAACGGTGCATAGACCAGATAGCCCGGTCCGCCGAAGGTCCCGCGCGGCTCGGTGAGCGCCAGATAATAATAGACCTCGCCTTCGAGGAACCGCCCCCTCAGGCGCACGGGCCGGTAGTCCCAGGCGTCCTCGTCGATCCCGGCCCACGCGTCCGGACCGGGCGCCTCCACGGGGGCAAGGTCGATGCGCTCCTCGACCCGCTCGATGAGCGCGAGCTTCCATTGCAGGCGCATGACCTGCCAGGTGCCGAGCGCCATCAGCGCGCAGAACACGACGAAGGCGACAAGGCCCGGCAGCAGCAGGCGGCGCTTGGCGGCAGGCGCCGGCGCGGGGGGTGCGTTACTCGTCAACCCGCCCCTCCTGCGCGCTATGCTTGTATTGCTGGGCGATCATCAGACCCTTGAGCGGGCGCAGCAACCCCAGGCCGAGAATGAGGGTGAGCGGCAGCCACAGCATCATGTGCAGCCAGATCGGCGGGCGCAGCGACACCTCGACGGCCAGCGCCAGGCCGACCACGACGAAGCCGACGAACATGATGATGAACACCGCCGGCCCGTCGCCGCTGTCGGCGAAGTCGAAGCTGAGGCCGCAATTGGAGCAGGACGGGCGCGTTGCCAGGTAGCCCTTGAACAGGCGGCCCTGGCCGCAGCGCGGGCAGCGTCCGGCAAGGCCGGTGCGCAGCGCGTCCTGCGGCGGATAATGCGCGCGGTCGACAGTCGGTTCACTCATGTGCATCGCGCTCCCGGCGCTAGAGCAATTCCAGGAAAAGTGGGAACCGGTTTTCCGTCCGGAATTGCGTAAAAACAACAAGATAGAGCATGTCCGTCACTCGGCGAAAAATGGACATGCTCTAGGCTACCGGACCGAGGGCCCGGTCAGGGACGGATCTCGATCGGCGTGCCGTCGGGGACGAGCCGCCAGATCTCTTCCATTTCCGCATTGGTGACGGCAATGCAGCCGTCGGTCCAGTCGGCATATTGATGCAGGGAGCCGAGCCAGCCCAGCCCGTTGCGCATGCCGTGGATCATGATCATCCCGCCCGGATCCTCGCCGCGCTCCGCGGCGCGGCGCATGTCGGCCTCGTCCGGATAGGAGATGTGCAGCGACAGGTGATAGGCGCTTTGCGGGTTGCGCCAGTCGATCGTGTAGCGTCCTTCCGGAGTGCGGCCGTCGCCCTCGCGCTGCTTATGGCCGAGCGGGTCGCCGCCGAGCGAGATCGTGTAGCTCTTCAGCACCGCGCCGTCCGCATCCAGCAGCTGCAGCCGGCGTTCCGCCTTCTCGACCAGAACCGTGCCGACCGACGCCGTCCGGCCCTGCGCCGCTGGCGCGTCGGGGGCCAGCCCAAAAGCAAAGTCCGCGGCGACAGGCGCCGCCGCGGACAGGATGAGTGCCGTCTTCAGCAGACGGAAACGCATGGGACGTGCCTTGGCGTCAGTGGCCCGGACCGGCCGCCCAGACATAGATCGAGACGAACAGGAACAGCCACACCACGTCGACGAAGTGCCAGTACCAGGCCGCCGCCTCGAAGCCGAAATGCTTCTGCGGGGTGAACTGGCCCATGCTGGCGCGGATCAGGCAGACCACCAGGAAGATGGTGCCGACGATGACATGGAAGCCGTGGAAGCCGGTCGCCATGTAGAAGGTCGCGCCATAGATCGAGCCGGAGAAGCCGAAGGCCGCATGGCTGTACTCGTAGGCCTGGACGATGGAGAACAGCACGCCGAGCAGCACCGTCAGCGTCAGGCCCCACTTCAGGCCCTCGCGGTCGTTGTGGAGGAGGGCATGGTGCGCCCAGGTGACCGTGGTTCCCGAGGTCAGCAGGATCAAGGTGTTGAGCAGCGGCAGGTGCCAGGGATCGAAGGTCTCGATGCCCACCGGCGGCCACACGCCGCCGGTCGCCTCGACACGGGCGTACTGGGCCGCCTCGTTGGTGAACAGCGAAGCGTCGAAGAAGGCCCAGAACCAGGCCACGAAGAACATCACCTCGGAGGCGATGAACAGCAGCATGCCGTAGCGCAGGTGCAGCTGCACCACCGGGGTGTGATCGCCGGCGATGGATTCGCGAACGGTGTCGCGCCACCAGCCGAACATCACGTAGAGCACGAGCAGCGTGCCGACGGCGAAGATGCCCCAGCCTGCGAGGTCGAAGCCGAACAGCAGGAACTCGTTGCCCTGGGTGTAGCGGAACAGGCCGACCGCGCCGAGCGCCATGATGAAGGCGCCGACGCCGCCGAGGAACGGCCACGGGCTCGGATCTACGATGTGGTAGTCGTGGTTCTTGGCATGCGCCATGGGTACACTCCCCCGATTGAAGTCATGCCGCCGGCAGGCGGGACTGCGCACTCACATGCGGTTGCTTGGATCCGGCGTAACGGCAGGAGCCGCGGCCACCGGCGTTTCAGGTCCCTTTGCAGGGAAGAACGTGTAGGAGAGGGTGATCTCCTTGATATGCTTCAGGTTCGGGTCCTCGTCCATCGCCGGGTCGATGAAGAAGACCACCGGCATCTCGACGGATTCGCCTGCTGCAAGCGGCTGCTCGGTGAAGCAGAAGCACTCGAGCTTGTTGAAATAGGCGCCGGCCTCGAACGGCGTGACGTTGAACACCGAGGTGCCGACGTTGGAATCGCCGCCGTTGTTGTGCGCCGTATAGGCGGTCTGGCGGCTCTCGCCCATGCGCAGGGTGATCGCCCGCTCCTTCGGACCGAAGGTCCACGGCAGGTTGGAGTTGACGTTGCCGTCGAACCGCACGGTGACCGTGCGGTCGATGATCGTGCCGGTCGGCGCGTCGGCGCGCTGGGTGGTGCCGCCATAGCCGGTGACCTGGCAGAACAGCTCGTAGAGCGGCACGGCGGCGTAGGCCGCACCGACCATCGTCATCACGCCGCCGAGCACGGCGACGGCGATGCGGCGGTTCTTGCGGGCCAGCACCGCCTCGCGGTCGGGGGCGGTCGCATCGCGCGGCGTCGCGGATGCCTGGTCGGGGGTATCGGTCTGTCGCGTCATGCGATGCCTTCCTCTCGCAGGGTCCGTTACAGGGGGCGGTTCAGCACGCCCGGTCCCATCTTGACCAGCGTGATCACGTAGAACAGCAGCACCAGCCCGGCAATAGCCAGGCCAATGGCGAGCGAGCGCTTGCGCTGACGCTTCTTCTGCTCTTCCGTCTGGCGGATGCCGTCGTCGTTGCTCACAGCCAGCCTCCGGCGATCAGGCGCGCGGCGATGCTGTCGGCCAGCAGCAGCGCGAAGACCAGGAACAGGTAGACGAGCGAGAAGGCGAAGAGCCGCACCGCCGCCTTGCGCGCCGCATCGCCCTCGCGCCGCGCGTAGACGCGAAGCGCGTACCAGACGAAGACCGCGCCGAGCACGGCCGCGGCCGCGCCATAGGCCATGGAGGCGAAGCCGAGCAGCGCCGGGGCGACGCCGATGGGGGCCAGCAGCACCGAATAGACGAGGATCTGCGTGCGGGTCGCGTCCTCGCCGGCGACGACGGGCAGCATCGGCACGCGGGCGGCCTCGTAGTCGCCGCGCTTGAATAGCGACAGCGCCCAGAAATGCGGCGGGGTCCACATGAAGATGATCAGGAACAGGACGATGCTTTCCACCGTCACGGTGCCGGTCACCGCGGCCCAGCCGATCATCGGGGGGAAGGCACCGGCGGCGCCGCCGATGACGATGTTCTGCGGCGTCGAGCGCTTCAGCCACATCGTGTAGACGACGGCATAGAAGAAGATGGTGAAGGCCAGCAGGCCGGCGGACAGCCAGTTGACCGCAAGGCCGAGCACCAGGACCGAGAAGGCCGAGAGCGTCAGGCCGAAGGCCAGCGCCTCCTCGGGGGTGACCTTGCCGGCCGGGATCGGGCGGCGCGCGGTGCGCGACATGATCGCGTCGATGTCGGCGTCGTACCACATGTTCAGCGCGCCCGAGGCGCCGGCACCGACCGCGATACACAGGATCGCCACCGCGCCGAGCACCGGATGGATGCCGCCGGGAGCGATCAGGAGGCCGACCAGCGCCGTGAAGATGACGAGCGACATCACCCGCGGCTTGAGCAGCGCCAGGTAGTCGCCGACATCGCCCTGCCCGCCATGGGCGGCGGCGTCCAGCCTGCGGTCCTGGTAGTCTGCGAGCGACATGTGTCTTCCGGTCTCTCTCGTGCGTCCCGCCCTCGGGGCAGGTCTCTCTCGTGCGTCCCGCCCTCGGGGCAGGTCTCTCTCGTGCGTCCCGCCCTCGGGGCAGGTCTCTCTCGTGCGTCCCGCCCTCGTCGGGCGGTCTCGTTCTTGCCCGTGCCGATGCGGCAGGCGGGCGGGAACCTCAATGGCGCGGCGCCCCGAAGGGCGCCTGCCGGGGGACCGCGCCGGGAGTGCCGGCGCGGCCTGTCCGTGTCACGCCTGGATCACTTGATCCGCGGCAGGGTCTCGAACTGGTGGTACGGCGGCGGCGAGGACAGGGTCCACTCCAGCGTCGTCGCGCCCTCGCCCCACGGGTTGTCGCCGGCCAGGCGCTTCTTGGCGAAAGCCTCGAAGATGCCGAACAGGAACACCAGCACCGCGAAGGCCGAGATGTAGGAGCCGTAGGACGACACCGCGTTCCAGCCGGCCATCGCGTCCGGATAGTCGACATAGCGGCGCGGCATGCCGGCCATGCCCAGGAAGTGCTGCGGGAAGAACACGAGGTTCACGCCGACGAAGGTGATCCAGAAATGGGCCTTGCCGATGGTCTCGTTGTACATGTAGCCGAACATCTTCGGGAACCAGTAGTACCAGGCACCGAAGATGCCGAACACGGCACCCAGCGACAGCACGTAGTGGAAGTGCGCCACCACGTAGTAGGTGTCGTGCATCGCCCGGTCGAGGCCGGCATTGGCCAGCTGCACGCCTGTCACGCCGCCGACGGTGAACAGGAAGATGAACCCGACCGCCCACAGCATCGGGGTGCGGAAGGAGATCGAGCCCTGCCACATGGTGGCGATCCACGAGAAGATCTTCACGCCGGTCGGCACCGCGATGACCATGGTCGCCGCGACGAAGTAGGCCTGCGTGTCGACGTCGAGGCCGACGGTGTACATGTGGTGCGCCCACACGATGAAGCCGACGACGCCGATGGCGACCATGGCGTAGGCCATGCCGAGATAACCGAAGATCGGCTTGCGGGCGAAGGTGGAGATGATGTGGCTGACGATGCCGAAGGCCGGCAGGATCAGAATGTACACCTCCGGGTGACCGAAGAACCAGAACAGGTGCTGGAACAGGATCGGGTCACCGCCGCCGGCCGGATCGAAGAAGGTCGTGCCGAAGTTGCGGTCCGTCAGCAGCATGGTGATGGCGCCGGCCAGCACCGGCAGCGACAGCACCAGCAGGAAGGCGGTCACAAGCACCGACCAGGCGAAGAGCGGCATCTTGTGCAGCGTCATGCCCGGGGCGCGCATGTTGAAGATGGTGGTGATGAAGTTGATCGCGCCGAGGATCGAGGAGGCGCCGGCCACGTGCAGGGCCAGGATCGCCAGATCCATCGCCGGTCCGGGCTGGCCGGAGGTCGACAGCGGCGGATAGATCGTCCAGCCGCCGCCGACGCCGTTGGCGCCCGGAGGGCCTTCCACGAACAGCGACAGCAGCAGCAGCAGGAATGCCGGCGGCAGCAGCCAGAACGAGATGTTGTTCATCCGCGGGAACGCCATGTCCGGCGCGCCGATCATGATCGGCACGAAGAAGTTGGCGAAGCCGCCGATCAGCGCCGGCATGACCATGAAGAAGATCATGATCAGGCCGTGCGACGTGGTGAACACGTTGAACGTGTGCGGATCGGTGAAATACTGCATGCCCGGCTCTTGCAGCTCCAGGCGAATGCCGACGCTGAGCGCGCCTCCGATGATGCCCGCGATGATCGCGAAGATCAGATAGAGGACACCGATGTCCTTGTGGTTGGTCGAATAGACCCAGCGCGTCCATCCCGTAGGACGGTCCTGATCGCCGTGCGCATGCGCTGCAGTGGCCATCTTCCAAGCTCCCTCGTTAGAGAATTTTACATCGGCCCGTCAGGCCGGGGACAAGCTCGTGCGAACCTTTCCCGGCCCGGACCTGCCGGCGTGCGGGGCGAGGCCTCGCACGCCGTGAAGTCGATCAGCGTGCGGCGACGTCCAGCGAGCCGGCGGCCGGAGCGGCGGCGGTGCCGGCCGGCTTGGCGATGGAGGCCATCAGCTGACGGGTGGCCTCTTCGACGTCGTCCTTGGCGGCTTCGGCCCAGGCCTGGAACTGCTCTTCCTCGACCACCCGGATGGCGATCGGCATGAAGGCGTGGTCCTTGCCGCAGAGCTCGGAGCACTGGCCGTAGAAGATGCCGGTCTGCTTGGCGTTGAACCAGGTCTCGTTCAGGCGGCCGGGGATCGCGTCCATCTTCACGCCGAAGGCCGGCATGGCGAAGGAGTGCATCACGTCGGCAGCGGTGACCTGCAGGCGCACGGTCTTGCCGACCGGCACGATGACCTCGTTGTCGACGGCCAGCAGGCGGGGATATTCCTCGATCGGACGGCCGAACTCGGCGGCGCGCTCGGCGCGCTCGGCGTCCTCGCGCAGCATGATCGACTCGAAGGAAATCTCGGACAGGGCCTCGTCGGTGTACTCGTAGCCCCAGTACCACTGGTAGCCGGTCACCTTGATGGTCATGTCGTATGCCGGGATCTCAACCTGCTTGTAGAGCAGACGGAACGAGGGGATCGCGATCATCACCAGGACGAGGATCGGGACCAGCGTCCACACCACCTCGATGAGGGTGTTGTGGGAGGTCCGCGACGGCGTCGGGTTGGCCTTGGCGTTGAAGCGCATGATGCACCACACCAAGAGGGCCAGAACGAACAGCGTGATGATCGTGATGATCACCAGCGTGAAATCGGTGAACCAGGTGATGTCTTCCATCACTTCCGTCGCGGCCGGCTGGAAACCCAGCTGCCACGGCGTCGGCTGGGCGGCGGCCGCCGCACCGGCAAAGGCGAGCGGGGCGAGCGCCGCCGCTGCAAACTTCGTCAGACGCTTGACCAGTCCTGTCACGTCCGTGCTCCCTTCCTGACCCCGCCGGCCAGCTGTGCCAGGCGAAATCCCACTACTGTCTCTTGCAGGCGCTGCGCCGCCATCGCTGGCTTTCGCTGGCGCTGCGCCAATCGTCTCTTGCAGGCGCCGCGCCGCCCAGGCGCAACGCCAAGCCCGTCGCCGGGTCACCCCGCGCCACGCCCGATACCCCTTAGCTTATCGCATGTCGAGATGACAGAAAGGGGTGTCAAAACGCCGCAAGGATTACTTGACCGCAGTTTGACCGATGTCAAAGTCGGCCTGAAAAACCATAAGCGGCCGCATTGCGCAATCCAGTAGTTTCGGGAATGCCCAAATTCCGGCCGAATCCTCGCCTTCCTTTCGCCATGGCCGGCACGGACACCCCTCGCCGCGCCTTGCGTTCGGGGAAAGGGTACGTTTCGGGCGGTTTCGCCTTGAAATCGACCTTTCGAGGACCGACAAAGCGGAATGCGCGCGGTTTCGCGCGAATCAGACGACGATCCCGCCCGTCCCGGGGACCCTTTGCCGCTCCTTCCTGCCGCACCGCGCCGCTGGCCGCGACCCGCAGGGCGGGGTGCAGGACGGGCAGGCGACACGGCGTGCCGTGCACCGGAAACGGCGCGCGGCGCACCACACGAAGACCGGGAAACCGGCCAAGGGAATTGTACCGCTGCGAACCTACGGAGTCTCGCCCGTGCCTGTTTTGACCAAGCCGACCACGTTCCGCCTCGCGGCCGTTCTCGCCCTTGTGGCCACCGTTCTGGCCAATGTCGCGGCCGTTCCGCTGGCCCATGCCCAGGGCGCGGTCCGCTCCGTGCACGGCGACTGGCAGATGCGCTGCGACACGCCGGCCGGCGCGCAGGAAGAGCAATGCGCGCTGATCCAGAACGTCACCGCCGACGACCGCGAGAATGTCGGCCTGTCGGTCATCGTGCTGAAGACCGCCGACAAGCAGTCGCGCCTGCTGCGCGTGCTGGCGCCGCTCGGCGTGCTGCTGCCGATGGGTCTCGGCCTGCGCGTCGACGACGCCGATGTCGGGCGCGCCGGCTTCGTGCGCTGCCTGCCGAACGGCTGCATCGTCGAGGTGGTCATGCAGGACGACCTGATCGAGAAGATGCAGAAGGGCGATGCCGCCACCTTCGTCATCTTCCAGACGCCGGAAGAAGGCATCGGCATTCCGATCTCGCTGAACGGCTTCTCCGAAGGCTTCGCCGCCCTGCCGTAAGCGGCTTCTCGGTTTTTCCGGCGGGTTGAAGCCGGAGACGCGGATTTCGGCGGCCGGGTCGTCAACACAGATCGCTGGGTTTGTCTTTCCTTCACGCACTGAAGATCACGACGATCTTTCGCATGGCGGCAGTGAAGGCATATTGCCCGAGCCGCACTCTCTGCCTGTCACCCCGGTTCCGGCGAAGCCGGAGACCGGGGGCCAGTAACCACGGGCGGTCCGGTTCCAGCCGTATTGTGCCGCCGCATGACCGGAGGCTGCCGCCGTCGCGGCACCATACGCCTCGGCGGATACTGGACGCCTGCCTGCGCAGGCGTGACAGCCTTGAGGGGTAGCTGGCGCCTCCATCTCGGCCGCCTCTCTAGAGAGACTCGCAACCTCCCCTCCGCGCTCAACTCCCGGCTGTTTTCGTCCCGCTGTCTCCGGCGGGGCTGTGCAAGCGCGGTCCGACCCCCTAGTTTCCGTTCCAGATGACCTCTTTCGCAGGACCCGACCGATGAGCGATGCCACGACCGACCTGATTGCCGGTGCCGGCCTGAGCGAGGAGCAGGCGCGCAGCGTGCTCGCCCGCGCTCTCAAGGGCGCCGACGACGGCGAGCTCTTTCTCGAATACCGGCAGTCGGAGAGCCTCGTCTTCGACAACGGCCGGCTCAGGAGCGCCAATTACGACACCAGCCGCGGCTTCGGCCTGCGCGCGGTTGCCGGCGAGGCCGCCGGCTACGCCCATTCCGGCGAGGTCTCGCTCGCCGCGCTGGAGCGGGCCGCCGATGCGGTCGCGGCCGTCGCCTCCGGCCATTCGGGCACCTATGCGGAGGCCCCGCCGCGCACCAACGCGCGGCTTTACGGCGACGGCAACCCCATCGCCTCGCCGGTCTTCGCCGACAAGGTCGCGCTGCTGCAGCGGATCGACGCCTACGCGCGGGCCCGCGATCCGAAGGTGCGGCAGGTCAGCGTGTCGCTCGCCAGTTCCTGGCAGGTGGTGGAGATCCTGCGCGCCGACGGGCACCGGGTGCGCGACGTGCGCCCCTTGGTGCGCTTCGGCGTCTCGGTGGTCGCCGGCGACGGCAGCCGGCAGGAAAGCGGCTCGCACGGCTTCGGCGGGCGCGACATGGTCGAGGCCTTCCTGACCGAGGAGAGCTGGAAGCACGCGGTCGACGAGGCGCTGCGCCAGGCGCTGGTCAATCTGGAGGCGGTGCCCGCCCCCGCCGGCAGCTTCGACGTGGTGCTGGGCCCCGGCTGGCCCGGCATCCTGCTGCACGAGGCGGTCGGCCATGGGCTGGAGGGCGACTTCAACCGCAAGAAGACCTCCGCCTTTGCCGGCCTGATGGGCCAGCGCGTCGCCTCGAAGGGCGTCACCATCGTCGACGACGGCACCATCGGCGGGCGGCGCGGCTCGCTCACCGTCGACGACGAGGGCACGCCGACCGGGCGCACCGTGCTGATCGAGGACGGCATTCTCACCGGCTACATGCAGGACCGCCAGAACGCCCGGCTGATGGGCGTCGCCCCGACCGGCAACGGCCGGCGCCAGTCCTTCGCCCATATTCCGATGCCGCGCATGACCAACACGGTGATGCTGGCCGGCGACCGCGATCCGGGCGAGATCCTGGAAGGCGTCAAGGACGGCATCTTTGCGGTCTCCTTCGGCGGCGGCCAGGTCGACATCACCAGCGGCAAGTTCGTCTTCTCCTGTACCGAGGCCTACCGCATCGAAAACGGACGCATCGGCGCGCCGATCAAGGGCGCCATGCTGATCGGCAACGGGCCGGACGCGCTGACGCGGGTCGAGGCCGTCGGCAACGACCTGGCGCTCGATCCCGGCATCGGTACCTGCGGCAAGCAGGGCCAGGGCGTGCCGGTCGGCGTCGGCCAGCCGACCCTGCGCATCAACAAGATGACCATCGGCGGCACCGCGGTCTGAGGCGGGAAGCCGTCGCCCCTCGCCTCTCCCAGGAACTGCTGCCGCCTCAAACGACGGCGATCACGCCTCTTCCAGGAAGAACGGCAGCAGCGCGGCGAGCGTTGCCGCCGGGGCCTCCTCAGGAAGGAAATGGCCGGCATCGACGCCCTCACCGCGCACGTCGTGCGCCCAGCGCGACCAGGTCTCGACCGGCGTCGCGGTCTTTTGCGCCAGGCCCCCATTGCCGTAGAGGGTCAGCAGCGGGCAGGCGATCCTGCGGCCCGCCTCGCGGTCGGCAGTGTCGTGATCCATGTCGACCGTCGCCCCGGCCCGGTAGTCTTCGCAGGCCGCGTGCTGGCGCGCCGGCTGGGCGAACGACGCCCGGTAGTCGGCGAGCGCCCTCGCATCGAAGGCGCTGAGGTCCTTGCGCGCCGTCCAGCTCGCCAGCGTGTGGTCCAGATAGTAGTCGGGCGCGCCGGCGATCAGCCGTTCGGGCAGCGGCTTCGGCTGGGCCAGGAACAGCCAGTGATAGATGGCCATGGCGTAGCGCCAATCCATGTTCTGCCAGTAGTCGTAGGTCGGCAGGATGTCGAGCACGGCGAGCCGCCGCACCTTGTCGGGGTGGTCGAGCGCCATCCGGTAGCCGACCCGCCCGCCGCGGTCGTGGCCGGCGACCATGAAGCTGTCGTGACCGAGCCCGGCCATGACCGCGACCATGTCGGCCGCCATCGCGCGCTTGGAGTAAAGGTGATGATCCGCATCGCCCTCCGGCGCGCTCGAGCGGCCGTAGCCGCGCAGGTCCGCGACGACGACGGTGAAGTGGCGGGAAAGTTCGCCGGCAACAGTGTGCCACATCGCGTGGGTCTGGGGATAACCGTGCAGCAGCAGGAGCGGGGGACCCTTGCCGCCACTGATGCGGCAGAAGATGTCCACGCCCTCGCCGCGAGATATCCCCGCCCTGAAGCCTGGAAAGAGATCGTCGTCGCCCTGCATCGAAGCCTCCCGAACCGTCCGGTCGTCAGGCCCTCCTCGCGGACCCTGCCCGGGCGCGATTGAAGCGCCTGCGGCCGTCCGGCGCAATCGGCGATTTCGAGAGGCGATTCTCGAATCTCGCGGATTTCGAGACGGAATTTCGCAAAATCCGTCTCGAAATTCTGCAAGTCGAAAAACAGCCCTCAGGCCGTGCCGCCCTCGCGTGCGACCGCCCGCCAGCCGATGTCGCGGCGGCAAAAACCTTCAGGCCAATCAATGCGTTCGATGGCGGCATAGGCACGCTCGCGGGCTTCCGCGACGGTACGGCCGAGCGCCGTGACGTTGAGCACGCGCCCGCCATTCGCGAGCAGCCGGCCGTCGTCGTCGCGCCGCGTTCCGGCATGGAAGACCTTGAGCGCGGGGTCCCCCTCCAGCGCCTCCAGACCGTGGATAACCGTGCCCTTGTCGTAGACGCCGGGATAGCCGTTCGCGGCCAGGACCACGGTCAGCGCCACCTCGTCGCGCCAGCGCGCGCCGACCTTGTCGAGCGTCCCGTCGATGCAGGCGAGCATCAGGGTGACGATGTCGTCCTTGAGCCGCATCATCAGAACCTGGCACTCCGGATCGCCGAAACGGACGTTGTATTCGATCAGCTTCGGGCCATCCTTGGTGATCATCAGGCCGGCATAGAGCACGCCGACGAAGGGTGTTCCCTCGGCTGCCAGGGTCGCCACGGTCGGCTCGACGATCTCGCGCATGGCGCGCGCGGTCAGCTCCTGCGTCATCACGGGCGCGGGGGAATAGGCGCCCATGCCGCCGGTGTTCGGGCCGGTGTCGCCCTCGCCCACGCGCTTGTGGTCCTGGGCGCTGGCGAGCGGCAGCACGTTGCGGCCGTCGGACAGCACGAAGAGGCTCGCCTCCTCGCCTTCCAGGAACTCCTCGACCACGACCTCGGCGCCGGCAGCGCCGAATTCTCCGTCGAAACAAGCATCTACCGCGGCCAGTGCCTCGGCCTCGGTCATCGCCACGACGACGCCCTTGCCGGCGGCGAGCCCGTCCGCCTTGACGACGATGGGCGCGCCGACCTTGGCGATATAGGCCTTGGCGGCAGCGGCATCGGTGAAGCGGCCGTAGGCGGCCGTCGGGATCGCGGCCCGGGCACAAAGGTCCTTGGTGAAGCCCTTCGAGCCTTCGAGGCTCGCCGGCGCCTTGCGCGGTCCGAAGGCCTTGATGCCGGCATCCGTCAGCTCGTCGACGAGGCCGGCGACCAGCGGCCCTTCCGGCCCGACGACGACGAGGCCGATCTCCTGGTCGCGGCAATAGGCGATGACCGCCGAGGGGTCGGAGGTGTCGAGCGCGACGCAGCTGGCCTCATCCGCGATGCCGGCATTGCCGGGGGCGACGTGGAGGCGGCCGGTCAGCGGCGAGTTGGCGATGGCCCAGGCAAGGGCGTGTTCGCGGCCGCCGGATCCGATCAGGAGGATATTCATCTGTCGCTCACCCCGTCGCGATGTTTTTCAGGAATTGCCGCCTCCTAGCCTGCGGCGGGACCGCGCACAAGCCCCGGCCTTTCATCCGCAGCCCAAAGGCGGTATCACGGCGCGGGCGGATAGCCGACAGGTGAGGCGATGCAAAACGACACGATCGCGGGCCGCGTGGCGGATGCGGTGCGGGGACACTGGGTCGACACGCGGGCCCCGGAATGGCTGCGACCCTATGCAAGACTGGCGCGCTGGGAACGGCCCATCGGCTGGTGGCTGCTGCTGTGGCCGTGCTGGTGGTCGGCCGCGCTCGCGGGGATAGCCGGCGGCCGGGCCCTGCCCGACCCCTGGCACCTTCTGCTCTTCATGATCGGTGCCATCGCCATGCGCGGCGCCGGCTGCACCTATAACGATCTCGTCGACCAGGACATCGACGACAAGGTCGCGCGCACCCGGTCCAGGCCCCTCCCCTCCGGCCAGGTCACTCGCGGGCAGGCTAAATTCTTCCTTTTGTTGCAGTTGCTTGTCGGACTGGCTGTGCTGCTTCAGTTCAACGGCTTCGCCATCCTGCTCGGCATCGCCTCGCTGGCGGTCGTTGCGGTCTATCCGTTCATGAAACGGGTGACGAACTGGCCGCAGCTGTTTCTCGGGCTTGCCTTTTCCTGGGGTGCGCTGATGGGCTGGGCAGCCGCGTTCGGCCGGCTCGACTGGCCGGCGGTGGCGCTCTACTGCGGCGGCATCCTGTGGACGATCGGCTACGACACGATCTACGCGCATCAGGACAAGGAAGACGACGCGCTGGTCGGGGTGCGCTCCACCGCGCGCCTGTTCGGGACGTGGACAAAGCCGGCGCTCGCCGCCCTTTACGGCGGGGCGACGGTGCTGTTCGCGCTGGCGCTTTTCGGGGTGGATGCGGGACCGGCGGCGTTTCTGGGCCTGGCTGCCGGCCTTGCCCACCTGGTCTGGCAGATCGTCCGCCTCGACATCGACGATCCGGACCAGTGCCTGAAGCTGTTCCGCTCCAACACGAGCTATGGCTGGATCCTGTTCGCCGGCCTGGTGCTGGACGCGATGGTGCAGGCGCTTCTGTAAAAAGCGCCTGCCTTTCAATCAGTTGCGGGCGATCATCTCGCGCTCGCCGCGATGGACGGCGAGGGTCTGCGACCGGCTCCCCGGCTTGCGGCGCAGCAGGAAGCGCGGCCGGCGCGCGGTCAGCGCCGCGACGCGGCGGCGGGTCGGCGCCATCGGCGTGCGCCCCGGATGACCGGGACCGTCGATGCGGCTGACGCTGCCGTCCGGCTCGACCAGCAGCAGGGGCAGGCCGAGGGCCTCGCCCCAGGCGCACCAGTCTTCGGCAAGGTCCTCGAGGCGGTCGTCGCTCGCCAGTTCGATGGACATGGCCGGATCGCGGTGCATCAGGCCGATGCGGGCCTTCAGCGTGCCCGGCGCCTCGCCCGGCGCGACCTCGGCGAAGACGCCGAGGAAGACGGCGACCGGCTGAGCGAGGGTCAGCGGCAGGCCGGCGAGCCGGCGTTTGACGATGACCTGCTGGCGGTCGATATAGACGTCGAGTTGCGTCGGCTCGCAGGCCGTGCCGCGGGCCGCGAAGCGGTGCGGCATCTGCGAGGGATCGAGCCGCGCGGTGCGGCCCGATCCTTTGGCAGTGGCGTCCTGATGTGCTGTTTGACGGCTCAATTCGCTCTCCATCGGGCCAATGTTTTTGTCTGGCCTCTGATGGGTTCACACTAGCAGCGAGCCGTCCCAAACCGCTTAACAAGCACGGTTAACGATTTTCCGTTGCAACCAGGGTTAGGGATTGGTCACCGAACAGGGCAAACAAAACCTGAACCGCTTCCGCGACCGGCTTGCCGAAGCGCGGCCCCGGCACTACGGTCGCCACCGACCGCCCAGCGGACCGCCTCCCGCCCCGCAAGGATCACGCGATGCAGCACCCGATTGACCAGACACGGCTGATGGACGAGGCCCGCGCGCTCGTCGCTGCCGCCCTCAAGGCAGGCGCCGACGCGGCCGACGTGGTGGCCGCCACCGGCGTCTCGCTCGGCGTCGAGATGCGCGAGGGCAAGCTCGAGGAAAGCGAGCGCTCCGAGGCCGACGACGTCACCTTGCGCGTGTTCTGCGGCCACCGGGTCGCCAGCGTTTCCTCCAACGACTTCCGCGAGGGCGCGACCCTTGCCGAGCGCGCCGTCGCCATGGCTCGCGTCGCCCCGGAAGACCCGTTCGCGGGCCTCGTGCCGGCCGCAGAGCTCGCCAGCGAGTTTCCCGATCTCGAACTGCTCGACGACGTGCAAGTGGACGCCGAAGCGCTTGCCGAGCGCGCCCGCGAGGCGGAGGCCGCGGCCCTTGCCGTGAAGGGCGTCAGCCGCTCGGGCGGCGCCAGCGCCTCGTTCCGTCTCGCCGGCATGGTGCTGGCGACCAGCGAGGGCTTTTGCGGGGGATATCTCGTCTCGCGCCATGGCGTCTCGGCGACGGCTGTCGCCGGCGAAGGCACGGCGATGGAACGAGACTACGATTTCGACAGCCGCGGCTTTCTCGCCGACCTTGCCGACCCGCGTGAGATCGGCCGCCGCGCCGGCGAGCGGGCCGTCGCCCGGCTCAACCCGCGCAAGCTCTCCACCCGCACCGCCGACATCGTCTACGAGCCGCGCGCGGCTCGCTCGCTGCTCGGGCATTTCGCCGGCGCCATCAATGGCGCGGCCATCGCCCGGGGCACCAGCTTCCTGAAAGAGCGGATGGGCGAGCGGATCTTCGCCGCGGGGATTGCCATCACCGACGACCCGACCCGGCCGCGCGGCCCGGCCAGCCGCCCGTTCGACGGCGAAGGCCGCCCCGTCGCCCCGCTGGTGCTGGTGGAGGACGGCGTCCTGAAAACCTGGCTGCTCGATACGCCGGCGGCGCGCGAACTGGGCCTTACCCCCAACGGGCGGGCATCGCGCGGGGGCGCGGGCACCAGCCCGTCGACCACCAACCTCACCCTGTCGCCCGGCACGCGCTCCCAAGAGGAGATGCTGGCCGGGATCGGCACCGGCCTGCTGGTTACCGACCTCATCGGCCACGGCGTCAACGGCGTCACCGGGGATTACTCGCGCGGAGCCTCCGGCTTTTGGGTCGAGGACGGCGCCATCGCCTATCCGGTTTCCGAGATCACCATCGCCGGCAACCTGATCCCGATGTTCGCCTCGCTGGAAGCGGGCAGCGACCTCGACACGCGCTCCGCCTACCAGGTGCCGAGCCTGCTGCTGAAGGGCCTCACCATTGCCGGCGAGTGACACGCGCGCCAATCGCGAGGACATGGAGCTGATCGCCCGGGCCGCACGCGCGGGCGGCGAGATCGCCCTGTCCTATTTTCGCAAGGACCCGCGCCGCTGGACCAAGGACAACGACTCGCCTGTTTCGGAGGCGGATCTTGCCGTCGACCGGCATCTGGCCGAGGCGCTGCAGGCCGCGCGCCCCGACTACGGCTGGCTGTCGGAGGAAACCGCCGACGACAGCTCGCGGCTGGCCGCTCGGCGCAGCTTCGTGGTCGATCCGATCGACGGGACACGCGGCTTTCTCGCCGGCTCCGGCGAGTGGACCGTGGCGATCGCGGTCGTCGAGAACGGGAGGCCGGTCGCGGCTGCGCTGTTCCGGCCGGTCGGCAACGACCTCTACACCGCGACACTCGGCCAGGGGGCGACGCTGAACGGGCGGGAAGTCGCCGTTTCCGGCCAACCGGTGCTGTCGGGCGCCAGCGTCGCCGGTCCCAAGTCGATCACCGGCCAGGGGCCGATGATGCGCACCGGCATTTCCCATGCCGGCTACGTGCCCTCGCTCGCCCTGCGGCTGGCACTGGTCGCGGAAGGGCGGATCGATGCCGCCGTGGTGCGGGAAAATGCCTGCGACTGGGACCTTGCGGCGGCCGACCTTTTGGTGCAGGAAGCGGGCGGCCGGCTCGAGGATCTCGACGGGCGGGCGCTTGCCTACAACCGGGCGAGCGTGCGGCATCCGGCACTGGTCGCCGGCCCGCCAGCCCTTGCCGCACCCCTGCGGCCGATCCTCGCGCAGCTCTTGACGAACCCGTGATACCGGCCGGACGCTCCGGCCCGACCCTTGCGAACCCCGTTTGCGGAGTGACGTTCATGACCACCACCGAACCCGGCAAGCAACTGCTCCACCTCGTCTTCGGCGGCGAGCTCGAGCATGTCGACGGCCTGACCTTTCGCGATCTCGAGGGTCTCGACATCGTCGGCATCTACCCCAACTACGCCAGCGCCTACGCGGTGTGGAAGCAGAAGGCGCAGCAGTCGGTCGACAACGCCCACATGCGCTACTTCATCGTTCACATGCACCGGCTGCTCGACCCCGAGACCGAGGGCAGGTAACCCTTGGCACGCCGTCTTTCCCGGATCCCGGCCATGCTGCCGGACGGATCATGCTGAAGCGCGCAGGCCGCAGCCCGGTCCTGCAGAAGCTGGTCGGCAATGCGCTGGCCGGCTACCTGCTCGGTGTGCGCAAGACCAGTTCGTTCCGTCTCGACCCGCCCGACCTCTACGAGCGCCTCGAGGTGCATCTTCCGGCCATCGTCGCCATGTGGCACGGGCAGCATTTCGTCATGCCCTTCGCCCGGCCGCCGAGCTACGACGTCAGGGTGATGATCTCGCGCTCGGCCGACGGCGAGATCAACGCCATCGCCGCCAGCAAGCTCGGCCTCGGCCTGATCCGTGCCTCCGGCGCCCATCACGCGCACCAGGTGAACAAGCGCGGGGGCCTGCGCGGTTTCATCGAGGCGATGCGCTGCCTGAAGGAGGGCGCCAGCGTGGCGATGACGGCGGACGTGCCGAAAGTCTCGCGCGTCGCCGGGCTCGGCATCGTCCAGCTCGCCCGCCATTCCGGCCGGCCGATCGTGCCGATGGCGGTGGCGACCAGCCGGCACATCGACCTGTCGACCTGGGACCGGGCGACCATCAACCTGCCTTTCGGCCGCATGGTGGTCGCATCCGGCGAAGCGATCCATGTCGCAGCGGACGCGGACGACGCCGCGCTGGAAGAGGCGCGCCAGGCGGTGGAGGCCTCGATGAACGAGACCACCGCACGCGCCTACGCTCTGGCCAAGTCCGGATGACCGCGCCCGGCCCGACGACGACGCCTCCGCCGGCCGGTCCCGCCCGCGCCGGGGTGCTGTCGCGCCTGGCCGGGGAAACCCTCCTGCGCCTCTATCGCGGCTTCGGCCGCGCCATCGCGCCGCTGCTGCCGCTGCTCTTCGCCCGCAGGGCGCGGCGCGGCAAGGAGGACGAGGCACGGCGCGGCGAGCGCTTCGGACGCGCCTCGCGTCCGCGCCCGGACGGCCCGCTGGTCTGGCTGCATGCGGCCAGCGTCGGCGAGATGAACGCCTCGCGTCCGCTGGTTCGGGCCCTGCGGGAGCGCAGGCTCGGCGTGCTGCTGACCACCGGCACGGTGACCTCGGCACGCATCGCCGCCGCCGAGGCGGATCCAGGCGTCATCCACCAGTTCGTGCCTTATGATGCGCCCCCGGGCATCGGCCGGTTTCTCGACCACTGGCGACCGGACCTTGCCATCACGGCAGAATCCGAGATCTGGCCGACGACCATCTCGACGCTGGCCCGGCGCGGCATTCCTCTTGCCATCGCCAGCGCCACCATGTCGCCGCGCTCGGCCAAGGGCTGGCGACGGATACGGCCCTTCGCCCATGCGATCTTCTCGCGCATTTCGCTGTGCCTTGCCCAGACGGCGGAGGACGCGGAACGGCTCGGCGCTCTCGGTGCGCCTTGGGTCGAGGTCTGCGGCAACCTGAAATTCGACGGCGGCGAGCTCACCGCCGACCCGGCGGCGCTGGATGCGATCCAAAAGGTGCTCGGCGCCCGTCCTGTGTGGCTGGCCGCCAGCACGCATGAGGGCGAAGAGGCGATGGTCGCCGAGGTGCACGAGGCGCTGCGCGGCGAGTTGCCGGACCTGCTCACCGTCATCGTGCCGCGGCACCCCGAACGGGGCGGCGCCATTGCCGTCAGCCTTGCGGCGCGCGGCCTTCGGCTCGCCAGGCGCTCTGAAGGCCTTCTGCCGGCTCCGGACTGCGACATCTATCTCGGCGACACGATCGGCGAGATGGGGCTCTACTATCGCATCGCGCCGGTCGCCTTCATCGGCAAGTCGCTGGTGCCGGAAGGCGGGCAGAACCCGCTGGAGGCCGCCCGCCTCGGCACCGCCATCGTCACCGGCCCGCATGTGTTCAACCTGCTCGACATCTACACGCCGCTGTTCGACGCCAAGGGCGCCGAGATCGTGCAAGACACGGGCGAACTGGCCGCGGCGGTGCGCAAGCTGCTGGTCGACCGGACGCTGGCGGCCCGGCAAGCGGCCATCGCGGCCGATGTCGCCAGGGCCGGCAGCGGCGCGCTGGACGCCAGCCTTGCCGCGCTTGCGCCTCTGCTGCCGCTCGCAAGGGACGCAGGCCAGTGAGCGGCGCTCTGTCCGCCCCGTCCTTCTGGTGGCGGCCGCCCGGCCCGGCCGCCTTCGCACTTGCCCCGATCGGCTGGCTCTACGGGGCGATCACCGCAAGCCGCATGGCCCGCAAGCCCGCCTACACGGCTGCCGTGCCGGTGATCTGCGTCGGCAATTTCACGGTCGGGGGCACCGGCAAGACACCGTTCGCGCTGGCGCTGGCCGAGGGGCTGCGCGCGCGAGGAGAGAAGCCCGTCTTCCTCACCCGCGGCTATGGCGGCAGGTTGTCCGGCGGACCGCCGGTGCTGCTCGACCCCGCAAGGCACGGCCCTGTCGAGGCAGGCGACGAGCCCCTGCTGCTCGCTGCCGACGGCCCGGTGGTGATCGCGGCCGACCGGGCGGCAGGTGCAAGGCTGGCCGAGCGGCTCGGCAGCGTGATCCTGATGGACGACGGATTGCAGAACCCGGCACTGGCCAAGACCGTGTCGCTGGCGCTGGTCGATGCCGCATCCGGCATAGGCAACGGCTTCTGCCTGCCGGCCGGGCCCTTGCGCGCGCCGGTCGAGCGGCAGCTTGCCCATATCGATGCGCTGGTGACGATCGGCGACGGCACGGCGGCAAGCCCGGTCGAGGCGGCAGCACGGGCGCGCGGCCTGCCGATTTTTCGCGCAAGTCTGGATGCACGCGAGGCGCACTGGCTGACGGGGATACGGGTCCTGGCCTTTGCCGGGATCGGCCGGCCTGAGCGGTTCGCGCAGAGCCTGCGCGCCGCCGGGGCCGAGGTGGTGCAAACGCGCTTCTTCGGCGATCACCGCGCCTTTACGGAGCGCGAAGCACAGGAACTTCTGGACCGTGCAGCGCAGGAAGACCTTGTGCTCGTCACCACCGCGAAGGACCGTGTGCGGCTCGGCAACGATAGAGGCGACAACGCGCTTGCCCGGCTGGCGCGGCAAGCGAAGGTGCTGGGCGTCGAGATGCGGCCGGACGACCCGCAGGGCCTTGCCGCCTTCCTCGGCGCGCGTCTGTCTCAGGGCGTCTCGCCGCACTCCTGATAGCGGGCAAGGGCGGCCTGCGCGTCCACATAGGCCTCCTGGCGCGACACGCTCCAGTATTTCAGCTCGTCGAGCGGGATCGATTGGCCGGTGACGGCGCAGCGCACGAAGGTGCCCGGCGACAGAATCTGGAAGTCCGCGTCCAGGTAGCGGATGCGCGCCTCGCCCGGCACGCGCGGGTTCTCGTATCGGTTCATGCGTCTGGTGCCTTTCGCAGCCTCTCGCGGCCGCCTTTGCATCCTGAATACAGGCCCCTTCGTCCCTTGACCACCCCCCGTCGCACCGCCGCGGCCCGCGGGGCCCCGCCTCACCTTTGCTCCTCCGGGGGCGTCTCCGACGGTGCCTGCCCGGCATCGCCACCCCGGCGCGGCGTCACCCGGTGCAGCGTGTCGGCGCCGGCCATCGGCCCGCCCTGCATCTGCAGCTCCATCCGCTCGCGGTCGCGCAGGCGCACGTCCTCCTCGATCTCGGCGATCCGGTCGGAGGGAATGCCGAGCTGGGCAAGCGCGGCCCGGCCGAAATGGACGCTCGATTCGAAGGTCTCGCGGATGTGATAGTCGACGCCGAGCCGGGTCAGCTCCAGCGCGTGGACCCGATCGGTGGCGCGGCAGAACAGCTTGGCCTGCGGGAAATGCGCCCGGATGAGATCGATGGCCTGGCCCATCACCTTGTCGTTCTCGATGCACAGGGCCACCAGAACCGCCCGGCCCGCGCCGGCCGCTTCCAGCACGTCGGGCCGGGTCGCATCGCCGACATAGACCCGGTAGCCGAGCTTGCGCGCATAGGCGACGCGCTCGGGACGGTTGTCGAGCGCGATCACCTCGACGCCCTCCGACGTCAGCATCTGCGAGACCATCATGCCGAAACGGCCGAATCCGACCACGAGCACGGTCGGCATGGCCTCCTCGAAGGTCTCGATGATGTCGGTCACGACGCCGCGCCGCTGCAGCTTGCGGGCCAACATGTCGTGGGCAAGGCAGGCAACCGGCGTCAGCAGCATGGACACGACGACGACGGCGATCAGCAGTGTCAGCATGTCGCGGCCGAAAATGCCGGCAACCGCCGCGGCGGTGAACAGCACGAATGCGAACTCGCCGCCCTGCGGCAGCGTTGCCGCGATCCTCAGCGCATCCGAGTTGGACGAGCCGAACAGCCGCGACAGGCCCCAGATCAGCACGCCCTTCAGCACCATGGTGGCGGCAACGCCGGCAAGCACCAGCCACCACTGCGCAAAGACGATCGGCAGATCCAGCGACATGCCGACGGAGATGAAGAACAGGCCCATCAGCAACGAGCGGAACGGCTCGATATCGGCCTCCAACGTGTGGCGGAAGCTGGATTCCGAGAGCATCACGCCGGCAAGGAAGGCTCCGAGCGCCATCGACAGGCCGACCGCGTGCATGATGCCGCCGCTGCCCAGCGCGACCAGCAGCGCAGCGGCCAGCATCACCTCGCGCGCCCGGGCGCGCGCCAGCAGCGTGAACAGCGGGGTGAGCAGGTAACGCCCGACGAGGACCACGCCGGCGACGGCCGCGACCGTGATGCCGAGTTCGATGGCGATGTCCGCGCCGCGCACCTCCTCGCCACGGGGCGACAGGACAGGGATCATGGCAAGCAGCGGGACGATCGCCATGTCCTGCAGAAGCAGGATGCCGAAGGCGCGCTGTCCGTAGGAGGTGGTAAGCTGGCCGCGTTCCTGCAGGATCTGCAGCGCGAAGGCGGTGGAGGACAGGGCAAGGCCGAAGCCGGCGATCAGCGCCACCTCCAGCGAAAGCCCGCCGAGCAGCGCCGCGGCGACGAGCGCCACGCCGCAGAGCAGCACCTGCGAGGTGCCGAGGCCGAAGATGTCGCCCTTCATCCGCCAAAGCCGCGCCGGCTCCAGTTCCAGACCGATGACGAAGAGCAGCAGCACCACGCCGAGTTCGGCGACGCTGCGGATCTCCACCGCCGAGCGAATGAAGTCGAATCCGTACGGGCCGATGACGAGACCTGCGGCGAGATAGCCGACCACAGAGCCCAGACCGAGCTTCCTGGCGATCGGCACAGATGCGACCGTGGCGGCCAGCACCGTGAGCGCTTCGAAGAAGAAGGGAGGCGCGGCGTCGGTTGCCATGATGTCTCTTGATATGCCAACTGGCAGAGGATTGGATGGGACACGGCGGATCCCTCTGTCCGAATCCGCCGGAAAATCCTAATTGAATTGCCCCGCCGCGAACAGGAGGCCGCACGATGGCCGTCGATCTCAAGGCGCTCATGGCCCGTCATGCGCGTCCCGGTCGCATAGGCTGGATCGGCCTGCGCCCGGCGCGACTGCAGCCGGTGGTTCAGGCGGACAGCGCCGAGGCGAGAGAGGCGGGCCTCGTGGGCGACCACTACGTCAGCGGCGGCAAGCGCGCCGTCACGCTGCTGCAGGGAGAACATCTGGCGGTGATTGCCGCGCTGGCCGGGCTGCCCGGGATCGATCCGGCCCAGCTGCGCCGCAACGTGGTGGTGCATGGCCTCAATCTCGCCGCCGTTCGTCATCAACCCTTGCGTCTCGGGTCGGCGCTGGTGCGCATTTCCGGCCCCTGCGCGCCGTGCAGCCGCATGGAAACCATATTGGGCCCGGGCGGTTACAATGCCATGCGCGGGCATGGCGGCTATTATGCCGAAGTGCTGGAACCCGGCCGCTTCGCCCTCGGTGATGCCGTGCTTCCCGAGGCGCGCGAAACGACGGAACGAGACACCTGACGACCGGCTCCGCCGGCAGGAGAGGCGATGACAACCGCGCGGATCGGATTGGCCCTTGGCGGCGGCGGAGCCCGCGGCATCGCCCATGTGCCGGTGATCGAGGCCTTCGATGACCTCGGCGTGCGGCCGACGGCCATCGCCGGCACGTCCATCGGCGCGATTTTCGGCGCGGCCCACGCCGCCGGTCTCGACGGCAAGGCCCTGCGCGAGATCTCGCAGGCGACCTTCTCCGACCGCAACTCGGTGCTGGCGCGGCTGTGGAAGCTGCGGCCGCGCAAGCTCGGCGACCTGTTCGGCAGTCCGGGAATCATGCAGTTCGACGCGCTCAAGGTTCTGGAGCAGTTCGTCGGCCAGCACATCCCGGCCACCTTCGACGATCTGGAAACGCCGCTGACGCTGATCGCCACCGACTTCTACCAGTGCCGGGAGGTGCGGCTCGAGCGGGGCTCGCTGCACCATGCGGTCGCCGCCTCGATAGCCATTCCCGCTCTGTTCAAGCCGGTAACTGTGGGCGGCCGGATCATGGTCGACGGAGGCCTGGTCAATCCGTTGCCCTTCGACGCCCTGCCGCCCGATATCGACATCGTCGTTGCCAGCGACGTGGTCGGCTCGCCGATACCGCGCAAGGGACGCAGCCTGCCGGGCGCGGGCGATGCGGTGTTCGGCGCAACACAGATCCTGATGCAGTCCATCGTTCTGGAAAAGCTGAAGAACCGACAGCCGGACGTGCTGGTGAAGCCGGACATCTCGGGTTTCCGGGTTCTCGATTTCATGAAGACCGCCAACATCCTGGAGGCGGCCGAGCCGATGCGCGAGATGGTCAAGCAGCGGGTGGCAGCGGCCATCGAGGCCTACGAGACCGGCCGTCAGATCGCCTGAGCCCCCCGCGCCACCGCCTTGAAGCCCAGCGGCGCGGCGCTATCCTAACCTTGCGGCACGCAAGCACGGAGCCCCGCCATGGACCTGACGTCGTTCTCCGCCCTCGACCTGCTCGTACGCTCATGGAGGGAGAAGACGCTTGCCTCCCTTGTCCGGACCGCCGGGGTCCTCGGGTTTCTGGGGCTTGCCGGAGGACCGGCAGTGGCCTCTTGCCAGTTGCTCGCCGATGGATGGATACAGGCACCTCCTCCGCTGGTGCGGCAAGCGGCACTGGCGATGGACCAGGTCGGCATCACCTATATCGGCCACGCCACCTTCGAGATCGAGACGCCGAAGGGCGTGCGCATCGCCACCGACTACAACAACGTGCACCGGCCCGCCCGGCTGCCGCGCGTCGTCACCATGAACGGCGCCCATTCCACCCATTTCACCCTCAACCCGGATGCCGGGATCGAGCATGTGCTGCTCGGCTGGAACCCGAACGGCGGACCGATGGACCACGACCTCACCGTCGAGGACGTGCGCATCCGCAACCTGCAGACCAACATCCGCGGCTGGGACGGCGAGACCCGCCCGCTCGGCAACTCGATCTTCGTCTTCGAGGTGGCGGACCTGTGCATCGCCCATCTCGGCCACCTGCACCACCGGCTGACACCCGAGGACCTCGCCCGGCTCGGCACGATCGACATCGTCTTCGCGCCGGTCGACAATGCCTCGACGCTGCGGCTCGACAGCCTGGTGGAGGTGATCCGCGCCGTGTCGCCGCGCATCGTCATTCCGATGCACGCCTATACCTACGGCTCGCGCGAGAGCTTCGTCGCGCGCATGGCGAGCGAGGGGTTCGGGGTGGAGATGTCGGAAAGCCCGCTCTATGTGGCCAGCCGCACGACGCTGCCGGCCGAGCAAACGGTGCTGGTATTGCCGGAGCGCTGAGGCACCGCCGTCCTATCCGTGCAGGGCGATGCTGTCTTCCGGCGCCTCGTCGCGCTCGCTCATGCCGTAATCACGGATGACGGCGGCGACCCGCAGGCGATAATTGGCGAAATGGGTGCCGCGCCCGGCCGCCTGGGCCATGCGGTGGCGCGCCTCGTGCCGCCACTTCGACAGCGCCTCCTCGTCGCGCCAGAAGGAGAGGGAGAGCAGCTTGCCGGGCTCGGTCAGGCTCTCGAAGCGCTCGACCGAGATGAAGCCGTCCTGCTCGGCGAGCAGCGGCTTCAGCCCCGCCGCGATGTCGAGATAGGCGCCCGTGTGCCCCTCTTTCGGCCAGACCTCGAAGATCACTGCAATCATGTCCCTCTCCCTCCGTGTCCGGTGACGCTGTCCGGCGACGCGGCCCCTCGTGCCTGCCGCTCGCCGATCTCCTTCAGTCTCGCCGCGCCTTGAAGAAGCCGCGCAAAAGCTCCGCCGCATCGCGCTCCGCAAGGCCCGAATAGACCTCCGGCGCGTGATGGCAGGTCGCCTGCGAATAAAAGCGCACGCCGTTTTCGACCGCACCGCCCTTGGGGTCGGAGGCCCCGAAATAGAGCCGGCGGATGCGGGCGAAGGAGATCGCCGCCGCGCACATCGGGCAGGGCTCCAGTGTCACGTAGAGATCGCAGTCGGGCAGCCGCTGGCTGCCGAGAGCGGCGGCGGCGCGCCGCATCACCAGGATTTCGGCATGGGCGGTGGGGTCACTCAGCTCCAGCGTGCGGTTGCCGTCGGCGGCCAGGACCTCGCCGCCGCGCACCAGGACGGCGCCGACCGGCACCTCGCCGCGCGCCGCCGCCGCCCGCGCCTCGCCCAGCGCCAGATCCATGAAGCCGCCGGTGCTTCCGGCGGACCTTTCGTTCCCTGTCATGGCCGCGACCCTACAGCCAGGAAGAGCCGTTTGGAATCGCCAAGTCGGGGCAGGATCGACCCCTTGCGGAAAACGCATGGCGAGGCGGTGAAAAAGCGCGCTTCCCGCAGCCCTGCCGCTCTGGTATGACGCGGCACCATGACCGAAGACAATCGATCCTCGCGGCCTCCGCGCCGCGCCTCCGCGCCGGGGAAATCCGGCAGCGGACGCCCCGGCAACGGCAAGCCCCGCGCAACACGCGGCAATGACGGCCCGCATCGCTCCGCCGACGGAGAGGCGCGCGCACCGCGCAAGAGCTTCGGCCCGAAGGTCGCCGGCGAGCGCAAGTTCGGCGACAAGGGCGCAGATCGGGGCGGCGAACGGGACGCGGAGCGCAAGTTCGGCGAACGGCGCGGCGGTCCGGATGCAGGCGGCAAGCGCTTCGGCGAGAAGAAGAGCTTCGGCGACAAGAAGGGCTTTGCGGGCAAGAAGAGCTTCGGCGAGCGCAAGGGCGCCCCGAAGCGCGACAAGACGTTGCCTCCGGGTGCGGCTCCGCTCGCCGCGCGCACCGAGGATGCCGAGCGCGTCGCCAAGGTGATCGCACGCGCCGGCCTGTGCTCGCGCCGCACGGCGGAGAGCTGGGTGGTCGCAGGCCGCGTCGCGGTCAACGGCACCGTCCTGACCTCGCCCGCCGTCACCGTGACGGACGCCGACCGCATCACCGTGGACGGCGAGCCGCTGCCGGAGCGCGAGCGCACCCGCCTGTGGCTCTACCACAAGCCGCGCGGCCTGGTGACGACCAACTCCGACCCGGAAGGCCGGCCGACCGTGTTCGAGCGGCTGCCCAAGACCCTGCCGCGCGTCTTGACCGTCGGGCGCCTCGACATCAACACCGAGGGCCTGCTGCTGCTGACCAATGACGGCGGCCTGTCGCGGGTGCTGGAGCTGCCGGCGACCGGCTGGCTGCGCCGCTACCGCGTACGCGCCTATGGCGAGATCACGCAGGACAGGCTCGACAAGCTGGCCGACGGCATCGAGGTCGACGGCGTGCTTTACGGTGGCATCGAGGCGCAGATCGACAAGGAGCAGGGCGACAACGTCTGGATGACGATTGCGCTGCGCGAGGGCAAGAACCGCGAGATCAAGAAGGTTCTGGAGCATCTCGGCCTTGCCGTGAACCGGCTGATCCGCATCTCCTTCGGCCCGTTCCAGCTGGCCGAGCTCGACGAGGGCGAGGTGCGCGAGATCCGCGGCCGGGTGCTGCGCGACCAGCTCGGCGACCGGCTGGCAGCCGAGGCCAATGCCGATTTCGAAGCTCCGCTCCTGACACCGGGCGGCGAGGCTGACGGCGAGGAGGCCAAGCCGGCTCGCAAGCCCGCTCCCGGCGCCGCCCCGCAGCGCGGCAAGCCTGCCGCTGGCAAGCCCGGAGCCGCACGGACCGAGGACCGCTACCTCAGCGCCCGCGAGGGCCGCGAGGCGCGCGAGAAGCCGTCCCGCACCCGCCGCAAGGAAGAGAGCCGGGCCGCGCGCCCCTCGCGCAACGAGCCGGAACCGTCCCGCTATGTCTCGCCGCGTTCGCGCTTCCGCTTTACCCCGGACACGATGCCGCGCGCGCCCAAGGGCGACGGCCAGTCGGCCGGCGCACGCCGACGGATCTGGGACGAGGACGGCTCGCTGGTGGTCGACACCGCCCCGCCGTCCGAGGACGCGCCGCGCGGTGCCGGTCGCGGCAAGCCGGGCGGAGGCAAGTCCTTTGGCGGTAAACCGGGTGGTGGCAAGCCGTTCGGCGACAGGGCCGAGCGCAAGCCCTTCGCGGCGCGCTCGGGCGACGACCGCCCGCGCCGTTCCGGTCCGCGCGAGGATCGGCCGCGCGACGACAGACCTCGTGAAGACAGGCCCCGCGGAGATCGGCCGTTCGGCGACAGGCCGCGGAGCGACCGTCCCCGTGAGGATCGCCCGAGGGGCGACAGGCCGTTCGGCGGCAAGCCGGGCGGGGACCGGCCGCGTGGAGACCGTCCTGAAGGCGGCCGTCCTGCAGGTGGACGTCCCGGTGGCGGGCGTCCCGGCGGAGGTCGCCCAGCCGGCGGCCGTCCGGCGGGCAAAGGCCCCGGCGGCAGGGGTCCCGGCGGTAAGGGTCCCGGTGGGGGCAAGCGTCCGTGAGGATCGTCGCCGGACGCTTCCGGGGTTCTCCCATCGAGGCGCCGAGCGGTGACGCGACGCGCCCGACCAGCGACCGGCTGCGCGAGACCCTGTTCAACGTGCTGGCCCACGGCCATGGCGACGTGCTGCAGGATACGCGCGTCCTCGACCTGTTCGCCGGCAGCGGCGCGCTGGGGCTGGAGGCGCTGAGCCGCGGCGCGCGCCACTGTCTGTTCGTCGAGGAGGCAAGTGCTGCGCGCGCGGCGATCCGCTCCAATGTCGAGGCGCTCGGCCTGACCGGGGCGACCAAGATCTTCCGCCGCGACGCAACGCGGATCGGACCGGTCGGCACCATCGCGCCCTTCGACCTCGTCTTCGCCGACCCACCTTATCGCAAGGGCTTGGGCGAGCAGGCGCTCACCGCCTGCCTTGCCGGCGGCTGGCTGGCACCGGGCGCGCTGGTGGTGCTGGAAGAGAACGCCAAGACCGAGATCGCGCCGGTGGACGGGCTGGAAGAGCTGGACCGGCGCACCGTCGGCGACAGCCAGTTCGTCATCTACCGCCGCTCCTAGCCCCCTAGGGCGTTGGTGTCGGCGCTGGAGGCGACGGCGCCTTGCGGCGCGGGCGGGTCCGCCTCAGCGCCGCCGTCAGGCCCTTCGGGGCCTTTTCCTCGAGCCAGATGAAAGCTTCGTCGAGCCGCAACAGGCGACGACGGCGCGCGCGCAGCCAGCGCGTCGCCTGGCGGCTGCTGCCGAGAATCAGGATCAGCCCGCCGGCGATGAGCGGCACGCCCGTGGGAAGCGGCGTCCAAACGGTCGCAAGACCGAGCAGGATCATCACCACGGCCGCCGCCCAGACGAACAGTTTCATGCGCCATCGGCTCCGGAACGAGACGGGGCGCGGCATGCGCACTCCCACCGGCCGCCAGATGACACGCAAGGCATGACATGCTCGTGACGGAGGGCGCGCGACGGGGGGGCGCGACGGGTGCGGCCCGCCCGCTCGGCTACTTGCGGCCGAACAGGCGTTCGATGTCGGAGAGCTTCAGCGAGATCCAGGTCGGGCGACCGTGGTTGCACTGGCCGGAATTGGGCGTTGCCTCCATCTCGCGCAGCAGGGCGTCCATTTCCTCCGGCCGCAGGCGGCGTCCGGCGCGCACCGACCCGTGGCAGGCCATGGTCGCGGCGACATGGTCGAGCCGCTCGCGCAGCCGGGTGGAGCTGTCCCATTCGGCGAGATCGTCGGCAAGATCCGTGACGAGGCCGCGAATGTCGATCTGGCCGAGCATGGCCGGCGTCTCGCGCACCGCAATCGCGCCGGGTCCGAACGGCTCCAGCACCAGACCGACGGTCTCCAGCTCCTCGGCCCGCTCCGCAAGCCGTGCCACATCCTCCTGCGGCAATTCCACGATCTCGGGAATCAGGAGGCCCTGCCGGGCGACGCCGCGCACGGCAAGCTCGGCCTTCAGCCGCTCGTAGACCAGCCGCTCATGCGCGGCGTGCTGGTCGACGATGACGAGACCGTCCTCGGTCTGGGAGATGATGTAGGTGGCGTGGACCTGCGCCCGCGCCGCGCCGAGCGGTCGGGACTGGCGCTCCTCCGTCGCTTCGCTCGCCTGGGCATGGGCCCGCGCGTCGGCGGACGGCATGTCCAGCGTCTCGAAGCCCGCCTGCGCCGCCTCGCCGAACCCGCTCGCGGGGGCTGCTTGCGCGTGCGCCTCGGCAGCGTCCAGCGGACGGAAGGGCGAGGCGCGCCAGTCGGACGAGGCCGGGGCGGGCGAGGTGGCGGAGCGCTGGTAGCCGTAGTGGCCGCTTGTAGCGGGACGCAGGCCGGCGGACGGGCCGGCCGCATAGCCGGTGGAGAAGGACGCCATCGCTGCCCTTGCCGTATGCGAGGAGGCAAGGTGGCCGGCCTCGGCAAAGACCTGGCGCAAGGCGCCGACGATCAGCCCGCGCACCAGCTGCGCGTCGCGAAAGCGCACATCCGCCTTGGCGGGATGGACGTTGACGTCGACCTGTCGCGGGTCAAGTTCGATGAACAGCACCGAGACCGGATGCCGGTCGCGGGCCAGCACGTCGGCATAGGCGCCGCGCAGTGCCGACATCAGCAGCTTGTCGCGCACCGGGCGGCCATTGACGAAGAAGAACTGCGAGAGCGAGTTGGCCTTGTGGAAGGTCGGCAGGCCGGCAAGCCCGTGCAGCCGCACGCCCTCGCGCACCGCATCCACCGGCCGGGCGTTGTCGACGAAATCGGTGCCCATGACCTGCGCGATGCGCGCCTCCAGCGCCCGCTCGCCGCTCGCCGCTGCATAGGTGGTGGTCTGGCGGTCGCTGCCGGACAGCTCGAAGCGCACCGCCGGGTTGGCCAGCGCCAGGCGGCGGACCACATCGGTGACCGCGGCCCCTTCCGCCCGGTCGGACTTCAGGAACTTGAGACGGGCGGGCGTTGCGAAGAAGAGATCGCGCACCTCCACCTGGGTCCCGCCCGCATGGCTGGCCGGGGCCGGCCCGTCCTTGCGCCCGCCCTCGACCCGGATGGTCCAGGCGTGGGTCTCGGATGCATGGCGCGAGGTCATGGCAAGACGGGCGATCGCGCCGATGGAGGGCAGCGCCTCGCCGCGAAAGCCGAGGCTGCGGATGTCGAACAGATCGTCCTCGGAGAGCTTGGACGTGCAATGGCGCTCGACCGCCAGCGCCAGCTGCTCGCCGGGGATGCCGCAGCCGTCGTCGTCGACGCGGATCAAGGTCTTGCCGCCGGCCGCCGTCGACACACCGATGCGCGCCGCCCCTGCATCAAGCGCGTTCTCGACCAGCTCCTTGACCACGCTGGCCGGCCGCTCGATCACCTCGCCTGCCGCGATCTGGTTGATCGCGTGGTCGCTCAACTGCCGGATCGTCATTCCCGGACCTTCACCTTTGCGAATCGTCCCCTCGCCCGGCGCCAGCATCGCCCGTTTGGCGCCGCGGGGCCAGCCACGCGTACAGCTCCTCCCAAAACGAAAAAGGGCGCCCTGTGCGCACCGGTCTTTCCCTTAAAATCGACGACGAACTTCTCCGGCAAGGCCGCCCCGTCGGTGTTGGCGTCTTGTCCTTTTTGCCGGGGATCGCCTATGGTCCGCCGGCACATCGCCTCGCGCCGCGTCCGTTCCGCCTGCCGAAAAGAGATACCGATGACCCAGCCCGCACCGCTTCTCGTCTCCGGGCTTTCCGCCCTTGCGCCGTCCTACCGTGCCGTCCTATGCGACGTGTGGGGCGTGTTGCACAACGGTGTCGCGGCCTTTCCCGAGGCCTGCGAGGCGCTGGCGCGGTTCCGCCACGAAGCCGGGGGGATCGCGGTGTTGATCACCAATGCGCCGCGTCCGACGAGCTCCGTGCTCAAGCAGCTCGAAGGGCTCGGCGTACCGCTCGACGTCTTCGACGACGTGGTGACCTCGGGAGACGTGACCCGCGGCCTTCTGTCCGCAACCCGCGAACAGCCTGTCTTCCACATCGGCCCGGCGCGCGATCTCACCCTGTTCGAGGACCTCGACATTCGCCTCGTCCGCGAGGAAGAGGCCGAACAGGTGGTCTGCACCGGCTTCCACGACGACGAGAACGAGATGCCGGAAGACTACCGCCCGCTGCTCGAGCGACTGGCGGCACGGGGCCTGCCCTTCCTCTGCGCCAATCCGGACATCGTGGTGGAGCGCGGCAACCGGCTGGTCTGGTGCGCCGGCGCCATCGCGCGTCTTTACGAGGACATCGGCGGCGCCGTGACCATTCTCGGCAAGCCGCATGCACCGATCTACGAGGAAGCGGTGGCGCGGGTGGCGAAGATCGCCGGCGAACAGGTCGCTCGCGAACAGATCCTCGCCATCGGCGACGGACTGCCGACCGACATTCGCGGTGCGGTCGCCAACGAAATCGACGTTCTGTTCATCACCGGCGGCATCCACGGCGCCGACTTCGGCCCAGTCGAAGCCCCCGACGAGGCTCTGGTCCGCCGCCGCCTGGCGGAAGAAGGACTGGATGCCCGCGCGGCGGTGCCGCACCTGCGCTGGTAGCAGCCCTCCCCCTGCCGCGCCCTCGAAAGATCGCGAAAAACAGCCATTACCGGCACATCTTCTGTTTGCATCCCGCAACCACCGGGATATGCTGACGGAGGGGAAGGTTTTTTACCGGCTCTCCACCGATTTGGCGAGACGCGAGGCTGGGGGGCTTCATGCGATTTCTTGCAGACCTGCTGCCGCTCCTGCGACGTGCGGCGACCCGCGCGGCTCTCGTCGCGGTCGCCGGCCTTGCCGGCCCGGCCGCTGCGCAGGACGGCACGACGCCGCTGCAGACGTTCCAGACCTATGTCGTCAACAACGATCTGACCAACGCGCAGTTCTTCCTGCAGAACGGACTGGTCACCGCAGCGGAAATAGACACGGGCGATCTGTTCCTGAAGGCGCTCTTCGCGAACAACACCCGCGCCTCGAACACGCGTCCTCTCGGCTTCGCCAATGTCGAGCAGGTGGCGCGTCTGCACGACTATCTCTCCGCGCTGGCGCCCGTGGACATGAACGGGCGGGAACGGTGCTGGAACTACCACACACGCATCACCGACCGCTGGTGCGGGCTGGCGACGACAATGCTGGCGCAGGGCGTGGCGCCGCAGGCGATCTCCTTCTACATTCAGCGGGGCCTCGACCTGTCGGCACGGCCCGAGGAGGTCGCCTCTCCGGCGCTGGCCCTGATCGCCAATCTCGGCAGCCGCTATTCGATGGAGGACCTCAACTGGTTCTCCCAGAACGGGCTGCAGCTCGGTTCCGAGACCTTCCCGCTGTCTCATTTCACTAGGCTTCAGGCCTATTACGAGCTCGATCTCGACGACGCCTACAAGATCCCCGAGGCGCGGCTCGACAGTCAGCCCTTCAACTTTCTCGACGCGCTTTCCATGACGCTGACCAGTCGGCGCCAGGATGGCCACGAGCGCAGCGCCAACCAGGATTTCCTGTGTCGCTACATCATGTTCGTCGCGGGCCAGATGCCGCCGACCTTCGACCATTTCTCCTTCCTCCTGCGCAATGTGCAGGAGTTTCGCGGTGCCAATATCGGCCGCACCGAAAAGGCCAGCAGCCGCCGCTACGGCACGTTCTACTATGAAGTCTTTCCGCAAAGCTGTGTTTCGATGATTGGAGCGATGGCTCTCAGCAGTTCCGAACTCGACCGGATGATCAGTCTTTTCGCAGCCGAGCAGGACATGTCGACCGCCCAATGGCTCGTCAATCTCAAGCAAGGAGCCCTGCAGAGCAATGTTCAGAAAAACTAGTCTCCTCGTGGCGGCGGCCAGCCTCGCCCTCATTCCTGTCGCCACCCCGGAGCCGGCCCATGCCGGCGGAGAAGGCGTTGCCGCCGGCATCATCGGCTTTGCCGCCGGCGCCATCATCGGCAGCCAGATGAACCGTCCGCGCGAGCGCCGGGTCTACCGCGCCGCGCCGCAGCGCCCACGGCGCAGCGCAGCCGAGCGCGAATACTGGATGAACGTGCAGGCGTCGCTCAACAGGCTGGGCTTCGATGCCGGGCCGGTGGACGGCGCACCGGGCCGCAAGACCCGCTCGGCGGTGACCCAGTTCCAGATGACCATCAACGCAGTGCCGAACGGCAAGCTGACACCCGAACAGGCCAGCGTGCTGTTCGCGCGCGTCAATCCCGGCAACAGCATGGCCACCGCCCCGGCCCAGCAGCCGCCCTACATGCAGCCGGGCACGATGCCGGCCTACCAGCAGCAGCCGCAGCAACCCACCTACGGCGTGCCGGTCGGCGGTTATCAGGGGCAACAAGGTTTCCCGCCCATGCACCAGCCATTCCCGCAAGGTGGGCAGCAGCAGGCCGCTTTCCCGGCACCTACGCAGGGCGGCTTCCCGCAGCAGGGCCAGCAAGCCGGCTTCTCCGCACCCGCACAGCAGCCCGCGACAGCCGCCGCCGGATCGGCAACCTTCCCGCTGGTCGACGGCGCGGTTTCCGGGGCCGGCGCCCAGCCGGCGGACGGGTTCCCGCCGCTGGCCGGTTCGAACGCCGACAACAGCAAGGTACCGATGCCGGCCTCGACCGCGCCCGCTCTCCTGCAACAGCCTGAGCCGGCAGCAGCACCCGGCGGGCAGGCAGCGCCCTCGCCGCAGGCCCAGCCGATCATCCAGACGGATGCGAGCGGCAACCAGTTCGTCGAGATCAACGGCCAGCGCTTCTACATGAATGCCGACCCGGCCGTACCTGCGCCCCCCGCCGCGACCCCGCCGGCGGCGGTGGTCGTGACGGCGGAAACCGAAGCACAGTTGCAGCCGCAGCAGTGACCCGGGCAGAAGCCGTCTCTCCGACGCTTTTTGGCAGCCGCGCATGAAAAAAGGCCGGATCGGATGATCCGGCCTTTCATTCAGTTTTTTCCGGCCGCTCGCGGGGGCGCCGGCCAGGCAGGATCGCGTCTCTTGGCGGACGCGCGAAACGGGTGCTCCCCTCCCGTTTTGCCCTTGATATGTCTTTCGACCGCCCGGCCTAGCCGAACAGTCGGTCGATCTCGTCCTGAGCGTCCGACAGCATGCTGTCGACATCGGCCTGCGACACCCCCTCGCCCGGATGCTGGGGTCCGTGCAGGATCAGGTCGCGGCGACGGCGCTCCTCGTCGGTCTCTTCCTGCGGCGCATCATCGCTCTCGGCGATGCGCAGCCGCTCGACGAAGGCCGACACGCGGCTGTCGATGGCGTTCAGCGTGTTGACCACCTTGGAAATGCGCTGACCGGTGATGTCCTGGAAGGCGCAGGCCTCGAAAATCTCGATCATCTTGTCGTTGACCAACGCCTGGTAGGCGTCGTGGTCCAGGTCGCCGGCGGCCATGATGGTCTCGGCCGCCTCCATGATCGTGTGGGTGGCGGACTCGGTCGACTCGACGATGGCATCCAGTTCCCGGCCCGCTTCCGGGATCTGGTTGTTCTTCATGTCGTTGGGGCGCAGGTTGACGATCTCGACCTTCAGCCGCGCGATCTCGTCGGCGATCGCCGTCAGTTCGGCGGTGATCGTCGGCTGTACGGCGCCAAGGAACTCACGCATCGAGCCGGTCATGACTTCGGCAAGGTCGATCACATCGTTCAGCGTCACATCACCCTGGCGGTCCCTGTTCTGCTCCAGGAATGTGATGAGCTGCGCGAGATCCTTTTTTTCCAAAGCGCCCATAGGATCTTTTCCTTTTGGCGCGGCCTCCTGCGGCCGCGCATCATCCATCTACGCCCGAAACGCGGACGCAGCTCTCCTGCTCTCCGGCGGCGCTGCCGCCAGCTCCCTGCAGAGCCCTGTTTTGCCGGAAGTATCCGGATCAGTCGGAGAAAACCGCCTCGATCTTGCCCTTCAGCGTCTGCGCGTTGAACGGCTTGACGATGTAGTTGTTCACGCCGGCCTTCTTGGCGGCGATGACGTTTTCGGTCTTGGACTCGGCGGTCACCATGATGAACGGCGTCTTGCAGAGGCCGGCATCGGCACGCACCTGCTTCAGCAACTCGTAGCCGGTCATCGGCTCCATGTTCCAGTCCGAGATCACCAGTCCGTACCGGCGCTGCTTCATCTTCTCCAGCGCTTCGGTGCCGTCGGCAGCATCGTCGATGTCTTCGAAGCCGAGCTGCTTGAGCAGGTTGCGGATGATGCGGATCATGGTCTTGTAGTCGTCCACCACGAGGACCGGCATCTGAACATCCAGGGCCATTGTCTACTCCATACTGTCAATCTGCCCGACCCGCTTGAGCGGGCGTCTGATGCTTCTTCAAATCTCCAGGAGGAAGACACTTGGCCGTGTCCCCGCCTCCCCACGCCTTGCCACACTACCCGGCTCCCCTGAAAACTCCGTTAATGCGCCCTGCTACATCTGACACGAAAGCTTAATTGCCGCGCCCACCGCGAGGGTCTAGCGTCTCCTCCTGCCGAAGGAGCAAGGACGGAGGAGACCGATGCTGGCGTTGCAGACGCTCTATTACGAAGATCTCGCACCAGGGCTCAGCGAAACCCTGACGAAAACTGTAAGCTCTTCCGATGTCATTGGCTTCGCGGAGGTTTCCGGCGACCGCAATCCGATCCACCTGTCGGAGCACTTCGCCGCGCGCACGCCATTCCGCACGCGTATCGCCCATGGGCTGTACACCGCCAGCCTGATCTCGGCAGTGCTGGGGACACGGCTGCCCGGACCTGGGGCGATCTACCTCTCGCAGACGCTGAATTTCCGCGCTCCGGTGCGAATCGGCGACGAGGTGACGGTAACGGTCACCGTCAGCGAACTGATGGAGAAGGGCAACCGGGCCCGGCTCGACTGCCGCTGCACCGTCGGCGACACGGTCGTCCTGGAGGGCGAGGCCGTGGTCAAGGTGCCAAGCCGCACCGAGCAGGAGGCCGGCGACCCGCGCGGCTGAGCCGACACGCCGACCAACACGCCGAGACCTGGCGGAGCGCTCGCAGCGCTTGACCTTTTTCGGGCGAATGGGCAGGGTCCGCCGGCAGTTTCGTGCCGCATGCAGGCGGTGCGCCCATTCAGCCTCAGACCGCGCGCCATCCAGCGTGTCCGGCAAGCCCTCGACGCCGATGACCGATCTCGTCTCCACTGCCTTTCCCCTCGTCAGCGATCTGGCGGAGTTCCCGGCGGCCCTTGCCGACGGCGTCGTGGCGATCGGCAATTTCGACGGCGTGCATCGCGGTCACCAGGCCGTGCTGGGCGAGGCGCTGGAGATCGCCCGCGCCCAGTCGGTGCCGGCCTTCGCGCTGACCTTCGAGCCGCATCCGCGCACCGTGTTCAATCCGGACAAGCCGGTCTTCCGCCTGACCCCGGAGCCGATGAAGGCACGCGTGATGGCGGCGACCGGGCTCGACGGCATGGTCAGCCTGCCCTTCACCCGCGCCTTTGCCGGGCTCGAGGCCGAAGCCTTCGTCCACGAGATCCTGAGGGATAAGCTGCATATCCGCCACGCGGTGACCGGATACGACTTCCATTTCGGCCGGGGCCGGCGCGGCACGCCGGACTTCCTGCGTGCTGCCGGCCGCTCCGACGGCTTCGGCGTCACCATCGTCACGGCTGCGACGGACGAGGCGGGCGAGGCCGTGTCCTCCAGCCGCGTGCGCGCAGCGCTTGCTGCCGGCGATGTGGTGCTGGCAAACGCCTTGCTCGGCTACCGCTGGTCGGTGGAGGCAGAAGTGCGCCACGGCGAGAAGCGCGGCCGCGATCTCGGGTATCCGACGGCCAACCTGGCGCTGCCGGCCGAGACCGAACTGGCCCACGGCATCTATGCAGTGCGCGCGCGCGCCAATAGCGGCGAGTGGATCGACGGCGTCGCCAGCTTCGGCCGCCGGCCGACCTTCGACAATGGCGCGCCGCTGCTGGAAGTCTTCCTCTTCGACTTTTCCGGCGATCTTTATGGGCATAGGCTCCAGGTGATGCTTGCCGCGCGGCTGCGCGCGGAGGAGCGCTTCGACAGCATCGAGGCGCTGATCGCGCAGATGGACCGGGACAGCGCCGAGGCACGGGCCGTGCTGGCCAGCCTTGTCCCGCTCGGCACCATCGATTTGGCCGTGAACGGCCCGCCCAGATGAGCGACAGCGCAGGCAGCGTGCCGGCCGCCGAGGTCATGCGCGGCATCGCCCTGATGAGCGTCGCCATGCTGCTGGTGCCGATGATGGACGTCACGGCCAAGTATCTGACGGAGACCCAGCCGCCGCTGCAGATCGCGCTTGCCCGCTTCGCCTTCCAGATGGTGTTCGCGCTGCTGACCGCCGCCATCGGCCCTGGCCTTTCGGTGCTGCGGGCCCGGCGCCTATGGCCGCATCTGCTGCGCGGTTTCTTCCTCTCCGGTGCGACGGTCTGCTTCTTCACCGCGGTTGCGACGATGCCCGTGGCCGACGCCATCGCGATCTTTTTCGTCGAGCCGATGATCCTGACCGTCCTGTCGGCGCTGGTGCTGAAGGAACAGGTCGGTCCGCGCCGCTGGATCGCCGTGCTCGTCGGTCTTGCCGGAGCCGCGATCATCATCCGTCCGGGCTTCGAGACTTTCGGTCTTACTGCGCTGCTGCCGCTATGCGCCGCCCTGCTCTTTGCGCTGTATCTCGTGATCACCCGCAAGCTGTCCGGCGAGGGCGGCATGCTCTGCGTCCAGTTCACCGCCGGGCTCGGCGGGGTGATGCTGCTCGGCGTCCTGTTCGTCGCCGCCAATACCGCGGGCTACGAGCCGGCCGAGGCGGTGATGCCCGACCTGCCCGGCTGGGGCCTGCTCGCCCTGGTCGGCGCGCTGTCCTTCTTCGCGCATGGGCTGATCGTCCAGGCTTTTGCGGCCGCGCCCGCCTCCGTCCTGGCGCCGTTCAATTACCTGGAGATCGTCAGTGCGACCGTGTTCGGCTATCTGGTCTTCGGCGATTTTCCCGACGGACCGACCTGGATCGGCATTGCCCTGATCGTCGGCAGCGGCATCTATATCGCCCATCGCGAGAACCGCCGCAGCCAGGAGGAACTGGCCGCCCGCATCAACCGTACCGGCCCGCCAGACTGAGCAAGACGAGAGCCAGATGACAAAACGCCGCCTGTGGGGCCCCTCCAGCGCCCAGATCCTCGCCATTGCCGCCATCGGTATGGCGCTCGACCAGGGGTTCAAGCTGTGGATGCTCTTCGGCTTCGACATCGCCGCGCGCGGCCGTGTCGCCCTCACGCCTTTCCTCGACCTGGTGATGGTGTGGAACTACGGCATTTCTTACGGGCTGCTGCAGCAGGAGGCCGGTCTAGGCCGATGGCTGCTGGTGGGCGTCACGCTCGTCATCACCGTCGTGTTCTGGATCTGGGGGGCGCAGGCAACGCGCCGGCTGCAGGCGGCGGGCTTCGCGCTGGTGATCGCCGGAGCGGTCGGGAACGGCATCGACCGCATCGCCTACGGCGCCGTTGCCGACTTCTTCCACTTCCATGTCGGCGACTTCTCCTGGTACGTGTTCAACCTCGCCGATGTCTGGATCGTTGCCGGGGTGGCGGCTCTGCTGTATGACAGTTTCGTCGGTGGCCCTAATGATGCCGCAAAAACCCCGTCTGAGTAGCCGCAGCATCTGATGCGTCGGCTTGCCCGGACCCAAGCCGACGCAGGTTGTCCCAAGGACGACCGCACCGGCAAGACCGCCCGACCCGGCCAGTCCCCACCCGGACAGTCCGGGTCCGAACTGCCGGAGAGGCGTTTTCGCCCACCGGGACGCGGGTTTTCCGCGCAAGAGCCTTGAAGGATAGCTGACGTGTCGCGTCGACCCTTGACCGCAACCACCCTTCGTCATGCCGGCCGGCGCGGCCGTGCCCTGCTGCTCGCCAGCGCCGCGGCCCTCGTGCTTGCCGGCTGCCAGCACGGCGCCGACGGCTTCAACGACGGCTCGACCAACGACGAGGCGCCCGATGTGGCGATGGTCCGCAAGTTGATGGAAGGCCTCGGCGCGGTCGACGCCCGATCGGAGCAGAAGATCGAGTACGCTCCGCGCGCACCTCTGGCCATGCCGACCAAGATGACCGAGTTGCCGCAGCCGGAAGAGAAAAAAGAGATCGCCAACTGGCCCGAGCAGGGCGAGACCGATCTCCAGCGCATCCAGCAGGCCTATCGCGACACGCGCGACATCGACCGGCAGGGCCGCAGCGACATCTATCAGTCGCGCGGCATCAAGGAACTCGCCACCGGCGGCCAGAACCGCGACATCCGGCAGGAAATCCAGTTGGAAAACCGACTCGAGAACGCGCGCCTGAAGCCGAACGAGCTCAACCAGCGCGTCGGCGTCGCCCGCAAGGAGACCGCCGTGCTCGACGAGAACGGCAACCCGGTGCGCCGCTACCTGATCGAGCCGCCGGTTGCCTTCTCGACCCCGGCCGCCGGTGCACCGCTGCCGCAAGTCGGCAAGGTCGACGATCAGCCGAAACTCTCCGACGTGGAGCGCGTCATGAACGGCCAGTCGGCGCGTACGCTGCGCTGATCCCCAGGCGACGACGACAAGAGATTTTGCAAGGCCGGGGGCACTGCTGCTCCGGCCTTTTTGCTGCCTGCACCGGCAGGCGGCCTTGTTGTCGCCGCACGCGCATGCGCTATCTCTGCCCCCGTCGCCTTTGGCGGACCTTACGAAAAGTTCACGGGTCCTTTGCGGCCGGCCTGCCTATAAGTGATCGGCAGGGAGAAACCTTTCCGGAGATCGAACCTTGTCGCCTCTCTCAGGACAAACCCGCCATATCCTGCAAGACACCCGGCTGGCACGCCGCCTGCTGCGCGGCGTCTCGCTGTGCGCCGGTACGCTTGCCGTGGCCGTCATGCTTGCCTCGGCCCCGCTTGTCGGCGCGAGGGCCGAGGCCACGCAGGCCGCCGATGCCGCCGCCTTCGCCGATATCCGCATCGGCGGAGACATGAGCGCCTTCACCCTCGACAACGGGCTGGAAGTGGTGGTGATCCCCGACCGCCGCGCGCCGGTGGTCACCCACATGGTCTGGTACAAGGTTGGTGCCGCCGACGAGCCGGAGGGCATGTCAGGCATCGCCCATTTCCTCGAGCACCTGATGTTCAAGGGCACCAAGGCATATCCGGGCAACACGTTCTCCCGGCGCATTGCCGAGATCGGCGGCCAGGAGAACGCCTTCACCTCGCAGGACTACACCGCCTATTTCCAGCGCGTGGCCCGCGAGCATCTCGGCGAGATGATGGAGATGGAAGCCGACCGCATGCAGAATCTCGTGCTTAGCGACGAGGTCGTTCTGCCGGAGCGCGACGTCGTGCTGGAAGAGCGCCGCCAACGCGTCGACAGCGATCCCGGCTCCATGCTGAGCGAGACGCTGGACAGCATGCTGTTCATCAACCACCCCTACGGCACACCGGTGATCGGCTGGCCGGACGAGATCTCGGCGCTCGACCGCCAGGACGCCATCGCCTTCTACGACCGCTTCTACACACCGAACAACGCCATCCTGGTCGTTGCCGGCGACGTGACCGCCGACGAAGTGCGCAAGCTTGCCGAGGAGACCTACGGCAAGGTGCCGCGGCGCGCCGAGCCGGGCGCACGCGAGCGCGCCAAGGCGCAGGTCCTACCCGGCTCGCGCGAGGTCTCCTATTCGGATCCGCGCGTCAACCAGCCGAACATGCGCAAGGCCTGGGTCGTGCCGAGCTACAACACCGCCGATGACAATGAGGCTGCCGCGCTGCAGCTCCTGTCGGAAGTGCTCGGCGGCGGCAGCACGAGCCGCCTTTACCGCGAGCTGGTGATCGACCGGGGCGTCGCCTCCGCGGCCGGCAGCTGGTACAATTCCGGCGCGCTCGACGACAGCACTTTCATGATCTACGCGGTACCGACGGACGGCACCGGTCTTGAGGATCTGGGCAAAGCCTCGCTCGACGTGCTGCAGCGCGTGGCGAGCGAAGGCATCACCGCCGAAGAGCTGGAACGGGCGAAGAGGAGTCTCCTGTCCTCCGCGCTCTATGCCCAGGACAGCCAGTCGACGCTGGCGCGGATCTTCGGTGCCTCGCTGACCACCGGCGGCACCATCGAGGAAATCCGCAAGTGGCCCTCGACCATCGCCGCCATCACGGCCGAGGACGTGAAGGCGGCCGCTGCCGCGCATCTGGCCTCCCTGCCCGTGACCGCCTATCTGCGCGGGCCCCAGCAGGCTGCAGCCGCACCCGCCGACAGCACCCCTCAGGAGCCGGCAGCCGCGCAGGAGGTGCAGCAATGAGCCGCCGTCTAGCCGCCGCTCCCGCATCTTCGCACGGAACCTCGCCCTTGACCCTGCTTACCGCCCTCGGCCGCGGGCTTGTCGCCTTCGCCCTCGTCGTCTCCGCCGTTGCCGCCACCCCGCGCCCGCTCGCTGCGATGGAGATCCAGGAGATCACCACGCCCGGCGGGCTGACCGCCTGGCTGGTGGAAGACGACACGGTGCCGATCGTCGCCATCAAGTTCGCCTTCGAAGGCGGCGCCTCGCAGGACCCCCAGGGGCAGGAGGGGCTCGCCAACCTGCTCTCCTCCACCCTCGACGAAGGAGCGGGCGAGCTGGATTCGCAAGCCTTCCAGACCCGTCTGGAGGACCTGTCGGTGCGCATTGGCTTCGATGCCGGGCGCGACAATTTCTACGGCTCGATGCGCACGCTGACGCCGAATGTCGACGACGCATTCGAACTGCTGCGTCTTGCGGTCTCTTCCCCGCGTTTCGACGAGGAGCCCGTGGCACGGATGAAGCGGCAGATCATTGCCGGCCTGCGCAGCGAAGCCAAGGATCCGGACGCGATCGCCGGCCGCCGCTGGGCCGAACTCGCCTATCCGGATCACACATACGGCCGGGCGGCGCGCGGCACGGAGGAGAGCGTTGCCGCGCTTTCGCCGCAGGACCTGAGGCAGCTGCATGGCAACATCTTCGCCCGCAAGGGGCTGAAGATCGCCGTCGTCGGCGCCATCGACGCCGAGCGTCTGGCGCCGCTGCTCGACAGCGTCTTCGGCGCGCTGCCGGAGACCGGCACGCTGACCCAGGTGCCTGATGTCACCATGGCGACCGGCAAGATGGAGCATGTGGCGCTCGACGTGCCACAGACCGCCATCCGTATCGGCCTGCCGGGCCTGAAACGCGACGACCCGGACTTCATCCCAGCCTTCGTGATGAACCACATCCTGGGCGGCGGCGTGTTTTCGTCCTGGCTGTTCGAGGAAGTGCGCGAGAAGCGCGGCCTTGCCTATTCCGTCGGCTCCTATCTGGTGCCCTACCAGCACGCCGGCATGTGGATGGCCGTGACCGGAACCCGCTCCGACCGCGCCGACGAATCCATCGAGGTGATCCGCGCGCAGATGGCGCGGATGGCCGACAAGGGACCGAGCGCGGAGGAATTGGCCAAGGCCAAGGCCTATCTCACCGGTTCCTATGCGCTGCGCTTCGACACTTCGGACAAGATCGCCGACCAGTTGCTGGGCCTGCAGGTCGAAGGGCTCGGCCGCGACTACATCGACGAGCGCAACACCTTGATCGAGGCGGTGACGCTGGAGCAGGTGCGCGCCGTCGCCGCCCGCATGCTCAAGGGCTTCGACCCGCTGGTGGTCACGGTCGGCCCTGAGAAGAGCTGAGACAGCAGTCTCGTCCTCTTTTGCAAGACTTGAAAAGGCCCCGCCGGATCGGTTCCGGCGGGGCCTTTTCTTTTTTGACGGAGCGAAAAGAGAGCCGTCCTACTCGGCGGCGCGGCGCAAGCCGCGTTGCGGCGGGCGCGCCTGCAGCACTTCCGGACGCACCGGGCGCGGCGGCGAGAACAGATAGCCCTGGCCGATGCGGGCGTCGTAGTCGAGCACCTCCAGCACCTGGGCCTCGGTCTCCACATGGTCGACGATCAGTTCCATCGCATAGCGGCGCAGCAGGTCGCCGAGATCGGCCGGGTGAATGTGGCTGGCCGGCATGTGCTCGTTGCCGATCAGCCGGCTGGCATGCAGCTTCAGGTAGCGGAAGCCGCGATCCGACAGAACCTTGAAGTCCATCTTCAGGTCGCGGACCCGGTCCATGGAGAAGCGGTAGCCGAGCTCGTGCAGCGCGGCGAGGCTCTCCAGCTCCAGCGCGCCCATTTCGTTGACGTCGCTCTGGGTGAACTCGAACGTAAGGAGGCCCGAAAAGCCCTCGTTGGCGCGCAGGAAATCGAGGAAGCCGGGGAAGAAACGCTCGTCCACAAGAGTCTGGATCGACAGGTTGACGAAGAGACCGGAGCGGCGGTTCCGGCTCGACAGCCGGCGCAGCACCTGGATGGCGCGGAACAGCATCAGGTTGTCGATGGCCGGCATCATGCGGGCACGCGTCGCCTCGGCGATGAAGTCGACCGGCTCGAGATAGTTGTTTTGCGCATCGCGAATCCGGGTCAGCGCCTCGTAATCGCGGACCTGGCGCTGCGGCAGCGTCACGATGGGCTGCAGGAACAGATCGACCCGGTTGTTGTCGAGCGCGTCCTGGATGACCCGGCGCAGCTCGGGATCGGGCCTTGCGTCTTCCCGCGCGCGTGCCATGGCCGGCGAACGCTGGCTCTCCTGGGCGCGGCTGCCGAGCGGCCCCTCGCCGGGCGCGGGACCGCGCACCGCCGGGGCATCGCCGCCGTGCTGCGGCTGCGCATAGCCGTGCGGTGCCTGGGCCGGGCCTGTCTGTCCATGGCCTGCCTGGCCATGACCGTAGGCGGGGATGCGATCGGGAGCCTGAGCCGCATAGGCCGCGCCCGACTGTGCCGCATGCCCGGCGCCGGTCGGCTGGCTGTAGCCGAGCGCGCGCGGCTCCTCGTAGGCGGCGAAGCGCTCCTGCGGCGGAGGCGGCGCGATCTGGCGCGCGTCCTGCTGGTCGATGCGGTCTTCCATGCCGGCCATGGCCTCGGCCATCTGCTTGATGAGGCTGCCCAGCACCTCCACCTCGGCGAAGAGCGGATCGATCTCCTCGCGGGTGCGGCGCGGCAGATTGCTCTCCATGCCGGTCAGCCGGCCCTCGATGTTGCTGACGTCCTCATCGACCTCGAGCACGCGCTCCTCGAGCGCCGCGACCTTCTCGGCCATGTCGCCGCGGTCGCGCTGGCGGGCAAAGACGAGATGAACGACGATCATGGTGCAAAGGAGCGACAGGCCAAGCGTCACCGCCTCGCCCACGGGGCGAGCGAACTGGAACATCATGATCGCAGCGACGGAGGCCGCGATCACCCCCATACAGAGGAAAATGAAAATGCTTGTCGCGCGTGCCATGCTCGTCCGGCCAAGTCCGTGCTTCCGCCGAAGCCGAATCAAACCTACCTCGAATAGCAACTGAATACGACGATTCTTCCGAGTCTCCAGCCCCAAGCCCCCGGAGGAGCGAGGAAAGTGTCGCTGCCAGGCAGCTTTCGGCCGGCAAACTCCCCCTTGACCTTCCCCTTACTGGAAACCCCATTCTTCCGGGGAATGACAGTCACGTCCGCCATCGGCGGCAGGAAGGAAAGCGGATGACCATGATCGAAGTGAAGATCGACGGCATGACCTGCAACGGCTGCGTCGCCTCGGTGAAGAAGGCGCTCGCGGCTGCGGACCCGGCAGCCAGCGCCGAGATCGACCTAGCCAGCGGCACGGCCCGCATCGAGACGCTACTGCCCCGCGAGCGGATCGTGGAGACGATCGAGGCGGCGGGCTACGACGTCGTCGCCGGCTGAGCCTCCTCACGGGTCGGCAAGCATCCCGTCCACTAGGTGCAGCCGGCGGTCCATGCGTGCCGCCATGTCGAGATCGTGAGTGACGGCGATGACCGTCTTGCCGTGGTCGTCGACCAGCGCCCGCAGGATGTCGAAGACCTGGTCCGACGAGCGGCTGTCGAGGCTGCCGGTCGGCTCGTCGGCCAGGATCGCAGGCGGCTCGTTGGCCAGTGCGCGCGCCACCGCCACCCGCTGGCGCTGGCCGCCGGACAGTTGGTCCGGCCGCTTGTCCAGATGATCGCCGAGGCCGAGATCGGCCAGCAGCCCCCTTGCCCGCTCGCGCATCTCGCGCGCGGGCAGCCGGCCGAGTTTGCGCATGGGGATCATCACGTTGTCGGTGACTGAGAATTCCGGCAGCAGGAAATGGAACTGGAAGACGAAGCCCAGCGTCGACAGGCGGGTCGCCGCCCGCCGGCGTTCGGACAGGAGATGCGTCGGCTCGCCCTCGATCAGCACTTCGCCCTCGGTCGGGCTGTCGAGCAGGCCCAGCAGATAGAGCAGCGACGACTTGCCCGAGCCGGACGGCCCGGTGATCGCCACGAACTCGCCGGCGCGGATCGTCAGGTCGATCTCGCGCACCAAGGTCACCGGCACGGTGCCGGGCAGTATGCGGGTCAGGCGCCGCGCCTCGATCAAAGGCGGGGCACCCGCTCCGGCGACGGCGTCGGCAGCCTCTTCCGCGATAGCGCTCACGATGCCCCCCGGATGATCTCGACCGGATTGAGCTTGGCGGCGCGCCGCGCCGGCAGGTAGCCGGCGATACCGGCCGACAGCAACGCGAAACCGCTGGCGATCAGATAGTGCAGCGGGCTGTAAGTCAGCGGCAGCGAGGTCATCTCGACATTCGTCCGCACCTCGAAGGTCACCGAATCGAGCCCCAGCGTGATCAGGTAGCCGAGCACCGAGCCGAGCACGGAGCCGGCGGCGCCGATCACCAACCCCTCGATCAGGAAGATGCGCCGGATGTCGCCTTGCCCGAAGCCGAGCGACTTGAGGATGGCGATATCGCGGGCCTTTTCGTGGACGATGGTCGAGACGATGGTGAAGATGCCGAAGCCGGCGACCAGCAGGATGGCGCCGACCACCGTGTACATGATGACGTTGCGCACCACGAGCACCTCCATCAGGCTCTCGTTCGCCTCCTGCCAGGAGGTGGAGCGGTAGCCGGTCATACGCTCGATACGCGCGGCGACGGCGCGCGCCGCGTTGATGTCGTCCAGCTTCACCGAAATCCGATTTACGACATCGGGCCGGGCGAAGAGCACTTGCGCCGTCTTCAGCATCGCATAGGCCGTGGCGTCGTCCGCCTGGGTGACGCCCGTGTGGTACAGCCCGACGATCTTCAGCCGCCGCACCGCCTCGGCGGACGTGGACACCGCGATCGTATCGCCCAGCCGTGCACCGAGCTTTTCCGCCACCCCGTCGCCGACGACGATGCCGTTGAGATTGGCGGCAAGCTCCTCGAAAGAGCCGGCGCGCATGTCGTCGCCGATGTTCGAAACCCTGAGATAGCCGGCCGGATCGATACCCGTCAGCGACACGGCCACATCGCGCCCTCCGTAGCGCAGCACCGCCTGGCCCGCCAGCGTCATGGTCATCCTGCCCGGCAGCCAGCTGTCCAGCATCGCCCGCAGCCTTGCCGGATTGCGCAGGCCGCGCGTGTCGTCGTCGGGGCGCGCGCCGATCACGTTGACCGCATCGAAGAAGCGCGCGGCCGGCGGCGGGGCGGGATCGCGCGCCTCGTCGCTCACCTCCACGTGCGGCATCGCATCGACCAGCGTGGCGATGAAATCTTCCTGCGATCCCTGCATCAGGGCCGCCATGGCGATGGAGAACCCGACACCGAGCATCACGCCCAGCACCGACACGATGCTTTGGCGGAGACGTCCCCTCACATGGGTGAGGGCGATGGACAGGATGAGGGGCACAGTCTCAGTCTCCGCTCGCAGCGGCTGCGGGTGTTGCCGCCATGCCGGGAGCAAGCCCTTCTGCCCAGGGCGAGACGACGCGCTCGCCGATTTCCAGCCCCTCCAGCACCTCCACCTCCTCGATCCCCCGAATGCCGACGGAGATCCGCCGCGCCGTCAGCCGGCCATTCTCCTCCAGCACCAGAACCCGGTCCTCGTCGAGGGCGGCGAGCGGGATCAACATGGCGTTCTCGACCTCGCGCACGACGATGTTGACGTCGCTGGTCATGCCGATCATCAGCGGGGTTTCCTGCGGAAAGGCGAGATAGACCCGATAGGTCTTGAGCACCGGGTCGCCCTTGGGGGTGATCCGCTCGACCCTGGCCTCGAAGCTGCTGTCGGGAAAGGCGTCGGCGCGCACAACTGCCGTCTGGCCGCGGCGCACCAGCGGGATGTCCTCCTCGTTGACGTCGGCAACGATCTGCAGGGGCCGGTCCTGCCCGACCCAGAAGAGCACGGCACCGGGCTCGGCCACCTCGCCGACCTCGCCGTCTCGGCGCAGAACCTGGCCGTCCATCGGCGCGCGCAGCTCGTAGTCGCCGAGCCTCGCCGCCTGCGCAGCGACCAGAGCGACATTGCGGGAGTGGTCGTTCTCGGCCTTTTCGAAGGCCTGCTGCGAGACGACGCGGCGCTCCAGCAGCCCTGCGGCCCGCTCGAGCTCCTGTTCCGACAGGCGGGCACGGGCCTCCAGCTCTGCAAGCGTCGCACGGGCCGCCGTGGAATCGAGCCGGCCGATCACCTGCCCCGCCTCCACGGTCTCGCCCTCGCAACTGCACAGCTCGACGATGCGTTCCCGCAGCACGCTGGTGACCTTCGCCCAGCGCACCGGCTCGACCACGCCGGTGGCGTAGACCACGTCGGCCGCCCGTCCCATATGCGGCGTGACGACGATGACCGGCACCGGCCGGTCCCGCCACCATACGAAGCCGCCCCAGGCGGCGGCAACGGCTGCCAGGATCGCAAACAGGATCACGATACGTTTCATGCGGCTGGTCCTTGCCGGCGCCTTGCAGTCTGTGACCGCATCCCGGCGACCCTATCACCCGCATCGGGCTCGACCTATCCGCAGAAATTCGTGGGTCCATCCGCCGCGGCACGCCCGCTCGGCTGTGGATCGCGGCCGGCCGGCTGCGCCACCTGTTTCACAGGCCGGCTTCGGAAACAGTTTGTTTACCATGTCCGATCAGAATCTGACGGCAAATCAAATCGATGCCGCCGGTGGGCGGAAGCAAGAAGGGGGTCGCCAAAGCATGGAGTCCATGCACGGCGCTGCGGGGAAAATTCGGTTGGCCGTTCTCGACGGAGACGGAACGACCCGCGAGCTAGCCGGTTCGATCGCTCGGGCGATGGATCATCCCTGCGCGACGCCGGTCGCCTATCACAGTTTCGAGCCGTTCTACGCCGCGAGCACCCAGGTGCGCCCGGACGTCATGATCGTCGACCTCGAAACCCTCGGCCAGGACGGACACCTGTCCCGCCTCGCTGCGGCGCAGCCGCAGGCGATGCTGATGGCGATCAGCCCGAGGGAATCGCTGAGCCGCAGCCTGGCGGCAATGGAAGCCGGCGCGCATGATGTGATCAGCCTGCCGATCGATCCCGTCGCAGTGGCCGAGCGCATCGACCGTTTCCTGATCCAGAATACCCGCACGCCGCGCGGCGAAGGCCAGCGCCGGCAGGCAGCGCAAGGGGCAGGCGAGCCCCGCGATCTGACCGCGACCCGCGAACCCTTCCGTTTCGAGAGCTTTGTCGGCGGCTCGGCCCGCATGCGCGAGGTCTACGACCAGATCCGCCGCATCGCGCCCTCCTCCGCTCCGGTCTTCATTACCGGCGAATCCGGCAGCGGCAAAGAACTGGCGGCCGCCGCCATCCATGCCCGCTCGCCCCGGGCCGAGGCCCCCTTCATTGCCATCAACTGCGCCGCCATTCCCGGCGAGTTGATGGAAAGCGAGATCTTCGGCCACGTGCGTGGCGCCTTTACCGGCGCCTCGGAGAATCGGGCTGGCGCTGCTGAAGCGGCCGACGGAGGCACGCTGTTCCTCGACGAGATCGGCGAGATGGACCTCGCCCTGCAATCGAAGCTCCTGCGCTTCGTGCAGACCGGCACGGTGCAGCGCGTCGGCGATACCCGGCCGCGGCCCGTCGATGTACGGATCCTGTGCGCCACCAACCGCGACCCGCATGCGGAAATCGCTGCGGGGCGCTTCCGCGAGGACCTGTTCTACCGGCTGCACGTGTTGCCGATCCGCCTGCCGGCGCTGCGCGACCGCCGCGAGGATATCCTGCCGCTCGCCCAGGCCTTCCTGACCCGTTATGCACGCGAGGAGGGCCGCGCCTTTGCCGGCGTCGCCCCTTGCGCCGGCGAGAAGCTGCTGACCTACGACTGGCCGGGCAATGTCCGCCAGCTGGAAAATGCGGTCCGCCAGGCAGTGGTGCTGCATGAGGGCGATGCGCTGACAGCGCAGATGCTGCCGGCCTTCCTGCTCGGCGAGGGCGGTATTTCGCTCCGTCACGAGCCGGTGCGCGGTTCGCTCGCACCCTTCGGCGCTCGCCGCCGCGGCGGGGAGATCGAGCCCTTGTGGGCGCAGGAAAAGCGGATCATCGAGGACGCGCTCGACGCCTTCGACGGCAACATCGCCAAGGCGGCGGCAGCGCTGGAAATCAGCCCCTCGACGATCTATCGCAAACGCCAGTCGTGGAGCGACCGGATCGAGGGCGGCGACAGCGCGCTGTTCACCGGTTTTGCCGGATAATCTTGTTGTTTTCCGCGCCCCGTTCTATACGGTGCGCCGCAAAATGCGCATTGCGGGGCTTCAACAGGGCGGGGCTTGGATGATCAGGGGCAAGTCGGGTCGCTTCGGCACTTTTGTCGGGCAGGCACTAGCTGTCGGTTTCGGGGCGCGCGGGGCGCGTCCCGCCTCCTTGGCAAGGGCTCTGTCGCTTGCTGCAGGTCTTGCAGTGCTTCCCGCAGGGGCCTTTGCGCAGCAGGCTTCGCTCCCCGAGGGTCTTTCCAGCGCCTATCAAGCGCTGGATGCCGCCTGGCAGCAGGCTCCCCTCTCCTTCGCCGCCCTTGCCTTCACCGACGGACCTTCGACCGGCTACGGCCGCTACACCCCGCGGGCAGACGCGGTCTTTGCCGCCGGCGACACGCTGACCGTCTATGCCGAGCCGGTCGGCTTCGGCCATGAAGCGACGGCCGAGGGGTACGGCGTACGGCTGACAGCCGGATTCGAACTGCTGAACACGTCCGGCCAGGTGCTGGCCGAGCAGACCGGATTTGCCGACCTGCGCGCCGACAGTCGCAATCGCTTGCGCGAGTTTCATGCAACGCTCAGCTTCGCCTTCGAAGGACTGCGGCCCGGCGACTACCGGCTGGTGACGACGCTCACCGACACGGTGAGCGGAAAGACGGCCTCCGGCGAGCTTCCCTTCACGATCCGCGCCTCGGACTGACGGCAGCAAACGGGGCGGCGTTGCCTCCTCACATCTGCAGCCGCAGCTTGGTGATTTCCTCGGCAATGCGCTCGAACGCATCGACCAGCGCGCTGTTGGACTTCGCGTCGAAGGCCATGGCAGGGGTCGTCGCGCAGTTCTTCATCATGTTGATGGTGCTGCTGCTCGAGATCTGGAAGGCCACCGTATAGACTTGCACGCCGCCCTTCTTGGCGTTGGAACAGGTCTGCAGCAGTCGGTCGTCCATCTTGTCCTGAATTTCCCAGTAGGTGTCGACGCCGTTGCCCAGCCGCTCTTCTGTGCCGTAGCCATAGGCGTTGATGCGCGTCTTGTTGAACGAGTTCTGGCCTTGGTAGGTGTTCTCGCCATCGGTCATGACGATCATCACCCGCACGTGCTCTTCTTCCTCGTTCTTCTTCGGCTCGCGCCCCTTGGTGAACGGCTCGGAGGGCGACAAGACCCGCCATCCCCAGACCGCACCCTGGTGAATGTTGGTGTGGCCGTCCGCCTTCATCGTCTGGATGTCGCGCAGCACCTGCGACTTGTCGTTGGTCAGATCGGTGATCGGCTGGGTCTTGCACCAGTAGTTCGGCCCGTAGACGGTCGTGTTGCCGAGCGCCCGCGGCTGGTCCTTGTACTTGCACAGCCGCTTCTGGGCATATTCCCAGCGGTCCATTCCCGAAGAGCGGGCGGCCTTCTTCGAAGAGGTCCGGCAGGCGCCACGGTCGTCGTCCAGATAGTTGTTGTAGTAGCTGTCGCCCCATTTCTTGTTGGCGTTCGACGGCTCGTCGGGGGCGAATTGCGGCACGAAGAGCGTCGCCGGGTTGGAGCTCGACGCCGGCGTGTCGTCGACGTCGTAGGGCATCGGCCGCGCTTCGACGCAGCCCAGCCAATCCGTATGCTTGAGCTGTTTGAACAGGGTGAAGCGGCTCGGCTTGCCGTTGGTCAGATGCTTGCTGTCGAACTCCGCCGGGTCCGGCTTGCCGTTGGAGCGGGTCTCGAAATTCTTCCAGTGGATCGGCGAGGCGCCTTCCTGGTCCATCCAGGACGCGGTGGCCTTGTCGGCACCGACGTTGACGAAAGAGGTGAAGGGCACGAGGCCGATCTGCACCCGGTCCTTCCTGTCGCCGTCCTCGTTGATCTTGAACAGCGTCTCGGTGAGGTCCTTGGCGGCCTTCTTCAGCGTCGACATGCGGCTGCCGGCCATGGATCCGGAATTGTCGAGCACCATCACCACATCGAAGGTCGCCTTGCCGACCACCGTCTGCGACATGACGCGCACGTCGATCTGCGGCTTGTTCATGAGACTACCGAGCACGGTGTTGACCGGCTTGCCGGCAGTCACCGTCACCGTCCCCTTCACCACCGAGACGTCGAGTTCGACTTCGTTGATGTCGCCCGGATAGATCGCCTTGAAGTAGCCTTCGGCGTTGGCCTTGACCTTGTCCTCCGACAGGCCCTGGCTGTCGTAGTTGGCGGCAAGGGCGGTCGCATCCACGGCAGCCTGCAGGTCGACCTTGGCGTTGAAGGCCCGCGTGTAGTCGATCGCCGCGCCCGTCACCATGAGGCAGACGCCGGTGCAGATCGCGAGCGGCACGACGATGCTGCCGCGGCGGTCGGAGACGAAACGTCTGGCGAGGTGCTGGATCCTGATCATGGCAGCATCTTAGTCGTCAGCCCTTGCCAAACTCTTTTCGAAGATCGTTAACGGCTCGAAAACCTTAACTTTCCGATCAAACGGCACGACATGTCCGGGGGACCGACAGCATGGCTGCGGCGACGTGAAAAAAGCGTGTCAGCAGACCATTGACAGGTGCGGGAGAGGCGCCTACATCAAACGCGCTGTTAGCACTCTCATTCACAGAGTGCCAACGTGGTCGGCGATCCGGGCGACCCCGACGGAGGGGCGCCGGCGCGACAAGTACCACGCTGGCCCCAAAAGGAAAGAGCACGACATGAAGTTCCGTCCTCTGCATGATCGCGTTGTTGTGCGCCGCGTCGACTCCGAGGAGAAGACCGCCGGTGGCATCATCATTCCGGACACCGCCAAGGAAAAGCCGCAGGAAGGCGAAGTCGTCGCCGTCGGCCCGGGCGGCCGCAAGGAGAACGGCGAGCTGATCGCGCTGGACGTCAAGGCCGGTGATCGCGTGCTGTTCGGCAAGTGGTCCGGCACCGAGGTCAAGATCGATGGTCAGGACGTCCTGATCATGAAGGAAAGCGACATCATGGGCGTGGTCGGCTAAGCCGCACCGCGCTTTTCCCGTCCTTTTCGCGGTCGCCAGCCGCAGGCCTCCTTCAGGCCGCAGGCGCGATACCGCGATGACCCAAACCACATGGAGACCTGAAAATGGCTGCCAAAGACGTCAAGTTCTCTTCCGACGCCCGCGACCGCATGCTGCGCGGCGTGGACATCCTCGCCAACGCCGTCAAGGTGACGCTCGGCCCGAAGGGCCGCAACGTCGTCATCGACAAGGCCTTCGGCGCCCCGCGCATCACCAAGGACGGCGTCTCCGTCGCCAAGGAAATCGAGCTTGAGGACAAGTTCGAGAACATGGGCGCGCAGATGGTCCGCGAAGTCGCGTCGAAGACCAACGACATCGCCGGCGACGGCACGACCACCGCGACCGTCCTGGCCCAGGCCATCGTCCGTGAGGGCGTCAAGGCCGTTGCCGCCGGCATGAACCCGATGGACCTGAAGCGCGGCGTCGACCTCGCTGCCCAGACCGCCGTCAAGGACCTCGAGGCCCGCTCCAAGAAGATCTCCACCTCCGCCGAAGTGGCGCAGGTCGGCACGATCTCGGCCAACGGCGATACCCAGATCGGCGAGGACATCGCCAGCGCGATGCAGCGCGTCGGCAACGAGGGCGTGATCACCGTCGAAGAGGCCAAGTCGCTCGAGACCGAGCTTGAGGTCGTCGAGGGCATGCAGTTCGACCGCGGCTACCTGTCGCCCTACTTCGTGACCAACGCCGAGAAGATGGTCGCCGAGCTGGAGAAGCCGTACATCCTGCTGCACGAGAAGAAGCTCTCGAACCTGCAGGCCATGCTGCCGATCCTCGAGGCCGTCGTCCAGTCCAGCCGTCCGCTGCTGATCATCGCCGAAGACGTCGAGGGCGAGGCTCTCGCCACGCTCGTGGTCAACAAGCTGCGTGGTGGCCTGAAGATCGCCGCCGTCAAGGCTCCGGGCTTCGGTGACCGCCGCAAGGCCATGCTCGAGGACATCGCCGTCCTGACCGGCGGCACGGTGATCTCCGAGGATCTCGGCATCAAGCTCGAGAACGTCACGCTCGACATGCTCGGCACCGCCGAGAAGGTCTCCATCACCAAGGAGAACACCACCATCGTCGACGGCGCCGGCGACAAGGCCGACATCGAGGGCCGCGTTGCGCAGATCAAGGCGCAGATCGAGGAGACCACCTCCGACTACGACCGCGAGAAGCTGCAGGAGCGCCTTGCCAAGCTCGCCGGCGGCGTCGCGGTGATCCGCGTCGGCGGTGCGACCGAGGTCGAGGTGAAGGAGAAGAAGGACCGCGTCGACGACGCCCTCAACGCGACCCGTGCGGCCGTCGAGGAAGGTATCGTCCCGGGCGGCGGCGTTGCCCTGCTGCGTGCCAAGAAGGCCGTCGAGGCGCTGACCTCCGACAATCCGGACATCATGGCCGGCATCAAGATCGTCCTGCGCGCTCTTGAGGCTCCGATCCGCCAGATCGCCCAGAACGCGGGCGTCGAGGGTTCGATCGTGGTCGGCAAGATCCTGGAGAACAACGACGAGACGTTCGGCTTCAACGCCCAGACCGAGCAGTACGTCAACATGGTGGAGACCGGCATCATCGACCCGACCAAGGTCGTGCGCACGGCCCTCCAGGACGCGGCTTCGATCGCCGGCCTGCTGATCACCACCGAGGCCATGGTCGCCGAGCTTCCGAAGAAGGACGCTCCGGCTCCGGCCATGCCGGGCGGCGGCATGGGCGGCATGGACTTCTAAGAAGTCCATAAAGCCAGAAACAACGAATGGGCGGCCCTCGGGCCGCCCATTTCCGTTTATGGGGGCTGCATCCCACAGCCGTCATCAGCTCATGTCGGCGAGTTGGTCCCTCATTCCCGTCTTGAAGACGGCCCCGATCTTTCGCACGAGGGGAGTTAAAAGCACCTCGCCCGATTTTGCGTGCAAGGGGTATCCTCCCGGTTCCAGCGAAGCTGGAGACCGGGAACCAGTAACCACAGGAGATACGACTCAGGTCGCGGCGCCGGAGCTGCGGCGTGAGCGCCACAACCGCGCCCGGCGGATACTGGATGCCTGCCTGTCGCAGGCATGACAGCCGAGAAGGTGACGAATGCCTTCCCGCCTCACGCCGGCCGGGGTGTCAATGGGCACCGGGTCGCGGCTTCGCCTTGCCCGGCGTGACAGCCTGGGTGGGTGGCACCGCCTCACAACCTCACCCGCATGGACAGCCGCGCGGGCAAAGGGTATGGCGAGGCCGGAGAGCCGCCCGGAAAGGCCGGCGAGAGAGAACCGACGAGAAGACCTGAGGAAAAGTGCAATGGACCGCGAAACGCTAGCCCGCATCGAGCGGCTGGAAGAGCAGCTCGCCTTCCAGACGCGCACCGTCGAGGATCTGAACGAGGTGGTGACCCGCCAGGCCGACCAGATCGACGCGCTGAACCGCCGTCTGGCGGCGCTGGTCGAGCATGTCGAGGAACTGGAAGACGCGGCCGCCGGCAGCGTGCCGGTGACCAAGCCGCCGCACTACTGAGCAGCGGCGCGCGTTCCTCGTGTTGGATCAGCCGCCGACGCGGGCCGCGAGGGGCTCGTAGAGCGGGTTCTGCGTGCCGAAGACATAATCCAACGTGGTGATGCTGACATGCGGCGCGCCATGGTCGCGCAGCAGCGTCGCGCAGTCGGCGGCGCGATCCGCCGGGCAGTGCAGCAGCAGGGGCTGGCCGACCTGGGTGCCGAAGGGCGCAACCGCGCCGAACTGCTCGGCCGCCGTACGGGCCGTCAGTTCCGGCGCCTGCACCAGCGCGCGGATCTCGCGGTGCGAGCGGGCCCGCTCCTCCGCCGCGATCCGGTCGAGAATGACCCTTGCTGCGGCAAGCTGCTCTGGCGTCCACTCGGCCTTCAGCGAGGCGACGAGATGCGCCTGGCTCTTCAGGATGACGCCGTCGTCCAGCACCTTGAGATTGTTGGCCGTGAGCGTCGAGCCGGTGGTGGTGATGTCGACGACGAGCTCCGCCGTGCCCGCGGCCGGGGCGCCCTCGGTCGCGCCGGCGCTTTCGACGATGCGGTAGTCGGACAGGCCGTGCTGCGCGAAGAAGGCCCGCGTCAGCGCCACATACTTGGTGGCGACCCGCAGCCGCCCGCCGCTGCGGGCACGGAAATGCGAGGCGACGTCGACGAGATCGGCCATAGTCGACACGTCGATCCAGGCATCGGGCGCGGCCACGACCACATCGGCGAAGCCGAAGCCGAGCGGCGTCACCACATGCACCAGCTCCTCGGGCTGCGAGATCGTCTCGTGCACGAGATCGAGGCCGGTGACGCCCAGATGCGCCTGCCCGGTGCTGAGTTCGCGGGCGATCTCGGAGGCCGACAGGAAGGCGATCTCGACCTCGGAGGCGGCAAAGCGGCCGAGGCGGCCGCGATAATTGCGCGCCCCGCCCGGACGGCCGACCGGCAGGCCGGCGCGGGCGAAGAAGTCGTGGGTGTTGTCCTGCAGCCGTCCCTTGGAGGGCACCGCGATGATCAGCGGCTGGGCAGCGGTTTCCGGCGAATGGGTCATGACAATGCGCCTCAGATCCGGTCGAGCCAGATGGAAAAGCCGGTCGCCGGGATGTGGGTCTCGGCGCCGAGCAGGGCGAGCAGGCGGTCGTAGCGGCCACCGCCGACGATCTGGCCCGCATCCTTGCGCGAGGCCGAATGAATTTCGAAGACGAAGCCCGTGTAATAGTCGAGCCGGCGGCCGAAATCGGCGGAGAACTCGAGGTTCGCCACCTCGACGCCGGCCGCCTCCAGCGCGTCCAGCCGGGCGGTGAAGCCGGCAAGCGCCGAGGCCAGGTCCAGCCCGGAGCGGGCCGCAAAGGCTTCCAGCGCCGTCACCGCCTCGCGCGGACGCCCGCGGATCGACAGGAACGCGGAGAGCAACTCGGCCGCCCGGTCGGTGCCGCTGTCATGGGTGGCGAGCGCCGCCTGCTCCAGCAGCCGGCCGGCAATGTCGGCAGCGCTGCGGCCGGCAATCGGACGCAGGCCCGACAGCCGCAGCAGCTCGGCAACGGCCTGCTGCGCCGTCGCGGGGTCGACGCCGTCGAGCGCCCGCATCAAGGCGGGCGCCGGCATCGCACCGTCCGGCACGCCGCCGGTCATGGCGGCGATGGCCGCGTCCAGCCGGTCGCGCTCGCCGAACAGCTCGCCGAGACGGCGGTGCCACACGGGCGCAAGGTCCAGCCCGTCGAGCACGGCGCGGAACAGCGCCTCGTCACCGATCTGGATCGTCGCATCGTCGACGCCGAGCGTTGAAAGGCTCTCCAGCGCCAGCGCCAGAACATGCGCGTCGGCCTCGGCCTCGTCCGGCCGGCCGAAGCATTCGACGCCGGCCTGCATGAACTCGCCCGCGCCCTCGCGGCGCTGGCGGAACACCGGGCCGCAATAGGAGTAGCGCGCCGGGGTGGTCGCGCCGGGCCCGTCGAGATGGGCGCGGCAGACCGGGATGGTGTAGTCCGGACGCAGGCACAGCTCCTCGCCGGCCACATCGGACGTCAGGTACATGCGGCCGCGGATGTCTTCGCCGATCAGATCGAGAAACAGGCTGGTCGGCTGCAGGATCGCCGGCTCGACAGCGGGAAAGCCGGCGGTCTCGAACAGGGCGGTCAGGGCCGCGTAGCGCGCGGCCTGCGGCCCGGCGGGGGTCTTGGCGGGGCTCACTGGGAGGCCCCCGCTTCGCCGTCCTGCCGCGCGCGGTCCTCGGCCTGCTCGGCCAGCATCCGCCGCACGGTGGCGACGATGTCGGCCTCGGGGCAGCTGACCTGCGCCGGGCGGCTCTCGCGCCAGGTCACATTGTCCTCGATCTCGCCGGCAAGGCGGGCGCCCTCGATCAGATCCTTGATCTGGACGGTGCCCTCGGCGCGCTCGTCGCCGCCCTGGATGATGGCGAGCGGGCAGCCGCGGCGGTCCGCATATTTCAGCTGGTTGCCGAACTTCTTCCAGTTGCCCTGGTACATCTCGGCGCGGATGCCGGCAGCGCGCAGCTCCTGCGTCATCTTCTGGTAGCGGGCAAGGCTCGCCGTATCGCCGTCCATCACGGTGACCAGTACAGGGGCCACGACCTCGTCGGCCTGAAGCTTCTTGAGATTCTTCAGCGCCGTCATCAGGCGCGAGACGCCGATGGAAAAGCCGGTCGCCGGCACGTCGCGACCGGTGAAGCGCTTGACCAGACCGTCATAGCGCCCGCCGCCGCCGACGGAGCCGAACTGCACGACCTCGCCCTTCTCATTGGTGACGTCGAACAGCAGCTCGGCCTCGTAGACCGGGCCGGTATAGTATTCGAGGCCGCGAACGACGGAGGGATCGATAGCTACCCGACCGTTGTCATAATCCGCCGCAGATACTAGCTCCGCTATTGTCTCAAGCTCGTCTACGCCCTCAGCTCCAGAGCTTTGCGGCAGAACATAATTTGAAAGCTCTCCTATAGCCGCAGAAACCAATTTCGGATTACCACTATAACCAGTATTGCGAGCATAGGTTTTCGCTAGTTGTGAAATCTTCAGAGATTGAATGACAAAAGCCACAATCCGCTCAATCTGCTCGTCGCTCAGCCCCGCGCCCTTGGTGAAGTCGCCGCTCTCGTCCTTCCGGCCCTCGCCCAGCAATTGCTCAACGCCCTCGATGCCGAACTTGTCGAGCTTGTCGATGGCGCGCAGCACGGTCAGCCGGCGCTCGGCATTCTCCTCGCCGCCCAGGCCGATGGCCTCCATCACGCCGTCGAGCACCTTGCGGTTGTTGACGCGGATGACATAGGACCCGCGCGGAATGCCGAGGGCCTCCATCGTGTCGGCCATCATCATGCACATCTCGGCATCCGCCTGGACGCCCGGCGCGCCGACGCTGTCGGCATCGAACTGCATGAACTGGCGGAAACGGCCCGGCCCCGGCTTCTCGTTGCGGAACACCCAGCCGGCGCGGTAGCTGCGGAACGGCAGCTGGATCTCGTTGATGTTCTCCGCCACGTGCCGGGCGAGCGGCGCGGTGAGATCGTAGCGCAGGCTCATCCACTGCTCGTCGTCGTCCTGCACCGAGAACACGCCGGCATTCGGCCGGTCGGTGTCGGGCAGGAACTTGCCGAGACAGTCGGTATATTCGAAGGCCGGCGTCTCGACCGGATCGAAGCCGTAGCGCTCGTAGACCTCGCGGATCTTCGCCAGCATCGCCTCGGTGGCGCGGATGTCGGCGGCCGAGCGGTCGACGAAGCCCCGCGGCAGGCGGGCCTTCAGCTTGGACGGTTTGTTCTTGGCCATCGGCGTATCGGAATCCATCGCGGGCGCGCATCTTTTTTGCTCATGGCTCAAAAGACGCGCGCGTTCTTGCAGTTGCCGGTTTCCTAGACGAAACGGACCGCGCGGGCAAGGACGCCGGGGGAACGGCACCCTTGCCCGCTGTCGTGCCTGCGGTGGTCTGCGTCCGAAGCCCGTCCGCGACGGGTGGGAGCCGACTGACGGATCACACGCCCTGAAGGCTCGCCACTATCGCGTGAGTGTCGTGGTAGAAAGGCGTCGCGTCGGCAACAAGCCCATCTCGGAACGTCAATGCCTCTGCAAAGGGCTGCTCGATAATCCGGCCGTTCGCTCTCACGGTCAGACGCAGAGTACACGTCATAAAGACCTTGTCGTTCTCACGGGCCGCCGTCATTCCGAGCACCTGCATGTCGCTCCAGGCGTCACTCATCAGGCGAAACAGCGCCTGCAACCCGTCGTATCCCTGCCAATCGCCGGCATAAGGAAGCGAGCGAGGCTCGCGCACCACCACATCAGGGTGAAATGCTTGCGCAAGAATACTCGCGTCCTTGTCTGTAGACGCCATGTAAGCCATTTCCACCTCGAACATCTTCGCCAGAAGTTGCATCGCAGTCTTGTCGTTGCTTGGTCGGGAATTCATCGGGAGGTCCTCTTTGCCGGTTTGGCCAAACAGCATTCAGTTCAATGCCGCTGTCGTGTCTGCGTATCGACCGCACTCGCTGCCCACGACCCGTTTCCAGACCACTTCCGAGATTGAAGCCCGGGGCGCGCCGGACGCTGCGGCGGATCGGCGCTTGCAATCGGGGGCGTTCCGACTATGGTCCCGCGCGGTTCCGCCTTGCAGGCCCTCGGGTCGCGGGCGATCAAGACAGACCGGATCCCCTTGATGTTCGGAGTTCCCATGCCGGGCGACGGCATTCAGCAGACGGGCGAGGCCGACGGCACGGCGCCGCTTGGCGCAGCACGGCTTTCGGTCGTGCTGCCGACCTATAACGAACGCGACAACCTGCCTGTCCTGATCGACCGGCTCGACGCCGCGCTCGCCGGCATCGCCTGGGAGGCGATCGTCGTCGACGACAACTCGCCCGACGGCACCGCAGACGTCGCCCGCGCCATCGCCGCGCGCGACCCGCGGGTGCGTGTCATCCGCCGTGTCGGACGGCGCGGCCTGTCGGGCGCCTGCGTCGAGGGCATGCTGGCCTCATCCGCCGACTATGTGGCGGTGATGGATGCCGACCTGCAGCACGACGAGACCCTGCTGCCGAAGATGCTGGCAGCCCTGTCCAACGGCGCGGCCGACCTTGCGGTGGCCAGCCGCCATGTGGAAGGCGGCGACGTCGGCACCGGCCTGTCCGGCGTGCGCGCCTCCGGCTCCGGCCTTGCCAACCGGCTGGCGCGGGTGCTGCTGAAGGTGACCCTGTCCGACCCGATGAGCGGCTTCTTCATGATCCGCCGCTCCGAGGTCGAGCGGCTGGCACCCGGACTCTCGTCGCAGGGCTTCAAGATCCTGCTCGACATCGTCGCCACCGCGCGCGGCTCCTTGCGCATCGTCGAGCTTCCCTTCGTCTTCCGAGAGCGCCTGCATGGCGAGAGCAAGCTCGACACGCTGGTGGCGCTCGACTTTCTGGGGCTCATCTTGTCCAAGCTCGTCGGAGACCTGGTCTCGATCCGCTTCCTGATGTTCATGCTGGTCGGCGCGTCCGGCGTCGTCGTCCACATGGCGGCGCTGTTTGCCATGATGGAGATCGGCGGCCTGTCCTTCCCGGTGGCGCAGACGGCGGCAACCTTCGTCGCCATGACCACCAATTTCTGGCTCAACAACCGCCTGACCTATCGCGACCGCCGTCTGCGCGGCTTCGCAGCCCTGCGCGGTCTCTTCACCTTCTACGTGGTGTGCAGCGTCGGTGTCGTCGCCAATGTCGGCGTCGCCTCGCTGGTCTACCAGGAGGATGCCGGGCGCATCCTGATCGGGCTTGCCGGCCTTGCCGGTGCGGTCATGGGCGCGGTGTGGAACTATGCCGCAAGCTCGGTGCTGACCTGGCGCAAGGCCTGAAGCCTCAGCAGGCCTTCGCGGCGCGACAAGGACGACGAGATGGCGGGACACGCACCCAAGAGCGAGGCGCTCGGACCAAGCAGCACGGAAGCGGAGGCCCTGCCCCTGTGGTTGCGCCCCCTGCCCCTCGCGCTGCTGGTCGCCGCCCTCGCCGTGCTGCGGCTGCTGGTCGCCGCCGATGCCGGCCTTGCCGAAGACGAGGCCTATTACAGGCTCTGGGGTCTTTCTCCCGCCGCCGGCTACTACGACCATCCGCCGATGGTCGCCTGGTTCGCCTTCCTCGGCCAGTCGCTGTTCGGCGACACCGCGCTCGGCCTGCGGTTCATGTCGGTGCTGTCGGCCGCCATCGGCTCGGCCGCGCTGTGGCGCACCGGGCAGTTGCTCTACGGTGCGCGCGTCGCCGGCCTTGCGGTGCTCTTTCTCAATGCCAGCCTGCTGATCGGCGTCGGCAGCCTGCTGGCAACGCCCGATGCGCCTTCCGTGCTGTTCTGGGGTCTTGCCATCTGGGCGCTGGCGGAGCTGACGGCGAGCGAGAACCCCTGGTGGTGGCTGGCGGTCGGCCTGTTCGCCGGACTGGGGCTCAACGCCAAGTATTCGGTGCTGTTTCTCGGCGCCGGCATCGTGCTCTATCTCGTCTTCGTGCCGCAGGCGCGCCGCTGGTGGGGCGCCTGGCAGCTCTGGGCCGGCGGGCTGCTCGCCGCCCTCCTGGTAGCTCCGGTCATCGGCTGGAACGCGGCGCACGAATGGGCGTCCTTCACCAAGCAGTTCGGCCGCGCCGTGCCGGAGGGCTGGAGCGCGCGCTACCTTCCGGAATTCCTGGGCGCGCTGGTCGGCCTTGCCAACCCGCTGGTCGCGGTGCTTGCCGGCATCGGCGTGGTGCGCATCGCCCGTGCCGCCCTGCGGGGCGAGGCGGCGGGCGGCCTGCTGCTGTGGACCAGCCTGCCCTTCCTCATTTACCTGCTGGCGCATTCGCTGCATTCGCGCGTGCAGGGCAACTGGCCGGCGCCGCTGTTTCCGGCCATCGCCCTTACCGCCGCGCTGGTCGCAGCAAACCCGCCGCTACGGCCGGGCCCAAGGTTCTGGCACCGGTTCTCCGCCGTTGCCGTGGCGCTCGGGCTTGCCGTGTCGGCGGTCGTCTACGTTCATGCGGTCGCGCCGCTGACCGGCGCCTTCGCGCGCAAGGATCCGACGCACCAGACCCGCGGCTGGGAGGAGATCGGCACGGCGCTGCAGGCACTTGCGCGCGAACAGGGCGCGGCATGGATCGCCACCAACGCCTACAGCCTCAACGCCCAGCTCTCCTGGCAGCTCGACAATGTGATGCCGGTGGAGCAGGTCGACCAGCGCATTCGCTACGCGATGCGGCCCGAGCCGGACGCCGGCACGCTGGCGCAGCCGGCGTTGTTCGTTGCCGAGGAGCGGCGCGATCCCGGCCTGGAGCGCCTCTCGGCCCGCTTTGCCGAGGTAGAGCGGGTTGCCGTGCTGACCCGCAGTTCGCGCGGCACGCCGATCGAGAACCTCGTCGTCTATCGGGTCGCCGAACCGCATGCGGGTGGACCTCTCGACCCGGTCTACCCGCTGCCGTAACCTCGCCAGGGCTCGGCCAGACAAATTCGGCAGAGAAAATTGACACTGGCGCCAACGCGCCGGTCCCTGCATAGAATTCCGGCATGAAACGGATCCTCCTCACGTCAGCGGATTATGGGCTGGCCTTCGGCGTCGACCGGGCCCTGCGCGAGCTGATCTCGGCCGGCGCGCTCTCCGCCGTCGGGTGTCTCGTCGTCTCCGACCTGTGGTCGCGCGAGTACCTGCCGCTGCGCGACACGGTCGACAACGTCCGCCATCGCACGCTGGTCGGGCTGACGCTGACGCTCACCCGCCCCTTCGCGCCGCTGTCGGTGCGGGCGCGCGGCCAGTTCGGCAACGGCTTTCCCAAGGCGCGCTGGTGGCGTCTGCGGGGCGCGCTGCGCCTGCTGCCCGACGAGATGCTGGCCGAAGAGGTGGAGGCACAGATCACCTGTTTCGAGGAGTTCTACCAGCGCCCGGCCGACTTCCTGCATGTGGCGGAGGATCTGCTGGCCGTGCCGGCGCTCGCCCGTGTGGTGCTGAAGCAGGCCGGCCTGCGCCGCTGGCCCCCGCGCATCGTGATGCCGCAGCTCAGCCCGCGCGCGGCGGCCAGGTTCGTCCGTATGGCGCAGAATTTCGGCGTCAAGGTGCTGGAGCGCGGACCCGACTTTCCCGAGGCAATCGACGAAGCGACCCATGTTCAGCATCTGCGCCGCGGGATGGACGGGCTTTCCGACCGGACCGTCGTCTTCTGCCAGCCCGGCGAAATCGACGACCGGCTGCGGCGTGTCGAGCCGCGCGCGCGCCTCGACACGCGCAGCGCCCAATTGGCGTTCTTCCGCGGGGATACCTTTCCGCTGCTGCTGATGGAAAAGGATATTTTCCTGTACTGACAGCGACTTACAGCGCCGGAAAACGCGAAAACCGGCCCCCCGCGGGGATGGGGGACCGGTTTTTCGGGAGGGGCGCTGCCAGGTCAGGAGAGCAGCGCCTGTTGTTCCTGATATAGGGGCCGCCACGTCCGGTTACAGTGACGACGGTCACACAATCCGCTTTGCTGCGAGCGAAACCGCCGTAATATGGCCGGACGGGGCCAATCCGGCCCGGCGCGACGGGGCAGTCGTGCCGGCGCATCCTTCCAGTTCATGCGGCATTCATGCGCCGGCCCCGAGAATGCGCGTCCCAGGGGACGAAGAATCGAGGCAGGGTAGATGGTGGAACTGAGGAACTTCCTCGAGAACAGCTTCTCCATGGAGGGGCTGGACTGCAGCCTGGCCTCCGGCTTGGCCGCGCTGGCGCGGCCGATGTCGGTGAAGCCGGGCGCCATCCTGTTCGAGGCCGGCGATCCCGGCAACGGCTGCTATGCGATCCTCGAAGGTTCGCTGAAGGTCTCGATCGTCAGCGTCGAGGGCGACGAGCAGCTGCTGGCCGTGCTCGGCCCCGGCGCCATCGTCGGCGAACTGGCGCTGCTCGACGGGCGGGCGCGTTCGGCCACCGTCACCGCGCTGAAGCCAACCCGCCTCGCCTTCATCGAAAAGCACGCGTTCGAGCGGTTCGCCGACGAGAACCCGGCGCTCTACCGCCACATGCTCTACATCGTCGGCCAGCGGCTGCGCCAGGCCAACGACGTATTGGCCGCGCGCTCGTTCCTGCCCCTGCCCGGCCGTGTCGCCCAGACCCTGCTGCAGCTCGCCGACACGTTCGGCAAGCCGGTCGACAAGGACCGCATCCTGATCCACTACAAGCTGTCGCAGGCCGACATCGCCAACATGGCCGGGGCGGCGCGCGAGAATGTCAGCCGCGTCCTCAACGACTGGAAGCGCGCGGGCACGATCAGCCGGATCTCCGGCTACTACTGCCTGGAAAATCCGGACTGGCTGCGCCGCGCCTCGGCGCTGTAGGAGCTGGCCCCTTTCAGCCGGCCCGCCCTTGGCATTCGCCGCGGAACATGTGACATTTCAAGTCACTGGCGCGAGGGAGGCTCTTGTCTCCCGCGCGCTTGCCCGCCCCGTTTGCCGCTGTCGGTCGTCGCGTGCCGACAGCCGGCAGTTCCAGCCCGAAGGGTCCCGTTCATGTCGTCACAAGAGCTGCTCGAGCTGTCCGCCATCGAGCTTTCGCGCAAGATCCATGGCCGCGAGGTATCGGCCCGCGAAGTGATGGAGGCGACGCTCGCGCGGATCGACGCAGTCAATCCGACGATCAACGCCATCGTCTCGCTGCGCGACGGCGACGCGCTGCTGGCCGAGGCCAATGCTGCGGACGAAGAGCTCGCCGCCGGGCGCTCGCGCGGGCCGCTGCACGGAATTCCGCAGGCGATCAAGGACCTGGCGATGACCGCCGGCATCCCGACGACCATGGGTTCGCCGGTCTTCGCCCGCCAGGTGCCGGAGGAGGACGGCATCCAGGTGGCGCGCATCCGGGCGGCCGGGGGCCTCATCATCGGCAAGACCAACGTGCCGGAATTCGGCCTCGGCTCGCATACCTACAACCCGCTGTTCGGGCCGACGCGCAACCCGTACGACAGGACGCGCAGCGCCGGCGGCTCCAGCGGCGGCGCGGCGGCGGCGCTGGCCGCGCGCATGCTGGTGGTGGCCGACGGCAGCGACATGATGGGCTCGCTGCGCAATCCGGCCGGTTTCTGCAACGTGCTGGGCATGCGGCCGAGCTACGGCCGCGTGCCGTCGGGGCCGGGCCCGGAGAGCTTCTTCGACGGGATGGCGACGGAAGGGCCGATGGCGCGCAGTGTCGACGACCTGGCGCTGCTGCTGTCGGTGCAGGCCGGGTACGACCCGCGCGCGCCGCAATCGCTGCCGGGCGACGGGTCCGAATTCGTGCCGCCGATCCGCTCCGACATCGCCGGCCTTCGGGTCGGCTGGCTCGGCGATCTTGGCGGCCATCTGCCATTCGAGCCGGGACTGCTCGAGCTGTGCCGGGCGGCGGTCGACGTCTTCGCCGGGCTCGGCTGCCGGGTCGAGGAGCCGGCGCCGGGCTTCGATGCGGAGCGGGTGTTTCAGGCCTGGGCGGATCTGCGGAGCTGGCGGGTTGCCGGAAAGCTCGGCGGCCTCTATGAGGCGGCGGCGACCCGCGACAAGCTGAAACCGGCGGCAATCTGGGAAATCGAGCGCGGCCGCGTGCTGACGCCGGCGCGGCTGGAAGAGGCCAGCGTGGTGCGCAGCGCCTTCCACCGGGCGGTGCTGCGGCTGTTCGACCAGGTCGACATCCTGATCCTGCCGACGGCGCAGGTGTTTCCCTTCGACGTCGATCTGGACTGGCCCGAGGAGGTCGGCGGCCGGGCGATGGACACCTACCACCGCTGGATGGAAGTCGTTGTTCCGGCAAGCCTTCTGGGCCTGCCAGTGGTCGCGGTTCCGGCCGGTTTCTCGGCTGAAGGACTGCCGGCCGGCATCCAGATCATCGGCCGGCCGCGCGACGATCTCGGCGTCCTGCAGGCGGCAAAGGCCTATGAACAGGCGACCGACTGGCTGGCGCGCAAGCCGGCGCTTTGAACGAAAAAGGAGGCCGCTCCGGGGGAGAGCGGCCTCCTGGCCGGCAAGCCGATCGGGTAGGCGTTCCGGCTGAGACCGAAAGCGTTGGTCGAGCGGCGGATCGGGAAAGCCGTCGCACCTTGGGTCTCGGCGAAATTACGCAGGGCTCACGGCGATAGATCACAGCGGAGCGACTTCGCCATGCGATCTCACTCAAGTCTTTGAAGATAAAGAGAAATCAGTTTCGAGAATTTTCGAGATGAATTTTGCAAAATTTCGAGAAATTTTGCGTTTTCCGATCCAAACCCGTCTCAATTTTCTCGAAATCGGGGCACGGCGCGGATTTCGGCCGCCATCGAGCCCTTATCCCCGCCGAGCGGCACGGACGGCAAACGGCTTATCCCCGCCTGCCGTCCCTGTGAGATAGTGTCAATCGCGACGGTCGGCGTAGTTCGCCTCTTCCTCGTAATAGGCGTCGAAGCCAACCGCCTTGCGCAGGGAGGGGAAGTCGAGCAGCGCCTCGTCGGGATGGCGGCCTGCCTTGATCACCTGCAGCGCCTCCTGCATGGCGCGCGTGACGGCGGAGAGCAGGGTCAAGGGATAGGCGGCGAGCCGGTAGCCGATGCGCTGCAGCTCGGCATGGGGCAGGAGCGGCGTGGCGCCGCCCTCGACGAGATTGGCCATGTGGATGCCGGGCACCTCGCGGCAGATCCGCACCATCTCCTCGACGGACTGCGGCGCCTCGACGAAGAGCAGGTCGGCCCCGGCATCGCGGAAGGCGGCCGCACGCTCCAGCGCCTCGTCGAGCCCGTGGCCGTGGCGGGCGTCGGTGCGGGCGAGGATGAGAATGTCGGCCCCCTCCTCGCGGGCATCGACCGCCGCCTTGATGCGGTTGACGGCCTCCGCGCGGTCGACGACCAGCTTGCCGCGGGTGTGGCCGCAGCGCTTGGGCGCGACCTGGTCCTCGATCATGATCGCGGCAAAACCGGCCTGGGCGTAGCCGCGCACCGTGCGCTTGACGTTGAGGGCATTGCCGTAGCCGGTGTCGCCGTCGCCGATGACCATTGCGCCGGTCGCCGCGCAGACGTTGCGGCCGGTATCGACCATCTCGCCATAGGAGATGAGGCCGGTGTCGGGCGCGCCGATGCGGGCCGCCGAGACGGCAAAGCCCGACATGAAGGTGACGGGAAAGCCGGCGTCGCCGATCAGCTTGGCCGACAGGCCGTCGAAGCAGCAGGGCATGACCGTGAGCGGGGTCGCGGCGAGATGGGCACGAAGACGCGCGGCGGGAGAGGACATGAGCTTGCCTTTTCGCTGGAAACCGGGCGGCGGCGCGCGCCTACAGCCGGAAGGGGATGTAGAGCGCGACGGCGGGCCACCAGAAGATGATGGCGGCGCTGGCCAACATGATCACGAGGAACGGCAGGACGCCGGTCGCGACCTCGCCCATGCTCGCCTTTCCGACCGCCTGTATCACATAGAGATTGAGACCGACAGGCGGGGTGATCAGGGCGCATTCGATCATGATGACGAAGAAGACGCCGAACCAGATCGGATCGATGCCGAGCGCCATCAGCGCACCGGAGAGCACCGGCACCATGATCAGGATCATCGACAGGGATTCCAGGAACAGGCCCATGACCAGCAGGACGAGGGCGACGACCAGCACGAACATGCCGGCGGTCGCGATGTGTTCCGACAGGAACAGCGAGATGTCCTGGGGAATGCGGTAGAGGGTGATCGCCTTGCCGAAGACCTTGGCGCCGGCGACGATCAGCAGGATCGCCACGGTGGTGGTCATGGCCTCGGCGACCGCGTCGCGGAACTTCGGCCAGTCGAGGGTGCGCAGCACCGGCCCGACGACGATCAGCGAGCCGAGGAAGCCGATGGCCGCCGCCTCGGTGGGTGTGAAGATGCCCATGTAAATGCCGGCGATGACGAAGGCGGCGAGCAGCACGGTCGGGAAGGCGCGGATGGCGGTGCGCCGGCGCTCGTCCCAGGTGGCGCGCGGGCTCGGCTGATAGTCGGCGGCAAAGCTCGCATAGAGCACCGACCAGGCGATGAACAGCACCATCAGCAGCAGGCCCGGACCGACGCCGGCCAGGAACAGGGCGATGATCGATTCCTCGGTGATGACGCCGTAGACGATCATCGGGATCGAGGGCGGAATGAGAATGCCGAGCGTGCCGCCGGCGGCCAGAAGGCCGAGCACGAAGCGGCGGGGATAGCCGCGCGAGGTCATCTCCGGGATCGCCACGGTGCCGATGGTCGCGGCCGTGGCCACGGAGGAGCCGGAGATCGCCGCGAAGATGCCGCAGGACAGGATGGTGGCAATGGCAAGGCCGCCCGGCCAGTGGCCGACCCAGGCCTGCACGGCAGCGAAGAGATCGCGCCCGACGCCGCCCTTCAGCAGCACGTTGGACATCAGGAGGAACAGCGGCACGGCGATCAGCACGAAGCTGTCGGCCGCCGACAGCAGCCCTTGCGGCACCATGAGCGGCGAGAAGCCGCCGAAATAGAGCAGGCCGAAGCCGAGGCCGGTCATGGTGAAGGCGACCGGCACGCCGACCAGCAGCAGGGCGAAGAGCGCCAGGAGGATGAGGATGGTGGTCATCTAGGTCGTGGACTCACAATTGTGCCGGAAACGGCGTCCGTTCGGGCAATGATATGCCAGGAGGAGCGCGATGGCCGGGGCAGGTCCCCCGGCCGAGCGATCCGACGCCGCAGTGAGATGCTCGAACGGCGCCCTTCGGGTAGGCCAGAATTGTGAGTTCACGACCTAGTGCTCCACGGAGCCGCGCGGCAGGTCGTCGACCCCGCCGATGGCGACGCGCAGCGCCTCGACGAGCGCCTGCAAGCCGAGCAGCGCGAAGCAGGCCGGAAGCGAAACCTGCGACCACCAGGCCGGCAGGTCGAGCATGGAGCCGGTGGTGCGGCCGCGATGGAAGGAATCGTAGGCGATGCCGGCGCCGTCATGGACGATGACGGCGGCAAGCCCGGCAATGAAGAGCAGGACGAACACTTCCTGCACCTGCCGCAGGCGGGGCGAGAGGTGATCGGTCAAGAGGGTGATGGCGATGTGCTGGCGCCGGTGCAGCAGGATCGCCGCGCCGCCGAAGGTGGCCCAGACCAGCAGCATGCGCGCCAGTTCCTCGGCCCAGATGGTCGGGGCGATGAAGACATAACGCATCACCACCTCGTAGCCGAGCATCAGGGCGGTGGCGAAATAGGCCCAGCCCGCCACCGTCCCGGCCAGTCGGGACACGGCGTCGATCACACGCAGCATCGGGTCAATCCCAGCTTGATTGCGGAAGGTCCGGGTGCGCCGGGGCGAAACGGGCCGCCCCGGCGCTCATCCCGAAAAGGGGATCAGTTCTTAAGGGCGCGGGCGGCCTCGAGGACCTTGGCGCCGAGTTCGCCCGAATCGGCGAGGAACTGGTCGTAAACCGGCTGCGCGGCGGCTTCCCAGGCAGCGATTTCCTCGGCGGTCGGCTCGTAGATGGTCATGCCGTTCTCCCGAGCGGCCTGGTAGGAGGCGGCCTCGATGCTCGACATACGGTCGCGCACGTCCTTCTCGGCGAACAGGGCCGCCTCGGTGATCCAGGCGCGGTGCTGCTCCGGCAGGCCCTGCCAGAACTGCTCGTTCACGACGACGATGAACTCGATGTCGGCGTTGTTGGTCACGGTGATCGTGTCCATGACCTCCCACAGGCGACGGCTGTCGACGCCGGACACGCCGGTCATGCCGACATCGACGGTGCCGCGCTGGTAGGCGATGTACTGCTCCGAGCCGGAGACCAGGGTCGGCGCGCCGCCGGCAGCCTTGATCCACTCGCCGAGCGTCTTGCCGAACACGCGGACCTTCTTGCCCTTCAGGTCGGCCGGGGTTCGGATCGGCTCGCCCTTCGACAGCAGCACGGAGCCGCCATAGGCCTGCCACCACACGACACGGGCGCCGGTCTCGAGAATCGCCTCGTCGAGCGGGCCACGCACCGGGCTGCCCGGAGCAACCGCCTTGCGCACCAGGTCCTCGCTGTTGAGCAGGAACGGCATGTAGAAGACGTCGACCGCCGGCACGTCGCCGACATAGCGGGTCAGCGAGGCGACGCCCATCTCGATGGCGCCGGAGCCGACGGCCTGCGGCACCTCGTTGTCCTTGTAGAGCTGGGCCGAGTCGTAGATCTCGACCTTGATGTCGCCACCGGAGATCTCCTCGACCTTCTGCTTGAACAGGGTCACGTTCTCGCCGAGATGGCTCTTGAGCGGCAGCTGCAGCGTGATGCGCAAGGTGGTGGTGTCGGCGAAGGCCGCGGAGGCGGTCATCGCAAGGCCGGCGGCAAGGCCGATGGCATAGCGTGCGAATTTCATGTCAGTCCTCCCGTGGGCAGCGCGTTGCGCGCCCCAAGCGACGCCGTTTGCCGGCGCCTGTCGTTCCGACAAGGAGACCGCTGCGGAACCGACGGAAGACGGGACCCGTCCCCGCCCTTCCCGGTCGCTTCCTGGCGCCCCCTCGTGGCAAATGCCATGTCAGCTAAGCCCAAGCGCGGAGGCCGCGCAACCTCCATGTGCCTGCCGGGGCAACTGAACCTGAGGAGAAACCGCGAGGGCAGCGGCGGACGGTGCGGCGTCGCGCCGGGAAGACGCTAAAGGAAGGCTGGAGCGACAAACGCTGGCCGAGGGCGCCAATGGATCCCTGCTCTCCGGCTTCGCCTGCGGCCGGGATGACGGCCTGAGGGTGAGGCACCGCCGTCGCGTTCTCCTCTGCCCTCGCATTCCCTCAGCCGCAACCCCGGACGAGTATCGCGAGATCCGAAGGCTATTGGTTGCCAGAGCGGCTGAGGGGCTGCGAGGGAGGAAAGGCCTCGTCTTCAGGTCGGGCGGACCAGCGCCTGCCGCTGCCGCTCCGCCTCCTCGCGCACGCAGCAGCCCTCGAGATGGTCGTTGACCAGGCCCATGGCCTGCATGAAGGCGTAGACCGTGGTGGGACCGACGAAGCTCCAGCCGCGCTTCTTGAGGTCCTTCGACAGCGCGCGGGAGGCCGGCGTCTGCGCCAACACCGAGACCGAGGCATGGTCGCAGCGCGCGGGCCGGTCCTGGGGCCCTGGCTCGAAGCTCCAGAAATAGGCGGCGAGCGAGCCGCGCTCGGCGGCAAGATCGCAGGCGCGGCGGGCATTGTTGATGGTCGAGACGATCTTGCCGCGATGGCGGACGATGCCGGCATCCTGCAGCAGCCGTTCCACATCGGCATCGCCGAAGCGCGCCACCGCCTCGAAGTCGAAGCCGGCGAAACCGGCGCGGAAGCTCTCCCGCTTGCGCAGGATGGTCAGCCAGGACAGGCCCGACTGAAACCCCTCCAGGCAGATCTTCTCGAACAGGCGCCGGTCGTCGGTGACGGGACGACCCCATTCATGATCGTGATAGACGAGATAGTCCTGCTTGTTGCCGTGCCACCAACAGCGGTGGCGGCCGTCCTCGCCGCGCAGCAGGCCCGGCGGCAGGTCGTCCTGCACCGAGGCCTCGCCGCCCATGCCATCTATCGCCTCGCCCATCGTCTCTCCTTTCGGCGCACCCGTACGCCAGATCGTTCACTTTTTGTTCGAATAGCAGGAACGGCAAGGCTTGTGAAGCGATGCCACTTTTTCGCTCGCGCCGGGCTCCGGCTCCGCGGGGGCGGGCGAAAGCCCGGGCCGCGGTCGCGGGCTCGTTCCGGCTCGCGGGTTCTCCGCTCGCCTCCACCGTCCGAAGCCCGCCGCCGCGATGGCGACGGAGGCAAGGGATGACGGGGGACGTGGACGCGCTCAGGCGAACAGCGCGTCGATATCGTCCTGGCTGGCGAGGCCTTCGTCGGTCTCCAGCGCCGGGCCGTTGAGCAGGGCCGCGTCGCCCTCGCGGGTCGGCTGCTCTTCCGGGGAGATCGACTTGAAGCTCTCGATGCCGCCCCAGATCTCCATCATGCGGATGATGCGGTCCTCGATGAAGCGCAGCGTGTTGATGACCTTGGTGATGCGCTGGCCGGTGAGGTCCTGGAAGTTGCAGGATTCGAAGATCTGGACGACCTTCTCCTGGATGTCGTGGGCAAGCTCCGCGTCCTGGCCGCGCAGGCGCGCCGCCAGCGTGTTGGCGGTCTCGTCGATGAATTCGGCCGCAGACAGGATGCCCTCGGTCGCCCCTTCCGTCCCGCTGACAACCGCGTCGAGCTCGTTGGTGACCCGGCTCATCTCGTGGCTGTCCTGCCCGGTCGTGTGGTGCAGGGTGGCGATCTCGCGCTTGGTCTTGGCGATCGCCTCGTAGATCGAATCGAGCTCGGCCTTGAGCTTGACCGCCTCGCCCAGCTCCTTCTTGAACTGCTCCAGGACCTGGTTGCCGACCTCCTCGGCCGGGCGAATCATCGCCTTGATCGCGGAAATCTCCGCCATCAGGGCATGGTACTGGATACCCGGCCCCTGAGCCGCCGCCCCGCCAGCGCTCGGCTGCTGCAAGAGGCTCTCGGCTCTAAAGGCTCTTCTTGTGGCCATCATGGTGGGGCTTGTCTCCACGTCTTCCAGGGCAGGTTGTACCGGGGGGGCGTCGGAAATACGTATAGCCGCAGAGATTTAAGGAATTGTTCCGGCGCCTCTGCCGCGACGGCAATTGCCTGCCGCAGCGCGATTTTGCGTTCCGATCCCCTGCCCGGTTCTGTATGCTCGACCCCGGCGGCCGACGCCTGACCTGAAATGCCGTACCGGAATCGCGATCTTGCGCCGACCGCTGTCGAGACTGATCCTGCTGCTCTGCCTTGCCCTACCGGCCTTTTCCGGCAGCACGGCATCGTCGTCGGCCGCGCCGCACACCTTCTCCACCGAGGAACTGATCGACGGCTTCATGAAGACGGTCTTCGGTCTGGAATACCGCTCGTGGAGCTGGCAGCCCTATCTCGTCAAGAAATATGCCGGACCGGTGCGCTTCTACGTCCACAACATGGCAACCCGAAACCGCAGGCCGATCGTCTACCGGTTCATCGAGCAGATGGGCAAAGGGATTCGCGGGCTGTCGACGATCGTCGTACCGACGCCGGCGGAAGCGAATTTCCACGTCTATGTGGTCGACCGGGGCCAGTATCGCGACGTGGTCCGCCGGCACATCTACAAGGATCCGACCGCCGACGTGCCGGGCCGTTGCCTGGTGCGGGTCGTCTCCGACCGGCGCGGCATCTCGCAATCGGCGGCGGTGATCGTCTCCGACGAGGGCGACTTCCTGTTCCGCCGCTGCCTGGTGGAGGAGCTGCTGCAGGGCCTGGGCCCGATGAACGACGACACCTCGCTGTCGCATTCGGTGTTCAACGACCGCTCGCGCCACAGCCGCTTCACCACGTTCGACCGGCTGCTGCTCAACATGCTCTACCATCCCAGCATCAAGCCGGGCATGAGCCTGGAGCAGGTCCGGCCCCTGCTGCCGGCGATCGTGCGCCAGGTGCGCCCGCTGGTGAACTGAGGCAAGGCCGGCGTTAACCGGCAAGCGCCCCCGATTCACCGGGCGTTGACCATGTCCTTCAACGGTGCGCTAACCAAGCGGAGAGAAAGCGGCCCGTCTTGCCGCAAGGTTTACGATTGACTGCCGCGCAGCCGCTAGTTTCGAACGAACCGCCCGTGCCCTGCCGCCCCGGCGGTGCCCGTGGTGCGACGAAGAGGTTGCGAGTACGTCGATGCAGCGAACAGGATTCCTACTTGCCGCGGCGATGCTGGCCGGCGCGATGGCGCTGTCCCCTGCCGAGGCCGACTATCGCAGCGGCGCCGGCGCGCCGCCGCTTCTGCTCAGCCCGGACCTGACCGAGCCCTGGGTGCTGCAGCTGCAGCCCCATCGCCGGCAGATGCGGGCGCAGGTGACCACCCGGCCGGTGATGCGCCAGCCGCAGCGCATGGAGCGGGTGCGCCACATGGGCGTCGCCCCCGGCGCGGCCCCGCAACAAAAGGTGCAGCGCCAGGTCGACCCGCGCTTCCTGCCGACCACCGTCGCCTATGACGGCAAGCACAAGCCCGGCGACATCGTCATCGACACCGAGGCGCGCTATCTCTACCTCATCGAGAAGGGCGGCTTCGCCCGCCGCTACGGCGTCGGCGTCGGCCGTCCGGGCTTCGAATGGGCCGGCACGCACAAGGTGACGCGCAAGGCCGAGTGGCCGGACTGGCGCCCGCCGGCGGAAATGCGCAAGCGCCAGCCGAACCTGCCGGTGCACATGGCCGGCGGCCCGAAGAACCCGCTCGGCGCGCGCGCCCTCTATCTCGGCTCGACGCTCTACCGCATCCACGGCTCGAACGAACCCTGGACCATCGGCCGGGCCGTCTCCTCCGGCTGCATCCGCATGCGCAACGAGGACGTGATCGACCTGTACGACCGGGTGCCGGTCGGCGCGAAGGTGCACGTTCTCTGAACCCGCTTTGCTGCAAGTTCCCCGCAAGCAAGACCCCCGGACGGTTCCGCCGCCCGGGGGTTTTTCGTTTGTCGGTCCGGCAAATGCCGCCTCAGGCGGAAGCCATCAGCCCGGCCTCGCCCAGGAGCGCCGGCTCCGGGCCGCCATAGGCCCAGTCGAGCAGCAGCACCGTGTGCAGCACCGGCAGCTGCGTCCCGCTGCCGATCTGGGTGATGCAGCCGACATTGCCGGTGGCGACGAGATCGGGCGCGGTCTTCTCGATATTGGCGACCTTGCGGTCGCGCAGGCGCCGGGCGATGTCCGGCTGCAGGATGTTGTAGGTGCCGGCCGAGCCGCAGCACAGATGCCCCTCCGGCACGTCGCGCACGGCGAAGCCGGCCGCCGTGAGCAGCTGCTTCGGCTGGCGGGTGATCTTCTGCCCGTGCTGCATGGAGCAGGCCGAGTGGTAGGCGACCGTCAGACCCGTCTTGCGCACCGGCGCGCCGAGGTCGAGGCCGGTCAAGTACTCGGTGACGTCCTTGGCCAGCGCGGAGACCCTGGCGGCCTTTTCCGCATAGGCCGGATCGTCCTTCAGCATGAAGCCGTAATCCTTGATCGTCGTGCCGCAGCCGGACGCGGTGATCAGGATGGCATCGAGCCCCTCGCCCTCGATCTCACGCGTCCAGGCATCGACATTGCGGCGGGCGTCGGTGAGCGCCTCGTCCTCGCGGCCCATGTGATGGACGAGCGCGCCGCAGCAGCCCTCGCCCCTGGGTAGCACCACCTCGACGCCGGCGCGGTTGAGCAGGCGGACGGTCGCCTCGTTGATTTCCGGCGCCAGCACCGGCTGGGCGCAGCCGGTCAGAAGCGCGACGCGGCCCTTGCGCGCGGCGGCAGCGGCGGGCGGATAGGCGCTCCCCGGCTTCAGCGAGGACGGCGAGGGGGCCTTCATGGGCGCCAGCGAAAGCATCGCGCCCAGCGATTTGAACGGGCCTCCCATCGCCCGCAGCACGCCGGCGAAGGGTCGGGCGTAGAAGGCGGCGGCCAGCGACAGGCGGAAGCGGCCGGGATGCGGCAGCACGAAGGCCAGCAGCGAGCGCACCATCCGGTTGCCGAGCGGGCGGCGATAGGTCTTCTCGATATGGGCGCGGGCATGGTCGACCAGGTGCATGTAGTGCACGCCCGAGGGGCAGGTCGTCATGCAGGAGAGGCAGGACAGGCAGCGGTCGATATGGCGCACGGTGCGCGCATCGGCCGGCCGGTCGTTCTCCAGCATCTCCTTGATGAGGTAGATGCGGCCGCGCGGGCTGTCGAGCTCGTCGCCGAGCAGGGCGAAGGTCGGGCAGGTCGCCGTGCAGAAGCCGCAATGGACGCACTTGCGCAGGATCTTTTCCGACTCCGCCATGTGCGGGTCGGCAAGCTGATGGATGGAGAAACTGGTCTGCATGTCAGTGTCCCGCCGTCATGCGGCCCGGGTTGAGGATGCCGTGTGGGTCGAACTGCTCCTTGAGCCGGGCCGAAAGGGCGGCAAGCGGGGCCGGCTGGGGCTGGAACACGGGGATGGAAGAGCGCAGCGGTGCAGGCGCGCGCACCAGGGTCGCATGGCCGCCGCCGCAAGCGGCGATGGCGGCGCGGATCGCCTCGGCGCGGGCATCAGTGCCCGGCACGGCGAGCCAGACGAGGCCGCCCGACCAGTCGTAGAACGCCTTGCAGGCGAACCGACCGGCAAGCTGCGCGACGACGGCGGCACCGGCGGTCGGAGCGACGGAGAGCCGCCAGACGAGATCGTCCGTGCCGGCGAAGGCCTCTGCGTCGCGCACCGCCCGCCACAGGGCGCGGGAGGCGTCCGCCTCCACCCGCACGACCGGCCGGTCGGCGCCGAGCAGGGCGCGCAGCTGCTCGAAGCGGTAGTCGACGGAGGGGCCGAAGCCCTCCAGCCGCAACAGGGTCGAGGGACCGGAGAGCGTATGGCCGCGCGCGGCAAGATCCTGCGCGGCGGCCGCGGGCAGATGGGCGGCGGCCGAGACCTCGGCCGAGGAGCCCATGGCGGCGGTCATCGCCGTGGCCGCCTCGGCATCGCCGAGGCCGGAGAGCAGGAATGTCGCCTCGGTCTGCGCCCGCGGCAGCACCTTCAGCGTGATGCGGGTGGCAACCGCCAGCGTGCCCCAGGAGCCGGTCAGGGCGCGCGGCAGGTCGTAGCCGGTGACGTTCTTCACCACCCGGCCGCCGGAATGGAAGATCTCGCCGCGCCCGGAGACCGCGTCCATGCCGAGCACATGATCACGCGCTGCCCCGTGCTTCAGCCGCTTGGAGCCGGCAAGGTTGGCGGCGATGACGCCGCCGAGCGTGCCCTGCCCCGCCGGGTTGCCGAGCAGCGGCCCGTAGTCCAGCGGATCGAAGGCAAGCTCCTGATTCTTCGCCGCCAGCGCCGCCTCGATCTCGGCGATCGGCGTGCCGGGCAGCGCGGTGAGGACCAGTTCCTCCGGCTCGTAGAGCTCGATGCCGGCAAGGCCGGACATATCGAGCACGTGGCCGGCCTGCACCGGGCGCCCGAGGGCGCGCTTGGAGGCCTGGCCGACGATTTCCAGCGGCTCGCGCTCGGCCGCCGCCCAGCGGACGACGTCGCGGGCCTCCTCCGCCGTGCGCGGCTTGAACGTGTCGGGCATCTTGATCTTCTCGTCCTGGCTTGCGGGTTCGAGATTGGCGCTTCTTCGGAAGCGCGAACTGTCAGAAGCGCGGAATGTCCGGGAAGGGCAGCTGCCCCTTGCTGACATGCATGCGTCCGAGCTCCGCGCAGCGGTGCAACTCCGGGAACACCTTGCCCGGATTGAGCAGCTGCTTGGGGTCGAAGGCGCACTTGACCCGCTGCTGCTGCTTGAGGTCGTCCTCGGAGAACATCACCGGCATCAGGTCGCGCTTCTCGATGCCGACGCCGTGCTCCCCGGTCAAGACGCCGCCGACCTCGACGCACAGCCGCAGGATGTCGGCGCCGAAATCCTCCGCCCGCTCCAGCTCGCCCGGCTTGTTGGCATCGTAGAGGATGAGCGGATGCAGGTTGCCGTCGCCGGCATGGAAGACGTTGGCGCAGCGCAGCCCGTGCTTTTCGGAGAGCTCGCGCATGCGGGCGAGGACCTGCGGCAGGGCGCGGCGGGGAATGGTGCCGTCCATGCACAGATAGTCGGGCGAGATGCGCCCCACCGCCGGAAAGGCCGACTTGCGCCCGGCCCAGAAGGCGAGACGCTCCTCCTCCGAGGTGGAGACGCGCAAGGAACTGGCGCCGTTGCGCCGGGCGATGGCCTCGACCTCGGAAAGCAGATGGTCGACCTCGGCCTCGGGCCCGTCGAGCTCGACGATCAGCAGCGCGCCGGCCTCGCGCGGGTAGCCGACATTGACGAAGTCCTCGGCGAAGTTGATGGCAAGCTCGTCCATCATCTCCATGCCGCCGGGAATGATGCCGGCGCCGATGATCTCGGCGACGCACTGGCCGCCGGCCTCGCTGGAGGGGAAGCCGACGAGCGCGGCTCGCGCCGTCTCCGGCTTCTGCAGGATGCGCACGGTGACCTCGGTGACGACGCCGAGCAGGCCTTCCGACCCGGTCATCAGCGCAAGCAGGTCGTAGCCTTCCGAATCGAGATGCTTACCGCCGAGGCGGATCACCTCGCCGGTGATCAGCACCATTTCCAGGCCGAGCACGTTGTTGGTGGTCAGCCCGTATTTCAGCGAGTGCACGCCGCCGGAATTTTCCGCGATGTTGCCGCCGATGGAGCAGGCGATCTGCGAGGAGGGATCGGGCGCGTAGTAGAAGCCGAGATGCTCGACCGCGCGGGTGATGCCGAGATTGGTGACGCCGGGCTGGGCGACGACGGCGCGGTTGGCGGCATCGATGTCCAGCACCTTGTTGAACTTCATCATCGACATGAGCACGCCGTCGCCGAGCGGCAGGGCGCCGCCCGACAGCGAGGTGCCGGCGCCGCGCGGGACGACCTTGACGCCGTTCTCGTGGCAATAGCGCAGCACGGCCGAGACCTGCTCGACGGTTTCCGGCAGGACCACGACCATCGGCATCTGGCGATAGGCGTTGAAGCCGTCGGTCTCGTAGACCCGCATGCCGATGTCGGTGTCGATGACGCCCTCGCCCGGCACCATCTCCTTCAGGGCACGCACGATCTCCTCGCGACGCGACAGGACGGCCTCGTCCGGCCGTGGCATGGCAATGCCGCTCATGTCGTTTCCTCCCTCGACACAATCGCGCCGCTTTTTAGATCCGGCGGGCGTCATCCCGCGTAATATCAAGGTTGAGACAGTTTTGCGATGCCGGACGGCAACGGCACCCCGCGAAACATGCCAGACGGCTTGTCCGTTATAAAGCGTTGAAGATTTACAAGAACCAAGTCCGGTGCGTTGAAAATGACCGATTTTCCCGACATGGAAATCTTCGCCAGGGTGGTGGCTGCCGGCAGCATGTCCGCCGCCGGGCGCGAAATGGGCCTGTCTCCCGCCGTGGTGTCGAAACGGCTGCGCCGGCTGGAAGACCGGCTGGGCACAAGGCTGCTGCAACGCACGACCCGCCAGCTGGCGCTGACGGAGGCGGGACAGGGCTACTACAAGCGGGTGGTGGCGATCCTCGCCTCGATCGAGGAGGCGGAGACCTTCGTCACCCGCCGCTCGGCGCTGGCGCGCGGCACGCTGAAGGTCAGCGCGCCGACCGCTTTCGGCCGCATGCATATCGCCCCGCATCTTGGTGCGTTCCTCGCCGACAATCCGGACCTGTCGTTCAATCTGGACCTGTCCGACGAGTTCATCGACATCGTCGGCGAAGGCTACGACCTCGCCATCCGCATCGCCGAGCTGGAGGATTCCAGCCTCGTCGCCCGGCGGCTGGCGCCGGTGCACCGGGTGCTGTGCGCCGCCCCGTCCTATCTGGAGCGCTGCGGCGCGCCGCAGACCATCGAGCAGCTGCAGAACCGGCATGCCTGCATCTCAACCACCCAGCAGGAGACCTGGCGACTGGCCGGGCCGCAGGGCATCGAGATCGTGCGCACGGGCGGGCCGATCCGCACCAATTCCAGCGAGGTGGTGCGCGAGGCGCTGCTGGCCGGGCTCGGCATCGCGCTGCGCTCGACCTGGGACATCGGCCCGGAGCTGCGCGAGGGCAAGCTGCGCATCGTGCTGCCGCACTATCGCGCCTCCAAGAATGTCGGCCTGCATGCGGTCTACCCCAGCCGCCGCTTCCTGCCGGCCAAGGTGCGGGTGTTCATCGACTTCATGGCGAAGCTCTACGGCCCCTCCCCCTATTGGGACGACGGGCTGGACCAGTGGCTGGCCCAGCCCGAGAAAAGCGTGGCAGAGGCGCTGGCCGACGGCTGAGACGGACCATCACACGCGGCGGCGCCCGCTGCCCCAATCGAGAAGCAGAATTGACTTCGAATTGGCCGAAAGGGACTCTCGTTTCGAAAAAATGCGACATGTTGCCTCGGCAGGGGCAGGATGACGCGCGGCGGTATCGTGCTAGTGTTCCCGCCGTCTGCAAGCCAGGCGAAAGACGGACCAGCGTCCGACCGTTCGAAGAGAAGTCTTGGGAGAAAGTCTATGAAACGTCTTGTGTTGCTGGCCGGCGCCGCCGTGCTCGCATTCTCCGCGAGCGCCCAGGCCGAGGGCGATGCCGCTGCAGGTGAGAAGGTGTTCCGCAAGTGCATGGCCTGCCATGCCGTCGGCGAGGGCGCCAAGAACAAGGTCGGCCCGCAGCTGAACGGCGTCGTCGACGCGGCCTGGGGCCATATCGAGGACTACAAGTATTCGCCGGCGCTGCTGGAAGGCAAGGAAGCGGGCAAGACCTGGGATGCCGAGACGCTGTCGGCCTATCTCGAAGCGCCGAAGAAGGTCATCCCGAAGGGCAAGATGGCGTTTGCCGGCCTGAAGAAGGAAGACGAGCGCGCCAACGTGATCGCCTATCTGGCGCAGTTCGCCGCCGACGGCAGCAAGAAGTGACCCGCCCCGCCGCGGGCGGGAGCGCATGACGCGCGCATCAGCGACATGAGAGTTTGAAGGGAGCCGTTCCCCCGAGCGGCTCTCTTTTTTGTTTTTGGAGCGCGGGAGAGGGCGCCTGACTCTCTGGCGTCCTCCCGGGCAAGTGAAGCGCGAGCCGGGACCGGCGAGCCGAGGGCGCTTGTGGTAGCGCTCCGGAACGCCGGTGGCGGCTGCCTTCGCGCCACCATCCGCCCCAGCGGATACTGGATACCTGCCTTCGCAGGTATGACAGCGGTGGAGGTGGTGATGCGCTGCCGCCTCATGCTTGCCGAGGGTGCCAATGGTTCCCGGCTCTGCGCTTGCGCGCGGCCGGGATGACGGCCGTGGAGGTGGCGCCCCCTCCTCCTCACCCCTCGCCGTGGTCTTCCTCGCTGTGGTGGCGGCGGATGCGGCGGACGGTGAGGAAGACGGCGGCGAGCACCACCGGCACGGCAAGGCCGGTCATCAGCTCGGGCGAGGGCAGCATGGCTGCCAGCGGCCCGGTCTTGGCGCCCTTGGCGAGATAGGCGATCAGCCCGACCACGTAGTAGCTGACGGCGGCGACCGAGAGGCCCTCGACCGTCTGTTGCAGGCGCAGCTGCAGCCGGGCGCGGCGGTTCATGGCGGCGAGCTGCGAGCGGTTGTGCTCCTGCAGCTCGACGTCGACGCGGGTGCGCAGCAAGGTGGCGGCACGGGCGAGCTTTTCCGACAGCTTGACCTGGCGCTCCTCGAGCGTCTCGCAGGTGCGCATGGCGGGTGCCAGCCGTCGCGACAGGAACTGGGTGAAGGTGAAATAGCCGTCCTGCTGGTCCTCGCCGAAGGTTTCCAGCCGCTGGCGGACGATGCCGTAATAGGCCCGGCTGGCGCCGAAGCGATAGGCGCTCTCGGCCGCGCTCGCCTCCAGGTCGGCGGCAAGGCGCATCAGCTCGCCGAGCAGGGCGCGGTTGGCCTCCAGCCCGTCGCTGGTGCGCATGCGCTCGGCCAGCGCCAGCAGCGCATCCTCGATGGCCGAGACGCGCGGCATCTGGCGCTGCGCCTCGGCAAGGCCGAGCATGGCGAAGAGGCGGTAGGTCTCCAGCTCCAGCAGCCGCTGGCACTGGGCGCCGGCCTGCACGGGCGACAGCGAGCGGTCGCCGACGAGGATGCGGGTGAGGCCGTCGCGGTCCTGGCGGAAGTCGGTGGCGATGAGCGAGGCGCCGCCGCCGGTCTGCGAGACGCACAGGCTGGTGCGGTCGAACAGGGCGAAGCGCCGGGAAAAGGCCTCCCCGTCCGCCGGCACCACGTCGCAGCGCACGGCGACCATCATCGGGCCGGGCGCGCGGAAGCGGGCGCCGAAGGGATGGCCGGCGGGCGCCGCCTCGGCCGGAGCGGCGGCATCGAGCGGCCCGTCCCATGTATAGGTGAGGAACTCGCCGTGCCGCTCGCGGCGCAGCACCCCCTCGCCGATCTCCACCAGATGATGCCGTTCGGCCTCGCCCGGCCCCTGCAGGCCGAGGGAGCGGCAATAGCCGGCGAACCAGTCGCGGTCCGCCTCCACGCCCGCATCGTCGACGGTGAAGCCGTAGCGCAGGAAGACGCGCGGCCCGACGAGCGGCCGGAACGGGCGGGCGTGCAGCTCGCCGAGGACGAGATCGCGGGCGGGATGGGGCGCAAAGCCGGGAAGATGCGGCTCGCCCACAGGCGGCTGCCCGTTGCTGTCGCTGTCCGCCATGCCCAGCCCCCCGCTTGCCGAAATCCCGTCCGCGCAAAGAAATGCCCCGCCCGCGCGGGTAAACGCGCGGGCGGGGCAGCATTAGGCCACAGACGTCAGTTGCCGAGCAATGCGTTAGGTAGCCACAGGACGATGCCCGGGAAGAGCATGCACAGCGCAAGACCCATGAGCTGCAGCATCACGAAGGGAATGATGCCCCTGTAGATGTGCTGGATCGTCACGCCCGGAGGCGCCACGCCCTTCATGTAGAAGAGCGCGAAGCCGAAGGGTGGGGTCAGGAACGATGTCTGCAGGTTCGTCGACACGAGGATCGTGAACCAGATCAGCGCCACCTCGCCGACGCCCTCGAACCCGGCCAGATGGTCGCCGAAGTCGAGGCCGGCGACGATCGGTCCGAAGACCGGCAGCACGATCAGGGTGATCTCGACCCAGTCGAAGAAGAAGCCGAGGAAGAACACCATCCCCATCAGCACGAAGAGGATCCCCCAGGGGCCGACGCCTGCCCAGGCGATGAACTCGTCGATCAGCGCATCGCCGCCGAGCCAGCGGAACACCAGCGAGAAGCAGGTGGCGCCGAGGAAGATGCCGAACAGCATGGCGCCGGTGAGCGCCGAGCGGTAGCAGACATCCTTCATCACCTGGAAGGTGAGCTGGCGGTTGAGGAAGGCGAGCAGCGTGGAGCCGAGGGCGCCGACGCCGGCGGCCTCCGTCGGAGTGGCGAGACCGGCGAAGATCGAGCCGAGCACCACGACGATCAGGAAGACCGGCGGGATGAAGCTCCTCAGGATCATCGTCCAGAATTCGCCCCGGGTGGACGGGCCGATGTCGTCGGGCAGCGGCGGGGCGAGCTGCGGTCGGATGCGGCACAGCACGATGATGTAGATCGTGTAGAGCGCCGACAGCAGCAGGCCCGGAACGATGGCCGCGACGAACACGGTGCCGACCGGGATCGACATCAGGTCCGACATGATCACCAGCATGATCGACGGCGGGATCAGGATGCCGAGCGTGCCGGAGGCGGCGATGGTACCGGTCGCCAGCGGGATGTTGTAGTTGCGCTCCAGCATCACGGGCAGCGCCAGCAGGGTGATCATCACCACCGAGGCGCCGATGATGCCCGTCGTCGCGGCCATGATCGTGCCCATCAGCGTCACCGACAGGGCAAGGCCGCCCGGCACCCGCCGCGTCAGCACCTGCAGGCATTGCAGCAGGTCCTTCGCGACGCCGGATTTTTCCAGCATCGTGCCCATGAAGGTGAACATGGGAATGGCCACCAGCACCGGGTTTTCCATGGTGCTGCCGAAGATGCGGCTGGGCAGGATAACGAGGCGGGCGACGTTGAAGGCGCCCAGTTCCTGGGCCAGGAATGCGAAGCCGAGGCCGACACCGCCGAGGATGAAGGCGACGGGAAAGCCGGTGAACAGCAGCAGCGCGAGCGCCACGAACATGTAGATCGGCAAAAGTTCCACGAAAGTCATGTTTCGAGCTCTCCGATCAGTCCGTAATCGGCCCGTTGGTGACCACATCCTTCGGCAGGTCCGCGTGATGCGTGCCGGCATAATCGCCGGAGCGCTCGTTCAGGTAGGACGGGCCGAAGAGATAGACGACGCAACGCAGCGCAGCGGAGACGCCGGCGGTGAACAGCAATGCGAAGCCGAGAGGCAGCATGCCCTTGATGATCCAGCGATGGCTCAGGCCCGTCTGGGCGGCCGAGACCTCGCCGATCTCGTAGGACTTGCTGGCATACATCCAGCCGAACTCGACGATGAGGTAGCAGTAGGTGAGCAGGAACAGGAGGATGCCCGCCAGTTCCATCCACACCCGGGCGCGCTGGGACAGCCGGTCGCGGATCAGTTCGATGCGCACATGCCCGTCGGCCCGGTAGGCGAAGCCGAGGCAGAGCAGGAACAGCGTCGCATGCAGATGCCACTCCATTTCCTGCAGCTTGGTGCTGTCGACATAGAACGACGTGTCCATGATCGACGTGTCGAAGTCGAGCCACTTACGCTGGCTGACATCGTAGAAGATGATCAGCATCAAGGGCACGAAGAGCCAGGAGGCCAGCTTGCCGGCGCCCACGACCACGCGGTCGAAGTCGTCGGACGTGTCGAGCATGGTCTCGTAGGCCCGCGGCGCGCGGGTACGAAAGATGAGCAGGGTGATCGTCAGGATCGCCAGCGATCCGATGAGGCCCGAAAGGCCGTCGTATTTGCGGAAGAAGCCGAGCGGATTGACGTCCAGCGAGGTGAGGACGGCCGTCATTCCGCTGTCGGTGACCGCAAAGACGAAGGCGGCCAGAACCATGGCGGCGACGGCGAGCGACACGCGCCCCCCGAGAAAACCGCCGAGGATGCCGAGCACGAAGCCCGCAGCGCACAGGATAGAGGTAGAGGTATAGGCAGGAATGCCTAGCTCTACCATATAGGCAGGAATGCCAAGCTCAAACGCCGCGACGAGTGAAGCCGCGATGCCGGCAAGGCTGATCAGCGTTGACATGGGAACTCTCTCCCCGACCGGGTAATCGGTGGACCGTACGGCTGCGCGGTCGGCGTCCGGCTCGCCGTCGGGCGCGGCGACCTTGTCGGCCACTCGCGCAAACGACGGGTCCGCACCACCGGTTCAGACGGTGCGGACCCGCCCTGTCAGGCGATCCGGGTTACTTCTTCTTGAGGTAACCGATGTCGGACCAGATCGTGTATTCCTCGCGGAACTTGGAGAGCGACTCCCAAGCCTTCACGAAGTTCGGGTTCGCGGCCTTCTCTTCCTCGACGACCTCGTTCCAGGCTGCCTCGAGAGACTCCAGGATCGCCGGATCGAACGTCTTGAGGTTGACGCCCTGCTTCTCCAGTTCGGCGAGCGCCGAAGCCTGGATGGCCTCGCCCTCGGCAATGCCGTAGATCATGTTGGCTTCGCAGACGGTCTCGAAGATGGCCTTGGTCTGGTCGTCCAGTGCGTCCCACTCGGCCTTGTTCATCATCAGGTCGAACATGGTCGACTGCTGATGCCAGCCCGGGAAGTAGTAGTACTTCGCCACCTGGTAGAAGCCGAGCTTCAGGTCAATCGCCGGCATGGAGAACTCGGTGCCGTCGATGGTGCCGAGTTCGAGCGCCGGGAAGATGTCGCCGCCGGCGAGCAGCTGCGTCGACACGCCGAGCTTCTGCATGACCTTGGCGCCGAGGCCGAAGAAGCGCATCTTCAGGCCCTTGAGATCGTCGACGGTGTTGATCTCCTTGCGGAACCAGCCGGCAGCCTCGGGCGCGATGACCGCACAGATCAGCGACTTGATGCCGTAGGCGCCGTAGATCTCGTCGAGCAGCTCCTGGCCGCCGCCGAACTTCAGCCACGCGACATATTCCGGAGCGCTCGGGCCGAACGGCACGGCCGCGAAGAGCGCGAGCGAGCTGTCCTTGCCGGTCCAGTAGCCCGGGGTCGACCAGGCCGCCTGCACGGCGCCCGACGCCACGGCGTCGAAGGCCTCCAGCGCCGGAACGATGGCACCCGGCTCCTGGAACTTGAGGTTGATCTCACCGCCGGAAACCGCGGCAAGGCGCTCGGACACGAGCTTTCCGAGCGTGCCGAGCTGCGTCAGCGAGCCCGGATAGGTCGACTGAAGATCCCAGTCCAGCTTGTCCAGCGCGACGGCCGGCGATGTCGCACCGATCGCAAGAGACGCTGTTACGGCAACTGCAGAAATGAAAGATTTCACGTTCAGGTCCTCCCTAGGAACATTGTGCGCTCCAGGGACCGGACACCGACGACAACACAGCGGACGCAATGCCCGGCAATGCCCCGACGTCGAGCGCTCCCCATCGCGCAACAGGACGGACACGGATGCCTGCCTTTGCCGGCAGATTGTCGCCGCACAACCTGGCCGGGCAACATCCACGCCCATCTCCCGCGGGTCGGAAACCGGCCTCCCAACCGGAGAAAACCAACCCACGCTAATTGGATAACAATATTGACCACTCAACGCAATACGGAATAAATTGCCCCAACCTACTTCAACGCGAAGAAACTTATTGCGTTGCGATGAGTTTCCGCTGCGTTGCAATAAACAAGATCGGGACGATGGTATTCCAGAAGATCCATCACAACCGGACGGCAGATTCCGTTGTCGATCAGGTGGAGGAACTGATCCTGCAGGGGGTTCTGCGCCCCGGCGACCGGCTGCCGGCCGAACGTGATCTGGCAAAGAAAGTTGACGTCTCGCGCCCCATCCTGCGCGATGCCATCAAGACTCTCGAGGAACGGGGCCTGCTGGTAACCCGTCACGGCGGCGGCACCTTCATCGCCGACGTCATCGGAACCGTGTTCTCCGAGGCCATCGTCGAGTTGGTCCGGCGCCACCCGCCGGCGATTGCCGACTACCTGGAGTATCGCCGCGAGATCGAGCGGACCACCGCCCGGCTGGCGGCGCAGCGGGCAACCGATGCGGACCGCGAGATCATCACCCGGATCTTCCGCGCCATGGAGGCCGCCCATAACGGCGAGGACTTCGGGCGGGAAGCCGAACTCGACGTGGAATTCCACCAGGCGATCGGCGAGAGCGCGCACAACATCGTGCTGCTGCACACGCTGCGCTCGTGCTACCGGCTGCTGGCCGACGGGGTGTTCTACAGCCGCGTCCAGCTCTATCGCTATCCCGGATCGCGGGAGAAGCTGCTGGAGCAGCACCGGGAAATCTACGAGGCCGTAATGGCAGGCGATGCGGGCCGGGCGGGCGATGCGGCCAGTTCGCATATCGACTTTGTCGAGCAGGTCGCCTACGCCATGGCACGCTCGGGCAGCTGGAGTATCGTCTCCGAGCTGCGGCTGGCGCAACGCCTGGAGAGCGAGCAGGACGACAGCAAGCGACGGCGGGCTCCCCGCCGCCCGACAGAAGAAGCAGGGACGCAATGACAGCCACCGCGCAAACCGGCGCGCAGCCGAACGAGACACCGCAGACGCCGAAAACCGCCCCGCGCGTCGGTCTTTTCGTGACATGCCTCGTCGACCTGTTCCGCCCGAGCGTCGGCTTCGCCGCGGTGAAGCTGATGGAGGATGCGGGCTGCCTCGTCGAGGTGCCGGCGGCACAGACCTGCTGCGGCCAGCCGGCCTTCAACTCCGGCGACCGGGCGGACGCGCGCGCCATCGCGGAGCAGGTGATTCGCGCCTTCGAGGGCTACGATTACGTCGTCGCGCCGTCGGGCTCCTGCGCCGGCATGCTGAAGAAGCACTACGAGGAGCTGTTCGAGGGCGACACGGCCGCGCAGGAGCGGGCCACGGCCTTTTCCGCCAAGGTGTTCGAGCTGGTCAGCTTCCTCACCGACGTGCTGGGCATCGCCGGGGTCGATGCGACCTTCAACGGCAGCGCCACCTATCACGACAGCTGCTCGGGCCTGCGCGAACTCGGCATTTCCCGGCAGCCGCGCAAGCTTCTCGCCTCCGTCGAGGGGCTGGAGCTGAAGGAAATGCGCGACCCGGACGTGTGCTGCGGCTTCGGCGGCACGTTCTGCGTCAAATATCCCGACATCTCCAACAAGATCGTCGAGGAAAAGACCAAGACCATCCGCGAGAGCGGCGCGGGGATGCTGCTTGCCGGCGATCTCGGTTGCCTGATGAACATGGCCGGAAAGCTCAAGCGCGAGGGGTCGGCCATCGAGGTCCGCCACGTCGCCGAGGTGCTGGCGGGCATGATCGACCAGCCGGCCATCGGCGAAAAGCGGACGCGCTGACCGGTACCGGTCACGGGCAAGCGCACGGGAGCCAGCCTCACATGCAGATCACCTCGCCTCAGTTCAAGAGCAACGCGCGCCACGCGCTGGACGATGCGCCGCTGCAGCGCGCGCTCGGCCATGTGCGCTCGGGCTTCATCACCAAGCGCGCGACGGCCGCCGCCGCGCTGCCGGAATTCGACCGGCTGCGCGACAATGCGCGCGACATCAAGGACCATGTGCTGGCCCATCTGGACCTGTACCTGGAGGCCTATGCCGAGAAGGTGGAAGCGGCCGGCGGCCACGTGCACTGGGCCGAGACGGCCGAGGACGCGCGGGCCATCATCCTCGACATCTGCCGCAAGCGCGGCGCCCGGACGGTGACCAAGGGCAAGTCGATGATCACCGAGGAGATCGGCCTCAACGCCTTTCTCGAGGAGCACTCGGTCGCGCCGGTGGAAACGGATCTGGGCGAATACATCATCCAGCTGCGCGGCGAGCACCCGAGCCACATCATCGCCCCGGCGGTGCATGTGAACAAGGACCAGGTCGAGGCGGATTTCCGCCGCGTGCATACCCATCTCGACCCGGACCGCAACCTGGAAGAGCCGACGACGCTGCTCGGCGAGGCGCGCGCGGTGCTGCGCGACAAGTATTTCCAGGCGGATATCGGCATCACCGGCGCCAACTTCCTGGTGGCGGAGACCGGCAGCTCGATCATCGTCACCAACGAGGGCAACGGCGACCTGACGCAGATCCTGCCGAAGACGCATGTGGTGGTGGCCTCGATCGAGAAGATCGTGCCGACGCTGGAGGACGTGTCGCAGATCCTGCGGGTGCTGGCGCGCTCGGCGACGGGCCAGGACATGTCGGTCTACACGACCGTCTCGACCGGGCCGAAGCGCGCGGGCGATCCCGACGGGCCGGAGGAGTACCACGTGGTGCTGCTCGACAACGGCCGCTCGTCGATGCTGGGCACCGAGTTCCAGGACATGCTGCGCTGCATCCGCTGCGGCGCCTGCATGAACCACTGCCCGGTCTATCACGCGGTCGGCGGCCACGCCTATGGCTGGGTCTATCCCGGCCCGATGGGCGCGGTGCTGACGCCCTCGCTGATCGGCGTCGACCAGTCGGGCCACCTGCCCAACGCCTCGACCTTCTGCGGGCGCTGCGAGAGCGTGTGCCCGATGCGCATTCCGCTGCCGAAGATGATGCGCCATTGGCGCGAGCGCGAGTTCTCGCGCAACCTCAACCCGGCGGCCGCCCGCTACGGGCTGGCGATGTGGGCCTTCTTCGCCAAGCGGCCGGCGCTGTACCAGATGGCGACGCGCGTTGCGATGACGACGCTCGGCCTGATGGGCCGGGCGCGCGGGCGCTTCTCCTTCCTGCCGCTGGCCGGCGGCTGGACCCGGCACCGCGACCTGCCGGCGCCCGAGGGCGGCACGTTCCAGGCGCAATGGGCGAAGGCAAAGGACGCGCGGAAAACGGGCGGAAACGGCGAAAGGGTCTCGGCATGAGCGACGCAAAAGCCTCGATCCTGGCCAAGATGCGCTCGGCCATGGGGCGCAAGGGCGACGACACGATGCGCCGCGCGGCGGTGACCGACCGGCTGCAGCGCGCGCCGAAGGGCCTGATCCCGGCGCGCGGCCAGCTGGACCCGGCGGCGCGGGTCGCCCTGTTCTGCCAGATGGCGGAAAAGGTGCAGGCGAGCATCGCCCGGGTGGCGAGCCCGGCCGAGGTGCCGCAGGCGGTGACCGACTATCTGAAGTCGAAAAACCTGCCGGCGCGGGTGCGCTTCGGCGAGGACGCGCGGCTCGCCGCGATGCCCTGGGCAGCGCAGGCGAACCTGGAAGTCGACCGCGGCCGGGCCGAGAATGCGGATCTCGCCACCGTCTCCCACGCCTTCGGCGGCATCGCCGAGACCGGCACCTTGATGCTGACCTCGGGCCCGGACAATCCGACGACGCTGAACTTCCTGCCCGAGCATCATATCGTCGTGCTGTCGGCGGCCGATATCGCCGGCGACTACGAGAGCCTGTGGGAGCGGATCCGCGGGATCCACGGCAAGGGCACGATGCCGCGCACGGTGAACATGATCACCGGCCCCTCGCGCTCGGCCGACATCGAGCAGACATTGCTGCTCGGCGCGCACGGGCCGCGGGCGCTGCATATCGTGGTGGTGGGCGAGGCCTGATTTCCTCGTCCCCTCCCCGCATTGCGGATGCAAGGCGTGCTGCGAGCTGATACATTCCGAGAAAGGAATGTGTCGGGAGGAAACAGCATGATCACGAGACGCGACTTTTCGCTGGCAGCGCTGGCGGCCGGTGCCGCGGGGGCGAGCCTGCCGCTCGTCCGGCCGGGCGCGGCAAGCGCGGCGACGCTGGGCGACGACGGGCTCTACAAGCAGGACTGGTTCGTCGAGAGCTTCCTCGACCTTGGCGAGGACCTGGCCGAGGCGCAGGCGGCGGGCAAGCATTTCGTGGTGATGTTCGAACAGGGCGGCTGCCCGTTCTGCCGCAAGACCCACGAGGTGAACCTTGCGCGCGAGGACTACCTGCCCTGGATGAAGGAGAATTTCGCGATCCTGCAGCTCGACCTGTTCGGCGCGCGCGAGACGACCGACTTCGACGGCGAGGCGATGGAGGAGCGCGCGCTCGGCCGGCGCTGGCTGGTCAACTTCACCCCGACGATCCTGTTCTTCCCGCCCGATGCCGAAGGGGTCGCCGGCAAGACCGGCCGCGAGGCGGAGATCGCCCGCATCCAGGGTTACCTGCCGCCTTTCTATTTCTACCATTTCTTCGAATGGGTGCGCAGCGGCGCCTACCAGAGCGAAGGCTTCCAGCGCTACGCCAACGACCGGGTCAACCAGTTGCGCGACCAGGGCGTGGAGACGGAAGACTGGCGGCTCGGTTGAGGATGCCATGCCGCTGACCAACCGGGTGTCCGCCGACGGCGGCCTGCATGCGGTCGCCGCGCGCGGCACGATGATGGGCAATCGCGGCGGGCGGCTGCACGATCCGCAGACGCAGACGCTCGGGCGGGCGCGCTGGCGCTCGCGCGCCTGGATCTGCTGCGTGCTGGAGTTTCGCGGCCGCAGGCGAAAGGTGATGGGCGCGGGCTATACCGAGCTGTTCTTCCTCGACGAAGCGACCGCGCTCGCCGCCGGGCACCGGCCCTGCTTCGAGTGCCGGCGGGCGGATGCCCTGCGCTATCGCGCGGCCTGGCAGCGGGCGCAAGGGCTCAGCTCCCCGCCCAGCGCGCCGGAAATGGACCGGCAGCTGCATGGCGAACGCACGGGAGAACGCCCGGTTCTTGCCCTTGGCGACCTGGAGATGCTGCCCGACGGGGCGATGGTGCGGCTGGGCGAGACGATCCTGACGCGGCGCGAGGGACGGTGGCTCACCTGGAGCTTTACAGGCTACCGCCCGGCCGAGCCGGAGGCCCTTGCGCGCGCCGCAGACACACGGGCAGAGCTGCTGACGCCGTCGGCAAGCGTTGCGGTGCTGGCCGCCGGCTTCCGCCCGCTCTGGCACGACAGCGCGGCAGACCTCGACGGGCCCTGATTGTCGCAGGGACGTCTCGCCGCATTCCCGACCGCGCGCGGCTGGCGCATCTGTTGCCGGAACGCGCCCTCAAGGGGGGCGGCCCGAGGGGGCCGTTCGGGCGTTGCGACAACAGGACGGTTTCCCATGGCAAGCAGGCTCATCCGCCTTCTGGACTATATCCCCGTGTTCGGCTCCCTGCTGCGCAGCGCGCGCCGCGGCGGCCAGGCCGAACGCTTCGCCTTCTTCTTCAACATCGTGGCGCTGTGGCTGCTGGCGGTCGCCTGGTACGGCTATCCGGTGCTGATCGTCACCATGCTGACGATGACGGGGCTGTATCTCTTCGGCCTCGTCTACCTGACTTCGGAAGGCCTGCGCGCCCGCTGGCGCCTGCGGCGCTCATAAAGGTTGTGGCGGCGCGCGCGAACCATCAACAGGATGCATCGATCGGGTCAACAATCCTGATTGGTCGCGGGGCGCAGGATGGGGCATGATTGCCCTTCCTTTCCCTGCCAGAAGCATCCCATGACCACGCTCGCTCCCGGCGCCGCCCTGCGCGACGACCCTGCCCTTTCCCCGCTCGACATGGGGCTCTACGGCCTCACGGTGCTTGCCTGGGGCTTTTCCTGGTACGCGCTGAAGCTGCAGCTCGGCGTGGTGCCGCCGGAAGTCTCGGTGTTCTGGCGCTTCGTGCTGGCCTCGGCGATCATGATGGGCTGGGCGATGGCGCGCGGCGCGCAGCTCTCTTTCCCGCTGCGCACGCATCTGCGCTTCGCCGGGCTCGGCCTCTTCCTCTTCTCGACGAATTTCACGCTGTTCTACTACGGCGGCCAGTACGTGCCCTCGGGCCTTTTGTCGGTCGTGTTCTCGCTCGCCTCGGTGTTCAACATGATCCTGGGCTTTGCGATCTTCGGCCAGCGCATCAGCCGGCGGGTGCTGCTGGGCGCGCTGCTCGGCTTCGCGGGCGTGGCGCTGCTGTTCCGCCCGCAGATCGTGGGCGCGGCAGATAGCGGCCTCGACGCAACGGCCCTGCTCGGCCTCGGCCTCTGCGTTGCCGGCACGCTGTCCTTCTGCCTCGGCAACATGGTCTCGACCGCCAACCAGAAGAGCGGCATCCCGCTGGTCTCGGCCACCGCCTGGGGCATGGTCTACGGCACGGTGCTGCTCGGCCTGTTCGCGGCCGCGCGCGGGGCGTCCTTCGCCATCGAATGGACGCCGACCTATCTCGGCGCGATGGTCTACCTGGCGGTGATCGCCTCGGTCGTCGCCTTCGCCTGCTATCTGACGCTGCTGGCGCGCATCGGCTCGGCCCGGGCCGGCTATTCGACCGTGATGTTCCCGGTCGTCGCCCTGATGGTCTCGACCGTGCTGGAGAGCTTCCACTGGGGGCCGGACGCCATCGCCGGCCTCGTCTGCGTGCTGGCCGGCAACCTCCTGGTGCTGCGCTCGGGCCGCGCCAAGAGCTGAGAGCGCCTATTCGGCCGCGATCGACATCTCGGAACTGACATTGCCGATGGCCGCGCGGATATGGGCGCAGAGCGCGTCATGCACCGGGTCGGTGGCCGCGGCGGCGCGGACCATGGTGATGTCGCAGGGCGGCAGCATCGGGAAACCGTCGCTCTCGCCCAGGATGCGCATGCCGGCGCGCACGGCGCTTTCGGGCAGGACGGCGATGGCAAGGCCGGCCTGGACGGCGCCGATCAGCGCCGCGGCGCTGGAGGAGGTATAGGCGATGCAATGGGCGCGGTTCATGCGGTCGAGCAGGGAGACCGCCTGGCTGCGCCAGGAACAGGTGGTGGGGCCGAGCGCCAGACGCAGCACGTCCTCGCAATGCAGGCACTGGTTGGCCGGCGCCACCCAGTGCAGCGGCTCGCGGCGGATCACCTCGCCCTGAACCTTGACGCAATCGCCGGAAGTGACGATGGCAAGGTCGAGCTCGCCGCGCTCGATCATCTCGCCGGTGAAGATCGAGCCCTGGCATTGCACGGCGATCTCGATAGCCGGGTTGAGGCGGGCGAAGGCGGCCAGCACCTGCGGCAGCAACCGCTCGGCATAGTCGTCCGGCAGGCCGAGCCGGACGCGGCCGACGATGGAAGGAGCGGAAAAGGCCGTCACCGTCTCGTCGTTGAGACGGATCATCCTCTGGGCGAACTCGATGAGGCGATGGCCGTCTTCGGTCAGGCGAGACTGGCGCCCGTCCTTGACGAAGATCGGCCGCTCCAGCCGGTCCTCCAGCCGTTTCATCTGCATGGAGACCGCCGACTGGGTCTTGTTCACCGCGTCCGCCGCCTTGGTGAAACTGCCGAGCTCGGCAATGGCAAGGAAGGTGCGCAACTGGTCGATATCGAGAGCATGGGCCATGGCTGTCGCCTCCGGCTTGCGCAGCGCGCCAAAAGGCCGCGTTCCGCGCTGACTGTGTCCTGACCTCAATACATCACGGATCGAGATCGATATCCATCGAAAACATTCGTTTGTTAAATCGATCTGTGCTTCATATTCTCTTGTCATACGAAACGGACGGAGGCGGCAGCGCCGCCACAGCACATACCAGGCGCGCCACCCCGGGGCGCCGGAAAGGAGAGACTTGCCATGACGCAGGTATGCAATACCCCGATCGCCGGACCGGCGCGCGTTTCCCTTCTCGCAACGCTCGGCACCGCCGCGACCTCGCTTCTCGCGCTTACCGCCGCGGCATGGCGCCGCCGGCAGAACCGCAAGGCGATCTCCGGCCTGCTCGATCTCGACGACTACATGCTCGCCGATATCGGCGTGACGCGCTCCGACGTCGCCGCCTCGCTCTACGCGACCGACTATGTCGATCCGAGCATGCAACTGTCGCGCCTGCGGAACGAGCGGCGCATCTCGACCCTTTCCGGGCGCCGCAAGCGCGGCGCCTGACCTCCTCTTCGCGCCGGGCGGCACTCGAGACCCTCTCCCTACGCCCGGTGCCGAGGCCCTGTCGGCCCCTCGCCGACTCACCTTGCCCGCCTCCCCCCGAGGCGGGCTTTTTTTGTGCGTCGGCCGCCGGCGGCTCAGTCGTTCCAGTCGGCCTTCTTCGCCGAAGAGGCCTGCTCGAACAGGGTCTCGAAGCTGCGGATCTGCCGTTCCTGAATGTCGCGGCCGAGCGACAGCCAACTGTCGACGAGGGCCGATCCGGCATCGGCCGCGGTCTCCTCGGCAGGTCCGTCGACGGCTTCGGCTTCGGGCTCGGGTTCGGATGGGGCTTCGGGTGCCTTTTCGGGTACCGGCGGCTCCTCCTGCTCCTGCGCCGAGGCGCCGGTCGCGGTGGCGGCACCGACAAGGCCGAGATAGCCATCCCAGAACGAGCGCATCGCCTCCGTATAGGGCGCCATCACCCGCATCGGGTTGGGCACAGGCTTCGGCCGGCCGCGGGCATAGCCGGCAAGGAAGGCATCGAGCAATTCGCGCGCCGGACCGACGGTGAAGCGCCGGGCCGCCTGGCCGAGCGCCAGCGTCGCAACGACCGGCATCATCGTCTCGACGCCCGGAAGCTCGAGCCCGGTCTGCTGCGCGACATACTCGGCGATGGAGCGCTGCACCTCGGACGGGCCGAAGATGAGGGCGAGCGGCTCGCCCACCAGGGCGGACGGGTCGGGGAGAGCCGCGGCGCGGCCGGGACCGGGCATCAGGGCGAGCAGGCCCTCGAGCGCGGAGGGAGAGGCGGCATAGCGGCGCATGCCGGCGAGCGCCGCCGGCATCAAGGCCTCGGCCGCGCGGGCGACCTCGCTCTCGCCCCAACCGAACTGGCGACGCATCGCCTCGCCGACCGCAGCCGGATCGAAGGCGCCCAGGGCAGGAAAGCTCTCGGTCATCGCATGCCTTTTCCACTTTCAGGAAAAGGCATCTTCCGCTGTCGCGGCGGCGCGGTCAAATGACTTGCGCCGCCGCGTATCCTCAATAGGCGTAAGCGGTGTAGACCCGAGAGAGATCGCCCTGCCAGTCGCCGTTGTAGCGGCGCAGCATGACGTCGGCCGGCGACATGCCGCTCGCGACCGTCTCCTCGACGGCGGCAAGATGCACGCGCTCGTCCTGACCGCCGTCGTTGAGGCGGGCGCGGCGCTTCAGCCCCTCGCGGGACAGACCGACCATCTCGCGGGCGAGATCCAGCACCGTGCCGCCGCGGAACGGCGCCTCGAGGCCGAGGCGCGGCACGTCGTTGCGAAGGGCGACGCGCTCTTCTTCCGTCCAGTCGCGGATCATCTCGCCGGCCTGATCGAGAATGCCCTCGTCGTAGAGCAGACCCACCCAGAGCGCCGGCAGAGCACAGATGCGCCGCCACGGACCGCCGTCGGCGCCGCGCATTTCCAGATACTTCTTCAGCCGCACGTCCGGGAACAGGGTCGACAGGTGGTTGTTCCAGTCGCCGATGGTCGGCCGGGCATCCGGCACGACGCCTTCCAGCGCGCCGTCCATGAAGGCGCGGAAGCTGGTGCCGGTGACGTCGTAATAGGTGCCGCCGCGCTTGACGAAATACATCGGCACGTCGAGCGCCCATTCGACATAGCTCTCGAAGCCGAAACCGTCCTTAAAGGCGATGGGCAGCGGGCCGGAGCGGTCGTTGTCCGTGTCCTTCCAGATCTCGGCGCGGAACGAGCGGAAGCCGTTCGGCTGGCCATCGGTGAAGGGCGAGTTGGCGAAGATCGCGGTGGCGACCGGCTGCAGCGCCAGGCCGACGCGCATCTTGGCCCGCATGTCGGCCTCCGAGGCGAAGTCGAGATTCACCTGGATGGTCGAGGTGCGGTACATCATGTCGAGGCCGAGGCTGCCGACCTTGGGCATGTAGCGCGTCATGATCTCGTAGCGCGACTTCGGCATCACCGGCACGTCCTCGCGGCGCCAGTCCGGCGTCATGCCGAGGCCGAGGAAGCCGATGCCGAGCGGCTCGGCGATCTGGCGCAGCTGGGCCAGATGCGCGTTGGTCTCGCGGCAGGTCTGGTGCAGGTTCTCCAGCGGCGCGCCGGACAGCTCGAACTGGCCGCCGGGCTCGATGGAGATCGCGCCGCCGCCGACCGGATCGGCAAGGCCGATGACGCGGCCGTTGTCTTCGATCCGCTCCCAGCCGAGCAGGCCTTCCATGCCCGTCAGCAGGGTTTCGATGCCGGCCGGCCCCTCGTAGGGGACCGGAGAATTGTCGGCGAGGCGGAAGGCGAACTTCTCGTGTTCCGTGCCGATGCGGAACGAGTCCGTCGGCTTGCAGCCGGCCTCAAGCGTCGCAGCGAGGTCGGCCACCCCCGCGACCGGGGTGGAATCAATGGTATCGCGGGCCATGGGGTATCCCTTCGCGTGGTCGGCGCGCACCATACTCAGCCGCCCCTGCCAAAACAAATGAGATTTTTCGTGATCCAGTCCAGTGGCGGAATGCTGCGAAAACGGCGGCAGTCCCCGCCTCAGACCCAGTCGCCGAGCCGCGCCTGAACCACCGCGAGAGCGGCGACGGCCGCCGTGTCTGCGCGCAGCACCCGGGGCCCGAGCGGCATCGGCACCACGAAGGGCTGCGCCCGCAGCAGCGCGCGCTCCTCTTCCGAGAAGCCCCCTTCCGGTCCGACGAGGACGGCCAGCGGCACGCCCTGCGACAGCTTATCGAGCGCGGCAAGCGGGTTCTGGCTGGCCTCGCCCTCGTCGCAGAAGACGAGGATGCGCGCGCCTTCGCTCGCCTGCCAACCGGCGAGCAGCGCCTCCAGCGCCACCGGCTCGTCGATGGCAGGAACGGCGAGGACGCCGCATTGCTCGCAAGCTTCGACGGCATTGGCGCGCATACGCTCCAGGTTGACGCGGCCGGACTGCGTGTAGCGCGTGACGACGGGGCGCAGTGCGCCGGCGCCCATCTCCACCGCCTTCTGCACCATGTAGTCGAGACGCGCGCGCTTGAGCGGGGCAAAGAGATAGTGGAGATCGGGGAGCGGGGCTTGCGGGCGGGTCATGCTGCCTGCCACCAGCGAGGCCTGCTTGCGCCCCTCCTGGCGCAGCGCTGCACGCCACTCGCCGTCGCGGCCGTTGAACAGCAGCACCTCGTCGCCGTCCTTCATCCGCAACACGTTGAGCAGATAATTGGACTGGGCCCGGTCGAGCGCGATCTGCGCGCCGGCGGCAAGGCCTTCTTCGACATGGAGGCGCGGCAATCGGAATTCGTAGCGGGGCATGGCGGGGTTTTCCGGGACGCGTGAAGGGGAGAGCCGTGGACCGGCGGGCGCGCGGTCTTGACGGGGGACCCAAGGTGCGGTCCCCTCGCGGGACGCAAAGCACCAATCGGATCCCGCCTTGGCAGACAGCGACAACCTTTCCGAATACTCGGTGTCAGAGATTTCCGGCGCGATCAAGCGCACGATGGAAGACGCCTTCGGCTATGTGCGCGTGCGCGGCGAACTCGGGCGCATCTCGCGGCCCGGTTCCGGGCATATCTATCTGGACCTCAAGGACGCGCAGTCGGTGCTGTCCGGCGTCATCTGGCGCGGCCAGGCGAGCCGGCTGAAGATCCAGCCCGAACAGGGGCTGGAGGTGATCGCCACCGGCAAGATCACCACCTTTCCGGGCCAGTCGAAATACCAGATGGTGATCGATTCGCTGGAGCCGGCCGGCGTCGGCGCGCTGATGGCGCTCTTGGAGGAGCGGCGGCGCAAGCTCGCCGCCGAGGGCCTGTTCGCCGAGGAGCGCAAGCGGCGCCTTCCCTTCCTGCCGCGCGTGATCGGCGTCGTCACCTCGCCGACCGGCGCGGTGATCCGCGACATTCTCCACCGCATCTCCGACCGGTTTCCGCTGCATGTGCTGGTTTGGCCTGTGCGGGTGCAGGGCGAGACCTCGGCGCGCGAGGTGGCGAACGGCATCGAGGGCTTCAACCGCCTGGCGCCGGGAGGTGCGATCCCGCGCCCGGACGTGATCATCGTGGCGCGCGGCGGCGGCTCCATCGAGGACCTGTGGGGCTTCAACGAGGAGATCGTGGTGCGCGCGGCGGCCGCGTCCGAAATCCCGCTGATCTCCGCCGTCGGCCACGAGACCGACTGGACCCTGATCGACCATGCCGCCGACCTGCGGGCCCCGACGCCGACGGGCGCGGCCGAGATCGCCGTGCCGGTGCGCGGCGAGCTGATGGCCACCGTCGACGGGCTGGCGCGGCGGCAGATCTCCGGCCTGCTGCGGCTGATCGCCGGGCGGCGGACGGAATTGCGGGCGGCCTCCGCCGCCCTGCCCTCGCCGCGCGACCTGCTGGCGCTGCCGCGGCAGCGGCTCGACACCTATGCGGAACGGCTGGCCCCGGCGCTGCGCACTGGCCTTCGCGACAAGCGCGGCCGGCAGATGATGGCCGCAGGGCGGCTGTCGCCGCACACGCTGGCGCGCACGGTCCTGATCGCGCGCGAGCGGCTCGGCGGGCTGGAGGCGCGGGCGCTGCGGGCGCATCGCCAGCAGCTTGCCCGCGACCGGGCGCGGCTCGATGGCGTCTCCAAGCTGCTGGAGAGCCTCTCCTACAAGAACGTCTTGTCGCGCGGCTATGCCCTGGTGCGCGACGCGGACGGGCAGCCGCTGCGCTCGGCCCATGGCGTCCGGCCGGGCGATGCGCTCACTATCGAATTCGGCGACGAGAGCCGGCTTGCCGCAACCGCATCCGGCGACGGCGATCCCGCCGGCAGCGGGGGAAGCGGCGGAGGACGCGAACCGGCACGACCTGCGCCGGCACCGCGTGCAAAACCGCGCCCGGCCGCCAAACCGCGCGAGAGCGGACAGGGCTCGCTGTTCTGAGGGGATGCAAAGTCCCGCGTCTTCCCGGACGAGGCGCAGCCGCGACCCGGGAACCATTGGTACCCTCGGCAGATGTGAGGCGGAGGACGCTCACCCCACTCTCGGCTGTCATACCTGCGAAGGCAGGTATCCAGTATCCGCCGGGGCAGATGGTGGCGGGAAGGCAGCCGCCGACATTTCGGTGGCTGCGCTCCGGCTCGACTCGAACCGTTCGGGTTACTGGGTCCCGGTCTTCGGCTGCGCCGAAACCGGGACGACACGCTGAGCATGGGCGCGCGTCGGCGTGTCCTCGTCACCGCTCTGGGAACCAATAGGCCCCGGATC
>NZ_JALBGD010000004.1 GCF_023507705.1 Stappia sp. WLB 29 | reverse complement strand
CGATACTCGCCAACCAAATCCATGAAACGCCAATCCCTCTCTTCGGCGCGCGCCCTACGGAACGCCGACCCTTTCCCTAAGCTTGGCCAAGCAGGCCACACCTTTCAAGTGCTTGAAAGAAAATCAGCTACAAACTTCTCTTTGGTGCAGCGCAGCAGCGCAGGAGCCGCGCGAGGAGATTGACCCGCGCCATGAACCGCCCTAAGGCCAACGGAAACGGCGATCCGCCCGACGGTCGCCGCCCGTTCCTGCCCGGCCCGGCGCCGGGCCGTTCGAAAAGGCAGCCCGTTCCCGTGTCCGTTCGTCCCGCCATGCCCGGCTCCGATCCCGCTCCCGCCCCTGCCGGCAAGCCGCCGGCCGCATGCTGGCCGCTGATCCTGGAAACACGCGGCTGGGACGACTATGCGCTGCTCGACTTCGGGCATGGCCGCAAGCTGGAGCGCTACGGCCGCATCGTCGTCGACCGGCCGGAGCCCCAGGCGATGGGCGCGCCCCGCCTGCCGGAAAAGCGCTGGCTGTCGGCCGATGCCGTCTTCACAGGCAACGACGAGGACGACGGCCCGGGCCGCTGGCGGCTGAACCGCGACCTGCCCGAGACCTGGCCGATGCGGTTTCACGACGTCCGCTTCCTCGGCCGCTTCATGTCGTTCCGCCATGTCGGCGTGTTTCCCGAGCAGGCGGCCCACTGGCAGTGGATGGCCGAGCGGGTGGCAGCGCGCAAGGCCGCCGGCGGCAAGCCGATGCGCATCCTCAACCTGTTCGGCTATACCGGCCTTGGCTCCCTGGTGCCGGCCGCCGCCGGGGCGGAAGTCACCCATATCGATGCCTCCAAGAAGGCGATCGGCTGGGCGCGCGAGAACCAGGCGATGTCCGGGCTCGACGGCCTGCCGGTGCGCTGGATCTGCGAGGACGCGGTCAAGTTCGTCGCCCGCGAGGTCAAGCGCGGCAACCGCTACGACGGCATCCTGCTCGATCCGCCGAAATACGGCCGCGGCCCGAAGGGCGAGGTCTGGGACCTCTACGAGAGCCTGCCGGCATTGATGCCGATGATCGAGGAGATCCTGTCACCGGAGGCCGACTTCCTGGTGCTGACGGCCTATGCGATCCGGGCGAGCTTCCTGTCGCTGCACGAGTTGATGGCCGAAACCCTATCGCGGCGCGGCGGCGTGCTCGCCTCCGGCGAGTTGGTGCTGCGCGAGGAGGGCGGCAGCCGCGCGCTCTCCACCTCGCTCTACAGCCGCTGGAGCGCCTCATGAGCACGAATCTCCCGCGTCCCGGACAGGTCAAGCAGGTCACCTCCTTCTCCAATCCGCTGGTCAAGGACATCAAGGCGCTGATCGCCCAGCGCAAGCACCGCCAGAAGAGCGGGCGCTTCGTCGCCGAGGGGCTGAAGCTTGCCACCGACGCGCTGGCCGCCGGCTGGGAGGTCGACATGCTGGCGCTCGGCCCGGAGGCGCGGGACAGCGCCCCGGCGCGCGAGGTCGCGGCAACCGCGCGGGCGCGCGGCGCCACGATCCTGGAGGTCTCCACCGCCGTGCTGGCCGCAATGACCCGGCGCGACAACCCGCAGATGGTCGTCGGCGTCTACGGGCAGCGCCTGCTCTCCGCTTCCGCGCTGGAGAAAGCCTTCGCTGCCGCGCCGCAAGGCGTGTGGGTGGCGCTCGACCAGGTGCGCGATCCGGGCAATCTCGGCACGATCATCCGCACCGCCGACGCGGTCGGGGCGTCGGGCGTCCTGTTGGTCGGCGACACCACGGATCCGTTTGCGGTCGAGGCGGTACGCGCCACCATGGGCTCGCTGTTCCATGTGCCGCTGGCCCGCCTCACCCGCGAGGGCTTTCGCGAGATCGCCGCACGCTGGCCGGGTACGGTCGTCGGCACCCATCTCAAGGGCTCGTCCGACTATCGCACCATCGACTATCGCCGCCCGGCGCTGCTGCTGATGGGCAACGAACAGTCCGGCCTGCCGCAGGACATGGCGGAGGCCTGCAGCGCCCTCGCCCGCATTCCCCAGGCAGGCCAGGCCGACAGTCTCAACCTGGCGGTCGCGACCGCGGTGATGCTCTACGAGATCCGCCGCGGCGACCTGTCGCTCACCTGACCAGACCTTTTCGGGAGCCTGAGCCATGCGCCTTTTCGTCTTCGGCCTCGGCTATTCGGCGGATGCTTTCGTCCGGCGCGTCTCCAGCCGCTGCGAGACGATCACGGCGACCACGCGAAGCGCGGAGAAGGCCGCATGGCTTGCCGAGCGAGGCATTGCGTCCGTGCTCTTCGACGGCACCGCGCCCAGCGAAGGAGTGCGCACGGCGCTTGCCGATGCCACCCATGTGCTCGTCTCCATCGCGCCGGGCGAGGCCGGCGACCCGGTGCTTGCCCATCACGCCGCCGACCTTGCCGCCGCGCATCCCGAATGGATCGGGTATCTCTCCACCGTCGGCGTCTACGGCAATCACGACGGGGGCTGGGTCGACGAGGAAACGCCGTGCCGGCCCGTCTCACGGCGCTCGCGCCAACGGGTCGAGGCGGAGGAGGCCTGGCTCGCCTTTGCGGCCGAGCACGACATTCCGGTGCAGATCTTCCGCCTTTCGGGCATCTACGGGCCGGGCCGCAACACCTTCGTGAATTTCGAGAAGGGCACGGCCCGGCGGCTGATCAAGCCGGGCCAGGTGTTCAACCGCATCCATGTCGAAGACATCGCCGGCACGCTGGAAGCGGCAATCGGCGCTGATCCGACGACGCGGATCTTCAACGTCACCGACAATGAGCCGGCCCCGCCGCAGGACGTGGTCGCCTACGCCGCGGACTTGCTGGGCGTCGCGCCGCCGCCGGAACAGGATTTCGAGACGGCGGAGCTGTCGCCGATGGCGCGCTCCTTCTACGGCGAGAACAAGCGGGTCTCCAACGACCGGGTGAAGCGGGAGCTCGGCTACACGTTCCGCTATCCCAACTACCGGACCGCGCTGACGGCCCTTTACCGCGACGGCTGGCGCTGAGCCGCCGCGTCAGTCGACCGCCGTTCCGGCTGCCGCGCCGAAGCGCACCTTAGGGCCCTCGAGCGCTGCGAGATTGCGCTGCGGCGAAGTGGCGGCGATTTCCAGGATGAGCTTCTTGCGGACCGCGTCGGCGAAGGTCGCGGTGGAATCGGCGGATACGACGAAGGAGCCCGGGCCGCCGATGATGCGTTCGGCGAAGGCTGCCTCCAGGTCGTAATAGACCGGCCGGCCGGAACAGTGGCGACAGAGAACGGCGAGGCCGTTGATGACGATGCCCGAGGCGACGACCTCGGCCCGCGCCGTTTCCAGCGGCGGCCCGCTCCAGCTGTTGGCGCTGTCGGCGGAGACGTCGATCACCCGACGCAGGCCCGTGTAATCGTTGCCCTCGATCATCTGCTTGCCCTTGAGCAGGGCCGAGCCGATGGCGTTGCGACCGAAGGCGCGGCGAGGCGCCGCCATCAGCTTCTGCGCGAAGTCCTGCGCCGCCTGCGGTCCGTCGATGACCATCCAGTCGACCACGACGTCCTGCGAAACGTCGTTGCCCCATTCGACATAGGTCACGGCGATCTTGCCGTAGACGTTGTCGGTGATCGCGGAGAGCACCATCGGGTCGGTGATCGCATCGGCATAGCCCTGCCGCTGGAAGCGGATTTCCGCGTCGTCGATGGAGCCGGTGGAATCGGCGAGCAGCACCAGCTCCAGGTCGAGCTCCTCGGCCCCCGCCTGGTGCACCGGCGCGGCAAGCGCCACGAGGAGGGAAAGGGCAAGGCAGGCAAATGCGCGCATGGCCGTGTCTCCTGAAAGTCCGGGGCCTTCAGTCAAGCACGGCCGGCAACCGGGCCGAAAGACCAAACAAACGGCAGACCTTCACAATCTCGCCAGCCGGCACCGGCCGTGGCTAGCCCCCTCCGCCTCCCGCCGGCAGGGGCGGCATCTTGCGCCCGCGACGCTGCGCGAAGGCGGTCGCGGCGAGGCTGCCGACGACCAGCACCATTGCCACGGCCAGCGTCACTGTCGGCGCAGTTCCCAGGAACATCACCGACAGGATCACCGCCGTCACCGGGCTGAGCCCGAGGAAGGCGGTCACCACCGCAGCCTGCAGCCGGCTCAGCGCATAGAGCCAGAGCAGGAACCCGACACCGCTCGACAGGCCGACGAAGCCGACCAGAACCAGCGTCAGCCGCGACCAGTCGGCCATCGGCAGGCCCTGGCCCTCGACAAGAGCCATGACACCGAGCGGCAACAGCGAGGCCAGCATGGCGATGACGCTGACCTTGGCGACGCCGCAGCGCTGCAGATACGGCCGGTAGAGATGGGAGCACAGCGCACCGGTGAGCGTCGCCAGCACCGCGCAGCCGACGCCGATCCAGTCGGAAGCGAGCATGCGACCGGTCAAGGCCTCGCCGGCCAGCAGGAAGACGACCCCGACGACCGACAACACGATGGAGGCAAGTTCCAGCGGCGAGACACGTCCGGCTGCAAAGCGCAGGCCGAGCGCCAGCGTGACGATGGGCAGCGTCGCGAAGACCAGCGCAACGCGCGGCGAACCCGTATGCAGCACCGCGACATTGAGCAGCGCGACCAGCACGCCGAACTGGCCGATGCCGATCAGCGCCACGGGGAGCATGTCGCGCCGCGAGACCGGCGTGCCGGACGAGAGGGCCGCGACCGGCACGAGGATCAGCAGCGCGATGGCATAGCGCAGGAAACCCAGCCGCCCCGCCCCGACCTCCGCGACCACCGCCTCGCTCGCCACCAGCGTCGCGCCGACCTGCAGTCCGGTGAAGATCGAGGCCAGGACCGGCCCGTTCACAGGTTGCGTCCCCAGATCTGGCCGACAAGGTCCTGGCCGAAGCTGCGGTGGCGCTCCTCTTCCAGCAGTTCGAACCCTGCCGCCTCGTAGATGCGCCGGGCGGAGACGAGAATGTCGTTGGTCCACAACACCATGCGCCGGTAGCCGGCGCCGCGCGCAAAGCGCAGGCACTCGTCGACGAGCGCGCGGCCGAGCCCGCGCCCGCGCGCGGCCGGATCGACATAGAGCATGCGCAGCTTGGCGACCTCGTCGTCCTGGCGCACGACGAAGACGGAGCCGACGACCTCGCCCTCCATCTCGGCGATCCAGCAGCGCTCGCGTGCCGGATCGAACTGAGCGACGAACTTGCCGGCGATCTCCGCAACCAGCCCCTCGAAGGTCCAGTCGAAGCCGTATTCCTGCGCGTAGAGCGCAGCCTGACGGTGGATCACCCAGCCGAGATCGCCCGGGCGCGGGTCCCGCAGGATGAAGGCGCGCGTGTCGGGCATGTCGCCGAGAAGCCGGCGAATGCGCGCCATGGCGCCGGTGAGCTGGCTGCGCTGGTCCTGCGACAGCGGCGCCAACAGCGCAGCGACCTCGCGCGCCGAAGCCTCGTTCAGCCCGGCGAAGACCTCCCGGCCCCGCTCGCTCAGGGCGAGCGCCAGCCGCTTGGCGTTCTCGGGCGAGGGCGTGCGGACCAGCAACCCGTCGCTTTCCAGACCCGACAGAAGTCGGCTGAGATAGCCGGCATCCATCTGCAGCACGTCGCCGAGGTCCCGCGCCGAAGGCGGTGCGTCGGGTCGGGCGTTGGCGAGTTCGTAGAGAATGCGCACCTGGGCGAGCGTATAGTCGGTGGCAAGCATGCGTTCGTTCAGCGCACCGACCAGCCGCGTATGGAAGCGATTGAACTGACGGACGGCGGCAACGTCCGCGTCATGCACCGGCGACCCCGACATGTTGCCTATCTCCTGACTATATTGCTTTCGTCAAGATATCTTGCCTGCCGATAACGTCAACGGAAATGACAAGGATGGACTTGGCGGAAACGAAGAGAGCGCAGCCCCTAGGGGACCGCGCTCTCCTTCCACATCGCTTTGAACGGCTGAGCCGCCTTGGGGCCCGTCAGGCGCTGCGGGTCCTGCGAACCGCATCCTGCCATCCGGCGTAAAGCGCTGCCCTCTCGCTCTCCGCCATCTGTGGCTCGAAGCGGTGTTCGAGGTGCCAGTTGCCGGCGAACTCGTCCATGCCCGGCCACACGCTGGCCTTGTGGCCGGCGAGCCAGGCCGCACCGAGCGCTGTCGTCTCCAGCACCTGCGGCCGGTCGACCGGCGCGCCGAGCAGGTCGGAGAGGAACTGCATCGTCCAGTCGGAGGCGGTCATGCCGCCGTCGACGCGCAGCACGATGCCGTCGGTGTCCATGTCCGCCGCGTCGGCCCGCATCGCCTCGATCAGGTCGAGGGTCTGGTAACCGACGCTTTCCAGCGCCGCGCGGCAGAAATCGGCCGGTCCGCTCGCCCGGGTCAGTCCGTAAATCGCCCCGCGCGCATCCGGATCCCAGTACGGCGCGCCCAGCCCGACAAAGGCCGGCACGAGATAGAGACGGTTTTCCGGATCGGAGGCTTCGGCCAGCTTCTGGCTTTCGGCCGCCGTGCCGATAATACCGAGCCCGTCGCGCAACCACTGCACGGCGCTGCCGGCGACGAAGATCGAGCCTTCCAGCGCATAGGTTGTCCGCCCGTCGAGGCGATAGGCGATGGTCGACAGCAGCCGGTTCTGCGAGGCGACGCGGGTCTCGCCGGTGTTGAGCAGCGCGAAGCAGCCGGTGCCGTAGGTCGACTTCACCATGCCGGGGCTGAAGCAGGCCTGGCCGACGGTTGCCGCCTGCTGGTCGCCGGCAACGCCGAGGATCGGCAGCTGCGCGCCGAAATGCTCCGGATCGACCGTGCCGAACTCGTCCGCACTGTCCTTCACCTCCGGCAGCATCGACATGGGCACGCCGAGCAGGCCGCAAAGCTCCTCGTCCCAGCGGTTCTCGTCGATGTTGTAGAGCAGCGTGCGCGACGCGTTGGTGGCGTCCGTCACATGCGCCCGGCCGCCGGTGAGCTTCCAGATCAGCCAGCTGTCGACCGTGCCGAACAGCAACTCGCCGCTTTCTGCCCGCTCCCGCGCGCCCTCCACATTGTCGAGGATCCAGGCGAGCTTGGTGCCGGAGAAATAGGGATCGAGCAGCAGGCCGGTCTTGCGGGTGAACAGGTCCTCATGACCCTCGCGCTTCAGCGCGGCGCAGAAGTCCGCCGTGCGGCGGTCCTGCCAGACGATGGCACGGCAGACCGCCTCGCCCGTCTTGCGGCTCCACACCAGCGTCGTCTCGCGCTGGTTGGTAATGCCGATGCCAGCGATGGACGAAGCGCCGCCCTCGATGCCGGCCAGCGCCTCGCGGCAGACGGCAAGAGTCGAGATCCAAAGGTCCTCCGGTTCGTGCTCGACCCAGCCGGAATGTGGGAAATGCTGGGCGAATTCCTGCTGCCCGACGGCAACCGACCGGAATGCGCCATCGAAGACAATCGCCCGGCTCGAGGTGGTGCCCTGGTCGATCGCGAGTATGTATGCGCCGCTCACCCGTTTCCTCCGAATGTTCGCTTTCTTTCCTTATTGCCAAAATCGACACTAAAACGAAACAAAAAACCAAGCGATTGAACAGAGGCTCTCCGGGCGCGCTCACAAGGGCGCAAGCATTCGGAGAGAATCGACGCCGGCATTGGCCGCTGATACTCTCGCGAGACTGCCTTCCCGCCGGATCGCCGGCAAGCCTCCCGACCGGCCGCCGCTCCGCCATGCTCCTTGGACCCAAGACACGCTCGCTCTCCCTGCTGGCCCTTGCCGTCATCGCAGCGCTGTCGCTGTGGTTCGTCTCCGCCGCGATCCTCCCCGAGATGCTGGCCGAGCAGCCGATCACCCCGGTGCGCCAGGCGCTGCTGTCGAGCGCCGTCCAGATCGGTTTCGTGATCGGCGCTCTCGCCTCCGCCATTCTCGGCCTGCCGGACCGGCTGCATCCCGGCCGGCTCTTCGCCGCCTGCGCCGCGCTTGCGGCCCTGGTCAACGCGGCGCTGCTGATCCTGCCCATCGGCGGCACGGGAGCCATCCTGGCACGGGTCGCCACCGGCGCCCTGCTTGCCGGCGTCTACCCGGTCGGCATGAAGATCGCCGTCGGCTGGGGCTTGAGGGATCGCGGATTTCTCGTCGGCCTGCTGGTCGGCGCGGTGACGCTCGGCTCGGCCCTGCCGCATGTGATCGCGCTCGGCGGCGGCGCCGACTGGCGGGCGACCGTGCTGATCGCCTCCGCCGCCTCGCTCGTTGCCGCCATCCTCGCGCTCGCCGTCCGCCTCGGGCCGTATCACGCAAGTTCCCCGCGCTTCGATCCGGCGGTGATCCGCCGCGCCTGGACCGACCGTCGCATCCGCCTCGCCTATGCCGGCTATTTCGGCCACATGTGGGAGCTCTACGCCATGTGGACATGGGCCGGGGTGGCGATGGCCGCCGCCTTCGTGCCCGCCTTGGGCGAAGGCGAGGGGCTGGCACTTGCGCGCATCGTCACGTTCACCGCCATCGCGCTCGGAGGGCTCGGCTGCATCGCCGGCGGCTGGCTCGCTGATCGCATCGGCAAGGACACGGTGGCGATCATCGCGCTCGCGGTCAGTTTCGTCAGCGCGATCGCTGCTGCCCTGTGCTTCGGCGGGCCGGTCTGGCTGCTGGCCGCGATCTTCCTGCTGTGGGGTGCCTCGATCGTGCCGGACTCGCCCCAGTTTTCGGCCCTCGTTGCCGATTTCGCCCCGCCGGAGCAAGCCGGCAGCCTGATGACACTGCAGACGGCCATCGGTTTCGCGCTGACCTTCGTCACGGTGCAGGCCGCCCCGGTCGTCGCAGAAGTGGCCGGCTGGCCGGTGCTGCTGGCCCTGCTGGCGCTCGGTCCCGCCGCCGGCCTGATCGCCATGGCGCGGCTGTGGCGCCTGTCGCGCCGGGCCGGGACCTGAGGCGGCATCCCCTTTCCGAGAACGCAAAAAGCGCCGTGCCTTGTCCGGGCATCGGCGCTTCGCGCATCACGCAAGCCTTGCGTGAAAGGTCGGCTTCGGCCGGGTCGACCCGGCCGGCGCGTTACAGGACGCGCAGGTTTTCCGCGACCGTGTGGCCGCGCAGATAGGCGAGGTCGTAGACCACCAGCTGGCCTTCGCTAAGGCTCGGGACACCCGACTTGCGCAGCGCCGCCATGTCCACGTGAACATAGTCGCCTTCGTTCGGCTCGATCTCGCCGACACCGGCGTTGATGTCGAACCACTTCACATTACCAAGTTCCATAGTCAGTCTCTTTCTTATCGTTCTTGTTTTCTTTGCACCGTCAGGTGCCGTGCCTCGCGCTCGCATTCGCCATCGCGAAGTGCCGGGCTGCGAAAGGTTCATCGCGGTGCGGAACGTATCGCACCGACGCATGACGAATTGCGCCAAAGTCGTTTCGGGTCGTTTCTCGAAAACGCCCTACCCTCCTTATGCAATGAGAGGGTGACAGGCTTGCGACACCGTTTGGCGCGCGTGATCGTCAATCAATCATGAACAGGCACTGTTAATAAATGGTAAGCGAATTCTATTTTGCAAGAGGCATGCGATCCGAGAAGAAAAAGCTAGGGTTGAACCCTGCAGGCAGTTGCAATCAGCCGCCCCAAAATGCGCCAGGTCTGCTACCATCATCACACGCTGGCTCCTCGATCCGCCGAAAGGCCTGTGATGCTGCATTCGACCGTCAACGTCCTGTTGCTCTACCCGCGCTTTCAGGCCGGCTCTTTCTGGAACTATCAGGAGACCTGCGCCCTGATCGGCGCCAAATACCCGGCACCACCCCTCGGCCTGATCACCGTCGCGGCCATGTTGCCTGAGAGCTGGGAACCGCGGCTGGTCGACCGCAACACGACGACGCTGCGGGACGAGGATCTCGCCTGGGCGGACGTCGTCTTCACCGGCGGCATGCTGCCGCAACAGTCCGATACGCTGGCGATCATCGCCATGTGCCGGAAGGCCGGCATTCCCGTCGTCGTCGGCGGACCCGACGTGACCTCGAGCCCGGAGCATTACGCGACGGCGGACTTCCGGGTCATCGGCGAGGCCGAGGGCATCTTCGGCGCCTTCCTCGAGGCTTTCGAGCGCGGCGAGCGAAGCGGCACCTTCGAGGCCGAGAAGTTCAAGGCCGACGTCACCACCACGCCGGTCCCGCGGTTCGACCTGCTGAACTTTTCCGATTATGCGCAGGTGAACGTGCAGTTCTCGCGCGGGTGTCCCTTCACCTGCGAATTCTGCGACATCATCGAGCTCTACGGCCGCAAGCCGCGCACCAAGGGCAGCGCGCAGATCCTGGCCGAGCTGCAGGCGCTCTACGATCTCGGCTATCGCGGCCATGTCGATTTCGTCGACGACAACCTGATCGGAAACAAGAAGGCGGTGAAGGCGTTCCTGCCGGACCTCGTCGCCTGGCAGAAAGCCCATGGGCGCCCGTTCGAGCTGTCCACCGAAGCCTCGCTCAACCTGGCCGATGACGAGGACCTGCTGGAGATGATGCGCCAGGCCGGGTTCTTCGTGGTCTTCGTCGGGATCGAGAGCCCGGACCCGGACGTGCTGGTCGCCACCCGTAAGAAGCAGAACACCCGGCGCGATATCGCCGCCAGCGTGCACAAGATCTACGAGGCGGGCATCTTCGTCATCGGCGGCTTCATCGTCGGCTTCGACGAGGAGAGTGACCGGGTGGCGGACGAGATCGCCGGCCTCATCGAGGAAGCCGCCATTCCCGTTGCGATGACGGGCCTGCTCTACGCCCTGCCCAACACCCAGCTCACCCGGCGGCTTGCGGCGCAGGGCCGTCTGCATGCCGAGTTCGACATGGCCGATCCCGATCACGAGCAGGGCGACCAGTGCACGGCGGGGCTCAATTTCGAGACGCTGCGCCCGCGTGCGCGGATCCTGGCCGACTATCGGAAGGTGATCGAACGGGTCTACGGCCCGCAGGCCTATTTCGACCGGCTGCGCAAGATGGTCGAACTGCTTGACATGAGCGGCCCCAATGGCGACGTGCTCAACGCGCGGCTTGCGAGCGACGTGAAGAAGCTTGGCCGGCTCGTCTGGTCGATAACCCGGTACAAGCCCGAGCATCGCGGCTATCTGTGGCGGATGATCGCCTTCACGCTGCGGCACAATCCGCGGGCGCTCAACCCGATGCTGCACATGGTGGCGCTCTACGTGCACCTCGGCCCGTTCTCGCGCTTCGTGCTGCAACGCATCGACACGCAGATCGCCGAGATCGAAGCCGGAAACTGGCAGCCTCCGGCCCTTGTCGCCGCCGAATAGGCGGCGACGAAGCCCGGATCAGGAATCCATCTTCAGGGCCTTGATGAAGGCCTCCTGCGGGATCTCCACCTTGCCGAACTGGCGCATGCGCTTCTTGCCTTCCTTCTGCTTTTCCAGAAGCTTGCGCTTGCGCGTCGCGTCGCCGCCATAGCACTTGGCGGTCACGTCCTTGCGAAGGGCCGCGATGGTCTCGCGGGCGATGACCCGGGCGCCGATGGCCGCTTGGATCGGGATCTTGAACATGTGCCGCGGGATCAGGTCCTTGAGCTTCTCGCACATGGCGCGGCCGCGCCGCTCGGCCTGCGAGCGGTGAACCAGCGTCGAAAGCGCGTCGACCGGCTCGGCATTGACCAGGATCGACATGCGAACGAGGTCGCCTTCGCGGTAGTCGGTGATCTGGTAGTCGAAGGAGGCGTAGCCCTTGGAAATCGACTTCAGCCGGTCGTAGAAGTCGAACACCACCTCGTTCAGCGGCAGGTCGTAGGTGACCATGGCGCGGCTGCCGACATAGTTGAGGTCGACCTGCACGCCGCGCCGCTCCTGGCAGAGTGTCAGGATCGCGCCGAGATATTCGTCCGGCGTCATGATCGTGGCGCGGATCCACGGCTCCTCGATGATGTCGATCTTCACCGGATCCGGCATGTCGGCCGGGTTGTGCAGCTCCTTCAGCGTGCCGTCGGTCAGGTGCATGCGGTAAACGACCGAAGGCGCGGTGGCGATTAGGTCGAGATCGAACTCGCGCTCCAGCCGCTCCTGGACGATTTCCAGATGCAGAAGGCCGAGGAAGCCGCAGCGGAAGCCGAAGCCGAGCGCCGCCGAGGTCTCCATCTCGAAGGAGAAGCTGGCATCGTTCAGGCGCAGCTTGCCCATCGCCGCGCGCAGGTCCTCGAAGTCGTTGGCATCGACCGGGAAGAGGCCGCAGAACACCACCGGCTGGGCCGGCTTGAAGCCGGGAAGCGCCTGCGCGCAGGGCTTGCGGTCGTCGGTGATCGTGTCGCCGACGCGCGTGTCCGCCACTTCCTTGATCGAGGCGGTGATGACGCCGATCTCGCCGGGGCCGAGGCCGTCGACCGACAGGAACTTCGGCGTCATGACGCCGACCCGGTCGATCTCATAGGCCGCGCCCGTGCCCATCATCTTGACCTTCTGGCCCTTCTTCATCGAGCCGTCGATGATGCGCACCAGCACCATGACGCCGAGATAGGCGTCGTACCAGCTGTCGACCAGCAGCGCCTTCAGCGGCGCGGACGGATCGCCCTCCGGCGCCGGCAGGCGGTTGACGATCGCCTCCAGCACGTTCTCGACGCCGAGGCCGGTCTTGGCCGAGATCATCACCGCTTCGGAGGCGTCGAGGCCGATCACGTCCTCGATCTGCTCCTTGACGCGCTCGGGCTCGGCCGCCGGCAGGTCGACCTTGTTGAGCACCGGCACGATCTCGTGATCGTTGTCGATGGCCTGATAGACATTGGCGAGCGTCTGCGCCTCGACGCCCTGGCTGGCGTCGACGACGAGCAGCGATCCCTCGCAAGCGGCCAGCGAGCGCGAGACCTCATAGGCGAAGTCGACGTGACCCGGCGTGTCGATGAGGTTCAGCTTGTACTGCTTGCCGTCCTTGGCGTTGTAGATCAGGCGCACGGTCTGCGCCTTGATGGTGATGCCGCGCTCGCGCTCGATGTCCATCGAATCGAGCACCTGCTCCTTCATCTCGCGCTCGGTCAGCGTGCCCGTCATCTGGATCAGGCGGTCTGCCAGCGTCGACTTGCCGTGGTCGATATGCGCCACGATGGAAAAATTGCGGATGTCGGAGATTTTCTGCGTGCTCATGCGCGCCCATTTACCATCGCCGGATGCGACGGCAAAGCGGATTGCGCGGCGCATCATCGAAAAAGACGGGAACCACCCCGCGCCGCCACGGACAAGATGCCGAAGAGCGGCGCGCGGCCCCTCCTACCTTGCCACCAGAACCTCGGTGCAGGCCTGAGGCAGGGCCGCCAGCGTCATGTGCTTCTTCTTCGCAGGCGCGGCCGGCTTGTCGGTCTTCTTCGGCTTTTTCGGCACCCAGGGCTCGTCGGACAGCCACCAGGCGAGTTCCCGGCCGCAGCCGTCGCCCGGCGGCGGCGCGTCCTGATCCTTGCAGCCGACGCTCCCCTCAGGACAGGCGATGCGCACATGGAAGTGGTAGTGGTGGCCCCACCAGGGCCGGACCTTGCGCAGCCAGCCGCGCTCGCCGGTCTCGAAACGGCACAGCGCCTGCTTGATGCCGGGATGGACGAAGATGCGCGCAACGCGCGGGTCCTGCGCGGCACGGCGGATCAGCCGGGCGCGCGATGCGCTCCATTTCGCCGGATCGACGCCGCGGTCGGCGCCCGGCAGTTCGGACGAGCCCTTCAGCATCGAGACCGCCGACATGGTTTCGCGTTCCTCGCGCGACAGCGCGCGGCCGGGCATCGGCGTCAGCCAGATGTCGGCATCGAGGCCGATCTGGTGGCTGGCATGGCCGGAGGTCATCGGCCCGCCGCGCGGCTGGGCGAGATCGCCAACCAGCAGGCCGTTCCAGCCGAGCGCCGGCGCGTCATTCGCCAGGCGCTGCAACATGTCGACAAGCTGCGGATGGCCCCAGTTGCGGTTGCGCGACAGGCGCATGACCTGCCAGGCCGGCCCGTCGACGGCGAGCGCCGTCGCCCCGGCAAGGCAGCCCTTGGCATAGGAGCCGATGGACCTGGCGGCGAGCGGTGCGGGCGCCCGCATGGCGCCGAAAAGATCCTTGGCGACCGCACTGGGCCGCACGGCAGAAGGCGAAAGCCCGGAAGGAGCGGATGCCAGCTCGACGGGCGCGGCGGCCACGACGACGGGACGCTCCGCCGGGGCCGGACGCGGCAGGGGCGCAGCAGCGAAGCTCGAATAGACCTCGCCGGCGGGCGCTGCCGCGGCACTGGACCGCGCATCGACGAGGTCGCCGATATCGGTCGACGGCAGGACGCGCGTCGTCGTCACGCGCCGCTCGTCCAACCGCGACATCGCCTCGGCGGCGATCAGGCTCGCCGGCTTCTCGCGCGGCAGGGGCGCAGCGCCTGCGGGCGCCGGCGCCACGACGGCAAGGCCGGCAACGCATGCGGTGGCCAGAAGGGCGAGCAGAAGCGGGCGCCCTTCGCGGCACGGCCGGGCGCTGTGGGATCGGCCGCTCGGGGACATGGCTGATGCACGCATTCGCGACATGGCCGGCTCCTTTCGTTCCGCGCGGGTTTCGTTCCGCGCTGGCCCTTCCCGCCGACGCAGTGCGCCGACGGTCACATCCAGTGTCGCGCCGGAGCGTTTACGGACGGTTAACCATAAATCGAAAAAGGCGCGGCGTCAGACGGACACTCGCTATTCGGGCCACTCGCTCATCTCCTGCGCGAGGCGGTCGAGCAGCTGGGTGTTGTCGCGGATGATGCGGTCGGCGACGCCGTTCAGCTCAATGATGTTGCCCGGACGGGTGTTGTCGATCGCCTCCGCCCCGGCCGGCAGGTCGCCGTCGAGGCGCACCACCTCGCCGATACCGGCGGCCGGAAGCAGCCGCTCGGCCTGATAGGCGGCGGTGGTCGACTGGCCATGGGCGAGGACGGAAAGGAGCGGCACGCCGTTTGCCGGCAGCAGCCAGCCGAGCGGGCCCCAGGACGCGGCCTCGCGGAAACTCCAGGAGCGGCGGATGTCGGCGCCGGTGCCGAGCGACAGAATGGTGATCTCCTCCGGCTTCCAGCCCATCTTCATCGCCTCCAGCCAGACCGCCAGCACCGGGTTGTTCATGACGACGCCGCCGTCGATCAGCACCCGCTCGTCGCCATGGGTCAGGTTTTCCGTGCGCATCGGCTCGAAATAGGCCGGTGCCGCCGTGGTCGCGCGCACCGCCTGCCAGAAATAGTAGTCGTCCGGCCGGCTGCCGTCGCTCTGACGCCCGTTGGTCATGAACACCGCCTCGCGGCGGCCGAGGTCATAGGCCGTCAGCACCACGCGGGTCAGCGCCGACTGCAGCGAGGTCCAGCCGAGTTGATCCTTGAGGATGCGCTCCAGCGGCCGCTCGTCGTAGCGCTCGTCGAACACCGCGCGCGGGTTGGCGACGAAGCGCTCGAACAGGCTCTTGCGGCGGAAGACCTCGCGCGCCTCCACCTCGAAGAAGCGGCGCAGCTCAGAAATTCCGGCCGCCGGTGCGCCGCTGGTGTCGTCGGGGCGCGGGGCGGCAAGGCCCGCGGCAATCAGTCCGCCGGTGGAACTGCCGCCGATCATGTCGAAATAGCGATGGAGAGGCTGGGTCTTGCCGAGCACGCGCAGCCGCGCCTCCAGCGTCTCGAGGATTCGCAACGGGATCAGCCCCCGAATACCGCCTCCGTCGATCGCCAGGATGAAACGCCTGCGTGCTGCCATGGATTGCTTGCCTCCGCTTGCTGTCCGCGCGCGTTCGCCCGCGGGGCGCTCCCCTGCCGGCTGCGCAGGACCGATCATGCCTGCCCAAGCCTTTGCGCGAAATAAGACAAACCGATGACCCCCCTGCAAAAAGAACGGGCAAAGGGACGCAGGCCAGCCCGGCGTGCGGCCTGGTCAGCCGGCCTCGGCCTCGGCCTCGGTCGCGCGGACCTCGACGGCGGCAATCAGCCGCTCGATGTCCTGCGGCCGCGACAGCCGGTGGTCGCCGTCTTTGATCAGGGTCAGCACCACATCGTCCAGCGCCAGGCACTCGGTCAGCCGCAGCGCATGGCGCCAGGGCACGGCATCGTCGCGCTGGCCCTGCAGGATGGTGACCGGGCAGCCGGTCTCGATCAGGCCTCCGAGCAGCAGGTTGTCGCGGCCGTCTTCGATCAGGGCGCGGGTGATCACATACGGGCTGTGGTCGTACTCGGACGGGCGCTCGAAACGGCCCTCGCGCAGGATCGTCTCGCGGATCTCGTCGGTGAACTCGTGCTTCCACATCAGCTCTTCGGTGAAGTCCGGCGCCGGGGCGATCAGCACCATGCCGGCGAGCGGCGCGGACGCGACCGGCCGGGCGGCCAGCGCCCGCGCCAGCAGCAGCGCGATCCAGCCGCCCATCGACGAGCCGACGACGATGGTCGACTCGCGGCAGAAGGCGGCATGGACGGCCAGCGCTTCCTCGGCCCAGCGCGAGATCGTGCCGTCCTCGAAGGCGCCATCCGAGATGCCGTGGCCGGAATAGTCGAGCCGGGTGACGGCGCGGCCCGTGGCGCGCGCCCAAGCGGCAAGCTCCTCCGCTTTGGTGCCGGCCATGTCGGACTTGAAGCCGGACAGCCACAGCACGCCGCAGCGCCCCGGCGCGCCCTCCTCGCGCAGGACGGCGATGCGCCGCCTGTCGGCACCGACCTCGATATGGCGCACCTGATCCTGAGCCTGCCCGTCCATCGCTGCCTCCGCTTCCTTGCCCGTTCATCTTGCCTGATTGCCGCCCGATGTGGCACAGGTCGCGAGCCTTGAAAAGTCCGCGCCGGGCTTTCGCTTGCCCCATCCGACAGGAGCCCTCGTGACCCGCCGAACCGTGCTGCAAGTCATTCCGGACCTCCAGACGGGCGGTGCCGAGCGCACCGCCGTCGACGTGGCGCGGGCACTGGTGGCAGCCGGGCAACGGGCCATCGTGGCAAGTCGCGGCGGCCGTCTGGTGGCGGAGCTGGAGGCTGTCGGCGCCGAACATGTGACGCTGCCGTTGGCGAGAAAATCGCCGCTGGGTATCTGGCGCAATGCCGGCGCGCTGACGCGCCTGGCCCGCAAGGAAGGGGTGGAGCTGATCCATGCCCGCTCGCGCGCGCCGGCCTGGTCGGCACTGATCGCCGCACGGCGGCTCGGCCTGCCCTTCGTCACCACCTATCACGGCATCTACAACCAGACCAATATCTTGAAAGGGCTCTATAATTCCGTGATGGCGCGGGGCGATGCGGTGATCGCCAACTCCCGCTACACGGCCGCGCTGATCGCCGAGCGGCACCCTTTCGCAAAGGACCGCATCACCGTCATCCATCGCGGCTCCGACCTTGCCGCGCTCGATCCGGCGTCCGTTTCGCCCGAGCGCCGGCAGGCCCTCGCCGACGCCTGGGGCCTTCAGGACGGCGAGCGGGTGATCCTCAATCTTGCCCGTCTCACCCACTGGAAGGGCCAGACGGTGCTGATCGATGCGCTGGCGCGGCTCGCCGCCTCGCGCAAGGCGCCTGCCGACTGGACGGCGATTCTGGCGGGCGATGCCCAGGGCCGGGAGACCTATGCGGCGGAGCTGAAGACACGAATCGCCAATGCCGGCCTCGGCGACCGGGTGCGGCTGGTCGGCCACTGCGCGGATGTCGCCGCAGCGCTTGCCCTTGCCGATGTCGCGGTGGTCGCCTCGATCGAGCCGGAAGCCTTCGGGCGGGCCGCCGTCGAGGCGCAGGCCGCCGGCGTGCCGGTGGTCGCGACGAACCTCGGCGCCGTGCCCGAGACGGTGCTGGCGCCGCCCGAGGTCGCAGACGATGAGCGCACCGGCTGGCGCGTGCCGGCGAGCGATGCCGCCGCGCTTGCCGCGGCGCTGGCCGAAATGCTGGCGCTCGCGCCGCAGGACCGCGCGGCGCTGGCCGCACGGGCGCTCGCCCATGTGCGGCGCGACTTCACCGTCGAGGCGATGTGCGCGGCAACGCTTGCCGTCTACGACAGGCTGATCGGCAACGAGCGCCAGCGCCGGAACGGAGCTTCCAGCGAAACCGGTTGACTCAGGCCCGTTTTCGCTCGATTTTCGTGGCCTGGCGCCTTGCGGCGTACAAAGCCTCCCCGACGCATGGCGTTCGGGGTATTTGTGTTGCAAGGCAGAGCCTCCGGCCGAGAGCCGGTTTCGCCAAGTCGTTGAAATGTTAGAGGAGATTGCGACCATTCGCCGTCCATACCGCGCACCGCCGCCGACCAAGGAAGGCCCGCGCACAAATCAAGAGATCCGCGTTCGAGAAGTCCAGCTCATCGATCAGGATGGACAGAACCTCGGTGTCACGCCCACGGAAGACGCCTTGAGGATGGCCGAAGAGGCCGGTCTGGACCTTGTCGAGATTTCTCCGAACTCTTCGCCCCCCGTCTGCAAGATCCTGGATTACGGCAGGTACAAGTACCTGAGCCAGAAGAAAGCCGCAGAGGCGCGCAAGAATCAGAAGGTCGTCGAGGTCAAAGAGATCAAGATGCGTCCGAATATCGACACCCATGACTATGAGGTGAAGATGCGGAACATGAAGCGTTTCTTCGACGAGGGCGACAAGGTCAAGGTCACCCTGCGGTTCCGCGGACGCGAAATGGCGCACCAGGACCTGGGTGTCGCGCTGCTCAACAAGGTGCGGGACGAGACGGCGGAATTCGCCAAGGTCGAATCCCACCCGCGGCTGGAAGGCCGCCAGATGGTGATGGTGCTGGCGCCGATCGCGCGCTGACGCCTGCCGCCCGACACGGCCGCGGCAAGCGGCGGTTTTTCGCGAAACCCGGCCTCGAAAGGGGCCGGGTTTCGCAGTTTCGGGTGCGGGCCGACAAAAGGGCGGCACGAGGCCCCGCAAAGCCGCCGGAGCGCTTGCGTTTCCCGGCCGCTTTGCCTATAAGCCCGTGTCCCGAGCCGCCCGGCTTCACGGGACCGGCCGTGTTTCGGCCGGAGCCCGCGACAAAAGGGCATGCCGTGGCGGCTCATAAAACGGCTTCCAACAACAACCGGCGGATCAGCACCGCCGGGTCGAGAAAGGATGCAAAATGCCCAAGCTGAAGACGAAGTCCGGCGCCAAGAAGCGCTTCAAACTGACCGCGACCGGCAAGGTCAAGACCGCTCAGGCGGGCAAGCGTCACGGGATGATCAAGCGTTCCGCCAAGTTCATCCGCAACGCGCGCGGCACGACCACCCTGGCCGAGCCCGATGCCCGCATCGTCAAGAAGTTCCTGCCCTACGGCTGAGCCTGACGGCGTTCTAGACTTTTCAAGGAGTTACATCCCATGTCGCGTGTCAAAAGGGGCGTCACCGCCCACGCCAAGCACAAGAAGGTCCTCAAGGCCGCCAAGGGCTACTACGGTCGTCGCAAGAACACGATCCGCGTCGCCAAGCAGGCCGTCGAGAAGGCCGGCCAGTACGCCTATCGCGACCGCAAGGTTCGCAAGCGGAACTTCCGTTCGCTCTGGATCCAGCGCATCAACGCCGCTGTCCGCGAGCACGGCCTGACCTACGGGCGCTTCATCGACGGCCTCAACAAGGCCGGCATCGAGATCGACCGCAAGGTCCTCTCCGACATCGCCATCCGCGAGCCGGATGCGTTCAAGGAGCTGACCGAGAAGGCGAAGGGCGCGCTCGCAGCCTGAGGCGCGAGAGCCCGTCTGCCCAGCAGACCTGCATGAATCCGAAGGGCGCGCCAGCCAAGGGCGCGCCCTTTTTGCATGCCGGGACGGCGTGCCGGATTTCGAGAAATTTCGAGACGGATTTTGCAAAATTCCGTCTCAAAATCGGGTTTGCGCGTCTCAATCGTCGCAATCTCGCCAAGTCGCCCGCGCCTGCGCAAACGGGGATAGGGCGGGGACAAGTGCGCGCGGCGGACGCCGGGGGAACCGCCCGGACCGGCCTGCCGAGCCGGGCGCCCGCTCCGCCCTATCCCCGCTCCCGTGCCAATCAATCCCCGCCCAGCATCGCCGTGATATGGTCGAAGACGATCCTGATGCGCCGGCTGGTGTGCAGCTCGCGGTGGGTGACCACGAAGACCGGAACGGGAATGGCGGGAAGCTCCGGCAGCAGGCACTCGACCTCCGGCGCGAGGCGGGCGACGTCGTCGATCATGGCGCCGACGCCGAGCCCGGCGCGGACGTAGTGCCAGGCGACGACGCCGTTGTCGCTGACGAGCGGGAAGCTGTCCGGCGTCAGCGACAGGCCCTGCGCGTTGAGCGCCAGGCGGAAGCGGTCGGACCGCTCGAAGCCGACGAAGGGCCAGGCGGAGAGCGCGGCGGCATCGCGCGGCGGCCCGCCGCGGCGGGCGATGAGATCGCGCGAGGCGTAGAGCCGGGCCTGCATGTCGGGCATCCGCCGGGCGATCAACTCGCCGTCCTGCGGCTCGACATGGCGGATGGCGATGTCGGCCTCGCGGCGGCGGATGTCGCGCAGGCTGTTGGTGGCGACGATCTCCAGCGACAGGCCGGGCGCGGCCTCGCGCAGGCGCTCCAGCACCGGCGGCAGCAGCCAGGCGGAGACGACGTCGCTGGCGGTGACGGTGACCTCGCCCGCGACCGCCTCGACCCGGCCGGAGGCGGCCAGCGAGACGCGGCCCGCCGCCTCGCCCATGGCGCGGGCGTGCTCCAGCAGTTCGAGCCCGGAGCGGGTGAGGCTGAGCGAGCGGCCGACCCGCTCGAACAGGGCGACGCCGAGCTCCTGCTCCAGCGCGGCAACCTGGCGGCCGAGCGTCGGCTGGGTCAGCTTGAGGGTGCGGGCGGCGGCCGAGAGCGAGCCCTCCTCGGCGGTGACGAGAAAGGCGCGCAGACGGTTCCAGTCGAAGGCGGGACGGAGCGGCGAATTCATGCAAAAACGTATAACGAAGCTGCGCTTTTATGCAATTTCTTCCGGAAGGCCCCTGAGCTAGACAAGAGCCGGATCGACGACCCGCAGACGGAGCAAGGGGCGATGCGCAGGCAGGACGAGTTCTGGGACAAGGCGGCCCGCAAATATGCCGCCGACCCGATCAGGGACGAGGCGTCCTACCGGCGGACGCTGGAGGCGACGGCCGCGCGGCTGACGCCGCAGGATCGGGTGCTGGAAGTCGGCTGCGGCACCGGCACGACGGCCTTGCGGCTGGCCGCAGGCACGGGCAGCTATCTCGGCACCGACATCTCGGCTGAGATGATCGCCATCGCCAACGAGAAGGCCGCGGCCGCCGGGGCCGGCAATGTCGCCTTCCGCAAGGCCAGCGTCACGGAGGCCGGACAGGCGGAGATGGCGGCCGGCGCCCCGCCCTTCGATGCGGTGCTGGCCTTCAACATGCTGCACATGGCGGAAGACCTGCCGGCGACGCTCGCCGCGCTGAGAGCCCGGCTGAAGACCGGCGGGCTGCTGATCTCCAAGACCGTCTGCCTGAAAAGCTGGGGCTGGTACATGCTGCCGCTGATCAAGGCGATGCAGCTGGTCGGCAAGGCACCGCATGTCGGCTTCTTCAGCATCGCCGAGCTGGACCAGGCGATGGTCGATGCAGGCTTCAGGATCCTCGAAGCCGAGTTGCACCCGGCCTCGCGCAAGGCACGGTTTCTGGTGGCGCAGAAGGTCTGAGGCGGCCGCCGTCCCCTCTCACGGCACGCCGAGGAACCGGTCGAGAATCGCCTCGGCCATTTCGCGCACGGCCTGCCGGGCCTGGTCCGGCGACAGGCGGGCAATGTCGGTGAGCGCGATCATCGCCTCGGTGCCGGTTGCCGCCGACAGGGCGCCGACCAGGAGGGCGAGCCGGTCCGCCGGCAGGGCCGGCCGGACATCGCCGAGCGCCTGGCGGAACATGGCAACGCGGCGGGCGCCGCGGCGCGGTGCCTCCCCTCCCGCTTCGGCCAGCCAGCAGTCGAGATTGCGCGCCAGGAACTGGCGAAAGGCGCCCTCATGGGCCAGCGCCAGGTCGAGCATGTAGAGGCTGACGGCCAGCACCTTTTCGCGCGGAGTGTCGCAGCCTTGCACGATCTCCGCGTAGTCGCGCACCTCGACCGCAAGGCCCGCCTCCGCCGCAAGAACCGCCGGATCGGAGAAATAGCGATAGGCCGTCGCCTTGGAGATGCCGCTCTCGGCCGCCGCGGCGGTGACGGTCACCGGCTCGCCGCGCTCGATCAGGGCACGCGCGCCGGCAAGGATCGCCTCGCGGGTGCGGTTCTTCTGGGATGTGCGTTCGCGGATTGCCACTCGGCTTCCTCATAATAAGACACTTGTCTCATAAAAAGACTTGTGTATCATAAAACCATTCCAGCGCTCTCACAAGTGGAGGACGGGCCGTGGCGGACAATCGCGCAAGAACGTATGAGACACTCGGCATCCTGATGAAATTCCATGCCTTTCCCGGCGATACGCTGGGCAAGTACTGCCTCGTCGAGGCCGTGGTGCCGCCGGGACTGGGTGCGCCGCCCAACCACCATGCGGGCGAAACGGAGGCCTTCTACGTGCTGGAGGGCGAGATCGAGTTCATGGTGGCGGGCGAAACGCGCATCGCCGGGCCGGGCAGCCATGTGGCGATTCCCGACGGGGCTGTGCATGCCTTCACGGCACGCGGCACGACGCCGGCACGGATGCTGATCCTGAACGCGCCGGGCCACATGCACGAGCGTTTCTTCACCGAACTGGGCACGCCGGTTGCCGACGAGACGAGCGCACCGGCACCGATGGACGGACCGCCGGATGTGGCGAAGGTGATGCAGGTGGCCGGCGCGACTGGCATGACCATCCTGCCGCCGCCGGCCTGAGGCGGGCCGTTCAGATGCCCGGCGGCGCGGGGCGCAGGCACAGCGCCGCCTTGAGGCCGGAACGACGGTTCTCGACGAGCAGGCGGCCGCCCCAGGCCTCGGCGATCTCCGAGACGATGGCAAGGCCGAGCCCCGCGCCGCTGCCGCCGGCCAGATCCAGCCGGCCGCCGCGGGCGGTGAGCGGGCCGATCATCTCGTCCGCAATGCCCGGCCCGTCATCCAGAACGGCGAGGCGAACGAGGCGCGGCGTTTCGCCGGCTTCCTTGCCGCCCTGCTCGCCCGGAGCCTCGTCCAGAGTGAAGCGGACCCTGGCCACCGCGTGGCGGGCGGCGTTTTCGGCGAGATTGCCGAGCGCCTCGGCCAGGTCGTCGGGATCGATGGCAAGGCGCGCGTCCTCGGCAATTTTCACCTGCCAGTCGAGCCGGGCGCCGGCGGGCGTGCGCGAGACGACGGCAACGACGGCGCGCGCCACAGCGGCAGGGGCGGCGGTCGCCGTGCCGCGACCGGAGGCGAGGCGGGCGCGGGCCAGCTCCCGCTCCACATGGCGGCGCATGGACAGGGCCACCGTCTCGATCTCGGCGGCGATCTCGGTCTCGCCGCGCGCCTGCAGCCGCTCGATATCGCCGGCGAGCACCTGCAACGGCGTGCGCAGGCCGTGGGCGAGGTCGCCGGCGCGGGCACGGGCGCTCTCGACCTGCGCCTCGCGGGCGGCAAGCAGGCCGTCGAGCTCGTCGGCGAGCGGACGGATCTCGTCGGGAAAATCGTCGCCCAGACGCGTGCGGCGGCCGGAACGGATGGCGGCGAGCCCGTCGCGCACCGCCGCAAGCGGCCGCAGACCGATGGTGACCTGCGCGACCGCTGCGGCCATCAGGAACAGGGCAAGCACCGCAAGATAGGGCGCAAGGTCGAGGCCGAAGGCGCGCGTCGCCTCGTCGATCTCGCGCCGGTCGATGGCAGCGGCGACGCGAACCGAGGCGCCGCGCAGCTCGACCACCCGCTCCAGCAGCAGAAGCTGCGTGTCGCCGGGGCCGGCCAGAGTGTGGCGATGGGGCAGCGGATCGCCCTCCCCTTCTGCCGGCAGGGCCAGCTCGAAATCCCAGAGCGAACGGGACCGCTGGACAGCGCCTCGAGCCGTCCCCTGCCCTTCAAACTGCCAGTAGAGGCCGGAGAGCGGCACGGCGAAGCGCGGATCGCCGGGCGGGCGCAGGAGAACCGGCGCGCCGTCGGCATCGCGGTCGAGGCCGGCGACCAGCTGGTCGAGATGGACGGAAAGCTCCTGGTCGATGCGCCGCTCGACATGACGCTCGAACAGCACCAGGAGGCCGGCGGCGGCGAGCGCCAGCGCGGCCAGCACCGAGACGGCGCCGGCGAGGATGAGACGCAGGCGAAGCGAGCCGCGCCGCCGGGCGGCCGGGGCAGCGTGGGGCCTCACGCGGGCGCGTCCGCGACGAGATAGCCGAAGCCGCGCCGGGTCTCGATGGCGTCCGGCCCGAGCTTGCGGCGCAGCCGCGCGACCACCGCTTCCAGCGCATTGACGTCGCGGGCGTCGTCGTCGCCGTAAAGATGCTCCAGCAGCTCGGTCGGCGGCACGACCCGGCCCTTGTGATGCATGAGATAGGCGGTCAGGCGGTATTCGAGCGGCGACAGGGCGAGCGGCACGCCGTCGCGGGCAACGCGCATCTGGCGGGTGTCGAGCATCAAGTGTCCGGCGGCGATGGCGGGCGTGGCGACGCCGACGGAGCGGCGGATCAGCGCGCGGACGCGGGCGACCAGTTCCTCCATGCGGAAGGGCTTGGCGAGATAATCGTCGGCGCCGGCATCGATGCCCTCGACCCGCTCGGCCCAGGCGCCGCGGGCGGTCAGCACCAGCACCGGCATGGCGCGCCCGGCCGCGCGCCAGCGCTTGAGCACCGACAGGCCGTCGAGGACCGGAAGGCCGAGGTCGAGCACCACCAGATCGAAATCCTCCGTATCGCCGAGGAACCAGGCCTCCTCGCCGTCGGCAGCGCGCTCGACCACATAGCCGGCGGCCGTCAGCGCGGCCGCGACATCGCGGGCGATGCGCTCGTCGTCCTCCACCAGCAGAAGCCGCATCAATCGTCCTCGATCTCGATGATGCGTGCGGTGGCCGCGTCCACTGCGATCTCGCGCACGCGCCCGGACGGCATCACGATCTTGAGCTCGTAGACATAGCGGCCGTCGTCGCGCTCGAAGTCAACATCCAGCACCCGGCCGCCGACGCTGCGCTCCACGCTCGACAGGATCTCCGACAGGGGGCGGATCTCGCCGGAGCGCAGCAGGCGGCGGGCGCGCTCGTGATCGTCGTCGTCGTCGGCGTGCACGGCAAGCGGCCATGCGCCGGCGGCCAGGACTGGGAGCGCTGCGGCAAGGGCAAGGAGGAAACGGCGGCGTGCGGGATGTGCGGTCATGGCCTCGTTTCCATAAGGCATCGATCCTGACAATTGCCTGACGGCACGCATCGGCGCGGCGTCAGGGGGCGTGGTGCAAGGTGGCGTCATTCGCGGTTCGAGAGCGAGCCGCGGCACCGCAAAGACAGGAAGACCCATCATGAAGAAGACCCTTGCCATCGCCCTCCTCGCCCTTGCCGCCGCCCCGAGCCTGGCCATGGCCGGCGACGACGACGGCCGCAACCGCTGGGGCATCGACGCGCCGCGCGACCAGTGGATGAGCCTTGCCGACGTCACGGCCAAGATGGAGGCCGCCGGCTACACGATCCGCGAGATCGAGATCGACGACGGCATCTACGAGGTCGAGGGCCGCGACGCCAACGGCGCCCGCATCGAGGCCGACGTGCATCCGGTGACGGGCGAGATCCTGCGCCGCGACAGGTAACCGGGCACGCCACGCCGGCGGGGGCCGACTAAAGCGGCCAGACGAGGAGCAGCATCGGCACGGCCACCGCCGCCACCACCAGCTCCAGCGGCAGGCCGAGGCGCCAATAGTCGCCGAAGCCGAAGCCGCCCGGCCCCAGGATCAGCGTGTTGTTCTGGTGGCCGATGGGGGTGAGGAAGGCGCAGGAGGCGCCGATGGCCACCGACATCAGGAAGGCATCGGGATCGACGCCGAGCGTTGCCGCGATGCCGATGGCGATGGGGCACATGACGGCCGCCGTCGCCGCATTGTTCATGACATCCGACAGGAACATGGTGACGACCAGCACCATCGCCAGCGCCGCCACCGGATGGCCCTGCGCCAGGGTGCCGACAAGGAAGGTGGCGATGAGCTCGGCCGTGCCGGTCGCCTCCATCGCCCCGGCGACGGGAATGAGGGCGGCGAGCAGCACCACGACCGGCCAGTCGATGGCGGTGTAGACGGAACGCAGCGGCACGGTGCGCAGAACCATGGAGGCCAGCACGCCGGCGGCGAAGGACACGGCTGCCGGCAGCAGGCCGACGACCGTGACCAGGATCGACAGGCCGAGGATGCCGGCTGCCAGCAGCGCCTTGCGCTTGTCGGGAATGCGCAGCTCGCGCTCGGCCAGCGGCACGCAGCCGGTTTCCGAGGCGAACTCGGCCAGCACGTCGGCCGGGCCCTGCATCAGGAGCAGGTCGCCCGACTGCAGCTGCAGGGTGCGCAGCCGCGTGGTCGAGCGGCGACCGTTGCGCGAGACGCCCAGCAGGTTGATGCCGAAGCGGCTGCGCAGGGCAAGGTCTCGGGCAGAACGGCCGACCAGCTGCGATTCGGGCCGCACCACCAGTTCGCGCAGCACCACCTCTTCCGCTTCCGTATCGCGGCGGGCCTCGCGGGCTTCGCCCTCGCCCGTCTCGCCGGGTTTTGCCTGCGCCTCCTTCGTCTTGCTCTCCCGCGGCGCCGGCTCCGGCTCGGACACAGGCCCCAGCGCCACGTCGCCGAGGGCGGCGGCCTCGTCGATCTCGCGCCGGCGCTGCTCGTCCTCGTCGCGGCGGGCTTCCTCCTCGCGCACACGCTCCTTCTTCTCGCGCTCCTCGTCGCGGGCCTTGGCCTGCTCCTCCAGCTTGAGATCGAGCTTGGAGAGCGCCTCGGCGATGCCCTCGACATCCGCCTCCAGCACCAGGACATCGCCGCCCTGGACGCGGCGGTTGCCGCGCGGGGCGCTGACGCGCAGGCCGCCGCGCACCAGGCCGACGACCTGGGCCTCGGCCTTGTCGAGCTCTGCCTCGATCTCGTAGAGGCTCATGCCGTCGGCCTTGCCCTTCTCGCCCACCCGCACCTCGGTGAGATAGGAGCCGACCTCGAAGGCCTCGCCTGCGGCCGCGCGGGTGATCGGCACCAGCCGCCAGCCGACGGTGACGATGAAGGCAAGGCCGGCCAGCGCCACCACGAAGCCGACGGGCGCGAAGTCGAACATGGAAAAGCCGCCGCCGCCGGCCGAGGCGCGGAAGCCGGAGACGATCAGGTTGGGCGGCGTGCCGATCAGCGTCGTCATGCCGCCGAGAATGGTGCCGAAGGCGAGCGGCATGAGCATGCGCCCCGGCGTCATGTCGAGGCGGCGGGCGAGTTGCAGCGCCACCGGCATCAGGAGCGCCATGGCGCCGACATTGTTCATGAAGCCGGAGAGCGCCGCGCCGAGACCGGTCAGCGCGGCAAGGCTGAGGGTGCGCCCGGCATCGTCCGGCAGCACGGTGCGGGCCAGCACGTCGACGGCGCCGGAAGTCTGCAGGCCGCGGCTGAGCACCAGCACGCAGGCGACGGTGATCACCGCCGGATGGCCGAAGCCGGCGAAGGCCTCCTCGGCCGGGACAAGGCCGGCGGCGACGCAGGCGATCAGCGCGCCCATCGCCACCATGTCGTGCCGCAGGCGGCCGGACAGGAAGGCCGCCATCGCCAGGGCGAGGATGGCAAGGATCGCGATCTGGTCGCCGGTCATGCAGTGCTCCGCTCGTGCCTTGCAAACGTCTGTAGCGTCTCGCAGGTTGCACGAAAACCGCGGATATGGCGATCAGGGCGAATTCGGGCAGGTCCATGTCGCGCGCGCGGCTATGCAACGCGGGACAACCGGCGTAAGACGGCCGGCGGAGACGGACTGACAGGACGAGACCGGCGGCAGATGGACGAGAGCGGCGACACGGGACGGGCGGCGGCTCCCCAAGCACCCGCCGACACGCTGGCGCTTTTCGACGCGGGAGCGGGAACGGCGCTGCTGTTCGCCCGGCCGCGGCGCATCATCGCCTGCCATGAGGTGAGCGACGTGGCGGCCGCCCTCGCCGAGGCGGAGGCGGCGGCACGCGCGGGCTTTCACGTCGCCGGATACCTCGCCTATGAGGCGGGCTTCGCCTTCGAAGAGAAGCTGCGACCACTCGCGCCGAAGGATCCGGCGCTGCCGCTGGTCCGTTTCGGCGTCTATGACGAGGCCACGCGGCTGACATTGAGCGAGGCGCTGGCGCGGATCGGCGCCGGCGACATCGCGCAAGAGGGATGCGGCGGGACGGACGCCCGGATCGACGGCTTCGAGCTGACGCGCGAGGAGTACGACACGGCCTTTGCCGCCGTGCGCGAGCATCTTGCCAAGGGCGACATCTACCAGGCCAACCTGACCATGCGGGCGCGCGGGCGGATCGCCGGCGAGCCGGCGCGGCTGTTCGCCCGGCTGCTGCTGTCGCAGCCGGTCGGCCATGCGGCATTCCTGCGCACGGAAACGCACACCGTGCTGTCGCTGTCGCCCGAACTCTTCCTGGAGCGGCGCGGCACGCGCGTCGCGACACGGCCGATGAAGGGCACGGCCCCGCGCGGAAAGACGGGCGAGGACGACCGGCGCATCGCGCGGGCGCTCGCGAGCGACCCGAAATCACGGGCCGAGAACGTGATGATCGTCGACCTGATGCGCAACGACCTGTCGCGCATCGCGGCAACGGGCAGCGTCGCGGTGCCGCGCCTGTTCGAGGTCGAGCCCTATGCGACGCTGTTCCAGATGACCTCGACGGTGGAGGGCGAGGTCCCTGGCGAGACCGGCTTTGCCGCCTGCATGCGCGAGCTGTTTCCCTGCGGCTCGATCACCGGGGCGCCGAAGCTCTCGGCGATGCAGATCATCCATCGCCTAGAGAGCGGACCGCGCGGCCTCTATACCGGAGGCATCGGCCATCTGGAGCCCTCCGGCGATTTCCGCTTCAACGTGGCGATCCGCACGCTGGTTGTGGAGGCGGACGGACGGTTCGAAGCGGGCGCGGGATCAGGGCTGGTGTTCGATTCCGCCAGCACCCCGGAATACGACGAGTGCCGGCTGAAGCTCGCCTTCCTGGAGCGCCGGGCGCCGGACTTCTCGCTGTTCGAAACGATGGCCTGGCACCCGCCGGAGACCGGCGATCCGCTAGGCGGATACCTGCTGCTGGAACGCCATCTTAGCCGGCTCATCAACAGTGCCGCGCGGCTCGGCTTTCCGCTGGATGCGGACGGTGCGCGGGCGCTGCTGGCAGGCCGGGCCGGCGCTTTCGACGGGCCTCGGCGGGTGCGGCTGGAGCTGGCCGGCAGCGGAAAACTGTCGCTGGAAGACCGGGAGCTGCCGCCGGCTGTCTCGTACTGGACGGCGGTGCTCGCAGACGTGACGATGGTAGCCGGCGATCCGCTGCTGCTGCACAAGACGACGCTGCGGGAGACCTATGACGGCACGCGGGCGCGGCTGGCCGCCTCGACCGGCTGCGACGAGGTGATCTTCGTCAATGACGAGGGCTTTCTGACGGAAGGAAGCTTCACCAATCTCTTCCTCGCGCGCGGCGGCCGGCTGCTGACGCCGGCGCTGCGGCACGGGCTGCTGCCGGGCACGCTGCGGCAGGCGCTGCTCGACACCGGACGGGCGGCGGAGGCGGACCTGCGGCCCGAGGACCTCGCCAAAGCGGACAAGATCTATCTGGGGAATTCGCTGCGCGGGCTGGTGGAGACGCGGATCCAGTCGCGGGCAACGCTCGCCGCCGGCTGATCCGAGGCTGAAGATCCGGCAGGCACTGCCTCTACGCTCTCGCCCGCGGGCTCGTCCGGCACGGCCTTCGCGCCGAGATCGCCGCCCACCAGACGCGCATAGCGGTCGCCAGCAAGATGGCGGCGGAACGGGCTCTGCCGCAGCAGGTCCTCGCGGTGCGAGAGTATGTGCGGGACGGCGGGCGGGGCCTCGCCCGGCTCGTCCTCGTTGGCCGGCTCGGGAGACGGCACCTCAGCGGGGCGCGAGGAGGGGTGTTCGGGCCGGCTTTTCGGCGGAGCGACGCCGGCAAGCCCAGGCGACGGCCAGGGCAGGATCTCCAGCTCCGGCCACGCGGCCTTCATCCGCAGCGCCTTGTCCAGATAGGTCGAGGAATTGTCGAGGGCGGGGTTGGGCACCAGCCGCATGGCGAAGATATCGGCGAGACCGAAAGGCGCGGCGATGGACAGGCGGCCGTCCGCCTCCAGCCGCACGGCAACGGCATGGGTGCGGGCGGCGTAGTTGACCAGCGCCTCGTCGGTGCAGGAGAGCGGCGGATAGTCGATGCCGTGCTTTTCGCGGAACCACAGGGGCACACGCGCCTGGTTGCGGATTTCCACCGGCGCCGGCAGGGACGAAAAGCGCGGACGGGCGCGGGTGATCACCCGGTCCTCGGCCTCGTAGCTGGTGTCGGCGCCGTCGAAATAGAGCAGGTCGAAATCGCGGATGCCATGGCCGGCGGGGCGGCCGGTCAGGGCGTTCCAGACGGTCTGGTAGACGGCGCCGCTGGCGAGCCGCCAGTCCGGCAGGGCAAGGCCGCGGGCGATCCGCAGCACGCGCATCACCACCGGATCGGTGCGCAGGATCAGTTCCAGCACGCGCCTGCGGTCGTCCTCACTGGCGAGCGAGGGATCGCCCAGCGTGGTGCGCCCGAAGGCAAGGCCCTGGCCAAGGGCGGGCGGCACGGCTTGCGCCGGCTTCATCGCATGACCCTTTCGTGATGCGCGCAGACAGCACCGCGCGTCGCCCCCTTGCCCGCAAGGATGGCCGCCAAGGGGGCAACGCGCAAGTCCCGTGCTCGCCGCCGCCCGGTCCGGGCGGCGGTGCAGGATTCAATCGCGGCGGTCAGCCGCGCAGGGTGCCGCCGGTCGCCTTTTCCACCGCGGCGCGGATCTTCGCGCCGACCGCGTCGATCTCCTCCTCGGTGAGGGTGCGCTCGCGCGGCTGCAGCGTCACGTCGATGGCCAGCGACTTGTGCCCCTCGGCAACGCCGGCACCGCGATAGACGTCGAACAGCACGACATCGCTGATCAATGTCTTCTCGGCGCCGCGCGCGGCCTTGAGGAGCCGGTCGGCGGTGACCGCCTCCTCGACCACGAAGGCGAAGTCGCGGCGCACCGGCATCAGGTCGGAGGCGGCGAAGGCGCCCTTGGAGCGGCCGGACTTGCCCTTGGGCAGCGGCACCGCATCGAGATAGACCTCGAAGACGGCGAGACGGCCGTCGAGATCGAACTTACGCGCGATGCGCGGGTGCAGCTCGCCGAAGCGGGCCAGCACCGTCTTCGGCCCGAGGCGCAGTTCGCCGGAGCGGCCCGGATGCAGCCAGGGGGCACTTTCGGAGAAAACCATCAGCTTGTCGACCGGCGCGCCGATGGCGGCCAGGACCGCCTCGGCATCGGCGCGGGCGTCGAACACGCCGACCTGCGGCGCATTGCCGGCCCAGTGGCGGTCGGCACCGGTCATCACCGCGGTGCCGCGGCGCAGGCCGGCGGCCACCATCGACTGGCCCTGCGGCGTGTCGTCGGCGAAGACCTGGCCGACCTCGAACAGGGCGACGTCCGGATAGCCGCGATCGGCATTGCGCTGCGCCGCCGTGGCCAGACCCGGCACCAGGCTGGGGCGCATGTCCGACATGTCGGCGGAAATCGGGTTGGCGAGACGCAGCACGGGCGAGCCGCCGCCGAAGGCTTCGGCCTGGTCCTGCGGGATGAAAGACCAGGTGACCGCTTCCTTCATCCCGCGCACGGCGAGCGCGCGGCGCGCCTGCGAGCGGCGGACCTGCGCCGGGGTGAGCATCTGGCGGGCGACGGTGGCCCCGCGCGGCAGCGGCGCCGAGGCGACCGACTCGAGGCCGACGATGCGCACCACTTCCTCGACGAGGTCGGCCTTGCCGTGGATGTCCGGGCGCCAGGACGGCGGGGCGACGCGCACGGTGTCTCCCGTGCCGGTGACCCAGAAGCCGAGGCGGGTGAGCACGCCCTTGATCTCGGCATCGGAGAGCTTGAGGCCGGAGAGGCGCTTCACCTCGGCGTAAGGAAACTCGATGCTGCGGCCGGTCTCCGGCACCTCGCCGGCGAGCTTCACTTCGCTCGGCGTGCCGCCGCACAGGTCCATGACCAGGCGGGTGGCAAGCTCGAGACCCGGCACGCAGAAGGCGGGATCGACGCCGCGCTCGAAACGGTAGCGGGCGTCGGTGTTGATGCCGAGCCGGCGGCCGGTGCGGGCGATGTTGGTCTCGTCCCACAGGGCCGATTCGATCAGGACATCGGTGGTCTCGTCGGTGCAGCCGGACAGCTCGCCGCCCATGATGCCGGCCAGCGATTCCAGGCCGTTGTCGTCGGCGATGACGCAGATGCTCTCGTCCACCTTGTAGGTGCGCCCGTCGAGCGCCAGCAGTTCCTCGCCGTCGCGGCCGCGCCGCACGACGAGGTCTCCCTTGACCTTGGCCGCATCGAAGACGTGCAGCGGGCGGCCCCGATCGAAGGTGATGTAGTTGGTGATGTCGACCAGCGCGTTGATCGGGCGCAGGCCGATGGCGCGCAGACGCTTCTGCATCCATTCCGGCGAGGGGCCGTTCTTGACGCCGCGCACCAGGCGCAGGGCGAAGGCCGGGCAGAGCGAGGGCGTGTCGCCGAACTCCAGCCGCACGTCGACCGGGCAAGGGCCCTCGCCCGGAACCTGGGCCGGGCGGTTTTCCTTCAGCTTGCCGAGGCCGACGGCGGCAAGATCGCGGGCGATGCCGGAAACGCCGGTGCAATCGGGGCGATTCGGCGTCAGGCCGATCTCGATGACCGGATCGTCGAGCCCGACATAGGCGGCGTAGGAGGTGCCGACCGGGGCGTCGTCGGGAAGGTCGATGATGCCGTCATGGGCCTCGGACAGTTCCAGCTCGCGCTCCGAGCACATCATGCCGAAGCTTTCGACATCGCGGATCTTGCCGACCGACAGGGTGACGTCGATGCCGGGCACATAATCGCCCGGACGGGCGAGCACGCCGACAAGGCCGGTGCGGGCATTGGGCGCGCCGCAGACGATCTGCAGCGGCGCCTTGCCGTCGCCGGCATCGACGGTGAGGACGCGCAGGCGGTCGGCATTGGGGTGCTGGCGGGCCTCCAGCACCTTGGCGATGGTGAAGGGCTTGAGGCGGTCGGCCGGGTTGGCGACATCCTCGACCTCCAGGCCGACGCGGGTCAGCGCCTCGACGATTTCGTCGAGGGTGGCGTCGGTCTCCAGATGTTCCTTCAGCCAGGACAGGGTGAACTTCATGAGCTTGGGTCTCTTCAGGTGTCGTGACGGGACCGGCGCGGCGGGGCTCCGCGCGCCGGTGCGGCTGCGTCAGTTCTGCGGCGTGAAGCGGTCGAGGTCCGGGACGATGGATGCGGCGCCGTAATTGTTGGCGAAGCGGATGCCGATCTCGTGCAGGCGGTCGGTCCAGCGGCGGATCGTCGCCTCGTCCAGCCTGCGGCCCGAGGCGATGGCGTGGGACGCCTCGACCTCCACCTGGTCGCGCAAGAGGCCGAGTTCGAGCATGGCCGCATCCTCGGCCCGGTACTTGTCGAGCCAGCCGAGGGTCAGGATCGCCACCATCACCAGCACGGCGGCGGCCGAGGCGACCGACGACCACTTGGCGATGCCGGAGATGCGGCGCTCGGAGGTGACCAGAACCATGGTCGCGATCGACAGGAAGGCGACGATGGCAACGGCTGTGAGGAAGCTCTCGTAATTGCTCTCCGCATTCACTTCCTGGCTGGCGCGCAGGGTGGTGATGCGGTCGCGCAGATAGAGCACCGTATCGGCCTGGGGGCCGAGCCCCTCGCGGAAATAGGCATCGCAATAGCGCAGCCGGCCGCGCTCTTGCGACTTGTCGGCGCAGGCCTCGACGAAGGAGGTCGGCTGCGCCGGCTGGGCGCCGGCAGGCACGGGGGCGAGAAGCCCCTGGACCAGGACGGCGAGCGCCAGCAGCGGCAGAAGCGCCGCGCGCAGGCGGGCGGAGAGAAACGAACGGGCGATCATCGCGACAGGCCTCCGAACAGGGTCGGCAGGTCGAGCGGGCGGAAGCCGTAATGCTCGATCCAGCGGACATCCGCGTCGAAGAAGGCGCGCAGGTCCGGCATGCCGTATTTCAGCATGGCGATGCGGTCGATGCCCATGCCCCAGGCGAAGCCCTGGTAGACGTCCGGGTCGAGGCCGCAATTGCGGATGACATTGGGATGGACCATGCCGCAGCCGAGGATTTCCAGCCAGTCGTTGCCCTCGCCGATCTTCACCTCGTTGCCCGAGCGGTCGCAGCCGATGTCGACCTCCATCGACGGCTCGGTGAAGGGAAAGTAGGAGGGACGGAAGCGCATGCGCACCTCGTCGACCTCGAAGAAGGCCTTGCAGAACTCCTCCAACACCCATTTCAGGTGGCCGATATGGCTCTCCTTGTCGATGACCAGGCCCTCGACCTGGTGGAACATCGGCGTGTGGGTCTGGTCGCTGTCGCAGCGATAGGTGCGGCCCGGGATGATCACCCGGATCGGCGGTTCTTGCGACATCATGGTGCGGATCTGCACCGGCGAGGTGTGGGTGCGCAGCAGCATGCGCTCGCCGTCCGCCTTTTCGGGCAGGAAGAACGTGTCGTGCATCTCGCGCGCCGGATGGTCGGGCGGGAAGTTCAACTGGGTGAAGTTGAGGTGGTCGGTCTCGATGTCCGGACCTTCGGCGATGGAAAAGCCCATGTCGGCGAAGATCGCAGTGAGCTCGTCGATCACCTGGCTGACCGGGTGGATGCGCCCGGTCTCGGCGGGAGCGGGACGCAGCGGCAGGGTGACGTCGACGCGCTCGGTCTCCAGCCGCGCGTCGAGGGCCGCGTCCTGCAGCAACTCGCGGCGGGCGGCGAGCGCATCGGCGACCCGGGTCTTGAGGCCGTTGATCGCCGGGCCCATCTCGCGCCGCTCGTCCGGCGACAGGGAGCCCAGGGTCTTCAGCTTCTCGGACACGGACCCTTTCTTGCCGAGGGCGGCGATGCGCACCTCTTCCAGCTCGGCCTCGTTCGACGCGGCGGCGATGGCGGCGAGGATCGCAGTTTCAAGGGATTGCAATTCGGACATGGCACCGTCGTGACTGGCAGCGCGCGGCCGGCATGCCGGCGCGGCACGTGAGAAGGGAGTTCGGCGGGTCTTTTACCAGACTTTCCGCCGCTTTCCAGCGGCAGGGCGAAGACCGGCAGAATGGCCGGGCGCGGAAGAAAGCCCGCAAGGCTCAGTACGGCAACTGCCTAAATCGACCGCAGGCCGGGCCCTGATGCATCGGGCGGGGCTGCAGGAGGCGCGAGCGCGGGGCAGGACGACGTCCGCCCGGCATCAAGGCGCGGCCGGCCGATGAGGGCCGGAACGTCGATGCCGCGTCAAGGACGGCCGGAGTGAAACCGAGAGCCACGTCTGGTCCTGCCGGGTTGCCGTTCGAAGGCTCTTTCCTTCGCAGATCGGCGGGCGGAAGGCAAGCACCGGAAGCGCGCCGAGGCACGCTTCCGGCGCCGGCTCCAGCAGCCTTGCAGCTCTCGCGGGGGAGGCTCGCGGCAGGAGACGAAGGGCGGGGTAAGCCCCGCCTGCGGACCTATTTGGTCAGGAGCAGCTTTTCGAACCGGGTGATCGACAGCCGGTAGACCATGTCCTTGTGGCGGATATGGACCTCGCGGGCGCCCTGGAACAGGGCCGAACTGTCCAGTTCCAGCGGTTCCTGCGAGATCTTCGCCGTTTTCGGCAGGGTCAGGGTGCGCTGCTGGGTACGTGGCCGGCGGTAGCCGGCCTGGGCCTGAGAGGCAGGGTTCGCGGACTGGGACATGATCGACTTGCTCCTTCGATCGCTTGGGCCCTGGACGAAAACGGCCGGAAACTCCGGTTCCTCCGTCCGTGGTTTGGAATAGCTCTAAACTTGCGAACCGTTCGCAAGAATATTCTTGACTGAAATACTCATGTTTTATAGGAAAGGCAATGTCCGTTTCGCCTCTCGCTGTGCCCGGAGACGGCAGACGGAGATCCAAGCGCCAGCCAGCACCCCGTCCACTCCCTCGACGGCCAGCAAGCCACGCTCTTGGCCAGCCGAATCGTGACCAAGCGTTTTCAACCTGTTTCGGGAGGGGCACGGCTCCATGTGCGCCAGGGATGACAAGCTGCGAAAGGCGATCGAGGATGCGGTCGCCGCGCATTCGGGACGCGCGCCGCTCGCCTGCGAGGAGATCGGCAGCGACGGCCCGGCCGCACGCAGGCGCATCGCGCTGTGGGAGCAGGCCGACAGCGTCCACTGTTCCATCGTCGGCACCTGCGCCAGCGTCGCCGACCTGCGCCGCACCGCCCGCAAGGTGGGCATCGAGGTTTCCCCCGACACGCCCGACTACGACGTGCACGGCCATTTCGTGCGCCTGTCGACCACCGACTGCGCCTTTTCCCGCGCCTTCCAGAAACTGCTCGACGGCCGCTTCGAGGGCGCGCTGCGCCGGGTCGGGCGGGCGCGCAGGGCGGCCGAGCTGGAAGCCCTGTGGCGCGACATGTGCGACCGGGGCCAGGTCGGGCCGGCCTACTGGGCCTTCATGACGCACCAGCACGTGCCGGGTCCCTTGCGCGCGCGCATCTTCGGCGAGGTGCACATGTGGTCGCACCTGGCCGGCGCCTCGTTCCGCCAGAAGAACGAGGAGGCGGCGACTCTGCGCGACCAGCTGCAGGAGGCCGAGGACCGGGCGCGGCGCGTGGAGACGGGCCTGCGCGAGGCGCTGGCCCAGCGCGACCGCGAGCTGATCGAGCTGCGCGCGACGCTGGCCAGGCTCAAGGCCGGACGGGCGGCGGACGAGGCGCGCGCGCCGGAGACGGCCGAGGCGGCACCGGATGCGGCCTCCCTGCGCCGCCGGCTCGACAAGGCCGGACGGGCCCTGCAATCGGCACGGGTGCGGGCGCGACAGGCGGAAGCGCGGCTGCGCGAGATCGGCGAGGAGACGCGGCGCCCCGCACCGCAGCAGATGCCCCGGCAGGGCGCGCAACCGGCTGCACAACAGGGCGCCCAGCAGGCGATCCGCATGCCGGCCGAGGCGGCGGCCCGGCCGAAGGCGATCCTCTATGTCGGCGGCATGCACGGCCACCGCGACCGGCTGCGCGGCATTGCCGAGGCCTTCAACACCACATTCGTCCATCACGACGGCGGGGTGGAGGACGCGCCGCAGCGCCTCGACCACCTGCTGCCGTCCGTCGACTGCGTCTTCTGCCCGGTCAATTGCGTCAGCCACGACGCCTGTCTGCGGGCCAAGAAGATCTGCCAGAAGCTCAACAAGCCTTTCGTGCCGCTGCGTAGCACAGGCCAGACCGCGTTCCGCAAGGCCCTACAGGACCTTGTCGGCGAGCGGTCGGCGGCACAGTTTGCCCTGCAGGGGCCGGTGTCAGAAGAGGGAGAGACTGCCTGATGTACATTGCCATGAACCGCTTTCGCGTGAAGTCCGGCAACGAGGAGGCCTTCGAGGAGGTGTGGCGCAATCGCGACCGGCATCTGGGCACGATGGACGGCTTCGTCGAGTTCCACCTGCTGAAAGGGCCGGACCGCGAGGACCACACGCTCTACGCCTCGCACACGATCTGGCGGGACAAGGACGCCTTCCTCGCCTGGACCAAGAGCCAGGCCTTCCGCGATGCCCACAAGGGCGCGGGCGACAACAAGCCGCTCTATCTCGGTCATCCGGAATTCGAGGGCTTCGAGACGGTGCTCGCCGAAAAGGCGTGAACCGACCGTCGACCGGCCCACAGGGGCACGTTTCAGGGGCAGGCGCCGCACGGGGCCTGCCCCGTTTCGTTTTTCCTCCTCGACGCGCCGCTGGCCCGCAGCGGGTGGCAAAGCCGGGCAAAAGATGCTTTAGCTCCCCCAAGAAAGACGGCCCGCGGCCCTTGCCTGGCCTTGCCAACCTGGCCCGGCCCCGGCCCATCGATACGGAGATGTCATGAAGATCGACGGCGTTGCCCACCGCTCCATCTGGCCGGCAGAGCATGGCCGGTCGGTGCACATCATCGACCAGACGCGGCTGCCGCACGATTTCGTCACTACAGAACTGGCAACGCCGGAAGCCGCCGCGACGGCGATCCGCGACATGTGGGTGCGCGGCGCGCCGCTGATCGGCGCCACCGCCGCCTATGGGCTGGCGATGGCGCTGGCGCGCGACCCGTCCGATGCGGGCCTGGCGCAGGCTGCCGCCATGCTGGCCGCGACCCGGCCGACGGCGATCAACCTGCGCTGGGCGCTGGATGCGGTGACCGCACGGGTGGCGCCGCTGCCCGAGAGCCAGCGCGCCGCCGCGGCCTGGGCGAAGGCTAGCGAGATCTGCGACGAGGATGTCGCCGTCAACCACGCCATCGGCCGGCACGGGCTGTCCCTGATCCGCGAGATCGCCGAGCGCAAGGCCCAGGGCAAGGGTGGGGGCGAGCCGGTCAACATCCTGACCCATTGCAATGCCGGGTGGCTGGCGACCGTCGACTGGGGCACGGCGACCTCGCCGATCTACCAGGCGCACGATGCCGGTATCCCCGTGCATGTGTGGGTGGACGAGACGCGGCCGCGCAACCAGGGCGCCGGGCTGACCGCCTGGGAGCTGGGCCGGCACGGGGTGTCGCACCGGCTGGTGGTCGACAATGCCGGCGGCCACCTGATGCAGCACGGGCTGGTCGACATGGTGATCGTCGGCACCGACCGCACCACGGCGACGGGCGATGTGTGCAACAAGATCGGCACCTATCTGAAGGCGCTCGCGGCCCACGACAACGGCGTGCCGTTCCATGTCGCCCTGCCCTCCTCGACCATCGACTGGACCGTCCGCGACGGCCTGCGCGAGATCCCCATCGAGGAGCGCTCGGGCCGCGAGGTGACGCATCTGACCGGCCTGACGGAAGACGGGCGCAGCGAGACCATCGCCATCACGCCGCCGACGACGGAGGCGACCAACCCGGCCTTCGACGTGACGCCGGCGCGGCTGGTGACGAGCCTGATCACCGAGCGCGGCATCTGCGCGGCGAGCGCGCAAGGTCTGGCGAGCCTCTTCCCGGAGCGCCGCGCCGCGTCCTGACGGCGCGGCGCTTGACGCCCCCTTGCGCATCGGGCCAGGGGCGGCGACACTGGCGGCAACGGCCCGGGATCCTCTCCCCCGGTCCCGCAACCCGCCCAGCACGCCCCTCTCCCGGGACACGCATCCGAATGAGCCAGATCCCCGTCTTCGACGGCCATAACGACACGCTGCTCAAGCTGGAGCTCGGCGCCGGTACCGCCCGCGAGCGCTCGTTCTTCGACCGCGCGGCGCGCGATCACATCGACCTGCCGCGCGCCCGCAAGGGGCGCTTCGCCGGCGGGCTCTTCGCCATCTACGTCCCCTCGCAGCTGGGAGACGCGCTGAAGGTGCGCTACGACCCGGACGATCCGGCGAACTTCGCCGAGGTCGCCCAGCCGGACGCGCTCGCCTTCACGCTGCGCATGTTCGCCCGCGCGTTGCGGCTGGAACGCGAGAGCGCCGGCGAGGTGGCGATCTGCCGCGATGCGGCCGAGATCCGCGCGGCGATGGCGGCCAAGAAGCTCGCCATGGTGATGCATGTGGAAGGGGCCGAGGCGATCGACGCCGACATGACCGCGCTGGAGGTGCTGCACGCCGCCGGCCTGCGCTCGCTCGGGCCGGTGTGGAGCCGGCCGAACATCTTCGGCGACGGGGTGCCGATGACCTGCCCCTCCTCCCCCGACACGGGGCCGGGTCTGACGGATGCGGGCAAGGAGCTGGTGCGCGCCTGCAACCGGCTGAAGATCATGGTCGACCTGTCGCACCTGACCGAAAAGGGCTTCTGGGACGTTGCCGCGATCACCGACCGGCCGCTGGTCGCCTCCCATTCCAACGCCCATGCGGTCTGCCCCTCGGCGCGCAACCTGACCGACCGGCAGCTCGACGCCATCGCCGAAAGCGGCGGCCTTGCCGGGCTCAACTTCCATGTCGCCTTCCTGCGGCCGGACGGGGCCAACATCTCCGACACGCCGCTGGAGGTGATGGTGCGGCACACCGACCACCTGCTGTCGCGGCTCGGCGAGGACGGGGTGGCGCTCGGCTCGGATTTCGACGGCTGCATGGTGCCGCGCGCCATCGGCGACGTGGCCGGCCTGCCGGTGCTGCTGCAGGCCTTCCGCGAGGCGGGCTACGGCGAGGAGCTGATCGAGAAGATCGCCTGGAAAAACTGGCTGTCGGTGCTGGAGCGGACCTGGAGCTGAGGGGCGGCGCTCACTCGGCGGCGAGCGGGCTTTCGGCGGCTATGCGCTCTTCCAGATATTGCGCAATGCTGGTGGCGACCGCATGCAGGCGGCGCAGCTCCGCCTCGCGGCGGGTGGCGGCCAGCACCTCGCACGGACTGCCGCTGCGCGCGCCGTTGCCGAAGCGTCCGGTCCCGCGCACGATGAAACGATAGGCGGCACCGTCCGGAGATTTCGGTGTGTGCAGGATGTCGCCGACATGCTGTTCGGCAAAGCGCAGGCTGTCGTTCAAGGTCGGCAAGGACTGGACAAAGGCAGACATGGCGCTCCCCGGAAAAACCTTGCGGCAGGTCGGGCCGGCCGCTGCTGAAATGGTTAACGAAACCTTGCTCCGATTCGCGGTGGAGTCCAAAGCCCGAATATCGGCGGGGAATGCAAGAGCCCCTGAGGCCCGTCCGCGTCCGTGATGCGGCGCGAGAAGGCCGGACGCGGCCCGGCCCGATTGACCGCGCCGGAAAGCGCTGCGCATGATCGCGCCATGACCGCCGAGACACGCCCCGACGCAGAGCCGCAGGACCCGCCGTTCACCCGGTTCCGCGCCGCGGTTCGTCGCCTTTATTTCGGCGTCTCGAAGACCTCCCGCCGGTGGCGAATCGGGCTTCTGACCTTCGACTTTCTTGCCATCTCCTATTTCTTCGCCTCGATCCTGTTCGGCCTCAACGGGACCGATCACCGGCTGGACTACATCATCGGCGCGGTGATGCTGGCGGACTACCTGCTGCGGCTGGCCGCCGCCAGCCGGCCGCTACGCGCCATGGGAAGCTTCATGGCGCTGGCCGATGCGGTGGTGATCGCCTCGCTGTTCGCCAGCGCCGTCGTGGAAGGGCTGGCGATGCTGCTGGTGCTGCGGCTGCTGCGGCTGCTGCGCTCCTACCACCTGATCCGCGAATTGCAGGGGCACATGCCCTTCTTCCGCCGCAACGAGCAGGTGATCCAGGCGCTGGTCAACCTGACGGTCTTCATCTTCGTCGTCTCGGCGGCGGTGCATGTGCTGGAAAAGGGCCGCAATCCGAACATCAACAGCTATCTGGATGCGCTCTACTACACGGTGTCGACACTGACGACGACCGGGTTCGGCGACATCACCATGACCGACGAGTACGGGCGGATGCTGACCATCCTCATCATGATCGTCGGCGTCGGGCTGTTCCTGCGGCTGGTGCAGACGATCTTCCGGCCGGTGAAAATCGCGCACAAATGCCCCGAATGCGGCCTGAGCCGGCACGATCCGGACGCGGTCCACTGCAAGCACTGCGGCATTTCGCTCAACATCCCGACCGAGGGCGACTGGCGCTGAACCAGCCGGAAAGCGTCATTTCCCGCGCCGGGGGTTGCCAGCGCGCAAGGCTCGGGCTTCAATCGGTCGCATGGCCAAGTCCCGGCGGGCGCGCGAGTTTTCCCCCCAAGGCATCCGCCCGCCCGCACTTGCCGGGGCGCATACCAGCGGAACGAGCAAGGGTCGCGGCGGCCCGGCCAGACCCGCGAAGGAGCCAGCATGATGGACTTTTCCGCAATCGACCTGGCGCGCTTCCAGTTCGCGTTCACCGTGTCGTTCCACATCATCTTCCCCTCCTTCACCATCGGTCTTGCCAGCTACCTGATGGTGCTGGAGGGCCTGTGGCTGGCGACGCGGCGCGAGGTCTATCTGCAGCTCTTCAAATACTGGCTGAAGATCTTCGCAGTCGCCTTCGGCATGGGCGTCGTCTCGGGCATCGTGATGACCTACCAGTTCGGCACCAACTGGTCGGTATTCTCCGACAAAACAGGCCCCGTGCTCGGCCCGCTGATGGGCTACGAGGTGCTGTCAGCCTTTTTCCTGGAGGCCGGCTTCCTCGGCATCATGCTGTTCGGCCTCAACCGGGTGGGGCCGCGGCTGCATTTCATGGCGACCGCGATGGTCGCCTTCGGCACGGCGCTGTCGGGCTTCTGGATCCTGTCGGTGAACAGCTGGATGCAGACGCCGGCCGGCTATGCGATCAACGAAGCCGGCCAGTTCATCCCCGAAAACTGGTTCGAGATCGTCTTCAACCCGTCCTTCCCCTATCGCCTCGTCCACATGATGCTGGCCGCCTACCTGACCACCGCTTTCGTGGTCGGCGCGGTCGGCGCCTGGCACCTGCTCAAGGAACGCGGCAACGAGGGCGCCAAGGTGATGCTGTCCATGGCGATGTGGATGGCCGCGCTCGTCACGCCGGTGCAGATCATGGCCGGCGACATGCACGGGCTGAACACGCTGGAGCACCAGCCGGCCAAGATCGCCGCGATGGAAGGCCATTTCGAAGGCGAGAACGGCGCGCCTTTGATCCTGTTCGGCATCCCCGACATGGAGGCGGCGGAGACGCATTACCGGGTCGAGGTGCCCAAGCTCGGCAGCCTGATCCTGACCCACTCGCTCGACGGGCGGGTGCCGGGGCTGAAGGACTTCCCGCGCGAGGACTGGCCGAACTCGACCATCGTCTTCTTCTCCTTCCGCATCATGGTCGGCATCGGCTTCCTGATGCTGGGCATCGGCGTGTGGAGCCTCTACCTGCGCTGGCGCGGACGGCTCGCCGACACGCCGCTGTTCCACCGCGCCGTGCTGGCGATGGGGCCGACCGGGTTCATCGCCGTGCTGGCGGGCTGGATCACCACCGAGGTCGGCCGCCAGCCCTATACGGTCTACGGATTGCTGCGCACCAGCGACAGCATCTCGCCGGTCGACGCACCGGCGGTGGCGACCTCGCTGCTGGTGTTCATCGTGGTCTATTTCATCGTCTTCGGCATCGGCACCGGCTACATCCTGAAAGCCATGGGCAAGCGGCCGGGCGGCGATGCGCAGGGGCCGGAAAAGGGCGAGCCGACCCGCGCGGCCGGTGTGACGCCAGCCCCTGCCTATGCAGACGAACCCAAGCCGGCGGAGTAGAGCCATGATCTTCGACCTCGCCCTGATCTGGGCCCTGCTGATCGCCACCGCCGTGTTCCTCTATGTGGTGCTCGACGGCTTCGACCTCGGCCTCGGCATCCTGTTCCCCACCGCCCGCTCCAAGGCCGAGCGCGACACGATGATGAATTCCGTCGCCCCGGTGTGGGACGGCAACGAGACCTGGCTGGTGCTGGGCGGAGGCGGGCTCTACGCGGTCTTCCCGCTGGCCTATGCGGTGCTGATGCCCGCCCTCTACGTGCCGATCATGGCGATGCTGTTCGGCCTGATCTTCCGCGGCGTCGTCTTCGAGTTCCGCTTCAAGGCGCTGCCCCATCGGCAATGGGTGTGGGACGTCGCCTTCTTCCTCGGCTCGCTGACGGCGGCGCTGGCGCAGGGCATCGCGCTCGGCGCCATCATCCAGGGCATCGACGTGGAGGGACGCGCCTATGCCGGCGGCTGGCTCGACTGGCTGACGCCGTTCTCACTGATGACCGGCCTTGCCGTGGTGATCGGCTATGCGCTGCTCGGCGCCACCTGGCTGGTGTGGAAATGCGAAGGGCCGATGCAGGAGCATTTCCGCGACAAGGCGAAGGTGCTCGGCGCCTTGCTGCTGGCGATGATCGCGGTGGTCAGCCTGTGGACGCCGGCGCTGCACCCGCAATTCGCCGCGCGCTGGTTCGAGTTCCCGCAGCTGTTCTACACGGCGCCGGTGCCGCTGCTGGTGCTGGGGCTGGCCGTGCTCCTGTTCTCCAGCCTGCGCTCGACCCGCGACGGCTTGCCGTTCCTGGCGAGCCTCGGGCTCTTCCTCGTCACCTTCGTGGGGCTCGGCGTCAGCCTGTTCCCCTATGTGGTGCCGACCTCCATCACCATCTGGCAGGCGGCCGCGCCCGACAGTTCGCTCCTGTTCCTGCTCGTCGGGGCGGTGGTGCTGATCCCGATGATCCTGGCCTATACCGGCTATGCCTACTGGGTGTTCCGCGGCAAGGTGCGGCCCGACGAGGGCTATCACTGATGACGCAGGACGGGTCCGAGCGGCCGCTCTACCAGCGGCTCGCCTGGTTCGCCGGGCTGTGGCTGGCGGGCGTGGCGACGCTGTTCGTGATCGCGAGCCTGATCCGCTGGGCGATTCTCTAGGGGCTCTCACCGAAGCGTGAGGGGAACCGGACAGCAGGCGCTTGCCGGGCGGGGGGATGCGGGCTCATGCTGGGGCCCGTCACGCATCCGACCTTCCCGAGAGCTGCCGATGTCTCATCCCGCCTCCGCCGCCCGCACCGTTCCGCCGCTCGCCGCCGCCATGCTCGCCGGGCTGTGGATGGCGTCGTCCCCGGCCCTTGCCGCCGGCAGCGCGCCCGGCTGCGGCAGCGACACGCCCTGCACCATCGCGGGGGGCGAATACCGCATCCTCCTGCCGCAAGGAGCGCCGCCGACGGGGGCGATCGTCTTCCTGCACGGCTGGCGCGGCTCGGCCGAGGCAGAGATGCGCAACACGGCCTGGGCACGGCTTGCCGATCGGCTGGGCGTCGCCTTCGTCGCCCCGCAAGGAGAGGGCGGCACCTGGTCCTATCCCGGCGCGCCGCGGCAGCTGCGCGACGAGTTCTCCTTTTTCCGGGCGCTGGCCGCCGATCTGAAGACCCGCTTCGGCATTTCCGGAGACCGGATGGTGCTGACCGGCTTCTCGATGGGCGGATCGATGGCCTGGAACGTCGCCTGCCGCGAGGGCGAGCTCTTCGCCGGCTATGTGGCGGTGGCCGGCGCCTTCTGGGACCCGGTACCGCAGGCCTGCCCCTCGCCCGTGCCGATGCTGGTGCATGTGCACGGCACGGCGGACCGGACGGTGCCGCTGGAGGGCCGGGCCATCGGCGAGCACTGGCGCCAGTCGGGCGTCGCCAAGAGCCTTGCCCTGTGGCAGCGGCAGGCGGGCCTGGCGCCCGACTTCCCGCAAGGCGCGCCGGCGCAGGGGCTCGCCTGTCAGCTGCAGGAGGCACGCGAGGGCCCCGGCCTGCTGGAAGTGTGCTTGCACTCGGGCGGGCACAGCATCCGCGCCGAATGGGTGGAACAGGGCTGGCAGCTGATCGCGCAGCGGCGCGGCTGGGCGGGCTGAGGCCGGACTCCGCACCGCCCCCAACCGACCCGATCTCAGCTCGTCGTCGCTGCCGGTTGCGCGGCGCGCGCCGCCGGGTTGCGGTCGCTCCTGGCCGAGCCTCCGTCGAAGGACTTCGGGCCCGGACCGGACTTTCCGGCAGGCGGGCGCCGCCAGGGCTGCTTCTTGTACCAGGACACGAGATAGGCGACGGCGATCAGGCCGGCAAAGCCGGCAATATTGGCCAGGAACTCGATGAGCGGATCGCCGCGGCCCCAGGCCATGTCGCGCGCGATGCCGATGGCCTGGGCCAGCATAAGGCTGGCGAGGAAGACGGCGAGCGACTGCTGGCCGACCTTCTGCACCACGTTGACGACGCGGCCCCAGAGATTTTGCGCAAGCAGCCGCGACCCGCCGGCGCCCACGGCCACCCAGGCGAGATAGGCGAGCGCCAGGAAATGCAGATAGCGGAAGGCGCCGAAGGTGGTCTTGTCCCACAAGGGCGCGATGGCCTCGCGAACGACGAGGAACTCCGGCACCTCGTTGTAGGCGACATGCCAGGCGAAGGGCACGGAGGCGAGGACGACGACCACCGACAGGGCGACGAGTGCCGCCGAGACCGGCGGGGCCGGGATCCAGCCGCGCATGAAGGCGAAGCCGGTGAAGAAGACGAGCTGCCAGGCGAAGGGATTGAAGAACCACGGCCGGTCGGACCAGGGCTCGCCCGGCAGGTCGAAAAGGCCCTGTCCGGCGGCGAGCCAAAGCCCCGCCATCAGCGCGAAGACCGCCCATCTCGACAGGCGCGAGGCGGCCAGCATCACCGGCATCAGGGCGAGGATGACGATGTACATCGGCAGGATGTCGAAATAGTTCGGCACATAGGTGAGCGTCAGCAGGCCGGGCAACGTGTCCTGCGTCTGCTCGAAGAAGGGCCACAGGTTGAGCGAGGCGACATAGTCCTGCGTCAGGCCGCAGCACTCGGCCAGGTAGCCGCTTTGCTGGATCCATACGAGGCCGGCTGCGATGACCAGGAATTGGCAGACATGGGCGAAATAGACCTGCCAGATCCGGTGGCCGGTGCGCGCAACGCCCATCAGCCAGCCGTGCTGGTCGAAGACCTTGCCGAAGGCGAGCGCCGAGGCCATGCCCGAGCAGAAGACGAAGATCTCCGTCGCATCGGAAAAGCCGAAGCGGGCCGGGATCCACAGCGTCCAGGTGTTTTCCGGCAGATGCGCCACGAAGATGATGAACATGCCGAGGCCGCGAAAGAAATCGAGCCTTGGATCGCGCGGACGCGGAGGGCTGAGGGTCGGCGAGGCATGCATGTTCACGAGCAGACGATCCTCTTGATGCCGCCGGCGAGCCTGCCTGCGGGGCGGTTCTTTCACCCGCCGATCATGGCCCAATAAGGGCAGAACTCCCCCAGGCATGCCTGCCTGCACCGAATTCGCGCGGTTTTGCCGTGCAGCTCACGCCGGAACGGCCCGCAAGGCCTCGTCCTGCATGAGCCGGGTCGCCAGGCGCATCCGCTCGGCGCGCTCGAGGCGGACTTCCGCGAAACGGTCGAGCCCGCCGCGAAGGGTAACGCGCTCGCGCAGCAACCGTTCCGCCTCCAGGCACAGGCCCGCGCGCAAGGCCGCCTCGATGGCCAGCCGCTCGAACACATCGCGTTGCGCGTGGCTGCCGCCGATGCGGAAGAGCTGCGGGCGGGCGCGGTCGAGATGACGGAAGGCGGAGAAGTAGTTGCCGCGCGCCCAGGCCTCCAGTCCGAGCACGGCGGGCATGCCGGCGGCGGCGGCGATGCGACCCATGTCGGTCTCCTCCCCGGCATGGGCGCCCATGGAGGCGATCAGCGCATCGGCGGCATCGCGCCGGTCGCCGCCTTCCAGCGACAGCATGTAGTGAAGATCGGCGAAGATGTTGCAGCGGTCGTCGACCCGCGCCTCGGCAAGGCGGGCGAGTTCGTCCCAGCGGCCGCCGACATTGACGCCCTCGATCTCCAGCCGCACCAGGAGCGAGGCGGCGTTGGAGATGTCGCGATAGTCGTCGGTGCGCTCGGCACGGATTTCCTCGTCGTAAAGCTCCAGCACGCGGGAGACGTCGCCGCGCTCCAGATACATCAGCGCCAGATGCCACCAGACGTGAAAGCGGAAATTGTTGCAGTGCGAAAAGGCGGCGGTATTGGCCTCCAGCCAGGCGCGCCCGTCCTCCACCCGCGCCGTCATGTCGTAGACATGGGCCACCGCATGCAGGCCCCAGGCATCGTCCGGCGCAAGGGCGACGGCCTCCCGGCCGACACGCTCGGCCAGGGCATAGTCGCCCGTCTCCTCCAGCGCGAAGGCCTGGCAGCCGAGAAAATAGCCGCGCTCGGGATGATCGGGCGCGAAGGCATGCTCCACGCCGGCCAGCGAGCGGCGCATGCCGGCGGCATCGCCCAGCACGAAGCGGATGGCGTGAACGAGCTTCATCAGGAGCGGATCGGCCGGGTGGTCGGCAAGGGCCGCGTCCAGCCGGGCGCCCGCGCGGGCAGGATGGCCGGCAAGCCAATCGCCCAGCGCATTGACCACGGCCGCCTCGCGCGGGCTCACCCCGACGGCGGCAGCGGCAGTGCGTGCCCTCTCCAGGTCTTCGGCGGCGACGGCGACCATTTCGCGCCGGCCGAGCAGCATGCAGAAGAGGCCGTGGACGGCGTGGCAGAACGCGAAGTCGGGCGCAAGGCGCAGCGTCTCGGCAACGAGGTCCGGCGTTGCGCGGCCATGGGCGAGGAAGGCGCGCACCGCCCCGCGCCAGGGCTGCAATGCCCCGGCATCGGACAAGGTGAGCGGGTAGCCATAGGCGTCGGTAATCGTCATCTCGTCGCATCCTGCCGGCGGCCTTGCAGCCGCCTGCCGCGGACCGGCGAAGAGGAGCCGGGCAGCGGACGTGGGTCCTGTCAGCCCCCGAAGTTTCCCGCCGGCTCCGATGACAAGCAAAACACAAAAGCTTGCGGCCGGCGTGTACTCCGCTCCCCGATCAAGGGGTGTATCTTCCAAAGACGGCGAAACCGGGAAACCGGATTTGCGCGGCTGCGGCCGGCCGAGGAACGCGGTACCTTTCGCAACAGGCCGCGCCCGCGCTAGATGAGTGACCATGACAAGCCTTGCCCAAACCCTCTCAGGCCCCAACCGCAACGTGCTGGCGATTTCGCTCGCCGGCCTTGCAACCGTTGCGGTCCTTGCCGCCAACACAGGCGGCTGGCGGCTCGGTGCCGCCGTCGTGATCGGCGGCTTCGCCGGTCTTGCGCTCTATCATGCCAGCTTCGGCTTCACTGCAGCCTGGCGCCGGCTGGTGACGGAAAAGCGCGGCGGCGGATTGCGCGCGCAGTTCCTGCTGATCCTGCTGACCTCGGCCGTCTCCTTCCCGCTGATCGCCTGGGGTGCCGCCTTCGGCATGCCGACCGGCGGCTTCGTGTTTCCCTTCGGTATCGCCGCGGCCCTCGGCGCCTTCGCCTTCGGCATCGGCATGCAGCTCGGCGGCGGCTGCGCCTCCGGCACGCTGTTCACCGCCGGAGGCGGCTCGACCCGAATGATGGTGACGCTGGCCGCCTTCATCGCCGGCTCGGTCGCCGCGACCCCGCACATGCACCTGTGGGGCCAGCTCCCCACCCTGCCGGCGGTCTCGCTGGTGAGCGAGTTCGGCCCGCTCGGCGCCTATGCCGCGACCGCCGCCGTGCTGGCGCTGATCGCACTGTGGAGCGTGCGGATGGAAAAGCGCGCCCATGGCAGCCTTGCCGAGCCGCGTGCCACGGTGTCCTACCTGACCGGCCCCTGGTCGCTGGTAGCCGGCGCCGTCGCCATCGCGCTGGTCGGCATCGCCACCTTCATCGTGCTCGGCCGCCCCTGGGGCATCACATCGGGCTTTGCGCTGTGGGGCGCCAAGATCCTGCAAGGCCTGGGCGTCACCGTCACCGACTGGCCCTACTGGCAGTGGCAGCAGAGCGCGCTGGAGGCCTCGGTCTTCGCCGACGCCACCTCGGTGATGAATTTCGGCATCCTGTTCGGTGCGATGGCAGCGGCAGCGCTCGCCAGCAAATACGCACCGGTGTGGAAGCTGTCCGGCCGCGACCTTGCGACCGCGATCCTCGGCGGCCTCTTGATGGGCTACGGCGCAAGGCTCGCCTATGGCTGCAACATCGGCGCCTATCTCGGCGGCATCGCCTCCGGCTCGCTGCACGGCTGGCTGTGGCTGGTCTTCGGCTTCATGGGCAGCCTGGTCGGCACGCGCCTGCGTCTGAAGCTCGGCATGGGCTGAGACGGACGGCGGCGAGCAGAAACGCCCGCCGCCCCCTCTTTCTTCACGTCAGAACTTGCCGTCATAGGCGCGCCGGCCGATGCGGCAGGCGAGCAGGGTATAAGTGTCGCGGGAGAGCGCCGCCTGCGCCTCGCGGGCGAGCGTTTCGGCATCGTCCACCCAGACGCCATGGCCGCCGAGCGCTCGGGCAAGGGCCGGAAAGTCCGTGCCGGCAAAGTCGACGCCGACATTGGGGCGCTGGCTTGCGCGCTGCTTCAGCTCGATGAGCGCAAGGCTTTCGTCGACCAGCACGCAGACGAGGACCGGAAGGCGCAGGTCCCGCAAGGTGGCGAGTTCGCCGAGCCCCATCTCCAACCCCGCATCGCCGACGAAGACGACGACCGGACGCTCCGGCTCGGCGATGGCATGTCCGATGCCGAGCGGCAGGGCGCAGGCCATGGTGCACAGGGCCGAGGACTGCAGCATGGCGCGCGGGAAGCCGGCCCGCCAGATCTGCGAGACCAGAATGCGATGGGCGCCGCTGTCGGCGGTCGCCACCGTCTGCGCCGGCAGAACATCGCGCAGGGTATGGAAGACCGCGGCCGGCCCCCAGCCCGAAGGCTCGGCCGCGAACTGGGCGGCGAGCGCTGTGCGGGCCGCCGCGATCTCCCCGCCCGGCCAGGTGGCGCGCGGCGCGATTCCCTGCCCCAGAGCGGCAAGCGCCGGCGCAACCCCGCAGGGCAGGAGATGGCGGACGGCATGCATGCCGTGCCGGCGCGGGCTGGCTGCGATTTCCACCACCGGCGCATCGGCCGGCCAGGGGTTTCGCCAGTTGATGCGCATCTCGATCGGGTCGTAGCCGAGGAGCAGGATGCAGTCGGAGGCCGCCAGCAGCGGCAGCAGATGCGCGTCGGCGCGCGGCGAGAGGCCCGCACCGCCCAGCGCCAGCGGATCGCTCTCGTCGAGCAGGCCCTTGGCCTTGTAGCTGGTGACGAGCGGCACGTTGTGCGCCCGGCAGAAGTCGGCGACGGCCGCGCCCGCATGCTCGTTGACCGCGTCGACACCGGCAATGGCGATGGGACGCTCGGCGCGCGCAAGCAGCGCGCGCGCCGCCTCCAGAGAAGGCCCCGTGGGGAAAAGATCGCGCGGCACGACGCGCGGCGGCAGGGAGGCCAGCTGCTCCCCGCAGGCCCCTTCCGCAATGCCGATGGGCACATCGACATGGACCGGGCCGGGCTGGCCGTCCAGCGCGGTGAGGATCGCCTTGTCCATCATCGCCCCCAGCGCGCCGGGGGCGGCGCGGAAGCTCGCCTTGACCACGGGGCGCAGCAGGGCGCCGTGGTCAAAGACCTGGTGGGTGTAGGTTTCCGCCTCGCGGGCATCGACGCAGCCGGTCAGGAAGACGAGCGGCACCCGGTCCTGCAGCGCGTTGGCGACCACGTTGACCGCGTTGGCAACCCCGGGCCCGAGCGTGGCGAGCAGGACGGCGGGAGCATCGCGCCCGGCGCGGGCCTGCGCATGCCAGACGCCCTCGCCCATGAAGCCGCCGGCATTCTCGTGCTTGACCAGTTGGAAGGCGATGCCCGCCTCCTCCAGCGCGCCCATCAGGGCCAGAACCTCGCCGCCCGGCATGCCGAAGGCATGGGTGCAGCCGGCCTGCCGCAGCTTTGCGGCGATGAAGTCCGCTCCCGTCCCGCTCATTCCGCCTCCGCCAGTGCGATGGCGCCGCTTGCCGCGAGCGCCCGGATGCCAGTGTCGTCCTCGCCGAGCCATTCGGCCAGCACCTCGCTGCCGCCCTCGCCGAGGCGCGGCGGGGCATGGCGATAGGTGACGGGGGTGCGCGAGAGCTTCAGCGGGTTGCCGATCAGCGCGACGTGGCCGTCGGGGCCGAGCGGGTGCTCCATCTCGATGCGCATGCCGCGGTGGACGGCCTGCGGATCGGCGAAGACCTCGCCGACATCGTTGATCGGGCCGCAGGGCACGCCGACCGCCTCCAGCGCGGCGATCCAGTCGGCGCGGTCGCGCGTCGCCGTCAGCCGCTCGACCTCCGGCTCCAGCTCCAGCCGGTTGCGCACCCGGTCGGCGTTGCGGGCAAAGCGCGGGTCGCGGGCGAGCTCCGGCCTGCCTGCCACCTCGCAGAAGCGGGCGAATTGCGCATCGTTGCCGACGGCGAGGATGAAGGACCCGTCGCGGGCCGGATAGGCGTTGTAAGGCACGATGGTGGGATGGGCGTTGCCCCGGCGCGGCGGCACGTTGCCGTCGGTGAGACAGGCGACGCCCTGGTTGATCAGCCAGGCGACCTGGGTGTCGAACAGGGCGATGTCGAGATACTGGCCCTCGCCGGTGGCATTGCGGTGATGCAGCGCGGCGAGAATGGCGCTGGAGGCATACATGCCGCACATGACGTCGGCGATGCCGACGCCGGCCTTGGTCGGCTCGCCGCCCTCCGCGTCCGGACGGCCGGTGAGCGACATCAGCCCGCCCATGCCCTGGATGAGAAAGTCGTAGCCGGCCCGGTGGGCATAGGGCCCGTCCTGACCGAAGCCGGAGATCGAGCAATAGACGAGGCCGGGATTTTCCGCCGACAGCGCCTCGTAGCCGAGCCCGCGGCGGGCAAGGTCGCCGACCTTGAAATTCTCCACCAGCACATCTGCCCGGCGCGCCAGCCGGCGCACCAGGGCCACGCCCGGCTCGCTCGACAGGTCGACGGCGAGCGAACGCTTGTTGCGGTTGGAGGAGAGGTAATAGGCGCTTTCGCGGGTCTCGTTGCCGTCCGCATCGCGCAGGAAGGGCGGCCCCCAGCCGCGGGTGTCGTCGCCGCTGCCCGGCCGCTCGACCTTGACCACATCGGCCCCGAGATCGCCGAGCAGCTGGGTGGCGGTGGGGCCGGCGAGGATGCGCGACAGGTCGAGCACCTTCACCCCGTAAAGCGGTCCCCTGCCGCCGGAAACCGGGGCGGCAGGAGGAGAAGAGGTATCGGAGGACGTCATTTCACCTCGTGACAGAATGGCGGGTGAGCGGAGCGGCGGCGGCTCACGCCGGCATCCGCCAGCGCACCACGATGCCGACGACCAGCCCGAACAGCAGGTGACCGATGAGCGAGGCCCAGGTCAAGGTGATGAAGTTCAGGAAGGGCGGCAGGCCGGCGAAGAGGTGCGCCATGATGTAGAGCGCGAAGATCCACAGGCCGACGCCATAGCCCAGCGCCACGACGGGCCAGGGCAGGAACGGCAGGAACCGGTCGGCGATGGGTTTTGCGATGAAGAGATAGCCGAGCGGATAGAACACCACGCCGACGACGAGGTGGATCACCTCGGCAAGGGCGAAGCTGTTGAAGCCGAAGACCGACTGGACGAGCGCCGCCGGCTGCAGCGGACCGCCGACCCAGAGCGGCGTGACGACCCTGGCCCAGACCTCCCAAGTGGCGTCGGCGAGCGCGCCGGCGATGAGGGCGGTGACAAAGGTCGCCAGGGTGAGCGGCGGAAAGAAGCGGGCGGCGGCGTTGGCCGGAGCGGCATGAGATTGCATGGCATCTGTCTCCCGTGGCCGGACGATGCGCCCGGCGGCGAGGACCAACGTGCCGCAAAGGCCCGATCCGCTCAAATCAACGGCCCGCGACAGGACGGGCACGGCGGATCACCGCAGCGCGAGGCCGGAGTGATCCGCCGGGACGCGGTCGCAGGTTCAGCCGTCGGCGCGGGCGAGATCCGGCGCCATGCCGCCGTGCGCTCCGCCGAAGGAGACGCCGAGCGAGGCATGGGCGGGAAGCCGCAGCGGCAGCAGGCAGTCGGCCGGCGTGACCTCCTCCGGCAAACGCCACAGATGCGAGGCAAGCGCCAGACGGCCGGCGGTGTCGCCGGAGGTCAGGCGGGCCAGCGGCACGGCGAAAGCCGGGCCGAGAATGACCGGCAGCAGCGGCCAGACCAGATCCGGGGTGAAGGCGAAGGCCCACACGAAGCCGGCCAGGCCGAACAGGGTCTGCGGCCACAGCTTGGAGGCGCACAGGCCGAGCGGCAGGGTGCGGTTGTCGCGGATCTGCGCACCCCAGCCGATGGCCTTGCCGAAGGGCAGGCCAGCGACGAAGAGCGTGACGGCAACCGCGATGATCGGCGCCATCAGCATGGAGAAGACCAGCTCGGTCACCCAGCTTGCCGTAACGCGCAGGCCGCCGCCAAAGGCGGTTCGCAGCTTCCTGTCGGCCAGGATGTCGAGGAAGGTGGAGATCTTCGGCGCGAAGATCATCGTCACGACGATGACGAAGAGCGCGAAGCCCGCCGTCATATCGAACCGGATCAGTTCGCCGCTGCCGAAGGCCACCAGCACCGCGCCGGTCGCCATGAAGGTCAGCCAGGCCGGAGCGGAGACGAACATCAGGATCGCCAGGAACAGCTGGACGCGGCTGACCGGCTTGAGATCCGGCAGGCCGAGCAGCTTGATGTACTGGAGATTGCCCTGGCACCAGCGCAGCTCGCGGCGGATGAACTCCAGCATGTTGGGCGGGTTCTCCTCGAAGCTCTCGCCCTCGACGGGAAGCACGCGCACCTCGTAACCGGCGCGGCGCATCAGGACCGCCTCGACCTGGTCGTGACTCAGCACCCAGCCGGAGAGCGGGCCCTTGCCCGGCAGCTTCGGCAGATGGCAGTGCTCGGCGAAAGGCGCCACCCGCAGGATCGCGTTGTGGCCCCAATAGGGACCGCAATCGCCCTGCCACCAGGCACTGCCCAGCGTGTAGGAGCGCATGCCGAGGCGCATGCCGAACTGGAAGATGCGGGCGAAGGCGCTGGTGGTCGGCATGCCGACGACCAGCGTCTGCAGGATGCCGACGCGCGGGTTTGCGTCCATGCGCGCGACCATGTCGAGCATCGTATTGGCCGACATGAAGCTGTCGGCATCGAGCACGATGGCATAGTCGTGCGCGGCGCCCCAGCGGTCGAGGAAGTCGCGGATGTTGCCGGCCTTGAAGCCTGGATTCTCCGACCGGCGGCGGTAGAGCACCGGAAGGCGGCCCTCCCAGCGCGCGGCCAGTTCGGCAAAGGCGCGCTCCTCGCGGTCGGCGATCTCCTCGACATTGGTGTCGCTGAGGACATAGAGCGTGAAGCCGGCGGAGCGGCCCGAGCGCACCAGGTCCGCCGCCATCGCGTCCAGCGAGGCGGCGACGTCCTCCACATCCTCGTTTCGGATGCAGGACAGAATGGCGGTCGAGGCGGTGCTGTCGCGGGCGGCATCGCCCGGACGCAGGGTCGAGACGGCGGCGAGCGGGTCGCGCGACAGGCGCATGACCGACAGGCCGATCACCGCATTCCAGAAGCCGATTGCCGTCCAGGGCAAGGTCAGCAGGAAGCAGCCGATCATCAGCCACTCGGCCCAGGTGATGCCGCCGTCGCCGGAAAAGGCGAGGCCCAGCAGCGCGGTCAAACCGGCGATGGTGGCGAGCACGAGGGTGGCGAACACGGCGCGCCGGCGCGCGAGCCTTGCGGCATCGGCGGGCGCAGCCTGGTGAAGGTCCGGGGACGGCGCAATGACGCCGTTGCCGGAGGAATCCGGTGTGAGGTAAGTCGGCAACCTGCTCTGGAACATGAAACACAACCTCGTAAACAGATGGTCGGCGATAGCGGATGCCCAGCTCCGTCTGTTGCGCTATACGTTGCCCCGGACTAAGGAGGATTTGTGACGCAGCGCAGCATGCCGAATAAATTTTCTTGCAACGCACAAGCGCTCTGGACCACGGGTCCGGAAACGCTGGAATTGCGCCCGCAGGATGTGCGGAGGCCGGCTGGGGACGAAGTGCTGGTTCGCACTTTGTGGAGCGGCGTGAGCCTTGGAACCGAGCGGCTTGTGTTCACCGGAGCGGTGCCGGAAAGCGAATGGCAGCGCATGCGCGCGCCGTTCCAGGAGGGGGATTTCCCCTTCCCGGTCAAGTATGGCTACGCCTGTGTCGGCGAAATCGTCGAGGGCGATCCGGCCCGAACCGGCGAAACCGTTTTCGTTCTCCATCCCCACCAAACCCATTTCGCCGTTTCCGGTTCCGCCGCCGTGCCGGTTCCAGGCGGCGTGCCCGCGGTGCGGGCGATCCTGGCGGCCAACATGGAGACCGCGCTCAACGGGTTATGGGACGGCGGCGCCTCACCGGGAGATCACGTTGCCGTGGTCGGAGGCGGGGTCGTCGGGCTGCTGGTCGCCTATCTGGCCACCCGCCTGCCCGGCACACGGGTGACGGTCGTCGACACGGATCCGGCGAAGGAACCCTGCGCCCGCGCGCTCGGCGCAGGGTTTGCGCTGCCGGGCGAAGCGCCGCCCGAGCAGGATCTCGTCTTCCACACCAGCGGCCACCCCTCCGGCCTCGACACCGCACTTTCCCTGGCCGGACGCGAGGCGAAGGTGGTGGAGATGAGCTGGTACGGCGCCAAGCCCGTTACCGCGCATCTGGGCGGCGGCTTCCACAGCCGGCGGCTGACGCTGCGCTCCAGCCAGGTCGGCAGCCTGCCGCCCGACCGACAGGCGCGCTGGACCTATCGCCGGCGCATGGAGACGGCCCTGTCACTTCTGCGTGACCCGGCGCTCGACGTGCTGATCTCGGCGCCGATTTCCATCGAGGAGGCGCCCGTCCGGCTGCCGGAGATCTTTGCCGGCCGGGTTCAGGTGTTGGCGCAGCCGATCCGCCACGGGGCGGAAAACGACGTGAAAAACAACGGCGAGACGTCCGCCGCGCCCTGATGTCGGCGCAATTCGACGTCACATGCGCGCCGCACCGACCCGGACGCGGCCGTCTTGCGTAACGTCACCAGCCCTCCCGCCTCCGCCCGGTTCCAACAGGAGATCCCGACACATGCACGCCGTCGAAGTCCGCGACCACATCATGATCGCCCATTCCTTCAAGGGCGACGTCTTCGGCCCCGCGCAGCAGCTGCACGGTGCGACCTTCGTCGTCGATGCCGCGTTCTTTTCGCAAGAACTCGACGCAAACGGCATCGTCATCGACATCGGCCGCGCCCATGAGGTGCTCAAGGAGACGCTGACGCCGCTGAACTACCGCAATCTCGACGACGTGCCGGAGTTCAAGGGCAAGAACACCACCACCGAGTTCCTGAGCCGCCACATCTTCGACGCGCTGGCGCGGGCCGCGCGCGAGAACCGGCTCGGACGTCCCGGCAACGAGCTGACCTCGATCCGCGTGACGCTGCACGAATCCCATGCCGCACGGGCCTGGTACGAAGGCAAGATCTGATGACGGCGGCAGCCCGGCTCACTTTTCTCTATCCGGGCCGGCTGGAGACGCCGACCGGCGGCTATGTCTACGACCGCGAGCTGCTTGCCGCGCTTGAGGCCGGAGGCACAAAGGTGACGGCGCTGACGCTGGGCGAGGGCTATCCCGCGCCCTCGCCGGCCACGCTGGCAGCCGGCGAGCGTCTGCTCGCCGGGCTAGCCGACGGCGAGGTCGTGATGATCGACGGGCTGGCCTTCGGCGTGATGGATGCCATCGCCGCCCCGCATGCACGGAGGCTGCGCCTGATCGCCCTCGTCCACCACCCGCTGGCCCATGAGAGCGGGGTGCCGCCGATGCGGGCGGCGGAGCTGCATGCCAGCGAGCGCCGGGCGCTGGCGCTGGCACGCCATGTGGTGACGACAAGCCCGACCACAGCGGCCGCCGTCGCGGCCGAATTCGGGGTGGCCCGCGAGCGCGTGAGCGTGCTGGAGCCGGGCCTCGTCCTGCCCCCGCCGCGCACGCGGCGCGCCCGGCAACCGGGCGATCCGTTCCGGCTGCTGTCGGTCGGCTCGCTGGTGCCGCGCAAGGATCACCCGACGCTGCTGGCGGCCCTTGCCGACCTGCGCGACACGCGGATCACGCTGGACATCGCCGGCAGCGCCGATCTCGACCCGGCCCACGCGAGCCGGGTGCGCGCGGAGATCGACCGGCTCGGGCTGTCGCAGCAGGTGCGCCTGCACGGGGCGCTGCCGAAGGCAGCGCTCGACGCGCTTTACGCCGAGGCGGATGCCTTCGCGCTGACGACGCTCTACGAAGGCTACGGCATGGCCTTCGTCGAGGCGATGGCGCACGCACTTCCCGTCATCGCGACCGGCGCGGGCGCAGTGCGCGATACCGTGCCGACCGCGGCGGGCCTCCTGTGCGAGGCCGGCGATGCGGCTGCCGTCGGTTCGGCGATCCGACAGCTGGCAGACGATCCGCGGCGCACCGAAACCATGGCACAGGCGGCACGCGCCCATGCGCAGGGCCTGCCGGGCTGGCAGGACCAGGCCCGGCGGCTCGCCGCCCTGATTGCGGAGATTGGACGATGAGCGGCTTTTCCGGCGACTGGCTTTCGGCGCGCGAGCCGGCCGACCTGCGGGCGCGCAACGCGGCCGTGCGCGAGGCCTTTCTCGATCACCTCGAGGCATGCGCCCGCAAGAAGGGCGACGCGCCGCTGGTGATCCTCGACCTGGGCGCGGGAACCGGCGCGACCATGCGCGCGCTGCACCCGCATCTGCGCTTTCCCACCAGCTGGCGGCTCGCCGAGCACGATCCGGTGCTGATGGCGCTGGCCGGCGAGATGGCCGAACGCGACGGACTGGCGGCCGAGATCGTCGCGGCGGATCTTGCGCCGGGGCTTCCGGCCGAGCTGCTGTCCGGGATCGATGCGGTGACGACCTCCGCCTTCCTCGACCTCGTCTCGGCGCAATGGATCGACGGGTTGGCTGAGACGCTGGCCGGACGGGGCCTGCCGTTCCTTGCCATGCTCACCTATGACGGGCGGCAGTCGCTGGAGCCTGCGCATCCGTTCGACGAGACGGTGCGCGCGGGGATGCTGGCGCATCAGGGCAGCGACAAGGGCTTCGGCCCGGCGCTGGGGCCGAAGGCGCATGCCCATGCGGCAGCGGCCTTCCGCAAGGCGGGCCTGCATGTCGAGGAGGGGGCAGCCGACTGGGAAGCCCTGCCCGGCGAGAGCGCGTTCCAGACGATGCTGGTGGAGGGCTGGGCGCAGGCGGCACGCGAAACCGGCGCGGATGCGGCGGACGTGGAGGCGTGGCTTTCGCTGCGGCTGGAGCAGATCCGCTCAGGCGAGCTGGTGACCCGGGTCGGCCATTTCGACCTTGCCGCCCTGCCCTCGACCTAGGATCAGGTCAGGTTCTTCAGCCAGGTCAGGGGCTCGGAAAACTCCACCCCCATGAGGTTGTCTTCCTGCCAGATAACCTTGACCGGGGTGCGGATGTTCTCGGGAAGGAAGACGAGGTCGACAGCCTCGCTGCGGGTCAGCGGCGTTTCCAGCTTCAGCCGGGCGCCATGGGCGGAAAGATTGACGATCCGGCAGTCGATGCCGAAACCGCCCTTGCCCGCCAGAACGAGCCGCCCCTGCTTGAGAGTCCTGACCCGGCTGCTGCGCCGGGCCTCGTCCTCGCCCTCTGCCATATCGATCTCCACATTCCGGTTGCGGCAAGAGAGCCGCAGTCTGCCCCAGTTCCGGAACCACGCTTCGGTTGTCGGCCCCCGGACCACCGAACGTCAAGAGATCGCAGGAAATTTTTCCCCTGCCATTCCGCTTCTGACATTGCGCCCCTGCACGGAGCGGCGAGGCGGCGTCAGGCGCGCTCGATGGCGCAGGCGATGCCCTGGCCGACGCCGATGCACATGGTGGCAAGCGCGCGGGCCTTGCCGCGCTCGGCCAGCTCCAATGCGGCCGTGCCGACGATGCGCGCGCCCGACATGCCGAGCGGATGTCCGAGCGCGATGGCCCCGCCATTCGGATTGACGTGGGCAGCATCGTCCGCCAGTCCCAGCTCGCGCATCACCGCCAGCCCCTGGGCCGCGAAGGCCTCGTTCAACTCGACGACGTCGAAATCCGCAATGGACAGGCCGAGCAGCGCCATCAGCTTGCGCGTCGCCGGCACCGGGCCGATGCCCATGACGCGCGGCGGCACGCCCGCCGTCGCACCGCCGAGGATGCGGGCGATCGGCGTCAGGCCGTAGGCCTTCACCGCCTCTTCGGAGGCGATCAGCAGCGCGGCGGCGCCGTCATTGACGCCCGACGCGTTGCCGGCGGTCACCGATCCGCCCTGGCGGAACGGCGTCGGCAGCTTGGCGAGCTTTTCGGCCGTGGTGCCGGCACGCGGGTGCTCGTCGCGCTCGACGACGACGGGATCGCCCTTGCGCTGCGGGATGGTGACCGGGACGATTTCGCGGGCGAGACGGCCGTTTTCCTGGGCCGCAACGGCGCGGTCCTGCGAGCGGGCGGCGAAGGCATCCTGGTCGGCACGCGCGATGCTGTAGTCCTCGGCGACGTTTTCCGCCGTCTCCGGCATGGAATCGATGCCGTATTGCGCCTTCATCACGGGATTGACGAAGCGCCAGCCGATGGTGGTGTCGTGGATTTCCGCATGGCGGGAAAAGGCGCTGTCGGCCTTGGGCAGGACGAAGGGCGCACGGGACATGCTCTCGACGCCGCCGGCGATCATCAGATCCGCCTCGCCGGTGCGGATGGCACGGGCGGCCATGATCACCGCATCCATGCCCGAGCCGCACAGGCGGTTGACCGTGGTGCCGGGCACCTCGACCGGCAGGCCGGCAAGAAGCGCTGCCATGCGCGCGACATTGCGGTTGTCCTCGCCCGCCTGGTTGGCGCAGCCGTAGACGACATCGTCGACGCGCGCCCAGTCGACGCCGCCATTGCGCTCGACCAGGGCGCGGATCGGCACGGCACCGAGATCGTCCGCCCGCACCGAAGACAACGCGCCGCCGAAGCGGCCGATCGGCGTGCGGACATAGTCGACGATATAGGCATTGCGCATCAAAGACCTCCCTGGTCCGCCCGGACCGTTATTGCCGGCGTCTTTTTCCCCGCCCCGCAGGCGGGCGTCAACGCCCCTCGTCGGCATATAATAATTGATCGACCGGACGGTCAATTAAAACAGCAGATGCAGGACGAGAGCCCTGCGCAGACACGATCGCCCCGGAGCCGGGCCGGACACGCGGCTGCGTGCGCCGGCCAGCGTCCATTCCGGCAGCCCGAATACGATCCTTCCGGGTAAAAATTCCGCATTAACCTTAAGAAATTTAGGGAACTCGTCTGTATTCACATTTAGATATTTTCAATGAGGACGTGCGACAACACGGGCAACGCCGGAACTCCGGACAAAACATTTCATCTTGCGCGAAATCTACAGGAGCATGACAATGCCGATCATCGAAGACGTGCGACAGATCATCGCCAGCCACGGCAAGCTTCCGGTGGATGTCGCCACGCTGGCCGACGACGCGGATCTTTATGCCGCGGGCCTGTCGTCCTTCGCATCCGTGCAGCTGATGCTGGCGCTGGAAGAGCGGTTCGACATCGAGTTCCCCGAGACCATGCTCAACCGCAAGACCTTCTCCAGTATCGGCGCGATCTCCTCGGCGGTGGCCGAACTCGCACCGGACGAGCAGGTGGCGTGATGACCGTGCTCGGCTCCGCAAAGGCCATGACGCTGTGCGAGCGCATGCGGCGGGTGGCAGCGATCGCCGCCACCCATGCGGATGCGGTCGACACCGCGGCGCGCTTCCCGCGCGAGGCGGTCGATGCGATGCGGCACGAACGGCTGCTGGGATGCCAGATCCCGGTGGAGCTGGGCGGCGACGGCGCGTCGGTCGCGGAGATTTCCGAGCTTTGCGCCATTCTCGGGCAGGCCTGCGCCGCGGCCGCGATGGTCTTCGCCATGCACCAGATCAAGGTCTCGAGCCTGGTCAGCCACGGCGAGGAGGACGACTGGCACCGCGGCTTCATGGTCCGCGTCGCGGCCGAACAGCTGCTGCTCGCCTCGGCAACGACGGAAGGGGGCATCGGCGGCAACCTGCGCAACTCGATCTGCGCGATCGAGGTGGACGGCGACACCTGCCGGCTGCAGAAGGACGCCACCGTCATCTCCTACGGCACCGAGGCCGACGCCATTCTGATCACCTCGCGCGCGCACCCGCAAGCCGCCTCCAGCGACCAGGTGATGACCGTCTTCCTGAAGGACCAGTACACGCTCGAGCGCACCCATGTGTGGGACACGCTGGGCATGCGCGGCACCTGCTCCGACGGCTTCCTGTTCAAGGGCGAGGCGCCGGCGAAGCAGATCCTGCCCCGACCCTTCGCCGAGATCGCCGCGCAATCGATGCTCGCCCATTCGCACATCCTGTGGAGCGCGGTGTGGTACGGCATCGCCGCCGATGCCTTCGCCAAGGCGCAGGCCTTCGTGCGCGCCGCCGCCCGCCGCAGCCCCGACCAGGCGCCGCCCGGCGCGCTGCGCGTCGCCGAGGCCTCGGCCCTGCTGCAGGGCGTCAAGGCCAGCATCGTGGCGGCCATCGAGAAATACGACGCGGCGCGGCTCGACGAGGACAAGCTCTCGGCCATGAGCTTTGCCGTGGCAATGAACAACCTGAAGATCGCCAGTTCGCAGACGATCCTGTCGATCATCAATCACTGCATGCTGATCTGCGGCATCCTCGCCTACAAGAACGGCACGCCCTACAGCCTCGGCCGGCACCTGCGCGATGCGCATTCGGCCCAGCTGATGATCTCCAACGACCGCATTCTCGGCAACACGTCGACCATGCTGCTCGTGCACAAGCAGGACACCAGCCTTTACGGCTGATCGGGAGGGACCCATGGACATGCAGAGCTCGCTGCTCGACCGGCTGCTCGACGCCGGCCTGCTGATCGATACCGGCATCGACGGCCTCTATGGCCGCAGCGGCGCCTTCGAGGACGTGATCGCGCGCTTCGAGAAGCTGATCGACGCCCATGCGCCGGCAGACGCGCGCCCGGAGGTGATCCGCTTCCCGCCGGGCATGAACCGCAAGCATTTCGAAGGCTCCGGCTACATGAAGAGCTTCCCGCAGCTGGCCGGCACGGTGCACAGCTTCTGCGGCTGCGAGCTCGACCACATGAACCTGTTGCAGTGCATCGCCGAGGGCGGCGACTGGACGGAAGGACAGAAGGCCACCGACGTGGTGCTGACGCCGGCCGCCTGCTACCCGCTCTATCCGGTGGTGGCCAAGCGCGGACCGTTGCCGGCCGGCGGCGGGCTGTTCGACCTGCAGTCCTACTGCTTCCGCCACGAGCCCTCGAAGGACCCGGCCCGCATGCAGCTGTTCCGCATGCGCGAGTTCGTGCGCATGGGCACGCCGGACCAGGTGATGGAATTCCGCGAGGACTGGATGGAGCGCGGGCAGAAGCTGATCTCCGCCGTCGGCCTCGATGTCGAGCTGGACACGGCGAACGATCCGTTCTTCGGCCGCGCCGGCAAGATGATGGGCAACAGCCAGCGCGAGCAGAAGCTGAAGTTCGAGTTGCTGATCCCGGTGACCTCGTCGGCCAACAAGACCGCCTGCCTCAGCTTCAACTACCACCAGGACCATTTCGGCACGACCTGGGGCCTCACGACCGCCGACGGCGCGACCGCGCACACGGCCTGCGTCGGCTTCGGCCTGGAGCGGATCACGCTTGCGCTCTTCGCCCGCCATGGGCTGGAGACGGCCGACTGGCCGGCGGACGTGCGCAAGGCGCTGTGGGGCTGACCATGCCCGCATTCGACAGGCTCGCCGCCCTTCGGGCCGACGGCTACCGGCCGCATCCCCTGCATGACGCGGGGCGGATGTGGCCGGAGACCAACTGCTATGTCGATCTGTGGATCGAGGTGCTGCATGCGCTCGGCCTGCCGGTGGAGGCGATGCTCGGCTTCACCGTGACGCAGGATTTCGAGGGCGACCAGTTCACCTTCTTCAAGGTGCCGCTGGAGGATCTCGAGGCACTCTACGGCATCCGTGCGACGGAACTGGCCGTCTACGAGCCGGTCGAGCGGCATGTGGCGACGCAGATCGCCCGCGGCCGGCTCTGCCTCGTCGAGGTGGACAGCTATTTCCTGCCCGACACGCAGGGCGTCAGCTACCGCATCGAGCACGGCAAGACGACGGTGGCGATCACCGCGCTGGACGAAGGCGCCAAGCGTCTGCGCTACTTCCACAATGCCGGCTTCTTCGAACTGGAAGGCGAGGACTTCGACGGCGTGTTCCAGCGCGGCGAACACGCCCAGCCCCTCCCCTTCCTGCCCTATACCGAATTCGCGAAATTCCCCGAGGCTGCACCGGCCGGCGATCCGCGCGAGACCGCCTGGAAGCTGCTTGCCGGGCATCTGGCCCGGCGGCCGAAGGACAATCCCTTTGCCGTCTATGCATCGGGCTTCGCGGCCGAGATCGAGGCCCTGTCGGAGCGTCCCTTCGAGGCCTTCCACAAATACGCGTTCAACACGCTGCGCCAGGCGGGCGCCAATTTCGAGCTGGCGGCGAGCCATCTCGACTGGCTTGCCGAGGACGGCAGCCTTGCGGCGGAGGCCGGCGCGGCACGAGCCATCTCCGAATGCTGCAAGACGCTGCAGTTCCAGCTGGCAAGGGCGCTGGCGCGAAAACGCTTTTCCGGGCTCGACGAGGCCTTGACCCCGGCGGCAGCGGCCTGGGACACGCTGATGACGGGGCTGGAAGAGAAACTTCCCTCCCGCCTGCGCACGCTCGCCGCGTGACGCTGCGGCCGCGCGGGACTGCCCAGTACCGGGGAGCCAGATGATCGACCTTGCCACCCTGCCCGAGGCCGGGAACCGTCTCGCCAACGCCGACTGGCAGCTCTGCGTGACGCCGGAGGGTGCCTGGACGACGCCCGCCGAGATGGACGCGGGCGCCGCCGAGTGGGTTCCGGCCACGGTGCCGGGAACGGCTGCGGCCGCGCTGGAGGCGGCAGGTCGGTTTTCGCGCGAGACGCCGATGCCGCTGCACGACAAGGACGTCTGGTATCGTTGCAGCGTCGCTCCGACCAAGCCCGGGACGCATGTCTTGCGCTGCGACGGACTGGCGACGGTCTGCGAGGCCTGGATCGACGGCGCGCCGCTGCTGTCCTCCGACAGCATGTATCAGCCGCTTCAGGTCGAGTGCGATCTCGAGGGCCCCGCAGAGCTGATGTTCTGTTTTCGCGCGCTCACGCCGCATTTCGCCCGCAAGGGTCCGCGCGCACGCTGGCGCACACGCCTTGTCGACGAGCCGGGACTTCGCATGGTGCGCAGTACCCTGCTCGGCCACATACCGGGCTGGTGCCCGAGCGTGCATGCGGTCGGCCCCTGGCGAGGGATGACGCTCGCCGCGTGCTCCGATGTGCTGCTGCACGATGTGTCGATCCGCTCCGCCTTGCGCGAGGACGGCACCGGGCAGCTCGCCGTTTCGCTGCGGCCCGGCGACGGGTTTGCGGGCCCCGCGCGCATTGCCTGTGCCGGCGTGGAGGCGCCGCTGGAACAGCAAGCGGACGGCAAGCTTGCCGCCACGCTCGACCTCCCCGATATCGAATCCTGGTGGCCGCACACGCACGGAACGCCGCGCCTGCATGAGGTCCGGCTCGTCGGCGAAGGGCGCGAGCTGCTGCTGGCACGCACCGGCTTCCGTCGGATCGAGGTGGACCGGGGGCCGGACGGCAACGGTTTTGGCCTCCTCGTCAACGGCGTGCCGGTGTTCTGCCGCGGTGCGGTGTGGACCAGCGCCGATATCTCCGCCCTGCCCGGCACCCGCGACGCCTATCGTCCCTGGCTGGAACTGGCGCGCGATGCGCATATGAACATGCTGCGCATCGGCGGAACGATGGCGCCGGAAAGCCCCGCCTTCTTCGAGCTGTGCGACGCGCTCGGCATTCTCGTGTGGCAGGACCTGCCCTTCGCCAATTTCGACTATCCGGCGAGCGATCCGGAATTCGCGGCGAAAGTCGCCCGCGAAACATCGGACCTGCTCGGCAGGACAAGTGCCTCCCCGTCGCTGGCCGTCGTGTGCGGCGGCAGCGAGATGCACCAGCAGGGCGCGATGATGGGCCTGCCCGAGGAGCGCTGGCGCGGGGCGCTGACCGAGGAGATCCTGCCCGGCGCAGCGGCAAGCGCACGGCCCGACGTGCCCTATGTGCCGAACTCGCCGAGCGGCGGCGCCATGCCGTTCTCGCCCAATGCAGGGATTGCCCATTACTACGGCGTCGGCGCCTATCGCCGGCCGCTGGAAGATGCCAGGCGGGCGCATGTGCGCTTTGCCGGCGAATGCCTCGCCTTTTCCAACGTGCCGGAGCCGGGGGCCGTCTCGGAGCTCGCGCCCTGCCACCATCCGGACTGGAAGCGCGGCGTGCCGCGCGACCGGGATGTCGGCTGGGACTTCGAGGACGTGCGCGATCACTATGTGCGCGAGCTCTACGGCATCGATCTGCTCGACCTGCGCTACGGCGATCCGGCTTCCTATCTGGACCACGGCCGGGCGGCCGTCGCCGAGGTGATGGAGACGAGTTTCGCCGAATGGCGGCGCAAGGGATCGGGCTGCGGCGGCGCGCTGGTGTGGACCTTCCAGGACCTGATGCCGGGGGCCGGCTGGGGCGTCGTCGCCCATGACGGCACGCCGAAATCCGCCTGGCACGGGTTGCGCCGGGCGTTTGCGCCGCTGCGGCTCACCGTGACCGACGAGGGCACCAACGGGCTCGACATCCACCTGCAGAACGACACACCCGTCGCGCGGGCGATGCGGATCGAGATCGCATGCCTGCGCGAGGGGCATATGCCGGTGGCAAGCGGCTCGGAGGTGGTGGAGATGCCTGCGCATGGCAGCCTCACCCTGCCGGCGACCCGGCTGATCGGCGCCTTCTTCGACACGACTTTCGCCTTCCGCTTCGGCCCGCCCTCGCACGACTGCGTGCATGTGCAGGTGCTCGATCCCGACACCGAAGCGGTGCTGGACGAGGCCTTCCACTTCCCGCTCGGGCGCAAGGCGTCGGCGCGCGGGGCGAAGATCTCCGCCGAGGCGTTCGCGACAGCGGATGGCGGCTGGTGCCTGAGGCTTTCGAGCGACAGGATCGCGCAGAGCGTGTCGATCCGCGACGAGGCGTTCCTGGCGCTCGACAACTGGTTCCACCTGGCGCCGGGGCATGTGAAGATGGTGGCGCTGCGCCGGCGACCGGGTACGCCGGGCGATGCAAGGCCGCAGGGGCAGGTTCTGCCGCTCGGCGGCCAGCCGGTGCCCTACGCGGCGGGCTGAGCGCCCGCGGCTTCGCTCGTGGCCTCGGCCAGGGCCGCGCCGATCACCTGCTCGCGCAGCGCCAGACGCGCCGCGTCCGGCGTGAGATTGTGGTCCGCATCCGGGATCATCGCGACTTCGATATTCGGATAGGCGGCTAGGCGCTTCCAGCCTTCGCCGAAGAACGTGTCGAGCTGCGCAAGCCCCGGATCGCCCTCGCTGAAGACGAGGACGATGGCAACGCCGCGCAGCGCCAGCGCCGCCAGATTGGCATGCACCTGACGATAGAGCCGCGAGAAGGGCGCAAGGCCGAACAACCAGGGCGCCAGGCGCCGCTCGCCCTGCCGCCAGGCCCGCACCGCAAGGCTGCGCAGGATGCCGAGCGGGTCGGACTTTCCAGCCAGCACCCGCTTCCACTTCTCGGCGCTGAACAGCTTGCGGCCGTACTCGCTCGCCGAGCTGTGGCCGAAGCGGAGCACCTCGGCGACATCGTCGCGCGGATCCCACAGGAAGCGCTGGAGATTGACCGCGACGACATGAGCGATGCGCGTGTCCGTCAAGGCGCCGTTGAGCGCCAGATAGGCGCCGCCGCAATTGCCAGCTACCACGACGCGGTCGCCGCCGCCCATCGCCTCGCACAGATCGATGGCCGCCGACAGCTGCGCCGGCAGGCCTGCGTGATAGTGGACCACCGCCGGCCCGTCGGGGAGCGGGCGGCTGTCGCCGATATCGGCGATGTCGAAACGGAAGGAGGCGATGCCGGACGCCGCGAGCGAACGGGCGAGCTCCACCCCGCCGCGCGCCCAGCCGGCACGCGGGTTGCCGCCGGCATTGAGCAGCATCACCGGCAGGGCCTGCGGATCGGACCGGGCGGGCGCGCACCAGACGCCGACCATCGCCTCCTGCGGGCCGAAGAGGCACAACGTCTCCGTGAAGGACGGGCCGGCAAGCCTGGCGGCAGGCGGCGTTGCCGCGCCATTGCCGGCGGGAGCGGCATCGGCCTGCGGCAGCAGGCGCTGCACCCAGGACAGGACACGGGCGAAATCCGCCTCCGGCACGAGCGAGCCGGTCGGATCGGTCATCAGTTCGTCGTAGCCGGACATGATGCCGGCCTCGCTGCCGGTTTCCGCGGCAAGCATCTCGCACAGGGCCCCTTCCGCGGCGCGGCCCTCGCGCGCCAGCGCCAGGACCGGGCAGGCGGGCATGTCGTCTGGCGCGGTCAGGTCGAGCGCGCGCAGCTCGTCCGCCAACGCCTGCGACATGGGCAGGCCGGCGATGCGCAGCGCCTCGCCGGGGCCGGGCGCGGGAGCCGAACCGGTGACCTCGCCGATCATCACCGCGCGGGCCTGCAACTCGCGCAGCCACACGCGACCCTTGGCCGGGGGCGCCAGAAGAACGAGGCCGGCCACGGTTTGCGGATGGGAGACGGCATGGCGCAGGCACAGGGCAGCGCCAAGGCCGAGACCGACCAGCACGAGACGGGTGGCGCGGGTGCCGCTCAGCAGCGTCTCACAGGCAGCGGCGAGCGCGGCGTCGAACGGGGCGAGCCCACCGATATCGGCACCGGCGGCGAGCGCATCGCCGGAACCCGGCTGGTCGTAGCGCAGAACCGGGCAACCCAGCGCCGACAGGCGGTCGGACAGGACCCGCAGGGCGCGGCGGGCGCATTGCGCCTCGTAGCCCCAGGGTTCGCAGATCACCACGCCGACATCGCCGCCGGCCATGTCCAGCAGGCCGGTCGTCCCGGCGAAGGCCACCGGAATGCGCGGGGCGAGGGCAAGACCTGTCATCGGCGGCGCAGCGACTCGCACGAGCGCTCCTCCGGTGTCTTGCGCGCGATGAACGGCTCGATCGCCACCATCTGCGGCCGGTCGAGACCGTCTTCCAGCGGCTGGACCGAAAGCGGGTAGTCGCCCCACCAGTCGCCGGCGGCCCAGATGGTCCAGCCGGTCCAGATGTCGGGGCGCGAGTTCAGCAGGCTGACGACACGGGCAAGGCCGCGGTAGCAATCCGGGCGGGCATGGCCGCCGAACTCGCCGAGGAAGGCGCGGTTGCCGGTTTCCTCCATCCAGGCGGTGACGCGCTCCAGCCCGGCAATCGCCTCGTCCACCTTGTTGCAGGCGGCCTTGGTGCCGGAATAGTCGTCGTCGAGATACTGGTGGATGTCGAAGCCGTAGTGGTTCATCGGGTCGATGACGCCGCGCATCACCTCAGCGTTCGAGCCGCCCTCCTGATCCGCGTACCAGTGGACGGCGGCGGTCCAGATCGTCCCGGGCACGAGGATGAAATTGTCCGCCCCGGCCTTGCGCACCTCGGCGATGGCCGCGTTCGCCGCCGGCAGCCATTGCTGCGCCGTGACGAAGGCCGGCTCGTTCATGATCAGGTAGATGATGTCGTCGCGGCCGGCAAAGAGCGGCGCGAGCCGGCGCCAGAAGTCGGCGAAGGCCTCGACGGGCACATCCTCGCTGCCGATGTTCTTCTGGTAGTACATGGCGAAATTGCTGGGATCGAGCACCACCGTCATGCCGAGGCCGGTGGCGGTGGCGACCGTCTCCTGCAAGCGCTTCAGCTCGACCTCGTCGAACTCGGCGAACTGCTTTTTCTGCAGGCGCTCCCAGCGGAACGGCAGGCGGATGACGTTCATGCCCTTGGAGTGCAGATAGCGCAGGGTCTCGGCCGAGGGATAGATGTAGTGGCGCCCGAACTCGCCGGGCAGGACCTCGCCGAACTCGGCTCCGGCCGCATTTGCTCCGCGCAGGCACTCGGCGGCGGCCGCAGGAAGCGAGCCAAGCAGCAGCGAGACGAGAACGCTGCCGGCAATGGTTCTACGGACGACCATTGTCGCCTGCCTCCAGTGCCCGGTTCCGGACCTTTCCGGCCGCGGCCTGCCTCTCGCGCCACCTCAGCATCAGGAAGGATGTGGCCGCATTGTCGACCTGCCAGTGGCGCAGGACCCAGCGCCGCGAGATCAGGTGCAGGGTCACCAGCTCGAGCACCCCGGCCATGGCAACGCCCTCCGGTCCGAACTGGCTGGCCAGCACGAAGAGCATGCCGAGATAGACCGCAAAGACCACGCTACGCGCCTTGAGCAGATAGGCCTCGCCGCCGCCGATCATCATCAGCCAGGTGCCGGGTCCGAAGAAGGCATGGGCTATCGCCCCGATGGACAGCAGAACCAGGACCGGGAAATGCTCCACGAAGGCCGGATTGAAGAGATGCAGCACGAAGGGGCCGACCACGAACAGCACGACGCCGCCGATGGCGGCCAGGACGAAACTGCCGGCCGACAGCATCGAGACCAGCTTCTGCGCGCCGGCATGGTCCCGTTCCTGGAAGCGGGCCGAGATCAGCGGCACGCCGACCGTGTCAATCGCCAGCACGGGCAGAATCAGCAGGGAGGCGATGCGGGTGGCGACGAAATAGAAGGCCGCCACATCGAGACCGATGGCAATGCCGATCAGGATCGTCTCGAAATAGAGCGCGGCGGAGGAAAAAAAGCCGTTGGCCGAGAAGGTCAGCGTCTCGCGCCGCCATTCGCGCGAGGGAACCTCGGCCCGGGCGCCGGATGCGCGCAGGAAGCCGAGCCCCTCATGGGCGACGAAACGGACGAACTGGTAGCCGACCATCAGCGCGAGCAGGCCTGTGACGATCTCGATGGCAGCCGAGCCCGTATGCAGCAGGCCCGCCCAGGCAAGGCCGGCCAGAGCCAGGCAAGACAGCAGGCGCCAGAGATTTTCGCGCGGCACAAGAGCCAGCACGATGCGCGCATGGACGATGAAATAGCTCTGCATGTACTCGCTGAGCGTGAAGATCGCGCCGAACAGCAAGGCGATGGGCAAGTGGTCGTACGGGTAGGGAAGCCGGTCGGAAAACAGCCAGATGACGAAAGCGGCCAGCAGCTGGCCGCCGCAGCCGATGCCGAGCCACAGCGCATTGTAGTAGAGGAGCGACTGGTTGGTTTCCCCGCGCGCGTGGCTGGCCAATCGAAAGTGCTTCATCAGCAGCACCTGCTGGCCGAAGACCGCAATCAACCCGAGCGAAGAACCGACCGAGAAGAGGAAGATGTAGAGGCCGTACTCGTCCGTATCGAGCACATGGCTCGCCACGAACAGCAGGGCGAAGCTCAGCACCGTGCTGCTGCCTCGGCTGACGAGGGACCAGAAGATCTTCCGAAAGCCCTTGCCGGCGGCGATCGCGCGGATCCGCTCGATCATGAGGCCACCTGCTCCCGCACATCGCCGGCGCGCGCTGCCGCGTGTTCCACTGCTGTCTCCAGAAACTGGGTATAGGCGGCCGCCACACGCGGCCGGTAATAGGGCTCCGCCGAGGCGAGCGCCGCCTGCGACAAACGTTCGAAAAGCGCACCGTCGCCGGCGATCCGCTCGATCAGCGCGGCAAGCGATGCCGCATCGCCGGCCGGGAACAGGAAGCCGTTATGGTCCGGAATGACGGTTTCGGCAATGCCGCCGAGATCGGAACCGAGCACCGGCACGCCATGGGCGAAGGCCTCAATGGCCACGCGGCCGAACGCCTCGCGGCCGATGGAGGGAAAGACCAAGAGGTCGATCTGCGGGAAGAAGGTTGCCGGATCGGCCCAACCGACGAAGCGGGTCCTGTCCGCCGGGAAACCTTTCGTCAGTGCCGCAGCATCGCTGCCGTCTGGCGAAGTGCCGGCGACAACATAGTCCACGGGACGAGAGGCGACAGCCAAGGCGGCCGCCTGCGCCAGAACCTGCAACCCCTTGAAAGGGGTATGGACGCTGAGGAAGCCGACGCGCAGCGGCCTGTCTTGCGGAAAGCGCCGCGCAGTCGCACCGGGCACCGGATCGATCGCACCGGGAATGCGCCGGGTCGCCGCATTGGGGAAATAGCCGGCCGACAGATGCCGCGCGACGACCTCCCGGCTTTCGCCGCAGACCGCGTCGACATAGCGGGTGAAATGCCGCTTGCCGAGCGAGGTGAGCCAGCAGCCGGCGCACTGGCCATCGCAATTGCTCCCGTCGGCCTTCTGCATGACGCCGCGCCAGCACAGCAGGAAGGCGCTGCGCAGCGTGTGGGCGACCGGCACCCCCAGCGAACGGGCGGCCGCCCAGGACGCCACGTTGATGTTCTCGATGCTGTCGGTCAGCAGGACGTCGGGACGGAAGTCGGCGACCTCGCGGCGCATCGCCGCGAAGGCACGCGGATTGCCGTTTTCCAGCAGATGCCAGGCGATCTTCTTCCAGGTCGGGCGCGGCCGGCGGTAGTTCCAGTAGACGCTGGGCGAGCGAATGCGCCGGACTTCGAACCCGTCGGCCTGCTCCAGGGCTTCCTCGTCCGCGACATTGACGACGCGCAGCACATGTCCCTCGCCCGCAAGCATGCGGGCCAGCATCAGGGCTGAAATGGGCCCCCCGCCGTCCATGAAGGGAGGAAAGGCGGCGCAAGCCATCAAGATTCGCATCGGCCTGGGCGTTTCCGTGGGTCTGGTGCCTGCGGGTTCCAACTCACCACCTGACTAGCCGAAACATGTTAATCGGCCGTGTTCGCAGCGATTTCCGGCGCATCTGGGAGAAGCTTCCGGTCAATGGCGTTAACCGGAGCTTGCCGCAATAGGAAAGGCCTGGATCGGCGCCGGTCTTCAATTTTGCTTTACCATGGCAATCGAAACGCGGCACAGGCCGACCGCCTGCAACCCGGCGTTCACGGTCTGCCGCTAGCTTCGAGCAGACGGGACACGAAAACGGAAGACTTCCTGCATGACAGGATGGCCATAAGATGACGGCAAGAACCCACAGCCTGCTGCAAGCCGTACCGACCGTTACGCCGCAGCTGACGACCGGCGAGCGCACGCGCCGGCGGATCAAGACGTTCGGGCTGCGGATGTTGGCGAAGAGCCGCCTCACCCGCCTGATCGGCTATCGTTACGGCGGCTCCGGCATCATCCTGATGTTCCACCACTTCACCCGGAACACCCGCGCGCATCTCGACCAGGGATGCCTGATCGACGATTTCGGCCGCATCCTGGCCGGACTGAAGCAGCGCGGCCGGCAGGTGGTGACGCTCGACGAGGCAACGCGCCGCATCGCCCAGAACGATCCGCGCCCCTTCGCCGTGCTGACCTTCGACGACGGCTATCGCTCCAATATCGACCTCGCCCTGCCGCTCCTTGAGAAATACGCCGCGCCGGCAACGATCTACGTCCCGACCGAGATGATGACCCGCACCATCAATGCCTGGTGGCTGGGCCTGACCGAACTCTTCCGTTCGCGCGAGCGGATCGAGATCGAGCCGATGGGACAGCGCTTCACCTGCCCGGATACCGACAGCAAGATCGCCGGACTGCGGCGGGCCGTCGCCTGGGTCTGGGAGGACTTCCACCGGGCCGAGATGCTCTCGCCGACATTCACGGCGCACGGCATCTGCGTTGCCGACATCGTGGCTCGCTACACGCTGGACGATGCCGGCGTGAAAGCCGCCGACCGGCACCCCCTGATCGAGATCGGCGCCCATACCACGACGCACCGCGCCCTCGCCCTGCTGGACGAAGACCAGCTGCGTGCCGACATCGCCGACAACAAGGCCTATCTGGAAGCATTGCTGGGCCGCGAGGTGCCGCATTTCGCCTACCCTTACGGGCCGCCCTCGCTGTCGGGCGAGCGCGAGCCGAGGGTCGTGCGCGAGGCGGGTTTCCGCACCGCGGTGACCACCACGCCGGGCTGCCTGTTCCCGGCCCATGCCGACCACATGTTCACCCTGCCGCGGCAGAATGCCGAGTTCACGGCGGATTCCGCCTCCTACACCGAATGCGGCATCGACGGACTGTTCCGGGCGCTTGCCACCCGCGGCGGCAATCCGCTGGCCGGGGTGACGGCCCCCGCCGCATGATCCCGCAGGATGGCCAATTGCACCTGGTGCATGTGGTGCGCCAATACAGGCCGAGCGTCGGCGGGCTTGAGGACTTCGTCGCAAGTCTCGCCGCCCGGCAGAAAGACCGCTTCGCCAGCGTCAAGATCGTCACCTGCGACCGCGTCTTTCGCGGCGGCACGGGCGGGCGCCTGCCCGCGCGGGAGATCATCGACGGCATCGAGGTGATCCGCCTGCCCTGGCACGGCTCGACGCGCTATCCCGTCACACCGGGGGTCTTCAAGGCGATTGCCGGCGCAGGGCTCGTGCATGTCCATGCCATCGACTTCTTCTTCGACGCGCTCGCGCTTGCCGCCCCGTTTCACCGCAGGCCGCTCGTTGCCACCACCCATGGCGGATTCTTCCACTCCGGCACGGCAGGCGGGCTGAAGACCGTCTGGTTCAACACCCTGACGCGGCTTTCGGCGACCGCCTATCGCGGCATCGCCTGCTGCAGCCAGAGCGACTACGAGCGCTTCGCCGCCATCGCCCCCAGCAAGGTGCGCTTGATCGAGAACGGCGTCGATCTCTCCAAGCTCGGCGATGCAGGCGCGAAAAATCCGGCGAAGGGCATTGTCAGCATCGGCCGGCTGTCGCACAACAAGCGCATCGACCGGGTGCTCGACGCCTTCGCGGTCCTCGCCCGGCGCGATTCGGACTGGACGCTCGACATCGTCGGCACGCCGTTCGACTGGAGCGGCAAGGACGTGGAGGCGATGATCGGCGAACGCGGGCTCGCTGGCCGGGCGCGGCTGCATGTCGGCCTGGACGATGCAGCGATGCGCGAGATCGTCGGTCGCGCCAGCCTGTTTGCCAGCGCCTCCGTCTATGAGGGGTTCGGCATCGCCCTGATCGAGGCGATGAGCGCAGGTCTCGTGCCGGTCGTGGAGCCGAATGCCGCCTTTTCCGCCTTTGCGCGCAAGCACAGCGAGATCGCGCTGGCGGACTTCGGCGAAGCGGAGCAGGCTGCCGACGCGCTGGCCCGTGCCCACGATCGCCTGGCGCTCGATCCGCAAGGCGCGCGCGCGGCGGCGATTGCGGTGGCGCAGAGCTATTCCTGGGAGAGTACGGTCGAGCGCTACGCGGAATTCTACCGCGAGGCGCTCGGGCCTTCGCCGCGCTGACGGCCAGCTGCAAAGCCGCGCCACACGTCGACGGCACCGGCGCAGAACCACAGAAGCCCGGCGGTCTTGATCGAATAGAACGAGGCCGAGACCACCATCAGCAGGCAGATATAGGTCACGAGCGGGGCGCGGAAGCGCCAGGCATCGGGCGAGCGCACCGGCGCGAAGATGTAGAGCGACCACAGGCCGGCAATGCCGATGAGACCGAGCTGGTGGAGCGAATAGGCATAGCCGTTGTCCTCCAGGAAGCCGCCATAGCTGGAAATGCCGAACACACCCTGGATGTCGAGCTTGAGCAGCAGCCAGGACGCGTGCAGCCAGCGCCCCCCCAGATCGTCCTCCCAGCGCAGCGCATCGGTCGACATGCCGTAGACGGCCATGGCCAGCGTGATGAAGGCCGGCACCAGCACCCAGATCAGCCGAGGCACGAGGCGGTAGACCAGGATCACGGCGATCAGGGCAAAGCAGACCATCATGCCGAAACGCGCATCGCCGAGGACAATGACGACGCAGGCCGCCGCCAGAAGCAGCCAGCGATGGGTCATGTCCTTTCGGAAGACCGCCCACAGCACCAGGAAGGCGCCGTAATTGCCCATCGCCACCGGCTCGAGAAAGACCGACGACACCCGGTGGGTGCCGAGGAACGGCAGCAGGTTGCGGCCCTGCATGCGGGTGCCGCTGATGAACAGCGAGGAATCCTCGACGAGGTTGTCGCCGACCTCCAGCGTGCCGCGGGAGATGTAGTATTTCAGCACGTTGACGTTCGCGACGAACAGGTCGAGCAGGAAGTATTCGAAGAAGCCGATCGCGACGACGATGCCTGCCGACAGCACCACAATGCGATCGACGCTCTCGATATCCCGGACCCGCCGTCCGAGGAAATAGAACGCGATGGGGATCAGTCCGTCGCGGATCGCCTTCAGGTCGAGCTCGGGCCGCAGCGCCAGGATCAGCGCCATATAGGCGAGATAAACGGCCAGCAGCGCATAGAGCCCGGCGCGCCGGTCGGCAGCCAGGATCATGGCACCGGCGATCAGCACGAGCTCCGCCAGCATCACGATATTCTGCGAGACACCCATCACGCGGGTGTTCAGGAACGCCAGGAAGAAGTTGAAGACGATGGTGCCGATGACCAGCAGTCCGGCGGCCCGGATCCACAGGTCGTAGGTGTCCGGCCGGCGGACGGCGGTCGGACGCGCAGCAGGCAGCCTGCTCCAGACGGGCGCGCCCGACGTTTCAGGCCGCCAGCGCGACATTGCCGATCATCCGCTCTTCCCAGGGCTTGAGCAGGGCGAGCGTGCGGTCGAGATCGGACCGGGCCGTGTCGCCGACCCGGGTGACCAGCAGGATCGCATCGCTATAGTCGAGAAGCATCGGGAGATGGGGGTTGGACAGCGCCGACCCGCCGTCGATGATCAGGAACTCGTCCCCCGTCGTGTCGAACGCATCGACGCCCGCCCGGCTGGCACGCCCGTCCAGCCGTTCGACGGTGAAACGCGCGGCCGGCGTCGACGCCGATGCCGCGGTCTCGGCCTGGCGGCGACGGTCGGACAGGCGCGAGCGCCCTCCCGCCTCGGCAACGGCGGTCCCGCTGGCCGGGGCTGCCAGGCGCGCCGTTCCGTCGCCGGGGCGGGCAAGCAGCACGTCCTCGCCCATGTCGTAGAGGCTGGCCGCGATCGCACGGGACAGCGGCGCGATATCGGTCCCGCTGCCCGTTGCGAGCACGAGCACGTGGGCGGGGCGCTCGTTTTCGAACGCATGGCGCAGCGCGAAGGCGATGCGGGTGACCGCAAGCTGGCGTTCGGCCGCGCTGTCGTCGGAGCGTTTGCGCAGGCCGCGACGGCTACCGGGCACCGTCAAGCTGGCGATGAGGGGCACGCCGGTAATGTCCACCAGCTCGCGCTCGGAGCCCAGCTTGCCGTTGAGGATCTCCCAGCCGACAGCGGATCCTGCCGCCATGATGGTGCCGAAGACGCCGGCCGCCAGCAGGACGATCAGGCCGGAGGGGCCCATCGAGCGAAGCGGCGCCACCGCCGGCGAAATGATGCGGGAATTGCTGGTGTCGATGCTGCTCTGCTCGTCGAGTTCCTTTGCCCGGCTCAGGAAGGTCCGGTAGACGGAAGCGAGCGAATCCGCCTCGCTTTCGAGTTGGCGCAGCTGGATCTCTGCCCGGCTCTGGTCGACGCTGGTGGAGGTCACGCCCTGCAGCTGGGTTTCCAGCGCAGCGACATTGGCCTCCGCGCGCTGCAGGTCGGCATTGGCGGAGCGACGCACGCGGCTGAGCTCGTCGTCGATCATCTGGCGGGTGTTGGTCAGCTGGGAGCGCAGCTCGCGCAGCTGCGGATGATTGGTGCCGAGCGTCGTCGCCGCCTGTGCTTCCCGCTCGGCGATGCGGGCGTACTGGACGCGCAGGGAACCGAGGGTCGTTGTCTGCAGCCTGACGGGCAGGGACCCGCTCTCGATGGCATCGGCGGTGAGGCCTGCGAGCAGATCGGCGTTGGCGCGCGCGCCCTCCAGCTCGACCCGCGCCTGGGTCAGCTGGGAGTTCAGCTCCTGCAGCCGCTGGCCCACGACAAGCCCGCGTTCGCTGGTGCGGATCAGACCGTTCTCGGCACGGAAGGCCTCGACCTTCGCCTCGGCCTCCTCGACGCGCTTGCGCATGCCGTCCGCCTGGGCCTGCAGCTCGACGGAGGCGCGCAAGGTGGACTCGGTGCGCCGCGTGCGCTGTTCGTCGAGATAGATGCGGGCGGCCTCGTTGGCGATCTCGGCCGCCCGGAAGCGGTCCGGGTGCTGCATGAAGATGTTGAAGACGAAGGAGTTCTCGATCCGCATCACCTGCAGGCGTTCGCGCAGGTTGCTGATCGCCGCGGCGCGCCGGTCCTGTGCCGACGGCTCCTTGCCGCCGCCCAGCAGCTTCGACAGCAGCCCGCCGGATTTCGGCAGGATCGCCGGATCGTTCTCCAGATCGAGCTTGTCGACGACCTCGTTGAGCGCCGAATTGGAGAGAATCACATAGGTCTGGCTGTCGATGGCGAGGCGCTGGACGCTGTCGCCGCCTTGGCGCGACACGATTTCGTTGCCGACGATCTGGAGAGCCTGCGGCTCGATCAGCATTTCGACTACTGCGCGGTAGTTCGGGGTGCGCACGGTCAGATAGACGAGAGCGAGGGCCATGAAGAGCAAAGGCAGGATGATCAGCCAGATCATGCGCTTCTTCAGAATGCCGGGGATCTGGTAGATGTCGATCATGCTCGGGAAGCCATCGCTGTTCTCACGCGCCGGGAGCCCGGCTCACCGCCACGCCATAGGGCCGGCACACTCGCCAGTCTCTTCCGTCATGGTTAACATTTCCCCAAAGGGCCGCTGCAAACGGCGAACCCGACCTTGCGGTTAACCGGGTGTTCATGCTCGCCGGAAACTTGCGGAGTATCGTTAGGCTGCTGTTGATCGGTACACCCCAAACCTGTGACAGTGCCCGGCACAGGCAACGGACGGAAGCGGATGACGCGCAAGATCGCCACGACAGACCAGGAGAGCGTGCAGATCGGCCCGGTCGCCATCGCGCGCCTCGGCCGCGAGGCGGCCATCCGCCGTCTGCTCGCCGTGCCGGGGTCCGGCAACCGCCTTGCCGTCGCCTTCGCCAATGCCCACGGCCTGCTGCTGGCGATGGACGACCCGGCCTTCGCACAGGCGCTCTCCCGCTTCCTCGTGCTGAACGACGGGATCGGCGCGGAGATCGGCGCGCGGCTGCTCTCCGGCACGGGCTTTGAGGACAATCTCAACGGTACCGACTTCGTGCCTGCGCTGCTGGACGCCGCGCCTGTGGGCACGCGCGTCTATCTTTTCGGTGCCAGGCCCGAAGTGGCGGAGAGAGCCGCCGGCATGTTCGCGGCCCGCCATCCCGCAATCGCCGTCTGCGGCTGGCGCAGCGGCTATTTCGACGAGGCTGAACTCCCGCAGATCGTTGCCGACATCAACGCCGCCCGCCCCGACATCCTGCTCGTGGCGATGGGCAACCCGCGGCAGGAACTCCTCATCGATCGGCTTTGGGCCGATCTCGACGTGCCGCTGGCCCTCGGCGTCGGCGCACTGTTCGACTTCACCGCCGGCGAGGTGACGCGGGCGCCTTCCTTCTTTCGGCGCAACGGGCTGGAATGGGTCTACCGGCTGGGACAGGAGCCCAAGCGGCTCGGCCAGCGCTATACGACCGGCATCCTCCGCTATCTGTGGAAGATCCTGTACCTGAAGCTGTCGGGAAAGTCCGCCCGCGCCTGAGCGGTCAAAGCCGCGCTTCCAGCCAGGCGAGCGCAGCCGGGACGTCCGCAACCACCTCGCCGCCGATAAGCTCCGGCCGGCGCACCATGATGACCGGCAGACCGAGACGGCGGGCGGCGAGCAGCTTCGCCTCACCCCAAGGACCGCCGCTGTTCTTCGTGACCACATGGGTGGCGCCGTGCTGCTCCAGCAAGGCCGCTTCCGCATCGACGTCCCTGGAGGGCCGCGCGAGCACCAGGCGGCCGGGCGGCAGCAGGGTCCCCGGCTCCGGCGGGTCGATCATCCGCGTCAAACAGTCGAGATCGCGGCGATGCGAAAAGCGGGAGATTTCCTTGCGTCCGACCGCGAGGAAAGGACGTGCGCCCTGCGGCAGCCCGGCGGCCGCCTCATCGAGATCCGCGACCTCCTGCCAGTCATCGCCCGGTGCGGCCTGCCAGGCCGGACGCTCCAACCGCACCAGGGGAATGCCGGCAGCCCGCGAGGCGACGACGGCATTGGCGGAAATGCGCGCGGCGAAGGGATGGGTGGCATCGACCAGGGCGGCGATGCCTTCGCCCCGCAGCCACGTGTCCAGCCCTTGCGACCCGCCAAAGCCGCCGATGCGCACGCGAACCGGATAGACCTCGGGACGTTCGACGGCGCCGGCAAGCGATGCGGTGACGTGGAAGCGCGGATCGCCCGCGAGCCGGCCGGCAAGGGCACGCGCCTCGCCGGTGCCGGCGAGCAGCAGGACGGGGAACGGCGCGCTCACGCGGGGCTTTCCGAATCGAACGGACGGTGCGCAACGACGGCGCCGGCCCGGTCGACCACCAGCACCTCGACATCGACCGGCGCATCGCGCAGCACGGCGCGGGCGGCGGCATGGGCGCCGCGCGCCACCTCGGCGGCGACATCGATGCCGGCGGCTTCGGCGCGGTCGAGCACCTCCTTGGCGGTGTTGGCGCCCCTCGCCGCCTCGACGATCTCCGTCGGGGCGCCGGAGCGCTCCAGCAGCAGGGCAAGCGCTGCGAAATCCACCTGGCTGCGCGCCGAATGCAGGTCGAGCGCGCCCTGCGCCAACTTGACGAACTTGGCAAAGCCGCCGGCCAGCGTCAGCTTCGGCACCGGATGCGCACGCAGATACTTGAGCAGGCCGCCGGCGAAATCGCCCATGTCGAGATACGCCATATCGGGAAGATCGTGACGCAGCTTCACCGCATCCTCCGAGGTCGAGCCGGTGGCGCCGACCACATGCGGCAGACCGGCGGCGCGCGCCACATCGACGCCGCGATGGATCGAGGCGATCCACGCCGCGCAGGAAAACGGGCGGACGATGCCCGTGGTGCCGAGCACCGACAATCCGCCGAGGATGCCGAGACGCGGGTTCATGGTGCGCTGCGCCAGCGCTTCGCCGCCGGGGATCGAAATCTCCACCTCGACATCGCCGCTCGCGCCGAAGCGCGCCGCCACCTCGGCAATGGCGCCGCGGATCATCTCGCGCGGCACCGGGTTGATCGCCGGTTCGCCCGGCGGGATCGGCAGGCCTGCGCGCGTCACAGTGCCGACGCCCTCGCCGGCGCGGAACAGAACCCCGGACCCGGCCGGCGCGAGGCGCACGCTGGCGATCACCGTCGCGCCATGGGTCACGTCGGGGTCGTCGCCCGCATCCTTGACGATCCCGGCGCGGGCGAAGCCCTCGCCCAGTTCCTCCAGCGCGAGCGCGAAGGCGGGCCGCTCGCCCTTCGGCAGGGTCACCTCGACCGGATCGGGAAACGTGCCCGTCAGCAAGGCCTGATAGGCCGCCTTGGCTGCGGCGGTCGCACAGGTGCCGGTGGTCCAGCCCCGGCGAAGCGCGGATGTTTCCTTGCGGTTCATGCGCCGGACTATAGGGGCGGGCACGGCAAGGTCGCAATTGCTATGGAAGCCGACGCCAACCGACCTTGGCGCGGCGGACGGAGCGGCGTAGAAACTATCAGGATGTCAAACACGAAACACCCAGATCAGCCAGCCGCACCGGCGGCCTCCGGTTCCTGCGCGACCGTCGGCGAGGCGCTCGACGGGCTGGCCCAGCGCGGCTTTCCGCTGCCGGACTTCTCACCCGGCTGGGTATGGCTGGCCGGCGCGGGACCGGGCGACCCGGGTCTTCTGACACTGCACGTCCTCAACGGCCTCGCACAGGCCGACGTCATCGTGCATGACGCTCTGGTCGATGCCTCGATCCTCGGCCTCGCGCGGCCGGACGCGATCATCGACTATGCCGGCAAGCGCGGCGGCAAGCCCAGCCCGAAGCAGCGCGACATCTCGCTGAAGCTGGTGGACTATGCAAGGGACGGCAAGCGGGTGCTGCGGCTGAAGGGCGGCGACCCGTTCGTCTTCGGTCGCGGCGGCGAGGAAGCGCTGACACTGGTCTCGCACGGCGTGCCGTTCCGCATCATTCCCGGCGTGACGGCCGGTATCGGCGGCCTTGCCTATGCCGGCATTCCCGCGACCCACCGCGACACCAACCAGGCCGTCACCTTCCTGACCGGCCACGACCAGACCGGTCTGACGCCGTCGGCCATCGACTGGAACGCGGTGGCGCGCGGCTCTCCCGTCATCGTCATGTATATGGCGATGAAGCATCTCGACCTGATCGTCTCCAAGCTGCTGGCCGGCGGACGCCGGAGCGAGGAGCCCGTCGCCATCGTTTGCAATGCCTCCCTGCCCGACCAGAAGGTGCTGGAGACGACGCTGGCGCGCGCTTCCGCAGATGCGGAGGCCGCCGGGCTGGAACCGCCGGCCATCGTCGTCGTGGGCGAAGTGGTGCGGCTGCGCGCCGGGCTCGACTGGCTCGGCGCACTAGCCGGGCGGGAGCTCGACCCGGATCCGCTGGACCTGCGCAAGGCGACCACCGCACAGCCGGCGAACGGCGGCTGACATGAACGCCAAATCCGGGGCAGCGAGCGGCCTCGTCATTGCCGCACCAGCGTCGGGCAGCGGCAAGACCACCCTGACGCTCGCCCTGCTTGCCGCCTTCCGCAAGTCAGGGACCCGCGTCGCCAGCGCCAAGACCGGGCCGGACTACATCGATCCGGCCTTCCATACGGCAGCAAGCGGCACGGATTGCGTCAATCTCGATCCCTTCGCCATGCGCGGCGCGGTTATCGACAGGCTGGCCTCGGCTCAGGCTGAGGGCGCCGATCTGCTGCTGGTCGAAGGCGTCATGGGCCTTTTCGACGGTGCCGCCGACGGCAGCGGCTCGACCGCAGACCTCGCCGCACGGCTGGGGCTGCCGGTCGTTCTGGTGGTGGATGCGGGAAAGCAGTCGCAGTCGGTTGCCGCGCTGGTGCAAGGCTTTCGCGACCACCGCGCGGATGTGAATGTCGCCGGCGTGATCCTCAACCGGGTCGGCAGTCCGCGCCATGAGGAGATGCTGCGCGCTGCGCTTGCCGGCATCGGCATGCCTGTGCTGGGTGCGGTGCCGCGCGATGCCGGGCTCGACCTGCCCGAGCGCCATCTCGGACTGGTGCAGGCAGGCGAACACGGCGATCTCGCAGGTTTCCTGGAGCATGCGGCCGCGCGCGCCGCCGGGAGCTGCGACCTGGATGCACTCCGCGCACTGGCATCTCCGCTGGCGCCCAGTGGATCGACCGCGACCGCGACGCTGCCGCCGCCCGGCCAGCGCGTCGCCATCGCCCGCGATACCGCCTTCGCCTTTGCCTATCCGCATCTGCTGTCGGGCTGGCAGGCGCAGGGGGCCGAGCTGTCGTTCTTCTCGCCTCTCGCCGACGAGGCGCCGGATGCGGAGAGCGATGCGATCTACCTGCCCGGCGGCTATCCGGAGCTGCATGCCGGGCGAATCGCGGCGGCAGGCCGGTTCCGGCAGGGTATGCAGGCGGCGGCGACGCGCGGCGCGCTGATCTACGGCGAATGCGGCGGCTACATGGTGCTCGGCGAGCATCTGACGGACGGCGAGGGCACGCGGCACGCGATGCTCGGGCTGCTGCCGCTGGAAACGAGCTTTGCGACCCGCAGGCGACATCTCGGCTACCGACGGCTCAAGGCCCTTCCCGGTGCGCCGTGGCAGGGCGAGCTGACGGGCCACGAATTCCACTACGCGACCATTATGCGCGAGGGGCAGGCGGAGCGATTGTTCCAGGCGGAAGACGCGCTCGGAACGCCGGCAGGCGAGGTCGGACTGCGCGTCGGCCGCGTGTCGGGCTCATTTATCCACCTGATCGACCGGGTGTGACCCCGGCCGACCAGGCAAGGATCAGGCGGCCTCGAGCAGGCAGAGCTTGCAGCGATAGCCTTCCTTTTCGTGATAAGCCGTGTCGCGGATGGCGCGGATGCGGGCGATGCCCCTGTCCTCCATCGTCTTGAGATGCGCCGGATAGCCGTCGCTTTCCCAGACCTTCTCGTGCACGGTCACGACAAGCGGCGCGCCGGGACGCGCCACACGCGCGAGCTCGTCGATGGCCTGCGGGCCAACATGGCCGCTGGTGAAGACGCCGACGCTGACGATGCCGTCATAGGAATTGTCGGGCAGATCCAGCGGACGGGTCAGGTCCGCCTCGGCAAGCCGGCGGTAGACGCCCTTCTCCGAAGCCTGCTCCAGCATGCCGGGGCTGAGATCGACGCCGTCGATCTCAGCCTTCGTACGCCGGCTCAGTTCCAGGCCGACAAGGCCTGTGCCGCACCCGGCATCGAGCACGGCTCCGGCGCTGTCCCCGATCTCGCGCGCCAGCGCCTCGGCGGCGAGCGCCGGGGCGACATAGCCCATGCCGCCGACCGTGTCGTCGTCGTAGCTTTGCGCCCAGTCGGCATAGAGATCGCGGATACGCTCCCTGTCGCCATCCAGGGCGTAGGCACGTTGCAAGAGCGGGTTGTCCGTCTCCATGGCGGGTCTCTCCTTTGGCTGTTGGGATGGCCCAAGCCTAAGGAGAGGCGCCGCGAGATGCAAATGACGGCCCGGTGTGCTGCTTCAGACCCCGGTTTTGGCGGCTTTCTTCTTTTTCGGCCGCAGCACATGGACATGGTCGGCATGGTAGAGCGCGCTGTCGCGGAAATCCTGCTGCGGCTGCAGCGCCCGGCCGACGAAGATGAGCGCCGTGCGGGTGATCTTGGCCTCGCGCACCTTCTCGCGAATGTCGGTCAGCGTGCCGTGGATGAAGCTCTGGTCCGGCCAGCCGACCCGGTAGGCGACGACGACCGGGCAGTCGGCGCCGTAGAGCGGGACGAGCTGGCGCTCGATCTCGCGCAGGTTCCGGATGGAGAGGTGGATCGCCAGCGTCGCGCCGCTCCTGCCGAGCGTCTCCAGGTCCTCGCCCTTCGGCATGTCGGAGGACTTCATCGTCGTGCGGGTGAGAATCACCGTCTGGGCGATCTCCGGCACGGTCAGCTCCTGGCCGAGGGCGGCGGCTGCAGCGGCAAAGGCCGGCACGCCGGGCGTCACGTCGAAGGGAATGTCCTTCTCCTTCAGCCGGCGGATCTGCTCGGCAATCGCGCCGTAGAGGGAAGGATCGCCGGAATGGACGCGCGCCACATCCTCGCCGCGCGCATGCGCCGCCTCGATCTCGGCCATGATCTCGTCGAGGGTCATCGGCGCGGTGTCGATGACGCGCGCGCCGTCGGGCGCGGCGGCGACAATCGCCTCGGGCACCAGCGAGCCGGCGTAAAGACAGACGGGACAAGCCTCGATCAGCTTCAGCCCGCGGACGGTGATGAGGTCGGGATCGCCGGGCCCGGCGCCGATGAAATGGACGGTCACAGCTTTTCCTCGATGCGCTTGGCGTAGCCGCGGGGGGTGTAGACGAAGGGCCGGCCCGAGCCGGTCATGACGGCACGCGACGCGGACGAGCCGACCAGCACGGTGGTCAGCATGTCGACATCGTCGACGCGGAGCTCACCGAGCGTCGTCACGGTCAGCGTCTCGCCCTCGCGGCCGAGATTGTAGCCGAGCACCACCGGTGTATCGGCCGGCCGGCCCTCAAGCAGGATCTCGCGGGCGGCCGCCAGCTGGGTGCGGCGGCGCTTCGACACGGGATTGTAGAAGGCGACGACGAAATCGCCGGCGGCGGCGGCCCTGAGCCGCTGCTCGATCGCCTCCCACGGGGTCAGAAGGTCCGACAGGGAGATCGTGCAGAAATCGTGGCCGAGCACCGCGCCGATGCGTGCGGATGCCGCTTGCAATGCCGAGATGCCGGGAGCGTTGACCACCTCGACACGCTTTGCCGCATCCGAAACGCCGCCTGCGGCGGTGTCACGGTGCAGAAGCTCGTAGACCAGCGCGCCCATGGCGTAGATGCCGGCATCGCCGGAGGAGACCAGCGCCACCGAACGCCCCTCGCCGGCGCGCTCCAGCGCGAAGCGGACGCGCTCCTCCTCCGCGCCGAGCGGGAAGGCGTGGCGCTGCTTGCCCTGGATCAGCGGTGCGACGATGTCGAGATAGAGCGAATAGCCGACGGCCTCGTCCGCATCGGCAAGCAGGCGCGAGGCTTCCGGCGTGCGCCAGTCGTCGCGGCCCGGGCCGATGCCGATCACCGAGAGACGGCCGCGCGGGCGCCCCCCTTCGGCCGGGTCGACCGGTGCGGGCGCAAGGGCGACGGCGACGGTGGCATTGGCGGTCTTGCGCTTTTCGACCAGCAGCGAGCCGTTCGCCCCGGTGGCGGCGAGCGCCGCACCCTCGGAAACGCCGTGGCAACCGACCTCGGCGAAGACGACGTCCGAGGGATTGGCAAGGCGCGGCGTCTCCTGCTCCAGCCGGGCGGCGGGAAAGACGCGCAGCGGCACGCCGAGCTGGCCGGCGAGCGCGTTGACCGCGGCCTCATCCGCCTTGAGATCAAGGGTCGCGACAAGCGCAACCGCTCCTTCGGCAAGGCCGGCGCCGGCAAGCGTCTCGCGCACCAGTGCCGAGAGCTCCTCCGCCGGGCAGCCGCGCGCGCAGCCGACGCCGACGACGAGGCGGCGCGGGTGATAGACGAGCCGGTCGGCGCCTGGCGCGACGGCCTCGACGCTGGCGACGATTTCCATCTTCGCCTTGTCTGCGAGCGGCAGGCGCGAGCGGCTGATCCAGGGGGCATCGCCCTTGAGGCTGGCGGGCTCTCCGGCCAGGAGGCGCGCCATGATGCCCTTGGCGTCCTGCGGATTGGCGAGCCACCAGCCCTTGGGCGGCGAATCGAGCGCAACGCCCAGCGCCGTGTCGCCCTGCGTCGTCACCGCGGCATGACCGTTCAGCGCATCCGCCACCTGGCGGGCGAGCGAATTGGCCCCGCGATGGCCGCCGAGCAGCGGCACGACGCTGGCCCCGTCCTCCGAAACGGCGAGAACCGGCGGCTCCGACCGCTTGTCCTCAATCACGGCCGCGAGCGCGCGGATCAGGATACCGGAGGCGCAGACGCCGACGATGGGCGTGCCGGCCTGATAGAGCGCGCGGATATGGTTCAGCGTCTCGGCGAAGGACACGTCGAGGCCGGGCACCCGGTGGGCGAGCCCGTGCAGCGTGGCACCCGGCAAGGCGGCCGCGATGCGGCGCGCGACAGGCTCCGCCGCCGGCGTCAGGACGAGGATTGCGGCGGTAGCATCCACGCTTCGTCTCCCTTGTAGATCAGGATCATCGAGAAATAGGGGGCGGCGGCTTCCGTCACATCGACGAGAGGCATTGCCTTTTCTGCCCGAAGCGTCGCCCGCTCCACATAGCCTGCATGATCGATAAGGCCCAGCCCCTCGATCAATCGGCGCAGGCGCGGCAGGTGGCGCCCGACCTTCATGATGGCGATGGCGCCCGCCGCCTCGATCCGCGCGGCGATTTCCGCATCCGGCAAAGGACCGGGAATGACGGTCAGGACATCGTTGCGCGCGGTCAGCGGCCGGGCAAGGCGAGCGGCGCAGGCGGTGAGCGAGGTCACGCCCGGCACGATCTCGCAGGGAAAGCGCCCCGACAGCCGCTCGAACAGATACATGAAGGAGCCGTAGAAGAACGGGTCGCCCTCGCAAAGGGTGACCACATCCGTGCCGGACGCAAGGACTGCGCCGATCTCCTCGGCCGCGCGCGTATAGACGGCTTGCGCCGGGAAGCGCTCGACGCGCATCGGCACGACAATCGGGATTTCTCGGGCGGACGGCGGAATGATCGCCGCCGCGATGGAGCGGGCAAAGCTCTCGCCGTCGTCGGGCGCCGGATAGGCGACGACCTGCGCGCCCGAGATCAGCCGGTGCGCCTTCACCGTCATCAGGTCCGGGTCGCCGGGGCCGAGGCCGACGCCGTAAAGGGTTCCAGCAGTCATGGGGCGATCAGGCTCCACTGGGTCACCGGCATCAGCGGACGCCACCCGGTCATGCCACCGACGGCACCGGCCCGCGATACCGCGATGCGCACCAGCTCGCCGCCATGGCGGGCATGGGCGGCAAGAAGGATCGCCTCGCTTTCCAGCGTCACCGCATTGGCGACCAGCCGACCGCCGGGCCGCAGCGCGGCGAGCGCCGTCTCCAGCGTGCCGGGTGCGGTCAGGCCGCCGCCGAGAAAGATCGCGTCGGGCGGTGGCAAGCCTTCAAGGCCATCTGGCGCCGCGTCGGGGCGAAGGTCGAGATGCGGCACGCCGAGGGCCGCCGCGTTCGCCCGCGCCGTGGCGCGGCGGGTGTCGTCCGGCTCCAGCGCGATGGCGCGGCTGCGGGGCGCGGCGCGCAGCCACTCGATGGCGACAGCGCCCGAGCCCGCTCCGATATCCCACAATAGGGCACCGGGCATGGGCATCAGACGCGCGAGCGTGACCGAGCGCACCTCGCGCTTGGTGATCTTGCCGTCATGGCGGAAGGCATCGTCCGGCAGGCCGGGAAGGCGCGGACGCAGTGGCGTGTCGCGCACCGCGACCGCCTCGACAGCCACGACGTTGAGAGCGGCAACCTCGCCGCGCCAGCCTTCGGCGCTGCCCGACAGGATCCGCTCGGCCGGGCCGCCGAGATGCTCCAGCACGGTCAGCCGGCTTGCGCCATAGCCCTCGTCGACCAGAAGGTCGGCGATCTCTTCCGCCGCACGGGCACCGGACGTGAGGCAGAGAACCCTGGCGCCGGGATGAAGAACGGCGCGCAACAGATCGAGCGGGCGGCCATGCAGCGACAGGGTCTCCACCTCCTGCAGCGGCCAGCCGAGCCGTGCGGCGGCGAGCGACAGGGACGAAGGAGCCGGCAGGACAAGCATTTCGTCGTGCGGCACGGAGCGCGCGAGCGTGGAGCCGATGCCGAACCACATGGGATCTCCGCTCGCCAGCACCGCGACGGGTTCGCCGCGCGCGGCAAGCAGCGCTTCCAACCCCTTGTGGAACGGGCTCGGCCAGGTCTCGACCTTGATCCCGAGCGGGGCGACGAGGTCGCCGTGACGGGCGCCGCCGAAGACGCGCCTTGCATCGGCCAGCGCCTGCCGGGCAATCGGGGACAGCCCGTCGACGCCATCCTCGCCGATGCCGATCACGGTGAGCCAGGGGGCGGGTCGTGTCTTGTCGTCAGGGCTCATGCCGGGTCCTCTTCCGGCACTCCAGCGGCCAGCGCGTTGATCGCGGCGGCAGCGATGGCCGAGCCGCCGCGCCGGCCGCGCAGCACCAGACAGGGGATATCCAGCGGGCTCTCCAGCAGCGCCTCCTTCGATTCCGCCGCGCCGACGAAACCGACCGGAAAGCCGAGGATCGCGGCCGGGCGCGGAAAGCCCTCGCCGATCCGCTCCAGCAGATGAAACAGCGCGGTCGGGGCATTGCCGACGACGACGACGGCACCTTCCAACCGGTCGCGCCACAGATCGACGGCCGCGGCCGAACGGGTGGTGCCGAGGCGGCGGGCAAGGCCGGGCACCGGCGGCTCGTTCAGCGTGCAGACGAGGTCGTTGCAGGCCGGCAGACGGCTGCGGATGACGCCTTCGCAGACCATGCGCACATCGGCGAAGACCGGCGCACCGGCGGCAAGGGCGCTGCCGACCGCCGCCGCGACATCGCCGCGCCAGGCCAGGTCCGCCAGCACCTCGGGCATGCCGCAGGCATGAACGATGCGGATCGCCACCGGATGCAGCGCCTCGGGCAGGGCGGAAAGATCCGCCTCCTCGCGCACGATGGCAAAGGAGCGGCGATAGATCTGCGCGGGATCGCGCTCGTAATCGTAGCGCCCGCCGTTCACGTTCCACACCTCATGTGGACCGTTTCTTCATCGACTTCGGCCCCAGCGGGTGGTCGGCATGGGGATAGGGCGGATGGTGATGATCGTGCCCATGATCATGGCTGTGGCCGTGGTGATGGTGCCCGTGGCCATGATCGTGGTCATGAGCATGATGATGGTGACCGTGCGAGTGGCCATGGTCGTGGTGGTGATGGTGCCCCGACGCCTGTTCCTCGCAGGCTCCGGTGCACACATCCTCGCAGAGCTTGCACTCGGCGTCCGCGCCCAGCCCCTCGACATGGTGGTGGTGGCTTTCTTGCGGCCGCCCGACATCCGCCTCGAAGCCCAGCACCTGCTCCCGGTACTTGCACATCTGGCAGTTCATCAGGTTGGCGCCCTGCAGGATCTCGGTGACCCGGTCCGCCATAGTGTCGATCACCTGGGGATGGTCGTTGAGATAACCGGCCTTGACGAACTCGATGTCCGGATGGCGCTCCGCAACCTCGTCCGTGTTGTTGTAGATGCGGCTGACGAGGACGCCGGAGAACAGGAAATACGGGAAGACGACGATGCGGCGATAGCCGAGCCTGGCCGCGTGTTCGAGACCAGGCTCGACCAGCGGGAAGGTGACGCCGGAATAGCACGTTTCGGCCCAGCCGAAGCCGAAGCCTTCCCACAGCATGCGAGTGATCTTGGCAACATTGGAATTTGCGTCGGGATCGGACGCACCGCGCCCCACGACCATCAGCAGGGTCTCGTGCAGCGGCACGTCGCTGCCGGCCTTTTCCAGCGCCTCGCGGATGCGCTCGCCGGCAGCCCGGATCATCCTGGTGTCGACGGCAAGCTCGCGCCCATAGGTGATCGTCAGGCCCTCGTGCTGTGCCTGATAGGTATTGAGCACGGAGGGAATGTCGTTCTTGGCATGGCCGGCCGCAAACAGCATGCCCGGCACGGCGAGGATGCGGGTGCAGCCCTGCTCACGCAGTCGGTCGAGACCATCCTTGATCACCGGATTGGCGAACTCGAGATAGCCGTATTCCACCGGCCAGCCGGGAAAGCGGGTCTTCAGCCGGTCGGCAAGCTGCGCGAACTCGCGCACCGCTCCGCGGTTGCGGCTGCCGTGGCCGCAGATCATCAGGCCCAGCTTTTCGCCCGTCTCAGTCATAACGTCGGCCATCATGCCCCTCCCCGGTCGCGCCGGACGGGACGCTCGGCCAAAACGGCGGCGAAGACAAATTCTGGTTTCATCTCAAAAACTCCCTCTTGGCCACGCGCCCGCGTGAGAAGCCGGACGGGTCCGACGCAGCGCCGCCGGGAGGGAATGAAAGCGGCCGGATACAGGACAGGGTCCCCGCACGACCAGCCGTCGCACCGGACCGAATACCGCTCGGACAGCTCCGGACTGGACCCCCGATTTGGGTCGGTCGCCACCGGACTCGCTTTCAGTCCCTGCAGGGACGCCGTCATTGGCCGGGCACGCTAGTGGAGCCTTGCGCCCCCCGCAAGGGCCAATTGCGGCAGTTGCTGTCGGCAACGCGGCGGGCAAAACGCGCCTGTTCCGGAAACCGGTTCTTCACCGCTTGGTGGTAAAGCAGAGCAAACACAAGAAGGGAGATGACCGAGCATGACCGACACCGCGTCCGCCAGCGCGCTTGGAGCTGCCATGGCCGTGGCCGACCGCACGCCGGCCGGCCTGACGCTCGCGCGTCTTGAGGGGCTCGAACTCCTGCCCGCGCCGATCAATCCGGACTGGGTTCTGGAGGGAGATCCACAGGCACGCGCGGTGCAGCTGGCCAGCGGGCAGGACCGCAATGCCAACATGTCGGTCTGGGACTGCACGGACGGTCGCTTCAACTGGTATTTCGGCTGCGATGAGGCGGTCTACATCCTAGAAGGGTCGGTCACGGTCATCGGGCCGGACGGCGAGGTGCGCAAGCTCACGGCCGGCGACACCGCCTATTTCCCGGCCTTCACCTGGTTCGAGTGGCAGGTCCACGGTTATGTGCGCAAAGTGGCGTTCTGCCACGACGTCGTGCCGCCGCTGGCGCGCCTGCCGCTGCGGATCTATGCCCGCCTGTCGCGAATCAAGGCCCGGCTCTACACGGCCGCCTTCGGCGTTCCCCCGGAGAAACGACGCCGCGCCTCCTGAGCGCAGACGAACGCGAGGACTCGTTCCGGTTTCCATGGCCTGTGCTATGGTCTAGCCTGCCGGAAAATATCCGGGAGGCTCATGTCCATGTCCATGATTTCGCTGGTCCTGACGGCAATCGCCGACGATCGCCCGGGCCTCGTCGAGCGGCTGTCCGACGTGATCGCCGCCCACGAGGGCAACTGGATCGAAAGCTCCATGTCGCGGCTTGCCGGCACCTTTGCCGGTCTCGTCCGGGTCGAGGTGCCGCAGGAGCGTGTCGAAGCGCTGGAGGCCGCGCTGTCGCGGCTGTCGGCCGACGGCATCGCCACCACGCTGAAGCGCAGCGAGACGAGCCACGAGACCCACGGGCAAGCCGCCCGCATGACCGTGATCTGCCAGGACCACCCGGGAATCGTGCATGCTGTGGCCGCCGTGCTGGCGGCCAAGGGCGTCAGCATCACCGAACTGGAGACGGAGGTTTCCGCCGGCTCGATGAGCGGCGAACGGATGTTCCGCGCGCAAGTGGACGTCGTCCTGCCGGTGGACCTTTCCGCCGGCGATCTTTCGACCTCACTCGAGACCCTGGCCGGCGACCTGATGGCCGAGATCGACTTCAGCGACACGGTCTGAATAGACCGCGCATCGCTCAGGCGGGGTCGATCGCCACCATGTGATTGTCCCAGGAAATGCCGGCGCCGGATGCCAGCAACATCGGCGCCCCCCTCCGGTCGCCGCTTTCGCTGAGGGAGCCCTGCCCGTCCGAGATCAAGAAACCGCTCTCGTCGAGCGGTGCGACGCCGCAGGCGTCGGCCCGCTGCTGGCTGGACAGGAAAGTCCCATCCAGGGCAGAAAAATAGAGGATGCGGCCGGCGCGCGGGCAGGACGCAGCGACCACCTCGCCGTCGCGGCTCGTGGTGACGGACCCGACATAGTTGGCCAGCCGCCCGCGCAGCTCGTCCGGTACATCGTGCAGGCGCAGGCGCCCATCGACGGTATCCAGCGATGCCATCAGCGGCGGCGTCTCCTCAAGGCTGCCCTCGTACTGGCCGCCGATCCACACCTTTCCGCCGCCGGTGACCGCCATGTGGCGGAGCGACAGCTTGTGCAGGCCGGGAGGCAGGTCCGCGACGCCGCGCACCGTGCCGGTGTCGCGGTCGATCACGGTCACGTTCGGCTGCATCGTGTCGATGTTGAGCTTCTCGCGCCCCTTGTCCGGATGCGTCTCGATGCCGCCATTGGCAACAACGATGCTGCGCCCGTCGGGCAGCGGCAGGATGTCGTGCGGGCCGATGCCGCCGGACCAGAACTCGCCGACACGCTGCGGCCGCTCGCCGCTGAGATCATAGACGCCGATCACCCCGCGGTTGGCGACGTAGTCGTTCTCCGTCGCATAGGCGAGCCGACCATCGGGCGAGAAGGCGCCGTGCCCGTAGAAGTGCCGACCGGGCACTGCCTCGAATACGACCGGAGGACGGGCGCCGGCTGTATCGAAGCTGACGGCAAAGGTGCCGGGGCGACGGGCGAAGGCGAGACAACGCCCGCTGAGAGGACAGACCGCAACGTCGTGGCCACGGCCGGGGAGCGGGATCACCTGACGGTCGATGCCATCGAGCCCGGTCACCACGATGCTGTGGCTGCCGTCCGGCTCACGCCGGGCGGCGGCAAAGAGCGGATCGTCTGACAGGCTGGCTGCGCTCGCCCGCATCCCGTCCAGGGCGAGTGCCAGCGCCGCCAGGGCAGCGCCGCCTCCGACAAGCAGAGATCGCCGGTCAATCGCCGTCCAGAGCATTGAAGCCTCCGCGGAAATCGAGATAACCGGCAAGCTCTCCGCCCAGCGTCATGCGCAGTCCCGTGAGCACCGTGAGAACATAGCCTAGCCGGCCGCTTGCCTGCTGGTCGGCGAGCGCGGCCTGCAGATCGGCGGGAACCGCCCCCAGCGCCCTCAGCGCGTTGCCGCGTTCGAAGGCCAGCGTATCGCCGATCCATGCTCCATCTTCGGAGCCCTGGGCAAAACCGGCCGCCAGAAAGGCCTGCGACAGCCCGTCGATCGCGCCGGCCAGATAGCCGGTACCGTTGTGCGAGCGGGAGAAGGGCACACGCGCGGCCCGGGAGGCCGCCGGCCCTTCGCCGACCAGCGGCACCAGCATCTGGTCGCGGATCAGTTCGAGCGAGGTCATCAGCGCGTTGAACACGAAGCCCGCCGCTTCCTTGTGGGTCCTGGCAAGACCGTTCTCCGGTCCGGGAGCCAACAGCAGCTCGGTCTGGCCGGTCGGCGCGGCAAAGGCGTCCCGGATCTCCGTGGCGGTCTCGCCGAGACGGGAGGCCAGGGCCGCCGCATAGGCGCAGCGATAGGCGCCCTCCTCGCCGGCGTCCGCGAGCAGGACCTTGCCGTCCTTGTCGAAAGCCGCCCATTCGAGCGCCGTCAGTCCCTGCAAGGCAACGCTCTTGTCGCGCAGCCGGGCCGCATCCAGCGCCGTCTCGTCGCGGTCGGCGATCAGGCGTGTCACCTGCCGGCGAACCACGCCGCGCCCGTCCGGAATGAAGGCGACGCGCTCCAGCCGGTTCTCGTCGGCAAGCGCGCCGGCGCGCAACACGGAAAGGCGCGCGACCGCCTCGACGGCGTCGGAAAAGGCGGCCGAGAACGGCTCGTCCGATCCGCCGGTGCAGGCCGTCTCGATGCCCGAGTCAAGCGCCGGGACCACCTCCACGAGCGCATCGCTGGCTGGCAACGCAAACCCGGAGACGATGGCCGGCCAAAAACGGGAATAGTCCACCTCGGCAGCCGCCGGCTTCGATATCGCCACACTTCCTGCCGCAACGATGAGACCGGTCAGCGCCATCGATGCGGCAAAGTGCGCCAGCCGGCCGGCTGGCGCACGTGCGTCGCTCCCCTGCCGCGCTTCGCGTTGTGCATCCGTCATGGTCGTGCTCCCGTTCTCGGTCTTTTCGCTTTGCCGTTCGTCAGAGCGACTTGAGGAAACGCAGCAGCGCCTCGCGGTCCGCGCGGTCGAGGGCCGCATAACCGTCACGCGCCGCCTGACCTTCGCCGCCGTGCCAGAGGATCGCTTCCTCCAGCGTGCGGGCGCGCCCGTCATGCAGGTAGCTTTCCTGCCCCGACACGAGCTCAGTCAGTCCGATACCCCATAGCGGGGCGGTGCGCCATTCCCGTCCGGAGGCATTCGCCAGCGGCCGATTGTCTGCAAGCCCTTCTCCCATGTCGTGCAGCAACATGTCGGAGTAGGGCCAGATCAGCTGAAAGCGATGCGCCTCCAGCTCCGCCTTGCGCGAGGTGACATATTTCGGGCGATGGCAGCTGGCACAACCCAGCGCATGAAACTGCGCCTTGCCGGCAAGAACCTGTGGATCGTCGACATCGCGGCGGCGCGGCACTGCGAGGTTGCGCGAGTAGAAGTCGACCAGTTCCAGTACCGGATCCGGCCCTTCGGTCGGCCCCAGATTGTCCTGTTCGCCGGTCGGCATGGCGAGGCATTCGGTCTGTGCCGGCATGCAGTCGCCATGGGGATGCGGCTCGTCCGGCGTCGAGATGCCGATGTCGCCGGCGAATGCGCCGGCCGACTGCGCGCGCACCGTCGGCGCCTCGCCCTTCCAGCCGAAACGGCCCAGCACCTTGCCGCCGGTCGCAGGGTCCGGCAACCAGCTCGGACGGCCGGAAATACCGTCCCCGTCGCTGTCGTCCGGGTCGGCGCCTGCAAGGATATCGCCCGGATGGATCGCCTCCAAAAGGCCAAGGCCGATCATCTGCGGAGCGACGCGCGGGGAGGCGAGCACATCCGGAGACATGGGGCCGTAACCGAGATCGGTCATCCGATAGTCCGGCACCCGCAGGCTGACGACCGTGCCGTCGCCCAGCGTCACAGGGGTCTCGCTGTAGCGAACCTCCAGTCGGCCCTCGGATTTCAGACCAGGCACCGCATAGGTCTGGAACTGGGTGCCGTAGGTTGGCTCCGGGCGCAGTATCTTGCCGGCTTCAGGTTCGCCAGGCACCGAAAGGCGCAGGAACAAGGCGACCGGCTCCTCGCCTTCGCGCGGCGGGTGGCCGCGCCCGTCCTTCAGATGGCAGCCCTGGCAGGAGCGGGCATTGAACAGGGGACCGAGCCCGTCGGACGCATTGGTGGAGGATGGTGAGGACACCCACAGCTTGCGGAACAGGCCGTTGCCGAGCGCGAAGCGCTGCTGGTCCTCGAATGAGATGTTGGCGGAGGGGAAAGAGAACGCGTTGACGTTGATGCGCTTGATGTAGGTCGCAGCTCCGCCGGGCATCGCCTCGAAGGCCTCGGCAGCAGAGAAATCGGCCGGGTCGGCGATGACCCTTGCGACTCTTGCGCGGTCGCGCGGGCTGAGGTCGTCCCGATGAGGAAGTGCAGCTTCGCCAGCAGCGGCGGGCAAGGAAAGGCTCGCAGCCACACACAGGCTGGCGGCGGCATTCAGATAGGCTGACGGCATGGAACATTCGCATTGCCTGAGTGCCCGGCGCCCCGGCCGCCGGCACATGGGTGGAAGCCGCGGCGGACCCGTGTCCCCCGCCGCGGCTGGTTCTTCTGCCTCGCGCTTACTGGAAGACTGCGCCCGGATTGTCGAGGCTGTCGGAGCCCTCGAAGGCAATCTCGTCGAGGCCGAGCGTCGCGACGGCGCGCTCGATGGACCGGGTCTGATCGATGAGCGAATCCACGGCGGCCTGCACCACCGCATTGCCCTCCTCGTTGCCCTCGCCGATCATCTGATCGTAGGCCTCGACCGTCTCGGCACGCTTGCGCAGCGCCTCGAAGGCCGCCAGCGTCGCGTCGACCTTGGCCGTGACTTCCTCGGCAACGGCCGCATCCTTGGCAGCGACCAGATCGCGCAGCGAGGCGCCTTCGACCGACTTGCCGGCAAAGCCCTCATAGCGGCCGAACCACACGTTGCGGATGCCCATCACGTCGTCGTAGTGCGACATGTGAGTGTTGTCGGAGAAGCAGTCGTGCTCTTCCTCCGGATCGTGCAGCATGAGGCCGAGCTTCATGCGCTCGCCTGCCAGCTCGCCGTAGGACAACGAGCCCATGCCGGTCAGGATCGTGGCAAGACCACCGGCCTCGCCCTTCTCCGCGAGCTCGGCGCGGGCGGCCCCGCCGTCTTTCCAGGCATCGGCCATTTCCTTGAGATCGGACAGCAGCAGTTCGGTCGCAGCCTTCAGATAGGCGGCGCGACGCTCGCAATTGCCGCCGGTGCAGTTGGCCGTGTCGAAGTCGGTCGCCGGACGGTTGCCCGCGCCCTTGTCCGTGCCGTTCAGGTCCTGTCCCCAGAGCAAAAACTCGACCGCATGGTAGCCGGTCGCCACATTGGCCTCGATCTCGCCGGCTTCCTGCAGCTCTTCCGACAGAAGCGCCGGAGTGATCTCGGTCGCGTCGATCTCGCGGCCGCCCGCGGTGATCTTCGGGTTGGCGATGACATTGGCGGTGTAGAAGGCGTTCTCCGGATTGTCGCTGCCGTAACCGGCGTCGACATAGTCGATGAGACCCTCGTCCAGCGGCCAGGCGTTCACCTTGCCTTCCCAGTCGTCGACGATCGCATTGCCGAAACGATAGACCTCGGTCTGCTGGTAAGGCCGGCGAGCGGCAAGCCACGCCTTGCGGGCGGCGGCCAGCGTCTCGTCGGACGGCTTGGCGATCAGCGCATCGACGGCTGCGGACAGGTCCTCGGCAGTTGCCACGGATTCGGCATAGGCGGCCTCAGCAATGTCACCATAGGTGTCGAGTACGGCGGCGGCGTCCGCCGCCCGTGCCAGGCCAGCCGGCAGCAGGGCAATGCCTGCAAGCATCGTCGCCAGCCACAGGGTTTTCTTCATCTTAGGCGATCCTTCCATTCGAGTTATTTGCGAGCCGACATGCGGCAGAGGTCAGTGCCGCGTCTCGGTTGCCCCGTGCGTTGCCAACGGCACGGGCCCGCGGCAGGCAAGGCAGGCGGGATCCGGCAGGACCAGATCTAGGCGGCGGAGCGTGTCGGCAAAATTCGCTGCCGCCTCCAGGGTGAAAGGCAATCCGCCGGAGATCACCAGCTCCTCGGCGATGTTCGCAGCTGCCTCCCGGTCGCCGCGCTGCCAGGACGCCACCAACGCGACTGCAAGGCATTCGTGGGCGCAGCGATGCGGGCAGTCGTAAGGGAGAAGGGACAGGCCGCACTTGGCCCAGCCGTTGAGCGCCCGGGCGAAACAGGACAATCCGGTGACCGCATGGCGCGCCCGGTTGATGCCCAGCCGCCCCGCATAGAGCGTCCAGGCCATTTCCCAACATTCGATGCTGCCTGTCCGATATCCGGCGAGCCAGCGCCGCAGCCCCTCGACAACAAGCGTCTCGACCTCGTCGCCGGGCGCAGAAGCGGGCGAACGATGGTCTTGCAATCCTCCAGTCACGTCAGCCTCCAATCACCGGGGGTAAAGGCCCCGACATCAAAGGGCCTGGCTGGCCGGGCACGGCTGAACTAACGCTATTATGAGTTTTGCAGTCAAGATAATATTCCAATAAAATCAATATATTAGAAGAGTTCTAAACTAAATCGAGCCGCAGTCTAGCGAGGGCCTGAGCGGATTCTTGCTTGTAAAACAGGAATGTTCGTCCCGCAGAAGAGCGCGCGTACTCAGCCGTTTGCAACCCGAGGCAAACTGGCAGGAGCGACGCGGCGGGCCGCCCCCAGAAGGCCCGGAGCGGGCGGGGCGAGCATCAGGCGCTGCAGATCGCCGGCCGGAACGGGGCGCGAATAGAGAAAGCCCTGGATCGCGCGGCAGCCGGCAGCACGCAGGAACGCAAGCTGCTCGTCCGTCTCCACGCCCTCGGCAAGCACCGGCGTGCCGAGCGACTGGCCCAGCATGAGCACCGAATGCACGATGGCGCGCGCTTCGTCGGATACCGCAAGATCGGAGGTGAAACCGCGGTCCAGCTTGATCCGGTTGAAGGGATAGATCCGCAGGCTGGCGAGAGCCGAATAGCCCGTGCCGAAATCGTCGAGGGCAACCGAGACGCCAAGCGCCTGGATCTCCCGCAGCATCTGCAGGCTGAGATCGAGATCCGCCATGAACGAGGATTCGGTAACCTCGATCTCCAGCCGGGCCGGATCGAGCCCTGTCTCGCGCAGGACCTCGCCGATTCGCTCCGGCAGGCCGCGTTGGCGCAGTTGGATGGCGGAGAGATTGACCGCCACCTTCACCGGCCTGGCCCAGGTCACGGCCTGGCGGCAGGACTGTTCCAGCACCCAGTCGCCAATCGGGATGATCTGCCCGTTTTCCTCAGCGATCGGGATGAACACCGCCGGCGACACCGAGCCGTATTCGGGATGCGTCCAGCGCACCAGGGCCTCGGCACCGGAAAACGCACCGGTCTCCAGATCCATCTGCGGCTGGAAGAAGAGGGAGAACTCGCCCCGCTCGACCGCGCCGCGCAGGGCCACCGAGAGCTCGCGGCGGCGACGTTCGGCCTGGTCCATAACGCTGTCGCAAAAACAGGTGCGCTCGATGGTGTCGATCTTGGCGCGCGCGAGCGCAAGCCCGGCATTGGCCAGCAGATCGGAGGCGGACAGTCCATTGTCGGGATAGATCGCAACGCCCATGCCGGAGGCGCAGGGCAGCACCATGCCGGATGCCTTCAGCGGACGGCGGAACAGGGCGTCCAACCGCTCCAGGAACCCATCGACCTTTTCGGACACAGACAGACGGCGCATCACCGCAAATTCGTCACCGCCGATGCGCATAGCGACTTCACCATCCTTCAGCCCGTTCTGGATGCGGGCGCCGAGTGCCGCCAACAGGGCATCGCCGGCCGTATGGCCGCGCAGGTCGTTGATCGCACGGAAATCGTCGAGATTGACCAGCACCAGGCACAGGCGGCTGTCGTTGCTGTCGGCCCACACGCATTCCTCGTCGAGGCGGCGGGAGAACAGCGACCTGTTGCCCAGACCGGTCAGCGGATCGAAATCGGAAATGCGCTGCAGGTCGGCATCGGCCGTGGTGCGGGTCTTCAGGTCCAGCAGGGCCGTGACGACACCCATGCCGATCACCATGGATCCGACGCCGGCAACCGCAAGGGCAAGCGCCCAAAACTGGTCGACGTTCGGCGCGAAAACCGGGCGCAGCGGCGTCACGCTCATCGCCGTCATGCCGGTGAAATGCAGGAGCACGATGCCAAGGACCAACGCCGTCGTGGCGCCATGCCGACACCAGCGGGTGGTCGGGCGCATGAAGCGGTTGAGTGCCAACGCCCCGAACACGAGGCTCGCGATCACCGAGGCGACCACATAGTCCGGGTTCCAGTTGATGATGCCTTCGACCCGGTATCCGGCCATGCCGAGGTAGTGCATAGAGGCGACCGATGCCCCGATGACGATGCCGCCGGCCTCGGGCGCGAAGCGGAACAGCCCGCTGCACGCCAGAGCGAAACCGAGCGCCGAACCGACAATGGCGAGAAACAGCGAGAGGATCGTCAGCGTCGCGTTGAAGTAGACCTCCGCCTGCGTTTCATAGGCGAGCATCGCGATGAAATGCGTGCACCAGATCGAGGAGCCGGTGGCCATGCCATTGAGAAAGAGCCAACCCGCACGCGTCCAGCCTTCGGTGTCGCGGGCGCGCTGAAACAGGCGAAAGCTGATCCACGCACCGACCACGCACATGCCAGCCGCCAGCGCGACCAGCGCCGGATTGTGATCTATCGTGATGCAGGCGATGACATCGAGCACGAACGGCCCACCATGAAGGACGTGTCGGCCATCCTCCGGCGGATCGCACGCACAATGGAACTGATCCAGACACGAGGCCCCTGCGGCGCCCATACCTGCAACCAGTTGCATTATCCTTGAAAGACCTTAACGGATCCCTATCCGGGTTTTCCCTTACCCGGAAAACCGTCCGGTAATCCGGCGCAAAAATCCTCGCAGGGCCTCCGCTTCGGCGTCATCCAGATCGCCAAGCAGACGCCTCTCCGCCTCGGCGATCCGCGGTCGTACCGCGCGGAACCGCTCCCGCCCTTCGCGGGTCAGGCGGTACGCGACGCGGCGACCGTCACCTGCAACGCGAACCTGTTCCAGCATCCGGGCCGTGACGAGCGGCTTGAGTGCCGTCGTCAGCACCGAAGGTGCGCTGGACATGGCGGCCGCGACATCGCGATGGGTGATGCCCGGATTGCGGTCGACCAGTTCCAGGACCATGAACTGGAGCGGCGTCAAGGCTTCGCCGGCAAAGACATCGCCGAAGACCTGATGACCGCGTAGGAAGGCATGGCGCAGGAGGTGGCCGACCAACTCGTTGAGAAGGCCGTAGTCGAGGGACGCGACCGACGGGTCTTCGCCCGGGCCTGCGCGCGCGCTCATGGTCACGCAGCCGGGACGATCGGCGGGCGTTGGTTCAAGGCCTCCACGTCGAAGCCGGCGATCCGCTTGTAACCGGCCGCCGTTTCCAGCAGCTCTTCGCGCGAAAGCACGTCCTCGATCCGCCCGAACCCGTCCGGGGCTCGCTCCTCGACCACATCGAGCACCTTGTCGGGGCCGTCGGCGCGGTTGGCGAGCACGATGCGCGCCGTGGCCGGACGCCGCTCCTCCTCATAGGCGGCAAGCGCTGCAGGCACCGCGCCATGACGCAGGATCTCGCGGGTCAGCACGCGGGCGTCGAGAATCGCCTGGCTCGCCCCGTTCGAGCCGATGGGATACATCGGATGCGCGGCATCGCCCATCAGCGTCATCGGCCCATGGGTCCAGCGCGGCAGCGGGTCCCGGTCGACCATCGGATATTCGAAGATGTGCTCGGCATTGCGGATGAGCGCGGGGATGTCGAGCCAGTCGAACCGCCAGGTGTCGAACCGCGGCAGGAAGTCGTCCGGATTGCCCGGCCGGTTCCAGTCCTCGCGCCGCCAGATGTGATCCGCCGGCATCCTGAGATCGGCGATCCAGTTGATCACCGCACCGGGCCTGCCGTCGTCGAGCGTGATGTCCTCGATCGGATAGCAGACGAACTTCCGCGGTTTGCAGCCGGTCATCGCCATCGAGCGACGGGTGAGAAAATGCGAGGCGCGGGTGACGCCGCGCCACATGACGATGCCGCCCCATACGGGCAGGCCCTCGTCCGGATAAAGCCCCGCACGGGCTGTCGAGTGAATGCCGTCGGCAGCGATGTAGACGGCGCCCCTGGCGCTGCCCGCCTGCGCGCCGGTCTCCCGGTCGACGAGATCGATCTCGACACCGCCCTCGCTCTCGCGCCATGCGGCAACGGAAACGCCGCAGGTCACCGCGTCGGGGCCCAGCCGCTCGCGCACCGCGTCGAGCAGCATCATCTGCAGACGGCCGCGATGGATGGAAAATTGCGGCCAGTCGTAGCCGGCGGAACGTCCGCGCGGCTCCGACCAGATCGGCTGGCCGTGGCTGGAAAAATAGGCCACTTCCTGCGTCCTGAGCCCGATGGCATCGAGCCGGTCGAGCAGGCCGAGCTCGTCGAGTTCGCGCACCGCATGCGGCTGAAGGTTGATGCCGACGCCGAGCGGGCGGATCTCCCGCACCGCCTCGAAGACACGGACGGGCACGCCGATCCGATGCAGGCTGAGGGCGAGCGTCAGGCCGGCGATGCCAGCGCCGGCAACGAGAACGGTCATGGTGGAAATCCTTGCGCCGAAAAAAAGCCCCGCCGGCCGCGAACGGCCGGCGGGGACAGCCGGTTACTCGCCAGCGTATTGGGTGATCAGCGCACGGGCGTCCTCGACCATTGCAGCGCCGTCATAGCCCTTGCCCGAGACTTCCTCGACCCAGGCAGCGACGACCGGCTCGGCCGCAGCCTTCCAGCGATCGACCTCTTCCGGCGGCAGCTTGCGCATCGTGTTGCCGGCCTTCTCGGCAGCGGCAATGCCCGGCAGGTCGCCCTCGTCCATGACACGGCCGACCCACTTGGACACTTCGCGGCCGCTGTTGGCGTCGATGATCGCCTTCAGGTCCGCCGGCAGGCTGTCATACTTCGCCTTGTTCATGGCGAAGACGAAGGTCGCGGTGTAGAGCCCGCGCGAGCCCTCGAAATCGGTATGGCTGTTGACGAGTTCGGCGACCTTCAGCGGCGTGGTGACTTCCCACGGCACGACGGTGCCGTCGATCACGCCCTTGGACAGCGCTTCGGGCATGGCCGGAACCGGCATGCCGACCGGGGTCGCGCCGAGCGCGCCGAGCAGCGCGTTGGTCTGGCGGGTCGGACCGCGCAGCTTGAGACCGTTCATGTCCTCCAGCTTGGTCACGCCCTCGCCCTTGACATGCAGCAGGCCGGGGCCGTGCACATGCACCGCGATCGGATGAACGTCCTTGAATTCGTCCTTCAGATACTTCTCGTAGAAGTCCCAGAACGCCTGACTGGTCGGCTCGGCCTTGCCGGCCATGAAGGGCAGCTCGAAAGCCTCGGTGCCCGGGAAGCGGCCCGGCGTGTAGCCCGGCAGGGTCCAGACGATGTCGACGACGCCGTCGCGCGCCTGATCGTAGAGCGAAGGCGGCGTGCCACCGAGTTGCATCGCCGGGAAGACCTCGACCTTGATACGGCCGTTGGACTCGGCCATCACCTTCTCGGCCCAGGGCGTGATGAAATTCTTCGGAACCGGCGCCGGAGCCGGCAGGAAATGGTGCACGCGCAGGGTCACGTCCTGCGCCAGCGCCGGAGAAATGCCGGCACAGGCCAGCGCCGTCGCGGCAACGGCGAGCGTTTTCAGTCGAAGCATTCGGTATCCTCCCAGTTTACCTCGCACGGCCCCGGCGCATCGCGCCGACCGTCGTCTGCCCTGCCGGCTGCCGCCGGTCCGGGCCAAGCCCATGCGGACGCGACCACCCCGGCTCCTCCCGGCGGACCGCATCCAGATCGTTTATTATGTAAACGATTATGCCCGTCAACGGGCCGCCGATCAATCGCCGATACGCCTCTCAGAAGCGCGAGACCATCCGGTAGGACTGGGGATGCAGCATGCGCACATGGGTGATCGGCTGGTCGATCAGCCAGGTGGTGCGCTCGAACAAGAAGACCGGCGCGCCGGGTTCGATGGCCAGTAACGTCGCTTCCTCGCGGCTGGCTGCGGCGGCGCTGAGGCCGATCTCCATTTCCGAAAAAGGAGCGAACTTCACCAGCCACTCGTTCGGGCTCATGCGTTCGAACGGCTCGTCGGCGATCTCCGGAACGGCGGCGATGTGGATCCAGCGGTCCTCGTATTGCCACGGCCGGTTGTCGGCGAAATGCAGGCAGCGCACATGCAGCATCGGCGTGCCGGCGGCCAGGTCGAGCCGGGCCCGTATTCCCTCCGGCGCCTCCAGCCGCTCGCGGCTGAGGATCGAGAAGCGATATTGGGCGCCGCGCGCCTCGACCTCGCTGCGCACCACCGGGATCTCCAGCCGCGCCTCGCGCAAGGGATGTTCGGCGATGCGGGTGCCGGCGCGGCGCTTGCGCTCCACCAAGCCTATCTCGGCAAGCTCCCTAAGCGCCCGGTTGACGGTGACGCGGGCGCAGCCGAATTCGCGCGCCAGATCCTCCTCGCCCGGGATCAGCTCGCCGGGCAGCCAGACCCGCTCGCTGATGCGCTTGAGGATTTCCGCCTTGATCGCCCGAAAGGAATTCGGCACCCGGATGCCGGCCGGCACCGGATCGCCGTCCTTAGCAGGCACGACGGGTGGTGACATCACATGCTCCGCTTCAGGGTCTGCATCGCGTTGCGGTAGCCGGCCTCGATCCGCGCGCGGTCGACATGGCTGCCGTCACGCACCATATGGCGCCCGGCTGCCCACACGTCACGCACCAACCTATCGTCGCCGGCGAAAATCCATGCATCGAGCAGCGTGTCGCCGGCGAGCCCTTCAAGATGCAGCGAGGCTGCGTCGAGGGCGACAAGATCGGCCCATGCCCCCGTGCGGATCGCACCGCTGTCGCGACCGAGCGCCCGCGCTCCGCCTTTCAGCGCCTCGTCGTAGAGCCGGCGACCGCAAGAGCGCTCGCTCGTCGCCAACACCGCGCGGTGCCGGTCGCGCAGGCGCTGGGAATATTCCAGCGTGCGCAACTCTTCCGACAGCGCGATGCGGATGTTGGAATCCGAGCCGATGCCCAGCGTCCCGCCTTCGGCCAGATAGCGCGCGCCGTCGAAGATGCCGTCGCCGAGGCTCGATTCGGTGATCGGGCACAGACCCGCGACCGCGCCGCTCGTCGCAATCGCCTTGCGCTCGCCATCGGTCAGATGGGTGCAATGGATCAGGCACCAGCGCTCGTCGACCGCGTGCGTGTCGAACAACCATTCGACCGGGCGACGGCCAAGGGCGGCCAGCACCTCCTCCACCTCGCCGGTCTGCTCGGCAATGTGCATGTGCAGGGGATCGGCGGGGCGCAAACCTGCGACCTTCGCAAGGTCCTCCGCCGGCACCGCGCGCAGCGAATGCGGCGCGATGCCGAGCCGCGCGTCGGCGGAAAGCGCCTTCACCGCATCCTCCACCCCCTCGACGATCCGCGCAAAGCCGTCGAGATCGGAGCCGAAGCGTCGCTGGCCGCCGGCCAGCGGACGGCGGTCGAGCCCGCCGGTCGTGTAATAGACCGGCAGCAGCGTCAAGCCGATGCCGGAGGTCTGCGAGGCGGCCGCGATGCGGCGGGACAGCTCCGCCCGGTCATCATAGGGCGTGCCGTCCGCCTGGTTGTGCACGTAGTGGAACTCGGCGGAGGCGGCATAGCCGGCCTCCAGCATTTCCATCTGTACGAAGGCGGCCACGGCCTCCACCGTCTCCGGCGTGAAGGCGCCGAGGAAGCGGTACATGATCTCGCGCCAGGTCCAGAACGTGTCGTGCTCGGCGGTGCCGCGGAATTCGCTCAGGCCCGCCATCGCCCGCTGGAAAGCGTGGCTGTGCAGGTTGGCCGGTGCCGGCAGCAGGATTCCGACCGCGCGTTCCGCTGCAGCCTCAGATCGTCCAACGCCTTGCAATACCTCGCCGATCCGCCCGTCCGCAGCGATGTCCACCACCACGTCGCGCGTCCACCCCGTGGCCAGCAAGGCCGTCTCCGCAAAGATCCGCATTCCGTCCGCCTCATTTTTGCGATTGACAATTATGTACATACATATCGTAATTAAACAAACACATATTGCGGCCCGCCGGAAGAGCTTTCGACCGGCATCCCTGGGAGGGGTCATGCCAGAAACTGCGCCCGGATCCGCCGCCGGCGAGGTCCTGACCGCCCTGCGTCTTGCGACCATGGTCGCGGGCACCGTCCCCTATGGCCTCGTCGAGAACGGCGCTGTCGCAATCGGTTCCGACGGCCGCATCGCCTGGTGCGGCAGCGCCGCCGATCTGCCCGCAAAATTTGCGTCCTGGTCGTCCCGGTCCTTGGACGGGCGCCTCGTCACTCCCGGCCTCGTCGACTGTCACACCCATATCGTCCATGGCGGCAACCGGGCCCGCGAGTTCGAGCTTCGCCTCGAGGGCGCAAGCTACGAGGAGATCGCCCGCGCCGGCGGCGGCATCGTCTCCACCGTCGCGGCGACGCGTGCAGCGAGCGAGAACGATCTCGTCGCTTCCGCCCTGCCCCGGCTCGACACGCTGATCGGCGAAGGCGTCACCACCATCGAGATCAAGTCGGGCTACGGCCTGACGATTGCCGACGAGATGCGCATGCTCGCAGCCGCCCGGCGCCTGGGGCGGGAACGCGGCGTGCGCGTCGTCACGTCCTGGCTCGCCGCCCATGCGGTGCCGGCCGAATACAAGGGCCGCTCGCAGGCCTATCTCGACGAGGTTGCGCTGCCGGGCCTCAAGGCGGCGCATGCGGCGGGTCTTGTCGACGCCGTCGACGGCTTCTGCGAAGGCATCGCCTTTTCCCCGGCAGAGATGGCGCAGGTCTTCGACCGCGCAAAAGCGCTCGGCCTCCCGATCAAACTGCATGCCGAACAGCTGTCCGATCTGGGCGGAGCCAAGCTCGCCGCACAATACGGCGCCCTGTCGGCTGATCACCTCGAATATCTCGGGCAGGACGGCGTCGATGCGATGGCGACCTCCGGCACCGTCGCCGTGCTGCTGCCCGGCGCCTTCTTCACGCTGCGGGAGACGCAGGCGCCTCCCGTCGCCGCCTTGCGCGCAGCCGGCGTGCCGATCGCCCTTGCCACCGACTGCAATCCCGGGTCCTCGCCGCTGACCTCGCTGCTGCTTGCCATGAACATGGGCGCGACCCTATTCCGCCTCACGCCGGAAGAGTGCCTTGCCGGTACGACCCGCGAGGCGGCACGGGCGCTCGGCCTTGCTGGCGAGATCGGCACCGTCGAGGCCGGCAAGCGTGCCGACCTTGCCGTTTGGGATGTCGCGGAGCCGGCCGAGCTGACCTACCGCATCGGCTTCAACCCGCTGCACGAACGCATTTTCGGAGGCGCACAATGAGCGTCATGACCCTCACGCCGGGCAGCGTCACGCTCGCCCAGCTCGAACGCATCTATCGCGAAGACCTCGCCGCCCGCATCGACCGTGCCGCGCAGCCTGCCATCGAGCGCGCGGCCGAGCGGGTCGCTGCGGCCGCCATGGGCGAGGAAGCCGTCTACGGCGTCAACACCGGCTTCGGCAAGCTCGCCAGCGTCAAGATCGCGAGCAGCGATACGGCGACGCTCCAGCGCAACCTGATCCTCTCCCACTGCTGCGGCGTCGGCGAGTTGCTGGACGGCGCGACCACACGGCTGATGATGGTGCTGAAGCTGCTGTCGCTCGGACGCGGCGCCTCGGGTGTGCGCTTCCAGGTGCTGAAGCTCATCGAGGACTGCCTCGCCGGCGGCATCACCCCTTGCGTTCCCTCGCAAGGGTCGGTCGGCGCCTCCGGCGACCTTGCCCCGCTCGCTCACATGACCGCCGTGCTGATCGGCGAAGGCGAGGCGGAGTATCAGGGCACGCGCATGCCCGGCCGCGCCGCGCTGGACAAGGCGGGGCTCACGCCGGTCGTGCTCGGCCCGAAGGAAGGTCTCGGCCTCATCAACGGCACCCAGTTCTCCACCGCCTGCGCGCTCACGGGCCTGTTCGCAGCCTGGCGGCTGGCGGAAGCGACGCTGCTCACCGCGAGCCTGTCCACCGACGCGATCATGGGCTCGACCGCCCCGCTGCTGCCGGAAATCCACGCGCTTCGCGGCCATCGCGGCCAGATCGAGGTCGCGAGCGCCATGCGCGCCCTGATGGAAGGCTCGCAGATCCGCGAGAGCCACCGCACCGGCGACAGCCGCGTGCAGGACCCCTATTGCATCCGCTGCCAGCCGCAGGTCGCCGGCGCTTGCGTCGACCTTCTGCGCATGGCCGGCCGCACGCTGGAGATCGAGGCGAATGCGGCGACCGACAACCCGCTGGTGCTGATCGACGAGGGGCGCATCGTCTCCGGCGGCAACTTCCACGCCGAGCCGGTCGCCTTCGCCGCCGACCAGATCGCGCTGGCGATTGCCGAACTCGGCGCCATCGCCCAGCGCCGGGTGGCGCTGATGGTCGATCCGACGCTGTCCTTCGACCTGCCGCCCTTCCTTGCCCGCGATCCCGGCCTCAACTCCGGCATGATGATCGCCGAGGTAACGACGGCAGCCTTGATGAGCGAGAACAAGCACCTCGCACATCCCTGCTCCATCGATTCCACCCCGACCAGCGCCAACCAGGAAGACCATGTCTCGATGGCCGCCCATGGCGCACGGCGGCTGGAGCGGATGAACGCCAATCTCGCCGTCATCCTCGGCGTCGAGATGCTATGCGCGGCCGAAGGCATCGAGCACCGTGCCCCGCTCGCCACCAGCGCGCCGCTGGCCGCCGCCGTCGCCCGGCTGCGCCAGTATGTGCCCCCGCTGGAGGCCGACCGCTACATGGCGCCCGACCTTCAGGTCGCAGCCCACCTCGTCGCCAGCCGCGAGGTCGTCGCGGCGGCGAGCGAAACGGCCCTGCTGTCGCTGGGAGAGGCCGCATGACGCCCGTCGAGATCCGCAAAGGTACGAGCCCGATCGTCCTCGGCCTGCCCCACACGGGCACTCATGTGCCGGAGGAGATCTCAGCAAGGCTCAATGCACGCGGGCTGGAGCTCGCCGACACGGACTGGCACATCCACCTGCTCTATGACGGCCTGCTGGACGATGCCACCACGGTCCGCGCGACCTTCCATCGATACGTGGTCGACGCCAACCGGGACCCTGCCGGCGCGAGCCTTTATCCGGGCCAGAACACCACCGGCCTCGTGCCGGAGACGGATTTCGACGGCGTTCCGATCTGGAAGGACGGCGAGGCCCCGACCGAAGCCGACTTGGCTGCCCGGCGCGAGGCCTTCCACGCGCCCTATCACGCAGCGCTTGCGGCCGAGATCCAGCGGGTGAAGGCGATCCACGGCGTCGCCATCCTTTACGACTGCCACTCGATCCGCTCGCACATCCCCTTCCTGTTCGAGGGCACGCTGCCGGACTTCAACATCGGCACGAATGGCGGTGCAACCTGCCACCCCCTGATCGAGCAGGCCGCCGTCGAGGTCTGTGGCGGGGCGCAGGGCTATTCCAGCGTCCTCAACGGCCGTTTCAAGGGCGGCTGGACCACCCGCCACTACGGCCGGCCTGCGGACAATGTCCACGCCATCCAGATGGAGCTCGCCCAGTCGACCCATCTGGCAAGCGAAAGCGCACCCTTCGCCTATGACGAGGCGAAGGCGAGCGCCCTTCGCATCCATCTCAAGACCCTTCTCACCCGTCTGGAACGCCTCGCGCTCGACGGGTCGCTTGTCTCTGGAGGAAACACATGACCAACCCGCGCCACAACACCCGCACCGTGCGGGCGGCCACCGGCACCGAGATCACCGCGAAGTCCTGGCTGACCGAAGCTCCCTTGCGGATGCTCATGAACAATCTCGATCCCGACGTCGCGGAAAAGCCGAACGAGCTCGTCGTCTATGGCGGCATCGGCCGGGCGGCGCGCACCTGGGACGATTTCGACCGTATCGTCGCCACCCTCCGCGACCTCGAGGAAAACGAGACGCTGGTCGTCCAGTCGGGCAAGCCGGTCGGCGTCTTCCGCACCCACAAGGACGCGCCGCGGGTGCTGATCGCCAATTCAAACCTCGTCCCGCACTGGGCCAACTGGGACCACTTCAACAAGCTCGATAAGGCCGGGCTGATGATGTACGGCCAGATGACCGCCGGCTCGTGGATCTATATCGGCAGCCAGGGCATCGTGCAGGGCACCTACGAGACCTTCGTCGAGGCCGGCCGCCAGCACTATGGCGGGTCGCTCAAGGGCAAGTGGATCCTCACCGGCGGCCTCGGCGGCATGGGCGGCGCCCAGCCGCTCGCCGCGGTGATGGCCGGCGCCTGCTGCCTTGCGGTGGAGTGCAATCCGGAATCCATCGATTTCCGCCTGCGCACCCGCTATGTCGACGAGAAGGCGGAAACGCTGGACGAGGCGCTGGAGATGATCGAGCGCTGGACGAAGGCGGGCGAAGCCAAGTCCGTCGGCCTGCTCGGCAATGCGGCGGAGATCTTCCCCGAACTGGTGCGGCGCGGGGTGAAGCCGGACATCGTCACCGACCAGACCTCGGCCCACGATCCGATCAACGGCTACCTGCCGAAGGGCTGGACCATGGCCGAATGGGCGGCCAAGCGCGAGAGCGATCCGAAGGCGGTGGAGAAGGCCGCGCGCGCCTCCATGCGCGAGCATGTCGCTGCCATGGTCGACTTCTGGAACATGGGCGTTCCGACGCTCGACTACGGCAACAACATCCGCCAGGTCGCGCTGGAGGAAGGGCTGGAAAACGCCTTCGCCTTCCCCGGTTTCGTGCCCGCCTATATCCGCCCGCTGTTCTGCCGCGGCGTCGGCCCGTTCCGCTGGGCCGCCCTGTCGGGCGATCCGGAAGACATCTACAAGACCGACGCCAAGGTGCGCGAACTGCTGCCCGACAACACGCATCTGCACCGCTGGCTCGACATGGCGCGCGAGCGCATCTCGTTCCAGGGACTGCCGGCGCGCATCTGCTGGGTGGGCCTGGGCGACCGCCACCGGCTGGGCCTGGCCTTCAACGAGATGGTGCGCAACGGCGAGCTCAAGGCGCCGATCGTCATCGGCCGCGACCATCTCGATTCCGGCTCCGTCGCCTCGCCCAACCGCGAGACGGAGGCCATGCAGGACGGCTCGGACGCCGTGTCGGACTGGCCGCTGCTCAACGCGCTGCTGAATTGCGCAAGCGGGGCGACCTGGGTCAGCCTGCACCATGGCGGCGGCGTCGGCATGGGCTTCTCGCAGCATTCGGGCATGGTGATCTGCTGCGACGGCAGCGAAGATGCCGACCGCCGCATCGAACGGGTGCTGTGGAACGATCCGGCGACCGGCGTGATGCGCCACGCGGATGCCGGCTACGACATCGCGCTCGACTGCGCCAGGGAACACGGCCTGCGCCTGCCCGCCATCCTCGGGAACTGAGGAACGGGTCCGCGGGACGTTCAAAGGGCCGGAAAGGCCTCATGATGCTGTGAAGGAAAACCAACCAGAGGACTGTGCTGCCATGAAGAGACGTGATTTCCTCAAGACCGCCGGTGTCGGCGCCGTCGCCACCGCCGCCACCGGAGCCCTCGCGGCCCCGGCCATCGCCCAGGACGTGAAGCGCTGGAAGATGGTCACCGCCTGGCCGAAGAACCTGCCGGGACCGGGCGTTGCCGCGCAGATGCTCGCCGACCGCATCACCGCCCTGTCGGGCGGCCGCATCGAGGTGCAGCTCTATGCCGCCGGCGAGTTGGTGCCGGGCAATGGCGTATTCGACGCCGTAGCGGAAGGCACCGCCGAGCTTTATCACGCGGTTCCGGCCTACTGGGGTTCCAAGTCCAAGGGCATCCTGCTGTTCGGCTCGCAGCCGTTCGGCCTGCGAGCGGACGAGCAGTTCGGCTGGCTCGCCCATGGCGGCGGCCAGGCGCTCTACGACGAGATCTACGGCCGCTTCGGTCTGAAGCCGTTCCTGTGCGGCAACTCCGGTCCACAGTGGGCCGGCTGGTTCCGCAACGAGATCAACTCCGTTGACGACCTCAAGGGCCTGCGCTTCCGCACCACCGGCCTCGCCTCGGAAATGTGCGCCAAGCTCGGCATGGCCGTGCAGGCGATGGGCGGGCGCGACATGTTCCAGGCGCTGCAGTCGGGCGCGCTCGATGCGGGCGAGTTCATCGGTCCCTGGTCCGATTCCGCCCTCGGCTTCCAGCAGGTCGCCAAGAACTACTACTGGCCGGGCGTCGGCGAGCCGTCCTCGGCCGAGGAATGCGCGGTCAACAAGGCCGCCTATGACGCGCTGCCGGAAGACCTGCAGCAGGCCGTCGCGCTGGCTTGCGAGTCGCTCTACAACCCGGTCTGGACCGAGTACACGACCAAGCATGCGATGGCCCTTCAGCAGCTCGTCGCCGAACAGGGCGTGCAGGTGAAGAAGCTGCCCGACGACGTCATCGTCGCCATGGGCAATGCTGCTGGCGAGGTGATCGGCGAGCTGCGCGAGAACGACGACGAGCTGGTGCGCCGGATCGTCGAGAGCTTCCTCGCCTATCGCGCCTCGGTCGCCGACTACATGGTCTACGCCGACAACGGGCAGATGAACGCCCGCGCGATGGACTACAAGTACTGAGCGGGCCTCGGTAAAACCTGCTAGGGTCCGGGCAGCGGTTCCGGACCCCGGCACCCGCTGTCCCAAAGGTCGCGGGCCGGTCATCGGCTCGCGATCCCCTCCCTGATCGCCCGCACGAGAGGACAAGGCCCGTGCTTGCCCGCCTTGCAGACAGGCTCGACCTGATCAACCGCTCCGTCGGCGCCCTGGTGCGCTGGCTCGCGCTCTTCATGGTGTTGCTGCAGTTCGGCGTGGTGGTGCTGCGCTACGTCTACGGCATCAGCTTCATTTTCCTGAACGAGGGCGTGCTCTACATGCATGCCGCCCTGTTCATGCTCGGCGCGGGCTACACGCTGCTCGTCGACGGCCACGTGCGCGTCGACATCTTCTACGCGAAACTCGGGACGCGCGGCCGCGCAGCCATCGACGCCCTGGGCGCCGTGATCTTCCTGCTGCCCTCGCTGGCGATCCTCCTGTGGTGGTCCTGGCCGTCGGTCCGCAATTCCTGGTCCGTCATGGAAGGCGCCATCTCGGTCGGCGGCATTCCGGCCTCCTTCCTGCTCAAGTCGCTGGTGCCCGCCTTCTGCGTGCTGCTGGCCGTTCAAGGTATCGCCTGCCTGCTGCGTGACATCTCGCGCCTTCTGGCGCCGCAGGATGCCACCGCCGCTTCCGACAATGGGACCCGCGCCTGATGCTGCCGCTCGACCTCCTGATGTTCGCCGCGCTGATCATTGCGATCCTCATCGGCTATCCGGTGTCCTTCATCCTCGCGGGCATCGCAACGCTCTTTGCCATTCTCGGCCATTTCACCGGCCAGTTCGACATGAGCCTGCTCGGCGCGCTCGGCCAACGCGTCTTCGGCGTGATGACCAACGACGTGCTGATCGCCATCCCACTCTTCGTCTTCATGGGCGTGGTGCTGGAAAAAAGCCGCATCGCCGAGGACCTGCTGGAGACCGCCGGCCGGCTGTTCGGCACTTTGCGCGGCGGCCTCGGCATCTCCGTCGTGCTGGTCGGCGCCTTGCTTGCCGCCTCCACCGGCATTGTCGGCGCCACCGTCGTGGCGATGGGCCTCATTGCGCTGCCGACCATGCTGCGCAACGGCTACGACGCGCGGCTGGCATCCGGCATCGTCTGCACCTCCGGCACGCTCGGCCAGATCATTCCGCCCTCCACCCTGCTGATCATTCTCTCCGACGTTATGTCGAACGCCTATCAGCAGGCGCAGTTCCGGCAGGGCAAGTTCACCATCGAGACCATCTCGGTCGGCCAGGTGTTCGCAGCAGCCCTGCTGCCGGGCCTGATGCTGGTCGCGATCTACATCGTCTACCTGCTCGTCAAGGCCTGGTTGTCGCCGGCCTCCGCCCCGGCCATGCAGCATGAGGGCGAGCGCCCCTCGGCGCGGGAGATTTCCGGGGCCATCCTGCCGCCGGTGCTGCTCATCATCGCCGTGCTCGGCTCGATCCTCGGCGGCATCGCGACGCCGGGCGAGGCCGCGGCCGTCGGCGCCATCGGTGCGCTGCTGATGGCCTCCGCCCGCTTCGGCAACGGCAACCGCAAGCTGGTGGTCGCCGGCGCGGCGAGCCTCGCCCTGCTCGCAGTGCTGATCTCGGTCCATCCCGTTCGCCTGCAACGCAGCGACGTCGGCCCGCTCGACTGGGCGGCCGGCGCTCTCGCAACGCTGCTTGTCATCGTCTCGGCCGCCGCGATCCTGCAGGCGCTTGCTCGCACCTTCCGCGCCGACGTGCTGAAGCCGGTGATGAATTCGACCCTGTCCGTGACGACGATGATCTTCGCCACCATCATCACCGCCAGCATCTTCTCTCTCGTCTTCCGCGGGCTCGGCGGCGATCACCGGATCGAGGAATTCCTGACCAACATGCCCGGCGGCCCGGACGCTGCCCTGCTCTTCGTCATGGCGCTGGTCTTCCTGCTCGGCTTCTTCCTCGATTTCGTCGAGATCTCGGTGATCCTGCTGCCGCTGGTGGCGCCGGTGCTGATCCTGATGGGCCACGACCCGGTCTGGCTGTCGATCCTGATCGCGATCAACCTGCAGACCTCGTTCCTGACCCCGCCCTTCGGATTCTCGCTCTTCTACCTGCGCGGTGCGGCTCCTCCGGAAGTGACGACCGGGCAGATCTACCAGGGCGTCATTCCCTTCATCGCGTTGCAGATCGCCGGCATCGGCCTGGTCTGGCTGTTGCCGCAGATCGCGACCACCCTCCCCGGCCTGATCTTCTGATCGCGAGACCCTTGCAGGTTCAGACCGGCGCGATCACCACGCTCTCACCCTCGGGGAAGAACACTTCCTCGAGGTTGACGCCCGGCCCGCTGCGGTCGACGACCAGAAAGTCCTGCATGGGCTGAAGCACCAGCAGCGGGTGATGCCAGACGCCGCGGGCGATCTGGACACCCTGGTCGCCGCGCGCGAGAAAGCAGCGGCAATCGCCGGGGCGCGCCTGGCTTGCGACAACCACCAGCCACGCATGCTGCTGCATCGGAACGAAAGCCTGGCTGCCGAGCGGATGGCGCTCCAGCATCCGTATCGCGATGGGGCTGGGCCACGGCGTGCCCCGAAAGATCGAGAGGATCGGCTTGCCCTCGGGGCCGGGGTCGGCCTCGGCGAGTGCATGGAACCTGCGGGTGCGCCCCTCGTTGATGAGGTGGCTCGCCTCATGGCGGGCTTCGACCACATCGCCGAAGGGAGCAAAGGCCTCCCGGGTCAGCGGTTCAGGCATCAGCACGTGGCTCAAGCTCTTCTCCTGGCAAATTCGGCGAGACGCGACGATTTGGGCTCTGCGCACCCTTGGTAGCAAAGTCCAGGCGATAACGCAGCCGTAACGGCGATGACTGCAAGTGTCACATCGGGGCAACAGGCCTTAACGATTCCTTACAAGACCGCCTCTTTCATGCACGTGGCGATTGCAAGCGGCAGCAGCTTGGTGAAAGTACGTGTCAGCACGCTACCACTTTTGCGCGTGCCGAATTTGTTTGCATATCTTCATGCACACCTTGGGAGGGTGTCATTTCATACCGTTTCCCCCATGGCCGCTTCCGCGCGGTTTCCGGTCGCGAGTTGCTGTCCACGTCCTGCGTGGCGGCTCTCATCGCAGGTACCGGCTCCGCCGCTGCCCAGGATGCAACCTCACAGGTCGAGCGCTACTGGGGAGCATGGGGTGAACTTGGCGCCCAGGCGGGAACGGAAGCCGCTGCCTTCCTCGAAGGGTTCATGCCCGTCGGACAGGACGGCGACAGCTTGGTCTTCCTCGACCTGCGCCTCGACTACGGCGAGAACGCGCGCGGCTCCATGTCGGTCGGTTTCGGCGCGCGCGAGCTGGTGTCCGACAACCTGGTGATCGGCGCCAACGCCTTCGTCGATGTCGTTCGCACCGAAAACAATGAATACCATCTCGGCGCCACCGTCGGTCTCGAGGCCTTCACCTCCATCTTCGATCTGCGCCTGAACGCCCATATCCCGCTGGGCGGCAAAAAGGTGCTCGACAGCCGGACCGTGACCACCGGCGTCAACGTCGTCAACAACCAGCTGGTGGAGCAGCGTGCCCAGATCGAGCGGACCGAAGGCCTCCTCTACGGCTTGACCGGCGAGCTCGGCGCCCTCTTCGATTCCCCCTTCTCCGACAACCAGAAACTGCGCACCTATGTCGGCGGCTATGTCTACGACCGCGGCGGCTACAAGATGGAGACCGGCGCCCGTCTCGGCCTGGAATACCAGATCAACGACGCTCTCGGCCTGTCCGGCTCGCGCCTGACGCTGGGAGCCGAACTCGTCTACGACAAGGACGACGAGCTCGACGCGATCGCGTCCGCGCGCTTCCGCATGCCGCTCTATGCCGGCCAGACCGCGGACGGCGACGAGACCCGCTCGCGTCTGTCGCCGATCCGCGAGCGCATGGCAGAAGGCATTCGCCGCGACAAGGGCATCCGCTCCGCCACGCGGGCCCGCTCGTCTGCGCTGGCCAACATTCCGGTCGTCAACCCGACCACCGGCCGGGTCTATGGCGGCATCTACTACGCCAACCGGACCGGCGGCGGCGGCGGCAGCTTCATCGATCCGACGAGCCTTTCAGCAGCCATCACCAGCGCCGGCACCGACGGCATCGTCGTCGTGCTGGGCGACGACGGCACGGTCACCACGACCGGCGTCACCATGCAGTCCGGCCAGGTCCTGGTCGGCGGCGGCGAGAACATCGCCGTGCGCCTGTCCAGTGGGCTGACCACCAACTTCCTGACATCGGGCACCGCCGGCACCATCGATGGCGACCCGGGCGTCACCACCGTGACCCTGGCCGACGACGTCCTCATCCGCGGGCTCACCCTGCAGGGCGGCGCCACAGTGATCGGCGGCAACAACGTCTCGAACGTGACGCTGTCGAACCTGTCGATCCAGAACGCCACAGACGGCGTCAGCATCACCGGTGCGACCAACGCCTCGCTGAGCAATCTCACCTTCAGCGGCATCACCGGCACGTCGATCTTCCTGAACAACGAAGCCGCAACGCTGTCGGGCATCACCATCGACGGCGGCACCAACGGCATCTCGATCGCCAACAACACCGGCACCACGAATCTCTCGACGATCAACATCTCCAACGTAACCGGGGATGCCCTGTCCTTTGCCAATAATGGCGGGATCATCAATGTCGCGAACCTGACGGCCGCCAACACCGGCGACGACGGCGTCGTCATCGCCGGCGGCGGCACGTTCAACTTCACCGGCACAACCACGATCGACGGTCTCGGCGCGGGCGCATCCAGCGACGGCTTCGATCTTTCCGGCACGACCGGCGCCACCATTACTACGGGCAATGTCGACGTTACCGGCCTTGGCGGCGGCNCACGACCGGCGCCACCATTACTACGGGCAATGTCGACGTTACCGGCCTTGGCGGCGGCACCGGCCTCAACCTTGCCGGCGGCGATGCCACGCTCACCATGGCGAGCCTGGACGTCACCGGCACCGATGTCGCCGGTTCGCGCGGCATCGACATTTCCGGCACCCAGAACGGCCGGACGGTCACCATCACCAATGGCGGCAACATTTCCGGCGTCGATACCGGCATCGTGCTCGGCACCAACGGTGCGGCAGGTGCAGCGGCGGACGCGATCTTCACGTTCGGCGGCGGCACGATCGCCGGCAACGTGTTCGCGCTGGACGGTATCGGCGTCCTGTCGGGCACCGGCAGCTACGGTTTCGGCACCACGGCCTTCACCGGAGCCTTCAACTTTGACATCAGCAGCACGCAGAACTTCTACGTGTCCGCGAGCGGCACGGGCGACGGCTCCTCGACCGGCAATGCCGCCTCGATCGCGACCGCGATCGCGCAGGCGGGCAGCCTCGGCGCCGTCAACTTCATCCTGATCAACGACGGCTCGGCCATCGACACATCGGGCCTCACCTTCACGCTCGCCAACGGCCAGAGCATCGACACGTTCGGCAATGGGCGCACCTTCACCGAGGCCGGCTACCTCATTCCGCTGAACATCACCGGCGACAACTTGCCGACCGGCGGCGTCACCATCACCGATCCGACGGGCCTGGGCGCGGCGACGCTGACCAACTCGTCCGGCGGTGTCGCGACCCTGTCGCTCGCCAACGGCAACGCGGTGCGCAACATCACGGTCGGCAACTCCGCCGGCAACGCCATTTCCGGCTCCGGCATCGCCGGCGTCACCATCAGCGGCGTCAACTCGACCGCCGGCATTTCGCTCGCAAACACGTCCGGCTCCGTCATCCTGACCGATGTCTCGGTGAACAACGGCAGCGGCACCGGCCTCTCCCTGGCGGGCAACACCGGCACGGTCACGGGCACCAATGTCGACATTGCCGGCGTGAACTCGCTCGCGGTGTCCGGCGGCAATGCCGCCATTACCTTCGACGCCGACAGCTCGGTCGCCAATACCGGCGGGACAGCGGTGGAGATCACCGGTCGTATCGGCGGCAGCTTCAGCCATTTCGGCTCGATCTCCTCGAACGGCGGCACCGCGTCCGGCATCACCATTGCCGGCGCCACGGCGGCGAGCAACGTCACCTTCGGCGGCCTGGTCTCACTCGGCGCCACCACCGCACTCGGCGGCGGCAGCGGCCTGAGCCTCGACAACAACGGCCAGTCCTCGGCCATCGCCTTCACCGGCGGGCTCGACATCATCACAGCCGGCTTCGATGCGCTGTCGGCAACCGGCGGCGGCTCCTTGCAGGTCACCGGCGGATCGCTCTCGGCAACCGGCGGAAGCGCGGCCGCGATCGGCGGCATCGCCACCGACGCGACATTCTCCAGCGTCGCCAGCAGCGGGGCGACCGGCGATGCGCTGGCACTGGCGCTCGGTGCGGGCAGCAGCTTCACCGTCACCGGCACCACCACACTGTCCGGAATGGGCGGCGACGGCATCGACCTGTCCGGATCGACCGGCGGCAGCTTCAGTTTCGGCGACGTCGACATCACCGGTCTCGACGCAGGTACCGGCCTCAACCTTGCCGGCGGCGATGCGACGCTCACCATGTCGAGCCTCGACGTCACCGGCACCGGTACCGCCGGTTCGCGCGGCATCGACATTTCCGGCACGCAGAACGGCAGGACGGTCACCATCACCAATGGCGGCACCATCTCCGATGTCGCTACCGGTATCGTGCTCGGCACCAATGGCGCGGCAGGTGCGGCTCCCAGCGCCAACTTCACCTTCGGCGGCGGCAGCATCTCGGGCAGCAACTATGCCCTCGATGGCATCGGCGTGAATGCGGGCGACGGCACCTACGCCTTCGGGTCGACCGCCTTCACCGGCGGCTTCAACTTCGCCGTCAGCCTCTCGAACAACTACTATGTCGCGGCGACGGCAACCGGCACCGGCGACGGCTCTTCGACCGACAACCGCGCCTCGATCGCCACCGCCATCGCGATGGCCTCGACGCTCGGCACGGTCAATTTCGTGCTGATCAACGACGGTTCGGCCATCGATACATCGGGCCTGACCTTCACGCTGGACGACGGCCAGACCATCGACACGTTCGGCGGCGGCCGGACTTTTGCCGAATCCGGCTTCATCATCCCGCTGAACATCACCGGCACCAACCTGCCGGCCGGCGGCATCACCGTCACCGACCCGACGGGACTGGGCGCGGCAACGCTGACCAATTCCGGCGGCGGCGGCGCAACGCTTGCGCTCGCCAACGGCAATGCCATCCGCAACATCATCGTCGGCAGCTCGGCCGGCAATGCCGTGTCCGGTTCCGGCATTGCCGGCGTTACCATCAGCGGCGTCACCTCGACCGCCGGCATCGACCTGACCAGCGCCTCCGGCGCGATCACGCTCACGAACCTGGCGATTTCCAACACGAACGGCGCGGCCCTGTATCTGGAGAACACGTCCGGCACCGTTACCGGAACCGATGTCGACATCGACGGACTAAGTTCCCTGTATATCTTCGGCGGAAACGCCGCGATCAGCTTCGACGCCGACAGTTCGATCAACAATACTGCCGGCGTCGCGGTTCAGCTCCAGAATCGCGCGGGCGGCAACTTCAGCTATTCGGGTGACATCACTTCAATTGGCCCTTCCGCTTACGGTATCTCGATCACGGGCGCGACAGCCGCCAATGACGTGACCTTTGGTGGCCAAGTAACCCTCGGCACCAGTGCGATGTTGACCGTCGGCTCCGACCTCAACATCAACAACAATGGGACAAACTCGACCATCGCCTTCACAGGCGGGCTTGATATCGTGTCCTCTCTTTTCACCGGCATTCGAGCGCAGAACGGCGGCACTCTGCGAATTGACGGCGGGTCGATATCGATCACCGACGCGGCGGCGATCGATATCGCGAACATGGCCGTCGACATCACGCTGGACGAGGTGAATGCCACCAACTCCAACATGTCCTCGGTGGTTCTGCAGAATCTCGACGGATCGTTTGCCGTCAACGGCGGCACGCTCTCCACCGTCGCCAGCGGATCGAGCTTCAACAGCTTCGACGTCATCCAGAACGATGGCACCGCAACCCGCTCGCTGTCGCTTGCTATCGACAATCTGACCATCATCCACGAAGCGTCCGGCGCGACAGTAACCCCCAGCGAGCACGGTCTTGTCGTCACCACCAGCGGCGACGACAGCGCCGTCGTCTCGATTTCCAACTCGACGTTCCAGACAGAAGACAGCGGCGTCCGCCTGATCGGCAACAACGGCCTGATCACCGTCACCGACTTCGCCGACAACACGCTTCTGGGCTCCGCGACGGCCTTCGACCCGAACCTGTTCGCCAACGGCATGATGTTCCAGGGCGTCACGTTCGATGCCGACCTGTCCACCGCAGGCCTGCAGGCCGTCAACGGCGGGACCTTTACCGCCGGCGCGCCGGGCCTTGCCGTCAATCACGGTCTTTTCTTCGACAGCACGGCCAGCGCGAATGTCGGTCGGATCGACTTCACCAACTACAACATCAACGCGGTGAACCAGGCGCTGTCGCTGGGGTCGGGCAATCCCGGCCTGACCGTCGGAATCGCCGATGGCGAGGTCACGGCCGGCCTGATCCGCCTCGGCACAGGCTTCGGCGTCGCAAACGGCGACATCACCTTGTCGAGCCTGACGCTGTCCAGCCAGTTGTCCGCAAACCAGTTCGCCGGCTCGTTCACGGTCACCGGCACCACCACGATCAACGCTCCGGAAGCCTTCATCGACTTCGGCGGAACCTATTCCCGTACCTCAACCACCGGCATCTCGGTGATGGCCTCCTCAGGCGCCTTCAACTTCAACACCCTGACCGTGGCATCGGCACCGGGAGCAACTACCACCACCGGCGGCTCCACGGTCGGCATCAACCTTGCCGACAATAGCGGCGCGTTCACCGTCACGGGCACGACGACTATCTCCGACACGGTAGAGGATGCGATCCGCATCACCGACACGAGCGGAGCGATCTCTTTCGGCCGGACGGTGATCAACAACCCCCACGCCACGCCGATCGTGGCGGGTACGCCCGTCCCGTCGATCGAGGCACGCAGCGCCGCCATCGACATTTCCGGCACGATCACCGGCGATATCTCGTTTTCCGAACTCGAGATCGCGCTGAATTCTGCCGATTCCACCGGCATCGAGATGACCGGCGCCACGTTGAACGCGTCCGTGACAGCCGGTGATTTCGACGTCACCGGCAATTCCTCCGCGGGCACGATTGCGGTCGATCTGCGCGGAGCGCTCGGTGGCGGCACGGTGCAACTCGGCGATGCGGTGGCTGGAGGTGCCGATGCCAGCATCGCCGGCGTCGAGACCGGCATTTTCGTCAATAGCAGCACCGATCTCGATTTCACCTATGGCGACGGCGAGGATGCGTCCGACACCGGCTCGACGATTTCGGCCACCGTCGCCATCGACGCGACCAGCGCGCCGGTCGCCGGCACCTACAATTTCCGGGACGTTGCGTTCGCGACCAGCCCGGGCAACGGATTCAGCGTCGGCCGGATCTACTTCGTGGATGCCGACGGTGCGGTCGGCGGCGGCGACGGCTCCGGTTCAGACGCCTCCAACCCGATGACCCTGGCAGCGGCCGAAGCGGCCATCGCCGCGGGCGACATCATCGTCCTGATCAATAACGGGGACGTGATCACCACGGCCGCCACCAATGCCAACGACACGCTGAACCTGCTCGACGACGTGCAGTTGCTCAGCTTCGGCGACGGCGCCGGCGGCAGCCAGACCGTCGCGGTCAACATCACCGCGCCTCCGACCTTCCTGCTGTCTGCGGCCGGCATCGTCATCAACGATCCGACGGGGAACGGAGCGGCGACGCTGACCACCTCCGCCGGCAACGACGTGATCACGCTGGGCGCCAGCGGCAACCGCATCTCCGGCCTGACGCTGGAAGGCAACGGCACCGCCGGACGCGGCATCAACGACAACGGTGCCGGCGCCACCGGAACCGTAATCGAGACATCCACGATCCGCAACTTCGCCACGCGCGGCATCGAGATCACGCCGTCGACCAACACGACGATCAATGGCGTCACCTTCTCCGGCAATGCCGGCGACGTCCTGCTGAACGCCTCCAACTCCACCCTGCGCAACATCACCTCGACGGGTTCGGGCGCAAACGGCTCGATCACGCTCACCAACGTGACCGGCACGACGACGCTGGAAAACATCTCGATCAGCAGCGCCGCGCGCGGCATCAGCTTCAACAATGCCGCCGGCACCGTCACGGCAACGAATGTCGACATCGCGGGTGGCAACACGCTGGCGATCGACGGCGGCAACGCGGTCTACAATTTCGACGCGACCAGCTCGATCAACAACACGAGCGGTACGGCAGTCAGCCTGCAGAGCCTCGCCGGCGGCAGCCTCACCCATGCCGGCAGCGTCGCCTCGAACGGCGCCGGCGCCAGCGGCATCGCGTCCTCCAACGCAACGGGCGCGCATTCGGTCTCCTTCACCGGCGCGGTCGATCTCGGCACGACCACGGCGATGGGCGGCTCCGGCCTTTTCGTCGACAACAGCGGCCAGGCGGGCACCTTCAGCTTCGCCGACCTCGACATCGTCACCGACGGCGGCTTCGGCGTGGTCTTCCAGAGCGGCGGAACGCTCGGCATCACCGCCGGCACGATCGCCGCCAACGCCGCCCAGGGCATCAACCTTTCCAACACGGCGATCGCCGCCGGCGGCCTCAACCTGACCTCGCTGTCCAACACCAATGTCGCGGGCGCGGCCGGCATCGGATTGAACAACCTCACCGGCGGCGCCTTCACCGTCTCCGGCACGACCACGGTCTCCGGCACCACCGGTTCGGCCGTGTCGCTCGCCAATGTCGCGGCGAATGTCAGTTTCGGCACGGTCAACATCTCCGTCACCAGCGGCGACGGGCTGCTGCTCAACGGCAATTCCGGCACGCTGACCACCGGCGACATGACCATCGCCATGGGCGGGGGCACCGGCAACGGCATCCGCGCCACCAACGCCAACGGCGCGATGACGTTCGGCAATGTCGACATCACCGGCCTTGGCGCGGGCACCGGCGTCAACCTGTCGGGCGGCACGTTCGACGGCGCGATCACCTTCGCCACGCTCGACATCGCCGGCACCAGCCAGACCGGCTCGACCGGCATCGACCTGACCGGCTACGACAACACGCAGAACGTGGTGACGACCGGCTCCGGCACGATCCAGGGTGTCCAGATCGGCGTCGACCTCACCAATGCCGACATCGCCAATGGCGTGCGCTTCCAGTATGGCGACGGGTCCGCTCCGGTCGCCAGCACCATCGACACGTCCGGCATCGCCGGCAATTTCGCCATCGTCACCACCGGCGCGACCGGAACCGGCGAGTACGATTTCGAGGATGTGGGCTTTGCCACCAGCAACGTGTCGAACCTGCAGGGCGTCAGCTATTTCGTCGTCGACACGGCCGGAACATCGGGTGCGGGCACGTTCGACGATCCGGGCACGGCCGCCCAGGCGGAGGCCTCCGGCGCCAGCGTCATCGTGCTGATCGACAGCACCGTCGACGCCGTCCAGGACACGATCGACCTCGTCGCGCAGGGCGACGGCACTCTCAACCTGGCGGCGGGCCAGGCGCTGCTCGGCATGGCCGATGGCGACACGATCGACGCTTCGACACTCGGCATTTCGGCCGGCGGCGCGCCCGCCAGTGTGCAGCTCACCGGCTTCTCCTCGAGCAGCATCATCACCGCGACAAGCGGCGTCACCACGATCGACGACGAGGTGCCGATCCTGACCACCTCGGGCGCCAATGACACCGTGGTGCTCGCCGGCACGGCCACGATCCAGAACGTCGCGATCACCAATACCGGCACCGGCAACGGCGTTTCGGCGAGCTTCGGCGCGGCCTCCAACGCCATCATCCGCTCCAGCACCATCGGCGGCGGCACCGGCGCCTACGGCATCGACCTCGGCACCACGTCGGGCGCCTCGACGGCGGCCTTCTCCGACCTGACGCTGACCAGCGGCCTGCGTCTCAATGGCTCGGGCGGCGGCTCGCTGACGGCGATGGCCACCGGCACCAACACGATCACCAGTTCCCAGACAGCGGCACTGACCCTCGACACCATCGCGGCCGGTGTCGGCGGCCTCGCCTTCGACCAGATCACCTCCACCGGCGACACGGCCGGCATGGCGCTCGACACGATCTCGGGCGCCGGCGGCGTCACCATCCAGAACGCAACGTTCAATCGGTCCGGCACCACCACGACCCACGTCGTCGCCCTGACCGATCTCACCATGACCGGCGCGCTGACGATCGCAAATCTCGATGTGGATTCCACCAACACGCAGAGCATCGCCGGCGTGCGGACGACAGGCACCAGTACCTCGACGATCAATATCGGCACCGGCGCGAACGGCGTGACCATCGACGACACCCAGTTCGGCCTGCTGTTCAACGGATCGCACGGTACGGTGAATGTCGGCACGGCGGGCACGGGCGTGCAGATCTCCAGCCGCGGCGCGGCGATCTCGTTCAACAACAACAGCACCGGCACGTTCCAGGTCGGCCATGCGGGAGCGACATCCACGATTGCCGTCAATGCGGGCAGTTCACAGGCCTACGGCATCGGATACCAGACCTCCGATGCCACGGTCACGGTCACGAACATCGACATCAACGGCATCGGCACGAACACGCTCTCCAACGGCATCCAACTCGTCGACAATGATGCACTCGGCTCGTTCACGCTGGCCGGTACCAACACGATCGATGCGACCGGCGGCAACGGCGTGTTGATCCAGGACGCCAATGCCTCGATCTCCGGGCTCACGCTCGGCGCCTCCGCGACCGGCGCGGGGGACGACATCACCGGCGACGGCATCCGCATCAACCAGACCGGCGCAATCTCGAACACCGTGACGCTGTCCGACATCGTGATGGGCACAGGTGGCAATGGCGATACCGGAGATATCGCCGGCGCCGGCATTCGCATTGCCTCGGGCGGCACCGGCGTCCTGACCCTCAACCTCACCGGCACCAACGTCATCCGCTCGACCGGCCAGGCGCTCGATGTCGACGAACTCGGAGCTGGAACCGCCAACAACCTGCTGCTCTCCATCGACAACACGACCTTCGAGAGCACGGCCGCCGGCGTACCCAGCGTCGAAATCACCGGCCAGAACGTCTCGACCACCGAAAGCTCGATCGGCATCCGCTCCTTCTCGGGCAACACGGTGATCGGCAACGGCACCGGCGGCGGCATCCTGTTTTCCGCCGTCGACTTCGACAGCAACGGCGCGGGAGCCGCGGTCGCGGGCGGCACGCTCAATGTCGGCCAGGGCACGGGCAACCGTGTGCAGGGCGACGGCCTGTCCCTGATCGACACGACCGGCGAACTCGGCTTCACCACGCTGAACATCTTCAACAACAACGGCACCGGCCTCGAGGTCGACACCAAGACCAATGGCAACAACACCGTCTTCACGCTGAACGGCGGCGGCTCGGGCACGGTCGACACGACGGGCGGCGCGGCCCTCTTCCTCGATCCGCTGACGATGAACCTCACCTTCGGCACGGTCAGCTCGACCGGCTCCGGCGGCTCCGGCGTCTTCGTCGACGGCGGCAACGCGACGGCGGCGGGCAACAACGCGCTGACCATCGGCACGCTGAACGTCACCGGCTCGGCCGGTTCCGGCCTGAGGATCACCAATTCGACCGGCACGTTCAACATCGGCGCCACCACGATCAACAATGCCGGATCGGCCGGCGGCGGCGTCGACATCGACCTCGGCGCGGGCAATACGGCAACGGTCAACTTCACCGGCGCCCTCGACATTGACACCAATGCGGCGACCGGCTTCGACGCCAATGGATCCGCCGGCACGCTGCTGACCGTGAATGTCGCAAGTGCCGGAACGCAGTCGATCGACACGGCGACCGGCCGCGGCATCATCATGAACACGGTCGAGGTCGGCACGGGCGACGTCTTCTTCGACGGCGTCGCCGCCTCCGGCCTGTCCAACGGCAACTTCATCGATCTGCAGAACGTCTCCGGCGGCACCTTCCGTGTCGCGAACACGAGCGTTTCCGACGTCAATGGGGCCGCTGTCCGAATCGCCAACTCCTCGGCTGACTTTATTTTCAACGGCCTCACCCTCGGTGACATCAGCACGCCGGGCTCGATGACCTACGGCATCGATCTCGACGGCAACTCGGGTTCGTTCACCACGACAAACTCAAGCATCATCTACTACGCCCAGGACGCCGGTATCCGGATCACCAACGCCCAGTCGACATTCGTGGCCGATTTCCAGGCGCAGATGGAGGTCTCCAACCGCGACGACGCCACCTACACGGCAGGGGGCGACGGCCTTCTCCTGCAGAACAACAACGCGGCCTCGCAAACCACATTCACGTCTTTCGTCCATACCGACTTCCAGCGGAACACCGGACCGGGCACCGTCACCGCCAGCGGCCAGGGCATCGATGCCGACTCCGGCGGCATCCTCACCATCCTCGGCGGCGGCATAAGCACCAACAACGCGCTCGGCGCCGGTGTCGCTTCGATCGACATCCGCAACACCACGACAAACGTCACGCTCAACTCTGTGTCCGTAGACAACGACGATTTGGGCGAGAGCGGCGGCGGTATTTATCTCGAAAACAACACCGGCAGCTTCACGCTCGAGAGCGCAACCCTTTTCGCGACGAGCGGTTCGACCGCCCTCTATGCCAACAACGCCGGCACCGTGACGCTCGGCAACGTTTCCGCCATCAGCATCTCGTCCTTCGGCGGCGGCAACGCGCTCGACATCCGCAACACGGTGATGGACATAACGCTCGGCACCATCAACGCCCCCGGCAGCACGGGCACGCCGTTCAGGCTCAGCGACGGCGCATCGGGTTCGCTGACGACCGGCAACCTCAACCTGTCCAACACGGGCGGCACGGGTCCGACGGTCCTCATCTCGGATCTGGCCGCAGGGACATCCGTTACGTTCGGCGGCAGCGCCACCATCAACAGCGGTGTCAACACTGCCGTGTCGCTCGCCAACAACGCGGGTTCGACAATCAACTTCACCAATGGCGGCCTCGACATCAACACGACGTCGGGAACCGGCTTCCAGGCCACCGGCGGCGGCACCGTGACGGTCACGGGCACCGGCAACACCGTGGATACCGGGACGGGTACCGCCGTCCGGTTCGAGGACACCAGTTTCGGCGCGGCCGGAGTGACCTTCGAGTCGATCAATACGAACGGCGCCGTGAACGGCATCGTGCTGGACAACACGGGTCTCACCGGTGGCTTCGCGGTCACCGGGTCGGGCTCGACGCTGGGCAGCGGCGGCACGATCCAGAACTCCACCGGCAGCGGCATTGTGCTGAGCGACACCTACAACGTGGCGCTCACCAACCTCGATATTACCACGACCGGAATCCATGGCATCGACGGCAGCAACATCGGAAATCTCGATCTGACGCGCGTGCGGATCACCGGTGCCGGCAACGCAGTGAACGAAAACGGTATCAATATCCAGAACCTGTTCGGCACCTCGGCTAGCGGGCGGGACAGCCGCTTCGACAGCGTCACGATCACCGGCGCGGCGGATGTCGGCATCGAGATCGTCAACAGCACGGCAACGACCTCGGGCGACACGTCCAACCCGGACCTTCTGACCATCGTGAATTCGACGATCTCCAACTCGGGCGTCATCGGCCTGCTCGCCCAAACGAGTGACGCGGCGAGCAACCTGCGCATCGACATGTCCGGTTCGACGCTGACCAACAACCCCTCGCGCGGCGTCGCTGCAAACGCCAACAACGGCAGTCTGCAGCTCAACCTGACCGGCGGCAATCAGCTTGTCCCGGGCGGAGGCGGCACGCAGTTCGTCGGTGTGGCGGGCACGGCGACCGGTAGCGGCCAGTTGTTCTTCAACATCGCCGGCAATACTATCACCCAGGCCGGCACGGCCGGCACGGGCCCGGCGATCATCGCGCTCAACGCCAACGACACCGGCAGCCTGCAGGGCACGATCAGCGGCAACACGCTGACCACGACAACAGCAGTTGGAACGCCGATCGATGGCATCGTCGTCACCAACTCCGGCAGCGGCAACAATGCGGTTATCATCCAGAACAACGACATCACTATCAATGACGGTTTCGGCATCTTCGCCAGCGGCCGTGACAGCGGAACCGGCCGCCTTGATGTCTCGATTCTGGACAACACGATCAACGTGAACGGCACCGATGTCGCCAACACCGGTATCGACCTGCGCAACCAGGGTACGGTCGGCCAGACGGTTTGCTTCCAGGTTCAGAACAACACGATCTCGACCGCGCCGTTTGGCAATGGTGACATCGTCATCGAGAACTCGACGTCCGGCACGTTCCTGATCCAGGGTCTCGGCGGCACCTTCAACGAGCCGTCCGACTTCGATCCGGACACGCAGACGGTCGAGATCTTCCTGTCCAGCCAGCAGACATCGGTGACGACGGGCACCTTCATCAATCCGTTCTCGGCATCCACCACATTCGGTTCGGCTGTCTGCGACACACCGACCGCTCCGTAAGGGTCTGCCGTATCACCGCCGCTCCGAAAGGGGCGGCGGGTTGCTTTCTCGGGCCGCTCGCCACGCGCCGACAGCCTCGGGTTTCCCGCCGCGGCACCTATCCTCCCACGCTTTACGGGACACAATCCACGAGAGGTATTTCTTGATCAAAGGTTGTATAATTCGCGATTAGGTTAATATTTTTCGCAATATAGTCGTGCTCTTTACGCTTGATATCGACTGGAAATTGTCACAGGATCCCGGCGCAATCATTTTGGCCGGGGGTTTTCAAGACTAGCCATTCCCGGTCACGGCTCGCGACACCCGAAAGCGCCTGGGAGGGCGGAATGTCAGAACCGTTTCTTGCGGAAATCAAGATCATGAGTTTCAACTTCCCGCCGAAGGGATGGGCCTTCTGCAACGGTCAGCTTCTGCCGATCAACCAGAACCAGGCTCTGTTCTCCCTGCTCGGGACGACCTATGGCGGCAACGGGACAACCAATTTTGCTCTCCCCGATCTTCGCGGCAGGGTGCCGGTGCATGTGGGAAGCGGTTTCACCCTGGGTCAGCACGCCGGCGAGGCGAGCCATACGCTGACGACGCCCGAGATGCCCGAGCACAACCACCTGCCCATGGCTTCGGGAACGGCGGTCGATACGAACACTCCGACCAGCAATTATCTCGGCAACAATCTCGGTCTGCTGTACGGGCCGCTTGCCAATTCGGGCACCATGTCGCCAAGCAGCCTCTCGAATGTCGGGGGCAGCCAAGCGCACCAGAACATGCAGCCGTTCCTCACGTTGAACTTCTGCATTGCGCTGCAGGGGATCTTCCCGTCGCCCAATTGAGCTGCACCTTTTCCTAAAAAGCGAGGGAGGCCCTCATGTCCACGCCCTATATCGGCGAAATCCGCATGTTCGCCGGCAATTTCGCGCCGGTCGGCTGGGAGTTCTGCAATGGCCAGTTGCTGTCCATCGCCGAGCACGACACGCTCTTCAATCTGATCGGCACCACCTATGGCGGCGACGGGCAGAACACGTTCGCCCTGCCCGATCTGCGCGGCCGTCTGCCGCTGCATTTCGGACAGGGGCCCGGCCAGCCGACCTATATACTGGCGGAATCCGGAGGTTCCGAAGAGGTCACCTTGACCCAGCAGCAGATTCCGAGCCACTCGCACACGTTGATCGCCAACAAGGCAACGGGCACGGAAGCGTCCCCACTGAACCACGTGCTGGCCTCGACGGCCGCTGGAGATCCCTACTTCTCCTCTGAGACCCTGCCGCCCTTGACCGAACTGGGCCCGAACGCGGTCCAGGTTGCCGGCGGCAGTCAGCCGCACAACAACATGGCGCCGTATCTCGCCGTCAGCTTCATCATCTCGCTCTACGGCATCTATCCTTCGCCGACCTGAGAGGCTCACAATGTCAGATCCTTTCGTTGCGGAAATCCGTATATTCGCTGGCAATTTCGCCCCCAAGGGCTGGGCGTTCTGCGATGGGCAGCTCCTGCCGATCTCGCAGAACACTGCCTTGTTTTCACTGCTGGGCACCACCTATGGCGGCGACGGCAAGTCGACCTTCGCCCTTCCCGATCTTCAGGGCCGCTCGCCCATGCAGCACGGCCAGGGGCCCGGCTTGACCTTCCGACAGCTCGGCGAGATGAGCGGGACCGAGACCGTGACGCTGCTGCAGTCCGAGATGCCGCAGCATACGCACCGGGTTCAGGCCGTGGCGCGCAGCCAGTTCACCGTCGGCAACACCAACTCGGTCGAAGGCAACCTGCTGGCCTCTCCGCGCACCGGCAACCAGTACACGGCCACGTTGACAGGCGCGATGATGGCGCCCCAGTCGGTGGGAATGACCGGCGGCAGTCAACCGCACAACAACATGCAGCCCTATCTGACGCTGACGTTCATCATCGCTCTGCAGGGCATCTTCCCGCCGCGTCCATGAGAATGCGCGCGGCACCGCTGCCGGACTGCAGGCCATGACCGAGCAGAGCCGGGACCCGGACGGCTTCGACCGCCCGGATCCTTCCATTGCGCGGGACGAGACGCTCCCCACCTTGCCTCGTGCCGAAGCGCTGGGGCTTGTTTTCCGCCGGATGCGGCCGGAGGCGGACCTGCCGTTTCTGTTTCGCCTTTACGCGTCCACGCGAGAGGAGGAACTCGCGCCCGTTCCCTGGAGCGCGGAGCAGAAGACGAGCTTCCTGGCGCAGCAGTTCCAGGCGCAGCACAGCCACTATATGCAGCATTTTCCGCAGGCGGAGTGGCTGGTCATCGAGTTTGACAGCCAGCCCGTCGGCCGGCTCTATCTCGACACGCGGGAAACCGAGCTGCGCATCATCGACATCGCTCTCATGCCGGCGCAGCGCGGCCGGGGATCGGGACGTGCGATCCTGGAAGACGTCCTGGCTCTGGCCGAGCGCGGTGGGCGAGGCGTCGGCATCCATGTAGAGCAGTTCAATCCGGCGATGCGCCTCTACCAGCGCCTCGGCTTCGTCAAAGCCGGCGAGACCGGCGTCTATCACCTGATGCGCTGGGATCCACCCGGCCCGCAATGATGCCGGCGGGCACGACAAAGCGTGCGATCACCGGAAAATGGGTGCCTGCGCGCGGCGCCGGCTCCCGCCCATATACGGTTCAGGTGAAGACGGCCTCGTAAAGGCATCCGTTCGCATCGCGGCCGACCGGCACGAGAAACAGCTCCAGCTCGACCCGGTTCGCGGCACCGGCCGCCCCGATCTCCAGCCGGTAGGTTCCCTGCTCGATGAACGGGGTCTGCGGACCACGCAAGACGACCGCGAAAGCGCCTCCGTCCCGTACGCTCGCACCGCTACCCATTTGCCGGATCTCGTCGATCGACAGCGCCAGCGACCCGTTGGCGGCCACCAGCAGCACCGGCTCGTCCCGCACCTTCTCGAAATCCGCCTGCGTCACCTTCGCAAGATCCGTCACGCCGCTCATGCTTCTCCCTCGTGTTTGTCGGTCACGCTCGCGCGCGGCTGACGGCGCAGCCGGGGTACGGGGAAGCGGCCAAAGCCGAGATCGATCACCCGTGCCCCCGGTGTGCGGACCGGCCCTTCGGCCGGCTGCGCCAGCACGCCGCCATTGCGGATTGCAGCCAGCGTCGCCTCGACCAGCGGCGCAAGCCCGCCCTGGTTCAGCGCGCCGAGCATCATAAGCGTATTGGCTGCGGCACCGTCGAAGTTCCAGCCGCAGTCGATGAACCGGCAGCCCTCCAGCACCGGCAGCGGCCCGCCCCGATACAGCATCCGGCACTCGCGGAAGACGCAGGCCCGATAGACGCTCCCGTCGAGACGAATGTCCTCGCCGCTGAAGCTGATGCCCGTATAGCTCTCGCCATCTGCCGCCATGCGTACTCCGTCCGGCTCCGGTCTCGCGTTCTGGATGTACAAGCCACCTTTTCCCAACCTTATTGAAGGCAGGATGGTCTAGGCAACCAGCCGTTGGACTTGTACAAGAAATTCGCCGCCCGATCGTTTTGATGGCGGTTGCCATTCGCCACAATGCATAATCGAGGACGGACCAGCATGACCAGCACTCAGGCCGACACGGACACCCCGCGCCCGGCGCCGGGCGGCCCGTCCACTCTGCCGCTGTTCTACAGCAGACCGGAAGCGTTGCGCGCCGATCGCCACGGCGAACTCGGCATCGACCTTGCTCCGGACTATCGCTTCGCCGCCAAGACCCATGCGGTGCCGCTCAACGCCATCGAGTTCGGCATCGCCGCGCGCCATTATCCGATCGTCTTTGCCGCCGGCACCAATCCGCCGGCCGCCGTTGCGGTGCTGGGCCTGCGGCAGGACCGCAACCTCTTCGTCGATGCGGACGGGGCTTGGGCGGCCGACACCTACGTCCCCTCTTATGTGCGCCGCTACCCGTTCATCCTGGCGCGCAACGACGAGGCGAGCGAGTTCGCGCTGTGTGTCGACCGGGCAAGCGACAAGGTGCGCGCCGAGGGCGAGACGCGCTTCTTCGAGGGCATGGAGCCGACCGACGCCGTGCGCAAGGCGCTCGACTTTTGCGCCGCATTCCAGCGGGAAACCCGCGAGAGCGAAGCCTTGATGCGCAAGATCGCCGAGCACGACCTGTTCGCGCCGAATGCGGGGCGCTTCACCCTGCCGGACGGCGAGGTGCTCAACGTCAACGACTTCAGCATCATCGACGAGGCGCGTGTGAACGGTCTCTCCGACGAGGCCTTCCTCGACCTGCGCAAGGCCGGCGCCCTGCCCGTGATCTATGCGCATCTGTGGTCGATGCGGAACTGGGCCGATCTGGTTCGCCGCACGGCGGATGGCTGAGACGCGAGACGTTTCCCGCGACCAGACGAAAAGGGCAGGTCCTCGCAGACCTGCCCTTTTGATTTTTCGGGTTTGCCAGCCGATCAGCCGCCGAGCTGGCCGTAGGCGGAAGTAAAGCCGATCAGCGTTACCGGGATCGCCAGGTCCTGTTGCTGCGCGGTCTTGAAGGCGACGATGAGGCGCTGGCCCTTCTTCAACGAGGCGAGCAGTTCGTCGCTGATCGCCGCGCCGGCATAGGCGCCATTGGCATCGCTGGTCTGGATCGCCATCGCCACCGGCTCACCCTCATCGACGCGGATCTGGGTGCCGGCCGGGAGGAAAACGCCATGCGGCAATGCCAGTACCAATGCATGGTTCGGCGCGCCCTCGCGCGGCTCGACCACCACGGTCAGCAGCCGCTGGCCGCCTTCCTGCATGACGATGTTCTGCAGCGCGCGGCAACGCTTGGGGGCCTTGTCGGTCGCTTCCGAGCATTGCACGATCCAGTTGGGCGCTGCAGCGCCGTCCGCCGGCTTGGGTGCCGCGTCCTGTGCCGCAGCCGCGCCCAGGCTCGCGGTCACGAACAAGCCGGCAAACACGGCAAGGCGGGATGCGGAAAGAGCATGTCGAATATCAAGGCGCATGTGCGGATTTTCCATCAACTGGAGCGGCCCGCTGAACGGGCGATTGCAATCTGTGCGCGATCCTAAAGCATCGCGAGCGAATGTGAAGCCCGTCCGGCGGCTTCCAGCGCCCCCTTCCCCGTTCGCGCCGGACCACTCGACGTGCCGAAACTGCCGTAAAGGCAAATTTATCGCTGCAATGCAACATGAATATCTCGCCCTCAGAACCGAAAAACCTACAACGAAAAACTGCAATCAGAACGCTCGTTGCGGGCATGCAACACCTCAATCAGTTTTTAACTGCTGGTTCCTAAGCTCTGGCAAATAAAGGGCGGACGGGGACCTGGCAGGGATATGGCGGCACAAGATTCATCGGTTCGGCACCTGGCAATGATCGGCTTTGCCGCCTCGGTCGTGCTTGCCGCAACGGCAGGCTCCGCCTCTGCCGAGGATGTATCGGCCCTCGCTTCGCTGCACCGCACCCTGGACTTCGTCTGGGTTCTGCTCGCCGCCGGACTCGTTCTGCTCATGCAGGTCGGCTTCCTGCTCATGGAAGCGGGCATGGTGCGATCGAAGAACTCCATCAACGTCGCGCAGAAGAACCTTCTCGATTTCACCTTTTCGGTGCTGGTGTTCGCCGGGATCGGCTTCATGTTCGCCTTCGGTGCCGGCTCCGGCTTTGGGATCGGCTACGATCCGGCGTTTTTCATGCTCGGCGGGCTGGATTCCTGGGGCCTAGCCTTCTTCGTCTTCCAGGTGATGTTCTGCGGCACGGCGGCGACCATCGTCTCCGGCGCGGTCGCCGAGCGCATGCCGCTTGCCGCCTATGTAGCCTGCTCCGTCTTCATCGCCGGCCTGGTCTATCCGGTCTTCGTGCACTGGGCCTGGGGCAATGCGCTCGGTCAGAATGCCGGCGCCTTCCTGGCGAATGCCGGCTTCGTCGACTTCGCCGGTTCCACCGTGGTGCACGGCACCGGCGCATGGATCGCGCTTGCCGCCTGCCTGGTCATCGGCCCGCGCATCGGCCGCTTCGATGCAGACGGACGCCCCTTGCGCTTCCAGGGCCACAGCCCGGTCTTGGCGACGGCCGGCGCCCTGCTGCTCTTCGTCGGGTGGATCGGCTTCAATGGCGGCTCGACCCTGAAGGCCTCGCCTGATATCGCCCATGTAATCGCCAACACCGTGCTAGCCGCCGCCGCCGGCACCTGCGGCGGCTATGTCGTCGCCTGGGCACGCGAGGGGGTGCTGCTGCCCGAAAAGGCGTTTTCAGGCATGCTCGGCGGGCTGGTGGCCGTCACCGCCGGATGCATGGTGCTCGAGACGCCGGGCGCCCTGGCTATCGGCCTTGCCGGCGGCCTTGCCGCCGTCGTCGGCATTTCGGTTCTGGAACGGCAGTTGCGCATCGACGACGCGGTCGGCGCCATCGGCGTGCACGGCATCGCCGGCGTGGTCGGCACGCTGGGGCTTGCGCTGCTGGCGCCGGTGGAGAACCTGCCGGCGGGCGGGCGGCTCGCGCAGTTCGCTGTCCAGGCGGGCGGTGCGGCCCTCAATTTCGCCTTCGCCTTCGGGCTCGGCCTTGCCTTCTTCCTCGCCTTGAAGCGCGTCATCGCCCTGCGTGTCGACCGTGACGGCGAGATCCGCGGGTTGAACGAAGCCGAACACGGCACCCGTCTGGGCATCGGCCATGTGGAAGACGCCGTCGGGCGGCTCGTGGAAGGGCATGCCGATCTCAGCCTGCGTCTGCCGGTGGAGCCCGGCGACGAGGCTGAACGCATGACCCGGCTGTTCAACCGGCTGATGGACTCGATCCAGAACGAGGAACTTGCCCGAGGCCGCAAGGCGGAGCAGCGGCGGGCAGAGGAAGAGGCAGAGCGGCTGACCGCACTCGCCAATGCCACGTTCGAGGCCATCGTCATCTCCGTGCAGGGGCGCATCATCGACGGCAATCACGCGCTGGAGCAACTGACGGGCCGCCCGCTCGAAGCGCTCAAGGGCACGGGTATGCTGGGCCATATCGCCGAGGAAGACCGCGAGCGGGTCCACCAGCAGCTGTCGCAAAAGGAGAGCGGGCCTTACGAGTTGCATATCATCCATGCCGACGGCAGTCGCATCCCGGTGGAGGTGCGCGCCCGCGAGGTGTTGTATCGCGGCGAGCGAACCCGGGTGTCGGCGATGGTCGACCTGCGCGACCGCAAGAAGGCCGAGCAGCATATCCGCCACCTGGCCGAGCACGACCCGCTGACCGACCTGCCGAACCGCACGGTGTTCTCGAACCGGCTGGCCGCGGTGCTCGCCGATGCCCGGCGGCGTGGCGGCTCCGCTGCCGTGCTGATGATCGACCTCGACCGGTTCAAGGAAATCAACGACGTCCACGGCCACCTGGCCGGCGACCAGGTGATCCGCGCGACCGCCGACCGGCTGCGCGCGCTCGTCCCGGCGAGCGACACGATCTCCCGGCTGGGCGGGGATGAGTTCGCCATCATCCAGCACCAGATCGCCTTCGCCAATCAGGCGGCCGACCTCGCGCACCGGCTGGTGCATGCCCTGTCGCAGCCCATCGACTGCGGCAACGGCTTGACGCTGCGCAGCGGCGCCAGCATCGGCATCGCCGTCAGCCCGCTGCATGGCGAGGATACGGAGATCATCGTATCGCGCGCCGACACGGCGCTCTACAAGGCCAAGAATCTGGGGCGGAATACCTACTGTTTGTTCGAGGAAGGCATGGATGCCGCGCTGCGCAAGCGACGACTGCTGGAGGCCGATCTGGTGCAGGCGATCGAGCAGGAAGAGTTCGAACTCTACCTGCAACCGCGGCTGGACCTGCGCAGCAGCGGCATCGGCAGCTATGAGGCATTGATCCGCTGGCATCACCCGGAAAAGGGGATGATCAGCCCGAGCGACTTCATTCCGGTGGCCGAGCAGTCGGGGAGGATAATCGCCATCGGCGAATGGGTCCTGCGCCGTGCCTGCGCCATCGTCCAGGCGCATCGCGAAATCCCGCGCATAAGTGTCAATGTCAGCCCGCTGCAGTTCCGCGACAAGCATTTCATCGAGACCGTGCGCGACGTGCTGGAGACGACGGGGCTTGCCGCCGGGCGGCTGGAGTTGGAAGTCACCGAGAACGTGCTGATCGACGACGACCGGCGAGCGCTGCAGATCCTCACCGCGCTCAAGTCGCTCGGCGTGCGCATCGCACTGGACGACTTCGGCACCGGCTACTCTTCGCTCGGCTACCTGTCGCGCTTCCCCTTCGACGTGATCAAGATCGACCGTTCCTTCATCCGCGCCATGCGCAAGACGCCGAGCGCGCGATCCATCGTCGAGACCATCGTCCGGCTCGGCGATGCCCTCGGCATGAGCGTGGTGGCCGAAGGCGTGGAGGAGGCGGACGAGTTGCGGGTGCTGGCCGAAGAAGGCTGCAACGAGGTGCAGGGCTACCTGATCGGTCGGCCGGCCCCCCTGCCCGAACTGCAGACTCGGCTCGATCCCTCGACCGTCGCCCTGCTGGTTGCCATGCGCTGCGCCGCACCAGAGGACAACGATGCCGAACGCACCGCCGTGCCCGCCCTGCGCAGCACGGCCGGGAGAATGCGCGACACCCTGACCTCGCGCGCGCCGCATCCCTCGCGGCGCCGGTCCGTGCAGGTCCGCGGCGGGGATTGACGCCCCCCCAGGCGGCCGTTTCAAAACTTCGTGTTGCGCTGCAAAAAAACCTGTTGCATCCGACCGCGGAGGATATATATCCATCCGGTTGGAAAAACGGGAACGGCATGGGACGCAAGCGGACAATCAAGCGCGACACGGTACTGGACGCGGCCGAGCAGGTTGTGATGCGGGATGGTGCTGCGCGCCTGACGCTGGATGCGGTGGCCTGCGAGGCCGGCATCAGCAAGGCCAGCGTCCTTTACGACTACAAGACCAAGCAGGCCCTGATCAAAGCCGTCGTCGAGCGGCGGCTGGCCGCGCATGCGACCTGCGAGCAGGAGGTCGCAGCAAGCTTTTCGGGCGACCCGAACGCGGCGATCCGCACCCGCATAGAAGTTGCCTCGCACCTGCTTACCGAGGAGGATCGGGCGGTGGCGCTCGGCCTGCTCGCCTCGCTCGCACAGGACGCCGACCTGCGCGAGCCGATCGCCCGCACCTATGGCCAGCGGATCGCCCAGGTCACCGAGACCTCGCGCAATCCGCGTGGCGCACTTCTCGCCTTTCTCGCCACCGAGGGGCTGATGTCGCTCGAATGGCTCGGACTGCACGACTGGGCGCCGGAAGAACGCGCCCGGATCATTGCCGAAATCGGCTGGCTCGTTGACCAGGTGCCCGCACCGGCATCCGCGCCCGCCTCCGCACTTTCCTCTTCCCCCGAGAGGTCGACCCGATGAAATTCAGACTGACTTCCGTGATCCTCGCCGCCGCGCTGCTTGCCGGCTGCAATGAGGTCGCCAGCAAGAACGAGGCGGGCGGCGCACCCGCCATGCCGCCGACCGGCGTGAGCTTCGTCGAACTCAAGGCCGAGACGCTGCCGATCACCAACGAGCTGCCGGGCCGCATCGCACCGACGCGGATCGCCGAGGTGCGCCCGCGCGTCTCGGGCATTCTGGTCGAGCGAGTGTTCGAGCAGGGCAGCATCGTCCAGGAAGGCGACGTGCTCTACCGCATCGATCCCGAGCCGTTCCGCGTCCAGGTGGCAAGCGCCCGCGCGACGCTGCAGCGCGCCCAGGCGGTGCAGCTGCAGGCGCGCCAGGAGGCGGACCGGCAGAAGGAGCTGCACGAACGCCGGGTGACCAGCGTGCAGGCGCGCGACAATGCCATCGCCTCGCTCGCCCAGGCCGACGCCGATGTCGCGATCGCCCAGGCAGGCCTCGACGCGGCCGAGTTGAATCTGCATTTCTCGGAAGTGCGCGCGCCGATCACGGGGCGCATCGGACGGGCATTGCTGACCGAGGGCGCGCTGGTGGATTCCTCCAGCGGCGTGCTGGCGACGATCCAGCAGCTCGATCCGGTCTACGCGGATTTCACTCAGTCCGCCAATCAGTTGCTGAGCCTGCGCCGCTCGCTGCAGGTCGGCTCGCTGACCGGTCCGCGCGCCGGCGAGGCGGCCGTTCAGCTCAAGCTGGATGATGGACAAGCGTATCCGCACAAGGGGCGGCTGCTGTTTTCCGAGGCGGCGGTCGACGCCACGACCGGGCAAATCACGCTGCGCGGGGAGTTCCCGAACCCGGACGGCGACCTCTTGCCGGGGATGTATGTCCGCGTGCTGATCGAGCAGGGCATCGAGAACAACGCCCTCGCCGTGCCGCAGCAGGCGGTGCAGCGCAATGCCGGCGGCCAGGCGCAGGTCTATGTGGTCGGCGCCGAGGACAAGGCGGAGCTGCGCTCCGTCGAGACCGGTCGCATCGTCGGCACCCGCTGGGTGATCACCAAGGGCCTTTCCGCCGGCGACAAGGTGATCGTCGAGGGCTTCCAGAAGCTGCGTCCCGGCGCACCGGTCGCGGCGACCCCCTGGGAAGGCGCAAGCAAGACGGCCGAAGTCGCGGCCAACTAACCTGTCGGGACGGGCACGCCCTGCCGCAAGGGCCGCGCCCGCCCCGTCCTGACTCAACGGCCCGCCCACGGCCGCCGGCGCCCTCCCGCGCCGCCTGCGGGCCGGTCTCACAGGATCCGATCTGATGCCGTCCTTTTTCATCAACCGGCCGGTCTTCGCATGGGTCATCGCCATCTTCATCACGCTTGCCGGCGTGATCGCGATCCCCTTCATGCCGGTTGCCCAGTATCCCAACGTCGCCCCGCCGCAGATCTCCATCTCGACCAACTATCCGGGCGTGGCGCCCGAGGACGCCTATCTCAGCGTCACCCGCCCGATCGAGGAAGAGCTGAACGGCGTCGAGGGGCTGATCTATTTCGAATCCACCTCCGAAACGTCGGGCCGGATCTCGATCACCGCGACGTTCCAGCCCGGCACCGACGTGTCGCAGGCCTCGGTCGACGTGCAGAATGCAGTGCGCCGCGTCGAACCGCGACTGCCCGGCATCGTCTCCCAGCAGGGCATCCGCGTCGAGCAGGCCGGCGCGGGCTTCCTGATGGTGGTGTCGGTCACCTCGACCGACGGCTCCTACAACGTGGTCGATCTCGGCGACTATCTCAGCCGCAACGTGCTCGGCGAGATCCGCCGCATCGACGGCGTCGGCAGCGCTCAGCTCTTCGCGACCCAGCGGTCCATGCGCGTCTGGCTGGACCCGGACAAGATGCTGGGCCTCAACCTGTCGTCCAGCGACGTCATCAATGCGATTCGGGCACAGAACGCCCAGGTCGCGGCCGGCCGCATCGGCGCGCTGCCCAACCCGATCACCCAGCAGATCTCGGCCAGCGTGCTGGTCAAGGGACAGCTGTCGTCCCTCGACGAGTTCGGCCAGGTTGTGCTGCGGGCCAATCCGGACGGCTCCACGGTCCGTCTCTCCGATGTCGCGCGCCTCGAGATCGGCGGCGAGGACTACAACTTCTCCACACGCCTGAACGGCCAGCCGAGCGCGGCCATCGGCGTGCAGCTCGCCTCGACCGGCAACGCCATGGCGACGTCGGAGGCGGTGCGCGCCAAGATGGAGGAACTGGCCCAGTTCTTCCCGCAAGGCATCGCCTACGAGATCCCCTACGACACCTCGCCCTTCGTCGAGGCGTCGATCGAGAAGGTGATCCATACGCTGCTGGAGGCCGTCGCCCTCGTCTTCGTGGTGATGTTCCTGTTCCTGCAAAGTTTCCGCTACACCGTCATCCCGACGCTGGTGGTGCCGGTGGCGCTGCTGGGCACCTGCGCCGTCATGCTGGCGGCCGGCTTCTCGATCAACGTGCTGACCATGTTCGCCATGGTGCTAGCCATCGGCATTCTCGTCGATGACGCCATCGTCGTGGTCGAGAACGTCGAGCGCATCATGGCCGAGGAAGGCCTGTCGCCGCGGGCGGCGACGCGCAAGGCGATGTCGCAGATTTCCGGCGCCATCATCGGCATCACCCTGGTGCTGACGGCGGTGTTCGTGCCGATGGCGTTCTTTCCCGGTGCGGTCGGCGTCATCTACCAGCAGTTCAGCCTGACCATGGTCGTGTCGATCCTGTTCTCCGGCTTCCTGGCGCTGTCCTTCACGCCGGCGCTGTGCGCCAGCATGCTGAAGCCGATCCCGCAAGGCCACCACGAGAAGACGGGCTTCTTCGGCTGGTTCAACCGCGGTTTCGCCCGCACGACCAACGGCTACAGCTCGGTCGCCGGCTGGATGTCGCGCCGCGCGGGGCGGATGATGATCATCTATCTGGCCTTGCTGGTCGGCCTCGGCTGGGGCTTCATGCGCCTGCCGTCCTCGTTCCTGCCGAACGAGGACCAGGGTTACCTCCTGGTCAACGTCCAGGCCCCGCCTGAGGCGAGCGCCAACCGCACGCTGGAGGTCATCGAGCAGGTCGAGGCGATCTTCGGCAAGGAAAGCGCCGTCTCGCGTATCGTCGGCATTCTCGGCTTCAGCTTCTCCGGCACCGGACAGAATGCCGGCCTTGCCTTCGTAACGCTGAAGGACTGGTCCGAACGCGGACCCGAGGACGCGGCCGGCGCCATTGCGGGCCGCGCCAACGGCCAGCTCTTCGGCATCAAGGACGCGATTTCCTTCGCCCTGTCGCCGCCGGCGATCCAGGGCCTCGGCACCTCGAACGGCTTCAGCTTCCGCCTGCAGGACCGCGGCGGACGCGGCACCGAGGCGCTGGGCGCCGCGCGCGACCAGCTGATGGGGGCGGCCTCTCAGAGCCCGATCCTGACCGGCCTGCGCATCGACGGCCTTCCGGACGCGGCCCAGGTCGACCTCGTCATCGACCGCGAGAAGGCCAATGCGTTCGGCGTCGCCTTCGCCGACATCAACGCGACCATCTCTGCCAATCTCGGCTCGACCTATGTCAACGACTTCCCGAACTCGGGACGCATGCAGCGCGTGACGGTGCAGGCCGACCAGGACGCCCGCATGCAGACCAGCGACCTGCTGCGCCTGAACGTCCGCAACAACAACGGCGGAATGGTGCCGCTTTCGGCCTTCGCCAGCGTGGAATGGCGCAAGGGGCCCTCGCAGATCGTCGGCTATAACGGCTACCCGTCGATCCGCATCTCCGGCGAGGCGGCGCCCGGCTACTCGTCGGGCGATGCCATTGCCGAGATGGAGCGGCTTGCCGGCGAGCTGCCGGCCGGCTTCGGCTACGAGTGGACGGGCCAGTCGCTGCAGGAGATCCAGTCGGGATCGCAGGCACCGTTCCTGATCGGCCTCAGCATCCTGTTCGTGTTCCTGCTGCTGGCCGCGCTCTACGAGAGCTGGTCGATCCCGTTCGCGGTGATGCTCGTCGTGCCGCTGGGCGTGATCGGCTCGGTGGCCGCGGTGACGCTGCGCGGCATGCCGAACGACGTCTACTTCACCGTCGGCCTGATCGCCATCGTCGGCCTGTCGGCGAAAAACGCCATTCTGATCATCGAGTTCGCCAAGGACCTGATGGCAGAGGGGCGCTCGCTGATCGACGCCACCATCGAGGCGGCGCATCTGCGCTTCCGGCCGATCCTGATGACGTCGCTAGCCTTCACCCTGGGCGTGACGCCGCTGGCCATCGCCTCCGGTGCCAGCGCCGGCAGCCAGAACGCCATCGGCACCGGCGTGATGGGCGGCATGATCTCCGGTACGATCCTGGCGATCTTCTTCGTGCCGGTGTTCTTCGTCTTCGTGATGCGGATGTTCCGCCGCATTCCGATCGACGGCCACCTGCCGAAGCACGAGGGCGACGACCATCCCGCGCCGGCGGCCGGGGACAAGTCCCCTGCCGCAGACCGGGCGCCGGCCGAATAACAGCCGGGCAGATCGACGCCGCGCGCTGCGGGGACAACCCGCAGCGCGCGGCGCAGCCAACGCCACCCCGGCGGCAGTCCTCGAGACCTGCGCCCACCGGCCCGGCCACGGGGACAAGTGCGACGAAGCCGGCTTGACGCCTCCGCGCAAGATTTCTCAAGAAACCGCCGCTTTTACGTACCGCTTTCGGGGACAGATCGGTCGCCTTCCCGGCAGGAACCTGCACGCAAGGGCCGCGGATCGGCTTGTTCCGGTGCTTTTCGCACAGGTGCGGACACCAGCGGAGCGCCCTCGGCAATGGCGCGCACGGGGATAAGGCCGTGCGGGAAAATTGAGACGGATTTTGCAAAATTCCGTCTCGAAATCGGCCGAACCCGTCTCAATCGTCGCAAAATCGCCAAGCCGCGCGCAGCCCCTTTCCAACGGCGCGGCGCGTGTTAGAGTCCGCCGCTCGGCTGCGCATCCTTTTCGCGCCCGGCGCACGTTATTCCCCGCCCGCCCTTGTGGAGTGCCGGCATGAGCTTCGATCTGTGGTTGGTCTACCTGCTGGCCTCGCTCGCCCTGTCGCTGACGCCGGGGCCGAACGGTCTTCTCTGCCTCAATCACGGGGTCCGTTACGGGCTCGGCCGCACGGTGTTCACCGCGCTCGGCTGCATCACCGGCATGACGCTGCTGATCGGCGCCTCGCTCGCCGGCCTCGGCGCCCTGATGCTGACCTCCGAGATGCTGTTCAGCGTCGTGAAGTGGGTGGGCGCGGCCTATCTGGTGTGGCTGGGCATCCGGCTGTGGCGGGCGCCGGCCTTCACCGCCGGCATCCAGGCGGCGAGCGAGGGCGGGCCGGCGGCGCGTCCGATCAGCCGCCGGCGTGCCTTCACGCAAGGCCTTCTGGTGGCGCTGTCGAACCCGAAGGCGCTGATCTTCTTTTCGACCTTCCTGCCGCAGTTCATGCAGCCGGGCACCTCGCTCTGGCTGCAGTTCGCGATCTTCGCGGGAACCTACGCGGCGGTGGAATTCGCCTACGAGGTGGTGCTGGCGGGGGCGGCCGGACGGCTGGCGCCCTGGCTGACACGCTGGGGACAAGTGTTCAACCGGGTGACCGGCGGTGCCTTCATCGGCGTCGGCGCGATGGTCGCCGCCTCGCAACGCTGAGCGGGCAGATCGCACAAAGCCGCGTTTCCAATAGCTTTGCCACCGATAGCCTTACCTGTTCCAAGGAAACGGTTCTTTAAAAGCCTTTTAACTCACACCACCTACCCTCGCCTAATTAAGGTCATCTCGCGAGGGAAGATTATGTATAAAATAAAACTGATTTCATGTGCAATTTTGGGAATCACCTTTCCATCATCCCAGTCTTACGCCTTCAATTTCGGATTCGTAAGAGTTCCAGACTGGATGGATTCTTACATGGTAACATTTGTTGCCATCACTCTAATTTGCTATCTGGGGCTCATGGCAACTAAGCCCAAAGGAGTTCCTACTAACCAGCTTTCAAGGGTCAAGGTCTCACCTCTCGCAAATTTCTTCCGCATCATGATGCTTGCTGCGTGGCTTCTCTTTGTGTCGATGTTGTTAATCGGCATGGGCCTGCGTCGCTACGCAGAAGCTTAGGGTCAGGACCCATTAATATGGCCGCAATGGTCGTCTGAAAACCTCACGCCCTCGTTTCGGGCGGCAGCAGCCGCTCGAGCGCGGCAACGTAGCCGGCGACGCTGTCGCGGGCGGGGTCGAACCATTCCAGCGACCAGTTGAGCGCGCCGATCAGGGCGTGGCGCAGGTAGCGGACACGCAGGCCGTCGGCCTGCGGCCCCAGATAATCGCGGATGATCGCGCTCCAGACCTTGTCGTAGTTGCGGCGCGTGGCCAGCAGCTCCTGCTGCACCGCCTCCGGCACGAAGGGGTAGCAGCGGATATGGGCCGAGGCGAAGTCGCTCGCCGACAGCAGCGTCTCCAGATGAACGGTAAGCGCAATGACGATCCGTTCGCGCGGGCCGGCATCGGGCCGCCGCGCCAGCGCCTCGTCGACTGCATCGCAGACAAGCTGCACGCCGAGCCGCATGACCTCGATGGCCAGCTCGTCCTTGGAGGCGAAATGGTAGTAGAGGCTGCCGGCCTTCATGCCGACCTCGGCCGCCAGATCGCGCAGCGAAGTGTCGGCATAGCCGCGCTCGCGCATCATCCGGGCGGCGGCCGCCATGATGACCTGCCGGGCCTCGAGCGCCTTCTTCGTCTTCTTCTGCGGCTTGGGACGGGAGGCGGTCAACGGGGCGGGTCCTGCGAGAGCGAGACGCATATGTTTCCGAAGTGCTCGCCCTTTTCAAGGGTGCGAAAAGCCTCGTGCGCCTGCTCGAAGGGAAAGACCCGGTCGACCACCGGACGGATGCCGCCCGCCGCCAGCGCGCCCATCAGCGCCTGGAACGCCTGGCGCGAGCCGCAGGACACCGAATGCAAGGTGATGCGCCGGGTCAGGACCAGCGGCAGGAAGAGCTCGGCCATCGAGCCGGTGACATTGCCGATCAGTAGAATCGTGCCGCCGGTGCGCACCGCCTTGACCGACTCGTTGAGCGTTGCCGCCCCGCCGAGCTCCAGCACCCGCTCGCAGCCGCGCCCGTCCGTCGCCGCGCGCACGGCGCGGGCCCAGTCGGGCGTTGCATTGCGGTCGATGACGAGATCGGCGCCGAGCGCGGCAAGGCGCGCCGCCTTGATCGGCGAGGAGGTGGTGACGATGGTGCGGGCGCCGGCGCGGCGGGCGAGCGCCAGCGCCATCAGCGCGACGCCGCCGGTGCCCTGGATCAGCACGCTTTCGCCGGGGCGCAGCGGCCAGGGCTCGGACAGGGCGCTCCAGGCCGTGACGCCGGCGCAAGGGAGCGTCGCCGCCTCGGCATTGGAAAGACCCTCGGCAACCCGGACAAGGCCGCTCTCGGGAAAGACGCAATGGGAGGCGAGCACGCCCTGGAGCGGCCCGCCGAGACGGCCGGCCTCCAGATCGTCGGGCGGCGCGCCGCCCTGCCAGTGCTGATAGAAGGCCGGTGCCACCCGGTCGCCGACGGCAAGGTCGCGCGCACCCGGCCCGGTCTCGACGACGATGCCGACGCCGTCCGACAGGGGGACCAGCGGCGGACGCACGGCGCGGCCATGGCCGCCGGCCACCACCACGAGGTCGCGGTAGTTGAGCGAGGCGGTGCGCATCTCCAGCAGCACCTCGCCCAGCCCGGGCATCGGCGTTTCCCGCTCCCGCAGCACCAGGTTGTCGAGGCCGAAGCCGGTTTCCAGCACGAAGGCGCGCATCAAGGTCACATGCGCTTGGCGACTTCTTCGAGCATCACCTCGGTCGCCCCGCCGCCGATCGCCTGGACGCGGGCATCGCGCGACATGCGCTCGATGGTGCTCTCGCGCATGAAGCCCATGCCGCCGTGGAACTGGACGCAGGCATACATGACCTCGTTGACCAGCTCGCCGCACAGCGCCTTGATCATCGAGACCTCGCGCACCAACTGCTCGCCGCGCGCAACACGGACAGCGGTGGCATAGATCATCTGCCGCGCCGCCTCGACGCGCGACGACAGCATGGCGAGGCGCTGGCGGATCGCCTGCTTCTCCCAGAGCGGGGCGCCGAAGGCCTTGCGGTCGCGGACATAGGCGACCGTCAGCTCGATGGCCGCCTGGGCTTCGCCCATCGCCATGGCGCCGAGCACCAGGCGCTCGTTCTGGAAGTTCTTCATGATCTCGTAGAAGCCGCGCCCCTCCTCGCCGAGGACGTTCTCGGCCGGCACGCGGACATCGACGAAGGAGAGCTCGGCGGTGTCGGAGCTGCGCCAGCCGTGCTTGTCGAGGGCGCGCGAGACGGTGAAGCCTTCCATGCCCTTCTCAATGATGAACATGGTCACCGCCTTGCTGGCCGGCCCATCGCCGCCGGTCTTGGCGGCGATGCAGTAGACATCGGCCAGCACACCGTTGGTGATGAAGGTCTTGGTGCCGTTGAGCACGTAATGGTCGCCCTCGCGGCGGGCGGTGGTGCGGATGCCCTTGACGTCGGAGCCGGCGTCCGGCTCGGTGACGCCGACGGCGGTGATGATCTCGCCGCTGACGATGCCGGGCATGTATTTCGCCTTCTGGGCGTCGTTGCCGGCATTGAAGAGATGGACCGAGGCCATGTCCGTGTGGACCAGCGCGGTGATGGCAACGCCGGCATAGGTCGAGCGGCCGAGCTCTTCCGACAGGACGACGGTGGCGCGCTCGTCCATGGCGCTGCCGCCATAGGCTTCCGGATAGCGGATGCCGAAGAAGCCGAGCGCGCCCATCTTGCGCAGCAGCTCGCGCGGCGTGGCGCCGTCCGCCTCCCACTGGTCGGCATGGGGCTTGATCTCTTCCTCGACGAAGCGGCGCACCTGATCGCGCAGCATCTTGTGCTCCTCCTCGAAGAAGACGTCGCTGGCGCTCGTCACATCGAAACCGGAAGCTGTCATTCGATCCCTCCCCTCACGATTGCCTGGCCGTGGTGGGCGGCGACCGCGCTCGCTCCCGTCCAGTTGACATATTTTCTAACGGCCGTTAGGTAGATTGTCAATTGCCCGACCGGAGCCGGAGACAGACGGGAAGCCGGCCGGGCCCCGAACCGGGCGAGGCGATGCGAACGGGAGGAGCAGCTCGTGGCAGGCATGGACGACCTGGTGGCCGCACTGAGACAGGTGCAGGCGGCGGCAGCGCAAGGCGGCGGCGAGAAATTCCGCGCCCGCCACGCGGAGCGCGGCAAGATCTTCGTGCGCGAGCGCATCGAGCTGGCGCTCGACCCCGGCACCGCCTTCCTGGAACTGTCGCCGCTGGCCGCGCACGGGCTCTATGGCGGCGAGGTGCCGGGAGCGGGCATCGTCACCGGCATCGGCCTGATCCACGACCGGCCCTGCATGCTGATCGCCAACGATGCCACGGTGAAGGGCGGCTCGTTCTTCGCCGAGACGGTGCGCAAGCACTCGCGCGCCCAGGAAGTGGCGGAGGAGCACGGCCTTCCCTGCATCTACCTCGTCGATTGCGGCGGCGCCTTCCTGCCCGAACAGGACCGGGTGTTTCCCGACAAGGACCATTTCGGCGGGGCGTTCTGGCGGCAGTGCCAGATGTCGGCGGCCGGCCTGCCGCAGATCTCCGTCGTCTTCGGCGGCTGCACCGCGGGCGGGGCCTATATCCCGGCGCTCAGCGACCAGGTGATCATGGTGCGCGGCACGGGCCGCATCCATCTCGGCGGCCCGCCCATCGTCAAGGCGGCGATCAACGAGATCGTCGACGGCGAGACGCTGGGCGGCGCGGACATGCACACCACCGTCTCCGGCGTCAGCGACCACGTCGCGCCCGACGAGGAAAGCGCCATGCGCATGCTGCGCGAGATCGTCGCCAATCTGGGAGAGGGCCGCAAGGTGACGCCGCCGCCGCGCCAGAGCCTGGCGCCGCTCGTTGCCGCCGGACGGCCGTCCGAGCACGCACCGGTGGACCTGAAGCGCCCGGCTGACATGCGCGCGCTGATCCGCTCGATGGTCGACGGATCGCAGCTCGCCGAGTTCAAGCCCGACTACGGCGCGACGCTGATCGCCGGCTTTGCCCATATCCATGGCTATCCGGTCGGGATCCTGGCCAATGACGGGGCGCTGTTTTCCGAAAGCGCGCTGAAGGGTGCGCATTTCATCGAGCTGTGCGACCAACGCCAGATCCCGCTGCTGTTCCTGCAGAACATCACCGGCTTCATGGTCGGCACCGAGGCGGAGCGCGGCGGCATCGCCAAGCATTCGGCGAAGCTCGTCTATGCCGTCTCCAATGCGCGCGTGCCGAAATATACGGTGATCGTCGGCGGCTCGTACGGCGCCGGCAACTACGGCATGTGCGGGCGCGGCTTCCGCCCGCGCTTCCTGTTCTCCTGGCCCAATGCCCGCATCGCGACGATGAGCCCGGATGTCGCCGCGACCGTGGTGACCGAGCTGCGCCGGGCCAGCCTGAAATCGCAGGCGAACGAAGCGGAGATCGCCGAGCTCGACCGGCGCACCCGCGCCCAGTTCGAGGAACAGAGCGATCCCTACTATGCCACCGCGCGGCTGTGGGACGACGGCTTGATCGAGCCCGACCAGACCCGCGACGTGCTGGGCCTGTGCCTGGCGCTGGGCGCGGGCGGCGACAAGGACACCGGCCCGCGGCCGGTCTACCGGATGTGAGGCGCATGATGTTCGACAGCCTGCTGATTGCCAATCGCGGCGAGATCGCCTGCCGCATCATCCGCACCGCGCGGCGCATGGGGCTCGCCACCATCGCCGTTCATTCCGATGCCGACCGCGACGCATTGCATGTAAGGATGGCCGACCGGGCCATCGCCATCGGCGGGGCGGCAGCGAGCGACAGCTACCTGCGCCTCGACCGGATCATCGCCGCCGCCAAGGCGAGCGGGGCCGGCGCGATCCACCCCGGCTACGGCTTCCTGTCCGAGCGGCCGGAACTGGCGCGGGCCTGCGAGGAAAACGGCATCGCCTTCGTCGGGCCGAACGCCCGGGCGATCGCGGCGATGGGCGCCAAGATCGAGGCGAAGCGCCTGGCCGAAGAAGCCGGCGTGCCCTGCATTCCCGGCTATAGCGGCGAAGACCAGTCGACAGACAACCTTGCGCGGGCGGCGCGCGAGATCGGCCTGCCGGTGATGGTCAAGGCCTCGGCCGGCGGCGGGGGCAAGGGCATGCGCGCCGTCCACGACGAGGCGGGGCTGGAGGCTGCCATCGATGCGGCCCGCACGGAGGCCGAGCGGGCCTTCGGCGACGGGCGGCTGCTCATCGAGAAGCTGGTGCGCAATCCGCGCCATGTGGAAGTGCAGCTGATCGGCGACAGGCACGGCACCTTGCTGCACCTGTTCGAGCGCGATTGCTCGGTGCAGCGCAACCACCAGAAGCTGATCGAGGAGGCGCCGGCGCCGGGGCTGCTGCCCGAGACCCGCGAGCGGCTGTTCGAGGCAGCGCTGCGGCTTGGCCGGGCCATCGGCTACGACAGCGCCGGCACGGTCGAGTTCGTGATGGATGCGGCAACGCAGCAGGTCCACTTCCTGGAGATGAACACGCGGCTGCAGGTGGAGCATACGGTGACCGAGGAGATCACCGGGCTCGACCTCGTGGAGCTGCAGCTGCGCGCGGCCGCCGGCGAGAAGCTGGCCCTTTCGCAGGACGATGTGACCTGCACCGGCCATGCGATCCAGGCGCGGCTGACGGCGGAGGACGCCAGCGCCGGCTTTCGCCCGGACACGGGCAAGGTGCTGCTGTGGTCGCCGCCGGCGGAACTGCGCTGCGATGCCGGCATCGAGCCGGGGGCGGAAATCGGCGCGGCGTACGATTCCATGATCGCCAAGCTGATCGCCCACGGGCCCGACCGGGACGCGGCACGGCGCAAGCTGCTCTCCGGCCTCGACCGGCTGGAGGTGGCGGGACTGGCCACCACGCGGCTGTTCCTGCGCGACGCGCTGGCCTCGCCGTACTTCGCCAGCGGCAGGGTCACCACCGACTTCATCGCCCGCAACTGGCCAGAAGGCTGGAAAGATGGGTGGAAGGCGCCGAAGGCGGACGGCCTCGCCCTTGCGGCCGCGGCGCTTGCGAGCCGGCCGCGCGCCGCAGCAACGCCCTGGCAGGCGCTGTCCGGGTTTCGCCTGCTCGCGCAGGCCGGCTGCCCGGCGCGGGTGACCTATGTGGATGCGGCCGCGCCCGAGAGCCGCGTCGTGCTGGAGGCGCGCGAGGCGGGCGGCTGGCGGGCCCTGGCCGCGGACGGCGAGGCGCAGGAGATCGCCGCGCAGTGGACCGCGCCGGACCGGGTGCGCATCACCCGCGATGGCGTGGCGGAGAGCTTTGCCGCCGCCATCGACGGCGGCCGGGTCTGGCTGTGCGGACCGGGCACGGAGATCGCCTGCGCGGTGCTGCCGCTCGGCGATCTCGGCCAGGACAGGGCGGCAGGCGACGGTGCGTCGCCGGAGCGGATTGCCGCGCCGATGCCGGGCCTCGTCGTGGAGATCCGCGTTGCGGCCGGCGACAGGGTCGCCAAGGGCGAGACGCTGGTGGTGATGGAATCGATGAAGCTGCTGATGGAGCTGAAGGCGGCGGCCGACGGCACGGTGGCCGAGATCGCGGCTGCCGAACGCGACACGGTGGAGGCCGGCCGCCTCCTGGTGCGGCTGGAGCCCGTCGAGGGCTGAGGCCTAGGGGAGAAGCTGCTTGATGTCGCGCGCGCCGACCCAGTAGCGCGGACCGGGGCCGAGCGCCCCGGCGCGGTCTCCGGGATTTGCGAGGCTGCACTGGGCGAGCGACAGGCAACCGCAGCTGATGCACTGGGCAAGGCCGCGTTTGAGCCGCTGCAACTCGTCGATGCGCTCGTCCACGCGGCGGGACCAGACCTGCGACAGCTGCTCCCAGTCGGCACCGGTCGGAATGTGGTCGCTCGGCAGCTTGTCGAGCTCCCGCTTCACCTCCTCCAGCGTGAAGCCGAGGCGCTGGGCGAAGACGATGAAGGCGATGCGCCGCAGCACCGACCGCTCGAACCGGCGATGGCCGGAGGCCGCGCGCTCGGCCGCGATCAGCCCGCGCTCCTCGTAATAGCGCAGAGCGGAGGCGGCAACGCCGCTGCGCCGCGCCACCTGCTGGATGGTGAGGACGGGATCCGGCTTGGCTCGGTGGGGCGGGCTGGGCATGACAGTGCGCCTTTGCGGCGGGCGGACAAAAATCGTCCGCCCGGCTGTTGACTTAAAGTGCACTTGAACTTTTATCACGGTGTCCGGATATGACAACCGGAGCACGAGACATGACCGCAAGATCCCTCCCGGCCGACACCGGCCGGTCCCGCCTCCACCCCGGCGAGGCACCCTCCCCCTATACGATGGTCAACATCTTCACCCCCACGGACGGCACCGCCGACCGGCTGCTCGACATGCAGATGCAGGAAATCACCCGCCTGAGCGAGGCGGCCGGCGAGGCCGGCTGGCTCGGCAACGAGGTCTACTGGGCCTCCGACAGCAGCTGCCTCGTCATCGTCACCCGCTTCACCGACGCGGCGGCGGCGGCCAACTGGCGCGCGACGCCGGACTTCGCCGCGCATCTGGAGCGGATCGCGCCGCTGGTCGCCCGGGTCCACTCGATCCCGGTCGAGCTGATCGCAACCCATAGCCCCCAGGGCGGCTGATCCGGTCGGACCGGGAAAGGACGTAACCCATGAGCAAACTCAAGCTCGGCCTCCTCATCGGCAGCACCCGCAAGGGACGCTTCGCCGACCTGCCCGCAAACTGGATCGGCACCCAGGCGGAGAAAACCGGCGCCTTCGACGTCGAGGTCATCGACCTTGCCGATTTCTCCCTGCCCTTTTTCGGCGACCCGGCGGCGAGCCCGGCGCAGACGCAGGCGGCAGACGCCTTCGCGGCGAAGGTGGCGGCGTGCGATGCCTATGTCTTCACCGTCGCGGAATACAATCACAGCCTGACGGGCGTGCTGAAGAACGCGCTCGACCATGCCTCCTGGACGCGCCGGCCGGCCGGCAGCGTCGCCTATGGCGGCGTCGGCGGTGCGCGGGCGGTGATGCACCTGCGCCAGATCGCGGTGGAGCTGGAAATGGTCTCGGTGAAGGCCGCCGTCCACATCTCCTATGGCGACTATCTGGCGCTGCGCGAAGGCCGGACCGGGTTCGAGGCGCTGCCGCATCTGGGCACGGCGGCGGAGCGGATGCTGGGCCAGCTCGCCTGGTGGGGCCGCGTGCTGCGCAGCGCCCGCCAGGAGGAACGCAGCGTCGAGGCGGTCGCCTGAGGGGGGCCATGCCGGATCGTGCCCGCCCCTGAAACGGGGCTGGCATTTGCCGCGGAACACGGCGATATGATTCCCTGCCGGATCTCCGGCAGGGAGAGAGCCCGATGACCATGTTCCGCCGGATTGCCCAGAAGACCGTTCAGAAGATCGCCGCAGCGCTCGTGGGCGCGGCGCCGTTGTTCCTCAGCCCGCAGGCCCCTGCGCAAGAGGGGGCACAACCGGGCGAGATCCGCCCGCAGGACGTGCTCGATGCCGCCGTCGGCGACTGGAACAAGGACGGGCGGCAGGATCTTGCGCTGCTCGCCGTGACGAACGGCGACGACATGCAGGTCGGCCTTTACGTCTACCTGCGCGAGGAGGAGACCGACGGCAACCTGCTGACGCTGGCGCTCGCTGTTCCGGACAAGATCTGGGGCGGGCGCGGCGGCGAGGGCGCCGCCTATGGGCAGGAGCCCTCGATCAAGGCGCTGGCCAACGGCTCCATCGCCATCACCACGCAGAATTTCGCCATCGGCCGGGACCGCTGGGAGCACACGATCTCGCTCGCCCATCGCGAGGGGCGGTTCGTGGTCGCCGGCCTCACCTTCAACTCCTACGACACGCTGCAGGAGAAGGAACCGCTGAGTTGCGACCTCAACCTCCTGACCGGACGCGGAGTGGTCAACGAGCGCAAGACCTCCTTCGCGCCCATCGCCCTGCAGTTGCAGGACTGGGAGACGCAGGACGGCGAGGATCCCGGCATCCGGATCTGCCGCGGGCGCTAAAACGCAACCGCTGCCCACTGGACAAGCGGGGGGCGGACGTCATCTACTCGGCCGGAAAACCAAACGCGAAACCAAACGCGAAACCGATCCGCCGGCCCATCCCCTCTCCCTCCCCCATGGTCTTGCCCTTTCGAGGCGACGCGCGCCCGCATCCCCCGCGATGCCGCACGGCGCGGCGGGGGTGCTGCGGGGCGACGGCCCGTGCGGTCCGGATCGCCAGGAAGGACATTCGATGACCGATCTCTTTTCGCCCCTCTCCTTGCGCGGGCTGACCCTGCCCAACCGCTTCGTCGTCTCGCCGATGTGCCAGTATTCGGCGCGCGGCGGCCTTGTCGGCGACTACCATCTCGTGCATCTCGGCCGCTTCGCGCTGGGCGGCTTCGGCACGGTGATCGTCGAGGCGACGGCGGTGACGGCCGACGGGCGCATCACCTACGGCTGCCCGGGCTTGTGGGACGATGACCAGATCGCCGGCATGGCGCGGATCGCCGCGCTGCTGCGCGCGCAAGGGGCGGTCGCCGGCATCCAGCTGGCCCATGCCGGCCGCAAGGCCTCGTCGATCCCGCCCTGGCTGATGGGCACCAGCGAGCGCGAGGCCGACGCCGAGCACTGGGAGCCGGTGGCGCCCTCCGCCCTGCCCCATTCCGAGGACGCGCCGATGCCGCGCGCACTGAGCGAGGCGGACCTCGAAGCGGAGGTGGCGGCCTGGGCCGCGGCGACGAGGCGGGCCGTCGAGGCCGGCTTCCAGCTGATCGAGATCCACGCCGCGCACGGCTACCTGCTGAACCAGTTCCTGTCGCCGCTGTCCAACCGGCGCGAGGACGCCTATGGCGGCAGCGCCGAGAACCGCATGCGCTTCCCGCTGCAGGTGGTGGAGGCGGTCCGCGCGGCGATGCCGGAGGACATGCCGCTGTTCCTGCGCCTGTCGGCCGTCGATGGGCTGGAGGGCGGCCGCACCATCGAGGACAGCGTCGCCTTCGCCCGCCAGGTGCGCGAGCGCGGCGTCGACGTCATCGACGTGTCGGCCGGCGGCTTCACCGGCTCGCGCTTCGAGATCGGGCCGGGCATGTACCTGCCCTGGGCGACGCAGATCCGCGAGGATACCGGCCTGCCGGTGATGGCGGTGGGACTGATGGGCGAGGCGGAGCTGGCGGCGGCGGCGCTCGCGGAAGGACGCGCCGACCTCGTCGGTCTCGGCCGGGCGGCGCTGGACGATCCGAACTGGCCGCTGCATGCGGCGCGCCGGCTCGGCACGGAAACGCGGGCGCTGTGGCCGAAGCAGGCGGGCTATGCCATCGAGCGCTGGCCGGGCCGCAGCGCAGCGAGGGGCTGATGACACGCTGAAAGGCAACGACCGGCCGGCGGCGTCAGTCGCCGGTGCGGGATCCTCGGATACGCGCCAGTGCCGCGGCCTCGCTCGTCGGCACGGCACCGGTCTCGCCGGTGCTTTCGGCGGGATATCCGACGAGATAGCCCTGGATCTGGGTGCAGCCCTCCTGCGCCAGGAAATCGCGCTGGGCCCGGGTCTCCACACCCTCCGCGAGGATCGGGATGTCGAGGCTTTCGCCCAAGGCCAGCACGGCGCGGATCATCGCCGAGGCCTGCGGCCCGCGGTCGAGATCCTCCATGAAGGACTTGTCGAGCTTGATCTTGTCGAAGGGGAACGAGCGCAGGGTCGACAGGGACGAATAGCCGATGCCGAAATCGTCCATCGAGATCGACACGCCCATCGCCTTGATCCTTCGCAGGATGTGCAAGGTGCGCTCCGCATCCTGGATCAAGGAGGTCTCGGTGATCTCCACCTCCAGGCGCTGGGGCGGCAGGCCGGTCTCCATCAGGATACCATGGATGATGTCGGGCATGTCGATGCTGCCGACCTGCAGCGCCGAGACGTTGACCGCAACCTTGAGCGGATTGTCCCAGGAGGCGGCCTCGCGGCAGGCGGTGCGCAGCACCCACTCGCCGATGGGCAGGATCAGGCCGGTGTCCTCGGCGATGGGGATGAACTCCATCGGCTGAACCACGCCGCGCTCCGGATGACGCCAGCGCAGCAAGGCCTCGTAGCCGGTCACCGCGTTGTCGCGGATCGAGACCTGCGGCTGGAAGACGAGGAAGAACTCGTCTTCCGCCAGTGCGGTGCGCAGCTGCAGCGCCACGGCGCGACGCTCGCGCACGCGCTCGTCCATTTCCTCCTCGTAGAAGCAGATCGCCTCGCCGTGCGAGCCCTTGGCCCGGTACATGGCAAGGTCGGCATTGTTCATGAGGGTCGCCGGGCTCGCCGCATCGTCGGGGAAGATCGAGATGCCGATGGAGGCGCCGCAGATCAGATCCGCATGGTCGTAAGGCACGGTGGCGAAGAGCTCGCGCTCCAGCCGCGAGGCGATGCCGAGCGCCTGCTCGCGGTCCTGCACCAGGGCGGTGGCGACGAACTCGTCGCCGCCGAGCCGGGCGACGAAGGCCTCCTTGCCGACCGCCGTGCGCATGCGCTCCGACAGCACCCGCAGCACATGGTCGCCGGCCGCATGGCCGTGCACGTCGTTGACCTCCTTGAAGCGGTCGAGGTCGATGGCGAAGAGCGCGATGCGGGAACTGGCCGGGCGCGTCTCGATCTGGCCGTCGAGATGCTCCAGGAAGGAGGAGCGGTTCGGCAGGCCGGTCAGATTGTCGAAGCTGGCGAGATAGGTGATCTTCTCCTCCTGCGCCAGGCGCTGGCGCAGGTCGCGTACCGAGTAGAAGCGCGTGGCGACGATCTCGTCGCGGTCGTAGCGGTCGTCGCGGGCCGCGACCTCCACGGGCAGGCCTGCGCCGGACGCGGTGATCAGCGTCGCGCGCACCAGCTGGTCGACGGCGGAAGGCCCGCGCGGGACGAGCTCGGCGAAGGTGCGCCCGACCACCGCCTCGCGCTCCAGGCCGCTGAGCTGGACGAAGGCCTCGTTGCAATCGACGATGCGCCCGGCGGTCTCGATGACGATGCCGTCGACCGAGCTTTCCAGGATGTGCTTGGCGCGGGTCCTGGCACGAAGGGTCGCCTGGCGGTCGAGCAGCTGGCTGGCAATGCCGGTGCCGAGCACCAGCAGGCCGACGCCGGCAACCGCCACCGCCAGCGCGCCATAGGCATCCTCGCTGGTGGCGCCGCCCGGCACCGGCACGGCCGGCACGATGCCGACCGCCGCCATGCCGGTGAAATGCAGCGCGACGATGGAGGCCGTCAGCAACGCGGTGCCCAGCAGTTCGCGCGTCTGCGGGTCGGCGTGCTCGCGGGCGACGGCGAAAAAGGCGGCCGCGCCCAGAGCCAGCGACAGCACGAGCGAGACCGCCACATAGGTCGTGTCCCAGACGATCGCGCCGTCGATGCTGAAGGCGGCCATGCCCGTGTAGTGCATGACGGCGACGCCGGCTCCGAACAGGCCGCCGCCGAGCACCGGCGCGAAGCGGCCGCGGCCGGAGGCGACCACCAGGGCGAGCGAGGCGGAGACGACCGCGATCAGCAGCGACACGCCGGTGAGCGTGGGATCGTAGGAGACGGGTACGCCCGGCCGGTAGGCGAGCATGGCGACGAAATGGGTGCACCAGATCGTGGAGCCGGCCGCCACGGAGCCGAGAAAGACCCAGAAGGGCCGGGCCTCGCGCTCGGCCGCGCGGATGCGCACGAACAGGCGCACCGAGATCCATGCGCCGAGAACACAGATGACCGCAGCCAGGGCAACCAGCCGGAGATCGTGCTCCGTGAAGAGGCAAATGAAAAAGCGCAAGGGAAAATCCTCGAAAGATGACTACAAGGATCGGTTGAAACAGCTACGCCTTTCTTAACTCCACTCGCCCAACGACATGCCCATACCGTCGTTCACAGATCAAACTGGCCCGTATTACGGCACTTTCCGCGGAGTCGGGCAAGTCCATACGGGCCGGGCGCAGCAGCAGCGAGCATATCGTTGCCCGCCCCGGCACACGCGGAGATGGCAGCGGTGGGAGCACGGGCCGTCTGCGCAGCGCGATCCATTCGTCAGCCAGCGGCAGATTCCAGCTTCTGTGCATAGACAACGAGACGCAGATGCTGTCCGCCGTCGATGGTGAGCGACGTGTGCTCGAAATCGACGGGCGTGCCGTCCACTTTGATCGTGCGGGTGCCCGTGCAGGGCGCATGGACGTCCTGGCTCTGCCACCAGTTCTTGAACTCGGGCGAGACCCGTTCCAGTTCTTCGACCAGGGCGCGGGCATCGGCGTCCTGGCGCGCGGCAGCAAAGTCGCGGCGGAAGCTCGCGACCATTGCCGGTGCCTGCTCCTCCCAGCCGACGAAGGCTTCCCGCAAACCGGCATCCGCGAACAAGGCCCAAAGCAGATTGCGACGACCGGGATCGAACCTGCCGAACCCGAACAGGCGGTCGGCAGGCCCGTTGCAGGCCAGCACGTCCCAGCGCAGGTTGATGATGTAGGCGGCGTGGGGCGCAAGGTCTTCCACCAACCGGGCGGCGAGCGACGGCACGATGCAGAACGTCTTGCCGGGTTCCGCCGGCGGACGCTCGTGCGCGAGCATGAACAGATGCCGACGTTCGGCCGCATCGAGCTTGAGCACGCGGGCGAGATTGTCGAGGAAACCGGCGGACACCCCGATCTCGCGGCCCTGCTCAAGCCACGTATACCAAGTCAGCCCGACGCCCGCGAGCGCCGCGACTTCCTCGCGGCGCAAGCCCGGCGTGCGCCGACGCTTCGCGCTCGGCAGGCCGACATCTTCCGGCAACAGCCGCTCGCGGCGGGCACGCAGGAATTCGGCAAGCTCGGGTCGGGTGCGTTCGAGGGTGCGCATCGGTTAGCCCATTACGAAAAGCAACAGCATAAGAAGTTAAATTGTAAAAGGATAATGATCGTGGAATCGCTGGCGCGTCAACACAAGAGGACGCCAGATGCATTCCGACGCCTGCACAGCCGATACCCTTTCCCCCACGTCTGCCGATCCGGCCCGCCGCCCGCCCTGGCTCGGCCTGTCCATCCTGCTGCTCGCCGGCTTCGTGACGATCTTCGACCTTTTCGTGGTCAATGTCGCGATCCCGTCCATGCAGGCCGAACTCGGAGCGAGCCTGTCGCAGATCGGGTTCATCGTCGCGGGCTACGAACTGGCCTTCGGCGTCCTGCTGGTCGCGGGCGGACGGCTCGGCGACCTTTTTGGACGGCGGCGGCTGTTCATCATCGGCATGGCCGGCTTTACGGCGGCCTCTCTTCTTTGCGGCATTGCCTCGACGGTGGAAATCCTGATCGGCGCACGCGTGTTGCAGGGGCTGGCTGCGGCCCTGCTCTTCCCGCAGGTCTATGCCTCGATCCGCGTGAACTTCTCCGGCGACGACAGCCGCCGCGCCTTCGGCTTCCTCGGCATGACGCTCGGCCTTGCCGCCATTGCGGGACAAATCATCGGCGGCTTTCTCGTCGAGGCCGATATCTTCGATCTTGGATGGCGCACGATCTTCCTCATCAACGTGCCCGTCGGCGTGTTTGCAATCCTGATGGCGCGGTTCATCCCGGAAACGCGCTCACCCGAGCGCCCCGCGCTCGACTGGCCGGGCGTCGCACTGGTCAGCCTCGGGCTGACGGCGCTTCTCGTGCCGCTGGTCGAGGCCCCATCCCGTGGCTGGCAGCTTTGGAGCTTCCTGTCGCTCGTCGGGGCCGCACTCCTGCTCGCCGCCTTCTATCGCCACCAGGAACGTCGCCGCAAAACCGGGCAGCAGCCTTTGGTGGACATGGCGCTCATGCGACAACCGCGCTTCGCCCAAGGCGGACTGCTGGTGCTCCTGATCTATTCGACGGCCTCCTCCTTCTTCCTCTGCTTCGCGCTTCTGGCGCAGACGGGTTTCGGCCTCAGTCCGTTCCAGGCCGGCAGCGTCTTCGTGCCGTGCTCCATCGCCTTCGTGATCCTTTCCTTGAGCGCACCGCGCCTTGTGGCGCGCTTCGGCACCCCGGCCATAGCAACGGGCGCGGTGGTCTATGCCGTCTCCTTCACCGTGCTGATCGGGCAGGTCTGGGTCGCCGGCGCCGATCTCGTGGTCGCGCATCTCGTTCCGGCGCTCATCGTCGTCGGCGGAGCGCAGGCGATGATCATGACGCCGCTGCTCAACCTCGTGCTCGGCTTCGTGGAGGAACGGCAGGCGGGCATGGCCTCCGGCGTCGTCTCCACGCTGCAGCAGGTTGGCGCAGCGCTCGGTGTTGCGGTGGTCGGAATCTTGTTCGGAGCAGCGCTCGGGGCGCACTCGGAAGGGCAAGCCGCACGCTATGCCTCGGCCTTCGTCGCGGGCATGAGCTACAACGCCGCTGCCGCCGCCATGGCCGCACTCCTGCTGGCACGACTGGCAGCCCGCGAAGGCCGCATGCCCTGACTGCGGCGGACCGGGCTCCGTCCGAAACCGGGAGAGCGCTTGCTTGCGGGCGAGCGAGCTCACCCGGTTTCGGGCGCTGACAAACCTGCAAGGACGGAAGTCGGCGGAAAGCGACGCAGACGCAGTGCCGGAGCGGAACTGAATGGCGGGGTTCGGGTAGACGTTCGGAACCCGCAGCCAAGAGCGCACGTGCGCGACCGGCCGGTTATTTCGCCCTCGCGGGCCGTGAGCGAAGCGAACTGGCGCGAGATCAAGGAAGTGGCGGAGAGAGAGGGATTCGAACCCTCGGAACGCTTGCGCGCTCAACGGTTTTCGAGACCGCCCCGTTCAACCACTCCGGCACCTCTCCGCTATATGAGATGTCGTGGTCTCAAAGTGCGACGGTACATAGCGAAGTGCGCGGGGTCGCACAAGGGGCGTCTTGCAACTTTTCCCCGGTCCAGCAAAGTGGCGGGGCAGGACGGGGCGATGCGGCACGAAAGCGCCGGCGCGAGCGCACGAAGGGCGCCAAGGTGGCATGCGTGTCACAAAAGCGCCGGCGCGCGCGGCAAAGCGCACAAAACCGCCCTTGCAAGCGTTGACTTTGCATCGCCGATCCGTATAGTCGCGCTGCTTCGCAAAGGGTCCGAAAAGGCCCATCCGTTGCCCGAGGCTCTCCGCCGTTCCCCGCAACCCACAGCCAACGCCCTTGAAACGGGGCCTGACTGCGGCTTTTCCGGCGACCGGCAGACCATTCCGCCAGGCTTTCAAGGGCCCCGCCCGACGAGCCGGCAGGACGGTTCCAAGAGAGGCAATGTCCTCGTCAAGTTCCCGCAAGGGACGCCGAAGGGCAGGAGGCGAAGCCCGGCAGACCAAAGACGGCCTGCCGGCGAGCAAAACGAAAAGAAGGACGTGCGAGACATGTTCGCAGTGATCAAGACGGGCGGCAAGCAGTACCGCGTCGCCCAGGACGACCTGCTCAAGGTCGAGAAGATCTCGGCCGAAGCGGGCGAGACCGTGACTTTCGCTGAGGTGCTGATGGTGGGCGGCGAGACCGACACCATGATCGGCTCTCCGCTGGTCGAGGGTGCGAGCGTCGTCGGCGAGGTCGTCGACCAGGGCCGCCACCGCAAGATCATCATCTTCAAGAAGCGCCGTCGGCAGAACTCGCGTCGCCGCAACGGCCACCGCCAGAGCTTCACGCTGGTCAAGATCACCGACATCCTGACCGGTGGCGCCAAGCCGGCGACCAAGAAGAAGGCCGCTGCCCCGAAGGCGGAGAAGGCCGAGGACGCAGGCACCGAGGCCGAGCTCCCGGTCCTGTTCACCGCACCGGATGCGCCCGCCGACGATCTGAAGAAGATCTCCGGTGTCGGCCCCGTGCTGGAGAAGAAGCTGAACGCGATGGGCATCACGACCTACGCCCAGGTCGCCGCCTTCACCGCGGAAGACATCGCCCGCGTCGACGAGGCCCTTTCCTTCAAGGGCCGCATCGAGCGCGACAACTGGGTCCAGCAGGCTTCGGAGCTGGCCGGCAAGTGATTGCCGCCGCTCAGGTCTGATCTAAGGTTCGACGAGGAGTTTCGTCATGGCACACAAAAAGGCAGGTGGCTCGTCCCGTAACGGCCGCGATTCCGCGGGCCGACGTCTGGGCATCAAGAAGTTCGGCGGCGAGGCAGTCGTCCCGGGCAATATTATCGCGCGCCAGCGCGGCACGAAGTGGCATCCGGGTACGGGTGTCGGCATGGGCAAGGATCATACGATCTTCGCTACCGTCGAGGGCACGGTGACGTTCCAGGCCAAGGCCAACAAACGCACGTATATCAACGTGACGCCACTCGTAGACGCAGCAGAGTAACGCCGACGTGTTTGGTTCGAACCGCCGGCGTCCCATCGACCCGGCGGTTTGAACAAAACCGGCATGATCGCGACGGATCAGGGGAGATGGGCCGCCATCTCCCCTTTTTCTTTTCGTCGCAATGCCGGAGGACACCATGGTTGCGGATCTCGAAGAGGGCTTGGAAGAAGATGGTCTGGCCGCGGTTGTCGGCCCGCAGGAAACCGAGCGGCTGAGGCTGGACGCGCTGCGTCACGACGACCTCGCCGACATCGTGTTTCTCGCCAACAACCGCCGCATCGCCACGATGGTGGCCTCGATGCCCCATCCCTTCACGGTCGTCGACGGGCGAAATCTCATCGCCCTTTCGGCGAACCCGACGGCAACGCGGGCGAAGTACGCCATCCGCCTGAAGTCGACGGGCCGCGTCATCGGCGCCATCGGCTACGGCGCGCTGGACGAGGGCGAGCCGCTGCATCTGGGCTACTGGGTCGGCGAGCCGTTCTGGGGCCAGGGCTATGCCACCGAGGCGGCGCAGTCGGTCGTCGACCACGTCTTCGCGGTGCAGGGCGCCGACCGGCTGAGCGCGGCGGCCCGCGTCACCAACCCCGCCTCGCGGCGGGTGCTGGTGAAGTGCGGCTTCCAGTTCGTCGAGCAGGGGATGATCCATTCCCGCGGCGCCGGCGGCGCGGTCTCGGTCGACCGCTTCGCCATCGACCGCAGCACCTGGCGCGCCCTCAAGCAGTGGGGGCGGATGACATGCCTGAGCTCCGCCTGAACGAGCGCATCGCCACCCGGCGGCTGGTGCTGCGACCGCTGGAGACGGCGGACGCGGAGGCCATCGACAGGCTGTGCAGCCGCGACCACGACTTGGTGCGCTGGCTGACCGGCATGCCCTGGCCGCCGAAGGACGGGGCGGCGGCGGAGTTCGTCGCCGCCGCGATCGACGCCGACCCGCTGCGCGGCGAGGCGGCCTTCTCCGTCACGCTCGGCGGCGTCCTGATCGGCCTCGTCGCCGTCAAGGCGCCGGGGGATCTGGCAGATCATCCGGACTGCCCCTCGCTCGGCTACTGGATCGGCCGGCCGTTCCAGGGCTTCGGCTATGCCGGCGAGGCCGCAGCGGCCGCGCTCGGCTGGGGCTTTGCCGCCCATGACTGCAAGGCGATGGCGGCGCGCGCCTTCGCCGACAATGCCGCCTCGCTCAAGGTGCTGCACCGCCTCGGCTTTCGCGAGACGGGGCGGATGATGCGGGCATCCCTAGCGCTGGGGCGCGAGGTGGAAAACATGGTGCTGCGGCTGGAACGCGAGGACTGGAACGGCACCGCGGACGGCGCCGGCGCGCGGATGGAGGCGGCGGCGGTATGAGCGCGCTCGCCCATCCCGTGCTGAGGAGCGCGCGGCTGACCCTGCGCGCGCCCGTGCCTGCCGATCTCGACCGGCTTGCAAAGCTGGCGAACGATGCCGATATCGCCCGGATGCTGGAGCGCATGCCGCATCCCTATTCGCGCGCGGACGGCGAAACGTGGCTTGCCGGCATCGGCCGGGATCCGGCGAAACTCGAATTCGCCATCGACGACGGCAGCGGGTTCATCGGAGGCCTGTCGCTGCGCGGATTGGACGAAACGCCGGTGATCGGCTATTGGCTTGGCCGGCCCTATTGGGGGCACGGCTACATGAGCGAGGCTGCCGGCACCGCGCTTGCCTGGATTTTCGGGGCAAGAGACGCGGGGGCCGTGGAAGCCCGCGCGATGACAGAGAATACCGCCTCGCGGAACGTGCTGACAAAGCTCGGCTTCCGCGATATCGGCGAGACGGACTGCGCGAGCCTGGCCTGCGGGACAAGCCGGCCGGCGCGCCGCTACCGGCTCGACCGCACGACATACGAGAACCGGAACCGGGGACATGCCCCGGGCAAGGCCTGACGACCGGCCCGACGGGCCAGCAGAAAGACGCGACGCATGAAATTCCTCGACCAGGCCAAGATCTATGTCCGTTCCGGCGACGGCGGCGCGGGTGCCGTGTCGTTCCGGCGGGAGAAGTATATCGAGTTCGGCGGCCCCGACGGGGGCGATGGCGGGCGCGGCGGCGATGTCTTCGTCGAATGCGTCGACGGGCTGAACACGCTGATCGACTTCCGCTTCGCCCAGCATTTCAAGGCCAAGACCGGCATGCACGGCATGGGCCGCAACCGCACCGGCGCCAAGGGCGACGACGTGGTGCTGCGGGTGCCGGTGGGCACGGAGATCCTGGAAGAGGACAACGAGACGGTGCTGGCCGACATGACCCGCGTCGGCGAACGGCTGCTGCTGCTCAAGGGCGGCAATGGCGGCTTCGGCAACGCGCATTTCAAGTCGTCCACCAATCAGGCGCCGCGCCATGCCAATCCCGGCCTGGAGGGCGAGGAGAAGTGGATCTGGCTGCGGCTGAAGCTGATCGCCGATGCCGGCCTCGTCGGCATGCCGAATGCCGGCAAGTCGACCTTCCTGGCCGCCGTCTCGGCGGCCCGGCCGAAGATCGCCGACTATCCCTTCACCACGCTGCATCCCAATCTCGGCGTGGTCGAGATCGACGGCAACGGCTTCGTGCTGGCCGACATTCCCGGCCTGATCGAGGGCGCGCACGAGGGCATCGGCCTCGGCGACCGGTTCCTCGGCCATGTGGAGCGCACCCGTGCGCTGCTGCATCTGGTCGACGGCACCCAGGAAGACCCGGGCGAGGCCTACCGCGTGGTGCGCGGGGAGCTCGCCGCCTATGGCGCCGGGCTCGACGAGAAGCCGGAAGTGGTGGCACTGTCGAAGGTCGACGCGCTGGACGAGGAGACCCGCGCGGAGCGGGCCGCGATCCTGGAGGAAGCCTGCGGACAGAAGCCGCTGCTCTTGTCCTCGGCGAGCGGCGAGAATGTCGACCGGGCGCTTCGGATGATCCGCCGCGCCATCGACCGCGACCGCGAGGAAGAGGCGAACTCGGTGCCGCAGATGCCGAGCGAGCCCTGGCGCCCCTGAAGGCGCCGAAGACAGGAACCAGGCCCGGACAGATCCGGGCCGCAACGGAGGGGCCGTGATGGGCCGACCATGACCGGGAGCGTATGAGCGGGCGCGCGAGGGCGCCCCGCCCCACCCTCCCCTGTCTTCCGCGCGCGCCTGCAACGGGCCGCGCACCTGACCTGACGGACCACACCCGATGTCCACCCCCCTCTCCGATTCGCTCATCCAAAGCGAGGCCGACACCGCAACACGTACCGGCCGCCTGTCCACCCACCGCCGCCTCGTCGTCAAGATCGGCTCGGCCCTGCTCGTCGAGGACGGCAGGCTCAAGCGCGACTGGCTCGACGCGATGGCCGACGACCTCGCCATGCTGGCGCGGGCCGGCACGGAGCTGATCGTCGTCTCCTCCGGCGCCATCGCGCTGGGGCGCGGCGTCCTCAAGCTGCCGCGCGGGCCGCTCAAGCTCGAGCAGGCGCAGGCCGCCGCCTCGGTCGGCCAGGTGGCGCTGGCCCAGGCCTATGCCGAAGCGCTCGGCGCGCGCGGGCTGACCGCCGGGCAGGTGCTGCTGACGCTCGGCGACACCGAGGAGCGGCGGCGCTACCTCAACGCCCGCGAGACGCTGGGCACCCTGCTGAAGCTCGGCGCCGTGCCCATCGTCAACGAGAACGACACGGTCGCCACCTCCGAGATCCGCTACGGCGACAACGACCGGCTGGCGGCGCGCGTCGCCACCATGGCCAGCGCCGACTGCCTGGTGCTCTTGTCGGATGTGGACGGGCTCTATACCGCACCGCCCGCCAGCAATCCGGACGCGGTGTTCCTGCCCGAGGTCGCGGCGATCACCGGCGAGATCGAGCAGATGGCGGGGGCCGCCGGCTCCGAACTGTCGCGCGGCGGCATGCGCACCAAGATCGACGCGGCAAAGATCGCCACCTCCGCCGGCACGACCATGGCGATCGCCAGCGGCAAGCGGATGAACCCGCTGGCGCATCTGGAAGCGGGGGGCCGGGCGACGTGGTTTCTCGCAAGGTCGACGCCGGCGAGTGCCCGCAAGGCGTGGATCGGCGGCCATCTGGAGCCGCGCGGCGCGCTGCATCTGGATGCGGGTGCCATCCGCGCCGTGCAGTCGGGCCGCAGTCTGCTGCCGGCCGGCATCCGCCGGGTGGAAGGCGACTTCAACCGCGGCGACGCGGTGCGGCTGGTGGCCCCGGACGGGCGCGACATCGGCCGCGGGCTGGTCGCCTACGACCACCCGGAAGCGGGGCTGATCCTCGGCCGCAACAGCCGGGAGATCGAGGCGATCCTCGGCTATGCGGGCCGGGCGGAGATGGTGCACCGGGACGATCTCGTGCTAAGCGGGCAGACCGGAGAGACGGCGACGGGAGGCGGCAGCGATGCTTGAACGAGTGGCGAAGACCGATATCGCGGGGCTGATGCGGCAGATGGGCCGCGACGCCCGCGCGGCCTCGCGCCGGCTGGCGACGGCCGATGCGGCAACGAAGAACGCTGCCCTCGCGGCGATGGCCGAAGAGGTGCGCGCGTCAACCGCCGAGATCCTTGCGGCGAATGCGCAGGACATCGCCGCGATGACGGAAGGCGGCCAGACCGCCGCCTATCTCGACCGCGGCACGCTGACGCAAGAGCGCGTCGAGGCGATTGCCGCCGGCATCGAGGCCGTTGCGGCGCTGGACGATCCGGTGGGCGCGGTGATCGCCGCCTGGGACCGGCCGAACGGGCTGCATATCGAGCGCGTGCGCACGCCGCTCGGCGTCATCGGCGTGATCTACGAGAGCCGACCCAACGTGACGGCGGATGCCGGCGCGCTGTGCCTGAAGGCCGGCAACGCTGTGATCCTGCGCGGCGGCTCCGACACGATCCGCTCCAACCTCGCCATCCATGCCGCGCTGGCGCGCGGGCTCGCCCGTGCCGGCCTGCCGGAAGCGGCGATCCAGGTGGTGCCGGTGACCGACCGGGCCGCCGTCGGCGAGATGCTGGCCGGCCTGGAGGGCACGCTCGACGTGATCGTGCCGCGCGGCGGCAAGAGCCTCGTCGCCCGCGTGCAGCAGGAGGCGCGCGTGCCGGTCTTCGCCCATCTGGAAGGGCTCTGCCACATCTTCATCGACCGCAGCGCCGATCCCGAGATGGCGCTGAAGGTGGCGATCAACGCCAAGATGCGCCGCACCGGCATCTGCGGGGCGATGGAAACGCTGCTGATAGACCGGGCGGCGGCGGACACGCTGCTGGTGCCGATCTGCAATGCGCTGATCGAGGCGGGCTGCGAGATCCGGGGCGATGCGGACGTGTGCGCCGCCGTGCCGCAGGCGCGCGCCGCCACCGAGGACGACTGGCGCACCGAGTATCTCGACGCGATCCTGTCGGTGCGCGTGGTCGACGGGCTGGAGGCGGCGATCGAGCATATCGAGACCTACGGCTCGCACCACACCGACGGCATCATCGCCGAGGACCCGCAGGCGGTCGCCCGCTTCTTCGCCGAGGTGGATTCGGCGATCCTCACGCACAATGCCTCGACCCAGTTCGCCGACGGCGGCGAGTTCGGCATGGGCGCGGAGATCGGCATCGCCACCGGGCGCATGCATGCGCGCGGACCGGTGGGCGTCGAGCAGCTGACGAGCTTCAAGTACCGGGTCCACGGCACCGGGCAGGTGCGCCCCTGAATGGACCCTCGGCTCGCCATTCCGCATGCCGAGCCGGGCAATCGCATCGGCCTGTTCGGCGGCTCGTTCAATCCGCCGCATTCCGGCCACCGGCTGGTCGCCGACATCGCGCTGGCCCGGCTCGGGCTCGACCGGCTGTGGTGGCTGGTGACGCCCGGCAATCCGCTGAAGGACCACGCGGAACTGGCGCCGCTGGCCCGGCGGCTGGGTGCGGTGGAGGCGATCGCCCGGCATCCGCGGATGACGGTGACCGCGCTGGAGACGCAGCTCGGCACCGCCTACAGCGCGCGCACGCTGGCCCGGCTGACGCAGCTGCGGCCGCGGCTCAAATTCGTCTGGGTGATGGGGGCGGACAATCTCGCCGGCTTCCACCGCTGGCAGGACTGGCGCGGCATCTTCGCCCGCGTGCCCATCGCCGTGGTCGACCGGCCGGGCGCGACGCTGCCCGCGCTCGCCTCGCCGGCGGCGCAAAGCTTTGCCGGCTCTCGCCTCGACGAGGCGGACGCGCGGCTGTTGCCGGGCCTGGCGCCGCCGGCCTGGACCTTCCTGACCGGACCGCGCGATGCCTCCTCCTCCACCCGGATCCGCGCGCTGGCGCAGGACCGGTGAAAGGATCCGTTCGGCAACTTGCCGGCGATGTCTTGAAAACGCCACCAACGAAGGCCACTCTTTTACTTGCGCCGGAAGAGTCGCGCCGTACCGCGTTTCGGCGTACAAGGCCGGATAACGGACGGTCTGCCGAAGGCAGGACGTCCCTATCCATCGGGCCGCAGCCCCAGGGAATGCACCGCGAGGTGCACTCAAGGCATGCGGCCGGACGAACCGGATGAAAGGCAATCCGTCTGAGTATGACCTTCGAAACCGAGGCGTCGGCTTCCACCGCCCCTCGTCCCGCAGCAGCCGGCACGCAGCAGCGTGCGGGCCTGCTCGATAGCGTCCTCGCCTCGCTGGCCGATTCCAAGGCCGAGGACATCGTCACCATCGACATCACCGGCAAGTCGCCGATGGCCGATCAGGTCGTCGTCGCCTCGGGCCGTTCGCACAGGCATGTCGGCGCCATCGCCGATCACCTGCTGCGCGACCTGAAGGATGCCGGCCACGGCAATGCCCAGATCGAGGGCGTGCCCCAGTGCGACTGGGTGCTCATCGATGCGGGCGACGTGATCGTCCATGTGTTCCGCCCAGAGGTCCGCGCCTTCTACAATATCGAGAAGCTGTGGTCCGTGGACGACGTGAGCGCGCCGGTGCACTACGCCGGCTGACGCCGGCCGGACGTGACGGAACGGGACAGACAAGACCGGATCCCGCCGGGCCGCGAGCCGGCGGGACAGAGGTTTTGCGCCGCCTGCAACACTGCCACGCCGATCCGAACGCGGCCCTCAAAACCGATCCGAACGCGGAAAGTCCCGGCTCGCCCATGCGCCTCCACATCGCCTGCATCGGACGCATGAAGGCCGGCCCCGAGCGCGAGCTGATGGGCCGCTACGCCTCGCGCATCGACAAGGCCGGACGGGGCGTCTCGCTCGGCCCGCTGTCGGTGACGGAGCTGCCCGAATCACGCAGCCCCCGCGCCCAGGACCGCAAGGCGGAAGAGGCGCGCGCGCTGCTGGCCGCCCTGCCCGCGGGCGCGGCGATCCTCTGTCTCGACGAGACGGGACGCGACATGACGAGCGAGGCCTTCGCCGCCGAGCTGGAGAAGATCCGCGATGCGGGAACCGCGGACCTGGCGGTGGCCATCGGCGGCCCGGACGGCCACGGCGAGCCGCTGCTGGAAGCCGCGCGGATGAAGCTCGCCTTCGGCCGGATGACCTGGCCGCACCAGATCGTGCGCGCGCTCGCGGCCGAACAGCTCTACCGGGCCGTGACCATCCTTTCGGGCCATCCCTACCATCGAGGTGGGTGAACGGGAGCAGGCGTGACGCAGCGGACTGCCCGTATTCCGCCCTATTTCTCGTCTAGGCCTTCTTTCCGCAGGCAGGAGCGAGGGTTTACCATTCGTTAGGGTTGACGTTTCTTTAACGTCCCTGGGGCAAGCTGGTCATCCTTAGTCAGCCCGTCCCGGGCTCCCCGTGTCCGACGAGACCGCCTCGGCAAGGCCGCCAGCGGTTCGCAGGGCGAGCGGTGAACGCACGACCAACTGCCGAGAGCCATGCGGACAGGTCATCTGCTGCTGATCCTTCCTCTCGCCGTCGCGCTTGCGACAGGCGTGTTGCCGCAAGGGCCCGGACGGGGCCTGGCAAGCGAGGAACAGATCGAGACGGCGCAGGAGCCGTCCGCCGCTGCCGGCCCGTCGACCGGCCCGGCCTCCGAACCGGAGAGCCTGGCCGACCGCAAGGCCCGCCGCGAGGAAGAACTGTCGACGCTGACCCGCGACCTGTCGCTGTCGGCCGACCGGCAGGCAGCGCTGGCGCGGGAAATCCGTGCCATCGAGCGCGACCGGGAAGCGCTCAATGCCGATCTTTTGCGCACCGCGCAAAGGGTCACCCGGCTCGAGGAGCAACTGGCGTCGACGGAATCCCGTCTGCGCCGCCTGGGAGAGAACGAGGACGCAGTGCGCGCATCCCTGGTCAAACGACAGGACGTGCTGGCCGAGGTGCTCTCGGCCCTGCAGCGCATCGGCCGGCATCCGCCGCCACCGCTTGCGGTGCGCCCGCGCGATGCGCTCGGCGCCGTACGCAGTGCCCTGCTGCTCAACGCGGTGATGCCGGAGCTGCATGTGGAAGCGCAGGCGCTGGCGAGCGACCTCGCCTCGCTGCGCCAGCTCAAGGTGTCGAGCGCGGCCGAGCGCGACCGGCTGGTCGCCGACGGGCAGCGCCTTGCCGAGGAGCGCACCCGCGTGGAACTGCTGGTCGCCTCGAAGAAGCGCGACCGCGAGAGAAGCGAGGCGGAACTGGCGCAGGAGCGCGACCGCTCCCGCCAGCTCGCCGAGGAAGCGGGCACTCTCAAGGAATTGATCGCGACGCTGGAGCGGGACATCACCAGCGCGCGGAATGCGGCGGAAGCCGCCCGCAAGGCCGACGAGGCCAGACGCAACGCACCGCCCTCGTCCGATCCGTTCGGCGATCCGGGACGGCTGGCGCCGGCCATCGCCTTTGCCCAGGCGAAGGGCCGCATCGGCGCGCCCGTGGCCGGAACGGTGCTGAGGGATTTCGGGGCGCAGGACGGTTTCGGCGGCACCACGCAGGGCCGCTCCATCGCCACCCGTACCAATGCCCAGGTGGTGGCCCCGGTGGACGGATGGGTGGTCTATGCCGGACCGTTCCGTTCCTACGGCCAGGTCTTGATCCTGAACGCCGGCGATGGATATCATATCCTGCTTGCCGGCATGGACCGGACGAATGTCGAGCAGGGGCAGTTCGTGCTGGCAGGGGAGCCCGTCGCGACGATGGGGGAGACGCGCGTGGCAAGCGCGGCGACTCTCGATCTCGCGGCACCGCAACCCGTGCTCTATGTTGAATTTAGGAAAGACGGCGTTTCGATCGATCCCACACCTTGGTGGGTTCGGCCCGAAGAAGAAAAGGCTCGCGGATGATTCGGAAAGCTTCCCTGTTGCTGGTCGGTGCGCTCATCGGTGGCGCGACAATCACCGCCCTCTCGCAGATGCCCGTGCGTGTCAGCGGCGTGGCGAATGCCGCCGCCTCCGACACCTACCGGCAGCTCAACCTCTTCGGCGACGTGTTCGAGCGGGTCCGCTCCGACTATGTCGAGGTTCCCGACGATGCGGCACTGATCGAGTCGGCCATCAACGGCATGCTGAGCTCGCTCGACCCGCATTCGAGCTACCTGTCGCCCAAGCACTTCCGCGACATGCAGGTGCAGACGCGCGGCGAGTTCGGCGGCCTCGGCATCGAGGTCACCATGGAGGACGGCCTGGTCAAGGTCGTCACCCCGATCGACGACACGCCCGCCTTCAAGGCCGGCGTGATGGCCGGCGACCTGATCACCCATCTCGACGGCGAGCAGATCCAGGGCCTGACCCTGTCGGAAGCCGTCGACAAGATGCGCGGGCCGATCAACACGGGCATCGAGCTGACCTTGCGCCGCGAGAACGTGGCCGAGCCGATCAAGCTGACGATCACCCGCGACATCATCCGCATCAAGTCGGTGCGCTTCCGCGAGGAAGGCGATGTCGGCTATCTGCGCGTGACCCAGTTCAACGAGCAGACCTATGACGGCCTGAAGGACGGCATGGACGAGGTCGCCAAGCAGATCGGCTCCGACAAGCTGAAGGGCTTCGTGCTCGACCTGCGCAACAATCCCGGCGGCCTGCTCGACCAGGCGATCGCCGTCTCCGACGCCTTCCTGCAGCGCGGCGAGATCGTCTCGACCCGCGGCCGCAACGCCGACGAGACCCAGCGCTACAACGCCCGCTCGGGCGACCTGGCCAACGGCAAGCCGGTGATCGTGCTGATCAACGGCGGCTCGGCCTCGGCCTCGGAGATCGTCGCCGGCGCCCTGCAGGACCACCGCCGCGCCACCGTGCTCGGCACCCGGTCCTTCGGCAAGGGCTCGGTGCAGACCATCGTCCCGCTCGGCGCCAACGGCGCGATCCGGTTGACGACGGCGCGCTACTACACCCCGTCGGGCGTCTCGATCCAGGCCAAGGGCATCACCCCGGACATCGAGGTGCTGCAGGAACTGCCCGAGGAACTGCGGGCCAACGGCGCCGAGACCAAGGGCGAGGCGGGCCTGCGCGGCCACCTGCAGGGCGACGGCGAGGAGCAGTCCGGCAGCCAGGCCTATGTGCCGCCGGATCCCAAGGACGATGCCCAGCTGAAGCTGGCGCTCGACCTGCTCAACGGCGTCCAGGTGAACAGCGCCTTCCCGCCGGTCGGCGACCAGAAGGCCGCCGTTCCGAACTGACCAACGACCGGCTGCGGGCGCCCTGGGGAGGGGAGCCCGCAGCCGCCCGTCTTGAAAGCGGATGAGGCACCATGGCGGGAAACGACCTCTCGACTCCCCTCGGGCTGAGCAAGAAGAAATATCTCAACCTGCCGCTCGGGCTGATCGGCGCCGGCATGATCACCCTGCTGGGCCTGACCGCGCTGGTGTGGATCGGCATCGTCGACGATCCGCTCGGCGGCGAGCCCACCGCCTCGATCCCCCTGGAGCGCTCCCTCGACGGCCTGACCGCCCGCGATTTCGGCGTGGTGGAAATCCGCCCGACCCTGCCGGAGCAGGGCGAGCCGGGATCGCAGGCCGATGGCGGCCGCGACGAGACGCTGGGCCCGCGCTTCGAGCCCAAGCCGATGGGCGAGCAGGACCTTGCAGCGCAGCCCGAAGACGACATGCCGTCGCTGGCAAGCGGCCAGGGACTGTCCGAGCGCCCCGATGCGAGGGTGAGCGAAAGCGGGCCGCACGGTCGGCTTCCAATCGTCTCGGACAACGGATTGCGGCCGCTCGACATCTATGCCCGCCCGGTCGGCCAGTCCTTCGCCTCCGTCCCCAAGATCGCGATCATCGTCGGCGGCCTCGGCCTGTCGCAGACCAGCACCCAGGCGGCGATCGACCGGCTGCCCCCCGACATCACCCTCGCCTTCGCCCCCTACGGCTCCAGCATCGACCGGTGGATGCAGCAGGCCCGCCGCTCCGGCCACGAATTGCTGCTGCAGCTGCCGATGGAGCCGTTCGACTATCCCGACAACGATCCGGGCCCGCACACGCTCCTGGTCAGCAACACGCCGGTCGAACTGCGCGACCGCCTGTCGTGGCTGCTCAGCCGAATCACCAATTATGTCGGGGTGATGAACTATATGGGCGCCCGCTTCACCGCCTCGGAAAGTTCGCTGCAGCAACTGCTCGGCGAGGTCACCCGGCGCGGCCTGATGTATGTGGACGACGGCTCGTCCTCGCGCAGCATCGCAACGGCGACGGCGAGCGGACTGCGCACCCCGTTCTCCCATGCGGATCTCGTCATCGACGACGTGCCGCGGCCCAAGGACATCACCGCCCGGCTGCTGCAGCTGGAAGGCACGGCGCGGGCGCGCGGCATCGCCGTCGGCGTTGCCAGCGCGCTTCCCGTGACCATCGAGGAACTGGCGAAGTGGTCGCGCGACCTGGAAGAGCGCGGGCTGCAGCTCATTCCGATCAGCGCCTCCATCGACCGCGCCGGCCAGTAGCGGCCGCCGCCGCCACCTGGCCTTTCCGACCAACTTGCCTCAAGGAGACCTGCCGCGTGCTCAGCCCCGCCGCCCTGCCCGACTATCGCCCCTGCGTGGGCGTGATGCTGCTCAATGCCGACGGCCTGGTGTGGACCGGCAAGCGCGCGCCCGAGGGCGGGGTCGATCCCGACTATTGCTGGCAGATGCCGCAGGGCGGCATCGATGCCGGCGAGGACCCGCTGCCGGCTGCCCGCCGCGAGCTCTACGAGGAGACGGCGATCCGCTCGATCACGCTGATCGCCGAGGCGCCGTCCTGGTTCTCCTACGACTATCCGGCCGACATCGTGCCGATGCGCCACAAGGCGCGCTACAAGGGGCAGACGCAGAAGTGGTTCGCCTTCCGCTTCGAGGGCGACGAGAGCGAGATCGACATCCTGACGCCGCCCGACGGCCACAAGCCGGAATTCTGCGAGTGGCGCTGGCGGCGGGCGGAGGAACTGCCCGGGCTCGTCATCCCGTTCAAACGCGCCGTCTACGAGGGCGTAGTGCAGGCTTTTTCCGCTTTCACGCGATAACACTGCGGGCCCGAGGCCCGGTCCGCAGGCCAATGCGTGCCCGCGCTCACCCAATCGGCCATGGCGCCCGGCGCCCCCGCCTGCCATGATCGCGCACCCGCGCCTGCGGGCCGCGCCCTGCGGCCCCGCGCGACCCTGCCGGACCGGCGCCTCCTTCCCGGGAGGCATGCCCTGCTCCGGCGCAACACGCTCACGGGGGACATCATGACACTTTCAGCGGACCTGTCCGGCAAACGGATGCTGATCACCGGCGCCTCGAGCGGGCTCGGCTCGCATTTCGCGCGGGTTGCGGCGCGGGCCGGCGCCTCCATCGTGGTGGCGGCGCGGCGCCAGGACCGGCTCGAGGCGCTGGTGGAGGAACTGCTCGGGCTCGGCGCACCAAAGGCGGCGGCGCTGGCGCTCGATGTCGGCGACGGGGCGGCGATCCATGCCTGCCTTGCCGGTGCCGTGACCAGGCTGGGCGGGCTCGACATTCTCGTCAACAATGCCGGCATCGCCCGGGCCGGGCTCGCCGTCGACCAGACGGCCGAGGATTTCGATGCGGTGATGTCGGTGAACCTGCGCGGCGTCTGGCTGATGGCGATCTCCGCCGCCCGCCACTGGCGCGAGACGGGAACGCCCGGCAACATCGTCAACATCGCCTCGATCCTGGGCGAGCGGGTGAGCATGGGCACCGCCTGCTATGCGGTCTCCAAGGCCGGCGTCGTGCAGATGACGCGGGCGCTGGCGCTGGAATTCGCGCGGCTGAACGTACGCGTCAACGCGCTGGAGCCGGGCTATTTCGAGACCGAGATCAACCAGGGCTATTTCGACACGGATGCCGGCAAGGCGATGATCCGCCAGGTGCCGATGCGGCGCATCGGCCATTACGAGGACCTCGACGGGCCGTTCCTGCTGCTGGCGAGCGATGCCTCGCGCTTCATGACCGGCGCGGCGATCCCGGTCGACGGCGGGCACATGCTGGCCTGACCTCGGTCCGTCTGACCTCAGTCCGGCCCGGCCGGATCATCCTCGGCGGCGGCGAGGGCCGCCTGCCACTCCCCGCGCACCTCCTCGTCCGCTTCGTGTTCCAGCGCGGCCGCGGCAAGGACGGCAAAGGTCGCGCGCGGCAGCAGGCGCGAGGCCGCCCAGACGGCCGCGCCGCGCACCAGCGGGCTGGCGTCGGCGAGCAGCGGCGTCACCCTTGCGCCAAGCGCCTGTGAGCCGGAATTGCCGGCGGCGACCAGCACGTTGCGCAGGAAGCGGTCGCGGCCGATGCGCTTGATCGGCGAGCCGGAAAAGAGCGCGCGGAACGCCGCATCGTCCAGCTGCAGCAGGTCGGCGAGCGCGGGCGCGCGCAGCTCGTCGCGGGCGATCAGCCGTGCCTCGTGCGCCTCGACCGCGAACTTGTTCCAGGGACAGGCGGCAAGGCAGTCGTCGCAGCCGTAGATGCGGTTGCCCATGGCAGCGCGGAAGGCGCGCGGGATCGGCCCCTTGTTCTCGATGGTGAGATAGGAGATGCAGCGGCGCGCATCGAGCCGGTAGGGCGCGGGAAAGGCGTCCGTCGGGCAGACCGAAAGGCACGCCCGACAGGAGCCGCAATGGTCGACCTCCGCCTCGTCGACTGGCAGCTCCAGATCGGTGAAGATCTCGGCGAGGAAGAACCAGGAGCCGAGACGGCGCGAGACGAGATTGGTGTGCTTGCCCTGCCAGCCGAGGCCCGCCTGCTGGGCGAGCGGCTTTTCCATCACCGGGGCGGTGTCGACGAAGACCTTCACCTCGCCCTCGCCCAGCCCCATGCGCCGGGCCTGGGCCAAAAGATGCTGCGCCAGCTCCTTGAGCCGGCCCTTGACGATGTCGTGATAGTCGCGGTTGCGTGCATAGACGGAGATGGTCGCCCGATCGCGCGCGCCGAGCGTCGCCAGCGGATCGCCGTCCGGCGCGTAGGAGAGCGCCAGGCTGATCACCCGGCGCGCGGCGGGCCACAGGGCCTGGGGCGCTGCACGGCGCTCCGCCGTCTCGGCCATCCACTCCATCGAGCCGTGATGGCCCGCAGCAATGAACCCAGCGAGATTTTCGGATGTCCGGGGCGGGGCATCGGCGAGGGCGACGCGCATGTCGTCGAAGCCCAGCGCCCGCGCCTTGTCGGCAAGCGAAGCCTTCAGCCGGGCCGCCTGTTGCGGGCTCAGAAGTCCAGGTCGGCGTAGACCGACGCCGGCGGCATGCCCAGCATCTTTTCCGCCAGCAGCGGACGGAAGCTCGGACGCGACTTCATCCGGGCGTACCACGCCTTGACGTTTTCCTCCTCCGCCCATGGCACCTCACCCAGGTAATCGGCGCAAGACAACTCCGCCGCCACGGCGAAATCGGCGAAGGTCAGCCGCTCGCCCGCCAGCCAGTTGCGCGAGGCGGCAAGATAGCCGAAATAGCGCAGATGGTGGCCGATATTGGAGCGTGCGGCGCGCAGGACGGCAGAATCCGGCGATCCTCCGCCCTGCGAGGACGGCATGTCCTGCTTGTAGATCCGCTCGCGCACGAAAGGGCCGACGACCTCGTTGTCGAGCTTGTTCACAGCCCAGTCGACCAGCCGCCGGGTCTCGGCCCGCGCGTCCGGGTGGTCGGGCATCAGCCGGCGGTCGCCGACCGCATAGCCGCGCGTCTCGTCGAGATATTCCATGATGGCGAAGGCGCCGCACACGGGCGGTCCGTCGTTTTCCCGCAGCACCGGCAAGGATCCGGCCGGATTGAGCATCAGGAACTCGCGACGGCGCTCCCAGGGGCGCTCGGTGACGAACTCCACCTTTGCGCCATATTCGGCCAGCACAAGCTGCACGAAACGCGACTGGGGCGAGAACGGATGGCGATACAACGTCAGCATAAGAGGATCGTAACCGGTTACGGTTAATCAAACGGTGCAGAGCGGGCGGCACCGTTGCCAGGGGCCCCGTATACGCCGCACCACGCCGTCGTACAACGCGGCAATTCCCGCAAGGAACCGGAGAGTCCAGCCCATGCAATCGGAGACGCTCGTCGGAGCGCTGATCCTCGGCCTCGTCGAGGGCCTGACCGAGTTCATTCCCGTATCCTCGACGGGGCATATCCTGCTGCTCGGACATTTCATCGGATTCGAGAGCACCGGCAAGACCTTCGAGGTGCTGATCCAGCTCGGCGCCATCCTCGCCATCCTCTCCGTCTATTTCCACCGCCTGTGGACCATCGCGATGGCGCTGCCGCACGAGACGCAGGCGCGCCGCTTCGTCGCAGGCATCCTGCTCGCCTTCCTGCCGGCGGCGGTGATCGGCGTGTTCGCCCACGGCTTCATCAAGACGGTTCTGTTCGAATCGCCGGCGCTGATCTGCACGACGCTGGTGCTGGGCGGCATCGCGCTGCTGGCCGTCGACCGGATGAAGCGGGCGCCACGCTACGACGACGTGATGCACTATCCGCTGTGGCTGTGCCTGGCCATCGGCTTCTTCCAGACGCTGGCCATGGTGCCGGGCGTTTCCCGCTCCGGCTCGACCATCGCCGGGGCCCTGCTGCTGGGCACCGACAAGCGCTCGGCGGCCGAGTTCTCGTTCTTCCTGGCGATGCCGACCATGGCCGGCGCCTTCGCCTACGACCTTTTCAAGAACCGCAACATCCTGTCGGTCGACGACGTGACCATCATCGCGGTCGGCTTCATCGCCGCCTTCGTCACCGCCGTCTTCGTGGTGCGCGGCCTGCTCGACTTCGTCAGCCGGCACGGTTTTGCGCCCTTCGCCTGGTGGCGCATCGCCGTCGGCCTGGCCGGGTTCGCCGGCCTATATCTCTTCGGCTGAGGCCGCGGCCGCCATCGCCGCCAGTTCGTGCGCCAGCCGGCGGCGCAATCCGTCCGGGGAGAGCAATCGCGCCCCCGGACCCAGCCAGCGCACCAGCGGCAGGATTACTTCGGCCTCCGTGCTGGGGATGCGCACCTCCAGCAGGCCTTGCGCCGCGCTTTGCGCGGCCTCCTCGTCCTGCACCCCGAAGATCGCGTGACGGTAATACCAGTCGCGCTGCAGGCGCGCCGCCTGTTCGGGCGTGACGAGAAGGCGGCTGACCCGCCCCTCGCCCTCCCAGCGGCGCATGGCGCGCGACAGCCAGGCGCGGCCGATCTGGCTCTGCACGGAGAGCGCGGCGCGCGGGCGGAAGGCGAAGCCGGACACCTCGATCGCCTGCACCCGGTCGGCGCGGATCAGCCGCTCCGAGCCCAGATCGACATCATGGCCGAACAGGTACCAGCGATCGCGGTCGAACAGGATGCCGTGCGGCTCCATGTCGTAGTCGGCGCTGCGGCCGCGATAGGGGTTCTCGTGGGTCAGGCGCACGCGCTTTGAGACGAGAAGCCCCTGCATGAAGCGGTCGACGGCAAGCTGCGTATCGCCCTCGCCGGTGCCGTCCGGCTCGGGATGGAAGATGTCGGCGGGCGGACACTCGATGCCGACGATGCGCTCGCCTTGCGCGAAGAGCTCGCGCGCCGCGCGCGGCAGGGAGGCCAGCAGCTTCGCCTCGGCCGCATCCAGTTCCGACAGGAGCGGCGTCGCGCGCAGACCCCGCACCAGGGCCAGTGCCACCAGGAGCGCTGCCGTCTCGCCGCGGGTGAGCGCCACCGGCGGCTGCAGGTAGTCGCGCGCCAGCCGGTAGCCGCCCTCGGCCCCGCGTTCGGCCTCCACCGGAATGCCCAGCGCCAGCAGCCGGTCGACATCGCGATAGATGGTGCGCACGGAGACGCCGAACCGCTCCGCCAGTTCGACCGCGCTGCGCTGTCCGCCGGTCAGCAGCAGCAGGATGCCGAGCGCCCGTTCGATGGCGTTCATCGCTCTCTTCTCCGGAAAAAATCACCTGCCCCAACACTGCCCGAACATACCTGACGCGCTGGTGTCAGGTATGGACTGCCATCCTGCTTCGCATCGCCGCTTTCCACAACGCAGCGCCCTCGACGGGCGCCGCGGAAACGCGGCCAGGCAACAGGAGAGCCAGCCATGACCGACATGCGCGTGAACAGGACGGGAGCGACCAAAACGGGGGTTATCAAGACGGGGGCCATCAAGACCGCTTCGGTCGAGAGCCGCCCCGCCCGCAAGGCAACGCCGAGGAGCGGGCACAGGGCGGCAGACCCGTACGACTTTCCCACGCCCCCGCGTTTTTTGCCGGCACTCTTGCTGGTACGGATGGCCCGGGTCCTCGCCGCCCGCTGGCAGCGCTGGCGCTCGGCGCGGCGCACCCAGGCAGCGCTGGAGCGGCTGGACGAGGCGGGGTTGCGCGATATCGGCCTGTCGCGCGGCTATTTCGGCTACGAGCCGGATGACGGGCTGAGCCGCCGCGAGCGGCTGCGAATCCGCCGCCTCGGCTCGGACTTCGGCCTGTGGCGACACGGGCTCGACTGATGCAGGGTCCGGCAAAAACGCGACGAGCCGGAGCGGCGGTCTGCCGCTCCGGCTCGTGGACGTTTTGCGTAATGAGAGCGATCAGACTTCCGGGCCGGCCGTCATGCGGTTGGCGTCGTACTGGCCGTGCTCGCGGTAGCGCTCCAGATAGGTCGGCAGGATCGCGGCAAGGGTCCGCGGCTCGATGCCCAGCGCCTTGAGCGTGCGCCCGTCCGCTTCGGCCTGCGCCGAGACCACGTTGTCGACCTTCAGCATCTCGACCTGGTCGACCGTCAGCAGGGGCTTGGGCAGCATCTGCAGGAACCGCGCCTGGATGCGGGCAAGGCCGAAGGGCAGCGGCACCAGCACCCGGTTGCGGCGAATCACCTTGAGCATGGTCTCCAGGCATTCGCGGAACGAAAGCACTTCCGGCCCTCCAAGCTCGTAGACGGTGCCCGGCGCCAGCTCGCCGTCGACGGCGCGCGCCACCATCTCGGCGACGTCGCCGACGAAGACCGGCTGGAACTTCGTCACGCCGCCGCCGACCAGGGGCAGCACCGGCGACAGGCGCGCCATGGAGGCGAAGCGATTGAAGAAATCGTCCTCCGGACCGAAGACGATGGAAGGACGCAGGATCACCGCCTGCGGCACCGTTTCCAGCACCGCCTGCTCGCCGGCCGCCTTGGACCGGCCATAGGCGGCGGGCGATGCGGCATCGGCGCCGATGGCCGACAGGTGCACCACGCGGTCGATGCCGGCGGCGCGCGCCGCCTCGGCGACCGCGCGCGGGCCGAAGGACTGCACCGCGTCGAAGGTCTGGGCGCCGGCCTCATAGAGAATGCCGACGAGATTGACCACCGCGTCGGCGCCGACCACCGCCCGGTCGACCGACCAGCGATGGCGCAGGTTGGCCTGCACCGGCATGATCTGGCCGACGGCGCCGAGCGGCTGCACATGTTCGGCAAGATCGGGACGGCGCACCGCCACGCGGACGCGATAGCCGCGCCGGGCCAGCGCCCGGACCACATGGCGGCCGATGAAGCCGGACCCGCCGAACACGGTGACGAGCTTGCCGTTCAGGGCCTTCGAACCGGATGCCGCGGACATGACGTCGCTCCCTCTGTGACCATCTGTGTATCGGCGGGCGCAAGCCCCCGATGTCGGTTGGATGCCTTGCCCGTGCAGCGTCTACGCTGGCCGTCGCACCACCGGATTGCGAATCTTTCGAGACGGGTCCGCATCCTGCCGGCGACGCACCGATTCGCGGCGCCGTACGGCAAGAGGTTTGCGAAAAACCCGCCTGCCCGGTCTCAATAGCCCTTGCACCGGCATCTGTGAAGGCCGGTTTTGCACATACGCAGACGGTTTCGAAAACCCCCGTTGACAAGCCGGCAAGCGTTCCTTACAAGCCCGCCTCACAGCCCAGGTGGCGGAATTGGTAGACGCACTAGCTTCAGGTGCTAGCGCTCGAAAGGGCGTGGAGGTTCGAGTCCTCTCCTGGGCACCAAATTCGTCTCGGACATGCCAATAGGTCCGAGGCACACGAAAAAGGTCCGGTTCGCCGGGCCTTTTTTCGTTTCGGCGGGCCTTGCCCCGGCGGAAGAGGTGGCCGCGGCACCCGCGCGCGCCTGCCGCATACGTTGGACGCAGCCGCACTTGCAATTTCCAGTTGACTTGCCGCCTACCCGGTGTCCCCTTGCATGATCGATTGACTGCCCATGGGGGTAAAAACGTAATGCAAAAGAAACTCTTGGCGGAAGCCATCGGAACGTTCTGGCTTGTCTTCGGCGGTTGCGGCAGTGCCGTTCTTGCCGCCGGTTTTCCCGAACTCGGCATCGGCTTCGCCGGTGTGGCGCTGGCCTTCGGCCTGACCGTGCTGACCATGGCCTATGCGGTCGGAGGCATCTCCGGCGGCCATTTCAATCCCGCCGTCTCGGTCGGGCTGGTGGTGGCGGGGCGGTTCCCGGCAACCAGCCTCCTTCCCTATATCCTCGCCCAGCTTGCCGGCGCAGTGGCGGCGGCGGCGATCCTCTATGTCATTGCCTCCGGCAAGGCGGGAGCGGACCTCGGAGGCTTCGCGGCCAACGGCTACGGCGCGCATTCGCCCGGCGGCTATTCCATGGTTTCGGGCCTCCTGATCGAGATCGTGCTGACGGCGGGCTTCCTCATCGTCATCCTCGGCTCGACCCATGGCCGGGTGCCGGCGGGCTTCGCCCCCATCGCCATCGGCCTGGCGCTGACCCTCATCCACCTGATCTCCATCCCGGTCACCAACACCTCGGTCAATCCGGCCCGCTCCACCAGCCAGGCGCTGTTCGCCGGCGGCTGGGCGCTCGGGCAGCTCTGGCTGTTCTGGGTGGCCCCGGTCGTGGGCGCCGTCCTCGGCGGCCTGATCTGGAAGGGGATGGGCGAACGCGACTGACGCGGCGGCTCCAAGCCGATCGTCCCAAGGAGGCGCGGCATGCCGCGTCTCCTTCCCTTGCCTCGCATACGATGGACGCGGCCGGAAAACGCCGATATCAAGGGCGTCACTTTCGACAAGGTACTGACACGCATCCCGCCCGGAGGCACCCTTTCATGACCATCCGCCTGCATCGCGGCGACCTGCCCGACCTCGCTTCGCCCGAAATGGCCGCCTACCGGACGGCCGGGGCCGTGGCGATCGACACCGAGACGCTCGGCCTCAAGCCGCATCGCGACCGGCTCTGCGTGGTGCAGCTCTCTCCCGGCGACGGCAGCGCCGACGTGGTGCAGATCGCGCGCGGCCAGACCAGCGCGCCGAATCTCGCAAGGCTGCTCGGCGATCCGGCCAAGACCAAGCTGTTCCACTTCGCCCGTTTCGACGTCGCCGTGCTGTCGCACGGGCTCGGCATCGACTGCGCGCCGGTCTGGTGCACCAAGATCGCCTCGCGGCTGGTGCGCACCTATACCGACCGGCACGGGCTCAAGGACCTCGCCCGCGAGCTGATCGGCGTGGAGATTTCCAAGCAACAGCAGAGCTCGGACTGGGCCGCGGAGACCCTGACGGAGGCGCAGCTCGCCTATGTCGCCTCCGACGTGCTCTACCTGCATGCGCTGAAGGACAAGCTGGCCGAGCGGCTGGAGCGCGAGGGGCGCACGCAGATCGCCGAGGCCTGCTTCCGGTTCCTGCCGACCCGCGCCGCGCTCGATCTTGCCGGCTGGGACGACACGGACATCTTCGCCCATAGCTGAGGCCCGCGCCTCGCGAGAGGCAAGACGACCGGGAGCCCTGCCGTTTCGGCAGGAGGAAGACAGCGCTCTTGCGCATGCCTATATAGGGGCAGGACGAAAGCGCGAGGCGCGCGCATTTGGCGCGCGCGTGCCGACAGGACCCAACGGACGGACACGGCTTGGACCAGGAGGCCTACAGACTGCAGCCCGCCTTCGACGGGCAGGATTTCGGCGGGCCCGAGGATGCGGGCGCGTACGATCCCGTGCGCGAGGCCGCCCGCCGCGAGGCCGCCCGCAAGGCGTCGCGGCGGCACAGCCGCCGGGTGCGCGGCCTGCGCCTGCTGGTGCCCGGGCTCGGCGCCCTGATGCTGCTCGCCATCGTCGCGATGATCGGCGTCAGCAACTATCTCTCGGGCCTCGGCTTCGGCACGGTGACGATCACCGCCGACGGGCTGGTGATGGACAGTCCGGAGTTGTCGGGCCACGACGGCGACCGCTCCTACAAGGTGTCCGCGAGCCGCGCGATCCAGCGCATCAGCGATCCGCGCATCATCGACCTGGAACGGATCGTCGCCGACCTTCGCCTTTCGGCGGACCAGCAGGTCCGCATTGTCGCCGTACGCGGCACGTACAACAGTTCCGAGGAAACCCTGAAGCTCGCCGACGGCGTCGATGTCACCACCAATGGCGGTGAGACGGCGCGCTTCGGCACGCTCGACGCCAACCTGAAGACGGGACATCTGCGCAGCGAGGAAAAGACGCTGCTCACCTCCTCTTTCGGCTCGCTGACCGCCGGACGGATGCGTTTCGACCAGGACGCGGGTACACTGACCTTCACCGACGGCATCTCCATGACGGTGATGCCGCCGAATGCGGAGAAAGCTCCATGATCCCATCGCGGCACGCCCTGCCCGCCCTTTCCGCCCGACTTGCCGTCGCCGCCGGCGCCGCCCTGCTCGGCCTCGCGCTCGCCGCCGGTACGGCCGGGGCGCAGACCTTTTCCGACGCCTTCGCCGGCTTCGGCTCCAACGAACGCGAACCGATCCAGATCGAGGCGCGCGAGCTGCAGGTGCAGGATAAGAGCCAGAGCGCGGTGTTCAGCGGCGACGTGGTCGTCACCCAGGGCGATGCGGTCCTGAAGACCCAGCGCCTGGTCGTGCATTACGACGGCTCGGCCGCCGGCGGCGTCAACCAGCGGATCTCCAGGCTGGAGGCGAGCGGACGCGTCTACATCTCCTCCAAGGACCAGACCGCGACCGGCGAGCGCGCCACCTTCGACATGACCCAGCAGTTGATGGTGATGACCGGCGGCGAGGTGGTGCTGTCGCAGGGGCCGAACGTGGTGGTCGGCAACAAGCTGACGGTCAACCTGAAGACCGGCAAGGCCGACCTGGACGCGAAGAACACCGGCCGGGTGAAGGTGCTGATCCAGCCGAACTCGGTGCGCCAGGGCACGCCGCAGAACTGAGGCCGGGGCGGCACGCCGTCCGTTCGCGCGGGGCAAGCCCCCCGCGCCGGCCCGGCGCTGGCCCCGCACCCGGATTGAACGGCCGCCGCCTTTCATGCAAATAGGCAGCAGCACGACGAGAACGACGAGGCGGTCCGCAAGGGTCCGCGCCCCCCGCAGATCTGGACCGATCCCTTGAAAATCCTCTCCATCTTCCGCCAGGGCACGCAGGACCGGACCGACGAGGCCGCACAGCCCTACGATCCGGCGAGCGAGGACGGGCTGCTCGTCGTCGACGGCATCGGCAAGAGCTACAAGCGGCGCCAGGTGGTCCGCCATGTCAGTCTGATGGTCCAGCGCGGCGAGGCGGTCGGCCTGCTCGGCCCCAACGGCGCGGGCAAGACCACCTGCTTCTACATGATCACCGGGCTGATCCAGCCCGACCACGGCACCATCCGCCTCGACGGCTTCGACATCACCCGCCTGCCGATGTACCGGCGCGCAAGGCTCGGCATCGGCTACCTGCCGCAGGAGGCCTCGATTTTCCGGGGCCTGTCGGTGGAGGACAATATCCGCGCCGTGCTGGAGGTGGTGGAGCCGGACCGCAAGCAGCGCCAGCACGACCTGGAATCGCTGCTGGAGGAATTCGGCGTCACGCATCTGCGCGACTCGCCCGCCATCGCCCTGTCGGGCGGCGAGCGGCGCCGCGTGGAGATCGCCCGGGCGCTGGCCAGCCGCCCGACCTTCATGCTGCTCGACGAGCCCTTCGCCGGCATCGACCCGATCGCCGTCGGCGACATCCAGCAGCTGGTGCGCCACCTCACCCATCGCGGTATCGGCGTCCTGATCACCGATCACAACGTGCGCGAAACCCTCGGCCTCATCGACCGGGCCTATATCATCGCCGCCGGCGAGGTGCTGACCGAGGGCTCCCCCTTCGAGATCGTCGCCAACCCGGACGTGCGCCGGCTCTATCTCGGCGAGCAGTTTACGCTTTGATGCGAAAACGCCCTTAGGCTACAAAGCAAGAAGCGGACCAATCGCGCCGGGGGCAGGTGCGGCGCGTTCCCGCATGCGCAGCAGGCACCGCGCGGGCGGCGAGGCAGGTCCGGGGAGCCGGCGGGCGACGGGGCATGTCCGCGGGCCGCATCCGTGCAGGCGCGTGCCTGCAACGGCCGCAGATCCCTTGCATCGAAACGCCCCGCAGCAGTCCGGGAGCCTTCATGGCGCTGTCGCCGAAGCTCGAGATCCGCCAGGGCCAGACCCTGATCATGACGCCGCAGCTGATGCAGGCGATCAAGCTGCTGCAGATGTCGTCGCTCGACCTGACGAGCTATGTCGAGGCGGAAATGGAGCGCAACCCGCTGCTGGAGCGCGCCGACGGCGAGGGCGGCTCCAACGAGGGCGACGGCGGCGGCGAGAGCGAGGGAGCGGGCGAGCGGGAAGCGGCCGAGGCCCCCTCTTCCGGCAACGAGGGCGGCAGCGAGGGCGACGGCGATGTCTGGCTGAGTTCAGAGCTGTCCGACAGTTCGCGCGACATCGCCCAGCGCCTCGACACCGATCTCGGCAACATCTATCCCGACGATCCCGGCACCGGCCGGGCGGAGACGGGCGCGGGCGAGGCGCAGCAGCGCGACCCCTGGCAGACCGGCCTGACGACGCGCACCGGCGCGGGCGGCGCCTCGGAGGACTACAATCTGGAGGCCTTCGTCGCCTCCGACGTGTCGCTGCAGCAGCATCTCGGCGACCAGATGGTGCTGGCCGTCGCCGATCCGGTGGACCGTCTCGTCGCCCAGGTGCTGATCGACAATCTCGATGATGCCGGCTATCTGCGCCTCGACCTCGACGACACGGCCGAGCGGATGGGCATCGAGCGCGCGCGCCTCGACAGCATCCTCGCCGTGCTGCAGACGCTGGAGCCGACCGGCGTCTTCGCCCGCTCGCTCGCCGAATGCCTGGCGTTGCAGCTGATCGAGAAGAACCGCTTCGATCCGGCGATGGAAAAGCTGATCGAGAATATCGACCTGCTGGCGCGCCACGACTATCCGGCGCTGCGCCAGGCCTGCGGCGTCGACGACGAGGACCTCAAGGAGATGATCGCCGAGTTGAAGGCGCTCGACCCCAAGCCGGGCAGCTCCTTCGGCGAAACCCTGATCCAGCCCGTGGTGCCGGACGTGATCGTGCGCCGGGCGCGCGACGGCGGCTGGTCGGTGGAGCTGAACACCGACACGCTGCCCAAGGTGCTGGTCAACCAGACCTACTACGCCCATATCAGCCGCCAGGCGCGCGACGAGGCGGAGAAGACCTTCCTCACCGAATGCCTGCAGACCGCCAACTGGCTGGCCAAGAGCCTCGACCAGCGGGCCCGCACGATCCTCAAGGTGGCGAGCGAGATCGTCCGCCAGCAGGACGCCTTCCTGGTGCATGGCGTGCAGCACCTGCGGCCGCTGAACCTGCGGACCATCGCCGAGGCGATCTCTATGCACGAGTCCACCGTCAGCCGCGTCACCTCGAACAAGTACATGGCGACGCCGCGCGGCATCTTCGAGCTGAAATACTTCTTTTCCGCCGCCATCGCCTCTGCCGGCGGGGGCGATGCCCATTCCGCCGAGGCGGTACGCCACCGCATCAAGGTGCTGATCGATGCGGAAAGCCCGGACGACATCCTCTCCGACGACACGCTCGTCAAAATGTTGAAGGACGAGGGGATCGACATTGCCCGCCGAACGGTTGCAAAATACCGGGAGTCCCTGCGCATCGCCTCTTCCGTCCAGAGACGACGGGAGAAGAGGGCAAGCCGGGGCTGAAACCAGCGCGCACGCCGCAGACGCGGCGCCGGGCCGGGGCGGCAGGGAAAGGCAGGGTGGCAATGAAACCCTTGTTTCTTCAGGCACTTGGCGAGGCCGTCGGCCTTCGCGCCGACCGCTGCCGCCGCACCGCCGGCCGGACTCCATTTGACTTAACGCAGCCGCACGCTTATAGACCCGCGCTCATGCGTGCCGGAAACGGCACGTATGGTCGTATCGCGCGCAAGGACGGCGTCTTGGACGCGATCCGGGCGCGAGAGGCGGCCGGCAGACGAACCGCTTCAAGGCGTCGTGCTGCAGGCAAGACCCCGAACCGGGATGCAATAGGTCGGGTTGCGGATATCAATTCGGAGCCCGGTTTGTCACAGTGGGGTCGCCCATGATGAAACTGGCGGGAATCACGCCATATTCAGGCATGGGTCGGTACGACCAGAACAAGAAGAGGTTCTCATGACACTGCGGATATCGGGAAAGAACGTCGATGTCGGCGATGCTTTGCGGACGCATATCGAGGATCGCGTCGCTGAAGCCATCTCGAAATATTTCGACGGCGGCTATACCGGCCACGTGACGGTCGGGCGCGAAGGATCCGGTTTCCGCTCCGAATGCCTCCTCCACCTCGACACCGGCATCGACCTGCAGGTGTCGGGCGACAGCCCGGATCCGCGCCAGAGCTTCGATGCCGCCGCCGAGCGGATCGAGAAGCGGCTGCGCCGCTACAAGCGCAAGCTCAAGGATCATCACGCCAATGGCGCCGCCAACGGGCGCGAGGTGTTCGAGGCGACCTCCTATGTCCTTGCTTCCATGGAGGAGGACGAGGAGGTCCCGGCAGACTTCACCCCGCTGGTGGTCGCAGAGACAACCGCCAAGGTGAAGACCATGACCGTCGGGATGGCGGTCATGCAGCTCGATCTCGCGGAATCACCCGTGGTGGTGTTCCGCAATGCCGGCAGCGGGACGGTGAACGTCGTCTACCGCCGCCCCGACGGCAATTACGGGTGGATCGACCCGGACAACGCAGCCCGATAGACCATCGATGCAATCCGGCCCGCCGCATTCCCTCAGCGGGATGCGGCGGCGCGCCGGTTGCCTTTCCGTTTCTCGAACCAAGAGTCGCCTTATGGATCTCAACGATCTCATCACATCGAAAGCGATCGTTCCGAGCCTGAAAGCGAACAGCAAGAAGCAAGCGCTCCAGGAACTCGCCGCCAAGGCCGCAGCCGTCACCGGCCTGCCCGAACGGGATGTGTTCGACACGCTGTTGCAGCGCGAACGCCTCGGCTCGACCGGGGTGGGCAACGGCATCGCCATTCCGCATGGCAAGCTGGTTCGTCTGGACAAGCTTGTCGGCCTGTTTGCCCGTCTGGAGCGTCCCATCGATTTCGATGCGCTGGACGACCAGCCGGTCGACCTGGTGTTCGTCCTGCTCGCGCCGGAAGGCGCCGGTGCCGATCATCTCAAGGCGCTCGCCCGCATCGCCCGGCGCATGCGCGATCCGGGAACGGTCGCCAAGCTGCGCGCCACCAGCGACGCCGACGCGCTCTATTCCATCCTGACGCAGCCGGTCGCCTCCAACGCGGCCTGAGGCCGGGAAAGGCGCCTGTCGCCCGGATATGAAAAGGCCCCGGTTCCTTGGCGGAACCGGGGCCTTTCGCGTCATGGGATCGGAAGACCGGCCCGCGGCACGCGGGGGCCGTTCGGCGCGTCAGTGCAGCGCCACGGTGTGGAGCTGATGCTCGGCCGCATTGGCCAGCGCCGTCTCGCGGCTGTCGGACAGCATGATCGGCGTTCCGTCGGCGTTGAGCAGAACCCAAAGGTTCAACCCCGGGCGCATGCGCGGCGCCTGCGGAAACAGCGTCGTCAGATCGTCCGAGGTCATCGGCTTCACATAGGCGATCTGCCCGGTACCGAGCGCCTGGAATTCGCCGGGCTTCATGGTGAAAGTCTGTTCGTCACACGTCATGGCATCGCTCCTTTCGCGTGGCCGGCAGGTCGCCGCACCACCGCTCCGGTCCGTGCGCCCAAGGTCGAATACGGGGTCAGTCCCGCGCGTCGATCTCGATGCGGCGCACGATACGCTCGGGTTCCGGGCGGATGAGATCGATGGAAAGCAGGCCGTCCTTCAGTTCCGCACCGAGGATCTCGATCCCTTCCGCCAGAACGAAGGCTCTTTGAAACTGCCGGGCCGCGATGCCGCGATGCAGGAACTGCCGCGTCTTGTCGTCTTCCTGGCGTCCGCGGATCACGAGCTGGCTCTCCTCGACGCTGACGTCGAGCTGGTCGCGGGTGAAGCCGGCAACCGCCAGGGTGATGCGGATGATCTCGCCGCGCGTCTCGGTCTTGGGCAGCCGCTCGATATTGTACGGCGGATAGCCGTCGTTCGAGCCCTTGCTGACCCTGTCGAGCATCCGTTCCAGATCCTCGAAGCCGAGAAGCAGGGGAGAGGAAAACGCAGACATGCGCGTCATATGCTTCAAGCCCTATTTCAAAGCGGCCCAGTTCCGAACGATCCGTCCGCCGGCTGACCGGCGCGACCGAAACGTCCAACACGCCGGACCCTGACGGCATCCGGCCGGAACACACCTGGTTCCGTCTCGTCATATATGGCGAGACCGGCCGGCGAGTTCAAGAAAGCGCTTCGGCAGGCCGATCGCAGGTCCTCGCGTCCCCGCGCAAAGCGGCAGGACGAGGTTCCTTCCCACCGCTGCGTCGCGCCCCTGAGCGAACTGGTAACTGTGTCAGCGTCACATCTTACGAATCATTGCAACTTGCAAATTGCACATTTCTTCGGCAGCAACTCAACAAACTATTGTTTCAATTATACAAAAATAATAATGTTCCACCTAAAGGTTCCCTTAACCCGCGAAGGGGAAGCCTCACCTGATCCTATTGTGGACAGGAGCCTTCAAAATGCGACGTCTTGCGGGAATATGCGTGTTGTCGTCCCTCGCCTTGAGCGGACAAGCGGCGGCCGAGCCGCCGGCACCCGACATCAAGGCGCTCGTCGACGATGCCTTCATCGCCCAGACCCGGGAATGGCTTGCCAATCCGATCGTGCCGCTGTCGATCAACGCGCAGAACGAATTGCGCGGCAATCTCAGCCAGGCGGAGATCGACGCGCTGGACCAGCAATGGGTCGCCGAGCGCAAGAGCGACGACAAGCCGCTGATTTCGGCCACTCTGTCAGCGCCCCTGTCGATCTACCTGCTGCGGGTCCAGGCCCAGACGCTGGGGCTCTATACCGAAATCTTCGTGATGGATGCGCATGGCCTCAATGTCGGCCAGAGTTCGATCACCGGCGACTATTGGCAGGGCGACGAGGCGAAGTTCCAGAAGACCTTCCCCAATGGCCCCGACGCCGTATTCATCGACGAGCCGGAATGGGACGCCGACCGCCGGATCTGGCGCGCCCAGCTCAACCTGACGATCGCGGACGATACCGCGAAGCCGATCGGAGCCGTCACCGTCGAGATCAACCTTACCGAGCTCGCGCGTCGCGCGGCTCCGGCCAGCTAAGTTCGGGACGGATATCATGTTCGCCAAGCTTTCGGTTTCCACCAAGGGCGCAATCGCCTTCTCGTGTCTGGCGCTGATCGGCGCAGTCGGCGGCGCCATCACCTGGTCCAAGACCATTTCCGCCGCCGACGCGGTCACCCAGGCCGAGCGGGTGACGGCGATCTCGCGCGATGCCGACGAGCTGAAGCAGGCCGTTCTGGAACAGGCCCTGTGGGTCAAGAACTTCCTGTTGACCGGCAACCGCGACTGGGTCGGCCAGGTCGAGAGCCAGACCACGGCCATTTCCGTACGGATCGACGGACTGAAGTCCAGCCTGGCCTCTCTCGACGGCACGCTTGCCGGCCAGGCCGACACGATCCGCACCGCCTGGAGCGGCTGGCACACCGATTTCGCCAGCGAGCAGATCCGCCTGATGCGCGTGCCGGAGACGGTCGATCTCGCCCGTGCCATGGAACTGACGCCGACCGGAGCGCGCTTGCTCAACACGACGTTCGACGGCGTGACCGAGCTCCAGGCCACCTTGCAGACGCGCGAAAACGCCCTGCTCGCCGAACAGCGGGCCGAGCTCGCCTCCGCCCAGATGATCGCGCTCGGCAGCGGCATTCTCATCACGCTCTTTGCCGCCATTCTCGGCTACCTGAACTTCGCCATCGTCTCGCGGCCGCTCGCAAGGCTTGCCGACGTGGTGCGCAAGCTCGCCGACGGCGACACGAACGAGGAGATCGACCTCGGCAACCGCGCCGACGAGATCGGCCGTATGGGCAATGCGCTCGGCGTGTTCCGCGCCAACCTGATCCGCACCCGCGAGCTGGAAGCCGAGACCGAGCAGGCGCGCCTCGACGCGGCCGAGCGCCGGCGCATCGAGATGGAGCGCGTGGCCGCAAGCTTCGAGGAGACGGTGATGACCATCACCCGCGAGATGATCGGCGGGCTGGAGACGCTGAACGGCACGGCCGGCGCGCTGGCCGACATCGCCGAGGGCACCACGCGCCAGGCGCTGTCGGTCTCCTCCGCCTCGCAGCAGGCGACCGAGAACGTCAACACCGTCGCCAGCGCCACCGAGGAGCTGTCCGCCTCCATCGCCGAGATCAACGAACAGGTGCATGCCTCGTCCAAGGTGGTGACGGAAGCCTCCACCGAGGTCGAGCGCTCGAACCAGGCGGTCAGCAAGCTGCAGCAGGTGGTGGCGCGGATCGGCGACGTGACGAAGCTGATCACCGACATTGCCGAGCAGACCAACCTGCTGGCGCTCAACGCCACCATCGAGGCGGCACGCGCCGGCGAGGCGGGACGCGGTTTCGCGGTCGTCGCCTCCGAGGTCAAGGCGCTGGCCGAGCAGACCGCCAAGGCGACCGAGGAGATCGACGCGCAGATCTCCGAAATGCGCCACGCGGCCGACGATTCCATCGTCGCCACCGGCTCCGTCGCCGAGATGGTCCAGACCATCCGCCAGCGCACCTCGGCGATGGCGGCCGCAACGGAGCAGCAGAACGCGGCGACCAACGAAATCGCCCGCAACGTCGCCGAGGCGGCCAAGGGCACGCGCAGCGTCAGCGGCTCGATTGTCGAGGTCAGCGAGCAGGCGAACCAGACCGGCGCGCTCAGCAACGAGATGCGCGAGTCGATCAGCGACCTGCACGACCGCTCCACCCGGATGCAGGCGGCGATGAACGAGTTCCTCTCGACCATCCGCGCGGCCTGACCGGACGCACCGATAAAACACAGAACGCCCGCGAGGAGGTTCCTCGCGGGCGTTCGTGCATCCTGCAACCGGCCGGGCACCGGACGCAGGACAATGCAGATCGACAATGGCGTGGCTACCGCTCGATCAGTTCCAGCACGACACCGTCGCCCGGATTGCGCAGATAGGCGATGCGCTTGCCCTTGTTCGGGCCGGCGCTGACCACCACCACATCGCCGAGAAGGTCCAGCGACCACTCGGCGCAGCGCTTCAGCATCTCGTCCATGTCGTCGACATCGAAGCCGAGATGCAGCGAGCCGAGATCGCACGGACGCGGGCGGAAATCGCCGCGCTCCTGCGGCGCTGCGTAGCACAGCAGCTCCACCGTCGCGGTGCCGTTGCGCATATAGGCGATCTCGACCTCGCAGCCGGCGACGCCGATCACCCGCGAGATGGTGTCCGGGTCGCGCGGCGCGCGTGAGATCGTCTCGAAGCCGAAAAGGTCGCGGAACATCGCCTCGGAACGGTCGAGATCGGCGACCGTGATGCCGGTGTGGTTTTGCGTGACGGACATGAATCCTCCCATATGTCGTTCAGTGGGCGAGATAGCCGCCGTCGACGGGCAGCACATGGCCGGTGACCATGGCCGCCGCCGGGGCGCACAGATAAAGCACGGCCGCGGCCGCGTCACGCAGGGCGGCGAAACGGCCGAGCGGCATGGACGCGAGCAGCGGTTCGGAAACGCCCGGCTGGTCGAGGAACGCGCGGTTGAAGTCGGTGCGGATCCAGGTCGGCGCAACCGCATTGACGCGGATGCCGAGCGGCCCCCACTCCATCGCCAGGCCGCGGGTCAGGTTGACCATCGCACCCTTGGACGCGTGGTAGGAGGCGATGGGATAGAAGCCCCCGCCCGACAGCGCCATGATCGAGGCGATGTTGACGATGGCGCCTCCCCCCTTCGCCACCATGCCGGGCTGGACGAGGCGGCTCAGCTCGAACGCCGCATCCAGGTTGACCGCCATGGCCTGGCGCCACAGGTCGGGCCTCAGCTCGGTCGCCGGCACGCGCTGCACCAGGGCGGCATTGTTGACCAGGATATCCGGTGCACCGGCCCAATCCGAGACGTCCTCGACCACAGCCGAAAGCCGTCCCGGCTCGGCGATGTCGGCGGTGACGGCAAGGCAGCGGGCGCCGCCGGCCTGAAGGTCGGCGACGGCTTCGCCCAGTGCCTCGCCGTCCCGGTCGACGAGCGCCACCGCGGCGCCCGCCTCGGCGAGCAGCCGGGCGCTTTCCAGCCCGATGCCGCGCGCCCCGCCGGTGATCAGCGCGACACGGTCGCCGAGGTCGAACAGCTCCTTCAGCATCGCCATCTCACGAGGCCAGCAGAAGCGGGTTTTCGATGATGGTCTTGAGCTGCCGCAAGAGCTGCGCGCCGACCGCCCCGTCGATGGCGCGGTGGTCGACCGACAGGGTCAGCCGCAGGCGCTGCACCTCGACCGCCTGGCCGTCGCGCAGCGCCAACTCCGTCTCGGTGGTGCCGACCGCAAGGTTCATGCTCTGCGGCGGGTTGATGATCGCCGAGAAGGCGCTGACGCCGTACATGCCGAGATTGGACAGACCGGCAAGACCGCCGGAATAGTCCTCCGGCATCAGCCGGCCGGCGCGGGCCCGGGCGATGGCATCGCGCGCGGCCTGCGACAGGGCGCCGGGCGACAGCCGGGCAGCGTCGCGCAGGATCGGCGTGATCAGTCCGCCGTCGAGCGCAACGGCCAGGCCGATGTCGACGCTGGCGTGACGCACCAGGCCCGCCTCGCTCCAGGTCACCATGGCATCGGGCGTGCGGGCGATGGCCAGCGCATAGGCCTTCATCACCAGGTCGTTGACCGTCAGCTTCGCGTCCGAACCGGAGGCCGCCAGCGCAGCGTTGAGGTCCTTCCTCAGCGCCAGCAGGGCATCGGCCTCGCAGCGGACCTCCAGATAGAAGTGCGGGACGGTCTGCTTGGCCTCGACCAGCCGCTGGGCGATGGTCCGCCGCATCGCCGTGTGCGGCTCCACTTCGCCGGCCGGGGCTGCCTGCGGCGCGGGTGCGGCAGCAGGCGCGACAGGTGCAGGAGCAGGGGGCGATGCCGGTACGGGGGCCGGCCGCTCGGCCGCCTCGCGGATGTCGGCGGCGAGGATCCTGCCCTTGGGGCCGGTGCCGCGCAGGCCGTCTGTCTCCACGCCCATCTCGCGCGCCAGACGGCGGGCCAGCGGCGAGATCCGCCGGGGCGGCGCGTCCGGATCGACGGCCGGTGCGCAAACCGCGACCGGTGCCGGAGCGGGAACGGACTCCGCAACGGCTGCAGGCGCAGGGGCAGGGGCAGCAACAGGCGCGGGCGCAGGGGCTGGTTCCACTGCCGGCTCGGCCGCGCCGCTCGCCAGGATGCCGATCGGGGTCTCGACCGGCACGTCGGCGGTGCCGCCCGGCACCAGGATCGTCTCCAGCACGCCATCGGCCGGGGCCTCGATGTCCATCGCCGCCTTGTCGGTCTCCAGCTCGGCGAGAATATCGCCCTGCCGCACCCGGGTGCCGGGTTCGACATGCCAGCGCACCAGCTTGCCCGACGTCATCGACGGCGAGATGGCCGGCATCAGGATGTTGACGCTCATGGCTCAGGCCCCCGCCAGATCGCGGCGGCACATGCGGCGCACCGTTTCGGCGATGCCGGCGGCGCTCGGCATCACCTCGCGCTCCAGCCGGTCGTTATAGGGCATCGGCACTTCGGCCGAGCCCATGCGCTCGACCGGCGCGTCGAGCCAGTCGAAGGCCTCCTCGGTGATCTGGGCGGCGATTTCCGCGCCGAGGCCGCCGGTGCGCCAGGCCTCGTGCACGACGAGGCAGCGGCTGGTCTTCTTCACCGAGCGAACGAAGCAGTCCATGTCGAGCGGCCGCAGGCTGCGCGGGTCGATGACCTCGACGCTGATGCCCTCGCGGGCCAGGGTCTCGGCCGCCGTCAGGGCGCGCTCGACCATCGCCAGCGTCGCGATCACGGTGACGTCCGTGCCCTCGCGCTTGATGTCGGCCTTGCCGATCTCGATCTCGTAAGGCGCTTCCGGCACAGGCGCCGCGCCGCCGAGATAAAGCAGCTTGTGCTCCAGGAAGACGACCGGGTTGTCGTCGCGGATCGCCGCCATCAGGAGGCCCTTGGCATCATAGGGCGTGGACGGCGCCAGCACGGTGAGGCCGGGAATGTGGGCGAACCAGGCTTCCAGCGACTGCGAGTGCTGGGCCGCAAGACGGATGCCGCCGCCCTGGGGACCGCGGAACACCACCGGCACCGAGGCCTTGCCGCCGAGCATGAAGCGCAGCTTGGCGGCCTGGTTGACGATGGGGTCCATCATGAAGGTGACGAAGTCGAAGATCTGGATCTCGGCGATGGGCCGGCGGCCGGACAGCGCCGCGCCGACGGCCGCGCCCGAAATGACGCCTTCCGAAATCGGCGTGTTCATGATGCGGTCGGGGCCGAACTTGTCGAACAGGCCGCGGGTGACGCCGAAGGTGCCGCCGACCGGGCCGACGTCCTCGCCCATCAGGAACACGGTGTCGTCGCCCTCGATGGACTGAGAGATCGCTTCGCGCACCGCCTCGGTATAGGTGATCGCGCGCGAACCCGGCGCGGGCGGTGCCGGCGGGGTGCGGCGCGGCGCCAGAACCTTGTCGAACAGCATCGGCAGTTCGGGCTCGGGCAGGGTCCCGGCCTTTGTGATCGCCGTTTCGATCTCCTCGGACGCCTCCGCCTCGAGCGCGGCGAATTCCTGCGCATCGACGTCCCAGTCCTCGGCGAGGCGCCGGGCGATCCGGGTCAGCGGGTCTTCGTCCAGCCACTTGCGGATCTCGTCGTCGGTCCGGTAGCCGAGCAGGTTGCCGCGCACCGAGTGGTCGCCGTGGCGATAGGTCAGGCCCTCGATCAGCGTCGGCCCCTCGCCCGCCCGCGCCCGGGCCAGCGCCTCGGAGACGGCCGCATAGACCTCGACCGGGTCGTTGCCGTCGATCCGCTCGCCGGGAATGCCGTAGGCCGCGGCGCGCCCCGCCACCGAGCCGCCGGCCGTCGCCTGCTCGAACGGCGTCGACATGCCGTAGAGATTGTTCTCGCAGAAGAAGACGATGGGCAGCTTCCACAGGGCCGCCAGGTTGAGCGCTTCGTGGAAGATGCCCTCGTTCGAGCCGCCGTCGCCGAAGAAGGCGATGCCCGCATCGTCCGAGCCGCGCTGCTTGGCGGCGAGCGCCGCACCGACGCCGAGCCCCATCGAGGCACCGACGATGCCGTTGGCGCCGAGGATGTTCAGCTCCACGTCGGCGACATGCATCGAACCGCCGATGCCGCCGCAGATGCCGCCGAGCTTGCCGCACAGCTCCGCCATCATGCCGTCGATGTCGGCGCCCTTGGCGATGCAGTGGCCGTGGCCGCGGTGATGGGTGGTGATGAAGTCGCTGCGGCGCAGCGGCAGGCAGGCACCGGCGGCAATCGCCTCTTGTCCGGCCGAGGAATGCGCCGTGCCCTTGATGACGCCGGCCTTGAACAGTTCCTCGGTACGCGTCTCGAAGCGGCGGATCCGCAGCATCGTGCGGGCGAGCGCCAGCATGTCGTCGCGGGTCGGCTCGGGGACGTTGCGGTTGAGGCGCTTGGGCGTGTTCCTGCCGACAGGCAGGGTCAGGCTGCCGCCGGCAGCCGAACGGGCGTTTCTTGCCACGGATGTTTCCTCCCGGGAGTAGCAGGCCGGCACCCGCGGGATGCGGCCATTTCCGGGGAAAGCAAGCATGTTCGCGCGCGCAGGACAAAATCAATGCGCATATGTCTGAAATAACCTGATGTTATGTCTGTGAGTTCAAGATCAGTTTAATCTATGCCGAATGGCGGCGGACGCGGGGTCAGGCCTCAGGAATCCTCGCGTCTGGCGCGCATTCAGTCCTCGGGCGGCAACTCGGCGGTAATCCAGACGCCGTCCGCCGCCAGCTGCCGGGCATGGCCGAGCAGCAGCTCGGTGAACACCCTCATGGCGGCGGTGCGCGGCCGGTCGCGCGAGGTCGCGATGACCCAGGGCCAGGTGACGCCGGCGACGGGCGCGATGGAGATCTCGCCCCGCGTATAGGCCTGGTGGCAGGCGCTGTAGGGCAGGATGCTGTGCAGGCCGCCGCGCGAGACCAGATCGACGATGATCGAGTTGGTCTCCACGATCACCGGCGGATTGCGCAAGGTGGCGGACGGCGGCAGCAGGTCCTCCACCACCCGCCGCAACCCGTTGGGCGAGGGCGTCAGCACCAGGTCGAGACCGACCAGCGAGGCGCTGGGAACGGGCGTATCCATGCGCAGGCCCGCCGTCGGCGAGGCGAGCAGGACCAGCCCTTCGGAGCACAGCGCCTGTCGGTTGAGCCCGCGCGAGGCGCCGTGGTCGGAATAGATCGCCAGGTCGACATGGCGGGTGACCAGCTCCTCCCGGACATTGATCGACACGCCCTCGTGGATCTCGAGGTTGACCTGGGGATAGAGGCGGTGGAACTCGGCCACCACGTCGGCGATCAGCAGCCCGCGCAGGGAATAGGCGGAGGAAATGCGCAAGGAACCGGCCGGCATGGTCTCGGCCGCGATGATGTCCTCCTTGATCAGCTCGACATTCTGCATCAGGGCGCGCACATGATCGGCCAGCCGCTGGCCGGCCGGGGTCAGCGCCACGCCGCGCGGCCGGCGGTCGACCAGCCGGGTGCCGAGTTCCTCCTCCAGCAGCTGCACCTGGCGGCTGAGGGCGGGCTGCGAGACATTCGCCCGCTCCGCCGCATGGGTGATGTTCAGCGTGTTCACCACATGCATGAAATACTCGAGTTGCCGGATTTTCATCGCTTTTCCTCCCCCGCGCGCCGCCGGGCTGAAATGTCTTTTAATTATGGTTTGCATGTCAATTATCTATTTTACACATGCCTTGCACCTGCCTAGCGTTCGTCGGGCAACGGCACGGGTCGCATCCGCGGCTCCCCGCCCAAGCCAAAGCGCAAGTTTCGGGAGCATCTGCGCACCCTCTCGCGACACAGGACGGCACCCCGCTCAAGGCGGCAGGAAGACGAGGACTTCCCGCCGGACCCGTGGATGCGCCTGCATGCTCGCGAGCCTGAAACGGGAGGAAACACGATGAATAAGGTTTATGGCCGCATGCTCGCCCTGATGGCGAGCACCGTGCTGACGATGCCTGCCCTCGCGGACGAGGACCAGGTGAAGATCGCCCTGATGACCGATCTGGCCGGCGCGACCGCCGACTACGGCGGGCCGGGTGCCGTCGAGGCCGTCAAGATGGCGATCGAGGACTTCGGCGGCACGCTGAACGGCAAGCCGATCCATGTCGACTTCATCGACCACCAGAACAAGCCGGACATCGCCGTCACCAAGGCCCGCGAGGCCTTCGACAGCGGCACCGACATGGTGATCAACCTGTCGAATTCGGCCGCCGCTCTCGGCGTGATGGAAATCGGCCTGGCCAAGGACAAGGTGGTGATCGTCACCGGTGCGGGCTCCGACCGCATCACCGGCGATGCCTGCTCGCCCAACACCGTCCATTTCGCGTTCAACTCCTACTCGCTCGCCAACTCGCCGGTGAAGGCGCTGGCCGCGAACGGCGTGAACGACTGGTACCTGATCGTCTCCGACTTCGCCTATGGCCTGTCGGTCGAGGCGGCCGTGTCCGACGCCATCAAGAACGCCGGCGGCACGCTCACCGGCAGCGTCAAGCACCCCGCCTTCATGGCCAGCGACTTCTCGTCCTACGCCCTGCAGGCGATCTCGTCGGGCGCCAAGGCGATCGGCCTGTCGAACTCCTCGTCCGACACCACCAACAGCATCCGCGCGCTGAAGGAATTCGGCCTCGGCGACGACCAGCAGATGGTGGCCTTCACCTTGCTGATCAACGAGATCCACGGCCTCGGCCTCGACCAGGCGTCCGGCCTGCTCTTCGCCGACGGCTTCTACTGGGATCGCACCGATCAGACGCGCGAGTGGTCCAAGCGCTTCTTCGAGCGCGTCGGCAAGATGCCGAACATGGTCAATGCCGGCGACTATTCCGGCACGCTGCACTATCTGCGCGCGGTCGAGGCGGCCGGAACCACCGACGCCAAGACGGTTCTCGCCAAGATGCGCGAGATGCCGATCAACGACATGTTCGCCGAGAACGGCAAGATCCGCGAAGACGGCATGATGGTGCACGACATGTATCTGGTGCAGGTCAAGACGCCGGAAGAGTCGCAGTACGACTGGGACTACCTGAAGGTGCTCGAGACCATTCCGGCGGAGGAAGCCTTCCTGCCGCTCGACCAGAGCAAGTGCTCGCTGGTCAACAAGGGCTGAGCATACAGTCCATGACCCATATCCTGGAAACGGTTGGACTCTGCAAGGAGTTCCGCGGGTTCCGGGCGGTCGACGACGTCTCCCTGCGGGTCCGGGAGGGCGATATCCACGCCCTCATCGGGCCCAACGGGGCCGGCAAGACGACCGTCTTCAACCTGCTGACGAAGTTCCTGTCGCCCAGCGCGGGCAGGATCGTGTTCGATGGCCGGGACATCACCCGCGAGAAACCCGCCGCCCTCGCCCGCCAGGGCATGGTGCGCAGTTTCCAGATCTCGGCCACCTTCCCCCACCTGACGGTGCTGGAAAACGTGCGCGTGGCGCTGCAGCGGCGCCACGCGCCGACCTATGCGTTCTGGCTGCCGGGGAGCGTGCTGTCGCGCCTCGACGCCAGGGCGATGGACCTGCTGGAGCAGGTCGACATGCAGGACTTCGCCCAGACCAAGGCGGCCGACCTTCCCTACGGGCGCAAGCGCTCGGTGGAGATCGCCACGACGCTGGCGATGGAGCCGCGGCTGATGCTGCTCGACGAGCCGACCCAGGGCATGGGCCACGAAGACGTGGAGCGTGTCACCCAGCTCATCAAGCGGGTCTCGGCGGGACGCACGATCCTGATGGTGGAGCACAACATGAAGGTCGTCGCCGGCATCTGCGACCGCATCTCGGTCCTGCAACGCGGCGCCCTGCTCGCCGAAGGGACCTATGCCGAGGTCTCCGCCGACCCGCGGGTCCTGGAGGCCTATATGGGCAGCGAGACCGAGCTGGAGGGGGCGCACTGATGGGCGAGACCGTCCTGTCCCTGACGGGAGTGAACGGCTGGTACGGCGAAAGCCACGTGCTGCACGGCGTCGACCTCGACGTCCGCCGCGGCGAGGTGGTCAGCCTGATCGGCCGCAACGGCGCCGGCCGCACGACGATCCTGCGCGCCATCATGGGCCTGCTCGACCGGCGCGAGGGCCGGCTGGAGATCCGCGGCCATAACATGAGCACGACGCCGGCCTACCGCATCGCCAAGGCCGGGCTCGGCTACTGTCCGGAGGAACGCGGCATCTTCGCCTCGCTGAGCTGCGAAGAGAACCTGCTGCTGCCTCCGGTGACCCGGACCGACGGCGGCATGGCCATGTCGCTCGACGAGATCTACGCGATGTTCCCCAATCTCAAGGAACGCGCGCACAGCCCCGGCACCCGCCTGTCCGGCGGCGAGCAGCAGATGCTGGCGATCGCCCGCATCCTGCGCACCGGCGCGGACATCCTGCTGCTGGACGAGATATCCGAGGGCCTCGCCCCGGTGATCGTGCAGACGCTCTCGAGGGTGATCCAGGATCTCAAGGCCCGCGGCTTCACCATCGTCATGGTCGAGCAGAACTTCCGCTTCGCGGCACCGCTCGCCGACCGCTTCTTCATCATCGAGCACGGCCGTGTGGTCGAGGAGATCGCGCAAGCCGATCTCGCCGCCCGCGCCGACGACATCCGCACGTATCTGGGAGTGTGACCATGACCGAGATCTTCGGCGTTCCCGCCCCCGTGCTCTACGGCCAGCTGCTGCTGGGCCTCGTCAACGGCAGCTTCTATGCGCTGCTGTCGCTCGGCCTGTCGCTGATCTTCGGCCTGCTGAACATCGTCAACTTCGCCCATGGCACGATGTACATGCTGGGCGCGTTTCTCGCCTATCTGCTGCTGGAGCCGCTCGGACTCGGCTACTGGTGGGCCATTCTTCTGGTGCCGTTGCTGGCGGCCGGTCTCGGCATCGTCATCGAGCGGACGATCCTCAAGCGCATCTACAAGCTCGACCACATCTACGGCCTGCTCGTCACCTTCGGCCTGACCATGGTGATCGAGGGCTTCGTGCGGGTGTATTTCGGCGTGTCGGGCCTGCGCTACGCGGTGCCGCCGTCGCTGCAGGGCATGGTCGATCTCGGCTTCATGCGGCTGCCGATCTACCGCATCTGGGTGATCGTCGCGGCCCTCGGCCTGTGCCTCGTCACCTGGCTGGTGATCGAGCGGACCCGCCTCGGCGCCACCTTGCGCGCCGGCACGGAGAACCCGAGCCTGGTGCAGGCCTTCGGCGTCAACGTGCCGCTGCTGGTCACGCTGGTGTTCGGCTGGGGCGTCGGACTTGCCGCCTTCGCCGGCGTGCTCGCCGCGCCCCTGATGCAGCTCACCCCGCAGATCGGCCACTCCATCATCATCACCGTCTTCGGCGTGGTGGTGATCGGCGGCATGGGCTCGATCCTCGGCTCCATCGTCACCGGTCTCGGCCTCGGCCTGATCGAGGGGCTGGCGAAGGTCTATTACCCGGAGGCCTCGTCCACCGCGATCTTCGTCCTGATGATCCTGGTCCTGCTGGTTCGCCCGCACGGCCTGTTCGGAAAGCAGTGAGGACAGGCCATGCTCAACACCCGCACCCTCATGATCGTGCTGGCCGTCGCGGCGCTCGCCGTCGCCCCGGCCCTCATCTACCCGATGCTGATCGTGAAGCTCCTGTGCTTCGCCATCTTCGCCTCGGCCTTCAACCTGATGCTCGGCTATACGGGGCTGCTGTCCTTCGGTCATGCGATGTTCTTCGGCTCGGCCGGCTATGCGCTCGGCCTGACGATGAAGCATCTCGGCTGGCCTCCGGAACTCGGCATCCTCGCCGGCGTCGCAGTAGCGGCCCTGATCGGCTTCCTCGCCGGATCGGTGGCGATCCGCCGCCAGGGCATCTACTTCGCCATGATCACGCTGGCGATCTCGCAGCTGATCTACTTCGTCGCCATGCAGATGGAGTGGACGGGGCGCGACGACGGCTTCCACGGCATCCCGCGCGGCACGCTGTTCGGCGTCATCGACCTGCAGGACGACATGGCTCTGTACGGCCTGGTCGCCGCCTGCTTCCTGCTGGCGCTGTTCGCGATCCACCGCATCGTCACCTCGCCCTTCGGCCAGGTGCTGACCGCGATCCGCGAGAACGAACCGCGCGCCATCTCGCTCGGCTACGACGTCGACCGCTACAAGGTGCTGGCCTTCACCCTGTCGGGGGCGCTGTCCGGCCTTGCCGGCGCGCTGAAGGCGCTGGCGCTGTCCTACGAGTCGCTCAACGACCTGCACTGGGCGCTGAGCGGCGAGGTGGTGATGATGTGCATCCTCGGCGGCCTCGGCACGCTGGGCGGGCCGGTGGCCGGCGCCTTCTTCGTGATCCTTCTGCAGAACTTCCTCGCCGACAAGGTGGGCGAATGGCTGTCGGTGATCATCGGCGTCGTGTTCCTCACCTGCATCCTCGCCTTCCGCAAGGGCTTCGTCGGCGAGATCGGCGCCTGGATCGAGAAGATGCGCGCCCGCAAGGAATCCGCCGCCGAAGCCGGACGGGAGGGCAACCGATGAAGGGGCGTTCCGCAATCGTCACGGGCGCGGCCCGCGGGCTCGGCCAGGCCATCGCCCGCAAGCTGCTGGAGGAAGGGGCGCGCGTGGCGATCTGGGACCAGGACGGCGAGGCGGCACAGGACTGCGCCGAGCAGCTTTCCGATATCGGCCCGGCCCATTCCTGCGCCGTCGACATCACCTCTCCGGAGGAGGTGGCGACCGCGCTGACCGCCACCCGCAAGATGCTCGGCGAGATCTCGATCCTCGTGTGCAACGCGGCCATTCCCGGCCCCAACGTGCCGGCGGCGGAACTGGCCGCCACCGACTGGGCACGGGTGATGGAGGTCAACGTCACCGGCACGCTGCTGTGCTGCCAGGCGGTGATCCCGGACATGGTGGCGCGCGGCTACGGCCGCATCGTCACCATCGGCTCGGTCGCCGGCAAGGAACCGGGCCCGCGCATCGCCGCCTATGCGGCGAGCAAGGCGGCGGTGATCTCGCTGACCAAGACGCTGGGGCGTGAACTCGCCACCACCGGCGTCACGGTCAACTGCGTTGCGCCCGGCGCCATCCGCACCCGCATCTTCGACGGCTGGCCGGAAAGCTACGTCCAGGAGCTTCTCGCCAAGATCCCGATGAACCGCTTCGGCACGCCGGAGGAGCTGGCGGAGATCGTCGCCTTCGTCGCCTCCCGCAAGGCCTCCTTCTCCACCGGCGCGGTGTTCGACATGTCGGGGGGGCGGGCCGACTACTGAGCCCGCTTCCGCTCGGGCCCGCGGCAAGGCCTCATCGCACGCGGCGCGCCGGAGCAATCAGCCTGGCTGCTTCCCTGCGTCTGCCGTTTCCGGCAAGCTCACTTCGGCAGCACCGTTGCGACGATGGACGCATCGAGCGCCTCGTACTGGTCAAGGCCGATGGTCCGGTAGAGCTCGGCCCGGGTCTGCATCTCGGCGAGCATCGCCTGCGTCGAGCCGTCGCGCGCCAGCGCCGCGTAGAGCTTCTCCTGCGCCTTGTTGGCGACGCGCAGCGAGGACACCGGCCAGATCACCATCCGGTAGCCCATGTCCTCGAACTCGCTCGCCGTGAAGAAAGGCGTGCGGCCGAATTCGGTCATGTTGGCGAGCAGCGGCACGCCGGGCATGCGCGCCGCGAACTCGCGGAACATCTCGGCCGTGGTCAGCGCCTCGGGGAAGATCGCATCGGCGCCGGCCTCCATGTAGAGCCTGGCCCGTGCCACCGCACCGTCGAGGCCCTCGCTTGCGGCCGCATCCGTGCGCGCGACGATGTAGAGATGGCGCCGTGCCGTTGCGGCCGCCGCGACCTTCGCCGCCATGTCTCTCGCATCGGCGAGCTTCTTGTCGTTGAGATGCCCGCACTTCTTCGGCAGCAGCTGGTCCTCCAGATGCACGGCCCCGGCGCCGGCATCTTCGAACGTGCGCACCATGTGCATGACGTTGAGCGCCTCGCCATAGCCGGTATCGCCGTCGACGAGCAGAGGAAGCCCGGCCGCGCGCACGATCTGGCGGATGAAGACGGCGACCTCGTCCACCGTGATGATGCCGAGATCGGGGATGCCCATCGAGGCGGTCATCGCCGCGCCGGACAGATACAGCCCCTTGAAGCCGGCGGCCTTTGCCTGCAGCGCCGCCATGCCGTTATGCGCGCCCGGCAACCGGGCGATGCCGCCCTGCTCCACCAGCGCGCGGAAACGCTCGCCGGCGCTTTCGAGCGGCAATTCGGCAGCAGTCAGGTATGTCATGGTATCGCTCCGTTTTCCGGCCGGCATGGTGGCACGGCTCGCAGGCCGGTGCAGCCGGGCATTTCAGAAATCCCAAGCGAACTGGAGAAAGGCGCCGCGGCCTGCCATCTTCTGGAGGGAGCCCCGCCACACGCGACGAAGACGCAGATCGAAGGGAAGGAAACCGACATGAGCTTGCAGGACACGAGGCCGTCGCTGAACTGGCCCGAACCGACGGAAAGCGCCGCCCCGTGCGCGCCGCTTCCCGGCTTCGAAAAGGGCTCTGCCTTCATCGACGGGCGCATCGTTCCCATCGAGGAGGCGCGGATCCCCCTGCTCGACTGGGGCTTCCTGCGCTCCGATGCGTTCCAGGAGACCGTTTCGGCCTGGAACGGCCGGGTGTTCCGCATCGAGGATCACCTTGCCCGCTTCAGCCGGTCGGGCGAGCGCCTGCGCATGCCGATCCGCTACGAGCCCGCGCAGATCCGCGAGATCATCCACGCGCTGGTGCGGGTGTGCGGCTACGACAAGGCCTATGTGCAGATCATCAACACGCGCGGGCGCCCGCCCATCGGCAGCCGCGACCTGCGGCTGTGCGAAAGCCGCTTCCAGGCGTTCTGCATGCCCTACATGTGGCTGAAGCCGCCGGAGCTGCAGTCGCTGGGCATGAGCCTGCACATTTCCTCGCGCCTGCGCGTTCCCCCCGCCTCCGCCGACCCGATGGTGAAGCACTATCACTGGCTCGATTTCGAGATGGGCCTGCTCGACGCCTATGACGCGGGATGCGAGACCGTCGTCCTGGTCGATGGCGACGGCAATGTGGTGGAAGGCCCCGGTTTCAACATCTTCGCGGCCGTCGACGGCACGCTCGTCACCCCGGCCCGCAACATGCTGGACGGCATGACCCGTCGCACCGTGCTGGAACTGGCCCGCAAGCTCGGCCTTCCCGTCGAGGAGGCACCATTGTCGCCCGAGATGGTGCGCGGCGCCTCGGAAGTGTTCCTGACGACGACCGCCGGCGGCGTCGTTCCGGTCACGTCGGTGGACGGCAAGGCGGTCGCCAATGGGGCGCCGGGCAGCTTCACCACGCGGCTGCACGCCGCCTACTGGACGCTGCGCGAGGAGGGCACGATGGGCGATCCCATCGACTATTCCGCCGCCACGCCGCAGGAGTGGCTCGGCTGAACAGCGGTCCGGGCGCGTGCCGTGACGCGCCCCCCGACGCCGGCGGCTGCCGGACGAATTCCGCGGGATCCGGTCGGGTTCCGCGAGTTCCGGCTACGCAAACGGCGCAAGCAGGCGAACGGGCGCCTGCTCTCATCCGGTGTTTTTATGGGATTTTCAGATCGAAGGGGAAGACTGGTGGAGCCAAGGGGAGTCGAACCCCTGACCTCTTGAATGCCATTCAAGCGCTCTCCCAACTGAGCTATGGCCCCGTCTTCCAGTGTCTTGTCCGAAGCCCTTGGCCGGAAACCTCCGGGACCCTCCTGCTTCGGACCGTCCGGCGACGCTTGGGTTCGCCTTGCCGGTGCGGGCGGAAAATACGTCTTCCGCCCCTCAAGTCAAGCGGAATAATCCGCTTTCCCGAACAGGCCCTGAGGAAAACTTTCAGGGCCTGTGGACAACGCCGATGTCAGCGGTCGGTGTCCTCGTCGTCGCGCTCGAGCACGATGCCCGGCACGTCGTCGTCTTCCTCGTCCTCGTCGTCGATGAAGACGTCGTCGGCATCGTCGTCGGCGATGTCCTCGTCCACCTCGTCATCGTCGATGGCGACGGCGGTATCGCCCTCGGTCTCCGCGTCGGCTTCCTCGAGGCTTACCAGCTCGGCGCCCTCGTCTTCCAGCTCGACGTCGTCCTCGTCCTCCTCGACCACGGCCGCAGCCTTGGCAGCGGTCTTCGCCCGCATCGCCTGGGCCACGATGAACACCGTGCCGCACTTGGGGCAGGTGATCGGATCGCGATTGAGGTCGTAATATTTCGTGCCGCAACCGCCGCACAGCCGCTTGGTGCCAAGATCGGGTTTTGCCACGTTTCCAACCCTTGTCTGCAGATAATCGGGCGTTCGCTTAAAGGCTACCCGGCTTCCTGTCAAAGCCTAATCCGCCCTGCTTCGTCAAACGCTTTATGGACCCGCCCCGTCGCGGTCTCCGGCATGTTGGTGTGACTGCGTCCGAAGGGGCCGTCACGGGGCAACACCCACGGTGACGTATCGGTTCCAGCATGATACGAGGTGCAACGCAACAGTCGGCTTCAAGCTTTCGGAATCCAGCATGTCCCACTCCACCGCCGCAAGGCCGCTGACGGCCCGCTCCGGCGCCGCGCTCAAGGGCCGGGTCACCGTGCCCGGCGACAAGTCCATCTCCCACCGGGCCCTGATGCTGGGCGCACTGGCCATCGGCCGGACAACGGTTTCGGGCCTGCTGGAATCGGAGGACGTGCTCAACACCGCCGCCGCCATGCGCGCCTTCGGTGCCCGCATCCAGCGCGATGCATCGGGCCTGTGGAGCGTCGACGGCGCCGGGCTCGGCAGCCTCATCGAGCCGGAAACGGTGATCGACTACGGCAATGCCGGCACCGGCGTGCGCCTTGCCATGGGCATCGCCGGCACCCATCCCATCGCCGCCACGTTCACGGGCGACGCCTCGCTGGTGAAGCGGCCGATGGGCCGCGTGCTGGAGCCGCTCAGGATGATGGGAACGCGGGTGATCTCGCGCTCCGGCGACCGGCTGCCGCTGTCGGTGCACGGCCCCGGCACCCCGGCGCCGATCAGCTATCGGGTGCCCGTGCCGTCCGCGCAGGTGAAGTCGGCGGTGCTGCTGGCCGGCCTCAATGCGCCGGGCCAGACCACGGTGATCGAACCGATTCCCACCCGCGACCACACCGAGCGCATGCTCGCCGGCTTCGGCGCGACCATCCAGGTCGACCGCGACGACAATGGCGGGCGGGTGATCACCGTCACCGGCCAGGGCGAGCTGCAGCCGCAGGACGTCACCGTGCCGGCCGATCCCTCCTCGGCCGCCTTCCCCATCGTCGCGGGCCTGATCGTGCCGGGCTCGGACGTGACGGTCGCCGACGTACTGCTCAACGAGCACCGCACCGGCCTCCTGACCACGCTGCAGGAGATGGGGGCGGATCTGGAGATCGCCAATGTCCGCGAGACCGGCGGCGAGCGGCTGGGCGATGTGCGCGTGCGCCATTCGCGGCTGAAGGGCGTCGAGGTGCCGGCGAGCCGCGCGCCCTCGATGATCGACGAATATCCGGTGCTGGCCGTCGCCGCCGCCTTCGCGGAAGGCACCACGACCATGCTCGGGGTGGAAGAGCTCAAGGTGAAGGAATCGGACCGCCTTGCGGCGGTCGCTGCGGGCCTGCGCGCCAACGGCATCGACTGCGAGGAAGGCGAGAGCACCTTGCGGGTGCACGGGCGCAAGGGCCCGGTCGGCGGCGGCACCGTCGCCACCCATCTCGACCACCGCATCGCCATGACCTTCCTGGTGCTCGGCCTTGCCGCCGACCGGCCCGTCACGGTCGACGACGGCGCCGTGATCGCCACCAGCTTCCCGAGTTTCGAGGCGCTGTTCGCGGAGCTCGGCGGCGACATCCGCGAGACGGGAGAGCAGGCCGCATGATCATCGCCATCGACGGGCCTGCGGCCTCGGGCAAGGGCACCCTGGCGCGCCGGCTGGCCGACCATTACGGGCTGCGCCATCTCGACACCGGCCTCACCTATCGCGCGGTCGCGGCCGCGCTGCTGGCCCGCGGTCTGCCGCTCGGCGACGAGGCGGTGGCGGTGGCGACGGCGCGCAATCTCGATCTCTCCCGCCTCGACCGCGACGTGCTGTCGGCGCACGAGATCGGCGAGGCGGCCTCGCGCATCGCGGTGCTGCCGGGCCTGCGCGAGGAGCTCGTGCGCTTGCAGCGGCGCTTTGCGCAGGAGCCGCCGGGCGCCGTGCTGGACGGGCGCGACATCGGCACCGTGGTGTGCCCGGATGCGGACGTGAAGCTCTATGTGGTGGCGAGCGCTGCCGAGCGCGCGCGCCGGCGCACCCAGGAACTCCTGTCCAAGGGGCAGGAGGCCGACTATGCGCGGGTGCTGGCGGATCTGGAGCGCCGCGACCAGCGCGATGCCGGCCGCAGCGTCGCGCCGCTGAAACCGGCGGACGATGCGGACTTGCTCGATACGTCGGAAATGGATATAGAAACCGCGTTCAAGGCGGCTGTGGATATCGTCGATAGCGTGCACGCAAGGTAGCGGTCACGGGATCGGCGCTTTTTCGCTTCCTGCCCCGAGCCGGATTGCCTGCCGTTGCGCGCAGGTTTCCGCGCCCATCGGCCTCATGGTCCGGCTCGTCCGCGACCGGCCGGGCGAAGACTGGCGGATCGCGGACATGTTGTTCTCCTTTCGGTGAAGAACGGCCACGCATTTCCCGCAAGACATGACTGAGCGTGCGGTTTCACCTTCCGCCTCGCCGGCCTGCGCGGTCCCGTTGCCACATGGCGGGGACGGCGCGGAAGCAGCACCCGAAACGGGCGCTGCCGGACGGGGGAACCGCCTGGAACAACACAAACCCGCCGGCGACGAGCCAGACTTGGCTGCCAGGAGTTTCGATGAGCAGTTTGAACCCTACCCGCGATGAATTTGCCGCCCTTCTCGAGGAAAGCTTCGAGCAGCAGGAGCTGTACGAAGGTTCCGTCGTCACCGGCACCGTGATCGCCATCGAGAAGGATCTCGCGGTGATCGACGTCGGCCTGAAGGTCGAAGGCCGCATCGCGCTGAAGGAATTCGGCGTCAAGGGACGTGACGGCGAAGATGCCGGCGTCTCGGTCGGCGACAAGGTCGAGGTCTATCTGGAGCGCGTCGAGAACGCGCTCGGCGAGGCCGTCCTGTCGCGCGACAAGGCTCGCCGCGAAGAGAGCTGGGTCCGTCTCGAGGTCGCCTTCGAGGCGAACGAGAAGGTCACGGGTCAGATCTTCAACCAGGTCAAGGGCGGCTTCACCGTCGACCTCGACGGCGCCGTGGCCTTCCTGCCGCGGTCGCAGGTGGACATCCGTCCGGTGCGCGACGTCGCCCCGTTGATGCACACCCCGCAGCCGTTCCAGATCCTGAAGATGGACAAGCGTCGCGGTAACATCGTCGTGTCGCGCCGTGTCGTCCTCGAGGAGACCCGTGCCGAGCAGCGCTCGGAGCTGGTCCAGAGCCTCGAGGAAGGCCAGGTCATGGAAGGCGTGGTCAAGAACATCACCGACTACGGTGCGTTCGTCGACCTCGGCGGCATCGATGGCCTGCTGCACGTCACCGACATTGCGTGGCGCCGCATCAACCACCCGAGCGAGGTCCTGTCGATCGGTCAGACCGTCAAGGTCCAGATCATCCGCGTCAACCAGGACACGCACCGCATCTCGCTGGGCATGAAGCAGCTCGAGGCCGATCCGTGGGACGGCATCGAGGCCAAGTACCCGGTCGATGCCAAGTTCACGGGCCGCGTGACCAACATCACCGACTACGGTGCGTTCGTCGAGCTGGAGCCGGGCATCGAAGGCCTGATTCACGTGTCCGAGATGTCCTGGACCAAGAAGAACGTCCATCCGGGCAAGATCGTCTCCACCTCGCAGGAGGTTGAGGTGATGATCCTGGAGGTCGATCCGGTCAAGCGTCGCATCTCGCTCGGTCTCAAGCAGACCCTGCAGAACCCGTGGGAGGCCTTCGCCGAGAAGTTCCCGACCGGTACCGAGGTCGAGGGCGAGGTCAAGAACAAGACCGAGTTCGGCCTGTTCATCGGTCTCGACGGCGACGTCGACGGCATGGTCCACCTCTCCGACCTCGACTGGAACCGTCCGGGCGAGCAGGTCATCGAAGAGTACAAGAAGGGCGACATGGTTCGCGCCGTCGTGCTCGACGTCGACATGGAGAAGGAGCGTATCTCGCTCGGCATCAAGCAGCTCGGCGGCGATCCGTTCGACACTGCTGCGGCCGGCGAGCTGCGCAAGGGTGCGATCATCACCTGCGAAGTGGTCGAAGTGAAGGACGGCGGCCTCGAGGCCAAGATCGTCGACACCGACCTCACCACCTTCGTGCGTCGCGCCGACCTGTCCCGCGACCGCGCCGAGCAGCGCCCCGAGCGTTTCTCGGTCGGCGAGAAGTTCGACGCCCGCGTCACCCAGTTCGACAAGAAGACCCGCCGCGTGTCGGTCTCCATCAAGGCGCTGGAAATCGCCGAGGAGAAGGAAGCCGTCGCGCAGTACGGTTCGTCGGACTCGGGCGCTTCGCTCGGCGACATTCTCGGCGCGGCCCTCAAGGCCCGCGAGACCGACGACTGATCGCAACACGCGACCTTACGAAAAAACAGAACCCCGGCCGCAAGGCCGGGGTTCTTTCGTTTCGGGGGGCCGAAAGGCCGGGCTGCTTTCGTCTCAGGCCGGATTGGCAGCACGCGTCAGGCGATGTCGGCACCGCGCTCGGCCAGCAGTTCCCGCAGGACCGAGCGATGGCAGCGGGCCTCGTCCTCGCAGTAGCAGCCGAGCGAGAAGGCGCCCGAATGCGACAGCACCGCCAGCGTGTCGAGCAGGTGCGCGGGGCCGGGCGCGGCCATCTCCTTGCGGAAGGCCTTGACGAAGGCCGCCCAGTCCGCGTCCGACTCTGCCGCCCGCGCGCTCGCCACCAGCTCCGCGCTCGGCGAAAGCTCCGGCAGCCAGGTGTCGTACCAGTCGCCCGAGGCATAGTCCTCCTTGCGCACCCCGCGCGGCGGCCGGCGCACCGTGCCGAGCCGGGGCCCTTCGCCCTCGCTGCGTGGTGTTCCGAGCCGCACGATCCGAACGCTCATCTTTCGCTCCCTTGCCGTGACCTGCGCGAGGATGACACGTCCGGCCCCGCCCCCGGAAGGTCGAAAAGACGCTTTCCGGCGGCTCCGGAGGAGATCAGCCGTAGCAGTGCTCGGGCGCGGGATAGGCGCCGGAGCGCACCTCCTCGCCGAAGGCGCGCAGCGCCTCAGTGATGCTGCCGCGCCCGGCAAGGTAGTCCTTCACGAAGCGCGCCTTGCGCCCCTCGCCCAGCCCCAGCATGTCGTGCAGGACCAGCACCTGCGCATCGGTCGAGGGCCCTGCGCCGATGCCGACCACCGGCGCCTTTGCCGCCTCGCTCACCGCCCGCCCGAGCGCGTCGGGCACGCATTCCAGCAGCAGCAGGCGGGCGCCGGCCTCCTCCAGCACGCGGGCCTCCTCGCGGATACGCGCGGCGGCCGCCTCGTCGCGGCCCTGCAGGCGGAAGCCGCCCAGCATGTCGGCCGTTTGCGGCGTCAGGCCAAGATGGGCGCAGACCGGCATGCCGCGCTCGGTGAGATGGCGGACCGTCTCGGCGACCCAGGCACCGCCCTCGATCTTCACCGCATTGGCGCCGGCCTGCATCAGACGGGCGGCATTGGCGGCGGCCTGACCCGGCGTGTTGGCCGCGCCGAACGGCATGTCGGCGAGGATCAGCGGACGGAGCTCGCCCGCCTCCACGCCGCGGCGGACGCAGGCCGTGTGATAGGCCATGTCGTCCATGGTCACCGGAACGGTCGACCCGCGTCCCTGCACCACCATGCCGAGACTGTCGCCGACGAGCAGGGTCTCGATGCCGGCGCCGGCGGCGGCCAGGGCAAAACCGGCGTCATAGGCGGTGACCATCGCGAAACGGCGGCCGTCCGCCTTGCGCGCGTCCAGCGTATTAAGGGTGATTTGCGCCATGGTTCGTAAGCTCCTCCCCGACCTGCTATCCTGCACCGCAACAAAACGTGGCGAGCGTCTGAGTGCCAGAGGACGCGGCGTCCGGCAAGCATGCCGCTGCGCGCCTGCGGGCCGTTTCTTCCAGTTCGGGCTTTTCAACCGGAGCTCGGCCATGTAGCGATAGGCCTCCCTGCAAGCGGGAAGAGCGAAAGGTTTGGCCCATGGCCCTTGATGCGGATGCGCTGGTCGACCGGCGGCGACTGCGCCGGAAAGTGGTGTTCTGGAGGGCATTTGCCTTCCTGCTCGCGATTGCGGCGATCGGCGGAATGCTCGCCTGGAGCGGCGCCTTCGGCTCGCTCGACCGGCGCGGAGCCCACATCGCACGGCTTCCGGTCGGCGGACTGATCGTCGACGACCGGGACAGGGTCAAGCTGATCGAGGAGCTCGCCGAGAACGAGCGGGTGAAGGCGGTGATCGTCGACCTGAACTCGCCCGGCGGCACCACCGTCGGCGGCGAGACGCTCTACATGGCGCTGCGCGAACTGGCGGAGAAAAAGCCCGTGGTCGCGCAGGTCGGCACGCTCGCCGCCTCGGCCGGCTACATGACCGCCATCGCCTCCGACCATATCGTCGCGCGGCACACCTCGATCACCGGCTCCATCGGCGTCTACATCCAGTACGGCAATTTCGGCGGCCTGCTCGACACGCTGGGCGTCAAGTTCGACGTGGTGCGCTCCGGCCCGCTCAAGGCGGAGCCGAACTTCCATTCCGATACGCCTCCGGCCGTGCGCGACAATCTTCAGGCCCTGATCAACGACAGCTACGAATGGTTCGTCGCCCGGGTGGCCGAGCGCCGCGGGCTGGACACGGACGCCGTGCGCGCGGTCGCGCAGGGCGGCGTCTATTCCGGCGAGGCGGCGCGCGATCTCGGGCTGATCGACGATCTCGGCGGCGAGGAAGCCAGCCTGAAATGGCTGGAAACGGAACGCGGCATCGCCGCCGACCTGCCGGTCGTCACCTGGCGGGTCGCGCGCGAGAGGGAGGGCGGACTGCCCTTCGTCGGCCGCATGGCGCACTGGTTCGGCTCCGGGGTCGCCAGCGGTGCCCTCGAGGCGGTGGCAGGTGCCGGCGCCATCATCCCGGAAGGGCTTGCGCTTGACGGTCTTGTGTCCGTTTGGCACGCTCGCAACGCGGCGGAAAGTCTCGACCGAACAGGGGGACGCGAATGATCAAGTCGGAACTGGTGCAACGGATCGCCGAACAGAATCCGCATCTTTACCAGCGGGACGTGGAGAACATCGTCAACGCGATCCTCGACGAGATCACCGATGCCCTGCGCACCGGCAACCGGGTCGAGCTTCGGGGCTTCGGCGCCTTTTCGGTGAAGAACCGGCCGGCCCGCACCGGACGCAATCCGCGGACGGGGCAAAAGGTCGACGTGGAGGAGAAGTTCGTTCCCTTCTTCAAGACCGGCAAGGAGATGCGCGAGCGTCTCAACGACGGGGACGGTTCGGAAGACCCCGACGACGATTGAGCGGCCCTGAGCGGAGCCGGGGCCGAAGGCGGCCCGACTGCGGGCCGGGCTCCGGGACCGCATGCGACCGGCCGCGCGGGAGATCGCGTACAGGAGACAGGAATTGACGCGCTTTCTGAAGAACCTCGTGCTGGTGCCGATCGCCGTCGTGCTGATCGCACTGGCGGTCGCCAACCGGCATGTCGTGACGCTGTCGCTCGACCCGTTCAACCGGGCCGACCCGGCGCTCAGCGTCAACGCGCCGCTGTTCTGGATCCTGTTCGCAGCCGTCGCCTTCGGCGTCTTCATCGGCGGCGTCGCCTCCTGGGCAGCCCAGGGCAAGTGGCGCAAGGAAGCCCGCGTCAAGCGGCGCGAGGCCGACCGCTGGCACTCGGAAGCCGACAGGCTGAAGGCCGTGCAGCAGCAGGGGCAGCAACAGGGCGGCGGCAAGGCGCTCGCCTCGCGTAGCGCCGCCTGATCGTCCGTCCATCCGACGTTTCGGCGATGATGCTGGCCCGTGTCGTTCAGGATTCGTCCCGCGGCGGCGTGTAGCCGGGCAGATGCCAGCCCTTGAGGATCGCCCCGCCGCGCAGGAAAAACGCGACCGCCACACCGGCAATCGCCGCCGGCCAGGCTTCGGCTCCGAAGGAAAACAGGCCGACATAGACGCCCGCGCCGACAAAGGCCGGGGTGAGATAGAGCTCCGGCTTGAGCAGCGCCGAAGGCTGCCCGGCGATGGTGTCGCGGATGATGCCGCCGAAGGTCGCGGTCGCCACCCCCATCAGCACGGCCACCGTCGGCGGGTGGCCGAGCGACAGCGTCTTCGCCGCCCCCATCACCGAATAGGCCGCAAGGCCCATGGCATCGACCCAGCGCAGCGGCTTGCTCAGCCGCTCCACGGGCGGAATGACGAACCACATCAGCGCGCCGATGGCGATGCAGACGACGATATAGATCTCGTTCTCGACCCAGAAGACCGGCGCATCGAGCAGCAGGTCGCGCAGCGTGCCGCCGCCGACGCCGGTGAACGCGGCGAAGAAGACGAAGGCGAGGCAATCGAGCCGCAGCCGCGAGGCGACGATGGCCCCTGTCACCGCGAAGACGGCAACGCCGAGAAAATCGAGGATCTGGAGCATGGTCGCCATGCGGCGATGCTAGGCCGTAATCCCGCGCGTCCGCAACGGACGAAGTGGCGCGCGCGCCCGCTGTCCCCGTATTGCGACGAGCCGATCGATTGGCCGGGCGCACGCCAATGTCTTGACTTCGCAAGGCGCAGCTTTCCAATGACGGCATGACCCTGCCCAAAGCCCTTGCCGACTGCCTGATCATGAACACCGTGGCGACCTCGCGGGCGCTGCTCAAGCGCTGGGACGCCAGGCTCAAGCCGCACGGCGTCACGGTCCAGCAGTTCTTTCTTCTGTCGGCGATCCGCTACCTGCCCGGGCAGCCGGTCATGGCGCTTGCCGAGCGTATCGCCCTCGACCGGACCAGCCTCACGCGCAATCTCGACCTCCTTGTGAAGAAGGGATTGATCCGGCGCGTTGCCGGACTGCCCGGAAATCAGCGCGTCTGCGAGCTGACGCCGGAAGGAGACGCCGTTCTCGGCCCGCTTCTGGAGGCCTGGCCTGAGGCCTATGCCTCGGTGATGAAGGACATCACGGAGGAGGAAGCGGCAATCTATCTCCGCGTCGCCCGGCGGCTGGCGGCGCAGTGACGGGCCATCGGGCCTGTTGTGCTCGCTCCATTATGTGTATATGCACAGTCCAGACCTTACCGAGGAGGCTTGCATGTCCGTTCCGATTGTCGTCACGGGTTTGGGCGCCGTGTCCCCGCTGGGCGCCGGCATCGAGGCGAACTGGCGCCGGCTGATCGCGGGACAAAGCGGCATCGTCGCCAATACCCGCTTCGACACGACCGGCTGGAAATGCGGCATCGCCGGGCTGGTGCCCTCCATAGCGGAGGACGCCGAAGGATTCGACCCCGAGCGCTGCATGGATGCCCGCGACCGGCGCCGGAACGACCTGTTCATCCAATACGCCATGGCCGCGGCCGTCGAGGCGCTGGACCAGGCCGGCTGGCACCCGGAGGATCCCGAGCAGCGGGCGCGCACGGCGACGCTGATCGGCACCGGCGTCGGCGGCGTCCCGGCGATCACCGCAGCGAGCGAACTGGTCCGCGCGGAAGGACCTCGGCGGCTGTCTCCCTTCGTCGTTCCCTCCTTCCTTCCCAATCTTGCGGCGGGCCAGGTGTCGATTCGCTTCGGCTTCAACGGGCCGGCCGGCTCTCCCACCACGGCCTGCGCCGCCTCGGCCCAGGCCATCGGCGATGCCATGCGCCTGATCCGCTCGGGCGAGGCCGATATCGCGCTGTGCGGCGGTGCGGAAGGCTGCGTCGATCCGGTCGCCATCGGCGGCTTCACCGCGGCCAAGGCGCTGTCCTTCGGCTACAACGACGACCCGCAGCGCGCCTCCCGCCCGTTCGATGCGGATCACGACGGCTTCGTCCTGTCCGAAGGCGCGGCGATGCTGGTCATCGAGCGGCTCGACCATGCCGAGCGCCGCGGCGCCCGGCCCCTGGCGGTCCTGTCGGGCTACGGCACCACCACGGACGCCCACCATGTCACGGCCGGCTGGCCGGACGGGCGCGAGGCGGCGCGGGCGATGGAGATCGCCATCGCGATGGCCGGGATCGAGGCCGCGGATATCGGCTATGTCAACGCCCATGCCACCTCGACGCCCGTCGGCGATGCGGCGGAACTGGCGGCGCTGGAACGCGTCCTCGGCGCGGCGCGCGGCCGGGTGCCGATCAGTTCCACCAAGTCGGCGACCGGTCACATGCTGGGGGCGGCCGGGGCCATCGAGGCGGTGTTCTCGGTTCTGGCCATCCGTGACGGGACCTTGCCGCCCAGCCTGAACATCGCCCGCCCGATGGCGGAGGCCGAAGGCTTCGACCTGATCTCGCAAGGCGCCCGCCCGGCACCGGTCGACCATGTCCTGTCCAACGCTTTCGGCTTCGGCGGGGTGAATGCCGCGCTGGTCTTCAGCCGCTTCGACTGACGCCGGCTGCCGATGCCGGCGCACAGCAAAAAAGGCGCGCTCTGGGGCGCGCCTTTCTCGTAAAGCGTGACCGGATCTCGTCCGAGGCCCGGAAAGACGTCCTCAGGCGGTGCGGTCGACCGTGGAGCCGGGCTCGGCCGCCGGGATCTCGCCCTCCGGCTTGCGCTCCTTCGGCCCGCCCTTCGACACGCCGACGAGAGCCGGGCGCAGCACGCGATCGCCGATCACGTAGCCGGCCTGCATCACCTGCACGACGGTGTTGTTCGGCACTTCGGTGTTCGGCACTTCGAACATCGCCTGGTGGAAATTCGGGTCGAACTTCTCGCCGGCCGGGTCGATGCGGCGCACGCCGTGCTTCTCGAGCTGGTTGAGCATCTCGCGCTCGGTCATCTCGACGCCCTCGATCAGCGCGCGCATGCTCTCGTTGGCCGCATCGCGCGCCTCGGCGGAGATCGCCTCCAGCGCCCGGCGCAGGTTGTCGCCGACGCCCAGCATGTCGCGCGCGAAGCTGGCCGCCGCATACTGCTTGCTGTCGCGGATTTCCTTCTCGGTGCGCCGGCGCAGGTTCTCCATCTCCGCCATGGTGCGGAGCATGCGGTCCTTCAGCTCGGCGTTCTCCGCCAGCAGCGCCTCGGTCGGATCGAGCGCGGCCTGCGCCTCGCCGCCGTTCTCGGCCTCGTGACCGGAAACGGCATCCTCGGGGTTGATATTGGTCTTGTCGTTGCTGTCGTTCATGGTCTTCCCGGCAATGCTCGGCGTCTTCAGAAAGGGTCTGGTCCGACCGGCGGACCCGTCCGTCCCCTTGCAAGGGCGGCCCGGGATTTCGCCGATGCGCGCATCTGCCGGCCGGCCTGTCGTCCACCCGGCATCGCACGCAAGACGCACCGGTCCGGCAAGCCTTGAGAGGCAAGCCGGACCGGCGTGATTCGGTTCAGGGTTCGCCCGAGACCGGACTGCGTCAGATCGCGGTCTGGATCCAGGCGGCCAGCTTGTTCTTGGGTGCCGCGCCGATCTGCGTGGAGACCGGCTGGCCGTCCTTGAACAGGATGAGCGTGGGGATGGAACGCACCCCGTACTTCATCGCCATGTTCTGGTTCTCGTCGATGTTGAGCTTGGCGATCTTCACCTGCCCGCCCATCTCTTCGGAGATTTCCTCCAGAGCCGGTGCGATCATCTTGCACGGACCGCACCACTCGGCCCAGAAGTCCACCACGACGGTGCCGGACGCCTTCAGGACGTCGGTTTCGAAGCTCTCATCGGTCACGACTGAAGTGGCCATTCGATGCCCTTTCCAAAAGCTCGCGGATGCGACGCATCCTTTCGTTGCCCCGAACGTAGGAAGGCGACCCGCCCGCGTCAAGCAAGCGTTGGGTCGCACCCGTGTGTCGCGCGGCGGTCTCAGGCGGGCGCGAGCGCCGCCACCGCCGCGTCCATCGTCTCGCCCGGCAGTTCGACCAGCTTCGGCCCGGCCGTATAGACCAGCGCGGCCCGCACGGCCCGGCCCGGCCAGATATCGGCGAGCAGCCGGCGATAGACCGCAAGCTGCACCACATAGGCCTCGCCGATCTCCTGCGGCCCCTCCGGCACCCGGCGGTCGGTCTTGAAGTCGAGGATCCACACCGCGTCCTCGTCGACGCGCAGCCGGTCGATCTGGCCCGACACCTCGTAGGCCGAGCCGTCGGCAAGGCGCAGCGTGCCGGCCAGCGGCACCTCGGCGCGCGCTTCGGCCGAGAAGACGGCGACGAAGCCCGGATGCTCCAGCACGCCGAGCGCCTCGCTCAAGAGCTGCTCCGCCCGTGTCGCGAAGACCGGGCTCAGGGCATGGGCGAGATAGCGCGCGCCGGCAGCGCGGCGCTCGGCCTGCGGCAGTTCGGGCAGCAGCTGCAGCAGCCGGTGCAGATGGCGCCCGCGCTCCAGAGCGAAGTCGGGCGCGGCCCGCACTTCGGCCAGCCGGTCGGCCGCCGGCACCGGTTCGGTCCCCTCCTTCGCCTCCATCTCGTCGAAGGCCTCGGACGGGCGCAGGCGGCGCGGGCGCTCGATTGCCGCCACCGGCGCGAACAGCCAGGCGGGGGCGGGCGCGCCCACCTCCTCGGCCGCCTCGTCCCCGGTCCGGGCAAGGCGTGGCGCCGGCGCCGTCGTGCCGGGGCGCTGCCAGATGCGGCAGGGACCCCCGTCTCCCGCCTCGCCGTCGCGGGCGCCCGGATCCAGCGCCCGTGCCACCATCGCGTGCCAGCACTCGTCCGACTGGCCGCGCGCCGGCATCCAGCCGCAGACGATCAGCCGGTCGCGGGCGCGCGTCATCGCCACATAGAGCAGGCGGCGATACTCGTCGGCCGCCGCCTGGCGCAGGGCATCCAGCCGCTCGCCGTGCCAGGGGCTGCGCTCGGCCTTGACCGGGTTCCACACAAGGCCCGTGACCTCGCCGAGATTGCCCGGCATCGCCCGCTCGATGAAGACCGGGTCGTGATGGGCGCTGACCGGCGCCGCGCCGCCGTCGACCAGCACGACGAGCGGGGCTTCCAGCCCCTTCGCCCCGTGCACGGTCATGATCCGCACCACGCCGCGCGCGGCGTTGAGCTCGCGCTTCACTTCCGTCGGCGCAGCCGCGAACCAGGCGAGGAAGCCCTCCAGCCCCGGCACGCCGGTCTGCTCGAAGGCCAGCGTCACCGCCAGGAACTCGTCGAGCACATCGTCGACTTCCGAGCCGAGGCGCGCGCGGAAGGCGCGGCGTCCCCCGTCGGCACCCAGAAGCCGCGAGAAGAACTCGAAGGGCGGCATGAAGTCGGCGCGCGCGCGCCAGGTCTCGATCCGCTCGCGCGCCCGCTCGAATGCCGGATCGCCCTCCGCCTGCCGGCGCAGCGACTGCCACAGCGTGCCGGAGCGCAAGGAAGCCCCGTCCGGCCGGGCGAGGCGGAACAGCGCGTCGTCGTCGAGGCCGATCAGCGGGCTCTTCAGCAGGCAGGCGAGCGACAGGTCGTCCTCGGGCAGCAGCAGGAAGCGGCCGAGCGCCAGCAGGTCCTCTACCGCGATATGCTGGTTGAGCACCAGCCGGTCGCTGCCGGCCACCGGCACGCCCTCGCGCTTCAGGGCCCGCGTCAGCGCATCGACGAAGGGCCCGCGCTTGCGCACCAGCACCAGGACGTCGCCGGGCGCCGCCTCGCCGCTCTTCCACCAGCTGCGCACCGAGCGCGCCAGCCGGTCGGCCAGCCGCAGCATCGGGCTGCCCGCGCCGATGCGGTCGACGGGCGCTGTCCAGTCGTCCGGCACCTCCTGCTCCACCGGTTCCTCCGGCGGCCAGATCTCCACCATGCCGGGGTCGTTGCGCCGCACCGCCTCATGGGAGGGCGCCCCCGCTTCCTGCGACAGGCCCGCATGCATGTCGGCTGCCGCGAACACGGTATCGACAGCGGAGAGCACATCGGGCCGCGAGCGGAAAGAAAGCGTCAGCTCGACCCGCGAGAAGTCCACCGCGGCCTCGTTGGCGCGCCGCTCGAAGTAGCGGCGCATGTCGGCGAAATAGGCCGGCACCGCGCCCTGGAACGAATAGATCGACTGCTTCTCGTCGCCGACGGCAAACAGCGTGCGGATGCGCTCGTTCGCCGAGGCGCCGGCGAAGAACTCCTCGGCCAGCGCCTGCACCACCCGCCACTGGTGCGGGCTGGTGTCCTGCGCCTCGTCGACGAGGATGTGGTCGAGGCCCTGGTCGAGCTTGTACTGCACCCACAAGGCCGCGTCCGCGCGCGACAGCAGGGTCGCCGTGCGCACGATCAGGTCCTCGAAGTCCATCAGCCCGCGCCGGGTCTTCTCGCGCTCGTAGATATCGAGCATGGCATCGGCGAGCCGCAGCGCTGCCTCCGTGCCCGCCAGCGCATAGGCGATCCGCCGCCGCTCGAGCAGGCCCAAGAGCCGATCCTGCTCGGCATAAAGCCGCTCGACCACCTGCGGGAAAGTCTCTTCCACCTTCTTGGTCGCCAGCGCCTTGGTCGGCGCCAGGTCCTTGTTGAGGAAGACCCGGTGCCAGACCTCCCACCACTCGTCCGGCCTGTTGCTGTCGGCGAGCCGGGCCGCCATGCGCAGCCGTTCGGCCCGCTCGTTGTCGCGCGCGCCCCCGCTCGCCAGCGCCTCGGCATAGGCCAGCGCCTCCTGCGGCGAGATCGAGACCTCCTCGCGCAGGGCCGCATCGAGACGGGCGAGCGTCTCGCCTTCCGCCAAACCGAAGGCATCGCTGAGCTGGACCAGCGCCGCATCCAGCGAGCCGGCATCCTGCAGCCAGCGGCGCAGCGTGTCGCGGCGGGCGATCAGGTCGGCAAGCGCCGCCTCCACCGTCTTGTCGGGCAGTTCGGAGACCAGATGCACCAGCGCCCGGCCCAGCGGGGCCTCGGGATCCTGCTCGGCCAGCGCCAGCACCCGCGAGCGCGCACCGGCGAGCAGGTCCGCCGCCTGCCGGTCGTCCAGCACCTGGAAATGGCCGGCGACATTCGCCTCCAGCGGAAACTGGTGCAGGATCGCCTCGCAGAAGGCGTGGATCGTCTGGATCTTCAGCCCGCCCGGCGTTTCCAGCGCCACGGCGAAGAGGTGGCGCGCCCGCGCCAGTCCGCGCGCGTCCGGCCGCCGCCCCTCGATCGCTTCCAGCTGGCGTGCCAGCGCCTCGTCGGTCAGCGCGATCCACGAGCCCAGCGTCTCGAAGACGCGGGTCGCCATTTCGGAGGCCGCCGCCTTGGTGAAGGTCAGGCAGAGGATGCGCGAGGGCGCGGTGCCGGCGAGCAGCAGGCGGATCACCCGACGCGCCAGCACGAAGGTCTTGCCCGAGCCGGCATTGGCGCTGACCCAGGCCGAGCGGCGCGGATCGGCGGCCAGCGCCTGCTTCTGGCGCGTCGCCAGCGGGATCTCGAAGGTGCTCATTCCTCCTCGCCTCCGCTCAGCGCCCATTCGCGCACCCGCGCCAGATGGTCGTAAGGGCCGGACATCTCCGCCTCCTTGCGCACCCTGGCGCGCGACAGATAGCCCTTTTGCGGGTTTTCATAGCCGGCAAAGAGTTTGACCGTGCGGGCCAGCGCCTCGTCGGCGAGTTCGTCGACGCTGGTATTCTTCGGCGTCCGATCCTGCCATTCCAGCGGCGTTCGCCCACCGGTCAGGCGCATATAGGCGAGCGTCGCGACGGGCGCCGCCCGGTCGACCTCGCCGAAGGCGCCGCGGCCGATCATCGCCGCTTCCAGCGGCAGCTGCGGGGCCAGCAGCGCGGCGACCTCCTTGTCGCTCGGCGCCTGTCCGGTCTTGTAGTCGATCACCGCGAGGCTGCCGTCGGCCATCTGGTCGATGCGGTCGGCCCGTGCCGACAGGGTGACGCGCCCGCCGGGGGCAAGATCGAGCTCCAGCGCGCCGGGGATCTCCAGATGGCGACCGGCGATCAGATCGGCGCGCGCCGCCTCGTGGCGGACGAAGGCGGCGGCGATCCGCTCGAAGCGCAGCCACCACACGGCGCGGATCGCCGGGAAGGCATCGAGCGGGGCGAACCGCGCCCGGCCGATGGCGATGAGATGCGCCAGCGCCGCCTCGTCGAACGGGCCGCTCCAGCTCTTCAGGAAGTCGGCGAGGCAATCGTGGATCAGCGTGCCCTTTTCCGCCGCGCCCGGATCGCCGCCGATCGGCTCGACCGGGTCCAGCACCAGCACCTTGCGGGCATAAAGCGCATAAGGGTCGCGGATCAGCAGCTCCACCTCGGTCACCGAGATCCGCCGCGGGCGGGCGGCAACGGGCGGCGCCGGTTCCGGCCTTGCAACGGGCGCAGCCCCCGTCTCGACCCGGTCGAGATGGGCGGCCAGCGCCAGCAGGGCCTGCCCCCGCGCCTGCATTGCGGCGGTGACGCCTTCGCCCAGCAGCGTCGTCAGCCGCAGCAGCCAGCGCGAGGCGACCGCCGGCGCGCCGCCCGAGCGCTCGGCCCGCGACAGGATCACCCGGCCCGCGCCGAGCGCCTGCGAGAAATCGTGGGCGGCCGCGCCGATGCGCCGCTCCGGTGGATCTAGGCCGAGCCCGCTCTTCATCGGCCGGTTGAGCCAGGGGTCGTTACGCGTCGCCTGCGGCCAGTTGCCCTCGTTCAGCGCGCCGAGCACCAGGATGTCGAAATCCTGCAGCCGCGCCTCCATCGGACCGAAGATCGCGATGCGCGGATCGCCCGGCAGGCGGCGGCGGACATTGATGCCGGACACCAGCGCGATGAACATGTCCGGCCAGTCGGCGGGCGGCGCTTGCAGGCCGGAGGGACCTGCGGCGATCATCTCGGCAAAGGCGGCGGCCAGCCCCTCGCCGGCCTCGCCGGCATAGAGCTCGTCGGAGCGTCCCTCCTCGTCCCGCGCCAGGTTCAGCAGCACCGCCTCATGATCGGCGACGAGCTGCACCACATCCACCGGCTCGCGGGTCTCCGCATGCCGCTCCAGCGGCGCCAGCGCCTGCGCCAACCTGTCGACGAGGTCGGCGACATCGTCCCAATCGTCCTCGTGGAGCTTCTGCCAGCGCGGCAGGCGCGGCGGGGTCTCGCCTTCGGTCGCAAGGCGCCGCGCGGCGGCGACCGCCTCGCGCAGGCCCTGCGTCCCGGCCCTGGCGCGCGGTCCACGCAGCACGGCGCGCTCCAGCGCGCGGGCGGCGGCGCGCACCTTGTTAGACGGCAAACCAAGCCGCGTCAGCGGGTGTTTCAGCAGCGCCAGCAGCGCCACCGGCTCCAGACCGTCCAGCGCCAGCCGGGCGGAAAGGCGAGCCAGCACGCCGGGCGCGGTCTGGTCGAGCGGGCGCCCCGCACTGTCGTCCGATTGCAGGCCCCAGCGCGACAGCTCGACGGCGACACGGCGGGCGAGCGTCCTGTCCGGCGTCACCAGTGCCGCTGTCTTGCCCTCCTCGATAGCCGCGCGCAGAGCGGTGGCCACAGTCAGCGCCTCCTCCGCCTCGTTGCGCGCGACCATCATCGCCACATCGGCGAAAGCGTCAGCCCTTGCCTCCTGCGGGATCTCGCCAACGATCCTTGGCCAGACATCCGTCGTCTCGGCCGGGCGCAGGGCCTCCGCGACCAGCCTGTCGCGGAGCCGCAGGGTCTCACTCGCGCCTATCGCCAGCGGCATCACCTCGTCGCGCGAGATCTTCAGCGCGCCGGCGAGCCGGGCCATGCCGTATTGCGGATGGCTGGGGCTCCCCGAAACGCCCTCGCCGCCAAGGATCGCCTGCCAGCTGCGCTCGTCCATCCCGGCATCGAAGCCCGGCAGCACCACCGCGCCGCGCTCCAGCCCGGCGATCACCGCCAGCAGCTCGGCAATGGCGGGAATGGAGCCGGTGGCGCCGGCCGCGATCACCGGGCCGCGCGGCGGGCTCTTGCGCAGCCGCTCCGCCTCGCGCCGCAGCAGCGCGGCGCGCCGCGCCTTCGGGTCGCTCGCCTCGCGGCTTGCCAGATAGGCCGGCCAGTGCTCCATGGCGATCTTCAGGAAGTCCAGCGTGATCTGCCAGTAGCGGGCATGGTCCTCCGGCACGAGGCCGGCAAGGCCCGTCCAGGGGATCTCCTCCGTCGCCATCTCGTCCATCAGCGCCAGCAGGTCGCCGGCCAGCCACGCGGCATCGGCGGCAGACGCCGGCGAGCGCAGCACCGCACCGGCCGGCAGGCCCAGCACCTCGCGGCGCAGCGCGCCCTCCCAGGCCTGCACCAGGCGGGTCATGGCGAAGCGCCGCTCCATCTCCGGCAGGGCCGGCGGCAGGCCTTCCGCCCAGGCCTCGACCTGCAGCAGCTGCAGGTCCTCCTCGACATCGCCGAGCGGGCGGATCGAGGGCAGCAGCACGGGCGCCCCGCCCAGCTTTTCGCGGATCAGCGGCGCGATGGAGCGGGCGGCACGGCGGGTCGGCAGGTAGAGCGTGAGATCGGCCAGCGCCAGCGGATCGGCGGCCGGGTCGAAGCCCGGCACCAGCCGCCCGTCGAACAGGGCATCGACCAGCGTCCGCAGGAAAGGCGCGGATGGCGGGATCGTATGGACACGCGGCTTTGCCCCGCCCGTCTTGGCCTTGCCCGTCATCGGTCTCCGCCTCCCCTTCCGCCCTCAGGCGGCGCTGTCGCGGATGGCGCGCTCGGCCGCATCGATGGCCTCGGGCGTGCCGACATGCAGCCAGATCCCTTCCATCAGCACCCCGAACAGGGTGCCGCGCTCGATCGCCGCGTCGAACAGGCGGTTGAGCGAGAAGGCCCCGGCAGGCGCGCCGTCGAACAGCCGCGGATGCAGGATCGCGCCGCCGACATAGGCGAAGGGCGAGACCTCGCGCTCCGCCCGCCGCGCAAGGCGCCCGTCCCCATCCATCACGAAATCGCCCTTGCCGTCATAGCCGACGGCGGTGACGAGGCCGGAGAGCAGCAGCAGGGCGTCCATCTTCTGCGGGTCGAAGGTTCTCGCCAGATGCTCCAGATTGGGCCGCACGCCCTCGATCCAGGTGCTGTCGGAATTGAGCAGATAGAACGGCTCCTCGCCCAGCAGCGGCAGCGCCTTGACGATGCCGCCGCCGGTTTCCAGCAGCTCCGCGCGTTCGTCCGAGATCAGCACCCTGGGCGGCGCCGGCCAGCGCAGGGCATGCACCTCCACCAGATCGGCGAGATAATGCACGTTGACGACGACGGTCTCGACGCCGGCGACCACCAGCTTGTCGAAGGCCCGGTCGAGCAGCGCCCGCCCGGCGACGGAGACCAGCGGCTTCGGCGTCGTCGCGGTGATCGGGCGCATGCGCTTGCCCATGCCGGCCGACAGCACGATGGCCGTCTTCGGTCCCCGCACGCCCGCCTGTTCCCTCGCCCCCGCTTGCGTTTCCGTTCCTGCCTGCAAGTCCGCCTCTTTCCGTTGATTGGCCGTTGGATTGGATGCCTGCCCCGCGTTGGGGCCCGCGCCGTTTATCCGGTCTCGCCGAGGCGGCCGTCGAACCAGCCGGCCAGGTCGGCCAGCTCCGGATGGCGCAGGCAGCGGGCCAGATACTCGCGCACGCGCGGCAGATGCACAAGGTAGCCGGGCTTTCGATCCCGCACGGCGAGCCGGGTGAAGATGCCGAGGATCTTGGTCGCCCGCTGCGCGCCCATGATGGCGTAGTCGCGGCGGAACGCGGCCGCGTCGAAGCCGGGCGAGACCGCGTGCCGCCGGGCGATGTAGTGCTCGACCAGCTGCCGCTCCAGCTCCTGCGGCACATCCACGCGCGCATCCATCGCCAGCGAGGCAAGGTCGTAGGCGGCCGGACCGATCATCGCGTCCTGGGTGTCGACCAGGGCGATGCGATCATCGCCGCTCTCGCCCTCGCGCCAGATCAGGTTCGGCGAATGGTAGTCGCGCAGCACCCAGTTGCGATCCTGCGCGGCGCGCTCGAACAGCGGCCGCCACCACCCGGCGAAGGTCTCCGCCAGTCCGTCCGGCACCTCCCCGCCCATGCGCGGCAGATACCAGTGGAGGAACAGTTCGGCCTCGACCAGCATCGCTCGCGGGTCGAAGCGCGACAGCCGGTAGCTGCCGCCGCCGCAAGCATCCGGGATCGGCAGGTCCGCCTGCGGCGGGGCGCCGTGCAGCCGCGCCAGCACGCCGGCCGCTGCCAGGTAGCGCTCGGCCACCGGCCGGCCGGCCTCCAGCACCTTGCCGCGCCCGAGGTCCTCCTGCAGCACCAGCCCCCCGGCGATATCGGCGCCATAGGTGCGCGGCGCGCAGATCTCGCGCGCGCGCAGGGCCTCGGTGACGGCGACCACCGCATCCACCCCGTCGGCCAGATGCACCAGCTGGCGATAGGTCAGCCCGTCGCGCAGCACCGGCTGCTGCTGCGGCGGCGGGGTGGAATCGATCAGGATCGCATCCGCGCCCGATGCGCGCACGGTCTCGAACCGGCGGGCCGAAGCATCGCCCTGGAAGCGGCGACGGAGCGCACCGGCAAGTGCCGTTCCCTCGATCAACCGGCGGATCGCCAGCGTACGCTCAAGGCGGGTGCGCCAGTCCTCGTCCGGCGGCAGCAGGGCGATCTTGCGCGCCTGCGGCGTGTCGCCGGCGGCGATGCGCAGGACGAGGCGGTTTTCCGGCAGCCGCGAGGCACCGCGTTCCGGCCATTCGATCAGCGCCGCGCCGGTCTCCAGGATCTCGTCGAGGCCGAGCTCGTCGAGCTCCTCCTCGTCCTCCAGCCGGTAGAGGTCGAAATGGGCGACCGGCAGCGGCTCGAGGGGATAGGACTGGACGAGGGTGAAGGTCGGGCTCGGCACCTCGAGCTCGGGATCGTCGGCGAGCGCGCGCAGCAGGGCCCGTGCGAAGGTCGACTTGCCGGCGCCCAGGTCCCCTACGAGGCAGAGGCAGTCGCCGGGCCGGAGCATCACGGCGATGTCCTCGGCGAGGCGGACGGTCGCCGCCTCATCGGGACAGGCGAGGGAAATCGCGCCGGCAAAGGGCTCCGCATCATCGCGGAACGGCGATGCAGGACGGGTGTCGCTCATGGGAGGTGCCGATCACTCGGCGGCGTGCCGGAGGGCGTCGGGTGCGAAGGGAAATCGGCAGACGACATATGTGCCGACCCCCTCTTCCGACTCGATGGAGACCGTGCCGCCGTGCAGCTCGACGAAGCTCTTGACGATGGACAGGCCGAGCCCGGCGCCGCGGCGGCGCTGGCCGGCATCGCGCCCGACGAAGCGGGCGAAGACCTGGTCGAGCATGTCCTCGGGGATGCCGCAGCCGTGGTCGCGCACGTGGAACTCGATGGCATCCGAGGTGCGCAGGCAGCCGACGTCGATGGTGCCGCCGACATCGGAGAAGCGCAGCGCGTTGGAGATCAGGTTGAACAGCACCTGGCGCAGGCGCCGCTCGTCGGCCTGGATCACGCCGACATCGTCGGCGACGGTCAGCTTCAGCGCGATGCCGCTGTCGGAGAGCCGGTCCTTCAGCCCTTCCACCGCCGCCTGCACGGTCCTCGCCACGTCCACGGAGGAAATGTCGAGCTCCATGATGCCGGCATCGATGGTGGCGAGGTCGAGAATGTCGTTGATGATCGCCAGCAGCGCCGAGGAGGAGGAGAGGATGTAGTCGACATACTCCCCCTGCTTGTCGGTCAGCGGCCCGAATTTCGGGTCGGACAGCAGCTGGGCGAAGCCGATGATGTTGGTCAGCGGCGAGCGCAGCTCGTAGGACACGTGCTGGATGAAGGCGTTCTTCAGCTGGTCGGCCTGTTCCAGCGCCTCGTTCTTGTCGAGCAGCGCGCGCTCGACATTCACCGAATCCGTCACGTTGACGAAGGTGACCAGCGTGCCGCCGTCGGGCAGCGGCACGGTGGCGTAGTCGATCGCCTCGCCGCTTTCGCGCTCCAGCCGCCCGGACACCGGCTCGCGGTTGTCGGCCAAGCTGGTCACCGCCGTCACCAGCTGGCGCCAGATCGCCGTCTCTTCCGGCTCCAGCATCTCCATGTCGACGACGCGGGTGATGTGCGGGCTGTCGCCGAGCCGGTCGTCGGACAGGTCCCACATGTTCTCGAACGCCGGGTTCCACAGGCGCAGCCGCCCGTCGGAGCCGAACACCGCCACCGCCTCGGACAGATTGTCCAGCGTCTCGCCCTGGACGCGGATCAGCGAGTTGTAGCGGCTCTCCAGGTCCAGCCGCTCGGTGACGTTCTCGTAGATATAGGTGACGCCGCCCTGCGGGTGCGGGTTGGCGATGACGCGCAACGTCCGCCCGTCCGGCAGGTGCCACCAGAATTCGCGCGCATCCAGCGAGGTGTAGGTTTCCAGCAGCTTGTTGCGCCAGCCGCGATAGTCGGCCTGCTCGGGCAGCTTGCGCGCGGCGCGCAGGGCATCCAGCAGGGCCGCATCCGTCGGATTGCTTTCCAGGAAGCTCGCGTCGAGGTCCCACAGGGAGCGGAAGGCGGCGTTGTAGAACTGCAGCCGCCGGTCGGCGCCGAAGATCGCGACGGCGGTCGCCAGCTGGTCGAGCGTGCGGGCGTGGAAATCGATGGTGCGGCCGAGCTCCTGGCGCACGTTTTCCAGCTCGCTGACATCGATGGCGATGCCGCCGGAACCGGACTCCACGGAGATCTGGGTGACGTCGAAGATGCGCCGGGCGCCGGCCGCCACTGCCGGCAGGCGGGCGCGCGACTGGCCGGCCTCGTCGCGGCCGCGCTCCATCTGGCCGCGGCCCTTGGCATCCAGGAACTCGACCCCGGCCTCGATCGCCGCCTTGCCGCTGTCGGTTTCCACCGCCCGCGCATAGGCCGCGTTGACCCAGACCAGCGCGCCGCTCTCGTCGCGCAGCCAGGCGGGCGAAGGCACGCCGTCGAGCAGCGCGCGCAGGGTCTGCAGCTCGCGGGTCATGGCGCTGTTGCGCTCGGCGGTGAGGGCCTGCGACTTGCGCTCGCCGGTGAGGTCGCGCAGGCGCAGCACCGGCGCGCTGGCGGTCACCCGGCCGCAGATCTCGACCATGCCGCCGGTGCGGGTCGGCAGCGTCATGCGGAAGGCCTCGCCGTGCTGGCGCAGCCGGTCGACCGCCTGCTCCAGCGCGCCCGCCGCGCGCGCCTCCAGCCAGGTGCCGAAGGCCAGCAACCGGGCGGGCGAGCGCGGCACGCCCGAGCTTTCCTCCAGCATGCCGGCGACGAAGGGCTCGTCCTCGCCGGGCTGCCACATGACGATGCGCTGGTCGTCGGAGGCGACGAGGCTCTCCAGCCGGTCGAGCCGCGCGGCCAGCCGGGCGCTGGTCTCGGTCGCGGTGTTCAGCGTGCCGGAGCTGGCGCGCATGTTGCGGATGAGGGTGACGGCGGCGGTCACCGCGAAGGTCACGGCGCCGCCGACGGCGGCGATCCAGACGACCTTTTCGGGCGTGAAGGATCCGGAAAACAGCGGGTGGGTGGCTCCGGCGACATCGCTGGCGAGGCACAGGCCGGTGGAGGCGGCCCAGGCCAGTGGCGCGGTCGACAGGCCCAGCCGAGCCTTACGACTCATTCTCCGCCATGCGGCGCGCCCGCGCCCATGTTCCCAGCCGTCCGCCGGCATCCGCTCGTTCCCCTGTCGCCCTGTCGAAGCACCCGCACCGGGGCACCCCGCATCAGGCTGCCGCATCGGGCCCGCCCGCAATGTGCGGACCTCAAGGCAGTTCTGCCTCACGACCCGCCTGATTCGCAAAGACCATAACGCAAACGCGAATCGCGAAGAAGTGTCGGTTACCGAAAAGTAAACGGGGGCCGTGTCATCCACAGCCCCCGTTCGGCAATCGTTCCAGGGATCGTCCGCAGATCGTTCCGGCGCCGGTTCCGCCGCGCGCCCGGCAGGACCCGTGCCTGCCGGATGCGCCGGGACCCGGCGGGAGCGATCAGTAGCGGTAGTGTTCCGGCTTGTACGGACCGGTGGTCTTCACGCCGATATAGTCGGCCTGCGCCGTCGACAGCTCGGTCAGTTCGACGCCGAGCTTGGCCAGGTGCAGGCGGGCGACGCGCTCGTCGAGATGCTTCGGCAGGACATAGACGTCCTTGTCGTAGGCGTCCGGACGGGTCCACAGCTCGATCTGCGCCAGCACCTGGTTGGTGAAGCTGGCCGACATCACGAAGCTCGGGTGGCCGGTGGCGTTGCCGAGGTTCAGCAGCCGGCCTTCCGACAGGAGGATCATGCGCTTCCCGTCCGGGAATTCGATCATGTCGACCTGCGGCTTGATGTTGGTCCACTTGTAGTTGCGCAGCGCCTCGACCTGGATCTCGTTGTCGAAGTGGCCGATATTGCCGACGATCGCCATGTCCTTCAGCGACCGCATGTGGTCGAGGGTCACCACGTCCTTGTTGCCGGTGGTGGTGATCACGATGTCGGCGGTCGGGGCGGCCTTCTCCAGGGTGACGACCTCGAAGCCGTCCATGGCGGCCTGCAGGGCGCAGATCGGGTCGATCTCGGTCACCTTGACGCGGGCGCCGGCGCCGCGAAGGCTGGCGGCCGAGCCCTTGCCGACGTCGCCGTAGCCGCAGACGACGGCGGTCTTGCCGGCCATCATCACGTCGGTGCCGCGACGGATGCCGTCGACGAGGCTCTCCTTGCAGCCGTACTTGTTGTCGAACTTCGACTTGGTGACGCTGTCGTTGACGTTGATCGCCGGGAACGGCAGCAGGCCCTTGGCCTTCAGCTGATACAGGCGGTTGACGCCCGTCGTCGTCTCCTCGGAGACGCCGCGGATCGCGTCGCGCTGCTTGGTGAACCAGCCCGGGCTCGCCGCCATGCGCTTGCGGATCTGGGCGAAGAGGATCTTCTCCTCCTCCGAACCCGGGTTGGAGAGCACGTCCTCGCCGGCCTCGGCGCGGGCGCCGAGCAGGATGTACATGGTGGCGTCGCCGCCATCATCGAGGATCATGTTGGCCGTGCCTTCCGGGAAGAAGAAGATGCGGTCGCAATAGTCCCAGTACTCTTCCAGCGTCTCGCCCTTCTCGGCGAAGACCGGGATGCCGGCGGCGGCGATGGCGGCGGCGGCATGGTCCTGGGTCGAGAAGATGTTGCAGGACGCCCAACGGACCTCGGCGCCGAGCGCGACCAGCGTCTCGATCAGCACGGCGGTCTGGATGGTCATGTGCAGCGAGCCGGCGATGCGGGCGCCCTTGAGCGGCTTCTTCTCGCCGAACTCTTCGCGGCAGGCCATCAGGCCCGGCATCTCGGTCTCGGCGATGTCGATCTCCTTGCGGCCGTAGTCGGCCAGGGAGATGTCCTTGACGTAGTAATCGGTTGCGGTGGTCATGCGTATCGTCCGCTCGCTTTTCGTTTGGAACAGCACTCGCCCGCCCGGAACGGGTCCGGGACAGGAATTTTCCGACATTTCCCGACGGGCGGCCGGCCCTTCCGGCATCGCCCTCGACAGGGTCGCCTCTACGGTGTCGCCTCTACGGTCGTGTCTGGCGCCGGGTCGGCCCTTGCGGCCCGCATCCGGCGCGGAAAACGGCTTGCGCCGGATGCAGGCACCCGGCGAATGCCCGGTTTATAGGCCGGAAACCGATACAAAGCAATAAGGATATAAAGATTTCTTTATGTCCCATTCATTCGACCTGCCGGTACTTCGGGGCTCCACCTTCTCCCGGCGTCGTTCCGGGCAAGACGACCTGAGAGGGAAGAGCAGCGTCGGCAGGTGGAGGCGAGGCAGCGACACTTTCTCTGGGTGTCGTCCCGGTTTCGGCGCAGCCGAAGACCGGGAACCAGTAACCCCGAACGGTTCGAGCGAGTCCCCAGCGCTGCCACCGAAACGCCGGTGGCCGCTACCTGCGCGCGCCCTCTGCCCCGGCGGATACTGGACGCCTGCCTGCGCAGGCGTGACAGCCGAGAATGGGGGGAGCGTCTTCCGCCTCAATCTCGCCGAGGTCGCCAATGGATCCCGGGTCGCGCTTCGCTTGCCCGGGACGACGACTTGAGAGGGAGGAAAGGCCGCTGCCACAACTACGGCCGTCACCCCGGACGAGCATCGCGAGATCCGGGGCCCATTGGTTGCCAGAGCGGCAGCGAAGATGCGCGGCCGAAGCCTCAGTCGGTCTCGCCGAAGCCGCTTTCCACCAGTTCCGCGATGGCGGCCAGCGCGCTTTCCGCTTCCGCGCCGGTGGCGGAGACGCGGATCGAGCAGCCGGGGCTGGCCGCCAGCATCATCAGGCCCATGATGGAGTTGCCGCCGACCGACTGGCCGTCCTTCATCACCACGATCTCGGCGTCGAAGGTCTCGACCAGCTTCACCAGCTTGGCCGAGGCCCGGGCATGCAGTCCGCGACGGTTGACGATCTTCAGGTCGCGGGTGAGCCCCGACGCTTGCATCCGGTCCATCATCCCTTCCCCGTCACACTTGGCCCCTCATCCCTGGCCCGACAGCACCTGGCTGGCGACGGAGATGTATTTCTGGCCGGCCTTGCGGGCCTCGTCCACCGCCTCGGCGATGGCGCTTTCGCCGCGCACGCTGGCCAGCTTGATCAGCATGGGCAGGTTGACGCCGGCGATCACCTCGATGCTGGTGCCGTCCATCACCGAAATGGCGAGGTTCGACGGGGTCCCGCCGAACATGTCCGTCAGCAGCACCACGCCCGAGCCGTCGTTGACGCTCTCGACCGCCGCCAGGATGTCCTGCCGGCGCTGCTCCATGTCGTCGTCCGGGCCGATGCAGATCGTCTCGACCCGCTCCTGCGGGCCGACGACATGCTCCAGCGCCGACTTGAATTCTTCCGCCAATCGTCCGTGCGTAACAAGTACGAGACCGATCATGCCCTGTCCGTCGTTTGTCCGTCCGTCCGGTCCGCCTTCGGCGGCCGGCATGGCGCATGCCGCAACGGGCGCTTCCGGATATCAGCCGGCCCGACGACCGGTGGAGATACCTTAGCCCCTTGCGGTCTTGCACCGCTGCGGCCCGAGGGCCGCACGCGACGGAACGCTCCCCGCCCCCGGTCGTTCGATGCCGGGCGCCCAATGTCGGCAAGGTGACGCTGCAGCGCAAGAAAAATCGGACCCGCCCCCGGCTTTTTCGCAAGGCCGCCTGCGACATCCGGCAGCAGGCGCGGTGCACCGACGCCGATCAGGCCCCGCCGGACGCCCTGTCCGCCAGGACCGCCAGCACGTCCAGCGCCGTGGCGTCCTCGCGCCCGCACGGCACGGCAAGGCGCGCAAGCTCGACCCCGCACAGCTCAACCCGCATGGCGCCGGGCTCGGGCATCCGCTCCAGCTCGCTGTCCGGCACCAGGTCGACCACCAGCCGCACCACCGCGCGCGGCTCGACCGCAACCCGTGCGATCCCCTCGCCGCGGCGCTCCCACAGTCCGGAAAGCTGCGGCGGGCAGCTTGCGACCAGCCGGCCCGAGCGGGCGGCAAGCGCCACCCGGTCGTCGGCCACCGCCAGCGCCAGCAGGCCGCGCAGGCGCGCCTCGCTGAGGATCCGCTCGCCGAGGCGCGACTTGCCTGCGCCCGAGCGGCCGCGGATCAGGATGCCGGCGCTGCCGACCAGGATGCAGGAGGCATGGACCGTTTCGCCGCCGCTCATCCCCGGCTCTCGGCCGGCAGGCGAACGGTGAAGCGGGCGCCCTCGATGCGGGTCTCGCCGGTCTTGGCGTCCGTCGTCTCGCGGTTGGCGACCGAGATGGTGCCGCGATGGGCCTCGACGATCTGGCGCGAGATCGACAGGCCGAGGCCGGAATTGTTGCCGAAGCCTTCGGATTCCGGCCGGTCGGTGTAGAAGCGCTCGAAGATGCGCTCGCGCAGCTCGGGGCGGACGCCCGGCCCGTCGTCGTCCACAATGATCTCGACCATGTCGGCGGTGCGGTTCGCCGTCACCCGCACCGTGCCGCCGGGGGGCGAGAAGGAGCGGGCATTGTCGATCAGGTTGTTGACCACCTGGCCGAGGCGGCTGTCGTGGCCGAGCACCCGGTAGGGATGGTCGCGGCGCGAGGAATTGATGTGCACCTCGACGCGCGCCTCGCCCGCCGCCGCCCGCTCGTTGGCCAGATCGCACACGCCCAGCAGCAGCGTCGAGATGTCGATGGGCTCGGCATCGGCGCGGGCGAGTTCCGCATCCAGCCGCGAGGCGTCGGAAATGTCGGTGATCAGCCGGTCCAGCCGGCGCACGTCGTGCTGGATCACCTCCATCAGCCGCTCGCGCGCCTGCGGCTGCTTGGCCAGCGGCAGCGTCTCGACCGCGCTGCGCAGCGAGGTCAGCGGGTTCTTCAGCTCGTGCGCCACGTCCGCGGCGAAGGTCTCGATCGCGTCCATGCGGTTGTAGAGCGCGTTGGTCATGTCGCGCAGGGCGCTCGCCAGATGGCCGATCTCGTCGCGCCGCTCGGAGAATTGCGGGATCTCCTCGCGCGACTTGATGCCCCGGCGCACCCGCTCGGCCGCCGCCGCCAGCCGCCGCACCGGGCCGGCGATGGTGCCGGCCAGCAGGATCGACAGCACCATGGTCACCGTCGCGGCGACCAGGAACACGCGCACGATGCCGATGCGCTCGGCCCGCACGATGGCGTCGATGTCGCCGCCTTGCGTCGACAGCAGCAGCGAACCCAGCACGGCGCGGAAGCGCTGCACCGGCACCGCCACCGAGACGATCAGCTCGCCGCGCGAGGACACGCGCACGACGCTGGCGGGCGAGCCGGCGAGCGCCGCCTCCACTTCCGGATAGGCGCGCCCGTTGCCCGCGCCGATCTCCTCGTAGAGCGGCAGGTCGCCGCGGCGGAACCACAGTTTCACATCGGCCCAGATCTGGTCCCACAGGCCGGGCTCCTCGGCGGTCGGCGGCGGCAAGTCGAAGCGCAGGATCTGGCCGCGCGCATAAAGATGCCGGGAATCGAGGATCAGGATGCCTTCGGGATCGTAGATCCGCGCCCTCGTGCGGGTCGGCGAGATCAGCCGGCGCAGCACCGGGGCGACGCGCTCCGGGTTGATCGGAAAGTCGGTCAGCCGCGAGCCGTCGGTCGGCGAGACGCTTTCCCCCGCCTGCAGCTGCAGCAGCTGCTCGGGATCGACCATCAGCCCGTCCGTCTCCACCGTCGCCGAGGCGGCGATGGCGCCGGCGATGATCTCGCCCTGGGTCAAAAGGCTCTGGACGCGGGCGTCGATCAGCCCGGCGCGGAACTGGTTGAGATAGAGAATGCCGCCGACCAGCGCGCACAGCCCGGCAAGGTTCAGCACCAGGATGCGGCGGGTCAGCGAGGAGGTGAGATAGGGCGAGATCGAACCGGCGATGCGCGACAGGATGCGCCGGCGGAACCGGCGTTGGCCGGACGGTCCGCGGGCAGCCGCCGGCGCGCCCCCGGCCTCGGCCGGAGGAGACGTCCGCCGGTCGGCCTCGCGTTCGGGCCGCCCGCTCGTGTCCACCTCAATCGCCATCCATCTTTCCCGGCCGGAGTTTCCGACCACGCCTTGCCGGCCGGCCGCTCCCGCCTGGATCGCGCATGGACCGGGCGGGCGCGGCGCTGCCGTCAGCCCTCGCGGAAGCGGTAGCCGACGCCGTACAGCGTCTCGATCATGTCGAAGCTGTCGTCGACCAGCTTGAACTTCTTCCGCAGCCGCTTGATATGGCTATCGATGGTGCGGTCGTCCACATAGACCTGATCGTCATAGGCCGCATCCATCAGGGCGTTGCGGCTCTTGACGACGCCCGGGCGATGGGCGAGCGCGTAGAGGATCAGGAATTCGGTGACCGTCAGCGTCACCGGCTGGCCCTTCCACATGGAGGTGTGGCGCTCCTGGTCCATGATCAGGTCGCCGCGCTCCAGCAGCTTGTCGCTTTCCTGCTTGCTCGTCGAGGGATCGCGGGGCTGCACGCGGCGCAGCACCGCCTTGACGCGCTCCACCAGCAGGCGCTGGGAGAACGGTTTGCGGATGAAGTCGTCGGCGCCCATCTTGAGACCGAACAGCTCGTCGATCTCGTCGTCCTTGCTGGTCAGGAAAATGACCGGCAGGTCCGACTTCTGGCGCAGCCGGCGCAGCAGCTCCATGCCGTCCATCCGCGGCATCTTGATATCGAAGATGGCAAGATCCGGCGGATCGGTGATCAGCCGGTCGAGGGCCGAGGAGCCATCCGTATAGGTATGGACCCTGTATCCTTCGCTCTCCAGTGCAATGGAGACCGAGGTCAGGATGTTGCGGTCGTCGTCTACGAGTGCGATCGTCGGCATGGTCGAAAGCCCTGAACCCGTTCTTCTTGTTCGCTCGTCTTGGTTTATCAGCCTTGCGGGTGCAAATGCGCATAAATTATGGCGATGGCCGGAGCCGGTCGCCAGCCGCTACAGCGGAACCACCGGCGACAGGCGCCGCATCGCGCTTTGACGCGCGAAGCGCCAGGACAGGCCGGCGAAGGAGACGAGGATGCCGGCGATCAGTCCGCCGATCAGCCCGCCCGCGCCGACCGCCAGCACGATGGCCATCAGATAGGCGACCGGAATGGCGATCAGCCAGAACGCCCCGATCTGCCACAGGGTCGGCCACCACACGTCGCCGAGGCCGCGCAGGGCGCCGATGGTCACCGCCATCGCCGCGTCGATGGACAGCATGAAGCCGGCGACGAACAGCGCCTGCGCCGCCGCCTCGACCGTGCGCGGGTCGGAGGTCACGGCCCGCGCCGCGGTTTCCGGCGAGACCAGAAACAGCAGCGCCACGGGCAGCGGCCACACCGCGCCGAGCGCGATGCCCGTCCAGCCGGCCCGCCCGACATTGACCATGTCGCCCTCGCCGAAGGCCCGGCCCACCCGGATCGCCGTCGCCCCGCCGGTGCCGATGGCCATCATGAAGGTCAGCGTCACGAGGCTCATCGTCGTCTGGTAGGCGGCGAGCTGCGCCGTGCCGAGCCAGCCGGCCATCATCACCACGGTCGCGAAGGCGGCGCTTTCCACACCCTGGGCAAGGCCCATCGGCAGGCCGAGCCGGCGCAGCAGGCGCGCGTCCGGATCCGCCCACAGGCCGAGCGCGGCCGCCCCTGCCGTGCGGCGCGGCAGGATGCGGAACGTGTCGTCGCGCCGGGCCTGCAGCGCCAGGATGGTCAGGATGGCCAGACCGGCCAGCGTGCGGGCGATGGTGCTCGCCAGCATGATGCCTTCCGCCCCGCCGGCCTCCACCAGGCCGCCCCAGCCGTAGCCGAACACGGCGTTCAGCGGCACGTTGACGAGATTGGCGGCGAGCATGATCGCCATGCCGGTCTTCGGCCGGCCCGTCGCCTCCATGAACAGGTTGCAGGCGACGAAGAGCAGGATGCCCGGCATGCCGAAGCCGAAGGCGTGCGACACGCGGGCAGCGCCTGCGGCAAGGTCCGGATCCTGCCCGATCGCCAGGAAGAACGGCTCGGCCAGCAGCGACAGGAACAGACAGATGAGGCCGAGCGCCAGCGCATGGGCGAGCGAGGCGCGCAGCACCGCGCCGGCGCGCGGGGCATCGCCCGCGCCCAGCGCCTGCGAGGCCAGTACGGCGGTCGCCTGCAGCGCGCCGACGGCGACCATCATCAAGGTCAGCTGCGGCGCCACCCCGAGGCCGAAATAGGCAAGGTCGGCGGCGCTCGCCCGCCCCACCATCACCGTGTCGACGGTGAACATGATCACCAGCGCCGCGCGCGAGACGATGATCGGCAGCGCCAGCGCCACGGTGGCGCGAAAATGATGTCCCGCGGAAGCGGGACCGGAACTGCGAAGTGTCGACATCTCGGCCTGACGGATGAAGGAAACGGGGCGGGCGGCGGACGCGGGCAGCGCATCGCACCGGGCAATGGAGCCCGACCATAGCCGAAACCGGCAGGCCGGTCAGCCGCAGCGAATCCGGCAGCCCCGTTCCGTGCCGCGGGCCGGTTCGGAACCGGTTTTCGCGGAGGCTTCGTGCTGTTCCGAACGGATGATCCACGAATGAACTGATATGAAACGAGTATTCCACGAGACGGCGCGCCGGAACACGTATTATTTTTCGTTAAAAAATAATTATAACTGCAGAAACGGTGAATTAAATCGATTTAGCCTTAGGGTTGCCACCTTCGTTGCGCTTGTTGATTTGGGGGCCATCCACTAGGTTCGCTCTGCCAAAAGCGAAAAAGACAGCAGGGCCGGACCCGACAAGGGGGTCGACGGCCGTTCCGTGCGCCGGCACCAGGGCCGCCGGCAGTTCACACGCTACCGGACTCATATTGCGAAATCGCGACAGGACGCACATCGCGGCAGCCGGCAGTCTCAGCGGTCCAGCAAGGACCGGCGAACCAACACGATACAGGGATCTCGGAAACATGGCGGATCAGGGCGTAGAGCTTTCTTCGAAAGACGCGGGCATGTGCGGCTTGAAGGAGCTCGGCGGACTTCATCGCAACCTCACGGCACCGGCGCTCTACGAGCATGCGCTGCGCCGCGAGGAGGCCGTCGTCGCCGATGGTGGCGCGCTCGTTGCCGACACCGGCATCCACACGGGCCGCTCGCCGAAGGACAAGTTCATCGTCGTCGACGACACCACCCGCGACACCGTGTGGTGGGACAATTCCAATTCCATGAGCCCCGAGCAGTTCGCCCTGCTTCATGCCGACATGGTCGCCCATGCCAAGGGCATGTCGCTCTACGCGCAGGACCTGCATGGCGGCGCCGATCCGGCCCACCGCATCAAGGTGCGCGTCTTCACCGAATACGCCTGGCACTCCCTGTTCATCCGCAACCTGCTGATCCGTCCCGAGCCGTCCGAACTGGTCGATTTCGCGCCCGAGATGACGATCATCGACCTGCCGAGCTTCCGCGCCGATCCCGCGCGCCACGGCTGCCGCACCGAGACGGTGATCGCCTGCGACTTCACCAACCGCATCGTCCTGATCGGCGGCACCTCCTATGCCGGCGAGATGAAGAAGTCCGTCTTCTCGATGCTGAACTTCCTGCTGCCGGCCAGCCGGGTGATGCCGATGCACTGCTCGGCCAATGTCGGCGATACGGGCGACACGGCCGTGTTCTTCGGCCTGTCCGGCACCGGCAAGACCACCCTGTCGGCCGATCCGACCCGCACGCTGGTCGGCGACGACGAGCACGGCTGGGGCCCCGACGGCATCTTCAACTTCGAGGGCGGCTGCTACGCCAAGACGATCAAGCTGTCGGCCGAGGCGGAGCCGGAGATCTACGCCACGACCCAGCGCTTCGGCACCGTGCTGGAGAACGTCGTGCTCGATCCGCAGACCCGCGTTCCCGATTTCGACGACGGCTCGAAGACCGAGAACACCCGCTGCGCCTATCCGATCGACTTCATCTCCAATGCCAGCCCGACGGGTCGCGCGCCGCACCCCAAGAACATCATCATGCTGACGGCCGATGCCTTCGGCGTGCTGCCTCCCATCGCGCGTCTCACCCCGGCCCAGGCGATGTATCACTTCCTGTCCGGCTACACGGCGAAGGTCGCCGGCACCGAGAAGGGCGTGACGGAGCCGCAGGCGACGTTCTCCACCTGCTTCGGCGCGCCGTTCATGTCGCGCCATCCGTCCGAGTACGGCAACCTGCTGCGCTCGCTGATCGCCGCCCATGAGGTCGACTGCTGGCTGGTCAATACCGGCTGGACCGGCGGGGCCTACGGCACCGGCAACCGCATGCCGATCCGCGCCACCCGCACGCTGCTCGCCGCCGCGCTCGACGGCTCGCTGCGCGATGTCGCCTGCCGCACGGACGCGAATTTCGGCTTCGCCGTTCCGGTCGAGGTTCCGGGCGTCGACCCGAAGATCCTCGATCCGCGCTCGACCTGGGCCGACAAGGACGCCTACGACGCGCAGGCCGCCAAGCTGGTGGACATGTTCGTCACCAACTTCGCCAAGTTCGAAAGCCATGTGGACGGCGCCATTCTCGCCGCCGCCCCGTCCTTCCGCGCCGCGGCCGAATAACGCCGCAGCGGACTGCAGACACGTCGGAGGGCGCCGCAGACTGCGGCGCCCTTTTTCGTTGGGGGGCCCTTTTTCGTTGCAGCGCTGTGTGCGGGGAGCGACAGGCTCCCGTCATTCCGGTCCAGCGCAGCGCAGAACCGGGAACCATTGGCATCCTCGGCAGCTGTGGGACGGAAGCGCTTCGCCGCCTCCACGGCTGTCATACCTGCGAAGGCAGGTATCCAGTATCCGCCGGGGCGGGTGGGTATGCGACGGCAGCAGCCCCCGGCCTTCCGGTGGCGCGCGACGGCAAGGGTCGCGACCGCCGTGGTTACTGGTTCCCGGTCTTCGGCTTTGCCGAAACCGGGACGACAGCCGAGCGAGAGGGGCGCATCGGCGGGTCGTTTCCGCCGCTCCTCCCGCCCAACCTGCCGCCCTTCCTCTCTTCCGCTCCCCTTCCGACCAAAGGCCAGCGACGGGACGCCTGTGCAGGGCGCCGGGGTGAGCCTATATTCGGGGCAACGAAGGAGACGGACATGCAACAGGATGCAATCCGGACGGAGATCGATCCGCTGGTTCTGGCCGAAAGCTGGAGCCGCGACGGGCGCCGTGTCGCCCTTGCCACCGTGGTCGAGACCTGGGGCTCGGCGCCGCGCCCGGTCGGCGCGCATCTCGTCATCGATGCGGAGGGAAACTTCGAGGGCTCGGTGTCGGGCGGCTGCGTCGAGGGCGCGGTCGTCGCCGAAGCCGCCGAGGTGATCGAGACCGGCAAGCCGGCCATGCTGGAATTCGGCGTCGCCGACGAGACCGCCTGGCGCGTCGGCCTGTCCTGCGGCGGGCGCATCCGCGTCTATGTGGAGCCGGTGGCCCGCTCCGCCTGATCCTGCGCGGCCGGGCCGGCCCGCGCCCTTCGCCCGCCTCACGCCGCCGCCTGCCGGCGCTGCCCCTTTTCAGGACCGCTTCCCATGGACCTTCAGCTCCTCGCCCGCTTCAACGCCGCCCGCAGCGGCCGCAAGCCCGCGATCCTCGTCACCGAGATCGGCAGCGGCGCCCAGCGCCTCGTCGCCCCAGGCGACATCGCGGACGCCGATCCGCTGGCGGCGGAGCTGCGCGCAAGGCTCAGGTCCGGCAAGTCCGGGCTGGTGGAGCTTGCAGGCGGCGGCCAGGCCTTCCTCACCGTCAGCGTGCCGCCGCCGCGCATCGTGCTGATCGGCGCCGTCCATATCAGCCAGGCCTTGGTGCCGATGGCGCAGATCGCCGGCTTCGACGTGACCGTCGTCGATCCGCGCACCGCCTTTGCGACGCCCGAGCGGTTTCCGGACGGCACGCTGCTCGCCGAATGGCCGGCCGACGTGCTGGAACAGCTGGCGCTCGATCCCTACACCGCGCTCGCCGCGCTCACCCACGACCCGAAGATCGACGACGTGCCGCTTGCCGCCGCGCTGTCGGTCGGGTGCTTCTATGTCGGCGCGCTCGGCAGCCGCAAGACCCACGGCAAGCGCCGCGAGCGGCTGCTGGAGGCCGGCGTGACGCCGGACGCCTTCGACAGCATCGACGCGCCGATCGGCGCCGATATCGGCGCCGCCTCGCCGGCCGAGATCGCGGTTGCCGTGCTCGCCAACATCATCGCCGCCCTGCGCAAGAGCCCCGAACTTAAGGGAGAGGGAGGCCGGCCGTGAAGTTCGGCCCGCTCGCCACGAAAGACGCGGAAGGCGCCCTGCTCGCCCATACGCTGCGGCTTGCCGACGGCGCGCTGAAGAAGGGTCACCGGCTCACCGCCGGCGACATCGCGAGGATCGTGGAGGCCGGGATCGAGCAGGTCGTTGCCGCCCGGCTCGGCCCGGACGATTGCCACGAGGACGAGGCGGCGAGCCGCATCGCGCAGGCCGCCTCCGGCGGCGGCATGACCTTGGAGCCGCCCTTCACCGGCCGGGTCAACTTCCATGCCGACGCCGACGGCCTTCTGGTGGTCGACAAGGACGCCATCGACCGGACCAACCGCATCGATCCGGCGATCACGCTGGCGACCCTTCCCGCCTTCGCCCGCATCACCCGCGGCCGCATGGTGGCCACCGCCAAGATCATTCCCTTCGCCGCGCCGCGCGCCGATGTGGAGGCCGCCTGCGAGGCGGTGCGCGGGGCCGTGCGCGTCGCCCCGTTCCGCGCCCGCCCCGTCGGGCTGGTCGCGACGCAGCTTGCGCATCTCAAGCCCGCCACCCTCGACAAGACCCGGCGGATCACCGAAAGCCGCCTTGCCGTCTACGGATCGCAGCTCATCCGCGAGCTTCGCGTCGCCCACGAGACGGGCGAGACGGCGAGGGCCATCGCCGCGCTGATCGCGGACGGGGCGGAGCTGGTTCTGGTCTTCGGCGCCTCGGCCATCGTCGACCGGGACGACGTCATCCCGTCCGCCATCCGTCAGGCCGGCGGCGCGGTCACCCATTTCGGCATGCCGGTCGATCCGGGCAACCTGCTGCTCGTCGGCGAGGTCGGCGGGGTGCCGGTCCTCGGCGCGCCGGGCTGCGCCCGCAGCCCCAAGGAAAACGGCTTCGACTGGGTGCTCGACCGGCTGATGGCGGACTTGCCCGTCACTCCCCACGAGATCACCGGCATGGGCGTCGGGGGCCTGTTGATGGAGATCGGCACGCGGCCGCAGCCGCGCGAGGCAGCGCGCGAAACCGCGCGCGAGGCGGTGCAGGCCGCGCCGCAGGCGGCTTCGCGCCAGCGGCGGATCGAGGGCATCCTGCTCGCCGCCGGCCAGTCGCGGCGGGCGGGCGGCGTCAACAAGCTGCTGGCCCGGATCGGCGGCGAGCCCCTGGTGCGCATCGCGGCCAAAGCCGCGCTCGCCAGCGGGCTGTCCCGCCTCACCGTGGTGACCGGCCACATGGCAAAGGAGGTCGCTGCCGCACTTGCCGGGCTCGACGTCGTGCTGGTGCACAATCCGGACTATGCGGACGGCATGGCCGGATCGATCCGCACCGGCGTCAAGGCGCTCGGGGCGGACGCGGATGCCGCGATGATCCTGCTCGCCGACATGCCCGGCATCACGGCGGCCGTTGTCGATCGGCTCATCGAGGCCTACCGGCCGGACGAGGGCATCACCCTGGTGCTCGCCACCACCCACGGCAAGCGCGGCAATCCGGTCCTGTGGGACCGCAGCCATTTCGACGCGCTGGCGCGGCTGGAGGGCGACACGGGCGCCCGTCACCTGATCGGGCAGAACGCCTCGGCCATGCGGGAGGTGGAGATCGGCGAGGCCGCGCGCCTCGATCTCGACACGCGCGAGGCGCTGTCGGCGGCCGGGGCGGACTTCGGCGAGGCCCCGTCGCCATCGCCGTCGCCGCCACCGTCATCGAACTGAAAAACTTCGAAGGATTGACGTTTTCTCCTCGATGGACAGTAATAGGGCCGTTCCGCGCTCGCAGATACTGCCGGGCGCGGGGCGGGAGCGGCTGCCCGTCAAGAGGAGGAGACGGCATGACGGCATCCATGACACGACGCGCGCTGCTGATCGGCGCCGGCGCGATGGCGGCGAACATCTCGCTGCCCATGCCTGCATTCGCGTCCTCGAAATGGTTCGACGGGGCCGCCGCCGACAACGGCTTCCAGTATCGGCGCACCAATTTCTCGGTGATCAAGCCGCATTGGCGCCGACAGATGGTCAAGTATTTCTCGCAAGAATCGCCGGGCACGGTGGTCGTCGATACGCGCAACCACTTCCTCTACTGGATCTGGGAGAACAACACCGCCCTGCGTTACGGCGTCGGCGTCGGGCGCGAAGGCTTCCAGTGGTTCGGCCGCGCGCAGGTTCGCCGCAAGGCGCTGTGGCCGCGCTGGGTGCCGCCTCCGGAGATGCGCAAGCGCCAGCCCGACCTGCCGCCGATGGTCGAGGGCGGCGCGCCGAACAACCCGCTCGGTCCGCGCGCGCTCTACCTGCACCACGACAGCGGCGCCGACACCGGCTACCGGCTGCACGGCACGCTGGAGCCCTGGAGTATCGGCAGCGACGTCTCGTCGGGCTGCATCCGCATGTTCCCCGAAGACATCATCGACCTCTACCAGCGCTGCCCTGTCGGAACCCGCGTGTCGGTTCTGGAGCATCTGGGCGCCGGCAAACCGCAGGATCAGGAGCGCACGTGACCGCCTTTTCGACGCCCGCAACCGGCCGCACCTCGCGGCCGCGCCTCCCGCTTTCGCCTCTGCTTCTGGCCGCGCTTCTCGCCGGCTGCAACACGGTCGAGAATGTCGCCTCGCCGGACGTCACCAACGCGCCGGTGATCGGCTTCGCCAACATGGAGCCGGGCAGCGAAGAAGCCTTCATGCTCAATGTCGGCCGGCGGACCTATTTCACGCCCGACTCGGCGGAGATCGACGAGACCGCCCGCATGACGCTCGACAAGCAGGCCGAGTGGCTGATGTCCCACCGGACCTGGTACGCCAAGATCCAGGGCTTTGCGGACGATCCGGGCAGCGCCGGCGACAACACGGCGCTTTCGACGCGCCGGGCGAACGCGGTCATGGCCTATCTGGTCGGCAAGGGCGTCGCGCCGAACCGGCTGTGGGCCAAAGGCTACGGAACGGAGCGCAAGGTGCGCGACTGCGCCCAAGAAGAGTGCAAGGCGCAGAACCGCCGGGTGATCACCAACCTTCGCGAAGAACGCGAGCGTTGAAGCAAGACTGCAACCGCTCGGCGTCAGCCACATCGCTGCACTGCAATATAGGCATGGCTCCCATGCCGGAGATGCGTTTGGCCTTTTACAACGTGACACCTATATTACGGTCATCGGATCGACGCCGGGCCTTGGCCCGGCTTTTTTGACGCGCAGCCGCTGGCAGGCGCTCCTGACACCGATGCCGCGGCAAGCCCCGCGGATCGCGCTTCGGAGTGCAAGGCGTCACCAGACTGAAGGACAGGACGATGACCGAACTCCGTTTGCCGCGTGCCGGCCAGTGCAAGTGGGCCGAAGGCACCGGCGGCAACTACACCTTCCCGTGCCGCAACCGCGTCGAGGCGGGGATTTCCTACTGCAGCGAGCATCACGCGCTGGTGTATATCTCCGCCGAGGAGCGTCGCCGCAACCGCGAGAACACTCCGGTCGCCTTCAAGGCGCAGCGCCGCATCGCCGCCTGATACCGACGCCGGCACTTGTCCCCGCTTCGCGCGGAGCGAGATTGCGCGAGCCGTCGCAAAATCAGCGAAAATTGAGACGGGATTTTGCAAAATCCGTCTCGAAATTCGCAAAGCCAGTTTGATGAAGACGCCCGGCGGGATACCGACCGGGCGTCTTTCGTTTGTCCCCGCGGGCGGGATGGGGGACGCGGCAGACTGTTCCCGTCCCGCCCTTGCGCGCGCCGGGCCGAGATCCGCACAAAGCCGGGCTGCGTAACCGAAAAGACCATCTTTTCGTCCAGCGCATCCCCGCAAGGCATGACCAGACCTGTCCTCATTCCGGTCCTCGGCGACCAGCTCTCCTTCGGCCTCTCGGCGCTCCGGGACGTCGACAAGAGCGATGCACGACTGCTGATGATGGAGGTCGCCGAGGAGACGACCTACGTCCCGCATCACCGCAAGAAGATCGCCTTCATCCTGGCCGCCATGCGCCATCACGCCGCCGCCCTGCGCCGGGCCGGCTGGCAGGTCGACTATGTCGAGCTCGACGATCCGGACAACACCGGCAGCTTTGCGGGCGAGATCGGCCGGGCGGTGGCGCGGCACGATGCCTTGCGCATCCGGGTGACGGAGCCGGGCGAGTGGCGGGTGATGGAGATCCTGCGCGGGCTAGAGAGCGCGCATAACCTGCCGGTCGACATCCTGCCCGACAGCCGTTTCCTCTGCAGTGCCAAGGAGTTCGGCGCCTGGGCGGAGGGCCGCAAGCAGCTGCGGATGGAGTATTTCTACCGCCTGATGCGGCGCAAGACCGGACTGCTGATGCAAGGCGACGAGCCCGTCGGCGGCAGGTGGAACTTCGACGCCGAGAACCGCAAGCCGGCGGACACCGACCTCTTCATGCCGCGCCCGCTGGCCTTCGAGCCGGACGAGACGACGCGGGCGGTGCTGGACCTGGTCGAGGCGCAGTTTCCGGACGGGTTCGGCAGGCTCACCCCGTTCCGCTTCGCCGTCACCACCGAGGACGCCGAGGCGGCGCTGGACCGCTTCATCGACGAGGCCCTGCCCCGTTTCGGCGACTACCAGGACGCCATGCTGACCGGGGAAAAGTACCTCTACCACTCGGTCCTGTCGCCCTACCTCAATGCCGGCCTGCTCGACCCCTTGCAGGTCTGCCGCAAGGCGGAGCAAGCGTTTGTGGACGGTGCCGTGCCGCTCAACTCGGCCGAGGGCTTCATCCGCCAGATCATCGGCTGGCGGGAATATGTGCGCGGCATCTACTGGCTGAAGATGCCGGACTATGCCGGCGCCAACCATCTCGGCGCGAGCCGGCCCCTGCCGGAGTTCTACTGGAGCGCAGAGACCAGGATGGCCTGCCTGCGCGAGGTCGTCGGCCAGACCCGGGACGAGGCCTACGCGCATCACATCCAGCGGCTGATGGTGACCGGCAATTTCGCGCTGATCGCCGGCATCGACCCGCACCAGGTGCACGAGTGGTATCTCGCGGTCTATGCGGACGCATTCGAATGGGTGGAACTGCCGAACACGGTCGGCATGAGCCAGTTCGCCGATGGCGGGCTGCTCGCCTCCAAGCCCTATGCGGCGAGCGGCAACTACATCAACAAGATGTCGGACCACTGCCGCAACTGCCGGTACGACGTGAAGGACCGCACCGGCGAAAATGCCTGTCCCTTCAATGCCTTGTACTGGGATTTCCTGATCCGCAACCGGGAGAAGCTCGGCGCCAACCCGCGCCTTGCCCAGCCCTATCGGACCTGGGACCGCATGTCGGCAGAGACCCGCAAGGACTACCTCGCCGCCGCCGCGCGCAGCCTGAAGCGGCTCGAGGCCGGCACGCTCTAGGCGCTCGCCTCGCAAGCCCCTCGCCCAAAAACATCAAGGCCTCCCGGACGGGTGTCCGGAAGGCCTCGACAAGACAATTCCCTGCCGGGCGGGACCCGGCTGGAAGCTTACTTCGGACGCTTGGAGCCGTAGAGCGAACGGCGCTTCTTACGGTCCTTGACGCCCTGGGTGTCGAGCACGCCGCGGATCACGCGGTAGCGCACGCCCGGAAGGTCGTTCGGGCCGCCGCCGCGCACCAGCACCACGGAGTGCTCCTGCAGGTTGTGGCCCTCGCCCGGAATGTAGGCGGTGACTTCATTGCCGTTGGTCATGCGAACACGCGCGACCTTACGAAGAGCCGAGTTCGGCTTGCGCGGCGTCGTGGTGTAGACGCGGGTGCAAACCGCGCGCTTCTGCGGGTTACCGCCCAGCGCGGGGGTCTTGGACTTCTTGACGGTCGGCTTACGGTTCAGGCGAACCAACTGGTTGATTGTCGGCATAGGTTGCTTGCAGCTTGTTTTTGAGGAATGTCTTGGCCGCCTCGTATAGGGGGGGCGGCCCGCTTTGTCAAAGGAAGAATCCCGCTTCCCGGCGTTTTCCGCCGGCCGGAGAGCGTCAGACGTCCAGGTTGGCGACCGCGAGGGCGTTCTCCTGGATGAAGGCGCGCCGCGGGTCGACGTCGTCGCCCATCAGCTTGGTGAAGATGTCGTCGGCGGCATCCGCCTCGCGCACCTTCACCTGCAGTAGGGAGCGTACGTTCGGATCGAGCGTGGTTTCCCACAGCTGCTCGGCATTCATCTCGCCGAGACCTTTGTAGCGCTGCATGGCGATGCCCTTGCGCCCTTGTGCGAACACCGCGTCGAGGAGGGCCCGCGGCCCGCGAATGGCCGTGTCGCTGCCCTTGCGGGCCAGCGTCGCGGCCTTGACGTAGACCTCCTGCAGGGTCTGGGTGCGGGCGTCCAGCTTGCGGGCGTCGGCCGAACCGAGCAGCGCCGCGTCGATGGTCGCCACCTCCTTCACGCCGCGCACGGTACGCTCGAAGACGAGGTCGCCATTGTCGAGCACCTTGCCTTCCCAGCCGCGCTCGAACTCGTCGGCCAGGATGTCCAGCCGGCGGGCGATATAGGCTGCCGCCTCCGCCGCGCGCACCGGATCGTCATGCACGTCCGGGTTCAGCGCGCCGGCAATCGCCGCCTGTTCGACGACGTCGCGGTCGTAGCGCGAATGCAGGCCGTCGAGAATGCCGGCAACCGCCCGCGCCTTCTCGACCACATCGCGCAGGTCGTGGCCGCTGCGCACCTCGCCGCTGGCAAGGGTCAGGGTGCAGTCTTCCAGGCCCGTATCGATCAGGTAGTTCTCCAGCGCTTCCTGGTCCTTCAGGTACTGCTCGGAGTTGCCTCGCTTGACCTTGTAGAGCGGCGGCTGGGCGATATAGACGTGGCCCTGCTCGATCAGGTCCGGCATCTGCCGGAAGAAGAAGGTCAGAAGCAGGGTGCGGATGTGAGCGCCGTCGACGTCGGCGTCCGTCATGATGATGATCTTGTGGTAGCGCAGCTTGGCGAGGTTGAACTCCTCCTTGCCGATGCCGGTGCCGAGCGCGGTGATCAGCGTGCCGATCTCGTTCGACGACAGCATCTTGTCGAAGCGCGCGCGCTCCACGTTGAGAATCTTGCCGCGCAGCGGCAGGATCGCCTGGTTCTCGCGGCTGCGGCCCTGCTTCGCGGAACCGCCGGCCGAGTCGCCCTCCACCAGGAAAAGCTCGGCCTTGGCCGGGTCGCGTTCCTGGCAGTCGGCGAGCTTGCCGGGCAGCGAGGCGACATCCAGCGCGCCCTTGCGCCGGGTGAGCTCACGCGCCTTGCGCGCCGCCTCGCGCGCCGAGGCCGCCTCGACGATCTTGGACACGAGCACGCGCGCGGGCGCCGGGTTCTCCTCCAGCCACTCGGCCAGCGCGCCGTTGATGGCGTTCTCGACGACCGGGCGAACCTCGGAGGAGACCAGCTTGTCCTTGGTCTGGGACGAGAATTTCGGATCCGGCACCTTGACCGAGAGCACGCAGGTCAGCCCTTCGCGGCAGTCGTCGCCGGTGAGCGAGACCTTCTCCTTCTTGAGGAGGCCCGACTGGTCCGCATAGCCGGTCATCTGCCGGGTCAGCGCGCCGCGGAAGCCGGCCAGATGGGTGCCGCCGTCGCGCTGCGGGATGTTGTTGGTGAAGCACAGAACCTGCTCGTGGTAGCTGTCGTTCCACCACATGGCCGCCTCGACCGTGATGCCGTCCTTCTCGGTTCGCAAGACGATCGGCGCCTCGATGAGCGGGTGCTTGGCCCTGTCGAGATAGCGCACGAAGGCCTCCAGGCCGCCCTCGTAAAACAGCTCGACCGCCTTCTCCTCGACGCCGCGGCGGTCGGTCAGGAGAATGCGCACGCCGGAGTTCAGGAAAGCCAACTCGCGCAGGCGGTGCTCCAGCGTGCCGAAGTCGAACTCGATGCGGGTGAAGGTCTCGGGCGAGGGCATGAAGGTCACCTCGGTGCCCTTGCGCCCTTCCGCCGGGCCGACGACGGCCAGCGGGGCTTCGGCCTCGCCGTTGCGGAAGCGCATGCGGTGTTCGTTGCCGCTGCGCCAGATGCGCAGGTCGAGCCAGGTCGACAGGGCGTTCACCACCGAGACGCCGACGCCGTGCAGGCCGCCCGACACCTTGTAGGAATTCTGGTCGAACTTACCGCCGGCATGCAGCTGGGTCATGATGACCTCGGCGGCGGAAACCCCTTCCTCGGAGTGCACGTCGGTAGGGATGCCGCGGCCGTTGTCGGTCACGGTGACCGAGCCGTCGGCGTTCAGCGTCACGGTGACGCGGTCGGCGTGGCCGGCCAGGGCCTCGTCGATGGCGTTGTCGACCACCTCGTACACCATGTGGTGGAGGCCGGAGCCGTCGTCGGTGTCGCCGATATACATGCCCGGGCGCTTGCGCACCGCATCGAGGCCCTTGAGGACCTTGATCGAGTCGGCGCCGTAATCATCTGCGCCGGTGGTGGCTTGCGGTTCGCTCTCGCTGCCCGTCGGAGTGTCGCTCATTCGAATCAAACGCTCGCTGGATCTTGTGTGTCGTTCAGTTATACGGGCTTGCAACAGGGGTTCAACCGGCTGTCACCAAGCTTTCCGGCCGGTTTCGGCCCCTTGCGCACCGTCCCGACACGGGAGGCGCCGCCCTGTTTCGGGGCATGCCGGATGCGCGTTGGTTTTCCCGTTTCAAGTCAATGCGTTACCGGCGCATTCCGATCTCTGCCGATCACCGCGTCGCAACCGCGACCGCGGCCCCCGCCATGACCGAGCCCGCGACCCTGTTGAGAAGTCGCACGGCCCTTGGGCTGGCGAGCATCTTCCGCGCCCGCTCGGCAAGCAGGCAATAGCCGCCCAGAACCACTGCCAGCACCGCAAAGGTGATCAGCGACAGCTCGGCATAGCCGAGCACGGTCACCGTCTCCAGCGCGATGATGTTGGGCAGGAGCGCCAGATAGAAGACCATCACCTTGGGGTTTCCCATGGTGACGGCCAGCCCGCCCATGGCCAGGGCGAAGGGGCTCTCCTTGCGCACGGGGCCGAGCGCTGCCAGGCCGCCATCGGCCGGTGCGGTCCACATCTTGTAGGCCAGATAGGCGAGATAGAGCGCGCCGGCATATTTCAGCACCAGGAACACCGTGCCGAAGGTCTTGGCCAGCACGGCAAGGCCGGCGACCGCAAAGCCCAGCCAGATCACGTCGCCGAGGGCGATGCCGAAGCAGAAGGCGAAGGCCCCCTCGCGCCCGCGCGCCAGCACGCGCGCAACGATGGCGGCGATGCCGGGTCCGGGAATGACGGCCGCGACGAACAGGGCCGCAGCGAAGACGAGCAGCGCGGAAACATCCATGGAAAGCGTGATCCTGCAAGGGGCCGAAGGGGCGCCGGCCAAGGGCGCCCGCACGCGGCGGGTCAGTCCTTCATATAGGACGAAATGGTCGATTGTGCGACCTTCAGTATCTGGCTGCCTTCGGGAAGATCGACGAAAAGCTGGCTGTCCGTGCCGGTCATCAGCACCTGCAGCCCCAGCTCCGAGAGACGCGAGAACAGCGCCCTGCGTCGGCCCGGATCGAGATGGGCGGCGACCTCGTCCAGCAGCAGCACCGGCGTCATGCCGGCGGTCTGCGAGGTCACTTCGGCATGGGCGAGGACGAGGCCGATCAGCAGCGCCTTCTGCTCGCCCGTAGACGCGAGCGCCGCCGGCATGTCCTTGGCCAGATGGCGCACCGCCAGATCGCTGCGATGCGGCCCGTAAAGGGTCCGCCCGGCGGCGCGGTCGCGCATGCGGGTCGCGGCGAGCTGCTCGCGGTAGCGATCTTCGATGTCGTAGGCCGCCACGCCCTCGCAGTCGCGTTCGAACTCGCCGGCAAGCTCCACCCCGGCGAGCGGAAAGGGAAGGCCGAGGTCGCCCTGCTGGCGGATCCGAGCCTGCAACAGGGCGACGGTCTCGCGCCGGGCGAAGCCGACCGCGACGGCAAGCGGGGCGAGCTGCGCCTCCACCGCGTCGAGAAAGGCGGCAGAGCCGCCCTCTTCCAGCAGGCGGTTGCGGGACCGCAGGGTCTTTTCCAGATCGGCGACGCGGCGGCCATGGCCGGGGTCGATCGCCAGCACCAGGCGGTCGAGGAAGCGGCGGCGGTCGCCGGCCGGGCCGGTAAACAGCCCGTCCATCGCCGGCAGCAGCCAGAGCACGCGCAGATAGTCGAGCAACTGTTCGGACGAGCGGGCATCCGTGCCGTCGATGCGCACGCGCCGGCCGGTCTCGCCCGGCGCATGGCCGACGCCGATGCGGGTCTCCCCGGCCACGCCCTCGACACGGGCGGCAACGCTCCAGCCGGCGGGAGCCCCCTGCCGGCGGATGTCGTCGAGCTGGGCCCGGCGCAACCCGCGCCCTGCGGTCAGCAGCGAGACCGCCTCCAGCAGGTTGGTCTTGCCGGAGCCGTTGTCGCCGACCAACGCCACAAGACGGGCGCCGAATGCGACGCTCGCCTGCTCGTAGTTCCTGAAATCGGTGAGTGTCAGGCTGCCGATGGCAACCTGGACCGGCTCGCCCATCCGGCCTCCATTACGGCTCGCTTGCCTGCGCTTCGCCTGCCGGCCCCGTCGCGGCGCGCCGCGCCTGCGGGCAAAAGCCCGGCTACTGCTAGACGCGCATCGGCATCAGGACATAGAGCGCATCTTCCACGCCCTTGTCCTGGATCAGCGTCGGCGCGCCGGCATCGGCCAGGCGGAAGCAGGCGGTGTCGCCGCGCAGCTGGCCGGTGATCTCCAGCAGGTAGCGGGAGTTGAAGCCGATCTCCAGCGGATCGCTGTCGTAATCGATGGCCAGCTCCTCGGTCGCCGACCCGCTGTCCGGGTTGACCACCGTCAGGATCATGCGGCCTTCGGAGATCGCCAGCTTCACGGCGCGGCCGCGCTCGGAGGAGATGGTGGACACACGGTCGACGGCGGCCTTGAACTCGTCGCGCTCGACCAGCATTTCCTTGTCGTTGTTCTGCGGAATTACCCGGCCGTAGTCCGGGAAGGTGCCGTCGATCAGCTTCGAGGTCAGGATCACATCGCCGGTCATGATGCGGATCTTGGTCTCGGAGATCTCGATGGCGGCTTCCGCGTCCGGCGCTTCCAGCAGCTTCTGGATCTCGCCGACCGTCTTGCGCGGCACGATGATGCCCGGCATGCCCACGCTGCCGTTCGGCGCCGGGATCTCGGCGCGCGCCAGCCGGTGGCCGTCGGTCGCCACCGCGCGCAGCCGGTCGCCGCCGTCGCTTGCCACCGAATGCATGTAGATGCCGTTCAGGTAGTAGCGGGTCTCCTCGGTGGAGATCGCGAACTGGGTGGCGTCGATCAGCGAACGCAGGTCGCGCGAAGCCAGCGTGAAGCGATGGGTGAACTCGCCGGCGGTGATATCCGGGAAGTCGGTCTCGGGCAGCATCTGCAGCGCGAAGCGCGAGCGGCCGGCCCGGATCTCCAGCGTCGCATTGTCCGAGGAGGTCTCCAGCGCCACCTGCGCGCCCTCGGGCAGCTTGCGAACGATGTCGTAGATCATGTGCGCCGGCACGGTGGTCGCGCCGGGCTGTTCGACCAGCGCCGCGACCTTTTCCGAGATTTCCAGATCGAGGTCGGTCGCCTTCAGCAGCAGCTGGCCGCCGTCGGCGCGCAGCAACACGTTCGACAGGATCGGGATGGTGTTTCGGCGCTCGACGACACGATGAACATGGGTCAGGGACTTCAGAAGATCGGTCCGCTCGAGGGTCACTTTCATGGTATCGTCCATTGTCGAAAATCGTGGGAACCGCGACGGTCAAATGGGCGAAGACACTGCCCTTTTGCGCTGCGAAAAGCAAGTGCCGGCGATCCTTGGCCAAAGCCTTGCGGAAACCGCAAGCGGGCGGCCTTCCCCGCCAAGGGGATGCCACCCGCGATGCCTGCCGGATAAGGGATCAGGCGTCCAGCATCCGCTTCAGGAGGTCGAGCTCCTGCGCGAGCGTGGTGTCGGATCGCGCGAGGTCCTCGATCTTGCGAACCGCGTGGAGCACGGTTGTGTGGTCGCGGTTGCCGAAGCGGCGGCCGATCTCGGGCAGCGAGCGCGGGGTCAGGGCCTTGGCCAGATACATGGCGATCTGCCGGGGACGCACGATGGTGCGGGTGCGGCGGGCCGACAGGAGATCGGCCTTGGACACGTTGTAGTGCTTGGAGACGATGCGCTGGATGTCCTCGATCTTGACCCGCCGCGGCTCGGTATTGCGCACCAGGTCGCGCAAGGTCGCCTCGGCCATCTCCTGCGTCACCGGCTGGTTGGTGAGCTGGTTGTGGGCGATCAGGCGGTTGAGCGCGCCCTCGAGGTCGCGGCCCGAATTGCCGACATGGCGAGCGACGTAGTCGAGCACGGCCTCCGGCACGGCGAAGGTGGCATGCGAACGGCGCACGCAATCGATGCGGTTGGTCAAAATGGCGCGGCGCAGGCCGAAATCGGGCTCGGAAATCGCCACGACGAGGCCACCGGCCAGACGCGAGCGCATGCGGTCGTCGAGCGTCTCGAGGTCTGCCGGCGGACGATCGGCAGCGACCACCACTTGGCGGGCACCGTCGATCAGCGCGTTGAGCGTGTGGCAGAATTCCTGCTGGACCTGCTTGCCGTGCAGGAACTGCATGTCGTCGATCAGCAGCAGGTCGATGGTGCGCAGCGTGTCCTTGAAGGCAAGGGCGGACTGGGCCTTCAGCGCCGCGACGAAGCGGTACATGAAATGCTCGGCCGTGAGGTAGAGCACGCGGCGGCCCGAGGCCTGCGCCGCCGAGGCGACGGCCTGCATCAGATGCGTCTTTCCGAGACCGACCGGGGCATGGATGTAGAGCGGGTTGAAGGTCACTGCCGCAGCGGTCGCGACCTGACGCGCGGCGGCCAGCGCCAACGCGTTGGACTCCCCCTCCACGAAGGAGTCGAATGTGTATTTCGGGTCGAGAGAAGCCCCCTCCAGACCGTCGGAGCCCTCGCGCGGGGTCGCAGCCGCAGGCCGCGCCACGCCGGACGAGACTGTCTCGGCCCTGGCCGAGGGGGAGTTTTCGACGAGCTTGATCTGCTGGGCAGACCGCGGGGCCGCCGGTACGGGACGCGCCACGCCGCCGACGACGGGGCGGGCACGCACCGCGCCGCGCACGGTCAACTCGATGCGATGCACGTCGTCGCACTCATGCTTCCAAAGACCCATCAGGCGCTCGCGGTAGTGGGACTGGATCCACTGCTTGAGGAACCGGGTCGGCACCGAAAGTCGCACGGTGCCGTCGGAGTGGTCCTCCAGATCGACACGCGCAAACCAGCTGGTGAAGACGTCTTCGCCAAGCTCGGCCCGCAGGCGCTTTTTGACGCGCGTCCAATGATCCATTCCTGCGGTCTCGGATGCCGGCAGTTCCTGCAAGTTCATCGTGATCGCCTCCAAATGGTCAACGAGATGCTCCGCCGCCGCAGAACCCGTTGCACCTGTTGTGTTTTCGCCGTTTCGGCGCGGTCTTGTCGCGGGCCATCATCGGCCCGACAGGTGTCGCAAGAGCGACAGGTATCCTCACCGGATGAGCGCTGCCCGCCCGGCTTGAAATCTCTTCTTCCCCTTGGGGCTTCCCGTTGCCTCAACCTCCTGCAAGTCGCGCGGGCGATTGATCGGCCCGGATACGGGCGGGTCGCTAGATGCGATGTGGCCGTTCGGCGCTTACGCGCTCGACGGCCCGCAGGGATGGATCAGGGCGTGACGCCGTTCGATGGCAGCCACGCCGGAGCGGCACAGAAAGTAGATTGTGCAGTCATCGTCAAGCCCCTCTTTCCAGTCTTCGACTTCCCTGGGTGCAACCGTCGCAGGCAGACCACACTGGGTGCTCACGGCAGGCGCCGGCCTCTTGCCGTTTCCGCAAACGGCACCGCACAAGACGCAGAAATCCCGGCCTGCCGAAGGACACGGCAAGTCAAAAACATCCAGCTCTTGCAGGGAGAGATAGTCTTTCCGACCTACGACTTCAGATACGCCAGCCGCCGATCCGGTACACTACTGAAATGCCGCCAGGAGAACGCGCGACTACCATTCAATGTATATTTTTCGCACAAATATAACATTGCTCTCCTGGAGGCCTCTGTCTTCTTAGTTTTGCGATTTTGCCCGGGCGAGCGCCCGATAACCAAGACCATACACAGCCCCCACAAGGGCTGCAACAGACTCGCCAGCCATTTCGATAGCGCAGTGCGCGGGGGGTCAGCGATGCCTGAGGGGAGAGGCGGCGGATGTCATTTGGAATGCGTTTTGACTCAATGCGTTTTCGACGCAAAAGCCCCGCCTGACCCCATTTTGCTGTGCACTAAAAAAAAAATCTCAGCCTCAATCTTGACAGGCCGGAAACGGCGAGAGCCGACCGGGGCATTCCTCAACATGATCTTAACATATTGATTAACAAATAGTTTTCCTGCCAAGCCGGAAGCCTTCGGAAGCCTCCGAATCGGCTGTCTTGTTTAGGCGGTTAGCGGCTCTGTACCGCGATGCCGGCAAAAGAAAAACCCGACCAAAAGGCCGGGTTCGAAGTCTTTAGCGATGATCGCAACGCTCAGGCGCCCAGCACCTTGATGCGGGAGCTCAGGCGGGAGATCTTCCGCGACGCCGTGTTGCGGTGGTAGACACCCTTGGTGACCGCCCGCATGAGCTCGGGCTGGGCCGCCTTGAGGGCGTCCGTCGCTGCCGCCTTGTCGCCGGAGGCGATCGCCTCCTCAACCTTGCGCAGCTGAGTGCGCACCCGGCTGCGGCGGGCCTTGTTGATGGCCGTGCGACGCTCGATCTTGCGCGCCGCCTTCTTGGCCGAAGGGGTGTTGGCCATGTTCTGTCCTGATGCGTTACGTGAACAATCCGACTCGTTCAAACCAAGGCGTCAAAGCCACCTGTGTCAAACGAAAGCGGCGGCGGAACGGGCCGCCACCGGTCGACCGCGTTATAGGCGGCCACCTGCCCGTCGTCAACGCGAAAGTCACGAAAACTCGCAAAACTCACGTGCTGGCGACCGACAAGGGCCTCTTTACGTGTTCTTAAACTGCGGCGCGCGCTTTTCGACGAAGGCATTCATGCCTTCCGTCTGGTCGTCGGTGGCGAACATCGAGTGGAACACCCGGCGCTCGAAGCGCACGCCCTCGGCAAGAGTCGTCTCGTAGGCGCGATTGACGCTTTCCTTGGTCATCATGGCGATGGGCAGGGAGAAGTCGGCAATCTTCTCGGCCACGCGCAGCGCCTCCTCGAGCAGTTCGTCGAGCGGCACCACCCGGCTGACAAGGCCGGAACGCTCCGCCTCGGCCGCATCCATCATCCGACCGGTCAGGCACATTTCCATGGCCTTCGACTTGCCGACGAAGCGTGTCAGGCGCTGGGTGCCGCCGGCGCCGGGCATCACGCCGAGCGTGATCTCGGGCTGGCCGAACTTGGCATTGTCGGCCGCCAGGATGAAGTCGCACATCATCGCCAACTCGCAGCCGCCGCCGAGCGCATAGCCCGCCACCGCAGCGACGATCGGCTTGCGGAAGCGCGAGACCTGGTCCCAGGAGGTGATGAAGTCGGTCTTGTAGGCCTCGACGAAGGAGAGCGAGGACATCTCCTTGATGTCGGCGCCGGCCGCAAAGGCCGTTTCCGATCCGGTGAGGACGACACAGCCGATCTTGTCGTCGCTCTCGAACAGCGCCAGGGCGGCGTTGAGCTCGGCGATCAGTTCGGAGTTGAGGGCGTTCAGCGCCTTCGGACGGTTCAAAGTGACGAGGGCGACCCGCCCGCGCTTCTCGACCCGAATATTCTCGTATCCCATGGGACCTCCCGGAATGGGACGGCGCGTCGTCAGCCAGCGCCGCCTTCGCGGCTCAAGGGGTATCCGAAGGCCCCCGTCGCCGCAACCTTGCAGTTTCCGGCGAGACGAGCCCCGACCAGGCCCGGCCGCCATTCCTTCTCTACCGCTGACAGCGGGGGCAATGGAAAGTCGAACGACCCGACTGCACGATACGCTCGACCGTGCCGCCGCATGTGGGGCGCGGGCATGGTTCGCCCTCGCGCCCGTAAACGGCGAAGGAATGCTGGAAATAGCCGAGTTCGCCATCGGCCTGGCGATGGTCTCGCAAGGTGGAACCACCGGCGACGATGGCCTCGGCGATGACCTCACGAATGGCCTCGACGAGACGCTTCGCCCCGGCCGTCGGCGCACCCGCTGCCGTGGCGAGCGTGCCGGCGCTGCGCAGCGGGCTGAGCTTTGCCCGGTGCAGCGCCTCGCAGACATAAATGTTGCCGAGGCCGGCAATGGCGCGCTGGTCGAGCAGCAACGCCTTGAGCGGCGTTGCCCGGCCGGCCGCAACCTTTGCCAGATGATCGGCGTCCAGAGCATTACCGGTCGGCTCGGGGCCGAGCGCCGCGAACCAGGGATGGCGCTCGATCTCAGCGCGGGCGACAAGGCTCATGAAGCCGAACCTTCGCGGGTCGTTGTAGACGATGCGCAGCCGCTGGGTCCCGCCATGCTCGAGATGGAAGATGACGTGGTCATGCGCCCGGTCGACCGAGCGCGGATAGTGGAACGCCTCGGCCGCGACCGGCTGCGCGCACGCCTCCCCCACCTCTTCGATGCGGAAGGAGCCGGACATGCCCAGGTGCATGACGAGAACGGTGCCGTCCTCCAGATCGCCCAGAAGATATTTGGCCCGCCGGCCGAGCGCGATCATCCGCCGCCCGCCGAGCCGGTCGCAAAAGTCGGCCGGCAAGGGGAACCGCAGGTCGCCCCGGTTGAGCGTGACCTTGCGGATCATCGCGCCGTCGAAGACGGGGGAAAGGCCGCGGCGGACCGTCTCGACTTCGGGCAATTCCGGCATGGATCTCTCCGCAATGGGCAGCGCGCGCGACGCACAGGGTCGCGCTCTCCTGCATAAAGAAGACGGCGACACCGTCAATGCTCCAGCGGCAGCGCCTCTGCAAGCATGCGCAACCGCCTGCACATGCGGCGGATGGCGGCAGCAAGCAGCCGTGACCTCTTGGCCAAAATGCTGTAAGCCAAGCCTCGATCAGCACAAACACAGGCGCATGGAGAGCCTCATGGCGGCCAGCATGGACAGCGACCGGGGACGGACGAGCGGCCCGGAAATGGCGACGAGCTTCGGCTTTCGCAAGGTCGCCAGCGGCGAGAAGCAGCCCCTCGTCAACGAGGTGTTCCATCAGGTCGCGGATCGCTACGACCTCATGAACGACCTGATGTCGGGCGGCCTGCACCGGCTGTGGAAGGATGCGATGGTGTCGTCGCTGGCGCCACCCAGAGCCGAACGGCGCGCCTTCCGCGTGCTCGACGTGGCAGGCGGCACGGGCGACATCGCGACGCGCATCGTCGAGCGCGGCGGCAAGGCGACCAACGCCGTGGTCTGCGACATCAACGGCTCGATGCTGGAGGTCGGCAAGGCGCGCGCCGCCAAGGCGGGGCTCGGCGGCCGGCTGAGCTTCGTGGAGGGCAATGCCGAGGACCTGCCCTTCCCCGACCGCTCGTTCGACGCCTATACGATCGCCTTCGGCATCCGCAATGTGCCGCGCATCGACAAGGCCTTGAGCGAGGCACGGCGCGTGCTCAAGCGCGGCGGGCGCCTCCTGTGCCTCGAATTCAGCCAGGTGGACGTCGCCGGCCTGGACAAGATCTACGATCTCTTCTCCTTCAATGCGATCCCGGTCATGGGGCGGATGGTGACCGGCGACGGCGAGCCCTACCGCTACCTGGTGGAGTCGATCCGCAAGTTCCCGAACCAGGAGCGCTTCGCCGACATGATCCGCGAGGCCGGGTTCTCCCGCGTCAGCTATCGGAACTATTCGGGCGGCATCGCCTGCCTGCATTCCGGCTGGGCGATCTGAGGCATCCATGCCGATAGCATCCCTCTTCCGGCTGGCGCGCGCCGGTTTCGTCATGGCGCGCGAGGGCGTCTTCGGCGTCGTCGAGCTGCCCGACCTGCCGCCGGCCCAGCGGCTCGCCTTGCGTGCGATCCGCCTGCTGGAGCGGCGCGCGGTGCGCGACAAGGCGGCCGACAAGCGCCTGTCCGACGCGCTGACCCGGCTCGGCCCCTCCTATGTGAAACTCGGCCAGTTCCTGGCGACCCGGCCCGACGTCGTCGGCCGCGAGATCGCCACCGACCTCACCGCGCTGCAGGACCGGATCCCCTCCTTCGGGATGGAAGAGGCGAAGCGGGTGATCGAGAGCCATTTCGGCCGGCCGGTCGAGCAGCTGTTCGCCAGTTTCGGCGAGCCGGTGGCGGCCGCCTCGATCGCGCAGGTGCATCCGGCGGAGATCGAGGAGGCCGACGGCACGCGCCGCAAGGTGGCGGTGAAGGTGCTGCGGCCCGGCGTTGCCGAGCGGTTCCGCCGCGACCTCAAGAGCTACTACCTGATGGCCCGGCTGATGGAGCGGTTCCACCCGCCCTCGCGCCGGCTGCGCCCCGTCGCGGTGGTCGACACGCTGGCCCGCTCGGTCGAGCTGGAGATGGATTTCCGCCTGGAGGCGGCCGCTCTGTCCGAGATGGCGGAGAACACCCGCGACGACCCCGGCTTCCGCGTGCCGGAGGTCAACTGGACGCGCACGGCCAAGGCCGTGCTTACCATGGAGTGGATCTCCGGGCGCAAGCTGTCCGATGTCGCCGGCATCGAGGCGGACGGCCACGATCTGCCGGCCATCGGCGCGCTGGTGATCCAGTCCTTCCTGCGCCATGCGGTGCGGGACGGCTTCTTCCATGCCGACATGCACCAGGGCAACCTCTTCCTCGACGAGGACGGCAACCTGGTCGCCGTCGACTTCGGCATCACCGGCCGGCTCGGCAAGGCGGAGCGGCGGTTTCTCGCAGAAATCCTGTTCGGCTTCATCACCCGCGACTATCGGCGGGTGGCGGAGGTGCATTTCGAAGCCGGTTACGTTCCATCGGACCAGGATGTCGACGTGTTCGCCCAGGCGATCCGCGCCATCGGCGAGCCGATCCACGGGCACGATGCTTCGGAGATCTCCATGGCCCGGCTGCTGACGCAGCTGCTGGAGGTGACCGAGTTGTTCAACATGCGCACCCAGACCCAGCTGATCATGCTGCAGAAGAACATGGTCGTGGTCGAGGGTGTCGCCCGGACGCTCGACCCGCATCTCGACATGTGGCGGACCGCCGAACCGGTGGTGCGCAGCTGGATCGAGCGCAATCTCGGCCCGGCGGGGCGCCTGCAGGATGCCGCCGGCGGCCTTGCCGCCCTCGGCAGGCTTGCCGCCGACCTGCCGATTCTCGCCGAGCGCGCCGGCCGGCTGTCCGGCGAACTGGAGACGATGGCAGAAAAGGGCCTGCGATTCGACACGGCAACCGCGGAGGCCATCGGCCGCGCGGAGGCCCGGCACACCCGCTCGGGCCGTATCGCGCTCTGGGTCATCGCCGCGCTGCTCGCCGTCGCCGTCTTCACCTGACCTCAAGCTCGCCGGGCGCAAGCTCAGCCTGGCGTTACCCGCCTCAGGGTCAGGTTGATGCGCCCGTCGTCGCGTACAAGCGTCGAGGTGCCGGACAACAGCCGGTCGATCCCGTGATGAGCGAGGCGCGCCTCGCCGCCCAGCACCAGTACATCGCCGGAGGCAAGACGAAAGGAGCGGGTCGGATCCTTCCGGCTCCTGCCGCCGAGACGGAAGAGCGCGGTCGCCCCCAGCGAGACGGACACCACCGGCACCTCGAACGTCGCCTCGTCCTTGTCCTGATGCAGGCCCATGCGCGCCTTCGGTCCATAGAAGTTCACGAGACACGCCTCCGGCAGCGGTGCATCCGGGGCGAGTTCGCGCCAGAGATCCAGCAGCGCCTGCGGCATTGCCGGCCAGGGCTGCCCCGTCACCGGGTGCAGCGGCTGATAGCGATAGCCGGCCCTGTCCGAGACCCAGCCGAGGGGGCCGCAATTGGTCATGCGCACCGAGAACGGCGTACCGGTGCGCGGCATGACCGGCGTGAAGAGGGGCGCGGCCGCGACGACCGCGCGGATCTCGCCGAGCAGCGCCTGCTGCGCCTCGCGGTCGAGCCACCCCGGCAACAGGCGGAGCCCCGCCGGCATCGCAGCCGCCGCAGACCTGGATTCGGTTTCCTGTGACTGATCGTCCTGCATGCCCGAAGTCTCGCCGCTGTTGGCCCGTTATGTCCACCCGGAAGCGGACACGTCGATCGCCCTGTGAACCGCAAACGCAAAAGGGCGCCCGGAAGCGCCCTTTTTCAATCTTCGCGATGATGCCGGCCGAAGCCGGGTTCGGACGCGGGCTTCACGCCGCCTTGAGGGCGGCCTGGACCTCGCGCAGGTGAGAAAGCGTTGCCGCCGCCCGTGCGCGTGCCTCGTCGTCGGACGCGTCCGAAAGGTCTTCTTCCGCATTCTTGATCTGGCCGGCGATGTCTTCCGCCCTGAGATCGTTCAGCGACGTCGCGTGCTCGGCCAGCACCGTCAGGCCCTTCGGTCCCGCTTCGGCAAAGCCGCCGCGGACGAAGTAGACCTGATCCGCACCGGCCTCACGCGACACGCGCAGAAGGCCCGGACGCAGGGTCGACATCATCGGGGCATGTCCGGCCATGACGCCGAACTCGCCCTCGGAGCCCGGCACCACCACCATCGTGACTTCTTCCGAGAGAAGAAGCCGCTCCGGGGAAACGAGCTCGAACTGGAATGCTCCCGCCATGTCGTTCCTCGATCCTTCCCGTGCTTAGGCCGCTTCGGCGGCCAGGCGCTGCGCCTTCTCGACCGCCTCGTCGATCGAGCCGACCATGTAGAAGGCGGCCTCGGGCAGGTGGTCGTAGTCGCCGTTCACCAGGCCCTGGAAGCCCTTGATGGTGTCCTCGAGCGCGACGAGCTTGCCCGGCGAACCGGTGAAGATCTCGGCGACGAAGAACGGCTGCGACAGGAAGCGCTCGATCTTGCGGGCGCGCGCCACGGTGAGCTTGTCCTCTTCCGAGAGCTCGTCCATGCCGAGAATGGCGATGATATCCTGGAGCGCCTTGTAGCGCTGCAGGGTCGCCTGCACGGCACGAGCCGTCTCGTAATGCTCGTCGCCGATGATGCGCGGATCAAGGATACGCGAGGTCGAGTCGAGCGGATCCACTGCCGGGTAGATGCCCTTCTCGGCGATAGAGCGGTTGAGCACCGTCGTCGCGTCGAGGTGGGCGAAGGTCGAGGCCGGCGCCGGGTCGGTAAGGTCGTCGGCCGGCACGTACACGGCCTGCACCGAGGTGATCGACCCCTTGGTCGTGGTGGTGATGCGTTCCTGCATCGCACCCATGTCGGTGCCGAGCGTCGGCTGGTAGCCCACGGCCGAAGGAATACGGCCGAGAAGCGCCGACACTTCCGAACCCGCCTGCGTGAAGCGGAAGATGTTGTCGACGAAGAACAGCACGTCCTGGCCTTCGTCGCGGAAATGCTCGGCGACGGTCAGGCCGGTCAGCGCCACGCGGGCACGGGCTCCGGGGGGCTCGTTCATCTGGCCGTAAACCAGCGCGCACTTGGAACCCTCGGTCGAACCGCCGTGCTCCTTGGGATCGCGGTTCACGTTGGACTCGATCATCTCCCAGTAGAGATCGTTGCCCTCACGGGTACGCTCACCGACGCCGGCGAAGACGGAGTAGCCGCCGTGCGCCTTGGCGATGTTGTTGATCAGCTCCATGATCAGCACGGTCTTGCCGACGCCGGCGCCGCCGAACAGGCCGATCTTGCCGCCCTTGGCGTAAGGCGCCAGCAGGTCCACGACCTTGATGCCCGTCACGAGGATCTCGGCCTCGGTGGACTGCTCGGTGAAGCTCGGGGCTTCCTGGTGGATGCCGCGCTTCGTCTCGTGAACGATCGGGCCAGCCTCGTCGACCGGCTCGCCGATGACGTTCATGATGCGGCCGAGCGTGCCGGCACCGACGGGAACCGAGATCGGCTCGTCCGTGTCGACCACCTTCTGGCCGCGAACGAGACCCTCGGTCGCATCCATGGCGATGGTGCGAACGGTGTTCTCGCCGAGGTGCTGGGCAACCTCGAGAACCAGGCGGTTGCCGTTGTTATCGGTTTCAAGGGCGTTCAGAATCGCCGGCAGGTGATCGTCGAACTGAACGTCGACGACGGCGCCGATGACCTGAGTGATCCGCCCGACTGCTTTGTCAGCCATTTTGCTATCCTCGTCTCGATCCGGTCAGAGCGCCTCGGCGCCCGAAATGATTTCGATCAGCTCCTTGGTGATCTGAGCCTGCCGCTGACGGTTGTAGTTGAGCGTCAGCTTGTTGATCATGTCACCGGCGTTGCGCGTGGCGTTGTCCATCGCGGACATGCGCGCACCTTGCTCGGACGCCGCATTTTCCAGAAGCCCGCGGAAGATCTGCACCGAAATGTTGCGCGGCAGCAGATCCGCCAGGATCTCGCCCTCGTCCGGCTCGTACTCGTAGACCGCGTCGGTCTGAGCGACCTTCGCCGCCTCGCCGAAGGTCGCCGGAATGAGCTGCTGGGCGGTCGGGATCTGGCTGATCACCGACTGGAACCGCGCATAGAACAGGGTGCAGACGTCGAACTCGCCCGCGTCGAACATCTCGCGGACCAGAGTGCCGATCTCCTCGGCATTCTCGAACCCGACGCGCTTGACATGCCGCAGCTCGATCGTCTTGACGACGTGCGAGCCGAGATCACGCTTCAGGGAGTCGAAGCCCTTCTTGCCGACGCAGACGATCTTGACCGTCTTGCCCTGCGCGAGCAGCGACTTCGCACGCTCGCGCGCCAGCTTGGCGATCGACGAGTTGAAGCCGCCGCACAGGCCGCGCTCCGCGGTCGCGACCAGCAGGAGGTGCACGTCATCCTTGCCGGTGCCGGCGAGGAGGCGCGGAGCATCGTCCCGGCCCTCGAAGGCACTGGCGAGGTTGGCGAGGACGGCCTCCATGCGTTCCGCATAGGGCCGCGCGGCCTCGGCCGCCTCCTGGGCGCGGCGCAGCTTCGCCGCGGCCACCATCTGCATGGCCTTGGTGATCTTCTGCGTCGCCTTAACGGAGGCGATCCGGTTTCGTAAGTCCTTCAGGCTCGGCATGGCCGCCCCTTGTCCTGGATGCCGTCAGTCGCGTCAGGCGAAGTTCTTGGCGAAAGCCTCGATGGCCGCCTTGAGGCGAGCCTCAAGGTCAGCGTCGAGCGCCTTCTTCTCCCAGATGCCGTCCAGGAGATCCGCATGTTCGCCGCGCAGATTCAGAAGCAGGCCCTCTTCAAAGTCCCTGACCTTGTTGACCGGCAGCTTGTCCAGGTAGCCGTTGACGCCGGCATAGATGACGGCGACCTGCTCCTGGGTCTTCAGCGGCTGGAACTGGCCCTGCTTGAGAAGCTCGGTCAGGCGCGCACCACGGTTCAGCAGGCGCTGGGTGGTGGCATCGAGATCCGAACCGAACTGGGCGAAAGCCGCCATCTCGCGATACTGGGCGAGCTCGCCCTTGATCTTGCCGGCAACCTGCTTCATCGCCTTGATCTGGGCCGAGGAGCCCACGCGCGACACCGACAGACCGACGTTCACCGCCGGGCGGATGCCCTGGAAGAACAGATCCGTCTCGAGGAAGATCTGGCCGTCGGTGATCGAGATCACGTTGGTCGGAATGAAGGCCGACACGTCGTTGCCCTGGGTCTCGATGACCGGAAGGGCAGTGAGCGAACCGGAGCCGTTGGCCTCGTTGAGCTTGGCCGAACGCTCAAGCAGGCGAGAGTGGAGATAGAACACGTCGCCCGGGAAGGCTTCACGTCCCGGCGGACGACGGAGCAGCAGGGACATCTGGCGATAGGCCACGGCCTGCTTGGTCAGATCGTCGTAACCGATAACCGCGTGCATCCCGTTGTCGCGGAAGAACTCGCCGATGGCGGTGCCGGAGAACGGCGCCAGGAACTGCAGCGGCGCCGGATCGGAAGCCGTTGCGGCAACGATCACCGAGTACTCGAGAGCGCCCGATTCCTCGAGCTGCTTGACGAACTGGGCAACGGTCGAACGCTTCTGGCCGACGGCGACATAGATGCAATAGAGCTTCTCGCCCTCATTGTCCGTCGCGTGCATCGGCTTCTGGTTCAGGAACGTGTCCAGAATGATCGCCGTCTTGCCGGTCTGACGGTCGCCGATGACCAGCTCGCGCTGGCCGCGACCGACCGGGATCAGGGCGTCGATGGCCTTCAGGCCCGTCGACATCGGCTCGTGGACGCCCTTGCGCGGCAGGATGCCCGGCGCCTTGACGTCGACGCGGCGCATCTCGGAACCCTCGATCGGGCCCTTGCCGTCGAGCGGGTTGCCGAGCGGGTCGACGACGCGGCCGAGCAGGCCCTTGCCGACCGGGATCTCGACGATGGCGCCGGTCCGCTTGACCGTGTCGCCTTCCTTGATGTCACGGTCGGAGCCGAAGAGCACGACGCCGACATTGTCGGTCTCGAGGTTCAGCGCCATGCCCCGGATACCGCCGGGGAACTCGACCATCTCGCCCGCCTGGACCTTGTCGAGGCCATAGACGCGCGCGATACCGTCACCTACCGAAAGAACCTGACCGACTTCGGTAACTTCGGCTTCCTGGCCGAAGTTCTTGATCTGGTCCTTGAGGATGGCGGAGATTTCCGCTGCCCGAATATCCATCAGCCGACCTCTTTCATCGCGAACTTGAGGGAGTTGAGTTTTGTCTTGAGCGAAGTGTCGATCATCCGGCTGCCGACCTTGACCACCAGGCCACCGATCAGAGAAGGATCGACCTTCGACGAAATCACCACCTTCTTGCCGGTCGTCGCATTGAGCGCGTCGGCGAGGGCGGAGAGCTGCGCATCCGACAGCGGCGCCGCGGAGACGACATCGGCCGGCACTTCGCCGCGGCGACGGGCAAGATCCGCGCGGAACGCGGCGATCATGCCCGGAACGGCAAAGAGACGCCGATTCTTTGCGGCGAGCTTCAGGAAGTTGGCGGCCAGCCCCGTAACGCCGGCCTTGTTCAGAACCGCCGTCAGGGCCTTGAGCTGTTCATCGGCGGAAAACACCGGGCTTTCCACGAGGCGGCGCAGGTCTGCGCTGTCCTGGAGCAGCTTGTCGAACGCTTCCAGCGCCTTCTCGACGTCCGCCACGGAGCCCTGCTCCTCTGACAAGTCGAGCAGTGCCGTTGCGTAACGGTGCGCCACACCTGAAATGAGAGATACGTTGTCGGTCACAGGGTCCGTGCTCTCTTAGGCAGGTTTGAGCCGATGCGCCCAGCTGGGCTGATCGCAAGGCTTTGGAAAATCTGAACTTTCTTCGGCACCGGAGTGCGCTTGGTCGCATGTGCCCCGGAAAGCCGCGCTTCGATTAGCACAGGCTTCAAGGCGGGGCAACATCGCCACGGGGTCCAAATGCCGCAATTCGGCCCGAAAAAGGTCGAAGCGGGCCTGATCGGCCCGCAAATGTCTCCTTGCGGCGGTCTTCACCCTGCTCAGAAGAAGCTCTGGGGATCGATATCCACCTGCAGGCGAACGCCGCCCGTGGGCTTGGGCAGGCGTGCGATCCAGGACCGCATGAGCGCCTGAAGGTCGACATTGCGCGGCGCCATCGCCAGCAGACGGAATCGGTAGCGGCCGCGCACCAGCGCCAGCGCTGCCTCCGCCGGACCGAGAACCGTGAGGCCGGGGCTCGCTGGCGACAGCCGCGCCACCTGCCGGGCGTAGTCCTGCGCCCTCGCCCTGTCGGGCGCCGAGACGATCAGCGCCGCGAGGCGGCCGAACGGCGGCAGGCCGGCGGCCTTGCGTGCGGCGATCTCCGCCTCGTAGAACGCGGTGCTGTCGCCCGAGGCAAGCGCCCGGATGACCGGATGCTCGGGCGCGTAGGTCTGCAGCAGGCCGCGCCCGCCGCCGCCGATACGCCCGGCGCGGCCCGTCACCTGCGCCAGAAGCTGGAAGGTCCGCTCCGCCGCGCGCGGGTCGCCGTTGGCAAGGCCGAGATCGGCATCGACCACCCCGACGAGACGCATGAGCGGGAAGTTGTGCCCCTTGGCGACGAGTTGGGTGCCGACGACGATGTCGGCGCCGCCTTCCTCGATGATCCGCATTTCCCGGCGCAGGCGGTCGGGGCCGCCTTGCAGGTCCGACGACAGGACCAGCACCCGCGACTGGGGAAAGAGGTCGGCGGCCTCTTCCGCGATCCGCTCGACGCCGGGGCCGCAGGCGACCAGCGACTGGGTGTCGCCGCAGGCCGGGCAATGGTCGGGGCTCGGCTCCTCATGGCCGCAATGGTGGCAGGACAACCGGCCGCGGAAGCGATGCTCGACCAGCCATGTGGAGCAGTTGGGGCACTGGAAGCGATGGCCGCAGGAGCGGCACAGGGTCAGCGGCGCATAGCCGCGGCGGTTCAAGAACAGCAACGCCTGTCCGCCCCCTGCGAGCGTCTCGCCGATCGCGTGACGCAGCGTCGGCGCCAGCCACTGTCCGCGCTCCGGACCGTCCCGGCGCATATCGATAATGGAAATCTCAGGCATCGGCGCGCCGGTGGCACGCTCGGGCAGTTCCAGCCGGACATAGCGGCCCTGGTCGACATTGACCCGGCTTTCCACCGACGGGGTCGCCGAAGCGAGGACGACGGGAAAGCGCGAGATGTGACCGCGTACGACCGCCATGTCGCGGGCGTTGTAGGGCACCCGGTCGTCCTGCTTGTAGGCGCCGTCATGCTCCTCGTCGACGACGACGAGGCCGAGCTCTCGGAACGGCAGGAACAGCGCCGAACGGGCGCCCACCACCACACGCACATCGCCGCTGGCGACCCCGCGCCAGACCCGCGCACGCTGGCGGGTCGCGATCTCCGAGTGCCACTCGGCCGGCAGCACAGCGAACCGGCGCTCGAACCGCTGGAGGAAAGCGCTGGTGAGGGCGATTTCGGGGATGAGGACCAGCGCCTGGCGCCCTTGGCGCAGCGCCTCCGCCACCGCCTCGAAATAGACCTCCGTCTTGCCCGATCCGGTCACGCCGTCGATCAGGAAGGTGCGGAACCCCTGCCCCACGGCACCGACCAGCTCCGTCGCGGCGCGCGCCTGCGCCGGGGTCAACTGCGGCGGCGACCAGTCGGGATCGGGCCGCGGCGGCGGCGGGACGGCCGGCAGCTCGACGCTTTCCAGCGTGCCATGGGCGAGCAGTCCGTCGACCACGGAGGAACTGACGCCGGCCGCATGAGCAAGACCGCTGCGGGTGAAGCCGGTGCCGTCCTGCAGGACCTCCAGCACCCGCTGGCGCGCCGGGGTCATGCGTTCGGGCCGCGTACCTGAGGACGACAGGCGGACACCGGCGAGCGGCGGCTCGCTCTCCAGAGCCTCTTCAGAGCGCAGGACCATGCGCAACACCATTCCGGGCGCGGCAAGCGTCCAGTTCGCCACCCAGTCGACCAGCGTGCGCAGTTCCTCGTCGAGCGGCGGAGCGTCCCCGTAGACATGCAGGATGTTCTTGAGGCGGGACGGAGCGACAGTGCCGGCAGCTTGGCCGCCTTCCGGCTCCAGCGACCACACGGCCCCCACCACCTCGCGCGGGCCGAGCGGCACGCGGACGATGGATCCGGGCTGCACGCTCATCCCGGCGGGCACGCGGTAGCTGTAGGCCGTACCGATGGCGACCGGCAGCAGAACCCTGGCGACCGTCGCCGGCTGCACCTCGCCGCTATTGCCAAACAGATCGCTCACCCGCGTCCTCGTTCCTGCTCGTTCTCCGCCCGCCCAGCGGAACGTTTGCCCCGCAATCCGGCCTGCTTCGGGCGAATCGGGACTGTCGTCGCGCGCCATCCTAGGGTATGCAGTCAGGCCCGGGCGAGGCAGATGCCCCGCCGACCCGAAACTCCGCAAAAGCCCGTCCCGTAAGGAGCCAGAGCCGCCATGAAGTTCTTCGTCGACACCGCAGACACCGGGGAGATCCGGGATCTCGCCGCGACCGGCCTGCTCGATGGCGTCACCACCAATCCGTCGCTGATCCTCAAGTCCGGACGCCCGATGAAGGACGTCATTGCAGAGATTTGCGACATCGTCGAGGGCCCCGTCTCCGCCGAGGTCACCGCGACCGAGGCCGATGCGATGATCGCAGAGGGCCGCGCGCTGGCGGAGATCGCCGACAACATCGCCGTGAAGCTGCCGCTGACGCTCGACGGCCTGAAGGCCTGCCGCACCCTGACCGATGCCGGCCACATGGTGAACGTCACCCTGTGCTTTTCGTCCAACCAGGCGCTGCTCGCCGCCAAGGCCGGCGCGACCTTCATCTCGCCGTTCATCGGTCGGCTGGACGACATCAACATCGACGGCATGGACCTCATTCGCGAGATGCGGATCATCTACGACAATTACGGCTTCGAGACCGAGATACTGGCGGCCTCGATCCGCACCGCCAACCATGTGCGCGAATGCGCGCTGGTCGGCGCGGATGTCGCGACCGTGCCGCCGTCCGTGCTCAAGAGCCTGGTCAAGCATCCGCTGACCGACAAAGGTCTCGAGCAGTTCCTGGCCGACTGGGCCAAGACCGGGCAGAGCATCCTGTAATCCAATCCCGAGCGGGGCGACCGGGAGACCGGCTGCTCCGCTCGATCAGCCCGCAGGCATGCTAGACTGGCGGCCCATGAGCGCCCCTGATTCCCTGCTGGTGTCGGCACGAGCCGACGTGAACGCCGCCGTCGGAGACTGGCTCGACCATCTCGGTTCGGAGCGGCGCCTTGCCGACCGGACGCTGGTCGCCTATGAGCGCGACGTCCGCCAGTTCCTGCGCTTCCTCACAAACCACCTTGCCGAACCGCCGGGACTGGACGCCCTGAAGGAATTGCGTCCGGCCGATTTTCGCGGCTTTCTCGCCTCGCGCCGGCAGACGGGCGCGGAAAGCCGCACGCTGGCGCGCGGCCTTGCCGGCATCCGCTCGTTCCTGCGCTATCTGGAAACGCGCGGCGAGGTGAATGCCGCCGCGAGCGTCGCGATCCGCCCCCCACGACAGAAGCGCTCGCTGCCCAAGCCCGTATCGGCCGGCGATGCGATGACGCTCGTTGATGCGGATGCGGCGGACGATGCCGAGCCTTGGGTTGCGGCGCGCAATGCCGCCGTGCTGACCCTGCTCTACGGCTGCGGGCTCCGCATCTCCGAGGCTTTGTCGCTGACCGGCCGAACGGCACCGCGCCGCGGCACGCGGAGCCTGCGGGTCGTCGGCAAGGGCGGGCGCGAGCGCGTCGTGCCTGTGCTGCCGATCGTCTGCGATGCCGTGGAAGATTACCTGCGCCTGTGTCCCTACGTGCCGCAGCCGGAAGGCCCGCTGTTTCTCGGCGTGCGCGGTGGGCCGCTGGCTGCGCGAATCGTGCAGCTGGCGATGGCGAAGCTCCGCCGTGCGCTCGGCCTGCCCGAGAGCGCAACGCCCCACGCGCTGCGCCACTCCTTCGCAACGCATCTGCTTGCGGGCGGCGGCGACTTGAGAACCATCCAGGAACTGCTCGGCCACGCAAGCCTGTCGACCACGCAGATCTACACGGAAGTCGATGCGTCGCGGCTGCTGGACGCCTACGACCGCGCCCATCCGCGCAGCCGCAAGCCCGCGTGAGACCGTCACCGCAAGCCCACGAGCCGCGACGCATTGCAGCATCGAATTTCCTTGCAGCAGCATCCACCGTGGACAAGAATCCGACATGTGGAGCCTTCTGATTCCCTTCGTCGTCATCCTGACGGTGATTCTCACCGCTCCTATTGCTGTCGCGGCCGAAAATCGCTGCCGCATTCCCGAGGCCGGGCGCTGGTACAATCCGCGCGCAGCAATGAAACAAGTCCGCATCATTGAGATCGAAAGCCATTGCAGCGGCGGACGCATCGTCTCCCGGATGCGTGTTTTCACGCGCTGTGCGCCGCGGGACTGCAAGTGGGGCTGGACCGATGCCATCCGGCTGACGAACGGACGATTGCTAGCCCGGTTTCCAGGCCTTTTCGGCGCCCGCGAAGTGGAGATCCTCCCGATGAACCACCGCATCGAGGCGCTGGTGAAGATCCAGTCGCACACGCCCGGCGTGCAGGACGGTTTTCACGCAGCGATTCTCGAGCGGGATTAACATCCCGCAGTTTCAACGCTGCGGAACTGGTCGCATTGCGGGTTCCGCACTAGGTTTTCCGTAGCGTCTCCCTCGCGGCAGCCGGCATCAGCCGTACAAAGCCCGCCGGAAGGAGACCGAGGTGTGTCGTCCCGACATGCCGCCAGCAAGGGAGAGTAGAATGCGCATTCTCGCAGGACTGACGGGTGTTGCCGCCCTCATCGCCTTCTCCACCACGCCGGCCATGGCCGAGTGCAACTGGTCCAAGGTGTCGCAGAAGACGACGCCGACGACGACCGCCGAGGCTCCGCAGAGCTCCACAGCGACCGACGAGAGGCTGGTGGTGGCGGACAACACGGCCACGCAGACGGCACCACAGACCGCGGAGTAATCACCCGGGTGACGGCGCCGGTCGCCGCTTTCCGAGATCACGCAAAAGGCCCGCACCGGCAACCGATGCGGGCCTTTTTCATCCTGCGCTCCGGCGCGCGACCGCGCCAGGCCAGGCACCCGTCAGGCGTGGATCGGCTTGGCGAAGGCCGCCATCGCAGCTTCCTTGACGGCCTCGCTCATGGTCGGGTGCGCATGGCAGGTGCGCGCCAGATCCTCGGCCGAGCCGCCGAACTCCATTAGAACGGCAGCCTCGTGAATCATCTCGCCGGCGCCGTGTCCGATGATGTGAACGCCGAGGACCTTGTCCGTCTCCGCATCGGCGAGAACCTTGACAAAGCCTTCCGTGTGGTTGGTCGCCTTGGCGCGGCCATTGGCGATGAAGGCGAACTTGCCGACCTTGTAGGACACGCCCTCGGCCTTCAGCGCCTCTTCGCTCTTGCCGACCTCGGCAACCTCGGGGCTGGTATAGACCACACCCGGAATGACGCCGTAGTTCACATGGCCGGCCTGGCCCGCGAGTATTTCGGCAAGGGCAACGCCTTCATCCTCGGCCTTGTGGGCCAACATTGGGCCGGCGATCACGTCGCCGATGGCATAGATGCCCGGCACGTTGGTCTGGTAGTGGCCGTCGGTTTTGACCCGGCCGCGTTCGTCGAGCGCAACGCCGACCTCGTCGAGGCCGAGGCCCGAGGTGTAGGGTCGGCGGCCGATGGCCACGAGCACCACATCGGCCTCGAGCGTCTTGGCAGCCGCCTCGCCGCCGCCGGCCGGCTCGACCGTGACGACGAGCTGCTTGCCCGTCTTCTCCACGGCCGTGACCCTGGAGGACAGGTGGAACTCCACGCCCTGCTTCTTCAGGATGCGCTGGAAATTGCGGGAAATGTCCGCATCCATCGGCCCGAGGATCTTGTCCATGAACTCGACGACCGTGACCTCGGAGCCAAGACGGCGCCAGACGGAGCCGAGTTCCAGGCCGATCACGCCGGCGCCGACGACAACCAGCTTGCCCGGGACCTTGTCCAGCTCCAGCGCACCCGTGGAGGAGACGATCTGCTTCTCGTCGATCTCGACGCCGGGCAGCGGGGCCACGTCGGAGCCGGTGGCGATGACGATGGACTTCGCCTCGATCTCCTGCTTCGAGCCGTCCTCGGCGGTCACCTCGACGCGGCCGGCCGCAAGGATGCGGCCCGTTCCGTGGAACGGCGTCACCTTGTTCTTCTTGAACAGGAATTCGATGCCACTGACATTGCCGTCGATGGTCTTCTGCTTGTGGCCCATCATCGCCTTGAGATCGAGCTTCGGCTTGCCGATCTTGATGCCGAAGTCCTCGAAATGCTCGGCCGCCTCCTCGAACAGCTCGGAGGTGTGCAGCATCGCCTTGGAGGGGATGCAGCCGATGTTCAGGCAGGTGCCGCCATGGGTGGCGCGCTTCTCGACAACGGCCACCTTGAGGCCGAGCTGGGCCGCCTTGATGGCGCAGACATAGCCGCCGGGACCGGTGCCGATGACGACGAGATCAAACTGTGACATAGCATTCGCCTCTTGTTTCATTCGTTCGGGCGGACGTGCCGCCATGTTCCAGTGTCAGGGCAGGATCGAGCGCCCGCCGGACACGTCGAGAATTGCGCCGGTCGTGTAGCTGGCGGCGTCGGACAAGAGCCAGGCAATCGCCTCGGCACATTCCTCGGCCCGCCCGGAGCGCAGCATCGGCAGTTCGGCCGCCACGCGCCGCGCTCGGTCGGGGTCGCCTCCCGACGCATGAATCTCCGTATCGATGATACCGGGACGTATGGCGTTGACCCGCACGCCCTCGGCCGCGACTTCCTTGGCGAGACCGACGGTGAACGTGTCGACTGCCCCCTTGGCCGCGGCATAGTCGATATATTGCGCCGGCGAGCCGATCTTGGCCGAGGCCGACGACACGTTGACGATGGCCCCGCCCTGGCCGCCATGGGCCGTCGACATCCGCCGCACGGCCTCGCGGGCGCACAGAATCGTGCCGAGCACGTTGATGTCGAAGATGCGCCGCAGCCGCGCGAAAGACATGTCCGTCAGCCGTGCGGCGACGTCGACCACTCCGGCATTGTTCACAAGGCCGGTCAGCCGGCCGATCCGATCGGCCTCGGCAAAGGTTCGCAGGCAATCGTCTTCGCTCGCGACATCCGCCTGCAGCGCCACCGCACGGCCGCCCCCGGCCTCGATCTGCGAGACGACCTCCCCTGCCCGCTCCGGGCTCGACACGTAGGTCACAAGAACCGTGGTGCCCGGCTGCGCGAGTCGCAACGCCGCCGCCGCGCCGATGCCGCGGCTGCCGCCTGTCACGATTACGACGTTTTCGATCCGGGGTTCGGTCATGGGCATCTCCGTTGAGGGCGACTGCGGCACGGGGTCAGCGATCGGCGAGGGCGAGCCTGGCGCCGAAGCCCGCGAAGGCGAGCGCGACCGTCCGGCTCATCCAGGTCATGACCTGCCGGCTACGCAGGATGCGGGCGCCGAGCGCGGCGGCAAAGACGCCGTAGCCGATGAACACGACCAGTGTCAGCGCCATGAACACGCCGCCCATGGACAGGATCTGCAGGGACACGGCTCCCTCGCCCGGCACGATGAACTGCGGCAGGAAGGCAAGGAAGAACAGCGACAGTTTCGGGTTCAGCACGTTGATCAGGAACCCGGTCCGGGCCACCGCGACGAGATCGGCGGTCGCCGACTGCCGGTCGAAGGCCAGCGGCCCGGCCTCGCGGAAGGCCTGCCAGGCCAGATAGAAGAGATAGGCGGCGCCGGCATATTTCAGCACCTGAAAGGCCAGAGCGCTCGCATGCAGCAGCGCGGCAAGGCCGAAGGTTGCCGCAATCAGCGCCGGCAGAATGCCGAGCGTGCAGCCGAAAGCGGCAACGATGCCGGGAATCCGCCCGCGTGCCAGGCCGGTCGCCACCGTGTAGACCACACCGGTTCCGGGAACGAGAACGACGACGACAGCGGTGAGCAGGAAGTCCAGCCCCATGGAAATCTCCCTCAACTGGCTGCGAGGCGCCGCCGGACAGTGGCGACGATGGCGCCATGCAGCGCGAGAACGACGACAAGGGACACGGCGTGCTGGACAACTCCCGCAGTCGCAGCGATCTGCACGAAGGCCCATATCCCGAGCGGCAGGAAAAGCAGGACCGCGGTCCACAGGCCGGGATTGCTCCTGCGCAGAGCCACTCCCTGGACGACATGCAGCATGGCGTTGACGAGCAGCAGGTAGACGCCGATGAGCCCCCAGCCGCTGGCGATGCCCCGCATGAGCCAGATCGTCAGCACCATCACGCCCCACACACCGGCGACGTTGACGATGAAGACGGTCGGCACGCTCAGCACCTCGCGGCCCTTGCCGACCACCTCGTTGACGAAGGCGCGAAACCGGTCGCCGTCATGCTCTTCGAACTGGTGCAGCATGTAGACGGGAAGTGCCAGAAACACGAGGCGTTCGCCCAGTGTCCAGCCGGCCGTCAGCAAGGGAGCAAGGGCCAGCAGCACCATGCCGGACAGCACGCCGCCATAGACCCAGTTCTCCTGCAACCGCCGGATCGTCCCGCTCATCCTCCGCCTCCGCTGGACCTCGCCGCGCCCCTGTCCCGGCTTCGGGACGCAAAGGGCCGGCTCGCCGATACGCCGCCTGCGGCCGGTGCCGCGACGGCGGAGAAACCGGTGCCGGGCAGACATCCGCCCGGCACCGCATTCCTGTTATCAGAGGTCGAGGACGAGGCGCTGAATGTCCTCGAGGCTCTCCTTGACGCGGACGAGGAAGGTCACTGCTTCCTTGCCGTCGACGATCCGGTGATCGTAGGACAGGGCCAGATACATCATCGGCCGCGCCACGATCTGACCGTTCACGACCATCGGCCGCTCCTGGATCTTGTGCATGCCGAGAATGCCCGACTGCGGGGCATTGAGGATCGGCGAGGACATCAGCGAGCCATAGACGCCGCCATTGGAGATGGTGAAGGTACCGCCCTGCATCTCGTCCATGCCAAGCTTGCCGTCACGCGCCTTGCGGCCGAGTTCGGCGATCTTCTTCTCGATCTCGGCGATCGACATCTGGTCGGCATCGCGCACGACCGGAACCACCAGACCCTTGTCGGTGCCGACGGCGACGCCGACATGGCAGTAGTTCTTGTAGATGATGTCGGTGCCGTCGATCTCGGCATTGACCGCCGGGATCTCCTTCAGCGCATGGCAGACCGCCTTGGTGAAGAAGCCCATGAAGCCCAGCTTCACGCCGTGCTTCTTCTCGAACAGGTCCTTATAGCTGGAGCGCAGCTCCATCACCGGCCCCATGTCCACCTCGTTGTAGGTGGTCAGCATGGCGGCGGTGTTCTGCGCATCCTTCAGACGGCGGGCGATGGTCTGGCGCAGCTTCGTCATGCGCACCCGCTCCTCGCGAGCCGCATCCTCGGCAACCGAGGGCGCACGCGCGGCAGCCGGGGCTGCAGAGGCGGAGGACTGCTGCGTCATGCCGGTGGCGACGGCGGCGATGACATCGCCCTTCAGCACCTGGCCGCGCTTGCCGGAACCGGCAACCTGGTCGGCGGCAATGCCCTTCTCCGCCATCATCTTGGCAGCGGAGGGCGCCGGCGGCATGTCGGTGCCGGCCGAAGCGGCCGGGGCCTGCGCCTCGGCAGCAGGCGCCTTCGCCGGGGCCGCAGCCCCCGCACCGACGGCGATCTTCAGCAGCAACTGGCCGGGGGTGACGGTGTCGCCGGTCTTGGCGGAAATCTCCACCACGGTGCCGGACACCGGTGCCGGGATCTCCTGGGCGGCTTTGTCGGTCTCCAACTCGACGAGCACGTCGTCGGCCTTGACCTGGTCGCCGACCTTGACGAACCACTCGCCGACATCCGCTTCCGTGACGCTCTCGCCGGCCGACGGCACCACCACGTCGACGGTCTCGGCCGAAGCGGAGGCGGCGGCAGGAGCGGACTTGGCACTCTCCGCCTTCGGTGCGGAGGCCTTGGCGGGCGAGGCAGCCGCCGCACCGGCGCCTTCGGAAATCTGTCCCAGCAGGGCGCCGACCTCGACGGTGTCGCCTTCCTTGACCAGGATGTCGGTCAGCGTGCCGGAGGCCGGGGCCGGAACCTCGACGGTCACCTTGTCCGTCTCCAGCTCGACGATAGGCTCGTCCGCGTTCACCTTGTCGCCGGGCTTCTTGAACCACTGGGCGATGGTCGCCTCGGTCACGGATTCTCCGAGGGTGGGCACTCGAATTTCGGTCGCCATGATCAAAATCTCTTTCATCCGGTGGCTGCACGGAGCCGCCTTCGGTTCCCCGCGCTAGCGATGGAGTCTTGCGTTTCCGGCACGCGAGGAGCCGGGAATAGGCCGGCTCCCGGACCCTCGTCCGGGAGCCGCAAGGGCTAGTCGGCGAAGGCCTCGTCGAGGAAGGCCTGCAGCTGCGCCATGTGCTTGGACATCAGGCCGGTGGCCGTTGCAGCGGACGCTGCACGGCCGACATAGCGCGGCCGCGGATGCTTGGCGTCGATCTGGCTCAGCACCCACTCGAGGTAGGACTGCACGAAGAACCAGGAGCCCATGTTCTTCGGCTCTTCCTGGCACCAGACGAAATCCGCATCCTTGAACCGCGACAGTTCGGAGACGAGCGCCTTGGTCGGGAACGGATAGAGCTGTTCCACACGCAGGAGATAGACGTCGTCGATCCCGCGCTTCTCGCGCTCCTCGAACAGGTCGTAATAGACCTTGCCCGAACACAGGACCACGCGGCGGATCTTGTCGTCCGGCTTCAGCTTGATGTCGCTGTAGCCCTCCAGCTGCGCATCGTCCCACAGAAGCCGGTGGAACGCCGAGCCGTCCGAGAACTCGTCGAGGCGACTGACTACGCGCTTGTGGCGCAGCAGCGACTTCGGCGTCATCAGGATCAGCGGCTTGCGGAAGTCGCGCTTCAGCTGCCGGCGCAGGATGTGGAAATAGTTCGCCGGCGTCGTGCAGTTGGCGACCTGCATGTTGTCTTCCGCGCACATCTGCAGGAAGCGCTCCAGGCGGGCGGAGGAGTGCTCCGGCCCCTGGCCCTCGTAGCCGTGCGGCAGCAGGCAGACGAGGCCCGACATGCGAAGCCACTTGCGCTCGCCGGAGGACAGAAACTGGTCGAAGACCACCTGCGCGCCGTTGGCGAAGTCGCCGAACTGGGCTTCCCAAAGCGTCAGGGCGTTCGGCTCGGTCAGCGTATAGCCGTATTCGAAGCCGAGCACGGCCTCTTCCGAGAGCATCGAGTTGATGACCTCGTAGCGAGCCTGATCCTTACGCAGGTTGTTGAGCGGGATGTAGCGCTGCTCGTCTTCCTGATCGTAGAGCACCGAGTGGCGCTGCGAGAACGTGCCACGCTCGCAGTCCTGGCCCGACAAGCGGACGGCATGGCCTTCCAACAGCAGCGTGCCGAAGGCAAGCGCCTCTGCCGTTGCCCAGTCGATCCCCTCGCCGGTCTCGAACATCTTCTCGCGGTTGTCGAGGAAGCGGCGGATCGTGCGGTGGACGTTGAAGCCGTCCGGCACGCCCGTCAGGGCCTTGCCGACAAGCTTCAGGTCGTCCATCGGCACTGCGGTCTGGCCGCGGCGGGGATCGTCGAGATCCTGCGCCTGCTTCAGGCCCGACCACTTGCCGTCCAGCCAGTCGGCCTTGTTCGGCTTGTAGGCCTGCCCCGCCTCGAACTCCTGGTCGAGACGGGCACGCATCTCGGTGCGCATCCCCTCGAGCTCGTCGGCGGTGATGACGCCTTCCTTGATCAGCTTCTCGGCATAGATCTGCAGCGTCGTCGGATGGCTGCGGATCTTGCGATACATGATCGGCTGGGTGAACGCCGGCTCGTCGGACTCGTTATGGCCGAAGCGGCGGTAGCAGATCATGTCGATCACCACCGGCTTGCCGAAGAGCTGACGGAACTCCGTCGCCACCTTCGCCGCATAGACCACCGCTTCCGGATCGTCGCCGTTCACGTGGAAGATCGGCGACTCGATCATCTTCGCCACATCGGACGGGTACGGCGAGGAGCGCGAGAAGCGCGGGTTCGTCGTGAAGCCGATCTGGTTGTTGATGATGAAGTGGATCGAGCCGCCGGTCCGGTGGCCGCGCAGCGCGGACAGGCCGAAGCACTCGGCGACCACGCCCTGGCCGGCAAAGGCGGCATCGCCGTGCAGCAGCAGCGGCAGGACCTTGGACCGGTCGACTTCGGTCGTCTCGACCCAGCGGCCGTTTACGGCCGACAGCTGGTCCTGCTTGGCGCGCGCCTTGCCGAGCACCACCGGATCGACGATCTCCAGGTGCGAGGGGTTGGCGGTCAGCGACAGGTGGACCTTGTTGCCGTCGAACTCGCGGTCGGAGGAGGCGCCGAGGTGATACTTGACGTCGCCGGAGCCTTCCACGTCGTCGGGGGTGAACGACCCGCCCTTGAACTCATGGAAGATCGCGCGCAGCGGCTTGCCCATGACTTGGGACAGCACGTTGAGGCGGCCACGATGGGCCATGCCGAAGACGATCTCCTGCACGCCGAGCGCGCCGCCGCGCTTGATGATCTGCTCCAGCGCGGGCAGCAGGGCCTCGCCGCCGTCGAGACCGAAGCGCTTTGTGCCGGTATACTTGACGTCGAGGAACTTCTCGAAGCCCTCGGCCTCGATCAGCTTGTTGAGGATCGCCTTCTTCCCCTTGGGCGTGAACTCGATCTCCTTGTCCGGCCCCTCGATGCGCTCCTGGATCCACGCCTTCTCCGCCGGATTGGAGATGTGCATGAACTCGACGCCGAGCGTCGAGCAATAGGTGCGCTTGAGGATCTCGAGCATTTCGCGAAGCGTCGCGAACTCGAGGCCCAGCATGTAGTCGATGAAGATCTTGCGGTCCCAGTCGGCCTCGGTGAACCCGTAGGAGGAGGGATGCAGTTCCTCGTGATCCACCTGTTCCTTCAGGTTCAGCGGATCGAGGTCGGCGTGCAGGTGACCGCGCATGCGATAGGCGCGGATCATCATCAGCGCGCGCACGGAATCGCGCGTCTGCTGCTGGACGTCGGCATCGGTCAGGGTCGTGCCCTTCTCCTCCGCCTTTGCCTTCAGCTTGTTGCCGATCGCCTTCTCCACCGGCGCCCAGTTGCCGTCGAAGGCATTGACCAGATCGCCGTTCGCCGCAAGCGGCCAGTCGGCACGCTTCCAGGAGGCACCGCGCGCCTCCTTGAGCACGTCGGCCTTTTCGTCAGCCAGGTTGGAGAAGAAGTCGCGCCACGTCTCGTCGAGAGAGCCAGGGTTTTCCTTGTATCGCGCGTAGAGATCTTCGATATACGCTGCGTTGCCGCCGTAGAGAAACGACGTCATCGCGAAGGCATTGTTCGCGTCCTGCCGAGCCATCACTATAGCGAGGTTGCCCCCGCCCGCCTCTTGAGGGGAGCCCTTTCACGCAGCGCCCCGTTAAACGGATGTGGGATGAAGCAGCGCGATGCGTGTCCCGCGCCGCTCCTGTTCAAAGCGGTACACGGGAAACTTCCTTGAGGGAAGCTCCCGTGCCCCATATGTGGCTGCGAACTCGGTAAAAAACCGGTAATCGCGGAAAATTCAGCCCTTGAGAACCTCGAGCAGGGTCTCGCCGAGCTTGGCCGGCGACGGGGAAACGCGGATGCCCGCCTCTTCCATCGCCGCGATCTTGTCCTCGGCTCCGCCCTTGCCGCCGGAGATGACGGCGCCGGCATGGCCCATGGTGCGACCCGGAGGCGCCGTACGGCCCGCGATGAAGCCGGCCATCGGCTTGCTGCGGCCCTTCTTGGCCTCGTCCTTGAGGAACTGGGCAGCCTCTTCCTCGGCCGAACCGCCGATCTCGCCGATCATGATGATCGACTTGGTCGCCTCGTCGGCAAGGAACATCTCCAGGACGTCGATGAACTCGGTGCCCTTGACCGGATCGCCGCCGATGCCGACGGCCGTGGTCTGGCCGAGGCCGGCGTTCGAGGTCTGGAACACCGCCTCATAGGTGAGCGTGCCGGAGCGCGAGACGACGCCGACAGAGCCCTTCTTGAAGATGGAGCCTGGCATGATGCCGATCTTGCACTCTTCCGGCGTCAGGACGCCCGGGCAGTTCGGGCCGAGCAGGCGCGACTTGGACTTCTCCAGCCGGGCCTTGACCTTGACCATGTCGGCGACCGGGATGCCTTCGGTGATGCAGACGATAAGCGGCACTTCCGCCTCGATCGCCTCGATGATCGCGGCACCGGCACCTGCCGGCGGAACGTAGATCACCGACGCATCGGCGCCGGTCGCTTCCCGGGCTTCGCCGACGCCGGCGAAGATCGGCAGCGAGGCGGCCGCATCAACCCCCGAAGTCCAGCTTTCGCCACCCTTCTTGGGGTGCACGCCGGCGACCATCTTGGTGCCGTAATAGGCCAGGGCCTGCTCCGTGTGGAACGTACCGGTCTTGCCGGTCAGGCCCTGGACGATGACCTTGGTGTCTTTGTTGACGAGAATGGACATCACGCGGCCTCCTTCACGGCCTTGACGATCTTCTGCGCGGCGTCGTCGAGATCATCGGCGGCGATCACGTTGAGACCGCTTTCGGAAATGATCTTCTTGCCGAGTTCGACATTGGTGCCCTCGAGGCGAACGACGAGCGGCACCTGGAGGCCGACTTCCTTCACCGCCGCCAGCACGCCTTCCGCGATCACGTCGCAGCGCATGATGCCGCCGAAGATGTTGACCAGGATGCCCTTCACGTTCGGATCGGAGGTGATGATCTTGAACGCGGCCGTGACCTTCTCCTTGGAGGCGCCACCGCCGACATCAAGGAAGTTCGCCGGCTCGGCGCCGTAGAGCTTGATGATATCCATGGTCGCCATGGCAAGGCCCGCGCCGTTGACCATGCAGCCGATGTCGCCGTCGAGGGCCACATAGGCGAGGTCGTGCTTGGAGGCCTCGATTTCCTTCTCGTCCTCCTCGGTGATGTCGCGAAGCTCGACGATCTCCGGGTGGCGGAACAGGGCGTTGCCGTCGAAGGAGACCTTGGCGTCGAGTACCCGCAGGCGACCGTCCTTCATGACGATCAGCGGGTTGACCTCGAGCAGGCTCATGTCCTTCTCGACGAAGGCCTTGTGCAGGATCGGGAACAGCTTCATGCCGTCCTCGCGCGCCGCACCGGTCAGCTCCAGCGCATCGCAGAGCTTGGCCGCATCGGCCGCGGTCACGCCCGTGTCCGGGTCGATCGGGAGCGTGTGGATCTTCTCCGGCGTCTCCTCGGCGACGGCCTCGATGTCCATGCCGCCCTCGGTCGAGACGACGAAGGCCGGACGGCCGACGGTGCGGTCGACGAGAATGGAGAGATAGAGCTCGCGCTCGATGTCGGCACCGTCCTCGATATAGAGGCGGTTGACGACCTTGCCGGCCGCGCCGGTCTGCTTGGTCACCAGCGTGTTGCCGAGCATTTCGGCCGCGTGCGACTTCACCTCGTCCAGCGAGAAGGCGAGACGAACGCCGCCCTTTGCGTCGGGGCCGAGTTCCTTGAACTTGCCCTTGCCGCGACCGCCGGCATGGATCTGGGACTTCACGACCCAGAGCGGGCCGGGAAGCTGCTTGGCGGCGGCCTCGGCCTCGTCGGCCGAGAAGATGGCCACGCCCTTGGCGACCGGCGCGCCGTAGGCCTTGAGAACCTCTTTGGCCTGGTATTCGTGGATGTTCATGTGTCTATCCCCGGATGGTTTTGACAGAGCTCGCCCGATGCGAGACGGGAGGCCAGCGGCCTCCCGTGAAACTGTCCTCAGGCAAGCGCCGGCTGGATCTTCTTGCAGGCCTCGACCAGGCCGTCGACAGACGCGACGGACTTGTCGAAGTTGGCCTGTTCCTCGCCCTCGAGAGAGATCTCGATGATGCGCTCGACACCGTCGGCGCCGATCACGACCGGAACGCCCACATAGGTGTCGTTGAGGCCGTACTGGCCGGTCAGATGCGCGGCGCAGGGCAGCACGCGCTTCTTGTCCTTGAGGTAGCTCTCGGCCATGGCGATGGCCGAGGAGGCCGGAGCGTAGAAGGCCGAGCCGGTCTTCAGCAGGCCGACGATCTCGGCGCCGCCGTCACGGGTGCGCTGGACGATCTCCTCGAGACGCTCGGCGGTGCACCAGCCCATCTTGACGAGGTCCGGAAGCGGGATGCCGGCGACGGTCGAGTAGCGGGTCAGCGGCACCATCGTGTCGCCGTGGCCGCCCAGCACGAAGGCGGTCACGTCCTCGACGGAGACGTTGAACTCCTCGGCAAGGAAGTAGCGGAAGCGGGCGGAGTCCAGCACGCCGGCCATGCCGACGACCTTGTTCGCCGGAAGGCCGGAGAACTTCTGCAGGGCCCAGACCATCGCGTCGAGCGGGTTGGTGATGCAGATGACGAAAGCGTCCGGCGCATGCGCCTTGATACCCGCGCCCACCTGCTCCATCACCTTCAGGTTGATCTCGAGCAGGTCGTCGCGGCTCATGCCGGGCTTGCGCGGGACGCCGGCGGTGACGATGACGACGTCGGCACCGGCGATCGCCTCGTAGGAGTTGGCGCCCGAGAGCTTGGCATCGAAGCCGTCAACCGGGGAGGATTCGGCAAGGTCGAGCGCCTTGCCCTGGGGGGTACCTTCGGCGATGTCGAAGAGGACGATGTCGCCGAGTTCCTTCAGGCCGGCGAGGTGGGCGAGCGTGCCGCCAATCTGTCCCGAGCCGATCAGAGCGATCTTGTTCCGAGCCATATCCTGTTGCTTCCCTTTACGTAAAATGGAGCATTGGCCGTTCTCAACGGTCGCGCATGGCACTAAACCCTTTGGCGCGAGGGTGCAAGCTAATCGAAGGAATAGAGGCGCGCGGACGGGGCTGGATGCGGCACCGGTTTTCCTCAGGCCGGATCGCTCAGCCAGGCCTGCGACCGCATCTCGACAAGGCGCGAGACCGTGCGCTGGAACTCGAAGGATTCCGTCCCCGATGTGGCAATGTAGAGGCCGTCCGGCTCGGCCTCGGCGGATACGATCAGCTTGTTGCGGTTGTTGTAGAGCGTATCCACCAGATTGATGAAACGCTTGGCCGCATTGCGCTGGGGCAGGTCCATCACCGGCACGCCTTCGACGATGAAGGTGTGATAGGAGAGAGCCAGGCGCTGATAGTCCGCCGCACCCAGCGGCTTCTCGCACAGTTCCGCAAACGTGAAGCGGGCGACGCCGGCGGCCGTGCGCGAGACCGGAATCTTGCGCCCCTTCATCTCCAGCACCTCTTCATGCGCGGGCAGACCGTGGGTGAGCTTGCGCCAGAGGTCGTCGACCGCACGGTCCGCTTCGGGCCCGAGCGGCGACAGATAGAGCGGGGCGCCGGCGAGCTTCTCCAGGCGGTAATCCGTGCGCGCATCGAGGCAGACCACATCGACCCGGGTCTTGAGCAACTCCACGAAACCGAGGAAATGGCCGCGGTTCAGTCCGTCGCGATAGAGATCGTCGGGCGCGACGTTCGACGTGGCCACCACGACGACGCCCAGTTCGAACAGGCGCGTGAACAGCCGGCCTAGGATCATCGCATCGGCAATGTCTGTGACGGCGAACTCGTCGAAGCACAGGAGACGGGTGTCGGCGGCAAGGTCCGCCGCAACCGGCGGGATCGGATCGTCTCCGGCGATGCTGCCGTCGCGGATCGCGGCGCGCACCGCATGCACCCGCTCGTGCACATCGGCCATGAACTCGTGGAAATGTACCCGACGCTTCTTCTTCATCACCGCGATGTCGAAGAACAGGTCCATCAGCATGGTCTTGCCGCGGCCCACCTTGCCCCAGACGTATAGCCCCTTGACCGGGTCCCTGGCAGCGCCGCGCTTGCCGAAGAGCCAGCCGAGCGCGCTCTTCTTGGAGGCGGGGCCGGTCTCGGCGAGAATCGTGTTGAGACGGTCGAGCAGGGCCGCGACCTCGGTCTGGGCCGGATCCCTCTCGATTTCTCCGGCCTCGACCAGCGCGTCGTAGCGTCCGGTGACCGTATGCGCGATCGGGATCGTCCGTTCTGCCGGGTGCGTCGCAGCCATCATCAAGCCCTTGAAAGAACCGGGTTCCCGGGGCCGGGTCCCGGAAAATGCAACCGTTGCCCGCAGGTTGCCTCCGCCTCGCTGGATAGCCCGAGCATGCGGACAAGAGCAAGCGCCGAGGACCCCGCTTGCCGAGCAGGCCTACTTTTTCGGGAGAAAGGCCTCGTCGACCGGCACTTGCAGGCCGGTCGCCAGACGGTTGGTCTCGCTGGCCATGCCGACGACAGCCAGAAGCTCGCCGAGTTGCGCCTCGCTCATGCCCTTGGCACGGGCTGCTGTCGTATGCGAGCGAATGCAATATTCGCAGCCATTGGCGATCGATACCGCCACGTAGAGCATTTCCTTGACCAGAGGATCGAGGGCGCCCGGCGCCATCACGTCCTTCAGGCTGGCCCAAGTCCGCTCCAGCAGCGCCGGATCATTGGCAAGGACACGCCAGAAATTATTGATGAAATCCGTGTTCCGGGTGGCGCGGATATCCGCGATCACCGCGGCGGCGCGGGGAGAAAGTTCACTGTCTTCCAGGATCGGCCACACCGACATCGCCTCGCCCCCTTCTGCTCGCCGACCTAAGCCCACAGGTGTCAGGCCCTTACCGATAGACCTGGATCGGCGCACCGGAGGTCGTGCGGCCTGCGAAGTTCTCGGCACCGGTCGCATAAAGTTCGGCCACGGTCGCGCCGCTGGCATCCTTCAGTAGCACCTGCTTGCCCTGCAGGTCCCAGGCCGAGATGGTCTGCATCTGCGGCGAGGCACAGCCGCGGGAGTTGGCGCGATAGCCGCCGCTCCACGTGGTCAGCGTCATGAAGAGCTTGCAGTTGTCGGCGCCCGACGCAATGGACCAGCCGCCGAGCATGTCGCTGCGGCCGATCTCGCGCGCACCGGCGGGCGGGCCGCTCGGGGCCGTACCGGCGGAGGGGTCGACCGCAGCGACATCCGTTTGCGTCCCATCGAGCGGGGCGCTCTGAATCGGCTGGCCGTCCGGACCGAGCGTCGGCGACACCGGCTGCAGCGGCTCGAGGGACTGACTCGCGACGGGCGCGGTTGGGGTGGCCGGAAGCGGAGCGCTCCGGCTTCCGTATCCCAGGCGCTGACAGCCAGCGAGTGCCACGGTCAGACTGAGCGCAACGATCAGAGGCGCGCCATACCGGGAGGAACGGGTCATGATGTGTCTGTCCTTGCTCGTTCTATGCTTTGGACGGTCGGTTCTCAGATGCGCGATGCGACAGGCGGTTCGCGCAGCCGCGCCCTGCCTGGACATCCCAACTCCTGTCGCGGACGCGACGATCCCTCGGCGCAACCGAATATCGCAGGTCCGCCCGATTCTTGTCGGTTTTGGTGACCAAATGGTTGACGCGCCTTCAATGGGCGGGCAATTGGTCCAAATCATGGCCCGACCGAGCAGGATGGGCCGCGATCACCGCGGTCACGAATTCGCCTCGAACCCTCTCTATAAAAATCGCAAGGTCTGGGGAGACCCGAGGAGCGGTGCTGTCCTCATCAGGAGCATCGCATGTCGTCTCAAACCGAAAAGCCGGCAACCGGCTATTACAGAAAGCTGACCTATAACGATATCGCGCAGTTTCGCGATCATCTCCTCCGTCTCGATCCGACCGCCCGCCGGGCCCGCTTCGCCATGCCGGCAAGCGACGCCTTCCTGCGGTGTTATGCCGATACCAGCTTCACCCTGGGCACGGTCATCCACGGCTACTTCGCGGGCGGGCTGCTACGCGCGGTAGCGGAACTGCGCCCCTTCGAGGACGGCGTCAATGCCGAGGCTGCCTTCTCCGTCGAGCAGAACTGCCAGCAGGCCGGCATCGGTACGCGGTTGATGGAGCTGACGCTGATCGCAGCGCGCAACCGCGGCTGCAAGCACATCTACATGAACTGCCTTGCCACCAACCGGGCCATGCAGCAACTCGCCCGCAAGTTCACGGCAGACCTGACCTTCGAGATGGGCGACATCGTCGGCCGGATCGAGCCGCGCAGCTTTTCCGCATTCAGCCTCGTGCGCGAAGGGCTTGCCGACATGTTCGGATTGATCAGCGCGTTGACGGACGGCCCGCGCAGGCCGCTGGGAGGCTAGGCCGCCTTCGGCACTCTCACGCGATGCGGCGCAGGGCGACCGGCCGAAAGAGCCCCTCCTCAAGGGCAAGGTTGATGCGCCGCCGCAGCTCGTGAAAGGCATCGCGCAGCGCATCGCGGCCGACCAGCCGCGAGGTATGCGGGCCGACATGCCAGTCGAGCAGCCGGGCATGGGTCGGCCAGACCCGGCGCGTCGCGCCCAGCGCCGCCGCACTGAGGCCGACGACGACATCGGGAATCGGCGCGTGGGGCAGCACGAAGAGCTGCCAGCTTTTCGGCTGCAGGCCCTCGCTCGCCAGCCCGTGCGCAGCCAGAACACGCTCCACGCCCTCGGCTAGGCGCGGAGCCGGAGACAGGCCTGCGGAAAATGCCCGAATGCTGCGTCCGTCATCTGCGTTGAGATAGGCCTCGGCCATCGGACCGAGTCTGGCGTTGTCGTCGCACAGGAACAGGACATTCACAGTCATCGTCACTCCTTGCTGCACGCAAGCCCCACCCGCAACCGCAGATGGGAATTGCGCGCACCGGTTTCCACCGCCGGACCTGCGACTCGACGGTGAAAGCGAATCGCGTTTCTGCCCCCGCGCAGGTGATACGGAAGATCGGAAACGCGAATATGACGGGCAGGGAGACAGTACAGGGCGAAATCACGGCAATCGGAAGGCGTACATCCTCCCTTCGCGCAACCCCCAGCAAGTTACGCAAGGGCGTCGAATGCCGCCAGCGCCTCGGCCCCGTAGATCATCGAGGGCCCGCCGCCCATATAGACGGCAACGCCGATCGCCTCGATCACTTCCTCGCGGGTCGCGCCATATTTGGCGGCCGCCTTGGCGTGATACGCAAGACACCCGTCGCAGCGCGCTGCAATGCCGATCGCCAGCGCAATCAGCTCCTTGGTCTTGGAATCGAGCGCTCCCGGTCCGATGGCCGCTTTTGCGATCCCATGGAAACCCTTTGCAACGCCCGGCATACCGCTGCGCAGGTCGCCCATCCGGCGATCCGTCTGTTCGAGAAAGGCACTCCAGTCGCTCACGGCCATGGTTCGAGATCCCATGCTGGTTTCAGTGCGACAAAACTAGCGGAGTCCGAATTCCGCCTCCTTGCGCTGGATCAACCGTTCGGTGCTTCCCGCTTGACCCTCCGGCGGCATCCGGTCACCTCTTGCAAAAGCTCAAAAACCGGAACGCCGTCCATGCCCTTCGCCATCTGGTGCATTCTTGCTGCCGCCGTGCTGCCGATCCTTTCCGCCTTTCCAGGCAAGTTGTCGAAGGACTTCGACAATGCCCGCCCCCGGGATCCGGACTACTGGAAGGATGGGTTCCGCGCTCGCGCCGCCGCGGCACAGGCGAACGGCTTCGAGGCCCTGCCATTGTTCGCCGCCGCGGTCATCGTCGGGCTTTGGCAGGGCGGGAATGCCGAGTGGATCGACCGGCTGGCCGGCCTGTTCATCGGTGCGCGGCTGATCTTCATCTTCTGCTACTGGACCGACAGGGCAACGCCCCGCTCGCTCGCCTGGGCTGTCGGCTTCCTCTCCAGCATCGCGATCTTCACCAGTCCGGTCTGGAGCTGAGACATGCAAAAAGGCCGCCCGGATCGCTCCGGACGGCCTTTCGAAAAGCAGTGAAATCTGACAGGCGAGCGCGTCAGACGCGGCGCTCGACCATCATCTTCTTGATCTCGGCGATCGCCTTGGCCGGATTCAGCCCCTTCGGACAGGCCTGGCTGCAGTTCATGATCGTGTGGCAGCGATAGAGGCGGAACGGATCCTCGAGGTTGTCGAGGCGCTCGCCGGTCGCCTCGTCGCGGCTGTCGATCAGCCAGCGATAGGCCTGCAGCAGCACAGCCGGGCCGAGATAGCGGTCGCCGTTCCACCAGTAGCTCGGGCACGAGGTCGAGCAGCAGGCGCACAGGATGCACTCGTAGAGGCCGTCGAGCTTGGCGCGGTCCTCGTGGCTCTGGCGCCACTCCTTCTCCGGCGCCGGCGTCGTCGTCTGCAGCCAGGGCTCGATGGAGCGGTGCTGGGCGTAGAAGCGCGTCAGGTCCGGCACGAGATCCTTCACCACCGGCATGTGCGGCAGCGGATAGATCTTCACCGGGCCGTCGCCGATCTCCTCCATGCCGCGGGTACAGGCCAGCGTATTGGTCCCGTCGATGTTCATCGCGCAGGACCCGCAGATGCCCTCGCGGCAGGACCGACGGAAGGTCAGCGTCGGATCGATGTTGTTCTTGATATAGATGAGCCCGTCCAGAACCATCGGTCCGCAATCGTCGAGATCGACGAAATAGGTGTCGACGCGCGGGTTGCGGCCGTCATCCGGGTTCCAGCGATAGATGCGGTATTCCCGCAGGTTGGTGGCGCCGGCCGGCTTGTCCCAGACCTTGCCCTGGGTCACCTGGGAGTTCTTGGGAAGCGTCAGCTGTACCATGTCTCGTCGCTCCGCGTTTCGGTCGGCCGGATCGGGCCGGCCATCCATTCCGTTCAAGTTTCCAGCCGCTCAGGCAAACCGCCTCAGCAGCACATTGTCTTCCGTTTCGCCTTCGGCGAGATAGCCGAAGGTGGCGAGCACGGCGAGACAGTCTTCCTGCCAGTGCTCGCGGCAGTTGGTTTCCAGCAGGATCGCGCCGGGATGATCGCTCGGCTCCGTCGCCCTGATATAGGGCAGCAGGACCCTGTCCTCGTATCCCTCGACATCGACCTTCAACACGTCGACGCGTTTCACACCGTAGCCTGTAAGGATCTCCGCCAGCGGCTGCACGCGGACCTGGCGCGCACGCCAGTCGCCCTGCCATTCTTCCGTCAGTTCCGGCACCAGGGTCGCAAAGCCGCAATTGCTCGGCTCGCTCCACAGATCCATCGTGCCGCAGCCTTCCCCGACCGCCACCGTCGCCACGTCGATGTCGGCCAGTCCGTTCGCGGCAATGTTGAACGCAAGGCGTCCGGCCGTCTCGGGATTGGCCTCCACCGCCAGAACGGTGGCTCCGCAACGCGCGGCGGCAAGGCTGTAGCTGCCGACATTGGCTCCGACATCGACGAAGACCGTGCCCTCGTGCAGGTGGGCGGCAAGGAAGCGCCGCTCGGCCCGCTCCGGCAGACGCTGGCGTGCCAGAATCTTGCGGTCGTCGTAGTTGGAGCCGGGATAAAGCCGGAAACGGAGCCCCTCGACCTCGGTATCGAACGGCCCGGCGAAGAGGCGGGCGACAACCGCCCTTAGCTTCTTGCGCAGCGCCGGCGCGAGATCGTGCCAGTCGGCAAGCCGCCACGCGAAACGTGCCAGTCCCCGGGTCCTGTAGGTCCCGAAGGGAGAGGTCGTATCGACAAGGGTGGCTGCCGCCGTCATGTCCGCAGGGCTCCAGGCACACCGGCAAGGCCTTCAAGGCCCGGCCGGTGCGCGGTCTCCATCAGTAGACGCGCGCCTTCGGCGCGATCTTCTTCGGGTCGATGCCGCCTTCCTCGTAGGTGGTCAGCGGCTCGGTGATCACCGGACGATACTTGAGCGTCACCTTGCCGGCCTCGTCGACCCAGGCAAGCGTGTGCTTGCGCCAGTTCTCGTCGTCGCGACCGCCCATGGGACCGTCCTTGTAGTCCTCGCGGGCATGGGCGCCACGGCTCTCCTTACGCGCCTCGGCGCCGTAGACCGTGGTGATGGCGTTGGCCATCAGGTTCTCCAGCTCCAGCGTCTCCACCAGGTCGGAGTTCCAGACCATCGAGCGGTCGGTGACCTTGAGGTCGGCCATCTCGCCCCAGATCTGCGTCAGGCGCTGGCAGCCCTGCTCCAGGCTTTCCTGGGTGCGGAAGACAGCCGCGTCTTCCTGCATCGCCCGCTGCATCTTTTCGCGAAGCTGCGCGGTCGGCGTGCCGCCATTGGCGTGACGGATGCGGTCGAAATGACCCATGATCCGGTCGCAGGAGGCTTCGTTCGGCGTCGGAACGGCCGACTTGCGATCGATCACTTCACCCGCCTTGATCGCCGCCGCACGTCCGAAGACGACGAGGTCGATCAGCGAGTTGGAGCCGAGACGGTTGGCGCCGTGCACCGAGGCGCAGCCCGCCTCGCCGACGGCCATCAGGCCTGGCTGGATCGCATGCGGGTCTTCCGCCGTCGGGTTCAGCACCTCGCCCCAGTAGTTCGTGGGAATGCCGCCCATGTTGTAGTGGACGGTCGGCAGGACCGGGATCGGCTCCTTGGTCACATCGACGCCGGCGAAGATCTTCGCCGATTCGGAGATGCCCGGCAGACGTTCGCCGAGAATGTCCGGATCGAGATGGTCGAGATGCAGGAAGATGTGATCCTTGTTCTTGCCCACACCGCGGCCTTCGCGGATCTCCATGGTCATGCAGCGGGAGACGACGTCGCGCGAGGCAAGATCCTTGGCCGAAGGAGCATAGCGCTCCATGAAGCGCTCGCCCTCGGAGTTGACCAGATAGCCGCCTTCGCCGCGGGCGCCTTCCGTGATCAGGCAGCCCGCGCCGTAGATGCCGGTCGGGTGGAACTGCACGAACTCCATGTCCTGCAGCGGCAGGCCGGCGCGCGCCACCATGCCGCCGCCGTCACCGGTGCAGGTATGGGCGGAGGTCGCCGAGAAATAGGCACGGCCGTAGCCGCCGGTGGCCAGCACGACCATCTTGGCGGCAAAACGGTGGATGGTGCCGTCGTCGAGGTTCCAGGCGATGACGCCCTGGCAGACGCCATCCTCGGACATGATCAGGTCGAGCGCGAAATACTCGATGAAGAACTCGGCATTGTTGCGCAGCGACTGGCCGTAGAGCGTGTGCAGGATCGCGTGGCCGGTCCGGTCGGCCGCGGCGCAGGTGCGCTGCACCGGGGGACCGTCGCCGTAGTTCTGCATGTGGCCGCCGAAGGGGCGCTGGTAGATGCGGCCGTCCTCGGTGCGCGAGAAGGGCACGCCGTAGTGCTCCAGTTCGTAGACCGCCTTGGGCGCCTCGCGGGCCAGATACTCCATGGCGTCGGTGTCGCCGAGCCAGTCGGAGCCCTTCACCGTGTCGTACATGTGCCACTGCCAGCAGTCGGGCGTCATGTTCTGGAGCGATGCGGCAATGCCGCCCTGCGCCGCGACCGTATGCGAGCGGGTCGGGAAGACCTTGGAGATACACGCGGTCCTGAGACCCTGCTCGGCCATGCCGAGGGTCGCCCGCAGGCCGGCGCCGCCGGCTCCCACCACCACCACGTCGTAGCGGTGGTCGACGAAGGAATAGGCTTGTCCTGCCATGTTGTTCAGCCTCCGAAGCTGATCTTGAGGACAGCAAAGATCGACGCGAGGCCGATGAATGCCGAGAAGAAGGTGTTCGCCATCAGCGTCAGGAACTTCGGCAGCTCATCGTGGACATAGTCCTCGATGACGATCTGCATGCCGAGCTTCATATGATAGACGCCGGAAACCACCACCATCAGCATGACGATCGCCACCAAGGGATTGGCGAGGGTCGCGGTGACCGATTCGTAATCGCCGCCCTGCAGGGCGATCACCAGGATCACGAAGAAGGTGATAAGGAAAACATTGGAAACCGCGGTGACCCGCTGGCGCCAGAAATGGGTCGTTCCGTCCCGGGCCGAGCCGAGGCCGCGAACGCGTCCGAGCGGAGTGCGCATGTCAGTCATGGATCCAGCCTCCCTCAGCGAACTGCATATCCGACGATCCACAGCAGGATCGTCAGGGACACGGAACCGATCAGCGTGGCGCGTGCGAGCCACTCGCGCGCCTGCGGCCCAAAGCCGTATCCCATGTCCCAGATGAAGTGCCGCATCCCGCCCAGCATGTGGTGGAGCAGCGCCCAGGTGAACCCGAACAGCACGAGCCGCCCGAGGATCGAGCCGTAAAGATCGTTGACGAAGTTGAAATAGTCCGGGCCCGCCGCTGCGGCCACCAGCCACCACACCATCAGGATCGTGCCGAAGTATAGTGCACAGCCGGTGATGCGGTGCATGATCGACATGACCATGGTGAAGATGGGTTTGTAGATCTGGAGATGCGGCGAAAGCGGCCGGCTGTTTCTCGTCCCGACGTCCGACATGGATTGTTCTCCCGTCTCCCTCATCGGCTTACGCTTACGTAAACGTTAGCTAAATCAGGGCCTTGTATACCCGCCTTCTAACTCCATCGGACGGGTACGTCAAAATATCCTGTCGGATAAGACGGAACGTGGATTTTGTCGCCGCTCCAAAGGCGGACACCAGCCATGCTGCCGCGTGGCCGACAAAGGACGGCGCGCGAAGGTTTACCTATAGGTCAACCGCTTGTGCAGATGCACCATCATGACGGTCGCAAAGATCGGCGTCAGCAGGTTGAGCAGCGGCACGGCAAGGAAACCGGCAAGCGCGAGGCCGGCAAGAAACACCGTGCCGGAATGGGCCCGACGCAGAGCACGTGCCTCAGTCGGAGAGCGGAAGCGGCTGGCGGCAAACTCGAAGAACTCGCGGCCGAGCAGGTATCCGTTGACCACGAAGAAAGCGATCAGGTTGACGCCCGGAACGAGGAGCAGAAGGAGCGCCAGCAGGTTGCCGGCGATGACGATGCCGGTGAACTTGATCGCCTGGGGCAGCGCCACGGAAAGAGGCAGCGCCTTGCCCGGAGGATCCGACGGATAGTCGCCCCGCTCAACGACCTCGGCGATGTCGTCCTGCAGCAGCCCGGCAATGATCGCCGTCACCGGCGCAACGAGAAAGCCGAGCAGGAAGATCGCGCCGATGCCGGTCAGCAACGACAGAACCGTCTCCAGCCAGGGGTAGGGCAGGCTGACGAAGGCTGCGACCGCACCGTTCAGCCCAAGCCAGACGAGGAACAACAGCACCAGCGTGTAACCGAGCGTCTTCCAGAAGATCGCCCGCAAGGGGGGCTCGAAGATCTGGGAAAGCGCGCGCAAAGCGGAAGAAATCATGTCGGGAACGCGGTCCTTGTCGCCGTATGCTTCGAGCCTCACTTAGGAAGCCGGCACGGCGACCACAAGCGGGCGCGGCTCAGCCGTCCAGCGATTGCCACGCCATGCCTGTGGCGTTTCTGTCTCGCAGCGCAGCCCGTGCAAAACCATACCAGAAGCCCCCTCCGGCCGGCTGGTCGTACCGCCGATCGATCGCCCAACCACCCAGATGGCACTTGAGCAGGGTGCCGACCGCACCGTGGCCGACGAAAAGGACCTGCGCGTCCTCAGGGATACGCTCCAGATGCGCCACCACCCGGCCGACGATCCGGGACTGGGCGTCGCAGGCCCGCTCCCAGCCACGCACGCTGGCCTCCGCCTCTGCGAAAAAGGTATCGGCGACACGCTCGAACTCTTGCGGCGGCAGGAAGCCCGTCGCCGATCGGTCGTTCTCGTGCATCAGCTCGTCCACGACGACCGATAGACCGAGATGCCCGGCAATGATCCCGGCCGTTTCGACCGCTTTCGTCTCGGCACTGGAGACGAGATGGGTAAGGGACGCGAACTCGGGCCGACGCGCGCCTATCCGGGCACGCCTCGCCCCGTCCTCCGTCAGGCTCCATTGCGGCACGGGAACGGCCGGATCGATGCGTACCTGCGGATGCGTGAGATAGAAGCAATCGGCAGGTGCGAGGGCCATGGTCAGTTCCGCCCTTCGACCCAGCTGCGAATCAGCCAATGGGCGATGGAGAGCGGCGGCGGCACCTTGAGTCCGTCCGGATGCATGTCCGCCAGCATCGCCGTCACCTCCTCGCGGGAGAACCAGCGGCAGGCTTCCAGCTCTGCCTCGTCCATGGTGATGTCGCGGCTGATCGCCGTGCCGTGGCAGCCGATCATCAGCGAGGCCGGGAACGGCCAGGGCTGGCTCGCCATGTAGCCGACATCGCCGACGCGGATGCCCGATTCCTCGAACACCTCCCGGCGCACCGCCTCCTCGATGGTCTCTCCCGGCTCGACGAAGCCGGCCAGCGTGGAGAACACGCCCTCCGGCAGGCGCGGCGGCCGGCCCATCAGGCAGGCGTCGCCGTCGGTCACCAGCATGATCGCCACCGGATCGGTGCGCGGGAAATGCAGCCCGCCGCAGGACGGGCAGTCGCGACGATAGCCGCCCTGCGTCATCGTGCTGGGAGAGCCGCACCTGGAACAGAAGCGATGGCTGACATGCCAGTGCAGCAGGGAGCTGGCCTGCGCCAGCAGGCCCATATGGCCCGGCGGCAGAACGCCCTGCAGGGCAAGAGACCGCAGATCGATCAGCTTGCGCCCGTCGATCTCGACCCGCTCCGGGTCGGCGGCAAGCGTGGCAGCGAAGACCGGCGCCTCGGTCTCCGGCTGGAAGCCGAGCAGGACGATTTCATCCCCTATGGGCGCGAGCGCAGCACCCGCCTTCTCCTCCCACAGGATCGAAAGCGGCGAACCGGACGTGTCGACCAGAGGCTTGCCCTCGCACAGGAAGACGAAGCGCGCCGCGGGCGCTGCCCGGTGCGCGGCCAGCCAGTTCGCATCTCCGCGATACTCGGAAAGCCGGTCCAGAGGATTGCCGTGATAGGAAAACCCGAAGGGGGTGTCGGGCATGTTGGTCATGCTGGAGCGGTCCTTGTTCAGTCAGGCACGTCTGGCGGGAAAAAATCAGGCGGGTTTCGGCAAGCGCTCAGCGATCCTCAGCGCAAGGGCTTCGGCCTCGCCTGCGGGATAGGGCACGGCTGCGCCGGAGCCCCAGACGGGGCCGGGCCAGGCGGCATCGCCGGGAAAACGCGCGATCACATGCACATGAAGCTGCGCGACGATGTTGCCGAGCGCCCCGACATTCAGCTTGTCGCACCCCGTCTCCGCCTTCAGCACTTCGCCCACAAGGGCGATCTCGCGCATCAGCTGCGTGCGGTCCTCCTCCGCCAGATCGAGGAGCTCGACCAGCTCCGGCTTGCGCGGAACCAGCATCAGCCAGGCATACCGGCTGTCGCGCATCAGGCGCAGGGACGACAACGGCAGATCGGCGACGGCCAGGCTGTCGGCCGCAAGCCGCGGGTCGAGACTGAAGGGCGGCATGGAGGCTCCGTCGAAGGCAGGCGGGGATACAGAGAGCCGCACTATAACGAGAGCGCATGCGAGCGCCAGCCCCTCCCCCCTGCAGTTCACCCCACCATTTCCCGTTGACGGCATTCCCTCACGGAGGGCATGCCAGATGAAGGATATGAAAAGGCCGGCACCATCGGTATGAGGCACGATAGCGGGAGGACGCGGATGCTGCCTGAGGCGACGAGCTACGAGGATCTTGCCGCACGCTTCGTCTGGCAGGTGCCGGAGCGCTACAACATCGGCGTCGACATCTGCGACAAGTGGGCCGACGCCGATCCCGAGCGCACCGCGATCATCGCCATCTCCGAGGACGGCCGCCGCGACGTCGTCAGCTTTGCCGCGCTGAAAGCGCTGTCCAACCGGATCGCGAACCTTTTCGTGCGCGACGGCATCCGCCGCGGCGACCGGGTGGCCGTTCTCCTGCCGCAGGCGGTCGAGACGGCCGCGACACATATCGCCGCGCTCAAGATGGGTGCGATCACCATTCCGCTCTTCATGCTGTTCGGCGACGAGGCGCTGGCCTATCGGCTCGGGAATTCCGGCGCGCGCGCGGTCGTGACCAATGCGGAGGGCGCGGCCAAGCTCGCCCGGATCCGCAACCAATTGCCGGAATTGACGTCGATCTACGCCATCGACGGCACGGCGCCGGAGGCGAGCGATCTGCACGCGGAACTCGCCGGGCAGTCCGACGCCTTCACGCCGGTCGACACGCTGGCCGACGATCCGGCCATCATCATCTACACTTCCGGCACCACCGGCCAGCCCAAGGGCGCGCTGCATGCCCAGCGGGTGCTGCTCGGCCACCTGCCCGGCGTCGAGATGAGCCACAATCTCTTTCCCCAGCCCGGGGACCGGATCTGGACCCCCGCCGACTGGGCCTGGATCGGCGGGCTGCTCGACGTGCTGATGCCGGCGCTCCATCACGGTATCACCGTCGTCGCCTGCCGCTTCCGCAAGTTCACGGCGGAAGCGGCATTCGACCTCATCGCCAGAGAGAAGATCCGCAACGCCTTCCTGCCGCCCACCGCACTGAAGATGATGCGGGCCTACGGCGAACCGCCGGCGGACCTGCGGCTCGACATGCGGACGGTCGCCAGCGGCGGCGAGACGCTGGGCGCGGAGCTCGTGGAATGGGGCCGCCGGGTGTTCGGCGTCACCATCAACGAGTTCTACGGCCAGACCGAGTGCAACATGATCGTCTCGTCCTGCGCCCGGCTGATGCCGGCGCGGCCTGGCATCATGGGCCGCGCGGTGCCCGGCCACGACCTTGCCATCGTCGACGCCACGGGCACTCCGGTCCCCGACGGCCAGCAAGGCAATATCGGCGTCCGGCGCCCGGACCCGGTGATGTTTCTCGGCTACTGGAACAATCCCGAGGCGACGCGGGCGAAATTCGCCGGCGAGTACCTTCTCACCGGCGACATGGGCGTGCGCGATGCCGACGGCTGGCTGCGCTTCATCGGCAGGGACGACGACGTCATCACCTCGGCCGGCTATCGCATCGGCCCAGGCGAGATCGAGGACTGCCTGATCGGGCACCCGGCCGTCGCCATGGCCGGCGTCGTCGGCAAGCCGGACCCGGCGCGCACCGAAATCGTAAAGGCCTATGTGGTGCTGGCGGACGGACATGACCCGTCGGAGGCGCTGGCGAGCGAACTGCAGGACTTCGTCAAGTCGCGGCTCGCAGCGCACGAATATCCCCGCGAGATCGCCTTCGTCGATGCCCTGCCGATGACGACGACCGGCAAGATCATCCGCAAGGATCTGCGCGCCAGAGCCACCCAGGAGACCGGGGAGAGTGACGGCCACCGGTGATCTCTGCCGGATTTCCCCTTGCATCGGCGGGCGAAACTCACGATATAGGGCGTGGGAGGTTGGTGGTGGACGAGCCACTCGCCAACCGGGTCAGGTCCGGAAGGAAGCAGCCCCAACGAGTCGCGGCACGGGTCACCGTGCCAGCCTCCCACCCTTTCCCCTTCAGGTTCCGATCCGGCGCAGCTCGCGCCCAAGGGCGAGGGTGCGGCATCGCGACGGCGCAAGAACGCGTGCTCTGGTCAGCGGCAGCGGGGAAATCCTGCAAGGCGCACCGAATAGGCCTCAACATCCGGCGGCCGCGCCGCTAAGCTTGGACCCATGGACGGTCTCATCCCCACTTCTTCCGACGATGCTCCCGGCGCAGGCAACGGCAACGCCGCCTACCGGGTGCTCGCGCGCAAGTATCGCCCCCGCAGCTTCGACGATCTGGTCGGCCAGGAGCCGATGGTCCAGACCCTGCGTAATGCGTTCGAGACCGGGCGCATCGCCCAGGCCTGGATGCTGACCGGCGTGCGCGGTGTCGGCAAGACGACGACGGCCCGCATTCTGGCGCGCGGACTCAACTACGAGGTCCCGGGCGAAGCCGACCGGCCGACGGTGAACCTCGAAAAGCTGGGCGTGCATTGCGAAGCAATCATGGACGGCCGTCATGTCGACGTCATCGAGATGGACGCAGCCTCGCATACCGGCATCGACGACATTCGCGAGATCACGGACGCGGCGCGCTACCGGCCAGCCTCCGCCCGCTACAAGGTCTACATCATCGACGAAGTGCACATGCTGTCGAAGTCGGCCTTCAACGGCCTGCTGAAGACGCTCGAGGAGCCGCCCGAGCATGTGAAGTTCATCTTCGCCACCACCGAGATCCGCAAGGTGCCGGTCACGGTCCTGTCGCGCTGCCAGCGCTTCGACCTGCGCCGCATCGATGCCGACAAACTCGTCGGTCTGCTGCGCCGCATCTCACAGGCAGAGGGCATCGCAGTCGCCGACGAAGCGCTGGCGCTGATCGCCCGCGCCGGCGAAGGTTCGGCACGCGATTCCCTGTCGCTGCTCGACCAGGCCATCGCCCATGGCAGCATTTCCCAGGGCGGCGGCGACGCAATCGGCGCGGAGACGGTGCGCGCGATGCTCGGCCTTGCCGACCGCGCCCGCATCACCGACCTGTTCGAGTATCTGATGCGCGGCGATGCGGCGGCGGCAATGGCCGAGTTCCGCCAGCAATACGACGTCGGCGCCGACCCGGTGGTCGTGCTGTCCGATCTTGCCGAATTCACCCATCTCGTCACCCGGCTGAAGATCGTTCCCGATGCGGGCGACGATGCCTCGGTGACGGAGACCGAGCGGGCCCGCGGCCGCGAGCTTGCCGGGCGTCTGTCCCTGCGCCTCCTGTCGCGCGCCTGGCAGATGCTCCTGAAGGGGATCGAGGAAGTCCAGGCCGCTCCCAAGCCGCATCTGGCCGCCGACATGGTGCTGGTACGTCTTGCCTATGCCGCCGATCTTCCCGATCCGGAAGACGCCCTGCGCATGCTGCGCGACGGCAAGGCCGCCGCGCTCGGCTCCAGCCTGCCGGCAGCGCCGGCCCGCCCGCAGACCTCCGGCGGAGACGCTTCCGGGCGACAGGCGCCGAGCGAGCCGGCGCAAGCCGCGTCGTCGCCGGCCGCATCCGGTGCCCCCTACTCCACCCCGACAGCCGAGCCGGTTGCCGTCTCGCCGCAGATGCGCACCTCCACGCAGGCATTGCCCGGCGAGGCGTCCTACACTCAGGCCGCTCCCGGTACCCAGCCCCGCCTGCAGGCGCTGGCCGGAGGGCTAGCCCCGGAGACGACCCGCGCCCAGCCTGCTGCCGACAGCCAGCCGGCGCCGTCCCACGGGCTCGCCTCGCTGGCCGACTGCGCCGCTCTTGCCGCGGAAAAACGCGACATCCGCCTGAAGGTCGAGATCGAGCGGCAGATGCGGCTCGTGCGTTTCGAGCCGGGGCGCGTCGAATTCCAGCCGGTCGAAGGCGCCGATCCGGATCTCGCCGGACGGCTCGGCCGGCGCCTGTCGGAATGGACGGGCACCCGCTGGATCGTCACCGTCTCCCGCACGGAAGGACGGCCGACGCTGCATGAGGAGCGCGAGGCCAACCAGCGCCAGCTCTTCTCCGATGCCAAGGCCGAGCCCACCGTGGCAGCCCTGCTCTCGGCCTTTCCGGGCGCCAAGGTCGTCGACGTGAGAATGACCGCCGTCGAGGATGCGCCCCTTGACATGGCTCCGGTCGAAGACGAAATCGACCCCGACACATGATGCGACAGCCGGCGCCGGTACGATCCGACCTGCCGACCGGCAGGGACTGACCCGACGCCCTTTCGTACCGCTCCCAAGGAGACACCCATGGACTTCCTGAAGATGATGAAACAGGCGAAGCAGATGCAGGAGCAGATGGGCTCGCTGCAGGAAGAGATCGCCTCGGTCGCGGTGGAAGGCACCGCCGGCGGCGGCATGGTCACCCTGACCATGACCGGCAAGGGCGAGCTCAAGTCCATTCGCATCGATCCGTCCATGGCCAAGCCCGACGAGGTCGAGATCCTCGAGGACCTGATCCTTGCGGCCCATCAGGACGCCAAGGCCAAGGCCGAAGCGCTGCTGCAGCAGAAGACCCAGGAACTGATGGGCGGCCTCGGCCTGCCCGCCGGCTTCAAGTTGCCGTTCTGATCCCATGGCCAACCGGGCGGTCGCCGGACCCGAGGTCGAACGGCTGATCCAACTGCTCGCCAAGCTGCCGGGGCTGGGCCCCCGGTCGGCCCGGCGTGCTGCGCTGCACCTCATCAAGAAGAAGGACCAGCTGCTGGTCCCGCTGGCGCAGGCCATGGGCGTGGCCGTGGACCGGGTGACCGTGTGCCAGACCTGCGGCACGGTCGACACCTGCGATCCCTGCACCATCTGCTCCGATCCGCGCCGCGACACGGCAACCATCGTCGTGGTTGAAGACGTTTCCGACCTGTGGGCGCTGGAGCGCGCCGGGGCGCTGAACTGCCGCTATCACGTGCTGGGCGGCACCTTGTCGCCGCTCGACGGCATCGGACCCGACGACCTGACCATCGACAAGCTGATCGAACGGGTCGCTGCCGGAGATGTCTCTGAGATCGTCCTGGCGGTGAACGCGACGGTGGAGGGCCAGACCACGGCCCATTACATCACCGACCGGCTGCGCGGCATGGACGTGAAGGTCACGCGCCTTGCCCATGGCGTTCCGGTCGGCGGCGAGCTCGACTATCTCGACGAGGGAACGCTGGTCCAGGCGCTGAAGGCCCGCACGTCCTTCTGATCCCGCATGTCGTTCCGCGCGGGGCGCCGTGCTAGGCTCGGCGCAGCCAGCCACCTGCAACGGATCGTCATGCACCGCGCCCTGCCCGCCCTTCTCGCTTCGCTCGCAGTACTGCTTGCAGCCATCTGCAGCTCTCCCTCCCTCGCCCAACAGAGCCTGCAGGCGAAATTCGACCGGTTCCTCGAAACGCGCATCGTCCCGGCCGCTCGCGCGGCCGGCGTGCCGCAGGACGTGATCCGGCGGGAGCTCTCGGGCCTGTCGCCCGACACCTCGCTGCCGGGCCTCGGCGATCCCGACGGTCCGGAGCGGCCGCCCTCGGTCAACTATCAGTCCGAGTTCCGCGCCCCGGCCGGATATTTCCGCGACAGCCAATTCAACGCGCTGGCCGCACAGGGCCGGCGTCTTGCACAGACGCATCGCGCGACCCTGTCGCGGATCGAGGCGCGTTACGGCGTGCCGTCACGGATCATCCTGGCGATCTGGGCCCGCGAATCCGGCTATGGCGCCGCCCGTATTCCCAACGATGCGCTAAGAACCCTTGCGACCCGCGCCTTCATGGGAACCCGGCGCGATTTCTTCGCCGAGGAGACCGTCGCGGCCCTGCAGATCCTCGCGGACGGGCACATCGCCCGTGCGAACCTGCGCAGTTCCTGGGGCGGCGCGCTCGGCCAGCCGCAATTCCTGCCCTCCAGCTTCCTGCGCCTTGCGGTGGATTTCGACGGCGACGGCAAGCGCGACATCTGGCGCTCAGTGCCGGATACGCTGGCCTCCATCGCCAATTATCTCGCCTGGCACGGCTGGGTGACAGGGCGCGACTGGGGCTACGAGGTCGAGGTCCCGACTTCCGTCTCCTGCGCACGCGAAGGGCCCGACCGGGGCCAGCCGATCACGGCCTGGGTCAGGGAAGGCGTCAGCCGCGTCAAGGACCGCCCGTTTCCGCAACACGAGTTGCCGCAGCCGGGCTTTCTCCTGATGCCGGCCGGGCGCAACGGCCCGGCCTTCATCGCGACCGACAATTTCTATGTGCTGAAGGCCTACAACGAGTCCGATGTCTACGCGCTCTTTGTCGGCCATCTGGCGGGCCGCTACGGCAACAATGCCGGCTTCGTTCAGGGGTGGAAGGACGTGAAGACACGCTCGCGCGGCGCCGTGCGCGACCTCCAGCTCGAGCTGGAGGCCAAGGGCCACGATGTCGGCGGCGCCGACGGGCTGATCGGCTTCAAGACCCGCCGCACCCTCGGGCTCGAACAGGAAAAGGCCGGCCGGCGGGCGACCTGCTGGCTGGAGTGAGCCTCTGCCAGATTCCGGCAGTCGCCTGCTTCAGCGGCGTCGCAACGGTAGAGAGTAGCCCCCGCTTGCCGAAGATATATAATAGTTTCTTCCCGATTTCAGAATGTAGAAGTAGTCGGAGTGCTCCTTCTTTCCCTCGCACGTTCTGAATTCGATTGTCAGAAGCCCATACCGATCAATCTTGTATGTATGCGGATCTTTCCCTCCACATGCCTTCCCGTTGGCAAGGCGAAAATGGTTGTCTTTCTTGAAAGTAATGCCCGGAGGCGGCCAAATGGCCGAACCGAACCGTTTACCGACAATGAGCGCCCTCACCTGATCTCCGGAAAGCTGCTGTTGCGCCAATACCGGAACGGTCGCCGCAAAACTCAGAATCGAGAGGCAAATCAGAACCTTAATGGAATACATCAAACTCTCCCTCGCAATCATGCGAGTTTAGCAAGATATCCTCTCGCCTTACACGCAAAAGATGGCTCCAGGGGAGCGCGACGGCCCTCGTGGTCTTTCCGCCCTCGCAATGAGCGGCTCTCTCCTACTCGCTGACGATGCCGGTGCCCGCCGTTTCCATGCGGAAGGCTGCGGCCATCAGCGCCTTGGTGTAGTCTGACTTCGGCGCGTCGAAGACATCGGCGGCGGCTCCCGCCTCCACCACCTTGCCGGCTCGCATGACGATGACCTCGTTGGCGAGTGCGCGCACCACCTTGAGATCGTGCGAGATGAAGAGATAGGCGAGGCCGTGGCGCTTCTGCAGGTCGCGCAGGAGATCAACCACCTGCGCCTGCACGCTCATGTCCAGCGCTGATGTCGGCTCATCGAGCATGACGAATTTCGGCTGCAGCACCATGGCACGGGCGATGGAAATGCGCTGGCGCTGGCCGCCGGAGAATTCATGCGGATAGCGGAAGCGGGTGTCGGCATCGAGACCCACTTCGACGAGTGCGGCGGCGACCTTCGCATCCCGCTCGTCCGCAGTAATGCCGGGGAAATGCACGGCGAGCCCCTCGCCGACGATGTCCGCCACCGACATGCGCGGGCTGAGCGAGCCGAACGGATCCTGGAAGACGATCTGCATGTCGCGGCGCAGCGGACGCATGTCCTTCCATGACAGCTTGTCGATCTCGCGGGCACCGAAACGGATCTTGCCGGTGGAGGAAATCATCCGCAGCAGGGCAAGGCCGAGCGTCGTCTTGCCGGAGCCGCTCTCGCCGACGATGCCGAGCGTTTGGCCCTCGCGCACCGTGACGTCGATGCCGTCGACCGCCTTGATGTGATCGACGGTCCGGCGCAGCAGGCCGCGCCTCACCGGGAACCACACCTTCACGTCGCGCGCTTCCACCACCACCGGCCGGGTCTCGTCCGTTACCGGCGGTTTGCCCTTCGGCTCGGCCGCGATCAGGTGCCGGGTATATTCGTGCTGAGGGTTCTCGAAAACCTCGCGCACCGTTCCGCTCTCGACGATCTCGCCTTTCGTCATCACGCAGACCCGGTCGGCGACCTTGCGAACGATGCCGAGATCATGGGTGATGAAGAGCATGGCCATGCCGACGTCGCGCTGCAGCTCCTTCAACAGCTTGAGGATCTGCGCCTGCACGGTGACGTCGAGCGCCGTGGTCGGCTCGTCGGCGATGAGCAGGTCCGGCTCGTTGGCGAGCGCCATGGCGATCATCACGCGCTGGCGCTGGCCGCCGGAAAGCTGATGCGGATAGCTCTGCAGCCGGCTCTCGGGATCGCGGATGCCGACCTGATCGAGCAGTTGCACCACCCGGGCACGCGCCGTGGTCTCGCCCATGCCGCGATGCAGCTTCAGGACCTCGGCGATCTGCTTTTCCACCGTATGCAGCGGATTGAGCGAAGTCATCGGCTCCTGGAAGATCATCGAGATCTCGTTGCCGCGGATGCGCCGGAGCGCCGCCTCGTCGGCCTTGAGCACGTCCTCTCCCTTGAACAGGATCTCGCCGGTCGGGTGCGAGGCCGAGGGATAGGGCAGCAGCTTCACCGCCGAAAGGGCGGAGACCGACTTGCCGGACCCGGATTCGCCGACCAGCGCCAGCGTTTCACCGGAACCGATGTCGAACGAAATCCGGTCGACGGCCGTATGGGTGACGCCGTTCTGGGTGAAGGCGACCGAGAGCTCGCGGACGGAGAGCAGCGGCCGTGTGATCTGTTCGCTCGTCATTGGGTCCTCACACGAAGCTCTTGCGCGGATCGAATGCGTCGCGCACGGCTTCGCCGATGAAAATCAGCAGGCTGAGCATGGTCGAGATGACGATGAAGCCGGTGATGCCGAGCCACGGCGCCTGCAGGTTGTTCTTTCCCTGCGCCAGCAATTCGCCGAGCGAAGCCGAGCCGGGCGGAAGGCCGAAGCCGAGGAAATCCAGCGCCGTCAGCGTCGAGATCGAGCCGTTCAGGATGAAGGGCATGAAGGTCAGCGTCGCCACCATCGCGTTGGGCAGCAGGTGCCGCCACATGATCGTGGCATTGCCGACGCCGAGCGCCTTCGCCGCCGTGACGTATTCGAAGTTGCGGGCGCGCAGGAACTCCGCCCGGACCACGCCCACCAGTGCCACCCAGGAAAAGGCGAGCAGGATGGTGAAGAGTGTCCAGAAGCCGGGGATCAGCACCGAGGACACGATCAGGATCAGGTAGAGAGTGGGGATCGCCGTCCAGATCTCGATGAAGCGCTGGAACAGGAGGTCGACCCAACCACCGTAGTAACCCTGCACCGCGCCGGCGGCGATGCCGATCACCGAGGAAGCGATCGTCAGGGCCAAGCCGAACAGCACCGAGATGCGGAAACCGTAGACAAGCCGCGCGACGATATCGCGGCCCTGGTCGTCGGTGCCGAGCCAGTTCCAGTTGCCGGGCGTGCAGTTGGGGTCTTCCGCCCCGAGCGGATAGCGGCTGCAGCGCTCCTGCTTGTCGAGCAGCCATGAGGGAGGCGCGGGCGCCGGCACCGGAATCTCGTTGTTGACTGTGCGATAAGAGTAGCGGACCGGCGGCCACAGCATCCAGCCGTTGGCGCCGATCTCTTCCTGAATATATGGATCGCGGTAATCGGTGACCGCCAGGAAGCCGCCGAACTTTTCCTCCGGATAGTCGACGAGGATCGGCGCCAGGACCTCGCCCTTGTAGACGACGACGATCGGCCGGTCGTTGACAAGAAGTTCGGCGACGAGCGACAGACCAAACAAGAGGAGGAAGATCCAGAACGACCAATAGCCGCGCCGGTTGGCCCTGAAGTTCGCCAGACGGCGCCGGTTGATCGGCGACAGCCAGCCCTTCGGCCGGCCGAATGGCGCAGCGGCCGCAGTGGATCCGGTATTGCCGGCGGTTTCTGTCCGCAGGTCCATGGGCTCAGACCTCCCGGCTCTCGAAATCGATCCGCGGATCGATCCAGGTATAGGTCAGGTCGGAGACGAGATTCACGAGCAGGCCCATGAGAGAGAAGATGTAGAGCGTCGCGAAGACCACCGCATAATCGCGATTGATCACCGCCTCGAAGCCGAGCAGGCCAAGACCGTCCAGCGAGAAGATGGTCTCGATCAGAAGCGAGCCGGCAAAGAAGGACGAGATGAAGGCGCCCGGGAAGCCGGCGATCACGATCAGCATCGCATTGCGGAAAACGTGACCGTAGAGCACCTGCCGCTCGTTCAGGCCCTTGGCGCGGGCCGTCTGGACATACTGCTTGCGGATCTCGTCGAGGAACGAGTTCTTGGTCAGCAGCGTCACGGTCGCGAAGGCCGACAGCACCATGGCGGTCAGCGGCAGGGCGAGGTGCCAGAAATAATCGACGATGCGCGCCGGCCAGGACAGTTGCTCCCAGTTCTCGGACGTGAGGCCGCGCAGCGGGAACCAGTCGAGGAACGAGCCGCCGGCGAACAGCACGATCAAGAGCACCGCGAAGAGGAACCCGGGTATCGCATAGCCCACCACGATCACGGCGGAGGTCCACACGTCGAAGCGCGAGCCGTCACTCACCGCCTTGCGGATGCCCAGCGGGATCGAGATCGCATAGGAGATGAATGTCATCCATAGGCCGAGAGAGATGGACACGGGCATCTTCTCGATGATCAGGTCGATCACCGAAACGTCGCGGAAATAGCTCTCGCCGAAGTCGAATCGGGCATAGTCCCACAGCATCCCGGCAAAGCGCTCCAGCGGCGGCTTGTCGAAGCCGAACTGTCGCTCCAGTTCCTTGATGAATTCCGGGTCGAGGCCCTGGGCGCCGCGATATCGCGATCCGACCGAGGAGGCATCTCCGGCCGTGTCTGCGCCGCTCCCGGCGAAATCGCCGCCCCCGCCCGAGATGCGGGCAGTCGCGGATACATCCGTTCCTTGAAGCTGGGCAATGACCCGCTCCACCGGTCCGCCGGGGGCGAACTGGATGATGACGAAGTTGATGGCCATGATGCCGACGAGAGTCGGTACGATCAGCAGCAGCCGGCGCAGGATGTAGGCGCCCATCGTGTCAACGATCCCTTTCTTGCCGGTAGCCGGCCGGCTCGTTCGCCGTGCCGCAACCGCAATGCATGGTGCCTTGGAGCATGTGTCGCATGTCAGCGCATGCCGATTCGCTCCGCGCTCTCCCGGTCGTACCACCAATGGAGTTCGGGCGCGAAATCATGCGTGGGCGGTGCCTCGGGATGTCCGAACACATCCCACATGGCGACCGTATGGACCGCCTTGTACCATTGCGGCACCCAATAATAGCCGGCCCGCAGGATCCGGTCCAAAGCACGGGCGGCAACGGTCATTTCCTCGCGCGTGGCGGCCGAGAGGATCTTGTCGATCATGGCATCCACCGCCGGATCCGCGATGCCGGCCAGGTTGGTCGAGCCGGGCTGACTGGCCGCTTCCGATCCCCACATCTGACGGATTTCCTCGCCGAGGGTCGGCGCCAAGGCGTAGCGCCGTGAGACGATGTCGAAGTCGTAATCGTTGATACGCGACTGATACTGCGCCGGATCGACCACGCGGAAATTCGCCTTGATGCCGAGACGTCCCAGGTTGCCGATATAGGGGAGAGTCACACGCTCGAAGGTCGAGGTGTTCGAGAGGAACTCGAAGGCGAGAGGCTCGCCGCTCGGCAGGAGCAGGCGCGCCCCGTCTCGCCGGCACCCCGCCTCGCGTAGCAGGCGGTCGGCCTCGCGCAGCATCGAGCGGTCCTGTCCGGACCCGTCCGATACCGGCGGCAGGATCGCCGGCCCGAAGACCTCGTCCGGCACCTTGCCGCGCCATGGCTCCAGCAGCGCGAGTTCGGCCGCATCCGGCTCGCCTTCCGCAAGCATGGCCGAATTCTGGAAGAACGAACTGGTGCGCTTGTAGGCATCGAAGAAGAGCGAGGTGTTGGTCCACTCGAAATCGAACACCAGGCCCAGCGCCCTGCGGACGCGCGGATCGGAGAACTTCTCCCGCCTGAGGTTCATGAACCAGCCTTGCGCCCCTGCCGGACGCCCATCCGGGATCTCCTCGCGGATCACCCGGCCGTCCTCGACAGCGGGGAAGTTGTACTCCGTCGCCCAGGTCCGGGCGGTGAACTCCTCGCGGAAGGTCATCACGCCCTTCTTGAACGCCTCGAAATCCACCTGCCGGTCGCGGAAGAACTCCAGCCGGACACGGTCGAAATTGTAATGACCACGGCTCACGGGCAGATCCGCCGCCCACCAGTTTTTGACCCGTTGGTACTCGACGAAACGGCCGACCTCGTGCCGGCCGACCTTGTAAGGGCCGGACGACAGCGGCGGGGTCAAGGTGGTCTGGGCGAAGTCGTAGCGGGAATAATAGGCTTTCGACAGGATCGGCATGCCGGCCGCAATCAGCGGCACCTTGCGCGACTGCTTGCCGGAGAACACCAGCGCAACCCTGTGGGGAGCCTCGACACGAACCTCGGAGAGCTCGCGCAGGACCTGACGTATCGAGGGGTGCCCCAGTTCCTTGAGTGTGACCAGCGAGAAGGCAACATCCTCTGCGGTCAGCGGGCTCTCGTCATGGAATCTTGCCTGCGGCCGCAGGGCGAAGGTGTATACATTCCCGTCCTCGGAGACCTCGACCGTCTCGGCAACAAGACCGTAGACGGCGTCCGGCTCGTCCAGCGCCCGCACCATCAGCGTGTCGAAACACAGTTCCATCCGGGGCGGCGCGTCGCCCTTCAAGATCAAGGTATTGAAGCTGTTGAAGGTCTGCGGGTTCTGATTATAGGCCCAGGACGGCGCCGAGAACACGATCCGCCCGTCCTTCGGCGCATCCGGCACCACATAATCGAAGTGGGTGAAATCCGGCGCATACTTCAGATCGCCGAACACCGAGAGCCCATGTCGCGGAGCCGTATCGCTTGCGGCTTGCGTGTCCGTGGCGGCACGGACCGAACGACCGCCCAGCGGCAAAAGCGTTGCCGCGCAAAAGGCCAGAGCGCCTCCGACCACCTGCCGCCGGTCCGGTCCCGTCTGCCCGATGGCGGCGGGAGGGGGCATCTTGCGTTCTCTCGTCATCACTGCCGCCTCCGCACCGCCGCGGCCTTTTGCGCATCCCACCACCAGATGGTCGGGAAACCGTGCGTGTATTCGGGGATATTCTCCGGGTGACCGAACCTGTTCCAGCGGGCGGTGCGATCAACGTCGATATACCATTGCGGCACCACATACTGATGCGCCATCAGCACCCGGTCGAGAGCGCGGGTCGCCGCGACCAATTCCTCACGATCCTTGGCGAAGATGACCTTTTCAATGAGCGCATCGACGCCCGGATCCTTGATGCCGCTGTAGTTGCGCGACTGTGGTCGGTCGGCGGCCTCGCTGCCCCAGTAGTCGCGCTGCTCGTTGCCGGGCGACAGGGACTGCGCCCAGCCCAGCGTCGTCATGTCGAAATCGCGCTCGCGGATCCGGTTGATGTATTGCGGCGTATCGACAGTGCGCAACGTCATCCTGATGCCGATCCGCTCCAGATTGCGGGCATAGGGCAGAACGTAGCGTTCGGAATTCGGATCGTTGTCGACGAACTCGATCGCCAGTGGTTCGCCGGTCTGGCGGTTCACCATCTGCCTGCCGCGCAGTTCGTAGCCGGCCTCGTCCAGCAGTTCGACCGCCTTGCGCATGTTATCGCGCAGCCGCCCAGGATCGCCGTTCACAGGATTCTCGTAAGGGGTTGTGAACACCCGCTCGGGCACCAAGTCGCGAACGCTTTCCAGGATCTCCAATTCCTGCCCTTCCGGCAGGCCGCTGGAGGCGAGTTCGGTTCCGGCGAAATAGGACGGTATGCGTTTGTACTGGTCGAAGAACACTGTCTTGTTGGCGGTCTCGAAATCGAAAACGAGATTCAGGGCCTGACGCACCCGGATGTCGGAAAACTTCTCCCGCCGGAGATTGAGGACAAAGGCCTGCATGATACCACGAGCCTTGTCTGGGAACGTTTCGAGAACCACGCGGCCGTCCTTGGCGGCCGAGAAGTCATAACCTGTCGCCCAGTTCTTGGCACTGTTCTCAGATCGGAAGTCATACTGATCCGCCTTGAACGCCTCCAGCAGCACCGTCTGGTCGCGATAGCTGTCATAGCGGACCTTGTCGAAATTGTGGGTGCCCACCTTGGTGGGATGATCCTTCGCCCAGTAATCGTCTACGCGCTCATATTCGATATAGCGTCCCGGCTCAAAAGCGCCGATGCGGTAGGGGCCGGAACCAAGCGGTCGCTCCAGAGTGCCGTTGGCGATGTTGCGCGCCTTGCCGTCGGGGGCGGTGCCTTCCCACCAGTGCCTGGGCAGGATGATCAACTGACCGACGATCTTTGGGAGTTCGCGATTGCCGGCGGAATCGAAGGAAAATCGGATAACCCGCTCGCCTGCCGCCTCGGCCTTTTCCACGTGGCGATAGTAGAAGGCCTGGCTTGGATTGACCTCCTTGATCTTTTCAAAGCTCCAGATCACGTCGTCGACACTGATCGGCATCCCGTCGTGCCAGCGCGCCTGTGGATTAAGCCGGTACTCCACCCAGGAATAATCGGCCGGATAGCGCATCGCCTCGGCGATCAAGCCGTATTCAGAGTTGATGTTGATCTCGTCGAGAGCCGGCTCCAGGAGAGAATCATACATCAGACCGAGGCCGGGAGCCGGGTTGCCCTTCGGCAGGATCGGATTGAGTGTGTCGAAGCCCGTGCTGTCGCCAAGTCGTACGATACCGCCTTTGGGCGCCTCGGGATTGACATAGTCGAAATGCTTGAAGCCCTCGGGATATCGAGGCTCGCCGGTCAGCGACGCCGCATGCCGCCATTCAGGCTCGTCCTGCGCCCGTACGGCCGAAAGCCCTGCCAGCAACAGGCACAGCGCCATCAGCGGCAAGGTCACGAGCCAGGGGACCGCCGGCAGATGGCGGGCGACCGTATCTCCCTTGGTGGACGAACGAAGGAAAGTGCTTTGGCGATCTGTCTGCATCATGGCGATTGAACGGATCCGTCTGTCTTGCCGCGACACGCGCCTCTTGGCCACGCGGCTGCGCCGGCGTTGTTGCCCTGAAGGCATATTAGGGAGTTGTACCGCCCGCCGACAGACGTGAAACGCTTCATGACGAAAGTTTAATCGTGGCCGAACGTGTCGGCAGGCCGTGCCCGGATCAGGCGGCGGCGAGTTTCTCACGGTACATCCGCTGGTCTGCGAGCTCGAGAATCTCCGGAATCGTCGTTGCGTCGTCGGGATAGACCGCCCAGCCGACACTGGCTCGAATGCCGATCACGTGGTCGCCCGCCCGCACCGGCTCGCTGACCGCCTGGCGCAGCCGCTCTGCGAGATTGGCGGTGCTCTGGTGGTGGGTCATGCCCGGAACCACGACTACGAATTCGTCGCCGCCGATCCGTGCGATCGTGTCGGACTCCCGCGTCTCCTGACGCAGTCGCTTGCCGACCTCGCGCAGGACCATGTCGCCCACCGCATGACCGAATGTATCGTTGATCGGCTTGAACGCATTGAGATCGACGAAAAACACCTGGAAGCCCAGACCCGTCCGCTCGCTGAGGGCAGCCAGTTGCTCCAGCCGGTCTTCCAGCAGGCGGCGGTTGGGCAGCCCGGTCAGGGCATCGTGCAGTGCCATGGACCGCGCCCGTTGCTGGGCGATTACCACCATCGCCGAAAGGAAGGCGATCGCGAATGTCACGCCGAAACCGACCATCCGCGCGATACGCACCTCCGGAGAGCTTGTCGTCCAGCCGCCGACCGGCCGGCTCGCCATCTGCCATGTGCCATTCGGCAGATTGACCGGCAGCACCACCGCTCCGCTGTCGAACAGGTTGGGATCCCCCAGAACCATACCTCCAGCAGGTCCGAGACCATCCGCGCCGCGGATCGCGAACTGATACCCGTTCATCTCCGGCCGGATGCCGGCATCCTCGAACAGCGTATCCATGTCGATCACCACGGAGGCGATCCCCCAATACCGGCGCTCGATACTGGTCTCGTCGTCCTCGATGGGAATCAGCACCGGCGATCGTGCGATCAGGGCACGCCCGCCCTGCACCAGGTTGACTGGGCCGGCGACCACGGTGCGCCTTTCCTGCATCACCCGCTTCACCACCGTCCACTGCTCCTCGTTCTTGCTGTAGTCGAGACCGAGCGCCCTCAAATTGCCGAGGAGCGGATAGACGTAGCGAACGACGTTGTCCGGAGCGAGAGCAATGAGCTTCACATGGTTGTTGAGCGAGGAGATCTCCTCCGCGAACCGGCGGAACTGGCGCTGGGTGAGATCGCTGTTGATGGCGGTGAAGCTGACGAGCCCTTGCGAGATATAAAGCGTCGCGCCGATGGTTCCCTCAAGCCGGGCCCTCGCCTCCGAGAGGCGGGACAGCGTTTCGTTCTGCAGGCGCTTCTGGGCGTTTTCCGTCAGCAGCGTCGAGATGTAGCTGGTGAGAGCCACCCCGAGAATGCAGATGAATGCGACGACGGCAAAGGCGATCGCCCGATGCTTCCATCGGATCAGCGCCAATTCCTTGCCGCCGGACGCCTGCGTCATGGGCCCTCGCTTGCCAACGATACGCGTATGGAGACCGCTTGTCCGATCGGTTTGCGTGTCGTTCAAGCCCGACGTCTCCATACCTGATAAAACTGCGTATCACATCCCGGTTAAAGAGGTATTTGCAGACGAATGGCGGCCGCCCTCCAGGGTCAACGCATCGACACCCCGCAAAGCGCAAGGGTTATAGCCGAAAGCCGCGCATCTTCACAGCCGGAACGCAGCGGAAACTTGCGGTTCAGACCTTGCTTGACTGAAGGAACCGGAGGCCTGGAAAAGGAAAAGGCCAGGCTCACGCCCGGCCTTTCGAACTTCGCTTCAAGTCGGAGACGCAAGACGTCGCGCCGGCTTTACTGGGCCTGCGTTCCTTCCGCAGGAGTCTCTGTGACCGGAGGTTCGGTCGCGGGCGCATCGGCCGCCGGAGCCTCCGTCGTAGGCGCTTCAGCAGCAGGGGCCTCGGTCGCAGGTGCTTCGGCAGGCGTCTCCGCCGCGGGCGCTTCGGCCGCCGGAGCATCGGCAGCGGGCGCTTCCGGCAGCGGCTGCGGATTTTCCGACAGCGTGCGCAGATAAGCGATCAGATTGGCGCGATCCTCGGGCTTGCGCATACCGGCGTAGCCCATCGAGGTACCGGCGACTTCCTGCTTCGGGCCGGCCAGGAAGTGATCGAGGTTCTCGTAGGTCCAAGCCTCATGCTCCTGGGCATAGGCCTGCATACCGCTCGAATAGCGGAACCCTTCGTGGGCTGCCGGCGCGCGGCCGACCACTTGCCACAGGCCCGGACCAACCTTGTTGGTGTTGGCGCTGGAGAAATCGTGGCAGGACGCGCAGGCGCGGGTCAGCTTCTCGCCATCTTCTGCCGAAGCGCTCTGGAGGCGAACCGCGATCGGCTCGACCTGCGGTGCTTCCTCGGCCGGTGCCGAACCAGTATCCGCCTCGGCCACGACGATCTCGTAGCCCGGCTTCTCGGGTGCATCCTGGTGGAAGATGATTTCCGACACGATGCCGAGTCCCATCGTGAGGAGGAGGACGGACAGGATCGCACCGGCGATCATATTTAGCTTGGCAGAATTCATTCCCGCTGGCTCCAACTCCCTCGGTTGCTGCAAGGCCAATACGAGAAGGCCCCGCGCAACGCGGCGCGTGGTGAAAAAGTCGCCGGAAACTACAAAGTTTTTGACGCTCGTGTCCATAGGTTTAAAAGGGCAGTCCATGATACAAATCATCGCATGTTGCCGCCGGGCGTGCCCCGCACCCTTCCGGCGCCCGAAAGGCCGTCCGTGACGCCCCCTGCACCCCTGTCCGCCCTGGTGGTGATCCCGGCGCGGATGGCGTCGACGCGCCTGCCCGACAAGCCTCTTGCGCTCATTGCCGGCAAGCCGATGATCGCGCATGTGATCGAGCGCGGCATGGCCGCCGGGATCGGCCCTGTCGTCGTTGCCTGCGATCATCCTGACATCAGGGCCGCAGTGGAAGCTGCCGGCGGAACCGCAGTGATGACCGATCCCGACCTGCCGAGCGGCTCCGACCGCGTCCGGGCCGCGGCCGAGGCGGTCGACCCGACGCGCGCGTACGAGATCGTGCTCAACCTGCAGGGCGACGTACCCCTGATCGACCCGGAGGCGATCCGCGCCGCCTTCGATCCCCTGTCCGATCCGGCGGTCGATATCGGCACCATCGCAACGGAAATCCGGAGCGAGGCCGGCAGGACGGATCCCAGCTTCGTCAAGACGGTGGGAACGCCGGTTGGCGAACGCCGGCTGCGCGCGCTCTATTTCACCCGGGCGACCGCCCCGACCGGCCCCGGACCGCTCTATCAGCACATCGGCCTTTACGCCTATCGGCGGACCGCGCTCGACCGTTTCGTATCTCTGCCGCCCTCGCCGCTGGAAAAGCGCGAAAGCCTCGAGCAGCTGCGGGCGCTCGAAGCCGGCATGCGCATCGATGTCGGTCTCATCGACAGCGTGCCGATGGACGTCAACACGTCCCGCGATCTCGAAGCCGTGCGGGCCATTTTCGCATCCCGCGTCTCAAACCCCAGCTGACAACCGGTCGAACATGACGAACAAGAAGCGCATCGTCTTCCAGGGCGAATACGGGGCCAACTCGCACATGGCCTGCCACAATGTCTATCCCGCCTATGAAGCCGTGCCCTGTGCCACCTTCGAGGATTGCTTCACGGCACTCGAGAACGGAGACGCCGATCTCGGCATGATCCCGGTCGAGAATTCCGTTGCCGGCCGTGTTGCGGATATCCATCACCTGCTGCCCCGCTCTTCGCTGCAGATCATCGGCGAGTATTTCCTCCCCATCCGCTTTCAGCTGATGGGGCTGCCCGGCACCAGGATCGAGCAACTGAAAAGCGTGCAGAGCCATGTCATGGCCCTCGGGCAGTGTCGCAAGATCATCCGCGAACTCGGACTGCGAGCCATCGTGGGGGCCGACACCGCCGGCTCCGCACGTCAGATCGCCGAGGCCGGAGATCCGAGTGCAGCCGCATTGGCACCGCAGATGGCCGCCGACGCCTATGGACTGGAGATCCTGCGCCGCGACGTCGAGGACGAGGCCCACAACACCACGCGGTTCCTCATCCTCTCGCGCGATGGGGTTCGGGCGGAAAACAACGGCCAGCCTGTCATCACCACATTCATCTTCCGTGTGCGCAACGTCCCGGCGGCGCTCTACAAGGCGCTCGGCGGCTTTGCCACCAACGGCGTCAACATGACCAAGCTGGAATCCTACCAACTCGAGGGCCAGTTCTTCGCGTCCATGTTCTACGCCGACGTCGAAGGCCATCCGGAAGACCGCAGCGTCTCGCTGGCGCTGGAGGAACTGGAGTTCTTCTCCGCCGAGTTCAAGCTGCTCGGCATCTATCCGGCCAGCACGTTCCGCGACAAGATCCGCGAGCCCGAAGCCAACCGCGCCTTGCGTCCGACACCCGGCATCTGACAGCCGCTTGCCCGATACCAGATAAGGACAGTTCCATCACCATGACCAGCCAGCGCTTCGACACATTGTGCATCGGCAATGCCATCTGCGACGTCTTCGCCCACGTGGAGGAGGATTTCCTCGTCCGCGAGAAGCTCGTGAAAGGCTCGATGCGCCTGATCGATACCGAGGAAGCCGTTCGCCTCTACGAGAAGATGGGGCAGACCACCCGGATTTCCGGCGGCAGCGCCGGCAATACGGCAGCCGGCGTTGCCGTGCTCGGCGGTGCCTCCGCCTATTTCGGCAAGGTCGCAGAAGACGAACTCGGCAGCGCCTTTCGCCATGACATGCGCGGCACCGGCGTGCATTTCGAAACGCCGGTCCTCGTCGACGGCCCGCCCACGGCGCGCTCGATGATCCTGATCACGCCGGATGGCGAGCGGACCATGAACACCTATCTGGGCGCCTGTGTCGAACTGTCCGAAAAGGACATCGATGCAGACACGGTCGCAGCCTCCGCGATCACCTATATGGAAGGCTATCTCTGGGATCCGCCCGCGGCCAAGGCGGCCTTTCTCAAGGCTGCCGAGATCGCCCATGCGCACGGCCGCAAGGTCAGCCTGACGCTTTCCGACAGTTTCTGTGTCGACCGCTACCGCTCCGAGTTCCTCGGCATGATGCGCGACGGCACGATCGATCTGCTGTTCGCCAACGAGCACGAGTTGAAGGCGCTGTACGAGACCGCCGACCTCGATACGGCGATCGCAGCCGTTCGCGGGGACTGCCCGACCACCGCGCTCACCCTCGGCGCCCATGGTGCGATGGCGATTTCGCGCGAGGAGACCGTGCGGGTTCCCGCCGCCGCGGTGACCGATGTCGTCGATCTGACCGGCGCCGGCGACCTCTTCGCCTCCGGTTTCCTGCTCGGCCAGGCACGCGGTTTCGACTTCACCACCTCGGCCGAGCTCGGCTGCCTGTGCGCGGCGGAAGTCATCGGCCATGTTGGCGCCCGCCCGGAGCGCTCGCTGAAGCAACTGGCGGAGCAGCAGGGCTTCGGTCTGTGACCGCCTGACGCGTCTTCCTGCCGCCTTTTCGCAAAAGAAACGGCCGCACCCTGAGGGCGCGGCCGTTTCTTTTTGATCTGCGGCGAATGAGGTCGTCTCAGTCGGAGAGGTCCTGGACGGAGGCGACCTTGCCCTCGTCCGTCAGCCGATAGACGATCGGCGCGCCGGTTGCCAGTTCGCGCTTGAGGATCTCGTCCGGCGACAGGCCTTCCAGCTCCATCACCAGCGCCCGCAGCGAGTTGCCGTGGGCGGCGACGATCACCCGCTTGCCGGCAATCACCTGGGGCAGGATTTCGGACCGGTAATAGGGCAGCACGCGCTCGGCGGTCATCTTGAGGCTTTCGCCGCCGGGAGGGGGAACGTCGAAGGAGCGGCGCCACACATGCACCTGCTCCTCGCCGAACTTCTCGCGCGCCTCGTCCTTGTTCATGCCCGTGAGGTCGCCGTAGTCGCGCTCGTTCAGGGCCTGATCGCGCACCGTCTCCAGGCCTTCCTGACCCAGTTCCTCCAGGATCAGCTTGAGGGTGTTCTGGGCACGGCTGAGATCGGATGTGAAGGCGATGTCGAAGGCGAGCTTCAGGTCGCGCAGCTTGCCGCCGGCAGCGCGCGCCTCGGCGATCCCCTTCTCTGTCAGGCCGGGGTCCTTCCAGCCGGTGAAAAGGTTCTTCAGGTTCCATTCGCTCTGCCCGTGGCGCACGAGCACAAGAAGATGTTCCATTGCGAGACTGTCTCCAGGTCGGATGGCGGAAGATGCGGTTCAGTCGCGTAGACCGAGCACATCCTCCATCGTGTAGAAGCCGGGCTTCCTGTCGCGGGCCCACAGGGCCGCCTTCACCGCGCCCCGGGCAAAGATCTGCCGGTCCTGGGCATGGTGAGAAAGGGTGATCGTCTCGAGCGGTCCGGCGAAGACGACGCTGTGATCGCCGATGACCGTACCGCCGCGCAAGGTTGCGAAACCGATGTCGCCGCGCGGACGCTCGCCGGTGAACCCGTCGCGGCTGCGCACGCTGCGCTCGGCGAGATCGAGGCCCCGGCCTTTCGCCGCAGCTTCGCCCAGCAGATAGGCGGTGCCGGACGGCGAGTCGACTTTGTGACGATGATGCATCTCGAGCACTTCGATGTCGAAATCCTCGTCCAAGGCCGCGGCTGCGCGGCGGACGAGCGCTGCCAGCAGGTTGACGCCGAGGCTCATGTTGCCCGACTGGACGATGCGGGCGTGCCGGGCGGCCGGGTGGATCGCGGAAAGATCTTCGTCGCTGAGGCCGGTCGTGCCGATCACATGCACGATCCGCGCCTGAGCGGCCAGTTCTGCGAAATGCCGCGAGGCGGCAGGCGCGGTGAAATCGAGAATCCCGTCCGTTGCCGCAAAGGCTGCGAGCGCGTCGTCCGTCACGGTGATGCCGTTCGCCGGCAGACCTGCCAGAACGCCGCAATCCTGTCCGATCGCGGGAGAATCCGTCCGCTCGACCGCAGCCGACAACCGGACGCCGTCCATCTGCGAAATCGCGCGGATCAGCGCCCCGCCCATGCGACCGGCAGCCCCTACCACCGTCAGGCGCATTTCGCTCATTCCGCAACTCCGCTCGTGATCTGCCGGAACCCGATCCGGTCCTTGCGCGCGGTATAGCAGGTTGACCGGTTCGCGCAACGCTGCAGGGCCCACCCGAACGCCCGCAGGGGTGGAAGGCTCACAGTCGCGCTACACCTTACGGCCGTGAAAACACCTCATGTGCGGACACAATCAGAGTGGATTTTTCACGGTTTCTCAATCGTATGATGATCCCTTGCATGTATCTGGCCAATCAGACAGACTTCTGGAAACGGCTACCGTATCGGAATGCTATCGTGAGAAGAATACGACTGCTCTTTCCGGTTCTCTTCCTTCTCTTCTTGGCGATGCTCCCGCCCGGTATCGCCAGATCCGACTTCGGTCGCGACTCTCTTGCCGAATTCTGGGAAATTCCCGACCTTTTTAAGGAAATTCCTGAACAGCGCGAACTGAGCGCCCGGTTCACCCAGCGGGTGCAGAGCGCTGCCGTCCCCGCCACTGCCACCTCCCTGGCGCCGGCGCGCATCGCCGTGGTTTATCCTGCCATTCAGGTCTCGGACTACTGGCGGCGCAGCCTCGTGGCGCTGGAGCGCCGGTTGGACGAGCTCGGCATCCGCTACGAGGTGACGTCCCAGTTCACACTGCCGGGTCAGGAAATCCGAGAACAGACCCGGCAGATCGTCGAGGTGCTGAAGTCCGATCCCGACTATCTGATCTTCACGCTGGACGCCCTGCGCCACAAGGTTCTCGTGGAGCGCCTCATTGCCCGCGGCCGCCCGAAGGTCATCCTTCAGAACATCACCACGCCGCTGCGCGCCTGGGGCCGGGACCAGCCGTTCCTCTATGTCGGCTTCGACCATGCCACCGGCGCGCGCCTCCTGGCCGATCATGTCCTGGAAACGCGGCCGCAGCCGGAGTCCTTTGCCATCTTCTATGGCCCGAAGGGCTATGTCAGCCATGCCCGCGGCGAACCCTTTCGGCTTGCGATGGCGGAGCAGCCGGGGAAACGACTGGTCGCGTCCTATTATGTCGGCTTCGATCGGGAGAAGGCCCGCGAGGCGGCCACTGAGCTACTGCAGCGACATCCGGACCTCGGTTTCATCTATTCCTGCTCCACCGACATCGCGCTCGGCGTTGCCGATGCCATAGAGGCCGCGGGCTTGACGGGGAAGGTCGCCACCAACGGCTGGGGCGGCGGCACTGCGGAGCTCGACTATCTTTCCAAGGGCCGTCTCGAGGCGACGGCTATGCGCATCAACGACGACAACGGCGTGGCGATGGCCGAAGCGATCTCGCTCGACCGCCAGGATCGCACGGAGGAGGTTCCCCTCGTCTTCTCGGGATCGTTCGCCCTCGTCTCCTCGGAGGATTCGATGCAACGTATCGAAGAGCTGAAACGGAGGGCGTTCCGCTACTCGCAATGACACGCAGGGCCGACTTCCGCTTCAACCGCTTCGTGCTCGGCCTGTTTGCAGTAGCGCTGCTGACGACGTCGGCCGTGCTTTTCGCAATCAGCTATGTCGGCAGCCTGTCCATCGCAGATCAGGAGCTGAAGCGCTTCGCCCGCAAGGAGGCGACGCTTGCCCGCCTCGTCTTCGACCAGACGTTCAGCCGGCTCGACACCTATCTGCGGGCGCTGTCCGAGAATTCCGCACTCCGGCGTGCCGTCTGGTCCCGCGACGAAAGGCTCGTGCTGCAGATCCTGTCCGATGCCGCCCGCCAGCCGATCGGGGCGCAGTTCGAGCTCCTCAGGATCGATCAGCCCGACGAACCGGACTGGGTGGACGCCGGCGCTTCGCTTTACGATCTCGACCAGATCCTCACCCCGGCCCTGCGCTCGCGCATGCCGGCCGGTCAGTGGCATATGTTCACCGGTGGGGAGGCCAGCGGCAATACCGCGCCCGTGCTGCTTGCCGCCCTCTCCATTCCGTTGGTGGGCGATATCGACGGCCGCGTGGTCGGCCAGTTGACCGGCGGCTACGTCTTCAACGACAGCAAATACCTCTTGGACGATCTCGCCAAGGCTCTCGACACGGAAAGCCTCGCGCTGTTTCTCGACGAGCGGATGATCTCGGCCAGCGGCGAATTGCGGGATGCCGTGCGCAGCGGCCGCGCGCCCCTGAAGCAGCTCGGCCAGATCGACCATGTTCTTGCAGAGGACCGGTTGCTGATCCGCTCCCTGCTGGCGGAGGCCCCTGCCAGCCGGCCGCTCTACCTGGTGAGCGACCGGCCGGGCGAGACCATCGACAATATCGATGCCACCTATCAGACGCTGTTTACGCCGTTCCTGCTCTATGTGCTGGCAGGCTCCATACTCGGCGCCTACATCCTGCACCGCTTTACCAGCCCGGCGCTGGAGCGCCTCGTCAACTATGCCGCTCGGATCCGCCAGGGCACGTCCGACCTGACCTACAGACCTGGCAAGATCCGCGAGTTCAACGCCGTCGGCGTCGCATTGCAGGAAGCATTTCGCAACCTCAAGGAGTCGGACGCGCAGTTCCGGGCCCTCATCGACGAGTCCCTGCAGGGCGTGTGCATCCATTCCAACCAGCGGGTTCTCTACATCAACGACGCGCTGCTGCAACTGCTCGGCCGCGGGAGCGAGGATCGGCACAATGTGACCGGCTTGCCGGTGCTGGACCTGTTCGCACCGGAAGAACACGAACGCATGAGATCCTATGCAAGGGCCCGCGCCTCCGGAGCTTCCGCACCAGACGTCTACGAGGCGAGAGCCCTATCGCGAACCGGAGAGCGGATCTGGGTGGAAGTGTACCTGCGTCAGACCCGCTGGAACGGCGCCAGCGCCTATCACGTCACCGTCACCGACATTTCCGAGCGCAAGCGCCAGGAAGAGCTGATCGTCCGCCAGGCCAATTTCGACGGCCTGACCGGCCTGCCGAACCGCACCCTGTTCCGCGACCGCCTCGTCCAGGCGATGTCGCGGGCGCAGTGGGACGGCAACATCGTCGCCCTGCTGTTCCTCGACCTCGACCGGTTCAAGAACATCAACGACAGCCTCGGGCACAGCATCGGCGACCAGTTGATCAAGGAAACGGCGGTCCGCATCGGCGCGGTTCTCGACGATCACGATACGGTAGCACGCCTGGGCGGCGACGAGTTCGCAGTCATTCTCAGCAATGTCCGCAGCGTGATGGACGTAGAGATGACAGCAGCCCGCCTGCTCGCCCATCTGGCCCGGCCGCTGGTCCTCGGCGACGGCATCGAGGTGTTTACGACCACCAGCATCGGCATCACCGTGTTTCCCAGCGACGGGCGCGATGACGAACTCCTTCTGCGCCAGGCCGATACGGCGATGTATCACGCCAAGGCGGAGGGAGGTAACAAGCTGCGCTTCTTCTCCGCCCACATGAACGAACAGGTTGCACGGGCGCTGGAAACCGAAAGCGCCCTCCGCAAGGCACTGGAACGACGCCAGTTCACCCTGAACTATCAGCCGATGATCGATATCGCACACAACCGCATCGCCGGCTGCGAGGCCCTGGTCCGTTGGACCGATCCCGAGCGCGGGCCGATCCCGCCTGCCGAGTTCATTCCCATCGCCGAAACCACGGGACTGATCGTGCCGCTGGGCGCCTTCGTGCTGGAGGAAGCCTGTCTGTTCTATCGACGCTGCAGCGAACAGGGTCTCGACCTGCCCGGAATCAGCGTCAATGTCTCGCCGCGCCAGTGCCGCGACGAGAATTTCGTCGAGCTCGTCCGTGAGACGGTCGAGCGTACCGGCATGCCGCCGGAGCGGCTGCATCTGGAGATTACCGAGAGCGTCATGTTCGACGAGACCGGCAGCGACCCGATCGAGACGCTCAACGCGATCCGCCGGCTCGGCATCCGCCTGTCGCTCGACGATTTCGGCACGGGATTTTCCTCGCTGAGCAACCTGAAGCGGTTTCCTATCGATGTCCTGAAGATCGACCGTTCGTTCATCCGCGACCTGGAGACCGACCGGGACGACCGCGCGCTGGTCGAGGCGATCGTGGCGATGGCCTCCAGTCTCGGCATCACTGTCGTCGCCGAGGGTGTGGAGACCGAGGGCCAATGCGCGCTGCTCGACCGGCTCGGCTGCACCCGCATCCAGGGCTTCTATCTCGGCCGGCCGATGCCGGACGACCGGTTCCGCGAATATCTCGAGGCCCGTGACGGCTCGTCGCGGCCGCGCCGCACCGCCACCAACTGATCCTCGCTCCACGCTGCTCCGCAAACGAAAACGGGCCGGAATGATCCGGCCCGTTTCCTCATGGCGTTGTCGAACGACGGAGTCCGCCGGAAGGCCTCAGCCTTCCGCAGCGATCTCCTGGCCGGTCTCCTGGTCGACGACCTTCATCGACAGGCGGACCTTGCCGCGCTCGTCGAAGCCCATCAACTTCACCCAGACCTTGTCGCCTTCCTTGACCACGTCGGTGGTCTTGGCAACCTTCTGCGGGGCCAGCTGCGAGATGTGGACGAGACCGTCCTTGGCGCCGAAGAAGTTGACGAAAGCACCGAAGTCCACGGTCTTGACGACGCGGCCCTCGTAGATCACGCCCACTTCCGGCTCCGCGGCGATGGAGTTGATCCAGTTGATCGCGGCCTTGATCGCCTTGCCGTCGGAAGAAGCCACCTTGACGGTGCCGTCGTCCTCGATGTTGACCTTGGCGCCGGTCTTCTCGACGATCTCGCGGATGACCTTGCCGCCCGAGCCGATGACTTCACGGATCTTGTCGACCGGGATCTTCAGGACCTCGATGCGCGGGGCATGCTCGCCGAGCTCGGCGCGGGCCTCGGACAGGGCCTGCGACATCTCGCCGAGGATGTGGATACGGCCGTCACGCGCCTGGTCGAGCGCGACACGCATGATCTCCTCGGTGATGCCATCGATCTTGATGTCCATCTGCAGCGAGGTGATGCCGGTCGTGGTGCCCGCCACCTTGAAGTCCATGTCGCCGAGGTGATCCTCGTCGCCGAGGATGTCGGAGAGCACCGCGAAGCGGTCGCCTTCCTTGATCAATCCCATGGCGATACCGGCCACCGGCGCCTTCAGCGGCACGCCGGCATCCATCAGGGCCAGCGAGGTGCCGCAGACGGTCGCCATCGACGAGGAGCCGTTGGACTCGGTGACCTCGGACACGACACGCAGCGTGTACGGGAACTCGTGATGCGCCGGCAGGAGCGGGTGCACCGCACGCCAGGCGAGCTTGCCGTGGCCGATCTCGCGGCGGCCGGGCGAACCCATGCGGCCGGTCTCGCCGACCGAGTAGGGCGGGAAGTTGTAGTGCAGCATGAAGGTGGACTTGTAGGTCCCCTCCAGCGCGTCGACGAACTGCTCGTCCTCGTTGGTGCCGAGCGTCGCGACGACGAGCGCCTGGGTTTCGCCGCGGGTGAACAGGGCCGAACCGTGGGTACGCGGCAGGATGCCGGCCTCGGAGACGATCGGACGGACCGTCTTCAGGTCGCGGCCGTCGATGCGCTCGCCCTTGTCGAGGATGGCGCCGCGGACGATCTCCGCCTCCAGGTCCTTGAACAGGCCTCCGACGACGACTTTGTCGATGCCGGCGTCACCGGCCTCGGCGGCCAGCGTCTCGACCGTCTTGGCCTTGACCGCGTCGATGGCGTTGCGGCGGTCGGTCTTCTCGCGGATGGCATAGGCGGCCGTCAGGTCGCCGGCAGCCAGTTCCTTGATGCGGCCGGCGAGCACGGAGTGATCCGGCAGGTTGAGTTCGCGCGGCTCGCGGGCGGCGGTCTCGGCCAGCTTGACGATCGCCTCGATCACCGGCTGGAAGCCCTTGAAGCCGAACATCACGGCGCCGAGCATGATGTTCTCGTCCAGCTCCTTGGCCTCGGACTCGACCATCAGAACCGCTTCGCCGGTGCCGGCGACGATCAGGTCGAGCGCCGATTCCGGCATGTCGTCGACCAGCGGGTTCAGCACGTATTCGCCGTTCACATAGCCGACACGGGCGCCGCCGATCGGGCCCATGAACGGCACGCCGGAGATCGTCAGGGCAGCGGAGGCCGCAACCATGGCGACGATGTCCGGTGCATTCTCCATGTCATGCGACAGGACGGTGGCGATCACCTGGGTGTCGCACTTGAAGCCGGCGACGAAGAGCGGGCGGATAGGCCGGTCGATCAGACGCGAGGTCAGCGTCTCGTGCTCGGACGGACGGCCTTCGCGCTTGAAGTAGCCGCCCGGGATCTTGCCGGCGGCGAAGGCCTTTTCCTGATAGTTGACGGTCAGCGGGAAGAAGTCCTGGCCGGGCTTCGGCTCCTTGGCGGAAACCACCGTGGCCAGAACCTTGGTCTCGCCATAGGTGGCGAGCACGGCGCCGTCGGCCTGGCGGGCGATCTTGCCCGTCTCCAGGATCAGCGGGCGACCGCCCCAATCCACTTCCACGCGATGAATATCGAACATTGTGTCATCCTATTTCGGTCACCCGGCCCGCATCCATATGCGGCCCGGGGTGCTCCCATGGGCAGGCGGAGGCGGCATCGTGCCATCTGCGCCATTCAAGAGACGCGCCATGGGCAAGACAGCAGGTGGCTCGTGCCCGCCCGGCGTGCTGCCGGTGCGTTCAAGCCACCTGCTATCCTGCCCCATGACCGTCTTTCGCCGCCAATCCGGCGGCAGATGCGCAAACGCGGCGCCCTTGCGGACGCCGCGTTGCCCGTGCCGGTTAACGGCGCAGGCCGAGACGCTTGATCAGGTCCTGATAGCGGCCTTCTTCGGTCTTCTTCAGGTAGTCGAGAAGCGACCGGCGCTGGCTCACCATCTTCAGCAGGCCGCGGCGGGAATGGTTGTCCTTGCCGTGGCTCTTGAAGTGTTCGGTCAGGTTGGCGATCCGCTCGGAGAGAATGGCGACCTGCACGTCGGCAGAGCCCGTATCCCCTTCCTTGATCGCGTATTCCTTGATCAGTTCCGCTTTGCGTTCAGCGGTAATCGACATCGGTCATGTCCTTTCAACGATAACCGCTCCGGACGTGTCCGGAGCGAGATTGAAGACGCGCCGCGGCAAGAGTTCTCCGCGCTCGATCTCGCCGATCGCCACCAGTTCTCCCTGAGTGGTCACTGACACGAGGCCCGAAAACGCCGGGGCATCCCGCCCGCGCAGCAAAACGCCCTGCCCCCTTCGGAGGCGGGCGGCATCCTGCCGGCTGACGGCCAGCGCCGGGATGTCGTCCAGCGCGGTCTCTACAGGCAGAATGAAGTCGGCATGGGCCTCGGTCAGGCCCATGCCGGGCGCACATTGCCCCAACTCCTCAAGAGTTTCCAGCGGAATCATGTCCTGCTCGTCGAAAGGACCGACGACAAGGCGCCGCAAGGCGGCAACATGGCCGCAGGTGCCGAGCCGCTCCGCGATGTCGCGGGCGAGCGCGCGCACATATGTGCCCTTACCGCATTCCGCCTCGAAGACCGCGTGGTCGCGGTCCGGGCACTCCACCAGATCGAGCCGATGGACATCGATTTCGCGCGCGGCCAGTTCGACCTCCTCGCCGCCGCGGGCAAGGTCATAGGCGCGCGCGCCGTCCACCTTGATGGCGGAGTATTTCGGGGGAACCTGGAGAATCGTGCCGGTGAAGTCCGGAAGTACGGCCGCGATCTCGTCCGCAGCGGGGCGCACGTCGCTGGTGGCGACCACCGCGCCTTCCGTGTCGTCCGTCTCCGTCGCCTCGCCCCAGCGCACGGTGAAACGGTAGACCTTGCGCCCGTCCATCGCGAAGGAGACGGTCTTGGTCGCCTCGCCGAAAGCCACCGGCAGCAGGCCGGAGGCGAGCGGGTCGAGCGTGCCGGCATGGCCGACCTTTTCGGGGTGAAGGATCTTCTTCAGCCGCGTCAACGCGTCGTTGGAGGTGATGCCCACAGGCTTGTCGAGCACCAGCCAACCGTCGATGCGGTTGCGGTTCGCCTTCTTGCGTCGCCCCATGCCCCTAACGCCCGCCCTCGTCGGGGGTCTCGTCGGCACGGTCGTCACCTTCGTCCGCCTCGTCCTCCGACAGGTCGCGGCGCACGTCGTCGCGGGACAGAAGCGCCGTGATCCGGTCGTCGTCGTCGAAGCGGGTATCGAGCACGAAGCGCAGGTCGGGCAGGAACTTCATGGTCATCCGGCGCGCCAGTTCGCGACGGATCGTGCGGGCGCTGCGGTTGAGCGCCTCGATCACCCGGTCGGCATCGCGGCCACCGAGAGGCATCACCAGGCAGCTGGCAAGGCGCAGGTCGGGCGTCATGCGTACTTCAGGCACGGAGATGATCGTTCCGTCGAGCACCGGGTCGGCCAACGTGCCGCGCGCCAGGATGTCGGAGACTTCCTTGCGCACCAGCTCGCCGACACGCAGCTGGCGCTGCGACGGCATTCCCGCGGGATGTCTGTTGTTCGGGGCCATGGAACCGGTCCACCTCTTGCCGGATCATCAGGGTCGACAGGCGGCGGTTTCCCGGCGCGCCCGGCCCTCTGTCCGGACCAAACGGCAAACGCCGGCGGGAGAGTCCCGCCGGCGCGTAAATTGTACGGCCGCCCCCGTCAGAGGGTGCGAGCCACTTCCTCCACCCGGTAGCACTCGATGATGTCGCCCGGGCGCATGTCCTGGTAGTTTTCGAAGTTCATGCCGCATTCCTGGCCGGCATTCACTTCCTTCACCTCGTCCTTGAAGCGCTTCAGCGTACCGAGCTTGCCTTCGTGGATCACGACGTTGTCGCGGATCAGGCGCACCTGGGCGCCGCGCTCGACGATGCCCTCGGTCACGCGGCAACCGGCCACCTTGCCGACCTTGGTGATGTTGAAGATCTCGAGGATCTCCGCATTGCCGAGGAAGGTCTCGCGGCGTTCCGGCGACAGCAGGCCCGACATCGCCGCCTTCACGTCATCCACCAGGTTATAGATGATGTTGTAGTAGCGGATCTCGATGCCCTCGCGCTCGGCCGCGTCGCGCGCCTGCTTGTTCGCACGGACGTTGAAGCCGATGATCGGCGCGTTGGAGGCGGTTGCCAGTGTCACGTCGCTCTCGGTGATGCCGCCGACGCCGGCATGCAGGATGCGCGCCTTGACCTCGTCGGTGCCGAGCTGGTCCAGCGCACCGGCGATGGCCTCGACCGAGCCTTGCACGTCGCCCTTGATGACCAGCGGGAACTCCTTGTGGCCGCTCTGCTGCAGACGGTTCATCATCTGCTCGAGCGAGCCGCGGGCACCGCTGGCCAGGACCGACGCCTTGTCGCGCTTCTGGCGCTGGCGATAGTCGACGATCTCGCGGGCACGGGCCTCGTTCTCGACGACGGCGACCATGTCGCCGGCAGCCGGCGTGCCGTTGAAGCCCAGGACCTCGACCGGCTTGGAGGGCGGAGCCTCCTTCACCTGCTGGCCGTTCTCGTCGAGCATGGCGCGCACGCGGCCCCATTCGGAACCGGCCACCAGGATGTCGCCGACCTTCAGCGTGCCCTTCTGGACCAGGACGGTCGCCACCGGACCACGGCCCTTGTCGAGCTGCGCCTCGATGACGATGCCCTCGGCGGTGCGGAGCGGGTTGGCCTTCAGCTCGAGAACCTCGGCCTGCAGCAGGATCATCTCCAGCAGCTTGTCGAGGTTGAGCCCCTTCAGCGCGGAGACCTCGACGTCGATCACGTCGCCGCCCATCGACTCCACCACGATATCCTCGCGCAGAAGGTCGGTGCGCACGCGACTCGGATCGGCCGACGGCTTGTCCATCTTGTTGATGGCCACGATGATCGGGACGCCGGCCGCCTTCGCATGGGCGATGGCTTCCTTAGTCTGCGGCATCACGCCGTCGTCGGCTGCCACCACCAGGATGACGATATCCGTGGCCTTGGCGCCGCGGGCGCGCATCTGGGTAAAGGCTGCGTGGCCCGGCGTGTCGATGAAGGTGATCTTGTGACCGCCCTGCTCGACCTGGTAGGCGCCGATATGCTGGGTGATGCCACCGGCCTCGCCCTGCACCACGTTGGAGCGGCGCAATGCATCCAGCAGCGACGTCTTGCCGTGGTCGACATGGCCCATGATCGTGACGACCGGCGGACGCGACTCGAGCGCATCGTCCGAGTCGGCGGCCGAGAACAGGCCTTCCTCGACGTCGGATTCCGACACGCGCTTGACCGTATGGCCCATCTCGGAGGCGATCAGCTCTGCCGTGTCGGCGTCGATCACGTCGTTGATCTTGAGCATCTGCCCCTGCTTCATCAGCAGCTTGATCACGTCGACGGCACGCTCGGCCATGCGGTTTGCGAGTTCCTGGATGGTGATCGCCTCGGGCAGAACCACCTCGCGGGAGATCTTCTCGCGCACCACCTGCTGGCCGGCTCGACGCTCCTTCTCGCGGCGGCGACGCAGCGAGGCGAGCGAACGGCTGCGCCCCTCGTCGTCGCCGGTGGCGGAGGAGATGGTCAGCTTCGACCGGCGGCGGTCGTCGGCGCCGGGGGTCTTTGCCGGCGGGCGCGCCGGCGCGACCTTGGCGCGCTTGACGGCCTTCACGCCGCCCTTGCGGGCATCGTCGTCTTCTTCGCCGGCACGGCGCGCGGGAGCGGATGCAGGTGCGGCAGCAGCCGGCTTGCGGGCGGTCTCGTCACGGGCGGCCGGAGCGGACGCTGCCGGCGCAGCCTCGCCGACGGCCGCGGCGATCGCGTCGGCCGCGTCCGTGGCGGAGACCTTCTCGCGGCCATCGTCGCTCTTCTTGCGCTCGGCCTCCTCGGCGGCGCGACTGGCGGCCTCTTCGGCCTCCCGCTTGGCGCGCTCCGCCTCCTCGACCTTGCGGCGCTCGTCCTCGATGGCACGCAGGCGTTCTTCTTCCTCGCGGCGCTTGCGGTCCTCGGCATCGCGGCGCTGTGCCTCGAGGAGCGCCTGCTGGCGGGCGGCAGCCTCGTCTTCGGTAAGCGTGCGAAGGATGTTGCCGCCGCGCGGACGCTGCGGTGCCGGCTCGGCACGACGCTGCTGAACCTGCGGCTCGATGTCAGGTCGACGCTGCTGGGGAGCCGGGGCGCGCGGCGCCTCGGCTTCGGCCTCAGGCTTGCCGCCTTCGCCCGGCAGGACGACGCGGCGCTTCTTCTTCTCCACCACGACCGCTTTGGTGCGGCCATGGGAGAAGCTCTGACGGACCGTGCCCTGTTCCACGCCGGAGCGTTTCAGGCCCAGTGTCTTGCGCTCCATGCTGATCGTCTTGTCGCCGGGATTTTTCGTTTCGCTCATATCGCCTTCAGTCCTGGATCACCGCACTGCCCGCACCGTCGTTCGCAACCGGATCGTCCAGCGTTCCGGCAACCGGGTCGCTGACGGAACCGGTACGGAAACGCTCCAGTTCCTCAACCCGGACGAGAGCGTTCTCGCCTGCCCGGCCTGCAAGCAGTGCAGCATGTATCACATTTGACCGACCCAATGCCAAATCCAATTGAGCCGACGTAAAACAGCCGATGATCCGACAACCGCCGGTATCGGCAAAGCGCGCCCGCGCGATTGCCGCGAGCTTTCTGGCCCCGTCGTCGCCGCCATCGCGCGCCTGGACGAGACCGATGATATCCTGCCCGCGCACCGCCGCCTCCACCTTGGAGAACCCGCTGACGATCTCGCCGGCCTTGCGGGCCAGCGACAACGCGTTGAGCGCGGACCGCTCGATGAGGGCATCGACCTGATCCGTCAGGTCGCCCTCCACCCGCACGGACCCATCCTTGAGCGCGCGCGAAAACACTTTCTTCTTCTGGGCCTCGGCGACCGCCTGGCGGCTCGCCGTGATCCAGACGCCCCGGCCCGGCAGCCTGCGCCGCAGGTCGGGGACGATGATGCCGTCAGGGCCCGCAACGAAACGGATCAGTTCATCCACCGGACGCACCGCGCGGGTCAGCGCGCAGCTTCGTTCCAACGGCTCGTTTCGTTTCGGCACCCGTATCGCTCCGCCGGTCCTGTCGGCCCGATCCTGTCGGATCGGACCCTGCCGGATCAGACCTCGTGCACCACGCCGGTCGCAACGATGCCCGCCTCGTTTTGCTCCGCCTCGCCCTCGGCCTCTGCGGCCTCGTCGTCGACGGCAAGATCCGCCTCGGTGATCCAGCCCGCGTCGATGCGCGCGGCCATGATCATTTCCTCGGCCTCGGCACGGCTGACATCGAACCCGGTCAGCGCACCTTCATGGCGGGTCACCTCGCCATTGGCGCGCTCCGTCCAGCCGACGAGATCGTCGGTGGCGCAACCGGCCAGATCCTCGACGGACTTGACGCCGTCCTTGCCGAGCGCGACCAGCATGGCCGTGGTCAGGCCATTGATGTTCCTGAGGTCGTCGGAAACGCCAAGTTCACGGCGCTCCTCGTCGAGCTTCGCCTCGATTTCCTCGAGATATTCGCGGGCGCGCGCCTGAATCTCATCGGCGGTCTCCTCGTCGAAGCCCTCGATCGTGGCCACCTCTTCGCGCTCGACATACGCCACTTCTTCCACCGAGGCAAATCCTTCGGAAGCGAGAAGCTGTCCGACGACCTCGTCGACGTTCAGCGCTTCCATGAAGAGCTGAGTGCGATCGGTGAATTCCTTCTGGCGACGCTCGGACTCGTCATGCTCGGTCATGATGTCGATCGCCCAGCCCGTCAGCTGCGAGGCAAGGCGTACATTCTGACCGCGACGGCCGATGGCCAGCGACAGCTGCTCGTCCGGCACCACCACCTCGATGCGCTCGGCATCCTCGTCGAGGACGACCTTGGCCACCTCGGCCGGCTGCAGCGCGTTGACGATGAAGGTCGCGTGATCAGGGTTCCACGGGATGATGTCGATCTTCTCGCCCTGAAGCTCGCCGACGACCGCCTGGACACGGCTGCCGCGCATGCCGACGCAGGCACCGACCGGATCGATGGAGCTGTCCTTGGAGATGACGGCGATCTTGGCGCGCGAGCCCGGATCGCGGGCAACCGCCCTGATCTCGATGACGCCGTCATAGATTTCCGGCACTTCCTGGGCGAACAGCTTCGCCATGAACTGCGGATGGGTGCGCGACAGGAAGATCTGCGGGCCGCGCTGCTCGCGCCGCACGTCGTAGACATAGGCACGGATGCGGTCGCCATTGCGGAACAGCTCGCGCGGGATCAGTTCGTCACGGCGCACGATAGCCTCGCCGCGGCCGAGATCGACGATCACGTTGCCGTACTCGACGCGCTTGACCACGCCGTTGACGATCTCGCCGATGCGGTCCTTGAACTCGTCGTACTGGCGGTCGCGCTCGGCCTCGCGCACCTTCTGCACGATCACCTGCTTGGCCGACTGGGCGGCGATACGGCCGAAGTCCAGCGGCGGCAGCGGCTCGGCGATGTAATCGCCGATCTGCGCCATCGGATTGCGGCGCAGGGCCTCTTCCTTGTCGATCTCGGTCGAGGAGTTCTCGACCTTCTCGACGACCAGCAGCAGGCGCTGCAGCTTGATCTCGCCGGTGCGCGGATTGATCTCGGCGCGCACTTCGGTCTCCGAGCCGTAGCGCGAGCGCGCGGCCTTCTGGATCGCGTCTTCCATCGCCGCGATCACGATGCTGCGATCAATCGTCTTTTCGCGCGCGACCGCATCCGCGATCTGCAGCAGCTCCAGCCGGTTCGCACTGATTGCCATCTCAGTCCACTCCTCTCGCGCCGGTCTCGCCGGCGCTTCCTGTCATCTGGAAGGGCATGGCCGCTTCCCTCGGAATTTCGTTTCTCGCCCCAACGGGAGCGGATCAGGCCTTGTCGACCCCATTGGCGGAAGCCTTGCGGCGAGCCGCCTTGTCCGCCTTAAGCGATGCCTCGACGAGCGCATCGGTCAGGATCAGGCGAGCCTCGGCCATGTCGGCCAGCGGCAAGCGCACATCGGGCTCGCCGTCGTCCGGCAGGTCCTCGAGGCGCAGCACGAGTTCGCCGTTCTCGACGGCGCGGATCTCGCCGCGGAAGCGCTTGCGGCCGTCGCGCGGCACGGCAAGCTCCAGTTTGGCCAGATGGCCGCGCCAGCGCTCGAAGTCGATGGCGCGCACCAGCGGCCGATCGATGCCGGGCGAGGAGATCTCCAGATGGTATTCGCTGTCGATCGGGTCCTCGACATCGAGAACCGGCGTCACCGCGCGGCTCACCGCCTCGCAATCGTCGACGGTCATCGTACCGTCGGGGCGCTCGGCCATGATCTGCAGGGTCAGTCCGTTGACGCCGGACAGCTTGACGCGCACGAGGCGGAAGCCGAGATCGGCGATCGCCGGCTCGACCATGGCCGCGATACGGGTTTCGAGTCCGTTTTCCCGGACGATCCGCGTTTCCTGGTCCTGCAAGTCTGTCTCCCCGTGGGGCGGAAGGGCGGCCGCCAAAACAAAAAGAGCGGGTCCTCGGGAGGGCCCACTCTCATACTGCTCATGCGAGCCGATAGAGAATTTGAGTATCGCAACTATACGCCGATAGCCGCCAAACGCAAGAAAATTCGCCGCCTGCCCGGATTCCGCCGTCCCGTATCAGACCTTGCGGAACTCCAGATAGTGGCCCTTGCGGCCCTCGCGATAGGCCTTTGCCTCGTAGCGCGTTCCCGACCAGGGCTGCCAGGGAACCAGCCAGTCGGCTGCAGCTTCCGCCGTCCACTCGAAGGCGGGATGGCCGAGCAGGCGGGCCAGCGTCCAGTCGACATAAGTGTCGATGTCGCTGGCGAAGCGGTAGAGCGCACCGGGCTTCAGCACGCGCGCCATGCGGTCCAGATTGACCGGATTGACGAAGCGGCGCTTCCAGTGCCGGCGCTTGGGCCAAGGATCGGGATAGAGCTGGTAGATGCCGTCGAGCGAGGCGTCGGGCAGCCAGTCCAGCAGCTTGATCGCGTCGTCGCCATAGACCCGGACGTTGGCGAGTTCCTCCGTCTCCACCTCGACCACCGCCTTGGCGAGGCTGCTGACGAAAGGCTCGACGCCGAGGAAGCCGGTCTGCGGTAGCCGCCTTGCCTCGTGCAAAAGGTGCTCGCCGCCGCCGAAGCCGATCTCCATCCACACCGTCTCGACCTTGCCCGCAAACAGCTCGCGCACGTCTTGCGGCGCCGGCTGCGACAGGTCCGGCTGCAGGCGCTCGAGGGCGCTTTCGAAGACTTCGCGGCGCTGCGCGCGCAGCGGCTTGCCGACGCGGCGGCCGAAGAAGGAGCCTTTGCTGTGGTCGGTCATATGCGTGCAGGTCCGGCACTCTATGCCCTCAGACGACACGTCGCGGGGCAGCGAAAACGACGTCCGCCCGGCACCAGGGTGCCGGGCGGGATGGCAAGCCGCGGCCTTTCGGCCCGGCACGATGTCAGGCGACGGCGTCGCGCAGCGCGTGCACCAGGTCAATCTTCTCCCAGGAGAAACCACCGTCCTCCTCCGGCTCGCGGCCGAAGTGGCCGTAGGCGGCCGTGCGGGCGTAAATTGGCCGGTTCAGGCTGAGGTGCTGGCGGATGCCGCGCGGGGTCAGGTTCATCACCTCGCGCAGGGCCTTTTCCAGCTTCGCCTCGTCGACCTTGCCGGTGCCGTGCAGGTCGACATAGACCGACAGCGGCTCGGCGACGCCGATGGCGTAGGAGAGCTGGATGGTGCAGCGGTCGGCCAGATTGGCCGCAACCACGTTCTTCGCGAGATAGCGGGCTGCGTAAGCCGCCGAACGGTCGACCTTGGTCGGGTCCTTGCCCGAGAAGGCGCCGCCGCCATGCGGGGCGGCACCGCCATAGGTGTCGACGATGATCTTGCGGCCGGTCAGGCCGGCATCGCCGTCGGGACCGCCGATCACGAAGGCGCCCGTCGGATTGACGTGCCACGCGGTGTCCTTGGTGACCCAGCCGCCCGGCAGCGCCGTGACGATGTAGGGCTCGACGATGGCGCGGATGTCATGGGAGGTGAGCTTGGGGTCGAGGTGCTGGGTCGACAGCACGATCGAGGTCACGCCGACCGGCAGACCGTTCTCGTAGCGCACGGTGACCTGGCTCTTGGCGTCCGGCCCGAGCGCCGGCTCCTTGCCGGTCTTGCGGGCTTCGGCCAGCAGGCGGAGGATCTTGTGCGAATAGTAAATCGGCGCCGGCATCAACTCCGGCGTCTCGCGGCAGGCGTAACCGAACATGATGCCCTGGTCGCCGGCGCCTTCGTCCTTGTTGTCGGCCGCATCGACGCCCTGGGCGATGTGGGCCGACTGGGCGTGCAGATGGACGGCGATGTCGCAGGCCTCCCAGTGGAAGCCCTCCTGCTCATAGCCGATGTCGCGAATGGCCATGCGCGCCAGGTGCGCGATGTATTCGTTGGTGATCGTCGCCGGACCGCGGGTCTCGCCCGCAATCACCACGCGATTGGTGGTTGCCAGCGTTTCGCAGGCGACGCGCGCCTCCGGCATCTCGGAGATGAAGGCATCGACGACCGTATCCGAAATGCGGTCGCAGACCTTGTCCGGATGGCCTTCCGACACGGATTCGGAAGTGAAGAGATAATCTTGACGAGCCACGTTCAACCGTCCTTCTGGGAAGAATAGAAAGAAGCGGCAGGGACCCCCGCCGCCACGCACGACACATGCCAGCGAAGACGACGGCTCGTCAAGCCATGCGGGATCGCAACCGGCAACGGCGCGGCTGTACCGCCCTCCGGCAGAACCCGAGGACCGGGCGGAGAAGGCAAGGCCTTCGCCGTCCGTCCGCATCATGAAATCCGGATATCAGACCTCTTCGCCGGCCAGGGCGCGGACAAGGTCGACGACACGGCGCCGCACCTTGGCATCCTCGATCCGGACGAAGGCCTTGTTCAGCGACAGGCCTTCCGAGGAGGACAGGAAATCGACCACATAGGATGCCGGCTTGGCCTCGCCGAAGCCGCTCGCATCGTCCGGCGTGCCCGGTGCATCCTCGAAGAAGAAGGCGACCGGCACCTTCAGGATCGTGGCAATGTGCTGCAACCGGCTGGCGCCGATGCGGTTGGTGCCTTTTTCATACTTCTGAATCTGCTGAAATGTGATGCCAAGGCTCTCGCCAAGCTTCTCCTGGCTCATGCCAAGCATCATCCTGCGCAGTCGCACGCGGCTGCCGACATGCACGTCGATGGGGTTCGGTGCTTTCTTGCTGCTCATTGTCGTCTTCTTTCCGGATCTTTCGAATGCTGTGACCATACTTGTTTTACCCAGCGTTTCTTCGCTCGACCCAAGACGCCTTCGCCGGATGCGTGCATCCGAACACCAGAACATCGCGGAAGAACCGACGCCGGTTCACAGGGTTGCAACCTATTCTACGCAACAGGCTGCCCCGGTTGTTATGATGCCGTGCCGCCTGCCAGCACGTCAATCATTACGCGCATAACCTAAGTACCGCGTTATCAGGAGGGTGCCAAGAAAAACTATCAGGAAAATTGACAAGGCATTCTGCCCGTATCGCGCGAATGCCCCTGCGGAAATCGCAGGCGGGAGTCGCATATCGATCATCCCGGCCTCCATCAGCGGGCGCATGTCCAGCACGCGGCCATAGGCATCGACAACTCCTGATATGCCCGTGTTGGCCGCCCGCACAACCGGAAGCCCCTGCTCGACCGCACGCATGCGCGCCTGCACGAAATGCTGGCGAGGACCCGGCGTGTCCCCGAACCAGGCATCGTTGGTGACGTTGAGCAGGAAACCGGGCCGGCCGTCGCGCGAGGTCGCGGCCTGCGGAAAGATCGCCTCGTAGCAGATCAACGGCAGGAACGACGGCCCGGCCACGGGCTCCAGCGTGCGAGGGCGGAAGCCGGCACGGAAGGTGCCGGGCAGGTCCACCAGCTTGGTCAGACCGATCCTCTCCAGCAGGTCGCCAAGCGGCAGGTATTCGCCGAAGGGCACGAGGCGCACCTTGTCGTAGGCGTCGCGGACCGTGCCTTCTCCGTCGATGACGAAGACGGAGTTGTAGAACACTCGGTTGCCCGCATCCTCGACGCTGGCGCGGATCGCCCCGGTCACCAGCGTATCCTCGCCGCGCAATAGGTCGGCGATGGCGGCAAGCGCCTCCGGCGCCTCGGTCAACAGAAAGGGCGGCGCGGATTCCGGCCAGATCACCAGGCGGGGCAGTTCGGCATCGGCCTCCTCCCCCTTCCAGGGCGCGCGGCTCGCTTCCAGATAGGTCTGGAACACCCGCGCCCGGTTCTCCGGCTGCCACTTCTCTTCCTGCGGGATGGAGGGCTGCACCACCCGTATCGCGATTTCCTCGCCCTGCGACACGGGAGCGAGCGAAAGCCGCGCGGCGCCAAAGCCGGCAACCAGGGCCAGCAGCAGCAGGGACGCGGCGCCCATGCGCCGTCCGCCGCGGGTTCCGTCGACAAAGCCGGCAAGCCCGCAGAAGATCGTCGCCACGACAAGACCGAGCCCATAGATGCCGACCAGCGCCGCCGGCTGCATCAGGACCGTGTAGTCGCCGAAGGCGTAGCCCCACAGGTTCCAGGGAAAGCCGGTCAGCACATGACCGCGCAGCCAGTCCGCCAGCGTCAAGACCAGCGCCAGCAGCAGCAGCCGATCCGGCCCGTCGCGCCAGGCAAGACCGGCAACGAGGGTCGCCAAGCCGGTGAACAGCGCCAGGCCCGCCGGCAGCAGCACCACGGCGAAGGGGATCATCCAGGCGAAGACATCCGCCTCGACCAGGAATGCCCGGCCGATCCACCACAGCCCCGCCAGATGGAAGCCGAAGCCGAACCACCAGCCGATCGCGAACCCCGGCCGCAGGCGCCGCGCCAAGCCCGTCTCGTCCGAGATCGCGCCGTCCAGCAGCCAGACCAGCGCCGGCATCGACAGGGCGAGGACCGGAAACAGGCCGAAGGGCGGCATGGCAAGCGCGGCAAGGGCACCGGCGAGGGCAGCCAGCAGCCAGCGCCGCCAACCATGAGCGAGAAGGAAGACCTGTGCGAGGCGCAGCACGGTATCGGCTCCTGCTTTGCGCATGCGCGAAACGTCGGCGATGCGTCAACGGAAGGGCGAATCAGTCGCCCGTCACCGGACCATTCCCGGCGCCCCCGCGCCGGTCAAGTAAAGCGAAAGCCGCAGCCATGGCCCGGACGGGGCATGGCTGCGGCTCGCAAGGGGGAGGACTCGAGTGCGTGTTCGCGCCCTGGCTGGGCCTAGCTGGCGGACTCCGGCCGCCGCAGGCGACGGCGCGTTTCCGTGAGGCGGGCCTCGGGACGCCTTGCCCGGATCCGCAGACGCTTGATGCGGCGCGGGTCGGCATCGAGAACCTCGAACTCGTAGCCGGGGAACTCGCGAGCGGCGAGCAACTCGCCGCGCACCGGCACCCGTCCGACCAGCGTGAAGACCAGGCCGCCGAGCGTGTCGACCTCCTCGGCAAGGTCGCCGAGCTGGAAATCCGTTCCGACCGCCTCCTCGACTTCCTCCACCGGCACCCGCGGATCGGCGACCCAGACGCCATCGGCGACCTTCTGGATCATCGCCTCCTCGTCCTCGTCGTGCTCGTCCTCGATGTCGCCGACCACGGTCTCGACGATGTCTTCCAGCGAGACGAGGCCTTCGGTGCCGCCGTATTCGTCGATCACCAGCGCCATCTGCACGCGGTCCGCCTGCATCTTCGCCATCAGGTCCGTCGCCGGCATGGACGGCGGAACGAAGAGAACCGGGCGGATCAGGTTGGCCTCGGCGAGCGGCAACGACAGGTCGACGCGAGTCAGGTCGAAGAGTTGCGGCTCGTTGCTGGCGGGCGCCTCGCCGGTCTCCGCCGCCGCGCCCTCGCCGTTGCGCTTCTCGTCCGGCGTCGCACGGCCGACGAAATAGGCCATCAGGTCCTTTATGTGGACCATGCCGCGCGGATCGTCGAGCCCGTCGTGATAGACCGGCATGCGCGAATGGCCGCTCTCGCGGAACACATCCATCAGCCGGGAAACGGTGACGGTATCCTCCACCGCATCGATATCGGCGCGCGGTACCATCACATCCTCCACCCGCACCTCGCGCAAGCGCAGGATGTTGGACAACAGGATGCGCTCTTCGGGTGTGAAGCTGGCGCTGTCGTCGGCCTCGCGGGCCAGTTCGTCCTGGAGATTCTGGCGCAGCGTGCCCGCACCGTTGCCCGGCCGCCGCAGACCGGCAAGCCGTTTCAGGGCATCGGACCACACGCTGCGCAGCGATCGCTGCGGTTCGCCGTCGGTCTGGGCGGCTTCTGCCGCCGCTCCTGCTGCCGCATCTTGCGACGCCGGAGTGTCGGTCGTACTTCGGACCTCTGTATCATTCATATCGGTTTTCACGCCCGCTCACACGGGCGTCTCGCTCTCCGTTTCGGTTCCGGACACCAGAGGGTCCCGGTAAGGGTCTGCAATACCCAGAACGGCCAGAATGCGCCGTTCCAGGGCTTCCATCTCCTCGGCTTCGTCCTCCATTTGGTGATCGTAACCGAAAAGGTGAAGGAATCCATGCGCGACAAGATGCGTCACGTGGTCGGAAAAGGTAATTTCCAGCGCCTCGGCCTCGCGCGCCACCGTCTCGCGGGCGAGGATGATGTCGCCGAGAAGCGGGCCGAAGGGCGGCTCCTCCTCGTCGCCGCCCGGAAAGGACAGGACGTTGGTCGGCGCGTCCTTGTCGCGCCAGTCGCGGTTGAGTTCGCGCACGCGCGCATCGTCGGCAAAGACGACAGACAGTTCCGCGCCCTCGACCAGCTCCAGCTCCGCCTCGGTGCACGCCACCTCGACGACCCGCGCGACGAGCGCTTCCAACTCGTCCTCACCGGGCCAGCCGTCCGCCTCGACGGCCACGTCGATCTCCGGCACCACGCCGTCGCCTTGGCTCATGTCGGCGGGCCCCGCCGCGGCGAACGCCGCGCCGCTTCGGCCGCAGCCTCGGCCGCATCGCGTTCGGCACTCGCCTCGCGGCCCGCATCGTCATAGGCGCGCACGATGCGGGCGACGAGCTCGTGGCGAACGACGTCGACCTCGGTGAAGCGCACCTGCGCCACGCCCTCGACGCCCTCGAGCAGGGCCAGCGCCTCGCGCAGGCCCGACTTCTGGCCCGGCGGCAGGTCGACCTGGCTCGGGTCGCCGGTGACGATCATCCGCGAGTTCTCGCCAAGGCGCGTCAGGAACATCTTCATCTGCATCGTCGTGGTGTTCTGGGATTCGTCCAGAATCACGACCGCGTTGGAGAGCGTGCGTCCGCGCATGAAGGCGAGCGGCGCCACCTCGATCATGCCGGATTGCAGCCCGCGCTCGACCTTTTCCGCCGGCATCATCTCGTAGAGCGCGTCGTAGAGCGGGCGGAGATAGGGATCGACCTTCTCCTTCATGTCGCCGGGCAGGAAGCCGAGCCGCTCGCCCGCCTCCACCGCGGGGCGCGACAGGATCAGCCGGGCCACGTCGCCGCGCTCCAGCAGCGCCGCCGCATAGGCGACCGCGAGGAAGGTCTTGCCGGTGCCCGCCGGCCCGACGCCGAAGGTGAGGTCGGCCCGGTCCATGGCGCGGATATAGGCATCCTGCGCCGGGGTGCGGGCCAGCACCGTCTTGCGGCGGGTCGAGACCTGCGCATAGGTCAGATGCGAGCGCGGCTCGATGGTCGGCAGGTCGAGCTGCGCTTCTTCCGCTGCGGCCATGCGCAATGCCCCTTCCACGTCGCCCGGATGCAACTCGTAGCCCTGCTGCAGGCGCGCATAAAGCGATTCCAGCGCGCGGCGAGCCTGCTCGCAGCCGGAATGGCGCCCCTTGATGATCACCTGATTGCCCCGCGCCACCGCGTCGACGCCGAGGCGCTGCTCGATAAGCGCGAGATTCTGGTCGAACTGGCCGAAAAGATCGCCGACGAGCCGGTTGTCGTCGAAGGCCAGGACCACATGGGTCATGTCCGAAGCGGGGACCGCGGCGCGGTATCCGCCCCGACCGGACGTCCGGCTGGCGCCGGTCAAGCAGCGTCTCCTGGCATCATGCCTCCTGAAACCCCTTGGGCGGGCCTCACGCCTGGGCCCGCAAGGGCTTAGCCTTGCCGATATTGTGCCCCGGCGCGAGGCGCGCGAACAGGGAATTCGCGCCGGTTCCGACGATTTCCACCGGCACGATCTCGCCGATCAGGCTTTCATCCGCATCGAACTGCACCGGCTGCAGCCAGGGCGAACGGCCGTTGAGCTGGCCGGGGTTGCGGCCATGCTTTTCGACCAGCACCTCGCAGGTGCGCCCGACAAGGCTCTCGTTGAAGGCCTTCTGCTGCCGCGCCACCAGATCCTGCAGTTCCAGCAGCCGGGCGTTCATCACCGCTTCGGGCACATGATCCGCCATGGTCGCGCCCGGCGTGCCGGGGCGGGGGCTGTACTTGAAGGAGAAGGCCGAGGCGAAGCCCACCTGCTCGATGAGGTCCATCGTGTCGCGGAAATCGGCATCCGTCTCGCCCGGGAAGCCGACGATGAAATCGCAGGACAGGGCAAGGTCCGGCTGAGCCGCACGGATGCGGTCGATCAGGCGGAAATAGTCGTCCCGCGTGTGCTTGCGGTTCATCGCCTTGAGAATGCGGTCCGAGCCCGACTGCACCGGCAGGTGCAGGTAGGGCATTACCTGCGGCAGGTCGCGATGGGCGGCGATCAGCGCATCGTCCATGTCGCGCGGGTGGCTGGTCGTGTAGCGCAGCCGGTCGATCCCGTCGATGCGCGCCAGCCGCTCCAGCAGCTGGCCGAGCCCCCAGGCGCCGCCCTCCGGCCCGGCGCCGTGCCAGGCGTTGACGTTCTGGCCGAGCAGCGTGAGCTCGCGGATGCCGCGCGCGGCCAGCCGTTCGGCCTCGGCGACGATCTGCGCCACGTCGCGCGACACCTCGGCACCGCGCGTATAGGGCACCACGCAGAAGGTGCAGAACTTGTCGCAGCCCTCCTGCACGGTCAAAAAGGCGGTGTAGCTGCGCGGACGGCCGCTTGACTGCGCCTTGGCCGCGGCCTGCGGCTTCGACAGATGGCGGAACTTTTCCTCGATCTCGAACTCGGTCTCGACGACGCTCTCGCCGGCCGCCGCGCGGCTGACCAGTTCCGGCAGCCGGTGATAGGTCTGCGGGCCGAAGACCAGATCGACGACGGGAGCGCGGCGGGCGATCTCCTCGCCCTCGGCCTGGGCGACGCAGCCGGCGACGCCGATCATCGTCTCGCGTCCCTGTTCGGCGCGCTCGGCCTTCAGCTTGCGCAACCGGCCGAGCTCCGAATAGACCTTCTCTGCCGCCTTTTCGCGGATATGGCAGGTGTTGAGGATGATCAGGTCGGCATCCTCAAGCGTCTCGGTGGCGCTGTAGCCCTGCGGCACCAGCGCGTCGGTCATCCGCTCGCTGTCGTAGACGTTCATCTGGCAGCCATAGGTCTTGACGAAGACCCGGCGCGCAGGCGCCGTGCCGGCGGCAAGGCCGGTCGCCGGATCGCTGACGATGCCATCCCCTGCCGGGATAGTGGTGATCTCTTCGCTCATCCTGTCTCCGCGCGGGATCTGCCGCGCCGCATGCCGTCCGGCAGCCAATGGCTGAGGTCTTGCCGGCGGATTGTGTCAAGGTTGCGATGACGGCGGCACGCCTTCGCGCGCCCGGCCGCTCGCCGATCGTGCCTGCTTTAGCCGTTTTCGGCCGCGTTGAGAATAGCGGGCTCATCCGCAGGGGCCGGCAGGGCGGCGGGCGGCAAGTCCGGTCCGGCCGGAGGATGGCCGGCGCGGACATTGCCGGCGAGGCGGCGCACCTCGTCCTCCAGCAGCCGCGTCAGCGTCTTGCGGTCCATGTCCGGCCGCACCCGGATCGGTTTGCCCCAGACCACGGCCACATCGACCGCCCCCTGGCGAACCACATTCATGAAATGCGGCACCATCTCCATGTCGCCGTACCAGGCGACATGCGGGCGGAACTGGCGCCCCATCGGCAACCCGTGCAGGTGGGTATAGGCGAGCGCCAGCGGCTGGATCCACATCTCCCCGTCCTCGCCGGCCAGCGCGTGGCGCGCCGCCCCGATCAGCGCGGAGCGGAACGGCAGCACCTCGTTGCCGCTGTTCGACGTGCCTTCGGCGAACAGCACCATGGCATCGCCCGAGGCAAGGCGGGTGCCCAGTTCCTCGGCGGTGCGCCCGGTCGCGCTGCGCCGCTGCCGGTCGACGAAGACGGAGCGCTGCAGCTTCGCGAAAAGCCCGAAGACCGGCCAGGACGCGACCTCGGTCTTGGCGACGAAGGACAGCGGCATACGGCTGCCGAGCACGGTGATATCGAGCCAGGAAACGTGGTTGGCGACGATCAGCAGCGGGCGCTCGCGCGCCGGCCGGCCGATCTCGCGCACGCGGATGCCGACGGTGCGGCAGGCGATGCGGTGCCAGACGACGGGCAGGGAGCGCTTCAGCCCGCCTTTGAGGCGCAGTGCCAGCCATTGCACCGGGATCAGCGGCAGCGTCACCACCGTCAAGGTCGCCAGGACGGTCGCGGCGCGCAGGCGCATCATCGGGTCAGTCCCGATCCTTCGGCGACAAGGGCACGCCGTAGAGCTCCAGCCGGTGATCGACCAGCCGGTAGCCGAGCTTGCGGGCGATGGCTTCCTGCAGCCGCTCGATCTCCTCGTTGCGGAACTCGATGACGTTGCCGCTCTTCAGGTCGATCAGGTGGTCGTGATGCTCTTCCGGCACGGTCTCGTAACGGGCACGCCCGTCGCGGAAATCGTGGCGCTCGATGATGCCTGCATCCTCGAACAGCTTCACCGTACGATAAACGGTGGAAATGGAGATGCGCGGGTCGTTCTCGACGGCGCGGCGGTAGAGCTCCTCGACGTCCGGGTGGTCGCTGGCGCCCTCGATGACGCGCGCGATGATGCGCCGCTGCTCGGTCATGCGCATGCCCTTGGCAACGCACTGCTCCTCCAGCGAGACAGCCGGCTGCTCGGCCGCGGTCTCGGCGCCCTTGCGGCTGCCGGAATCGGTCATCTCGCCTCTCCTCCTCGCGCCCTCGGCTCGCGCCCGTCGACCGGTACGCCGGCCGGCTTTTAGGCCGTCGCGATACCGCCAAGCCGATTACGCCAGATCGACCCGCATGACAAGCGCACCGCCGTCGCCCGCGCTGTCGCGATAATAGCCGCGCCGTTCGCCCACCTTACGGAAGCCGAGGCGGCGGTAAAGCGCCAGCGCCGGAGCGTTGGCCGCATCGACCTCGAGAAACAGCGACGCCACCCGGTCGGCATAAAGCCGGGAGAGGGCATGGCGCATCAGCAGCGCCCCGACGCCGCGCTGGCGCTGGCGCGGATCCACGGCAATCGTCAGCACCTCCGCCTCGTCGGCGGCAACGCGCAGGATGACGAAACCGAGGATGGAACGGCTGCCGAACAGGCTGGAACGACGGGCCTGCAGGATGGTGACGCCCGGCTGGCGGGCGAGCGCGGAAAGGTCGTCCTCGCTCCAGCCGCTGGGGAAGGAGCGCTCGTGGATCTCGGCCAGCACCGCATGGTCGGAGGGCGCTGCCTCCTCGACCACCGGCGGCGAGGGCAGGAACCACCAGGAATTCATGCCAGCAACCGTATGTCGCGCCGCGCGGGCGCCGCATCGGGCGGGCGCAGGTAAAGCGGCTCGGGCGGATGGCTGCCGACCTCGGCGGCGGTGCCGAGCCGCGCCACGGCGGCAATGTCCGGCCAACCGGCCTCTCCGAGGATCCTGAGGTCCTCGCGTCCGCTCGCCGCCACCAGCTTGGCCGCGCCGCTGCCATAGAGCGCGGCGCCCGGAGGCAAGGCTGCGCCATAGGTGGCGGCGTCAACGGCCTGCGGCGCCTCGAGCGGCGTCCCGTCGGCGGCGAATCCCTGTGCGTAGATCTCGCCGCCCTTGGCAGCCAGCACCGCATGGACCGGCTCTCCGACCGACACGCTGGCGGCAAGCGCTTCCAGGGTGCCGATGCCGACCGCCGGCGCGCCGACCACGAGAGCGATGCCGCGGGCGGCGGACAGGCCGACCCTGAGGCCGGTGAAGGAGCCGGGGCCGACGGTGACCGCGATCCGGTCGAGCGCAGCGAAGGGCAGGCTCGCCTCGGCCATCACCTCACCGATCATCCCCATCAGCCGCTCGGCATGCCCGCGCCCCAGCACCTCGCTGGCCGTGGTCAGGCGCAGCACCTCGCCGCTGCCGTCATGGACGGCGACCGAACAGGCGTCGAGCGCGGTATCGATGGCAAGCAGTCTCATGAGATCACTAAACCGTTGACGACGGAAGAAGTCGACAGAACCAAAGGCTAAGACGATGGACCGTCGGGTCCGCACCGGCGCCGGCAGCGATGCCGGAAAACGCGAGGGCGGCCCGGCCGCTTCGGCAGCCGGACCGCCCGTCAAGTCACGCCTTGGTTCTCAGATCGCGCGCACTTCCTCGACTTCCGGCACGAAATGCCGGAGCAGGTTCTGGATGCCGTGCTTCAGCGTCGCGGTCGAGGACGGGCAGCCCGAGCAGGCGCCGCGCATCGACAGGTAGACGATCCCGTCGCGGAAACCGCGGAAGGTGATGTCGCCGCCGTCCTGCGCCACGGCCGGGCGCACGCGCGTCTCGATCAGTTCCTTGATGGTGCCGACGGTTTCCTCGTCGCCCTCCTCGAAGAACTCCTCGTCGCTTTCCTCGGACATCTCGCTGGCCACGACCGGCGCACCGGACATGAAGTGCTCCATGATGGCACCGAGGATCGCCGGCTTGATGTGCTGCCAGTCGACATCGCCCTTGGTCACCGAGATGAAATCGTGGCCGAAGAAGATGCCTTCCACACCATCCACCTGGAACAGGGTCTGCGCCAGCGGAGACGTGCCGGCATCCTCGCTCTTGCGGAAGTCCATGGTGCCTTCCGGCAGGACGATCCGGCCGGGGAGGAACTTGAGGGTCGCCGGGTTCGGCGTCGCCTCTGTCTGAATGAACATGTCGGTCTTCCTTGTTAGGGGGCGTGGCCCAGGGCCGCGCCCTCGCAGGCCTGTACCTGCCGGCCCGGCCCTTGCAGGAGCATGCGGTCGCAGGTCTTGCATACGGTCTCGCGTCGCGTCGCAAGAGCCACCATGGCCTGCATCAGCTGCGGTCTTGACCCTAATATACAGCGAAGGGGATCGCGTTTCCAGATTGGAATGGTTCCAGTCTTTGCTTTTGTTGCGCTCAGGCGAGCGCCGCGATCGATTCGTCGTCCAGCGTTCCCGGCACGATGGTCACCGGAATGGGAAAACTGCCCGCCCCCTTGCCGGCGATGGCGGTGACGAGCGGGCCCGGCCCTTCCGTGCCGCTGCCGGCCGCCAGCACCAGGATGGCGATGTCCGCATCCTCTTCGATCAGCTGCAGGATTTCATCCGAGCGGTTGCCCTCACGCACCACCAGTTCCGGGGTGGTGCGGGCCACGGCGCGCACCCGGTCGGCCGCACGGGCAAGGCAGGCATCCGCCTCCTCGCGGGCCTCGGCGCGCATGATGTCCTCCACGCCGATCCAGTGCTGGAAATCGCCGGGTGCGATCACATAGAGCAGCGTGGCGACGCCGCCGGTGCGCTCCGCGCGCTTGGCGGCATAGACGATGGCCCGGTCGCACTCGGCCGTCTCGTCGACGACGACGAGAAACTTGCGCCTGTGGCCTTCCTCGAAACTCTTGCGGATCGCTACCATGGGCGCATGCTGCCATTGCCGCCGCAGCGCGGCAAGCGCCAAGCGGTCGCGGGAAAAACCTTGACGCGGATCACAGGATGAACCTCGACAGGTCGACGTTCTTGGCGAGTTCGCCGATATTCTCGCGCACATAGGCCGCGTCGATGGTCACGTTGCGCTCGGCCATGTCGGGCGCAACGAAGGACACCTCGTCGAGGATGCGTTCCATCACCGTCTGCAGCCGGCGTGCTCCGATGTTCTCGATGGTGGAGTTGAGGTCGACGGCGATGGAGGCGATTTCCTCGATCGCGTCGTCGGTGAAAGTCAGCTCCACCTCTTCCGTCGCCAGCAGGGCGACATACTGCTTGATCAGGCTCACTTCCGTGTCGGTCAGGATCGCGCGGAAATCGTCCTTGGTCAGCGCTTTCAGCTCGACGCGGATCGGCAGGCGGCCCTGCAGTTCCGGCAGCAGGTCCGACGGCTTGGCGACGTGGAAGGCGCCGGAGGCGATGAACAGGATGTGGTCGGTCTTGACCGGCCCGTGCTTGGTGGCGACGACCGTGCCCTCGATCAACGGCAGCAGGTCGCGCTGCACGCCCTCGCGTGAGACGTCGCCGCCCATGCGCTCGCCGCGCGCGCAGATCTTGTCGATCTCGTCGAGGAAGACGATGCCGGCATTCTCCACCAGGTGAATGGCTTCCTCGACCACCTTGTCCTCGTCGAGCAGCGCATCGGCCTCCTGCTCCAGCAGGATCTGATAGCTGTCGCGCACGGAGACGCGGCGCGGCTTGGTCTGACCGCCGAACGCCTTGCCGAGCATGTCGGACAGGTTCATCACGCCGACGCTGGCGCCGGGCATGCCGGGCATCTCGAAGCTCGGCATCTGCGGGGCGGCCCGCACCTGGATCTCGATTTCCTTGTCGTCCAGCTCGCCGTCGCGCAGCTTCTTGCGGAAGCTGTCCCGGGTGGCCGGGCTCGCGCCCTTGCCGACCAGCGCCTCCAGCACCCGCTCCTCGGCCTGCAGATGGGCCTTGGCCTCGACCGCCTTGCGCTTGGCGGCGCGCACCAGGGCGATGCCGGCCTCGACCAGGTCGCGGACGATCTGCTCCACGTCGCGGCCGACATAGCCCACTTCCGTGAACTTGGTCGCCTCGACCTTGACGAAGGGCGCGTTGGCCAGCTTGGCCAGCCGGCGGGAGATCTCCGTCTTGCCGACGCCGGTCGGGCCGATCATCAGGATGTTCTTCGGCATCACCTCCTCGCGGAGGCTGTCGTCCAGCTGCTGGCGGCGCCAGCGGTTGCGCAGGGCGATGGCGACGGCGCGCTTGGCGTCCTTCTGGCCGACGATGTAGCGGTCCAGCTCGGAGACGATCTCGCGTGGGGACAAAGTGGTCATAGCCGTGTCTTTCTCTCGATGAAGCTCAGTCGGAGGCCGGACCGGGCGGTCACGGACGGACCTCCTGGGTGCTTTCGACATGTTCCATGATCAGCGCCTCGCCCGTGCGGCCGGCAAGATGCGCGAGCGGCCGGAAGCCCGCCTTTTCGTAGGCGCGGCAGGCGCGGCGGTTGTCCGCGTCCGGGTCGATGACGATCCGCTGGTGTCCCCGCGCGCGAAGCTGCGCGACGAAGGCCGTCAGCGCCGCCGTGCCGATGCCGCGGGACAGATCCGCCTCCTCGCCGATGGACAGGTCGACACCGACCGCATCGGCCGGAAGTTCGGCGACCCAGGGAGCCTCGGCGGCGATCTCCGGCGTCCGGTTGTCGCTCACATACCAGACCTGGATATAGCCCGCCTCGCGGCCGTCCAGGGTGAACAGCCAGGGCTCGGTCGTGTCCCGTCCCTCCACCATCTCGCGGATATAGCCGAGCTCGGTTTCCGGCTCGCCCCACCACCGGCGCCAATGCGGGGTCTCCAGCCACCGCGCCAGCAGCGGCAGATCGGCAGCCGTGACCGGCCGGAAACCGATGCGCTGCGGGTCAATCGGCATCCAGCGTCTCGATGGTGAGGTTGCCGTTGGTGTAGACGCAGATGTCGGCGGCGATCGCCATGGCCCGGCGAGCGATGGTCTCGGCATCGAGGTCCGAGTCGGCCAGCGCGCGGGCGGCTGCCAGCGCGTAGTTGCCGCCCGAGCCGATGCCCATGACGCCGCCTTCCGGCTCCAGCACGTCGCCGGTACCGGTCAGCACCAGCGACACCGACTTGTCGGCCACCAGCATCATCGCCTCTAGACGGCGCAGGTAGCGGTCGGTCCGCCAGTCCTTGGCCAGCTCCACGCAGGCGCGCATCAGCTGTCCCGGATACTGCTCCAACTTGGCTTCCAGCCGCTCGAACAGGGTGAAGGCGTCGGCGGTGGCGCCGGCGAAGCCGGCAATCACCTCGCCCTTGGCCAGCGGGCGCACCTTACGCGCCGTGTGCTTGATCACGGTCTGGCCGAGGGAGACCTGCCCGTCGCCGGCGATGACCACCTTGCCGCCCTTGCGGACGCTGAGGATGGTGGTGCCGTGCCAGCCCGTGGGATCGTGCTGTGCCTGCATGCGCTGTCGTCTCCTGCCAGGTCGTTCGGGGGAGCGGGGCACGAAAGGCCGGACCTGCCGGACCGGCCCCGGAGCGCCCCTCCGGTCTGCCTATGTAAGCAGGCGGGCGGGGAATGCAAATCCCCCGCCCGCTACAGGCGCCTTGCAGGCAACAGGAAAGTCGGTGCGCTCGGCGCGCCCGCCTCAGAGCGGATTGACCAGCCGCACCGGGCGTCCCGGCGCCAGTTCCGAGGCCGCCGCGACGATGGCATCCGCATCGATGCCGAAGTGGTGGTAGAGGTCGGCGACGGTGCCGGTCTGGCCGAAATGCTCGACGCCCAGCGCCGCCGTGCGGTGGCCGCAGACCGAGCCGAGCCAGGCGAGCGTCGCCGGATGGCCGTCGATCACCGTGATCATCGTGCAATGGGCCGGCAGCGGCGACAGCAGCCGCTCGATATGGCTCATGGCGCCGCGATGGCCGCGCTTGCGCATGCGCATCGCCGCGTGCCAGCCGGCGTTCAGCCGGTCGGCGGAGGTCACCGCCAGCACGCCGATGTCACGGCGGTCGCCGCCGATGCGGCCTGCCGCCTCGATGGCCTCCGGGCCGACCGCACCCTGATAGGCGATCACCACCTCGCAATTGGGGCCGGGCTCGCGCAGCCAGTAGGCGCCGTCGATGACGCCGCGGCGGAACGCCTCGTCCTCGCGGCGCATCGGCTGCTCCAGCGCCCTCGTCGACAGGCGCAGATAGACCGAGCCGCCGGTCTCGTCGCGCAGCCAGGTGCGCTCGTCCGGATCGCCCTCGCCGTCGCGCTGCAGGTAGTCGAAGCTCCAGTCCATGATGGTCGACAGCTCGTCCAGCCAGGCCGGCTCGAACGAGGCGAGCCCGTCCTGGCTCATGCCGATCAGCGGCGTCGCCACCGACTGGTGCGCGCCGCCTTCCGGCGCCAGCGTCACGCCCGAGGGCGTCGCCACCAGCAGGAAGCGGGCATCCTGGTAGCAGGCATAGTTCAGCGCATCGAGACCGCGCGAGATGAACGGATCGTAGAGCGTGCCGACCGGAATCAGCCGCTCGCCGAACAGCGAGTGCGACAGGCCGGCCGCACCCAGCAGCAGGAACAGGTTCATCTCGGCGATGCCCAGCTCGATATGCTGGCCCTCCGGCGAGAAGGCCCACTTCTGCGCCGAGGGGATCCGCTCGTCGCGGAACGTGTCGGCCACCGCGTCGCGGGCGAACAGGCCGCGCCGGTTCACCCAGGGGCCTAGATTGGTGGAGACGGTCACGTCCGGCGAGGTCGTGACGATGCGCTCGGCAAGTTTCGAATCCGAGCGGGCGATCTGGTCGAGGATTTTGCCGAAGCCGGCCTGGGTCGACAGCACCTTGTCGTCGAGCGCGACCGGCCCGGTGGTCGCCACCGGCTCGGCATGGTGACGTCTGCGGCCGGCGGCGAAGAACGGCGTCGAAAGCACCGCCTCGCGCAGCGCCGCCTCGTCGATGTCGAGGCCCTCGGCGTAGTCCCATTCGTGCCCCTCGCGCACCTTCATGGCGGCGCGGAACTCTTCCATCTGGCCCGGCGTCATCAGGCCGGCATGGTTGTCCTTGTGACCGGCGAGCGGGGTGTTCCAGCCCTTGATCGTATAGGCGACGAAGGCGGTCGGGCGGTCGTGGCGCGCCTGCTCGGCAAAGGTCTCGCCCAGCGTCTCCAGGCAATGGCCGCCGAGATTGGTCATCAGCTCCTGCAGCTCGGCATCGCTCCGCCGCTCGATCAACGCCGTTGCATCGCCCTGGTCGCCGATATCGTCGAGCAGGCGCTTGCGCCAGGCAGCGCCACCCTGGAAGGCCAGCGCCGAGTAGAGCGCGTTCGGGCAGCCGTCGATCCAGCTGCGCAGGGCCTCGCCGCCCGGCTCGGCGAAGGCCGCCTTCTGCAGCGCGCCGTATTTCAGCCGCACCACATCCCAGCCGAAGGCGCCGAAGATCGCTTCGATCCGCCCGGCCAGCCCCTCGCGCACGACGCCGTCGAGGCTCTGGCGGTTGTAGTCGATGATCCACCAGGTGTTGCGCAGGCCGTGCTTCCAGCCCTCCTGCAGCGCCTCGTAGATATTGCCCTCATCGAGCTCGGCATCGCCGACCAGCGCGATCATCCGCCCCTCGGGGCGCTTCGCGGCCCATGGCTTGGCGGCAAGGTAATCCTGCACCATCGAGGAGAAGGCGGTGATCGCGACGCCGAGGCCGACCGAGCCGGTGGAGAAATCGACGTCGTCGATGTCCTTGGTGCGGCTGGGATAGGACTGCGCGCCGCCATAGGCGCGGAACGCTTCCAGCTTCTCGCGCGTCTGGTTGCCGGCCAGATACTGCATGGCATGGAAGACGGGCGAGGCATGCGGCTTCACCGCCACCCGGTCCTGCGGGCGCAGGCAGTCGAAATAGAGCGCGGTCATGATCGACACCATCGAGGCGCAGGAGGCCTGGTGGCCGCCGACCTTCATGCCGTCGCCCTTTTCCCTCAGATGGTTGGCGTTGTGGATCGTCCAGCAGGCGAGCCACAGGAGTTTCTTCTCGATGGCCTTCAATTCGGCCTTGCGGGTGCTGTCCATCACTGCCTTGCCTTTGCGCTTGCGTACCGCGGAGTACGCCCAACATAAGGGCAGCATCAGGCGAATTTTGTTCGCTTTTTTTCTTTTCTGCGCCAAAATCTTTCCGAAATCGATCTCCGACAGGCCAAAACCGATGCAAAAATTGCCCGGCCTGCCGGAGCTTCGCCTGTCGGACTCGCCCGATCAGGCAGCCACGCGCCAGACCTTGTCGAGCGCCTGGGCAAGGTCGGCGAGAATGTCCTGCGGCGTCTCCAGCCCGACCGACAGCCGGATCAGCCCGTCGGAAATGCCGTGTTCCTGCCGTTCCTGCGGCGTGTAGGTCGAGTGCGTCATGCTCGCCGGGTGCTGGACCAGCGTTTCCGCGTCGCCCAGGCTCACGGCGCGGCGGGCGAGGCTAAGCGCATCCAGGAACTCGATGCCGGCGCGCATGCCGCCGACCAGTTCGAAGGCGATCATGCCGCCGAAGCCCGGCATCTGGCGCGCGGCCAGCGCATGCTGGGCAAAGCTCGCCAGGCCCGGATAGTGGACGGCGGCCACCGCCGGGTGGTCCTCCAGCAGCTGCGCGGCGGCCTGCGCGCTGGCGCAGTGACGCTCCATCCGCAGCTCCAGCGTCTTCAGCCCGCGCATGATCAGATGCGCGGTCAGCGGCGCCATCACCGCCCCGGTCATGTCCTTCAACCCGACGAGCCGCACCTGGTGCATGTCCTCAGTCGAACCGACGGCCATGCCGGCGATCAGGTCGCCATGGCCGCCGAGATACTTGGTGGCCGAATGAACGACGATGTCGGCGCCCAGCTCCAGCGGCCGGGTCAGCACCGGCGTTGCATAGGTGTTGTCGACCACGGTGCGGGCGCCGGCCGTGCGGGCGATCCGCGAAACGGCGGCGATGTCGACGAGGCGCATGTTCGGATTGGCCGGCGTCTCGAAATAGACGATGCGGGTGCGCGGCGAGATCGCAGCCGCGACGTTTTCCGGATCGCGCATGTCCACATGGGTGACGGTCACGCCGAACTTCGCCAGCCCGTGGCGGAAGAAGGCGAAGGTGCAGCCGTAAAGCGTCTTGTCGACCAGGATCTCGTCGCCCGGCGACAGCAGGGTCCACATCACCGCGGTGATCGCGCCCATGCCGGAGCCGAAGGCGATGGCCGCCTCGCCGCCTTCCAGCACCGCCATGCGCTCTTCCAGCAGCGCCAGCGTCGGGTTGGAGATGCGGCTGTAGACATGGCCCGCCCGCTCGCCGGCGAACATCTCGCCGCCCGCTTCCGCGGTCTCGAAGGCGAAGGTCGAGGTCAGATGCACCGGCGGCGTCAGCGCGCCCTCGTTGGCGAGCGGATCGTAGCCGTGATGGATGGCGCGGGTGGCAAAGCCGAGCGGAAGGTTGCTGCGGGTCATGGCGAAGGCTCCTCTACCGGGTGGCGGGCGGCGAGAGCGCGGGCGGCATCGCCCCCTCGTCTCTCCCGAACGGCTGAGGGCAGTCTAGGGTTTCGCGAAAGGCGGTTTCTGGCGTAGTTTGCCTCGAAACTCCCTCAGATTGGCAGATCCTGCCAACATGGAGCCGATAAATGGACGATATCGACCGCCGCATCCTGCGAGAGTTGCAGAAGGACGGGCGTCTGACCAACCAGCAGCTTTCGGAAAGGGTGGGCCTGTCGCCCTCGCCCTGCCTGCGGCGGGTGCGCAACCTGGAAAAGGCCGGCATCATTTCCGGCTATGCGGCGGTGGTCGACCCGCAGGCCTACGGGCTTCCCGTCACCGTGTTCCTGCAGGTGAAGCTGACGCCCCACACCCAGGAAACGGTGGCGACCTTCGAGCAAGCGGTGGCCGGCATCGAGGAGATCATGGATTGCTACCTGCTGGCCGGCGACCGCGACTACCTGCTCAAGGTGGTGGTCGCCTCGCTCGCCGACTACGAGAGCTTCATGCGCCGGCGGATCCACAAGATCCCCTGCATCGCCTCGCTGGAATCGAGCTTCGCCTTCGGCACGGTCAAGCACTCGCAGGTGCTGCCGGGGTAGACCTCACTCCAGTCCCAGGTCCCGGCGCAGGGCGCGGGTCAGTTTCGCGGCGACCAGCCGGTGCGCTTCAGCGAGATGGGCGCGGATGTCCTCGCCATCGAGTTCGGCGCCGGAGCGCACCTGCACCCAGGAGGCGCGGGCGAGATAGGGCGCCGGCACCACGCCCGGCAGCTCGGTGAGGATGCGGTAGGTCAGGTCCGAGCACTTAAAGGCGATGGCGTCATGCGCCCCCTCGCCCCAGGACGAGCAGATCGCGAAGATCTTGCCGCCGACCTTCCACACAGAGGCCCCGCCCCACTGCTCCACATGGGTCGTGGCCGGCAGGGCGGCGCAGGCTTCGTCGAACTCGGCCCGGCTCAGTGCCATCATCCCTCCCCTCCCGCTTTCCGGGCCGCACTGGCCAGCGGCGTCTGCAACCATATATGCTCGGGCGACAGGATGACACGCGTGCGGGGCACTACGCCCGCCGCGGGCCGATCACAAGAAACATGCCAAGGGGTACCGATGAAAGACGTCCGCATTCTCGTGCTGTCCGGTTCGATTCGCACCGGATCCTACAACACGCAGCTCGCCGCGCTGGTCGCCAAATACGCCGCCATGGCCGATGCCAAGGTGACTCAGATCTCCCTCGCCGACTATCCGCTGCCGATCTACGACGGCGACCTGGAGGCCGAGAAGGGCGTGCCGGAGAACGCGCGCAAGCTGAAGGCGGTGTTCCAGCAGCACAACGGCGTCTTCATCGCCTCGCCGGAATACAACACCGCCGTGACGCCCCTGCTGAAGAACACGCTCGACTGGGTCTCGCGCCTGTCGGACGAGGGCGAGCCGCCGGCGGCCGCCTTCCGCAACCGGGTCTTCGCGCTCGGCGCCGCCTCCACCGGCGCGCTCGGCGGCATGCGCGGCCTGATGGGCCTGCGCACGATCATGGAAATCGGCCTCGGCGCGCTGGTGATCCCGAACATGGCGACCGTGCCCAATGGCGGCTCGGCCTTCGACGAGCATGGCGAGCTGACCAACGAGCGCGCCGCCGGCATGGTCCAGGACATGGTCAACCGGCTGATCGAAGAGGCGAAGCTGCGCGGGTAACCCGCGTGGCCCTTTCCTAGCGCCCGTCCTTGCCCTCGACCCAGACATCCTCCTGCGCCACCGCGACGGACTTGAGGATGGCGTGGCAGGCAAGGCCGGGCGCAAGGCCCAGCGCCTCGGCGGAACGGCGGGTGATGCGGGCGAGCAGCCGGTCGCCGCCGCAGCGCAGCTGCACGACGACGCCCGGCCCCTCGCCGCGGCGCAGCGAGACGATCTCGACGGGCAGCTGGTTCAGCGCCGAGATGCCCTCCTGCGGCGTCAGCGACAGCATGATGTCATGGGCGTGGATGCGAACGCGCACCCGCGCCCCTTGCTCCGCCGCGATACGCGGCAGCAGCAGCCGCCCGCCGGAAATCGCCAGCTCGCTCAGCCCGTCCGCGTGATGGGCGGTGACCGTCGCACCGACGACCGCGCCGGCATCGCGGATGCCCAGCGTCGGCACGGCCTGCGGATCGCTCAGCACCTCGCTCGGCGTGCCGGCGCGCACCACCCGTCCCTCGTCGATGGCGACCACCGTCGTCGCCAGCCGGGCGACTTCGGCGACCGAATGACTGACATAGAGGATCGGCACCTTCGTCTCGCGGCTGAGCCGTTCCAGATAGGGCAGGATCTCGGTCTTGCGCGCCTCGTCCAGCGAGGCGAGCGGCTCGTCCATCAGCAAGAGGCGCGGACCGCTCAGAAGCGCCCGGCCGATGGCGACGCGCTGGCGCTCGCCGCCCGACAGGGTGCCCGGACGGCGGGCGAGCAGCGCGCCGATGCCGAGCATTTCCACCACACTCCCCGTGTCGGCGACCTCCGCCCCGTGGCGGCGGGCGAACCAGCGGCCATAGCCGAGATTCTGGCGCACGGTCATGTGCGGGAAGAGCCGCGCCTCCTGGAAGACATAGCCGATGCGGCGCAGGTGCGGCGGCACGAAGACGCCTTGGCGCGTGTCGAACAGGGTGTCGCCGTCGACCCTGGCATGGCCGGCATCGACCGCGATCAGGCCGGCAAGCGCGTTGACCACCGTGGTCTTGCCCGAGCCGGAGCGGCCGAACAGGGCGGTGACGCCGGCCGGCGCCTCGAAGGCGATGTCGAGCGCGAAAGCCGAAAAGGCGTGGCGGAGGGCGACGGACAGGCTCATGCGCCGCGGATCCTGCGGGCGACGAGCCGGCTCACCCATTCCGACAGCAGCAATGCGGCCATCGCCACGGTGATGGAGACCAACACGAGCCGGGCGGCGGAGGCCTCGCCGCCGGGCACTTGCATGAAGGCATAGATCGCGGAGGGCAGGGTCTGGGTCTCGCCGGGAATGTTGGAGACGAAGGTGATGGTGGCGCCGAACTCGCCCATCGCCTTGGCGAAGGCCAGCACGGAACCCGCTATGATGCCGGGCAGGATCAGCGGCAGGGTGACGGTGGCGAAGACCATCGCCCGCGAAGCGCCGAGCGTGCCGGCGGCCTGCTCCAGCTTCGGATCGACCGCCTCGATGGCGAGGCGGATCGCCCGCACCATCAGCGGGAAGGCCATGACCCCGGCGGCAAGCGCCGCGCCGGTCCAGCGGAAGGCGAAGACGAGACCGAACGTGTCGTACAGAAAGCTGCCGACCGGCGCGCGGCGGCCGAAGGTGGCAAGCAGAAGATACCCGGTGACGACCGGCGGCAGGATCAGCGGCAGATGGACGATGCCGTTGAGCAGCTGCTTGCCGGGAAAGTCGCCGCGGGCGAGCAGCATGGCGACGAGGACGCCGAGCGGCAGGCTGACAAGTGTTGCCCAGAAGGAGACGCGCAGGGACAGCGCGACGGCGCTCCATTCCTCCGGACTGAGATACTCCATGCGTCTGCGGCCCCGCCCCCGATCGATTCAATCGCCCAAAACGACGAAGCCCTGCTTCTCGAAGGCTGCCCGCGCTTCGCGTCCGCGCAGATAGGCAAGGGCAGCGGTCGCGGCGGGCTTGTCGCTCTGCGCCATCACGGCCGCAGGATAGACGATCGGCGGGTGGCTGTCGGCGGGAAAGGTGCCGACGACCGTCACATTGTCCTCGGCGGCCGCGTCGGTCGCATAGACGATGCCGTAGGGCGCCTCGCCGGCGGCGACGAGGGCGAGCGCGGCGCGCACATTGTCGGCCTGCGCCACCTTCGGCGACACGCTCTCCCACAGGCCGAGGCTCTTCAGCGCCGCCTTGCCGTAAACGCCCGCGGGCACCGCGTCGACCAAGGCCATCGCCAGCCTGCCCTCTCCGATCAGGGCGCCGAGATCGAGAGCGGGGGAGATCTCGACGGGGGCGGCGTCCCTGCCGTGGGCGATGAGCACGATGGCGTTGGCGAGCAGGTCGATGCGGGTCGCCGATTGCACGAGGCCGTCGGCCTCGAGCGCGTCCATCCAGTCTGGGCTCGCGGAGATGAAGAGGTCGGCCGGGGCACCGGCCTGGATCTGGCGCGCCAGGGCCGAAGATCCGGCCGGCGACACCACCAGCTTGTCGCCGGTCGCCGCCTCGAAGGCCGGCGCGATCTCGTCCATGGCGTTCTTCAGGCTGGCGGCAGCGAAGACCAGCACGTCGTCCGCCCGGGCCGTGCCCCGACCGGCTGACAGCACCAGCATGACGGCGAGCAGCAGGGCCGCGGGACGCAGCAGCGACGAAGCGGTCTGACGAAAGGTGCAAGTCATCGGCAGGTCGATCTCTCCCTTCCGGCCGCATCGGGCTCGAAGACGAGGCGCAGGCGCACCCCGACCGTCTGGTCGTCCTTGCTCATGGGGAGAGCCTAGTCGCTTTGCGACAGGGAAGAAATCGGGCAGGCCGCACAAGCGCGGGAAAACGAAAAGAGACGCGGCAGGCATCTGCTGCCCACCGCGCCTTGATCGGTGCCGGTTCGGCCGGCAGCCCCCGGCCCGGTCAGCCGGCGGGTTCGAGGACCAGCGAGGTGACGCCGAGCGTCAGGTTCGCGCCGGTCTGCGTTTCCACGCTCAAGGGATTGAGAGCGATCGATTCGTCGAGGCCGCCGAGCAGCGCGTTGGCCTTGATCCCGGCGCCGAGGCTTGCGCCCGCCGTCACGCCGGCATAGCTGCCGGCCAGCGCGCCCGGATCGGTGTCGGCGGCCGGAGCGAAGACGCCCCAGACGAGGGTCGCGTCGGTCAGGGAACCGATGTTGAGGCCGAACTCCCGGCTTTCGCCGCGATAGAAGGTGGCCGGACCGCCGTCGGCCGGCTCATAGGCGCAGGTGAGCGCGTTGGTGCCGCCGACGATGAAGCTGCTGGTGCCCTGCACGTCGCAGGTGAGCTTGCCGATCTCGACACCCGGCGCGCTGTCCTGCGCGATCGCCATGGGGGTGGAGGCAAGCAGGGTGACGAGGGCGGTTCCGGTGAGGCGGATCATGCGGTGCACGGATCTCTCCAGTCTTCGCGCGGCCGCTCGTCCCGGCAGCCGCATCGGGATGCTGGCGGAATAACGGCCGGGCCTGGAAAAGGTTCCTCATCATTTTGCATTTATCGACGCATGCCGCTCCCGCCGATCCGGGACGGTCCGGCCGCCGGACAAGGGGGGAGGGAACGCGGAGCTGAGGCGGGCCCCAGGTGCGACGATTCACCATCCCCGTCTCCCCCCGCGGAATCCGCGGAAAACCGCGCCCGGTTTAAGCTGGAGTTAAGCGATCGGAGGCTACTGGAAAGACATCTTTGCACCGGCGCGCCCGGTCCTCCCCCAGCCGCAAGGATCCGTTTCATGCTCAAGCATGCCTCGATCGTCCAGAAGATGCTCGCCGTGGTGCTTCTATTGGGCCTCACAGCCGCAGGTATCGCCACCGTCGCCTTCCTGCAACTCAACGACCTCACCCGCTCCTTCAACACGGTCGGCGCCTCCGAGGAGGCCGCTCGCGAAGCGATGGACCTGCGCGTCGACATCATCGCGATCAGCCGGATGACCTACCAGCTGGCGCAGTCGAGCGAGCGGGCAGAGGACTTCCGGGCGGAGGCTGCCCGCCGTGCAGAGGAAATGCTCGGCCGTCTGCCGAAGCTCGCTGCCGTGGCGGACCCGCGCCAGAGCGAGCAATTGGCCGCGATCCGCTCGGCGCTGGAACATTATTTTGCCGACATCGGCGCCATGGTCGACACGGCTGCAGCGTCGGTGAACGATTCCGCCGCCATTGCGGCCGCACTCGACGTGGCCCTTGCAGGTCAGAAGGCGGTGACCGACACGGTCAAGGCCTACAGCACCTATTCCGCAGAGATGATGGCGGCCCAGCGCGAAGGTGCCGCGGCACAGGCACGGTCGGCGGCGCGCAACGTGGTCGTCACGGCGCTGCTCGCGATCCTGGCTGGCGCGGCGGTTGCCGGGTGGATTGCACGGAACAGCATCTCGACTCCGCTTCGCCGTATCGTGGGCGTGCTGACCGAACTTGCGCGCGGCAATACCGAGGTGGAGATTGCCGGCGCAGAACGCCGCGACGAGATCGGCGAAGTCGCGCGAGCCGCCGGTTTCTTCCGCGACCAGGCTATCCAGAACGCGGCCATGACACGCGAGAGAGAGGCCCAGAAGGCGCGCTCGGAAGCCGAGAAACGTCAGGCGCTTGCCGAACTGGCCCAGGAATTCGAGCTCTCCGTCGGCAAGGTGGTGGAATCGGTCTCTACCGCCGCCGCCCAGCTTGAGTCCTCCGCCCGCCTCATGTCCGGAAGTGCCGACCAGACGTCCCACCAGTCGACTGCCGTGGCCGCGGCGTCGGAGGAGGCTTCGGCCAACGTGCAGACCGTGGCAGCGGCGACGGAGGAACTGACGGCTTCTGTCCGCGAGATCGCCGGCCAGGTCGACCAGTCGAACCAGATGTCCTCCATTGCCATGACGGATGCGGACGCGGCAGCTCAAAAGGTGCGTGGCCTGTCCAATGCCGCGCAGAAGATCGGCGACATTGTCGAACTGATTTCCGGAATCGCGGCCCAGACCAACCTTCTGGCACTCAATGCCACCATCGAGGCAGCCCGTGCCGGCGAGGCGGGACGCGGCTTCGCCGTCGTGGCGAGCGAGGTGAAGGACCTCGCCGACCAGACCGCCAAGGCGACGACGGAAATCGCCGGCCAGATCTCTGCGATCCAGTCCTCGACCACCGAATCGGCCACGGCCATCAACGGCATTGCCGAGACGATCCAGCGGTTGAGCGGCATTTCGGCTGCCGTGGCCGCGGCCGTCGAGGAGCAGGCGGCCGCCACGCAGGAAATTGCCCGCAACGTTCAGGAAGCCTCGGCTGGAACCGCGGAAGTGTCCGTGGCCATCACGACGGTGACACGCGCGGCCGACGAATCCAGCCATGCCGCGGGCCAGGTCCTCCAGGCGTCGAGCGAGTTGTCGCGTCAGGCGGCAACGCTGCGCGGCGAGCTCGACCGGTTCCTGTCGGGAATGAGAGCCGCCTGACGACCGGACCAGGTTCGAGGGCCAGGTTCGGGGGCAGCGTTCTGCGGCTGCCGGAAAGATGGCGACGCGGCGGGAGGACGTACTCCACCTTCTGCCGCGCCCGCGCCTTACGGGTAGAGACGCTGGGTCGTCCAGCCGCCCTCGGGCCGCGCACGGCGGAAGACATGCCGGTCGTGCAGGCGGAAGGGCCGGTCCATCCAGAACTCGATATAGACCGGGCGGATGCGGAAGCCGGTCCAGTAGTCGGGGCGCGGCACCTCGCCGATGGCAAAGCGCGCGGCCTGCTTCGCCACCGCCTTTTCCAGTGCGAAACGGCTTTCCAGCGGCCGCGACTGCTGGCTCGCCCAGGCGCCGATGCGGCTGTCGCGCGGCCGCGAGGCGAAATAGGCGTCGGCCTCCTCGGCGCTCACCAACTCGGCCGGGCCGCGGAAGCGGACCTGTCGGCGCAGCGACTTCCAGTGCAAGACGCCGGCGGCCTGCATGTTTTCGGCCAGCTCGTTGCCCTTTTGCGACTGGGTGTTGGTGTAGAAGACGAAGCCGTTCTCGTCGAAGCCCTTGAGCAGGACCATACGCACGTCCGGCAGGCCGTCGGCACCGGTGGTGGCCAGCGCCATGGCATTGGGGTCGTTCGGCTCCTTCGCCGTTGCCAGCTCCAGCCACTCGCCGAACAGCGCGAAGGGATCGCCCGCCGCGACCTGCGCGTCCAGATCGTCCCGCCCTGCCGTTTCGCTCTCGCTGCTCATGGCCTCGTGCCTCTCCCTGTCAGGACCAGTCAGACAGCGGGACATCTCTGTCCCGCCCTCGATGCCTTATATCGCAGCCCGGCGGCTTTTCCAGTCGTGCGAAAGGCTCCGCCCCACGGGCGCGACAGCGCATCGCAAGGACGTCGGAACAGGGCAATGCAACTGACCTAGCGGAACAGCAGCACCGAGATCTTGCAGGAGCGGATCATCTCCGTCGTCGTCGAGCCGATGATCAGCGAGCGGATCCGCGAATGGCCGTAGGCTCCCATGACCAGAAGGTCGATGCCGTCCTTTTCCACCGCGTCCGAGATCACCGTTTCCGGCTGGCCCGAACGGATTTCGGCGGTGACGGCAAAGCCGCCGCCGCGCAACATCGCCGCCGCCCCGTCCAGACTGCGGCGGGCCTCCGCGTTCTCCTGTCCCACCATCAGCAAATGGCAGTCGAGACCGGCGAGGATCGAGCTGCGGGCGATGTGGTCGACCGCCTTCAGTGCGCTGATGCCGCCGTCATAGGCGATCAGCAGCCGCTTGATCGGGCGGAAGGCGCGCGCGGCCACGAAGACCGGCTTGCGGGCGCTGCGGGCGATCCGCTCCAGGTTGGAACCGAGATGCAGCTTGGCGAAATCCGCCGCCTCGCCGCGCTTGCCTATGATGACGAGGTCGGCATCCGCCTCCATTTCCGCCAGCGTCTCGACGAGATCGCCGGAGCGCAGCCGCGTCGTGACATCCGCAACGCCGGCCTCGTCCAGCACCTTGGCCGCATCGTCGAGGATCGCCCGACCGCGCGCCTTGGCGAGCTTCGCCGCCCGCTCGTCGAGCTCGGCCAGTTCGTTGAGCAGCGCCGTGCGGGCGCCGAGTGCGATATTGCCCGAGAGGTTTGCCGCCCCGCCCTCGGCCTGGCGCCGGCCGAGCACATGCAGCAGCTCGACGCGCGCGCCCTCGCCGGCACGTCCGGCGATCCAGGCGGCATGCTCGCAGACGCTGCGGGAATAGACGGAGCCGTCCACCAGCGCGATCAGTTTGGTCATGGGGTGTCCTCCGCTCGGCTCAGTGGCCCATCAGGCGTTCGAGCGCGCCCGGCTTGTCGTGGATGGCGAGCTTGTCGACGATGGTCTCGCTCGCCTCGTTGATGCCGACGATCTCGACCTCGGCACCCTCGCGGCGGAACTTCAGCACGATCATGTCGAGCGAGGCCACCGCCGAGATGTCCCAGATATGCGCACGGCTGACGTCGATGATCACCTTTTCCAGCACCTCGCGGAAGTCGAAGGCGTTGGTGAAGGCCTCGGCCGAGGCGAAGAACACCTGCCCCTCCACCACATAGGTACGGGTGCGCCCGTCCGCCGACAGGCTCGAGGTGACGCGGAAGATCTGCGCGATCTTCCAGGCGAAGAAGATGCCGGACAGCAGCACGCCGATCAGCACACCGATGGCGAGATTGTGGGTCAGCACCACGCCGGCCACCGTCGCCAGCATGACGATGGAGGACGAGCGCGGATGGTCCTTGAGGTTGCGGATCGACGACCAGCTGAACGTGCCGATGGACACCATGATCATGATCGCCACCAGCGCCGGCATCGGGATCCGCCCCACCCATTCGCCGAGCACGACGATGAGGAACAGCAGGATCGCGCCGGCGGCGAAGGTCGACAGGCGCCCGCGGCCGCCTGACTTCACGTTGATCATCGACTGGCCGATCATGGCGCAGCCGGCCATGCCGCCGATGAAGCCCGTCGCCGTGTTGGCGATGCCCTGACCGATGCACTCCTGGTTCTTGTCGCTCGGCGTGTCGGTGAGATCGTCGACGATCGAGGCGGTCATCAGCGATTCCAGCAGGCCGACGGCCGCGACCGCCGCCGAATAGGGCAGGATGATCAGCAGCGTCTCGAGGGTCAGCGGAATGTCGGGGATCAGGAAGACGGGAAGCGTGTCGGGCAGGGCACCCATGTCGCCGACGGTGCGCACGTCCAGGCCCAGCGCCAGGGTCAGCGCGGTCAGCACCAGGATGCAGACGAGCGGCGAGGGCACCGCCGTCGTCAGGCGCGGGAACAGGTAGATGATGGCAAGGCCCGCGGCGACCATCGCATAGGTCAGCCAGGTGACGCCGACCAGTTCCGGAATCTGCGCCATGAAGATCAGGATGGCGAGCGCGTTGACGAAGCCGGTCATCACCGAGCGCGAGACGAAGCGCATCACCGCACCGAGCCGCAGCAGGCCGGCGAGGATCTGCAGCAGGCCCGCCAGCACCGTGGCGGCGAGCAGGTATTGCAGGCCGTGCTCCTTGACCAGCGTCACCATCAGCACCGCGGTCGCGGCCGTGGCGGCCGAGATCATGCCGGGGCGGCCGCCGACGATGGCGGTGATCACGGCGATGGAGAAGGACGCATAGAGACCGACCTTGGGGTCGACGCCGGCGATGATGGAAAAGGCGATCGCCTCGGGAATGAGGGCGAGCGCGACGACGAGGCCGGCCAGCAGGTCCTTGCGAACGTTGCCGGTCCAGTCCTGCGCATAGGCGGACAGAGAAAACATCAGGCCATCCGGTCTGGTGCCGGGCAGCGCGGCAGGCGCGGCCATGCAGATGGTTTGCTGGTCGAGAAGGGCCCGGCGGCATCCGCAAAATGGCGCGGCAGGGCGCAAGGGATGCAAGGCGGCCCTTCGGCGGACTACGTAGCGGGACTTTTACGGATGTTCGCGCTGCATTGCAACATCGGCCGCCCGCCGCCATTTGCAGACCTGGCGCGCGGCAGGCGGGGCCGAAGGGCGGTGAAAAACACGATGGATCTGCCCGGCGCGCCAGCCTTGCGATGCGCAAGCGCCCAACATATATAGCGGTCACGTTCTGCCGACGTGTTCCGACATGCGGGCCCGCCCCGCGGCGGCCCGTCACAATGAACCGAAAAGAGGGGCCGGTCCGATGCCGCAACGGGTCCGACCGGCTTGCTGGAAAGAGAGGGCAATATGGCAAAGGTCATCGGTATCGACCTCGGCACGACCAATTCGTGCATCGCCGTCATGGACGGCAAGACTCCCAAGGTGATCGAGAATTCCGAAGGCGCGCGGACGACCCCGTCCATGGTCGCCTTCAACGACGACGGCGAGCGGCTCGTCGGCCAGCCGGCGAAGCGCCAGGCGGTCACGAACCCGACCGGCACCCTGTTCGCGGTGAAGCGCCTGATCGGCCGCCGCTACGAGGACCCGACCGTCGAGAAGGACAAGAAGCTCGTCCCCTACTCCATCGTGCGCGCCGACAACGGCGATGCCTGGGTCGAGGCGAGCGGCGAGAAGTATTCTCCCTCGCAGGTGTCCGCCTTCATCCTGCAGAAGATGAAGGAAACCGCCGAGAGCTATCTCGGCGAGAAGGTCGAGCAGGCGGTGATCACCGTTCCGGCCTATTTCAACGACGCCCAGCGCCAGGCCACCAAGGACGCCGGCAAGATCGCCGGTCTCGAGGTGCTGCGCATCATCAACGAGCCGACGGCGGCGGCGCTCGCCTACGGTCTCGACAAGAACGACGGCAAGACCATCGCGGTCTATGACCTGGGCGGCGGCACGTTCGACGTGTCGATCCTGGAGATCGGCGACGGCGTCTTCGAGGTGAAGTCGACCAATGGCGACACGTTCCTCGGCGGCGAGGACTTCGACATGCGCCTCGTCGACTACTTCGCCGCAGAGTTCAAAAAGGACCAGGGCATCGACCTGAAGAACGACAAGCTCGCGCTTCAGCGCCTCAAGGAGGCGGCCGAGAAGGCCAAGATCGAGCTGTCCTCTTCCTCGCAGACCGAGATCAACCTCCCCTTCATCACCGCCGACGCCTCCGGGCCGAAGCACCTGACGATGAAGCTGACCCGCGCCAAGTTCGAGAGCCTCGTGGAGGATCTCGTCCAGCGCACGATCGAGCCGTGCAAGGCCGCGCTCAAGGATGCCGGCATCGCCGCGGGCCAGATCGACGAGGTCGTCCTCGTCGGCGGCATGACCCGCATGCCGAAGATCCAGGAGGTCGTGACCACCTTCTTCGGCAAGGAGCCGCACAAGGGCGTGAACCCGGACGAGGTCGTGGCCATGGGCGCGGCGATCCAGGCCGGCGTGCTGCAGGGCGACGTCAAGGACGTGCTGCTGCTCGACGTGACCCCGCTGTCGCTCGGCATCGAGACCCTGGGCGGCGTCTTCACCCGCTTGATCGATCGCAACACGACGATCCCGACCAAGAAGAGCCAGACCTTCTCCACCGCCGAGGACAACCAGACCGCGGTGACGATCCGGGTCTTCCAGGGCGAGCGCGAGATGGCGGCGGACAACAAGCTGCTCGGCCAGTTCGACCTGGTCGGCATCCCGCCGGCGCCGCGCGGCGTGCCGCAGGTCGAGGTGACCTTCGACATCGACGCCAACGGCATCGTCAACGTGTCGGCGCGCGACAAGGGCACCGGCAAGGAGCAGCAGATCCGCATCCAGGCCTCGGGCGGCCTCAGCGACGCCGACATCGAGAAGATGGTGAAGGACGCCGAGGCGCATGCCGACGAGGACAAGAAGCGCAAGTCGCTCGTCGAGGCGAAGAACCAGGGCGAGGCGCTCGTCCACTCGACCGAGAAGTCGCTGAAGGACTACGGCGACAAGGTCTCGGCCGACGAGAAGGGCGCCATCGAGACGGCTCTTGCCGACCTCAAGACGGCGCTGGAGGGCGAGAACCTGGAGGATATCCAGGCCAAGACCCAGGCGCTGGCCGAAGCCTCGATGAAGCTCGGCGAGGCGATGTACAAGTCGGCCCAGGCGGCCGAGGAAGCCGGCGAGAGCGCGTCCGGCGACGACGCCTCCAAGGCGGATGACGACGTGGTCGACGCGGACTTCGAAGAAGTGCGCGACGAGGACGACAAGAAGTCCGCCTGACCTGACTGACCGGCGGCACGGCCTCCCTTTGCGGGGCGCGCCGCGCCGCCGGCCCGCCGGGACCCTGTTCCCGGCCGCCAAGGACTGCAGGTAAGGGCAGCGGGCCTTTCGTCCGGCTGCCCTTGCCCTTGTTCAAGGGACTTCGATCCGGTCGGCCATCTGGGGCGGACCTTCCCCCGCCGGCGCCTGCCGGCGCGACCAAGACGCTGGAGAGTGACATCCGGGCATGAGGCAGCCGACGCTCGAACCGCCTTACGGCACCCATGCGCTGCCGCCGCTTGGCATCGCGGCGCGCCGCCTTGCCGGCGTGTTGCCGGGCAACCGGCTCGGCCGCATCGGCGTGTCGCTGCTGCGCCGGATCGTAACCGGCGGCAAGCCCGGCCCGTTCGACGTCGACGTCTTCCCCCATGTCCGCGCCCGGCTCTACCCGGCCGGCAACCGCTGCGAAAAGCGCGCCGTCGCCGGACCGCAGCTGTTCGACCGGGCCGAGCGCGAGGCCCTGCGCGCGGCCTTCGCCGCCTCCCCCTCCAGCCCCTTCGTCTTCCTCGACCTCGGCGCCAATGTCGGCCTCTACAGCCTGTGGATGGTCAGCGCCGCGCGCGAACTCGCGCGCGAGGTGGTGGTGCTTGCGGTGGAGCCGGATGCCGGCACGCGCGCGCGGCTGGAGGCCAATATCGCGGCCTCGAATGCCGGTGACAGCGTCATGGTGGCGGCCTGCGCCGTCGGCGAACATGCCGGGCGCGGTGCCATGCTGGCGCATGAGGGCAATCGCGGCGAGCATCAGGTGCGCGTCGCCGGCGAGGGCGAGGCCGACACATTCGAGATCCTGCCGATCCACGAGATCTGCGCCCGGCGCGGCATCGTCCGCATCGACGCGATGAAGGTGGATCTGGAGGGCCATGACGAGGCGGCCCTGCGCGGCATGTTCGCTGCGGCGCCCGCCGGCCTGTGGCCGCGGATGATCGTGGTGGAGGCCGGCAAGCGCGAGGAGCTGCCCGCCGTCGTCCGCCTTTGCCTCGACAACGGATACGAACTAGCCAGCCGCACGCGGCTGAACGCCCTGCTGCGTCTTCGCGCGGGGCGAAGTGATGGGACATCCTGATGGAAAAGCGCGACTATTACGAGGTCCTCGGCGTTGCCCGCGACGCGGACGGCACGGTGCTGAAGAGCGCCTACCGCAAGCTGGCCATGCAGTATCACCCGGACCGCAATCCGGGAGACGCGGAGGCGGAGAACCGCTTCAAGGAAGTCAGCGAAGCCTATGACACGCTGAAGGACGAGCAGAAGCGCGCCGCCTATGACCGCTTCGGCCATGCCGCCTTCGAAAACGGCGGCTTCGGCGGCGCACGCGGCGGCGGGCCCGGCGACTTCGCCTCGGCCATGTCCGACATTTTCGACGAGTTCTTCGGCATGGCCGGGGGACGGCGCGGCGGGCGCGATCGCGGTGCGGACCTGCGCTACAATCTCGAGATCTCGCTGGAAGAGGCCTTTGCCGGCAAGACCGTGGAGATCGAGGTGCCGACCTCGATCACCTGCGAGACCTGCACCGGCTCCGGCGCGAAGCCCGGCAGTTCGCCGACCATCTGCCGCATGTGCGGCGGCTCGGGCCGGGTGCGCGCCTCCCAGGGCTTCTTCACGCTGGAGCGCACCTGCACCGCCTGCCAGGGCCGCGGCCAAGTGATCGCCGATCCCTGCCCCGATTGCCAGGGCGCCGGCCGCAAGACCGTGAACCGCACCCTGTCGGTCAACATTCCCGCCGGCATCGAGGACGGCACCCGCATCCGCCTCGGCGGCGAGGGAGAGGCCGGCGTGCGCGGCGGCCCGTCCGGCGATCTCTACATCTTCCTATCGATCCGTCCGCACGCCTTCTTCCAGCGCGATGGGGCCGACCTTTACTGCCGGGTGCCAATCTCGATGACGACCGCCGCGCTCGGCGGCCAGTTCGAGGTGCCGACGCTCAGCGGCGAGACCATGCGGGTCAAGGTGCCGGAGGGCACCCAGACCGGCAAGCAGTTCCGCCTCAAGGGCAAGGGCATGCCGGTCATGCGCTCGCAGCAGTTCGGCGACGCCTATATCCAGGTGACGGTGGAAACGCCGACCAACCTGACCCGCCGCCAGCGCGAGCTGCTGGCCGAGTTCGAGCAGGAATCCTCCGGCGAGACCCATCCCGAATCGAGCGGCTTCTTCTCCCGGGTGAAGGACTTCCTCGATACGCTCGGCAAGTGAACGGCCCTCTCGCGGACAAGTGCACGGGTCCTGAAAGGAAACGGCGATGTTCTGCTACGCGACACTGGGTACCAACGACCTTGCCCGCGCGATCCGCTTCTACGATGCGGTGATGGAGATCCTCGGCGAGCCCCGCTGCTGGAGCGGCGAGACCGGTGCATCCTGGGGCTCCTTCGACGATCCGGCGCGCGGCGCGCTGGTGATTGGCGCGCCTTTCGACGGCGCGCCCGCCTCGGTCGGCAACGGCGTGATGCTGGCCCTGCGCGCCTCGTCCGAGGCGATGGTCGCCCAGCTTCATGCCGCCGCCCTTGCCCATGGCGGCAGCGACGAGGGTGCGCCGGGACCGCGCCCGCAATACGGGCCGGCGTTTTTCGGCGGCTATGTGCGCGACCCGGACGGCAACAAGCTGGCCTTCGTCTTCATGCGCCCGGACAAGGCCGGCACCGATTAAAACCGGCCGGGCAACCGGGTCCTGCCTTGATTTCACCACGGGCGCGGACCACTTTCGCAGTCGAAGCAGGTTGCAGGCCAGCCTCTACGTTTCAAAAGGGATGGATTTCAGCATGCTCGACATTTCCGCCCGCAAGGTCAAAGGCCTCTCGGCCAAGCTCGCCGATGAGGTCCGCTTCCTGCGCAACTGGGCGGAAAAGCCGCTGACGACCGGCGCGGTCAGCCCCTCGGGTCCCGACCTCTCCCGCCGCATGGCGAGCTTCGTGGAAGCCGAGCGCCCCGGGCCGGTTCTGGAGCTCGGCCCCGGCACGGGCGTCGTCACCCATGCGATCCTGGAACGGGGCATCCCGCAAAGCCGCGTCATCGCGCTGGAATACAGCGCGGACTTCTGCCGCCTGCTGGCGCGCCGCTACGGCGACATGACCATCGTGCAGGGCGATGCCTATCGGCTGCGCGAGACCTTGGCCGATGTCGAGCCGGGCACGCTGGCGAGTATCGTTTCCTCCATGCCGCTGTTCTCGCGCCCCAAAGAAGAGCGCCGCGCGCTCCTGATGCAGGCCTTCGAGCTGCTGCAGCCCGGTGCCCCGTTCATCCAGTTTTCCTACGCTCTGGTACCGCCGGTGGCACCGGATCCGCAGGCTTTCTCCGTGCAGCGCACGGGGTGGATCCTCAAGAACCTGCCGCCCGCACGCGTGTGGGTCTACCGCCGCACCTCCTGAAGGTCCGGCCCGGCTCCCAGCATTGCAAGCGCCGCCTCCACATCGGCGGCGAAGGTCACTTTCGGCACGGCGACGCCCTGCGCCTCCAGCGGGCGGCGCAGGCTCTCCTCCAGACCGCACAGCACCACCACGACACCCCGGCGCGAGGCCTTGTCGACAAGGCCGGCGACCGTGTTCGCGCCGGTTGAATCGAGGAAGGGCACGGCCGAGAAATCGACCACGAGCGCCCAGTGGGTGTCGGAGATGCTTTCCAGCACCGAGCCGATGGACGAGGCTGCGCCGAAGAAGAACACACCCGTGATGCGATAGACGATGATCTGCGGATCGGCGGCCGAGCCGTCATAGGGCAATCCGCCCTCGGCGCTGGTGTCGGCGCGGTCCTCCGAGACCAGCGGCAAGCGGCGCACGCCGGCGATCTGCGACATGCGGTGGATGAACAGGACCGAGCCGAGCGCGAAGCCGGTGACGATGGCCTCGGTCAGGTCGCGGAAGATCGTCAGCAGGAAGGTCACGGCGAAGACCAGCGCATCGCCGCGCGAAGTGCGCAGAAGCACGGCGATGGCGTGGCGCTCGGCCATGTTCCAGGCGACCACCGCCAGCAGACCGGCAAGGCTCGCCAGCGGGATGTATGAGGCGAGCGGTGCGGCCAGCAGCATGAAGGCCAGCAGGAACAGCGCGTGCAGCATGCCGGCGACCGGGCCGATGGCGCCGGCGCGCACATTGGTCGCGGTGCGGGCGATGGTGCCGGTGACGCAGAAACCGCCGAACAGCGCCGAGCCCATATTGGCGACGCCCTGGCCGACCAGCTCGCAATTGGAGCGGTGGCGGCGCCCGCTCATGCCGTCGGCAACCACCGCCGACAGCAGCGATTCGATGGCCCCCAGCAGCGCGAAGGAGACGGCCGCCGGCAGCACCGCGAGGATCTTGTCCATCGACAGATCCGGCAGGGCCGGCACCGGCAACCCGCTCGGGATGCCGCCGAAACGCGAGCCGATGGTGGCGACGGGCAGGCCGGCCGCCCAGGTCGCGAGGGAGGCGAGCGTGATGGCGATCAGCAGGCCCGGCCAGTGCGGCCGCCAGCGCCTGAGCACGAGGATCACGGCGATGGTGCCGGCCGCGAGCAGCGCCGAGGCCGGGTCGAGACCCGGCAGGGCCCGCCACAGCACCGGCAGCTTTTCCAGCAAGGGGCCGGGCTCGGGCCCGTCCAGCGTCAGGCCCAGCAGGTCCTTCACCTGCGAGGCGAGGATGATCACGGCGATGCCGGCGGTAAAGCCGACGGTCACCGGCCAGGGGATGAACTTGATATAGGTGCCGAGGCGCAAGGCGCCGACGCCGACCAGGATCAGGCCGGACAGAAACGTCGCGAGAATCAGCCCGTCGACCCCGTGCTGCATCACCGTCGCGGCGACCAGCACGATGAAGGCCCCCGCGGGCCCGCCGATCTGGAAGCGGCTGCCGCCCAGTGCAGAGACGAGGAAGCCGCCGATGATGGCGGTGTAGAGCCCTTGCGCCGGCGTGACGCCGGAGGCGATGGCGATCGCCATGGACAGCGGCAGGGCGACGATGGCGACCGTCAGTCCGGCCACTGCGTCGGCGCGCAGGGCGGCAAGGCCGTAGCCTTCCCTCAGGACGGTGACGAGCTTGGGCGTGAACAGGGCGGCCGGGTCGAGGGCGGCCGAAGCGGGGGCGGAACGATGCGCCGATCCTTTGCGCGCATCCTGTCCGGTGGCGGTCATCGCGGATCTCGTGTGTCGGGAGGCCCGCCCGCAGGCGGGCATCGGTGGAGACCCGAGCATCGGCCCTCGCCCCGTGGCCATGCAATACGCAGAACTGCTGAGTCGCTGCGGCGTCGCCCGCAGACAGTGAAAAGCCCTCATTGCGGGCTGAAGGGAAACCGCTTGGCCGGCCCGCGAAGCCATGCCATCCCTTTGCGGATGCCGCCTCGCGCCGTGCGGGCGCCGCTTTCGCCAGGATGTCGCCGATGGATCCGCTTTCCGCCGTTCTCGCCTTTTCGATTGCCGCCGCGCTGCTCACCCTGACGCCCGGCCTCGACACCGCGCTGGTGCTGCGCACGGCCGCGGTGGAGGGGCCGCGCCGCGCCATGCTGGCCGGCGCCGGGGTCTCCACCGGCGTGCTCGCCTGGGGGCTGATGGCCGCGCTCGGCCTCGGCGCGGTGCTCGCCGTCTCTGAAACCGCCTACACGCTGCTGCGCATCGCCGGCGCGCTCTACCTGCTGTGGCTCGGCTTCGGCATGCTGCGCGCGGCCCTGTCGGCGGAACGGGCGCAAAAGCTCGCGGCGGCGGCCAGTGCCAGGGGCGCAAGCGGCACGGGCGGGCGCGGCTGGTTCTGGCGCGGGCTGCTGACCAACCTGCTCAACCCGAAGGTCGGCGTCTTCTATGTCAGCTTCCTGCCGCAGTTCACCGCCGAGGGCGTGCCGGTCGTCGCCTTCAGCGTGGGCCTCGCCGCGATCCACGCGACGATGGGGATCGCCTGGTTCGCGCTGCTGACGCTGGCGACCCGCCCCGTCGCCGGGCTGCTCGGGCGCCCGGCGGTCACCCGCACGCTGGACGGGCTGACCGGCGCGGTGCTGATCGGCTTCGGGCTGCGGCTGGCGCTGGAGCGGCGGGGCTAGGTCGTGGACTCATAATTGTGCCGGAAACGGCGCCGGTTCGGGTATGCCGGAACCCGCCGGCAACAGCGTCGCAAGCCCTTGAAAACCTAATGGTTTCCCGCGGCCTTGCTCCTTGTATCCGATCGGGTTAGGGCATACCGTTTCTCGTCAGAATTATGAGTTCACGACCCAAGCCGCCCCGCCCCGCCTCCGGTTTCTCTCAGTCTTCCCCGTCCCAGTAGTCGACGGCGCTGTCGGTGCGCAGGGTGAGCGCCACCCGCCGCGCGGCCTTGTCGCCGCCGGGGGCAGCACCTGCGAAGACCGTGACCTTGCCGCTGTCGGGATATTCCATCACGTCCGGCTCGTTCATCGTGCTGACGGCGAGATAGCGCAGCGGCTCGTCCGGCCCGGCGATCAGCTGATGTGCGGTTTCCGGTCCGCCCGACGGACACACGACGATATCGCCGCCGGCGACGGAATGGCGCTTGTCGCCGTAGCGCAGCGTGCCGAAGCCCGACAGGATCACGAACATCTCGTCGTTGGCGTGGTGGCAGTGGAACGGCCAGGCCTTCTTGCCGGCCGGCACTTCCACATAGCGGGCTCCGAGCCGGCGCGCCCCCAGCGGCGCGGCAATCGAGGCGAAGCGCGCCTCGAAGGTCTCGCCATGCGTCTGGGCGACGCAGTCGAGATCGGCGAGCCGCAGGACGGGTATGTGAACGGGCGTGTCGGCCATGGTCGATCCTCCGGGATACGATGGAGCGGGGCGGAGTGCTTTCCGCGTCGTCCCCATCCATAGCCCCGCAGGGGAGCTGACGGAAAGCCCCCGTCCTTGCCCCATCCGTCCTTGCCCGTCCGTTCGCCGCCCGCCTCGCCCTCAGATGATGGCGTGGCGGACCTTGGCCGAGACCCATTCGCTGAACACCACGGTCGCCAGGATGACCAACAGGATCGTCGTCACCTGCGGCCAGGCCAGCACGCTGAGCGAGGCCTGCAGTTGCAGCCCGAGACCGCCGGCGCCGACGAGGCCCAGCACCGCGCTCTCGCGGATGTTGATGTCCCAGCGGAACACCGAGATGCCCCAGAAGGCCGGCGCGATCTGCGGCCAGTAGCCGTAGTTGAGCAGCTGCGCGCCGCTGGCGCCGGTCGCCTGCACCGCCTCGATCTGCGTCAGCTCGGTTTCCTCGATGGCCTCGTAGAGCAGCTTGCCGACGAAGCCGATGGAGCGCAGCGCGATGGCGATGATGCCCGCGAGCAGGCCGGGGCCGAGGATCGAGACCAGCAGCAGCGCCCAGATCAGCGAGTTGATCGAGCGCGAGGCGACGATGATGAACAGCGCCGCGGGACGGGCGATCAGCAGGCTCGGTGTCGTATTGCGCGCGGCCAGGAAGGCGATGGGCATGGCGATGACGACGCCGAGCATGGTGCCGAGCGTCGCCATGTTGATCGTGTCCCACAAGGGCCAGAGCAGCTTTTCGATATAGCTCAGCCGCGGCGGGAACATGCGCGAGCCGATGTCCGCCGCCTGCTGCGGCGCATCGGTGACGAAGTACCAGATCGTGTCCTTCGTCATCACCTGCCAGCACCAGACGGTGAGGGCGACGAAGACGAGCCAGCCGGCCCACAGGGCGAGGGAGGCGCGCGGGGTGCGGCGGCGCCAGGTCGGGCCGTTTTCGGTTTGCATCACCGGCATGTCACTGCACCCACTTGCGGATATAGCTGGAGGAGTATTCCGCGAACATCACCACGCCGATGATGATCAGCAGGATCGCCCCGGCACTGTCGTATTCGTAGCGGTCGATGGCGGTGTTCAGCGTCGCGCCGATGCCGCCGGCGCCGACGATGCCGATCACCGCGCTTTCGCGGAAGTTGATGTCGAAGCGGTAGAGCGTCAGGCCGATCAGGCGCGGCATCACCTGCGGCTGCACCGCGTAGTTGACCAGCTGCCACCAGGACGCGCCGGTGGCGCGCACCGCCTCGGCCTGGGCCTCGTCGATGTCTTCGATGTCCTCGGCCAGCAGCTTGGCCAGAAAGCCGATGGTGGCGAAGGACAGGGTCAGGAAGCCGGCGAACGGGCCGAAGCCGAACATGGCGACCAGCAGGATGGCGATGATGATTTCCTGCAAGGCGCGGCTCGCCGCGATGATGCCGCGGCAGACGTAGTAGACCGCGCGCGGGGCGATGTTGCGCGCCGCGCCGATGCCGATCGGCACGGAGATCAGCACGCCGGCGACCGTCGCCGTGACCGTCATGGTCAGGCTCTCGATCATGCCGGCGCTGATGTCTTTCCAGCGGCTGGTGAAATCCGGCTGCAGGAAGCCCTGAACGAAGCGCCAGCCCCGGTCGAGCCCCTCCCACACGCGCATCCAGTTGACCTCGACCGAGCCGACGGCCAGCACCAGATAGACGAAAAGGGCGGTATAGATCCCGTAGCGCCAGCGCGGATCGGGGATCATCGTCGCCGGGCGGCGCCAGCGACGGGGATAGGCCTTTGCGGTCGCGCTCATGGCTCAGACCATCCCGGCCATGCGTTCGGCCGCGTCGCGCTCGGCGTGGTCGTCCTCTTCCGCCGCGCGGCGCATGGCGGTCCAGTCCTCCTCGCCGTAGATGCGGGTCAGCACGCTTTCGTCGAGCAGGTCCGGCGTGCCGTCGAAGACGACCTCGCCGGCCCGCAGGCCGATGATGCGCTGGGTGAACTGCTGGGCCAGGACCACGTCGTGGATGTTGATGATCGCCGGCAGGCCGCGCTCGGCGCAGATCTCCAGGATCAGGCGCATGATCTGGCGCGAGGTCTTGGGATCGAGCGAGGCGGTCGGCTCGTCGATCAGCAGCAGCTCCGGATCCTGGGCAAGGGCGCGGGCGATGCCGACGCGCTGCCGCTGGCCGCCCGACAGGGCGTCGGCGCGCTTGTCCGCATGGTCGATCAGGCCGACCCGGTCGAGCAGGCGAAATGCGTTCTCCACGTCCGCGCCGGGAAACTGGCGCAGGAAGGAGCGCCAGAAACCGACATAGCCGAGGCGCCCGGACAGCACGTTCTCCATCACCGTCAGCCGCTCCACCAGGGCGTATTCCTGGAAGATCATGCCGATGCGGCGGCGGGCACGGCGCAGTTCGCGCGCCGGCAGGCCGGTGATGTCGAGATCGTTCAGCAGCACCCGGCCCTCGGTCGGCTCGACCAGGCGGTTGATGCAGCGGATCAGGGTCGACTTGCCGGCACCGGACGGACCGATCAGGCCGACGACCTGCCCCTTCGGCACGGTGAAACTGACGGACCTGAGGGCCTTGTCGCCGGTCTTGTAGGTCTTGGTGAGCGCTTCGACTGTCAGCATGCAAGGGTCCGCGGGAGAGAGGGCCGGGGCGGCCGGGTCTTTCGGGTCAGGGCAGCGCGCAACGGACACGGACGGGGCGGCGGAGATACTCCCCCTCGCCCCGTCCGGCCGGTCACGGTCTTACTGGCAGTTGTAGGAAACGTCGTTCGCCTCGTCGATCTGGCGGATGACGGACCAGTTGTCCTTGAAGGTGATCGGGATGAACTGCGCCTCGCCCGACTTGGAGAACTCCTCCTCCAGCGACGAGCCTTCCCACTTGAAGGTGGCGAAGCCTTCCTTGATCTTCTCCTGCAGCTCCGGCTTCAGGTTGTAGGCAACGCCGTAGCCGGTGGTCGGGAAGGTCTGCGACTTGTAGATGCTGACGACCTGCTCGGGCTTGATCACTTCGCGCTCGATCATGCGGTGCATGACGGAGTTGGCGATGGCGGCTGCCGGATAATCCTTGTTGGCGACGCCGAGGATCGAGTTGTCGTGCTTGCCGGAGAAGGCCGGCTCGTAGTCGGTGCCCGCGACCAGGCCGTATTCGGCCTTCAGCAGCGCGGACGGCGCCTTGAAGCCGGAATTCGACGTCTCGGACGTGAAGGCCAGCGTCTTGCCCTTGATGTCTTCCGGCTTCTCGATGCCCGAGCCCGGATAGGAGATGATTTCCATCTCGTAGCCGAAGCTGCCGTCGGCCTTGGCCATCATCGTGAAGGGGCGGAAGCCGGCGCAGGCGACGGCGAGCGGGTTGGAGCCGGTGTTGAAGCCGGCGATATGCAGGCGGCCGGCGCGCATCGCCTCGATCTGGGCGGCGTTCGACTGGACCGGGAAGAACTGCACCTTCTTGCCGGTGACGGTTTCCATGTGGGCCAGGAAGTCGGCCCAGGCCTCGGCATAGACCGCCGGATCCTCGACCGGGGTATAGGCGAAGATCAGCGTCGAGGGATCGATCTGCTGCGCCGGATCGGTCGGGATGTCGGCGATCAGGTCGCCGTCGGCATCGGTGTAGCGGCTGTCGAGCTTGAATTCGGCCTGCGCGGGCGTTGCGGCAATGAGGCCGGCAAGCAAGGCGGCAACGCTCGCAGCTCCGGCGAGCTTCGTCAGGTGCATGGTCATCTTTCGTTCCTCCACTGGGGCGCGATGTGCATCCGTTCTGGACCGGATGTCTGTTAGGCGTCCTGGATGAAGGCTGGATGACAATCTCAGTCGCGTCAAGACCTTGAGACGGCGAAGTTTCCTTTAAGTCGGAGAGGCGCCGCCCCGCCGCGGCCAGGGCGGGTCGCGGCTCGTGCCCGGTCCCGGCCGAGCCGTCGCTAGGCAACGCGCAGGAGACTGGGGAAATTCCTCCCGCGTCCTGCGCGCCGGGACCTTGGCGGCGATCCGCACGGGCAACTCCTTGGCGCCTCGCGCCAAACCCTCCCTCTGCGGCATGCCGGCAAGTGAGCCGGCAAATTACCATCCCCGCACGCGGCGCATTGCGGCATACCCCGCCCTTCCCCTCTCCCCGCGTCTTCCCGGACGGCGCCCCCGCGCCGAGCCGGGACCGGCGAGCCACGGCGCTCAAGAGGTCTCGGAAGAGCATCCGACAGGCCCCCGGCTCGCCGATCCCGGATCTCCGGCTTCGCCTGCGTCCGGGAGGATGCCAAAGGGACTGCTGCGGCCGGGGGCCGCTTGAGGATGCGGCTCGGATGGTTTCTTGGAATTCGGAATTCCGAAATGTTGACAGGACCGGTTTCGTCAGGCAGGGTGGACCTCGTCGGAGTTTGGAATTCCGAATTCCTCGTAGGCCGAGCCCCGGCCGTCGACTGCCTCGCTCTGGCGACGGCCTTGCAAGACGGCTTGCGGCACAGCCTCGCAACCAAGCGCCGGAAAGAACCGGCCGGAAGTTTCGCCGGGAGACCGGCACTCAGGGCTCCGTTGGCCCCATCGCCCGGAGGTTACGGAGAAGCTGGCCGTCATCGGCCAGATCAGGGACAGGTCCGTCCCGGAACGCGCGTCACCGGGTGTGCCGAACAGGCCTCCCATGTCATACCTGCGGCGCATTGCGGTGACGCAGCCGTTCCTCCAGCCTGTACCGGCATCGCGCCGGACAGGCCGCACAACCAGCCCCGGGATAGACCCGGGTGCTTTCGCGCCGGCTGCGCTTCATTGCGATGTCCGCAAGGACCGTGAGGGGAAGGACGCAAGGCATGCCCATGGAACTCATCGACCAGAGCCCGATCCTGGTGGACCGCGTCTACGAGCGGCTGCGCCAGGCCATCGCGCTGGCCGAGTTGGCGCCGGGCGAGCGCATTCGCCAGGCGGAGCTTGCCGAACGTCTGGGCGTGTCGCGCCAGCCGGTCAGCCATGCGTTGCAGCTGCTCAAGCGCGACGGGCTGGTGGAGGAGACGGGGCGCAAGGGGCTCAAGGTCACCGAGATCGACCCGGCGCATCTTCGCGAGATCTATCAGGTCCGCGCCGCACTGGACGGGCTGGCCGCCGGCCTTGCCGCCGCGCGGGTCGCCGAGGGGAGCATGCCGGAGGCCGAGCTTGAGAAACTCGCCGGGATCCTGCGCCAGGCCGAAAGCTTCGGCGACGACACCCCCGTCACGGAGCGGATCGCGCTCGACGTCGACTTCCACAACCAGGTCATCGTCATGTCCGGCAACCGCCGGATCGCCGAAACGCTCGAGCCGCAGTTCTCGCACATGATGCGGTCGATGCGGCTGGTGCTCGACATCGGCGGCTTCCGGGAATCCGCCTGGGACCACCACACCGAGATCGCCCGGCTCATCGCGGCCGGCGACAGAGCCGCGGAAGACGCCGCCAGGGCCCACGCGGAAAACGCCGGCAAGGAGACGGAGGCCCGCCTCACTGCCAGGCAGGTTTTGAAGAACACGGCCTGAAGGTCGTGGCCGAGAGGAGGAACGCCACATGAAGCTGACCCAGGAACAACAGGACGAATTCAACCGCCAGGGCTATCTTTTCCTGCCCGAGGCCTTCTCGCCGGAAGAGGTCGAGGTGCTGCGCGAGGCTGCGGCCGGCATCTTCGACGAGGACCGCAAGGAGATCTGGCGCGAAAAGGACGGCACGCCGCGCACGGCCTTCGCCTGCCACACCTACAACGAGGCGTTCCGCCTGCTCGGCCGCCATCCCCGCCTCATCGAGCCGGTGCGCCAGATCTTCGGCGAAGAGCTGTACATGCACCAGTTCAAGGTGAACGCGAAGGCCGCCTTCACCGGCGACGTCTGGCAGTGGCACCAGGACTTCCCGACCTGGCACAAGGACGACGGCATGCCCGAGCCGCGGGCGATGAACATCTCGGTGTTCCTCGACGACGTGCTGCCGATCAACGGTCCGCTCATGCTCATCGCCGGCTCGCACACCCACGGCCAGCTCAAGTCCGAATACGACACGACGACCACCAGCTACGGGCTGTGGACGCTCGACAACGACACCGTGACCGAGCTCGCCGCCAAGGGCGGCATCGTCGCCCCGACCGGCAAGGCGGGCGGGTTGCTGATCCATCACGGCAACCTGGTGCACGGCTCGTCGGGCAACATCACCCCCTATCCGCGCAAGATCGTCTATCTGACGCTGTCCACCGTCTCCAACGCGATCCGCAAGCCGACCCGGCCGGAATACATCGCCCATCGCGATTTCACGCCGATCGAGCCGGTCGAGGACGACGCGCTGCAGCGCTACGCCCTGTCCATGCGCGACGCGGCCGAGTAACCGCACGCGGCAGGCCGGAGCGGGCGCGATCCGCTCCGGCCCTTCCTTGCGATCCGGGACGGGCCCAGCCCGCCCCGGTCTTTTCACGTCAGGGCAGCAGAACGGACGGTTTCCACATGACAGATACTTCGGCGGGCCGGTTGGCCGGCAAGGTTGCCCTCGTCGTCGGCGCCGGATCCTCGGGAGAGGGCTGGGGCAACGGCAAGGCGGCGGCGGTTCTCTTCGCGCGCAGCGGCGCGCGCATCCTCGCCGTCGACCGCGACGAGAGTGCGGCGGCCGAGACCCGCGACATCATCCGCTCCGAGGGCGGCACCTGCGAGACGGCGCGGGCCGACGTTGCGAACTCCGCCGAGGTCGCGGCGATGGTCGAGGCCTGCCTGTCCCATTTCGGCCGCATCGACATCCTGCACAACAATGTCGGCATCTCGGAAACCGGCGGGCCGGTGGAGGCCTCCGAGGAGAGCTGGAACCGGGTGATCGCCATCAACCAGACCAGCGTCTTCCTCACCTGCAAGCATGTGCTGCCGGTGATGGAGCGTCAGCGAAGCGGCGCCATCGTCAACGTCGCCTCGATCGCCGCCTCCCGCTATATCGGCTTTCCCTATGCCGCCTACTCGGCCTCCAAGGCCGCGATCGTCGGGCTCACCCGCAACATCGCCCTGCAATATGCGCCGCTCGGCATCCGCGCCAATTGCGTCTCGCCGGGGTTGATGAACACGCCGATGATCCGCAAGCCGCTCGCCGCCGCCTATGGCGGGGAGGAAGCGATGATCGCCCGGCGCGATGCGCAGTGCCCGATGGGCCGCATGGGCGATGCCTGGGACACCGCCAACGCGGCGCTGTTCCTCGCCTCGGACGAAGCGCGCTACATCACCGCGCAGGAGCTGGTGGTGGACGGCGGGCTGACCGCGACCTGCGTCGCCCCGTAAGGGACACGCCGTTCCCGCACCGCAGTTTTTACCGGCTTGCCGGACTTCTCCGCCGCCATCTACCATGGCGGCGGCCGTCCGCTTCGGGGCGGCATGTTCGCCTCCCCTAACAAGGCTCGCCGAGAGGATCCCCGATGCCCCGCACGCCGTTTTCCGCCCGCGCCCGCCGCCTCGGCACGCGCATGAGCGCGCGTATCGCGCTCGCCGCGCTGCTCGCCACCGGCGGTGCCGCCCTTGCCGAGGCCTGCACCCGCCTCGTCTATCACGGCGCCGGCGACACGGTGATCACCGCCCGGTCGATGGACTGGAAGAGCGAGATCGCCACCAATCTGTGGGTGATGCCGCGCGGCATGGAGCGCAGCGGCGAGGCCGGCCCGAACTCGCTGAAATGGACCTCGAAATACGGCAGCGTCATCGCCTCGGGCTACGACGTGTCGACCACGGACGGGGTCAACGAGGAGGGCCTTGCCGTCAATCTCCTGTGGCTGGCCGAGTCCGAGTATCCCCAGCATGGCGGCGACCGTCCGGGCCTGACCATCGCCGCCTGGGGCCAGTATGTGCTCGACAATTTCGCCAGCGTCGCGGAAGCGGTCGCGGCGCTGGAGGCCGAGCCCTTCACCATCGTCACCGACAACGTGCCCGGCGAGGACCGGCTTACGACGCTGCACCTGTCCATGTCCGATGCCAGCGGCGACAGCGCCATCGTCGAATATATCGGCGGCCGCCAGGTCATCCATCACAACCGCCGCTACACGGTGATGACCAACTCGCCGACCTTCGACGAGCAGCTGGCGCTCGCCGAATACTGGCGCGGCATCGGCGGCACCGTGTTCCTGCCCGGCACCAACCGCGCCGCCGACCGCTTCGCGCGGGCGAGCTTCTATGTGGGAGCGATCCCGCGGCCCGAGGACCCCAATCGGGCGATCGCCAGCGTCTTCAGCGTCATCCGCAACGTGTCCGTGCCCTTCGGCATCACCACGCCGGACCAGCCGAACATCTCCTCCACCCGCTGGCGCACGGTCGTCGACCACCAGCGGCTGCTCTACTTCTTCGAATCCGCCCTCACCCCCAACACGTTCTGGGTGGACCTGAAGCAGCTCGACTTTTCGCAAGGCGCGCCGGTGCGCAAGCTCGACCTGGGGCCGGACCAGGAGCACACCCATTCCGGCGACGCGACCGCGTCCTTCGTCGAGGCCGAGCCCTTCCGCTTCCTCGGCCTGCCCGAATAAGCAGGGCTGCCGGGCGCGTCAGTACCAGGTGCCGAAGCGGGTCAGCCGGCGGCGCGGCGCGCCGGCATCGGGCACGGGCGAGCGCCCCGCCACATGCGGCATTGCGGCCGTGTCCAGCCAGTGCTCGGGCGCGGCCCGCAGCGCGCGCAGCCGCCGCACCCGCTCGTCCGTCTGCGGATGGCTGCGCAGCACCGACGGGTCGGGAATGCGCGCGCCCTGCGGCAGCGCCGCCTCCCACATGCGGCCGTGGATGCGCTCCAGCTTCATGAGCGCGCTGGCAAGGCCTTCCGGGTCGCCGGTCAGCGAGGCCGCGCCGAGATCGGCCTCGAACTCGCGGGTGCGCGACAGGGCCAATTGCACCGCCGTTCCGATCGTCGGCGCCACGAGCAGCAGCAGCACCGCGGCCCAGGGCACCGAGGCCCCGCCGGCCAGCGCCTCCGGCAGGCTGATCAGCATCAGGACCAGGCCGAACACCGACATGATGCCGGTCATCCGCGCCACCACGTCGGCCATCGCCATCACGTGGATGTCGCCATGCGCCACATGGGCGAGCTCATGCGCCATCACGCCGACGAACTCGCGCGGGGTCAGGCGGGCGAGCAGCCCTTCGGTGATGCAGATGGCGCTGTCCTCGCGGGTGCCGGTGGAAAAAGCGTTCACCATCCGGCTCGGCACCAGATAGAGCCTCGGCATGCGCGGCAGGCCGGCGCGCTCGGCCAGCAGCCGCACGATCATGTGCGCCTGCGGATAGGCGGCGGGCGTCACCTCGCGCGCGCCGTAGAGCTGCAGCACCAGCGCGGAGGAAAACCGCGCCGCCAGCATCACCGACAGGGAGCCGCCGACGGCCGCCCACAAGACGCCTTGCGGCCCCGCCAGGGTCCAGGCGGTCAGCGACAGCAGCAGCACCGCCCCTGCGCCCAGCGCGAGCGTGTGCAACCGGTTGCGCCGGCGGTATCTGGCGCGCACGGCGGGATCGATGGTGATGGCGGGTCTGATGGCTTCGGGATACATGACCTGAATATGGGCTGCCGCCGCACCGCTTGCAAAGCGGCAAGACGGCGCGCGCGCCAGGAGCGAGCCCCGGGCGGCAGATACCAAAAGGCGCACGGAACGACCGTCCCGCGCGCCTCTTTCATTCAACGTTCCGTGCCCCGCGTCAGACGGTCAGGCCCGCCGGGCAGGCGACGCCCGTGCCGCCGAGGCCGCAATAGCCGCCGGGGTTCTTGTCGAGATACTGCTGGTGGTAGTCCTCGGCGAAGTAGAACGCGCCCATCGGCTTGATCTCGGTGGTGATGGTGCGCGAGTGGCCGGCCGCCTTCAGCGCCGCCGCATAACTCGCGCGCGAAGCGTCCACCGCCTCCGCCATCCCGCTGTCCGGACGGAAGTAGATCGCCGAGCGGTACTGGGTGCCGGTGTCGTTGCCCTGGCGCATCCCTTGCGTCGGGTCGTGGCCTTCCCAGAACGCCTTGAGCAGCTCCTCGCGCGGCAGGCGCGCGGTGTCGAAGACCACCCGCACCACTTCCGTGTGGCCGGTGCGGCCCGTGCAGACCTCGTGATAGGTCGGGTTCGGCGTGTGGCCGCCGGCATAGCCGACCGCGGTGACGACGACGCCCGGCATGGTCCAGAACAGGCGTTCGGCGCCCCAGAAGCAGCCGAGGCCGAACAGCACCTCTTCCTCGCCCGCACTGGGGGCAAGGTCGAGCGGGCGGCCGAGCACCGTGTGGAGGCCCGGGGTCACGATCGGCTCGCTGCGGCCGGGCAGCGCCATGGCCGGGTCGACCAGGGAGAACTTGTTGCTGAGCATGGTCATGAACGACATGGATGCCTCCAAAGGGACGCGCGCCGGGGGAGGCCGGCGGGCAAGGAACTCAGACGGTTTCGGCGAGTCTGCGACGGCGGCGACGACGGCCGCGGCCGAGATCGCCGATCCACAGGAGCAGGAAGCCGAGCGGTCCGACGATCAGCCAGGCCGGCTGCACCAGGAGCGTGAGGGCGACCGGGTCCCACAGGACCGGGTTGACCTCGGCCTGGACGAAGGCCTGGGCGGCGGCGAGACTTCCGGGTGCGAAGTCGAACCAGTACTGGCCGAAGGATGTCGTCGACCAGCCCCCGGCAGCGATCGTCGACGTGGCGTCGATCACCAGCGCCACCAGCGCCAGTGCCACGAGCCAGAGACCGAGAAGCCGCAGGACAAGTCTGAACATCGTTCCGTTCCGGATCCACCCAACACCAAAGCCTGAAGGCATCGGGCCAGCCCGCGCCGGACTGCAAACATCGGCAGCAGGACGTCTGCTGCAGCATCTGCACCTTCCCGAACTCCGCACGGCGGAATTCGTTCACTCGAAATTGCATACGCAGGCGGCCGCGGGCCGGACCATAGCCCGCCTCGACCTTCCGGGCGACAGCAAACCGCGAGAAAACGGCGAGAATGGGCACGGCGCGCCGTCGCCGCGCCTCTCCCGCCGGGCGCATCAGATAGGCCTGCTTTCGCAAAAGCGCAAGACGGACGAAAGGCGCTTCCCCGAGGCGTGAGAGCACGGGCGCGATCCGCGACCCCGCGCGAGGCGACCGCCGCCCGCCGTTCCGCCCGCACGCGCCGCCCTTTCAGCTGCGCCCGCACTCAGGCCTCACCGACCGGAATCCCCTGTTTCCGCCGGCTTTCTCACCCGTTGCCGGCTGTGTTCGCCCGCCCGTGTTGAAAAGCGCCGCAGGGCACGGATGAGTGCTTGAACTTGGCCGCATCGTCAGTATATTGCGCGACTTGCGGGCCGGGTCGGCCCGGCTTCGCGCCGCCCTGGTGCATTGCTGGACCCATCGCCTTCCCGCACGAGGACCGACGAAAGGCCTGCCGCGCAGGCCCACCGGACGGGCCGGCTGCGGAGAGGTGGCCGAGTGGTTTAAGGCGCACGCCTGGAACGCGTGTATACGGGAAACCGTATCGAGGGTTCGAATCCCTCTCTCTCCGCCATTTTTCCCGATCAGCCAGTTATAGCGCGACAGTGCCGACGAGCGACGCCGGATGCGAAATCGCCAGTTCTTAAATGCAACCGATATATCTTAAATCCGCTGAATCTTCTTCCGACGCCATTTCCGTCGTCCGTGGTGCTTTCGTTGCCGCCCTAAACTTGCCTAGTTAAACGAGCTTCTCTCGCACGAAACTGCGCTGGCTAGACCGAGCTTCGCGGTGGATCAATGAGGTTCAGAAGTTGTAGGTTTGTTTGACAGGCTCTAGAGACGCAAGCAGGAGGCCTTATGCAGTTCGAAGCTATCGGAATTGACTATGACAACCGTATCAACAACTTTATGGTCAGCGCTCGCGCAGATTATGAGTGGTACTTGGACAAGACTCGGGGGTCAGAAGAGAATCTGGCGATCCAGCGAGACATCATCCGAGGGTCAAAACCGTACAAGAATCTTCGCGCAGACCTAAAGCTTGGGTGCATACTGCCGACGATCGTTCTAGCAGCTCGCGATGTAAATCAAGACGTTCTTGCAAATTACGATACATCCGATGGCTTTATAAAAGCATCGCGAGAGGATCTGGATGCCTTGCAGAACGCCATCGCCGAAGGAACTCCAGCGCAATTCGACATAATCGACGGCTTACAGCGCACTAATGCACTCCGACAAACATTAGAGGATATTCCGGATGAAGAAAAAGAAGTTTTTCTTCGTCGGTCCATAAGGCTTGAAATATGGATTAATATCGCCTTCTTCCCACTTGCCTATCGAATGCTTCTTCTTAATGCAGGCCAACGTCCGATGTCGATGAAGCATCAAATTGACATTCTCTCGGGTGGCCTTGCCGAGGACCTTCAAGATTTAGAAGGCATCGAAATTTTTCGCCTCAAGGACCACAAGCGGCGTGTTCGCGCAGGCCAATTTCATCTTTCGACCCTTGCACAGGCGTTTCAAGCGTGGATGCAGAGAAGTCCAAACGTGGATCGAACCAATCTTGTTGTGGAGACAATGGTAGTCGATGAAGCACTAGAGTCGCTTGGCATCGACCTCACCTCTGCGGACGGCAATCAGCGAGACGGCTTTCGTCAGTTCATAGAGTGGGTAGTTGCGCTCGATCACGCCCTCGGCGAGGAGCAAAACCGCTTTTTTGGGAACGACACGGTTGTTCTTGGATTTGCGGCGGCGATAGGATTCGCCCACAAGAATGAGACGCTTCAGGATCGTTTGCCGACCGCGATGGAGAAACTGGTTCAAGACGCTAGACTAGATCCTACTGGAGCGCTCGGCGTGGAGATATTCGACCAGGTTCGGAAGACCATTGACACCAAGCGCAGCAACGTTGGTGAAGCGACCAGAGGCCTCGTTTTCCGAGCGGTTCGGGAATACATTATGCAAGACGGTACCAGCAGCATGCGAGAGTGCTGGGCGCAGTCAGCGAGCATGCTTTGAGCCATGAGCCTTCGTGACGCCCTTGGAGGTGTGGAAGACGTCGATCCGACGCGTCCGCTCTCGATTGGTGCGCTGACCTTGGGTGTGGAGGCAGCGGCGGAGGCCGCGAACCTTCTCTCCGGAGTTGTCGCCCCCCCATTTGCGTCGATCGTCGTGCGAGAGGTGCGGCGACCATTCTATTGGATTGTTGATCACGCAGTCCAAGGACAGGCCGAGATGTTCGGCTTTCCGACAGGATGGGCAGAAGCACTGCCGACAGCGATCGAGATAGCACTTGTCCGAGCCCTTGCTGCTTTGCCTATAGATCAGCATCCAGAGGTCCTTGCTGGCGGAGCCGAAATCGTCCTCGGCCCCGAAGACGCATGCGCTGATTTTCGAACTATTGCGTCTGCGGCGGAGAGCCCAATGGTGGGTGAGAGTACAGAACTCGCTCAATTTAGCAGCGCGGTCATTGCACCAACGGAGGGTGTCGCGGTCAAAGTAGCGTTAAACTGCCTCCTCAGTTCGTATGCGACCTCGCCGCTGAAATTCCGCTTCCTCGAACTGTACCGCGTGATGGAGGCTCTTTTCATTGCGGATGTGAGAAGCAGGCTATTTGCAACGTTCGATGCTCAGCCCTCTGCTTCGCTAGCGGAGGCGACTGAGGCGCTGAAGTCGGAGTTGCGGCAGATTACAGCGCTTGCTGAGCCGCACCAGGACTTGTTTGAAGAATGTTGGAACCGTCTGCATGCGCTGAGGAATGCAAACCGTTTCGCTGCTGCTCTATTCCGGCGTATTGAAGAGAAAAAAGCCAACGGGCAAGGAAAGTGGAGAACTGGCGCAGCGCTGGTCTACCAGGTCCGTTGCGCCATAGTCCACGCCGGAGAGAGGGATATGATCTTCGAGAATTTCGCTGATGGGGACGCGGCGATCAAGACCATTATACCACCTATCGAGCGTGCAGCTCTTCGGATGCTCGGCATCACCCTCGGGTGATTCAAGAAGCCTCGCGACGTCTGTGGAACCAAACAAATTAAGGACGACTTTCGCAGCGTACTATTCTACCGGGCGCGCGTGCGATGGTTGGGTCTGGGACAAGACGGTAGACATTTCGATTTACATCTTCTTTGCCAAGCATCCACGCCAGAGCGACCCCGAGAATTTCTGGGTCGCCCCGGCAACCGCCTCGTTCGACTTCGTCAAGCACTGGCTCTCAGAAGGCAGCTCCAAGGTCCAGTCGATGTCGCGGTGATTGGGCGCGCCGTCGGACAGGCTGTAGCAGCACAGCAGCCCCCCCCCCAAAAAAGGCGCCGCCTGGACTGCGTGTAGTCGGGAAACCGTATCGGGTTCGAACCTTCCGCCACCTTCGGATTGCGCAATGCGGGAACGATCCGACCCCGCACCCGTTCTCCTTGCACTCGAAGTGGAGACGGAAAAACGGTTCGCTCCAATCGCCTACGACTGCAGGCTGCATCGCATGGAAGCGAGCTACGGCTGATGCGTATCCAGCCGGATTTTCCGGACCACACGACCTGAGAGGATCGAAATCATGACCGTCGTGCTTGCCACCGTTTGCCAGGATGGAGTCGTGCTCGGCTCCGACTCGCAGATCACGGACAAGGGGAGAGGCATGACATATCCGGCCGAGAAGCTGCACCCTTTGGGCGAGCTGGCGGCCTGGGGCGGCAGTGGCGCGCGGTCGGTGCTGGTCGACGTCGAAAACTGTTTCAAGGAAAACAGTGCGGCCATTCTGGAGGCCCCGGATATCGGCCGCGCGTTGCAGGAACAGGTCCTCCCGATCCTGCGCCATCACTACGACACGTTCATCCCGGACGTACCGGGCGAAGAAGATGGCGGCTCGCCATCGGCCTACGTGATGGCTGCCGGATGGCGCAAGGGAGAGCCGTGGATTGTCGAGATAACGCCCTCTGGCATGATCGGGCACTACGGCGATATCGGCTTCCACGCGATCGGCAGCGGTGCGGCCATGGCACAGCAAGCCGGCTCGCTTCTGTCCCACTTCCATTTGACCGAGCGGTCGCTGCGCTTCGGTTGCGCGGCCGTCCTGCGTGTCCTGGAAGCGCTCGACCTTACCTCCCCCAGCGTCGGCAAGCCATTCAGTCTGTGTCGTATCGACGAGGACGGTGCACACCACCTCAGCGACACAGAGATCGAGAAGGTGACCAAGGACGTGCGTCGATGGGAGGAGGCCGAACAAGCCGCAATCGCCAAGATATTCGAGTGACGATCCTCGATGCGAGGCTGAACGACAAAGATGAGGGCGCTCGATCTCCGCTTGCATCCTCGACTTGTCGACGGGCCGCAGCAGCACCCCCAAAACAGAACCAGCGCACATGGTCCCATGCGCGCTGGTGGGTGTTGGGGACAGAAGCTTAGCCGGTGCACGGTACCGCGCGGGTGTTCCTGGAAACGTGCCTGCCTAGAAGAGCGTGTTCGGCAGCAGCATGCTGAAGACCGGCACATAGGTCAGGATCACCAGCGCCACCAGCATCAAGAGGATCGTCGGCAGGGCGGCGCGGAAGATCTCTCCCAGCTTCATGTTGGCGACGCCCATGGCGACGAACAGGTTGAGGCCGACGGGCGGGGTCAGCATGCCCACCGAGAGGTTGACCAGCATGATGATGCCGAAATGGATCGGGTCGACGCCGACCTGCGCCGCGATGGGCATCATCAGCGGGCCGAGGATGATGATCGCCGAGGCGCTGTCGAGGAAGCAGCCCGCCACCAGCAGGATCAGGTTGAACAGCAGCATCACCACGATGGAATTGCTGGTGTCGCTGAGGATGAAGCTCGCCAGCTGCGCCGGGGTGCCGGAGCTCGCCAGCAGCCAGGAGAAGGCCGAGGCGCCGGCGGTGATCAGCAGCAGCGGGCCGGAGATCAGGCCGGTGTTGCGCAGCACCACCAGCGTGTCCTTCAGCGAGATCGTCCGGTAGACCACCGCGCCGACCAGCCAGCCGTAAAGGCAGGCGGCGGCGGCCGCCTCGGTCGGCGTGAAGACGCCGGAATAGATGCCGCCGAGCAGGATGAACGGCAGGCCGAGGCCCCAGGCCGCCTGCTTCAAGGCCGCCCAGATGCTGGCGAGGCTCGGCATCGCGTCGCGCGGGTATCCCTTGCGCGCCGAATACCAGCTGGCATAGGCGATCAGGATGCCGCCGATCAGCAGCGCCGGCAGCAGGCCGGCGGCGAACAGCTTGCCGACCGAGGTGCCGGTGACCGAGCCGTAGATGATCAGCGCGATGGACGGCGGCACGATGGGGCCGAGCGTGCCGGCGGTGGTGATCAGGCCGATGGAGAAATACTTGTCGTATCCCGCCTTCACCATCGCCGGGTAGAGGATCGAGCCGATGGCGATCACCGTCGCCGGGCTGGAGCCGGAGATCGAGCCGAACATCAGGCAGGCGACGACGGCGGCGGCGGCAAGGCCGCCGGGCAGCCATCCGACGATGGCGCGCGCCAGGTTGATCAGCCGTTCCGACAGGCCGCCGATGCGCATCAGCTCGGCCGCCAGGATGAAGAACGGGATCGACATCAGCGAGAAGTTGTTCATGCCCGAGAACATGCGCATCGGCACGAGCACGGGATCGAGGCCGCCCCAGAAATAGAGCGCGGCGGCCACCGACAGCGCCAGGGCGGCAAAGATGGGCAGGCCGAAAACGAGCAGGCCGAAGAAGACGGGGACGAGTGCGCCGACCATGGATGGGGCTCCTCAGCTCGTTTTGATGTCGACGGCAGGCGGCGTGTAGGCGCGCCCGCAGATGAGCTCCTGCAGGACCAGGAGATAACGGGTGATCATCAGTCCCGCCGCGAAGGGGATGACGGCATAGATGTAGCCGACGGGGATGCGCAGGGCCGGCGAGAGCTGGCCCATGCGCGAGGTGTTGATCACCAGCTTGCTGCCGTACCACAGCACCACGCCGGCGAAGATCAGGCCGAGGCAGACCGCGCCGATCTGCAGCGGCCGGACCATCCTTTCCGGCACGAAGGCGTAGATCGCCTCGACGCTGATATGGGAGGCGTAGCGCACGCCCATGCCCATCGTCAGGAAGCTCATGGTGATGAAGGCGTAGAGAACCACCTCCTCCGACCAGTAGAGCGAATTGTTGAAGACGTAGCGCGCGATCACTTGCGCGATGGCGACGAGGGTCGCGGTCAATATCAACCCGCTGACCAGCGTGTTCTCTATGACGTCAACCAGCCTGTTCAACCAGGTGATCATGCCGCGACCCTCTTTCTTCGTGGTTTACTCGCCCTTGGCGAGCGCGATCGCCTTGTCCATCAGGGCCGGCGTGACCTTGTCGCGGAACTCGTCGTAGATCGGCTTGGAGGCCTCGATGAACGCCGCGCGGCCTTCCTCGGACAGCGACTGGATCTCGATCTGGTCCTTGATCGCGTCGAGGATCTTGGCCTCGTCCTCGTTGGTGAACTCGCGGGCGGCGTCGCGGCCGACGATCATGGCGTCCGCGATCACGGTCTGCAGGTCCTCCGGCAGGCTGTCCCAGGCCTGCTTGTTCATCACGGCCGCATAGGTGTGGTAGGCATGGCCGGTCAGGGTCATGTACTTCTGCACCTCGTAGAACTTCATCGAGGCGATGTTGGCGAGCGGGTTTTCCTGGCCCTCGATGACGCCCTGCTGCAGCCCGTTATAGACCTCGACATAGGCCATCGCGGTCGGGTTCGCGCCGTAGGCGCGGTAGGTCGACAGGATGGTCGGCGCCTGCAGGGTGCGCATCTTGATGCCGGCGAGATCGGCCGGGCCGTTGATCGGGCGGATGTTGTTGGTCATGTGGCGGAAGCCGGCGCCCCACATGGCGATGCCGTGCAGGTTGTTGGCGTCGAGGGTCGCCAGCAGCTCGGTGCCGACCTCGCCGTCGAGAACGCGCATCATCGCGGCGTTGTCGTTCAGCAGGAACGGCAGGTCGAACAGGTACATCTGCTCGTTGAAGTTGGCGAGGTTGCCGGTCGGCGGGATCGCGATGTGGACGAGGCCCATCTGCGTCTGCTCGATGATCTCGACGTCGCCGCCGAGCTGCGCAGCCGGGCGGATGTTGATCTCGATGCGGCCGTTCGAGTTCTTCTCGACCTCCTCCTTGAACACCACCGCCGCGCGGGCGTTCGGCGTGTCCTCGGTCAGGACGTGGGCGAAGGTGAAGGTGAAGTCGGCGGCATGGGCCGCGCCGGCGAACGTGGCGCCGACGGCCAGGATGATCGCTCTGCTCAGGTTTTTCATAGGTCTCTCCTCCAAGGGGGCTGGCAAGGTAAACAGGGGTCAGGCCAGCGGTGCTTTCCCGAGCATTTCGGGCCCGGATCCGATGGCGGTCTCGATGGCCAGGGCCGCCGCCAGCAGGCGACGTTCCGCCATCGGCGGCGCCATGATCTGAAGGCCGGACGGAATGCCGTTGGCATCCAGCCCGGTCGGCAGGGTCGCCGCACACCAACCGAACAGGTTGGCGAGCGCGGTGTTGCGAAGGGCCAGCATGTTGGCCTTCCGATAGGTTTCGGGGTCCGCCACCTCGGCGATGGTCGGCGCGGTGACCGGAATGGTCGGCGAGACCAGCACGTCGGCGGTCTCGAACGCCTGCGCCGCGGTCCGGCCGTATTGCGCCAGGTTCGCCGCGCGCTGCAGGTAGCCGGACGCGGTGAGGTCGTCGACGGCTGCAACGCGCGCCATCACCGCCGGATCGAGCTGGCCGATCCGCTCGGGGAAATTGCGCTCGAGGAACGCGCGCAGCTCCGCCGCTGCCAGGCCGCCGGCGCGGAAGATGTCGAGCGCCTCCTGCGTGCAGGCCAGCGTCACGTCGCTCAGCTGCGCGCCGGCCTTTTCCAGCACCCGCAAGGCCTGGCCGGTGTTCTCGGCGATCGACGGCTCGATGTCGTCCCAGACCGTGTTGCGGACGACGCCGATGCGCAGGCCCGAAAGGTCGATTGCTGCGACCGGTCCCGCCGCCTCGGGGTCGAGCGCGGCGAAGGCATAGGCCAGGTCCGCAATGGTGCGGGCCAGCAGGCCCGGCGTGTCGAGCGAGGGCGACAGCGGCACGATGCCGTCCAGCGACCACCGGCCATGGGTGACCTTCAGCGCCGTCTGTCCGGTGAAGGAGGCGGGGATGCGGACCGACCCGGCCGTGTCGGTGCCCAGCGCCAGCAGCGCCGATCCTTGCGCCAGCGACACGCCGGCGCCCGAGCTAGACCCGCCGGGGACGCAGGGGCTCTCGCGCGACGACCAGGGATTGACCGGCGTGCCCGCATGCGGGTTGGTGCCGAGCCCGCCGAACGCGAACTCGACCGTATGCGTCTTGCCGGTGACGACGCCCATCTGCGCCAGCAGCGCCTTCACCAGCGGGCCGGCGGCCTGCCACTCTTTCGGGAAGACCGCGTTGGTGCCCGCATGGGTCGGCAGGCCGGGAACGCCGAACAGGTCCTTGACCGAGACGGGGATGCCCATCAGCGGGCCGAGATCGATGCCGGTGGCGATCAGCGTGTCGAGGGCGGCCGCCTGGGCCTTGGCCCGGTCGCCGGCCCAGGTCCGGTAGGCGTTCAGCACCGGCTCGCTCGCCGCATGACGCTGCGCGGCCGAGGCCACGAGATCCGAAGACCGCACCTTGCCGGCTCGAAGATCCGCCGCGATCACTGCCAGAGATTGAGACTGCACCCTGTTGGCCCCCGCTGGTGAATACCTTGCTGGGGACATTACGAGAAAACGGATGCGCGACCACTCGCCTCTTCGCTGCAACGCAATACCACCGGGTGCGGCCGCCTCGGCATCCGCCCGATTAAATATCTGAAATATATTATTTATTCGGCTTCAGTCGCACCTTCCGCCAGGCCCCCATTTGCCTAAAGGGCAACACTGCGTTGCCGTCAACGCACACGCAGCCCTATCGGTTTTGCCTAGTTTGCCATCCGTCAATGCCTAATCCTGGAGCACGTTCATGCCGCATGCGACCGAAGCCCGTCTGAAGGAAATGGGAATCGTCCTGCCCCGCAGGCCCAAGCCCATCGGCAACTACCTGCCCGGCGTCGTCGTCGGGAACCTCCTCTTCACCTCCGGCACGCTGGGCACCCGGCCCGACGAGAACGACAACGACGTCCTGCCTTATGTCGGCAAGGTCGGCTCGGACCTCACCATCGAGGAGGGCTATGCCTCGGCCCGGCTGATGGCGATCAATCACCTGGCGATGATGAAGGCGGTTCTCGGCGACCTCGACCGGGTAAAGCGGATCGTCAAGATGATCGGCTACGTCACCTGCGCGCCGGGCTTCACCGAGCCGCACCTGGTCCTCAACGGCGCCTCGGATCTCTTCGTCGAGCTGTGGGGCGAGGAGAGCGGCAAGCACGCGCGCGCCGCGCTCACCCAGCACGAGCTCGGTCTCAATGCGCCGGTCGAGGCCGACCTGACGGTCGAGCTTCACGCCTGATCTTCAGGCCTGAGCTTCGAACCCGGCCATCAGCCCTGAACAGCTCTCAGCCGCTTCAGCATGGCGGCGTCGGCCTTCTCGTGCTTCGAGAAGCTCGACGTCAGCATGGCGATGAACGCATCGCAGGCCGGCGACCGCCGCTGGTCCCGGCGCACGATCGCGTAGATGAAGCGGTGCTCGAAGTCCCCGCAGGCGAGGTTCAGCGGCACGAGTTCGCCCGCCTCGACCTCGCGCAGGGCCGCCTGCAGCGGCACATAGACGATCGCGTTGGACCTGATCGCGTGGCGGATCAGGAAGTGCAGCTGGTCGGCGACCATGATCGCCTTCGGCTTGCCGCCGAACTTGCGGAACGCCCGGTTCACCAGGTGATGGATGCCGTAGCTGTCGTCCGGCAGCACGCAGTCGCAGTCGGCGATGTCCGGCAGCTTCACCGCCCGCCCGTCGGCGAAGGGGTGCGAGGGCGGGACGAGGGCCAGCAGCGGCTGGCGCCACTGCCCGACGATCTCCATCATCGGATGCGAGAAGTGGTCGTAGACGAAGCCGACCTGGCAGATGCGCTTTTCCAGCGCCTCCAGCACGCGCTCGCGCCCCCGGATCCGCATGCGGAAATCCACCGCCGGGAACCGCTTGCGAAACGCCAGGATCTGTTCCGACAGGTAGGGATCGGTCACCCCGTCGACCGTCGCGATCGAGACGCTGCCCGATTTCAGCTTGCGCAGGTCGGACATTTCTCCGCGGATCAGGTCGATCTGGCCGAGGATCGAGGCGAAATGCTCGGCCGCCAGCGTGCCCGCCTCGGTCAGCTGCACGCCGTTCGCGCGCCGGTCGAGCAGCGGCTCGCCGAACTCCCGCTCCAGCTTGGCGATCTGGCGGCTGATCGCCGAGGGCGACACGTGCAGCCGGTCCGCCGCCAGGCGGATCGAGCCCAGATGCACGACTTCGAGGAAATAGCGGCAGGCGGTGAGATTGACCATGTTCGACCCGGATCGCCGGCCCGCGCCTCTCTTTCGGCCGAGCCGCCGCGCATATGCGCGTGACCCGGCCTTATACCACCCGGCTGCGGGTTTTGTAGCGTGGGTGGGTGGTGAGGGGTGAGCGGGCGCACAGAAAGCGGCGTTCTGCTGTACGTGATCCAACCAGACGTCAGGATACCCGCTGAAGACTTCTAATTGTGCTTTGAGCGTTCGCTGAGGCAGCATCACATAACCGTGGCTGGTCACCCTTTTGGCTTTGCGACGAATTCGAGAAATTTAACAGCGGCTTCATCAATTTCCGACCTCCCACATCTAGTACTTAGCAAGGAGCTCCTTGACCCAAGACAGATTATGGCTCTAGATTAATTTGAATAGGGCGGGGAGGAAATTTTATTTGACCACAATGTTAGACGAAGTCGTTCTTGCAATGAATAACTCCGATACCTCTGAGAGCGGCGGAAAGCACAATCAAAAAGGCATTGAATTTCAGAAAAACTGGGCCATCGTCAAGATGTTTTCCCTTAAAGAAAAGGACACGCCCGACTTTCTTGTGCTGTTTGAAGTCGTTCAAGATATTGCGATATTAGATTCACCCAACACGCCGTCGACCATCGAAGTATTTCAAGTCAAAAAGAAAGACCGGATGGAGTGGACGTGGACTATGCTCACGAATCTGCACAATCCTGATGACCCATCAAAAAAAACCAAGGTTAAGAAAAAGAAACCTAAACCTCTTTCTGGAATTTCCGACAGTCCACTCGGAAAGATATTTGCCTCACTCGCTAACCTTAAGAGTTTGGAAGCTTCAGGATGCTTTATTTCCAACGCAGGGTGTAACCTAGAGTTATCTTCAGGCGGCAACGTCGCAACGTCCACCGCCATCGCACTTTCCGAACTAGCCCCGCACCTCGCCGATTTGCTTCAGGCCGCACTAGACTCGGTACAAACGCCAAGCGGCATGAAAGCTGATCTATCAAGAGTTTTAATCGAGAAGGTCAACATCCCTGTAGACGACGCCCAGACCTATACAATAGGGGTCGTACATAATTATCTTCATAAGGTGAGTCCGCCACATGCTGGGCAGGCGCGGTCGTTTGTCGAGAGCTTATTGGCCAAGCTCGCCCCCCTTGGGGCGAAAACCGCGAAGACCACAACAATAGAAGAGATAAAATCGAGGCACGGATACAGCTTAGAGCATTTAAACGCAGCTTTAAGCGACCTTCACAAGACACCTGACATTGAATTTTATCTTAACAGTTGGCTGGATCAATTAAAAAATGAAGGAATTGAATTTTGGAAAATTACACAAATACGCGCCTCAATAACTGCAATATTAAGTCGAAAAATATTCGGAAGCCCGCTACCCGATGATGTCGACATTTCGATGTGCTGTGATGCCCTGCTGAAAAACGAACAATTTGAGGCACGCTTAATGCCAATTTTCGAACGAGGAACAAAACATCTACGCGAGAAGTTTCCGGCGACAAAGGAAGTTGAACTTCAAGCTCATTTTTTACTGAAAGCGGTTGAGCAATGCGTGGACCCGAGCTAGTGCGCCTCGTCAGAAGCCTGCGGACAAAGTCATATGAAAACCTTCAAATTCAAAAGTATATGGCTGCTCTCAGACAGCGAGCAGACAGCCAGATCAGAGAGCTTCAGTCCGAAAAAGACGTTGTTGGTCGGGATGAACCACACCGGCAAGTCGAGTCTGATTAAGTCCCTCTTCACTGCTCTCGGGGCCTTTCCCGCCGGCCAACTCGATCGATGGAATAAGGACACCACGGTGCTGGTGGAATTTTCCGTGGATGGCGTAGACTACTACGTCGTTCAGCAACGCAACAATCGTGGGCTTTTCGACGCTCAGGGAAGGCTCAATTTCACCTCCGCCAACGCAACCGATTGGGGCCGCAATTTTGCAGAGTTGGTTGGATTCAATTTGATTCTTACAGACCGAAAATTAAAATCGGTGACTGGCGACGCGAGAACGTTCTTCTTACCATTTTATATTAACCAAGATGGGAGCTGGCTGTCTGATTGGTCAACATTTGACAATTTGCAACAGTATCAAAAGCCGATCGGCCCAGTTCTTGAATACTTCACAGGCGTTAAGCCACCTGAATACTATGACCTCAATTCGCAGAAGCTAGTCCATCAGAAGGACCTTTCTGAACTTAGGGGCGAGGAGAAAGTCATCAAAACGATCAAGGATCGGTTTGGCAGGACCGTACCTTTGGACGGCCCAAAGACAATGCCAGAGGTCTTTGAACAAGACATTGCGCGCCTGACAATAGAAATTAATGAAATAAATTCTGAACAAGAGGAAATCAGAAATACTATAGTACGCGAAAGAGAAACTGCCGAAAGCCTCGAACTTCAAATCAAAATGGCACATCAGGCTCTGTCTCAGTACGATAGTGATTCTTCTTTTCTTCAGACCGAGCCTCACAATGTACTCGTCTGCCCAGTTTGTCACGCCGAACACGGCAAAACATTCATGGACCTCCTGCGGTATTCTGAAGACGCGCGTGTCCTTCGAAATCTCGCTGTTGAACTCAAAAATGATCATCTAAAGATAAGCCGTACCCTGGAGGGATCCAAAGATCGCCTCAGATCTCTTGATGATAACTATAGGAAAATTTCAGATATTCTTGAAACGCGACGCGGCGACCTCAAGCTGAACGACGTTGTTCGAGCCATGGGTGCCGAATCTGCATTTGCGGCCTTTGAGGCCGAGCTGAGCGAGCTCGAAGTAAAGATTAATCCTTTAGTGACGGCAATTGACAAGTTAAACCGGCGACTTAGCGAGCTAACCAATAGAAAGCGGTCGAGCTCCATTCTTTCCGCTTTTCGAAAATATTATGATATTGCTCTAAAATCACTTAATATGCCGTCAGTTGAAACCGGTAAAATGAATCTAAATCGTCGCCCAAAGATTTCCGGAAGCGGCGGCCCGAGATCTATATTGGCGTATTACGCGGCTCTTTGGCACACTTCACTGGGCGAATACGGTTCGTTTTCCATTCCTGCCGTGATCGACTCGCCGCAGCAGCAAGGACAAGACGCCACAAATTTACCGATAATGATCGAGTATATCGCCACGAAACTCCCGTCGGATATGCAGATCATATTAGCAGTGGAAGAGCCGACGAAGTTTAAATTCGAGAAGGTGATTGAACTTAACGAGCCCTATAATCTACTTTCACCAGACCAATATGACCAGATAAGAAAATTCATAGATCCGTTTACCGACGCTATGTATAGAGATTTACTCGGGTGATCATATTTAATGATGCGGCAAAAATTGCCATCAAAAACAAGGATTCACCTTTAATCCTGCGCGAGATTATCAATTAGCACTGGGGGTGCCCCTACACCAGCCTCACCGAGTTGGAGCCGCTGTTCAGGAACGACAGGATGCTGAAGACCGTCGTGCCGGAAGTGCGCGGGTTGATGTTCAACGGCGTTGCGGTCGTCTCGAAGCGGAAGCGGCCGAGCACGCCTCCGCCATGTGGCGGTTGAGCGCCGCATCCGGGTCGGCGATCAGCGAGACAGTCGCCGCGTCGAAGCCGGGGCCGGCACACCGTACCCCATCGCGGCTACGGCACCCGGTGTCGCGGTCCCGCCTGCGGCGCCGGGTATTGATGTGTTTTGCTGCGGGGAGAAGGCTCTTGCATCCGATCGCCTGCGCCTCCCCTCCTGATGACGCGCCGGCGCGCTTTCTGTATGGGTTTGCGGGTGTACCGGCGAAAAGGGGCGAGCGACATCGATGACGAGCAGTCTGCCAGCTGAATCGCCCATCGGATCGCCGATCGGATCGCCTGGTGGCCGTGACCCGCAGCTCACCGTCCGCCGCATTCTCAAGGTCACCCACGCGGGCGAGTTCGGCGCCATCCGGATCTACGGAGCCCAGATCGCGGTCGCCCGGCGCCTCTATCCCGACATCGTGCCGGCTCTGGAAGAGATGCGCGCCGACGAGATCGATCATTGCCGCCTGTTTCACGAGGCGATGCCCGCAAGAGGCGCCCGGCCTTGCCGCATCATGTCGCTGTGGAGCCTCGGCGGCTATGTGCTCGGCGCCCTGACCGCGCTCGGCGGGCGGAACACGGTCTGGATCTGCACCGAGGCGGTGGAAAGCACCGTCCACCGCCACCTGGAGGACCAGCTCGCCTTCCTTGCCGACCACGACCCGCAGCTCCACGCCCTCATCGCCTCGATCCAGCACGAGGAACTGGCGCATCTGCGCGAGGCCGAGAGCCGCCAGCAGGGGCGGGACCTCGCCCACGCGCTGCTGCTGCCGCTCGTCAGTGGTCTGACCGAGCTGATGATCTGGCTGTCGACCTGGGGCGATTCCAGCCGGATGCGCACGGAAATGACCCGGACGGGGCACTAATCCCCCACCGCTCCGAGACACAATCCCCCGCCAGTCCGGGCAACCGTCCCCACCAGTTCGGTCAACTCGGATCCATGCTTGTCTGACATCGTATTTTTCCAATCATCCGCCCCGCCTCCCGGCCTGGCATCGCAGGCCCCCGCCCCCCGCCTCCCGGCCTGGCATCGCAGGCCCCCGCCCCCCACTTCCCGACCGGGCATCGCCGGCCCTCGCCCCCCACTTCCCGGCCGGACATCGCAGCCCCTCGCCCCCCGCCTCCCGGCCGGGCATCGCAGGCCCTCGCCCCCCACTTCCCGGCCGGACATCGCAGCCCCTCGCCCCCCGCCTCCCGGCCTGGCATCGCAGGCTCTCGTCCCCCTTCCCGGCCGGGCATCGTAGCCCCTCGCCCCCCACTTCCCGGCCGGGCATCGCAGGCCCTCGCCCCTCTCCCCGGCCATCTGATCCTCCGCTTGTCTGACATCATATTTCCTGATCGCCGGCCCATGCCGCACGCGCGCGGACGCGCAAATCGGCCTTCACTCGATCCGAATTCGGATCGACGGCCAGGAGGCGATGGTTCGGCGATTTCGAGAGGCGCGCGCCGAAATTTCGCGATTTCGAGACGGAATTTTGCAAAATCCGTCTCAATTTCTGCCAAAGGCCGGAGGCGGGGACAGGACGCGCGGACGCAGCGGAAACCTGCGCCCGCACGCGGGGACGGATTTTTTTGCGCGTCCATGTCACAGCGGGCGGGCCCCGAGCGTCTCAGGAGCGACACCAACGCAACGGAGTTTCCCATGACTGCCCGTCTCGACTATTTCAGGATCGCCCCCGACATGCTGAAGCCGATGCTCGCGCTCGACGCGACCGCGCGCGGCGGCACGCTGGAACACGAGCTCGTCGAGCTGGTGAAGCTGCGCGCCTCGCAGATCAACGGCTGCGCCTACTGCCTCCACATGCATTCGCGCGACGCGCGGGCCGGCGGCATGGACCAGACCCGGCTCGACCTGCTGCCGGCCTGGCGCGAATCCTCGCTCTACTCGCCGCGCGAGCGGGCCGCGCTCGCCTGGACCGAGGCGCTGACCCTGCTTGCGCAGACCGGCGCGCCGGACGAGGATTACGCCGGCATTGCCGAGCAGTTCAGCGAGGCGGAGCGGGTACAACTGTCGATGCTGATCTGCGCCATCAACGCCTGGAACCGGCTGGCGGTCGGCTTCCGCAGCGAGCACCCGAAGGCGGAAAAGGGAGCGGGCAAGGCCGATGCAGCATGACGCCGCGAACGACGCGGTAGACACGTTCGAGAAGGTGCGGGGCCGGCTGACCGGCCTCGCCTACCGCATGACCGGCCTTCGTGCCGACGCCGAGGATGCGGTCCAGGACGCCTGGCTGCGCTGGCAGCGCACGGACCGCAGCAAAGTGGAAGATCCGGAGGCGTTCCTTTCCACCGTGGTCACCCGGCTGTGCCTCGACCGGCTGCGCCGGCGCCGGCGCGAACAGGCGGCCTATGACGGTCCCTGGCTGCCCGAGCCGCTGCTCGGCGCGGCCGGCGGCGCGCCTGCCGGGCCGGTGGAAGAGACCCTCGCCTCCGACATTTCCTTCGCCCTGATGCTGGCGCTGGAACGGCTGTCGCCGCTGGAACGGGCGGCGTTCCTGCTGCACGACGTCTTCGACATGGGCTTCGGCGAGATCGCCGAAATGCTGGGCCGGAGCGAGGCCGCCTGCCGGCAGCTCGCCAGCCGGGCCCGCGACAACATCCGCAAGGCGCGGCCGCGCTTTTCCGTCGATGCGCGCGAGCACGAGGCCGTGGCGACCGCCTTCCTGAACGCGGCCCGGCAGGACGATGTGGAGGGGTTGAGCCGGCTGCTGGCCGAGGGCGCCGTGCTGCATTCGGACGGCGGCGGGCAGAAGATCGCCGCGCGCAACCTGATCAGCGGCGCGCTGCGCGTCGCGAAGTTCCTCGCCGGCGTCGCGCGCAAATTCGGCAGCACGCCGGCCTGGCGATGCCGGGTGCTGCTGGGCGGCCTCCCCGGAGAGTTGACGCTGGAGGCCGACGGCACCCGGCAGGCGACGGCCGTGGAGGTCGCCGACGGCCGGGTACAGGCGGTCTACGTGCTACGCAACCCGGACAAGCTGGCGCGGCTATGGGTGGAGGCGGGCGGCCCGGACGAGATGCCCGGGCCGGCTGCCACACCGTAAGGGCGAGCGCGCCGCGTTCTACTCGGTACGCTCGAGCACCTTGCGCAAGGTGCCGATCAGCTGGGCGATCTCCGCCTCGCCGATGGAGAGCGGCGGCGACATGGCGATGACGTCGCCGGTGACGCGGATCATGCAGCCTTCCTGGAAGCAGGCAGTGAACACGTCGTAGGCGCGGGCGCCTGGCGCGCCGGGGCGCGAGGCGAGCTCGATGCCGCCGATCAGGCCGAGATTGCGGATGTCGACCACATGCGGCGCGTCCTTCAGCCCGTGCAGCGCCTCTTCCCAGACCGGGGCGATGGAGGCGGCGCGGGTCAGCAGCCCGTCGCGCTCGTAGATGTCGAGCGTGGCAAGGCCGGCGGCACAGGCGATCGGGTGGCCCGAATAGGTGTAGCCGTGGAACAGCTCGATCGTGCCTTCCGGCCCGTTCATGAAGGCATCGTGGATGCGGTCGGTCGTGAAGACCGCGCCCATCGGCACCGCGCCGTTGGTCAGGCCCTTGGCCGTGGTGAAGATGTCCGGCATGACGCCGAAGAACTGCGAGGCGAAGGGCGTGCCGAGACGGCCGAACCCGGTGATCACCTCGTCGAAGATCAGCAGGATGCCATGCTTGTCGCAGATCTCGCGCAGGCGCTGCAGGTAGCCCTTCGGCGGCACCAAGACGCCGGTGGAGCCGGCGACCGGCTCGACGATCACGGCGGCGATGGTCTCCGCGCCGTGCAGGCCGACGAGACGCTCCAGATCGTCGGCGAGATGCGCGCCCCATTCCGGCTGACCGCGAGAGAAGGCGTTGTGCTCCGGCGCATGAGTGTGCGGCAGATGGTCGACGCCGGTGAGCAGCGTGCCGAAATGGCGGCGGTTGTTGACGAGGCCGCCGACGGAGATGCCGCCGAAGCCGACGCCGTGATAGCCGCGCTCGCGGCCGATCAGGCGGGTGCGCGAGCCCTCGCCGCGGGCCCGGTGCCAGGCCAGCGCGATCTTCAGTGCCGTGTCGACGGACTCCGAGCCCGACCCGGTGAAGAACACATGCTCGAAGCCGTCCGGCGCCAGGTCCTTGAGCCGCTCGGCGAACTCGAATGCCAGCGGATGCCCCATCTGGAAGGACGGCGCGTAGTCCATCTCGAGCAGCTGGCGATGCACCGCATCGGCAATCTCGGTGTGGCCATGGCCGGCATTGCAGCACCACAGGCCGGCGGTGCCGTCGAGGATCTCGCGCCCGTCGTCGCTGGTGTAGTGCAGGCCCTTGGCGCCGACCAGCATGCGCGGCGACGCCTTGAACTGGCGGTTGGCGGTGAAGGGCATCCAGTAGGCGTCGAGCTTGCGATTGCTCTTGCTCCGGGGCGTGTCGTCCAGCATGTCCATGGCAGCCTCTCTGGCGGATTTTTTATCAAGCCGTAGCCTGCGCTCTTTTTCCATCCTGAAACAGTCTGTTTCTTGATTTTCGCAAGCTCTTGTTTTTACTTGATCGAATGAGAAAACGTTGAGGATCTTTAACATGTCCAACGGCGGCGATGCGGAACTGGACATCGGCGGCCGGCTGCGGGCCCTGCGCGCCGCGCACGGGCTGTCCCAGCGCACCCTGGCCAAGCGGGCCGGCGTCACCAATGCGACGATCTCGCTGATCGAGTCCGGACGCATGAACCCGTCCGTCGGCGCGCTGAAGCGGGTGCTCGACGGCATCCCGGTCAGCCTCACCGACTTCTTCGCCTATGAGCCCGGCGCCGAGCGCCAGGTGTTCTTCCAGGGCGAGGAGCTCAAGGAAATCGGCAAGGGACGGATCTCCTATCGCCAGGTCGGAGGTAACCTGTTCGGCCGGCGGCTACAGATCCTGCACGAGCGCTACGAGCCCGGTGCCGATACCGGGCGCGCGCCGCTGTCGCATGACGGGGAAGAAGGCGGCGTGGTCATTTCCGGCCGGTTGGAGGTCACGGTCGGCGATCAGCGCAAGATCCTGGGGCCGGGCGATGCCTATGCCTTCGACAGCACCGAGCCGCACCGCTTCCGCGCCGTCGGACCGGAGCCCTGCATCGTCGTCAGCGCCTGCACGCCGCCCAGTTTCTAGGGTGGCAAAGGCCGTCTTTCGCTCTGCAACGATAGCGTGCTAGGCTCGCCCTGCGGCGGGTGCTCCCGCCGCTCGCCTGTGCATGTGGACCGCCTCCCCGGCGGCCCGACCCGGACCCACATGAGCGCGAGCCCCACCCATGATTTTCCTGCGCATCCTTCGTACCATTCTCCGCCGCGGCGGCCTTGCCGTGATCGACAGGGCCGGCCGCCGCCATCTTCTCGGCGACGGCTCACCGCCGGTCGCGACCGTCCGCCTGTCGCCCCAGGCCTCCGACTGGCAGCTGATCCGCAACCCCGCGCTCGGCATCGGCGAAGCCTATATGGACGGCAGCCTGTCGGTCGACGACGGCAGGCTCTACGACGTGCTGGATCTTGTTGCCCGCAACTACGGCACGGAGGCCGGCCATCCCTGGATGTCGTTGCTGGAGCGGGCGACCGCGCGGCTGAAACAGTCCAATCCGATGGGCCGTGCCCAGCGCAACGTCGCCCATCACTACGACCTGTCGCCGGCACTCTACGACCTCTTCCTCGACAGCGACCGCCAGTATTCCTGCGCCTATTTCCGCTCACCCGAGGACACGCTGGAAGAGGCGCAGCTCCACAAGAAGCGACATATCGCGGCCAAGCTGATGCTCGACCGGCCGGGCCTGAAGGTTCTCGACATCGGCTCGGGCTGGGGCGGGCTGGCGCTCTACCTTGCCGAGGAGCACGGAGCCGAGGTGACCGGCGTGACGCTGAGCGAGGAGCAGTATGCCCATGCGAGCGCGCGCGCTGCCCGCTCGCCGGCCGGCAGCCGGGTGACGTTCCACCTGCGGGACTACCGCGAGCAGCAGGGCCCCTTCGACCGGATCGTCTCGGTCGGCATGTTCGAGCATGTCGGCAAGCGGCACTATCTCGAATATTTCTCCAAGCTGCGCGAGCTGCTTGCCCCGGACGGCGTCGCGCTGATCCACGCCATCGGCTATTCGGACGTGCCCGGCCCGATCAACCCCTTCATCCGCAAGTATATTTTTCCCGGCGCCGACCTGCCCTCGATGTCGGAAGTGTTCACGCAGGTGGAGAAGACGGGGCTCTATGCCACCGATCTGGAGATCCTGCGCCTGCACTATGCGGAGACGCTGCGCCATTGGCGCGAGCGGTTCCTGGCCCGCAGCGAGGAAGTGCTGAGGATCTACGACGCACGCTTCCTGCGGATGTGGGAGTTCTATCTGGCGCTGTGCGAGGTCGGCTTCCGGCGGCGCACCAACATGGTGTTCCAGCTGCAGCTGGCAAAGCGGATCGACACGGTGCCGATCACCCGGGATTACATGTTCGAGGCGGAGCGGGCGGTCGAGGCGCGCGAGACGAAGCTCAGGCAGACACCCTAAAGCCCGAGCGCGTCCTTGAGCGCCGGGGCGCGGCCCTGCGGGGCAAGATCGAGGTCGGCCTCGATATGGTCGATATGCTCGCCGACCAGCCGGGCGAGCCGGTTCGCATCGCCCGCGGCCAGCGCGTCGAGGATGCCGCGATGCTCGGCATGGGCGCAGCTGGAAGCATCCGAGCGACCATAGAGCGCGATGACCAGCGAGGAGCGGGCCACCAGCTCCTCCATGAAGCGGTGCAGGATGGCGTTGCCCGCCACCTCGGCCAGCAGCAGATGGAAGTCGCCGGATGCCTTGATCTCGGCCTGGCGGGCCTGCGGTCCGGCTGATGCGATCTGGCTCGCCTCCTCGGCGATCAGCGCTGCGAAACGCTCCAGCGCGCCCGCATCGACGCGGGCGCAGGCCTCGCGGGCGATGCCCGGCTCGATCAGGCGGCGGGAGGCGAAGATCTGCCGCGCCTCGTCGGGCGAGGGATTGGCGACGAAGGCACCGCGATTGCGCTCGCTGCGCACCAGCCCCTCGAAGGCCAGCATCTGCAGCGCCGCGCGCACGACCGTGCGGCTGACCTCGAACAGGGCGCCGACCTCCGCCTCCGACAGCTTGGTGCCGGGCGCCAGCTTGCGGCCGACAATGGCCAGCCGCAGCCGGTCGCGGATGGCACCGGCACGGTCGTCGGAAAGCGGGCCGCCCGCGGCGGCGTGATCGTGGACAGTCATGGCATATGATTCCCTGCCGTCGTTGTAGCGCGTTTCACGCGCCGCGCACAGGGACCGCACACGATCCCCCGACTAGATTGCATACAATCTTTTCACGCTTTGCAGACAATCGCACAGAAACTGTGCAGCGCAGCACGATGCCGCTTTTGCGGGCTGCTGCGGTGTTTGCCGAACCCCTTGGGATTCCTGACGAAGCATCCACGCGCTGCGACTGGCATACATGATGCATTGCAGCATGCAGGTCAGAGGGGAACGCATATGAGCAAGGCTGCCGCCATCGACATTGCCTCCGTCACCAAGGTCTACGGGTCGACCACGGCCGTGCATGCGATCAGCCTGAAGATCCCGGCCGGGAGCTATTGCTGCCTGCTGGGGCCGTCGGGCTGCGGCAAGAGCACGACGCTGCGGATGATCGCCGGCCACGAAAGCATCTCGGGAGGCGACGTGCGGCTCGGCAACCAGGTGGTGACCGACCTGCCGCCGGCGCGGCGCGGCACCTCGATGATGTTCCAGTCCTACGCGCTGTTTCCGCATCTCGACGTCACCGACAATGTCGCCTTCAGCCTGAAGATGAAGGGCGTGGCGAAGGACGAGCGACGGCGCCGGGCGCTGGACATGCTGCAGCTGGTGCATATGGAGCCCTATGCCGCGCGCCGGCCGGCGCAGCTGTCCGGCGGCCAGCAGCAGCGCGTGGCGCTCGCCCGCGCCTTGATCACCGATCCGCAGGCCCTGCTGCTCGACGAGCCGCTGTCGGCGCTCGACCCCTTCCTGAAGGTGAAGATGCGCGCCGAGCTGAAGCGGCTGCAGGCCTCGCTCGGCATCACCTTCGTGCATGTCACCCACTCCCAGGAGGAGGCGATGGCGCTCGCCGACGTGATCGTGGTGATGAATGCCGGCCGGATCGAGCAGGCGGCGGCGCCGCGCGAGGTGTTCGAGCGGCCCGCCACCGCCTTCGTCGCGCGCTTCATGGGCGACCACAACGTGATCTCCGGGCGCCTTGCGGACCGCGACGAGCGCGGCGTGGCCATCGCCCCTGCCGGCGGCGGGCTGTTTTCCGCCCTAGGCACGCCGCAGGACGCGGACGCGCCCATCGACATCGCCGTGCGCACCGACCGGGTGCGGATCGGCCCGGCCTCCGCGCCCGGCCTCGGCTTCACCGGCGTCGTCGAGAACATCGAGTATCGCGGCTCGTCGGTGAAGCTCACCGTTGCCGGAGCCGGGGTGGACGACTTCACAGCAATCGTCAGCGACACCGACTTCTTCGCCGCGCCCGTGAAGGTCGGCGATGCGGCGCCGCTCGCGTGGAACCGGGAGGACGCCATCGTCCTCGGCCGTCTCGCTTCCTGAAAAACCAAGGCCGACCACCACAAAGAGGGGAAATGACAATGACGACGACATCGACCAGCAAGACCGCCGCCGGCACCGGCGGGCTCTCCCGCCGCACACTGCTGAAGACCGGCGCGGCCGCCGCAGGCCTTGCCGCCGGCAGCGGGGCCATCACCGGCTTTCCGACCATCTGGGCGCAGAACCCGATCACCCTGCGCCAGTTCGGCACCGGCGTGTCGAACCTCAACGCCATCGCCGAGAAGTGCAAGGAAGACCTCGGCATCACGCTGGAAATGACGGCGACCGATTCCGACGCCGCCGCCCAGCGCGCCGTCACCCAGCCGGACAGCTACGACATCGCCGACATCGAGTACTGGATCGCCAAGAAGGTGTTCCCGGCCGGCGTCATGCAGCCGATGGAGGTCTCGCGGCTGAAGTATTACGACAAGATCGTGCCGCTGTTCATCGACGGCAAGCTGGCCCCGGACAGCGTCATCGCGCAAGGCACGGCACCGCACACGGTCGGCTTCGTCGACGGCAAGGAGTCCACCACCTTCGCCAGCGCCCCGACCGACTGGCTGACCATGGTGCCGACGATCTACAACGCCGACACGCTGGGCATCCGCCCGGATCTGGTCGGCCGCGAGATCACCAGCTGGGCCGACATCATGGACCCGGCCTTCAAGGGCAAGACCTCGATCCTCAACATCCCCTCCATCGGCATCATGGACGCAGCCATGATCATGGAAGCGTTGGGCGAGATCGAATATGCCGACAAGGGCAACATGACCCAGGAGGAAATCGACAAGACCATCGACTTCCTCATCAAGGCCAAGAAGGACGGCCAGTTCCGCGCCTTCTGGAAGTCCTTCGACGAGAGCGTCAACCTGATGGCCTCGGGCGAGGTGGTGATCCAGTCGATGTGGTCGCCGGCGGTCGCCGCCGTGCGCTCGCGCGGCATCCCTTGCGTCTACCAGCCGCTCAAGGAAGGCTACCGCGCCTGGGGCGGCGGCATCGGCCTTGCCAAGCATCTTTCCGGCGCCAAGCTCGACGCGGCCTACGAGTATATCGACTGGTACCTGTCCGGCTGGGTCGGCGCCTATCTCAACCGCCAGGGCTACTACTCCGCCGCCATGGAGACGGCGAAGGAGTACATGTCCGAGGACGAGTGGAGCTTCTGGGTCGAGGGCAAGCCGGCGGCGGGCGACATCCTGTCGCCGGACGGCAAGGTGATGGAAAAGGCCGGCGCCGTGCGCGACGGCGGCTCCTTCACCGAGCGCATGGGCAAGGTCGCCTGCTGGAACTCGGTGATGGACGAGGACCGCTACATGGTCCGCCGCTGGAACGAGTTCATCGCCGCCTGACGCGCGCCGCTCCGCTCTCCCGGCAAGGCCAGCCGCCCGGGAGAGCGGTTCCCCGCCCCTTTTCGAGTATCCGCAAGGAGCCGAGGCATGACCGCCGCCGCCAATCCGCCTGCCGCACACGAGGCCGCGCCGGACGGAACGCCGCCCGCCCGCCGTCTTGCCCGCATCGGCACGGCTGCCGCCGCCTATCTGCAGGCGGCCCCGCTGGCGCTGATCCTCGGCGCCTTCCTGCTGGCGCCACTGGCGATGATCGTCGCGGTGAGCTTCTGGGACTACGACTTCGCGCGGCTCTATCCCGACTTCGTGCTGACCAACTACATCGAGACGCTGGGTTCGGCGGTGACCTGGCGGATCTATCTCAACACGTTCAAATATGCCGCGATCGTCTGGGTCCTGACCCTCGTCATCGGCTTCTGGGTCGCCTATTTCCTCGCCTTCCACGTGCGCAGCCAGACCATGCAGATGGTGCTGTTCCTGATCTGCACGGTGCCGTTCCTGACCTCCAACATCATCCGCATGATCTCGTGGATCCCGGTGCTGGGGCGCAACGGGCTGGTCAACACGGCGCTCGTCGACCTCGGCATCGTGCCGGCCCCGATCGAATGGCTGCTCTATTCCGATTTCGCCGTGGTGCTGGCCATGGTGCATCTCTACACGCTGTTCATGGTGACGCCGATCTTCAACACGTTGATGCGCATCGACCGCGCCCTGGTGGAGGCGGCACGCGATGCCGGCGCCTCCAGCTTCCAGGTTTTGACCAACGTGATCCTGCCGCTGGCCAAGCCCGGCATGGCGATCGGTACGATCTTCGTCGTGACGCTGGTGATGGCCGACTTCATCACCGTCCAGGTGATGTCGGGCGGGCAGAGCGCCTCGGTTGCCCTGATGATGCGCAACCAGATGTCCTTGCTGCAATATCCGGCCGCCGCCGCCAATGCGGTGGTGCTGCTGGCCATCGTCCTCCTGCTCGTCGCCGCGATCCTGCGCGTCGTCGACATCCGCAAGGAGCTGTGAGATGAGCGAAACCCGCGGCCTCGAATTCTGGATCCTGGCGCTGTTCTTCGCGCTGTTCGTGGTGTTCCTCTACGGGCCGCTGTCGGCCATCGTCATCCTGTCCTTCCAGGGGCCGGACGGCGGGCTGACCTTCCCGCTCAACGGCACCTCGCTGCACTGGTTCCGCAACCTGACGGAGCGCCAGGCGGTCGGCGATTTCGGCGGCAGCTTCCGCCGCTCGCTGACGCTGGGCATCGGCGTCATGCTGGTCACCGTCGTGGTGTCGCTGCTGGCGGGGCTCGCCTTCCGCCGCCGCTTCCTCGGCGCGACGCCGCTGTTCTATCTTTCGGTCGCCAGCCTCGTGGTGCCCTCGATCATCGTCTCGCTCGGCATCGGCGTGATGTTCCAGCAGGTGGGCCTGCGGCCGGCCTGGTACAGCTCCGCCTTCGGCGCGCACCTGACCTGGACGCTGCCCTTCGGCGTGCTGATCATGTTCGCCGTGTTCAACCGCTTCTCGCCTGCCTATGAGGAAGCCGCCCGGGACCTTGGCGCCAGCGCCTGGCAGACCTTCCTGCATGTGCTGCTGCCGATGATCGCGCCGATGCTGGTCGGCGTCGGCCTGTTCGGCTTCACCCTGTCCTATGACGAGTTCGCGCGCTCGCTGATGACCTCGGGCACCTACAACACCCTGCCGCTGGAGATCTACGGCATGACCACCAATGTCACGACGCCGGTGCTCTACGCGCTCGGCACGGTGACGACGCTGTTCTCCTTCCTCGTGATCGTGGCAACGCTGGGCGCCATCCTCTGGCTCGGCCGCCGCCGCGCCCGCGGCCAGGGCATGGCGTGACGGACGGCTGACAATGGACCTCCTGATCGTCAACCCGAACAGCACGGCCTCGATGACCCGCACCATCGAGGCCGCAGCAAAGGCCGTCGTGGCGCCCGGCACGCGCATCATCGCTGCGACCTCGCAGGCCGGGCCCGCCTCCATCGAGGGCTATTACGACGAGGCCCTGTCCGTACCGGGCCTGCTGGCGGAAATCCGCGAGGGCGAGCAGGGTGGCGCAAGGGCGGCGGTGATCGCCTGTTTCGACGATACCGGGCTGGATGCGGCACGGGCGATGGCGCGCATTCCCGTGCTCGGCATCTGCGAGGCGGCGCTGTCGCTCGCCGCCTTCGTCGCCCGCCGCTTCACCGTGGTGACGACGGCCGAGGCCGCGCGCGTGCCGGTCGAGGATCTCGTTGCGCGCTACGGCATGACGGGCCGGGCGAAGGTGCGGGCCGCCGGCATGCCCGTGCTGTCGCTGGAGGATCCGACATCCGGATCCGGCGAGTTGCTGCGGAGCGAGATCCGGGCGGCGCTCGCCTGCGACCACGCGGAGGCGATCGTGCTCGGCTGCGCCGGCATGGCCGATCTTGCGCGTCGCCTGTCCGACGAGTTCGGCGTGCCGGTGATCGACGGCGTGAGCGCCGCGGTGAAACAGGCGGAGGCGCTTGCCGCGCTCGGGCTGTTCACCTCCAAGCGCGGCGCCTATGCTGCTCCCTCGCCCAAGCGCTACAGCGGCGCCATGGCCTCCTTCGCTCCGATGCCGGCAGGGACCGAATGACCGAACCGACACTGCGCGCCCTTGCCCCCGATGAACTGCCTCTCCTGATCGACTGGGCTGCCGGCGAAGGCTGGAATCCCGGCCTTGACGATGCCCCGGCCTTCCATGCCGCCGACCCCGGCGGCTTTCTGGGGCTCTTCCTCGGCACCGAAATGGCGGCTGGCATTTCCGCCGTCGCCTATGGGCCAAGCTTCGGCTTCATCGGGCTCTACATCTGCCGGCCGGACCTGCGCGGCAAGGGGCTGGGGCGCCAGGTCTGGGATGCCGGCATGGCGAGGCTCGGCGAGCGCTGCATCGGCCTCGACGGCGTGCCGGCGCAGGAAGACAACTACCGCCGCATGGGTTTTGCCGTCGCCTATCGCACCTTGCGCTTTTCGGGACACGCGCCGGAGACGACCCCGCCGGCCGGCATCCGCATCGTCCCGGCCGACCCCGACAACGCCGGTCTTTCCGCCTACGATGCGGCTGTCTTCCCGGCCCCACGCGAGGCTTTCCTCTCCGCCTGGGTTTCCGGCCCGCGCATCGCGCGCATGGCCCTGCGGGACGGGCGCGTCGTCGGCTACGGCACCGCGCGAAAATGCCTTCAGGGGTGGAAGATCGGGCCGCTCTTCGCCGACACGCTGGCGGACGGGACGGCCCTTCTTGCCGCCCTCGGCGAAGCGACGGGCGGCGAGGAGCTGCATCTCGACGTGCCCGGCACGGGGCACGGCTTCGGTGAATGGCTGGATCAGGCCGGCTTCACGCAAGGGTTCGCTACCGCGCGCATGTACCGCAACGGGGTGCCGGGCGGCGATCCGGCTCGCACACTGGCGACGACGACGCTGGAGCTCGGCTGAGGGATACGCAAGCGCCTCAAGCGCCCGCGATAGCCTTCATCCAGCCGAGACCCTCACCGGTCGTGCCGCGCGGCCGGTATTCCGCGCCGAAATGGCCGCGATAGCCGGCATCGCGCAGGGACGGCAGCAGCCAGCCATAGTCGACCTCGCCCCGGCCCGGCTCGCCCCGGTCGGGGACGGCGGCGAACTGGATGTGGCCGATCAGGTCCATCCAGCGTTCGGCCTGGCGCAGCAGGTCGCCGCGCATGATCTGCATGTGATAGCAGTCATACATGATGCGGATGCCCTCGCCACCGCACTCCGCAATGATCGAAGCGGCGCTCTCGCAGTCCGACAGGAAGTAGCCCGGCACGTCCCGGGTGTTGATCGGCTCCAGCAGCAGGCTCACGCCCCTGGGCGCGGCGAGATCGCGGAAGCGGCGAAGATTGGCGACAAAGGTGCGGCGCGCGGCCTCCCCATCCGCCTTTCCGGCCATGACATGGATATTGCCCGCGCCGATGGCCGCCGCGTAGTCGAGCGCCTGCGTGAAGGCGGCAAGCGCCTCGTCCTCGCGCCCGGCAAGAGCGGCGAGCCCGAACTCGCCCTTCGCCACATCGCCGCGCACCGTGTTGAGCCCGAGCACCGGCAGGCCGGTCTCTTTGAGGGCGGCGGCAAGCTCGGCCGCCGGCACCTCGTAGGGCCAGTGCAGCTCGACCGCGCCGAAACCGGCGGCGGCCGCCGCATGCACGGCTTGCGGCAGCGCAAGATCCGTCCACAGGAAGCCGAGATTGGCCGAAAGCGGCAGGGAGGTCTTGTTCACGATCATCGCGCCTCAGTCCCATTCCACATCGAAGTGATCGACAATCGAGCGGATCTCGCCCTCGCTCAGGAGACGCGGGTTCATCCCGCGCAGCAAGAGGGCGAGACGGGCGGTCTCCTCCAGCTCTTCCATGGCATAGACGGCCGCCTCAAGATCCTTGGCCGCCACCACCGGACCGTGATTGGCCAGCAACACGGCGCTGCGACGACCGGCAAGCCCGCGGATCGCATCGCCCATGGCGGCATCGCCCGGACGGAAGAAGGGCAGCAGCTTCACCTTGCCGAGCCGCATGATCGAATAGGGCGTGAGCGGCGGCAGCACATTGTCCGGATCGACCTCCGGCAGCATCGACAGGGCGACCGAATGACTGGAATGCAGGTGGACGATGGCCCCGGCCTTGGCGCCGCGCGTTTCATAGAACGCGGAATGCAGCGGCATTTCCTTGGTCGGCGCGTCGCCATCGACATGCCGACCCTGCGCATCGAAGCGCGACAGGCGGCCGGGATCGAGGCGACCGAGCGAGGTGCCGGTGGGCGTGACCAGCAACCCGCCGTCGGAGAGGCGCAGCGAGACGTTTCCCGAGGCGCCGCCCGTCAGGCCGCGGTCGAACATGGAGCGGGCGAGCGTGCACAGAAGCTCGCGCAGCCGCGCTTCCTCGCTCATACCGCCCCCTTTTCGGACAAGATCGCCAGCGCGCGCTCGAAGAAGTCCTCGCCGCCGAAATTGCCGGATTTCAGCGCCAGCGCCAGTTCGGCCTCTTCGACGCGCAGGGCCGGCACGCCCGGATCGATCTCCGGCCCGATGCGCAGCGCCTCGCAGCCGAGCCCGCGCACCACCGCGCCCGAGGTCTCGCCGCCAGCCGACACGATGCGGCGGATGCCGGACCTTGCGAGCTCGCCGGCAAGATCGGCGAACAGGGTTTCGATGGCGCCCGCCAGCGTCTCCGTTCCATAGACGCCCTGGGCGCGCCGCACCTCTTCCGGATCGGCCGAAGAATAGACCAGCGGCGCCGCGTCCTGGTTCTCCAGCACGAACGCGCGCAAGGTCGCGACGGTGGTCTTGCCGGACATGACATCGTCGGCAGTCACTTCCAGCGAGGGGTGGTTCGCCTTGTAGCGCGCCACCTGCGCCCGGGTCGCGCGAGAGCAGGAGCCCGACAGCACGACGCCCGGCCCGTCGACCCCGACAAAGCTGTCGCTCCCGCCGGCAAGCTCTCCCGCACGGCGGAAGTTCTCCGGCAGGCCGAGCGCAACGCCGGAGCCGCCGGTGATCAGCACCAAGTCTTCCGCCGCCGCGCCGATGGCGTGGAGATCCGCATCCGCGATCGCATCGACGACCACCGGGCCGGCGCCGGCCGCAAGCTCGCGGGCAAGGGCGGCGGCGATGGCTTCGGCACCCTTGGCGACCTCGGCATAGGCGACATGACCGACCTTGCGCGGCGTCTGCAGCGAGAGCCAGCGGCGGATGTCCGGATCGGTCATCGGCGTCAGCGGATGATCCTGCATGCCGGACTCGCTGAGCAGCCGGTCGCCGACGAAAAGGTGTCCCTGGTAGAGCGTGCGGCCCGTACCGGGAAAGGCCGGGCAGACGATAGCGGTCTTCGCGCCAAGCCGGTCCATCAGCGCATCGATCACCGGGCCGATATTGCCTTGCGGCGTCGAATCGAAGGTCGAGCAATATTTGAAGAAGATCTGCCGGCAGCCCTGCGCCAGCAGCCAGTCGAGCGCCGCCAGCGACTGTTCGACCGCCTCGGCCACCGGCACGCTGCGGGTCTTCAGCGCGACGACGCCGGCCTCGACGCCGGGCGCGGCCGGGCCTTCCGGCAGGCCGCAATACTGGGTGACCGCCATCCCGCCCTTGACCAGCGTGTTGGCCAGATCCGAGGAGCCGGTGAAATCATCGCCGATGCAGCCGAGCAGCATGGTCAATCCTTGTCGCTGGAAGTCCCGCCCGATGCCGGAACGCCCGGCAGGGCGACGTTGCCCTCGCGGGCATAGATCTTGGCGACCGCTACGTCGCCCTCCCGCCCAAAGCCGGCGTCATGGGCGGCGCGGAATCGGGCGAGTGCCGTTTCGGTCAGCGGCACGGAGAGCCCGCCGGCGGAGGCCGCCTCGGCGACGATGCCGAGATCCTTGACGAAGATATCGACTGCCGAATGCGGACGATAGTCGCCGTCGGCGATGAAAGGCCCGCGGTTCTCGAACATCCAGGACGAGCCGGCGCAGCGGGAGATTACCTCCACCATGCGCGCCACCTCGATGCCCTGGCCGACGCCGAAAGTCAGCGCCTCGGCGGTGGCGGCGATGTGGACGCCGGCAAGCAACTGGTTGACCACCTTCATGGCCGAACCGGGACCGGCGCGGTCGCCGAGCTCGAACACCGTCTCGGCCATCGCATCGAGCGCGGGCCGGGCGGCAGCGAAGGCATCCGCCGTGCCGGAGGCCATGATCGACAGGCGTCCCTCGGCGGCACGGACCGCGCCGCCGGAGATCGGCGCGTCGAGATAGAGCAGGCCGGTTTCGGCAAGCTTCGCCTCGAAGCGCACGGCATGTTCGGGGGCGAAGGTGGCGCAGGAGACGACCACGGTGCCGGGGGCGAGATGCGGCGCGATGCCATCCTCGCCGAAGAGCACGGCCTCGGTCTGGGCCGCATTGACGACGACGAGAACGACGGCAGAGGCCTCGCGAAGCGCCGCGTCGCGGGCAGCACGATCGATGGCGATGCGTCCACCATCCGCCTCGAAGGCAGCCATGGCGGACGGCTCCCGGTCGATGCCGGTGACGGCAAGGCCGGCGCGCAGCAGCGAGCGCGCCATGCCTAGGCCCATGGCGCCGAGGCCGATGACGACGAGCGGACCGGTCTCGCTCATGCGGCAGCTCCCGCGTGGTCCTCGAGATAGGCGGTGATGATGGCGTCGATGGAGGCATCGCCGGCAAAGCCGAGGTCGAGCGCACGGCGCGTGTCGAAGGCCTTCGGCCAGGTGGAGATGATCGCCTCGATGGCGGGATCGGTCTGGTGGCGGATCAGGGCGACCGCCTCGTCGCCTGCCACCTTGCGCAGCGCCTCGATCTGCTCGCCGACGGTCACGGAGACGCCGGGCAGCGTGATGTTGCGACGCCCGCCCATGGCGGCGGTGTCGAGATCGCCGGCATGAACGAGATAGCCGACGGCCGCGCGCGGGCTGGCCAGCCAGTGGCGCACGTCGGTGCCGACCGGCAGCACGGCTTCCTTGCCGGCGAGCGGCTCGCGCAGGATGGAGGAGAAGAAACCGGAGGCCGCCGCATTGGGCTTGCCCGGCCGGATGACGATGGTCGGAAGGCGCAGGCCGATGCCGTCGAAGAAGCCGCGGCGGCTGTAGTCGGCGAGCAGCAACTCACCGATGGCCTTCTGGGTGCCGTAGCTCGACAGCGGGGTTACGACGTAGTCGTCGCCGATGACATCGGGCAGCGGAATGCCGAACACCGCGAGCGACGAGGTGAACACGACGCGGGGACAGTAGCCCGAGCGCCCGTTCTCGGCGCGGATCGCCTCGAACAGGTTGCGGGTGCCGTCGAGATTGATCCGGTAGCCCTTCTCGAAATCGCGCTCCGCCTCGCCGGAGACGATCGCGGCCAGGTGGTAGATGACGTCGGGGCGGGCGGAGACGAGGCGTTCCGCCTCGCCGGGCGCGCACAGGTCGCCGGTCTCGACCGACACGGGAATGCCGCCCTCCGGCGCTCTAGCCGGAACGACATCGAAAAGGGTCAGGTGCGAAAGGGCAGCGCCGGCGAGGGTTCCCCGCGCGGTCAGCGCCCCGGCCAGCCCCTGGCCGAGCATGCCGCCGCCACCGATGATGAGGCAGGTCGTCATTGTCACTCTCTCCTTGCGGACGGCGGGGCCGGGGTCGGCCCGTTCAGGACCGAATGCGACATCCGGCGCCCCACCCGATGCGGGCCGGCGCCGGATGCCGTTCATGGGTGCCTAGATGCAGCGGCCGCCGTCGACTTCCAGCAACACGCCGGTGATGAACTCGGCCTCGTCGGAGGCGAGGAAGCCGCAGGCCTTGGCGATGTCGAGCGGACGCGACATGCGGCCGAGCGGGATGCCGGCGATGATCTTGGCGCGGGTCTCCGGCGTGTCGTCGCCCGGCAGGAACTGGCCGGTCAGGCCCGTCTCGCCCATCACCGGGTTGATGCCGCACACGCGGATCTTGCGGTCGGCGAGTTCCACGGCCATCGAGCGGGTGATGGCGATGGCAGCGCCCTTGGAGCCGTTGTACCAGGTCAGGCCCGGACGCGGGCGCACGCCGGCGGTCGAGGCGATGTTGATGATGACGCCGCCGCCGTTCTTTTCCAGCACCGGCACCGCGTGGATCGCCGCGTGGTAGATCGACTTGACGTTGACCGCATAGACCTTGTCGAAGGTCGCCTCGTCGACCAGCAGCATCGACTGGTTCTTGTGGGTCGTGCCGGCATTGTTGACGAGAATGTCGAGCTTGCCGAAGGCGTCGAGCGCGGTCTGCACCATCGCCTTGGTGGACTCGCTGCTGGTGACGTCGGCGGTGCAGGCCACGGCGGCAGCGCCGATATCGCCGGCGACCTTTTCCGCCGCATCGCCGCGAATGTCGGCGACGACGACCTTGGCGCCCTGCTCGGCGAAGTAATGGGCGATGCCCTCGCCATAGCCGCCGCCAGCACCGGTGACGATGGCCACCTTGTCCTTCAGTTTCATTGCAGTCTCCCGAAAAGAGGCAGCGCCACCGCTACCTGTAGAACAGCTCGACAAGGCCGAGCGAGATGAACGGCACGTAGGTCACCAGCAGCACGCAGCCCATCACCACCAGCACCATCGGCACCAGGGCCGGAATGATCTTCTGGATGGATATCCTCGCCACCGCACAGGCGGCGAAGAGATTGACGCCGACCGGCGGCGTGAACATGCCGAGCGCCAGGTTGACCACGATGATCAGGCCGAAATGCACCGGATCGACACCGTAGGCGACGGCGATGGGCGCCAGCAGGGGCGCCAGCACCAGGATGGCCGCCGAGGTCTCGACGAACATGCCGACGATGAAGAGGAAGACGTTCACCGCCATCAGGAAGCTGATGCGGTCGGTGAACACCTGCTGCACCCATTCCGCGATGATCGCCGGCAAGCCCGAGCGGGTCACGAGGAAGGAGAACAGCCCTGCACCGGCGATGATCACCATGATCACCGTGCTGGAGATCGCCGAGGTGCGCAACGCCGTGTAGATCTTGGCGAGCGTCAGCGACCGATAGACGAAGAGACCGACGAACAGCGCGTAGACGACGGCGATGGACGAGGCCTCGGTCGGCGTGAAAATGCCGCCATAGATGCCCCCGAGCACGATCACCGGCATGAGCAGCGCCCAGAGCGCATGCACCACGGCCTCGACGAATGGCTTGCGCCCGTCGCCGTCCATCTTGCCGTAGCCCTTCACGCGGCACAGGACGATCAGGTAGAGGAACAGCGCAGCAGCGACCAGGATGCCCGGGCCGATGCCGGCCAGGAACAGCTGGCCGATGGAGGTTTCCGTCGCAACGCCGTAGAGAATGAGCGGGATCGACGGCGGGATCAGCACGCCGAGCTCGGCCGAGGAGGCCTGGATGGCGGCGGCGGTGCCGACCGGATAGCCATGGCGCACCATGGCCGGAATGAGAATGACGCCGATCGCGAAGGTCGTGGCGACCGAGGAGCCGGAGACCGAGGCGAAGATCATACAGGTGACGACGCAGGTGCAGGCAAGGCCGCCCTGGATGCCGCCGACCATCGACTTGGCCAGCTCCACCAGCCGCTCGGAAATGCCCGCAGCCGCCATCAGGTTGCCCGACAGGATGAACAGCGGAACAGCCAGCAGCGGGAAAGAATCCAGGCTGGCGAAGATGCGCTGCACGGCGAGCAGCAGCGGCACGGTCGAGAAGAACTGGATGCCGAAGGCGCTGGCAAGGACCAGCGACACGCCGATGGGAACGGCGGCGGCAAAGAGAATCAGCAGCGAAAAGGCCAGAGCCGCGTTCATATCTGGCCCTCCACATCCTTCAGTTCGCCGGACCGCACGTCGTCCTGGCCGGTGAAGCTGACGATGGTGCGGGCGATGACCCCGGGCACGGCCAGCAAGGCACCGGCCGGCAAGGCCGCATAGACCCAGGCGATGCTGACTTCGAGGCCTGCAAGGTTCTGCCGCTGAACGCGGAACGCCATGGCCGTTCCGAACCAGATCAGCAGGGCGAGAAACGTCAGCGAGGCGATCGCGATGACGATGGTCAGGACCTGCCGCAGCGGCTTCGGCCCGACGTCGATCAGGAAATCGACGGCGATCATCGCGCCCTGGCGGAACGCGGCGGCGAGACCGAGGAAGACCATCCACATCATCGCCGAGCGGGCCGCCACTTCCGACCATGCGGAAGGATGCCCGAACACGAAGCGCGTCACGACCTGATAGAAGGTGAGAGCGACGATCACCGCCAGGGCGACGATGGACAGCTCTAGAGCGACGCGGGTTACCCGGCGCTCGGCAGCGAAGAACCATTGCATGATCGAACTCCTGCCGGGGCGGCCGCGTACGGCCACCCCGGGGACGCCGGAGGGCGAGGCCTTGGGAGGGCCTTACTGCTGGGCGGCCTGGATGCGCTTCAGCATCTCGTCGCCATACTTCGCCTTGAAGGTGTCATAGGCGGGGGCAACAGCCTTCTGGAAGGCGGCCTGGTCGACCTTCTCCACCACGTTCATGCCGTTCTGGCGCAACAGGGCAACGCCGTTGGCCTCGTCGGCCTCGACTTTGGCGCGGGTCGCCTCGACGGCGACCTTGGCGGCCTCGCGGAACCAGCCCTTCTCCTCATCGGAGAGGCCGTCCCACAGGCTCGGCGAAGCGAGGATGATGGCCGGCGAATAAACGTGGCCGGTCAGGGTCAGGTTGCTCTGTACTTCCCAGAACTTCGAGGCGGTGATCACCGGGATCGGGTTTTCCTGACCGTCGATGACGTTCTGCTGGAGCGCGGCGAAGACCTCCGGGAAGGCCATCGGTGTCGGCGAGGCACCGGCAGCACGGAAGGCCTCCATGTGCACCGGGTTCTCCATCGTGCGGATCTTCAGGCCCTCGAGGTCGGCCGGGGTGTTGATCGGACGACTGGAGTTGGTGACGTGGCGGAAGCCGTTTTCCGACCAGGCGAGCGCCACGAGATTGTTCTGGCTGACCTTGTCGAGCAGTTCCTGGCCGATCTCGCCATCGAGAATGCCGCGCGCAGCCGCATAGTCCTTAAACAGGAACGGCAGGTCGAGCACGAGCGCCTCAGGCACGAAGTTGCCGAGCGGGCCGGTCGAGGAAACGGTCAGCTCCACGGAGCCGATCTGCAGGCCCTCGATCACGTCGCGCTCGCCGCCGAGCGCGCCGGCGGCCTGCTCGCGGATCTCGAACTTGCCGCCGCTGAGCTCGGAGAGCTTCTTGCCGAAGGCTTGGACGCCCATGCTGTAGTGGGAATTCTGCGCCGTGGAATGCGCGAAGTTCAGAACGGTCTGCGCGAAGGCGCTGCCGCTCATCGCCACCGAAAGGGCAACGGCGGACACGACTGTCAGACTGCGGAAACGAAACATAACGATATCCTCCCTGGTGTCTCCTGCACCGGTCGCGGAGTTTGGCGGCGATCGGCAATCCAGTCAACACGTTTTACAACTTAACTGTAACTGGTATGATGATCACCAACAAGACAGTACCCAGCAATTGCCGCAATAGGGCGTCGGCACCCCACGATGTTGACCAAACGGCAGGTTTGACCAATAAGTCGAGATATGGACAAGGCCGCATCGACACAGCGGTCGGGGGAGTTCTCCTTCGCCGACCTTCAGCAGAGCAAAGCCGAGCGGCTGGCCGACCGGGTCTACGAGAACCTGTTCCACGCCATCGTCACCGGCATGATCACGGCCGGCACCAAGCTGCCGCCGGAAAACGTGCTCGCCGGCGAGTTCGACGTGTCGCGGCCCGTGTTGCGCGAGGCGCTGGACAAGCTGCGCGAGGACGGACTGATCTCCTCGGTGCGCGGCTCCGGCAATTATGTGCAGAACGCACTCGGCGCCAGCCGCGAACGGGCGGTGGGCGACGACGACGACCGGGATGCGCTGGAGCGCATCGGCGACATGCTCAACGGCATCGAGCTGCGCCTGATCGTCGAGCCGCAGGCGGCTTATCTCGCCGCCAAGCGGCGCGGGCCGGCGGATATCGAGCGGCTGCGCGAAGCACTGGACCGCTTTTCCGAGGCGATGCACACCAACGCGATCATGCATTACCACGATTATGCGTTTCATGAGGCGGTGGCCATCGCCACCTGCAACCCGCGCATCGTCAAGACGCTGAAATCGCTGGAATACGACGTCACCCGCTCGGTGACCCTGATGCGCTTCTTGGTGAAGTTCCAGCCGCTCGTGCGCGCCGAGGCGGTGCAGGCCGAGCACGAGGAGATCTTCCGTCATATCGAGGCGGGCGCGGCCACCAAGGCCAAGCGTGCGATGCGCAATCACATCGAGCACGCCCGCACGCGGATGATGAACAGCCGCCCCGGTTTCTGACCCTCTTTCGACCCGTCGAACCGGACCGCAAACCGAAAACGGGCGGAACCCGAAGGCCCCGCCCGCCCTGTCTCGTACCAGCGTACCCGGCTCAGCCGTGCTTGAGGACCACCGTCTTGATGGTGGTGAAGCTGACCATGCCTTCGAACGCCTTCTCGCGGCCGTAGCCCGAGCGCTTCATGCCGCCGAAGGGCAGCTCGATGCCGCCGCCGGCGCCATAGTTGTTGACGAAGACCTGACCCGCCTCGATGGCATGGGCGCAGCGCATCTGCCGGCCGCCGTCCTGAGTCCAGACCGAGGCGGTCAGCCCGTAGGGCGTGCCGTTGGCAAGGCGGATCGCCTCGGCCTCGTCGTCGAACGGGAAGGCCGCTAGAACCGGACCGAAGATCTCGTCGCAGGCAAGGCGGCTGTCGGGCGCCGCACCGTCCAGCAGCATCGGCGGGAAGTAGTAGCCGCCCTCCGGGGCGTCCGGGTTCTTCTGCGCCTGAGCGACAACGCGCGCGCCGTCGGCCAGCGCCGCCTCGACGAGTTCGGTGACCCGGCGCAGCTGGCGGGCACTGACGATGGGACCGCAGTCCGGATCGTCGATGCCCGGGCCGACCTTCAGAGCAGCGAAGCGCTCGGCGAGCCGCTTCATCACCTCCGGATAGATCGACCGCTCGATGAGGACGCGGCTGCCGGCCGCGCAGGTCTGGCCGGCATTCTGCACGATGGCGTTGACGACGACCGGCAGGGCCGCGTCGAGATCCGCATCGGCGAACAGGATCTGCGGCGACTTTCCGCCGAGTTCCAGCGTGACGGGCACATGGTTTTCCGCGGCAGCCTTCGCCACGGCCGTGCCTGTCTGCGGCGAGCCGGTGAAGGAGATGTGGTTGATGCCGGTATGGCCGGCGAGCGCTGCGCCCGCCTCCATGCCGAGGCCGCAGACGACGTTGAGCGCGCCGGCCGGAAGGCCGGCTTCAAGCGCCAGTTCGGCCAGACGCAGCGGCGTCAGACAGGCATCCTCGGCCGGCTTGACCACGCAGGCATTGCCGGCCGCCAGCGCACCGCCGACCGAGCGGCCGAAGATCTGCGAGGGGTAGTTCCACGGGATGATGTGGCCGGTGACACCATGGGGTACGCGCAGCGCCAGAACGGTCATGCCCTTGGAATAGGGGATGGTTTCGCCGTGGTGCTTGTCGGCGGCCGAGCCGTAATATTCGAAGTAGCGGGCCGTCGCGGTGATGTCGTTGCGCGCCTGGGTGAGCGGCTTGCCGGTGTCGAGACATTCCAGCTCGGCGAGTTCCTCGGCATGATCGAGGATCAGCGCAGAAAAGCGCATGAGGATGCGGCCGCGCTCCAGAGCGCTCTTGGCGCCCCATTCGCCCTCGAATGCGGCGCGCGCCGCTTCCACGGCCCGATCGACCTCGGCCGCGCCGCCGCGCGGCAGGCGGGCGAAAACCCGGCCGTCCGCCGGATCCACGACGTCGATGCCGTCTTTCTCCGCGCGGTCGACGACCTTGCCGTTGATGATGTGGCCGAAGGCCGTGATGGATGTCCTGTCGAGCATCGCTTTGCTCCTGAAAGTGACGGGAAAACGGGCCGGCCGGCACAGATCGCCGGCCGGGGTTGCAGATGGGTCAGGCGAGCGCGTCGGCGATGGCCTTGCCGGCCTCGACGGTGCCGGCGCTGCCGCCGAGATCGCGTGTGCGCGGACCGCCCTGCGAGAGCACCGTCTCGATCGCGGCCTCGATGGCGCGAGCAGCCTCCAGCTCGCCGAGATGCTCCAGCATCATGGCACCGGCCCAGATCTGGCCGATAGGATTGGCGATGCCCTGGCCGGCGATGTCCGGCGCCGACCCGTGCACCGGCTCGAACATCGAGGGGTTGGTACGGGTGGGGTCGATGTTGCCGGACGGAGCGATGCCGATGCTGCCGGCGACCGCCGGACCGAGATCGGAGAGGATGTCGCCGAACAGGTTCGAGCCGACAACGACGTCGAACCAATCCGGATGATTGACGAAATGCGCCGTAAGGATGTCGATGTGGAACTTGTTCGCCTCGACGTCGGGATACTCGGCCGCGACGGCCGCGAACCGCTCGTCCCAATAGGGCATGGCGATCTTGATGCCGTTCGACTTGGTGGCCAGCGAGACCTTGTTGCGGCGGGTGCGTGCCAGCTCAAACGCATAGCGCAGGATCCGGTCGGTGGCGCGGCGCGAGAACACCGACTCCTGGATCACCAGTTCTTCCGGTGTGCCCTGATAGAGAATGCCGCCCGCGGAGGAATACTCGCCTTCCGAGTTCTCGCGCACGATGACGAAGTCGATGTCCTTGGCATCGCGACCGGCAAGCGGCGAGGTGATGCCCTTGAGCAGACGTGCCGGGCGCAGGGCGACATAGAGGTTGAGCTCGCGGCGCAGGCGCAGGATCAGGTCCCAGGTGGAGATGTGGTCCGGCACGTTCGGCCAGCCGACCGCGCCGAGGAAGATCGCATGGCTGCCGCGCACCTGTTCGACGCCGTCCTCCGGCATCATTCGCCCGTGGCGGGCGTAGTAGTCGCAGCTCCAGTCGTACTCCTTCCAGTTCACCGAAAAGCCGAAGCGCCGCGCGGCCGCTTCCACCACCCGCTGGCCCTCCGGCACGACCTCCTTGCCGATGCCATCGCCCGCAATCACCGCGATATCGTAATTCCTGCCCATGGAGCACCTCCCGAGACGTCTTTATTTCCGGCGGCGACCATGAGGCAAAGCGCCAGATGAGTCAATTGAGTTTACAACTCCACAAAACGTCTCAGGCATCCTCGCGATGCTGATAGAGCAGGTCGCTGCGGTCGAGATGGATGCCCATGGCCGCGGCGGCCCCGTCCTCGTCGCCGGTGGCGAGCCGGTCGACGATCACCGCATGCTCGGCCAGGGTCTTCGTCTCGCCACCGGACCACAGCAGCAGTTCCGAGTGGTAGTTGAACAACCAGCTCAGCATGGCATCGCCGACGGCGGCGAAGATCGGATTGCCCGAAAGGGAGGCGATCTTGCGGTGGAAGGCGATGTCGGCGGCGATGAAGGCCTCGGCGTCGCCCAGCGCCTCACGCTGGCGGTCGACGAGCCGGCGCAGCTCGGCGATGTCGTTCGCCGTGGCATTGGCCGCGGCAAGGCGCACCATGCCCATCTCGAAGAAGCGGCGCGCCTGCTTGAGGTGTTCCAGATTGTCCGGCGAGGCGGACAGCATCAGCCGCGCCACCCCGTCGATCTGCCGGATCACCGTGTCGGCGGTGAGCGCGCTGACGCGGGCCCGCTCGCCGTGCGAGATGCTGATCAGGCCCATCGTGTCTAGGGATTGCAGCGCCTCGCGCACCGCCGGCCGGCCGACGCCGAAGCGCTCCATCAGGTCGCGTTCGGACGGCATCAGCTCGCCGGGCAGGACCTCGCGGCGGGTGATCATCTCCAGCAGCCGTTCGAGCACCTGGTCCGACAGCTTCCGCCTGACGATCCTGTCGCCCTCATCCGTTTTCGTGCCGCGCTTGCGCATTCCAGCTCCCTCGCCCAGGCCATCCACCTCCTATAGCAATGCTGGAGTGCGGCTGCCTATATGGCAGCCGCAAACGTCCCGAACGCCGTCAGGTGATGGCGCGGATGCTCTCGGTGATTTCCTGGGGATCGAAGACGCCGCGCCAGTCGTCGCGCATCAGGCGCGGCTTGCCGTTGGCGATGGCCTTGTTGCAGGCATCGGAGAACGCACCCTGCACCTCGCCCATGACGACGGCGCCGAGGATGTTGAGATGGCCGAGCAGGAAGTCGCGGGCCGCGACCGGATCGACGCCGCGCGCGACGACCTCGTCCATCGCCTCCTTCATGACCACGAGCAGCGTGGCGCAGACCGTTTCCGACAGGCCGGGCTCGAGCAGCGCCATCTGCTCCACCGTGACCCGGTGCGAGCGCAAGATCGGACCGTAAATGGTGCAGGCGATCTCCTCGCCGACCGCGTAGTGCTCCTCCGGCCCCTGCATCAGGGCGCTGACGATGGCCTGCTTCGCGGCAACACCGCCGAAATAGTCGCGCTTGGCGGCCATCTCGGTCTCGTCGTTGAAGATCGGCGGGTGACAGGGATGGGAGACGAAATAGGTGACGTCCGCCCGCTCCGGGAAATGGCCGGCAAAGGGCGCGGCCGCATCGAGCGCCATCACCAGCGTGCCGGGATCCAGCTTCGGCACGACGATTGCCGCGACCGCCTGGATCGCCGTGTCCGGTACGGCGAGGATGACGGCACCGGCCCCGGCAAGGGCGGCGTCCATGTCGACGCATTCGACGCCGAGGGTCTCGCGCAGGCGGGCGCGTCCGGCCTCGCCGATTTCCACATGCGCGACCTCGTAGCGTGAGCCCTTGAGGTTGGTGGCAAGACGCACGCCCATCTTTCCGCCGGCGCCAAGCAAAGCAATCTTCATCAGTCGGCCTCCTGTTTGGCGGCGATGAAACCCGCCAAACATCATGTTGTCAACTGGTATGATGAGATGATATCGAACCTGTCACCGAATGCCGGTGCACGGCAGGGATGCGAGAGGGGACGCGGCAGATGGAACGGCTTTACGCACGCTACGAACTGGAGAGCCCGCTGCCGCTGGAGGATGCCGCGGCGGTGATCGCCGGCGAGCAGTCCTGCGGCACTTTCCTGCGCCTGCCGGGCGAGACCGATGAACTGCGCGAGCGCTCCGGCGCGCGCATCGAAAGCATTGTGGAAACGGGAAACTCGCCGACCCCGGCCCTGCCCTGCCGGATCCGTTCGGACCGCTACCGCCGCGGCGAGATGGTGCTGTCCTGGCCGCTGGAGAATTTCGGCCCCTCGCTGACCAACGTGCTGGCGACGGTCGCCGGCAACCTGTTCGAGCTGGCGGAGGTGTCGGCGCTGCGCCTTCTCGACATCACCTTCCCGCCGAGCTTTGCTGCCGCCTATCCGGGCCCCGCCTTCGGGGTTGAGGGCACGCGGCGCCTTGCCGGTGTCGAGGGCCGGCCGATGATCGGCACGATCATCAAGCCGAGCGTCGGCCTGAGCCCCGACGAGACGGCGGCGATGGTCGAACAGCTGGTTGCCGGCGGCATCGACTTCATCAAGGACGACGAGCTGCAGGCCGACGGCCCGCATTGCCCGTTCGAGGCCCGCGTCGATGCGGTGATGCGGGTGGTCGAAGATCATGCGCAGCGCAACGGCCGCAAGGCGATGGTCGCCTTCAACATCACCGGCGAGATCGACGAGATGAAGCGGCGGGCCGACCACGTGGCAGCGCGCGGCGGCACCTGCATCATGGTCAGCCTGCACTCGATCGGGCTTGCCGGTCTCGGCGCCATTCGCCGCCATGCCAGCCTGCCGCTGCACTGCCACCGGAACGGCTGGGGCCTGTTCTCGCGCTCGCCCGACATCGGCATCGCCTATGAGGCCTGGCAGAAGTTCTGGCGCATCGCCGGCGCCGACCATCTGCATGTCAACGGACTGACCAACAAGTTCTCCGAGAGCGATGCCTCGGTGATCGCTTCGGCCAGGGCCGTCGGTGCGCCGCTGTTCGGGGACGGCCTGCCGGGCTTCGAGGCGCTGCCGGTCTTTTCCTCCGGACAGACCGCGGCGCAGGTCGCCGGCACCCATGCGGCGGTCGGCTCGCCCGACTTTCTCTACTGTGCCGGCGGCGGCATCATGGGCCATCCGCACGGCATTGCCGGCGGCGTGGCGAGCCTGCGCCAGGCGGCGGATGCGGCGATGTCCGGCATCGACCTCGACACTCACGCCCGGACGCATCCCGAGCTCGCCGCCGCCCTTTCCCTGTTCAAGGACAAGCGCTGATGGCCGGCGATCTGCTGCTCTCCTATTATGGCGACGACTTCACCGGCTCGACCGACGTGATGGAGGCTCTGACCTCCAACGGTGTCGAGACCGTGCTGTTCACCCGCAGGCCGGACGAGGCCCTGCTGGCGCGCTTTGCCGGCTGCCGCGCCATGGGCCTTGCCGGCACCAGCCGCAGCCGGTCGCCGGACTGGATGGACGCCGAGCTGCCGCAGGTGTTCACCTGGCTGAAGTCGCTCGGCGCGCGCTTTTGCCATTACAAGGTCTGCTCGACCTTCGACAGCGCGCCCCATCGCGGCTCCATCGGCCGGGCGATGGAAATCGGCCTTGCCGCCTTCGGCCAGCACCGACTGGCGCTCGTCGTCGGCGCGCCGCAATTGCGACGCTATACGTTCGCCGGCCATCTCTTCGCCGCCTGGCGCGACACGCTGCACCGCATCGACAGGCACCCGGTGATGGCGAACCATCCGGCAACGCCGATGGGCGAGGCCGATCTGCTGCTGCATCTTGCCGCCCAGACTTCCCTGCCGTCCGCCCTTGTCGGCCCGACCGATCCGGCTCTGGGGCAGGTTCCGTCGGACGAAGCCCGCATCGTGCTGATCGATGTCTTCGACAAGGCCTCGCAGGCCGCCGCCGGCGCCTCTCTCGAAGACGCCGCCCGACGGAACGGACCGCTGGTCTTCGGCTCCTCCGGTATCGAATATGCGCTGCTGGAGGCGTGGCGACAGAGCGAGGCCGGAGTGCGCCCCATGCGGTTCGAACCGCTGGCGCGGCAGGAGCGGATGGCGGTCGTCTCGGGGAGCTGCTCGCCGACGACCGAACGGCAGATCCGCACAGCGCTCGGCGCCGGTTTTACCGGCATCGAGATCGACTATTCGGCGCTGGCCTCCGGCCAGGGGCGCGAGGCGGCGTTCGAAACGGTGCTGGCCCGTGCCGAGGACGTGCTGTCTTCCGGCGGGAGCCCGCTCGTCTACACCGCGCTCGGCCAGTCCAGCGTGGTGGCGAGCGGTCAGGATCAGGGCGGCGACGATGCGGTGGGCGAGGCGCTCGGCCGGCTGCTGGCCGCGCTGCTGGCGCGTCACGGGCTTGCGCGCGTGGCGGTGGCCGGCGGCGACACGTCGAGCCATGCGCTCGGCGCGCTCGACATTCACGCCCTCACCCTGCGTCATCCGATCTCCGACAGCCCCGGCTCGCCGGTCTGCAACGCCCATGGCGCCGACGGGGAGCCGGGCGTCGAACTGATCCTCAAGGGCGGCCAGATCGGCAAGGACGACTATTTCGTGCGCCTGCGCGACGGCACGCTCACCGTTTAGGTTTCACTTCTGGTCAAGTCGTTTCGCCGGGGATGAGTTCCAGGTCGAGGCAGAGGCTGGAGACGAGGACGCCATCGCTGCGCGGATCCAGCCGGTCGACGATCATCTCGCCCGCCCGGGTGCCCATGGCATGGCTGTCGAAGGAGATGGTTGACAGGCGCGGCGACAGCTCCCCGGCAAGGTCGTTGTCGCCGAAGGTCAGCAGGGCCAGATCGTCGGGGATGCGCCGTCCCTGCTGCCGCGCTTCCAGCAGCGTGCCAAGGCCGAGAAGGTCGTTGGCGCAGAAGATCGCATCGAAGCTGCGCCCGCCCTCCAGAAGGGTTCGGTAGGCACGGCGCCCGTCGATGACGCTGTCCACCTGCTCCACCCGGATCGTCTCGACGATCTCCGCTCCCAGCTCCGCCGCGCGCTCGGCAAAGCCGGAAAGGCGCAGCGCGCCGCGGCCGCCGCTGCGGCCCATGAAAGCAAGACGCCGGTAGCCGCGCCCGACCAGATGGCTTGCCGCCAGCCGGCCGGCGTCGGTGTTGGAAAAGCCGACCAGCATGTCGAGCGGATCGGGCGGATAGGCCCAGCTTTCGACGATCGGGATATCGAGCTCGCGCAGCAGGTCGCGGTTTTCCTCCAGCTCGATGACGCCGGTGAAGAAAACCGCGGCAGGCCGTAGCGAGCGCAGCGACTGGATGGCGCTGAGTTCCCGCGAATAGGAATAGGAGGTCTGCCCGACCATCAGCTGATAGCCGTGCTGCTCCACCACCCGGGCGCAGGCGCGCACCGCCTGGCTGTATTGCTGGCTGAGGAGGTTGGACACGAAGGCCGCGACGATGCTGGAGCGGCCCGAGCGCAGGGCCGAGGCATGCGGGTTGGACCAGTAGCCGGTGGCCTCGACCACCTGCAGGATGCGGTCGCGGGTCTTCGGCGAGACCATGTCGGGCGTGCGCAGGGCGCGGGAAACGGTGATCGGCGAGACGCCAGCCTGGCGGGCGACGTCCTCGATGCGCGGCGGGCGGGCAGGACGGGCGGCAGCGCCCTCCGGCCTGTCGGGCGAAAGGCGCAGAACGGCATCATGGGTATGTGCCGTCAGGTCGGTCGCTTCCGCCATGCTGCTCCGCTCTCCCGCGCGTCAGATCACTTCGTCCTCCCGCAGGGGACGCGCCGCCTGCATGAGACAATCGCCGGCCTGGCTGTCGCAATGCAATCGCCGCGACAGCACGATACCCGGCCGAGCGAAGCGCAGCTCCTCCTCCGGCAGGTCCAGCCGTTCGAAATCATGGTACCAGCCGGCGAGATCGCCGGCCTCGACCCTGTCGCCCAGCGCCACCGCGGGCTCGAACCAGCCCCGCCGAACCGCATAGATCGCCTGTGCGTGGCTTTCAAGGGCCAGCACGGTCATTTCCTTGCGCGCCAAGGGCTTACGGGACAGCAGCGGAGCGTCGATGACGCCCAGCTCGATCAGCACGTTGTCGATGGCGCAGGCCGTCGCCTGCATGGAGTCGGCCGTGACCGTGCCGCCGCCGCCGAACTCGCCGCTGAGGCCGATGGCCCCGGCCCGCGCGGCCGCCGCCATGGAGGTGGGTGCTGCCGCGCCGTTCTCCGCGACGAAGCCGTAGGGGAGCCCGGTCGCCCGCATCAGTCGCATGGCGGCAGCGAAGCGTTCCGGGGGTCCCTGGCGCTCGATCAGCGCGCAGTGCAGGTGCTCCATCGAGGTGCCGCCCGAATGCAGGTCGAAGACCACGTCGTGGAGGGGGAACAGCTCGTGCTCGAGAAAATGCGCGATGCGGGCCGTCGGCGTGCCCTGCGGGTCGCCGGGAAAGGAGCGGTTGAGATTGCCCTCGTCGAGCGGCGAGCGCCGCCGCGCCGCCATGACGGCGGGCGCATTGGCAAAGGGAATGATGGTGACTTCGCCGCGCATGCGCTCGGGCGCCAGCTCGCGAGCAAGGCGCGCAAGCAGGATCTCGCCCTCGTATTCGTCGCCGTGGTTGCCGGCCATCAGCAGGATGCGCGGTCCCTCGCCGTTACGCAGGCGCACGACAGGGATCTTCGCCTGGAAGTAGGGCGAGCGGTCGATCGAGAACGGAACGGACAGGCGGGCAAGCCGCCGGCCCTGCGCCGTCAGGTCGAGATCGTGGAAAACGCCAGTGTGCATGGTCGCCCGGCCTGGGAGGGAAGGATCAAAGGGCGGCGATCGCGGTCATCTCGACGCGAAGGTCCGGATCGGCGAGACGCGCCTCGTAGCAGGCCCGCGCCGGCGGATTGGCCGGATCGATCCAGGCGTCGTAGACGGCGTTCATCGCGTCGAAGTCGATGATATGCGGCAGGAGGACGGTCACGGCGACGAGGCGCGAGCGGTCGCTGCCGGCCTCAGCCAGAAGCGCGTCGATCTTGGCCAGGACCTCGCGGGTCTGCTCCTGAAGGCTGCCCTTGCGGTTGTCGGCCACCTGGCCGGCAATGTGGACATGGCCGCCCGAGACGACGGCCTGGGACATGCGCGGGCCAACCTGGAAACGCTTGATCATCGACTTTACTCCGTGACTGTCGAACGACTGGAACGCCCGGACGGACGAGACCACGCCACTGGGGACGCGATCCCGCCCGTCCGGGAGGAACTCACATGTTGGGAAGCGGCGTCGCTTCCTTGAACCACTTGACCTGCAGAGCCTCGAGCTTGCCGTTCAGGCGGTTGAAGAACAGGTCCGTGTTCAGCCACTGCAGCAGGTTGTGCTCGCCGTGGCGAACGGCGGCGTGGGCCGGCGACTGACGGATCAGGTACTTCAGCTCTACGTCGGCCGAGCCGGACGCGTTGAGCGCGATGGCGCTGTTCTCGGCGAAGTACTCGGTCTGGCCGGCGAAGAAGGCGGCGAGCGCGCTGGCTGCGTCCTCGAAGCGGACGAGGTTCGCATCCGGCACGTTGTCGGTCAGCCAGACGTCGAGCGTGGTGCCGCGGGCAACGGCGATCGACTTGCCGGAAAGCTCGGCGGGCTTCGAATAGGTCGGGGTGCCGGCCTTGCCGTAGACGCCGAGCTGCACGGCGACATAGGGCGAGGTGAACATCACCTGCTGCGCGCGCTCAGGGGTGGCGCCGGCGGCGGCGACGAGCACGTCGATCTGGTCGGACAGGAGGCTCGGCAGGCGGGCCGCGCCCGTCACCTCGACGATCTCCAGATCGACGCCGAGATCGGCGGCAACGAGATTGGCGAGCTCCACGTCGAAGCCGGTGAGCTTGCCCTCACCGTCGCGGAAGCCCCAGGGGGCGGAGTCGGCAAGCACGCCGATGCGCACCTTGCCGGCATTGAGGATGTCCTGCAGCTTGTCGGCGAAGGCCGAGCCGGAGGTGAGCGAGACGGCAGCGATGGCTGCCGCGGCAAGAGCCGTCCTGAAGAAATTCATCGGGGTTCCCCTTTCCTTTGGAAGAAGCCGGCCGTCAGCGGACCGAGCTTATGAAATTCGCCAGTTCCGGCGTTGCAGGATTGGCGAAGAGATCTGCGGGCCGGCCTTCTTCATGGACCATGCCCGCATGCATGAAGACGAGCTTCGAGGCGACGTTGCGCGCGAAGTTCATCTCGTGGGTGACGAGGATCATCGTCATGCCCTGGGTGGCGAGGTCTTCCATCACCTTCAGCACTTCGCCGACCAGTTCCGGGTCGAGTGCCGAGGTCACCTCGTCGAACAGCATCAGGTAGGGCGACATGGCCAGGCACCGGGCGATGGCCACGCGCTGCTGCTGGCCGCCGGAAAGCTGACCGGGATAGGCGTCGATCTTCTCCTCCAGCCCGACCTGGGCGAGGACCTTGCGCGCCAGCTCGCGCGCCGCATCGCCCTTGGCGATCTTTCCGGTCAGCACCGGCGCCAGGGTGATGTTGCGCGCCACCGTCATGTGCGGAAACAGGTTGAACTGCTGGAAGACGATGCCGACATGCTCGCGGAGCTTGCGCAGGTCGGTGGAGCGGGAATGGACGAGCTCGCCGGCCACCTTGATCTCGCCGCCGTTGATCTGCTCCAGGCCGTTGATGCAGCGCAGGAGCGTCGACTTGCCGGAGCCGCTGCGGCCGATGATGGTGACGATCTCGCCCTTCTCGACGGTAAGGTCGATGCCGCGCAGGACCTCCACCTCGCCGAAGGACTTGTGGACGTTGCTGATCTCAACGAGCGCCATTGAGCTTGTCCTCCAGGGAACGGGACCAGAGCGTGAGCGGGAAGCACAGGGCGAAGTAGATCGCCGCCACGCAGGCATAGGAAAGGAGCGGCTGGAACGTCGCCGCGCTGGCGAGCTGCCCGGCGCGGGCCAGCTCGACGAAGCCGACCACCGAGGCGAGCGACGTGTTCTTGATGAGCTGCACCAGGAACCCGACCGTCGCCGGCAGCGCGATGCGGAAGGCCTGCGGCGCGATCACATGGCGGAAGGTCTGCCAGCGGGTCAGGCCGAGGCAGGCCGCCGCCTCACCTTGCGCCACATGCACCGCCTGGATGCCGCCGCGCCAGATCTCGCCGAGGAAGGCGGCGGTGAAGATGGTGAAGGCCGCACCGACCGAGACCAGCGCCGGAACCTTGATGCCGAGGAAGACCGGCATGCCGAAGTAGAAGAACATCAGCAGGCCGAGCACAGGCACGCCCTGCACGAGCTGCAGGATGCCGGTGGCGACGAGCCGCGCGATGCGGCTGCGCCCGGTGCACATGCGGGCGAGCAGCAGCGCCAGCGGCGCGCCGAAGGCCAGCGCAAGAACCACCAGCGTTGCCGTCCACTGCACGGCGGCCAGCATGGTGAGGAAGTCGGAGATCGTGAAACCGCGCATCGTCCCGCCTCCTATCGACCGGTCGGCCAGCGGAAGGCGATCCGGCCGATGCCCGCGAACGCCAGCCGGAATGCCAGGACCAGGGTGAAGTAGATCGCGCAGACGACCGCATAGACCTCGAAGCTGCGGAAGGTGCGGCTCTCGACGAAGGCAGCCGCATGGAACAGTTCCGGCGCGGAGACCTGCGAGGCGAGCGAGGTGCCGAGCAGCAGCAGCACGATCTGGCTGGTGATCGAGGGATAGATGTTGCGCAGGGCCGGCGGCAGGATCACATGGCGGAACACCTGCCAGCGGGTCAGCCCGAGGCACTGGCCGGCCTCGACCTGGCTGCGCGGGATCGAGGCGAGGCCGCCGCGGATGATCTCCGTCGCATAGGCGCCCATGTAGATCGAGAGCGCCGTGGCCGCGGCATAGACCGGCGGCAGGCGCAGGCCCGCATAGGGCAGCACGAAGAAGATCAGGAACAGCTGGATCAGCGCCGGGGTGTTGCGGATCACCTCGACATAGCTGCGCACGAGCAGCCGCAGCGCCGCGAAGCGGCTGCCGGCGGCGGCGGCGCCGGCAAGACCGATCGCCAGACCCGCCACCGTCGCCACGAGGGTGAGCAGCAGGGTCAGCGACATGCCGTGCAGGAACTCGTCCTGATAGCGCCAGAGCTGGTTGAAGTTGAGTTGGAGCATGAGCCTTCCGGCGACCTAGCTGAAGTGGGTGGGATAGGCGGCGGCGATGCGCCCGTCCGCACCGTGCCCGAGGATCACGCGCCAGCGGTCGAGACAGGTGCAGGGGTGCGAGATGCCGAAGGCGACGATATCGCCGACGCCAAGCCCGCTGCCCTCCGGCAGCCTCAGGAAGGCGTGCTGGTCATTGAGCTTCACCACGGTCCCGAGGGCATCGCGGCTGGCTGTTTGCACGCCATCGCGCCAGGCCGCAAGCGGTACCGGCAGATCCTGGTCGTAGGAGACGTCGCGCATGCCCATGCCGCAGATCGCGAGCCCCGGCTCGGGCCGCGACAGCACCTCGGCCCAGACGGTCAGCGCCGGACGGAAGGCATCGCGCGCGGCAACGCCCGTCACCCCTGCAAAACCGGCCCGCGCATCCATCGCGGCGAGCGAACGCTCGTAGACCCCATGGTCGTGAAAGAAGATCGCGCCGCTGCGCAGCACCAGCTCGGTGCTGCCGTCGCGGCTCGCCAGCGGCTTGAGATCGCCGACGACGAGATCGAAGAAGGAGGACCCGCCGGCGCTGAGGATCAGCGGACGGTCCGGCGCGGCCGCCCGCAGCAGGGCATGCACTTCGCCGGCCAGCGCGTTCAGCGCGGAAATCGCCGCGACCGTTTCCTGCGGATCGGCGGTTGCGGCGGCGCCTTCATAGGCGGCGACGCCGGCAAGCTCGACATGGGAAAGACGGGATGCGGCCTCGATCACGGCGCAAGCGGCATCGAGACTGCGCGCCCCGGCGCGGCCTGCCCCGACTTCGACCAGGACCGGCGCGTTGCGGCCGGCGGTGCGGCCGACATGATCGATCACCTCAAGGCTCTCGGGCGAATCGGCGAAGAAGACGAGCACCGCATCGGGCCAGCGCTGCAGGAGCGCGGCGAACCGCTCGGCCGAGCGGCGGCCGCCGAGCTGGTTGGCGACGAGCAGGCGGCGAGCGCCGTGTTCCAGGAATACGCGCGCCTGTTGCAGGTTGGCGACGGAAAGACCCCAGGCACCGCGATCCAGCAGGCGCTGCGACAGGTCGGGGGACATTGGCGTCTTGGCATGCGGGGCGATGGAGACGCCGGCCTTGGAGACGTAGTCGAACATCGCGTCGACATTCGCGTCGAAAGCCGCCTCGTCCATGGTCAGGACCGGCAGGGCCAGTTCACCGCGCTCCGGCGACAGGCCGAGGTCCGGACCGCCGACGCCTTGCGCAGCGCTTGCCTCGAGGCTCCCGTCTTCCCGCATCATTCCATCCCTCGCACGGCCTTCGCCGCATCTCCCAGATCCGGTTGCCGCATCATGCAGCCGCAGATCGCTGAGCCGCTCTCTCAGTCCGGCGATTACCGCGTCCCAGCGCCGTTCCGCGGCGACGTCCCAGCGGCGTTCATGGTCACGTCATGACAACGTTGTCATGGGCACTAGCACTCGAATGATAACGTTGTCAAGAACACCTAGGGCAGGAGATCCGGCTAAATGTTCACTGCCGTATGCCACGGCTGGGCAGAGCCGAAGCAAAGCTTGTCGGGCAGGGGTGCGCGGCGGGCGGGCAGCACCCCGCCAGCCTTTTGTTTTCGCGAGACTTGCGGCAGGAGCCAGGCGGCGGCGAGACGGCCGGAAGGCAGCCCTATCCGGCAGGCGCCGTTCGCGCCCGCACGGCCTCGTAGGCCTTGGTGAGATCCGCCAGAACCGGCGAAACGATGGCTCCGTTCGCGCCGGCGACGGGGTCCTCCAGATGCAGGCGGCGCAGGTCGTCCATGAAGGCGCTCCACATCGGCTCGCCGCCCTCCTCCAGCAGCTGCGCGCGGATCGACAGCTCCTCGCTGACCGGCAGGTGCCTGCGTCCCCAGGCGCCGAGCACCGCCAGCACGGGCACCAGCTGGATCGCCGGTTCCGCCAGGCTGTAGATCGCCTTCTGGCTGTGGCTCGGATCCTCACGCTTCGTGACGAGGCCGAGCGCGACGAGCCGCTTCAGCCGGGCCGCCAGGATGTTGGAGGCGATCCCCTCTTCCGAGCGGGTCAGCAACTCGCGGAAATGCCGGCGATTGCCGAACATCATGTCGCGGATGACGACGAGGCTCCAGCGATCCCCCAGCACTTCCATCGCCAGATTGATCGGGCACCCCGACCTTCGCTCGATGTCCTGCATGCAGCCTCCATCAAAACCGGTTGCAATCTAGGATCAGTCGTGGCACAACACAACTGCTTTCATCTTGCAATCGGTTCGGAGGGCCTCATGTCCAAGCTTCGCGTTCACTGCTTCACCCTGTCGCTCGACGGCTATGGCGCGGGACCCGACCAGGGGTCGGAGGCACCTGTCGGCATCGGCGCCGAGGGCCTGCACCAATGGATGTTCGACACGCCGAGCTTCCGCCGCCGCGTACTGGGTGAAGACGGCGGCACTCCCGGCATCAACGAGGATTTCGTCGCCCGCAGCTTCGAGAGTGTCGGTGCCTGGATCATGGGACGGAACATGTTCGGCCCCGTGCGCGGTCCTTGGCCGGACGACAGCTGGAAGGGGTGGTGGGGCGACGCTCCGCCCTTCCACACCGAGGTCTTCGTGCTGACCCGTCACCCGCGCGCCAGTTTAGAGATGAAGGGCGGTACGGTGTTTCATTTCGTCACCGACGACATCCATGCGGCGCTGGAGCGCGCAAGGGCCGTGGCCGGCGACCGGGACGTGCGGGTCGGCGGCGGCGTTTCGACCTTGCGCCAATATCTGCAGGCCGGCCTCGTCGACGAGATGCATCTTGCGGTCGCGCCCGTGGTGATGGGCAAGGGCGAGAACCTGCTGCAGGGCCTCGATCTTCCGGCCTGCGGCCTCGGCAGCGTGACTGCCACTGCGGGCGAGCACGGCATATCGCATTACACACTCCGGCGCTCCGCCGACTGAGCGGGACGGAGCGCCGGGGCACCCGCCGTCAGTGGAAGTTCCGTCCCTTCGGCAGGACGCGGGTGTCGCGCGGGTGCCGCCACAGGCTCGCTGCCGAAAGCTTCGGACCCTCCTGCGACGGCGGCTCCTTCGAAAGCGAGACCATCAGCTCCGGCGTGATGTCGGTGAGCTGCCGCGCCACCACATGGATGACGCCGTCCTCCTTCTGGATCGCGCCATCCACCATCACCGCACGCGCACCCATGACGATGCGGCGGCTGCGCTCGAAGATCCGGCTCCAGACCACGATATTGGCGATGCCCGTCTCGTCCTCCAGCGTCAGGAAGGTGACGTTCTTGGCGGTCTGCGGCCGCTGGCGCACCAGCACGAGACCGGCGACCCGCACGAACCGGCCGTTGCCCAGCGTCTCGAGATCGGCCGCGCGCAAGCTACGGCGGGCACCGAGTTGCTCACGCAGGAAGACGAAGGGATGCGCCTTCAGCGACAGGTGCAGGCTTGCGTAATCCTCCACCACATGCTCGCCCGGGCGCATGGACGGCAGTGCCACCTGCTCTTCCCGCGCGGCAAGCGAGGCCAGTCCCAACCGCCCGCCGAACAGCGGCAGGTCGTCCTGGCGGGCAGCACGGCCGAGCCGGCCGGCCAGCCCCTTGATCTCCCACAGGGCTTGCCGCCGGTCGAGGCCGAGCGAGCGGAAGGCATCGGCATTGGCGAGCGCCACCAGTACCCGGCTGTCGAGGCCGGCGCGGCCATGCAGGTCGGCGAGATCCGCAAAGCCCATGCCGCGGGCGGCAACCAGCGCCTGCCCCGCCTCCTCGCCCAACCCGTCGACCTGGCGCAGGCCGAGCCGCAGGGCGAAGGCATTGCCACCCTCAGCCCCCGTCTTGCGGACGGGAGGTTCATCGGCCTCCAGCGTGTGGTCCCAGTCGCTGTGGTTGACATCCACCGGCAGCACGCGGCCGCCATGGGCGCGCAAGTCCCGCACGATGGAGGCAGAGGAATAAAAACCCATCGGCTGTGAGTTCAGCAGGGCGCAGGCGAAGACCTCCGGGTAATGGCACTTGAGCCAGGACGAGGCATAGGCGAGCAGGGCGAAGCTTGCCGAATGGCTTTCGGGAAAGCCGTAATCGCTGAAGCCCTTGATCTGCTCGAAGCAGCGGGCGGCGAAGTCGGGCTGATAGCCTTTCGCGATCATGCCGGCGACGAATTTCTCGCGGAACTGCTCGATCGTGCCGATGTTGCGGAAGGAGGCCATCGCCCGGCGCAGTTTGTCCGCCTCGTCCGGCGAGAACCCGGCCCCGACGATGGCGATCTTCATCGCCTGTTCCTGGAACAGCGGCACGCCCAGCGTCTTCTCCAGCACCGCAGCAAGCTCGGGCGAGGGATAGTCGACCTGCTCCACCCCCTTGCGCCGGCGCAGATAGGGATTGACCATGTTGCCCTGGATCGGGCCGGGCCGGACGATGGCGATCTGGATGACGAGGTCGTAGAAGTTTGCAGGCCTGAGGCGCGGCAGCATCGACATCTGCGCCCGGCTTTCGATCTGGAAGACGCCGATCGTGTCGGCCTTCTGGATCATCGCATAGGTCGCCGGGTCGTCGCGCGGCACGCTGGCCAGCCCCATGTCCCGCCCGTAATGGCCGCGCAGCAGGTCGAAGCTCTTGCGCAGGCAGGTCAGCATGCCGAGTGCCAGCACATCCACCTTGAGGATGCCGAGCGCATCGAGATCGTCCTTGTCCCACTCCACCACGGTGCGGTCCTCCATCGCCGCATTGGCGATTGGCACCACCTCGTCGAGGCGCTCGCGGGTGATGACGAAGCCGCCGACATGCTGCGACAGGTGACGCGGGAAATCGATCAACTGGCGGACGAGGCGGATCGTCTGCGTCAGGCGAGGATCGCGCGCATCGAGCCCGGCCTGGCGGATCTCGCCGTCCGCCGGCGCGCTCCCCGACCAGCCCCAGATCAGGCCGGACATGGCGCCGACCACGTCGGTCGACAGGCCCATGGCCTTGCCGACGTCGTTGACGGCGCTGCGGGCGCGGTAGCGGATCACCGTGGCGGCAAGGCCGGCACGCTCGCGGCCATAGCGGGCGTAGATATACTGGATCACTTCCTCGCGCCGCTCGTGCTCGAAATCGACGTCGATATCCGGCGGCTCGCCCCGCTCCGCCGACACGAAGCGCTCGAACAAAAGGTCGATCTCGGTCGGATTGACCGAGGTGATGCCGAGGCAATAGCAGACGACAGAGTTGGCCGAGGAGCCGCGCCCCTGGCACAGGATCGGCGGATCCTGGCTGCGGGCAAAGCGGACGATGTCGTAGACGGTGAGGAAATAGGAGGCATAGCCGAGCTCACCGATCAGCCGCAATTCGTGCGCGATATTCGCATGTACACCCGATGGAATGCCTTGCGGGAACCGGTTGCCGGCGCCCAGCCAAGCCAGCCGCTCCAGCTCCTGCTGTGGCGTCGCGCTCTCGCCCGCCGGCTCGTCCGGATAATGCGGCTTCAACTCATCGAGGCTGAACCGGCACGCATCGGCAATCTCCAGGCTGCGCTCCAGCGCGTCCTCGTAGCCGGACAGGAGCCGCGCCATTTCCTGCGGCGGCTTCAGGTGCCGCTCCGCATTCGGCTCCAGCAGGAAGCCCGCCGCGTCGATGGTCACATGCTCGCGGATGCAGGTGAGCACGTCCTGCAAGGGGCGGCGCTCGGGCACATGGTAGAGCACGTCGTTGGTGGCGATCAGCGGCGTACGGCAGGCCTCGGCAAGCTCCGCCAGACGGTCGAAACGGGCCCTGTCGTCGCCGCGATGGGCCGGCGACAGCGCCAGCGAAACAGCATCGGGGAACCGGCGCCCCAGCTCCTCAAGGCGTGCGGCAAAGGCGGCGTCGGGCCAACGCGGCGGCAGGACGATCAGCTGCTGCCTCTCCCCGAGCGCGCCGAGATCGGCGAAGTCGAGATGGCATTCTCCTTTCGGCGCCCGCCGGTTGCCGAGGGTGAGCAGCCGGCTCAGCCGGCCATAGGCCTCCCGGTCCTGCGGATGGACGACCAGTTCGAACCCGTCGCGCAGCACCAGCCGCGCGCCGACGATCAGGCGAATGGGATGCTCGCGTGCGGCCACATGCGCCCGCACGACGCCGGTCAGTGTGTTGCGGTCGGCGATGCCGATGGCGGCAAGGCCGAGCCGGGCCGCCGTCTCCACCAGCTCCGCCGCATGCGAGGCGCCGCGCAGGAAGCTGAAATTGCTGGTCGCTACCAGCTCCGCGAAGGCCGCCGTCATGCGAACAGCCCATGGACGAACCAGCTCACCGTATCGCCGGGCCGGTCATAGAGCCCTTCGCGGTACAGCCAAAAGCGCCGCCCTTCCGTGTCCTCCACGCGGTAATAGTCGCGGGTCAGCCGGTTGGCCTCGCCGCCGGCCCACCATTCCGGCGCGATCCGCTCCGGCCCTTCCGCCCGCACGATCCGGTGCGCGGTGCGCCGCCACTCGAAGCGCGCCGGCGGCTTGTCCGGCATCTCCACCAGCACCTCCACCGGCTCGGGCCGGGCAAACAGCAGCGGCGGGCGGGCAAGCGCGGTGCCGCCGTGCAGGGCCCGGCCATGGGCGGCCCAGTCTTGGCGGGCCGCCTGAGCAAGCGCGGAAACCGGATGGCAGGAGCGCTCCGGCACATGGCTCTCGCGCGGCGCGAAGCGGGAGACGCGCTCGGGCCCGAAGCGATTGACCAGCCGGTCAAGCAGCCGGTCGAGATCGCCCGGCGGCGGAGGGCTGTGCTCGCGCCCCGACAGCACCGCCTGCACCGCCTCGGCGCGCTCCACCTCGAAGGCGGAGAGCACGGCTGCCTCGAAGCCGAACCCGGCATGATCGCGCAGCCGGTCGAGCCGCTCGCCCAGCAGGCGCAAAAGATGCGGGGCATCGTTGCTCGGCCGGGTGATGCGCAGCTCCAGCGCCTCGCGCCAGCCGTCGACGCGATAGAGCGCCAGTTCCAGCCGCCGCGCCGCCTTGCCGAGGCCCTGCAGCATCTCGGCAAGCTCGCCGGTGAGCCGCGCCGCCACCTCGCCGATGGCCTCCAGCGTGACGACCGGCTCGGCGAAGTTGCGGGCAATCCGGTAGACGGGGGCGGCCTCGACGGGGTCGAACCGTTCGCCCTCGCGCCCCAAGGCCTGGTCGAGCCGCTGGACCAGCAGCGGGCCGAAGCGGCCGGCGAGCGGCGCGCGCGGCTTGCCGGCAAGAAGGCCGATCCGGTCGAGGCCGAGTCGCTCCAGCGCGCGCACCGTGTCCGCCTCGATGCGAAGGGCCGCAACGGGCAGCGGCGCCAGCACCTCGCCCGTCTCGCCGGGCGCCACCTGCACCATCTGCGTGCCGCCATAGCGGGCAAGGGCCCAGGCGGCCCCCAGCGTCGGCGCAAGCGCAAGCCTGGCGGTCAGCCCGAAGCCATGCAGCCGGTCTGCGAGATCCGCCATCAGCGCCTCTTCGCCGCCGAACAGATGGGCGCAGCCGGCAATGTCGATGGACACCCCGTCCGGCGCATCGATGCGGGTGAGCGGGCTGTAGCGCTGGCACCACAGGGCGAGCCGGCGCAGTCCTTGCGCATCGCCGTCCGGATCGGCAGGCGCGACGCCGAGCGCGGGATGGATTGCCCGCGCATCCGCCAGCGGCATGCCCGGCACAAGGCCGAGCGCGGCGGCGGGCGCGTTGACCGCGCTGACCCTGGCCCCGTTCTGCTCCAGCACGGAGAGCACGAGAGGTCCGGCCTCGTCAGGCGGCAGTCGGCCGCCGCGAGAGCCGACCGGCCCGGCGGAGCGGCGCTCTGTCGGCCAGCGGGGCAGCCAGACGGAAAGACAGCGTTTCATGGTTCCACTCGAGATCCCAGGCATCCAGGAGACCCTTGCGCGATTTCACCAGCCGGGCCTGCCAGCGCGGCGGGCCAAGACCCGGCACCGCCTGACCGACGTGAGGCACCGGCCGGCTTGCCAGCGCCGCCAGCGACCAGCGGGTGGAGGCGGCCGTTGCCATGTCGAAGACCGGCGCCGCCCCCAGCAGCAGCACTGTCGCCCCGTGGCGGGCAGCGCGCATCGCCAGCCTTCGGCTCGCCGTGAAGTCGTAGAGCCGGTCGCCTTCGGGCAGCAGGCCGACGACGACGGCAAGCGAGGGATGGTCCAGCGCCTCCTCCAGGCTCCACAGGAGGTCGGCGGTCTTCCTCACCTCGACCTGGATCACCCGATCCGGATCGATGCCGAAGGCGCCAAGCCCGACCGGGTAGAGCTGCCCTTCGCGCCAGCCCCGCGTCGACGGCAGCCCCCACAGGAGCGGGCCGGGACGGCGCGCCAGCAGCCGCGAGGCAAGGCCCAGCGCAAACCCGGTCGCCGCCCCGACATCAGCCGGCGTCGCCGGCTGCAGCTCGTGCAGTGCGCCGCTCGCCAGCCCGCCGGGCAGGACCGTGCTTTGCGTCCCCATCTCCCCCTCCAGCTCGACCGCCGGCCAGGCCGGGGTCTCGTCCAGTCCGCCCGCCTTGATGCGGGCGCGCAGCGCCGCCAGCGTCTCCCCGGTCCTCATGCCCGCCCCTCCGGCACCGACCGGCAGAGACGGCACAACGGACAGTCCGGGCAGGCGGGTTCCCTGTACCGGCAATGGCTGCGGCCCAGCCCCTGCATCAGGAAATGGTGGGTCTGCGTGTCGTCGGCGGTCCATACGGCAGGCAACTGACGATTGAGCAGCCGCGTGGCGCGGGCAATGTCGGCCCGCGCCGGCACGAGGCCCAGCCGGCAGGCGACCCGGTTATGAGCCGTGTCGACCATCAGCACCCGGCGGTTCAGCGTGCTGAGGCCGAGCACCGCCATGCTGGTCTTGGGGCCGACGCCGGTCAGGCTCTCCAGCCAGACCCGCCCCTCCTCCACCGGCCAGCCGGCCAGAAACTCCAGCTCCAGCCGTCCGCGCCGGGCCGCGATCTCGCGCAAGGCCGCCGGGATCTGCCGCGCCTTGCGCTCGGCAAAGGTCACCCCGGCGATCATGGCCTCCAGCTCGCTCGCCGCCGTTTCCGCCAGCCGCTCCCAGGCACCCATCCTGCGGGCCAGCGCTGCAAAGACTTCCATGGCGACGACATCCCGTGTCCGGCCGCTCAGCATCGCGAAGACGAGCTGGCTCACCGGGTCGAGCCGGTAGAACTCCGGCACCGGACCGAACCGGGCAAGCAGCAGTCCGTGAACCCGCGCAAGGCGGGTGTCGGCAACGAGCGGCAACGTGTATTGCATGCCGAATGAAAGAACAAAATAAGAACAAACGCAACATGAGTCTGCAGGCCATCAGGCGGTTTTCGGTCATCGCCTTGATTCAAAAACGTGAATCAATTCAGCCCATCCCGGCCCCTCAATCCTCTCGACCCCGGAGGCTGCGTCAGCCGCCCTCCTGCCGGGCGAGATAGACCGTCTGGGTGAACGGTTCGTCCTGCAAGGGGTTGGCGAAGGTGACGGGTTCCGCCCAGGCCTCGGCGAAGACCGAGGCAAGGCGTGCGGTGAAGGCGGCATCCGGCGCCTCGTTGGACCACAGACCGAAAATGCCTCCCGGCTTCAGCCAGCGTGCCATCGCCTCGAGACCTGCCGGGCGATAGAAGCTGGTGCTGCGCGCGTCGAGCAGCGCCTCCGGGGAATGGTCGATGTCGAGCAGGATCGCGTCGAACCGCCGCCCCGGGACTTGCGGATCGAAACCCTTCTCACCGGCGGCCATGGCAAAGAAGTCGCCCTGTACCAGACGGCAGCGCGGATCGGCGACGATCCCGGCCCCTAGCGGCAGCAAGCCGTTGCGATGCCAGTCGATCACCGGCTCGAGCATCTCGACGACGACGAGCGAGCCCGTCTCCTGCCGCTCCAGCACGGTCCTTGCCGTGTAGCCGAGGCCCAGCCCGCCGACCACCACGTCCGGGCGCGCACCGGACACCGCATCGAGGCCGAGCCGCGCGAGCGCGATCTCGGAGACGGTGAAGAAGCTCGACATCAGGAACTCGTCGCCGAGCTTGATCTCGTAGACATCGCCGCCCAGCCGCATGTCGCGGCGGCGGCGCAGGGACACCGCCCCGATCGCCGTCGGGCGATAGTCCAGTTCCTCGAAAAACACGGACATGAGCGGCCCTTTCCGGTACGGCGTGACAGCAAGACGCCGCTTATCGCCGCTTTGCCCCCCGGCGGCAAGCACGGCCCTGTTCAGCCCCGGCGCAGCGCCGCATGCGCCACCATCGCGCCCGTGGCAAGGAAGGCGATGCCGAACAGGCCGGAAATCCAGCGCCTGCCGCGCGCGAAGGCACGCAGCGCCACACCCGTGGAAAAGACCGTCGCCGTGATCGCGTGCAGAAGGACGGCGAGCACCCCGCAAAGCGCGACGATGGCGGCCAGGAACCAGCCCGGCGCGGCCACGGGAACGAAGGCCGTCATCACCGAGCCGAAGAACAGCGCCGCCTTCGGATTGGTCATGCTGACGAGAAAGCCGGTGCGGAAGGCGCGGAGAAGGGACAAAGATGGAAGGCGGGCGGTCTCCATGTTCGCGCCCTGCCGAAGGGCGGTCCGCAGCGACCTCGCCCCGAGCCAGACCAGATAGGCGGCCCCTGCCAGCTTCAGCACGACCGCAACCTGCGGGAACAGCTCGAACATCGTCGCAACGCCGAGAACCGCCGCCAGCGCCCAGAGCGTGGCCGCGGCCGCCAGCCCGGCACCGGTGGCGATACCCTGGACGCGGCCTCCGGCGAGCGAGGCGGCGATCACCGCAAGCATGTTCGGGCCCGGCGTGATCCACGCGGCGAGATTGACGGCGACGATGGCGGCAAGCGGCGAGAAAAGGTCCATACGCGGTTCCGGCGTCCCTTGGGCACCGGGTCAGTATCGGCAATCCCTGGTCGGTTTTCCAGCCCCGTCCACATCCGAAGATTGAGGTCAGGCTTCAGCGCCCACTGATGTGGGCGGCGAACCATTCCGGATTTCTTCGAAACAATCCGGCGACTGGCGCGTTGACATGGCAACACCCATGACAGCACCCACAGAGAGGCACCATGCTCAAGTTCATTGGCGGAACCGTCGGCTTCATCTTTATCGTCGGCCTGGTGGTCGTGATCGGCATCCTCATGCTGATCTTCTGACCTTCCGACCGGGCACAGGCGTCAGGCCGCGAGATAGCCGCCGTCGACAGGAATGATCGCACCGTGCACATAAGAGGCTTCCGGCGACAGCAGGAAGGCGATCACCGCCGCGATCTCGGCCGGATCCGCCCAGCGCTGGAGCGGAATGCGTGCGGCGATGCGCGGGCCGCGTACCGGATCGGCCTTCGCCCGGGCCGAGAGCCTGGTGTCGACCCAGCCCGGCGCGACCGCGTTGACGCGAACTCCGCGTCCGCCCCAGGCCACCGCCAGCGAACGGGTCATGGAGGACACCGCGCCCTTGCTCGCCGAATAGGCGGGGGCGGCCGAATTGCCGAACCAGCTCCACATGGAGGCGATGTTGACCACCGCGCCGCCAGCCCGCTCCAGCGCCGGCAGGGCGGCATTGGCGACCGCGAAACTGCCGCCGACATTGATCTCCATCACCTTGCGGAACCCGTCCTCGGTCCACTCGTCGTCGAAGCGGATGACGCCGGCGCAGTTGACGAGGCCGTGCAGCTCTCCCGCCTCCGAGAACAGCGCGGCCCGCGCATCCGCGTCGGTGATGTCGCAGTCGGCAAAGGCGATCTCTGAAGGAAAGTCAGCGTCGCGCTCCAGCCCGGCCGCCGTCACCTGCCAGCCGCGCTGCGCCAGATATTCGGCCGTTGCCCGCCCGATCCCGGTTCCCCCGCCCGTCACGATGGCCTTGCGCATGATCCTGCCCCGAAGCCGCGCTGTTCGCGTCACATCCGGTCGAGGCTGCGCATCGCCTCGACCAGATCGTCCGGCCCCAGCCGGCGCATGTAGTTGCCGGCGTAAGGCGCCGTCAGCGACACCTCCGCCATCCGCCGGAAGTCGGCCTCGTCGCTCAATCCGAAGGCGGCAAAGGACACCGGCAGCTTGATCCGGCGGAAGAAGCCGGCGAGCTCGGCGATCTCCCGCGCGCTGCCTTGGCCCACGGCCAGCTGGGTCAGCGTGCCGAGCGCCACCATCTCGCCATGCAGCAGGTGCGCGAGCTGCGGCATCACCGAGAAGCCGCGCACCATGGAATGGGCGATGGACAGGCCGCCGCTTTCGAAGGCGAGACCGCTGAGAAGGATCGAGGCCTCCACCACCCGCTCGAAGGCCGCATCCGGTTCGAGCGCCGCCATGGCCGCCTCGCCATCGGCGAGCAGGATCTCCCGCGCCCGGCCGACGATGGCTTTGGTCAGTTCGGTCGGCGTGCCGCCGAAGAAGTTGAGGCCTCCGCCTGCAAGAGCGCCGGCGAGTTCGTAGGGCTTGGACATGGCATCGCCGATGCCGGCGGCCAGGAACCGGCGCGGCGCCGAGGCGATCACCGCGGTATCGACGAGAACCAGCGAGGGATTGGCCCGCATGTGGCGCACGCCCTCGACCGCATGGCCGGCGGTATAGACGACGGCGATATGGCTGGTCGGGCTGTCGTTGGAGGCGATGGTCGGGACGATTCCGACCGGCAGGTCCCGCAGGATCGCCGCGCCCTTGGCCGTGTCGATGGCCTTGCCGCCGCCGATGCCGAGGATGAGCCGCGCCTCGCCGATTTCGGCGGCGCGCGCCTCGATCTCGGCACCGGTGCATTCGCCGCCGAAGGCCAGCAGCCTTGCACCCGGCAGGGCACTGGTGATCCGCTCGCCCAGCAGCTCGCGGGCAACCGGGTCGATGACGACCGCGACCGGCCCGCCGCCGAGCCGCTCGACCTCCTCCGCCAGCGTGTCGACCGCGCCGGGTCCCTGGACGTAGCGCTGGGGCGCGCCGAGAATGCGCAGGGCCATCTTCGATTATCCTTTCACCGCGCCGGCCGTCAGGCCTTGCACGAAATAGCGGGAGAGCAGGATGAAGGCGATAAAGAGCGGCAGGGCGATCAGCGTCGAACCGGCCATCACGTCGCCCCAACGCAGGTCGAACGCGCCGATCATCGAGGCAAGGCCGAGCGGCACGGTCTTGTTGACGTCGGAGCCGATCATCACCAGCGCGAAGGTGTAGTCCGTCCAGGACAGCAGGAAGGCGAAGATCGCCACCGTCACCAGCCCCGGCACGGAGAGCGGCAGCACCACCCGCAGGAAGGCGCCGAGCCGGGTGCAGCCGTCGACCATCGCCGCCTCTTCCAGCTCGAAGGGCATCGCCTTGAAGAACCCCCACAGGAACCAGACGCCGAGCGGCATGGTCATGGTCAGATGCGAGATCACCAGCGAGAACAGCGTGTCGTTGAGGCCGACTTTCGTGAACATCGCATAGAGCGGGATCGCCAGCAGCAGGGGCGGGAACATGTAGGCATAGAGCATGCCGGCGATGATCGCCTTCTTGCCGCGGATCCGCTGGCGGGTGACGCCATAGGCGATCATCACCGACAGGACCATGGTCAGCGCCACCGTGGCGACGGCAACGATCAGGCTGTTGAGGAACTGCCGCGGATAGTCGGTCTGGGCGAGCAGGCTGTAATAGTATTGCAGCGTCAGCTCGCTGGGGATCAGCGAGGGATTGAGCAGCAGTTCCTGCGTCGGGCGCAGCGACGACGACACCATCCAGTAGATCGGAAAAGCGCTGTAGAGCGCGATGGCGAAGGCGGCGAAATACAGGCCGACACGCGCTGCCGGCCGCCGGATTGCGGGTGTCATGCGTCGTCCTCCATCGGGAACACGCGGAAATACAGGAAGACGGCCAGCGACAGGAACAGGAAGGAGATCGTGGCGATCGCCGCACCCGTGCCGATGTCGTAGAGCGTGAAGGCCGTGCGGTAGGACAGGATCGGCAGGTGCTCCGTCGCCCCGACGGGGCCGCCGCCCGTGGTCAGCCAGATCACGTCGAACTTGTTGAACATCCACACCCCGCGCAGCAGGATGATGACGGTCAGGATCGGCCGCAGCACCGGCAGGGTGATGTGGAAGAAGCGGCGGATCGGCCCGGCACCGTCGACGCGCGCGGCCTCGTAGAGCTGGGTCGGCACGGTCTGCAGGCCGGCCAGGAACGTGGTGGTGACGAAGGGCGTCCACAGCCACACCGAGACCAGGATCACCGAGATCATCGCCGCCTGCTCGGTCTCGAACCAGTAGATCGGCGGCAGGCCCCACTCGTCCATCAGGATGGTGACGATGCCGAGCGAGCCGTCGACCATCCACTTGAAGGTCAGCACCGCGATCACGGTCGGCAGGAGATAGGGCAGGAAGGCGAGCCCGCGCACCAGCGCGCGGCCGCGGAAGGGCTGGTGCAGGATCAGCGCGAAGCCGATGCCGAGCACCACCTGCAGGACGATGGCAAGGCCCGCATAGACGATGCCGTTCCACAGCGCGCGCCAGAACTCCGCGCTCGCCAGCACCGCCTGGTATTTCGCAAGACCCACCCAGACCGGGTCGGAGGTCAGGGACGGCAGGTCGAAGAAGCTGAGCGACACGGCGTAAAGGGCCGGGCCGACGATCAGCAGCAGTGTCACGAGCACGCCCACGGCAAGGAAGGCGGGCAACATCCAGCGGGTCATTCTTGGCACCCTTTGTCCGGTCGGGGAGCCCGCAGGCGGGTCTTGCACCGCCTGCGGGCCTGTCGATGCGCGGACGGCGCATGGGACCGTCCGCGCATCTGTCGGCGTCGGGATCGCGTTACTTGATGAGCTCGCGCATGCGGGCCGCGGCCTTTTCCACCGCCTCGGTGGAGGACATGCCCTTGATCAGCTTGTCCTGCAGCATCTCCGGCATGACGAAGCCTTCGAAGACCTTGCCCGGGCGGATGTCCGGGGCCGGGCCCTGCGTGTCGATCGAGGTCACCAGCATCTCGTCGTCGGTGACCATCTTGCGCATCACCTCGATCTGGTCGGCATACTTCGTGATCAAGGGGTTCGAGCGCCACTGGTCATTGTCGTAGATGTCGAGGCGGGCCGGCTGGAAGTGCACCGGCGCGGTGTGCAGGAAGTCGACCAGGCGGTCGGTCGTCATCCAGCGCATGAACTCCATGGCCGGGCCGGTATTGTCGGTCTTCAGTACCACCCAGCCGTCATAGCCGTGGCTGACGGCCTTGTTTTTGCCGGCGCTGTCCATGTACGGCATGATGCCGAGGTTTTCCGCCACCTGCGGGTTGTCGCGCTCCGCCGCTTCCAGCACGCGGCCGGCATAGGGGCCGTGCGCGACGGTGCCGCCGACGACGTTGGACAGGACGGTCGCGTAGTCGGCCTGGATCGCCCCGGGAGGCATGGTCGGGTAGAGCTTCTCCATGAAGTCGAGATAGGCGGCCGCCTTCGACTTCATGCCTTCGGCATCCAGCGTCACGTTCCACTGATCGTCGAAGAGCTTCACCCCTTCCGCCCACATGAAGGCGACGGACATCCAGTTGGTGGCGCCGTTCGAGCCGATCGGGAAGATGCAGCCTTTGCGGCGACCCTCGATGGTGGCCTGGCAGTTGGAGACGAACTGGTCCCAGGTGTCGGGCAGCGACAGGCCCAGCTTCTCGTACAGGTCCTTGCGGTAGTAGATCACCGAGAGGTTGTAGTCGAACGGGTACCAGTAGACCTTGCCATCCATCGGGAAGAGGATGTTGTTGCCCCACTCGTACGGGTCGGTCAGCTCGTTCAGCGGCACGATCTGACCCTGGTCGGCCAGCAGCAGAACGTGGCCGATGAAGCCGACATTGGCGACGTCATAGGGCGTGCCGCTGCGGATACCGTTGGTGATCTTGGTGAAGGCCTCGCCGAGCGGCACGGAATCCACCCGCACCTCGATGCCGGTCTTCTCCTGGTACTCTTTCGCGATCCTGTCGAAGAAGGCGAGCGTGTCCTTGCCCGTCTCGCAGTTCAGGAAGCGGATTTCCTTGCGCCCCTGCGCCCGGACGGCCGGAGCCGCGAGGCCCGACAGCGCAAGCCCGAGGCCCAACACGCCGGCGCCCTGCAGCGTCTGGCGACGGGTAATGAGGCGAGACTGTCCAGAGTTCTTTCCAGTGTCCTTCATGGTTTCCTCCCAAGGTTCCCCGCGTCCTTTGCCGCGGTGGTTCAGTTCACGCGTGCGCCGGCGCCGCAGAAGCGGTCGTTGCCAGCCGCTGTTCCGTCTCCCGGTCGAACAGGTGGATGGCGGACGGGTCGGCGGAGACCGCCACCGTGTCGCCCGCCCGAATGTCGTCGCGCCGCCCCTCCATGACGCGCAGCGACAGATCGCCGATGGAGCCGATCAGCAGGGTCTGAGACCCCAGCTGCTCGACCGCCCGCACCGCAAAGGGCAAACCCTGCGGCGCCACATGCATCGCCTCCGGCCGAAGACCGGCGGTCACCGGACCATCGGGCGCGCCGGCCGGGGCCGGCAGGCTCATCTCGGCGGACGGGCCCATGCGCAGGCGCCCGTTGGCGATCTCGGCCGGGAAGAGGTTCATCTCCGGCGAGCCGATGAAGCCGGCGACGAAGACGTTCTGCGGCCGGTCGTAGACCTCGAGCGGCGCGCCGATCTGCTGCACATGGCCGTCGCGCATGATGACGATGCGGTCGGCCAGCGTCATCGCTTCGGTCTGGTCGTGGGTGACGTAGATCATCGCCTTGCCGATGCGCTTCTGCAGCAGGGCGATCTCCTCGCGCATGCGCACGCGCAGCTTGGCGTCGAGATTGGACAGCGGTTCGTCGAGCAGGAACACCGCCGGATTGCGCACCAGCGCCCGGCCGAGCGCGACGCGCTGCATCTGGCCGCCGGAGAGCTGGCGCGGCTTGCGGTCGAGCAGATGGGTGATCGCCAGCATCTCGGCGACCTCGTCCACCCGCCGCACCGTCTCGGCGGCATCGATGCCGCGCATCTTCAGGCCGAAGCCGAGATTGGCGCGAATGGTCTTGTGCGGGTAGAGCGCATAGTTCTGGAACACCATCGCGATGTCGCGATCCTTCGGCTCCAGCTGGGTCACGTTGCGCTCGCCGATGAAGAGCTCGCCGCCGGAAATGCTCTCCAGCCCGGCGACCATGCGCAGCGTCGTCGACTTGCCGCAGCCCGAGGGGCCGAGCAGGACGATCAGCTCGCCGCGGGCGATGTCGAGACTGACGCCCTCGACGGCGACCACTCCGCCATAGGTCTTGCGCAGCTTGCGCAGGCTCACTTCGGCCATCAGTTTCCTCCCCTGCCGGCTGCGACGATGCGGTGATTGACGGGCGTCAGCGCCTCCTTGGTTTCGCGGTAGAGCGCGAACCCCTCCTCGTAGCGCTGCAGCGCCCGGCGGTCCGGATGCCGGGTCGCCGCCACCCCGATCACCGCCGCGGCGGCCTTCGTGTCGGCAAACACGCCGGCGCCCATGCCGGCAACGAGTGCGGCGCCGAAGGAGGCGTCGCCCTCGCGGGGGATCTCGATCGTCAGGCCGGTGACGTCGGCGATGATCTGCTGCCAAAGCTCGCTGCGGGTGCCGCCGCCGACGAGCCGCGCCGTCGAAAAGCCCATGTCGAGCCCGCGCAGCACCTCCAGGCAGTCGCGCAGGCTGTAGGCGATGCCCTCGTAGAGCGCGCGCACGAAGTGGCCCGGCCCGTGGGCGAAGCCGAGACCGACATAGGAGGCCCGCAGGTCCGGGTCCCAGTAGGGGCTGCGCTCGCCGTTGAGATAGGGATGGAAGAGCAGCCCGTCGCTGCCGGCCGCAACGGCGCGCGCGGCCGTGTCCATGCCCTCGAAGCCGAGGCCGGGAAACAGCGTGTCGCGCAGCCAGCGATGGGCGGAGGCGCAGGAGTTGGTGCCGAGGATCGTGTAGCAGTGGCCCGGCACCAGATGCGGATAGTGGATCACCTTGGCCGAAAAGGACGGGGAGGCCGTCAGCGAGGAGACGGTGCCGGCGGTCGCAAGCTTCAGCGCCCCGAGGCCGGGACGGGTCATGCCGCCGCAAAAGGTCTCCGCATTGGTGTCCGACGTGCCGCAGACGACCGGCGTTCCGGCGACCAGCCCCGTCGCGGCAGCGGCGTCCGCCGTCACCGCTCCGGTGACCTCGCACGAGCCGACGAGCGGGGGCAGCACGGAAGGATCGATCCCGGCGATGCGGCAGAGCTCGTGCGACCAGGCGCCTTCGGCGGAGCGGGCATCGGCCAGCATAAGGCCCCACGCGTCGGTGATGTCGGTGGCGTCGCTCCCGTCGATCTGGCGGCGCAGCCAGTCCTTGGCCGGCCGGATCCGGCGGATGCGGGCGAACAGCTCCGGCTCGTTCTCGCGCACCCAGACCAGCTGCGGCAGCGTCCAGGTGGGGCTCGCCTGGTTGCCCGAAAGCTCCAGGATCCGAGCGCCGTCGCTCTCGCGCAGCGCCGCCGCCTGGGGGCCCGAGCGCTGGTCGTTCCACATGATGGCCGGGCGCAGGATCGTGCCATCCGCCTCTTCCAGCACATGGGTATGGGCGCCGGCGGTAAAGGCGATGCCCCTGATCCGCGCGGGGTCGATGCCCTGGCGCCACAACTGCGCCAGGGTGTCGATCATCGCCGCGCGCCAGCCGAGCGGGTCCTGCTCGCTGAAGCCGGGATACGGCGCCAGGGTCTCGACGGCGGCAGACGCCGCGCCATGGACCTTGCCGGTCCCGTCGATCACGGTCGATTTGAGCGAACCGGCGCCGAGGTCTATGCCCAGCAGCAACGGATCAGGCATGGTCCATCCTGTCGCGATAGGGGTCGATGGCCCCGGCGCGCGGCGGCAGGCCGAGCTTGCCGGGGTTGAAGATGTTCTGCGGATCGAGGGCGTCCTTCACCGCCCGCAGCACATCCATGCCGACGCCGAGCTCGCCGTCCATCCAGGGGCCGCGGAACAGGCCGGTCCCGTGATGGTGGGCGATGGAGCCGCCATGGGCGAGCGTCTCGCCCTCCAGCAGCTCCCAGAGCCTTGCATGGAGCGGCAGCGCCTCGTCCTGAGGCATCTGCGGCAGGCGGATCGTCATGTACTGGCAGACGCCTTCCGGATAGACATGCGACCAGTGGGCGCTGAAATGGGCGTCGGGATGGATCGCCGGCACCGCCGCGCGGATCGCATCGTACAGGGCGGCCGCCCGCGACCAGTTGACCGTCACCTCGATCGTGTCGTTGTAGAAGCCCTTCTCCTGCCATTGCTGGCTGATCGACTTGTAGCGGTGCGCGCGCCATTCGTCGAACGGCCGCGTCTCGGTTTCCACCGCCCCGGCCTCGGCGGCGAAGGCGCGCACCAGCGCGGCTTCCGCCGCAACCAGCCCCGGCTCGCCGCACAGGACGATATTGGCCATCACCGGACGCTCGCGATAGGCGTCGATCCCTTCGGTGCGCGAGGCCGTCTCCTTCTCGTCGTAGAGGCGGACGATGCGCGGATGCAGGCCGGCCTGCATGATGCGGCGGGCAAGGCCCAGCGCGGCAGGACGGTCGGGGAGCGCGAAGGCCAGCACCTCCTCGGCCTCCGGCAGCTTCCACAGGCGCAGCGTCAGCTCGGTGATGATGGCGAGCGTGCCCTCGTTGCCGACGATCAGGTCGCGGATCGAGGGGCCGGTGGCGCGCTTGGGCAGCGGGCGGACCTCGAGCATCCGCCCGTCGGGCAGCACCGCCTTGAGGCCGACGACGATGTCCTCGATCTTGCCGTAGCGGCTCGATTCCTGGCCGCCGCCGCGGCAGGCGGCCCAGCCGCCGACGGTGGAGATGGTGAGCGACTGCGGCAGGTGGCCGGCCGTGAAGCCCTGCTTGTTCAGCGCCTCCTCAAAGAGTTCGCCGTTCATGCCGGCCTCGACGGTGACCAGCGCATTCTCGGGATCGATGCCGAGGATCCGGTCCATGCGCTGCATGTCGATCAGCACTTCCTCACCGAGCGGGATGGTGCCGCCGAGCACGCCGGAGCCGCTGCCATAGGGGATGACGGGCAGGCCGGCCTCGGCCGCCAGCTTCACCACCTGCTGCACCTCGTCGGCCGTGCCGGGACGCACCACGACGCCGGGCAGCGTACCGACCAGCGCGCCGGCCCGGGCCCGGAAATTGGCGTAAGGGAGCTTGTCATGGGCGTATCGCCGGCGATCGTCCTCAGCCGTCAGAACGTTGCCGGCCCCGACGATCTCCGCAAATTCCGCTAGCCGCGTTTCACTGCTCACCCTGAACCTCCCTGTTCGACCGCCAGCGGCGGCTGGTTGCGTGCCGGCTGCGGTGAAACCCTGAACGACCGCTCGATCAAACCTGTTGGGCAAACCGTTTGAACAAACGTTTGTTCAGATAGAACGCCAAGAGACCTCCGAGGTCAACAGCAAAATTTACGATCCATCGCGAAGGGCTCCCAAGACGGCGGAAACCGGCGCTCGCGGCCTGATCAACACAGGTCTCCAGCGAGGCCCGGCACGGCGGCGCGGCAGCGAATCGTGCGCCGGCAGCGGTCGATACGCGCCCGGCCGAGCTTGGCATCGCGCACTATGCGATATATACGAAACGCATATGAATCATTTGGAGAGGCATGATGGGCATCGTGAGCATCGACGAGGACCTGCACGACCAGTTGCGGCGGGCGAGCAAGGTCTCGTACCGCTCGATCAACGCGCAGGCCGCCTACTGGATCCGGATCGGCATGCTGTGCGAGACCAACCCTGCGCTGAGCTTTTCCGAGATCATGCAGCGCGAGCTCGCCGCGGCCGGCGTTGCCGCGCCCGAAGCGGCCGCTGAGCCGGCGGGCGCATGACCAAGGACCCTGGCGAACTGGCGCTGCTCGCCGAATCCGGCCGGCTGCTGGCGCGCGTCTTCGAGATGCTGGACGGCACGGCGCTGGCCGGCCTGTCGACGCTCGAGGTCAACGATCGGGTCGAGCGCTTCATCATCGAGGATCTCGCCGCGCGGCCGGCCAGCAAGGGCCAGTACGGCTACGCATTCGTGCTGAACGCCTCCGTCAACGAGGTCGTCTGCCACGGCGTGCCGTCCCGCGAGGCGGTGCTGCGCGCGGGCGACATCGTCAATTTCGACATTACGCTGGAGAAGAACGGCTACATCGCCGACAGCAGCAAGACGTACCTCGTCGGCGAGGTCAATCCGGCGGCCCGGCGCCTGGTGCGCACCACCTTCGAGGCGATGTGGAAGGGCATCGGCGCGGTGCGCCCGGGCGCAAGGCTCGGCGATATCGGCTGGGCGATCGAGCGCCACGCCAAGCGCAACGGCTATTCGGTGGTGCGCGAATATTGCGGCCACGGCATAGGCCGGGAGATGCACGAGGAGCCGCAGATCCTGCATTACGGCAAGCCGGGCACCGGCCTGGCGCTGCGCGAGGGGATGGTCTTCACCATCGAGCCGATGCTCAACCGGGGCCGGCGCAGCGTGCGCACGCAAGACGACGGCTGGACCGTGGTCACCCGCGACGGTTCGCTCTCCGCCCAGTTCGAGCACACGGTCGCCGTCACCTCCTCCGGCGTTTGCGTGCTGACCCTGCGCGCCGGCGAACCCGTGCCGGCAGATGTTATCCACGCGGCACGGGCCCAAGCCCGAGGCGGCGTCAGTCGGCCGGCAGCATCTGCGGGTTCCAGACGATTTCCCAAAGATGCCCGTCGGGATCGGTGAAATAGCCCGCATAGCCGCCATAGAACGTGTCTTGCGGCTCCTTGACGATCCTCGCCCCTGCGCCCTTCGCCTTGCGCATGATCTCGTCGACATCCTCGCGGCGCAGAACGTTATGCCCGATGCTGGCGGCGGTGGTACAAATCGGGGTCTTGGGCAGGCCGGTGTCGTGGACGAGATCGTCCTGCGCCCAGATGGCGAGCTTCAGGCCGCCCGACAGGTCGAAGAAGGCGACCGCGCCATGTTCGAATTCGCGCCCGACAATGCCCTCGGTCGGCAGACCGAGGCCATCGCGATAGAAGGACAGCGCGTTTTCGAGATCGGAGACGGCAAGTGTGAGAACGGAAATTCGCGGCTTCATGATGTCCATGCCCATGCTATCGGCGCCCGCACCATGCGCGCGCCTTGACAGTCTTGGGCCGTCGCCTCGGCGACGGAAGGACCCGCGAAGCGGGGGCCGGGCCAACCGTCCCGAACCTAACCTGTTTCAGACGCCGGCAGGATAGGGACCCAACCGCGCGCCCGTCAACACCTCCTGCGCGCGGCGCGACAAGGGTCAGACGGCCTCATTGCCGGCTTCCGGGCCGGCCTTCGGGGCGGCAGCGGACGCCCGGACGACCAGATCGCCCGGCGGCAGCAGCAACATGCGGGAGGCCTCGGCCGCCCCGCCCTGAGGCACCGGCTCGAGCTGCGCCAGCAGCGCACGCACCGCCTCGCGGCCCATCTCCGAAGTAGGCAGACCGACGGTGGTGATCTCGGGATGCACCACCCGCGCCAGCAGGTCGTCATGCATGGTGACGACGGACATGTCGCCCGGCACGTCGAGGCCGCGCTTGTGCAGGTGGGCGATCGTCGCCGCCCCGGTCAGCAGCGTCGCGGCGTGGATCGCCGTCACCCCGCGCGCCAGCAGCGCATCGACGGCGCCCGGCACCCGCGCCGGATCGTAACCGGCCTCGGCGACCAGTTCCGGATCCGGCTCCAGTCCGGCGGCGCTCATCGCCTGCTGCCAGCCCTGGCGGCGGGCATTGCCGTTGAAGCGGCCGAGCCGGCCGGCAAGGTGGCCGATGCGCCGGTGACCGAGGGCGATCAGGTGGCCGACGCCGATGGCCGCGGCCGCGCAGGTGTCGACCGCGACGCAGTGCACATCGCCGGGCAGCACGCGGTTGATCACCACATAGGGACGGTTGATGGCCGCGATGCTCTGGCGCAGGCTGTCGTCCTCATCGAAGCTGGCGATGATGACGCCCTCGATCAGGCTGGACTGCGACACCCGCTCCAGCACGCTGGCGGCTGAGCCGTTCTGGTCGTAGGCGACGAGCAGCACGTAGCCTTTCGCCCGCGCCTCGGCCTCCGCCCCCAGGATCGCCGAGGCGAAGACCGGGTTCTCGATCTGCGGCACGACGATCAGCAGCGTGCGGGAACTCGCCATCTTCAGCGCGCGGGCCAGCGGATTGGCGCGGTATTGCAGCCGCGCCGCCGCATCGATGATGCGCTGGCGGGTCTCGGCGCTGGTGCGCACGTCCTTGTCGTTCTTCAGGACCCGCGAGACCGTGGAGACGTCGACGCCGGCTTCTCTTGCCACATCGCGCAAGGTGGCGTTGCGCGGGCGCGGGGCGGCGGGGGCTTCCTTCGTCATGGTCAACCGGTCGTCATGGGCGGGCTGCGCCGGGCTTCGCGAGAACGCGGACGCTTCCCGGCCGGCACCCGCAAGGGTTCCGCCGCGTCAGCCGTCCGCAAGGCCAGAGAAAGTGCCCAAGGCGCGGCGCCGAGGCAAGCGCGACCTGCGTTCGCCCGCAACCTAACGACCGTTTTCGTCGCCGGCGAGCGCACGGCGCAGGCGGCGAATCACGACGTTCCGGCTCTTTTCGTCGGTTTCCGCCGCAAGCTGGTCGCTGATGTCGAGCAGCAGGCGGGTGACGTCGTTGTGCCAGTCGAGACGTCCGACCTCCTCGCGCGGCAGGCGCGGCGGCGCTTCGCCGGCAAGACGGACGGCCCCGGCCGGCGTCAGCTCGAAGCTTTCGTCGAGGCCGGGTTTCAGCACGTGGCTGGCCTCGATCAGGCCGGACAGGCGGTCGGCCAGACCGTCGATCGCCTCCCGCTCGCCGTGGACGAGGAAGATGTCGTGCGCCAGCGGCAGGCGCTTTTCGACCCAGCTCGCCAGCTCCGGACCGTCGGCGTGACCGGAATAGAGGTCGATGGAGCGGATGCGGGCGCGAACCGAGAACTCTTCGCCCTGGATGCGGACGGAAGGGGCGCCGTCCTGGAGGATGCGGCCGAGGGTGCCGGCCGCCTGGTAGCCGACCAAAAGGACCGTCGCCTCGTCGCGCCAGAGCCAGTTTTTCAGCCGGTGGCGGATGCGGCCGGCCTCGCACATGCCGCTGGCCGCGATGACGATGTGGAAACCGCGGACCCGGTCGAGCGCCTTGCTCTGCTCGACCGTCTCGGTCATGTGCAGGTTGCGGGCGGCAAGGCCCTTGAGCAGCACCTCGCCGCCTTCCAGCTCGCGGGCATGGCGGGCGAAGACGCGGGTCGCGGCCGCCGCCAGCGGCGAATCGACATAGATCGGGATCTCGGGCAAGGCCCCTTCCGCCATCAGCTGGCACAGGTCGCTGATCAGCTCCTGGGCCCGTTCGACCGCGAAGGAGGGGATCAAGAGCGCGCCGTCCGGATGCATCGCCGCCTTCACCTCGGCGCGCAGCTGGCCGCGCCGGTGGGCGGGGGTAGCGTCCTCCCGGTCGGTGTCGCCATAGGTGCTCTCGCAGATCAGGTAGTCGATCCCGCTGGGGCCTTCCGGGTCCGGATGCATCAGCTTGTAGTCCGGGCCGACATCGCCGGAAAACAGCAATTTCATCGGAGGTTCGGCGAGTTCCAGCTCGACCGAGGCGGAGCCGAGCAGATGGCCGGCATTCCAGAACCGGGCGCGCAGGCCGGGCAGGACCTGGAACCAGTGGCCGTAGGCATAGGAGTGGAAAAGCGCCAGCGTCGCCTGCGCGTCCGCTCCGGTATAGATCGGCTCGACCTTGTCGCGGCGCTGGCGCCGGCGGTTGCGGCGGTTGAGCTGCTCGACCTCGATCTCCTGGATGTGGGCGCTGTCGGGAAGCATGACGCTGCAGAGCTCGAACGTGGCGCCGGTGGCATAGATCGGCCCGGAATAGCCGTCGCGGACGAGCTTCGGCAGCAGACCGGAATGGTCGATATGGGCGTGGCTGAGGACGACCGCGTCGACGTCGCCGACGGAAAACGGGAAGGGCCGGTAGTTCAGCTCCTTTTCGGTCTTGGAGCCCTGGAACAGGCCGCAGTCGAGCAGGACGGTGCCGCCCGCCGTTTCGAGACGGTGACACGATCCGGTGACGCCGCCGGCGGCGCCATGGAATGTCAGCCTGGGTAGAACGGTCATCGGAACCTCCCCGAAACGCACGCGCCGGACGGCGCAAAGTCCAACAAGTGCGATAGGTTAGCACGGATTTCGGGTGCGCAAGCCGGCAAGGCCCGCGCGGGGAGAAAACGCCGCAGGCCGCTTGAGAAATTTCGAGACGGATTTTGCAAAATTCCGTCTCAATAAGCGCGATTTTCGAGACGGCGCGCGCAAAACCGGCAAACCAGCCCCTTACCGGCGAAAGAGCGCGACTGGCGGCACGGCCCGGCGGTTATCCCCGTCCGGCCGCACGCCGGCCTTTTCCGTCTATCCCCGCTCTTCCGCCTTCTTCGCCTGCCGTGCGGCGGCCTCCGTCTCCGCCACATGGCGGACGCAGCGGTCCCAGGCCGGGGTGCCGCCGAAATGGCGCAGCAGGGCCTCGGTCAGCGCCCGGACCTTGCCGGGCGTGTGCGGGCCGGGCGGGCGGACGACATACATGCCGAATTCGGGGGTCGGATGGTCGAGCAGCAGGGGCACCAGGGCGCCGGTGTCGACCGTGTCGCCGATGAGGAAGGAGGGCAGCTGGACGATGCCGAGGCCGGCAAGGGCCCAGGCGACCAGCGTCTCGCCGCTGTCGCTGCGCAGCCGGCCGCGCGGGCGCACCGAGATGGTCGCCTCGCCGCGGGTGAAGACCCATTCGGGCGAGCGGCTGCCGGTGTAGATCAGGCAGTCGTGGTCGGTGGCCAGGTCTTCGGGCCGCGCCGGCCGGCCCTTGCGGGCGAGATAGGCGGGGCTGGCGACGACGAGGGAGCGGATCGGCGCGATGCGGCGGGCGACATGGCTGGAATCTTCCAGCTTGCCGATCCGGATCGCGGCATCGAGCCGCTCGCCGATCAGATCGACCAGCCGGTCGGAGAGCGAGACGTCGAGCTCCAGGCGCGGATGGGCCGCGGCAAGCTCGGCCAGCACCGGCGCCAGGTGGTGGATGCCGAAGGAGAGCGGCGCGGAGATGCGCAGCCGGCCGACCACTTCGCCGCCATGGACGGCGACCGCGTCGAGCGCCTCGTCGTAGTCGGCGAGGAGCCGTTCGGCCCGCGCCTTGAACTCCAGCCCGGCATCGCTGGCGGTGACGCCCCGGGTCGTGCGGTTGAGCAGGCGCGCGCCCAGATGCTCCTCGATGCGGGCGATGCGCCGGCTGACGATGGATTTGGAAACGCCGAGGCGGGCGGCGGCCCGGCTGAAGCCGCCGCTCTCGGCGACCTCGATGAAATAGCGCATGTCTTCCAGTTCGATCATCCGGCGTTCCTGCTGGCGCAACAATGTGGTGCGGATTTCGGGAGTTCTGGCAACGCACAATGGCGACTACCTGTAGGGTACAACAGTATAGGAAGGAGCAGGGTCATGCCCTCGACTTTGAAGGTTCTCGCCATCACCAGCAGCGCGCTGGGCGATGCGTCCGCATCCAACAAGCTGGTCAACGACACGGTCGACCAGCTCAAGTCCCGCAATCCCGGCCTGCAGCTGACCGTGCGCGATCTCGGTGCCGGCCAGGTGCCGCATCTCGACCTCGACGGCGCCACCGCCATTCGCGGCGGCGAGCCGGCGAACGCGGCGCAGGCCGCCGCGCAGAAATTGTCCGACGAGCTGATCGCCGAGGTCAAGGCCGCCGACGTGCTGGTCATCGGCGCGCCGATGTACAATTTCGGCATTCCCTCGACGCTGAAGTCCTGGTTCGACTACGTGCTGCGCGCCGGCGTGACGTTCCGCTACACCGAAGCCGGGCCGGAAGGCCTGATGACCGGCAAGCGCGCCATCATTGTCGCGACCCGCGGCGGGCTCTACAGCGAAGGCCCGGCCAAGCCGATGGATTCGCAGGAGCCGCACCTGCGGACCATGCTGGGTTTCATCGGCATCACCGACATCAGCTTCGTCTATGCCGAGAAGCTGGCTTTCGGCCCGGAGGCCCGCGAAGCCTCGATCGGCGAGGCCGAGCGCAAGCTCGAAGAGCTGGTCGCAGCCTGACGCAAAGCCCGCAGCGGCGAAACCAAAAACCCGCCGGGACGGTCGTCCCGGCGGGTTTTTTCGTGCCGGCAGGCAGACTTCAGCCGCGCTCGTCGGCATAGGCCTCGAAGACGTGGTTGCCGGAGCGGGTGTTGTCGATCATCGGCAGCACATAGGCCGGCATTTCCGGGCTGTCCGGATCGAACAGGCCGCAGCGGCGCAGCGCCCCGGCCAGCGGCATGCGCGGCAGGGTGCGCTCCAGATAGGTGCGCACGGCGCAAGGCACGTGGTCGCGGTTGGCCGAGACGCCGACCTTGACCCCGTGCAGCCGCGTCCAGCGATGGGCATAGTCGGGATAGAGCACCGTCTGGGTGATCTCGATGCCGGCGCTGTATTCGTAGTCGTTGAGGAACACCCGGTCGCCGGTCAGCAGCGCCGAGCCCTGGTAGCGGTAGTGGCGCCGGCAGGTCCGGTCGAACGGGCCCATGCGCTCCAGCCGGCGGTAGAAGACGTGCTCGCCCTCGATGGAGAAGGACACCAGTGCCCGCACGATCTGGCCGCGCGAGGACATGGAGTAGTAATATTCGAAGAAGGTGCCGACCAGGTTGAAGATGCGCGGGTCGCCATGGGCGAAGATCTGGTCGAAATGCTGGCGGAAGGTGCGGGTCAGCGTGTCGGAGGCAAGGCCGCGCAGCTTGACCAGCCGGGCGAACTCGTCCTCCGGCAGCAGCATCTCGTGCGGCTCGACGCCGAAATAATCGCAGATCTTCCGCATCAAGGCGTTGCGCGGGAAGGAGCTTCCCGCAAGATAGCGGTTGAGCTGGCTGCGATTGATCTTCAGGTCCTGCGCCACGCGGGCGATGGAGGGCCGGTAGCCGCATAAAAGGCGGAGATTGGTGCCGAAAGGGTGCATGGCGCGCTTTGATGCATTTTTCGCGCCCGAAAGCGCCGGTTCTCACTCAATTGCATAATTGCCGGAGGCGGCCGCGGTCAACCACCTTGCGGAACGAGGCAGGCACCTTGCGCCAAGGCGCCGACCACCGGCACCGAACCATCGCGGAGACGAGGGATGCAGAACGACACCGGCCGAACGACCACCGGCGCGGAGCCCCGGCGGGCGAGCCTCGGCATCATCGCCGGCTCGGGACCGGAGGCCGGGCTCGACCTGTGGGCCAAGGTGCTGACGCGCAACCAGCAGCTGATGGGCGAAGCGTTTCGCGGCGATCTCGACGCGCCGCGCGTCGTCGTCGTGTCCGAGCCGCGGCTCGGCCTGTCGATGGACCTTGCCGCCAACGATGCCGCCGTGTGGGCGGCGATGCGCGAGACGCTCGACCTCGTGGCGCCGCAGGTCGAGGCCTATGCCATCGCCTGCAACACGCTGAACTGGTACGCCCCGCGCATCGCCGAGCTCGGCCTTGCCGCTGAGCTGGTCTCGTTCCAGGACGTGCTTGCCGACTGGATCGCCCGCAGCGGCACGCGCAAGCTGGCGCTGCTCGGCGCCGGGCCGGTGACCGCAATGGACGCATGGTCGGCCTATCGCGACCTGCCGCAGCAGGTCGAGGTGGAGCTGCCGGGCGATGCGGCCGCGCTGCACCGGCTGATCGAGGACGTGAAGCGGCTGGGCAGCGGCCATGCTGCCTTGCGCCCGCGCCTTGCCGAGCTGGTGGCCGGCCTCGACGCCGACGCGGTGCTGCTGGCCTGCACCGAGCTGCCGCTGATCGCCGACATCGAGACGGACAAGCAGCTGGTCGACGTCACCGATCTCGTCGCCGACGCGCTGGCGCGGCGGGCGATGCCGGCACCGGCCGTGCTGCAGCAGGCGGGGTGACGATGGCCGAGATCCTGCTGATCCATACCGGCGGCACCATCGGCATGGCGCCCGGCCCGAACGGGCTGGCGCCGGCCAAAGGCCTGGTCGAGGCGGCGGCACGCCGGATGGCGCCGGCGGACGCCCGGCTGACGCTGCATGTCTTCGACCCGCTGGTCGACAGTTCGGCCATCGGCCCGGACCATTGGAACCGAATGCTCGAGGTCATCGACACCTTCGCCGCCCGCTGCGCGGACATGCCGGGACGGGCGAGTGTCATCATCACCCACGGCACCGACACGATGGCCTTCACCGGCGCGGCGCTGGCGCAGGCGCTGGCCGGCTTGCCGCTGCCGGTGCTGCTGTGCGGATCGATGCAGCCGCTCGGCACCGGAGGCGATGCAGAAGGCAACCTGAAGCTGGCACTGGATGCGGTGCGCGAGGGGCCGGCCGGGGTGCGGCTCGCCTTCAACGGCGAGATCCTGCAGGCCGCCGGACTGGTGAAGCACAATTCGCAGGAGGCCGACGCCTTCCGCTCCGTGCCGCAGGCCCCGCTTGCCGGCCCCTATCGCCGGCGCCGCTTCGCCGACAGGCGGCTGGCGATCCTGACGCTGTCGCCGGGCCTGCCGGCCGGCGCGCTGGCCGGAGCGCTGGCCGCACTCGACGGGGCGGTGCTGCGGGTCTACGGCGCCGGCACGGCGATGGCCGACCCGGAACTGGAAACGGCGCTCGCGCAGGCGGTGCGGCGCGGCTGCCGCATCCGCGCGATCAGCCAGTGCGAGGAAGGCGGGTTGTCGCCCGGCTCCTATGCCGCAGGCGCCATGCTGTGGCGCGCAGGGTTGGAGAACGGCGGCCCGGAAACGGCGGAGGCGGCGCTGGCGCGTCTGTGGCTGGAGCTGTCGGACTGACGGGACGGCGCGGATGCCGTTCGGAGGCGATATGTTGCGCAAAATGCACCAGATTGCACCAGTCCGCTTCATTTCGCGCAATTGGGACTGATCCGCCTGCAGCCTATTGTTGCAGAATGGGCCGGGAGGCGGCCCGGCAGGTCCTTGACGGAAGACCTTTAGGTTTTCGGGAGCTTTGGAGAATCTTGAGGCGGGCGCGGCCCGTCATCTTGGGAAGAGACGAGCGGGGCTCGTCGTGGAAGAGACGAGCGGGGCTCGTCGTGAATGGGAGGGTCACATGGAGTTCCTGCATACGCTGTTCGGTTACGTCGACGCGCTGACCTGGGGCTGGGCGCTGATCCCGATCCTGGTCGTGTTCGGCGTGTTCATCACCATCATGTCCGGCTTCGTCCAGGTCGAGTTCTTCGGCCGGATGTTCCGCGTGCTTTCGGGCCGCAACCAGAACAGCGATCCCAACGCGATCAGCGCCCGCGAGGCGCTGCTGGTCTCCGTCGGCGGGCGCGTGGGCGGCGGCAACATCGCCGGCGTCGCCGTGGCGATCACGCTCGGCGGGCCGGGCGCAGTGTTCTGGATGTGGTGCATCGCGCTGGTCGGCATGGCCACCAGCCTGGTCGAATGCACGCTGGCGCAGGTCTACAAGCGCAGGGACGGCGAGCACTCCTTCCGCGGCGGGCCGGCCGACTACATCCGCCGGGGTCTCGGCCGCGAGTACAACTGGCTGGCCATCGTCTACGCCATCTGCCTGCTGGCCGCCTTCGGCCTCGGCTTCAACGCCTTCCAGGGCAACACGGTCGCCGGCGCGGTGCAGGATTCGCTCGGGCTCGACCGGATGATCACCGGTGCCTTCCTGACCGTCGTCACCGGCTTCGTGATCTTCGGCGGCATCAAGCGCATCGCCAAGGCGGCGGACGTGGTGGTGCCGATCATGGCCATCGGCTATCTGGGCCTTGCCGTCCTCGCCATCCTGCTCAACATCCAGGAGATCCCTTCCGTGATCGCCCGCATCGTCTCCAGCGCCTTCGGCTACGAGGAAGCGATCGCCGGCGGCATGGGCGCTGCCATCGCGCAAGGCCTGCGCCGCGGCCTGTTCTCCAACGAGGCGGGCCTCGGCTCGGCCCCGAACGTGGCGGCGACCGCATTGGTGCGCCACCCGGTCAGCCAGGGCGTCACCCAGGCCTTCTCGGTGTTCATCGACACCATCGTCATCTGCTCCTGCACCGCCTTCCTGATCCTGCTCGGCGACGTCTACACGCCGGGCGCGGAAGGCATCGACGGCGTGGTGCTGACCCAGCAGTCGCTGGCGAGCCATTTCGGCGACTGGTCGCGCTACGCGCTGACGCTGGCGATCCTGCTCTTCGCCTTCTCGTCGATCATCTACAACGTCTATCTGGGCGAGAACGCGCTGGCGGCGATGACCGACTCCAAGACGGCGCTGAACGGTCTGCGGCTGCTGATCCTCGGCCTCGTCTTCATGGGCGCGGCGGCTCCGTCCGCGACGGCCGTGTTCTTCTTCTCCGACCCGATGATGGGCGTGCTGGCGCTGGTCAACCTGGTGGCCATCCTGATGCTGTTCCCGACGGCGATGCGCGTGGTCAACGACTTCCGCGCCCAGCTGAAAGCCGGCGTCGCCCGCCCGATCTTCGATCCGGCGAAGTTCCCCGACCTCGACCTCGACCGGGAGGCCTGGGATCCCGCGCGCTGGAAGTAAGCCGCGACACGACGAGCGACGGGCCGCCGCAAGGCGGCCCGTTTTCCTTTTCTGCCTGAGCCTAGAAAAGACGCGGGCGCACCCGCGCAATGGAGACCGGAATGACCGTGCAGATGCGGCGCGAGGAAGACAGCCTCGGCCAGATGGACCTGCCGCGCGAGTGCCTGTGGGGCATCCACACGCAGCGCGCCATCGGAAATTTCCCGATCTCGGGAATTCCGTTGTCGCATTTCCCCGAATTCGTGCGGGCGCTCGCCTGGGTCAAGCTGGCCGCCGCCAACGCCAACCTGGAGCTCGGCGTGCTGGCGGAGGACAAGCATGCGGCCATCGCGGCGGTGTGCCAGGAGATCATCGCCGGGCACCACATGGCGCATTTCCGCGTCGACATGATCCAGGGCGGGGCCGGCACCTCGACCAACATGAACGCCAACGAGGTGATCGCCAATCTCGCCCTGCTGCGCATGGGTCACCAGCCCGGCGAGTATGCCAGGCTGCATCCCAACGACGACGTCAACCGCTCGCAATCGACCAACGACGTCTACCCGACCGCCATGCGGCTGGCCATCGTCAGCCAATGCAGCCTGTTGCAGGACGCGCAGCGGCGCCTGTCAGCCGCCTTCGCCGAACGGGCGCGGGCCTTCGCAACGGTGCGCAAGATCGGCCGCACCCAGCTGCAGGACGCGGTGCCGATGACGCTCGGCCAGGAATTCGCCGGCTTTGCCGCCACCATCGACGAGGACGTGGCGATCATCGGCCAGCTGTCGCGCCTGCTGCTGGAGGTCAATCTCGGCGGCACCGCCATCGGAACGAGGGTCAACGCCCCGGCCGGCTATCCGGAGAAGGCGGTGGCGGAGCTGTCGCGGATAACCGGCATGCAGGCGAAGCTCGCCGTCGACCTGATCGAGGCCTCCTCCGACACCGGCGCCTATGTGACCTTCTCGAGCGTGCTGAAGCGCATCGCGGTGAAGCTGTCGAAGATCTGCAACGACCTGCGGCTGCTGTCGTCGGGCCCGCGCTCGGGCTTCAACGAGATCCGCCTGCCGCCGGTGCAGGCCGGCTCCTCGATCATGCCGGGCAAGATCAATCCGGTGATCCCGGAAGTGGTCAACCAGGTGGCGTTCCAGGTGGTCGGCAACGACCTGACCGTGACCATGGCGGCGGAGGCCGGCCAGCTGCAGCTCAACGCCATGGAGCCGATCATCCTGCTCAACGTGCTGCAGTCGATGCGCATCCTGATGCAGGCGATGGACACGCTGGCCGAGCGCTGCGTCGCCGGCATCGAGGCCAATGCGGCGCAATGCGAGGGCGCGCTGGAGAACAGCCTGGTGCTGGCGACGATGCTGGTGCCGCATCTGGGCTATGCCAATGCGGCGAAGATCGCCAAGACCGCGCTGGCGCGGGACAGGAGCGTCACCGACACCGCCGTGGAACTCGGCTTCGGCACGCGCGAGGCCATCCAGGCGATGATCCTGAGCGAGACCTGAGCACAAGGCGCGCAAGCCATCGCATTCGCGCCGCGCGCTGTACCCGGGCTATAAGAGACGCCGAACAATGCCGGATTCTTCGCCGCTGCTGCTGCTGGCCAGCGACCGGTCCGCCTACTGACGGGCTCGGTCGTCGCGGTGGACGGCGGACATCCGGTTTCAGGATTGTGAGGGCATTCATGGATTTCACCCTATCCCCCGAGATCGCCGGCCTGCGCGCCGAGATCGCCGCCTTCGTCGAGGAGCACCTGATCCCGCTGGAGAGCGATCCGGCGTCCTACGACGCGCACGAGAACATCGCACCTAGCGTGCTGGAGACGATGCGCGCCAAGGCCCGCGAGCAGGGCCTGTGGTGCCTGCAGCTGTCGCCCGAGAACGGCGGGCGCGGCGTCGGCAAGATGGGCATGGCCGTGTGCTACGAGGAGATGAACCGGTCGATCTTCGGGCCGGTCGTCTTCAACTCCGCCGCGCCCGACGACGGCAACATGATGATGCTGGAGGCGCTCGGCACGCCGGAGCAGAAGGAGCGGTGGCTGGCGCCGATCGCGCAGGGCAAGGTGCGCTCCGCCTTCGTGATGACCGAGCCGCATCCGGGCGGCGGCTCCGACCCCGGCATGATGCAGACCCGCGCCGTGCGCGAGGGCGACGACTATGTGGTCACCGGGCACAAGTGGTTCATCACCGGCGCGGAGGAGGCGGCGCATTTCGTGCTGATCGCCCGCACCTCGGACGATGCGCGGGCCGGGCACACCGCCTTCCTGTTCCACCGCGACCAGCCGGGCTGGGAGATCGTCCGGCGCATCCCGATCATGGGACCGGAGGAGCATGGCGGGCATTGCGAGCTGCGCTTCGACGGGCTGCGCATCCCGGCGGAGAACGTGCTGATCGGCGAGGGACGGGGCCTCAAGGCGACGCAGACGCGGCTCGGGCCGGCGCGGCTGACCCACTGCATGCGCTGGCTCGGCCTGTCGAAGCGCTGCGTCGAGATCGCCCGCGACTACGCCTCGAAGCGGATGGGCTTCGGCGTGCGGCTGGCCGACCGCGAGAGCGTGCAGGTGATGCTCGGCGAACTGGCGATGCAGATCGAGATCGGCCGCATGCTGGTGATGAAGGCAGCCTGGGAGATCGACCGGGGCGGCTACGCCCAGAAGGAAGTCTCGATGGCCAAGGTGCATGTCGCCAACCTGCTGCACAAGGCGGCCGACACGGCGATCCAGATCAACGGCGCGCGCGGCTATTCCAAGGACACCGTGCTGGAATGGATCTACCGCTACGCCCGCCAGGCGCGGCTGGTCGACGGCGCGGACGAGGTGCACAAGATGGTGCTCTACCGGCACCTGGAAAAGGACGGGCGCGACGCCTGGCGCTGGGAGACCGGAGAATGAGCGGACCCGGCTTCGACGTCGGGAGGCTCGCCGCGCGGCTCGATGCCGACCTCGGCCCCGCGGAAACGGGGATAACGCTGGAGCGGATCGGCGGCGGCCAGTCCAACCCGTCCTTCTTCCTCGACCGGGGGCCTGAGCGCTACGTGCTGCGCAAGCAGCCGGGCGGGCCGATCCTGCGCGGGGCCCATGCCATCGACCGGGAATACCGGGTGCTGCAGGCGCTGGCGCCGACCGGCGTGCCGGTGCCGCGCCCGGTGCTCTATTGCGAGGATGCCGAGGTGATCGGCACGCCGTTCTACCTGATGGAACGGGTCGAGGGCCGCGTCTTCACCGACACCTCTTTGCAGGAGCTCCCCGCCGGCGAGCGCCGCGCCATCTGGATGGCGGCGGCCGAGGCGATGGCGGCGATGCACGCCCTCGTGCCGGAGGAGGTCGGCCTTGGCGACTACGGCAAGCCGGGCAACTATTTCGAGCGGCAGATCAGCCGCTGGGATCGGCAGTACCGCCAGTCGGAGCTGGCGCCCATCCCCCCAATCGAGGCGCTGTTCGACTGGCTGAGCGCCAACCGGCCGGCGGACGACGAACGCGTGTCGCTGTGCCATGGCGATTTCCGGCTCGGCAACCTGATGTTCCACCCGAGCCAGCCCAAGGTGGTGGCGATCCTCGACTGGGAGCTGTCGACGCTCGGCCATCCGCTGGCCGATCTCGGTTTCTGCTGCATGCCCTGGCACACGGCGCCGGAGGAATATGGCGGGCTGCTGGGCATCGACCTTGCCGCGATGCAGCTGCCGCGCGAAGACGAGTTCGTCGCCCGCTACATGCAGGCCGCTCCCGGCGCGCCGCCGCTCCTGCCCTTCCACAAGGCCTTCGCGCTCTACCGCTTCGCCGTCATCTTCGTCGGCATCGCCGAGCGGGCGCGGCTCGGCAATGCCTCCGACCCGGAGGCGGCGAAGCTTGCGCCGCTCGCCGAGCGCTTCGCGCTCAGGGCGCTGGAGATCGCCGAAGGGCGGCCGCACGCGCTCTAGGTCGTGGACTCATAATTGTGCCGGAAACGGTCTGCCCGAACCTGATCGGATACAAGGAGCAAGTCCGCAGGAAACCGTCCGGTTTTCAAGGTCTTGCGATGCTCGTCGGCCCGACTTCGATCTGCGGCGTCGGACCGCTCGGCCGGGGGACCTGCCCCGGCCATCACGCTCCTCCTGGCATATCATTGCCGGGCCAGACGCCGTTTCCGGCACAATTATGAGTCCACGACCTAGGCCGCCCCGCCTCAGGAGGCGGCGGCGCGCAGGCTGGTCGGCGAGGCGGGATGCAGCCGGTTCCAGGCCCGGCGGAACTGGCGGGCGGAGGAAAAGCCGGCTCTGGCGGCGATCTCCTCCATGTCGAGCCGCGAGCCAAGCACCATCTCGCGCGCCAGCGCGATGCGCATGCGGTTGACGAACTCGGTGACGCTCAGCCCGGTATGCTCGTTGAACAGGCGCGAGAGATTGCGCGGGCTGGTGGCGGCAAGGCGGGCGAGCGCCGCGACGGTCCAGGCGCGGGCCGGATCGCCGGCGACCGCGTCCTGCACCCGGTGGATGGCGGGGTGGATGTGGTTGCGCCCCTCCAGCCAGGGCGACAGCTGCGGGTCGGCGCCGCCGCGCCGCAGATAGACGACGAGATAGCGCGCGACCGCCAGCGCCACGTCGTGGCCGGCCTCGCGCGCGACGATGGCCAGCATGAGATCGATGCCGGCGGTGATGCCGGCGCTGGTCAGCCGCTCGCCGTCCTCCACGAACAGGCGGTTGTCGCGCACCCGCGCGGTGGGCGCGGCGCGGCGCAGGTCCTCGATCGCCGCGTGATGGGTGGTGCACTCGCACCCTTCCAGCAGGCCGGCACGGGCGGCAAGCAGCGCGCCAGAACAAATCGTCACCAGCCGGATGCCGGGGCGCACCGCCCGGCGCAGCCAGTCGGCGATCTCCGCTTCCAGCGGCGCGTCGTCCCTGCGCGTGTCGGTCTCGCTGCCGAGCGGCCTGTCGGCCGCGCCCGAGACCACCACCATCGCCCCGTCCGGCAGGGTATCGGGCAGCGGCGCGATGCCGGCAACGGCAAGGCCGACGGAACTGGTGACACTCTCCGACGGGCCGACATAGGCGACGTCGAAGCACAGCCGCGCCTGCTCCATGTTGGCCTTGCGCAGCACCTCGACCGGGCCGGCGATGTCGAGCAGCAGCGCGCGCGGGGGAACCACCACGAAGACAGGTATGGTCCGCACGCGCGCTGCCTCGGTCATGCGGCGAGCCGGCCGGCCGTGGCGGCGGAAAGCGCCTCCTCCACCGTGGCGATGCGGGCGAAGCGGCCGGCGAGCACCAACTCGCTGCGGGCGCGGATCTCGGCGGCGCTCCACTCGCGCCCCGCCGCATCGACCATCGGGAAGGTCAGCGTCGCCTCGCCGACGAAATCGACCTCGTATCCGAGATCCGAGGCATGGCGCGTCGTGGTCTCGCAGCACTGCTCGGTGCGGATGCCCGAGACGATCAGCCGGCGGATGCCGCGCTCGGTCAGCCAGACGTCGAGGCCGCTGCCGACCAGCGCGCTGTGGCGCCGCTTGCGGAAGACCGCGTCGGCGGCAAGGCGCAGCGGGGCGAGCGGCACGACGAAGCCCGAGCTTTCTGCGAACGGGCCGGTCTCCTCCACATGGAAGATCTGCACCATCGGGATGCCGGCGGCGGCGGCGCCGTCGATCAGCGCCTGCTGGCGCTCCAGATAGAGGCCGAGCCCGTCCTCGCGGAAGTAGGGCCGGTGGCGGAAGGATTCCTGGACGTCGACGACGATGAGGGCGGTCTTTGCGGACATTTCCGGTATCTCCTGACGAGGGACAGTATCCGCAGGATAGCGCCGCTCTGAAAGGACGAAATGCGCGGAGCGGACGGATGAGGGACACTTCGCGCCAAAACACCGCAGCCGGAAGTCCGTGAGAAATGCTCCTCCTGGCCTGAAATCGCTTCAGTTTCCTTCGGTGGCCCGGGGCCTGTAGTCTCGCGGTCGCGGCAATGAAGAGACGGAGCGCGCAATGACGGACGGACTGGTTCTTCCCGGCATCGGCGGATCGGACGAGGCGCATTGGCAGAGCCTGTGGGAAGCGGAGGATGCCGGGCTGACGCGCTTTGCCCCGGCCGACTGGGACCGGCCGGAGCTTGCCGAGTGGACGGGCGCGCTGGAGCGGGCGCTGGCCGGCTTTTCCCGCCCGCCGCTGCTGATCGCGCACAGCCTCGCCTGCCTGCTGGTCGCCCATGCGGCCGAGAAGATCGCCGGCCGCGTGCGCGGGGCGTTCCTGGTCGCGGTGCCGGACCCGGACGGGTCGGCCTTTCCGATCGAGGCGGCGAGCTTTCGCGACGTGCCGGCGCGGGCGCTGCCGTTTCCCGCGCTGATCATCGCCAGCAGCGACGATCCCTACGGCACGCCGGAGCATGCCCGCCGGCGGGCGCGGGACTGGGGGGCCGGGCTCGTCGAGATCGGCGCCAGGGGCCACATCAACGGGGCGAGCGGTCTCGGGGCCTGGCGCGAGGGGCGGATGCTGTTCGACGCCTTCGCCGCCGGGGCGCGGGACTCAGGCTAGGACAGGCGGCGGCGCGCCTCCCTCGAGATTTTCGACGAGGCCGGAAATGGCGCGCAGCGCCGTCTCCAGCTCGTCCATGGCAGGCGCGCCGAGGCACAGCCGCACACCGCAGGAGGCATCGTCCTCCGGCGTGCCGGGCGCGGCGGCGGTGGAGGCGGGCGGGGTGACGAGGATGCCCAGCGCCCGGGCGGCGGTCTCCAGCACTGCGGCCCGTCCGGCTTCGAGCGGCAGCCAGACGTGATAGCCGACATGGCGCGCGTCGCGCATCGCGGGGCCGAGGATCGCGCCGGCCAGCGCCCGGCGGCGCGCGGCCTCCTCGCGGATGGCGGTGCCGATGGCCTCGGCCGTGCCGTCCAGAACCCATTGTTCCATCACCACGCAGCCGAGCGGCGAGATCATCAGCCCGCTGGCATGGAGCGCATTTTCCGTGCGGGCGACAAGGGCCGGCGGCACCACCAGACCGCCGACGCGCAAGGAGGGATTCAAGGTCTTCGACAGGCTGTTGATGTAGACGACGCGCTCGGGCGCGAGACTGGCAAGCGAGGGGAACTCCGCCTCCGGCGCCAGCGTGTAGACATCGTCCTCCACCAGCATCGCATCGCGCGCGCGGCAGATCGCAAGGATGGCCTCGCGCCGGGCCCGCCCCATCGAGCCGGTGGTCGGGTTCTGCATGGTCGGGGTCAGGTAGACCGCGATGCCGCCCGCCTCCTCTCGAAGATCGTGTAGTGCCCAGTCCAGTGCATCGGGCAGCATGCCTTCGCCGTCCATGGCGACGCCGACGACGCGCAGGCCCATATGCCGGGCGAGCGTCAGCACACCGGGATAGGTCTGCGCCTCGACGAGCAGCGTGCCGCCGGGGCCGCAAAGGGTCGAAAGCGCGACGGCCAGCGCATGCTGCGCCCCGCCCGTCAGCAGCAGGCATTCGGGATCGGCCTCCATGCCGAGCCGGCGGAACCAGCGGGCCATCTCGTTGCGGTAGCGGGCATGGCCGGCGACCGGCGGATAGGTGTTGAACACATCCGCATCGAGCTTGCGGGAAACGGCGGCCAGGGTGCGGGCGAGCAGCCGCTCGCTGACGCCGGAAGGCGGAGCGTTGCGCGACAGGTCGATAAGCGGGCCCTTGCGCGCCTCGGTGGCGGCGACGAAGCTGCCCGAGCCGCGCACCGAGCGCAGCAACCCGCGCCGCTCCAGCAGCGCATAGGCCTTGGTCACGGTGCCGAGGCCGATGCCGAGACGCCAGGCGAGATCGCGCTGCGCGGGAAGGCGGGCGCCGACGGCAAGCTCCCCCGACAGGATGTCCTGCGACAGGGCGGCGGCGAGCCGTTCGCCGGGCGGGCCGGCCCCGTCCGCGAGGCGGGGCTGCCAGGGCGAGCGCAGGCGCATGCGGAATCTCCTCAAGTGTAACGTGACGCTTTTGCTGTTTTAACAAAGTGTCACAGCCAATAGCATTCCGGATCGTGAAAGTCCTGCCTGACCGGATCGGACCCCAGATGCTCCAGCATGCTTCTTCTCCCTCATCCGCCCTCTCGCCGCCGCAGGAGACCGGCCGCGCCATGCGGCTCGGCGTGCCGCTGACGGCGCTGCGCGCCTTCGAGGCGGCGGCGCGCCATCTGTCGATCAAGGAGGCGGCGGGCGAAATCGGCGTGACGCCGTCCGCCGTGAGCCACCAGTTGCGCGTGCTGGAAACGGTGCTGGGCGTGGAGCTGATGCGGCGGGTCGGGCCGCGGCTGGAGCTGACGGAAACCGGACGCCTGCTGTCGCCGGAGCTGACGGCGGGCTTCGGCCGCATCGCCGGCGCGGTGGGACTGGTCAGGAGCGAGCGCAAGCTCGGCCCCTTGCGCCTGTCGATGCTGCCGACCTTCGCCGCACATTGGCTGTCGCCGCGGCTGAGCCGCTATCCCTTCGCCCGGGCCGGCTTCGAGCTGCTGATCTCGACCGGCCAGGACCGGGCGGATATTTCGGCCGGGGCGGCGGATGCCGCCGTGCGGCATGGCGACGGCCAGTGGCCGGGCGTCATCGCGGAGCGATTGTTCGAGGAGACGGTGGGGCTGCTCGGCGCGCCGTCGCTGGTTGCGGCCGGCGGCGAGGACGAGCTGCGCGCCCTTGTCGGCCGCACGAACCTCTTCCTGTCGCAGAACCGGCGAGAGAACTTCGCCCGCTGGAACGCCTCGCTGCCGGGCGGGCCGCTGCAGCCGGCGGCGGTGACCATCGTCGATTCCGCCGGGCTCGGCCTCAAGGCCGCCATCGACGGGGCGGGCGTCACGCTGGCCGGGATCGAGATCGCCGGGCAGGACATCGCCGCCGGGCGGCTCGAGCCGCTGTTCGGCCACAAGGTGCCGGCCGAGGCCGGCTACTACCTGTGCTATCCGCCGGCGCTGGAGCGCGACCGGCGGATCCGCAACGTACGCACCTGGCTGCTGGCCGAAGCGGGTCAGTCCTCGCCGTCCCAGTAACCGGCGGTCGCATCGCCGCGCAGCACCAGGTCCAGCCGCCGGGCGGCCTTGTCGCCGCCGGGGGCGGAGCCGGCAAAGACCGCCAGCTTGCCGCTGTCGGGATATTGCATCACGTCCGGCTCGCGCATGCTGCTGATCGCGAGATAGCGCAGCGGCCCGTCGGGTCCGGCGATCAGCTGGTGCGCGGTCTGCGGGCCCCCGGCCGGGCAGACGATCACGTCGCCAGCGATGACCGCATGCTCGTCGCACCCATAACGCAGTGTGCCGGAGCCCGACAGGATCACGAACATCTCGTCGTTGGCGTGGTGGCAGTGGAACGGCCAGGCCTTCTTGCCGGCCGGCACCTCCACATAGCGCGCACCGAGATGGCGGGCGCCGAGCGGCGCGGCGATGGCAGCCATGCTCGCCTCGAAGGTATCGCCATGGCGCTGGGTCTGGAGCGGCAGGGCATCCGGCCGCACGATCGGGGAGGTCATCGGTCACCTGTCTCGTTTTCGTCATCGGAAGAAACGGGCGCCCAGCCGTCCGCCTCGACCTCGATGCGGTCGCCGGCGGTGGAGGGCGAGGAGACGAGGACGAAGACCAGATCGCCGGTCCCGTCGTTGCGCACCCAGTGCGGCCGGCCGGGCGGAACGTGGATCGCCTGGCGCGGGCGGGCGCGCAGCGTCCCTTCCGGCATGCGCAGGGTCATTTCGCCCTCCAGCACGTAGAAGACCTGGCGGGCACGGCGATGCAGATGCGGCGTCTCGCTGGTGCCCGGCTGCATCAGCTCCTGGCGCAACTGCAGGCCGTCCTGCTCCAGCAGGCGCCAGCCGAGACAGCCCTCGCCCCAAGAATAGAGAGTGTCGGCGCCCGCCTCGACGAAGGCGACGGCGGAAGCAACGGCGGGTGCGGTTTCGCGGGTCATCGGATTCACTCTCTCACAGCCAGAACAGCACGGCGGTGAGGGCTGCGAGCGCGGCCATCGTCCGGTTGACCAGCAGCAGCTTGCGCCGGTCCTTGAGCACTTGCCGCAGACCAGCGCCGAAGGCGGCCCAGACCGACATGCAGGGCACGCCGACGACCGTGAAGACGAGGCAGACCAGCGCCAGCCGACCGGCATCGCCCTCGCCCGGCGCGACGAAGGCGGCGATCACCGTGCCGGCGATCAGCCAGGCCTTGGGATTGACGAACTGGAAGGCGGCGGCCTGGAAGAAGCCGATGGGCCGGGCCATGGAGGCATCGCGCAATTCGCCGGCGCGCCAGAGCTTGGCCGCCAGCCACAGCAGATAGAGCGTACCGATCACCTTCAGCACCACCTGCAGCCGCGGCTCCAGCGCGAAGACGGCGCCGAGACCCGCGCCGACCGCGCTGAGCTGCACCGCAACGCCGAAGGGAATGCCGAGGATATGCGGCCAGGTCCGGGCCATGCCGAAGACGAGGCCGGAGGTGGTCAGCATCAGGTTGTTGGGGCCGGGCGTGATCGACATCACGAAGGCATAGATGGCCAGCGCCGTCAGCGAGGTGGGATCCATATGCGCAATCGTCCTTGGCCGCGGCCCGCATCGATGCGGACCGCCGGGGACAGTTGAGCACGGACGGAAGCCGCCGGCTGCTGAGTTTTCGTCAGGGGAAGATGAGCCGGGCTAACGCGGCCGGCGGACGCTTCACCCTCTTGCTCAGGCCGGCAGGGGACGCAGGCGCCGGACCGCAGGACTGAGTCAAGGCGCCTCGGCTGCGCATGCAAAAGGCCCGTGGGAGACGCTCTCCCGCGGGCCTTTCATGTCCGGCTGCCCAGTCGCTGCCAAGGGGGGAGGTGCGTCAGCCGGCGCGGTTTTCCGCAAAGGAGATCAGCTCGCCGAGCAGGCGCTCTTCTTCCGCCGTCGGGTCGGTCAGCGGCGGACGCACCGGGCCGGCCTCGAAGCCCTTGAGCCGCACGCCGGCCTTCACCAGCGACACGGCATAGCCCGGCGCGCGCGCGCGCAGCTTCATGAAGGGGAAGAAGAAGCCCTTGAGCATGGCCTCGCAGGTGGCGGTCTCGCCGGCGCGCAGCGCCTTGTAGAACTCCACCGCCATGCCCGGCACGAAGTTGAAGACGGCCGAGGAATAGGTGGTGAAGCCGGCGGCGAGATAGGCCTCGGCGAAGAGCTCGGCCGTCGGCATGCCGCCCAGATAGGTGAGCCGGTCGCCGACGGTCGCCGTGACCTGGCGCACCAGGCCCATTTCGCCGCTGCCGTCCTTGAAGCCGATCAGGTTCGGGCAGGCCTCGCACAGGCGCGCGATCGTGTCCGCCTTGTAGATGGCGTTGTCGCGATTGTAGATCATCACGCCGATGCCGACGGCATCGCAGACCGCCTTGGCATGGGCATAGAGGCCCTCCTGCGAGGCGTCGATCAGGTAGTGCGGCAGCAGCAGCAGACCGTCCGCGCCGGCGGCCTCGGCCTGCCTGGCGATGGAGACGGCAAGGGCGGTGCCATAGCCGCAACCGGCGACGATGGGCGTTTCGCCGGCCGCTTCCTTGGCCGCGCGGACCACCTGCGGGATCTCGTCCGGCGCCAACGAGAAGAACTCGCCCGTGCCGCCGGCTGCGAACAAGCCCGCCGCCTCGAAGCCGGACAGCCACTCCACATGCCGGCGATAGCTTTCGGCGTTGAAGGCGCCGTCGGGGCCAAAATGCGTGACAGGGAACGACAGGAGGCTGGAGGCCAGCCTGTCCTTCAGTTCGATCGGGTCCATGGAAGCGCTCCTCGTTGGCTTATCTGGTTCGCTGAGCTTCTACCGAGCATCAGATGAAAGTCAACAGTTGTATGATGTCTTATTTTATGATGGGTTGCGCGGACCGAATTTTCACATGCGGCAAGGAGCATCCCGACATGGCCTATCGTCCCCACGGCGCCCATCTCATCGCCGGTGCGCGCGTCGACAGCAGCGCGCGTTTCGACAGCCGACCGGTCAGCGGCCCCTCGCACGGCTTCGCCAATGGCGGGGCTAAGGAAGTCGACGCGGCGGTGCGCGCCGCGGAAGCCGCCTTTGCCGACTACGCCCGAACCTCGCGCGAGCAGCGGGCGGCCTTCCTGGAGGCGATCGCCGATGCCATCGAGGCGCGCGCCGAAGATCTCACCCCGACGGTGATGGCCGAGACCGGCCTGCCGCAGGTGCGGGTGGAGGGCGAGCGCGGCCGCACCACCGGCCAGCTGCGCATGTTTGCCGGCCATATCCGCGCCGGGCGCCATCTCGACCTGCGCGTCGACGAGGCCTTGCCCGACCGCACGCCGCCGCGCCCGGAACTGCGGCTGTGCATGCGCCCGCTCGGGCCCGTCGCGGTGTTCGGGGCCTCGAACTTCCCCCTCGCCTTTTCCACCGCCGGCGGCGACACGGCGGCCGCCCTTGCCGCCGGCTGCCCGGTGGTGGTGAAGGGTCATCCGGCCCATCCGGCGACCGGCGAGATCGTCGCCGAGGCCATCGAGGCGGCGCGCATCGCCTGCGACATGCCGGCCGGCACCTTCTCGCTGGTGCAGAGCGCCGACCGGGCGGCCGGCGAAGCGCTCGTCACCCATCCGCTGATCCGCGCGGTCGGCTTCACCGGGAGTCTCGCCGGCGGGCGGGCGCTGTTCGACCTTTGCGCCCGGCGCGCCGAACCGATCCCGTTCTTCGGCGAGCTCGGCTCGGTCAACCCGGTCTTCGTGCTGGACGAGGCGCTGCGGACCCGCGGGGCAAGCATCGCCCGCGAATGGACCGCTTCGCTGGCGATGGGCGCCGGCCAGTTCTGCACCAATCCCGGCGTGCTGGTGCTGCGCGCGGGCGAGGCGGCCGAGGCCTTCATCGCCGAGGCGGCGCGGGCCCTGTCGCAGGTGGCGCCGCAGCCGATGCTGACGGCCGAGATCGCCGCCTCGTTCCGCAAGGGGGCGGGCGATCTGGAAGCAGCCGGCGGCAAGCCGGTGCATCTCGGGCCGTCCTGCGGCCCGCGCGAGGCCTCGCCCGTGCTGCTGCGCACGCAAGGAAGCCGCTTCCTCGCGGAGCCGCATCTTGCCGAGGAAGTGTTCGGCCCGCTCGGGCTGGTGGTGACGGTCGCCTCGGCCGAGGAAATGGCGCAGGTTGCGCAAGGGCTCGCCGGCCAGCTGACCTGCACGCTGCAGATTGAGCCGGGGGACATGCCGCAAGCGCGCGCCCTGGTGCCGGTGCTGGAGCGCAAGGCCGGCCGGCTGCTGGTCAACGGCTATCCGACCGGCGTCGAGGTCTGCGACGCGATGGTGCATGGCGGGCCCTATCCGGCCTCCACCAATTTCGGGGCGACCAGCGTCGGCTCGATGGCGATCCGGCGGTTCCTGCGGCCGGTCTGCTACCAGAACCTGCCGGCCGGCCTGCTGCCGGAGGACGCGCGGACGGACGCGCAAAACTGACGTAATCATACATCACACGTCTTGACATTTCCATGTAGTATGTTGTCATACAAGTGACATGGCCGGCTCCGGGAGGGGCCGGCACAGCCTCAGGCAAGCGGGAGACGCGGCGAACATGACGAAGGACGGCAAGCAGATCCGGGTGGGGGCCGACATCGGCGGAACCTTTACCGATGTTGCCATGGAAGTTGGCGATGCCATGCACTCCGCCAAGGTGCTGACCAACTACACGGCACCCGAGCAGGGCATCGTCGACGGCGTGCGGCTGGTCGCGGAACGCGCCGGCGTCGCGCTCGACCAGATCGACACGCTCATCCACGGCACCACGCTGGCCACCAATGCCCTGATCGAGCGGCGCGGCGCCCGCACCGCCTTCATCACCACCAAGGGCTTCCGGGACGTCATCGAGATGCGGACCGAGAACCGCTTCGAGCAGTACGACCTCGACATCGTGCTGCCGGCGCCCCTGGTGCCGCGCAACGAGCGCTTCGTCCTCGATGAGCGCATCGACGCCCATGGCAACGTGCTGAAGGAGATCGACGAGGCCGAGCTCGATGCCCTGGTCGAGCGGGTGCTGGCGGGCGGCTTCGAGAGCATCGCCGTCGGCCTCATCCACTCCTATGTCAACGGCGCGCACGAGCGGCGCGTCCGCGATGCGCTGCTGGCCCGCCGGCCGGACCTCTTCGTCTCGATCTCGAGCGAGGTCTCGCCGCAGATGCGGGAGTTCCAGCGCTTCAACACGGTCTGCGCCAATGCCTATGTGAAGCCGCTGATGGCCTCCTACCTGCGCCGGCTGACCGACAGCCTCAAGGCCGCCGGAACCACCTGCCCGGTCTTCATGATCCATTCGGGCGGCGGCATCATCAGCGTCGAGAGCGCCATCGAGTTCCCCGTCCGGCTGCTGGAATCGGGCCCGGCGGGCGGCGCGATCTTCGCCGCCCATATCGCCCGCCAGCACGGGCTGGAGCGCGTGCTCTCCTACGACATGGGCGGCACCACCGCCAAGATCTGCCTGATCGACAACCAGGTGCCGAAGACCGCCAAGACCTTCGAGGTGGCACGCACCTACCGCTTCAAGAAGGGCAGCGGCATGCCGATCTCGATCCCGGTGATCGAGATGGTCGAGATCGGCGCCGGCGGCGGCTCCATCGCCGCCGTCGATGCCATGCGCCAAATCCGCGTCGGCCCGCACAGCGCCGGTTCCGAACCCGGCCCCGCCTGCTACGGCCGCGGCGGCGACAGGCCGACGGTGACCGATGCCGACCTGCTGCTCGGCAAGCTGGCAGCTGAGGGCTTTGCCGGCGGCTCGATGACGCTGGACACGGACGCTGCAACGGGCGCCATCGAGCGCGATCTCGCCCGCCCGCTCGACATCGACGGCACCACGGCCGCCTTCGGCCTGTGCGAGGTGGTCGACGAGAACATGAGCAACGCGGCGCGCATGCATGCGGTGGAAAACGGCATGGAGCTGGCCGACTACACGATGATCGCCTTCGGCGGCGCGGCGCCCCTGCATGCCGGCCGGCTGTGCGAGAAGCTCGGTATCAGCGAACTGCTGGTGCCGCCGGGAGCGGGCGTCGGCTCGGCCATCGGCTTCCTGCGTGCGCCCTTCGGCTTCGAATCCGTGCGCAGCGCCTTCCTGCGGCTCAGCGCCTTCGACGCCGGCAAGGTCAACGCCGTGCTGAAGGAGCTGGCCGAGGAGGCGACCGCCTTCGTGCGGTCCGGCGCGCCGGACGCGGTGCCGAGCCTCGAATGCACCGCCTACATGCGCTATGCCGGCCAGGGCTGGGAAGTGCCGGTCGAGGTGGACGTGCGCGACTACGCCGCCGGCGAGGTCGAGGTGTTCCGCAAGGGCTTCGAGGAGGTCTACGAGCAGCTGTTCGGCCGGCTGATCGACAAGCTCGACATCGAGATCGTCAGCTGGTCGCTGCGGGCAAGCTCCGAGGCCTATCCGGCGCCGCGCGTGCCGCGCGTCGAGGCGAAGCGCCGGCTGGAGGCGGCCGAAACGCGGCAGATGTTCGAGGCGCGCACCGCCGGCTTCGTCGCCGCCACGGTCGTGGCGCGCTCCGAGCTGGCGCCGGGCGACTGCGTCGCCGGCCCTGCCGTCATCACCGAAAACGAGACCACCACGATCATCACGGACGGACAGGAAGCGATCTTCCAGGCCGACGGATGCCTGCTCGTCCGCTCGAAAGCGTGAAGGAAACACAAGCCATGACCGGAAATTCGCTCTCCGACGTCCGCATGCAGGTCATGTGGAACCGCCTCATCTCGGTGGTCGAGGAACAGGCCGTCACGCTCATCCGCACCGCCTTCAGCACCAGCGTGCGCGAGTCCGGCGACCTGTCCGCCGGCGTGTTCAACCGCGGCGGCAAGATGATCGCCCAGGCCGTCACCGGCACGCCGGGCCACGTCAACGCCATGGCCGAGGCGGTCGGCCACTTCATCAACGACATCGGCCCGGACAACATCTTCGAAGGCGACGTCTACATCACCAACGATCCGTGGAAGGGCACCGGCCACCTCCTCGACATCACCATGGTGACGCCGTCCTTCCGCGGTGGCGCGCTGGTCGGCTTCTTCGCCTGCACCGCGCATGTGGTGGACGTGGGCGGCCGCGGCTTCGGCCCGGATGCCAACGAGGTCTACGAGGAAGGCATCTTCATCCCGATCATGAAGTTCGTCGAGCGCGGCACCGTCAACCGCGACCTCGTCAACATCCTGCGCCACAATGTGCGCGAGGCGGACCAGGTGGTCGGCGACATCTTCTCGCTGGCGGCCTGCAACGAGACCGGCCACCGGCGGCTGATGGACATGATGGGCGAGTTCGGCCTCGCCGACCTGGAGGAGCTCGCCGATTTCGTCTTCGAGCGCAGCTACAACGCGACGCTGGAGCGGATCGCGGCGCTGCCGAAGGGCTCCTACGACAATGTCATGCGCGTCGACGGCTATGGCAGCCCGGTCGACCTGGCCGTGCGCATCGACGTGCACGACGACCACATCCTTGCCGATTTCGACGGCACCTCCGGTCCGAGCCCCCTCGGCATCAACGTGCCGATGATCTACTCCAAGGCCTATGCCTGCTACGGGCTGAAATGCGCGCTGGCCCCGGACATTCCCAACAATCACGGCTCGCTCGCCCCGTTCCACTTCGCCGCGCCGACCGGCTGCATCCTCAACGCGCAGCATCCCGCCCCGGTGGCGGTGCGCCACGTGCTGGGGCATTTCATCCCCGACGCGGTGCTCGGCGCGGTGCACAAGATGCTGCCGGGCCGGGTGCCGGCGGAAGGCTCCGGCGCGCTGTGGAACCTGCATGTCAGCGCCCGCCCGCTGCAGGGCGCGCAGGCCCCCGCCGACGGCGGCCGGCGGGCCGAGGTGCTGCTGTTCAACAGCGGCGGCGGCGGCGCCCGGGCGAGCCTCGACGGCCTGAGCGCCACCGCCTTCCCCAGCGGCGTGCACTCCATGTCGATCGAGGCGACCGAGCATGTCGGCCCGGTGATCTTCTGGCGCAAGGAGCTGCGCGACGGGTCGGGCGGCGCCGGCCGGTATCGCGGCGGCCTCGGCCAGGTGGTCGAGATCGGCGCGGCGGCCGGCCACGAGTTCCACTTCAACGCCATGTTCGACCGCATCGACCATCCCGCGCGCGGACGCGACGGCGGCCATGACGGCGAGCCCGGCTCGGTGACGCTGGACGACGGCACCCGCCTTGCCTCCAAGGGACGCCAGCACGTGCCGGCCGACCGGCGGCTGATCCTCTCGCTTCCCGGCGGCGGCGGCTTCGGCGCGCCGGACAAGCGGGATCCGGAGGCGGCGGCCCGCGACGAGGCGTTCGAATATGTGGTGGCCAAATGAGCCGGCCCGCCATGAGCTATGAGGCCGAACGCGCCAGCCGCATCAAGCTGTCGCCGGCCATGGCGATCTCGGTGCGGGCGCGCGAGTTGCGCGCCGGCGGCGCCGACATCGCCGACCTCAGCGTCGGCGAGCCGGACTTCGACACGCCCGCCCATGTTCTGGATGCGGCCGAGGCGGCGATGCGGCGGGGCGAGACCCACTACACCGCCGCCGACGGCACGGCGGAGCTGAAGGACGCCATCGTCGCCAAGTTCGCCCGCGAGAACGGGCTGGAGGTCTCCCGCCAGGAGGTTTCGGCCGGAAACGGCGCCAAGCAGGTCATCTTCAACGCCTTGATGGCAACGCTGGAGCCGGGCGACGAGGTGCTGGTGCCGGCGCCCTACTGGGTCTCCTATACGGACATGACGCTGCTGCTGGGCGGCGTGCCGAAGGTTGTCGAGTGCCCGATCGAGGCGGATTTCAAGCCGACGCCGGAGCAGCTGGAAGCGGCGATCACCCCGAAGACGCGCTGGCTGTTCCTCAACTCGCCGGGCAATCCGTCGGGCGCCGCCTTCTCGCGCGCCGAGCTGGAAGCGCTGGGAGCGATGCTCGAGCGGCATCCGCGGGTGCTGATCCTGTCGGACGAGATCTACGAGCACATCCTGCACGACGGGGCCGAGGCGACGCCCTTCCTCGCCGCCTGCCCGCGCTTGCGGGATCGCACGGTGACGGTCAACGGGGTCTCCAAGGCCTATGCGATGACCGGTTGGCGGATCGGCTATGCGGCCGGACCTGCCGGCCTGATCAAGGTGATGGCCAAGATCCAGTCGCAGAGCACCTCCAACCCCTGCTCGGTCGCCCAGGCGGCGGCCATCGCCGCGCTGAACGGGCCGCAGGACTTCGTGGTCGAGGCGGGCCGCGAATACACCGCCCGCCGCGACCTGGTGATGGAAGGGCTGTCCGGCATTCCCGGCCTCCGCTTGCGCAAGCCGGAGGGCGCGTTCTACGCCTTCGTCGGGTGCAAGGGCCTGATCGGCCGGCGCCGGCCGGACGGGACTCTGCTGACCAGCGACGCGGACGTGTGCGACTACCTGCTGGAGGCGGCCGGCGTCGCCACCGTGCCGGGCGCCGCCTTCGGCCTGTCGCCCTACGTGCGCCTGTCCTTCGCCGCCGCACGCCCCCTGCTCGAAGCCGCCTGCACGCGCATCCGCGCGGCGGTCGCAGCGCTCGAAGACGCGGCATGAGCCCGCTGGAACGGCTGCGCGACCTCGGGCTTGAGCTGCCGCCGGTGCGTGGGGCCGCCGGCTCGTACATTCCGGCCCGACGGGCAGGTCCGCTGCTGTTCCTGTCGGGACGAGGCGGGGCCGGCGCCGACGGGCAGGTCGCCTCGGGCCGGGTCGGCGAGAGCGTGACGACGGCCGAGGCGCAGACCCATGCCCGCTCGGCCGGGCTGCAGCTGCTGGCCGCCGCGCAGGCGGAGCTCGGCGATCTCGGCCGTATCCGCGCCGTGGTCAAGCTGCTGGGGATGGTCAATGCGGTTCCCGGCTATCGCGACCATCCGAAGGTGATCGACGGCTGCTCCGATCTCTTCCTGCAGGTGCTGGGCGAGGCCGGGCGCCATGCGCGCAGCGCCGTCGGCGTCGCCTCGCTGCCGCACGACATGAGCGTCGAGGTCGAGGCCATCCTGCTGGTGGATGACTGAGGGGAAACCGGGCCCGACATCGACTATCGTAGCAGCGCGGGCGCGGCTGCCGCTCTGGAACGGCCATGTGGTCTGTTATATGATGCCCAACAGGCACAGCGGGACGCAAAAAGGAAGACGAATGCTCGGGCGACGGGAAAGCCTTTCATCGCAGCTCAAAAAGCAGATCCTGCAGAAGATCGACGACAAGGTTTATCTTCCCGGCGAGCGCATCCCTTCCGAGAGCGACCTGTGCGCCGAGTTCGGCGTCAGCCGCACGGTGGTGCGCGAGGCCGTCGCCTCGCTGCGCGCCGACGGCGTGCTGAAGTCGCGCCAGGGCATCGGCGTCTTCGTCGACGACGCGCCGCGCCTGCAGCCCTTCGAGATCTCGCCGCTGCCCGATGCGGCGGTGCAGGAGATCCTGCAGATCCTGGAGCTGCGCCTCAGCGTCGAGCTGGAGGCCGCGGCCATGGCGGCCGAGCGGCGCAGCGAGGAGCAACTGGCCGAGATCCGCGATGCGCTGGAGCGGCTGTCGGCGGAAGGCGCGGGCCAGAGCGGGCCGATGGATTTCGAATTCCATCTCGCCATCGCCCGGGCCACCAACAACCCGTATTTCGAGAAGTTCCTGACCTTTCTCGGGCCGCAGATCATCCCGCGCCTGCGCGTCAATGCCATCGCCGGCACGGCCCGCACCGGAGCCTATAACGACAAGCTGCAGGACGAGCACCGCGCCATCCTCGACGCCATCGAGGCCGAGGACCCGGCCGCCGCGCGCGACGCCATGCGCCGCCACCTGTCGGGCAGCCTGATGCGCTACCGCCAGTCCGCCGTCTGACGCTCTGCCCCCCTGCCGGCCCCCGCCGGCAGCACGCAGCACCCGTTTCACCCGCATGGATCCAGCCCGTGAGGCTATCGGCCGGCCCATGCCGGCTGCGCGGCCGCGCGGCCGCGCACCCGCTCGCCTGACCATCGACAAAAATTGCCGGAATCGCCGAAACCGCGTTTTACGGTTTTGACACATATGACAACATATGACAGTCTGCATACCTAAAGCGAGAGGCAAGCCAATTGCCCGCGCGCCAGGAACCCCCGCCGGCGCCCCATCGACCCAACAGACGGAGAACAAGAATGTCCCTGAAGTCCCTGCTTCGCGCGGCCGCCCTGGCCTCGGCCACCCTCGCCCTCGCCGGTCCCGCCCTTGCGGCCACCCAGTGGACGATGGCCTCGGGCTACCCGGAAACCAGCTTTTTCACCAAGAACATCCGCCAGTTCATCGCGGCGGTGGAGGAGAGGACCAAGGGCGAGCTGAAGATCGACCTGCGCTCCCATGACAGCCTCATCAAGCTCGACAACATCAAGCGTGCCGTGCAGTCGGGCCAGGTGCAGATCGGCGAGATCCGCATGGGCGTCTACGGCAACGAGCAGGAGATGTTCAACCTCGACAACATCCCCGGCGTCGTGCCGACCTTCGACAAGTCCTGGAAGCTGATGGAGGCGCAAAAGCCGTTCTACGACGAGTGGTTCGGCCGCAACGGCATGCGCGTCATCACCTATGTGGCCTGGCCGGGCCAGGGCTTCTTCACCGCCGCGCCGATCAACTCGCTCGACGACCTGAAGGGCGTGAAGCTGCGCATCTACTCGCAGCAGACCCAGGTGATGGGCGAGAAGCTCGGCACCCAGGCGATCATCCTGCCCTTCGCAGAGGTGCCGCAGGCCTTCGCCACCGGCATGATCGAGGCGCTGTGGACCAGCGCGCAGTCGGGCACCGACGTGCAGGTGTGGGATTATCTCGACGTGTTCACCTATACCGGCACGATGCACAACAAGAACGCCGTGATCGTCAACGAGCGGGCCCTGCGCGCCCTGCCGGAGGAGATCCGCCAGATCGTCATCGAGGAAGGCGAGGCGGCGACCGCGCGCGGCTGGGAGCTGGCCAAGGCCGCCAGCGAGGAGCGCGAGAACGTGCTCAAGGAGCACGGCATCACGATCAACCAGGCGCCGCAGGACGTGCTCGACCGCATCGACGAGATCGGCAAGGAGATGGTCGCCGACTGGATGACCCGCGCCTCCGACGCGGAAAAGGCGGTCTACGAGGCCTATCAGGCCTCGCTCGACTGATCCGCCAACAGCCAAGGGAGGAGGAACCGGCATGATCCGACGCGTCCTCGACAGCCTCTACGAGGCGGCCGGCTATCTGGCGGCCCTGTTCCTGATCGGCATCGGCGTGACGATCGTCGTGCAGGTGGTGGCCCGCACCCTGTCGGTCACCGTCGATTCCACCGAGGCGGCCGGACTGTGTCTGGCCGCCGCCACCTTCTTCGGCCTGGCGCATACGTTCCGGCAAGGGGCGCATGTGCGCATCACGCTGGTCGTCGGCCACCTGCCCGCCGGACCGAAGCGGGTCTTCGAGGTCTTCAACTGTCTCGTCGCCGCCGCCGCCGTGTGCTTTCTCGCCTGGCACGTCATCGAGCTGACCTTCCAGTCCTACAGCTACAACGACGTCAGCCCGGGCCTGCTGGCCATGCCGTTCTGGATCCCGCAGGCCGGCGTCTCGGCCGGCGTGGTGCTCTTCGCCGTCGCGATCCTCGACGACCTTGTGCAGGTGCTGCTCGGCCGCGAGCCGAGCTACGACCGCGACATCCAACCCGAAGACAGCCACGCAGAGTAGACCCTCATGGACATGATCTTCGTCTCCGCCATCACCCTGGTGGTCCTCGTCTTCGGGCTTCTGGCCGCCGGCGTGTGGGTCTCCGTCACGCTGCTGGCCGTCGGCATGGCGATGATGGCGCTGTTCACCTCCGCCCCGACCGGCTCGCTGATCGCCTCGACCCTGTGGGACAGCAGCTGGGGCTGGGCGCTGACATCGCTGCCGCTGTTCGTGTGGATGGGAGAGATCCTCTTCCGCTCGAACCTGTCGGAAAACATGTTCCGCGGCCTGTCGCCGCTCGTCGGTCGCCTGCCCGGCGGCCTGCTGCATGTCAACATCCTGGGCTGCGGCGTGCTGGCGGCGATCACCGGCTCCTCGGCGGTCACCTGCGCCACCATCGGCCGCATGACGGTGCCGGAACTGTCGAAGCGCGACTACCCCGACAACATGACCATCGGCACGCTGGCGGGTTCGGGCACGCTCGGCCTGCTGATCCCGCCCTCGATCATCATGATCGTCTACGGCGTGACGGCGGAGCAGTCGATCGCCCGCCTGTTCATCGCCGGCGTGGTGCCCGGCCTGCTGCTGATCGCCCTGTTCATGGGCTACACGGCGATATGGAGCCTGGTGCGGCGCAACAAGATGCCGGAGCCGGAAACCGCGCCGAGCTGGCGCGCCAAGCTGGCGGGCCTGCGCAACCTCGCCCCGGCGGTCGGCCTGATCGCGCTGGTGATCGGCTCGATCTACGGCGGCTTCGCCACCCCGACCGAGGCGGCGGTGATCGGCGTCATCGGGGCGCTGGCCCTGTCGGCGCTGAGCGGGACCCTGACGCGCGCGACCTTCATGGAGGGCGTCATGGCGGCCGTGCGCACGTCCTGCATGATCTCGTTCATTATCGCCTGCGCCGCGTGCCTGTCCATCGCCGTCGCCTTCGTCGACCTGCCGCGCCAGCTCGCCAGCTGGGTGGATGCGCTGAACCTGTCGCCCTATGCGCTGCTGGCGGTGCTCGGGCTGCTGATCCTCGTCCTCGGCTGCTTCCTGGAAGGGATCTCGATCATCGTGCTCACCTCCTCGGTGATGCTGCCGATGGTGCAGACGGCCGGCGTCGACCTGATCTGGTTCGGCATCTTCATCACGATCCTGATCGAGGCGGCGCAGATCACCCCGCCGGTCGGCTTCAACCTGTTCGTGATGCAGAGCGTGACGGGCGCCAACATCCTCACCGTGGCGAAGGCGACCTTCCCGTTCTTCCTGCTGCTGATGGGGCTGCTGACGCTGATCACCCTGTGGCCGGACATCGTGCTCTGGCTGCCCCGGCTGATGAACTGAGGGCGCGGCAGCCTCCCACCTGTCCTCTCGCCGCCTCCCTCGGCCCGGCAGGCGCCTGCAGATCGCGGGCGCCTGCCTTTTTCGTCCCCGCCACCTTCGCCGCGAAGTGAGCGCAGCGCCCGGCCGCCCGGCCCGGCGTGCGGAGCACGTCAGGTTCAAGCCACATCGATGAATTCAGGTCGCCCCTCCCAGTGGTTTGTAGGCAATGGCTTCGACCTCGATCTTCGCCTCCACCATCAACTGGGAGGCAACGCAGGAGCGCGCAGGCGGGTCTTGCGGGAAGTATTTGCCGTAGATCGTGTTGAAGCGCGGGAAGTCGGCCGGATCTGTCAGCCAGATCGTTGTCTTGACCACGTCGTCGAGCGTTGCCCCGACCCGCCCGAGGGCGCCCGCAATGTTGTCGAGGACCTGACGCGTCTGTACCTCGATATCCCCGGCGACCAGCGTGCCGTCCGGGGCGAAGGGAACCTGGCCCGACAGGAAGATGTAGTCGCCCGCCCTGACAACGGCCGAAAGCGGCACCACGGGATGGGTGGCGAAGGTCTGCTTGGGCATGAGGGTCCGACTCCTTTCACTAAGCCGATTCTGCCTGCACCCGCGCAGGGCGGCGGGCCTGGGCGCTGAGCACCAGAACGTTGCCCACAAGCACCGCCACCCCCCCGCTCAGCACGTAAGCGTTGATCGTCAGGTTCTCGAACAGTGCGGACAGCAGCAGCGCCACCACCGGCACAAGGGCCAGCGTGTAGGAGGCGCTCGCCGCACCGATGCGATGCACGAGGCTGAAATACATGAAGAAGGTGATGCAGGATGCGATGATCGCCAGATAGGCGAGTCCGGCGAGATAGGCGAGCGAGACGTCGACCGCAAAGCTGAGGTTGCCGATAAGCGCCATTGCAAACGAAAAGAGCGCGCCACAAAGTGCCGCCCAGCTCATCAGGACGCAGATGGGGATGCCCGCTTGCTGGTTTCGCATGGCGACGACCGTGCCGCATCCCGTGCAGGCGGCCGCCGCCAGCGCCAGCACGACGCCGACGATGGTGTCGCCGCCGGAAGATAGCCGGGCGAACTGCGGACCTGCGATCACCGCGAGGCCGACAATCCCGGAGCAGATGCCGGCAAGCATGCGTCCAGTTACCGGCGCGGACAGGAAAATCCTTCCGGCGAACGCGGCGAACAGGGGTGACGTCGACAGGATCAGCGCCGCGATACCGGAGGGGATCAGTGTCGTGGAATGATAGAAGGTGATGAAGGCAAGTCCGAAGAACAGCACCCCCTGCAGGGCGACCCAGGGGCGATCGATCGCCCGCAGGCGAATGTCGTGACCTTCCGCGATGCTCCAGGCGAACATGACGAAGCTCACGAGCGCCATCCGGTAGCCGACCGAAACTTCCGGCGCGCCCGATATCGCCTGCTGGCTGGTCACAATGGCACTGCTGCCCCACAGGACCGCGGTGGCCAGAAATAGAAGCGCGCGCATGTCTGCCCTTCGTGATTGCAGGCCTGGGGCGGGCGTCGAAACCCGGGCGAGCCCGTTCAGTCGCCTGTCTTTTGTCCGTCCGGCTCCGACTTCTCCCGCGCCCCGCCCCGCCAGCCACGCGCCATGATGCCCGCGCTGGCGTTGTCCAGTTTGGTGAGGATGGAATCCAGCATTGCCAATTCTTCTTGCGAGACGGCGCCGGTCAGTTCCTGGTCGAGACGTCTCGCCAGATCGGAAATTTCCGTGAACGCAGCCCAGCCGCTCTTCGAAAGCTCGATCGCCGCGTAACGGCGATCGGTGCGCCCGTTCTGACGCTGGGCATAGCCGAGCTCGACGAGTTGCTTGATGGCGCGCGAGACGGAGAACTGGTCGAGCCCCCCCGCCTGGCAGATTTCCTTGGCGCTGACGCCAGGCCGGTTGGCGATGATCGCCATCGTGCGCCAGGCCGAACGGGAGAAGCCGAACCTGGGACCATAGAACGCATTGAGGACGTCGGCGATGCGGACGGAGATGCGGAACAGGCGATAGGGAAGCCAGCTTTCCAGCTGGAGCTTTTCGTCCATGCCGGTTTCGGCGGCAGGGGCGGCCAGTCCGGTTTGCCCCGGAGTTTTGTTGCTAAACGATTGCATTTTGCAATCATATCTTCTTTAATAGGATATGGCAACGGCTTATGCCGCCAACACCCTAAAACATGGGGAAGCTTGGCCAAAGGGGGAACGCGCGATCAGGGCGTGGCCACACGCAAAGGGGAACCCTGACCATGCCATTCGTCATACATTGCCTCGACCGGCCGGACGCGGGCGACTTGCGCCGGCGCACCCGGGCCGAACATCTGGAATATATGATCACCCACGGCGACCGTGTCGCCTTCGGCGGACCGCTGCAGGACGACGACGGATCGCGGGTGATCGGGAGCCTCATGGTATTGTCGTATGAAGCCCGGGAGGAGGTGGAGGCATTCCTGAAGGACGAGCCCTATTCCCGTGCCGGACTTTTCGTGGACCTGAGCGTCAGCCGTTTGCGCCAGATGGTGCCGGAAGATCCTCCGGGCCTGCTTCTCAAGGAGCTGGAGCGCGAGCGATCCGCCGGCCAAGTGGGCTGAGGAAGGGGATGCGGCCCCGCTCCCCGTCGGCAAATCGAACCGGACAACCGGGACCGCATCTCTCAGGCAAGCACCAACTGGTCGTCTTCGACCGCGCTGCCGGTCGACTCCTTGAAGAGGTCGAGCAGGTCGGGGACATCATAGCCTTTGCGCTCTTCGCCATGGATGTCGAGCAGGACGCGCCCAGCATTCATCATGATCGTGCGGGTTCCGTAGTCGAGCGAATTGCGCATGCTGTGGGTCACCATCAGCGTCGTCAACTTCTGCTCGCCCGCGATTTCCGCCGACAGATCCAGAACAGTCGCCGCCGCGCCAGGATCGAGTGCCGCCGTATGCTCGTCAAGGATCAGGATCTTCATCGGCAGCAGCGTGGCCATGAGCAGACTGAGCGCTTGCCTCTGCCCCCCCGACAACGTGCCGGCAAGGGAACCGAGCCGGCCCTCCAGCCCCATGCCGAGCCGCGATACCTGTTCGGCGAGCTTGCGCCGTTCACGCCCCCGACCCAGCGCGCTGCGCATGGAGCGTCGCCCGCCCCGGCTCATCGCCAAGGCCAGGTTCTCCTCCACCGTCAGCGAACTGCAGGTTCCCAGTCGGGGCTCCTGGAAGACCCGGCCGATCATGGCCGCGCGCTGCTCGGTCGGGAAACTCGTGACGTCGTGCCCGTCGATATAGATGCCGCCCCGATCGAGGCGGACATCACCGGCGACCGCGGAGAGCAACGTCGACTTGCCCGCACCATTGGTGCCGATGATGGTCACGAACTCGCCTTCCTCGATATCGAGATCAACGCCGCGCAGGGCCGGGACCGCCAGTGGGGTCCCCGGGTTGAAGGTTATGTAGGCATCGCAGACATTCAGCACGAGTTCATCCTTTCTGCGGTTGCACGGTCAGCAGGGCGCGACGCAGCTTCGGCCACAGCTTGAACCGGCTGTTGCGCCGGGCCTGAGACAGAACAACTGCGATGGCGACGACGACGGCCGTGACCAGATTCAGATCCTGTGCCTGGATACCCAGGAAGCCCACACTCAACGCAGCGGCGATGAAGAAGCGGTAGAGCACCGCGCCGATCAGACAGCCGAGCGTTGCCAAGACCACCTTGGTGGAGCCCAACAATGTCTCGCCGATGATCAGCGCAGCAAGGCCGGTGACGATCGTGCCGATGCCGATGGAGACGTCGGCCATCCCCTGGCTCTGGGCGAACAGCGCGCCCGCCAGGCCCACCAGCGCGTTAGAGAGCGTCATGCCGATGAGGGTCATGCGGTCATTGCTGACCGATTGCGCCCGCGCCATGACCGGGTTCTCGCCGCTTGCCCTGAGCGCCAGCCCCACCTGTGTGCCGAGAAACCAGTCGACGAGAACCTTCATTCCCAGGGCGATGACGAAGAGCACAATGGAGGTGGTCCAGATGCCGAAATCGAACCATTTCTCGAACGGCGTGAAGATGGTCGCCTCGCCATAAAGCGAGATGTTGGGACGGCCCATCACTCTCAGATTGATGGAGTAGAGGGCGACCATGGTGAGGATTCCGGCCAGCAGGTTGAGGATCCGGAACCGGACATTGAGAAAGCCGGAGACGAAGCCGGCAGAGGCGCCGGCGAACGTGGCGAGCGCGGTCGCCAGAAAGGGATCGACACCGTTGACGATGGCGACGGCGGCCGCGGCCGCCCCTAGTGGAAAGCTGCCGTCGACCGTCAGATCAGGGAAGTTGAGGACACGGAAGGAGAGATAGACTCCGAGCGCGACCAGCGAGAAGAGGAGCCCGGCTTCGATGGCTCCCGAAATGGCGAGCGCACTCATCTCACTCGATCACCTTCGTGGCTGTTTCCAGAAGCCCGCCGGGTATGGTGACGCCCATGGCCTTTGCCGAGGACGTGTTCAGGTAGAGCTCCTGAGTGTCGAGGACGCCGACCGGGATCGTAGCGGGGCTTTCGCCCTTGAGCACGCGCACCGCCATCCGTCCCGTCAGGCGGCCCAGCTTGTAGTAGTCGAAGCCGAGGGCCGCGAGCGCGCCGCGCTTCACGGAATCGGTATCGCTGGCAAAGACCGGCACCTTCGCCTTCTTTCCGACGTTCACCACGCTTTCCACCGCCGCCACGACCGTGCTGTCGGTCGGAATGAGGATGGCATCCGCGCGCCCGGCGAGGCTGACGGCGGCATCGGCAACCATGGCGGTCTGCGAGGCGGAGCTTTCCTCGAGCGCCAGCCCGTAGTCGGAGAGTTCGGACTTGAGATCCTCAACTTGGGCGACGGAATTCGCCTCGCCCGCGTTGTAGACGACACCGAGCGTCTTGGCGTCGGGCACCAGCATCTTGATGAGCTCCAGGGTCGGACCGAAGGGTTGCTTGTCGCTGGTGCCGGTGATGTTGCCGCCCGGCTCATTCACGCTTTTGACCAGCTTGGCGTCCACCGGATCGGTGACGGCCGAGAAAAGCACCGGGATGTCGCCGGCCGTGCTCTGCAGGGCCTGCGCGGAGGGTGTGGAGATGGCGATCAGCAGGTCGGGCTTCAGGCCGGCGAACGTCTTCGCGATCTGGATCTGAGTTGGCATGCTGCCCTGCGCGCTCTGCACGTGCAGGGTGAGGTTTTCGCCCTCCTTGTAGCCGGCCTCCGCCAGTTCGTCGACGATGCCCCTGCGCGCGGCGTCGATGGCCGGATGATCGATGATATAGGTGATGGCGACGCTCGTCGTCTCGGCACTCCCGGCAGTCGATCCGGTCACCGCCATCAGAAGCGCCGCAGCCCATGCTGCGAGTTTGTGGCTGAGCATCTGTCTGTTCCTCTTCTGTGTGCTTCTTGCTGGAAGACGGTGCTGTTTCCCGTTTCAGAGCATGGTCTTCGGTTGTTTGTCCTTTACCAGCGAAAGGGAGCTCGCAGCCTGCGCCCCGCCGGGCGTGAACAGACCGGCTTGCGGACTTTGCGGGGAACGGTGGGTGCGCAGCATGGCGGGACCGAAGTCCTGGATGCGGCGTGCCCCCATCAACATCTGGGTGACTTCGAGTTCGCTTTTCAGGATCGAAAGGGCCTGGCGGACCCCCGCCTCGCCCTTGCCGGCCAGCGCATAGAGCGTCGCCCGTCCAACCTGCACCGCGTCGGCGCCGAGTGTCAGTGCCCGCGCGATGTCGGAGCCGGTGCGAAACCCGCTGTCCACCAAAAGGGTGAGGCGCGATCCTGCCTCCGACCTGAACTCGGGCAGGATGTCGATCGTGGCGACCGCGCCGTCGAGCTGTCGCCCGCCATGGTTGGAGATGACGAGACCGTCCACGCCGATTTCGAGCGCCTTGGCCACCTGGCCGGGATCGAGCATGCCCTTTACGAGAAGCGGCCCATCCCAGACGTCGCGCACCCACTTGATGTCCTCCCATCCGACGGAAGGATCGAGCTGGGACTGCATGAGTTCCGCGATCGTGTCCGTCTGCTGAAGCCCCAGTTCCGCGGCCATCACCTCCAGCCTGGGGGCACCGGCACGCGCCATGCGCAGGCTCCAGGCCGGGTGGGCGGCGAGGCTGGCCAGCTTTGTCGCCGTCCAGCGGAAAGGCAGGGAAAAGCCGTTTCTGGCATCCCGCAGGCGACGGCCCGGAATGGCGTTGTCGACCGTGACCTCCAGCGCCTTGAAGCCGAGGGCCCTCGCCTTCGAAACGAGCCGCAGACTGACGTCGCGATTCTTGAAGATGTAGAGCTGGAACCACTTGATGCCGTCGCCCACCTCGGCAACCTCCTCCATCGTGGCGGTGGCGGCCGTGCTCATGACGAAGGGAATTCCCGCGGACCCGGCAGCTCGCGCCAGATCGATATCGCCGCGCGGCCAGGCGACGCCGGCCAGCCCGGTCGGGCCGACAATGACCGGCATGGCATGGTCATGACCGAACAACGTGACGGATTGCGAGCAGTCGCTGACGTCGATGGGTGCACTGCCGAGAAGGCGAATGCGGTCGAGCGCGGCCCGGTTTTCCGCCAGGGTGTTCTCGCTGCCGCTGCCGCCGTCGATGAAATCGAAGACGAAGCGGGGCAGCCGCCGTCGCGCCAGTTCGCGAAAGTCGGCGATCGACTGGGGATTGTTGTTCATCGTTTCGGCTGATCCTCCCGTTCAGATGAATGGCGGCGTTTCTTCCGCCTCGACCACTTTTCCCGGATTGAGGATGTTGCGCGGATCGAAGGCGCGCTTGACCGCCGCCATGGCGCACACGCCCGCGCTCCCGTGCTCTTCGGCGAGACATTCGATCCGCGCGACCGGAATGCCGGAGCCCATGATCGCGACGGCACAGTCGATCGCGGCGCGCGAGGAGGGAAGGGCGACCGCATCCGGTGGATAGGCCGGCCTGTAGCTGGAATCGCGACCATGCTGTTCGCGCAACGGCGGGGCGGTCGACCCTCGCTTGTCGAGCCGGGCCGAGAGGATGGAGATGACCGTCTCAAGCGCGTCGGGAGCGGCCGACTGCAGGAAGGCCTCATTCGCCACTACACTCCCCTCCGCCCGGTTTCATCGAGTGCATGAGCCTGCGGATCGGTCCCGCAGGTCGTCGGCTCCGTGTCCGCGCGTCTTCTCGCCCCCGTATCGTGCATGGGAAATGTCCCCAGGATGGCGTAGCTCGTGCTGTGCCTCTTGAGGGTGTCGAGCGCGCGGCCGACATGCGGGTGATAGGGGTGGCCCTCGAACTCGCAGAGGAAGCGGGTCGCCACGAATTGTCCGTCGACCAGATAGCTTTCCAGCCTGGTCAGGTTGATGCCGCCGTGGGCAAAGCCACCTACAGCGTGGAAGAGAGCGCCAGGGGTGTTGCGTACCTCGAAGAGCACACAGGTCAGGATGTCCTGCTCCTGCGGCGCGGGGACGACCGGCTCGCATGCCAGTACGTAGAAGCGGGTCATGTTGAAGGGATTGTCTTCGATGTTTCGCTGCAGGATCGTCAGGCCGTAGGTCTGCGCGGCAAGTTCTGACGCCACCGCCGCGTCCGCACGGTCGCCCGTCTGGCGCAACAGGGCGGCGGCCGTGGCCGTGTTCCCCTGCTCCACCGGGGTCAGTCCACGTGCGGAAAGGAAGCGGCGAACCTGCCTCAGTGCAACCGGGTGCGAATGCACCCGCCGGACCTCTTCGAGCGACCAGCCCTCCGGCGCCACCAGATGCAGCTCGATGGGCAGGAAAATCTCGCCGACGATCGACAGGCCGATTTCCGGCAGAAGCAGGTGGATATCGGGCACCCGCCCGGCCAGAAGATTTTCGCACGGCAGAACCGCCGCATCCGCCTTTCCCGCTCGCACCGCATCGATGACATCGAGAAGACTGGCACAGGCGATGCTGCGGGCCTGGGGAAAGGCGGTTCGGCACGCGATATGGGCGAAGGCGCCGGCACTGCCGTGGTACATTACAATATCGGGATCCAGCCTTCCTGCCGGTCCGGCCGGTGGACGGCTGGTGGGTCGCGGAACTCCCCTGCCCGCCAGTCGTCTCAGACCGGCTTCATGGGATTTCAGCACGACATGTTCTCCCGTCGGGGCGAGGGCATTCGACAGGTTCGGCCGATGGCGCCAGCGAGGCTGGATGCCGGTGCGACGTGACGCGCCATCGGCGCCGAGCCCTTTCGTCTTCTGGCATCTGGGCATAGCGAGGATCCTCGTCATCGTCCGTCAACCATGGGCCGGGCGAACCGCCACCATCACCGTCATGGGCCACATGAGTGCCCAGCCGGACGTGGTTTGGCTGATGCTCAGATGCCGATCAGCCGCCGCCAGGCAGTCTTCGGCCGTGTATTCGGGTTTGGCGGAGAACAGGAGCTGCAGGAAGCGGCCGATATCCTCGCGCTTTCTGAATTCCCAGGGGGTGACCATCTCGTGGAAGACCGGCGCACCCCATCCTGTCAGTTGGCACAGGCTTTCGGCGAATTCGTGCGAGAGATAGGCCACTTCGTGACCGGTGGAACAGCTTCGCGCTATGAAGGCGTCGAAGTAGCGGGCGAGCGGCGTGCCGGCGAAAATGTCATTGATGACCAGGCGCCCTCCTGGGCGCACCACCTGCGCAAAGCGGGTGAAGGCCGAGGTCTTGTCGGTGACGTGGTGGATCGCCCCCCGGCTCCAGATCGCATCGAACCCGCTGAAATTGATATCGAGCGTATCGGCGGAGGCCGGCACAACACGGATGTTGCCGTGCTCGCTCTGGCTTTCCAGATCCGAAAGCTGCTCAGTGGAGGGATCGCTGGCGACCAGAAGACCGTTTGGACCGAGGTAATCTGCGATGGCGGTGCTGAAATAGCCATTTCCCGCGCCGACCTCCAGGATGCGTTCGCCCGGTGCCGGGTTCAGAAAGCGCTTCATGCAAGCGATATCGGGAAGCCAGGCATCGCTGTAGTCCGACAGCGCACTCCGGTAGTCCGAAGACCGCTTTCCCGTGAATTCCAGCGACGGAGAGTCAATCTTTGTATCGGCATACATCACGGTGGTCCTTCTGATTGTAGAAGTGTGTCGACCGCTCGGAAAAACGTGTGCCTTGGGAATCTCCTCATTTGCTTTTGGCTGCCCGCTCAGGGCGAGCGGGCGGCAATCTCGCGCATCGTCAAGCCAACGGGGCAAAGCCCGAGGTTTCGCGCCCAAACTTTCAATGCGCGGCGGGCTCGAGATCATTCGGCTAAGGCCGCACCGGCGAAATCGCCAGCTCGTCGAGAGGATGAAGGCGGCCGGATCCGAACATCCTCGCGAGCTGTCCGTGAGCGGTACCCGAGTTGGCCGTCGCTCTTCAGCTTTCCGCTGATTTGAGAATATCAATTCAACCCTGTGGGGAGACTGATAGCAGATTGCTAGCTTGTCAATTGCATCTTGCAAATAAATGCTGCAGTGCAAAATGTTTGAGCAATCGCCTGAAAATCCAACACGGGCGGTCCCCCGGCCGTGCACCCGAAACGTCGTTCGGCGCGGCCGCTCGCAGGACGGCATACCCGAAGCCTATGCCGGCCGGGCCAGACAGGCGTTCTCCGCGGCGCCGCAGCAGCCGGCCGAAGTCACCACCGTAAAGGATGTGGCGGAAGCGGTCTGGATGGCCTGACGACTTTCCCTCGGCAAGAGCCCGCAAGATCGGCACCGTCATCGCAGGTCCTGCGCCGCGGCAAGCAGGCACGGGCAGTAGAGTAAGCCTCGCAAAGCCAACCTGCCTGCATGCCGTGCACCTTCCGGCGGCTTTTGGGCGGCGGTTATGGCGAGGCGGCGCCCGTCTCCTCAGGCACCGGCTGGCATTCGGACCAAGGGATCTGCACCGGGACATCGATCATGGGCCAACTTCAACCCCACGTTCTTTCGCTGGTCGTCGGTCTCGGGATCGGCGTGCTCTATGGCCTGGTGTCCGTTCGCTCGCCGGCGCCCCCGATCATCGCCTTGGTCGGCCTCTCACGCATGCTTGCAGGTGAGGCGGGCGTACAGCGGCTCCCCGGGATGGGTGAAGGCGTGCGCGCGCGCCGTCTACATCCTCGTGTTTCAGGGCGCCATGGCGGGCGGGAGCATTTTGTGGGGCTCGATCGCCGCGAGCACCAGCGTCCCCACCGCTCCGGTGCTGGCGGCCGCCGGACAGGCGGCGGCGCTGATGCTGGCGTTCCGCCGACGCCTGCCGCAGGAGACGGCCAACGACCTGGCACCCTCGAACCCTTGGGCGGATCCGGTGGTCTTCGTTCAGCCGGCGGACGACCGCGGGCCGGTTCTCATCCACATCGAATATCTGGTCGAGCCCGCGCGCCTTCCCGATTTCATCACCGCGCTGCGCGATTTCCGGTCATCGCGGCAGCGTGACGGCGCCATCCGCTGGGACGTCTGGGAAGACGTCGCGGAGCCAGGGCGCATCGCCGAAAGCTTCGTCGTCGAGAGCTGGGTCGAGAACCAGCGCCAGCATGCCTGCGCGACCCATGCCGACCAACTCGATCAGCAACTGCTCCAGGCAGTCCAGTCGGCGATCGGCCGCCCGTCGTGCAGCATTTGTCGAGGCCGCCATGACCGACCGGGCGCACGCGGAACCGGTCGTCCCGCCGCCCGGCCATACTCGTAAATCCCTCGAAGCCAACGAAAGGAAGACATGCCATGACCACCATCACCATGAATGACGGCACGAAGCTGTTCTACAAGGATTGGGGACCGAAAGATGCGCAGCCCATCATGTTTCACCATGGCTGGCCGCTGAGCTCGGACGACTGGGACACCCAGATGCTGTTCTTCCTGTCCAAAGGCTATCGGGTGATCGCGCATGACCGGCGCGGCCATGGCCGGTCCGACCAGACCGACACCGGCAACGACATGGACACCTATGCCTCGGACGTGGCTGAGATCGCCAAGGCGCTCGATCTGCGCGACGCGGTGCATATCGGCCATTCGACCGGCGGCGGCGAAGTCACGCGCTATGCGGCGCGTGCCGAGCGCGGCCGGGTGGCCAAGGCCATTCTGATCGCGGCGATCCCGCCGGTGATGGCTCGGTCCGATGCCAACCCGGACGGCGTTCCGATGGAGGTCTTCGACGGAATCCGCGAAGGGGTCCTCACGAACCGTGCGCAGTTCTACCGCGATCTGCCGAGCGGACCCTTCTATGGGTTCAACCGGGAGGGTGCGAAGATGAGCCAGGGCCTGATCGACAATTGGTGGCGGCAGGGCATGGCCGGCGGTGCCAAGGCGCATTACGACTGCGTCGAAGTGTTTTCGGAGACCGACTTCACGGAGGACCTGAAGGCAATCACCATTCCTGTGCTGATCATTCACGGCGAGGACGATCAGATCGTTCCGATCGAGAACTCGGCCCACAAGGCGATCAGGCTCGTCAGGGACGGCACGCTGAAGACCTATCCCGGCCTGTCTCACGGCCTGTTCGCCACCCATCCGGAGGTGGTGAATCCGGATATGCTGGCCTTCATCCGCGCCTGAGACGGCTTCGCCGACGGCAAGCGGCGGTCGTGCCATCCGCGACCGCCGCAAGCACGCCTCGGGTACGCGCTCGTCGTCGCTGGCGTGAAGAAAGAGCCGGGTCGCAACGGGAGAGTGGTCGGCGCTGTTCGAAGCGTTGGCAATCCGGCTCGGCTCTCGAAGATAAGGCATTGAAATCATGAAGATCGTCAGAGTTGCAATTGCCGGTTTCGGGGGCGTGGGCCGCGCAACGGCCACTCTCCTCCTAAACCGCCGGCCTCGTTACCGGCAGGTTCATGACGCCGACATTCGCCTCGTCGCCGTCTGCGGATCGCGAGCCGGATTGGCCGACCCGGACGGTCTCGAAGCCGGGCGCCTTGAGGCGCTCGAGCCGGGCCTGACCGGCCCGGCCTTCATCGAGGCGAGCGGCGCCGACATTCTCATCGAGGCGGGGCCCAGCGATTTTCGAACCGGGGGGCCCGGTCTCGCCTATCTCCGATCCGCCCTCTCGGCGGGGCGCGACACCATCGTCATATCCAAAGGGGCGCTGGTCCACAGCGGACCGGACCTGCGGGACTTGGCGCGCTCCTCGGGCGCGATGCTGAAACTCAGCGGCGCCGCTGCCGCCGCGCTGCCGACGATCGATCTCCTCGAGCACAGCCTGAGAGGCTGCGAGGTGCTCGAAATCGAGGGCATTCTGAACGCAACCACCAACTACCTGCTCGATGCGATGATGAACCAGAACCTAGGCTTCGACGAGGCGCTGGCGCGCGCCCAGGCAGGCGGCTTCGCGGAAGCCGACCCGCGCAACGACACCGAAGGCTGGGACACCGCCAGCAAGCTCATCCTCATCGCCAATTTCGGCCTCGATGCCGACCTGACGATGGACGACCTGGTCGTCGAGGGCATTCAATCGGTCACGGAGCAGTGCATCGCTGCATGGCGAAAACAGCGTCTCGTTCCAAAACTCGTCGGGAGCCTCGTCCGGACGGACGGGGCGACGCGGGCGGCCGTCGGCGTCCGGACCTACCCGATGACCGACCCGTTCGCGCATGTGTCGGGAAAGAACAAGGCGATCCGCATCACGACGGACGCCATGGGCGAGACGATCGCGATCGGATCCGGCACGGAGCCTCTCGCCACCGCGGCCGCCGCGCTGAAGGATCTCGAACATATCCTGACGGCGAGAGCGGCGCGGGCCGGTCACGGTTCGGGAGGAGAGGCATGACGCGGAGAACCGTGCAGGCCATTCGCCATATCGGTTTCGAGGATCTCGGCAGCTTCGCGGCCCCCTTGAGAGAGGCCGGCTACGACATCGAATACATCGACGTGGCCGAGCGCGATCCGGCAACGCTCGATCCCCTCGCCGCCGAACTCCTCGTGGTTCTGGGCGGTCCGATCGGCGTCTATGATCATGACGCCTATCCGGTCGTCACCGACGAGATCCGCCTGCTGCGGGCGCGGCTCGCGGCCGACCGGCCGACGCTCGGCATCTGCCTCGGCGCACAGCTGATGGCGGCAGCCTCCGGTGCCCGAATCTATCCGGGTCCGGCCAAGGAGATCGGCTGGTCTGCGCTCGACCTGTCGGACGCAGCCGTGCTCAATCCTCTCGCTGTGCTGCGCGGCGTACCGGTGCTTCACTGGCATGGCGACACGTTCGACCTGCCGGAAGGCTGTACTCTCCTCGCATCTACCCCGCTTTGCACGAACCAGGCGTTTTCGCGCGGACCGAATGTGCTCGGCCTCCAGTTCCACCCGGAAGTTCTGGGCGCGCGGTTCGAGCACTGGCTTCTGGGCCACGCCAATGAACTGGCAACGGCAGGCATCGACCCGGTTGCGCTGCGCCTCGATGCGCGGCGCCATGCCGGCAGGCTCGAGCAAGCCGGTGCCGCCTTGCTGACCGGTTGGCTGTCACGACTGACGCGCTAAATCCATCGGCAAGCTTCCCGCCGCCAGGCGCCGCCATTGAAAGTCACTGCGGCGCGATAGAACGCACCGGATCGCGCACCGCCCGGCGATAATCGGTCGGGCTCATGTGCCGGTGCTTGATGAACACCCGGGCCAGCACCTGGTTCGACGAATAACCCACCTCCTGCGCGATCTCCGTGACCGGAATGTCTGTCTGCTCGAGAAGCTCGCAGGCTTTTTCGATCCTCAGTTGCGTCAGGTACACCCGTGGCGGCACGCCGACGCTCTGCTTGAACATGCGCGCGAAATGAAATGGCGACAGCCGCGCTTCGGCCGCCAACTCGTCGAGGCTGATGTCTTCGGAAAGCCGCGCCCGCATGAGCTCCAGACAGCGCCGCTGTGCCCAGGGGGCCAGGCCGCCCTTTGCAGTCGCCAACGGTGCCCCGCCCAACCGGCACAACTCGGCCAGAATCTCCAAACCCGCGGCCCGCGCCAGCAGACGCGACGGCGCACCCTCCTCATCGCACAAGACCCACAGATTCCGGATGGCCGACCGGATAGCGGGAGAGACGAACGTCCCCATACAGAGTTTCTGATAGTCCACGGGGAACTGCCCATCGGCGGCTTCATCCAGAACGGACTGCCACTGTGCCAATGGGAACGACAAGCTTCGAAGCTCATGAGCCGCGTCGACAATGACCGTGTTTGCGAACTTCGGGGCGGAGAGAAAAAAGCCGCCCTTCTCACTCTTCACATCGAAGCGTCCCCCTCCCATGTCGCCGCTGACGCGGCTGCCACCGTGCAGGTCCTGATACAGGACGAGATCCGGGACGGCGGGGTCGGACATGTCTCCGGCCGGCTGCGCGGCCTCCAGCAGATGAATGATGTCGCCTGCGGACTTCATCGTTCGCACATAGTGCGCAAGGTGACCCTTGCTGTACCATTGAGCAAAAGAATGATAGGCAGGCACGGTCACGTTGTGTCTCCTATGCTTCTCGCAGCCCTCCCAGTGCGAGCCAGCGGCCTGTTTCGCGCCGCGCAGACCAACCGGAAGACGCAATGGATCAAAGCGAATGCCTTCGTTTCGGCGGCGTGCGAGAGGCGGTGCCGCGCTCTTCGTCTCTGCCCCCGAAATCAGTCAGAAACGCCCCGGTGAAGCTCGCCTCGATCCCTTCTCACTCACGGGTTGAAACGCTACCGTTCCATCGACAGTGGAGGACTTCTGGATGGAACGCAAGAGTATCGACCTTACAAGAAGACGGAAACCGAGCGGGGCGGCGGTCATCCGGCCCGAACTGACCACGGCGCTGTTCAGGGCATTGTTCGAGGAGTGGGCAGAAACCGGCTTTGCGGCAGTAAGCCTGGAGCGCGTGGCGGCACGGGCGGGCGCAGGCAAGGCGGCCATATACCGGCGATGGACATCGAAGCTGGAGTTCGCGTGCGAAGCGATACGAAGCGTCGAGGTCATGCGGTTGGGGTCCACCGACCAGCGGTCGCTGCAGGCGGACATCAGAGAATACCTTCGAGCGACGCGCGCGGTCCTGCGGCATCCTCTGGTCCGCCGTATAGTCCCCGATCTGGTCGCCGAACGTCTGAGATCGAACGAATTGGCCTCGATGCTGCTCGGTATCGCCGAGGCACGGCGACAGTTCGGACATCGACTGCTGGATCGCGCCATTGCCCGCAACGAACTGCGCGCCGACCTCGACAGGGAACTGGCGCTCGATCTTCTCTTCGCTCCCCTCTACTCCCGCATGATCGTCCGAGGGAAGAGCTTCTCGAAGGCTGAACTCGACAGGCTGGGCATCGCCCTGCATGCGGCGTTAAGGACCTGCTGAAACAGGGGCGACGCCACAGGAGGGCGCGCGGACGCTGCTTCCGCCGGCATGGTGACCGCCCGACCCTCCTCGACCCTCCGACCCTCGGCGAAACATCGCAAGAACGGCATCGTCACCGCAGGGGCTGCGACGCCCTGCCGGCGCGGTTCGTTAGCCTGTCCAGCGGATACACCGCCAGACAGCGCGCGGTGTGGACGAAAGGAAGGATCGAGGATGCCTCCGCAGGACGATCGGAACCCACGCCTGACGACAACTGCCGGCGCACCCGTTGCCGACAACCAGAACAGCCTGACCGCCGGCGATCGCGGCCCGGTGCTCATGCAGGACTGGAAGCTGATCGAGAAGCTGGCCCACCAGAACCGGGAACGGATCCCCGAGCGGGTGGTCCACGCCAAGGGCTGGGGTGCGCATGGCACCCTCAGGATCACGGGCGACATATCGCACCTGACCTGCGCCAAGGTGCTGCAGCCCGGCGCCGAGACCCCCATGATCGCGCGCTTCTCGACGGTTGCGGGAGAAATGGGAGCGGCCGATCATGAGCGGGACGTTCGCGGTTTCGCGCTCAAGTTCTATACCGAGGAGGGCAATTGGGATCTGGTGGGCAACAATACGCCGGTCTTCTTCGTTCGCGATCCGCTCAAGTTCCCCGATTTCATCCGCACTCAGAAGCGTCACCCGCGCACCAATTTGCGGTCGGCAACGGCGATGTGGGATTTCTGGTCCCTGTCACCGGAAAGCCTGCATCAGGTGACGATCCTCTTCTCCGACCGCGGTCTGCCTGTCGGCCCGATGCACATGAACGGCTACGGCAGCCACACCTACAGCCTGTGGAACGACGCTGGCGAGCGCGTCTGGGTCAAGTTTCATTTCAAGACGTCTCAGGGGCATCGCCACTATACCAACGCCGAGGCGGAAGGGGTCGTCGGCAGAACCAGGGAAGGCTATCAGGAAGCCCTGTTCGGCGCGATCGAGGAAGGAAACCACCCTCGATGGATCGTGCAGATCCAGGTCATGACGGAAGCGCAGGCGGGCGAATTGCCCTTCAATCCGTTCGACGTCACCAAGGTCTGGCCCCATGCCGATTTTCCGCCGATCGACATCGGCGTGCTCGAACTCAACCGCAATCCCGACAATTACTTTGCCGAGATCGAACTGCTTGCCTTCAGTCCCTCGAACGTCGTACGCGGCATCGGCCATTCGCCCGACAGGATGCTGCAGGGCAGAATCTTCGCCTATGCGGACGCCCATCGCTACAGGCTGGGCACTCACTACGAGGCGCTGCCGATCAACCGGCCTCGGTGCCCGGTGCATCATTATCACAAGGATGGGGCGATGCGCTTCTTCGGCAGCATGCCCAATCCGGATGCCTATTACGAGCCGAACAGCTTCGGCGGTCCGATGGAAGATGGCTCGTTCGCCGAACCGCCACTCCAGATCGAAGGTCCGGCTGCCCGGTTCGATCATCGGGAGGGAAACGACGATTTCACCCAGCCCCGCGCGCTGTTCCTGCTGTTCGACGACGCGCAGAAGGCGCGGCTGTTCGCCAACATCGCCGACGCGATGCGCGGCATTCCCGATGCCATCGCGGAACGGCAGATCGAGCTGTTTCGGCAGGTCCATCCAGACTTCGGTGCCGGCGTCTGCGCCGCGCTGGACGCGCTGGACCCGCAGTTCTGATCGAACGGGAATCAGCTCCTGCGCATCAGGATCATCTTTTCCTGCGTCATGTCGCGCATCGTGTAGGGAATGCCGCCGGTTCCGTATCCGGATTCCCTGCGGCCGGCAAAGGGCATCCAGTCGGTGCGGAAGGCCGTGGGATCGTTGATCATCACGGCCGAGGCATCGAGACGGTCGGCGGCGCGCAGCGCGATATCGATGTCCTGGGCGAAGATGCTCGCCTGGAAGGCGGTCGGCAACGCATTTGCCCGACGGATCGCGTCGTCGAGATCGCGGTAGCGATAGACCGCGACGACAGGGCCGAAAACCTCCAGCGTCGATATCCTCGCATCGGCGGCGGGATCGAGCAGAACCGCCGGCTGCAGGGTCGTCTCGGACAGGCGCTTGCCGCCGGTCGCAAGCACGGCTCCGCCCTCCACCGCCTCCTCGATCCACTGCGCGATCCGGTCGGCCTCGCGCGGCAGGATCAGCGGCCCGACTTCGGTGTCCTTCAGGGCGGGGTCGGCGGTGCGCAGTCTTTCCACGCGGGCGATCAGTTTCTGCGTGAACGCGTCGGCGATGTCGCTATGGACGAAGATGCGCTGCGTCGACACGCAGACCTGCCCGGCATGGTAGTAGCCGCCCTTGACGATCGGCTCGACGACCCTGTCGAGATCCGCGCTGCGGTCGATGATGGCCGGCGCGGCGCCGCCATGCTCCAGCGCCGAACGCGTGCCGGGGGCGAGCTTGGACTGCAGGGACCAGCCGACCCGGGCAGAGCCGATGAAGCTGAGGAAGGCGACCCGGCTATCGGTCGCCAGCCTTTCGGCCAGTGCGGTATCTTCCGTGACGAAGGTCTGGCACCACGGCTCGGGAAGGCCCGCCTCTCGAACCAGCGCCACGAACTCGAGGCAGGACAGCGGCGTCGTGGTCGCCGGCTTGACGATGACCGGGCAGCCGACCGCGATGGCCGGCGCGACCTGGTGAACGATCAGGTTCAGCGGATGGTTGAAGGCGGAAATCGCCGCGACGATGCCGATAGGCTCTTTGGTGGTGAAGGCCCAGCGGTTCTCGGCGGCCGCGGAAAGGCCCATCGGGATTTCGCGGCCGGCGAAATTGCGCAGCTCGTCGGCGGCGTTGTGGACGCCGTCGATGGCGCGACCGGTCTCGACGATCGCGTCGGGCAGCGGCTTGCCGCCCTCGCGCGCGATCTGCATGGCCAGGTGATCGCGCTTGCCCTCCATCAGCAGGGCCAGCTTGCGCAGGATCGCAATCCGCCGGTGAGGCTTCAGCCAGCCCTCGCGATCCCTGAAGACGCGATCGGCCGCCTGCAGCTTGCGCTCCAGTGCGGCGGCATCGTCGGTCTCGATCTCCGTCATCGGCGTGCGATCGAAGGCTTGCACGACAGTCAGCATGGGCGGTGCTCCTCGGCCTGCAGTCAGGCGCATTCCACGTCGGGCGTGCGGTTGCGCAACTCGTCGACCAGCACGCGCGTGTTTTCGGAATAGTCGATCGACACATCGACCAGATGGACCCCGCCGCCGGCGAACGCGGCCTCGAGCGTGGGCACGAGATCCTCGGCGGCCGCGACCCGCGATCCCTTAGCGCCATAGGCCTCGGCATAGCGCACGAAGTCGGGATTGCCGAAGCTCATGCCGAAATCCGGGAACCCGTCGACCGCCTGCTTCCAGCGGATCATGCCGTAGGCGCTGTCGTTGAGAATGACGAGGACGAGGTTCAGGCCGAGGCGGACCGCCGTTTCCATCTCCTGCGAGTTCATCATGAAGCCGCCGTCGCCGCAGACCGCCATGACGCGGCGGTCCGGATGAAGCATTGCCGCCATCATCGCCGAGGGCAGGCCGGCGCCCATCGTGGCGAGCGCATTGTCGAGCAACAGGGTGTTGGCGACATGGGTGCGGTAGTTGCGGGCGAACCAGATCTTGTACATGCCGTTGTCGAGGCACACGATGCCGTCCTCCGGCATCACCTTGCGAACGTCGTGAACGATGCGCTGGGGCGTGAGCGGAAAGCGGTCCTCCTCGGCGCGGTCGTTGAGGCGGGCGAGGATACGCTGGCGCAGGTCGAGCAGTCCCTCGTCGGGCGTCAGCTTTCCTTCGAGCCGCCCGGCAAGCCCCTCGACGGCAGCGCCGATGTCGCCGATCACCTCGATGTCCGGATGGTAGACCTGCTCGACCGTGGCCGATTGGTAGCCGACATGGATGACCCGCGGCCCGCCGGCGCTTTTCATCAGGAAGGGCGGCTTCTCGACCGTATCGTGGCCGATGGCGATGATCAGGTCGGCGCGCTCCACGGCCTCGTGGACGTAGTCGCCCTCCGACAGCGCCGCGGTTCCCATATAGAGGTTCGAGCCGCCGGTGACCGCGCCCTTGCCCATTTGCGTGTTGAAGAACGGCAGCCGCGTGCGCCTCACGAAATCCGAAAGCGCCTCGACCAGCGCAGGCCTGTTGCCCGACGCGCCGATCATCACGAGCGGCCGCCTGGCGGCAAGGATCATCCGCGCCGCGCCGTCGAGCGACGGGCTGGAGGCGACAGGCCGCTCCGCGGTATGCACCGGAATGAGAGAGGCGGTCTCGACCTCCTCGGCCGCGACGTCCTCCGGCAGCTCCAGATGCACCGGCCCGGGCCGCTCCTCCGTCGCGACGCGAAAGGCATCGCGTACCGTCGAGGGTATGGCGGCCGCGCTGACGATCTGGCGCGTCATCTTGGTCAGCGGCTTCATCGATGCCACGATGTCGACGATCTGGAAGCGGGCCTGCTTGGCGCTCATTATCGGCTTCTGGCCCGTAATGAGGATCATCGGCATGGCCCCGAGATGCGCGTAGGCCGCACCGGTGGAGAGGTTCAGCGCGCCGGGGCCGAGCGTGGCCAGGCAAACGCCGGGCCTGCCCGTCAGCCGTCCATGCGTCGCGGCCATGAAGGCCGCGGCCTGCTCATGACGGGTCAGGACCAGCTCGATGCCGGAGGTTCGCAAGGCCTCCAGGAGGTCGAGATTCTCCTCGCCCGGCACTCCGAAGACGCGGTCGACGCCCTCGTTCTCCAGCGCGGCAACAAAAAGGTCCGATCCTTTGGGCATGGTTTAGAGCCTTGTGTTGACGGTTTCGATGGAACGCACGGCGATCCTACACGGGTACGCGCAAGTGCCGCCATCGTTCCGCGGTCCCGCAGCCGTCGGGCAGCTTCCCGAAGGAACAGTACTTAGGCGCTCATGCCGATGTCTTCAGCACTTCGACCAGGCGCTCGGCAGCCGGGGCCGAGGAAGCCGGGTTCTGGCCGGTGATCAGCAGGCCGTCCTGTACGAAGTACGGTCCCCAGTCGGGACCCTTCGAATAGATGCCGCCCTTGGCCTGCAACTCGTCCTCGACGAGGAACGGCACGACGTCCGTCAGCCCGACGGCGGCCTCCTCGCTGTTGGTGAAGCCGGTGACCTTCTTTCCTTCGACGAGCGGACGGCCGTTCGGCGTCTTGACGTGACGGAGCACGCCCGGCGCGTGGCACACCAGGGCGACCGGCTTGTCCGCGGAAAGGAAACTTTCGATCAGCGCCGCCGAGACCGGGCTTTCGGCGAGATCCCACATCGGGCCGTGGCCGCCTGGATAAAAGACCGTATCGAAATCAGCCTGGGATATGTCGGCGAGCTTCACGGTATTCGCCAGCGCTTCCCGCGCCTCGGCGTCGGCCTCGAAGCGGCGCGTGTCCTCGGTCTGGAAGTCGGGCTCGTTGCTTTTGGGATCAAGCGGCGGCTGACCGCCGTCCGGCGACGCGAGCGTGATCTCGTAGCCAGCTTCCTTGAACACATAATAAGGCGCGGCCAGCTCTTCGAGCCAGAAACCGGTCTTGCGGCCGGTGTCGCCGAGCTGATCATGCGACGTCAGGATCATTACAACTTTCATGGCTTTATTCTCCAATAAGATGTTGCTGGTCCGGGCCGCAGCGGCGGCTAGAATGATGGCGGGCGCGAAATCGACAAATTCGGTGCGATCGTACTCGCCGACGCCGAATACATCGAGCCCGACATGGTGAGCGGCCTCGATATTCTCCAGAAGGTCCGCCATGCGATCGGTTGCCGAGGGAGGCAGCCCTGTCGCCAGGTCGCGAAGGATGGCCGCGAAACCGTCGACGTGGTGTCGACGATGGGTCCTCGCAAGTCGTTATCGGTCCTGATCGAGCGCCGTGGACGACGAAGCGAAGCAAGGCCGTTGCGGAAAGCCATTCCAGTCTCCTGAGTCCGGGGGAAGCGCTCATTGACTGGCGGTAAGTAGCGAATGCGCTCCGGCTCTGCGGTGCAGGACATGCCGCGCTGGTGCCGTTCTTGCGCCCTTTCCGGCCCGCCGCGACGCGGAGGCTTGAGTTCGTTCGGCTTCTCGGAAAGGGTGCGACCGAATTTCGGCGGATCCGTCGGCCGAAACGGGTGGCCGCCCGAGCCTGCGGCGAACGCGGCAGGCGATCTTTCCATCGGCGATGGGGTGGGGTCTGCCCTGCCGGGCGTGTTGCGACACGGGGGAAGCCGAACGGACATCGCAGACTGGCGGATGCCGGCTACGCGACCGCTCGGCAGGATCGGGCGATCCGAAGACGGATCCAAAGATAAGGGGATGACGCAGATGAGCTGGAACCCATCGATCGAACCGGGCTGTCCGGACGAGGTCGGCATCGATGCGATCGAGACGCTGATCGTCCCGCGCTCGCGCGACCTTGGCGGCTTCGAGGTCCGGCGCGCCCTGCCCGCGCCGAAGCGGCAGATGGTCGGGCCTTTCATCTTCTTCGATCAGGCCGGGCCGGCCGAGCTGCTGACCGGCCAGGGCGTCGATGTCCGGCCGCATCCGCATATCGGCCTAGGCACGGTCACCTACCTGTTCAAGGGCGACTTCCATCATCGCGACAGCACCGGCGCCGACCAGATCATCAGTCCCGGCGCGCTGAACTGGATGGTCGCGGGGCGCGGCGTCACCCATTCGGAGCGCACGTCGGCGGCGGCGCGGAACGGTCCGAACAGCCTGTTCGGGATCCAGACCTGGCTGGCCCTGCCGGACAGCCATGAGGATGTGGCACCCAGCTTCGAGCATCACGGCAAGGAGACCCTGCCCGTCATCGAGGATCGCGGCGTCACCGTTCGGCTCATTCTCGGAAACGCCTACGGCAAGACCGCGCCCGCGACGATGCTCTCCGAGACATTCTACGCCGATGTGAGGCTTGAGCCGGGAAGCCGGCTGCCGATGCCGGACAACCACGAAGACCGCGGCATCTACATCGTCGAAGGCTCGATCTCGGTGGCCGGACAGGAGTTCGAGGCCGGCCGGATGATGGTCTTCCGCCCCGGCGACCCTATCACCGTGGCCGCGGAAGGCCAGGGCGCGCGGCTGATGATCCTCGGCGGCGCGACCTTCAACGGACCGCGCTACATCTGGTGGAACTTCGTCGCCTCCTCGCAGGAGCGCATCGAAGCCGCCAAGGCCGAATGGCGCGCCGCGAGCTGGGGCAAGGGACGCTTCGACCTGCCCGCCGGCGACCGCAACGAGCACATTCCCCTTCCGGATTGACCGGAAGCCGTATGGAGAAACGACCATGAACAAGTGGCCGCAACTTGATTATCTCAGTTGGCGCGAGACGTGTTCAGCCCTGCATCTCTATCTCCAGATCGCCGGCAAATACCGGCTGGCACACACACCCTGGCTCAATCATTCGTGGAACGCGACCTTCTACGTCACGCCCCACGGTTTGGCGTCCTCGCCCATCCCGGACGGTCCCGGCATCGAGATCTTGTTCGACTTGCGCGAGCACAGGATCGTCGGCACCTGCGGCAACGGTCGCCAGGAGTCGTTCGATCTTAGGCCAATGACGGTTGCGACATTCCACGCGAGCTTCGTGCAGCTGGTTTCCGATCTTGGCGGCACGCCTACCTTCCACGGCAGTCCGAACGAGGTGCCCTATCCGATTCCCTTCGCCGAGGATGATCGCGACCGGCCTTATGACCGCGAAGCCGTTCAGCGCTTCCATCAGGGTCTGATCGCGGTCGACAGGGTTTTCAACCGGTTCCGGACGTCGTTTGTGGGCAAGTCCAGCCCGGTTCACCTGTTCTGGGGCAGCTTCGACCTGGCCGTTACCCGCTTTTCGGGACGGCGCGCACCGCTCCATCCCGGCGGCGTTCCGGCCTTGCCGGATGACGTCGCGCAGGAGGCTTACGACCGCGAGGTCTCCTCGGCAGGTTTCTGGCCGGGCGGCGGCGGCATCGACTATCCAGCCTTCTATGCCTACGCCTACCCGGCGCCCGGCGGTTACCGCGCTGCGGCCGTGCAGCCCGATGCCGCATTCTGGCACGACGGACTGTCTGAATTCGTCCTCCCCTATGAGGCCGTGCAATCCGCCGCCGATCCCGACGAAGCGCTGATGGCATTCCTCGTTTCGACCTACGAGGCGGCGGCCGATCTCGGCGGCTGGGATCGCGATCTTCTGGAATGCGCGCACGGCACGCCACGGCAGGTGCGTGCGCCCGACGCCGAAACGGTCAGGCCCGCAGCCTCGAGCGGCGACGAGACGGTCGAGCGGGAGGATGGCGCGTCGAAGGGACGCTACCGCCTCGTCATCGACGGCGTCGAGGCCGAGATGACCTACAGCCGGGCTGGCGCCGGGATGATCATTATCGACCACACCGAGGTGCCGGCGGCGCTGCGCGGCCGCAAGGTCGGCGAGCGGCTGGTGCGCCAGGCGATCGAGGACGCGCGCCGCGAAGGGGTCGCCATCCTGCCGCTCTGCCCTTTCGCCAAGGCGCAGATCGCACGGCACCCGGAATGGCAGGACGTGGTACGCCGATCGTGAGAGGGGGCGGCGGAGCGTGACATCGCTCCCCGGCACCTTGATCGGCCGCCCCCTCCGGTCCCCGGACCGTCGCCGGGGGCCAAACGACGGCAATCACGCAGTCACGACCTCACAAGACGCCACCGGCAACCGGGCCGGAAATCGAGAGTGAGGAGAGGTAGGATCATGACCGACACCATGAAGGCGATCGTCCTGCAGACGTTCGGCGGCTACGACGCGTTCGAACTGCGCGATGTGCCCGTACCGGCGGTGGGGCCGCGACAAGTCCGGGTGCGCGTCCACGCCACCGCCATCAATCCCCTCGACTATCAGATCCGTCGCGGCGACTACGTCGACTACGTGCCGCTCCCTGCCATCATCGGTCACGACGTTTCCGGCGTGGTGGAAGAGAGGGGCGCCGATGTAAGCGAGTTCGAGACAGGCGACGAGGTCTACTACACGCCCAAGATCTTCGGCGGCCCCGGTTCCTATGCGGAGCAGCACGTCGTCGATGTCGATCTGGTTGCCCGCAAGCCGCGCAATCTCAGCCATCTGGAGGCTGCCAGTCTGACGCTGGTTGGCGGTACGATCTGGGAAGCTCTTGTGACCCGCGCCCAGCTTGCCGTCCATGAAACGGTGCTGATCCATGGCGGCGCCGGCGGTGTCGGCTCCGTGGCGATCCAGCTCGCCAAGGCGATGGGCGCACGGGTCCTCACGACGGCGCGCTCCAGCAACCATGATTTCGTGCGGTCGCTCGGTGCGGACGAGGTGATCGACTACACGTCCGGCGATTATGTCTCAGCCGTGGCGGACCTGACGGATGGGCAGGGGGTGAACGTCGTGTTCGATACGATCGGCGGCGACACCCTGACGAAAAGCCCGCTCATCCTCGCCGACGCCGGACGGGTGGTCAGCATCGTCGACATCGCGCAGCCGCAGAACCTGATCGAGGCCTGGGGCAAGAATGCCGCCTATCATTTCGTGTTCACCCGGCAGAACCGCGGCAAGCTCGACGCGCTGACAAACCTTGTCGAACGCGGCCTGATCAAGCCGGTCATCGGCGCGGTGCTGCCGCTGGCCCGGATCGGCGACGCGCACGAACTGCTCGAAGGCGGAGGCTCCCGTGGGCTTCGCGGCAAGGTGGCGATCGATGTCGTGGGCCGGACCGTCGAGCTTCCCGCCTAGCGATAGGGACGAGGACGGGCAAGACGGCAGGCCGAGGCGGCTGCGGTCGGCCCGCCGAGGCGGGACACCGGGAAAAGCGCACGGACCGGTTTGCCCGGCCCGTGCGGTAAACGCCCTATTCCACCGCCTTGGCGGCCTGCCGGATGAGGTCGGCCACCTCGTCCGGGCTCGTCATCGGCAGCATGTGACCGTTCTCGATATCGACGATCGTGGAGCCGGCCCGCTCGGACATCTGACGCTGCAGATCGGGCGCAATGGTCCGGTCGAGGGTCGCGATGGCCGACCAGCTCGGCTTCTCGTTCCAGGCCGCCACCCGAGCCTGGTAGTCGAGAATCGCGGTGTTCGATGCAGCCTGTGACCTTGCAACGTAGATCGCGTCTTCGCTGGACAAGCCGTTTCCGACGACGGAGACGAAGGCGTCTTCATTGACCAGGTAGTGACCGTCGTCGAAGACCGTGAGCTTGTCGGGCGTGAACTCGGTCGGAACCGAGGCCAACAGAGCCCCGCCGCTTTCGCCGGCGTCGGGTTGGAACGCCGCGACGTAGACGAGGCCCTTGACGTTCGGGTCCCCGCCGACTTCGCTGATCACCATGCCGCCGTAGGAATGCCCGACCAGCAGCATCGGGCCGTCCTGACTGTCGACAATCCGCTGTACCGCGGCAATGTCGTCCTCGGTGGAGGTCAGCGGCATCTGCACGATCGTGACTTTGTAGTCTTGCGCCGTGAGACGGTTGTAGACGTCGCGCCAGGTGCTGCCGTCGACATTCGCGCCATGCACGAGAACGATGTTGTTCACATCGGCGAGCGCCGCGCCCGATTGCGCGGTCAATGCACCGAGAGCGAGAGCGCAGGAAAGCATGAGAGCTTTTAGATGAGTCATGTTCGGGGTCTCTGCTGTTGTTCACGCTGAGGGACAGACGGACGGCAGTCCATGCTGTCTGGTGCCCCTGTCCTGCGGACGGGTTGCCGACGTCGCACGGGCTTCTCCAGACCGGCTTCGGCAACCGGCCGGACCGAACCTCGCCATCTATAGTTCCTCTTCGTGACTATTGATGGTTATGAAATGGCACTGCTATAAGAAGCACGCAAGACGGCACATGTCTGTAAGCCAGTGACCAGGAGGTAACTCATGGAGAAACTGATCCATGGCAGGCCCTACACGGAAACGAAGAAAGGCCCGGTCTTCACGCCATGCGCGCCGAACAGCATCCTTGCGAGGCTGGGGGACAAGTGGACGATCCTCGTCGTGAGCATTCTCGCACTGGATCCCGAAAGGCCTCTGCGTTTCTCTGAAATCAGGAACGGAATCCCGGAAATTTCGCAGCGCATGCTCACGCTCACGCTGCGAAACCTCCAGCGGGACGGCCTTGTCATCCGCCATTACTTCGCGGAGGTTCCCCCGCGCGTCGAATACCAATTGACGCCAATGGGCCGGACAATGCTCCCGGCTCTTGAAGGGTTCACCGATTGGATCAGGGAAAATTGGCAGGAGATCGAGCAGTCTCGCCAGCGGTTTGATGCAGCCGCCGGCAGTTAGCTCGGCGAACCAGGGCGTCGGCACCGATAAGGACGCCAGCACCTCCGGGGCGCGAGCCTGATCCTGCGTCCCGGCATGTCGGCCTCCAGGGCACGATGAACGCGCTGTTCCTCAAGGACCTTGCCGCCGAGACCCATCGCTGCATCCTTGGGCGCGTCGGGGAGGGCAAGTCGGGCGGCGGGCTCTGCTTCGGCTACAATGTCGTGAAGCAGCTCGATGCGCGCGACGATCCGATCCGGGGCGACCGCGAGATCGACGCAGCCGAGGCCAATGTCGTTCGGCGCATCTTGCGCGAATTTGCCGCAGGCATAGGCCCGCCCAAGGGCGCCGGCACCTTAAACGAGGAAGGCATCCTCGGCTCGTACGGCAAGCTTTGGAGCGACACGACCATCCGCGGCCACGTGAAGTGCGGCACGGGTCTGGTGAACAATGAACTCTGCATCGGTCGTCTCATCTGGAATCGGCTGCGCTATATCGAAGACTCGCCGGCTGGAAAGCGCGTGTCCCGGCTCAATCCGAAATCGGCATGGGTCGTCAAGGACGTTCCAGACCTGCGGATCGTCGATGACGAACTGTAGCGGGCTGGCCGCGACCGGCAGGGCGAGATCGCAGAGAAGAAGTACCGCCAACGTCACCGAGTCCGTGTGCATGTATAAGAGGCACCGTCTGAACGGTACGCGCCGACCGAAGTCGCTGCTGGCCTTGTGTTCTGCGGTCGCGGCGGAGGCTCCCACTCGCTTCGCGGCGCTGATCGCTTCGCCGGCTCGAACCCACATCGACAAGGGTTCCTGCTCCAACAGTCGCGGCATTGCGCGCGGGGACCTGGAGCGGCGTGTGCTTGTCGGGTTGAAAGGCCGGATGGTGGCGCCGGAGATCGTCGAGGACGCCATGCGCGCCCATGCGGAAGAGACGAACCGGCCGAACAGGGAACCGCGCTACGCAAAGAAGATCGTTGCGCTGACGAAGGCCCTCAACCACAAGGAGGAGCGACAGGGCGCGTCGCAGGATTTGCGCGCTCTGATGAAGATCTTGCCGACTCCCGGCCCGGAACGGGGAGGGGGGACCCCTACGCCACGCCGCACGGCGAACGATCCTCGAATGAACGGTGCGCCAAGTCATTGGAAATGCTGCTGAAACAAAAAAACCCGCCGCTAATGCGACGGGTTTGTCTGTATCGGTGGTTGCGGGGGCAGGATTTGAACCTGCGACCTTCAGGTTATGAGCCTGACGAGCTACCGGGCTGCTCCACCCCGCGTTGATATTGTT
>NZ_JALBGD010000037.1 GCF_023507705.1 Stappia sp. WLB 29 | reverse complement strand
GGCACTGTTGCAAATAGTCGGTGGTGATAAACTTATCATCCCCTTTTGCTGATGGAGCTGCACATGAACCCATTCAAAGGCCGGCATTTTCAGCGTGACATCATTCTGTGGGCCGTACGCTGGTACTGCAAATACGGCATCAGTTACCGTGAGCTGCAGGAGATGCTGGCTGAACGCGGAGTGAATGTCGATCACTCCACGATTTACCGCTGGGTTCAGCGTTATGCGCCTGAAATGGAAAAACGGCTGCGCTGGTACTGGCTTAACCCTTCCG
>NZ_JALBGD010000036.1 GCF_023507705.1 Stappia sp. WLB 29 | reverse complement strand
GGCGCCCAGATCGCCGCGATCCAGGGCTCGACCGGCGAGGCGGTCGCCGCCATCGGCGAGATCGCCCAGATCATGCAGGAAGTGAACGGCTACACCGCCTCCATCGCCTCCGCCGTCGAACAGCAGGGGGCCGCCACCGGCGACATCTCGCGCTCCGTGCAGCAGGCGGCAGAGGGCACCGGCGCCGTCACCCGCAACATGGAGATGCTCGCCCACACCGTCGACAGCACATCGGCTGCAGCCGACAACGTCCTCGACGCCTCCAGCGCCATGGCCCGCAACACCGATGCCCTGCGCAGCGAAATCGACAGGTTCCTG
>NZ_JALBGD010000035.1 GCF_023507705.1 Stappia sp. WLB 29 | reverse complement strand
CAGGTTGGTCTGCTCGGCGATGGCCTGGATCAGCGAGACGACCTCGCCGATCTTGTTGGCGGCGGCGGCCAGGCCTGCGACCTTCTCGTTGGTGGAGTGGGTGCCCTGGGTGGCCTGATCGACGACCTGGGTGGTCTGGCCGACCTGGCGGGAGATCTCGGCGATGGAGGCGGAGAGCTCCTCGGCGGCGCTGGCCACGGTCTGGACGCTGCCGGTGGCGGCGGAGCTGGCCTCGGAGGTCTCGCTGGCGCGTTCGGCGCTTTCCTGGGCCGAGGCGGACAGGGTACGGGCGGTCTCGTCGAGCCCGTTCGCCGTCTCGCTCACCGTGCCGATCAGCGCCTGCACCTTGTCCCGGAAGTCCGCGATGAGC
>NZ_JALBGD010000034.1 GCF_023507705.1 Stappia sp. WLB 29 | reverse complement strand
TTCGATATGCTGGCCCTGCTGCCAGAGTGCATACGAGACGGAACTGATAACCGTGTCCGTGCCGTTGCCGGCCGTCTCGATGACCACATCCCCCACATTGTCAACGTAATACGTATCGTTGTGGGCACCGCCACTCATCGTATCGGCACCAAGACCACCATTCAGCACGTTGTTGCCTAGATTTGTGGTGATCACGTTGTTCAGCGCGTTCCCGACTGCAGTCAGATCCCCACTGCCCAAAATGGTCAGATTCTCGATGTACTGGCCCTGCTGCCAGAGTTGATAGGAAATGGTGCTGTAGACAGTGTCTATGCCTTCACCGGCTAATTCGATGACCCGATCGCCGACATTGTCGACGGAATAGGTATCGTTGCCGGCTCCGCCGATCATCGT
>NZ_JALBGD010000033.1 GCF_023507705.1 Stappia sp. WLB 29 | reverse complement strand
GCGGTAGAGGGCGATACGTCGTGCGAGCAAGGCGCAGTGCGCGCAAAGGCCTGCGATGGCCTTGTCGATGGCCTCGATCTGGCGGTCGAGCGTTCTGACGAGGCTCCTGCAGGAGGCGACGACCAGGGTGCATCCGGGGGACTTGGCGCGGTTGAGTTCGGCGCCGCGCATGGCCATGAGGTCCTGCCTGCGGGCAACGAGGGCGGCCAGCTGCGCCTGGGTGCGGTCTGCCGGGCGGTGGAGCGGCAGGTGGCGCCACCGCTCCTGGCCATAGGCGGCCAGCAGTGCGGCATCGATGGCATCGGTCTTGGCCAGGCGTCCGAAGGAGCGGGCGAAGGCCCTGGCCTTGAGGGTGTCGGCCCGGTGGCAGGCGATGCCTGCGGCAGCGAGCTCTGCC
>NZ_JALBGD010000032.1 GCF_023507705.1 Stappia sp. WLB 29 | reverse complement strand
CGATCCGGCCGGGACGACATGCTGAGAAGCATTCCGCCACGGTTACCTGTTGAGCTGCTCGTAGAGGTCCGCCCACTCAGGATTGAATGCATCGATCGCCTGGATCTTCCATTCTCGCCTCCAGCGTTTCACGCGCTTTTCCTGCGCGATTGCCTCGTTCACGGACGAATGTTCCTCATAGTACACGAGGCGGCCGACGCCATGTCTGCGGGTGAAACCCTCGCCTTGCCCCTCGCGATGCTCGAAGACCCTCCGGGCAAGGTCGTTGGTCACCCCGACATACAGCGTGCCATGGTGTCGGCTGGCGAGAATGTAGACGAAGTATGCCATCCCGCGATGGTTGTGGCAGGTCGCGGAAATTGCAAGCGGTGAACCGTGGAGGCTGGAGCGACAAACATACGCTGAG
>NZ_JALBGD010000031.1 GCF_023507705.1 Stappia sp. WLB 29 | reverse complement strand
GGCCCAGGCGACGCAGTCGCGCTCGCGTGCCGTCAAGGGGGAGGAGGGGCGCCAGGCGTCCCCCTGCAGCAGCGTGGCGGCCCGGTCCGCCGCGCTGGCCGCCAGCAGGGCGAGCATCGTCCGGCGGGCCGGGTCCAACTCGATACGCGCGCCGCTCAGCGAAATGCTGCCGCGCTGGCCGGCGGGGCCGGAAAAGGGTAGGGCGAAGCCGGCGGACAGCCCGTGCTCGCGCGCTTCCTCCATCATCAACCGGGCGAAGGGCGCTCTGTCTGCCGGTGCGCGCGCCTCGCGCCAATCAAACAATGCGTCGGCGGCGGTCACCTGCGCGATCACCGGATCGATGTCGACATAGCGGCGGGCGACGTAGCGCTCCAGCCAGCTGGCCGGCCAGTTGCCGAAGAAGATGGATTTCTTCGCCTCGGCCGGCGGAGTGGCAGGGGTCGGTACGAGGCCGCACATCACCTGGTCGATGCCATAGGCTCCGGTTGCAAGGATGAGGCGGCTGCGCACCTCCTGCGCCGTTGCGGCGTGGCAGATGCGGTCGAGATGGGTCAGCAGATCCGTCGCGTGCAAGGGCGCCTCAGTCGATCAGGCCGAGGCGGAAG
>NZ_JALBGD010000030.1 GCF_023507705.1 Stappia sp. WLB 29 | reverse complement strand
CTCCGGGGTCAGCAACCCGTCGATGAGTGCCTCGAAGACGGGCGCGGCAGCACTGCCGCGCCCGTTTGCGTTTATGCGTGTCGATTTTTTCGGGACGGGTTAGGGCCGGTTTAAGGCCGTGCCGGCATGGTCGGGGCATTGCTTTCTTAAGGAGATTGCCATGCTCGATGGATTGCCGATCTGGTTCTGGTACCTTGTCGTGATCGCGGGAACGGCCGTTCTGGTCGTTCGCCATCTGCCACGCGTAGCCAGGCGGCGGAAGCACCAGCACGCGCCCGCCGTTGCCGTTGCCCGGCCGGAAGAGCCGCCCGCCATGACGCGTATCGAAATGCCTGAGATCCTCGACTGGCTGCAGAGGCGGGCGCCGCGCAGCCCGGATCTTTGGCACATATTGCCCGACCTCAACTGGGACTACGAGGAGCACCTGCTCCCCATCCTGCTGTGGGTGGTGCGCCAGCCGGAATGCGATGCGGCAACAGCAATCGACATCCTGAAGCTGATGAATGCCGATGTCACGCTCGACCGGGCATCGGGCGGAACAACCTGGACCTTCGGGGCCTTCGATCCGAACGACAGCGACGAGGTGCGCCTGCTGCAGGCGATCTGCGAGCGGTCGGAAGGGGGCGGTTTCGCCGGCCCCGTACTCAAGCAGACGATGTGGCCGAGCACCCATGCCAACCGCCAGTACCTGGAGATGCTTCAGGATGTGCTCGCGAAGATCGAGGCGGAAGGGCGGTCGGTGCCGTTTCCGCTGCCGGTGAAGCTGCTGTCCGCGCCCGTGCCGGACGATGTGCGGCCGGCGAGAACGCCGGTGCAGACCTACGACGATGCCATCCTGGTGCCGCTCGACATGGCCTGACGGGCGCCCGGAGCGGGTCTTACTGCTCCGGGGTCA
>NZ_JALBGD010000003.1 GCF_023507705.1 Stappia sp. WLB 29 | reverse complement strand
ACGCCCAAACCCCCTCCAAAACACCCCATCAAAAGATCCCCGCCCAACAACGTCATCCCAACGTCGCACCGAGCAGTCACCGTGGGCGTCATCTAGTGGCTTTTTCCGGCCATTGCCCGCGCGCGGCCGCCCCAGCCAGGGGCAAGGACGACGCCACGGCCGCATCGCACCGGCATCCATCTGCCCACAAGGCCTTCTCCGCCGGCCCGCCCGCTTGCGGCCGTGCAGGTCGGGACGTCGGCGCACAGAGGCTTTGTCGCCGTCTCCCGGTTCGCACTCCGCAATCGTTCAGCGAGCATCCATAAGCACGCGCATGTACGCGCGGGCAGGAGCCCTCGCCGTCGCCCCAGCGCAGACATCCAAGCACAGGCGTCCGATATCTTTGCGTGGCCGCCCCAGCGGGCCGACCGGCTGCTGCCGGCATCCCGGTGCCGAATGCGACACCCCTCGGCAATTGTGGCAGGGCATGTCACAAATACGCCAGATTGCTCTTGTCCTTCGGGGTTCCTATGATGCCGCCTGCGCCGTAACGGGATATCGGGCGCGGCACCGCTCTCGCAGATGCGGGAAGAGCCGGTCGCCGCACATGTCCAGGCGCGGATTCTTTTGAAAGGTTCGGGCTGTTTGCGGGTGCTGTCCCGCCGGCCACCAGGACAGGCATCGCACCAGGCGCCGGGGCAGGCGCATGGTTGCCGGACGCAGGGACGGGCCCCACGGGTCCGCAGGAAGATCATGGCAGTTGCCGCGCCGAAGAGCGATGGCGGCGGCCGACGAGCACGACGAGAAGGACGGAATGCATCTCGGCGCGACACACCGCAACTCTCTGGACCTTGGCGATGAACCGCCCCTCATGGTCCATGACGAACGCGATCAGCTTCCGGACCGTCGCAGGGTCAGCCTGCGTTGGCTGACCGGCTCGGTCCTGACCGGCCTCACCTCGGTGACCCTGATGGGCGGCGCGCTCTTCGCCGCGCTCGACGGGCAGTACCAGGTCTCGGCCGCCCCCTCGCGCGGCGACCAGCCCGAGGCAACGACCTCCCGGGTGGTCGGCGGCAACGGATCGACCAAGGGCGACCGCGTCATCCGCGCCGCCGCGCAATACTCCAACCGCCACGTCATTCCGGTCTCGACCCTCAACCGCATCGACGGGCGGGACCACATCAAGCTGCGACCCTACGCTCTGGTGACCGCCACCCTGGCCACCCGCGCCTCGCGCGAAGCCTCGGAGGAAATTCCTCCCTTCAATCCGCTGCAGCTCTTCTCCGATGCCAACGTCATCCCGGCCCGCGCCGTCACCGACGCCGTTTACGATGCCCGCGTCGAGGGCGAAGTGACGATCAGCACGCGGGACTTCCCGGTCGACAATCCGCTCGCCACCTCCGATGGCGGCTACGAGGAGATGGAGATCGAACAGTTCGTGCGACAGTCGGCACACTTCCTGTCCGGCAATTCGGTCAGCGAGGCCAGCGGCCCGGTCATCGATCCCGGCCGCTTCGACTTCAACCTCGCCCAGCAGCCGGAATTGTCGCGCCTCAGCGTGCGGATCACCCCCGAGAACGTCTCCTTCGTCTCCAAAAGCGAAGCGTCCGACATCTATGCCGGCATGGAAGAGAAGATCGTACCGGTGACGGGCGAAGAGAGCTTCCAGGAAGAGTTGATGGCGAATTACGCCACGGAGGAAGAGGCGGCCAGCATCGTCGACGCCTTCGTCCGCGAATTCGGCATCGAAAAGCTCGACACCGGCCAGCGGCTGCGCATCGCGCTCGCCCCGAGCCCGGACGAGACCGGCCGCCTGCAGCCGCAGCGCGTCAGCCTCTATGCCGATACCGAGCACCGCGCCACCATCGCCCGCTCCGACACCGGCGAGTTCGTCGCCGCCCAGGCACCCGATACGTTCCTGGCAGATGCCTTTGCCGAGGCCGACCGCGTCGGCTATGCCGGCACCACCCCGACGATCTACGACAGTCTCTACCAGACGGCCCTGGAACAGGAGATGCAGCCGGAGATGATCTCCGACCTGGTGCGCATCTTCTCCTTCGACGTCGATTTCAAGTCGCGGGTCAAGCCGGGCGATTCCTTCGAGGTCTTCTACGGCCTCGAGCAGGACAGCGACAACGTACCGGCCGAGATTCTCTATACGGCGCTGACCACCCGCAGCACGGCACGCCGCTTCTACCGCTTCCGCACGCCCGACGACGGCCTCGTCGACTTCTATGACGAGACCGGCAAGAGCGCGAAGAAGTTCCTGATGCGCAAGCCGCTGTCGGGCGGCCAGTACCGCTCCGGCTTCGGCATGCGCCGTCATCCGATCGTCGGCGTAATGCGGCTGCACAGCGGCGTCGACTGGTCGGCCCAGCGCGGTACGCCGATCATGGCTGCGGGCAACGGCGTCGTGACCAAGGCGCGGTGGGTCTCCGGCTATGGCCAGCGCATCGAGATCCAGCACGCCAACGGCTACGAGACCACCTACAGCCACCAGACCAGCTTCGCCGACGGCATTCGCGAAGGCGTCAAGGTCCGCCAGGGCCAGGTGATAGGCTATGTCGGCTCCACCGGCCTGTCGACCGGCCCGCACCTGCACTACGAGGTCAAGGTGAACGGCCGCTTCGTGAACCCGATGCGGATCCGCCTGCCGCGCGGCCGGGTGCTGGAAGGCGACTTGCTGGCAGCGTTCCACCGGGAGCGCGAGCGCATCGATGCCTTGGTCGAGCGTGCGGCCGGTCCTTCGCGGATCGCGTCGGCCTCCGCCGCCGCCATCAACTGAGGCACGGCACCGCCCGGCCTCAGTCCGGGCAAGAAAAAGCAAAAAGGCCCGGGCATCGCTGCCCGGGCCTTTTGTTTTCCGCCTTGGGCGACCGGTCAGGCCGCGGCGCTTTCCGAACCAGCCACCTCGAACAGAAGGCGGTCGGAGCCTGCACTCGCCTCGACCGTCTGACCGTCGGAAACGCGCCCGCCCAGGATCATCTCGGCAAGCGGGTCCTGCACCTCGCGCTGGATCACCCGCTTCAGCGGCCTTGCGCCATAGGCGGGGTCGTACCCCTTCTCGGCCAGCCAGTCGCGGGCGCTGGCATCCAGACGCAGGGCGATCTTGCGGTCGGCCAGCAGCTTTTCCAGCCGCTTGAGCTGGATGTCGACGATCGCCGCCATCTGCGAGCGCTGCAGGCGATGGAACAGGATCTGGTCGTCCAGCCGGTTGAGGAATTCCGGGCGGAACGACGAGCGCACCACGGCCATCACCTGGTCCCGCACCGCCGAGGAATCCTCGCCCTCCGGCTGGGCCACCAGATATTCGGCACCCAGGTTCGAGGTCAGGACGATCAGCGTGTTGCGGAAGTCCACCGTCCGGCCCTGACCATCGGTCAGCCGCCCGTCGTCGAGCACCTGCAGCAGCACGTTGAACACGTCGCCATGGGCTTTCTCGATCTCGTCGAACAACACGACCTGATAGGGCCGCCGCCGCACCGCCTCGGTCAGCGCGCCGCCCTCCTCATAGCCGACATAGCCGGGAGGTGCGCCGATCAGCCGGGAAACCGAGTGTTTCTCCATGTATTCCGACATGTCGAGCCGGACCATCGCCGTCTCGTCGTCGAACAGGAACTCGGCCAGCGCCTTGGTCAGCTCGGTCTTGCCGACGCCTGTCGGCCCGAGGAACAGAAACGAGCCGATTGGCCGGTTCGGGTCCTGCAGGCCGGCGCGCGCACGGCGGACCGCGGTGGACACCGCATGCACCGCTTCCTGCTGGCCGATGACGCGCCGTGCCAGCTCGTCTTCCATCCGCAGCAGCTTGTCGCGCTCGCCTTCCAGCATCTTGTCGACCGGGATGCCGGTCCAGCGGGAGACGACGTGGGCCACATGGTCCGTGGTCACGGCCTCTTCGACCATCGCCCCGTCGGCACCGCCCCGGGCCTCGACCTCGGCCAGCGCCCGCTCGAGCCCGGGAATGACGCCATAGGCAAGCTCGCCCGCCTTGGCCAGGTCGCCCTTGCGCTGCGCCTTCTCCAGGTCGATGCGTGCCTGCTCCAGCTGCTCCTTCAGCTTCTGCTCGGACGACAGCTTCTCCTTCTCGCCCTGCCAGCGGGTGGTGAGCGCGTCGGACTCCTCTTCCAGGTCCGCGAGCTCGCCTTCCAGCTTGTCCAGCCGGTCGCGCGCCGCCGGATCGGTCTCCTTCTTCAGCGCCTCGCGCTCGATCTTCAGCTGGATGATCCGCCGGTCGAGTTCGTCCAGTTCCTCCGGCTTGCTGTCGACCTGCATGCGCAGGCGGCTCGCCGCCTCGTCGATGAGGTCGATCGCCTTGTCCGGCAGGAACCGGTCGGTGATGTAGCGGTTGGACAGGGTTGCGGCCGATACCACGGCCGAATCGGTGATTCGCACCCCGTGGTGCAGTTCGTACTTCTCCTTGATGCCGCGCAGGATGGAGATCGTGTCCTCCACCGTCGGCTCGTCGACGAAGACCGGCTGGAAGCGCCGGGCAAGAGCTGCGTCCTTCTCCACATACTTGCGATATTCGTCGAGGGTCGTGGCGCCGACGCAGTGCAGCTCGCCGCGCGCAAGCGCCGGCTTCAGAAGATTGGAGGCGTCCATGGCGCCGTCGGCCTTGCCCGCGCCCACCAGCGTGTGCATCTCGTCGATGAACAGGATGATGCCGCCGGCCGCCGACTGAACCTCGGACAGCACGGCCTTCAGCCGCTCCTCGAACTCGCCGCGATATTTCGCGCCGGCGATCAGCGACCCCATGTCGAGCGCAAGAAGCTTCTTGTCCTTCAGGCTCTCCGGCACGTCGCCATTGACGATGCGCAGCGCCAGCCCTTCGGCGATGGCGGTCTTGCCGACGCCCGGGTCGCCGATCAGCACCGGGTTGTTCTTGGTGCGGCGCGACAGCACCTGCATGGTCCGCCGAATCTCGTCGTCGCGGCCGATCACCGGGTCGAGCTTGCCGTCCCGGGCGACCTGCGTCAGGTCGCGCGCATACTTCTTCAGCGCGTCGTACTGCCCCTCGGCCGAGGCGCTGTCGGCCTTGCGGCCCTTGCGCAGGTCGTTGATCGCCTCGTTGAGCCGCACCGCCGTCACGCCGCCATCGGCCAGCGCCTTGCCGGCAGCACTGTCCTTGACGATCGCCAGTGCGACGAGCAGCCGCTCGACGGTGACATAGGAATCGCCCGCCTTATCGGCGAGCTTCTCGGCCTGGTCGAACACCTGTGCCAGCGCCGGCGCCAGATACAGCTGACCGCCGCCGCCCGAGACTTTCGGGAGACCGGAGAGAGCCCTTTCGACGGCTGCCAGAACATCGCGCGAACGCCCGCCCGCCCGGTCGATCAGACCGGCCGCGAGCCCTTCGGGATCGTCCAGCAAAACCTTCAGAAGATGTTCGGGCGTGAACTGCTGATGGGACTGTCCCAGCGCCTGGGTCTGCGCCGACTGGACGAAGCCCCTCGCCCGCTCGGTGTATTTCTCGAAATCCATCATGACCTCCAGATCCGGCCGCCCCCCGCAGCGAAGCAGCCTTTTCGGAATGCGGACCCGTCACGGCATCCGCACGGCCCCTCACGGACCGTACCCAGCATATAGTGTTGCATTTCGAGCACAAAAGAGGGGGAGAGTGCGGATAGCGGTGCGGCAACGCAAAAGGGCCGCAGCGTACGGCTGCAGCCCTTTTTTCAAACCCTGCGGCTGGCATCCCTGCCGTGCCGGAGACGGATCACGCCTCGCTCGCAGCGGCCTCGGCTTCCGCCGGCTTGCGGCTGCGCGGGGCGCGCCGGGCCCGCGGCTTCTTTTCTTCGGTCGCTTCAGCCGGGACCTCCGCCTCGGCGGCAGGCTCGGCACTGCTTTTCGCCGCCTCGTCCGAACCATCGCCCTCGCCCTGGGCGGAGCGACTGCGGCGCAGGCCGCGTCCGCGGGCACCGCGCACGCGGCGCCGGCTGCGGTCGTCGCCATCCTCACCGGCCTCGTCGCCGGTGTCGGTGTCGGAACTCTCGCCGGGCAGCGACTTGGTGTTGATCACCGGAATGTCGTCGACGAAGGGTTGCGGCGCGTCCACCGGCATCACCGGCTTGCCCGAAGAGACTCCGGTCTCGCGATCCCGGTCGCGGTCACGGCGCTCGTTCCGCTCGCTGCGGTCGTTGCGCTCACCGCGGTCGCTCCGCTCGCTGCGGTCGTTGCGCTCTGCCCGCTCGTTGCGCTCCTCGAGCTCGTCGGCCTCGTCCTCGGCCTCATCGCCGCGCGGCAGGACCACCGGCTGATGCATGCTCTGCTGGGCTGCGGCGATGATGCGCAGGTAATGCTCGGCGTGCTGGAGATAATTCTCGGACATCACGCGGTCGCCGGCAGCGGCGGCGTCACGCGCCAGCTGCTGGTACTTCTCGGCGACATGGTGCGCGGTCCCGCGGATCTTCACATCGGGACCGTTGGACTCATAGGTCCGCGACAGCGGATTCGGTCCCTTGCGGCCACCACGACCGCGGATGCGCTTGTTGTTGCTCTGATTTCCTGGTCTCATTCTGCCGTTAACTCTCAAGAACGGCGACCGGCAAATCCGGTCAGGAGTCCGGTCCACCATCGGGACCGGCGCCATGAAACGCAACTGCACAAGGCCTGTGTTGCGTGGGCCGATCAAGACAGACCTTCGTCGGCGGGACGCGAGACGACAGCCGTCGTTCATTCCCGCTGGATTTTAAGGGTTCATCTTGAACAGACCGATGCCGAGCAACCCCGGGACCATCAGGTCCACCGGGCATCTTTGCCGACGGTTAGTTCCGTCGTGCGATGCGAGATCTGGCCGGAACGAAAACTATCGTACTGCCTACCCGTGGCTTCGAACGCCACCCCCGTCGGGTCTCGGCGAGGTGAACCTAGCCCTTTCCGCCCGGTTTTCCAAGCGTCTTTTTCACAAGCGCCATATCTGCCGCTATTTTGCAACACACGCCGCGCGCACAACCCGATCCTGTCCGGCAAGATCTTGAAATACCTGAACATCCTCAAGACCGGCAGTTTTGGCCAGCTGGGACACGGCAATCGCCTGCGATGCGCCGATCTCGAGAAACAGCGGTGCGAATCGGGCAAGCAACGTCTTCGCCTGAGGCAGGATCATCCGATAGGCATCCAGGCCATCTTCGCCGGCAAACAGGGCGGCGCGGGGATCGTGCTCCCTCACCTCCCGGGAGAGCTGTGCTTCTTCCGTAAGGGAAATATAGGGCGGATTCGAGACAAGGAAATCCATGCCCGGTGCCAGCATCGAGGCGAAATCGCCAAGGCAGGGCAGGAACCTGTCGCCGACTCCGTTCCGGACGGCGTTGTCGCGGGCCGTCAGCAGGGCGCCCGGCGCCATGTCCGTGGCAACGGCAACCGCACTCGGCAACTCGCTGAGCAGGGCGATGGCGATGGCCCCGCTCCCGGTGCCGAGGTCCGCAAAGCGATAGGGATGCTCGCGCCCCTTCCTCTCGTCGCACCAGTCGAGGACAGCCTCCACCAGGCGCTCGGTGTCGGGGCGCGGCTCCAGCACCTCGCGCGACAGCGCGAATGTCATCCCCCAGAACTCACGCAAGCCGAGGATCCGGCCGACCGGCTCGCCCGCCACCCGGCGGGCGATGTGGCTGTCCGCCAGGGCCAGTGCCGCCTCCGTCACCTCGCGATCGGGATCGGTGAGGGGCACGACCGGCTCGACACCGGCGGCAGCGGCGACGAGAAGGCGCGCATCCAGCGTCGCCGTCTCCACGCCCGCCGCGGCAAGGCGCGCCCGCGCCTCGCGGCAGACTGTCCCGATCCGCCGGTCGCGTGCGTTCGAGCTCACAGCCCTTCCGCCGCCAGCAGGGTCGCCTGATGGTCGAGCGCCAGCGGCTCGATCACCTCGTCCAGCGCCTCGCCGCTCATCACCTCGGGAAGCTTGTAGAGCGTCAGGCCGATCCGGTGGTCGGTCACCCGCCCTTGCGGAAAGTTGTAGGTGCGGATGCGCTCGGACCGGTCGCCCGATCCCACCTGCAGCCGGCGCGCCTCCGTCCGCTCGTTCGCCAGCCTTGCCCGCTCCTCGTCGAAGATGCGGGCCCGCAGCAGCTGCAAGGCCTTGGCCTTGTTCTTGTGCTGCGAACGCTCGTCCTGCACCGCGACCACGATGCCCGTCGGCATATGGGTGATGCGCACGGCCGAATCGGTGGTGTTGACGTGCTGCCCGCCCGCTCCGGACGCGCGATAGGTGTCGATGCGCAGGTCCGCATCGTTGATCTGGACATCGACATCCTCCGCCTGCGGCAACACCGCCACCGTGGCGGCCGACGTGTGGATGCGCCCGCCCGATTCCGTTTCCGGCACGCGCTGGACCCGGTGAACGCCCGATTCGAACTTCAGTCGGGCGAAGACCTGGTCGCCGGTCACGGACGCGATCACTTCCTTGAAGCCGCCGACCTCGCCCTCGCTCGCCGAGACGATCTCGACCTTCCAGCCCTTCATCTGCGCATAGCGCTGGTACATGCGGAAAAGATCGCCGGCAAAGAGCGCAGCCTCGTCGCCGCCGGTGCCGGCACGTACTTCCAGGATGACGTTGCGGTCGTCCGCCACGTCCTTGGGCAGAAAGCCGATGCGCACCTCCTGCGCCAGCGCCTCGACGCGCTCGCGCAAGGCGCCGAGCTCGATCTCGGCCAGCTCGCGCATCTCCGCATCGGCGGCCGGGTCCTCAAGCATCGCCTCGACGCCCGCCAGTTCCTCCTCCGCCTTGCGCAGGGCCGTGATGCGGGCGGCCAACGGCTCCAGCTCGGCATAGTCACGGGACAGGCGGACATAGGTCTGCGGGTCCGGATTCTGGCTCATCCGGTATTCGAGTTCGGCGACGCGCGACAGCAGCGCATCCAGTTTTTCCGCCGGGATCATGGCGTTGCGATCCTCAAGATTCGGGAAAGGCGCCCTTGCGGGCAAGGCAGGCTTGGCGCGCAGCCTCGCTACAAGGCGACGTCCGTGTCGGACGAGAAGGCGCGCAGGAAGCCGCGGATATCGGCAGCTGCAGCCGGCTCGTCGAGGCGCGGCAGCAGGCGCGCCGCCAGCCGGCCGACATCGAGCGTGCGGACCATCGCCTTCACCGGACCCAGAGCGGATGCCGACATCGACAGGCTGCGATAGCCCAGCGCCGCCAGCGCCATCGCCTCCAGCGGCCGGCCGGCGATCTCGCCGCACAGCGTCACCGGGGTGGAATAGGCATTGGCCTTGTCGACGATATGCTTCAGTGCCCGCAGGAAGGCCGGGCTCATCGTGTCGAAGCGGCCGGCGACCCGGGTGTTGCCCCGGTCGACCGCGCTGAAGAACTGGAACAGGTCGTTGGAGCCGACCGAGACGAAGTCCACCACCTGGAACAGCTCGTCGAGCTGATAGAGGAGCGAGGGCACCTCGACCATCACCCCGAGCATCAGCCGCTCGGGAACCGGATAGCCGTGGCGGCGCAGGTGCTTCAGCTCGCGCTCGACCACACCGCGCGCCTGGTGGAATTCGGCGACTTCGGTGACCATCGGGAACATCAGCTTCAGGTCGCGTCCGGCCGCGGCATGCAGCAGGGCGCGGACCTGGGTGCGCAGGATGCCCGGCCGGTCGAGGCCGAAACGGATCGCCCGCCAGCCCATGGCCGGGTTCTCCTCCTGGATCGCGCGCAGGTAGGGCAGCACCTTGTCGCCGCCGATGTCGAGCGTGCGGAAGGTGACGGGCCGTCCGCCCGCCGCATCCAGCACCTGGCGATAATAGTCGCGCTGCTCGCTCATCCGCGGGAAGGCGGAGGCGACCATGAACTGCAGCTCGGTGCGGAACAGGCCGACGCCGCTCGCGCCCGATTCGGCGACGGCCGGCAGATCGACCAGGAGGCCGGCGTTCAGCTGCAGCGAGACGTCCACCCCGTCGCGGCTGATCGAGGGCTTGTTGCGCAGCCGCCGGTACTGGGCCTGCCGGCGAGCGCGGAAGCGGACCTTCTCGGCATAGGCATTCTCGATATCGGGTGCCGGGCGCAAGTGCACCTGACCGCTCTCGCCGTCGACGATGACCGGATCGCCGGCCTCGGCCAGGCTGACGAGATTGTCCGCAAGTCCCACCGCCGCGATGCCGAGCGCCCTCGCGACGATGGTGACATGGCTGGTAGGACCGCCCTCCTCCAGCGCGATCGCGCGAATCCGGTCGCGGCCGTAGTCCAGCAGCTCCGCCGCGCCCATGTTGCGGGCGATGATCACCGCGTCCTGCGGCAGGGTCTCCGACAGCGGCCCGTGCTGGCGGCCCATCAGCTCGCGGATCAGGCGATGGGCGAGATCGTCGAGATCGTGCAGCCGCTCGCGCAGATAGGGGTCGGTCTGGCGCAGCATGCGCGCGCGCGTGTCCGACTGCACCTTCTCCACCGCCGCCTCGGCGGTGAGGCCGTTGTTGATCGCTTCCTCGATCTTCCGGATCCAGCCCCGGTCATGGGCGAACATCCGGTATGCCTCGAGCACGTCGCGGTGCTCGCCGTGCTGGGCGAAATCGCCGGAATTCAGCAGATCGTCGAGCGAGATCCGCAGCCGGTTGATCGCCCGCTCCAGCCGCTCCAGTTCGACGCCCGCATCCTCCGCGATGAGATTGGTGACCACGACGCGCGGCTCGTGCAGCACCACATGGCCGAGGCCGACGCCGTCGGACAGGGCGACGCCCTGGAAATGCATCGGCCGGGTCAGGTCGAGCTTGGTGCCCTGCTGGACGATGGCTTCCAGTTCGCCGGCGGCGACCATCTCGGCGATCACCATCGCCGTGGTCTGCAGCGCCTCCACCTCGTCCTCGAAATAGGTCCGGTGCGACTGGTTCTGGACGACGAGCACGCCGAGCGTCCGACCGGCGCGCAGGATCGGCACGCCGAGGAAGGAGTTGTAGGCCTCCTCTCCCGTTTCCGGGCGATAGGCGAAGGCGGGATGCGCCTGGGCGTTCGGCAGGTTGAGCGGGCGTGCATCGGCGGCGATGAGGCCGACAAGGCCTTCGCCGACCTTCAGGCTGGTCTTGTGGACGGCATCGCGGTTGAGGCCCTCGGTGGCGTAGAGCTCGAGGACGCCATCGGCACGCAGGATATAGACCGAGCAGACCTCGGCCACCACGTTGGCCGCGATCAGGACTACGATCTTGTCGAGCCGCTCCTGTGCGTTGATCGGCTCCGCCATGACCTCGCGGAGGCGCCGCAACAGCACGCGGGGCCCTGCGAGAGTGCTCCGCATCACCCGTCAGATCCTTTCCGCACCACCGTCATGGGCCCGCGGGCCCGAAGGCCCGCGTCGCGAGGCGGCAGGTGCCGCGGATCGCTTACCCGTCCAGACCGTATAGCGAATGGAGAGTCCGCACCGCAAGCTCGGTATAGGCGGAATCGATGAGAACCGAGATCTTGATCTCCGACGTCGTGATGGCGCGGATGTTGATTCCCTTCTCGGCAAGGCCCTGGAAGCAGCGCGCGGCGATGCCTGCATGCGAGCGCATGCCCATGCCGATCACCGAGACCTTGACCACGTCGCGCGCGCCCTCGATCGCCTGGTAGCCGATCAGGTCCTTCTTGTCGCGCAGCACCGCGAAGGCCCGATCATAGTCGCTTTCCGGCACCGTGAAGGTGATGTCGGTGGTGCGCCCGTCCGGCGAAATGTTCTGGACGATCATGTCGACATTGATGTTGGCATCGGCCAGCGATCCGAACACCGCGCTGGCAACGCCGGGCTTGTCGGCCACGTTGCGGATGGAAATCTGCGCCTCGTCTTTCGCGAAGGCGATGCCGGTTACGACTTGCTGTTCCACGATCTCGTCCTCGTCGCAGATGAGTGTGCCCGGCGGCAGGCCGCCCGCGCCGAGCTGCGGCGCATCCGGGTCGTCGAAGCTGGAGCGCACGAAGGTGCGCACTCCGTGAACCATGGCCATCTCGACCGAGCGCACCTGCAGCACCTTGGCGCCGAGCGAGGCCATCTCGAGCATTTCCTCGAAGGCGATGCGGTCGAGGCGCCGGGCGCGGGGCACGATGCGCGGATCGGTGGTGTAGACGCCGTCCACGTCCGTGTAGATGTCGCAGCGGTCGGCGCGGATCGCCGCGGCCAGCGCCACCGCGCTCGTATCGGAACCGCCGCGCCCGAGCGTCGCGATGCGGTTGTCGGGGGCAACGCCCTGAAAGCCGGCGACCACGGCGACCTGGCCCTTTTCAAGCCGCTCGATCAGCTTGTCGCCATCGATGTCGGTGATGCGGGCGGCGCCGTGCTGGGCATCCGTCTTCAGCGGGATCTGCCAGCCCTGCCAGGAGCGGGCCTCCACGCCCATATCCTGCAGAACGATAGCCAGCAGGCCGCTCGTCACCTGTTCGCCGGAAGACACGACCGCGTCGTATTCGCGGGCATCGTGCAGCAGCGATGCCTCGCGGCACAGGCCGACCAGCTTGTTGGTCTCGCCCGACATGGCGGAGACGACCACCGCCACCTGATGGCCGGCATCGACCTCCCGTTTCACATGCCGCGCCACATTGCGGATGCGTTCGAGATTTGCGACGGACGTGCCGCCGAACTTGAGAACCAGACGGGCCATGAGCTGTGTTGAGTCGTCTTCGAGAAGGTGAAGGTCGGCCGCCGGGACAGCGGGCCGGATCGGGCGACATCCATACAGACTGCGGCCCGCCGCCGCAACTGCCACGCTTGACAAAGAGCCTGCGACGCTCGACCAAACCTTTCGGGGAAAACCGAAAGGACAATAGCATGAGCGCCGCAGAAACCGTCGCCGGCGGATCCGGCACCACTGTCGACGATGCCGAGGTCGCCCGCTTCTCGGCCATGGCCGCCGAATGGTGGAACCCGGCGGGCAAGTTCCGCCCGCTGCACAAGTTCAATCCGGTGCGCCTTGCCTATATCAAGCGCCAGGTCAGCGCCCATTTCGGCCGCGACGAAAAGGCGCCCGATGCCTTTGCCGGCCTGCGTCTGCTCGACATCGGCTGCGGCGGCGGCCTGCTCAGCGAGCCGATGGCGCGCCTCGGCGCTCATGTGACCGGCGCCGACGCCTCCTCCACCAATATCGAGGTGGCGAAGATCCACGCCGCGAGCTCGGACCTTGCCATCGACTACCGCGCCACCACGGCGGAGGCGCTGGCGGCGGCGGGCGAGCAGTTCGACGTCGTTCTCAACATGGAAGTGGTCGAGCATGTCGCAGACGTGCCGCTCTATCTCGAGGCCTGCGCGCAGCTGGTGAAGCCGGGCGGTCTGATGTTCGTCGCGACGATCAACCGCACGCTGAAGGCCTATGCGCTGGCGATCGTCGGGGCGGAAGTCGTCCTGCGCTGGCTGCCCCGCGGCACCCATACCTACGAGAAGCTGGTGCGCCCGCAGGAGCTGCTGGAGCCCCTGACCGCCGCCGGCCTGCGGGAAATGGAGCGTTGCGGCGTCTCCTTCGATCCTCTGCGCGACCGCTGGCAGGAAACCTCCGACACCGACGTCAACTACATGATGCTCTTCTCGCGGCCGACCTGATCCGCCGCAGCACAAGGACACAGCCGATGGACTCTCTCGTTCTCGTTCCCGGCCTGCTTTGCACCGAGGCGCTGTTCGCGCCGCAGATCGGCGAGTTGGCCGGCGACGGGGTCAAGATCCAGGTCGCCGATCACCGCCAGGACGAGACCATCGCGGCCATCGCCACGAGGTTGCTGGCCGAGGCGCCGCCGCATTTTGCCCTCGCGGGCCTCTCCATGGGTGGCTACATCGCGATGGAGGTCATGCGCCGGGCGCCCGAACGGGTGACGCGGCTGATGCTGCTGGACACCTCCGCACGCCCCGATACAGCGCAGCAGACCGAGAATCGCGGCCGGCTGATCGCTTTGGCCGAGAGCGGCAAGTTCGACCAGGTGACGCCCTCGCTGTTTCCGCTCTTCGTGCATGAGGATCGGCAGGAAGACGCCGCGCTGCGCACGCTCGTCACCCAGATGGCGGCAGCGACCGGGCCGCAGGCCTTCGTCCGGCAGCAGCGCGCCATCATGGCACGGCCGGACGCACGTCCCTTTCTCGGCGCCATCGCCTGTCCGACGACCGTCGTCGTCGGCGCCGGCGACCGGCTGACACCGCCCGATCTTGCGCACGAGATGCAGGAACTGATCCCGCGCGCCCGCCTCGAACTGGTGGACGACGCCGGGCATCTTCCGACGCTGGAGGTTCCGGACGCCGTCACCGGCCTGATGCGGACCTGGCTCACCGCCTGACCGGCGCCCGTCAGCCGCGTTCTACTTTCCGGCCGCCGCGGCCTCGAGCCCGGCGATGTCCAGCTTCACCATCGTAAGCATGGCTTCGGCGACGCGCTTGGCGACTGCCGGGTCCGGATCGTCCATCAGTTCCGTGAGGCGGCGCGGCGTGATCTGCCAATACAGGCCCCAGCGGTCGCGCAGCCAGCCGCATTGCTGGATCTCGCCGCCGTCCGAGAGCCCATCCCACAGGCGGTCGACCTCCGCCTGGTCCTCGCATTCCATCATCACCGAGAACGTATGGTTGAAGCTCCAGGGCGCCTCCGTCTCGATGGCGCGGTAGCGCTGGTCGCCGAGCCGGAAGGCGGCGATCTTGACGCTGCCGGCCGGACCGGAGGGCGAGTCGGCCGGCAGCGCCGACGTCCACTCGACCGCCGATCCGGGGATCAGCCGGACATAGGTTTCAAGCGCTCCGGCCATGTCCTGCCGGAACCAAAGATGCTGGATAACGGTTGCCATCGGATCCTCCCCGTTCTGCCGTCCGGAGCATGCCAGCCCGCAAGCGAATGCGGGCGGCACGCACCAACTGTTCACGCGTCCAGGATCGGCGCGAAGCCGCCGAAGATCATCCGCTTGCCGTCGAAGGGCATGGTCTCGCCCATCTCCTTCATGCGCGGGTCGCTCATCATCTTCTGAACGGCGGCGTCGCGGACTTCCTTGGACGGATATTCGATCCAGCTGAACACGACGATCTCGTCTTCCGTCGCCTTCACGGCTCCGCGGAAGTCGGTGACCTTGCCGTCCGGCACATCGTCGCCCCAGCACTCCACCACCCGCGTGGCGCCGAATTCGCGGAACAAGGGCGCGGCCGTCGCCGCGAGCTTCAGATAGCTGTCCTTGTTGGCAGCCGGCACCGCGACCACAAAGCCGTCGACATATCCCATTGCAACCATGTCCGTATCTCCCGATCTCTTGCTCGTTTGGGGAAGTTCCGGCGAACCGCCGGCGGGCTACATTTGTTCCTGTGAACAAGCGCATCCGAAAGGGCCGGATCCGCTTGACAAAAAAGTTGATATCAACATATTTAGATCATGTCAAACAGGCTTCCCTTCGAGACCACCATCGAGGTCCGCGACACCTGCCTCTGCCTGCACGCGCAGCGGGCCGCGCGGGCGCTGGCACGCCGCTTCGACGAAGCACTGAAACCGTTCGGTCTCACCAACGGTCAGTTTTCGTTGCTGATGTCGTTGAACCGGCCGGAGCCGCCCTCGCTCGGCCCGGTCGCGCGCCTGCTGGCGATGGACCGGACAACGCTGACCGCAGCGCTGAAGCCGCTGGAGCGCAACGGTCTCGTCGCCTCGCGCCCCGACCCGAAGGACCGGCGCAGCCGCTTGCTGGTCCTTACCGACAAGGGCCACGCGGCGCTGATCGCCGCAGCCCCCGTCTGGCGTGCAACCCATGCGGAGATCGACGCTGCGCTGCCCGGCGACGGGCCGGATCAGGCCCGCACGCTGCTGAGCGCTCTTGGAAACGTCGGATAGAGGGAGAAAAGCCGCGAAGGACCGTCAGTTCCGGTCCTCGGGCAGCACCGGCAGCGGCATCACGGCGATGCCCTCCTCCAGCAGTTCGCCGACATCCTCGCGCGAGGCGGCGCCATAGATGCCGCGCGCTTCCGCCTCGCCGTAATGGATCTTGCGCGCCTCTTCGGGAAAGGCCGTGCCGACATCCTCGGCATTGGCGGTCAGTTCTGCCCGCAAGGCCCGGAGCTTTTCGATCAGCGCCGCCTGTTCCGGCGAGCGCGGGGCGGCAATCGCCGGCACCTGCGCAGGCCCTGCCCCTTCGGCCGCTGCCGCCTGCCGCGCGGAGGGCGTCACCGTCTCGGCCCGCGCCTCCTTGCGGCGCGAGGTGGACACCGCCGGCGCCATCAAGGCCTTGTCGACCTCGCTGCCGCCGCATACCGGGCAGGACAGCAGCCCGCCCGCCTTTTGGCGGTCGAAGTCGTCGAGCCCCCGGAACCAGCCTTCGAACCCGTGGCCGGCCTTGCAGGTCAGCGCGTAGCGGATCACTCGGCCGCCTCCGTTTCGCTTGCGCCGCCCTGCGGCCCGGCCACTGTGAAGGACCGCTGATTGGCGATGGCGGGGATCCGCCGACGTGCCTCGTCGGCCCTTGCGAGATCGAGCACGGCAAGCGCATAGCCGGGAGCATCGCCGTCGACCTCGGCGATCACCTCGCCCCAGGGCGCGACGATAAGGCTGTGGCCATAGGTCTCGCGCCCGTCGTCGTGGCGGCCTCCTTGCGCGGCCGAAACGACGAAAGCGCCGTTCTCGATCGCCCGCGCCCGCTGCAGCACATGCCAATGCGCCTCGCCGGTCTGTCGGGTGAAGGCGGCCGGCGCGGTGAGCACCCGCGCCCCTGCCCCCGCCTGGGCCCGGAACAGGGCCGGAAAGCGGATGTCGTAGCAGATGCCGAGCCCGACCAGCGTGCCGGCAGCCGGTACAACCAGGGCCTCGCCGCCCGGCTGGTAGGTCGCCGATTCGCGCCAGCTCTCGCCGTTGGGCAGATCGACGTCGAACATGTGGATCTTGTCGTAGCGGGCAAGCGTTGCCCCGTCAGGGCCGAACAGAAAGCCGCGATTGGCGGCCTTGTCCGCCCCCGTGCGGATCGCCAGCGAGCCGACATGCAACACGATGCCGAGCTCGGCGGCCAGCGCCGAGAAGGCGGCCACGGACGGGTCTTCCCTCTCGGCTCGGATCTTGGCGAACAGCTCTTCCCGGCTGCGCTCCAGCAGGTTGGTCATCTCGGGCGTCTGGATGTAGATCGCGCCGTCCGCCGCCGCCTGCCGTATCAGCTGCGACGCCGCCTCGATATTGGCCGCGACATCCCGTCCGCTGCGCATCTGGATGACAGCCGCGACGAGGGTTCCGTCCGTTGCCTTGCTCATGACGTCCGCCTGTTGTCCGTGTCCCGGTTTCCGTGCCTGCCCGGCTCAGTTCGCCGCAAGCAGCGCGTCGAGCCGGCCGGCCCGCTCCAGCGCCATCAGGTCGTCGCAGCCGCCCACATGGGTGTCGCCGATGAAGATCTGCGGGAACGTCGTCCCGCCGCGCCCCGTGCTGGCGCGCTGGATCATCTCCTTGCGCAACTCGGGACTGTAGGTCGCGTCATACTCACGGAATGCCACGTCCTTCTTCTGCAGGAGCTGCTTTGCCATGGCGCAATAACCGCACAGCTGCCGCGTATAGATCTCCACTGCCATGATATCCGTCCTGCCGTCCCCAAGCTTGCGCCCCGACTGCGTCCTTGCGAAGCCGGCGCCGTTTTCCTCCCTTGCATATATTGACCATTTCCCCTTGGCCGCAAGTCGTCAGCCGAGCGGCGTGTCCGCGCCGGCATGGGCGAAGACCATCACGTCCACCGCCGTCGCCCCCTCGCGCAGCAGCGCGCGGGTCGCCGCGCCGACCGTCGCGCCCGTCGTGTAGACGTCGTCGACCAGCACCACCCGTCGGCCCGAAATCGTCATCAAGCCCTGCGGCGTCACGCTGAAGGCCCCGCTGACATTGCGCGCCCGCGCCGCTGCATCCAGTCCCACCTGCTGCCGGGTGCGCTTGCGCCGGATCAGCGCCTGCGGCGCAACCGTGAGGCCAAGAGCGCGGCCCATCTCCCGCGCCAGCAGTCCGGACTGGTTGTAGCGCCGGCTCCACAGACGAAGGCGATGCAGCGGCACCGGCACGATCACGGGAAGTCCGGCTTCTTCCTCGCGCGGCGCAAGCAGTTCGCTCCCCGCCCTCGCCATCCATTGGCCCATGGCGGCCGCCATCGCCGGCCGGTCGTAATATTTCAGCCGCGACACCAGCACCCGCGCCGGCCCCTCATAGGCAGCAACGGCCCGCAGCCGGTCGAAGGCCGGCGGGCGCGCGATTGCCTGCGGCGACAGGGCGCCGGGGCCGAGATCATAGGCGAAGGGCAGGCCGAGACGCTCGCACCAGGGCGGCGCCAGAAACGGCATCTGCTCCCAGCAGGACGGGCACAGCGTCGCCTCCTGTCCGACGATGGCATCGCAGGCAAGGCAGGTCGGCGGCAACACGAGGTCGAGCACCCGCCGCCCGGCCTCTGAAAAGGCGCGCGCCAACGCCTGTCCCCTGAGCGGCCACCTGATCGGTCCGCTGATCTGCCTGCCGTCTTCCGCCGCTTCGCCCCCTGTCATCCGCGCCCTGCTCTTGCCGGTCTGGCCTCAAGAGCACAAATGAACGCGCAATCGGCGGGCAATGCAATCGAAAGGCGAAACGGATCTCGTCGCACCGGTGGAGACGCGTCGCCCCTTGATCCCTCGCCCTTCCCGGCGCTACCTGTGGCGCGCCGCCGCTCGGGCGGCCGGGCACCCCGCACAGGACTGGAACAGCCGTGTCAAACAGCGAGCGACCTGAGATCTTCGACCGGCGCCTGTTCGCCCGCCGGCGCGCCCGCGCGCTGGAGCGGCTTGCGGCCACCTCGGGAGACGCGGACTTCCTGCTGGCCAACGCCGCCGCCGATCTCGGCGAAAGGCTGGCTGCGGTCAGCCGCGACTTTCCGCTCGCCGTCGATCTCGGCGGTCATCGCGGCCATGTCTCGGCCGCCCTTGCGGCATCGGGGCGCGTCGGCACCGTGCTGCGCGCCGACCTCCTGGTCGAGGACCGCTCGGTGCCGGGCGCCGCGCTCGTCGCCGACGACGCCTTTCCGCCCTTTGCCGACGGCTCGCTCGACCTCGTCGCCTCGGCCCTGTCGCTGCATCTCGTCAACGACCTGCCCGGGGCGCTGATCCAGATCCGCCGGGCCCTGCGCCCGGACGGCCTGTTTCTTGCCAACCTGCTCGGAGGCGACACTCTGTTCGAGTTGAAGGACGCCTTCATGCTGGCCGAGTTGGAAACGCTGGGCGGCGCGACGCCCCATGTCGTTCCCTTCGCCGACACGCGGGCGCTCGGCGCTCTGCTGCAGCGGGCGGGTTTCGCCCTGCCGGTCGCCGATGTCGACCGCCTGACGGTGCGATACGGCGACATGTTCGCCCTGATGCGCGACCTGAGGGCGATGGGTGCGGCCAATATCCTTGCCGACCGCAGCCGCACGCCGCTGTCGCGCGCCACTCTTGCACGTGCTGCGGAGATCTATGCCGAACGCCATGGCGACCCGGACGGGCGGATCCGCGCAACGTTCGATCTCGTCTCGCTGTCGGGATGGGCGCCGCACGAGAGCCAGCAGAAGCCGCTCAAGCCGGGCTCGGCGAAGACGCGCCTTGCCGACGCACTCTCGGCCCTCGACGCGGAGCGAAACAACAACGACCCGCAGCCGGACTGACGGTGCGGGTCTTGCTGCGTCGGGATCGGCCGAGCCGCGGCTTGCGGATTCTTGCCTCTGTCAGATGTTGGAAAAGGCGGAGGCGACCACACCGAAGACGTCGTCGCCCAGCACGCCCTGGATGCTCAGCAGCGCGCCGATGATCGCAAAGGAGACGAGCCCCATGATGAGGCCGTATTCGATTGCGGTGGCGCCCGCCTCGTCGCGGCGCATGGTGCCTGCGAGGTCGGCAAACTGGTCGCTGCGATCGCGCAACTTGTCGAACTGTCCGTGCATCTGCCGCGTTCCGTGCTGACTGCGTCAACGGTGGCGGCTGCGGATCTTCCGCTTGTCAGGCCAGATCGATCAGATGCGGGATCAAGGGTTCGTCCGCCGGCGGCATCGGGTAGTCCCGAAGCCTCACAGCTCTCACCCACTTGATCGCCTGACCTTCCCGGCCCGCCACCGTGCCCGACCATCGTCGGCATACGAAAAGTGGCATCAGCAGGTGAAATTCCTCATAAGCGTGACTGGCAAATGTGAGCGGTGCGAGGCACTCTTTCTTAACCGTGATGCCGAGTTCTTCCGCCAGTTCGCGAATGAGCGCATCCTCCGGACGCTCGCCCGGCTCGACCTTGCCGCCGGGAAATTCCCACAAGCCGGCCATCGCCTTGCCCTCGGGTCGCTGGGCGATCAGCACGCGGTTGTCGGCATCGAGCAGTGCGCAGGCCGCGACTAGCAGAAGTTTCATCCGTTTCCCCGTTCCGTTTCGGGACGCTGCTGCAAGGTTTTGCTCACCATGCCGGAGGCTTCCTGCGGCAGGCGGTAGTGATAGCCGTAGCCGCGGCGAAAACCCATGCCCCGATAGAGCGCCCGCGCAGGCCCGTTTTCCGCCGTCACCTGCAGCCAGGCCAGCCGGCAGTCGCGCCTCGCCCCTTGCGCCAGACAGCGGGCGACGAGGCGGGCGCCGATCCCCCTCCGGCGAGCTTCGGGCCGCACCGCCAGATCGTAGATGCCGAGCAGGCCGCGCTCGGCAACCGCCAGCACCACGCCGAGCGGCGCACCGTCCCGGTCCTCGGCAAGGAATGTCAGCCGCGCGACGGCGACCCGGCTGAGCGCATCGGCAAGCCGCTGCAGCGCCACGCTCGTCACCGCTTCCGCCCGCGTGCCGCCGATGGTTCCGAACGCCGTGATGAAGGCGTCGAGATCGACGGGCCGGATGCCGTCCGCGCCCTCTTCGGCGCTGGCCCCGACCTCGAGATCGCCCTGTTCTCGCACCCAAACGTCCGTCTCGCCGCTACGCGTCCAGCCCTCGCTGTCGGCGATCTCCGCAAGTTCCGGCGGCGTTAAGGGCGTATGGCGCAGATGGAAGGGCACGCCGTTGCGGGCGAACAGCACCTGCATTTCGGCCAGCCGCCGCCGTGCATCCCTGCCGTCGCGCGGATCCATCACGTTGAGGGAATTCACCCGCCGCGCCGGATTGCCGGGCGAAAGCCGCGCCACCCAGGCCCCGTCGACGGCGCTGCGCTCGCTCGGGAAACCGTTGAGATTGGCTTCCTCGAGCGCCTTGATTGTCGCCAGATCCAGGGACGGGGCATCATCCGGCATGCGAGGCACCTGCCTCAGGACCGGTAGTCGCCGTTGATCGCGACATATTCCTTGGTGAGATCGCAGGTCCAGACGGTGGCCTTGCCTTCGCCGAGACCGAGATCGACGCGGATCGCGATCTCTTCCTCGCGCATGGCGGCGGAGGCCGCCTCTTCCGAGTAGCCCGGGTCTCGCTCGCCGTCGACGGCAACGCGCACGTCGCCGAACCAGATCGCTAGCCGGTCGCGGTCGGCCGGCTCGCCGGCCTTGCCCACCGCCATGACGATGCGGCCCCAGTTGGCGTCCTCGCCGGCAATCGCGGTCTTCACCAACGGCGAATTGGCGATGGAAAAGCCGATGCGCTTGGCCGAGGCGTCGCTCTCCGCCCCCGTCACGGTGACGGAGACGAACTTGCGCGCGCCCTCGCCGTCCTTGACGATCAACTGCGCCAGCTCGCGCATCAGCTCGCCGAGCGCCTGGCGGAAACCCGTAAGCCGGGGATCGTCCGCCCGCTCGACGCGCTCGCCGCCGGCCTTGGCCGTCGCGAACAGCAGCACGGTGTCGGATGTAGACGTGTCGCCGTCGATGGTGATGGCGTTGAAGGTTCCCCCGACCGCCTCCGACAGCAGCTCCTGTAGGACAGGCGCGGCAATCGGCGCATCGGTGAAGAGGAAGGAGAGCATCGTCGCCATGTCCGGCGCGATCATGCCCGCGCCCTTGGCGATGCCGTTGAGCGTCACGCTCCGGCCGCCGAGATCGACGCTGCGCGAGGCGGCCTTGGGGAACGTGTCCGTCGTCATGATGGCGCGCGCCGCGCCCTGCCAGTCGCCGGCCTGCGCCTCGCTGACCAGCGTGTCGACGACGCCGGCGAACTTCTCCGCCGGCAGCGGCTCGCCGATCACGCCGGTGGAGGCGAGAAACACCTCGCCCATGGCGCAGCCGGCGGCTTCCGCCACATAGCGCGCCGAAAGCTCCGTCGCCTCGCGGCCCTTGCGTCCGGTGAAGGCATTGGCATTGCCGGAATTGACCAGCAGCGCCTGGGCACGGCCGCCGGCGAGATTGTCGCGGCACCAGTCGACCGCCGCCGACGGGCAGCGCGACTTGGTGAACACGCCGGCAACGTCCGCGCCCTCGTCGAGCAGCACCATCAGGACGTCGGTTCGGCCCTTGTACTTGATCCCGGCCTGCGCGGTGGCGAAGCGCACGCCCGCGACCGCGGGCAGTGCCGGATAGGATTTCGGGGCGAGCGGCGAGACGGCCGTGGACATCGGACACTCCCTTGAAAAGCGGGCGCAAAAACTGCCGCGAGCCTTGCCCCATCGCCGCCGCTCGCGCAAGTCCTATCCTGCCGAGGGCCTGCGAACCGGATGCAGGAAGGCAGAAAAGCGCCGGTGCAGGAAGGGGATGAGCCCCCAGACCATGGTCACGACCACGACCGGCACGATCACCAGCGTCTGCTGCCAGAACGCCCAGCCGCGGGTCAGCGGCGCAACCAGATAAAGCAGCGCCGTCACCAGCGGATAGACGCCGGCAAAGACCAGGACGGCGAAGCGCGGACGCGACAGGATGCGTGGAGCGGTGGGCAGCGGGCGCGGCGGCACTTCGGCAATGGCGTCGACCTCGTCGGAGGCAGCCGACTGCGGGGAAAGGGCGGAAGCACTTTGTGCGGACATGGGAAGTCTCCTGGTTCGCAGCCGGCGGCAATGGTCCGGCAGAGAGAACATGTGGGCTGGCGGCTCTTCCTCGGGAGGGAGGCGGATCCCACCGCTTTTGCGGCTCAATATTCGAAACGGACCGTTTCGTTTCTAGTTATCTAAACGAGCCGTTTCGTTTAGTCAAGCCCTGTGCTAAGCCTGACCGCGACGAGAGAGCCGCACCGGCACATGCCTCGCGAGAGGACGCGCCGAAGCCGGCTGCAAGCCGCGAACCTTGAGGAACTGCGATGCGCGATGACGACACGCCGCACGAGAAAGCCGGGGACGCTACCGGCGCCGAGGCTGGAACTCCCCCTGCCCGCCCCTCGACCGGGGCACGGCGCAATCCAGCAAGCGCCGACGCGATCCGCCAGGCGGCCGCCGACATTCTCGCGGAGGACGGCTATGCGCGCTTTTCCATCGAGGCGGTCGCCCGCCGCGCCAGGGCCGGCAAGCCGACGATCTATCGCTGGTGGCCGAGCAAGGCGGCCCTGCTGCTCGACGTCTATCACCGCCAGAAGCACGGCGTCGTCGCGCCCGATACGGGCGATCTGGTGGAGGATCTGACCGCCTTCCTCGACTCGCTCTTCCGTCACTGGCGCGACACGCCGACGGGTCCGGTGTTCCGCTCGGTCATCGCCGAGGCCCAGAGCGAGGAAAGCGCCGCCGAAGCTCTCGGCGCCTATATGGAAGAGCGCTTCGCCCAGTCGTCGCAGATGATCGAGCGCGCCCGCCGGCGCGGCGAGATCGCCGCCCATGTCGACCCGCGCCTTGCCATCGAGCTGGTGGTCAGCTTCGCCTGGTGCCGGCTGCTGACCGGAAGGCTGGACATGGAAACGGCCGCCGTGAGGGCGGCCGTCTGCCTGTTCGTGGATGGCTGGCGCGCCGCACCGGCCAGGCCGGCCTGACGGCCCGCCCGGCTTACTCGGCCTTCGGCGCCTCGGCCGGGGCCTCGCCGCCTTCCGCGGGAGCCTCGCCGCCTTCTGCCGGCGTTTCCTCGACCATCACCTCGATGCTGGTCTTGGCCTTCAGATCCGCCAGCACCTCGGCATAGCGGGCGCGCAGCAGCTGCTGGCGCAGCTGGTCGCGCACATCGGCGAGCGCCGGCGCCGGCTGCTTGCGGGCCTCCTCGACCTTGATCACGTGCCAGCCGAACTGCGTCTCCACCGGCTCCTTGGTATAGGCGCCGACCTCGAGCGCGAAGGCCGCGTCCTCGAATTCCTTGACCATGCGGCCGCGGGTGAAATACCCGAGATCGCCGCCGTTGGGGCCGGTCGGACCGGTGGACTTGTCCTTCGCCACCTCCGCGAAATCGGCGCCGCCGTCGAGTTCGGCGATCACCGCCTCGGCCTCTTCCTTGGTCTTCACCAGGATGTGGCGGGCCTTGCGCTCGTCCTCGCCCTCGAAATTGGCGAATTCCTTGTCATAGGCTTCCTGGATCGCCTCGTCGCTGATCTTCCCCTCGATCTCGCGGGCGAGATAGGCATTGCGCAGCGCGCGCATGGTCAGGAACTCCACCTGACGCTTGAACGCCTCCTCGTCCTGGATGCCGGCTTCACGCGCGGCATTCGCCAGCACGTTCATGTCGACGACCACATCGGTCAGGATCTTGCGCCACTGGGTCGGCGGCACTTGGGAGAGCTGATCCGCGAAGTCTTGCGAGGCGAAGGCGATATCCGCCTCGGTCACCTCGGTATCGCCCACCTTGGCGACGACGTCGCCCGGCTCCTGCGCCAGCGCGCCGGAGGCGGCCAGGCCGCCGACCAGTCCACCGGCCAGAAGCGCGGCAAGCGCGGTGCGGCGCGCCGTTGCGGCAAAAAAGCGTTTCATGCTCTGTTTCCCTGTCATCTCGTGTTCCGGCAGGCACCCGTGCGGCCTCCCGCCTCTTTAAGGTGGTCCGCACGCCCGTCCGCAGACGGTTTGCGCGACGTTGACAACCTCCGGACCCCCTCTTATCTGTCGAGCGTCCCCCTTGGAAGGGCCGGACGCTCCCAGTCGAGCGTGCGTTCGTCTCGCCGCAATGCGGCGGTTGTGAGGCCTGCGCATGTCCGTACCGTCAATCCGATATCCGGGTTGCTGCCAGGACAGGATGCCCCGGCGCGGCCTGACCAAACGATAAGGACCGCCACATGGTCGGCCTCGGCGCACTCGCCAAGAAGCTTTTCGGTTCCTCCAACGACCGGCTGGTCAAGCAGCTGCGGAACCGCGTCACGGCAATCAACGCGCTGGAGGACGAACTCCGGGCCCTCAGCGACGACGACCTGCGCGCCCGCACGGACGTGTTCCGCCGCCAGCTCGCCGACGGCGCCAAGCTCGACAGCCTGCTGGAGCCGGCCTTCGCCACGGTCCGCGAGGCCGCCCGCCGCGTTCTCGGCCAGCGCCACTACGATGTGCAGCTGATCGGCGGCATGGTCCTCAATGCCGGGCAGATCGCCGAGATGCGCACCGGCGAGGGCAAGACGCTCGTCGCGACCCTGCCGGTCTATCTCAACGCGCTGGCCGGCAAAGGCGTCCACGTCGTCACCGTCAACGACTACCTCGCCAGCCGCGACGCGGAATGGATGGGCCGCGTCTACCGCTTCCTCGGCCTTTCCGTCGGCGTCATCGTCCACGGGCTGACCGACGAGGAGCGCAAGGCCGCCTACGCCGCCGACGTCACCTACGGCACCAACAACGAGTTCGGCTTCGACTACCTGCGCGACAACATGAAGTACGAGCGCGGGTCGATGGTCCAGCGCGGCCACAACTTCGCGATCGTCGACGAGGTGGACTCGATCCTGATCGACGAGGCGCGCACGCCGCTGATCATCTCCGGCCCGCTCGAGGACCGCAGCGAGTTCTACAACACGGTCGACGCGCTGATCCCGCATCTTGCGGCGGAGGATTTCGAGCTCGACGAGAAGCAGCGCTCGGCGAGCTTCACAGAGGCCGGCAACGAAAAGCTCGAAGGCCTCCTGCGCGAGCAGGGCCTGCTCAAGGGCGACAGCCTCTACGACGTGGAAAACGTCTCGGTCGTCCACCACCTGCAGCAGGCGCTGAAGGCGCACAAGCTGTTCCAGCGCGACAAGGACTACATCGTGCGCAACCGCGAAGTCGTCATCATCGACGAGTTCACGGGCCGCATGATGCCGGGCCGCCGCTATTCGGAAGGCCTGCACCAGGCGCTCGAAGCCAAGGAGAAGGTGCAGATCCAGCCCGAGAACCAGACCCTGGCCTCGATCACCTTCCAGAACTATTTCCGCCTCTACACCAAGCTTGCCGGCATGACCGGCACCGCCCAGACCGAGGCCGAGGAGTTCGCCAACATCTACGGCCTGGAAGTCGTCGAGATCCCGACCAATGTCGGCGTGAAGCGCATCGACGACGACGACGAGGTCTACCGGACCGTCGACGAGAAATACAACGCGATCATCGAGCTGATCGAGGATTGCCGCAAGCGCGCCCAGCCGGTGCTGGTCGGCACCACCTCGATCGAGAAATCGGAACTGCTCGCCGCCCGCCTCAAGGCAGCCGGCTACAAGCAGGCCGACGTCTCCTCGCCGGCCGCCTTCGAGCCGCTGTTCGCCGGCACCGGCAATGCCGAGCGCATCTTCACGGTGCTGAACGCCCGCTACCACGAGCAGGAAGCCTCGATCATCGCCCAGGCCGGCCTGCCGGGCGCCGTCACCATCGCCACCAACATGGCCGGCCGCGGCACCGACATCCAGCTCGGCGGCAATGCCGACATGCGCATCGAGGACGAGCTCGCCGACATGGCCCCCGGTCCCGAGCGCGATGCCCGCGAAGCCGCGATCCGCGCCCAGGTCGAGGAGCGCAAGCAGCAGGCGCTCGCCGCCGGCGGCCTCTACGTCATCGGCACGGAGCGCCACGAGAGCCGGCGCATCGACAACCAGTTGCGCGGCCGCTCGGGACGTCAGGGCGATCCCGGCCATTCCAAGTTCTTCCTGTCGCTGCAGGACGACCTGATGCGCATCTTCGGCTCCGACCGCATGGACGGCATGATGCAGAAGCTCGGCCTCAAGGAGGGCGAGGCCATCGTCCATCCCTGGATCAACCGGGCCCTGGCCAAGGCGCAGCAGAAGGTCGAGGCGCGCAACTTCGACATCCGCAAGAACCTGCTGAAGTTCGACGACGTCATGAACGACCAGCGCAAGGTCGTGTTCGACCAGCGCATCGACTTGATGGACGGCGAGGCGGTGGCCGAGGCGGTGACCGACATGCGCCACGACGTGATCGAGGATCTCGTCGCCAAGCACATTCCGGAGAAGGCCTATGCCGAGCAGTGGGACACCGAGGGCCTGCAGGCCGAGGTGCGCCGCCTGCTCAACCTCGACCTGCCGGTCGCCGACTGGGCCAAGGAAGAGGGCATCGCCGAGGAAGAGGTGACCGAGCGCCTCAAGAAGGCGGCCGACGAGGCCATGGCCCGCAAGGTCGCCCAGTACTCGCCGGACATCATGCGTCAGGTCGAGAAGGCGGTGCTGCTGCAGACCCTCGACCACCTGTGGCGCGAGCATCTGGCCAATCTCGATCACCTGCGCTCGGTGGTCGGCTTCCGCGGCTACGCCCAGCGCGATCCGCTGCAGGAGTACAAGACCGAGGCCTTCACCCTGTTCGAGAGCATGCTGGTCAACCTGCGCCAGGCGACCACCGCGCAGCTCATGCGCGTGGAGCTGGTCCAGGAACAGCCGCCCAGCCTGCCGGGCGACGGCGACCTGCCGCCGATGCATGCCGAGCACCGCGACCCGCTGACCGGCGAGAACGAGTTCGACGAGGCTTACCTCGCCACCGCCCCCGGCACGCAGCGCGATCCGCAGAATCCCTCGACCTGGGGCAAGGTCGGCCGCAACGAGGCCTGCCCCTGCGGCTCGGGCAAGAAATACAAGCATTGCCATGGAGCCCTTGCCTGAGGAACTCTGGCAAGGATCCGGGTCGGAACGCAAGGAACGGCGGGCTGCACGGCCCGCCGTTTTTGCGACCGGAAACCTGTCCTGGAGGGTGAGGCGTTGAAAACCAATCCGACGCTTGAAGCGATCGAGGACTGGCTGATTCGTGAGGCGCTCGGCCAGCCGGACATCGGCGAGATGTTCTCCGGCTTCTGCGAACGCCTTGCCGCCGCCGGCATGCCGGTGGAGCGCGCCATGCTCACCTGGGCGACCCTGCATCCGCTGGTCGAAGCGGAATCGGTCCTGTGGCGCGCCGGCCGGGAGGCGGAACTCGCGCAGTACCGTCACGACGAGGAAGAGACCGAAGACTGGCTGCGCAGCCCCATCCGCGCCGTGCTCGAGGCGCGCGAGACGCGCCTGCGCCGCAATCTTGCCGGCGCCAATGCGGCGACCGACGATTTCCCGATCCTCACCACGCTGAAGGCCGACGGCTTTACCGACTATCTCGTCCTTTCCACGCCCTTCGACCTGCCGACCGCCAAGGATTTCGGGCCCTCCGGCATGCTCGTCACCTGGTCGACACGCGCGGACGGCGGCTTTTCCGACGAAGTGGTGGAAGGGCTCGACTATCTACAGATCCGCCTGGCGCTGGCCTGCCGCGCCACCATCCAGTCGCGGATTGCCCGCACCCTGGCCGAGACCTATCTCGGCGCGCGCGCCGGATCGCGGGTGCTGTCCGGCCTGATCCGCCATGGCGACGGCGAACGCCTCGACGCGGTGATCTTCTATTCCGACCTTCGCGGCTCCACCGCGCTGGCCGACCGGCTCGCTCCGGACGTCTACATGATCCATCTCAACGCCTATTTCGACGCGACGGCGCGTACGGTGATGGCCCATGGCGGCGAGGTGCTGGATTTCATCGGCGATGCGGTGCTCGCCGTCTTTCCCATCGAGGCGGGCGGGTTCGATGCCGCCGCCACCCGCGCCCTGCAGGCCGCCGACGCCGTCCTGGCGCGGCTGGAGCAGGCCCAGGCGGCGACCGAGCACCCGCTCCACTGCGGCATCGCGCTCTCCTCCGGCGACGTCATGTTCGGCAATATCGGCATTCCCGAACGGCTGACCTTCTCGGTCATCGGCCGCACGGTCAACGCCGCCGCGCGCATCGAAGCAATGACCAAGACGCTCGGGCGCCCGCTTCTCGTCACCGCCGACATCGCCGCCCGTGCCCCTGGCGCCTTCGCCCCGCTCGGCCGCTTCCAGCTCGCCGGCTTCGGCGAGGAGGTGGAACTGCACGCGCCCGTGTGAGAGGGCACGCCCCGCACAAGCGAAAAGGCGCCGGACCTTGCGGCCGCGGCGCCCCGTGGGAACTCTTCGGAAAATCGATGTTGGCGGCGAACCCGCCTTCTCACATCACCGTGACCTGCGCCCCGACGGACACCCGCTCGTAGAGATCCTCGACATCCTCGTTGAGCATGCGGATGCAACCCGACGACACGGCCCGGCCGATCGACCAGTCCTCGTTGGTGCCGTGGATGCGGTACTCGGTCGCCCCGAGATAGAGCGCGCGCGCACCCATCGGGTTCTTCGGCCCGCCGGGCATGAAGGCTGGCAGCTTGCGCCCGTTCTTGCGCTCGCGGACGATCATTTCCGCCGGCGGCGTCCAGCCCGGCCACTTGGCCTTGCGCGTCACCTTCTCGGTGCCCGACCAGGAAAAGCCCTCGCGTCCGACGCCGATGCCGTAGCGCACGGCCTTGCCGCCCGGCAGCACGTAGTAGAGATAGCGGTCGCGCGTGTCGACGATCACCGAGCCCGGCTTCTTGTCGGTGCGGTAGCGCACCTCGGTGCGCTTGTACTTCTCGCGCACGATCTTGCCGGCCGCTTCCGGCGTGATCCGGTAGGTCTGCCAGCTCCGGCTCACCGGATCGTAATAGCGCTCCGTCTGCGCCTTGGCAGGCTGACCGCCCGCCACCGCAGCCGCCAGCACGAGCCCAGCCAGTCCTGCGAAAACCCGTCCAGAAAAGAACCGCATGTCGCCTCCCCATACCGGCAGGGCCGCGCCATCCGCGCCGCCGGCTGATTCGAAACCGGAGGCGAATTTACACGGGCCTCAGGCGCCGCGCTGCTGCTCATTGGCAAGCAGGGCGAGGACATCGGCGCGATGTGGCAGGGGCGCAACAGCGCCGAAGCCGCACACCGCGAGCGCTGCCGCCGCGTTGGCATAACGTGCCGCCGCCAGCCCGTCGCCGGTCGCCAGGAATTCGGCCAGGAACGCCCCGTCGAAGGCATCGCCCGCGCCCGTCGCGTCCACCGCCTCGACCGCGTGCGGGGCGATCGTCCCGGTCCCTTCGGGACCTGCATAGAGCACGCCCTTGTCGCCGAGCGTCAGCGCCACCCGTGCCGCGCCCTTCGCCCGGTAGTGGTCGGCGATCTCCTGCGGGCTCTCCAGCCCCGTCAGCTGCCGCGCATCGTCGAGGCCGGGCAGCAGGATGTCGGCCATCGCCGCTGTCGCCTCGACCACCGCCCGTGCCCGCGCCAGCGGCCACAGCGCCAGCCGCAGGTTGGTGTCGTAGGAGATCAGCCCGCCGGCCGCCTTCACTTCCTCGATGGCCGCGAACACCGTGTCGCACGCGCTCGCCGAAATCGCCTGGCTGATCGCCGAGACGTGCAGGATCCTGGCCTTGCGCAGCAGCTCGAGCGGCAGGTCCTCGGGGCGCATCAGGCTCGCCGCCGAGCCGTTCCGGCGATAGGAGAACATGTGCCCCGACGGCCCGTGGGTGACGAAGTAGATCCCCGTCGGCGCCTGCGCCATCCGCAGCACGCCGGTGGTGTCGATGCCCTCGCCCCGCCACAGCCCGTCGAACAGGTCGCCGAACACGTCGCGGCCCGTCGCGCTGACATAGCCGACGCGCGCCCCCTGCCGGGACGCGGCAATCGCCGCATTCGACGTGTCGCCGCCGAACCCTTGCACGTAAGGCCCGCCCGGCGCCGTCTGGTTGAACTCGATCATCGGTTCGCCGAGGCAAAGAAGCTCGCTCACTCTGGTGCGCTCCAGTCGTTTCAATCGATTTAAGTCCATGCGACGCGGCCCCTCGCCTGTCAAGTGCGCGCGGGCTCGAGCCTCCCGCCACCCGCTTCTCCCCTGTCGCATCCCCCTCTCGCATCCTCGGCCCGTGCATGCGAAAAGGGGCGAAAGACCATCAGCGGAGCAACGCCCATGTCCGAATTGCCGCCCTCGATCCTGCCCGTCACCGCCAGCGGTCCGGACAGTCCGGAGCCGGTGGTGCTGCTGCACGGGTTCGGCAGCGATGCGCGCGGTTTCGCCACGCTGCAGGGCGAGCTGTCGCGCAGCCGCCGCACGCTTTCCTTCGACCTGCCCGGCCACGGCCGCGCCCTCGGCTGGCCGAAGATCGGCGGCGCCGTCGTCGCCTCGCGCGCGGTGCTCGGTTCGCTGGAGGCGCTGGGGCTCACCCGCGTCCATCTCGTCGGCCATTCCATGGGCGGGGCGGCCGCCGCCCTCGTCGCGTTGAAAGCGCCGGAGCGGGTGGCGAGCCTCACCCTGCTCGGCCCCGGCGGCTTCGGGCGCGAGATCAACTCGACCCTGCTGCGCCGCTATGCGGCGGCGAGCGCGCCGGCGGAGCTGGAGCTTCTGCTGGAACAGTTCTTCGGCCTCGGCTTCGACCTGCCGCGCCTCGTCGTGCGGCAGGCGGCGGAGGCCCGCGCCCGTCCCGGCGTCTGCGAGACCTTGACCGAGATCGTCGAGACCCTGCTCGACGGCAAGGACCAGAAGACCCTGCCGATTGCCGAGATCGCGGCGCTCGGCCCTCCGGTGCGGCTGATCTGGGGCGCCCAGGACCGGGTGCTGCCGGTCTCGCACGCCCGCGGCCTGCCCGGCGACATCGCCGTCCAGGTGTTCGACGGGGTCGGCCACATGCCGCATCTGGAAATCCCGCAGCAGGTCGCGCGCGCCATCCGCGCCCAGACCGGCGACAGCGCCTGACGCCCGCAGACGCCCGAGGCCCAAAACGCAAAAGGCCGCGCCCTTTCCGGACGCGGCCTTGAATTTTCAAGCCGGAGCGGTGCTCAGGCCTTGGCGGCCTTGGCCCGCTCGATCGATTCCTCGATGATGCGCCTGGCCTCGTCCGGACCGCCGAAGCCGGTGATCTTCACCCACTTGCCCGGCTCCAGGTCCTTGTAGTGCTCGAAGAAGTGCTTGATCTGCTGGATGGTGATGTCCGGCAGGTCCTCGTAGTGGACGACGTTCTCGTAGCGGCGCGTCAGCTTGTTGGACGGTACCGCGATCACCTTCTCGTCCTGCCCCGCCTCGTCTTCCATGAACAGCACGCCGATCGGGCGGCAGTTCATGATCGCGCCCGGCACGATCGGGCGCTGGTTGGCGACGATCACGTCGACCGGGTCGCCGTCGCCGCACAGCGTGTGCGGCACGAAGCCGTAATTGCCCGGATAGCGCATCGGCGTGTAGAGGAAGCGGTCGACGTACATGGCGCCGGCTTCCTTGTCCATTTCGTACTTGATCGGCTCGCCGCCCACCGAGACCTCGATGATGACATTGATGTCTTCGGGCGGGTTCTTTCCGATCGGAACGGCGTCGATACGCATGGATGGGGGCTCCTCTTTGGATGTTGGCGGCTGTATCGCAAGCGCCGTGTCCAAAGGCAAGCCGGAACTTGTTGCACTGCAACTTAAGACCAAGTGCAGCTCGAGACCAGGCCGCCCGGCCCTGCGCCGCTGCGTCCCGCCGCGCCCGCCCTGCTCAGCGATGCTGTCCGGCGAAATGGGCCGGGCCGTCGGGCAGGCCGTAGCCGCCGCCCTGCCGGTCGAGCGGATAGGCCTCCTCCACCAGGTAGGGCCCGCCGCCGACGCTGGCACGCGAGGAGAACAGCGCGAAGCGCGAAGCGGTGAAGCTCTGGGCGTAGAAATCGCCATGCTCGGCGAGCCAGCGCGCCACGTCCTGGTTGCTGCAGGTGCGGCAGCGCGCCAGCGTCACATGCGGCACGTATTTGCGCCGCTCCGCCGGCAGCCGCAGCCGCTGCAGGATGCGCTCCTGTTCGCCCTGAAGCTCCATCAGCCCCGGCGTCGGCTCGACCCTTGCGAAGACCGCATGCGGCTTGCCGTTGGCGAAGGCGCCGAGCCCCGTCAGCCGGATCTCCACCGGATCGCGGCGGATGCGGTCGAGCGCGTCGGCCACCTCGTCGGCCATGCGGTCGTCGATGTCGCCGATGAAGCGCAGGGTGATGTGATAATTCTCGGGATCTATCCAGCGGACGCCGCGCAGGCCGCCGCGCAACAGGGAGAGCATGAGGCCGGTCTGGGCCGGAATCTCAAGCCCGGTGAACAGTCGAGGCATGGTCCAACCCTCCGCTGTCGCCGAATATACTCATCAGGACGGGTTTTTCGCTGCACCGCAAGCAAAAACGGAACGCGCTGATTTGCCAGCGCATTCCGCCTCGTGCCGGCATTTTTGCCGGGGTGGCCGGCCCGGGCTGGGCAGCCCGGGCAGCCGGTCGTGATTCGCGTCGCGGCCCCGCGCAGCGCTTACGGGCAGGGGCTGCCGTGGCGCTGGTAGAGCGTGTTGATCCGCCCCTCGATCTCCTCGGAGATTTCCAGATCGAGCGCCCCCAGATCATGCTCCAGCTGCGCAAGCGACGTTGCGCCGAGAATCACCGAGGTGGTGAAGCCGCGCGACAGCGCGAAGGCGATGGCCAGCTGCGAAGGCGACACGCCGAGCTCCTCGGCAAGGTCGAGATAGGCGTTGATCGCCTCCTCCGCGCCCGGCTTCTCGTAGCGCTGCAGCCTGTCGAACAGGGTCTTGCGGGCACCGGCCGGCAGCGCGCCGTTGCGGTACTTGCCGGTGAGATAGCCCTGACCCAGCGCCGAATAGGCGAGCAGGCCCACCTGCTCCCGGTGCGCGATCTCGGCAAGGCCGGTCTCGAAGGTGCGGTTGACGAGATTGTAGGCGTTCTGGATCGACACCACCCGCGGCCAGCCGTTGCGCTCGGCCAGCTCCAGGAAGCGCTTCGTGCCCCAGGGGCTTTCGTTCGACAGGCCGAGCTGGCGGATCTTGCCGGCCTTCACCAGCCGGTCCATCGTCTCCAGCGTCACTTCGATCGGCGTCTCGTCGTCGCAGGGCTTGGGCTCCTTCCAGATCGTCGGGTTGGACCCGAAGCCGGAGACGTTCCGGTCCGGCCAGTGGATCTGGTAGAGGTCGATATAGTCGCTCTGCAGCCGCGTCAGGCTCTTGTCGACGGCTTCCTCGATCTGGGCACGGGTCAGCCGGCCCTCGCTGCCGTCGGTGCGGAACCAGGTGTTCTCGGTGCGACCCACCACCTTGGTGGCGATTACCACCTTGTCGCGGTTGCCGCGTGCCTTCAGCCAGGTACCGATGATTTCCTCGGTGCGCCCCTGGGTCTCGGCCTTGGGCGGGATCGGATAGAGCTCGGCGGCGTCGAAGAGGTTGATGCCGCGGTCGAGCGAGAGGTCGAGCTGGGCATGGCCCTCGGCTTCGGTGTTCTGCTCGCCGAAGGTCATCGTGCCGAGCGACAGGCTGGAGACATGAATGTCCGTGCGTCCGAGACGGCGCTTTTCCATGGGCGGATCTTTCTGCTGCGATAACTGTCGAAATTGAGGAGGGTGGCGGGACCTTGACCGCTCGCGCGCGCCTCGTCAACCGCCTGCGGCCGGGCCGCCGCACAGGGCTCCGGCCCGCCGCGAACCGGGCTCAGCCACGCGCGGCAGCGGCCCGCTCGATCAGCTCCTCGACCTTCGGCAGGATGCCATCGACGATGATCGCGACGCCCTTCTGCGTAGGGTGGATGCCGTCGGGCAGCACCGTCTCGGCCGAAATCGGTATGCCTTCGAGGAAATTCGGATAGAGGATCGCGTCATGTTCGGCCGCGATCTCCGCATACATGCGCTCGAACTCGGCGACATACTCATCGCCCATGTTGCGGGGCGCGGCGATGCCGGCGAGCAGCACCGGAATGCCCCGCTCGGACAGGCTTGCGACGATCTTGTCGAGGTTCGCCCGTGCCGAGGCCGTCGGCAGCCCGCGCAGCGCGTCGTTGGCGCCGAGCTCGACGATCACCGCGTCCGCCCCTTCCCCCAGCGACCAGTCGAGACGGGCAAGACCCGCCGCCGTGGTGTCGCCGGAAACGCCGGCATTGATCACGATTGCATCATGACCCCGCGCCTTCAGCGCCGCTTCCAGCTGCACCGGGAACGCCGCCTCGGGAGGCAGCTGATAGCCTGCGGTCAGGCTGTCTCCCAGCGCCAGGATGCGCAGCGGCTCGGCCCTTGCGGGCTGCGCCGCAAAAATACCGGCGAGGGCGATAAAAACTGTAACGAAACGTATCATGTCGGCTGATCCTCTGGACGCTTCCTGCGTAACCTCCCATATCGCGAGGAACGCGTGCAGCGCGGCATGCTGCGAATTCGAACCGTTCATATAGGCAGAGCATGACCGACGGAACAGTCCCGCCCCCCATCGTTTCCCTGTCCGGCGTTCATCTCAGCCTTGGCCACGACGCCGGCCGCGTACACATTCTCAAGGGCGTGGACCTCGATATCGCCGCCGGCCGCCGGGTCGGCATCGTCGGCCCGTCCGGCTCCGGCAAGTCGACCCTCCTGATGGTGATGGCCGGGCTGGAACGTGCCGACAAGGGCTCGGTCACCGTCGGCGGATCGGAGCTGACGGGCATGTCGGAGGACCAGCTCGCCCGCTTTCGCGGCGGCTCGGTCGGCATCGTCTTCCAGTCCTTCCACCTCATTCCCAACATGACGGCGCTGGAAAACGTCGCCGTGCCGCTGGAGCTTGCCGGCGTGCCGCGCGCCTTCGACGCCGCACGCGAGGAACTGGCCGCCGTCGGCCTTGCCGAGCGCACCTCGCACTATCCCTCGCAGATGTCGGGCGGCGAGCAGCAGCGCGTTGCCATCGCCCGCGCCCTCGTCACCCGCCCGCCTCTGCTGCTGGCCGACGAGCCGACCGGCAATCTCGACGAGACCACCGGCGCCCAGATCGTCGACCTGATGTTCTCCGCCACCCGCGACCGCGGCATGACGCTGGTCATGGTCACCCACGATGCGGCGCTCGCCCGCCGCTGCGACGAGACGATCCGCGTGCGATCCGGCCGGATCGAGACGCTGGAAACCGCCGCCGCCGGGGGAGCGTGAGCATGCACGGTGTCCTGCCTGCCTCCTCGCAGCGCCGCTCCCGCCCGCCCCTCGGCCTCGCCTTTCGCTTCGCCCTGCGCGAGATGCGCGGCGGGCTGAAGGGTTTCTACGTCTTCATCGCCTGCATCGCGCTCGGCGTTGCAGCGATTGCCGGCGTCGCCTCGGTCTCGCGCGCCCTCGTCGAGGGCATTGCCGCCGAAGGCACCTCGATCCTCGGCGGCGACATGTCGGTGCGCCTGATCCACCGCACCGCCGACGATGAGGAACTCGCCTGGCTCGACGGCCTCGGCGACCTCTCGCGCATCGCCACCTTGCGCGCCATGGCGCGGGTGCCGGACAGCGGCGAGCAGACCCTCGTCGAGCTGAAAGCCGTCGACAACGCCTATCCGCTCTACGGCGAGATGCAGCTTTCAGGCGGCGGAGCGCTGGATGCGGCCCTTGCCCGGCAGGACGGGCTGTACGGCGCCGTGGTCGAGCCGGAGCTGCTGGTGCGCCTGGGGCTCGAAAAAGGCGACACCTTGGTCCTCGGCCGCGCCAGCCTGCGCATCGCCGACACCATCGCCGTGGAGCCCGACCGCCTCAGCGACGGCATCAATTTCGGCCCCCGGATGATCGTCTCCGACGCGGCGCTGGACGAGACCGGGCTCGTCCAGCCCGGCAGCCTGGTGCGCTGGCTCTACCGCATCCGCCTTCCCGAGGGCACGTCCAACACCGCCGTCGAAACGCTGGCCGAGGAAGCCGACCAGCGCTTCCCGCTCGCCGGCTGGCGGGTGCAGTCGCGCGCCAATGCCGCACCCGGCCTGCAGCGCAACATCGACCGTCTCGCCCAGTTCCTGACCCTTGTCGGCCTGACCGCGCTGGTGGTCGGCGGCGTCGGCGTCGCCAATGCGGTGCGCTCCTATCTCGATGCCAAGCGGCCGGTGATCGCCACCTTCCGCTGCGTCGGCGCCGACGGCGATTTCGTCTTCCGCGTCTACCTCATCCAGATCCTCTGTCTGGCCGGGCTCGGCATCGCCGCCGGCCTCGTCATCGGCGCGCTGATCCCCTTTGCCGCCGCCGGCTTCATCACCGCCGTGCTGCCGGTCAAGGCCATCGCCGCGATCTATCCGGCCGAGCTCGGCCTCGGCGTGCTCTATGGCGGGCTCACCGCGCTCGCCTTCGCGCTCTGGCCGCTGGGCCGTGCCCACGACGTGCCGCCGAGCCTCCTGTTCCGCGACGATGCCGCCGCCACCCGCACCTGGCCGCGCAAGCGCTACATCGTCGCCACCGCCGCCGCGGTGCTGCTGCTCGCCGGCCTTGCCGTCCTGCTGGCCGGCGACCTGCGGATTTCGCTCACCTATGTCGGCGCGACGGCGGTGGTCTTCGTGCTGTTGATGCTGATCGCCCGCGGCATCATGGCAGCGGCCCGCCGCATGCCGCATCCGCGCGGCGCGGAGCTGCGCCTGGCGCTCGCCAACATCCACCGGCCCGGCGCGCTGACCCCGTCCGTCGTTCTCTCGCTCGGCCTCGGCCTGTCGCTGCTGGTCGCCCTGGCCTTGATCGACGGCAACCTGCGCCGCGAACTCGGCACCACCATCACCCAGAACGCGCCGAGCTTCTTCTTCCTCGACGTGCAGCAGTCCGAGCGCGAAGCCTTCGACGCCCTGCTCGCCCGCGAGGCGCCCGGCGGCACCATCGACGGCGCGCCGATGCTGCGCGGCCGCATCGCCGCGGTCAACGGCGTACCGAGCGACCAGATCGTCGCCCCGGAAGGCGGCGGCTGGGTCCTGCGCGGCGATCGCGGCATCACCTATGCCGCCGAAACGCCGGCCAACGCCGAACTGACGGAAGGCACTTGGTGGGCGCCCGACCACAGCGGCACGCCGCTCGTCTCATTCGAGGCGGATGCGGGCGCCGATCTCGGCCTGAAGATCGGCGACACGATCACGGTCAACGTGCTCGGCCGCGAGATGACCGCCGAGATCGCCAATTTCCGCCGCGTGGAATGGGAATCGCTGGCGATCAACTTCGTCATGGTGTTCTCGCCCAACACCTTCGCCGGCGCCCCGCACACCCACCTGCGCACCCTCGCCTATCCCGACGGCGGCAATGAAGCCCGCGAGCTGGCACTGCTCAAGACCCTCTCGCAGGAGTTCCCGACCGTGACGGCGGTGCGCGTCAAGGACGCCATCCAGCAGGTCAACAGCCTGGTGGAGCAGCTCGCCGTGGCGATCCGCGCCGCCGCCTCCATCACCCTGGTCGCCTCGGTGCTGGTGCTGGGCGGCGCGCTTGCCGCCGGCCACCGGCACCGGGTCTACGACGCGGTGATCCTCAAGACGCTGGGGGCGACGCGCGGCCGGCTGATCGCCAGCTTCTCGATGGAATACGCGATCCTCGGCCTCGTCACCGCCGCGTTCGCGGTGATCGCCGGAGCGCTCGCCGCCTCCTTCGTTCTGGTGGAGATCATGGATGCGACCTTCACCTTCCTGCCCGTGACCGCCTTCGGCGCGGCGCTCGCCGCCCTCGTGCTGACGGTCGGCTTCGGCCTCGTCGGCACCTGGCAGGTGCTCGGGCGCAAGCCGGCGCAGGTGCTGCGCAACCTGTAACGGACGCCAGGGAATGGGCGGGCCGGGGCTCTCCGCCGTCCACCCGTTCTCCCCAGGCGTCCGGCAAGAGGGTTCCAATACACGCATATCGCGATAGTCTCGTCGGAGGCTGCCCTGCGTTCCGGGGCGGCGCATGCCATGACACCCCGGGGGACAAGACCATGCCCAAGACCCGCCTGCACGCGGCCCGTGCCGCCTTTCTCGCTGCCGCCATCGCCCTTACCGGCACGGCCGCCCATGCCGAGTCGCCCTTCCATACCGGCGTCTGGCAGGTCAACGAGCCGACGGGCCCGAACGGCCTGGTGGTCAGCGACTGGCTGGTCTTCGAGAACGGGCTGCCGAAGCGCTGGCTCTATCGCCGCGCCGGCACCAACGACCAGAACCAGTTCGACTTCCTCGTGCGCAACATCGGCGAGAGCACCTATGCACCGGTGCAGATCCGCGTCTACCGGACCGGCGACCACGAGATGAAGTACACCACCTTCGTCAAGGGAGCCGAGCCGGTCGAGCATCCGGCCAAACGCCTGTCCATCCCCAACTACAAGAACTCCTGCCTGTCGGTGGAGAACAAGGGCGAGCGCCTCTTCGGCACCTGGACGGGCACACCGGCCGCCTCCTTCAAGCGGTTGCGCCTGTCGAAGACGAAGTTGACCATCGACGGCCAGGCCCGCAACGTCGAGGTGGCGCCCGTGCGCGTCGGCCGGCTTGGCATTGTCGAGAACGGCCAGCCGATCGCGTTCCTCACCGATGCGGGCGGCGACTACGCGGTGCTCCAGTGGTTCAAGCCGGGCATCGACACCGCCACCATGGGCGATCCGAAGAAGGAAATCCTCGATTTTGCCCGCGAGGAGATCGTCCGTTGGCCGGGGGGAACCTGCGACCGGCAGATCCAGTCGCGCCTGAAAGCGATGAAATAGGCGGTTCCGACGGTTAACCCCCGCGGCAAAATGACAGAACGGTAATGTTCGCCGGTCCGATTGCACCTTGTGGGCTGACCGGCTTGTGCCCATATTCAGGGGGACGTGCGTGCGACCGTTGCGGAACGCGACGTTCGCATGACAGGCACGGGGTTGCGCAAGGGGCATCACAGGGCTTCCGGCGCGGCCGGGAGACCGCCCGAAAGGGCAACCGTTTCAAGGGATAGAGAGGATTTCGATGTCGACCTTCGACCGCAATTCCAACATGAGGTACGCTGCGGCCGGCGCACAAGCACAGGCCGGCGTCTATGATGAGGGCCTGCGCGCCTACATGCTGGGCGTCTACAACTACATGGCCCTCGGCCTCGGCATCACCGGTGTGCTGGCTCTGGCCACGGCCTATTTCGCTACCACGCAGGATCCCGCCCAGGCGGCCGCCACGCTCGGCAACGGCACCCTGCTGACCCAGCTCGGCGTCGTTCTCTACGGCAGCCCGCTGAAGTGGGTGGTGATGCTCGCCCCGCTGGCCATGGTGTTCTTTCTGAGCTTCCGCATCCAGTCGATGAGCGCCTCCACCGCGCAGACCACGTTCTGGGTCTATGCGGCGCTGATGGGCGTGTCGCTGTCCTCGATCTTCCTCGTCTATACGGGCGGGTCGATCGCGCGGGTGTTCTTCATCACCGCGGCCTCCTTCGGTGCGCTGAGCCTCTACGGCTACACCACCAAGAAGGACCTGTCGGGCTGGGGTTCGTTCCTGTTCATGGGCCTGATCGGCATCATCATCGCCTCGCTGGTCAACCTCTTCCTGGCCTCTTCGGCGCTGCAGTTCGCCATCTCGGTGATCGGCGTGCTGGTCTTCGCGGGCCTGACCGCCTACGACACCCAGCAGATCAAGGAAATGTACTACGCGGGCGACGGCTCCGAGGTTGCGAAGAAGAAGTCGATCATGGGCGCCCTGCGCCTGTACCTGGACTTCATCAACCTGTTCCTGATGCTGCTGCAGCTGTTCGGCAACCGCGAGTAATCGCGGACCCGACACGCTCCAAGCGGTTCGACGAGGGCGCGGCGCAAGCCGCGCCCTTTTCGTTTGCGCGCCCTCGCGCTTAATCTTCGGCCGGCCCCGGTTTGCAGAGCGTCCGGGCGCGGCGCCACTGCGTCCATTTCTGACTTTCAGGCGCAAAAATCGCGATATTTCAACGCGCCCGGCAATTGACGGAACCGGCCTCCTCACGATTATCTCGCCCCGTTCTGTACTCCCCCTCACGGTCGAACGGATCCCATGTCCCGCGTTGCCAGAAGACTTGCCCGCGCTGTCCGCGCCTCCACCTGCCTGTCGGTCCTGCCCCTCGCCTTTGCCGCCCCCCACACGGCGGCCCTGGCGGACGAATACTCGGCCCAGTGGGGCCTCGGCATGATCGGCGCCCGCATCGCCCACGAGCGCGGCTGGACCGGCCGCGGCGTCACGGTCGGCGTCGTCGACAGCGGCATCATCGCCGGCCATCCGGACCTCGAGCCCAACGTCACGCCGGAATCCTTCAGCGGCCACACGCTCGGCCCGTCCGACGGCGACGCCGTCGGCCACGGCACCCATGTCGCCGGCACCATCGCGGCGCTGGCCAACGGCGTCGGCATGGTCGGCGTCGCGCCAGGCGCGCGGGTGACCTCGATGCAGCTGTCCGGCCCGGACGGCGAGATCGACGAGACCCGCCTCGACAGCATCGCCGCCTCGGCGATCTCCTACGGCCTCGACCTCGGCATCGAGTTCTTCAACAACTCCTGGGGCTCCGATCCGATGATGCCGGAGACCGGCGCCGACGTGGAGACGGTGCGCAACCTGTTCGAGACCCGGCGTCCGGAGATGATGGCGACCTTCCGCCGCGTCGTCGACCAGGGCGCCGTGCTGGTCTGGGCCAACGGCAATGACGGCTTCCCCGGCGTCGCGCTGGAGCCGGGCCTGCCGCACATCTTCCCCGAGCTGCATGGCCACTGGCTGTCGGTCGCGGCCGTCGGGCGCGACGGCACGCTCGCCGACTATTCCAACCGCTGCGGCCTTGCCATGACATGGTGCCTGTCGGCGCCGGGCGGCGGCGACGACGAGGATGCGGACGGCATCTATTCGACCTCCAACACCGGCGGCTACGTCAACATGTCGGGCACCTCGATGGCCGCTCCCCATGTGACGGCCGCGCTCGCCATTGCCCGCGAGATGTTCCCCGATGCCGCGGCCACCGATCTCGCCCAGCTGGTGCTGGCAACCTCGCGCGATGTCGGCGACCCGGGCATCGACCGCGAATACGGCTGGGGGCTTCTCGACCTCGCCAACCTGACCGCCACCCGCGAGGGCAGCACCGCCTCGGTGTTCAGCCAGTCGCAGACGGCCCAGGCCTCGACCCTGTCGCAGATCGCCGGAACCATCTCGAACCTCGCCGCCGCGCACGGATCGGGCAACGCCATGCCCGGCACCGTCAGCCTGTCGAGCCATGGCGCGGCTCCCGGCGAAGCCGCCCGCTACCGGCTGTGGGGCTCGATGCTCGGCAGCTTCTCCAGTATCTCGGCCAGCGCCGGCTCGCCCGGCAGCATCAGCCGCACCGGCGGCATGCTCACCGGTATCGACGTCACGCTCGCCGACGGCATCGGCGGCGGTGTCGGCATCGGCTTCACCTCCGGCAACAGCCAGGGCGGCGGCAACACGGCACGGGCTACCGGCCTGCACGCGGTTGCCTATGGCAGCTACTCGGCCGGCGGCTTTTTCGCCGACGCGGCCGGCGGCCTGACCCGCTTCGAGACGAGCCGCACGCGCAATTCCATCGCCGGCGCCGGCGGTGCCGTCGCCTTCACCGGCTCGAGCAACGCCATCGATGTCGGCGCCTGGTCGAATGCCCGCATCGGCATGACGTTCGAGACGGTCGGCGCAACCGTGCAGCCCTATGTGCAGGCGCGCCTCGTGCACCAGTGGCTGGGCAGCTCGACAGAGACCGGCGCCGGCGTCTTCTCGCTCGCCGCCCCGTCCGCCAATGCCAGCCAGTTCGATGCCGGCGCGGGCGTGCGCGTCGCCGCACCCGCCATGGCGCTCGGCACCGCCGCGACCCTCGCTCCGGTGGTGGATGTGGCCTATGCGCGGGCCATCGGCTCGCTCGGCGACCGCCGCAGCGCCACCATGCTGGGGGCTCCGGTCGCCGCCACCGGCAACGGCGTCGGCCGCGACATCGCCCGCCTGTCGGCCGGCGTCGAGGTCAACTCCACGACCAGCGGCCTGTCCGGCACCCTCACCTATGCGGGCGAGTACCGGGCACGCGCCCGCTCGCACGCCCTCGCCGCGCGCATGTCCTACAAGTTCTGACGTTTCACGGTTCCGTGCTCGCAATCCCTGCGGCACCCCCTTGCGGAGGCTGGCCTGTCCGGCCTCCGCCTTTTCCTCGCCGGGTCACACCAGGCTGAGGTGGCGCTTCTTCTCGAAGACCTTGAGCACCTGGGCGAGATCGCCGCCGCGCTTGAGGATCACCCCGCCGGTGCCGACGACCGCATAGGCGCCCTGCCGCTTGGCATTGCGCGGCACCTTCTCGATCCGGAACAGCGGCATTTCCGAGCTGCGACGGAAGATCGAGAACACCGCCCGGTCCTTCAGATGATCGATGGCGTAGTCGCGCCATTCGCCCGAGGCCACCCGGTGGCCGTAGACCCGCAGGATCAGGTCGAGTTCGCGCCGGTGGAAGGAGACCAGCGCCGGGGCCGGAGGGGCGGCCGATGTAGCGACCGGACTGCGGGCAGGCGCGAAGCCGGAGATTGCCGCCGGCTCCGCACCTGGCCTGGATGCCTCTTCATCGAATTCGCTCATCGCGCCTTCTGCCTCGCCGCCCAATGATCAGCCTGTCATCCAGCCGTCATGATGGGCTCCCCTATCCGCCTTTGGCAAGTCCCGGCCAGTCCGGCAGCGGCCGGCGCCCCCCGGCATCGCCCGATATCCGCGCCGTGCATCGATGCGACAAACCCTTGGCAGAAATGACACTTCCGGAAAGTTCGCGCTCGCCCTCGGGGGCTTTTTGCACCTGGTGTCGATTTCATAGTTTCGCCCCATTGCAGCCCAGACGGTGCCATCTTGGCCGGCGAGATTGGCATCGTTGCATAAGGGACTGACGACAAGGCTTCGGTACGCAACAGCCCCCCAGCCCCCCGGGGTTTTGTCTCAGGCGTTCCCCGGCCCGCAAGGGCCGAGATTGCAACCGGAAGGGCCGGCTCCAATGCCGGCCCTTTTCCGTTTCTGCAGCATGTGCCCCCCGTTTCTCCGCTTTTTCCACCTTGTCGGCGACGGCCTTTGATCAGGGCATGCGCAACGGCTTTTGTCGGCCGGCGAAGGGCGCTATCATGGTTCCATGAGTATCGGCCTGACAGCCCTGCGCCCTGCGCTCCACGACGATGCCGAAGCGCTCGCCACCATCCACGAGGATGCCTGGCGAGCGACCTATCGGGGTATCATCGACGGCCTGGAGCTCGAGCGGATGATTTCCCGCAGGGGTCCGAAATGGTGGCGCACCGCCCTGTCGCGCGGCGTCCAGATCCAGATCCTCGAAGTCGCCGGCATTCCCGCCGGCTATGCCACCTGGGGCCGCAGCCGCATGCGCGAACTGCCCTTCGAGGGCGAGATCTACGAGCTCTATATCCGGCCCGATCACCAGGGCCTCGGCTTCGGCAGCGAGCTCTTCACCGCAACCCGCGCGGCCCTGGCCCGCGCCCGCCTCGATGGCCTTGCCATCCGCGTGCTCAAGGACAATGACGAGGCGGTCCGCTTCTACCAGCGCCGCGGCGGCCAGATCCTGATGACCAGCCGCGAACGCGTCGCCCAGACGACGCTCGACCTCACGGTCTTCGGCTGGTTCTCCGAGGAGCGGTTCTGAAGCGCGCGCCCGCGCGAATGCTCAGGCAGCCGCGCCGTAGCGTCCCGCCGCCTCGATCCAGCCCTTGCGCTTTGTCTCGTCCGAGCCCTGTACCGGCGCGAAGGTGCGGAAGCGGATGCCCCTGAAGCCGCAAAGCCCGAGGATCTGCGATTTCATCGCCCGGTATCCCGGCACCCGCTCGATCAGGTAGAGATACCAGCGGGGCGAATCCGCGGTTACCAGCACTTCCGCAGTCCGTCCCTGCAGCAGCTTTTCCGGCAGCATCTGGCCGGACTTGTAGCTGAAAGCGAAGCCCGGCAGCAGCACCCGGTCGATCAACCCCTTCAGCTTGGCCGGCATCAAACCCCACCACATCGGATGGACGATGACCAGGTGCTCGCACCAGGCAATCTTGTCCTGCACCTCGGCCAGGCACGGCTCCAGCACCTTTTTCGGCTCGTAGCCCGCCCCCATGTCGGGATCGAACGTCATGTCGGACAGGCGCAGCAGCGTGACGTCGTGCCCGGCGCCGGCGGCGCCCTGCACATAGGAGACGGCCAGCGCGCCGCACAGGCTGTCGGGGCCGGGATGTCCATCCAGAACCAGAATGCGTTTCGGCATTGTCTCTCTCCGGTTTCGCGTGTATCCATGCATAATTGACCGCGGTCATTTTTTGATACCCCATTTTTTGACCATGGTCAATAAATAAATTCACGCGGCCCTCGCAGGCAGCGCAAAACCGTCTCGAAAGAGAGCCGCGAGAGAAAGGACTGGAATGGTCGGACGCCCGCAGAAACGCACCCGCGAGACCCGCGACAAGATCCTTGTCGCGGCGCGCGACCTCTTCGATACGCACGGCTACGAGGAGACGAGCGTCGATGCGGTGGCCGAGCGCGCCGGCGTTGCCAAGGCGACCGTCTTCGCGCATTTCAACGACAAGACCAACCTGCTGATCGCGGTGCGGATCGGCAGCCTCGATGCGCTCGCCGAGGCGATGCGCGCGAAGATCGACAGCGGACCGTCCGGAGATCCGGCCGCCTTCCTCGCCGATCTCTTGCATCCCTGGCTGGCGCTCTATCGCGCCGATCCGGAATTCGCCCGCCTCTATCTCGTCCAGTCGACGCTCAAAGACGCCCCTTGGACCCGCCAGTTCCTCGAGGTCTGCTACCGGCTGGAGGAGACCGTCATCGAGGCGGTCGCCTTGCTGCAGGCCTCAGGCCGCCTTGCCGCCGGTGCCGAACCCGTCCTTCTGGCACAGGGGATACTGGCCTTTTTCTACCATATGATCGTCGGCTTCAGCATCGGCGCCATTCCGCAGGCCGAGGAGCAGGCCGCCCTCTTCGACCGGCTCGTCTCCCGCTGGCTGTCCACCGCCCTCCCGCCGCCCGGCGCATAGGCGCCGCGCTCGCCCCACGCCGGCGCAACACGCTGACCTGCCCGCACCTTTCCGCTCCCCTCGCCGCCTCCGGCAACCGTCTTGACGTCGCGACCGTTTCCTGAAAAGTTGCAACTGAAACTAATATCCGGCAACGGCAGGGTCCCTCGGCCGGAACATGGGAGGAAACAATGCGCTTCACGGTGAAATCCGCCGGGTTCGGCCTTGCCGCGCTCGCTTGCGGGCTCCTTGCCGGCCTTGCCGGTGCCCGCGCCGACACCACCCTGGTCATGTCGTCCTGGCTGCCGCCCAAGCATCCGCTGGTCGAGAACGCCATGAAGCCCTGGGCCGAAGAGGTCGAGAAGGCGACGGAAGGCCGGGTCAAGGTGCGCGTGCTGGCGAAGCCGCTCGGTGCCCCGCCGGCCCATTACGACATGGCCCGCGACGGCGTCGCCGACATCACCTACGGCCTGCACTCCTTCACCCAGGACGACCGGTTCCTGCGCTCGCGCATCGGCCAGTTCTCCTTCCTCGGCGACGATGCGGTCACCGTCTCCAAGGCCTATTGGAAGGTCTATGCGGGCACGCTGGACGCAGCCGGCGAGCACGAGGGCGTCAAGCTGCTCTCCGTCTTCGCCCACGGCCCCGGCATGGTCCACAACAACCAGCGCAAGATCGAAAAGCCGGAGGACTTCGCCGGCCTCAAGCTGCGCACGCCGGGCGGCTACATCGCCGACCTGATGCAGGATCTCGGCGTCGTCACCCAGTTCATGGGTCCGGGCGAGGTCTACGAGAAGCTGTCGCGCGGCGTCATCGACGGCGTCACCTTCCCGATGGAGGCGCTGAAGGCCTTCCGCCTTGCCGACCACCTTTCCTATACGCTCAAGGTTCCCGGCGGCATCTACAACACCTCCTGGTTCCTGGTCATGAACCAGGCCAAGTGGGACGAGATCTCCGACGCCGACAATGCCGCCATCGAGCAGCTGTCCGGTGCCGCCTTCGCCGAAAAGGCCGGCGCAGTGTGGGATGCGGCCGATGCCGGCGGCGCGGAACTCGTCGCCGGGACCAAGATCGAGGTGTACGAGGCGAACGAGGCGGTCCTCGCCGCCATCCGTGAGCATGCGGCAAAGCACGAGGCCGCCTGGGCCGAAGCGGTCGAGGCGCAGGGCTTCGACGGCGCCGCCGCCTTGGCCGAGCTGCGCGCCGAGACCGGCGTCTCCTTCTGAGCCGGCAGGACGCAAGGGCCATGACGCAAACCGCAGACAAGGAGGGCCGGCCGCCGCGCCGGCCCTTCGCTCATGCTCTGGAGACGCTGCTCTCGGTGGCCTCCGGCGCGCTGCTTCTCGCTCTGACCCTCGTCACCTGCATCGACGTGGTCGCCCGCTACTGGTTCAACGCACCTCTCGCCGGCGCCTACGAGCTGACCGAGATCTTCCTCGCCTCCCTCGTCTTCCTCGCCCTGCCGGTGACCACGGGCCGCGGCGAGCATGTCGAGGTCGACCTCATGGACATGGTCGCGGGCGGGCGCATCACCCGCGCCGTGCGGCCGGTCACCGGTCTGCTGGTGGCCCTGGTCCTTGCGGTCTTTTCCTGGCGGCTGTTCCTGCACGGACAGCGGCTCGCTCAGGACGGCGCGGTCAGCGATTCGCTGTCCCTGCCGCTGGCGCCGGTCGCCTTCCTTGCCGCGGCCGCCTGCGCGCTCGCCTGCCTTGCCGCCGCCCTGCGGGCGCTTCGCCCGGACGCCTCGCGACGGGATCCCTCATGACGGAATCGCTCATCGGCTTCGCCGTCCTGCTTGTCCTCATCTTCCTGAAGATGCCGGTGGCCTTCGCCATGGCGCTGGTCGGCATCGCCGGCTTCGCCTGGATGCGCGGGCTCGACGCCAGCCTCGCCATGACCGGCACGCTGGTCTTCGATGCGGGCCTCGCCTATTCGCTCTCCGTGGTGCCGCTGTTCATCTTCATGGGCAACGTGCTCGCCCGCTCCGGCGTCGCCAACGGGCTCTATGCGGTCGCCAACCATGCGACGGCGCGCATGCGCGGGGGCCTCGCCATGGCCTCGGTCATCGCCTGCGGCGGCTTTTCCGCCGNTCGCCATGGCCTCGGTCATCGCCTGCGGCGGCTTTTCCGCCGTCTGCGGCTCCTCGCTCGCCACCGCCGCCACCATGTCGCGGGTGGCCATGCCCTCCATGCGCCGCTTCGGCTATGCCGACAGCCTGGCCGCCGGCTCCATCGCCGCCGGCGGCACGCTCGGCATCCTCATTCCGCCCTCGGTGATCCTGATCATCTACGGGCTGCTGACCGAGTCCGACATCGGCAAGCTGTTCATCGCCGGCGTGGTGCCGGGCATCATTGGCCTGCTGTTCTATCTCGCCGCCGTGCAGGTCGCCGTCTGGCGCAATCCGGAGCTCGCCCCGCCGGCCACAGAGGCCGAGCCGCTGACCCGGCGCGACGCGCTCGGCGTCTTCGCCCTGGTCGTCCTGTTCGCCATCATCATGGTCGGCATCTATGGCGGCTTCTTCACCCCGACCGAGGCCGCCGGCATCGGCGCCGGTGCCGCCCTGCCGCTCTCGGCCCTGTTCGGCCGGCTCGGCTGGCGCGCCCTCGGCGAGGCCATCGGCGAAAGCACCCGCGCCACCGCGATGATCTTCGCCCTGATCATCGGCGCCGACATCTTCACCAATTTCGTGAACTTCGCCGGCCTTCCCGACGCGCTGTCCGACTTCGTGTCGGATCTTAACGTCAGCCCCTGGCTGGTGATCCTGGCGATCGTCGGCGTCTACATCCTGCTCGGCTGCGTGCTGGAAAGCCTGTCGATGATCCTGCTCACCGTGCCGGTCTTCTATCCGCTGGTGACGGGGCTGGACTTCGGCTCCGGCCTGCTCGCCGATCCCGAACTGGTGCTGATCTGGTTCGCCATCGTCGTCGTCGTGGTGACCGAGATCAGCCTGATCACCCCGCCCGTCGGGCTCAACGTCTTCGTGCTGCGCAGCGTGCTGGAAGACGTCAGCCTGACCACGATCTTCCGGGGCGTCACGCCTTTCTGGATCGCCGACATCTTCCGCCTCGCCCTGCTCGTCGGCGTGCCGTGGATCTCGCTCTGGCTGGTCGTCGCCATGGGGTGAGACGCGCGCTAGGAACGTCTGCTAAAAAAGTCATGACACGTATCCAAGTCGCTGCGAAAATGCCTTTCAGGTATTTCGGACGGGCAACTATTACCGCCTGACCGCCTCTCAGTAGAGGTGTATGTCAATGCTTTCCTACCTCGGCCACCTCGCCTTGCTTGTGCTGTTGTGTTGCGCACCACCAATCAACGGAAGCTGGAGTCAAAGCGAACCTACTCCTGGCACAAAAGAAATAAGCAGCGCCCCAGAGGGCAGCCAATTCAATCCTGAGCTGCAAACCCTTCTGAAAAAATTGGAAAGCATTGAAGCCGCCATTAGAGCCTCAAACACTGAGGATAACACCGAAAATAAATACAAAGAAATTGAAATTTCAGAACGAGATCTTGAAGCGCAGGAGATAATGGCAATATCATCAATATTAATGGTTTTAGTTACGATAATTACTGTGTATTTTATTTTCAGAACTCTATATTATACACGTAAAGCTGCGATACACACAGAGGAAATGATTGATAAAACGAAGGAGAGCATAGAGGTTACAAAGAAAATCGGTGAAAAGCAAATTCAAGCATATATCTCAACACAAAAATCTTCGCTACATATATATCCCTTTCCCTATATAAAACTGACCCTACGAAACTCTGGCCAAAGTCCCGCCATAAATTTGCGTCTCACCTTATCGGCAACTCGATTCCAAACACTCGACGCCTCCAGTCCTGATGCTCCCTTGGATTTTATCAGCGTGACCCACGTCGATAACCGAAACTTCATGGTTATGTTTAGCGACATATCTAGCAACGACTCGATTGAAGTCGATATAAAACTATTTACTCAAATATCACACGCGGAAGAAAAAGGTAAAATCGCACAAAAAATATCGGAAAACCATAGATTCTCCGTCGATTTCTATGGAATAATAGAGTGGGAGAACGTTATGGGTCAAAATGATTTCATTCCTTTGTGGATTAAATTTGGCGAACTACGTGAAGGGGATGAGAACACAATAAGACTTGTCCAGGAAGGGACGAAGCAAATAAATGGAATCATGACACCTTTCGAAAACAAGGAAAGTGGGAAAATTATCGTAAGAAATTTCTCGGACATGCTAGCAAAATAGAAAACTTATGCTTGAAAAATTTGGACGTGATAATGTATTGTTCCCGCGATAAAATCGGAAAACCACTCGCACGCGACCTGCGCCCGGTGACGATTTCCTACAAGGGGCTCTCCCGCACCTTCGACATGCCGGGCTGGTACGCGGAAGGGGTGGAAGACGGCATCCATTCCGGTGAAGACATGAAGGTGTCCGATCGCGAGCTGAATCGCCTGAAGGCCGAGGCCGAGCACCTGCTGACGCCGGACGAGGTTCGCGCGATCCGCCGCAAGCTGCGCCTGAGCCAGCGCGATGCCGGCCTCGTCATCGGCGGCGGGCCGAGGGCTTTCCAGAAATACGAATCCGGCGAGGTTCTCGTCAGCCGCGGCATCGCCTCGGCCCTGCGGCTGCTGGAGCGGCATCCGGAGGAGATCGCGACCCTTCGCTCGCTCATCCCCGATGCCGCCACCAGCTCTGCCTGAGCCCCCTCAGCCGCGATCCTCCAGCACCCTGCGGGCGATCACCTGCGCCTGGATTTCCGCCGCGCCCTCGAAGATGTTGAGGATGCGCGCATCGCACAGCACCCGGCTGATCGCGTATTCCAGCGCGAAGCCGTTGCCGCCGTGGATCTGCAGCGCATTGTCCGCCGCCGCCCAGGCGACGCGCGCGCCGAGCAGCTTGGCCATGCCCGCCTCCAGGTCGCAGCGCCGGCCGGAGTCCTTTTCCAGCGCCGAGAAATAGGTCAGCTGGCGCGCCGCCATCAGCTCCGCCGCCATCATCGCCAGCTTGTCGGAGACGCGCGGGAAGGCGATCAGCGGCTTGCCGAACTGGATGCGCTCCTGCGCATAGCGCAGGCCCAGGTCGAGCGCCGCCTGGGCAACGCCGAGCGCCCGCGCCGCCGTCTGGATGCGCGCGCCCTCGAAGGTCTGCATCAGCTGCTTGAAGCCCTGCCCCGGCACGCCGCCCAGCAGGTTCTCCTGCGCCACCTCGAACCCGTCGAAGGCGATCTCGTATTCCTTCATGCCGCGATAGCCGAGCACCTCGATCTCGCCGCCCGACATGCCCGGCGCCGGGAACGGATCGGCATCCGTGCCGCGCGGCTTTTGCGCCAGGAACATCGACAGGCCCTTGTAGCCCGGCTCCGACGGATCGGTGCGCGCAAGCAGCGTCATGACGTCGGCGCGCACGGGGTGGGTGATCCAGGTCTTGTTGCCGTAGATCTTCCACACCTCGCCCTCGCGCACGGCGCGGGTCTTCAGCGAGGCGAGGTCGGAGCCGGTGTTGGGCTCGGTGAAGACCGCCGTCGGCAGCACCTCGCCGGAGGCGATCTGCGGCAGCCATGTCTGCTTCTGCGCCTCCGTTCCCCCGCGCAGGATCAGCTCGGCGGCGATCTCCGAGCGGGTGCCGAGCGAGCCGACGCCGATATAGGCCCGGCTCAGCTCCTCCGAGACGACGCACATGCTCTCCTTGCCGAGGCCGAGGCCGCCGTAGTCTTCCGGGATCGTCAGGCCGAAGACGCCGAGCTCGGCCATCTCGCCGATCACCTCCAGCGGGATATAGGCGTTCTTCAGGTGCCACTCATGCGCATGCGGCACCACCTTGGCAGCGGCGAAGCGGCGCATTTCCTCGCGCACCTGCTCGTAGGTCTCCTCGAGCCCGGAGGCGCCGAAGATCGAGTTGCCCTCCTGCTGGCGGATCAGCTCGGCCAGCCGCGCCCGCAGCACCGGCGTGTTGCCGGTGGCGATCAGTTCCTCCACCGCCGCGCTGCGGAAGGAAGCCGCCGTCTCCAGCCCGAGCCCGAGATCGGCAAGGCGCACGACCTCGCCCTGGTTCATCGGAATGCCGCCGAAGACCTGCGCCAGATATTCCGCGAAGGCGAGGCGCACCAGCAGCTCTTCCGTCTCGCCGAAGCGGCCCTCCTCCTCCAGCCGCCCGGCATAGGCGGCGAGCTGGCGCAGCGCCTCCACATAGGTCGCGAGCCAGGCGAGCCCGTGGGTCGCGCGCTGCTCGGCCTCGAGCCTCTCCCCCGACAGCCGCCCATCGGCCGACACCACGCGGGCGCGCACGCGCGCAGCCGCCGCATCGAGCAGCGCGCCCAGCGTTTCCACCGCCTCGCCCGCCAGCGCCGTCAGCCGCGTTTCCCGTGCCTCGTGACCGAATTCGCTCGCCAGGGACATGCCTTCCTCTCCATTGCCGTTTCCCGCCGCACCCCGCCCCTCCCGGCAGGCGATGCTGCAGCGCAAACAATATCGCGGCGGCTTGGCGAAGCAATGCTTCTTTTGAAGGAGGTGAAAAGCAATAATATTTCATGCATTTCGCGACGCAGCATGAAATGCCGGCCACGGCTTGACCCCGGGCGACGCCTCCCGCAAAAGCGGCGGATGAACCCGTTTCGCCTGCTGCGGTCCGCGCTCGCCACCATCTACGACGCCGTCATGCATATGACGAACGACGACGGCTTCGCGCTGGCGAGCCATGTCGCCCTGTCCTCGCTGCTGGCGCTGTTCCCGTTCCTGATCTTCGTGGCCGCGCTCACCGGCTTTCTCGGCATGTCGGACATGGCCGACCGCATCGCCACGCTGCTGTTCGATGTCTGGCCGGAAGAGGTCGCCCGGCCGATCTCCCGCGAGATCCACGTGGTGCTGACCCAGCCGCGCGGCGACATCCTCACCTTCGGCATCGTCGCCGCACTGTGGTTCGCCTCCAACGGCGTGGAGGCCCTGCGCGTTGCCCTCAACCGCGCCTATGGCGTCGGCGAGACCCGCAACTATTTCTACCTGCGCGCCCAGTCGCTGCTCCTGGTGCTTTTCGGCACTTTCGTGCTGATCAGCTTCGCCCTGCTGATCGTCTTCGCGCCGCTGGTCTGGCGCGCCGTCGTCGCCCATGCGCCGCTGCTCGAGCCCTTCACCGCCCGGCTCAACATCTCGCGCTACGTCATCGCCTCGCTGCTGACCCTCGGCGGCCTGTTCATGGCCCATGCGGTGCTGCCGGACGGCCGCCGCCGGCTGCTCGACACGCTTCCCGGCGTCGCCGCCACGCTGCTTCTGTGGCTGGCCTCGGGCGTCGCCTTCGGCGCCTGGCTCGCCGGCTTCGCCGACTACGTGTCGACCTATGCCGGCCTTGCCGGCGCCATGACCGCGCTGATCTTCCTCTACCTGATCTCGATCTGCTTCGTCTTCGGCGGCGAGCTCAACGCGGCGATCCTGCGCCGCCGCGCCCGCAAGCTCGCCAGCGTGTGACGGAACGGCGCTGCCTCAGGCCGGCGTGCGCCGCGTGCCGATCCGCCGCTCGCGGATGATCAGCAGCGCGCCGATCACCAGCGCCGCGCCCGCCACCTGCACCAGGGACAGCGTCTCGCCGAACAGCAGGTAGCCCTCCACCGCGGTGGCCACCGGCGCCAGGTAGAACAGGCTCGACACCCGCGAGGCGCTGCCCCGCTTGATCAGGACCATCAAGAGCAGGATCGCCCCGATCGACAGCACCAGGACCAGCCAGGTCATGGCGACGACCAGCTCGCCGGTCCAGGCGATCTGCCAGTCCTCCAGCATCGACAGCGGCATGACCAGCGCCAGCGCACCGAAATACTGCACCAGCGTGCCCGGGATCAGGTCGATGCCGACCACGAACCGCTTCTGGTAGATCGTGCCGACGGCAATGCCGGCCGCCGCGGCAAGGCAGGCCAGCACGTTGACCGTCGAAAAACCCGCCGTCTCCGCCCCCGCGAGGCGCGGGACCACCACCAGCAGCAGGCCGAGGGCGCCGACGGCCAGCCCCAGCCAGTGGCGCGGCGCCACGCTCTCGCCCAGCACCGGCCCAGCCAGCAGCGCCGTCAGCAGCGGTTGCAGCCCCAGGAACAGCGCGGTCACGCCCGCCGGCATGCCGTTGTCGATGGCGTAGAAGATGCCGCCCAGATAGACGCCGTGGATCAGCATCCCGGCGACGAAGCAATGCGCCCAGTCCGTCCCCCGCCGCGGCCATGTCGCGCGCAGCATCACGGCCAGCGCCAGCATCACCGGCAGAACCAGCGCGAAGCGGATCGTCAGGAAGACGAAGGGCTCGATATGCGGCGCGCCCAGCTTGGAGCCGATGAAGCCGGTCGACCACAGCAGGACGAAGATGCCGGGAACGGCCTTGTCGAAGAACGAGCGCACGGGAGATCCAGTTCAGAACGTTGCGGAAGGCGGCGGGGGCAATGGCGAACCCTGCGGCATTTTACGCCGAAGACCAAATATGGGCACCGCGGCGCCCGGCGGTCAGTGGAATGTTAACTTTGCTGATGGACTTTTGCGCAAGGTAGGGACTGACCAGTCGAGGTATGCCAGTGATGCAATTTCGAGGTTTCGCGTCGGTATCGACTTTAGTCGGCCGACTGTCCGTGCGCATCAGGATTTTTCTTCTGATCGCCGTCACCATGACCGGCCTTGCCGCCATCGGCGGCGTCTTCTGGTGGAGTCAGGCCAGCGTCGAAAGCGCCTTCGCACGGGCCGAGGGCTTTTCCGACCTTGCCGGCACCGTCGCGGATCTCTCCACCGCGGCCGGTACCATGCGCGTTACCGAAAAGAGCTATCTCGCCGCCCCTTCTGCCGCTCTCTACCAGTCCTTCACGTCCGAGATCGCCTCGGCGCGCGGCCAGCTCGACGCGGTGCGCGGCCTTGCCGTCGCCGCGCCCTATGCCTCGGAAATCGACCAGGTCGCCCTTGCGCTCGACAACATCGAGGCGACGTTCCGCGACCTGCATTCGGTGCAGCAGCGCCTCGGCCTTGCAGGCGGCGAGGACGGTGCGCGCGGCGCGCTGACCGTCAATGGCGATGCCCTGGTCGCGGGCGTCCAGAAGCTGGCCCGCTTCAAGCGCGGTCCCGAGACCGAGCGGCTGGCCTTTGCCGGCGTCGACCTGCAGCGCAGCGAGAAGGCCTATCTGCTCGACCGCAGCGACGTGAACCTCGGCGGTTTCGAGGTCGCCGCCGCCCGCGTCGAGCGCGCGCTCTCCCGGGCCAAGCTCGACGAGGCGGCGAGCACCGAGCTGACCGGCTTCCTCACCGCCTATCGCGAGGCCTTCGACACCTATACCGGCGCCGGCGGCGAGCACACGGCGCTGGTGGAAAAGCTCGAAGCCTTCTTCGACGTGCTGCCGCCCTATCTCGCCCAGCTTCAGGCCGCCGCCGAAAGCGGCCAGGCCGAGGCATCGAGCGCCCTCGACCAGGGCCGTTCCGTTGCGGCCATGACCATGCTGGCGATCATGGGCCTCACGGTCGCCGTGCTGCTTCTGGCCGGCCTCGTCATCGGCGCCTCGATCTCCGGCCCGCTCGCCGCCCTGCGCCTTGCGATGGACCGGCTGGCTGCCGGCGAGACCGACATCGACCTGCCGGAAGCGCGCGGACGCACCGAACTCGACGCGATGGCCGCCAGCGTCGCCGTCTTCCGCGACAACGCGCTGGAGCGCAGCGAGCTTGCCGCCGCCCAGGAGGCGGAAAACGCCGCCCGCGACCGCCGCATGCGCCATCTCGACCAGTTGATCGCCGGTTTCGAGGCGACCGTCGGCGACGCCCTCTCGCGCCTCGACGGCGCCGCCGAGGAGCTTGCGGGCGCCTCCGGCGCGCTCGATCAGGCGGCCGGGCGCGCGGCCGAGGAAGCGGCGACCGCCGGCAATGCGGTGCAGGTCGCGGCCGACAGCGTCACCTCGGCGGCCTCCGCCTCCGAGGAGCTCAACGTCTCCATCGCCGAGATCGCCGACCAGGCGAACCGCTCGACGCAGGTTGCGGAAAAAGCCGTCGCCAGCGCCCGCGACACCGGCGCCAGCATGAGCGCCCTGTCGCGCACCGCCGACCGGATCGGCCAGGTCATGGGCCTCATCCGCGACATTGCCGAGCAGACCAACCTCCTGGCGCTCAACGCCACCATCGAGGCGGCCCGCGCCGGCGAGCACGGCCGCGGCTTCGCGGTCGTCGCCGCCGAGGTCAAGGAACTGGCCAGCCAGACCGGCCAGGCCACCCAGGACATCGCCCAGCAGGTGGAGGCGATCCAGCAGGCCTCCGCCAGCGCGGTCATGGCCATCGGCGACGTCGAGCAGATCATCGTCCAAATGAACGAGATCGCCGGTTCGGTCGCCGCCGCCGTCGGCCAGCAGAGCATCGCCCTGCGCGAGATCACCGAGAATGTCGCCCGGGCTTCGGAGCGCTCCAGCACCGGGGCCGAGGCGATGGGCCGGGTGTCCGGCGCCACCGACCATGCCCGCGGCACCGGCGCCATGGTCGGAGACCTGTCCGGCACGCTGGGCGAGCAGGCCCGCCTGCTGCGCAAGGAGATCGGTACGTTCCTGGAGAGCGTGCGCGCCGCCTGACGGTGCGCCGCTCCGGCTCTCCTCCTCCGGCAACGCCCCCTATTGCCACCGTCGGCAATCTCGCCACATAACGCGTGCAGACCGAACGACGGCACGGGCAGACGAACCGCCGCCCGCGCCGTTCCCGCCAGCCGCGCGCGACGGCCGCCGGCTCCCCGCCGACCTCGCAGCAAAGCTCGTCGAGAAGCCTCGCGGAGAAACCGGGCCGCAGGCCGGCCCTACGCCAGATTGCCGAAGGAATTCCCATGCAGGACAGCATCGTCATCGTCGGAGCGGGCCAGGCCGGCGCCCAGGCCGTCCAGTCGCTGCGCACCGGCGGCTTCGGCGGCCGCATCGCCCTTGTCGGCGAGGAGCCGCATCCGCCCTACCAGCGCCCGCCCCTGTCGAAGAAGCACCTTGCCGGCGAGATCGACGACGAGGCACTGCACCTGCGCCCGCTCGGCTTCTACGAGCAGAACGCCATCGACTGCCATTTCGGCAAGGCGGTCGAGGCCATCGACCGCGACATGCGGGCCGTCCTGCTTACCGGCGGCGAGCAGCTTCCCTACGAGCGGCTGATCATCGCCACCGGCACCCGGCCCCGCGCCCTGCCGATCGCCGGCGCCGAGCTGGCCGGCGTCGTCACCTTGCGCAAGATTTCCGACGTCGAGGCGATGCGCCCGCTGCTGCGCGCGCCCGGCCGTGTGGCCATTATCGGCGGCGGCTATATCGGGCTGGAGGTCGCCGCCGTCGCCCGCACCATGGGCCACGAGGTCACCGTCGTCGAGGCGCAGGACCGGGTGATGAAGCGGGTGGTCTCGCCCACTGTTTCCGCCTGGTTCCAGCAGCTGCATGCGGATAAGGGCGTACAGCTGATGCTCGACACCGGCATCACCGGCTTTTCCGGGAGCGAGCGCGTCACCGGCGTGCAGCTGGCCGGCGGCGGCGAGGTTCCCTGCGACATCGCGCTGGTCGCCGTCGGTGCGGTGCCCAACGACGAGCTGGCGGCCGCCTGCGGCCTCGGCACCGGCGACGGCATTCTCGTCGACGATGCCGGGCTCACCTCCGATCCGCTGATCCATGCGGCCGGCGACTGCACCCGCTTCCGCTCCGCCCTCTACGGCCGCTCGATCCGCCTGGAGAGCGTGCAGAACGCCATCGACCAGGCCAAGGCCGTCGCCGCCTCGATCCTCGGCCAGGAGGTGCATTACGACCCGGTGCCGTGGTTCTGGTCCGACCAGTATGCGGTCAAGCTGCAGATCGCCGGCCTGTCGCAGGACCACGACGAGGCGCGCACCTTCGGCGATCCCGCCTCCGGCTCCTTCTTCGTCGCCTATCTCGGCGGCGGCCGCCTGCTTGCCGTCGACAGCATCAACCACCCGCGCTCGCACATGATGGCGCGCCGGGCGATCGGCAAGACCTTCGAGGACGCCTTGCTTCCCGCTGCCTGAACCGGATGGGTGTCTGGAAACGGATATCGGGGCGGCCGGCGCTCAGTCGGCCGCCGCCTCGATGGCCTCCATGTCGTCGTCCGACAGGCCGAAATGGTGGCCGAGCTCATGGATCAGCACATGCGCGATGACGCCGCCCAGCGGCTCGTCATAGGCGCACCAGTAGTCGAGGATGGCGCGGCGATAGAGCCAGACCCGGTTCGGCATGCGGCCGCTGAAGGCCTCCGCCCCGCCCTGCGCCAGTCCGATTCCCTCGAACAGGCCCATCAGCTCGAACGGATCCTCGACGCCGACCGACTCGAGCGCCTCGTCGTCGGCGAAGTCCGCCACCCGGATCTCGATCTCGCCGCACAGCTCGCGGAATTCGGGGGGAAGCTCCTCGAAGGCCGCGACCGCGATCCGCTCGAATTCGGCCAGATCCGGCGCCGCCAGGCCCGCCCAGCTGCTGCGTTCGTTACCGGCCGCGCGAGATCCCATCGTCCGCTTCTCCCCTAATTCGCCACCGGGGAGAGGAGGTAGGTCCAGATGAGATAGACCACAAGGCCCAGCGCGAAGACCGCGCCCGCGCCGCGGCCGATCTTGCGGCCGAGCCGCTCGATGGGATCGTCCTCGTCGACGGGCGCGCCCGTGCGCTTGTGGGCGCCCTCGAAGGTGGTGCGCAGCACGGTCTCGCTTTCGCGCTCGGCCCGGTCGAGCACCGACTGCGCCTCGCGCCGGCGCTCGTCCTCGCGCGGGTCCCCGCCGCTCACGCCGCGCTCCCGCGCCGCCACGTCCAGGCGGCGCCGAGCGCCAGCACGGCGATGCCAGCCGAGATCACCGCATTCCATCCCGCAAACGACAGGCCGAACATCCGCCAGCTCGCCTCGGTGCAGCTCACCACGCGGGTGGAGCGCAGCGCGTTCAGCATGTTGGCGGCCGAATCGGGCATTCCTCCGCCGCCGCCGCAATCCGCAGGGCCGGCCCAAAAGCCCCATTCCGCGCCCGCCTGATAGCCGCCGATGCCCGCGCCCCAGGCGAAGACGGCCGCGACCGCAAGCAGCAGGATCGTCACCACCAGCCGGCCTCGCGCCGGCGCCCCGCGCAGCATGACAAGGAGCGCCAGCAGGGCCAGCGGCAGGCCGACATAGTAGGGAATGCGCTGTTCGAGACACAGCTTGCAGGGCACGTAGCCGCCGATCAGCTGGAAGCCCCAGGCCGTCAGGATCGAGGCCAGGCCTCCGGCGATCAGCAGCATCACCAGCTGCCGGGACGTTCTTGCGGGGTCGCTCATCTCACCGCCTCGGTTTCACAGGAAGCGGATTAGCGCGAAGCCGCCGACAAGGCCAATCACGAAGATCGTGAACATCAGGCCGAGCCGCTGCTCGATGAAGGTGCGGATCGGCGGCCCGAACAGGTAGAGCAGGCCGGCGACGGCGAAGAAGCGCAGGCCCCGCGCCAGCACGCTCGCCACCATGAACACCGGCAGGCTCAGCCCCGTGGCGCCGCTGGCGATGGTGATCACCTTGTAAGGAAAGGGCGTCACGCCGGCGATGAAGACGATCCAGGCGCCGTATTCGTTGAAATTGCCGCGGAAGGTCTCGAACTTGTCGAGATAGCCGTAGAAGGCGAGGATCGGCTCGGCCAGCTGCAGGAACAGGAAGGCGCCGATGGCGTAGCCCGCCGCCCCGCCCAGCACCGAGGTCGCCGTGCACAGCGTCGCATAGGCGAACGCCTTCGAGCGCTGCGCGATCACCATCGGGATCAGCAGGATGTCCGGCGGGATCGGAAAGAACGAGCTTTCGGCAAAGGACACGGCCCCGAGCGCCGCCGGTGCGTGGCGGCCCGAGGCGAGCGACATGGTCCAATCGTAGAGGCGGCGCAACATGTCGCCTCATTAGCCGGAAGCGCGGCCCTTGTCATCCGACTTCCGCTGCGGCGCAGTGACCGCGATCCGGCACGGGACAGACGTCATGTTTCAATTGACGGGGCAAGCGCTGCGGCTATGATCGCGCCGTTTCCCGCGGGCCCCCGTGGCGGAATTGGTAGACGCGACGGATTCAAAATCCGTTTCCCTAACCGGAGTGTCCGTTCGAGTCGGACCGGGGGCACCATTTTCCTTTTCGCACTGCCTTCCGGTTGCCTCGCGGGCCCTTCTTCTGCACCTCTTGCGGGGACACGGACGAGGAGGACGCCATGCTTTCCCCCGAAAATCGAAGCGAAGACCTTGCCGCCCGTCGCGCCGTCATCGACGCCTGCCTGAAGATGAACGCCTCCGGCCGCAACCAGGGCACCTCCGGCAATGTCAGCCGGCGCCATGGCGAAGGCTTCCTGATCACCCCCTCCGGCATTCCCTACGAGGCGATGCAGCCCGAGCAGGTGGTCCAGGTCCACATGGACGAAAGCTATTCCGGCGACTGGCTGCCCTCGTCCGAGTGGCGGATGCATTTCGACATCTACGCCACCCGCCCCGCAGCCGGCGCCGTCGTCCACACCCATTCGCCCCATGCCACGGCCATGTCGTGCCTGCGCCGCGAGATCCCGCCCTTCCACTACATGATCGCGGTCGCCGGCGGGCGCACCCTGCGCACGGCCGACTACGCCACCTTCGGCACGCGCGATCTGTCGCGCGCCATGCTGGCCGCGCTGGAGGGGCGCAGCGCCTGTCTTCTCGCCAATCACGGCATGATCTGCTTCGGCCCCGGCCTCGACAAGGCGCTGTGGCTCGCCGGCGAGATCGAGACCCTGTGCCGGCAATACGCCATCGCCCTGACCGCCGGCGACCCGGCGATCCTCACCGACACGGAGATGGACGAGGTCATCGCCCGCTTCGCCAGCTACGGCCGCCAGACGGGCGAACTGGCGCCGGGCGAGGTGCCCGCGGTCGAGGCCCCGCGCCGGCGGGGTTGATCCCTATTGAGGCGCCGGCTGCGGCGGCCCCTGCTGCGGGCGATGATAGCCCGGCCCCACGGTCAGCGGCCCCTTCGGCGAGGCGTCCGCGTCCAGCTCGCTGGTGATGGTGGTGTGCTGCACCTCCATCGGCTCGCGCCCGCCATAGTCGTAGAGCCGCAGCTCGACCGCATAGGGCCTGCCCTTGACGACACCGGTGAGCGGCGGCGTTTCCAGCCCGTAGCGCTGCTCGCCGTGGCGCAGCCGCGTCTCCACCTCCACCGGCGCGCCGCCCGCCGGGTTCTCGAACCGCGCCACCAGCCGCGATTGCGACGGCGTCGGCTTCTGCACGATCACCGTGATGCCGGCGCGGATCTCGCCGAGCCGGTAGTAGAACAGGAAGCCGCCGCCGGCGATCCGAACATGGGTCAAGGCCGCCTGCCGGCGCTGGTTGTCGACGACCAGCGCAACCGCAATACCCGCCAGCACCACGGCGGTCGCCAGCGCCGTGATGCGGAACCAGCGCGTCTTCTCGAACTCGGTCACCGCCACCGCCGTCTCCTCCCGGCCAGCCGTCCCTGCCCGCAACCAGACACCAGATCCCGTTTCTCCTCAAGCTCCGCGAGACGGACTGAGCCGGCAAACGAAGACGCACTCAGCGCGCTTTTCTGGACAGGCTTCGGGAAAACGGCTAGAGCCATCGCGAAGGGTGCCGCACACTGGCAGCCGCCGGAACACTGCAACGGGCGAGGCGATGGGCGCGAAACGGGAAGTCGAGCTGAAGCTCGAGCTGGCGAAGGCCGGTCAGCAGAGGCTGAAAGGAGCACCGGCACCCGAAGGCTTTGCCGCCGAGCGCGCGGTGACGCGCACCCTGCGCTCGATCTATTTCGACACGCCGGACCAGGCCCTGAGCAAGGCGAAGTGGTCGCTGCGGGTCCGCCGGGTCGGGCGCAAATGGGTGCAGACGGTCAAGGCCGGCACCGGCGTCACCGGCGGCATGTCGCGTCCGCGCGAGGCGGAGGCGGAGGTCGCGGGCCCCGCGCCGGACCTGACCCTGATCCTCGAGCCGGCGATGCGCGAAGGCCTGTGGAAGCTGATCGACGGTCAGCCCCTGGCGCCGGTCTTCGAGACCGCGATGCGCCGCACGATCCGCATCTATACCCGCGAAAGCGACGGCAGCACCATCGAGATGGCGCTGGATGCCGGCGAGATCGTCGCCGGCGAGCGGCGGCAAGCCCTGTTCGAGGCCGAGCTGGAGCTGAAATCCGGCGACCCCGCCGCGCTCTTCGCGCTCGCCGGCAGCCTTCCTGCCCTGGCCAACGCCCGCTTCTCGCGCCTCAGCAAGGCCGGCCGCGGCTATGCGCTCGCCGCCGGGGAACAACCGCTCGCCGGCCCGGTCAATGCGACGGAAGCCAGCCTTGCGGCGGGCACGGCCATCGGCCCGGCCTTTCGCGCCATTCTTCTGTCCTGCATGGACCAGATCGCCGGCAACCGCGACGCGGTGCTCGACAGCGACGATCCCGAAGGCCCGCATCAGCTGCGCGTCGGCCTGCGCCGGTTGCGCAGCGCGTTGAAGGTGCATCACCCGTTGCTCGATCCCGGCACGCGCAAGGAGCTGGATGCCGCCGCCCGCGACCTTGCCCTTGCCGTCGGCGAATTGCGCGATCTCGACGTGCTGGTCGGCGAGATCGTCGAGCCGGCCATGGCGGTCGCCAGGCTCGGACCGGATGCGGCCTTGCTCGACGATGCCGGGCTCGCCCGCCGGGTCGATGCCGCGCGCAGCGCCGCGCGCAGGTCCCTGCGCGAGCAGCTCTCCGGCCCCGCCGTCAATGAACTGCTGTTCCGCCTCGGCGCGCTGGCCCATGGCGGCGGTCGGCGCAAAGGCGAAGAGGACGGCAAGGAGGAGGCCGCTGGCGATACGACCGTCGGCGCCTTCGCGGTCGAGGCGCTGGAAAAACGCTGGAAATCGGCGGCCCGGCTGGCCGCGCGCATGGACGAACTGACGCTGGAGGAGCGCCACGACCTGCGCAAGGAGCTGAAGAAGCTGCGCTATGCGGTGGAGTTCTTCCGCTCGGCCTGGCCTGCGCGCAAGGTCAAGCCGTTCCTCGCCCGCCTCAAGACGCTGCAGGACGTCTTCGGCTATCTCAACGACGTGGTGATGGCCGGCAAGCTCGCCGGCATGGTCGCCGCCGTCGACCGCAAGCCGCCGGTGGAAACCGCCCTTGCCGCCGGCTTCGTGCTCGGCTGGCACGAGGCGCGTGCCGCCCATGCCTTCGAAAACGCCCGCGCCCTGTGGGACGAGACGCAACGCGCCCGCCGCTTCTGGCGCGACTGACCGCGCTCCGATCGCTCCCCCCGGCCCCCGACTCAGGATCGTTTTCGGGAACAGGTCGTGGACTCATAATTGTGCCGGAAACGGCGTCCGTTCGGGCAATGATATGCTAGGAGGAGCGCGATGGCCGGGGCAGGTCCCCCGGCCGAGCGATCCGACGCCGCAGATCGAAGCTCGAACGGCGCCCTTCGGGTATGCCCGAACCCGCCGGCAACAGCGTCGCAAGCCCTTGAAAACCTGATGGTTTCCTGCGGCCTTGCTCCTTATATCCGATCGGGTTCGGGCATACCGTTTCTTGCCAGAATTATGAGTTCACGACCTAGGCTTCGGGAGACGGCCTTACCGGATCGGCGCGCCCTACTGCGGCGTCTCTCCCTGCGGCGTCTCTTCCTGCGGGGCCTCGTCCAGCGGCAGCTGTTCGTCCTGCTGCTCCTGCTGCGGCGCGTCCTGCTGCTGGCGGCGGCCGATGCCGAAGGAGCCGAGGAAGCCGGACGGCAGGCCGAAGCCCTGCTCCACCGCCTCCAGCACTTCCTTGTCGTCGACCTCGCCGTCCAGCACCTTCTGCACGTCGATATTGGCGTTGCCGCCGGTCGCCCGGTTGATCGCCTCGTTGGCGACGCCGGTCAGCGTCTCCTGCGGGTTGCGCGCCTCCTGCAGCGACTTGAACAACCCGCCGCCGAGATTTTCCAGCTGCTTCAGCGCCGCCTGCGGGTCTTCCAGGATGCCCTTGATGTCCGGATAGATCTGCGGCCGGTCCCAGGACCCGCGCACGATCACCGGCACGCCGAGCCCTTCCAGCTCGCGCGTCTCGCCCTTGGCCAGCGGCACCGGCGCGCTGCCCTCCAGGCTCGCCACCACCCGCGGCTCCAGCCGCCAGTCGAGCATGCGCTCCGGCATGTCGACCCGGCCCGTGCCGCTCATGCGCACCAGGGGGCCGATCAGCGCCAGGTCCTCCGTCGCGGCGATGCCGCGCGTGATGGTGAAGCTTGCGCCAAGCGCCGAGAAGTCCGTCTTCTGCTCGGGATTCTGCGCCCAGCCCAGCAGTGTGTCGACCGTCAGCCCGCGCACCATGCGCGGAATGTTGATGCCCCGAATGGCGCCGTCGGCGAAGTCGAAGCGGGCGGTACCGTCGAGGCCGGAAATCAGCTCGTATTCGCTGACCCCGTGCGCCTTGACATCGAGCGTCGTCGTCACCCGCCCCTCGATCCAGTCGAAGCCGGCGACCGCGGCCAGGAACGGCCGGGCGCTGAGGTCGGTGAGCGTGAAGCGGCCGGCCAGTTCCGGCACCTGCTGCGAACCGTCGAGCACCAGCAAGCCGTTGCCCTGCCCGCCATAGAGCGACATTTCGGCAAGCTCCGCCGACAGCCGCCCGCCTTCCAGCGTCAGTTCCAGCCGGCTCGGCCCGATCTCCAGCGTATCGCGGACGATCTGCTTCGCCGACAGCGAGAGCTGCGCATCCACCGCCTTGAGGCCGGACAGGTCGATCGGCACCCGGCTCCAGGAGCCGCGTTCCGCGCCCGGCACCCGCGCCTCGCTGCGCCCGTCGCTGGCCCGGTCGGTTTCCACCGCGTAAGGGTCGAGCCCCAGCCGGTCGAGCTCCAGCCGCGCCGTCACCTTGGGCCTGGCGCCGAGGCGCAGTTCGCCCTCGCCGCGGCCGGTCGTGTCGTCGAGGCGGATCTCCTCACCGGTGAAGCGCACCGCGTTCTCGCCCGCCGCCAGCCGGCCGGAGAAGGAGAAGGGTCCGAGCCCCCCGCCCTCGGCCAGCGGTACGCCGAGCCAGCTCGCCAGCGCCCTCAGGTTCTGCGTTTCCAGCACCACGGCGCCGTCGACCGAGCCGGCCGGCGACACGCTGCCGTCATAGCCAACCTCGACCCGCGAGCCGGCGACCCTCAGCTTGAGCGGCGTCGGCATGCCGGCCATCGCCAGCGCCGGCGTTGCCGATCCCTCGATGCGGAAGGCATCGCCCCGCCATGTCAGTCCGCCGCTCACCGAGACCGGGGCGTCGCGCCCGGCAAAATCGACGGCGACAGCCAGGTCCTCGATCCGGCGCGAGGCCGCGTCGTCGCCGATCGGCGAAGGCACCGGCAGGCCGGAAATGCCGCCGCCGGCCAGCGACAGCCGGCCTTGCGCATCCACCGATCCCATCAGGGTCGCCGCATCCGCCCCGCGCGCCGAAAACCGCAGCGAGCCGCCCAGCGTTCCTTGCGCGTCCTCGCTGCGCCCGGCCAGCGACAGAAGCGTTTCCAGCCGCGCATCGGCCAGCTCCAGCTGGCCCGTCACCTGCGGTTCGCCCGCCAGCGCCACCGTGGCGGTGGAGCGCAGGCTCGCCCCGGCCAGCCGCGCCTCGAGGGCACCGATCTCGACCGCGCTCGCGCTCGCGGTCACATCGCCCGTCACCCGGAAAGGGCCGGGCTCGCGCGGCAGGCCGGCGCCGAAAGCGGCCAGCGTCGCGCCCAGTTCCTCGCCTTCCACGGCAATGCGCAGGCGGCTCTCATCCTGCGGCGCCACGTCGCCGGTGATCTTCGCGCTCGCCCCGGCGCCGCCCACGGTCAGGTCGACCGCCGAGCTGCCGCCGCCGGCAAGGCGCATCGGCGCCTCCACCGTGCCGGCGACCGTCACCGCCACGCCGCCATAGCCGAGCCCGCCGTCCAGCGACAGGGCGCCGGAGAGCGAGGGCAGGCTCAGCACCAGATTGACGTTGTCCGCCTCGTGGCGCGTGCCGTCGCGGCGGTCGGAATAGATCAGCCGGCCGTTGGCGATTTCCAGCCGGTCGACGCCGATGCGCGCCAGCGCCATGCCGTCGGCGGCGACATCGGCGCCCGCATCGCCGCCCGGCGTCTCCGCCGGCACCCGCGCCTGGTCGCTCGCGCCGGCCGCCGGCCGCAGCGGGGCTTCGCCGTTGCTGTCGGCGATCGCCTGCGTCGCCGCGCTCCAGCGGTCGGACGGGAAGCCCGCGCCCGGCCCGTCATTCGTCGCAACGGCCGCGCCCGCAAGGCCCGCGGTCCAGTTCGGCCGGCCGCTCTCGTCGATCTCGACGCTGACCACCGGCGCGTCGAGACGCACATGGGTCAGGCGGATGTCGCCGCCGAACAGGCCCTGCCAGGCAAGACCGAAATCCACGGTGCCCGCGCGCAGGATCTCTCCCGCCTCGCCGGTCGACACGCCGACATTTTCCGCGCTCATCCGGAATCCGGGCAGCAGCGACAGCCCGACCGGCCCGTCGAGGCGCAGCCGCCAGCCGGTCCGCTCCTCGATCTGGCTGATCAGCTCGGCGCGGATCGCGTCCTTCGGCAGGAGCAGCGGCACCACGAAAAGGGCCGCAATGAGGAGGAAGAGCAGGCTGGCAAGGCCCGCGAGTGCGCGTTTCAAAGCGTGTCTCCAGAAGGACGAATCAGCGCCAGTCTACGCCAAAGCATGTCGACAGGATGGCGCGGGACGGGCCGTCGCGATAGCCGCCTGCATGTTCTTTCCGCACAGCAGCATGGACAATCGCGCCCGGATTGCGGATGCTGCCGCGGTTGCGGACGGCATCGGAGGGGATATGTTTTCTGCGTTGAAGCGGTTTTTGCGCACCGCGGTCACGGGCGAAAGCGGCGAGCTGAGCTTCGCCGAGGACGACCACCGCCTCGCGGCGGCGGCCCTGCTCGTGCACATCATCTCCGTCGACGGCGTGGTCGACGACGTGGAGCGGGCGGCGCTGACCGAGGTCCTGCGGGCCAATTACAAGCTGACGCCCGAGATGACCGCCGACCTGATCCGCGAGGCGACGCGCCGCGACAACGAGGCGGTGGACCTTTACGGCTTCACCTCGGTGCTCAAGCGCAGCCTGGAACTGGAAGAGCGGCTCAAGGTCATCGAGATGATGTGGGAGCTGGTCTATGCCGACGGCACCGTCCACGAATTCGAGGACAACACGATCTGGCGCGTCGCCGAACTGCTCGGCATTTCCTCGCGCGACCGGCTGGCCCTGCGCCGCAAGGTCGCCGGCGACACCTCCGCCGGCTCCGGCAATGCCTCGGGCGAGGCCTGACCGTGCTGTCCTCTCGACGTCGTATCGCGTTGCAATATAAACTGGTGCCATGATCCTGGATCCCAAAGAGCTGGCCGCACGGCCCAAGGTTCTCATCGTCCTGCATCAGGAAACCTCGACGCCCGGCCGCGTCGGGCAGGAGCTCGTGCGCCGCGGCTTCGCCCTCGACATCCGCCGGCCGCGCTTCGGCGAGCTGCTGCCCGAGACCCTGGCCGACCACGTCGGCGCCGTCGTCTTCGGCGGGCCGATGAGCGCCAACGACACCGACGCCTTCATCGCCCGCGAGACCGACTGGATCGACGTGCCGCTGCGCGAGGAAAAGCCGTTCCTCGGCATCTGCCTCGGCGCGCAGATGCTGGCGCGCAATCTCGGCGCGCGCGTCTACGGCCATGACGACGGCCTCGTCGAGATCGGCTATTACGACCTTTCGCCGACCGATATCGGCCGCGAGCTCATGCCGAAATGGCCGGGCAAGGTCTACCAGTGGCACCGCGAGGGCTTCGACCTGCCGCAAGGCGCCGAGCTGCTCGCCACCGGCGAGACCTATCCCAACCAGGCGATCCGCGTCGGCCCCTGCGCCTACGGCATCCAGTTCCATCCCGAGCTGACCTACCAGATGATGGTCCGCTGGACGACGCGCGGCGCCCCCCGCATGGAGCTGCCCGGCGCCCGCGACCGGCGCGACCATTTCGCCGGCCGCTTCGCCTTCGACCCGGCGGTGAAGGCCTGGCTCGACGCGTTCCTCGACCGCTGGATCGGCCGCGCCGACGCGCACTCCGCAGCCGCCATGGCCGCCGAGTAGCCGGTCCGCCCCACTTCTCGCGTCCCTTTCGCGTCTCTCGCTGGAGCGCCTTCCGATGTGCGGAATTGCCGGCATCTTTGCCCCTCTCGGCTCGCCCGCCCTCGAGCCCGCCGCGCTTGCCGCCCTGGGCGAGGCGATCCGCCATCGCGGTCCCGACGCCGGCGATGTCTGGCGCGATGCCGAGGCCGGCATCGGCCTCGTCCATCGCCGCCTGTCGATCCTCGACCTCAGCCCCGCCGGCGCCCAGCCGATGCATTCGCCCTGCGGGCGCTACGTCGTCTCCTACAACGGCGAGATCTACAATTACCTCGAGTTGCGCCGCGAGCTGGAGGAGGCCGGCCTTGCGCCCGAATGGCGCGGCCATTCCGACACCGAGGTGCTGCTCGCCGGCATCCGCGCATGGGGCCTTGCCGAGACCTTGAAGCGCACCGCCGGCATGTTCGCCATCGCCCTGTGGGACCGCGAGCGCCGGGTGCTGTCGCTTTCCCGCGACCGCTTCGGCGAGAAGCCGCTGCATGTCGGCCTGTTCGGCGGCGAGATCGCCTTCGCCTCGGAGATCAAGGCGCTGCGCACCCATCCCGCCTGGACCGGCGAGATCGACCGCCAGGCCATCGCCCTGTGCCTGCGCCACGGCTACATCCCCGCCCCGCGCACCGCCTTCACCCAGGCGGTCAAGATCGCGCCCGGCACCATCGTCGAGATCGACGCGGGCGCACTCACCCCCGAGAGCTGGCGCGTCACCTCCTGGTGGGACACGCTGGAAGAGGCGCGCATCGCCCGCCGCAACCGCTTTGCCGGCAGCGACCAGGAGGCCGTCGACCAGCTCGACGAGCTGCTGCGCGGCTCCGTCGCCCGGCAGATGATCTCCGACGTGCCGCTCGGCGCCTTCCTGTCGGGCGGCATCGATTCCTCCACCATCGCCGCGATGATGCAGTCGCTGAGCGCCGCGCCGGTCGAGACCTTCTCCCTCGGCTTCCACGACAAGGCCACCAACGAGGCGGAGTTCGCCCGCGCCGTCGCGAACCACCTCGGCACCCGCCACAACGAGATCTTCCTCTCCGGCGAGGAGGCGCGCGACCTCGTCGACGAGATGCCGGACGTCTACGACGAGCCCTTCACCGACCAGTCGCAGCTGCCGACCTACATGGTCGCCCGCTTCGCCCGCACCCGGGTCACCGTCAGCCTGTCGGGCGACGCCGCCGACGAGTTGTTTGCCGGCTACGGACGTTATCATTCCATCGACCGGCAGTGGCAGGGCACCCTGTCCGCGCGCATCGGGCGCGCCGCCCGCCGCGCCTATGTCTCGGCCCAGCTTGCCGGCATCGTCGCCCCGGCCGAGCGGCTCGGCCTGTCGCGCATCGGGCGCAAGAGCCCGGCCGGCCTGCGCCTGCGGCTGGAGGAAAAGCTCGCCGGCCTCACCGCCCGCTCGGCGGTCGCCGCCTATGAGCGCAAGTTCACGCTGATGGACACCGCCCACCGGCTGGTGCCCGGCAGTGCGCGCGAGACCCACCCGCTCGCCGACACGGTGGCGCAGGAAACCGGCTGGAGCGTGCTGGAACAGGCGAGCCTGCTCGATCTCGTCCACTACCTGCCCGACGACATCCTGGTGAAGGTCGACCGCGCCGCCATGGCCCATGCGCTGGAAACCCGCGTGCCCTTCCTCGATCCGGCCGTGGTGCGCTTCGCGCTGTCGCTGCCCGACCGGGTGCGGCTGATGGGCGGCCAGCGCAAGGGCGTGGTCAAGCAGGTGCTGGATCGCTATGTGCCCGCCGCCCTGTGGGACCGGCCCAAGCGCGGCTTCGGCATTCCCTGCGCCGATTGGCTCAAGGGCCCGCTGCGCCCGCTCGCCGAGGACATGTTCTCGTCCGCGCAGATCGCCCGCCTCGGCCTGCTGGACGAGGAGCTGGTGCGCCTGTTCTGGGACGATTTCCTGGCCGGCGACCGCCGCCGCGCCAACATGGTCTGGGCGATGTTCGTGGTGCAGCTCACCCTCTCGCGCCACACGCGCTGAGGGAGCGCGCGCCACCCGCCGGCGGGAAACAGGCACTCCGCTGTCGTCCCGAACGGCTCGCGTGAGGCCCGGCGCTGCCGCCGGACCGCCGGTGGCTGCTGCTCTCGCGCAAACATCCAGCCTGGCGGATACTGGATACCTGCCTTCGCAGGTATGACAAGCGAGAGTGGGGTCAGCGCCTTCCACCTCGCGCGTGCTGAGGGCACCAATGGTTCCCGGCTCTGCGCTGACGCGCGGCCGGGATGACGGCCTGAGAGAGGGGCACTGCCTCGCCTCACCCTCCACCGTCACCCCGGGCAAGGCGCAGCCGCGACCCGGGGCCTATTGGCTGCCAGAGCGGCAGCTACGACACGCTGGCCGAGCCGCGCACTCCGGTCTCCCCCCCGAGAAAGAGATGAGGGGGAGATGTCGGCGCAGCCGACAGAGGGGGGTGAGCAGCACCCGCGACGGAGCGCACCCCGACCGCCGGGGCTCCCCGGTCCCGGATCTTCGGCCTACGGCCTCGTCCGGGAAGACGCAAGGAGAGGCATCAGCGGAAAAACACCAGCAGAAAAACTCCGCTGCGCAAAGTTACCCGACGCGAACCCCACCCGCAGGATGTTATCCCGGTTTCGGCGCAGCCGAAGACCGGGAACCAGTAACCCCGAACGGTTCGGCTCAGACCTCAGCGCTGCCGTCGCAAGGCCGGAGGCTGCAGCCGTCGCACACTCATGCGTCCCAGCGGATACTGGACGCCTGCCTGCGCAGGCGTGACAGCCGAGGGGGGTGGCACCGCCTCGCCCCTCCCCGAGCCCCCACAGCCCCCTTCAGGCGAGGCGGCCGAACAGCCGCAGCCGGCTGATGCCGCCGTCGGGATGGATGTTGAGGCGCACATGGGTGACCGGGCCGAGCGGCTTGACCGCTTCCCTGCCGATCTCGTGGATCGCGTCGGCGGAGAGTTTCGTGCGCCCGACCAGTTCTTCCCAGAACATCGAGGAGGTGACGATGGCCCGGTCGAGATCGCCGGTCATGCCGCCAAGATCGGCTGCCTGCATCGAGCAGCTTTCCGGGAAGTTGCCCTTGTAGAAGGCCGTGTCGACGCTGGCCCGCTCAATGATGCCGCGCGCGCCCAGCTCGACGATGATCCAGTCGTGCCCCGGCTCGCGGCGCCGGCGGGTTTCCCAGCCGTCGCCCATGTTGAGCCCGCGTCCCGGCGCCAGCATGCGGTGATAGGCGCCGTAATGCGCGTCGGAAAAGGCGACGATCCGCGCCCCGTTCAGCGCCGAGGCGAGATCCAGCTCCGCAGCGCCCGCCGCCTGCCGGTCGAGCTCCGGCCGGCCATAGACGCGAAGGCGCGCAACGCCGCCGTCGGGATGGATGTGCAGCCGCACATGGGTCCACACGCCGGCGTCGAGACAGGTGAAATAGTGATGGGCGCTCGGCCCCAGCGGCGACATCGGCAGCAGCTCGGTCCACCGGGTCGCAGCGTCCGGCTCGCCGGCGCAAGCAGCCGCCTCGATGCGGCAGGCCGGCGGGTAGTTGCCGGTGAAATGCGAGGTGTCGACGTCGAAGCCGGTGATGCGGCCGCGCACGGCCAGGCGCACCACCGCGATGTCGTGGCCCGGTCCCCGGCGGCGGCGTGATTCCCAGCCGTCCATCCACTTGCCGTTGTCGTCGTAGCGATCCGGATAGAACACCGCCGCATCGTCCGCGAGCATCCGCGAGACCTCGGCGAAGAAGTCGTCGGTGACCGACACCGCGGCGGCTCCGAGGCCGGCGGAGGCGAGATTGATGTCCTTGCGGGCGAAGTCCGGACGGCTGTCCGGCTGATGAGACGTCATGACAAGGGTCCTTCATGCTAAGGCGCGCAAGGCGCGCATCAAAAGGCAGACAAGGGCACGCGGGAGGCGCGCCGAAAAACAGAGGCGAACAGGTCGGACCGCGCCGGCTCAACCGGCAATCAGATCCTTGAGCCGCAGCAGCGCGATCCGCTCCACCTGGGCACAGGCGGTCGAAAACTCGGCCCGCCGGTCGTTGGCGATGCGGGCCTCGAAATTCTCCAGGATTTCCGCCTTGCTGCGCCCCTTCACCGCCAGGATGAAGGGGAAGCCGAAGCGGGAGGTGTAAGCCTCGTTGAGGGCGGTGAAGCGGGCGCGCTCCGTGTCGGTCAGCGCGTCGAGCCCGGCGGAGGCCTGCTCGCCGGCGGACTCCGCCGTCAGGCGCTTGGCCGCCGCCAGCTTGCCGGCAAGATCGGGATGCGCCCGCAACACGCCGAGCCGCTCGTCCTCGCTCGCCGCGCGGAACTCCGCAACCAGCCGCGCATGCAGCCCCTCCGCCGTGTCGGCATCGGGTCCGAGCCCTTTCGCAAGCGCCCGCTCGGCGATCCAGGGCGAATGTTCGAAGACCCCGCCGAACCGGACGAGGAAGGCGGCGCGGTCCATCACCGAGGGACGCGTCGCGGAAGACGGATCGGAATGCTCGCTTGCGGTCACGGATGGATCTCCGGATGGGTTCGTCTATTGGTAATGCAAAACAATGACCCTCTCTTTCAAATTTTTCTTGAAAGAGATGTCCGCCGCGCCGGGGCTTGCGGGGCTGTACGTGACGCCTCCGGAAGCGCCCTTCACTTGTCCCCGTTTGCGCGAAGTTGATCCGGGTTTGCGACGGATTTTGCGCAGCTTTCTCGAAATCTCGCAAAATCCGTCGCAAACCCGCGCAAATTCCGCCGATTTCAGCAAATATTTCAACCGGATTCCGGTTCTTTTCGGGGTGGACGGGGATAGATTCGACCCCGATTTGCTCCCTCGCCGGTGGGGAAACGGCCTTCGCGGCAGATTTACACCCGCACCGCTCGCCTCGCGGCGTGTCGCCACTGCCCGCGCAATCCCCTCTCAGTCTCCCCGCTCAATCTCCGGCAAGGGCGGCATCGACCGCCGCCTTGCAGCGCGCGGTCACGAAGTCGATGAACAGGCGGATCTTCGGGTCCTGGTAGCGCTTGTGCGGATAGAGGCAGGCAAGCTGCACCGGCAGCGGCGGCGTCGCCCGGCAGACCTCGACCAGCCGCCCGGCCCGCAGGTGATGCGCCACCTCGAACAGCGGCTTGTTGACGATGCCGCAGCCGGCAAGCGCCCAATCGGTGAGCACATCGCCGTCGTCGGATTCGAACGGCCCCGACACTTCATGGCGCTCCGGCCCGCCCGGCCCCTTGAGCGTCCAGTTGAATTCGCTGGTGCCGGGAAAGCGCAGCAGCAGGCAGGAATGGCGGCCGCGCACCAGCTCCGCGCCGCTCTCCGGCGTGCCATGGGCGGCCAGATAGTCGGGCGCGGCGCACAGCACCCGCGCGCAGTCGACGACGGGGCGCATCTTCAGGGCCGAATCGGCCGGCTGGCCCAGCACGAAGGCGATATCCAGCCCCTCGCCCAGCACGTCGACCTTGCGGTCGGACAGGCGCAGCCGCACGTCGATATCCGGATAGTCCGCCTTGAACGCCGGGATCAGCGGCGCCACCAGCCGCCGCCCGAGGCCGAGCGGCGCGGCCACGAAGATCGAGCCGCGCGGATGGCGGGCGACATCGGCCACCGCCGCTTCCGCCTCCTCGATGGCGTCGAGGATCTTCACCGCGCCCTTGTAGAAGATCGAGCCGTGCTCGGTCGGCGTCAGCTTGCGCGTCGTGCGGTTGAACAGGCGCACGCCGAGATGCTTTTCCAGCTCGCCGATGCGGCTGGACACCACCGCCGGCGAGACCCGCTGGTCGCGCGCCGCCGCCGACATCGAGCCGAGATCGACGGCCCGCACGAAAACCCGGAGAGTGTTCACATAGGACATGGGATGCCCTTACCGCTTTCAAGAAAATCTTGATAGTGATCGAAGCATATCGCGACTTTTTTGCAAATCGCGGATCTGTCAGTCTCGCGCGGAATCCGTCAGCGCGGCCGCGCGGATCTGCGCAGGTTCTGTGATTCGATTTTGGGCACGACGGACGGCCCGGCAGCGGCGAACATGCTCCTGCCGATGCAATGACCGGGCGCGATGCATCCGGTGTAGGGGGCACGGGGCCTGCACGGCCCTTTGGGAAGGAGAGACTGCGATGGAAGTGGCGATCGCCTGGGACTGGCTGTCCTTCGCCTTGCGCTGGCTGCATGTGGTGACGGCCATCGCCTGGATCGGCTCGTCCTTCTACTTCATCGCCCTCGATCTGGGCCTGCGCAAGGCGCCCGACCTTCCCCCTGGTGCCCATGGCGAGGAATGGCAGGTCCATGGCGGCGGCTTCTACCACATCCGCAAGTATCTGGTGGCGCCCGCCAGCCTTCCCGAGCACCTGACCTGGTTCAAGTGGGAGAGCTACGCCACCTGGCTTTCGGGCTTCGCGCTGATGTGCGTCGTCTACTATGCCGGCGCCGATCTCTACATGATCGATCCCTCGGTCATGGAGCTGTCGCGGCCGGGCGCCATCGCGCTCTCCATCGCCTCCATCGCCTTCGGCTGGATCGTCTACGACCTGCTCTGCCGCTCGCCGCTCGGGCGCAGCACCACCGGGCTGATGCTGCTGCTCTACGTCGTGCTGGTCGCCATGGCCTGGGGCTACACCCAGGTCTTCACCGGCCGCGCCGCCTTCCTGCATCTGGGCGCCTTCACCGCCACCATCATGTCGGCCAACGTCTTCCTGCTGATCATCCCCAACCAGAAGAAGGTGGTCGCCGCGCTTCTGGCTGGAAAGACGCCGGCCCCTTCGCTCGGCGCCCAGGCCAAGCAGCGCTCGCTGCACAACAATTACCTCACTCTCCCCGTCGTCTTTTTGATGCTGTCCAATCATTATCCCCTGGCCTTCGCGACGCAGTACAATTGGGTGATCGCCTCGCTGGTTTTCCTGATGGGCGTCACGATTCGGCACTTCTTCAACAGCACCCACGCCCGCAAGGATGCGCCGTGGTGGACCTGGTTCGTCACCGCCGGGATCTTCCTCGCCGTCGTCTGGCTGTCGACCCTGCGTCCCGGCGAGGAGGCCAGCGAGACGGCGGAACGCACCGGCCGCCTGCCGCCGCAGGTCGCCCGCTTCGTCGAGGACGAGCATTTCGAGGCGGCGCGCGACACGGTGCTGACGCGCTGCTCCATGTGCCATGCGGCCGAGCCGCTGTGGGAGGGAATGGCGGCGGCCCCCAAGGGCGTGCGGCTGGAAAGCGACGCGGAGATCGCCGAGCACGCCCGCGAGATCTACCTGCAGGCCGGCATCACCCACGCCATGCCGCCGGCCAACGTGACCTATATCGAGCCGGACGAACGCGCCGTTCTCGCCGCCTGGTATCGCAGCGCCACGTCCCGCTGACCGGGCGCCCACCGGATGGGCAGTTGCCCGAAAGACTTGCAATCTGTCCCCGGCCGGTGGATTGCCGATCCGTTTCGTATTAAGAAGATCCCATCATCAACAGGGATCCGCCCCGGCCGAAACGTCATCGACGTTCTTCGGCGTGCCGACGTATTTCCATCCGGAATGCCGTAATACGCGGGTCCCGAACCTGACGGGAGGGACGACAGCACGATGACGGTTCTGACAGAGGCCGAGGACATCTCGGACATCGCTTTCGGCTACATGGGATCGAAGGCGCTGTTCGCCGCGCTCCACTTCGGGGTCTTCACCGAGCTGGGCGAGGGCCCGGCCTCCGCCGACGATCTCGCCCCCAGGATCGGCCTGCCGCGCGAACGCTGCCGCACCCTGATGACCGCCCTCACCTCGCTCGGCCTGACCGGGATCCGGGACGGGCGCTACGCCAATTCCCCCGCCGCCGAGCGGTTCCTGGTCAAGGGCGCCCGCCACGACTTCGGCGACTACCTGCGCCTGCAGGTCGGCCAGCAGATGTACCCGCTGATGGACCAGATCGAACCGGCGCTGGCCGGCGAGCTGCCGCAGGAGGCGACCGCCTCCTATGACGACTGGTTCTCCGACCCGGACGAGGCCCGCCTCTACTCCGAGAGCCAGCATGCCGGCTCGCTCGGCCCGGCACGCGGCCTTGCCAAGCGAGTCGACCTTTCGCAGGCGCGCAGCCTGCTCGATGTCGGCGGCGGCACCGGCGCCTTCGCCATCACCCTGTGCAAGGCCTTCCCGCAATTGTCCGCAACCCTCGTCGAGTTTCCGAACGTTGCGGATATCGGCGAGGGCTTCGTCGCCCGCGCCGGCCTGTCGGAACGCATCGAATACCGGCGGGGCAACGCTCTCGAGGCCGAGTGGCCCAAGGACCAGGACGCGGTGTTGATGTCCTATCTGCTGTCCGGCGTGCCGGACCATGCCCATGACGATCTCTTCGCCCGCGCCTTCGCGCATCTGGCGCCGGGCGGGCTGCTGATGATCCACGACTTCGTCGTCGATGCCGACCGCAAGGGCCCGCGCAACACCGCCTTGTGGCAGCTCCAGCACACGGCCTTCACGCCCGAGGCCCGCTCGATCGCCGACGATTGGCTGGCGAAGCGGCTCACGGCCGCCGGCTTTGCCGACGTCTCGGTCGAACCGCTGATCCCCGGCATGACCAAGCTGGCGCTGGGGCGCCGTCCCTGAGCCGGGCACTGCGCCACCCTGCAGGCGATGCAAGCCTGCAACAGGGTGGCGCAAGCCGGTCACATCGCTGCGAAATCGCTTCGCGGTAAGGGTTCGGTCAGCTAAACCGGAATACACAAGTCTTCACAGACGCCGACAGCCGGAGCAGGCCCGACCGCCATGCGCAAGAACACCCTCGTTTCCGCCCTTACCGCCGCCGCCCTTCTGGCCGGCGCGAGCCTGGCCGCTCCGGCGGCCCTCGCCCAGGACGGCATGGCGGCGCCACAGGATATGCCCCTGCCGTCCCGGCAGTATGTCATCGACCTCGGCGTCGGCGCGCTGGTGAAGCCGAAATACGAAGGCGCCGACAAGATGATGGTCTCGCCGCTGCCGATCATCTCCTTCGGCCGATTCTACCTGCCGGGCCTCGGCCAGGTGAGCGACGGCGAGAAGACCACCCGCGGCGTCTTCTTCTTCCCCTCGATCAACTTCGTGGGCGAGCGCAAGGCCTCCGACAGCGTCAAGCTGACCGGCACCGACAAGGTCGACTGGGCGCTGGAGCTCGGCCTCGGCGCCGGTTTCCGCTACGACTGGTTCAGCGCCTTCGTCGAGTTGCGCCAGGGCATCAACGGCCACTCCGGCCAGGTCGGCCAGGTCGGCGCAGACGTCATCCTGAACCCGATGGAACGGTTGGAAATCGCCTTCGGCCCCCGCGCCGATTTCGCCAGCGGCGATTATATGGGCACTTATTTCGGGGTCACCGCCGCCGAGGCGGCCGCCTCGCTCGGCAACCTGACCGCCTATAAGGCCAGCGGCGGCTTCAAGTCGGTCGGCCTCTCGGGTCGCGCCAGCTATGCGGTCACGGATCAGACGGCACTGCACCTGCAGGCCGGCTGGGACCGCTACATCGGCGACGCCCGCAACAGCCCGATCGTTCGCCGTGGCAACGAAAACCAGTTCTCCATCGGCGCCGGCGTCACCTACCGCTTTTCCTTCGACCTGTTCTGATCGAAGTCCCGGTCGCACCGACAAAGCCGGCAGCATCCGCATGAGGGACGACAAGCGCGCCCCGTCCCGGATCGACAACGAGGACCACCTCGCCGCCGGACTGCGGGAGCTTCTGGCCATCGCACCGGATCTCGGCCGTCTTGCCGCGGCCGGCGATCCGCTGCCGCTGCGCCGCCATCCCCCGACCTTCGCCGAGCTTGCCCGCATCGTCACTGCCCAGCAGGTGTCGCTGGCGAGCGCCGCGGCCATCTACGGCCGGCTTGAAACGCTGATCGCCCCGTTCGATGCAGCGACCATCCTGCGCCTGAGCGACGACCAGCTCGGCCAGGCCGGCCTGTCGCGCGCCAAGATCGCCACCTTTCGCGCCATCGCTGAGGCCGTTGCCGACGGCCTCGACCTCGCCGGCCTCGTCGACCTGCCGGCGGAGGATGCCCGCGCCCGCCTCGTCTCCTTGCGCGGCATCGGGCCGTGGACGGCGGATGTCTTCCTGCTGTTCTGCGCCGGGCACCCGGATGTCTTTCCCGCCGGCGATGTCGCCCTGCAGGAAGCCCTGCGCGACGCCCTTGCCCTGGATGTGCGGCCGAACCCGCGCGAGGCCGAACGGCTGGCCCGGCGCTGGTCGCCTTGGCGCGGCGTTGCGGCGCGGCTGCTTTGGGCGCATTACCGCCGCCTCACCGGCCGCGGGACCGGCCTGCCGGTCTGATCAGGCCCTGCTGCTGGCTTGGCTGTTGTCGTCTTCAGTATCGGCCTTGCCCAGCGCTGCGCGCGCCGCCTCCCGGTGCTCCTCGCGCATATGACTGCCGATCAGCGCCAGCACGCCGAGCAGGATGCTGGCATCGTCCGTGAAGCCGATGCCGAGGATGGCGTCGGGGATGATGTCGAAGGGCATGACGAAATAGGCAAGGCCGGCGAAGATCGTGCCGCGTACGCGCACCGGCGTTGCCGGATCCACGGCGCAGTAATAGGCGGCGATGACATCCTCCATGAAGGGGATCTGCCGCGCCGCCTTGCGCGCCACCTTGAAAAGGCGCGCCCCGACCCGCTCCTCGCGGCCCTTTTCGGGGCCGAGGATTTCCGGATCGATGCCGAGATCGTCGTAACGTGCCGCCATGCCTGCCGTCTCCTTGCCGGACCTTGCGAAGGTCCTGCGGACAGCCCCCAACACGGGCCGGAACGGCCCGCTTTTTACCCCATGTGTGGGCCGAAACGGCCCGCGCCCGCCCTTTATGTGGGGCGGGCGCGGTGCATTTTCAAAGATGCTGACAAAACGCGCCCGTGCAGGGCGCCATGACAGCCGTCAGTGACGGAAGTGCCGCATGCCGGTAAAGACCATGGCAAGCCCGGCCTCGTCGGCCGCGGCGATCACTTCCGCATCGCGCATCGAGCCGCCCGGCTGGATCACCGCCGTCGCCCCGGCGGCGGCCGCGGCCAGAAGTCCGTCGGCGAAGGGGAAGAAGGCGTCGGACGCCACCACCGAACCGATGGTGTTCGGCCGGTCGGCGCCTGCCGCCTCCGCCGCGTCCTCGGCCTTGCGCGCGGCGATACGGGCGCTGTCGATGCGGCTCATCTGGCCGGCGCCGATACCGGCGGTCGCGCCCTCGCGCACATAGACGATAGCGTTCGACTTGACGTGCTTCGCGACGCGGAAGGCGAACTTGAGGTCGGCCATTTCCTGCTCGGTCGGGGCGCGCTTCGTCACCACCTTGAGATCGAGATCCTCCACCGTGCCGGTGTCGCGATCCTGCACCAGCAGGCCGCCGGCCACCGACTTGACGATGCGCGCACCGGCGCGCGGATCGGCGAGCCCGCCGGTGATCAAGAGGCGCAGGTTCTTCTTGGCGGCGACGATGGCGAGCGCCTCGTCGCTGGCCTCCGGGGCGATGATCACCTCGGTGAAGATCTTGACGATCTCCTCGGCCGCGGCCGCGTCCAGCTTGCTGTTGAGCGCGACGATGCCGCCGAAGGCGGAAACCGGATCGCAGGCCAACGCCTTCAGATAGGCGTCCTTGAGGGTCGCGCCCGTGGCGACGCCGCAGGGGTTGGCGTGCTTGATGATGGCAACCGCCGGCGACACGCCCGGATCGAACTCGCTGACCAGTTCGAACGCGGCATCCGTGTCGTTGATGTTGTTGTAGGACAGCTCCTTGCCCTGCACCTGGCGGGCGGTGGCGACGCCGAAGCGGCGCTCCGGCGTCAGGTAGAACGCCGCCTTCTGATGCGGGTTCTCGCCGTAGCGCATGACCGAGGCGAGACGGCCGCCGAAGGCCACATGCGCCGGCGCGTCCTCCCCGATGGAAGCGGCGAACCAGTTGGAAACGGCCGCGTCATAGGCCGCGGTGCGGGCAAAGGCCTTCTGCGCCAGCCGCTTGCGCAGCGCCAGCGGCACCTGCCCCTCGTGTTCGCCGAGCGCCTCGATCACCTCGGCATAGTCGGCCGGATCGCTGACCATCGTCACATAGGCATGGTTCTTGGCCGCCGCGCGGGTCATCGCCGGGCCGCCGATGTCGATGTTCTCGATGGCGAGCGCGAAGTCGGCGCCGGAAGCGACCGTCTCCTCGAAGGGATAGAGATTGACGCAGACGAGGTCGATGCCGGTGATGCCGTGCTCCTTCATCGCCGCGGCATGCTCGGCATCGTCGCGGATGGCCAGCAGACCGCCATGCACCGACGGATGCAGCGTCTTGACGCGCCCGTCCATGATCTCGGGAAAGCCGGTGACCTCCGAAATGTCGAGCACCTTCAGCCCGGCATCCGCGAGCGTCTTGCGCGTGCCGCCGGTCGAGACCAACTCGACGCCGAGCCCTGCAAGCGCGGTCGCGAACTCGATGAGGCCTGTCTTGTCGGAGACGGAGAGCAGGGCGCGCCTGACGGGAACGAGATCGGGAACGGGAATGCGTTTCGACACCACGGCCATTGCGGAGGGTCCTTCGGGTTTTCGGCGGGACAGTGATCTGCGTGCGCCTAGCACGAAGCGCGGAAAACCGGAAGCCGAGGAAGGGGGATTGGGTAAAAAATGCGCAAGACGCACAGGCTGCGCACCACAGCAGGACGCCCTTAAAGGTCGAGCTCGCCGCTGGCCGTGTCGCTGACGCGCCGCCGCGTCGCCCGCCCCGCCGCCGTGCGGCAGAACTGCCAGGCCGCCTCGCGGCGATGGGCAAGCCGGCCGTAGAGCACGATCTGCTCGCACCGCCGATGGCCGGAACTGTCGGACAGATAAATGGATTCCTCGATGCCCATCTCGCAGCCCGGCGCGGTGAACTCCCACGCCTCGCCGTCCGGCGCCACCAGCAGGATGCCGGTGCCCGAGCGGATCGAGCTCGCCTTGATCGAGGGGTGCAGATGGAAGCGGATGGCGAATTCGTGGTCGCGTCCGGTGCGCGCGGTCGGGCGGAACCGGTCGATGCCGTCGAGCACGCTGCCGTCCTGCGACAGGGTAATGTCGCGCTCGTGGATCAGGCGCAGGTTGTCCTGGTAGCCGTTGTGGCTGGCGACGATGCGCACGCCGGAAGGACCCTCCTCGCGCTCCACCGGCACGCTGGTCGGCCCGGTGAGGATCGGCGCGCCGAGCCAGCCGCCGAAACGCGCTTCCGACAGGAAGCGCGCGGACGAGGTGTCGTCGATCGTCGCGGTGGAATGGGCGGCCGTTGCCCGCGAGACCGAGCGCCAGGCGCCGCGCTCGCTGTTCGAGACGCCGCAATTGACGACGATGCGCGTGCGCCGCGACGACATCTCGAAGGACAGGCACCCGGCATGGGCGGTCAGGCTCAGCGCCGGCTCCGGCGGCACGCCGGTATCCATCAGCAGCAGGGTGTCGCCGCAGGCGACGCGCTGGTAGCCCGAATGCGGCGCATTGCCCGGCGGACCGCCGCGCGCATCGTCATAGGCAAGGATCGTCGCGACGAGGTCGACCGGTGTCGCGCCCATGCCGTTGAAATGCGCGAAGGTGCCGTCGCCGTGGCGGAAAAAGCGGACCATCGGCATCATCCGGTCGATTGCCTGCATCACCATCGGCGAGGCCGGCATGCCCTGCACGGTCAGCGCCTGGCGCACCGGCAACAGGTCGACGAGGATATCCAGCAGTGCGGCCGGATTGCGCGAGATGTGGCCACCATCGGCAAGGACCTGGCGAGCGAGTTCCTGGTCCAGCCGGCGCAGGCTCTGGCGCACGAAGCGCCCCTGCCCCGACATGGAGACGGTGGCCGCGGCAACGGCCATGGCCGCCTGCAGGCGCGGCACCCCGTCCGGCGTCTCGTTCATGGTGCGGCGCAGGTAGCGGACCTGCCGGGCGAGCGAGCGCAGGAAGCGGCGATAGAACTCGCGGTCGCAACCCTCCAGGATCAGCGGCGATTGCGACAGCCAGGCCAGCACCCGGCGCGCCACCACCTGCTGCTCCCAGGCCGTGTCCTGCCAGTAGCCGCAGCTTCTGATCCAGTCGTCGACCAGCGCCCGCGCATTCTGCCGCGCGACCACGGTCTCGGCCGCCTTGAGGTGGCGGAGCCAGCCGAAGCCGTGCAGGGCGCGGGCCCAGTCGGCGGACGGCGCGTGCACCTCGAACGGGGATTGGCCGGATGTCTCGACCAGTTGGCCGGCGAACAGGAAGCGCCCGGCATAGATGTCGGCGGCATTGGTGCCGTCGGCGGTGCGCAGGTCCTGCGGGGCGATGATCAGGCGTGCGGGCGTGCCGGAAAACAGCCGCCAGCGGAACAGCGGCCCGCCATGCATCCATCTGAGCAGGGACTGCCAGGCGGCCTGCGTGAGGAGACGCCACACCCGTGCCCGTTCGGTCACCGACATTAGCGTCACCTGTGCCACCTTCCCTCCAGCCGCGCTGCCGTCGTGCCGAGCCCTTTCGCGAATCCACTTCGCCTGCAAACTTCAGTTTCCGGCAACAGGGTTAGCGATCCGTTACCCATTTCAGCACGATTCGAGGGTTTCACAGCGGATGCAAGGCGTCTTGAGGGCGGATCAGCGACGGACGAGACGGGCGGCGAAGAAGCCGTCCATGCCGCCGTCCTGGCGCGGCTCGCGCGGCAGCGACACCGGCAGGGTCCGCAGGTCGCCGTCCGCCGTCACCAGACCCGCAAAGCCCGTCTCCGCCTCCGCGATGGGCAGGCGCGCGAAACCGGGGGTGGCGGCAAGGAACCGGGCGATCACCTGCTCGCCCTCCGCCGGCTCCAGCGAGCAGGTGCAATAGACGAGGCATCCGCCCGGCTTGAGCCACCCGCTCACGCGCTCCAGCAGCAGCGCCTGGGCGGCGGCAAGGCTCGCCACATCCTCCGCCCGACGGTTCCAGGCCACTTCCGGATGGCGGCGGATCGTGCCGGTCGCCGAACACGGCGCGTCCAGCAGGATGGCGTCGAACGGCGCGGCGGGTTCGTAGTTGGCAAGGTCGGCGGCCACCACCTCGGCGCTCAAGCCCAGCCTTGCAAGGTTCTGCGAGAGCCGCTCCAGCCGGCGGGCGGAAATGTCGACGGCGGTGACATGGCCGCCGGCCGCCGCCAATTGCGCGGTCTTGCCGCCGGGCGCCGCGCACAGGTCGGCAACGCTCAATCCGGCGACATCGCCGAGCAGCCGCGCCGGGATCGCGGCGGCCGCGTCCTGCACCCACCAGGTTCCGGCGTCGTATCCCTCCAGCGCCTCGATGCGCCCGCCCGGTCGGGTGAGCCGCACCGTGTTGCCGCCGATGGCCGTGCCGCCGAGGCGCTCGGCCCATCCCTGCGGGTCGGCCTTCACGGTGAGATCGAGATTCGGTTCCAGCAGGTGCATCTCGGCAAGGGCGAGCGCCGTTTCCTCGCCATAGGCCTTCTGCCAGCCGGCGAACAGCCAGACCGGCGTGTTGCGCCAGGGCTGTGCCGTGGCGGCGAGCAGCTCCTCGCGTTCGGCCACCATTCGCCGCAGCACCGCATTGACCAGGCCCTTGTAGCGCCGCGAGCGGTTGTCCGCATCGGCCAACGCCACGGCGATGGCCACCGCCGCCCGGTCCGGCACCTCCATGAACAGAACCTGCGCGGCCGCGATATGCAGAATGTCGAGGACGAAGCCGGTCTTTTCCGGCACCGGGCGCTCCAGCAGCCGGTCGACGATGGCCGAGATCTGCCCGCGCCGGCGCAGCGCCGTGCCGAGCATTGCGCGCACCAGGGCCCGGTCGCGGGCGATTAGCGCGGCAAAGCCGGGATGGCCGCCGCTCTCCTTCAGCTCGTCGTCGAGCGGCCGGCGACCGGTCACGACACGGCCGAGGATTTCCACCGCAACGCGGCGCGCCGCCAGGCCCACCGTCGAATGGTCCGGCTGATAGCGGGTGCGCACGGGGTTGCCCCCCTGCCCCTTGCGGGGTCGGGCGCTGCGGTCGCCGTTGTCGGTCTTGTCGCTCACCGGCTCGGATCGCCTCACGGGGCGGGCAGCGCGCGAAGCGCACGGCACCGCCGCATCAAAAGAAGGATAGGCGGTATGCCCGCAAACGGCAGGGAATCACAACCCCTAAAGCAGCATGGCCGGAATCCGGTCCGGTCGACCGCCGTCAGCCCCAGGGGCCGCGCCGGCCGGAACCGCCCCCGGTGCCGCCGTCGTTGCGGCGGCGCGAACGCCCCCAGGGGCCCGGAGGATCGCTGCGCACCGGACCCTCGTTGACCGGGCCGCGATCGCGCGGCCCGGTGGACGCATAGGCGGCCCCGCCGCGCGAATAACCGCCGCCGCCCATCGATCCGGCCAGTTCCTGAAGCGCGCGGATGCGGTTGTCGGTGTTGGGATGGGTGGAGAACAGATTGTCCATCCGCTCGCCCGACAGCGGGTTGATGATGAACATATGGGCGGTCGCCGGATTGCGCTCCGCGTCCGGATTGTGGACCCGCGCCGCGCCGCCGGCGATCTTCGCCAGAGCGGAAGCGAGCCAGATCGGATTGCCGCAGATCTCCGCGCCCATGCGGTCGGCGGCATATTCGCGCGTGCGGCTGATCGCCATCTGCACCAGCATCGCCGCGAGCGGGGCGACGATCATCGCGATCAGCACGCCGATGAAGCCGAGCGGGTTGTTGTTCTCCCGGTTGCCGCCGAAGAAGAAGGCGAAATTGGCGAGCATCGAGATCGCGCCGGCAATTGTCGCCGTCATGGTCATGATCAGCGTGTCGCGGTTCTTCACATGGGCAAGCTCGTGCGCCATCACGCCGGCGATCTCTTCCATGGTCAGGCTTTCCAGCAGCCCGGTGGTGGCGGCGACGGCCGCATTCTGCGGATTTCGGCCCGTGGCGAAGGCGTTCGGCTGCGGATTGTTGATGAGATAGACCTTCGGCATCGGCAGGTCGGCCCGCTCGGCGAGCTGCCGCACCATGTGGAACAGCTCCGGCGCCTGGCTCTCGTTGGCCTCCACCGCATGGTGCATGCGCAGCACCATCTTGTCGGAGTTCCAGTAGCTGAACAGGTTCATCGCCGCGGCAACGGCGAGCGCGATCATCATGCCGCCCTCGCCGCCGATCAGAAAGCCGACGCCCATGAACAGCGCCGTCATCGCGGCGAGCAGAAGTGCGGTGCGGAAATAGTTCATCTCACCTGCCTGTGTCGTGGGGCCGCTATAGCGACAGTTGCATCTTTGATCCTATATGTTGGCGGCAGCGCGATTTTCTGCAAGAGAGCAACGCGAGCCCACCGCAGGACGGCGGCCGAAAGGCCGACCCGGACCGGAGCACGACGACAATGACCGAGACCGAAGACACCGCCATGACCGCCGCCGAAGGCACCGCGACCGAAGACGCCGCCCCGCAGCGCCGCTTCGAGGACCTGCCCCCGGCTGCCCAGCGGGCGCTGCTGGAAGCCGAGGCGCGCCGCCGCGAGATCGACGCGAAGGCCGAAGCCCTGCCGCGCGAGATCGACGGGCGCGGCGGGCTGGAGCCGACCCGCTACGAGGACTGGGAGATCAAGGGCCTGGCCTGCGATTTCTGACGCCCTCGCTCTCGGCCAACCGCACCGTCCGCCGGCAGGACGGCTGATCGCGGCTTGGTTAATGAGGGATTTACCATCGGCGAATAGGCTTGGCGCTGCAGCCGGTCTTCCGTCCGTCGCCCCGTCCGGGCGCCGGCACGGTCGGCCTGACGTCAACAGGCCGGGAGGTCCGCCGCAGGGCTGGCGGGACCCGGTGAATGGTTCGAGCCGAATGTCTTCTGACGCCGCCCCCCAGGCCGCAAGGTCCGCTTCCCTGCCCTCCTCGAATCCGTTCGAGCGGCTGGCCGCGCTGATTGCCGACCTTACACCGGGCATGGACCCGGTCGTGATGACCATCGGCGAGCCGCGCCATGCCGTGCCCGGCTTCGTCGCCCCGGTCCTGGCCGGATCCATCGGCGATTTCAGCCGCTATCCCAATATTCGCGGCACCGATGCCTTCCGCGAATCGGTGACAGCCTGGCTCGACCGCCGCTACGGCCTCGGCGGCACGCTGGACGTTGCCCGCGGCATCCTGCCGCTGAACGGCTCGCGCGAGGGACTGACCTTCGCCGCGCTCGGCGCCCGCGATTATCTCGCGAAGGACACTCTCGCCAAGACGGGCGCCCGGCCGGCCGTGCTGATGCCCAATCCGTTCTACCAGACCTATGCCGCCGCCGCCCATGTGGCCGGCGCCGAGCTGGTCGCGCTCGATGCGCGCGCCGAAACGGGCTTCCTGCCCGATCTCGATGCGCTGGCGCCCGAGCTGCTCGACCGCACCATCGCCTTCTACTATGCCTCGCCGGCCAACCCGCAGGGCGTCGCCGCCGATCTCGCCACCTGGCAGCGGGTGATCGCGCTGGCCCGCCGCCACCGCTTCCTGGTGGTCGCCGACGAGTGCTACTCGGAGATCTACCGCGACACGCCGCCCGCCGGCGTGCTGGAGGCCGCCCATGCCATGGGCGAGGGCTTCGCCAACGTGGTCGGCATCAACTCGCTGTCCAAGCGCTCGAACCTTGCCGGCCTGCGCGTCGGGTTCGCGGCCGGCGATCCGGACTTCCTGGAAGCCTGGGCGCGCTTCCGCGGGCTCGCCGCGCCGCAGGTCTCCATGCCGCTGCAGGCGGTGGCCGCCGCCGCCTTCGCGGACGAGGCGCATGTCGCCGAAAACCGGCGGCTCTACAACGCGAAATACGGCGTGGCGCAGCGCCTGCTGGCGCCGTTGTTCGGCCCGGTCGTGCCGCAGGCCGGCTTCTTCCTGTGGCTCGACGTCGCCCGCTGGGGTAGCGGCGTCACGGTCACCCGGCGGTTGTGGGCCGAGGCCGGCGTCAAGGTGCTGCCGGGTGCCTACCTGGCGATGGACGGGGCCTCGGGCAATCCGGGTGTGGACTATATCCGCATTGCCCTCGTCGACGACGAGACGACCATCGAGCGGGCGCTGTCCCGCGTGGTTGCGGTACTGGGGGACTAGAGGATGCGTCGCGCCACTCCGATGAGAAGCGGCCGGGCCGCAGCGCTCGGCCTCGAGGACACCGAAGCGCCGCTCAAGCGCTTCCTCAGGCGTAACATCATCGGCGCGGCCGGGCTGTCGCTGATCGCGCTGTGCGCCGCGCTCGCCGCCGCGCTCGCCACCTGGTCGACGGGCGATCCGAGCCTCAGCCACGCAACTTCCGCGCCGGTGCGCAACGCGCTCGGCCAGCCCGGCGCGATCATCGCCGACATGTTCATGCAGGCGATCGGCCTTGCCTCGGCCGTGTTCCTCATCCCCGTGGTCCTGTGGGGCTGGCGGCTGGTCGCGGCCCGCGCCCCCCGCATCGCCACCCGCCGCATCGTCTTCTGGGGCATCGGCACCCTGCTTGCCGCCGGCGCGCTCGCCGCCCTTCCTGTTCCTTCCGGCTGGCCGCTGCCCACCGGCCTTGGAGGCTTCCTCGGCGATTTCGTCCACCGCCTGCCGGCGCTGCTGACCGGCGATCTCACCGACGGCATGGCGATGATCGTCGGCATGCTCGGCCTCGGCGTTCCGGCCGTGATCTGCATGCTGCGCGCCGCCGGCTGGCTCGGCCGCGATCCGGAACCCGTGCGGGCTCCCTTGCCCGAGCCCTCGCACCATGCCCGGTCCGTCGGCGCGGTGCCGGATTTCGACGAGGACGACGACGACGAGGATGCCGGCGAGAGCCGCTTCGGCGCGCTGAGAGGCGCCGTCGCCCATTGGGGCCTGCTGGCGCGCGCCAATGCCCGCCGCCTGCTCGGCCGCCGCGCCGCCCCGCGCCGCGCCTCCGATCCTTACGACGATGCCTTCATCGACGAGGAGGGCGAGGACTGGGTCGAGGGGCGCGGTGCCCGCGCGCAAGAGCCGGTGGAACACGAGGACGAGGATCCGGTCGGCCGCCGCGGCGGCTTCTCCGCCCTGCGCCGCCGCCTTGCCAGCAAGCTGCTGCCCAGGGAAGACGACGGCCTCGACGCGTTCTACGACACCTCCGCCCCGGCCGAGCCGGCGTTTGCCGACGCCTATGGCGAGGACTATGACGAGGAAGCCGGCGAGGCCGACGACGCCTATGCGGGCGAAACCGGCGCCACAATCGACGACCTGCCGGATCTCGACGACGACGGCCCGCTCGACGAGCTGTCGACGCCGCTGCCGCGCGCCATTGCGGGACCGGCGAGCCGCGGCCCGGCCGCGCAGCTGCCGAGCCGGGTCGTGCCGCCGGCCGGCCGGCCCAAGCCCGGACGCCGCGCCACCGAGGAGGCGCAGCCCTCCTTCCTGCGCAATCCGTCCGTCTACGAGCTGCCGCCGCTGCATCTCCTGTCCGAGCCGAAGGCGGCCGGCAAGCAGACCGCCGTCAACACCGATGCGCTGGAGCAGAATGCCCGCATCCTGGAGGGCGTGCTGGAAGATTTCGGCGTGCGCGGCGAGATCATCGAGGTCCGTCCCGGTCCGGTCGTCACCCTCTACGAGCTGGAGCCGGCGCCCGGCATCAAGTCGAGCCGCGTCATCGGCCTTGCCGACGACATTGCCCGCTCGATGAGCGCCATTTCGGCCCGCGTCGCGGTGATCCCGGGCAAGAACGCCATCGGCATCGAGCTGCCCAACCAGCGCCGCGAGATGGTGTTCCTGCGCGAACTGCTGGCCGCTAGCGACTACGAGAAGACCAAGGCCAAGCTGGCCTTGACGCTGGGCAAGACCATCGGCGGCGAGCCGGTGATCGCCGACCTTGCCCGCATGCCGCACCTGCTCGTCGCCGGCACCACCGGCTCGGGCAAGTCGGTTGCCATCAACACCATGATCCTGTCGCTGCTCTACCGGCTGGAGCCGGAGCAGTGCAAGCTGATCATGATCGATCCCAAGATGCTCGAACTGTCGATCTACGACGGCATCCCGCATCTCCTGACGCCGGTCGTCACCGACCCGAAGAAGGCCGTCGTCGCGCTCAAGTGGACCGTCCGCGAGATGGAGGAGCGCTACAAGAAGATGTCGAAAATGGGCGTGCGCAACATCGACGGCTACAACACCCGCGTCGCCCAGGCGCTGGAAAAGGGCGAGGTCTTCAATCGCACGGTGCAGACCGGATTCGACCGCAACACCGGCGAGCCGATCTTCGAGAACGAGGAACTGCCGCTGGAGACGATGCCCTATATCGTCGTCATCGTCGACGAGATGGCCGACCTGATGATGGTCGCCGGCAAGGACATCGAGGGCGCGATCCAGCGCCTGGCGCAGATGGCCCGTGCCGCCGGCATCCACCTGATCATGGCGACCCAGCGCCCGTCGGTGGACGTCATCACCGGCACGATCAAGGCCAACTTCCCGACCCGCATCTCCTTCCAGGTGACGTCGAAGATCGACAGCCGCACCATTCTCGGCGAGCAGGGCGCGGAACAGCTGCTCGGCCAGGGCGACATGCTCTACATGGCCGGCGGCGGCCGCATCCAGCGCGTCCACGGCCCCTTCGTCTCCGACGAGGAGGTCGAGGACATCGTCAACCACCTGAAGCGCCAGGGGACGCCGCAATATCTCGAGGCGGTGACGGAAGAGGACGAGGGCGGCGACAGCCCCTACGACGCGCTGGCCGGCGGTGGCGGCAGCGGCGACGACGACGGCAACGACCTGTACGACAAGGCGGTCGCCGTGGTGCTGCGCGACAAGAAGGCCTCGACCTCCTACATCCAGCGGCGCCTGTCGATCGGCTACAACCGCGCCGCCTCGATCATCGAGCGGATGGAGCGCGAGGGGCTGGTGGGCGCGGCCAACCATGCCGGCAAGCGCGAAATCCTGGTCCAGAACGGGGTCGAGGACGACTATTGACGGCGCAAAGCACGCAGCCCGCGGCCCGTCGCAACTTTGCCACAGCTGCCTGTTAGCGCATCCTGACAATTGACGGTATGCGGCGCGCTCGTCCGGTGAGCCGCATACCCGACCGAGCCGACGGAGCCGTTTCGATGACCAGCATCGCCCGCCGCACGCTGCTTGCCCTTGCTGCCAGCGCGGCCCTTGCCCTTTCCGGCCTCGCACCCGCCGGTGCCGCCACGCTGAGCTCGGACCAGAAGACCAAGCTCGCCGAGGTGAACTCCTACTTCAACTCGGTGAAGACCATGCATGGCGACTTCATCCAGTTCGGCCCCAACGGCGAGCGGGCGGAAGGCAAGTTCTATCTCGCCCGACCGGGCAAGATCCGCTTCTATTACAACCCGCCCTCCAAGGTGGACATCGTCGCCGACGGCAAGTCGGTCTCGGTCAAGGACCGCAAGCTCGCCACCCAGGACATCTGGCCGCTGAACGAGACGCCGCTGCGCTTCCTGCTGGCCGACCGGATCAATCTGGAAGCGGACGCGGAAGTCGCCAGCGTCTCGGTCGAGCCGGATCTGGTCACCGTGGTGCTGGCCGACAATTCCACCTTCGGCACCGGCAAGCTGACGCTGATCTTCGACGCCGCCACCACCGAGTTGAAGCAGTGGACGGTGACGGACGCGCAGGGCTACGACACCTCGGTGGCGATCTACAACACCTCGGTGAACGGGCCGACCGATCCGAAGCTCTTCAACATCGACTACAACGCCAACACGATGCAGCGCCGCGGCAACTGACCGCCCGGCCGACGCTCTTCCACAGGCGCATTTCGCGTGAGCACAGCCCAGGCGACCGTGCGACGGCCCGTCTTTGTCGAGATCCTCGAGCGCCTCGCCGCACAACGCGGCGCGCGCATCGAGACCGAACCGCTCTACGGCTATGCCGGGGCGGTGATCGATGCGGTTGGCCGCCGGCATTTCTTCAAGGGTACCCATTTCGACATCAACCGGGCGGGCGCTGCCGCCCTTGCCCGCGACAAGGACTACGCCGCCCGCTTCCTGGCGGCCGCCGGGCTCGCGACCCCGCGCGGCGTGCTGCTGCACGGGCCGCGCCGCACCGTCCAGCTTTCCCTCAAGAACCCGTCCGTCGCCGCGCGCCTGCCGGACCGCGCGACCGCGCATGCCTTCGCCGAGGAGGTCGGCTACCCCCTCTTCGCCAAGCCGAACGAGGGCTCTGAAGGCGACGGGGTGACCCGTGTCGGCGACGCCGCCGGCCTCGACCTTGCCCTCGATGCGCTGCTGGCGCTGCACGACCGGGTGCTGGTGCAGCAGGCGGTCGCCGGCGAGGACCTGCGGGTCGTCGTGCTCGACGGCGAGATCAAGGCCGCCTTCGCGCGCCGTCCGCTTTCGGTCACCGGCGACGGCGCCAGCCCGCTTTCCGCGCTGATCGCCGCCCGGCTGGCGGAATTCGCCAGCGACGGCAAGGGCGCGCGGATCGCCGCCGACGATCCCCGCATCCTCAGCGAGCTCGCCGCCTCGGGCTTCACGCCGGACAGCATCGCGGAAAAAGGCGCGGCCATCGCCCTGCTGGCCAATGCCAACCTGTCGACCGGCGGCAGCGCCAGCGACATCACCGACACGCTCGCTCCCGCCGCCATCGATGCCGCGATCCGCGCCGCTGCTGCGCTCGGCTTGCGCTTTGCCGGCGTCGACCTGCTCGCCGAGCCCGGCGCGCCGCCGGTGGTGCTGGAGGTCAACGCCGCCCCCGGCCTTGCCTATTTCCACCGCATGGGCGCGCAGGCCGCCGCGCGCGTCGAGGCGATCTACGCCGACCTGCTGGATGCGCTGCTGGCGTCCTGAGGGCTTTTCCCCCTTCCCTGCCATGAACGTCATCACCTCATGGTGTCGAGCTGGCGTCCCGGTCCGGCTTTGAAGAGGGCGACGATATTTGGCAAGTCGGCGGGGAAAGCACACCGCCCGCCCCGCCCACAGAGTGTCGTCCCGGTTTCGGCGCAGCCGAAGACCGGGAACCAGTAACCCCGAACGGTTCGGCTCAGGTCGCAAGGTTGCCGCCGCAAGGCCGGAGGTTGCTGCCTGCGTGCCATCATTCGCCCCAGCGGATACTGGACGCCTGCCTGCGCAGGCGTGACAGCGGAGGGGGTGGCCAAGGCCGTCCCGCCTCACGCAAGCACGGCCCTCTCCTCTCGTCCTCCCGGACGGCGCGAGGAAAGGCATCAACCTCCCCAAAAGCAAAAGGGCCGGCGAATGCCGGCCCTTCCTTCTCAGATTGCAATGTCCGGGAACACGCTCTGGCGAACCGGAGGGCGTTCCTGTCCCTCACGACGTGACCAGGTTCCGCAGCACGTAGTGCAGGATGCCGCCGGCGCGGACGTATTCCAGCTCGTCCTCGGTGTCGATGCGGCACAGCACCTCGATGGTCTTGGTCGTGCCGTCGGCGAACTCGACCAGCATGTCGACCATCTGGCGCGGCTTGAGGTCGGTGACGCCCTTGATCGTCACCTTCTCGGCGCCGGTGATGCCGTGCGACTGCCAGCTCTCGCCGTCCTTGAAGGTGAAGGGCAGCACGCCCATGCCGACCAGGTTGGAACGGTGGATACGCTCGAACGACTGGGCGATCACGGCGCGAACGCCGAGCAGGCGGGTGCCCTTGGCAGCCCAGTCGCGCGACGAGCCGGTGCCGTATTCCTTGCCGGCGAAGATGACGAGCGGCGTGCCCGCCTCCTTGTACTCCATCGCCGCGTCGTAGATCCACTTCTGCTCGCCGTCCTTCATGGTGACGCCGCCTTCGACGCCCGGCACCATCTGGTTCTTGATGCGGATGTTGGCGAAGGTGCCGCGCATCATCACTTCGTGGTTGCCGCGACGGGCGCCGTAGGAGTTGAAGTCCTTCTTGGCGACCTGGTGCGCCAGCAGATAGGCGCCGGCCGGAGCCTCCGCCTTGATCGAGCCGGCCGGCGAGATGTGGTCGGTGGTGATGGAGTCGAGGAACAGACCCAGGACCGCGGCGCTCTCGATGTCCTCGAGCGGCTTCGGCTCCATGGTCATGTCTTCGAAATAGGGCGGGTTGGCCACATAGGTCGAGTTCAGCGGCCACTTGTAGGTCATGCCGCCCTCGACCTTGATCCCCTGCCAGTGCTCGTCGCCCTTGAAGACGTCCGAATAGCGCTCGCGGAACATCTCCTCAGTGATCGAGGAGCGGATCAGGTCGGTGATCTCCTGGTTGGTCGGCCAGATGTCCTTCAGGTAGACCGGGTTGCCGTCCCGGTCCTCGCCGAGCGGATCTTCCGCGACGTTGATGAACATGGAGCCGGCGAGCGCATAGGCGACGACCAGCGGCGGCGAGGCGAGGTAGTTCGCCCGCACGTCCGGATTGACGCGGCCCTCGAAGTTGCGGTTGCCCGACAGCACCGAACAGACCACCAGGTCGTTCTCGTTGACCGCCTCGGAAATCGCCGGGTCCAGCGGACCGGAATTGCCGATACAGGTGGTGCAGCCGTAGCCGGCGAGGTTGAAGCCGAGCGCATCGAGATCGTCCTGCACGCCCGCCTTCTTTAGGTAGTCTGTGACCACCTGCGAACCGGGAGCGAGCGAGGTCTTCACCCACGGCTTGACCTTCAGGCCCTTCTTCAACGCGTTGCGGGCGACGAGGCCGGCACCGATCAGCACAGAGGGGTTCGACGTGTTGGTGCAGGAGGTGATCGCCGCGATCACCACGTCGCCGTCGGCCAGGCCATGTGTCTTGCCGTTGACGTCGTAGCGCTGCCGGGCCGGGCCGGTGACGCCGGTGGCGCCTTCGTCGACATAACGCGATTCGCCGGTCGAGCCCGGAAGGGTGGACGGATCCTTGCCGCCGCCCTTGATCTCGTGCAGCGCGACGGCGAACTTCCCGGCCGCCTCGTCGAGCGCAACGCGGTCCTGCGGGCGCTTGGGGCCGGCGAGCGAGGGCACGACGGTGGAGATGTCGAGCTCAAGCGTGTCGGTGAAGACCGGCTCGGCCGTGTCGGAGGTGCGGAACATGCCCTGCGCCTTGGCATAGGCCTCGACCAAGGCGACGCGCTCGGGATCGCGGCCCGTCGAGCGCAGGTATTCCAGCGTGTCCTCGTCCACGGGGAAGAAGCCGCAGGTCGCGCCGTATTCCGGCGCCATGTTGGCGATGGTTGCGGCGTCCTCGAGGCTCAGGTTGTCGAGGCCCGGGCCGTAGAACTCCACGAACTTGCCGACCACGCCCTTCTTGCGCAGCATCTCGACGACGCGCAGCACCAGGTCGGTGGCGGTGATGCCTTCGCTGAGTTTGCCGGTCAGCTTGAAGCCGACGACCTCGGGGATCAGCATGGAGATCGGCTGGCCGAGCATGGCCGCCTCGGCCTCGATGCCGCCGACGCCCCAGCCCAGAACGGCCATGCCGTTGACCATCGTCGTGTGGCTGTCGGTGCCCACCAGCGTGTCCGGATAGGCGAGCGTCTCGCCGTCCTCGTCCTTGGTCCAAACGGTCTGGCCGAGATATTCCAGGTTGACCTGGTGGCAGATGCCGGTTCCCGGCGGCACGGCGCGGAAATTGTCGAAGGCGGACTGGCCCCAGCGCAGGAACTCGTAGCGCTCGCCGTTGCGCTCGTATTCCAGCTCGACATTCTTGGTGAAGGCGTCCTGGGTGCCGAAATAGTCGATCATCACCGAGTGGTCGATGACCAGGTCGACCGGCACCTGCGGGTTGACCTTCTTCGGGTCGCCGCCGAGCTTCACGGCCGCATCGCGCATGGCGGCAAGGTCCACCACGGCCGGAACGCCGGTGAAGTCCTGCATGAGCACGCGCGCCGGACGGTAGGAGATCTCGTGCTCGGAGGTGCGGGTCACCAGCCACTTGGCGACGGCGCGGATGTCGTCCGCGGTCACGGTGCGGTTGTCCTCGAAGCGCAGGAGGTTCTCCAGCACGACCTTCAGCGAATAGGGGAGCCTGGACACGCCCTCCAGCCCGTTCTTCTCCGCCTCGGGGAGGGAGAAATAGGTGTAGGTCTTGTCTCCGACCTGGAGCGTCTTCCTGGCCTTGAAACTGTCGAGTGATTTGGTCACGGCTGGCGGTCCCCTTGTTGTCCTCGGGCGGATGCGGCCCCATGGCCGCCACCCAACGAATGCGCATCCCCGGCGGAAAGCGTCGTCTTGGGATACGCCGCCGGCCGGGTTTGCCGTCTCGCGTCTGCGGGCACCGGGGTGCGCCGCGTGCGGGTTGGCGCCCGTATAGCGAATTTCCGCGCGCGGGGCCAGCGGTTAGCGGCGCGAGCCGTCTCGTCATTATGGCGAGGCCGCAAGCCTTGCCAACGGCAAGCAGCGACGCATTGCCGCTTGATCGCCGCCGGCCTGCATGCCATGCCTCCTGTTGCCGGGCGGGACCATCCGTGCGGGCACGAAAACCGCCGCTGCCGGCCATCCCTGGCCCGGCGCCTGCAGCAGATCCGGGGCCGATGCGTCTTCTTGCCGAACAGCTTGCCTGCGACCGCGGAGGCCGCAGGGTCTTCGCAGGCCTGTCGCTCGCGGTCTCGAGCGGCGAGGCGATGGCCGTCACCGGACCGAACGGCGTCGGCAAGTCGAGCCTGCTGCGCGTGCTGGCGGGCCTGGTCCCGCCGTCCGAGGGCGCGGTCCGCGTCGAGGGCGGCGAGGCGGAGGCCGAACCTTTCGAGCATTGCCACTATGCCGGCCATCTCGACGCGGTGAAGCCGGCCCTCTCGGTCATCGAGAACCTCGCCTTCTGGCGCGATTTCCTCGCCGGCCTGCCGACGCTCGGCGGTCTTTCCCCGCGTTCTCCGCAAGCGGCGCTGGAGCTGCTCGGCATCGGCCACACCGCCGACCTGCCGGCCGCCTATCTGTCCGCCGGCCAGCGCCGCCGCCTGGCGCTCGCCCGGCTGCTGACCATCCCGCGTCCCGTCTGGCTGCTCGACGAACCGACCGCCGCGCTCGACGCCGCCTCGGAGGCGCAACTGAGCGAGCTGATGCGCGACCATGTCGCAAGCGGCGGCATCATTCTCGCCGCCACCCACCAGGCGCTCGGCCTCGACGGGTTGCTGAAGCTGCATCTCGAGGCGCCCGAGCCCGCCGACACGGAGGGTCCGGCATGACCGCGGCCGACCGCCCGCGCGGCTGGCTCGCCGCCCTGTTCTCCCGCGAGCTGCGCCTGTCGCTGCGCTCGGGCGGCGGCGCGCTGATCGGCGTGCTGTTCTTCCTGGCCGTCGTCACGGTCATTCCTTTCGGCGTCGGGCCGGACCTCAACCTGCTCGCCCGCATCGGCCCTGCCGTGCTGTGGATCGGCGCCCTGCTCGCCACGCTGCTCGGCCTCGACCGCCTGTTCCAGGCCGACCGCGACGACGGATCGCTCGACCTCGTGCTGATAGCGGGCCGGCCGCTGGAGATCGTCGTCCTGATCAAGTGCCTCGCCCATTGGGCCGGCACCTGCCTGCCGCTGGTCGCCGCCGCCCCGGTGCTGGCGATCTTTCTCAACCTGGAGCCGCTGGCGATCGGCGCGGTGACGCTGACGCTCGCCGTCGGCACCCCGGCCCTGACGCTGATCGGCGCGGTCGGCGCGGCGCTCACCGTCAGCCTGCGCCGCGGCGGGCTGCTGCTGGCCGTGCTCGTGGTGCCCTTCTCGATACCCGTGCTGATCTTCGGGGTCAGCGCGTCCGGCGCCGCGGTGAGCGAACCGGCTCCCTTCCTGGCGCCGTTTCTCTACCTTTGCGCGATCACGCTGATCGCCGCGGTGGTCGGCCCCTTTGCCGCCGCGGCGGGCCTGCGCTTCTCCGCCGACTGAGGAGCACGCAAAGGTGTCGCATTCTCCCCGATTGAAAGCAGGCCCCCGCGACACTAGAACAGTCCCATGGGATTGATGGATCTTGCCAACCCGACACGCTTCATGTCGTTCTCCGGCCGGCTTCTGCCGTGGCTGGGGGGTGCCTGCGCGCTCGCCTTCGCCGCCGGGCTCTACCTGACCTTCTTCGTCGCGCCCGACGACTACCAGCAGGGCGCCACGGTCAAGATCATGTTCCTGCATGTGCCGGCCGCCTGGCTCGCCATGATGTGCTACTCGATCATGGCGATCTCCGCGCTCGGCACCCTGGTGTGGAAGCATCCGCTCGCCGACGTCTCGGCGCGCGCCGCCGCCCCCATCGGCGCGGCCTTCACCTTCCTGTCGCTGGTCACCGGCTCGCTCTGGGGCAAGCCGATGTGGGGCACTTACTGGGTCTGGGACGCGCGCCTGACCTCGGTCCTCGTGCTCTTCGTCATGTATCTGGGACTGATCGCCCTGTGGCGGACGATGGAAGACCCGATCCGCGCCGGCAAGGCGGCCGCCGTCCTCACGCTGGTGGGCGCGGTCAACCTGCCGATCATCAAGTTCTCCGTCGACTGGTGGAACACGCTGCACCAGCCGGCCAGCGTCATGCGGCTCGACGGCCCGACCATCCACCCGACGATCCTCTGGCCGCTGCTGACCATGGCGCTCGCCTTCACCCTTCTGTTCCTCGTCATGCACCTGATGGCGATGCGCAACGAGATCCTGCGCCGCCGCCTGCGCACGCTGCAGCTCGGCGCCGCCGGCACCCGCGTCGCCGCCGCACGACCACAGGCCGCCGAATGACCGGGCTTCTCGACCTCGGGCCCCATGCGGGCTTCATCTTCGCCTGCTACGCGATCACGCTGGCGACGGTCGCCGGCCTGTTCGCCTGGCTCGCCGCCGACCGCAAGGCCCTCACCGCCGCACTGGCGAAGCTGGAGGCGGACGGCGTGCGCCGCCGCTCGAATACCCCTGCCTCCGGAGAGCGCGGATGAGCACCGAAACGGAAACCGAAACCGGCGGACGGCCGGACGGCGCCGCCCCGCGCCGCCGCGTGCCCTTGCTGGCCTTGCTGCCGCTCATCGTCTTCGGCCTGCTCGCCGTGCTGTTCCTGATCCAGCTGCTCAGCGGCAAGGACACCTCGCAGGTTCCCTCCGCCCTGATCGACAGGCCTGCGCCCGAATTCTCGCTGCCGCCCGTGCCCGAGTTGGTCGACGGCGGCGCGCCCGTCCCCGGCGTTTCCCGCGCCGATCTTCTCGGCAAGGTCAGCGTCGTCAACATCTTCGCCTCCTGGTGCGTGCCCTGCCGCCAGGAACATCCGCTGCTGGAAGAGCTCGCCCGCTCCGGCAAGGCGCAGATGATCGGCATCAACTACAAGGACAAGGCGGAGAACGCCCGCCGCTTCCTCGGCACGCTCGGCAACCCCTATTCGCGCGTCGGCGCCGACGAGAACGGCCGCGCCGCCATCGAGTGGGGCGTCTACGGTGTGCCCGAGACCTTCATCGTCGATGCCGCCGGCACCATCCGCTTCAAGTTCATCGGCCCGCTGTCGCCGGAAACCTATCGCGATGTCTTCCTGCCGCAGTTGGAACAGGTCCTGGCAAGCCCGAACGGCTGACCCCCGGAACCGCCGTTCCCGATTGCGTGATTTCAAGCCCTCGTGAGTGGCCTTCGCCTGCGACCCAACCTATTGTCGGGGCACTCGGGCTGCGGCATCCGCTGCGGTCGCCGCTTTCACAGGAATGGTCAGATCCCCCGATGCGGGCACCGGCACATCTCATTCTGTCCGTCTTGCTGTCGCTGGCTGCGATGCTCCCGGCCGCGCAGGCCGGCGAGCAGCGCGCCGTGGTCGAACTGTTCACCAGCCAGGGCTGCTCCTCCTGCCCGCCGGCCGACAAGCTGATGGGCGAGCTCGCCCGCCGCGGCGATCTCGTGACCCTCACCTATCCCGTCGACTACTGGGATTATCTCGGCTGGCGCGACACGCTCGCCTCGCCCGATTACGGCGCCCGCCAGCGCGCCTATGCCGAAGCGCGCGGAGACCGCGCCGTCTACACGCCGCAGATCGTGGTCAACGGCAGCGGCCATGTGGTCGGCAGCAACAGCGGCGCCCTGCAGGCCGAGCTGGACAAGCAGGCCCCGCTGCCGGTCACCGTCGACCTGGAGATGGCCGGCGACCTTCTCGAGGTCCGCGTCGACGGCGAACTGCCCGCGTCGGTGAAAATGGCGACGATCTATTTCGTCTTCGTCTCCCGCCCGATCGAGGTGGAGATCGACCGCGGCGAGAACAAGGGCCGGAACGTCACCTATCACCATGTGGTGCGCGGCATCCGCGCCATCGGCATGTGGGAAGGCGGCCCCGCCACCTACCGCCTGCCGGCCAGCGAAATGCGCAAGATGAAAGCCGGACATTGCGCCGTGCTGGTGCAGGTGGAGCCGGGCGGCCGGCCGGGCGTGATTCTCGGCGCGGCCATGCAGTGAAGATCCCCGCCAGGTTTGTCTTGAGGGCAAAAAAGGGGTAGGGCTTTGCCCGCAATCGGGTCCTCGTGTCCCGGACCACTTGCGAGGCTGCCCTCCCATGACCCTTCGCCTGCGCGTCGCGCTCGCCAGCATCTTCGTCGGCATCGCCGTCCTCGCGCTGAAATACCTGGCCTATCGCTGGACCGGCTCGGTCGCGCTCTATTCCGACGCGCTGGAATCGATCGTCAACGTCGCCTCCGCGGTCGCCGCCTTCCTCGCCGTGTGGTTCGCCGCAAAGCCGGCCGACAGCAATCACCCTTACGGTCACCACAAGGCCGAATACATGGCCGCCGTGCTCGTCGGCGTGCTGATCGTGCTGGCCGCCCTGTCCATCGGACACGAGGCCTGGAAGAACTACGTCGATCCGCAGCCGGTCGAGTTCACGCCGGAGGGTCTGGGGGTCAACGCGCTCGCCACCGTGCTCAACGGCATCTGGGCGACCGTGCTGGTGCGCATCGGCCGCGGCCATCGCTCCATGGCGCTGGTCGCCGACGGCAAGCACCTCTACACCGACGTCTTCTCCTCGCTCGGCGTGCTGGCCGGCGTCGTCCTGGTGATGCTGACCGGCATTCGCGAGCTCGATTCGCTGCTGGCCGCGCTGGTGGCGCTCAACATCCTGTGGTCGGGCTGGGGTTTGATGAAGGAATCGCTCGGCGGGCTGATGGACGAGGCGGTCGCCCCGGCGCTGCAGGATCGCATCCGCGAGGTCATTTCGACCTCCGGCGACGGCGCCATCGAGGCGCACGACCTGCGCACCCGCTCGGCCGGCCATGTCGTCTTCGTGGATTTCCACCTGGTCGTGCCGGCCGACATGACGGTCGAGCGCGCCCACGACATCTGCGACCGCATCGAGGCGGCGATCTCCAAGGATGTGCCGGGCGCGCGCACGACGATCCATGTCGAGCCCGAGCACAAGGCCAAGCATACCGGTATCGTGGTGATCTGAAGATAGTCGCGCCGGGACGGCAGCTGGATCAGCCCGCCCGCCCGGCGATCGCCCGGTCGAGGGCGGAAAACAGCGCCGCCGGCAGCACCGGCTTTTCCAGCAGCAGGTCGAAGCTCGACAGGTCTTCCCTTTCGCGGGTGGACAGGGTCGCGGCGGTGATGCCCAGCACCGGCAGGCGGGCGGCGGCGTCCCCTCGCCCGCGGATTTCCGCCAGCGTCTCGATCCCGTCCATACCGGGCATGTTGATGTCCAGCAGCACCGCATCCACCGGCTCGCGCGCCAGCAGCTCCAGCGCCTCGCGCCCGCCGCTCGCCAGCAGCGTGTCGCAGCCGAAGGCGCCGAGCATCGCCTCCATCATCCTGCGGTTGGCCTCGTTGTCGTCGACCACCAAAAGCCGGCGGCGCACCAGGCAGCGTATGTTCGGCCGCTCGCGCGCCCCGCGCGGCTTGCCGCTCCCGCGCACCGTGCCGCCGCCCTCGAACGGGCGCAGCGGCAGACGCAGGGAAAACCGGCTGCCCGCCGGCGAACTCTCGGCCAGCTCCAGCCGCCCGCCCTGGGCGACCGCCAGCCGGCCGGCGCTCCACAGGCCGAGCCCGCTGCCCGTTGCCGTGTCGCGGGCGAGTTCCCCGCGCCGCCGGGCGCGGAACAGAAGCCCGCGCTCCTCGTCCGGAATGCCGATCCCGGTATCGGCGAGGCTCAGTTCCAGCTCCGGCGCACCCGCGCCATTCCCCTCGCCGCCGACACGGGCGGTGAGCGTCAGCCCGCCCTCGGCCGTGTATTTCAGCGCATTGTCGTAGAGAACCGAAAGAATACGGCGCAGCGCCAGCGGATCTGCGACGCGGTAGTTCGCCAGCCCGCCGGCGATGTCGCGCCGCTCGGTGAGCCCGCGCACCCGAGCTTCGGCGGAAAACAGCTCGCACACGGACAGGATGTCGGTGGCCACGTCGCAGGCGTCCTCGTCCTCCGGCGTGGCGCCTGCGAGCCCCTGCGTCGTCATCGACAGCAGCGCGTCGATGGCCATTTCCAGGGTTCTGAGCGCCGAAGCCTGGCGCTGGGTGGTGGGATCGGCGCCGATCATCTCGGCCGCCGTGCGCATGGCCGCCAGCGGCGTGCGCAGGTCGTGCAGCAGCACCGCCACCCGGTCGACGGAAGCCGCCTCCTGCGCCGCCTCCCTGTCATCGGCGCCGGCTTGCGGACCGGCTGCGGGCGCCTCGCCCCCCGATGCGATCGTTCCGACCATGGTGCCGAATCTCCTCGCGTCCCCTCGCCTGCCATGGTGCCTTACCTGCCGGGCAAATCAAGCGGGCATGGCCGGCATGCCCGACTGCGGCTTGTCGGCGCACCCCGGGCATGCGAAAGAGCCTTCATGGTCGACCAGATCCTCTCCATCGTTCTGCCCGTCTTCGCGCTGATAGGCATCGGCTATGCCGCCGCCCGCTTCGGCATCCTCGATGCGAAGATCGGCGATGCCCTCGGCCAGTTCATCTACGTGATCGCCATTCCGGTGCTGATCTTCCGCACCCTGGCGACCAGCTCGCTCGGCGGCGTCTCGCCCTGGGGCTTCTGGATCTCCTACTTCACCGGCGTCGCCGTGGTCTGGGCGCTCGGCACGGTGATCGTCCGCCGCCTGTTCGGGCGCGAGGCGCGCGCCGGGGTGATCGCCGGCATCAGCGCCGGTTTCGCCAACACGGTTCTCGTCGGCATTCCCCTGATCACCGCGATCTACGGCGACGAGGGGCTGGTGCCGCTCTTCGTGCTGATCTCCATCCACCTGCCGGTGCTGACCGTGGTCTGCGCCGTCCTGATGGAGCGGGCCGCCGTGCTCGACGGGACCCAGGAGGCGAAGCCCTTGGGCGAGCTGCTGATCGGCATCGCCCGCAATCTCGCCACCAACCCGATCGTCATCGGCATCGTCGCTGGCGGCATCTGGCGCGTGACCGGCCTGCCGATCGAAGGCGTCTTCGCCGACGTGCTCGCGCGCATCGCCGGTTCGGCGATCCCCGTCGCCCTGTTCTCGCTCGGCATGAGCATCGTCGCCTACGGCATCCGCGGCAACCTGGTGCCCGGGCTGCTGCTCAGCCTGCTGAAGATCGGCGTGATGCCCGCGGTGGTCTATCTGATGGCGGCGCATGTGGTGCATCTGCCGCCGCTGTGGGTCTCGGTGGCGACGCTCACGGCCGCCTGCCCGACCGGCATCAACGCCTTCCTCTTCGCCAACCGCTACGGCACCGGCCACGCCATGTCGGCGAACTCGATCACCATGACGACCGGCCTTGCCGTCGTCTCCACCGTGTTGTGGATGGCATTCCTCGGGCTCTGAATATCAGAGCTCCAGCCCGACCAGGCGCCGGACCTCGTCCGGCGTCGCGCCCTTGGCCCTTAGCTCGGCCAGCGCCGTATCGCCCTGCGACTTCGACAGCTTGCGCCCGTCCTCGCCCAGGATCAGCCGGTGATGGCGATAGAGCGGCTCGGGCAGGCCGAGCAGCGCCTGCAAGAGCCGGTGCACCGCGGTTGCCTCGTAAAGGTCGCGCCCGCGCACCACATGGGTGATGCCCTGCAATGCGTCGTCGACCACCACCGACAGGTGATAGCTCGTCGGCGTGTCCTTGCGCGCCAGCACCACATCGCCCCAGCGCGCCGGATCGGCAGCGATGCGCGCCGGCGCCTGCCGCCCCTCGTCGTCCTGCAGTTCCTGCCAGGAGAGCGGCGCCTTGCAGCGGGCGAGCGCTGCCGCCATATCGAGCCGCAGCGCGAACGGCGCCCCTTGCGCCTCGCGTGCGGCGATCTCGTCCAGGCTCAGAACCGCCTCGTCGCCCGGATAGAGCGGCGCCCCGTCGGGATCGCAGGGCCAGGGCGCGCCCCGCGTCTCCTCCAGCCGCGCCACCGCGCGCGCGATCTCGCCGCGGGTCAGGAAGGCCTTGCGCACCAGCCCCATGACGGAAAGGCGCGCGAGAGCGGCCGCATAATCGGGGAAATGCTCGGACTGCCGGCGCACCGGGCGCTCCCAGTCGAGCCCCAGCCAGGCGAGGTCCTCCAGCACCCCGGCCTCGAGCGCCGGCGTGCAGCGGGCGGCGTCGATATCCTCGATGCGGATCAGCAGCCGCCCGCCCAGCGCCCCCGCCATGCGCGCATTGAGCAGCGCGGACAGGGCATGGCCCAGATGCAGGCGGCCGTTCGGCGAGGGAGCGAAGCGGAAGACGGGTCGGCTCATGGCGTGATCTTGTTGGCGATCCCCGCCGCCGCGTCAATCTTCCCGCGGAAGCGAATGTCCGGACCGCCTCAGCGGTCCTTGTCGTCCATGTCGCTGCAGGTCTTGAGCGCGATGCCGTCGGGCAGCTTCGTCGTCGCGTCGCCGCAGGCCCCGACCATGCGCGCTCCGTCGAGGCCGCTGGCGCCCGAAAGATCGGCTCCCACCAGCCGCGTGCGCCGCATCAAGGCCCCGTCGAGCCGCGCGCCCGACAGGTTGGCGCCGGTCAGGTCGGCGCTGGAAAAATGCGCGCCCGTCAGATCGGCATCGCGGAAATCGGCCCCTACCGCGCTCACCCGGTCGAAATCCGCATTGGGCAGCCGCGCGCCGGCGAATGTCGCCGACATAAGGTTGGCGCGTTCCAGGTTGACGCCCTCCATCTTCGCCTTGCTGAAATCGGCTCCCGACGCGATGGCACGGATCAGCAGCGCCTGGCGCAGATCCGCCCCTTGCAGGCCGGCGTCCACCAGATTGGTCTCGACCATGTCGGCATTGCGCAGGTCCGCGCCCGCAAGGCTCGCCCCGGCCAGGATCGCCTTTTCCAGGTCGACGCCGCGCATCGACCCCTTCGAGAGGTTTGCGCCGGTAAGGTCCGTACGCTCCAGTTCGGTGCGCCGCAGGTCCGCGCCCGCAAGGTTCGCCCCGATGAGCGAAGCCTCCTTGAGGTCCGTCTCGCGCAGGTTCGCCCCTGCCAGTTGAGCTTTCTCGATGGTGAGACCGCGCAGCTCGGACAGGCGCAAATCGCACCCTGCGCAGTCGCCGCTGCGCTTCAACCGCTCAAGATCGCTTTCGCCGAGCGCAGAACCGGTCGCCGCCAGCAGCGCGACCATTGCCGCCGCTGCGGCACTCGCTTTCGCCCGGCGCGCCTGGCGCGCAAAACTGGCACCGAATATCGTCATCGCGAACCTCTCCCGTCGGCCCGGCGCCTCTCCCTGAGTCACAGTTAGGGCTGTGGAGCGGGCAATTTAAGGGCGCGGCGGCGCAATGGAGCGAGAATTCGCACCCTCGCCAGAACGGACCTTGCGGCATTGTGGAAAACGACTGTTAATACCCTGTGGAAAATCCGGAGGGAGCCGGCACGAAGGGAATTGGGGGGAGACATGAACCATCCAGGTCTTGCGCTGGCCTTTGCGCGTGCGCGCCAGCTTCTGGTCGCGCTGTCCTGCGCACTCGTCCTGATGCTTGCGCCCGGCCTATCGAGCCCGGCGAAAGCGGCCGGCATCACCGCCCGCATCGACCTGACCGACCAGCGCATGCGGGTCTACAGAAACGGCCGGCAGATCCACGACTGGCCGGTCTCCACCGCCCGGCGCGGCTATCGCACCCCGGTCGGCACCTTCCGGCCGGGGCGCATGCACCGCCGCTATTTCTCGCGCAAGTACGACGGCGCGCCGATGCCGCATTCGGTGTTCTTCCTCGGCGGCTATGCCATCCACGGCACCACCGACATCCGCAATCTCGGCCGTCCCGCCTCCCATGGCTGCGTCCGTCTGCATCCGGACAATGCCCGCCGGCTGTTCGGCCTGATCCGCGACGGCGGTAAACAGAATGCGCGAATCGTCATCACCCGGTAACCTTTACCGGCGATGGCCGGCCCGGCCGGTTGCGCAAGCGACTGGAAATGGGGAATAATCACCGGACGTAGCAGCCGAGCACTGCGCCTTGCGCAGCTTTCGGCAGTCGTCATCCGGCTTCAAGCAGCGCTTGCGTGCCGGATGAGATGCTGGCGGGACGAAGGAAGACAGCGGGGTCGCATTTGCCGCCTTCCCTCGTCCGCCGATCGCTGACGACGCACAACCTGACTATCAGCGTGCCAATGATGGAGCAAAACCCTTGCCAAATCGTTGGCACGCTGATTTTCGCAGATGTGGTGCGCGCGCCCTTTCCGGACCGCAAGATGTCGCCGCCGTTAACGGAGCGCTAACCGCCCTTGCAACGCAATCTGCAAGGCGAAGCGCGAAAGCCGGTTAAGATCGGTTAACGAAGCGTTCGAAGCCACCGGGCGGACCGCGAATCGCCGGCTCGAAAACGAATCACTTGCGGTCGACATCACAGGAATTCGGCGCGCAGGTCGATGCTCGAGCGCTTGCCCACGGCCTCGTAATTCTCGTCCGCCCAATCCTCCGCCGCCTTGCGACCGATGTCGCGCAGATGGGTGAGGAACCGCCATTCCGCATTGACCTTGGAGGACGCCTGCAGCGGATTCAACTCGGTCGCCGAGATCCGGTGCATATGGACCTTCCGGTAGTGCCCGGACTCCAGCTTGCCGTCCTCGATCAACCGGGTGACGAACTCGATGGCGCGCATTTCGCGCAAGAGCGTCGAGTTGAAGGTGATCTCGTTGAGCCGGTTCAGGATCTCGCGCGCCGTGCGCGGCGTTTCCTTGCGCTCCACCGGATTAATCTGCACCAGCACCGTGTCGCTGCTTCCGGTCGTGCCGAACAGCGGGAACAGCGGGGGGTTGCCCATGTAGCCGCCGTCCCAATAAGGCACGCCGTCGATCTCCACCGCCTGGAACACATGCGGCAGGCAGGCCGAGGCCATCACCGCATCGAGCGTGATTTCGCCGTCGGAAAACACCTTGATCTTGCCCGACTGCACGTTGGTGGCGCTGATGAAGATCTTCAGCCGGTCGCAGGCGCGCACCGCCTCGAAGTCGACCGTCTTCTCCACCACGTCGCGCAGCGGATTGATGTTGAGCGGGTTGAACTCGTAAGGCGAGGCGAAGCGCGAGGCGATGTCGAAGGCGAGGTAGCTCGGCGACATGTCGAGGCTCCACTGCCCCATGATGATGTCGATGGGCGAGCGCCGCAGCGGGCTCAGCCAGGCCTGGTCGCTGACCGCCTTCCAGAACCTTTCCAGCGCCTCGCGCGCGCCGTCCTCGCCGCCCTTGTGGAAGCCGTCGGCCAGCACCACCGCGTTCATCGCCCCGGCCGAGGTGCCGCTGATGCCCTCGATGGTGAAGCGGCGGCTCTCCAGCATCCAGTCGAGCACGCCCCAGGTGAAGGCGCCATGCGCCCCGCCGCCCTGCAGGGCAAGGTTGATCGGCTTGGGAGCTTTGCTCATGGATCGCCTCGGGCTGTCGCAGGAATGGGGGAACGGCATCGCCCGGCGGGAGGCCGGGCGATGCGGATCTGGCGGCGCGGCTGCCGGCCCTTACTGGGCGACCCAGCCGCCGTCCATCTGCAGCATGGTGCCGGTGATGGAGGCCGCCTGGTCGCCGGCAAGGTACAGCGCCAGCGAGGCCACCTGGTCGACGGTGACGAACTCCTTGGTCGGCTGCGCGGCCAGCAGCACGTCGCGCTTGACCTGCTCCTCGGTCAGCCCGCGCGCCTTCATCGTGTCGGGAATCTGGCGCTCGACCAGCGGCGTCCAGACATAGCCCGGGCAGATCGCGTTGACGGTGATGCCGCACTGGGCGACTTCCAGCGCAATGGTCTTGGTGAAGCCGGCTATGCCGTGCTTGGCCGCCACATAGGCGCTCTTGAACGGCGAGGCGACCAGCGCATGGGCCGAGCCGGTGTTGATGATGCGGCCCCAGCGGCGGGCCTTCATGCCCGGCACCGCGGCGCGCGTCGTGTGGAAGGCGGAGGACAGGTTGATCGCGATGATCGCGTCCCACTTCTCGATGGGGAATTCCTCGACCGGCGAGACGTGCTGGATGCCGGCATTGTTGACCAGGATGTCGAGCGAGCCGAACGCCGCCTCGGCCTCCGCCACCATCGCGGCGATCTCGTCCGGCTTGGTCATGTCGGCGGCCGAATAGCGGCACTTGACGCCGAACTCGCTCTCGATGCCGGCGCGCTCCGTCTCGATCGCCTCGGCATCGCCGAACCCGTTGATCGTCACATTGGCGCCGTTCGCCGCATAGATGCGGGCGATGGCAAGGCCGATGCCCGAGGTCGAGCCGGTGACGAGGGCGGACTTGTTGCTGAGCATGCGAAGGGATCTCCTGTCCTGGCGGACGCTGGAAACGGTCCGAAAATCGGTGCTGCCGGTGCCGGACCGGCGCGGCAAGGCCGCCCTTTCAGGCGGCCCGCCACATAGAACATGAGATCGCGCTGCGCTGCAACAAGGGTCGAGGCGCCGCCCGGGTCGCCCTGTCGCAGGCCGCTCGCGTCAGTCGGCCGGCGGTGCCGCCGGCGGCGCCATGTCGCGTTCGCGCAAGATGTAATAGCCGCCGGACAGGATGCCGATCTGCAGCGCGGTCAGGGCGATCTGCAGCGCCAGCGACAGGATCAGCACGGCGATCGCGGCGAACACCGCCCCCCCGCCGATCGTGTTGGCGACGAAAGACAGGAGCATGTCCACGGCGGTGATGCACAGGCCCGTACCGATGGCGGCCATCGCCATCGGCAGGCCGAGCCCCTCGCTGCGATAATACGCATCGCCAATGCCGAGCGGCTCGTCCAGCGCCGTTGCCGGCAGGATGAGGAAAAGCCGCATCAAGGATGGCAGGATGAAGAACGCCATCACGCCAGCTGCCATGATAAAGCCCGGCCACCCCGTTACAAACAAGCCTGCGATGGTTATCACCACGATGGCCGGGATCAGACCGATCAGGGACACCAGCAGCGTCTTGCCGAGATAGGCGATCTCGCGCCGGCCGAAGCTGAGATTCACCGGCCCGGGCCGCTCGCCCAGCAGCAGGTTGCGGTGCCAGGCGACGGCGATGGAGGCGGAGGAGCACACCCAAACGCCCGAGGTCACGAAGATGACGACGAAGGAATTGGCGGCGAGCAACGTCCCGAGCACGCCGAGCACGGCGACCAGCGCGTACCAGGCCCAGACGATCCGCAGGAATGCGTCGAAATCGGAAAACAATGCCTTGAACGCACCGGTGAACAGCCGGGCGGTTGTCCTTGCAAACATGGAGCCCCCTTCAAAAGACCTTCCACTTCTGCGACAGGCGGGCGCCCCAGGCAAGCCATGATCGTGCTGCGGATGCGAAGGAATGCAGGGAAGATGCGGCCTCAATCCCGGCGGGAGCGGCTCTCGATGACCGAACGCACCGCCTGGCGTGCCTTGTCGCGGCCGGCCTCCGCCCGCCGTTCTGCCGCCCGTTCCGCGTCAGCGATCTTCAGGCCGACCTGCTCCACGAAACGCTCGCGCGTCAGCGCATAGGCGGTGGCGTGCATCGAGGCGAACAGCCAGGTGACGATCACCATCACGCCCATCGGCACCAGCGCCGAGCGCAGCTCCGCAGCGAGGCCCGTCGCCGGCACGAAAGCCTCGCCGACCAGCCAGACCAGGCCGACCCACAAGCCCGACACCAGGGCGGCCAGCAGCGCCACGACGAGGGCTGCGAGAACCAGCGCCCAGCCGATGCCGGCGGTCAGGCGCCAGGACTCGCCCAGCGACATGCGGTCGTCCAGCGCGGCGGCCGGCAGCACCAGCGACAGGCGCTGCACCAGCATCACCGTCAGGAACGGGCTGCCCAGCAGCAGGGCGAAGCCGGCCGGCGCCATCACCGGCAGCAACAGGCCGGCGACCAGCAGCATCGGCACGAAGAAGACGCCGGCGAGCGTGCCGAGCAGCAAGAGCTTCCAGGCGACCCGCAGGTTGCGGGCACCGAAGGCGAGCGGAAACGCCCGCTCGCCGAGCAGGATGCGCCGCAGATAGGCAACCGCGATGGAAAAGCCGGTGGCGATATTGGCCAGCCCCGCCAGGATGCGCAGCGCCCGCTCGCGGTCGTCGCCTGCCGCCGCGCCGGCCAGCGGCTCCATCATGTAGGAGCCGGTGGAAAAGCCCGTTTCCGGCATCAATTGGCCGCTGATCGCCAGGTTCAGCGCCAGCAGCAGCAGCATGTAGCCCCAGCCGGCGGCGAACAGCGTTCCGAACCGGTCGCGGGCAAGCTCTAAGGTCCGGCTGAGAACGACGAGCAGCATGGGCGGGCTCCCTGCCCCTATTCGAGAAAATGGAGCCCCTGAGATGCGACCTCGCACCGCCCGCGTCAAGCAGGCGCGGGCGGTACCCCTGCTGCGGCCTTGCGAAAGCACGTGGCGCGCCCTATTCAATCGGCGGTATCCTTGCAGGGCGGGGGCGCAGGCCTTCCGCAAGATCGGGACGATCGGCGACATGCAGAGCAACAGCCCCATCCGCGAAACGCAGGCCGGACCGGCCGCACGGCGCGTCTCGGTCCCGGTGAAGGTCGGCTCGGTCACCGTCGGCGGCGGCGCCCCGGTCGTCGTCCAATCGATGACCAACACCGACACCGCCGACATCGACGCCACCGTCGCCCAGGTCTCGGCGCTGGCGCGGGCCGGGTCCGAGATCGTGCGCATCACCGTCGACCGCGACGAGAGCGCCGCCGCCGTGCCGCGCATCCGCGAACGGCTGGAGCGGATCGGCGTCCATGTGCCGCTGGTCGGCGACTTCCACTATATCGGCCACAAGCTCCTCGGCGATCATCCGGCCTGTGCCGAGGCGCTGGAGAAATACCGCATCAATCCCGGCAATGTCGGCTTTCGCGACAAGCGCGACCGGCAGTTCTCCGAGATCGTCGAGATCGCCTTGAAGCATGACAAGCCGGTGCGCATCGGCGTCAACTGGGGCTCGCTCGACCAGGAGCTGCTGACCCACCTGATGGACGAGAACGCCGCCAGCCCCGCGCCCGTCTCGGCCGCGACGGTGATGCGCGAGGCCATCGTGCGTTCCGGGCTTCTGTCGGCCGCAAGGGCCGAGGAGCTCGGCATGGGCCGCGACAAGATCATCCTGTCGGCCAAGGTGAGCCAGGTCCAGGACCTCATCGCCGTCTATGCGGATCTCGCCGCGCGCTGCGACTATGCCCTACATCTCGGCCTCACCGAGGCCGGCATGGGCACCAAGGGCATCGTCGCCTCCGCCGCCTCCATGGGCATCCTGCTGCAGCAGGGCATCGGCGACACGATCCGCGTGTCGCTGACGCCGGAGCCCGGCGGCGACCGCACCCGCGAGGTGCAGGTGGCGCAGGAGCTGTTGCAGGTGATGGGCTTCCGCGCCTTCATACCGGTGGTTGCCGCCTGCCCGGGGTGCGGCCGCACCACCTCCACGGTGTTCCAGGAGCTCGCCCGCGACATCCAGGACGACATCCGCCGCTCCATGCCGGTGTGGCGCGAGAAATATCCCGGCGTCGAGGCGCTCAACGTCGCGGTGATGGGCTGCATCGTCAACGGTCCGGGCGAGAGCAAGTTCGCCGATATCGGCATTTCCCTGCCCGGCACCGGCGAGGCGCCCTCCGCCCCCGTCTTCGTCGACGGCAAGAAGGTGGCGACCCTGCGCGGCACCGGCATTGCCGAGGAGTTCAAGGCGATGGTCGACGACTATATCCGCAACCGCTTCGGCGGCGAACGGTCCGCTGCGGAATGACCAAGCTCATGCCCGCCGCGGCCGACGCGCGCGACGTCCTCGTCGTCAATTCGCAGGTGGTGCGCGGCTCCGTCGGCGGCCGCGTCACGCTCTTCGCGCTGGAACGGCTCGGCCACCAGGTCTGGTTCCTTCCCACCATCCTGCTGCCGTGGAACCCGGACGAGGGGCGCGGCCACCGCCATGTACAGGACGATGAAGGCTTTGCCGCGCTCGCCGACAACCTGATTGGCGCCGACCTGCTGCCGCGCATCGGCGCGGTCGTCTCCGGTTATCTCGGCAGTCCCTCGCAGGCCGCGGCTGTCGCCCGCCTGGTCGCGGCGGTGCGCAAGGCCAATCCGCGAGCGCTCTATCTCTGCGATCCGATCAGCGGCGACGACGGCGATCTCTACGTGCCGCCGGAAACCGCCGCCGCCGTGCGCGACACGCTGCTGCCACTCGCCGACGTGGCGACGCCCAACCTCTTCGAACTGCAATGGATGAGCGGCCGCCGCATCGACAGCGAGGCCGACACCATCGCCGCCGCCCGCGCGCTCGGGCCGCAGCGCGTGCTGGTCACCTCCGCGCCCGCCATGCGCCGCAACTCCACCTGCAACCTGCTGGTGACGCCGCGCGCCACCATCGCCGCCGAGCATGGACTGGTGCCGAACGCGCCGCACGGCACCGGCGATCTGATGGCCGCCATGTTCACCGCCGGCCTGATGGCCGGGCTCGACGACGAGACCGTGTTGAAGCGCTCCGCCGCCACCGTGTTCGAGATGGTCGCCCGCTCGGTCAAGCGCCACGCCCGCGACCTGCTGCTGGCCGACGAGCAGTCCTCGCTGATCAACCCGATGGCGCTCGTCTCCTGCCGGCGCGTGCTCGACGCGCCGCTGCGCGCCTGAGCGGCCGGAAAACGGGAGCCATGCTGCGGGTCGCCGGCATCGACGGCTGCCGCTCGGGATGGATCGCGGTCCTGCGCGACTACGCCGCGCCGGACGCCCCGCCGCGCCACACGCTGTTGCAGCTCCCGCGTTTCGCGGAGCTCCTCGCCGATCCGGACATTTCCGTCCTTGCCGTCGACATGCCCATCGGCCTGCCCGAGCGCGCCGGCCTTGGCGGGCGCGGACCGGAGCGCTGCGTGCGCCCGCTGCTCGGCGAGCGCCAGTCCTCGGTCTTTTCCGTGCCCTCGCGTGCCGCCGTCTTCTGCGAGGACTATGGCGAGGCCTGCGCCGTCGCGCTCGCCAGTTCCGAGCCGCCGCGCAAGGTCTCGCGCCAGGCCTTCCACCTCTTCCCGAAGATCCGCGAGATCGACGCGCTTATGACCCCGGCGCTGGAGGCGCGGGTCTTCGAGGTCCACCCGGAGCTCGCCTTCTGGCGGCTCAACGGCGAACGGGCGATGAGCCTGCCGAAAAAGGTGAAAAGCGCGGCCAGCATGCCGGGCCTCGAGGAGCGCATCGCCCTTCTGTGCCGCCATGGCTACGACGAGGCGTTCCTGCGCCAGCGCCCGCCCTCCGGGGCCGGCCGCGACGATCTGATCGACGCCTGCGTCAACGCGGTGATCGCCGAGCGGATCGCGCAGGGGCGCGCCACGCCGTTCCCGCGCGCGCCGGAGCGCGACGCGAAAGGCCTGCGCATGGCGATCTGGGCGTAGGGCCTGCGCCGACCCCAATGATCAGGGCTTGGCGGGTGGCACCGGCGCATCCGGATCCGGCGTGCCTTCGGCAGCGTCCGCCTCCTGCGAGCCGCCCCCTGAGAACAGCCGGCTGAAGAACCCGCCGGACGTCTTCTTCTCGGTCGCAGCGAAGGCCGTCTGCTGCGTGGCGGCCTCGGTGGCGGCCTCGGTCGTCGCCGTGTCTGCCGCCGCCGTGGCTGCAGCTGCCGGGGCCGTTGCAGCGGCAGGCGCCGCCGTGGTCGCGGCGACCGCGACGGGCTGGCTCGCACCCGCCGCCGGGGTCGTCTCGCCCGACGTCTCTGGCGTCTCGTCGGCCTTGTCCGCGTCGCTGTTGCCGAAGAGCGCGGCGATCTGCGCACGCCGGCGCTCGGCCCGTTCCTCTGCCGCGGCGATCTCGATGATCTTCTGGTCGTCCTTGCGCTGCTTCTGCGCGACTGCGACCTCGATGGCGTCGGGAATGTCGTATTCCGGGCATTTGGCGGTGGCGCGGAAGGGCACGCCCTCCACCAGCGGCACTGCGTCGAAGACATAACGCTTCTCGCAGACGTCGATCTTAGGCGGCTGCTTGGTGACCTCGAAATGGTCGTAGCCGCTCTTCAGCATCCGCCAGAACTCGTAGTGTTCGGACTTGCGGTGCTTGGCCATGTTCTCCGCGGTCATGCGGAAGGGGAAAGCCTGCACCTGGAACGAACGCTGGCCGCCCTTGAAGCTCTCGCGCGCCAGGCCGTAGATGTCCTGCACCTGCTGGTCGGTCATCGCGTAACACCCGCGCGAGGAGCACGCGCCATGCACCATCAGATGCGTGCCGGTGCGGTTGTGCGAGCGGTCGAACTGGTTGGGATAGCCGAGGTTGAATGCCAGGTGATAGCTGGAATTCGGGTTCATCAGGGCCGGCGTGATCTCGTAGAAGCCTTCCGGCGCCTGGCGGTCGCCTTCCTTGATCTTCGGACCCAGTTCGCCGGACCACTTGCAGATCTCGAAGGTCTCCAGCAGCGCGTAGCGCCCCGAGCGCGTCTGCTTCCACACTTCAAGGGTGGATTCTTCCTTGAAGATGCGCAGCATGATCGGACTGGTCGTCGACATGTCGAGACCCGGCATCTTCTGCCGGATGCTGGCGCTGATCTCGCGCAGGTGCTTCGGCCCGGTGGTAATCATCTCGTCGGCCTGGCAACCGGCGAGCGCGCCGGCAAGCGCCAGCGCCACAAGCGTCCTGCGGGTGTTTGTGCGAAGCCGCGCGATCCCCTGCACCATCATGCCTGTCTGCCCGAAATTCTGCCCGAAACCATATTCGAAACTGCGCTCGAAATCACGTCCCGGCGACATCACGCGTGCCTGCCGTGCCGCCACTATCGGGCGGCGCGGCCCGCGCTTCCAGTCACTAGGGAGTTACCCCGCCAGCGGTCCTGCCCTCAGCGGCGGCCGGAAACGCAACTGTTCCGGCGCACGCCCTGCGGACGGATTTCGCAATTCTCGCGCCTTGCTGACGCAAGATTCTGGCGTTTTGGCGGCAGATCGTGATCGAAGCCCCTGGCGGAGCTTACAGCGACCGGCCGATGGCCAGGAACTTGTCGCGGCGATGGGCGCGGATCTCGGCGCCGCTCATGCCGTCGAACCGGGCCAGCGCCTTGTCGATGGCCCCGCCCGCGCGGTCGATGACGATGGCCTTGGCCCGGTGCGCGCCGCCCAGCGGCTCCTCGACGATCTCGTCGATCACCTTGAGCTGGATCAGGTCCTGCGCGGTGATCTTCATGTTGGTGGCCGCGTCCTGCGCCCTGGCGCTGTCGCGCCACAGGATCGAGGCGCCGGCCTCCGGCGAGATCACGCTGTAGATCGCGTGTTCCAGCATGGCGACATGGTTGGCCGTGGCGATGGCGATGGCCCCGCCCGAGCCGCCCTCGCCGATGATGACGGCGATGTTCGCCGTCCCCAACGCCAGGCAGGCGTCGGTCGAGCGGGCGATCGCCTCGGCCTGGCCGCGCTCCTCGGCGCCGATGCCCGGATAGGCGCCGGCGGTGTCGACGAAGGAGACGACCGGCAGCGAGAACCGCTCGGCCATCTGCATGATGCGCACCGCCTTGCGGTAGCCCTCGGGCCGCGCCATGCCGAAATTGTGCTTGAGCCGAGACTGGGTGTCGGCGCCCTTCTCCTGGCCCAGGATCGCCACCGAGCGGCCGCGGAACCGGCCGATGCCGGCGATGATCGCCGCGTCCTCGGCATAGCTGCGGTCGCCGGCCAGCGGCGTGAAGTCCTCGATCAGCCCGGTGATGTAGTCCGCCGCGTGCGGGCGGTCCGGATGGCGCGCCACCAGCGTCTTCTGCCAGGGCGTCAGCCGCGAATAGAGGTCGCGCAGCGTCTGCTCGGCCTTCTTTTCCAGCCGCTCGATCTCGCCCGACACCTCGACCGCCTCGCCCGAACCCGCGACCGACCGCAACTCATGGACCTTGCCCTGCAGGTCGGCGACGGGTTTTTCGAACTCGAGGAAGCTGTGCATCGGTGTACCGGTCCAGAAAGTCTGCGGCGCGGCCTCATGCCGCCGCCGGGTCGTTTGCGGCGCGACACTGGCGAGGGAGGCTGCCGCTGTCAAGTTGCCCGCCGCGTCGACATGGCGTGCGCGAGGCGAAAATGCAAGCGCCGGCGGGAGCGATCCGCGCCGGCGCTTGCGAAATCGGGGGGCGGCCCGCAGCTGTTTTTCGTCTCAGCGGGCGGCCTGGTCCTGGCCGGGCTTGAAGTCGAGCTGGCGCGGCTCCACCACCAGCGTGCCGCTGTTGGTGCCCATCTCGATGCGGTAGGGCACGAAGACGCGGCCGGAGCCGAGCGGTGCCAGCCACGCTTCCATGCGGCGGTTTTCGGCCATGTACTTCACCGACTTGGTGGAGGGGCGATGGCCGGCGACCGGGATCCAGCGCGCCGAGCACACCACCACCTTGCCGTCGTAGCCCTTGCCCGAGACCTCGCGGATTTCCTTGAAGCCGAGCTGGATGTCGAAGCGCGTCCAGCCGTCGAACACCGGGATGCGGCGGTCGCAGACCGCGGCGTCCGGCTGGCCCTTGGCCGCCTTCACCGGCATCAGGATGGCGCTGAGCGGGTCGACGACGTTGCGCGTGTGCTTTTTGGTGACCTCGATCCGCTCCGGATTGGGCTTGAACTTCGGCGTCACGCGCATCGAGCGCACCTTGCCCGAGCCCTGCGCCAGGTCGACGAAGAAGTCGCGGTCGGCCGCGCGCGAGGCCATCTTGTAGCTCGACGGCACCACCTTCTTCCCCGACACCCAGCCGGAGGCCTCCGCCCCGCCCTTGCCGGCGGAAAACAGCGTGCCGATGCCGGCCGGCTCCATGCCGACCTTGGCCGAATAGGCGTTGGCCTGCAGCACCAGCGACAGCGAGCCGCGGGCGATCTTGAAGCCGGAGACGGAGATATCGTAGACGCCGCCGAGCCGCGCGGTCTCCGCGCTGGCCGGGCCGGCTGCCAGCGGGGCGGCCAGCATCGCGGCGGCGGCCAGCCCTGCGGGAAGCAGGCGGCGGGCCTGTGACCTTGCAGACGAAAGGAAGAGCCTGGACATCGGAACCTCACACTCCGCACGGCCGCGGCCGGCCGGACAACACACTCGACTTCCGGCCCTGCCTGCGCACCCGCTTCGGCGGCCGTCGCCGATGCACGCGCGCCCTTGAGCTTTAAGGACACGGCGGGCCCGATGGACCCGAAAGAACCGGCCCGACAAGACCGAAAAGGGACGCCCGGGGGGACGTAAAGCTTCTCTCCGCAAGAGGCCGGCTTGGCGACTGAAACCCTGCGGGACGGCGAACCGTTCGTGCTGGCATTCTCGCGAAACACGGTAACCGCATGGTTAACGGACTGCAAATGCCGCCGAGGCCTCATCGGACGATGGGCACGCCGCGTTGCGCCCGCGCCACTCTTGCGGTATCGGGACTTGCATCCTCGGGCGCCGGCGCGCGGACGGCCCGCCGCTTTCGCGCGATTTCGCGTGCAAGACGCCTTGACGGCGCGTCGCTCGCCCCGTATAGCAGGCCGACTTTTCGACCATTGCCGGACAATGGGCGCCGGGCCGTGCGGGTCCGCGAACGCCCCGGCAATCTCCAGCAGGGGCATCCGCCCCGTCTTGAAACGATCGGGGCTCGCTCCGAGAAGAAAGAAAAAGGTGTCCCATGGCACGCCGTTGCGAACTCACCGGCAAGGACGTGATGACCGGTAACAACGTCAGCCACGCCAACAACAAGTCGCGCCGCCGGTTCCTGCCGAACCTGTGCAACGTGTCGCTGATTTCCGACGCGCTGGGCGAGACCTACAAGCTGCGCATCTCCGCGCATGCCCTGCGCTCGGTCGAGCATCGCGGCGGCCTCGACGCCTTCCTTCTGAAGGCTGCCGAGAGCGACCTGTCGCCGAAGGCCCGCATCCTGCGCACCGAGATCAAGCGTCGCCTGGCCGCTTCGGCCGCCGCGGCCTGATACGCTGGCGCGTCCGGCAGGCTCGGCCCGCCGGACCTGATGCGATCCTCGACGATCGAGCTTGCAGGAGGCGCCATGGCGCCTCTTTTCGCGTTTCCCGGTCGCCCTTCCGGCGTCGGCCGGGCCGCACCGTATCCGGCCGACGCACGGCCGAAGGTCAGGAACGAACGACATGACGCAGACCCGCTTCGCCCCGGCACCCTTCACCCTCGCGCAGGCCGTCCCGGCGGTCCTTGCCATGGCGGTCGTCGTCGTCGCCTCCAACATCCTGGTCCAGTATCCGCTGGAAGCGACTCTCGGCGGGCTGAACCTTGCCGACCTGCTGACCTGGGGCGCCTTCACCTATCCGGCCGCCTTCCTCGTCACCGATCTCACCAACCGCCGCTTCGGCCCGCGGGCCGCGCGCAAGGTCGTGCTGGTCGGTTTTGCCCTCGCCGTGCTGCTGTCGGTGTGGCTTGCGACGCCGCGCATCGCGGTCGCCTCCGGCTCGGCCTTCCTGATGGCCCATCTGCTCGACATCGCCGTCTTCGACCGGCTGCGCCGCTTCACCTGGTGGCTCGCCCCGGCCGTCTCCTCGACGCTGGCCTCGATCCTCGACACGGTGCTGTTCTTCGGCCTCGCCTTCTCGCTCGCGGCGACCCCGCTGCTCGGCTATGGCGACGAGTTCGCGACCTCCGCCGCGCCCTTCCTCGGCGTCTTCGCCCTGGAGCTGCCGCGCTGGCTGTCCTGGGCCGCCGGCGATTTCGCGGTGAAGCTGCTGGTCGCCGCCGCCCTGCTCCTGCCCTACCGGCTGATGCTCGCCGTCCTGGTCCCGGCTCCGACGGGCGAACACGCCAACCGCGCCTGATCGGCGCCACAAGCCCTTCGCACAAACGAGAAGCGCGCCCTCCGGCGCGCTTTTTCGTTTTCGGAGAGGGAACCAGCAGGAGCTCTGGAAATGAATAGGACCCGGCTCTCCGGCTTCGCCTGCGGCCGGGGTGACGGCCGAGGATGGGGCGACGGCGCCGCGACCCATTGGCACCCTCGGCAGTCGCGATCCGGGACCAAGGAGCCGACGGCCTACCGGCAGCGCCCTCAGATCCACGCTGACCTTACAGCGCCGGCGCCGGCAGGCCCCGGCGGGCGCAGGCCGCCTGCACCGTGTTCGCCAGCAGGCAGGCGATGGTCATCGGCCCGACGCCGCCCGGCACCGGCGTGATCGCCCCGGCGACCTTCACCGCCTCCTCGAAGGCGACGTCGCCGACGAGGCGCGTCTTGCCCTCGCCGCGCTCGGGCGCCGGCACCCGGTTGATGCCGACATCGATCACCGTCGCCCCGGGCTTCACCCAGTCGCCGCGCACCATCTGCGGCCGGCCGACGGCCGCCACCAGGATATCGGCCCGCCGGCACAGCTCGGCGATGCCGCGCGTGCGCGAATGCGCCATGGTCACCGTGCAATTGGCGTTCTGCAGCAGCAAGGCCACCGGCTTGCCCACCAGGATCGAGCGGCCGAGCACCACCGCGTCGAGGCCGGAGAGGTCGCCGCCATGCGCCTCGCGAGCCAGCATCACGCAGCCCTTCGGCGTGCAGGGCACCAGGCCCGGCCGGCCGAGCACGATCCGCCCGGCATTGGTCGGGTGCAGCCCGTCGACGTCCTTGGCCGGGTCGATGGCCAGCACCACCTTGTCCGTGTCGATCTGCGCCGGCAGCGGCATCTGCACCAGGATGCCGTCGACCTCCGGGTCCGCATTGAGCCGCGCCACCAGGTCGAGCAGCTCCGCCTCGGGCGTCTCCGCCGGCAGCCGGTGCTCGATCGAGCGCATGCCGCATTCCTCGGTCTGGCGCACCTTGTTGGCGACATAGACCTGGCTCGCCGGATCCTCGCCGACCAGCACCACCGCAAGGCCGGGCATCGCGCCGTGATCGGCCTTCAGCGCGGACACCGCCTCGCGCACGTCGGCGCGCAGGCGCGCCGCCCGCGCCTTGCCGTCGATCAGCTTTGCAGTCATGGAACCTCCGGAAACACCGTCAAAGTTGGGCAGAGTTGGGCAGAGTTGGGCAAAGTCCGACTACCTTAACTGCCCGCCGCCGGCGATGTCGGCAAGGCGAGCGGCAATCGCTTGCGCATCCGCGTCATCGCGGGCGGCAAGGAGAAACGTCTTGAGCCGCGCCGTCGCGCCCGCGGTCAGCCGCACGTCGCGCTTCGCAAGGCCGAGTTCCGCGGCCAGCACGTCGGCGACCGCCTTGTTGGCCGCGCCCTTGTCGGCGACCGCCCGCACCCGCACGCAGAGCACGGCCCGCCCGTCGGACAGCCGCGTCACCCCGTCGATGCCGTCGCGGGCGGCGCGCGGCGTTGCCCGCACCGCAAGGCGCACCCCGTCCCGCGTCGTACTCCAGGCGGTCTCGGCGTCGCCGGTCATCGCGGCCGGGCCGGCCCAAGCGTCAGAAGACGTTGGGATAGACGTAATAGGCCAGCACCCGCTGCAGCAGGAAGATGCCGAGCAGCAGCACGATCGGCGACAGGTCGAGCCCGCCCATCGCCGGCACGTAGCGGCGGATCGGCCGCAACAGCGGTTCGGTCAGGTTGTAGAGCACCTGCCCGATCATCGCGACGAACTGGTTGCGCGAGTTGATCACGTTGAAGGCATAGAGCCAGGAGAAGATCGCGCTGGCGATGATCACCCACGTATAGAGATTGAGAATGAGGAAGATCACGTCGAGGATGGCACGCATGGGCGGCGGGTCTCCGGATTGGACCGTCGAGGGCTTGGACAAACGGGCGATTTCCCCTCATGTAGCCGCCGCGCGCGCCCGCCGCAAGGCTCCAAAGACCCGCGTCCCGGGCCGCGCGCACGGCTTGTCTACAGGCTGTCCCCGCGCACCGGGGAAATGCTTGACAGGGGCACCCGCCCTCTCCTAAATGCCGCTCACGCTCAAAGAGCGGGGCCGTAGCTCAGATGGGAGAGCGCTGCAATCGCACTGCAGAGGTCAGGGGTTCGATTCCCCTCGGCTCCACCAATTTCCCCCTTGCGTTGAAATCACTGGCCGAAAGCGCCCACCGCAGCCGGTGCCTGCGGCTTCAGGTTCGCCCGCGCCCACTCGCGTCTCCAGCGCCGATCCCTAAAATTGTAGCGATCCGGTTCAGCCGATGTTCATCCGCCCTCTCCTACTGGGAGGCGACAGGATGAGACCGATGCCGCATCTCGACTTTCAGACCCTTTATATCCTGATCTTCCTCAACTCGCTGGCCGTGACCGCGGTCTGGGCCGGGTTCGCCTGGATATACCGCCCGCACACTGCCGCCCAATACTGGCTCGCGGGGACACTGTTGTCCTTGGTGGGCGGCCTCGTGCTGGCGACGCAGGGCAATGCCGGCGCGCTGGTGCCCGCCGTCCTCGGCAACACGATCGTCATCCTCGGGTTCTCGCAATTCTGGATCGGATTGCGGCGGTTCGAGCATCGGCAGGGCGGATGGGCCGTGGCCGTCGCGTTCACCCTCGCCGCCGCCGCCGTGATGATCGCCCTGCACGACAGCGGCCGCGGCCGCGCCATCGTCTACGCCTCGGGCCAGTCCGCCGTGATGCTGGCCTGCCTCGTCCAGCTGCTGCGCAACCGGATCTCCGGCATCGGCGCGGTGATCGCCGCCACCGCCTTCGCCGTGGCGCTTGCCGGCCAGCTCCTCGTCGTCGGCTCGAACGGGGCGGTGCTCGCCGGCATGCTGGACTACGAGGTCTATTACGCGCTCGCCTCTTACGCCCTGCTCTGCACGGTGTTCAGCGGCATCGTCTGGAACCTCGGCTTCGCGCTGATGGCCGTCGACAGTCTCCACCGGCAACTGAAGGGTCTTTCGGAGACCGATGCCCTGACGGGCCTTGCCAACCGCCGCGCCTTCGCGGCCCGCGCGGATCTGCTGCAGCAGCAGGCGGAGATCCGTCCCTGGAGCCTGATCCTGATCGATCTCAACGACTTCAAGCCCCTCAACGACCGCTTCGGCCATCTAGCCGGCGACCGGGCGCTGGCGCATTTCGCGCAAGTTCTGCTCTCCTGCGCAAGGCCCGGCGATCTGGTCGCACGGCTCGGCGGCGACGAGTTTGCCCTGCTGCTCCCCGGCACGTCCCTTGCCGAGGCCGAGACGCTCGCCCGGGCGATCCGCCGCAAGGTGGCCTCGTCTCCCTTGCCGCTCGGCGAGGGCACCGTGCCGATATCCGCCGCCATCGGTCTTGCGGGGTCCGGCGAGGAACCGGCCAGCGGCGACCGGCTGTTCTCCCTCGCCGACGCGCGGCTCTACGAGGACAAGAAGGCGTCGAAGGAGCAGCGCCCGCGGTCCGGTCCGACGCGCCTCCAGCTCGCCACGCAAGGCTAGCGCCCGCCCTCACGAAGCCGAGAGCAGGACGACGCCGGCGATCAGCACCGCGCAGCCGGCGAGCCGAAACGGGCCGACGCTTTCGCGCAGGATCACCATGCCCATCAGGGCGCCGACCATCATCGACATCTCCCGCAAGGGCGCGACGGGGCTGAGCGGCGCGCCGTCGCTCAGGGCGGCGAGCACCAGGATATAGGACGCCGGGGCCAGCAGCCCGACCCCGACCGCCGTCCACCAGTGGCCGCACATCGCCGCCATCGCCTGGCGCGGGCGCGCCATCACCACCGGCAGCAGCATGAAGAACCGCAACAGGTTCGACACCCATTCCAGCACCACCGGCGCGATGCCGAGCGACTTCACCGCCACCGCGTCGACCACCGTGTAGCCGGCTATGAACCCGCCGGTCGCCGTCCCCCAGCGCAGGCCCGCCTGCCCGCCGGGGCGGGTGAAGGCGGCGATCTTTCCTTGCGTCGAGATCAGCAGGATGCCGGCGACCACCAGCAGCAGACCGACGACGCCGGTGCCGGTCGGCACCTCGCCCAGCAGCACGAAGGCCCCGAGGCTGGAGAGCATCGGCCCCGTCCCGCGCGCTACCGGATAGACGACCGAAAGGTCGGCCACCTGGTAGCCGCGCTGCAGGCACAGGCTATAGGCGAGATGGATCAGGCTGCTCAGCACGATGAAGGCGGCGCCCATCGCCGTCCAGGCGATGCCGCCCTTGGCCAGCAGGTAGATCACCCAGGGCGCATAGGCGATGCAGGCGACGACGTTATAGGCGAGGACGAAGGCCGCGCCGGCATGGGCCGCCCGTTTCGCCAGGAGATTCCAGGTGGCATGGATGAAGGATGCGAGAACGACGAGACACAGAGAGGCAAGCGTCATTGAGACCCCCCCTTGCGCGATGCGCGGTTGATCTCGACGTCTCCTCCCCTGAGCTTTTGTCCCTTGGGTGCAGCCGGGGAACTCCCCCGGTTTCTGCAACGCTCGGTCCTGCGGCGAAGCGCCCGGATCCCTAGTTGCCACTCGGTCGATGGCCCATCCTAGCCCCGGCCCGCCCGCCATCGCAAGCCGGCTAAGCAGTTTGCCACCGGAAGATGCGCGCACATGCAGGAAAATTCCGGCTGGTTGCACCGACGACCTCTCGTATATGAAGACGGGAAATCTTGCGGACAACGGTAAGGGGAGAGACCTATTGGGCGCGGACGGCGGACCCCCACATGAGCCGTGCATCTGGTTGGTGCAAGGCCACGGCATATTGAACTCGCGTGGTTGGGTACCGCGCGAAGAATTCGAGAATGGCGGAAGAACGCCGGAGCCGATCCTGGAAGCGATGGGACAGACCAAGATCGGCTGGTTCCTGCCGCAGGACCGGTTTCCGACAGACAATTATCCGCTCCCGAACAGCCATCCGTCGGCGCACAAACAACGCGTGCCGCAGATCTTTTCCAACGGCTTCATTTTCCTGGCGGGCGAAAGCGCCGAGGTGGTGCGGAGCTTCGACATGGGCAAGGGCGCGCTCTATCCCGTGCGCCTGTGGCATCCGGACGGCAAGACGCCCATGCCGGGCGAGTTCTTCTATCTCAGCCAGGGCAACAAGAAGGACGCCCTCCTGCCGGAGAAGAGCGCGAACCTGGATCAAGTTGCGCTGGGTCGCTGGCGAGTGCCAAGGGCACGTCGCGACAAGCCCCTGGCTGTTTTCTCCGGGGCGGCGCTCGAAGGCCCCGATCTGTGGTGGGACAAACTCATTGTAGATGACTTCTTCATCAGCGACCGGTTGAAGCGCGCCCTCGATCAGCGACGCCTGTCGAGGGACTGGCTCCTCGTCCGCTGTCCGGTCGTCTTGGACTGAGTTTGGCCGGCACGGTTCCCTCAGCCCCTCCCTCCCAAAAAAAACGCGCGCGAACCCCAGTGTGGTGAATTTGACATACGCCTCAGTCAGGCAGCACCCACAGAGCGTATGTCAAATTCGAAAACCACACTGGAAACACATGCTTGCCAGTCATCTTATCGAATCTGAAGTTCGTACGGAGCATGCCGCGAAAGGTGACGAACTTCAGATTCGGATGACTGCCAGCCCGCGCGCGCCAGTCGCCATCCCCGCCGGAAGGGCCGGCGGAAGCTCCTTACATCTTGCAGTCCTGGGCCAGGCTGTCCTTGTAGTCCGAGACGACCTTGCGCACGAAGGACGTGGCGTATTTGCCGTCGTCCCGCTTCACCACCGTCAGCATGTGGAAGTCCTGGATCGGATAGTGGTTGGTGTTGAAGGAGAACTTGCCGCGCACCGAGGCGAATTCGGCCGCCTCCAGCGCCGTGCGCATGGCCTCCTTGTCGTCCGTGTTGCCGCCGGTCTTCTCCAGCGCGCTGGCGATCAAGAGCGCCGCGTCATAGGACTGGGCGGCGTAGGAGCCCGGCACATAGCCGTATTTCTCCTCGAAAGCCGCGACGAAGGCCTTGTTGGTCTCGTTGTCGAGATCCGGCGCCCAGGACCCGGCGGACAGGAAGCCGACCGCTGCGTCCTGCTGGCCCGGCAGCGTCGATTCGTCCGTGGTGAAGACCGACAGGAACTTCATCTTGTCGGACAGGCCCGCCGCGTCGAACTGCTTGACCAGCCGCACGCCCATCCCGCCCGGCATGAAGGCGAACAGCGCGTCGGCGCCCGAGGTGGAGATGCGGGCGATCTCGGCCGAGAAGTCCTGATGGCCGAGCGGGGTATAGACCTCGTCCGCCAGCGTCCCCGAGAAGGTCTGCTTGAAGCCTTCGACATTGTCCTTGCCGGCCTGGTAGTTCGGCACCATGGCGAAGACGTTCTGGAACCCCTCCTCCGTCGCGATCATGCCGCTGACTTCGGCCGGCTGGTTGTTCTGGTAGGAGGTGACGAAGAAATACGGGTTGCAGTTGCGCCCGGCGAAGGTCGAGGGGCCGGCATTCGGGCTGATCAGGAAGGTCTCGGCCTCCACCACCGGCTTGAAGATCGCCTGCAGCATGTTCGAGAACACGGTGCCGACGACGAAGTCGACCTGCTCGCGCTCGATGAGCGAGCGTGCCTTGAGCAGCGCCACGTCCGGCTTCAGTTCGTCGTCCTCGACGATCAGGCTGACCGGCTGGCCGCCGAGCTGCCCGCCGTTCTGCTCCAGCGCCAGCTGGAAACCGTCGACGATCTGCTGGCCGAGCGCTGCGGGCGGGCCCGACAGCGTCACCACCATGCCGATCTTGATGTCCTCGGCCCATGCCGCCGAGCTCATCAAGGCGCCCAGCGCGACGCCCGCGGCAAGGCCGGTCAGTTTACGCGTCCACGTGCAAGTCATGATCATTCCCCTCTTTTCGCCCCTTTGTCGGGGTCGATTTGCCTCTGGCGGCATCAAGGCGCGCAGCGCCCCTGCCTGCCGTATCGTCCTGCCGTATCGTCCTGCCGGCCTCCCGTCCGCCGGTCTTCTTGTCTTGTCTCGTGCCTCAGCCGGCCTTGCGCGCGGCAAAGCCCGCCATCTTGGCATAGCCTTCGACGATCGCCTTGCGGTCCTCGTAAGACAGCACATCGTCGATATGGTCGAAGCGGCGCGGGCTCAGCCGCTCCACCTCGTCGATCACCCGCTCCGGCCCGCCGCGTCGGTTGGTGCGCACCACCTCCGCCGTCTTCGGCAGCCGCTCTTCCTCGTAGCGGTAGAGCGCCTCGCGCGGGTGCTCGGCCGCCGCCATGTGGTCGGCCAGGCACCTGGCATCGAGGATCGCCTGCGCCGCCCCGTTGGAGCCGACCGGATACATCGGGTGCGCCGCATCGCCGAGCAGCGTCACCCGGCCATGGGTCCAGCGCGGCAGCGGGTCGCGGTCCGCCATCGGATATTCGAAGATCGTGCCGCTGGCGCGCACCAGGGCCTCCACGTCGAAACCGGGCACCGTGAAGCGCCTTGCATAGGGCAGCACCCGCGACAGCGGCGCCTGGCGCGACCAGCTCTCGGGCGGCGGCGGCGACACCGAGCCGTCGGCAACGCGCACATTGACCACCCAGTTCATCAGCTGCCGGCCGTCCTTCGCCGGGGCGATCGGGTAGAGCACCAGCTTGGCGCCGAGACCGCCGGCGATCGCCATCGTCTCGCCGTCCTCCCACACCGGCCATTCGGCCGCCCCGCGCCACATCACGACGCCGGCCCAGCTCGGCGGACCCTCGTCGGGGTAGAAGCGCTTGCGCCCCATGCTGTGGATGCCGTCGGCGCAGATCAGCACCTCGCCGCGCAGCGTGCGCGAGGCGACGCCCTCCGCCGCATCGGTGAAATGCGCCGTGACGCCGGCCTCGTCCTGCACGAAGCCGGACAGCCGCAGCCCGGTCAGCACCGCGTCCTTGCCCATCCGCTCCACGGCCGCGTCGTAGAGCACCTTCTGCAGCCGGCCGCGATGGATCGAGAATTGCGGGAACGCGTGGCCCGCATGCTGGCCTCGCAGCTCGCGCCACACTTCCTGGCCCTGGCGGGTCAGGTAGCGCAGCTCGCGGGTCCTCAGTCCCACCTCGTCCAGCCGGTCCAGCAGCCCCAGACCCGCCAGTTCCTTGATCGAATGCGGCAGCGTGTTGATGCCGACGCCGACCTCGCGCACCTGCGGCGCCTGTTCCACCACCTGCACCTTGATGCCGCGCTCGTGCAGCATCAACGCGGTGGTCAGCCCGCCGATGCCTGCGCCCGCGATGAGGACGGTCATTGTCCCGCCCCGCTGTCTTCCGGCGGCAGGAAGTCGATGGCATGGGCGGCCGACACCGCGACGATCTCGGCCGGATCCGCGCCCGGCCCCATGTTGTGCAGCGCCCAGAACAGGTCGTAGAGCTGCAGCGTCGGCGTCACCCAGAACAGCGTCTTGATGGTGCTGTCCGACTTGTTGAAGATCCCGTGCGGGATGCCGCGCGGCAGCTTGACCAGGTCGCCCGGCTCGCCGATCGCCTCCTTGCCGTCCAGCAGGAAGGTGAAGCGCCCTTCCAGGATATAGAGGAACTCGTCCTGGTCCGGGTGGATATGCGGTGGCACGAAAGTGCCGGGCGGCAGCGAGGCGTGCCAGGAGAAACACTCCTCGGTCATCTGCTTGGGCACATAGGTCTGGCCCAGGATGTTCCAGCGGATCTGGTCCAGGCTCTCGCGGGACTTGACGATACCGGGCTCCATCGCGGTCTTTCTCCGTTCTGTCTTGCGCGCGCCAGCCGCTCCCGCCGGGGAGCCGACGAAGGCGTCGGTGATCGGCGATGCCGGGTCCTTCAGGGCCTCCAGCACCGTGAAATGATTGTGCTCGCCGTCGACATGGGCGCGCGCCGGCACGTCCAGCCCGCCCCAGATGTCGGCGAGCAGCTTCGCCTGGCGGATGAATTCGGGCCGCTCGCCGCCGCCCACCCAGCAGGTCAGGGGAGCGGCCAGCCCCGGCTCGGCGAGCGCGGCGCTTTCGGCCCGCGCCTCGGCAAGGTCGAGATGCAGCGTGTCGTTCATGCCCGTGTGCAGCAGCGGGCGCAGGTCGTGCAGGCCGCTGATCGACAGCGTGTGCTCGATGCGGTTGCGCACGCCCGCCTCCAGCAGGCTGTCGGCGCAGACCATCCGCGTCACCAGATGCCCGCCGGCCGAGTGGCCCGACAGGCGGATCGGCCCGTCGACCCGCGCCGCCGCATGGGCGATCGCCCGGGCGATCTGGCCGGTGATCTGCGAGATGCGCGCCTCGGGGGTCAGCGTGTAGCTCGGCAGGCACACGGCCCAGCCGCGCGCCCGCGCCCCTTCGGCGAAGTCGGTCCAGTAGGACTTGTCGAGGCGCATCCAGTAGCCGCCATGCACGAAGACGGCGAGGCCGCGCGGCGTGCCTTGCGGCCAGACGATGTCGTAGGTCTCGCGCGGATGCGCGCCATAAGCGATGTCGAGGTCGAGCCGGTGGCCGGCCGCCTGCATGGCGGCGCGGTACTCGGCCGCACGCGCGGACCAGAAGCCGGGCAGCTCGTGCGAATTCGCCACATGCGCCATGTTGGCGAAGGCGTCGTCCCAGTCTCGGGCGGGGGGCAGCAGGGGCATCGGTCTCGCGTCTTGGCTCTCGGGTGAAGACTGCGGCGGGCGCGGCGGCTCGGCCTCAGGCGAACCGTCCCCCGCGGAGCCGCTCATCAGCCGGGCGAACAGACGACGCAGCACGCCGCCCGCTCCCGTGCCCGACATGTTGCTGGTCAGGCACCCTCCGGCGGCGGCAGGAAGTCGACCTCGTGCAGGGCCGACAGGCGCACCAGCTCGGCCGGATCGGTCACCCCGTCCAGCACGGTGAACAGCTCGTAGAGCTTGCGTGCCGGCGACACGCCGAAGACGCAGCGCGCGGTCTTGCCCGAGCGGTTGAAGATGCCGTGGGCGATGCCCATCGGCATGCGCACCGTGTCGCCCGGCCCGGCCCGCACCACGTCCGCACCGAACTCGACCTCCAGGTTGCCCTCGATCAGGTAGATCCACTCGTCCTGGGTCGGGTGGATATGCGGCGGCACGAAGGTCCCGTCCGGGATCGTCGCATGCCAGATGAAGGCGTCCTCGCTCTTCAGCTTCGGCACATAGGTGTGCCCCACCACGTTCCAGGAATGTCCGTTGAGGCCGGCATCGGCCTTTGTCACGCCAGGTTCCATTGTGCAGGCTCCGTCTGGATAGGGTTTTTGCGGTTTTGTTCGCCCGAGCCTGCACCGGAACCGCAAAATCCCTTATCCAGAAAACGAACGCGTGTTGCGGCGAAATATTTTAGACTTGAAATATCACAAGGAACTTGCGTTCATCTCAGGCCAAGAGGCTTGAACGAGCCCGGGGAACGCCATGACCGCCGAACGGACACTGCCGCCGAGGGAGTACTTCGCGAGCCATCCGGTGCTGCGCACCAGCGACCTCGACGAGGCCCGCCACCGGGTCGGCCAGAAATTCTGCGACCACCGGCTGGAGATCGGCAACCGCCGCGCCAGCCTGTCCGTGCGCCACAACGCGGTGCGCGGGCTGAACCTGTCGGTCAACTATCTTTCCTACGGTGCGGAAGTCAGCGTCGATCCGGGCCTGCTCGGCTCCTTCTATCTCTTCCACCTTCCGCTGTCGGGCCGCACCCGCATCCAGCACCGCGGCGAGGAGATGACGGCAACGCCCCTGGCCGGCGCGATCCTCAACCCGGACCGGACCGCGCGGCTCGACTGGGGCGAGGGCTGCAGCAAGGTCCTGGTGCAGATCGACCGCACCCATCTGGAGACCGTCGCCCGCGATCTCGTCGGCGCGCCGCTGCCCGGTCCCGTCCGCTTCGACATGAAGGTCGATCTCACCTCGCCGCAGGGCCGGCAGCTGCACCGCATGGTCACCGCCTGCGTCGAGGCGGTGGAGGGCGGCCGCCTGTTCCAGCGACCGCTCGGCGGCGGCGACCTGCGCGCCGAGCACGACCTCGCCCACGCGCTCCTGATGCTCCAGCGCAGCAACATCACCCACATCATCGAGCGCGCCGACCATCAGGCGCGGCCGCGGGCGATCCGCCTGGCGCTCGACTACATCCACGCCAATCTCGCCGAGCCGATCACCCTGGCCGACATCGCCCGCGCCGCCGGCATCAATGTCCGCACTCTCCAAAAGGGCTTCCAGCGGGTCTTCGGCTTGTCCCCGATGCAGGTGCTGCGCAATGCCCGCCTCGACACCGCGCATTACCAGCTCCTCGCCCACCGGGATGCCCCCAGCGTGACCGAGGCGGCCTTCTCCTGCGGCTTCTCCCATCTCGGCCGCTTCTCGCGCGACTACAAGGAGAGGTTCGGCCACTCGCCGAGCGACCGGCGGACCCTGAGACCGGCCGGCAGCCGAGACCGGCCGGATTGAGAGCGGAAACTCGAAATTTCGCGAGATTGAGACGGAATTTCGCAAAATCCTGCGCAAAATTCGAGACGGCTTCGATACGTCCCGGCGCAGGGAGAGGCTCTGCCCTGTCCCCGCCCCTTGCGAAAAGCCGGTGCGCCAAAGGAAATTGATTTTTCACGCCAGTTTGCTATCAAGCCCGGCAGGATGGCTCAGCTGTCCCCGCCGCACACGCAGCATGGTCCCGTAGCTCAGCAGGATAGAGCATCAGATTCCTAATCTGAGGGTCACAGGTTCGAATCCTGTCGGGATCACCATTTATCCCCGCACCGCCGTTTCGGCCGCAGACGGGGACAAGGCCGCCTCGGCCGGGCCGACCCGGCGGGCGATCTCCAGAAAGCCCTGCAGGTAGTCGGTCGCCAGCTCCGCCCGCCGCACCCCGATATTGATGCTTTTGCCGAGCCCGCCCTGTCCGATTCCGATGCGGGCGAGGTCCAGCCCCGCCGCGCTCTCGACCAGCAGCCAGTCCGGCAGTACCGTCACTCCCCGCCCGGCCATCACCATCTGCAGGGTCAGCTCGACGCTTTCCACCGTCACCCGCCGGCGCGGACGATAGCCGGCCGGAATGAGAAAACGGGTAAACAGATCAAGGCGTTCGGCCGCAACCGGCACGGTCAGGAGGTCCTCGCCCAGCAGGTCTGCCGGCTCAATGAAGGCACGCCGGGCGAGCCGGTGATCTGCCCGCACCGCCAGCTTCAGCTCGTAGTCGAAGACCGGCTCGAACTCCAGGTCCGGCACGTTGACCGGGTCGGGCGTCACCAGCACGTCGATCTCGTGCGCCGCCAGCGCCGCGACGCCGTCGAAGCGGAAGGCCGTGCGGATCTCGATGTCGACGTCCGGCCATGCCGCCAGGAACGGCCCCGTCGCCCGCATCAGCCACTTTTCGCAAGGATGGCACTCCATGCCGATGCGCATCGCCCCGCGCCGGCCCTGCGCGATGTCGGCCAGAACCTGCTCCGCATGGTCGAGCTCGGGCACCAGCCGGTCGGCCAGCCGCAGCAGATATTCCCCCGCCTGGGTCAGCTGCAGGCTGCGGCCCTTGCGGTGCCAGACCTTTACGCCGTAACGGTTTTCCAGCTTGGCGACCGCATGGCTGATCGCCGACTGGCTGAGGTTCATCCTCTCCGCCGCGGCGGTGACGCTGCCCGCCCGCACGACCTCACGGACGAAGACGAGATGCTGCCGGTCGAGCATTCATGCAACCCTTTCATGAATGTGTGAAATATCATCATTTCTGCTCATATTCCCGATCTGCTATGCGATGGTCAATGCTTGGCGCGTCGTCCCCCGTGCCGGATTTTGCCCACCAGTCAGGTTCAAGCCCCAATGTCCGACGCTGCGGCGGCCCAGCCCGCTTCCTCCGAGCTCTCGTCCCTCTACCAGTACGCGCGCGGCAATGTCGTCCGCCTCGCCGTCGTTCAGGCGCTGGCCGGCGCGAACTCCGTCGTGGTCTTCGCCACCGGCGCGATCGTCGGGCACACGCTGGCGCCGACCCCGGCGCTGGCAACGCTGCCGATCACCATCTTCGTCGTCGGCATGGCCGCCTGCACCCTGCCCTCCGGCGCCATCGCCCAGCGCTACGGCCGGCGCGCCGCCTTCCTCGCCGGCACGGTCTGCGGTGTCCTGGTCGGTCTGCTGGCAGCACTTGCCGTCGTCGTCGGCTCGTTCTGGCTGTTCTGCGCGGCGACCTTCTTCGGCGGCGCCTATGCGGCGGTTGTCCTCTCCTTCCGCTTCGCCGCCGCCGACTGCGTGCCGGCCGACAAGCGGCCCCGCGCCCTGTCGCTGGTGATGGCCGGCGGCGTCTTTGCCGGCGTCATCGGGCCGCAGCTGGTCACCTACACGATGTATCTGTGGATGCCCTACATGTTCGCCGCCACCTTCCTGGCGCAGGCGGGCGTGGCGGCGCTGTCCGCCTTTATCCTCGCCGGCATCCGCCTGCCGAAGCCGACCGCCGCGGAACGCGCCGGCGGCCGCCCGCTCGGCCTGATCGCCCGCCAGCCGCGCTTCATCGTGGCGGTGGCCTGCGGCGTCGTCTCCTATCTCCTGATGAACTTCCTGATGACCGCCGCCCCGCTCGCCATGCAGCTGTGCGGTCTGTCGCAGGAATCCGCCAATCTCGGCCTGCAGTGGCACGTCATCGCCATGTATGCGCCGAGCTTCTTCACCGGCAGCCTGATCGCCCGCTACGGCGCCACCACCATCGTCGTCACCGGCCTCGGGCTGATCGGCGCCTCCGCCGTCGTCGGCCTGACCGGCATCGAGGTAACCCAGTTCTGGGTGACGCTTGTCCTCCTCGGCATCGGCTGGAACTTCGGCTTCATCGGCGCCTCCGCCATGGTGCTGGAGTGCCACCGGCCGGAAGAGAAGACCCGTGTCCAGTCGCTGAACGACTTCGTCGTCTTCGGCACCATGGCCTTCGGCTCGCTGCTCTCCGGCGGCCTGCTCACCGCCTATGGCTGGACCACGGTCCTGTGGTTGTCCTTCGTGCCGCTGGCGCTCGCCTTCATCGCCATCGCCGCCTCGCGCAGCCTGTCTCCCGCCCGGAGCTGACCGGCAGGCAGCGGTTCACCGCGACGACGGCCCCAGCGGCGCACGGCTCTGGTTCCGATCACCCGATTGTGATCCGGCGCCTGTCGCGCTCGGGTTCCGCTTGCGTCCATACCCTTGCTCCTGCACGCAGACCGCACGGAAAATTAAGCCACTGCGGCTAGTTTCTCCCGGTTGACCCGAGAAGGAGCTCCCGGCGTTGCGCCTGTCGCCAGTGACATGGGCCGAAAGGATCCTGCCCGCCGCCCTTTTCGCGCGCGTGCAGCCCTTGCTTGCCCGCTGCGAGCTTGTCCTCAACGGCGAGCCTGACGCCTCGCGCGCCCAGCGCATGGCGCTCACCGTGTTCGCGATCCGCGTTCTCGGCGCCGTTCTCGCCTATGTCATGCAGGTTATCCTCGCCCGGCTGATGGGCGGCCACGAATACGGCATCTACGTCGTGGTGTGGACGCTCGTCGTGGTGCTGGGCATCTTCGCTCCGCTCGGCTTCTCGTCCTCGGTGCTGCGGCTTATCCCCGAATACCGGGCCCAGGGCCGGCACGGACGGCTGCGCGCCCTGCTCGTCGGCAGCCGGCTTGCCGGCGGCCTTGCCGCCACCACCATCGCCCTTGTCGGCATCCTTGCCGTGTGGCTCGCCGGCGACCTCATCGCCTCACACTATGTCCTCCCCCTCGCGCTCGGCGCCGTCTGCCTGCCCCTCTTCACCATCGGCAGCATCCAGGACGGCATCGCCCGCGCCCACGACTGGCCGCTTCTGGCCATGTTGCCGACCTTCATCTGGCGCCCGCTGGCGATCCTCGCCGGCATGGCCGCCGCCATCTGGGCCGGCATTCCGGCCACCGCGACCAACGCCTGCATCGTCACCATCCTCGCCACCTGGGGCGTTGCGCTGGTGCAGATGCTGGTCCTCTCCCGCTCCCTGCCGCGCGCGCCGGCGAGCCGCCCGCTGCGCAGCGATTGGACCTTTCGTGACTGGCTGCGGATCTCCCTGCCGATCCTGCTGGTGGAAGGCTTCTTCCAGCTTATCACCAGCGCCGACGTGGTGATGGTCAGTCTGTGGGAGGATCCGCATCAGGTCGCGATCTACTTCGCCGCGTCCAAGACGCCGGCCCTCGCGCACTTCGTCTATTTCGCGGTGCGCTCCGCCACCGCCCACCGTTATTCCCGCCTCTATCACGCGGGCGCGCGCGAGGAGCTGGGTGCCTTCGTCGCCGACACCGCCCGCTGGACCTTCTGGCCGACGCTGGCCATGTGCGCGCTGCTGGTGCCGGTGGGTCCGCTGCTGCTGTCGCTGTTCGGCCCCGGCTTCACCAGCGGCTATCCCGCGATGCTGATCCTGCTGGCCGGCGTGCTCGCCCGCGCCTGCGTCGGCCCGGCCGACGCCCTGCTGACCATGGCCGACCAGCAGGGGCGCTGCGCCCGGATCTACGCCCTCGCCTTCGCCCTCAACCTTGCGCTCAACATGACGCTGATCCCGCTGCTCGGCATCAACGGCGCGGCCATCGCCACCGCCGGCGCGATGATCTTCGAGGCCTGCGCCCTGCGCCACCAAGCCCGCCGGCATCTTGGCGTGGACCCGTTCATCCTCGCCCCGCGCGCACCGCAGGCCGCGCCGTGACCCTGGCCCCGATGCCGGCCGGCGCCCCGCAAAGGTTAACCAAGTATCAACGAAACACGTTCAATTGCCCGCATGCTGTGGCATCTTCCCTGCCTGAAACCGACGGTTGCCCCCGACTGGGATCGGGATCGGCAGGCCGGCGGTCGAGGGGGCCGGCATGGCAATCGCCGAAGACATCAGGACGGACGGCGCAGCCGGGGCGGGGCGCTCCGGCGAGCCGGCAACCCGCCCGCATGAGGCCGGTTCCCGTCGCCGCAAGGACCCTCGCCAGCCGGTCCGGGATGCCCGAACGCCCCAGCGACAGGACAGAGCGATGAACGCCCTCGTCTTCCGTGCCGGCGAGGCCGAGGCCCATCTGCCGCACTGGCGCGCGCTCGCCGAGACGGCGCTGGAGCCGAACCCCTTCTTCGGTCCCGACTTCCTGCTGCCCTACCTCGCACATATGCAGTCCGCCGACGTGCCTATCCTTGCCGTGCGCGATGCAGGCGACGGCAGCTTCCTCGCCCTTGTTCCGTTCCTGCGCCGCCGCGCCGGCCTTGCCGTGCCGGTCGTTGCCGCCTGCGCCGGCGACTACGGTCCGCTCGGGACCCCGCTGCTGGCGCCCTCCGCCGACAGCGCCGTCCTGTCGCTGCTGCTGGACAAGGCGGCAGAGGAATTCGGCACCCGGACCTTCCTTATCCCCTATCTGCGCACCGACGGGCCGGTCAGCGAACTCTTCGATGATCTCGCCCACGACGCCGGCTGGCAGGTCACCCGCACCGCCAGGGCCGTGCGCGCCGGCCATGCCGCGGGACCGACCGGCGAGGAGCAGTTCCGCCTGATCGGCACCCGCCGCCGCAAGGAGCTGGACCGCCAGTTGCGCCGGCTGGAAGAAACGAACGCCTCGGCCGAGTTCGGCAGCGTGTCCGATGCAGAAGAGGTGAAGGCCGCCTTCGAGCAATTTCTGGCGCTGGAGGCTGCGGGCTGGAAGGGCCGGCGCGGCACCGCACTGGCGAGCAACCCGGAGCGCGCCGCCTTTGCCCGTGCCTTCATCTCCTCGCTGGCCGCAAGGGGACGGGTGCGCATCGACACCCTGGGCGAGAGCGATACCCCCGCCGCAATGCTGGTGACGGTACGGGATCGCGACCGGGTGTTTTCCTGGAAGATCGCCTATGACGAACAGCTGGCGCGCTTCTCGCCGGGCGCGCAGGTAGCCCGCCAGGCGATGCGCCGCAATCTCAACGAGGCCGGCTTTTCCGATGCCGATTCGCTCGCTGTTCCCGACCACCCGATGATCGCGCCGCTGTGGCGCGGTTCGGTGCCCTTTGCCACCCTGGTCGTCTCGAAAGGCGCGGCCGGCGCCGTTCGCGGCGCGCTTGCCCGGCTCGACATCGCCGCCGACCGCAGGCTGCGCAAGCTGGCCAGGGTGCTGCTCGCGCGCCTGCGCAAGGGGCGCAACTGAGCGCAGGCACCAAGAGCACCGAGGCTTGCTCGTCAGGCGGAGCCTACTCGTCGGTCTCCAAGGTGCTGCGCACAGCGTCCTCGCGCAACAGCCGGCGGATGACCTTGCCCGTGGTCGTCATCGGCAGTTCCTCGACGAAGGCAATTTCCCGCGGATATTCGTGCGCCGAAAGCCGCGTGCGCACATGGTCGCGGATTTCCTCCTCCAGCGCCGCATCGGGCGCAACGCCACTTGCCGGCACAATGAACGCCTTGACGATCTCCGTGCGCAGCGGATCCGGCTTGCCGACGGCGGCGGCCAGCGCCACCGCCGGATGCGACAACAGGCAATCCTCGATCTCGCCCGGGCCGATGCGATAGCCGGCCGAGGTGATGATGTCGTCGTCGCGCCCGACGAAATGGACATAGCCGTCCTCGTCGACCACGCCCTGGTCGCCGGTGGTCATCCAGTCGCCGATGAATTTTCCGACCGTCGCCGCATCCTGTTCCCAATAGCGCAGGAACATCACGGGGTCGGGCCGGCGTACGGCGATCTGCCCCTGCTGCCCCGCACCGAGAACACCGCCGTCCGCGCCGATCACCGCCACCTCGTGTCCCGGCACCGGCTTGCCGATGGCGCCCGAACGGCTGACGCCGAGGGCAGCGCAGGATGCCAGGATCGCGTTGCACTCGGTCTGGCCATAGAACTCGTTGACCGTGAGCCCGAGATCCTCGCGCGCCCAGTCGTAGGTCTCCCGGCCCAGCGCCTCGCCGGCCGAACCGACGGTGCGCAGCGCCAGATCGAAGCGCGCCCGCGGATCGGCCACCGCGCGCATCATCTTCAGCGCCGTCGGCGGGATGAAGGCATTGCGCACGGCAAATCGCTCGAGCAGCGCGAAGGCACGCTCGGGATCGAACTTCTCGAAGCGGTAGGAAACGACCGGCACGCCGAGCGTCAAGGCCGGCAGCAGCGCGTTGAGCAGCCCGCCCGCCCAGGCCCAGTCGGCTGGGGTCCAGAACAGGTCACCCGGCTGCGGCAGGAACTCGTGCGCCATCTGGATGCCCGGCAGATGGCCGGCGAGCACCCGGTGGCCGTGCAGCGCGCCCTTGGGCTGACCCGTGGTGCCGGAGGTGTAGATCATCATCGCCGGATCGTCCGGCCCGGTCGCAACGCTCTCGAAGGAGGCCGCCCCTTGCGCCGCCAGCGTCTCGAAACACAGCGCGCCCGGCGCTGCGCCATCGGTGGAGACGACCAGACGCAGCATGCCGAGTTCGTCGCGGATCTCCGCCATCTTGGCAAGTCCGGCCGCATCCGTGATCACCGCTGCCGCGCCGCTGTCGGCGAGCCGGTAGCGCAGCGCATCGACGCCGAAGAGATTGGCGAGCGGCACCGCGACGGCGCCCAGCTTGTAAACGGCAAGATGGCTGAGCAGCGTCTGCGGCGACTGCGGCAGCAGCAGGGCCACCCGGTCGCCGCGAGCGATGCCCTGCGCCCTCAGCGCGTTGGCAAGCCGCGAGGAGGCCTCCTCGAGCCGGCCATAGGTCCAGCGCTCGATGCTGCCGTCCTCGCGAAGATGCAGCAGGGCCTCGCGCTCCGGCTCACGGGCGGCGAAGGCGCCGCAGGCGGCGTCGGCGATGTTGTAACGCGCCGGGATCCGCCAGCGGAATCCGGAAACGAGAGCCTCGTAGGTGTCGGCGCGCTCCAGCATCGTTCAAGCCGCCTCAAGGCTGCCCGGCCGGCCCGGCGAGCACCAGCGACCAGTACACCTTGTGCCGGGACCCGGGCGCATAGGCGGTGGCGATGCCCATGCGGGTCGCCTTGCCGTCGAGCATCACCGCATTGTGCTTGGGCGAATCGCGCCAGCCGGAAAACGCTTCGGCGATGGTGCGGTAGCCGGCGCTGACATTCTCCACCGCGTAGGTCTTTTCCTCGCCGGCGGCGGCAAGGCGCACCGCCAGGCTGTTGCCGCGCTGAAGCGAGGCCTGGATGTCCTGGGCGCGGGCCATGGCGAGGGCCTGCTTCTGGGCCACCTGCATCAAGGCCGGATCGATGGAGAGCGAGCCTGCGCCGTTGGACTGGCGATAGCTGGTGATCATCTGCTGCGCCGCGGCCGCATCGACGGAGGCGTCGACCCGGGCAAGGTCCTTGTAATAGGGCGGAACGACGTTGCGCTCCGGCATGCAGGCGGCGGCAAGCAGCCCGACAAGGGCGACACAGCCGATACGAAGCCGAAAGGTCATGGGGATCTCATAGCGTCCCGCGCGGCGCGGGGCGAGGAAAAACGAAGGAGCGGCGGCCGCGCGGCGCCCCTCAGGCCATGCTGTCCGGCCCTGCCGGTCATGGTCAGGGGCGCAAGGATAGGGCTCTCCTCTTGAGAAAGCGTTGATGGGCAAGACGCCTCGGCCCTGCCGCGGGAAATCCCGCAGCAGGGCCAAAGAGAGGTTTCTTCGCCGTCAGCGCTCGCTTGCCGCCAAAACGTCCTCGAAAGTGCGCAGACCCGTGGTCGGTGCGCAGACCAGCACCGCCATGTTGCCCGGCGCGTGCTGGTTCTTCCACATCTTGGTGTGGGCGCGCGGGATGTCTTCCCATGGGAAGACCTCGCTCATGCACGGATCGATGCGCCGGTCGATCACCGCCTTGTTGGCCTCCGAGGCCTGCTTGAGATGAGCGAAATGCGAGCCCTGGATGCGCTTCTGCCGCATCCAGACGTAGCGGGCGTCGAAGGTCAGGTTGAAGCCGGTCGTGCCGGCGCAGAACACCACCATGCCGCCGCGCTTGACCACCAGGCAGGAGACCGGGAAGGTCGCCTCGCCGGGATGCTCGAACACCATGTCGACATCGTTGCCCTTGCCGGTGATCTCCCAGATCGCCTTGCCGAAACGCCGAGCCTCCTTCAGCCACTCGTTGTACTCGGGCGAGTTGACCTTGGGCATCTGGCCCCAGCAGTTGAAGTCCTTGCGGTTGATGACGCCCTTGGCTCCGAGCGAGAGCACGTAGTCGCGCTTGTCCTCGTCGGAGATGACGCCGATGGCATTGGCGCCGGCCGCCGCCGCCAGTTGGATGCCGAAGACGCCGAGGCCGCCCGAGGCACCCCAGACCAGAACGTTCTGCCCGGGGCGCAACTGGTGCGGCGCATGGCCGAACAGCATGCGATAGGCGGTGGCCAGCGTCAGCGTGTAGCAGGCCGCCTCTTCCCAGGTCAGGTGCTTGGGACGCGGCATCAGCTGCTGCGACTGCACCCGGCAGAACTGCGAGAACGAGCCGTCCGGCGTCTCGTAGCCCCAGATCCGCTGGGTCGGCGAGAACATCGGGTCGCCGCCGTTGCACTCCTCGTCGTCGCCGTCGTCCTGGTTGCAGTGGATGACGACCTCGTCGCCGACCTTCCAGCGCTTCACCTTGGAGCCGACCGCCCAGACGATGCCCGAGGCGTCGGACCCGGCGATGTGATAGGCCTCGTCATGCACCTTGAAGACCGAGATCGGCTCGCCGAGACCCGCCCAGATGCCGTTGTAGTTGACGCCGGCGGCCATCACGAGGACCAGCACCTCGTTGCTGTCGAGCTCCCAGGTGGGCACCACTTCAAGCTTCATCGCATCTTCCGGCGGCCCGTGCCGGTCGGGCCGGATGGTCCAGGCATACATCGACTTCGGCACATGGCCGAGCGGCGGGATCTCGCCGATCTCGTAAAGGTCCTTCACCGGGCGATCCCCCGCCTCGCGATTGTCGTTTGCCTGCTGAGCATTGCCCATGTCCCGCATGTCCTCCCGTTATGTCGCCGGCAGATGCGGCAAGGGTCGAGACCGCTGCTGCACCGCCCTTCAGATGTCCGCCCCCGCGTCCTCTCCGGCGTCCCCGTCCGCCCGTCCTGCGGAGCTCTGGATCGTTGCCGGCGCGAGGCCGTCGACCGCCCGTCCCCTTGCGGCCGATTTGTTGCGACGCATCATTCCGAAACCGGAAGATTCGCCTCTCTGCGAAACTATCGCACCAAAAACAGGCGTTCCGCTATTGGACTATTGCTTAATTGGCGCGTTTGCCCAAGAGTGTTTTTGCATCGCACCTAGAAATAGTGCGTTGCGGGCGCGGGAGGCGCGCTTGATTTCGGGAGGACGGCACCCTGCCACCGGGCGGGGAGCTTGAGGAAAATCAGGAAGATGCCCGGTCATGCGGCCCCTCGCGGGTGCCGCCGCGGGCACGAAGCTTGCGAGGAGTGTTTCCATGGGCGACAAAGCGACCCCCGGCACGGAGCCGGCGACGAAGCGCACGGGCGGGGCCGCAACGGTCCGGCGCGACAAACCCTGGATCTTCCGCACCTATGCCGGCCATTCGAGCGCGCAGGAGTCCAACGAGCTCTACCGGCGCAACCTTGCCAAGGGACAGACGGGCCTCTCCGTCGCCTTCGACCTGCCGACCCAGACCGGCTACGATCCGGACCACCCGCTGGCGCGCGGCGAAGTCGGCAAGGTCGGCGTGCCGATTGCCCATCTCGGCGACATGCGGACGCTGTTCGACCGCATTCCGCTGGAACAGATGAACACCTCGATGACGATCAACGCCACGGCTCCCTGGCTGCTGGCCCTTTACGTCGCGGCGGCCGACGAGCAGGGCGCCGACCGGGCCGAACTGGCCGGCACGACGCAGAACGACATCATCAAGGAATACCTGTCGCGCGGCACCTATGTGTTTCCGCCCGCGCCCTCGCTGCGGCTGACCCGCGACGTCATCGCCTGGACCTACGGCGCCATGCCGAAATGGAACCCGATGAACGTGTGCTCGTACCACCTGCAGGAGGCCGGCGCGACGCCGGTGCAGGAGCTGTCCTTCGCGCTGGCGACCGCGATCGCCATTCTCGACGAGGTGAAGGCGTCGGGAGCAATTCCGCCGGGCGACTTCCCGCAGGCGGTCGGCCGCATTTCCTTCTTCGTCAATGCCGGCATGCGCTTCATCACCGAGATCTGCAAAATGCGTGCCTTCGCCGAACTGTGGGACGAGATCTGCCAGACCCGCTACGGCGTCGATGACGAGCGCTACCGCCGCTTCCGCTACGGCGTGCAGGTCAACTCGCTCGGGCTGACCGAGCAGCAGCCGGAAAACAACGTCTACCGCATCCTCATCGAGGCGCTGGCCGTGGTCCTGTCGAAGAACGCCCGCGCCCGCGCGGTGCAGCTGCCGGCCTGGAACGAGGCGCTCGGCCTGCCGCGTCCCTTCGACCAGCAATGGTCGCTGCGCGTGCAGCAGATCCTCGCCTACGAGACCGACCTGCTGGAGTTCGAGGACATTTTCGACGGCTCCTCGGTGATCGGCGAAAGGGTCGAGGCGCTGAAGAGCGAGGCGCGCGAGGAACTCGCCCGGATCGAGGAGATGGGCGGCGCCGTCGCGGCGGTGGAATCCAGCTACATGAAACAGGCGCTGGTCGCCTCGAACGCCGCCCGTCTTGCCGCCATCGAAGCGGGCGAACAGGTGGTGGTCGGCGTCAACCGCTTCACCGAAAGCGAGCCCTCGCCGCTCGCCACCGGCGAGGACGGCGGCATCCTGACCGTGCCCGAGCATGTGGAGGCGGACGCCGTCGCAACGCTCAAGGCCTGGCGCGAGGCGCGCGACGAAGGCGCCGTGGCGGGCGCCATCGCCGCACTGAAGCAGGCGGCGAGCGAAGGCAGCAACATCATGGAGCCGTCGATTGCAGCGGCGAAGGCCGGCGTCACCACCGGCGAGTGGGGCGCGGCGCTGCGCGAGGTGTTCGGCGAATACCGGGCACCGACCGGCGTCGGCAAGGCGGCGCGCGCCGATGCGCAGGACCTTGCCCCGGTGCGGGCGGCGGTGGAGAGCGTGTCGGCCAAGCTCGGCCGGCGGCTGAAGTTCCTGGTCGGCAAGCCCGGTCTCGACGGCCATTCCAACGGCGCCGAACAGATCGCCGTGCGGGCCCGCGACTGCGGCATGGAAGTCGTCTACGAGGGCATCCGCCTGACCCCGGCGCAGATCGTCAACGCCGCGCTGGAAGAGGACGTCCACGTCATCGGCCTGTCGATCCTGTCCGGCTCGCACCTTGCCCTGGTGCGCGACGTGATGGACCGGCTGCGCGCGTCCGGCATCGACGATATCCCGGTGGTGGTCGGCGGCATCATTCCCGAGGAAGACGCCGCCAGTCTGCGGGCGATGGGCGTTGCCGCCGTCTACACCCCAAAAAACTTCCAGCTCACCGACATCATGAAGGAAGTGGTGGAGATCGTCGGCTTACGCGCAGAAGCGGCTGCGTGAGCGAGTGGAGCGGAAGGAGCCCGTCGCCATGGACACCATCGACTGATCGCGCGGGCGGAGCAGTCTCTGCCGCCCGCGCCGCGCCCTATCCGTTCAGGACTCTTATTTCAGTTCGCCCTTGAGCCAGCGGCGCCACTGCGACCGGGTGCCGAAGAAGACGTTGCGGTCGACATTGCCCTTGATGCCGTCGACGCGGCCTTCCGCCGTGTACTGCCAGAACACCCAATTCTGGCGCTTCTCGTATTTCCGGTCCGGATGACTTGCCACCGAGCGCAACCAGAAATCGTAGTTGTGCTTGGCATCGACCAGCCGGTCGCGGTGGAAGTCGACGGAAGAATAGATCACCGGCCGCTTGCCGTAATGAGCTTCCACCGTCTCCAGGAAGTAGCGCATGTCGCGGATGACCTGTTCGCGCGGCGGCCGGTCGCGGCATGTACGCGAATGGGCGTTCCACTCCATGTCCAGCACCGGGGGCAGCGCGTCCGGGTCGACCGGCACGTTCTGGATGAACCAGGCCACCTGTTCCTCCACCGGCCGGCAGAAATAGTAGAAATGATAGGCGCCGCGCGGCACGCCGGCCGCCTTGGCCTGCACCCAGTTGTCCATGAACTTGGGGTCGAGATAGTCGCCACCCTCGGTCGCCTTGATCCAGGCGAACTCCGTGCCGGCCCGCTTCACCCGATGCCAGTCGATGTCGCCCTGGTAACGGGCGACGTCGATGCCATGGACCGCAAAGTCCTCCGGCGTCGGATCCGGAAAATCGAAGGCCGCACAAGACGCCATGAACAGAGTGCAAAACAGGATCAGCACGCGCGCAATCATCGCTCTCTCTTCGGTCCAAAGCCCCCTTTCAACCGGGGCCGGACACTATGGCCAAAGCGTTAAGGAAGCGCTTACCAACCGAGCCGGGCGAAAACGAGGTGAGGCCGAACGCCGGTCGCCCAAACCTGAACTCCACCACGTTTCGCGGCATGCTTGAGCGAACCTCAGGTCCATAAGAGGCGACCGGCAAGCCTATGTTTCCAGAGCGGTTTCCGAATTTGACCCACGCTGTGGGAGCACATCCGAGGTAGGCGTATTTCAAATCCCCGTTCTGGCGATCCGGCCTCACAAGATCGTGATCGAAACGGCCCGAAAGCCTCAGCCGAGCGGCGGGATGCGCAGCACCTGGCCGGGATAGATCTTGTCCGGGTCCGACAGCATCGGCTTGTTGGCCTCGAAGATCGCGGTGTACTTGGAGCCGTCGCCATAGGCCTTCTTGGCAACCGCCCACAATGTGTCGCCCTTCTCCACCGTGTGGAAGCCGGCTTCCGGCGCGCTGTTCGCGACCGCGATCTCCTCTTCGACCTTGGCGACACCCAGCACGTTGCCGGCGGCCAGGATCAGCTTCTCGCGCGCTTCCTGCGTCGGGGCGGCGCCGGCGATCTTCACCGTGTCGCCGGACACCTCGACCTTGACGTCGCCGTCGAGACCGAGCGCTGCCACTTCCTTCTCGATCGCCGCGGCCGCATCGGTCTCCGGCTCGTCGCTGCCCCACAGGGACTTGCCCGCATCCTTCACGAAATCAAAAAAGCCCATGTGACGGCTCCCCTTATGTCCTGCCCAAGCGCGGCTGATGCCGCGCCAGAAAAGCGACGCGGCTGCTGCCGCTCCACTCAAACGACGCGGCGTGTGCCGCGCCTTTCGACACCAGTGTCGGATGCAGTCATTACCGTCCGCAAGCGCCAATTCATGTGACACGCAGCACAGAAATCCGCATCGCGCCCGAAAGCCCGGCCTTGCACGCCGGGTCCGCAACTGGCAATCAGGCAGGAAGCCTCTCAGGCTCGCCCCGCCCTGCCCAGATCCGGATCGCCCATGACCGACCGCCTGACCATCGCCACCTGGAACATCAACTCGGTGCGGCTGCGCCTGCCGATCGTCGAGAAGCTGATCCTCGACCATGCGCCGGACGTGATCTGCCTGCAGGAAACCAAGTGCGCCGACGGCAACTTTCCGCTCTCCGCCTTCCGCAAGCTCGGCTACGAGCATATCGCGATCAAGGGCCAGAAGGGCTATCACGGCGTCGCGACGATCTCCCGCCGCCCCTTCCTCGACGAGGAGCGGATCGACTACTGCACCAAGGGCGACAGCCGGCATCTTGCGACCGGCATCCCGTTCGCCGGCGACCGCTTCACGCTGCAGAACTTCTACGTGCCGGCGGGCGGCGACGAGCCGGACCCGGAGATCAACGACAAGTTCGCCCACAAGCTCGCCTTCCTCGACGAGATGGCCGACCGCTTCGCCTCGATCTCCGGCAATGCCATGGTCGTCGGCGATCTCAATGTCGCGCCCTACGAGCATGACGTATGGTCGCACAAGCAGCTCTTGAAGATCGTCAGCCACACGCCCATCGAATGCGAAAAGCTGGAGGCGGTGCGCACCGCCGCCGGCCTCACCGACGTGATGCGAGCCTTCGTGCCGCTGGAGGAAAAGCTCTACACCTGGTGGAGCTACCGGGCAAAGGACTGGTCGGCCGCCGACAAGGGCCGCCGGCTCGACCATGTCTGGGCGAACCCGGCCCTGGCCGGCCAGGCGGTCTCCATGCAGGTGCTGCGCGATGCCCGCAGCTGGGAACAGCCGTCCGACCACGCGCCGGTGCTGGTGCGGCTGGAGGCGTAAGACGCCTCCCCGCCTCCTCGGAACGCCTTGCCCTTAAGGGCGGATGATCACCTTGCCCTGCACCTTGCGGTCGGCAAGCTCGCGCAAGGCCCTTGCCGTTTCCTCGATCGGATAGACCGCATGCAGGTGCGGCCGGATCCGCCCTTCGCGCATCCAGGCGAGCAGTTGCTCCATGTTGTCGCGATGCGCTTCCGGCTCGCGCACGATGGCATCGCCCCAGAACACGCCGAGCACGTCGCAGCCCTTCAGCATGACCAGGTTGAGCGGCAGCTTGGGGATCTGGCCGGCAGCAAAGCCGATGACCAGATGGCGGCCGCGCCAGCCGGTGGCGCGCAGCGCCGCCTCCGAAAGATCGCCGCCGACCGGGTCGTAGACCACATCGACGCCGCAACCGTCGGTCAGCTGCTTCAGCCGCGTCTTCAGGTCCTGCTCCGCGTAGTTGACCAGAACGTCGGCGCCATGGGCACGGGCCAGTTCCAACTTTTCCGCACTGGAAGCGCAGGCGATCACCCGCGCGCCCATCGCCTTGGCGATCTCCACTGCGGCAAGGCCGACGCCCCCCGAAGCGCCGAGCACGGCAACGGTCTCGCCCGGCTCCAGATGCGCCCGGTCGCGAAAGGCATGAAGCGAGGTGCCGTAGGTGACCGACAGCCCGGCCGCCGCCTCATCAGTGATCTCATCCGGGAGGGCAACCAGGTCGTCTTCGGTGGCGATCACCGCGCCGCGCACCGCGCCCCAGCGCACATAGCCCATCACCCGGTCGCCCGGCTCGAAGGCCTCGATCCCTTCGCCCGTCTCCAGCACCCGGCCGGCGAACTCGGCGCCCGGCGAGAACGGCAGCTCCGGGCGGAACTGGTACTTGCCCTCGATGATCAGCGTGTCGAAGAAATTGAGCGCCGCCGCGCTCACCTCCACCAACAGCTCTCCCGGCCCGGGCGAGGGCATCTCGATGTCCCGCAGGACAAGGTCCTCGGGCGCGCCGAGGCGTTCGCACAAAACAGCTTTCACACACGTTTCCCCCAATGTTTCCCCAGGTTCGCCTAGCACGGGATCAATGTCCGGAAAAGCCGCGAAGCCCGTCAATCTTGTCAGGGCGGTGCCCAGCCGCTATCTCCGGTCACCTGCGGTTGCCCGCAGGGTTGCGGGCACAACGACAAGGAGGTCGCAAGGACCATGCGCGGTTATTTCGCCGTCGGGGCGGAAGGCATTTCGAAGCAGATGAACCTGGGCAACCTGATGCGCTCGGCGCATGCCTTCGGGGCAAGCTTCTTCTTCACCGTCGATGCCGACAAGCGGATCCGCAAGGCTCCCGCGTCCGATACCTCCAAGAGCACCGGCCACCTGCCGCTGTTCCACTGGCCGTCCATCGCGGAGATGGACCTGCCGCAGGGTTGCCAGCTGGTCGGCGTCGAGCTGACCGACGAGGCGGTCGACCTGCCGAGCTTCATGCACCCGCTGCAGGCGGCCTATATCCTCGGCCCCGAGCGCGGCTCGCTGTCGCCGGAGATGCAGGCGGCCTGCCAGCACATCATCAAGATCCCGACCAAGTTCTGCCTGAACATCGCGATTGCCGGCGCCGTGGTGCTCTACGACCGCCACCGGGTGCACGGACAATATGCCGAGCGCCCGCTCACCGCCGGCGGACCCAAGGCTCCGCGCCCGGCGCACAAGCATGGCGGCCCGATCATGCGCACGGGGCGCAAGATCCCCGGCCAGACCGGCTGATCCGAACGACAAAAACGGATAGGGGCTCAGCGCCGGGCGCGCGAGCGCGCCACCCGGCCGAGCGTCAGCAGCACGTCGCCGACCAGCGCCTCGGCCAGCGCCGGCGACTTGCGCGCCGCCGCCACCGCATCCGCCAGGCGCTCGCCCGCCTTGGCTAGATCGGCTCCCGACCAAAGCGACAGCTGGCGCGAGACAAGGTCCCGGCGCTTGTAGAAGACCGGGGGGCGCGCCTGCTCGACCACGCGGGCCGGCGGCACGCCGCGGTCGACCTCCGCCCGTGCCCGGGCGAGAAACTGGAAATGGCGCAACGCCGCCGAAGCGATCATGTCCGCGCGCTGGCCGCTGGCCGACAGGCGCTCCAGCCCGTGGTCGAGCTTGCCGAGATCGCCGAGTGCGGCCGCATCGATCAACTCGTCGACGGCAAAGGCCGAGGCATCGCCGATCACCGCCTCGACATCGGCAAGGTCGATGCGCTCGCGGCCATGGGCATAGAGGCAGAGCTTGCGCACCTCGCCGCGGCTCGCCAGCCGGTCGGCGCCGAGCAGCCCCATCAGCGCCTGCCGCGCCTCGCGGCTGATCGAAAGGCCGGCCTCGCGCAGCTCACCGTCGATGACCCGCTCCAGATCGCGCGCCTCGTCGCCGTAGCAGGGGATCGCCACCGCCTTGCGGTCGCGCTCGAACTTGCCCCTGAGGCCGGTGCCCTTCTTCAGGTCGCCTGCCTCGATGACCACCAGCGCGCTTTCCGCGCGCTGCTCGCCGAACAGCGGATCGACGGCCGGCGTCAGGTTCTTGCCCGCTCCGTCGCGCAGCCACACCACCCGGCGCCCGCCGAACAGCGGCACGGTGGAGGCCTCGTCGATCAGCCGCGCCGGGTCCGAGACCACCTCGCCGGCATCGAGACGAACGAGCGAGAAGGGATCGTCGACGCCCCCGGACACGCGCGTCACCAGCGCCTGGGCGCGCTCCGACACGAGCCCGGTATCGGGCCCGAACACGAGGATCAGGGAAACGTCGGCCGGGGGATCGGCGATGAAACGGTCGATCTCGCCGGCCTTGAGCGCCACCATCGCGGATCAGCCGCGGGACGCGAAGAAGCCGGCAAGCCGCGTCTGGATGTCGCCGGCGACCGTCTTCGCCGCCCGGTCCTCCGCATCGCGCTCGGCGCGCAGGTTGGCGAAGCGCTGGCTGGAGAAGTCGAAGGAGGCGGAGCCGAAGGCGCGGCCCGTGGTCACCGTGCGCCCGGTGCCGATCTCGCTCAGCACATAGGTCGCATTGACCGTCACCGTGTAGGCCGACGGCACGTCGGCGAGCCGCTCGACGCCGACCTCGTTGAGCGGCCGGTCGATCAGGATCCGCAGCCGGTAGCGCTGCTCGCCGGCCTCGCGGCCGCGGCGGAAGCCGAAGATCAGCTCGTTGCGCAGCACCTGTCCGACCCGGTCGAGATCCTCGCTCGAGGCGGTCTCCACCGTATCGATGTCGATGGCCGCAAGCTCGGTGGTCACGGCCGGCGTCGATCCGCCCACGCCGCCGATCGTGCCGTAGAGCGGGCGCACCTGACAGGCACCGGCCAGCAGCGCCGCCCCCATGACGAGAACGGCCAGCGCCCGCCGGCGGGTGGGCTGCTGCGGTTGCGGATGGTCACACGACGACATTCACGATCCTCTGCGGAACCACAATGATCTTGCGGGCGGGCTTGCCGTCCAGCGCGCGCTGCACGGCGTCGAGCTGCAGGGTAGCCGCTTCGACCTCCTCTTTGGAAGCCTCGCGTGAGACGATAAGGTCGGCGCGCTTCTTGCCGTTGACCTGCACCGGCAGGGTGACCGTCGCCTCGACCAGCAGGTCCGCCTCGATTTCCGGCCAGCCCTGCGTCGCCAGCATGCCGTCCTGGCCGAGCACCTGCCAGCATTCCTCGGCAAGATGCGGCGCCATCGGCGCCATCATCTGCACCAGGAAGCCAGCCGCCTCGCGCTGCGCGAAGCGCATGTCGTCGGCCTCGGCCCCGCCCTGCACGGCGCGCGACAGGGTGTTGACCAGTTCGTAGATGCGGGCGACGGCCCGGTTGAACGACAGAGCCTCGATATCGGCCGAAACCGCCTGGCAGGCCTTGTGAGTGGCGCGGCGAAGGGCGGTTGCCGCCTCCCCGAACGCCTCCGGGCGCGCCGTCTGCGGCACGCTCTCGCCAATCTCCGAGATCAGCCGCCACACGCGCTGCATGAAGCGCCAGGCGCCCTGCACGCCGTCCTCTGTCCACTGCACGTCGCGCTCGGGCGGGCTGTCGGACAGCATGAACCAGCGGGCGGTATCGGCGCCGTAGGTCTCGATGATGTCGGTCGGGTCGACGGTGTTCTTCTTCGACTTCGACATCTTCTCGATGGAGCCGATGGCGACCTTCTCGCCGGTCTCCACCAGGAATGCCCGACGCACCTCGCCGTCGCCCTCGATGCGTACCTCGGCCGGCGAGACCCAGCCGCCGCCCGGCGCCTTGTAGGTCTCGTGCGTCACCATTCCTTGCGTGAACAGGCCGCGGAACGGCTCCTTGACGCTAAGATGCCCGGTCACGCTCATCGCCCTGGCGAAGAAGCGCGAATAGAGCAAGTGCAGGATCGCGTGCTCGATGCCGCCGATATACTGGTCGACCGGCAGCCACGCATCGGCGACGGCCTTGTCGGTCGGCGTCTTGGCGCGCGGATCGGTGAAGCGGGCGAAGTACCACGAGGAATCGACGAACGTGTCCATCGTGTCCGTCTCGCGGCGGGCCGGCTTGCCGCAGGTCGGGCAGGCGACGTTGCGCCAGGTCGGGTGCCGGTCGAGCGGGTTGCCCGGCTTGTCGAAGTCGATGTCGTCGGGCAGTTGCACCGGCAGGTCGGCGACCGGCACCGGCACCACGCCACAATCGTCGCAATGGATGACTGGGATCGGGCAGCCCCAGTAGCGCTGGCGCGAGATGCCCCAGTCGCGCAGGCGGTAATTGACCTGGCGCTGCGCCTGCGGCGCCCCGTCCAGCGTCTCCGCCTCGAGCCGCGCGGCGACCGCTTCCTTGGCATCCGTGATCGACAGGCCGTCCATGAAGGCGGAATTGTAGATCGTGCCGTCGTCGGTATAGGCCTCGCCGCGGATCTCGAACGTCTCCGGATCCGCCCCGTTCGGCAGCACCACCGGGCGCACCGGCAGGTGATACTTGCGGGCGAAGTCGAGGTCGCGCTGATCGTGCGCCGGACAGGCGAAGATCGCGCCGGTGCCGTAGTCCATCAGGATGAAGTTGGCGATGTAGACCGGCAGCGTGATCGAGGGGTCGAGCGGGTGGACGACCGTCAGCCCGGTGTCGACGCCGATCTTCTCCGCCGTCTCGATGGCCTCGGCCGACGTGCCGATGCGCCGGCACTCCTCGATGAAGGCCGCGATCTTCGGGTCGTTCTCGGCGAGCTTGCGCGAGATCGGATGATCCGGCGACAGGCCCATGAAGGACGCGCCGAACAGCGTGTCCGGCCGGGTGGTGAAGATCTCCAGCGACGTGTCGCCGGTCGGCGCGGGCGTCGAGAAGGCGAAACGCACGCGCAGGCCCTCGGACCGGCCGATCCAGTTCTTCTGCATCAGGCGGACCTTGTCCGGCCAGCGGTCGAGCGTGTCGAGCGCCGACAGCAGCTCTTCCGACCAGTCGGAGATCTTGAAGAACCACTGGGTCAGCTCGCGCTGCTCGACCAACGCGCCGGAGCGCCAGCCGCGGCCGTCGATCACCTGCTCGTTGGCCAGCACGGTCATGTCGACCGGGTCCCAGTTGACCTTGGAGTTCTTGCGATAGGCGAGACCCGCCTTCAGGAAGTCCAGGAACAGGTGCTGCTGCTGCGTGTAGTACTCGACGTCGCAGGTCGCGAACTCGCGCTCCCAGTCGAGCGACAGGCCCATGATCTTCAGCTGGCCGCGCATCGTCGCGATGTTCTGGTAGGTCCAGTCGCGCGGATGCACCTTGTTCTGCATGGCGGCGTTTTCCGCCGGCATGCCGAAGGCGTCCCAGCCCATCGGATGCAGCACGTTGAAGCCGCGCGCCCGCTTGTAGCGGGCCACGACATCGCCCATGGCGTAGTTGCGCACGTGGCCCATGTGAATGCGCCCCGACGGATAGGGGAACATCTCGAGCACGTAATACTTCGGCCGGGGATCCTCGTTGCGGGTGGCGAAAACCTTCGCCTCGTCCCAGACCTTCTGCCAGCGGCTTTCCGCTTCGCGGGCGTTGTAGCGCTCCGTCGCCATGATCTCGTGTGCTTCGCTCGTTTCAGTGAAAAGAAATGATGTGGCGCGACTGTCACCAGAAATCGCCGGCCCGGTCAACCTGCAAGGGCGGCCCCGCGCGCCTCTCCCCTCCAGGACTTGCATTCGCGCCGCGCCCGTCGCATGTCCATGGCAGGAACCCGAACGCCAAAGCACCAAGAGGCAGCAAGATGTCCCCGCACGCCGCAGAACCGACCCCGACGGATGCCGCCGGCCGGATCGCCGGGATCCGCGACCGGATCGCGGCCGCCGAGCACGACGGCGCGCGCGCGCAAGGCTCCGTCACGCTGATCGCCGTCAGCAAGACCTTCGACGCCGACGCCATCCGCCCGGTGATCGCCGCCGGCCAGCGCGTCTTCGGCGAGAACCGGGTGCAGGAGGCGCAAGGCAAGTGGCCGGCGCTGCGCGCGGAGTTTCCCGATATCGAGCTGCACCTGATCGGGCCGCTCCAGTCGAACAAGGCGAAGGACGCTGTCGCCCTGTTCGACGTGATCCACACGCTCGACCGGGAGAAGATCGCCCGCGCGCTCGCGGCCGAATGCGCCGAGCAGCAGCGAAAGTTGCACTTCTTCATCCAGGTGAACACCGGCGAGGAGCCGCAGAAGGCCGGCATCTCCCCGCGCGAAACCGACGATTTTGTCGCCTTCTGCCGGGACGAGCTGCGCCTAGAGCTGCTCGGCCTGATGTGCATCCCGCCGATCGACGACACGCCCGGCCCGCATTTCGCGCTGCTGCGCAAGATCGCGGAGCGCAACGGTCTTGCCGGCCTGTCGATGGGCATGTCCTCGGACTTCGAAAGCGCCGTGCGCGTCGGCGCCACCCATGTGCGCGTCGGCTCGGCGATCTTCGGCTCGCGCGACTACGCGTAAGCCGGCATGCCGCGCATGCGGCGTTTTGCACGGGAATGCGCCGGCTCCCTTGACTTTCGCTGGCGTTTGCGGGTATCAGCCCGTCAACTCCGAAAGAGTGACGACAGCACGATCCGCCGCCCGGGACCCGCAAAGGTATAAAGAGATCCCGGAGGTTCACACCCGACAGCGCGATGCGCCCTCGGGTGCCACACCGCTTTGCGGATCGCGCTCCGTCCCGTACGGGGGACACGGACGCAGCGACAACCGCTGCCTCGAAAGGGTTTAAGGAGACGGCATGTTCGAAAGTCTGTCAGATCGCCTCGGCGGCATTCTCGACAAGCTGACGCGGCGCGGTGCGCTGTCGGAGGCCGATGTCTCCGAGGCGCTGCGCGAGGTTCGCCGCGCCCTGATCGAGGCGGACGTCGCGCTGCCCGTGGTCAAGTCGTTCACCGACAAGGTGCGGACCCGGGCCGTCGGCCAGGAAGTCCTCAAGTCGGTCACGCCGGGCCAGCAGGTCGTCAAGATCGTCCACGACCAGCTCGTCGAGATGCTCGGCGGCGCCGGCGAACCGATCGACCTCAACGCGGCCGCGCCCTTCGCCATCATGATGGTCGGCCTGCAGGGCTCGGGCAAGACCACCTCGACCGCCAAGATCGCCCTGCGGCTGACAAAGAACGAGCGCCGCAAGGTGCTGATGGCCTCTCTCGACACCCGCCGCCCGGCGGCGCAGGAGCAGCTCAAGGTCCTCGGCGAACAGACCGGCATCGACACCCTGCCGATTGTCGCCGGCCAGACGCCGGTCCAGATCGCCTCGCGCGCCATGACGGCAGCGCGGCTCGGCGGCTACGACATCGTCATGCTCGACACGGCCGGCCGCACGCATATCGACGAGCCGCTGATGGTCGAGATGGCCGAGATCAAGGCGGCGACCAATCCGCACGAGATCCTGCTCGTCGCCGACAGCCTGACCGGTCAGGACGCGGTCAATCTCGCGACCTCCTTCGACGAGCGCGTCGGCATCACCGGCATCGTGCTGACCCGCATGGACGGCGATGGCCGCGGCGGTGCGGCGCTGTCGATGCGCGCGGTCACCGGCAAGCCGGTCAAGCTGGTCGGCACCGGCGAAAAGGCCGATGCCCTCGAGGAATTCCACCCGGCGCGTATCGCCGACCGCATTCTCGGCATGGGCGACATCGTGTCGCTGGTGGAGAAGGCGGCCCGCGAGCTCGACCAGGAAAAGGCGGCCAAGATGGCCGCCCGCATGCAGAAGGGCAATTTCGACCTCGAGGACCTTGCCGAGCAGCTTCGCCAGATGGAGAAGCTCGGCGGCATGTCCGGGATCATGGGCATGATGCCCGGCGTCGGAAAGATGAAGAAGCAGCTCGATGCTGCCAATATCGACGACCGCGTGATCAAGCGCCAGGTCGCGATCATCCAGTCGATGACCCCGCAGGAGCGCCGCAAGCCCGACATTCTCAAGGCCAGCCGCAAGAAGCGCATCGCCACCGGCTCCGGCGTCGACGTCGCCGATGTCAACAAGCTGCTGAAGATGCACCGGCAGATGGCCGACATGATGAAGCAGATGGGCAAGGGCAAGGGCCTGCTCGGCAAGATGATGGGCGGCATGGGCATGCCCGGCGCCGGCATGCCGAACATCGACCCGAAGGAACTGGAGCGCATGGCCCAGTCCGGTCAGCTGCCGGGGCAGATGCCCGGCCAGATGCCGAACCTGCCCGGCGGGCTTGGCGGTTTGGGTGGCCTGGGTGGTCTCGGCGGACTGGGCGGGCCGAAGCTGCCCGGCGGTCTCGGCGGCCTTCCGGGTCTGGGACGGGGGAAGAAGAAATGACCGACAGCGCCGAGGAGATCCTCGAGCCGGCGTCCGCCGCGATGGACGAACTGCTGCGCCTGCGCGGCTCCATCGACAATATCGACGCCGCACTCGTTCACATGCTTGCGGAGCGCTTCAAGTGCACGCAGAAGGTCGGCCTGCTCAAGGCCACCCACAGTCTTCCGCCCGCCGATCCGGCGCGCGAGGAACGGCAGATCGCGCGGCTGCGCGCGCTTGCCCGGGACGCCAATCTCGATCCCGATTTCGCGGAGAAGTTCCTGAACTTCATCGTCAAGGAAGTGATCCGTCACCACGAAGCCATCCGCCGCTGATCCCGGCGTCGCACTGAAGTACCAAAGGAGACTACCATGGCCCTGAAAATTCGCCTTGCCCGTGGCGGCGCCAAGAAGCGCCCGTTCTACCGCATCGTCGTTGCCGACGTCCGCTCGCCGCGCGACGGCCGCTTCATCGAGAAGGTCGGCCTCTACAACCCGATGCTGCCGAAGGACAATGCCGACCGCATCGTCCTCGACGTCGAGCGCATCCAGCACTGGATGAGCCATGGCGCGCTGCCGACCGACCGCGTTCTGCGCTTCCTCGACGCTGCCGGCGTGCTGAGCCGCGAAGCCCGCAGCAACCCGAAGAAGGCCGAGCCGGGCACCAAGGCCAAGGAGCGCGCCGAGGCCAAGCGCCAGGCAGCCGAGGAGGCCGCAGCGGCCGAGGCCGAGGCTGCCGGCGGCGGCGAGGAAGCTGCTGCCGAGTAATCGGCGCGCTGCCTTCACGCACCTTCTGGACCCGCGCCGTCTGCGGTGCGGGTCCGCCGGGCCCGCGTTGTCCCGCGGATCCGCCCGGCACGAGAACGCGGCGCCCTCATGAAGGGCGCCGGTCTCAAATGACACGTATCGGGGACTGCCGCCCCGCCTCTCCCGTCAGGAGCACTGCCGCGTGAGCGAGGATCGCATTCTCATTGCCCGCATCGGCGCCGCGCACGGCGTGCGCGGCGAGGTCCGCGTCAAGCCTTTCGGCGACGATCCCCTGTCCTTCTGCGATTACGGTCCGCTGGAAACCGCCGACGGCAAGCGCCGGCTGGTGGTCAAGTCCGCGCGCCTGCAGAAGGCGATGGTCGTCACCCGCTTCGAAGGCATCGACGATCGCAATGCCGCCGAGGCGCTGAACGGCGTCGACCTCTACATCCCGCGCGGTGCCCTGCCCGAGCTGGACGACGAGGACGAGTTCTACCACACCGATCTGCTCGGCCTCGAAGCCGTATCGCCGGACGGCACGGCCATCGGCAAGATCATCGCCCTCCCCGATTTCGGCGCCGGCACGCTGGTGGAGATCCGCCCGGAAGGAGCATCGTCCTTCTACGTCCCCTTCACCCGCGAGGCGGTGCCGGAGATCGATCTGGCCGCCGGCAAGGTGACCGTCGTGGTGCCGGAGAGCACGGACGACGAAGCCGATCAGGACGGACGCGAGCGCCCGGACGACGGCGCGGCCGGCTGAGCCTGCGCCGCATCGGTGGCCTCGTCTTCTTCCGGGACGGAGGCTCCGCCGGAAAGGGCGGCCCGCACCTCGAGACGCAACAGCATGATCGCCGCGACCACCAGCGTCACGCCGAGCATGTTGGCCGCGATGTCGCCCAGCGAGAACTCGCGGTTGGGCACCAGCGCCTGAACGAGTTCCGCCGTCAGGCCAAGCGCTGCGGCGATCCCGGCGGAGATGCGCAAGCGGCAGCAGAAGAAGGCGTGGATCGACAGCGTCAGCAGGCCGAAGAAGACGAGGTGCTGCAGCTTGTCGAAAGGATGATCCATCCCCGGATTGTAGATGAAGCCGGCGACGATCCCGTAGGCGACGAGGACGCAGAGCGGCCAGACGCGGGCCGCCGACAGGTCGAGATAGTGCCGCTGCACCAGGGCGCGGACGAGTTCGGCAAGGCGGGCAACCGGCTGCAACATGAAGATCTCCGGGGATCGGGCCTTCCTTGCTACACGGGAAAGCCTTAAGCGGGGGTTGCGAGAGTGATCCAAAAGGCCGACGGCCTGCCGATTCAGGGAGTATGCGATGACGTTCCGGGCGTCGATCCTCAGCCTTTATCCCGAGATGTTCCCTGGTCCTCTCGGCACATCGCTGGCCGGGCGGGCGCTGGAGCGCGGCGACTGGGAGTTGGCGCTTCACCAGATCCGCGACCATGCGACCGATCGCCACCGCTCCGTCGACGACACCCCGGCCGGGGGCGGCGCGGGCATGGTCCTGCGCGCCGATATCCTGGCCCTTGCCATCGATGCGGCAAGCCCTGCCGACGACACGAGGCCGCGCCTGTTGATGAGCCCGCGCGGCCGTCCGCTCGACCAGGCGCGGATCCGCGACCTGGCGCAGGGGCCGGGCGCGGTGATCGTCTGCGGCCGGTTCGAGGGCATCGACCAGCGGGTGATCGAGGCGCGGGACCTCGAGGAGGTGTCGATCGGCGACTACATCCTGTCCGGCGGCGAGCTCGCCGCCATGGTCCTGCTCGACGCGGTCGTCCGCCTGTTGCCCGGTGTCATGGGCAATGCCGAGAGCGGCGCGCTGGAGAGCTTCGAGACCGGCCTGTTGGAGCATCCGCATTACACGCGGCCGCGCGAGTTCGAGGGGCGCACCATCCCCGAGGTCCTCACCTCCGGCGACCATGCCCGCATCGATCGCTGGCGGCGCGAGGAGGCCGAGCGGCTGACCCGCGAGCGCCGGCCCGACCTGTGGCAACGCTTCACGGACAGCTGAAGCGCAGGTTTCTGCGCCGAACGGGCGCAAAAGGGCATGACAAACGCGGCAAGTTGCGCTAGACAGCGGCCACTCGGGCGCCTGCTGGCGCGAGCCGTGCCGTTTGTCTTTTGCCTTTGCCCTGCTATCGGGCGCAAGCGACCGGTCTCTCGCAAGCGGGATGCCTCGAACCGAATTCCGCGGCCGGATGCGTCCGGCCAGGCCAAAAACGCGGTGAACTCGCCCCTACGGCTCGACCGTCAGCGGACGCTCTGACCGACACGAACCAAAAGGTAGTGCCATGAACATCATCGAACAGCTCAACGCCGAGGAAATGGCGAAGGTCGAAGCCCAGCGCAAGCTGCCGAGCTTCTCTCCCGGCGACACGATCCGCGTGAACGTGCGCGTGACGGAAGGCAACCGGACCCGTACCCAGGCCTATGAGGGCGTGTGCATCGCCCGCTCCGGCGGCGGCATCAACGAGAGCTTCACCGTCCGCAAGATCTCCTACGGCGAAGGCGTGGAGCGCGTGTTCCCGATCTTCTCGCCGATGCTGGAGGGCGTCGAGGTCGTGCGCCGCGGTAAGGTCCGTCGCGCCAAGCTCTATTACCTGCGCGGCCGTCGCGGCAAGTCCGCCCGTATCGTCGAGGCGACCAATGTTCGCGCCCGTCGTCTGAACGACGAGATCAAGGCCGACATCGCCGCCGCCAAGGCCGCGAAGGAAGCCGATCAGGCCGCCGCTGCCAGCCAGAGCGCCGAGTAAGACGCCGAATTTGGACAAGGGTCCGGCGCGGCGCCGCACGCACGCCGTTCCCTCCAAAAGAAAAGCCCCGGCCAGACGGCCGGGGCTTTTTCGTGTCCGGATACGGCTCGTGGCGAAGGCCCGCCCTACTCGATCCGCCTCAAATGGGCGCGCACCGCAAGTCGCGAGGTCGCCGCGGTCAGCACCGTGACGAGGAAGATGATGGCCAGCACGCCGAGATAGCCGCCGACGCCCACCGACACCCCGCCGAACATGTCCATGGAGCGCGCAAGGCCCTGCAGGCCGGTGCGCTCGTCGGCCAGGAAGCCGAGGACGAGGAAGACGAGAATGGCGGCGACCCCGCCGGCAAGTCCGCCCTGCAGGCCCAGCAGCAGGAAGTGGCGCTGGAACTCGCGGGCGACGAAACTGTCCTCGGCGCCTACGAAATGCAGCACCTCGACCACGTCGCGATTGCCGGCCATCGCCGCCCGCGTCGCGAAGACGACGGACAGGACCATCGAGCCGAGCACCAGCAGCAGCACGGCGATGCCGCCCAGCACCACCGCATTGGCCATGGCTGCCAGCCGGCTGGTCCACAGGCTGTGATCGTCGACGCTGGCCCGGCTCACCTCCGCACTGATCACCGCGCGCAAGCCGGCGAGATCGAAGGCGGACGGATCCGACACCTGCACCTGGATCAGGCGCGGCACCGGCAGGCTCTCCAGCTCCAGCCCCGCGCCCAGCCAGGGTTGCAGCAGCTCCCGCGTTTCCTGGTCGGAGAGAGCCCGAACCGTTCCGACACCGGCCTGCGCCCTGGCCGCCGCCGTCGCCTTCTCGATCTCGCGCAGCATGTCGACCCCTTCCGCCGGGCGGATCTGGATCGTCACCTCGCGCAGCAGGTCGTTCGACCAGGCACTTGCCGCCTCGTGGATGATGGTCACCCCGCCCACCGTCAGGCAGGCGAGGAAGCTCATGATCGCCACCACCAGCGTCAGTGCACGCCCGGCAACCGCCTGCGGTGGAACGATCGGCGCGGAGGGACGCAACTCGTCCGGCGTGCCGCGCTTGCGGGTTTTCGCGCCGGCCTTGGGGCGGCGGGAGACCGCCGGACGGCTGCCGGACGGGCGGGAACGGCGCCCTTCCCCGGCGCCGGCGCCCTGGCCTGCCGTTGGTGTCCTGTGGTCGTCAGTCATGGATCTGCAACCGTCCTTCGCCCAGTTCCATGCGCCGCGCGTCCACCTGCTCCATCAGGGCGAGGTCGTGGGTGGCGATCACCACGGAGGTGCCGAGCCGGTTCAGCTCGATGAACAGGCGCAGCAGGCGCCGCGCCAGCGGCGGATCGACATTGCCCGTCGGCTCGTCCGCCAGAAGCAGTTCCGGCCGGGTGATCAGCGCCCTCGCGATGGCCGCGCGCTGCTTCTCGCCGCCGGAAAGGACCGGCGGCAGCACATGCATGCGCTCGCCCAGCCCCACCCATTTCAGCAGTTCCACCACGTCGGAGCGATACTGGCTCTCTTCCTGGCCGATGACGCGCAACGGCAGGGCGACATTCTCGTAGGTCGTCAGGTGCTCCAGCAGGCGAAAGTCCTGGAACACGATGCCGATGCGCCGGCGCAGCGCCGGGATCTGGCTCTTCTTCAGCGCCGATGTGTCCTTGCCGAAGGCGCGGATCAACCCGCGTGTCGGCGTCAGCGACAGGAACAGCAGGCGCATCAGGCTGGTCTTGCCCGCACCGGACGGCCCGGTGAGGAACTGGAACGACTGCGGCCTGATCTCGAAGGTCAGGTCGCGCAGGACTTCCGGCCCCATGCCGTAGCGCAGACCGACATTTTCGAATCGGATCACGGAAACCTCTCGTTAACACGTTGGCCGGACACTATCGCTTTGGCATTAACGCTTCATTAACGATATCCGGGCGTCATGGGGTCGAAAACTCCGGCAAGCGTCCGGCGGGGCAAAACATCGTCTCGCCGTTTGCGGCGTGTTTACGGTCTCGGGCCGACACTGTCCGTCTCGCGAACCGGCTTCACCGGATGTCGACCATGCCTTTCCGGCCGGTATTTGTGGGCAAGACGAGGCCGCTTCCACAATGAAGATAACCTGTCCGGATTGCGCAACCGCCTATCGGGTCAGCCCTGCGGCTCTCGGGCCGGAAGGCCGCGACGTGAAATGCGCGCGCTGCGGCACCCGCTGGTACGCTCTCCCTACCCCGGACACCGCCTCCATCGAGACGGAACTGCCCGGCCGTGCCGACGCGGCGGAGGGAGAGACTGTGCGCGCCAGGGGCGCGGCGATGGCCGAAGCCGGCGAGGCGGGCAGCATCGACCCTGCCGACGAATGGGAAGCCGCCCTGTCCGCCGCCGACGAAAACGACGACGAGCAGGACGACGGCGAGGCCGGCACAGCGGCAGAGGACGAAGACGTCTTCTCCTCCATGCTCGATGCGGACGAGACGTCGGCGGATGACGCCGACGGCCTTGCCGGCGAGGACGCGGCCTCGAGCAGCGCGCCCTCCTCCCTGCCGGTAGCGGCCGATGCCATGGCTGCCGGCGAAGCCGAGACCGCGGCTGCCAAGACGGTCGATATCGAAAGCCTCGCCCGCAAGCCGAAGATCCTTGTGAAGCCGCGCTCCAGCGAGCCGATCCTGCGGCGGGTCCTGTCCGCAGCGGGCCAGCAGGCGCGCCGCGTGCGCCCGCGCCGGGTGGTCGGCATGATGATGTTCTTCGGTGCCGTTGCCCTGTGCGCGCTGGCCGTGACCTTCCGCACGCCCATCGTGGCGCGCATGCCCGATCTTGCGGGCCTGTTCCAGCTGGCGGGTCTTCACGTCAACCTGCGCGGCCTCGAGTTTCGCGACCTGCGCACCTTCCGGGAGATCGAGGACGGCTCGATCGTTCTGGTGATCGAGGGCACGATCGCCAATGTCGAGAAGCAGCCGATGCCCGTGCCCGCCATCCGCCTGGCCCTGCGCAGCGAGGATGCGCAGGAAATCTACGCCTGGACCATGGAACCGCGCTTGCGCCGGCTCGATGTCGGTGGCACGACGCGGTTTCGCACCCGCCTGTCGGCTCCGCCCGACCTGGCGGCCGATATCCAGGTGCGCTTCGTGGAGCGCGAACAACGGCAGGCCAGGCTGAAATGAACGACAGCGTCGACATCCGCACCCTTTACGACGAGGCGGCCATCGCGGTCCGGGTCGAAGAGATCGCCCGCGAGATCGCGGCGTCCCGGCCGCAGCGACTGCTGGTCGTCGCCGTGCTGAAGGGCAGCTTCATGTTCGTCGCCGACCTCGTGCGCGCCATGCACCGGGCGGGTCTTGCCCCCGAGATGGAGTTTATCCATCTGTCCAGTTATGGCTCCGGCACGGAGTCAAGGGAAATCCGCGTCCTGCGCGATGTGGAGAGCGATGTGGCCGGCCGGGATGTGATTCTCGTGGATGACATACTGGAAAGCGGGCGCACGCTGGCTTTTGCGCGAGACCGACTCATCGAGCGTGGCGCAGGCTCAGTGCGCATCGCCGCCTTGCTCGACAAGCCGATGCGCCGCAAAACCGCCATTTCTGCGGATTATGTCGGGTTCGAGTGTCCCGACAAGTTCGTGGTCGGTTACGGGATGGACATGGGCCACAAGTGGCGCCAGCTCCCGTTCATCGGTCACGTCGTCCAGGACGCCCCGGCCTAGCGCCGATGCTTGAAGAACGGAGAGGGACATGGCCCGCATTCTGATCGCCGAAGACGACGACGCCGTTCGCAGCTTCGTCAAGCGCGCGCTGGAGCTCGACGGTCATGCCGTCATCGCCCAGGAAGACGGCGCGGCGGCAGCCGAAACGCTGGCGAAGGAAAAGGGCGCGTTCGACCTCATCCTGTCGGACATCAAGATGCCGGTGATGGACGGCATTGCCTTCGCCCTGATCGCCGCGCGCGACCATCCAGAAATCCCGATCCTCTTGATGACCGGTTTCGCCGACCAGCGCGAGCGCGCCAACGGGCTCGACGCGCTGATCCACGACGTGGTGACCAAGCCCTTCTCGCTCGCCGAGATTCGCCGGGCGGTCAGCGATGCCCTGCTCGGCATCTGCCGCGAGGAAACCCGCCGCTACGCCTGACCGCGTGGCGGCGCTGGGCCGCGCTTCGTCCCTTTCCCGACATCGATAGCCTGAATTGCAACGGGCCCGCGCGTGTTCCGCGCGAGCCCGAAATCGCATGTGCGCGCCCGGCAGGCGCTGCACGCATCAATACCGGCGCAGCAGCCGCTCCAGATAGTCAAGCTCCAACATCGGCCGGCTCGGGTCCGAGAAGCGCCGGCGCAGCTCTTCCAGGATGCGGCGTGCGCGCTGCACGTCGATCTCGTCCGGCACGCGCACCCGGTCGCCGAAGTCGGGCCCTTCCGTGCGGCGAGGCCGCCCCAGCGGGTCCTCGTCCATCGGACTGCCCTGGCGACCGGCCATCCCCGGCCCCTCGCCCTGCCCCTGTCCCTGGCCGAACATCTGCTCAGCCATGCCCTGCGCCCCGCGGCGCAGCGCGTCGAGCGCATTGCCTTGCTGGCCGACGGCATCGCCCGGCTGGCCCTGGCCGAGGCTGTCGCGGGCATTGCCCATCTCCTCGCCGGCCCGGCCCAGCTCCTCGTTGGAGGGCATGCCGTTGCGCGCCATCTGGTCGAGCAGCTGCTGCAGCCGCTCGCCGAGCTGGCCCTGTCCTTCCTGCAACTGCCGCAGGGCCTCGGCCAGCTCTTCCGGCGTCATCTGCCCCTGCTGCGGGCCCTGTTGCCCCTGCTGGCCTTGCTGACCTTGTTGTCCCTGCTGCTGGCGCTGGTCCTGGTCGAACCGGTTGGTCTGGTCCATCAGCTCCTGCTGCCGCTGGATCATCTGGCCGAGCTCGTTGAGCGCCTGCATCATCTCCTGGGTCATGCCGTCGGGCATCTGCTGCGGACGGCCCGCCTGCAGGTTCTCCAGCATCCGCTGCATCTGCGCGAGCAGTTCGCGGGCCGCATCGCGCGAGCCGTTGCGCGCCAGTTCCTCAATCCGCGACAACATCTCGTCGAGATCCTGCGGCCGCAGGTTCTGCGCATTCGGGTCCATCGGCTGCATGGCCTGCGGGTTCTGCCGCATCTGCTCGGCCAGGGCCTGCATGTACTCGTTAAGCGCCTGGCGCAGCTCCTCGGTCAGCCGGGCGATCTCCTCATCGGAGGCCCCGTCCTCCAGCGCGCGGCGCAAGGCCTCCTGCGCATCGCGCAGCGCCCGCTCGGCCGCCGACAGATCGCCGTCCTCGATGTTCAGCGCCAGCTCCCACAACAGGTCGACCACCTCGCGCAACTCGTCGTCCGACTGCGCGGCGACAAGCTGCCCGCGGGCGAAGCGCATGCCGAGATAGGTCCTCACCTTCTCGCCGAACACGTCCGGCGCCAGCATCAGGCCGTCCATCGCATCCAGCACGCGCACCTGGGAATTGGCATCGAGCGCCAGCTCCCGGCGCTGCTCGACCACGGCCCGGGCCAGCGGCTTGGCGAAGCGGCGCTGCGGAAGGGTGAAGCGATGCGGCTGCGAATAGCCGGTCTGCCCGGCGTGATCGGTGACGCTCAGCACCAGTTCGACCTCGGATCCCGCCCAGGGGTGGCTCGTCAGGTCGCGGATCGTCTCGCCGGTTCCGGTGCGCCGCTCGCCGGCCGCCGGCGACAGGGGAAAGCTCGGCGCCTCGACCAGCGGGCGGATCGCTGCACCGCTGTCCTGGTTGAGGCGCTGTGCCGGGCGGATGTCGGCACGCGCGCCGACGATGCCGTAATCGTCCTGCATCAGATAGGTCAGCTTGAGCGCCCCGCTCAGCTGCTCTTCCGGGTCGTCGAGCAGGCGGATGGTCGGGGCCTCGTCCGGCTCCACCGCCACTTGCCAGGCATGCAGCACCGTGTCGCCGTCGCGAATCTCAAGCGCCGCGGACGCCTCCAGCCGGCTGCGCAGCCCGTCGCCCGTGGTGTTTGCGGCCACGCGCGGCGCCGCAACTTCGCCCTCGCCCGTCTCGCCCGCAGGCGGCTCGGCCAGGTTCACGGTGCCCTCGGGCGAGACCAGCAGCACCGCAAGATCGTCGACGCCCTGTGCGCGGACGATCACCTCGCTGCCCTCCGGCACGCTGATCGCCTTGCCGGGCTCGCGCAGCTCCGCCGTCGCCCCGGTCAGGAACACCGGCGCGCGGCCCGTATAGACCGGCGGCGTGATCCAGGCATCGATGCGGGCGGGAATTGCGGCGACCTGCGGCCCCGCCCCCGCGACGGGCGACAGGCGCGACAGATGGCTGCCCTCGGCGACGAAATAGCCGACCAGCAGCAGCATCACCGCCAGCACGCGCAAGGCGAAGGGATCGCGGCGGAAGGCCTGCGGGCTCGGCAGGTCCGTGCGCACGCTGGCAAGCGCCGCGCTGGCGCGCCGGCGATGCACGTCCCACATCGCCCGCGTCTCGGCGCTCTCGCTGCCCTCGAACAGCCGGTCGTCCAGCGTCGCCAGCGGCCGGTGGCTGAGACCGGACACCCGCTCGATGCGCGACAGCGCCTCCGCCCGGCCGGGCAGGCGCAGGCGAAGGAGAGGCAGCGCCGCCCGCACGGCCAGGGCGAGGAAGCCGAGCGCCGCGATCACCGACAGCCAGCTGGGCAGCAGCGACCACAGGCCGAGCCAGGATAGGCCGACATAAAGGGCAAGGGTGATAAGGACGGATTGCAGGAGCGGCCAGGCCTGCTCCCAAAGAAGTGATAGGCGCGTTTGCAGGATCGCGCGCTCCAGGCGCGCCCGCGCGGCAGCCACGCCGCTGCCCGGCCGGGCGGCGTCTCCCCCGGCCCCTTGCCCGGAGCCGGCAGGTTTCCTCGCGTCTGTCACTGTCTGCCTCCGCGGCCCGACCCTTGGGTCACACGCCCCCCGCACTCAGGAAGGGTGGGGCGTTTTGCCCGCTTTGGCAAGGCCGGGCCGGGCAAAGGTGACCGGCCGGCCGTTTCCCTCGCGTTGGCTATCGCCCCGACTCAGTCCTCGTGGAGCCAGGACGGCAGCCGGTCGAGCCCAAGCAGCTCCTCGTAGGTCGGGCGCGGACGCACCACCGCGTGGCGTCCCTCCTTCACCAGCACCTCGGGAACCAGCAGGCGGCTGTTGTAGGTGCACGCCTGCACCGCGCCATAGGCGCCTGCCGAATGCACGGCGAGCAGGTCGCCCGGCTCGACGGCCGGCATGTCGCGATCCTGGCCGAGATAGTCGCCGGTCTCGCACACGGGACCGACCACGTCCGCCTTGATGCGCGGATGGTCGGGCGCCGGGCGCACCACCGGCCGGATCTCGTGATAGGCTTCGTAGAGCGTCGGGCGGATCAGGTCGTTCATCGCCGCGTCGACGACGACGAAGGTCTTGGCCGCGCCCTGCTTCACGTAGATGACCCGGGTGACGAGGATGCCGGCATTGCCGGCGATCATTCGTCCCGGCTCGAAGATCACCTTGCAGTCGAGATGCTCGACATGCCGGCGCACGACCTGGGCATAGGCCTCCGGATGCGGGGGCGGCTCGTTGTTGTCATGGTAGGGAATGCCGAGACCGCCGCCGAGATCGACATGATCGATGCTGTGGCCGTCGGAGCGCAGGTCCGCGATCAACCCGCCGAGCCGCGAAAAAGCCGCGTCGAACGGCTCCAGTTCGGTGATCTGCGAGCCGATATGCATGTCGATGCCCGACACCTGGATGCCCGGCAGGGCCGCCGCATGGGCATAGACCTCGCGCGCCCGGCCCCAAGGAATGCCGAACTTGTTCTCGGCCTTTCCGGTTGCGATCTTGGCGTGGGTGCGCGCATCGACGTCCGGATTGATGCGGACCGAGACGCGGGCGGTCTTGCCCTTCTGCGTGGCGATCTGCGACAGCTGCACCAGCTCCGGTTCGCTCTCCACATTGAAGCACAGGATGTCTTCGTCGAGCGCGTAGGCCTGCTCCTGCGCGGTCTTGCCGACGCCGGAGAACATGATGCGCTTGCCGGGCACGCCGGCCGCCCGCGCGCGCCGCAACTCGCCTTCCGAGACCACGTCCATGCCCGCACCGAGCCGCGCCAGCGTCGACAGCACGGCCTGGTTGGAATTCGCCTTCATCGCGTAGCAGACGAGCGTCGGGATGCCGGCAAAGGCTTCCTTGAACACCTTGTAGTGCCGCTCCAGCGTCGCGGTGGAATAGCAGTAGAACGGGGTTCCGACCTCGGCGGCGATCGTCTCCAGCGGGACGTCCTCGGCGAAGAGCCGGTCATCGACATAGTGGAAGTGGTGCAAGGCCGTATCCTGACCGTGGGTGCGGGCGGGGGAACCGCCCCTTCAGCCGGCGGAAACCCGCGACGGCTCAGATGATGCTGTCGAGAACGAAGGGCCGGTCCGGTTTCGCCGGCGCGGGTGCGGCGGCGGGAGCCGGCTCGCCCGGTGCTGCAAGCGCGGGATCGACGTCGCCCGGGCGGTCGAGCGCGCCCCGACGGCCGCAGCCGGCGAGCGTCAGCGCCAGCACGGCCGCGATGAGCACGCCGCCATTCAGGACCCGAGACATGCCAGCTTTCGCCATTTCTGAGCGCCGCTCCCGTTGAAAAGCCCGTCCGAAGCGGCCGGCATGGCCGGCCCCTGCCGTTTCCTCGCATGCGGCGGCGTCCGCCGCAAGCCCCCAGGGTCAGGACCCTGGGCCCCGCCGCTGCCGAGGGCAGCGGGCTGTCAGCGCCTCGCCGCCTCGCGCTCCAGCGCCTTCAGCCAGCGCTTGGCCTGCTTGCGCACGTTGGCCGGTGCCGTGCCGCCATAGCTGGTGCGCGAGCGCACCGACTTGTCGACCGACAGCACGGTGAAGATGTCCTCGGTGATGCGCGGCTCGATCGCCTGCAGGTCTTCCAGCGGCAGCCGGTGCAGCTGCACCCCGCGCTCCACGGCAAGGCCGACGGCGCGCCCGGTGACGTGATGCGCCTCGCGGAACGGCATGCCGATCACCCGCACCAGCCAGTCGGCCAGATCCGTCGCGGTCGAATAGCCCGAGCCGGCGGCCGCCTTCATCGTCTTGGTGTTGGCGGTCAGGTCGCGGACCATGCCGGTCATCGCGGCCAGCGCCAGCGACAGGCTCGGCAACCCGTCGAAGGCCTGTTCCTTGTCTTCCTGCATGTCCTTCGAATAGGCCAGCGGCAGACCTTTCATCATCACCAGCAGCGCCGTCAGCGAACCGTAGATGCGGCCCGTCTTGGCGCGCACCAGCTCGGCCGCGTCCGGGTTCTTCTTCTGCGGCATGATCGAGGAGCCGGTCGAGAAGCGGTCGGACAGGGTGACGAAGGCGAACTGCGCCGAGCACCAGATCACGATCTCCTCGGCGAGGCGCGACAGGTGCATGGCACAGATCGACGCCGCTCCCAGCGCCTCGATGATGAAGTCGCGGTCGGACACCGCGTCGAGCGAATTGGCCGTCGGCCGGTCGAAGCCGAGCGCTGTTGCCGTCATCTCCCGGTCGATGGGGAAGGACGTGCCGGCCAGCGCGGCCGAGCCGAGCGGGCACTCGTTCATCCGCTTGCGGGCATCGCGCATGCGCGAGCGGTCGCGGGCGAACATCTCCACATAGGCCATCAGGTGGTGGCCGAAGGTCACCGGCTGGGCCGACTGCAGGTGGGTGAAGCCCGGCATGACGTCGCCGGCATGGGCGAGCGCACGCTCGCTGAGCGCCTGCAGGAGCTCGGTCAGCTGCTCGTCGAGCGTGTCGAGCGTGTCGCGCACCCAGATGCGGAAATCGGTGGCGACCTGATCGTTGCGCGAGCGCGCCGTGTGCAGGCGGCCGGCGGTCGGGCCGATCAGCTCGGCCAGCCGTGCCTCGATGTTCATGTGGATGTCTTCGAGCGCGCGCGAGAAGGTGAAATCTCCCGCCTCGATCTCTGACCGGATCGTGTCTAGACCGTGAGCGATCTTCTCGGCATCGTCGGCGGCGACAATTTCGCGCGCCGCAAGCATGCGGACATGAGCCTTCGAACCCTCTATATCCTGCCGGTAGAGCTTGCGATCGTAGTCGATGGAGGCGTTGATCTCCTCCATGATGGCGTCCGGCCCATCCGAGAACCGGCCTCCCCACATGCGATTGCTCATGAACGTGCCTTTCTGGCGCCCCTAAGGAACGGGTAATGGATCGATGACCAACGGAACCAGGCCTCCCCGGCGCACGCTCCTCGTCGGGATTGCCGCCGTGGCCCTGATGGCAGGACTGGCGGGGATATACGTGATCGGCGGGGCCGATGGCAACCGGCAGCAGGCCGGCGCCTGCAGCGCCGCAGCCACCCTTGCTGCCGAGATCGCTCCACTCGCCCGCGGCGAGGTGGCGGCCTTCCTTCCCGCGAAGGCGCCCTCGCAACTCTCCGACCTTGCCTTCAGCAACGATGCCGGCACGCCCCTCACCCTCGCCGACTTCCGCGACAGGGTCGTGCTGGTCAATCTCTGGGCCACCTGGTGCGCGCCTTGCCGCAAGGAGATGCCGGCGCTGGACCAGTTGCAGGCGGAGCTTGGCAGCGACGATTTCGAGGTGGTCGCCGTCAGCGTCGACCAGACCGGCGAGGAAAAGCCGCGCGCCTTCCTGAAGGAGATCGGCGTTTCCAATCTTGCCTTCTATGCCGATCCCAGCATGAAGATCTTCCAGGACGTGCGCGCGCGCGGCCGGGCGCCGGGCCTGCCGACGACCCTGCTGGTCGACGGCAAGGGCTGCGAGATCGGCGCGCTGATGGGGCCGGCCGAATGGGCCTCGGAAGACGCCAAGGCCCTGGTGCGCGCGGCGATCGCCGCCCAGCGCAAGACCGCGTCAAGCGGTTCGGGCAGCTGAAGAAGTCGGGGCCGAGGAAAACAGAACGACAAAAGCGCCGGGCGGTTGCGTCCGGCGCTTGATGTTTCCGATAGGTCTTGAGCGAAAGATCAGGCGGTGACGTCGAGCTTGCCGCCCACGCCCGCCGGCGTCGGAGCCTTGGCCGCGGAGGCGGCAAGGTCGGCATTCTGCTCCAGCATGGCGGCGAGAGCGGCCGTGGCATCGGCATTCTGCTTCATGAAGGTCGCGGCAAGCTGGTTCTGCGTCTGCGCCTGCGACATGCCCACCATGGTGGCGGCAACACTGGACATGGGAGCCTCCTGGTTCGAGCCTTCCCCATCCCTCGCACGATCAGCGTTAACGACAGGTTAACCCGCCCGTTTCAGGCGGCGGGTTCCCGCCCGCCTTCAGCGGGTGGGAACCGGCACGTCGCCGCGGTAGTCGTAGAAGCCGCGCTGGGTCTTGCGACCGAGCCAGCCGGCCTCGACATACTTCACCAGCAGCGGGCACGGGCGATACTTGGTGTCGGCAAGGCCCTCATACAGCACCTGCATGATCGACAGGCAGGTGTCGAGGCCGATGAAATCGGCCAGCTGCAGCGGCCCCATCGGATGGTTGGCGCCGAGCTTCATCGCCGTGTCGATGGCCTCCACCGAGCCGACGCCCTCGTAGAGCGTGTAGATCGCCTCGTTGATCATCGGCAGCAGGATGCGGTTGACCATGAAGGCCGGGAAATCCTCGGCGACGGCGATGGTCTTGCCGAGCTTGCGGGTGAACACCCGCGCCGCCTCGAAGGTCTCGTCCTCCGTGGCGATGCCGCGCACCAGCTCCACCAGCTCCATCAGGGGAACCGGGTTCATGAAGTGGATGCCGATGAAACGCTCCGGCCGGTCGGTGGTCGCTGCCAGGCGGGTGATCGAGATCGACGAGGTGTTGGTGGCGAGGATCGCCTCGGGCTTCAGCAGCGGACACAGCTGGCTGAAGATCTTGCGCTTGATCTGCTCGTTCTCGACGGCGGACTCGATGATGAGGTCGACCTCGCCGAGCTCGTCCATGCTCTCGGCCGCGACGATGCGGGACAGGGCGGCGGTGCGCTCCTCCTCGCTCAGCTGGCCCTTGGAGACTTGACGGGCCATGTTGCCGTTGATCGAAGCCAGGCCCGATTGGATCCGGTCCCGGGAAATATCGTTGAGCTGCACCTCGAAGCCGGCCACGGCGCAGACATGGGCAATGCCGCTGCCCATCTGGCCCGAGCCGATCACGCCGACTTTCTTGATCTCGACCACCATCGTCCGTTCCGATTTCGTTTCGGTGCTGCCGTGTCGGCGCACGCCGGGAAAGTGAGGGGCTATTCATGGCAACTTCGCGAGCCCGCCGCAAGGACCCGCCTGCGCTTTTTCGCAAGGGCGCTGCGGCCCGCATCGGCCCACCGCCCGCAACGGCCCTGCAACGGGCCAGAAACAGGCCAGAAACAGGAAAGGGCCCGCGCATGGCGGGCCCTTCGAAAGCGTCCGGGGCGCGCCGCAGCGCGCGCAGTCTCAGCCCTTGGCGGCCTCGACGGCAGCCTTGAACTGCGGCAGCACCTCGAACAGGTCCGCGACGAGGCCGTAGTCGGCGACCTGGAAGATCGGCGCTTCCTCGTCCTTGTTGATCGCCACGATCACCTTGCTGTCCTTCATGCCGGCAAGATGCTGGATGGCGCCCGAAATGCCGCAGGCGATGTAGAGGTCCGGCGCAACGACCTTACCGGTCTGGCCGACCTGCCAGTCGTTCGGCGCGTAGCCCGCATCGACCGCCGCGCGCGAGGCGCCGACGGCGGCGCCCAGGGCATCGGCGACCGGCAGCATCACCTCCTCGAACTTCTCCTTGGAGCCGAGCGCGCGGCCGCCGGAGATGATCACCTTGGCCGAGGTCAGCTCCGGACGGTCGGACTTCGACAGCTCCTGGCCGACGAAGCTGGAGAGGTCGGACTGCGTCGCCGAGATCTCCTCGATCGAGGCCGAGCCGGTCTCCTCGGCGGCAGCGAAGCTTGCCGTCCGCACTGTCACGACCTTCTTGGGATCGTTCGACTTCACCGTCTGGATGGCGTTGCCGGCATAGATCGGGCGCTCGAAGGTCGCCCCGTCGATCACGGCGGTCACGTCGGAAAGCTGCATCACGTCGAGCAGCGCGGCGACGCGCGGCAGGATGTTCTTGCCGTTGGCGGTGGCCGGCGCGACGATCGCGTCGTAGCCGTCGGCCAGCGAGACGATCAGCTCCGACATCGGCTCGGCCAGCTGCTGGGCAAGGCCGTCGCCGTCGGCGAGCAGCACCTTGGCGGCACCGGCGATCTTGGCGGCCTGCTCGGCGGCAGCGCGCGCGCCCTTGCCGGCGACCAGCACATGCACGTCGCCGCCCATGGCGGCTGCGGCGGTCATCGCCTTGTGGGTGGCGTCGTTCACGGCATCGTTGCTGTGTTCGGCAACAAGAAGGATGGTCATCTTCAGTGTCTCCCTGTCGGTCCGATCAAAGCACGCCGGCTTCGTTCTTGAGCTTGGCGACAAGCTCGGCAACGTCGGCCACCTTGACGCCGGCCTGGCGTGCCGGCGGCTCGACGGTCTTCAGCACTTCGAGGCGCGGAGCCACGTCGACGCCGTAGTCCTCAGGGGACTTCTCGTCGATCGGCTTCTTCTTCGCCTTCATGATGTTCGGCAGCGAGGCGTAGCGCGGCTCGTTGAGGCGCAGGTCCGTCGTGACGATGGCCGGCAGCTTCAGCTTCACCGTCTGCAGGCCGCCGTCGACCTCGCGGGTCACGTCGACCGTACCCTCGCCGAGATCCACTTTCGAGGCGAAGGTGCCCTGGCTCCAGCCGAGCAGCGCGGCGAGCATCTGTCCGGTCTGGTTGCAGTCGTCGTCGATGGCCTGCTTGCCGAGGATGACGAGGCCGGGCTGCTCCTCCTCGACCACCTTCTTCAGGATCTTGGCGACGGCGAGCGGTTCGGTGGTGGCGTCGGTCTTGACCAGGATGCCGCGGTCGGCGCCCATGGCCAGACCCGTGCGCAGCGTCTCCTGCGCCTGCTGCGGACCGACCGAGACCACGATGATCTCCTCGGCCTTGCCGGCCTCGCGCAGACGGATCGCTTCCTCGACGGCGATCTCGTCGAACGGGTTCATCGACATCTTCACGTTGGCCAGGTCGACGCCCGTGCCATCGGCCTTCACACGCACCTTGACGTTGTAGTCGATCACCCGCTTCACGGGCACAAGGATTTTCATGGGTTTTTCAACCTCCCGCTCACGCGACCGCTAGTTTCCGCCGCCGGTCGCCTTTCGTATCCGCAACGCCTCAGGACGCCCGGGAACCGCAGCATTCCGCAGGTTCCTTGTCGTCGGGCCGGGACCGTACTGACGCGCTCGATGGCTGTCAACGCCACGTAAGGGAAGCGGACTGCCGCAGAACCGGCATGCTCCCTTGCGCATCCCCGGCTACAAGCCTCTGTCGAACAGCGGCACGCCGCGCCGACGCAGCGGCACAACCAGCAGGGCCCCGGCGAGCGCGCCGACGACATGCGCCCACCAGGCCACCTGGTGGTCGCCGAAGCCGAAGGCCATCGCCACTTGGAAGGCGATCCACGCGCCCAGCACCCAGGAGGCCGGCAGGCGCAGCGGCAACCGGCCGAAGGCCAGCACCCAGACCCGCACCTTCGGATGCAGCACCAGATAGGCGCCGATGACCCCGGCCACCGCGCCCGAGGCGCCGATCAGGGGCACCACCGATCCCGGCTCCGTCAGCGCATGGCCGTAGCCGGCGGCAGCTGCGCACAGCAGGTAGAAGACAAGGAAGCGGACATGACCCATCGCATCCTCGACATTGTCGCCGAAAACCCAGAGGAACAGCATGTTGCCGCCCAGATGCATCCAGCTGCCATGCAGGAAGGCATAGGTCACGAGCGCAGCCGGCTCCGGAAACACCGCCAGATGCGGAGCGAGGTCGCGCACGTCGAACAGCACCGCCGGGATCAGCCCGTAGGAAAGGCTCGAAGCCTGCATCGCCGGCTCGGACAGCCCGCCCTGCTGCACGAGTAGGAAGACCGCCACATTGGCGAGGATCAGCCCCCATGTGACAAATTGCCGCCGCACGTGCACCAGCGGCTTGTGGTCGTAGAGCGGGATGAACATGGGGCCAAGCGTCCTGTTGTCTGGGGCAGCTTTCCGGCGGGCAAGGCCCTGCGTCAAGTGGCGCGGGGCTCGACTAGCGGTTCTGCCCCGGCACCCAGAGCACGTCGGCGGTACCCTTGTCGTTCGCCCAGCGCGCGGCGACGAAGAAGAAGTCGGACAGCCGGTTCATGTAGACCAGCGCCGGCCGGCTGACGGTCTCGCGCGCGGCCAGTTCCGTCATCAGCCGCTCGGCGCGGCGCGACACGGTGCGGGCAAGGTGCAGCTGCGCCGCCGCCGGCGAGCCGCCCGGCAGCACGAAGGAGCGCAGCGGCGACAGGTCCGCATTGAACCGGTCGATGGCCGCCTCGATGGCCGAGACCTGCGCATCGGTGACGCGCAGCGGCGGATAGGCCGGCGGCTCGTCGCTTTCGGGCGTCGCAAGGTCCGCTCCCAGATCGAAGAGATCGTTCTGGATCCGCGCCAGCACCGCGTCGAGCTCGGGATGCGCGCCCGCCGCCGCCTGGCGCGCCAGTCCGACCACCGCGTTCGTCTCGTCGACCGTGCCGTAGGCCTCGACCCTGAGATCGTGCTTCGGCCGCCGTTCGCCGGAAGCCAGCGCCGTGGTGCCGGCATCGCCCGTCTTCGTGTAGATCTTGTTCAGCACCACCATGGCGCGTCCTTTCTGGAAACGGTCTGTCGGAAAAGCGCCTTACGGCCGCGTGCCCGTCAGATAGAGCACCACCATCACGATGACCACGGCGAGGAACTGCAGCCCGACGCGCCAACGCATCAGGGTCTGCGAGCGCGACGAGGATCCGCCGCGCATCATGTTCCACAAGCCCAGCAGCAGCACGACCGCCACCGCCCCGACGGCGAAGGGAATGGTCATGCGCAGGAAGTCGGCCATGGGTAGTCCTTTCTCAGCGACGGCCGCGGCTCGTGCCGGCAGCCTCTATTCCTCGGATCGCGCCGCCCGCGACAGAACCCAGTCGAACCCGCGGGTCGGCAGCAGTCGTTTCAGCCCGGCCATCACGGTGGTCGGCACGGTCACCCGGTAGCGCGCACGCGGCCGGGGCGCCTCCACGGCATGGACCAGGCGCTTGACCACCGCCCGGGCCGGCAGCTTGAACAGCGACGGTTCACCGGCCCGCATACGGGCAAAGCGCCGCTCGTAGATCTCCCGGTGGGGCGAGGCGGCCGCCCCCTCCTCGCCGATAACCTTCTCGAAATTCGCCATCGCGTTCTGGGTGAAGCGGGTGGCGATCGGGCCCGGCTCGATCAGCGAGACACGGATGCCGGTGCCGGCGAGCTCCAGCCGCAGCGTGTCGCTATAGCCTTCCAGCGCGAATTTCGAGGCATTGTAGGCCCCGCGATAGGGCATGCCCATGAAGCCGAGGATCGAAGAGCATTGCACGATGCGCCCGTGGCCCTGCCGGCGCATATGCGGCACCACGGCCCGCGTCAGCGTGTGCCAGCCGAAGAAATTCGCCTCGAACAGCCCGCGCAGCGCATCGGAGGGGATGTCCTCCAATGCGCCGGGAATGGCATAGGCCCCGTTGTTGAACAGCGCATCGAGCCGCCCGGAGGTCCGCTCGAACAGTTCCGCGGCGGCCGCGCTGATGCTCGCCTCGTCCTGGTAGTCGAGGCGGAAGCTCTCGAAGCCCTCGTCCTTCAGCCGGTCCACGTCCTCCTGCCGGCGCGCCGTCGCGAAGACGCGCCAGTCGCGACCGCGCAGCGTATGGGCGGCTGCGGCTCCGATCCCTGAGGAACAGCCGGTGATCAGGATGATGCGTTGCGGCCGGACATGTTCGGCTGCCTGTGACCCGGCCATGCGTCCGGCCTTCTCCCGTCCAGTCCCCTCGCCCGATACCGTCAGATCGCCTCGCCGGTCAGCAGCCGCGGCGACGGGCCTTCCAGTCCCGCCGCCTGGCGAATGAAGAAGCGCTTCAGCGAAGGCATGCGGTCGACAAGGCCGAGGCCCACGTCGCGGACCGCGCGCACGACATCCATATCGTTCGAAAAGAGCCGGTTCAAGACGTCGGTCACCACCCCCATACGGAACGTGTCGAAGCGCCGCCAGCGCTCGTAGCGCTCCAGCACGTCGAGCGCGCCGATATCCTCGCCGAGCCGGCGTGCCTCCACCAGCACCTCGGCCAGCGCCGCAACGTCCTTGAAACCGAGATTGAGGCCCTGCCCGGCGATCGGGTGTATGCCGTGGGCGGCATCGCCTGCCAGCGCCAGCCGCGGCTGCACGAAGGCGCGCGCCAGCGTCAGGCCAAGCGGGAACGCGTATCGCGGCCCGTCGAGCGAGAGCTTGCCGAGATGGTGGCCGAAGCGCCGCTCCAGCTCCAGCTCGAAGGTGAAATCGTCGCCCTTCACCAGCCGCTCGGCATCGTTGCGCCGCTCGGTCCACACCAGCGACGAGCGGTTGCCGGTCAGCGGCAGGATGGCGAAGGGGCCGGAGGGCAGGAAGTGCTCCTCGGCGCGGCCCTCATGCGGCCGCTCGTGGGCAACGGTGGTGACGATGCCCGACTGGTCGTATTCCCAGCGGACCGTGCCGATGCCGGCCAGATCGCGCAGCTTCGAGCGCACGCCGTCGGCGGCGACCAGCAGCTTCGCCTTGCGCACGGCGCCCGAGGCGAGGCGGATCTCCACGTCCGAGGGCCCGCTGGCGAAGCCGGAGACCGCATCCGGCGTGATCAGCTCCACGCCCAGTTCCTCGGCCCGGTCGGCGAGCACCGCCACCATGTGCCCGTTCGGCACCATATGGGCGAAGGGTTCGCCCGGTTCCACCTCGCCGTCGAAGGTCAGGAACACCGGACGCACCGCATCGCGCAGGCGCGAATCGGTGACGATCATCTCCATCATCGGCTGGGCATGCGGCGCGATCTTCGACCACACGCCGAGCCGGTCGAGCATGCGGCTTGCCGCGGCCGCAACCGCCGAGGCGCGCGGATCCTTCGACAACGCCTCGCGCGGGCGCATGTCGACCACGGCGACGCGGAGGCCGGGGTCGGCCTGCTTCAGCGCCACCGCCAGCGAAAGGCCGACATAACCGCCGCCGCCGACCAGAACGTCGAGCTCGTCCATCTGGATGCCCATCCTGTCGCTCCCGTGTTCCTTGCGACCCGCAGGGCATATGCCCCTGGGTCAGCCTTGACATTGCCGCCCCGTGCCCCGAAGGCTCTCGCACCCTTTCCGTTCATGCGAACAGGTGCCGGATGCGCTCAGCCGTCGACGACCTCCTCTCGATACTCGATCTCGAGCCGCTGGAACACAATCTCTTCCGCGGCATGAGCCCGCAGGTCGGCTGGCAGCGCGTCTTCGGCGGCCAGGTGATCGGCCAGGCGCTGGTCGCCGCCTCGCGCACCGTGCCGCAGGAGCGCAGCGTCCACTCGCTGCACGGCTATTTCCTGCGCCCCGGCGATCCGGCCGTGCCGATCATCTACGAGGTCGACCGCATTCGCGACGGCGGCAGCTTCACCACCCGCCGGGTCGTCGCCATCCAGCACGGCAAGCCGATCTTCTCCGTGGCCGCCTCGTTCCAGACCTTCGAGGACGGGCTCGATCACCAGGCGACCATGCCCGACGTGCCGATGCCCGAGGACCTGCCCGGCGAGGCGGAGCTGAAGGAAAAGTTCCTCGCCCACGCGCCGGAGGCGGTGCGCCGCTACTGGGAGCGCGACCGGCCCATCGAGCTGCGCCCGGTCGACATGACCCACTATTTCAGCCGCAGCAAGCTGACGCCCTCGCAGAACGTCTGGGTCCGGGCCAGCGCCGCCCTGCCGGACGACCCCCGCATCCATTCCTGCGTGCTCGCCTATGCCTCGGACATGACGCTGCTCGACACCTCGCTCTTCGCCCACGGCACCAGCGTGTTCGACCCGAAGCTCCAGGTCGCAAGTCTCGACCACGCCATGTGGTTCCATCGCCCCTTCCGCGCCGACGAGTGGCTGCTCTATGCGGAAGACAGCCCGTCGGCCTCGGGCGGGCGCGGCTTCACCCGCGGCTCGCTCTTTTCCCGCGACGGCCAGTTGGTCGCCTCCGTCGCGCAGGAAGGCCTGATCCGCGTGCGCCGCGAGCCGCCGAAAGACTGATCAGCGGAAGCTGCCGCTGAAGCCGCGGATCGCCAGCGGGTTATCCGACAGCGCCGCCGCGTCGGGCGTGTCGGTCGCAGGCTGCCCGGTGAAGGCGTCGAACAGCTTCCGCACGAAGGCTTCCGGCAGGTCGCGGGTGATGAATACCAGCCGGCTGCGATGGTCGTCGTCCGGCCAGGCCGGCAGCGTCGCCGGCGGGTGGAACACGTGCTGCACCCCGTGCAGCACCACGGGCCGGTCCGGGTCCTCGGCGATCTGCACCACGCCCTTCATCCGCAGCAGCTTCGGCCCATGCGCCGAGCGCAAGAGATCGAGAAACATCTCCAGCGCCGCCGCCGGGATCGGCCGGTCGGTCGACAGCGAGAAGGCGCGGATCGAATCGCCGTGGCGGTTCACGTCGTGCGAATGATCGTGGTCGTGATGACCGTGGCTGTGTCCATGGTCATGCGCGTGCGTGTGCCCATGCGAATGCCCACCATGGCCGTCGCGATAGGCTTCCTCGTTCAGCCAGCGCGCCACGTCCGCCGTCTTGGTCGCCGGGTCGTAGAGCCCGGTGCCGATCAGCCGCTCGGCGCTCGCCTCGCCGCTTGCCGCAATGATGACCGGCGCCGCCGGGTTGAGCCGGGCGATGCGCCGGCGCAGCGGACTGTCCGGATCGAGCGCACCCACGCCCTCCGCCAGGTCGGTCTTGGTCAGCACGATGCGGTCGGCCACCGCCACCTGCTTCACCGCCTCCTCCTGCGCGTCGAGCGTCGCAAGGCCGTTGACCGCGTCGACCAGGGTCACCACCCCGTCGAGCTGGTAGCGCATCACCAGATAGGGATGCTGCATCACCGTGTGCAGCACGGGAGCCGGATCGGCGAGCCCCGTCGTCTCGATCACCACCCGCGACAGCCGCTCGGTGCGGCCGTTGTCGACGCGCCGCAGCAGGTTCTCCAGCGTCGTCACCAGGTCGCCGCGAATGGTGCAGCACAGGCAGCCGGAAGACAGCTGGACGATGCCTTCCTCGCCGCCTTCGACGAACAGGTGGTCGAGGCCGACCTCGCCGAACTCGTTGATGATCACCGCCGCATCGGCAAGCGCCGGATCCTTCAGCAGGCTGTTGAGCAGCGTCGTCTTGCCCGCGCCCAGAAAGCCGGTGATGACGGTCAGCGGGATAGGCGGCTTCGGCCCGCGCGCGCGCTTGCCGGTCTGGTCGGTCTCGGTCACGTCGCTGTCCTCTCGCGGACGCCGCCTTGCGGACGGCGCACCGGGCTACGGGCGGGGGTTGGGGATGGGCCGAGGCAGGATCACCAGCGGCTGGCCGCGGAAGATCGCACCCGGCTTTGCCTCGCCGGTCGGCGCCTGCGTCGTGGCGGCCGGCAGCAGGGCCGACGACCCCGCCCCCATCACCGCGACCGGCTTTTCCTTCGGCATCGGCACATTGGCGAGCGTCGCGACCTTCGCCTCCGACGCCGGCGCTCCGCCCGTCGGCACGCCGAGCCCGACCTGCACCGCCTGGTCGACGCGGGCCCGCGGACCGATGATCTCGTCCATCACCTTGCCCCAGTCGGTCTTGCCGTCGTCGCGGGTCGGCACGTCGTCGTCGCCCGAGACCACCTGCTGCGGTGCCGCGCCGACGATCGGCCGGCGCACGCCGTTGATCGACGGGTCGAGCTGGGCATAGGACAGGGCCGTGGTGCCGCGCAGGCCGCCGGTGCCGTAGGTGGCCAGCAGTTCCTCGGCCGTCGGCTTGGTGTTGCGCTTGCAGTAGCCGTCGGCCGGCGGGCCACCGGCAACGCCGGTCATCGAGGAAAGGTTGCGCCCGGAGCGCTGGCGAAAGCCGGCATCGACCAGCACCCGCGCCTTGGCAGCGCGTTCCACGCCCGAGGCCGCGCCCAGCACCACCGCCAGCACGGTGCGCCCGCCGCGCGTCGCCGAGACGACCACGTTCAGTCCGGAATTGCAGATATAGCCGGTCTTCATGCCGTTGGCGCCGCGCACCCGCGCCAGGAACTCGCGGTTGGCCGAGCGCAGCGTCTTCTTGCCGACCTTGATCGCCGGCAGGCCGTAATAGGCGTGGTATTGCGGGAATTCCTGCCACAGCACCCGCGCCAGCACGGCAAGGTCGCGCGCGGAGGAAACCTGTCGATTGTCCGGCAGCCCGTGCGGGTTGACGAAATGGGTCGCAGTCATGCCGAGCCGGCGCGCCTCGGCGTTCATCATCTCGATGAAGGCGGGCTCGGAGCCGGCCAGCGATTCGCCGACCGCAACGGCGATGTCGTTCGCCGACTTGACGATCAGCATCTTCAGCGCGCTGTCGAGCGTCAGCTGGGTGCCGGGCTTGAAGCCCATCTTGCTCGGCGGCTGCGCATGGGCATTGGCGCTGATCGCCACCGCGCTCTCCAGCGTCGCGCGTCCCTCGCGCACCGCCTTGAAGGCGAGATAGGCGGTCATCAGCTTGGTGATCGAGGCCGGATACCACTGGCGCAGCGCGTCCTTGTGGTCGAGCACCGCCCCTGTCTCCGCGTCGACGACGATCCAGGCGGCAACCTCGGCCCGGGCGCTCTCGCCGGATTGCAGCAGGCAGGCAACGGCAAGGCTGGCCGCAACCGCAAGGCCGCACAGGCGCCTGCCCAGATGGCATCCGGTAATCTTCAGCACGTCAGAAAGCCTCCGCATGTCCGGCCGCCGCGGCGACCCTGCGGCGTTGGCGGACCCTCCCGGCCGGGAGTTTCGGTCCGTCGATGCTCCCCCTATGTAACCGATCCTGAGGGCAGAATGCAAAGCGTGCCCGCAGGCACCCCCTTTCGCAAACTGCCCGCCAGACAGGCAATTGCCGAAGTTTGCGGCAATTAGGTGGCCCGCCGGCGAAGCCGACGTCGCGCCTTTCGGGAGCGAACCGACTGGCCCCTCTCTTGCTATGCTGGAGACAGCAAGGGACGGCGACCGTCGTTCCGCTCTCAGCCGATCCGGCACAAGCCCCGGATTCCCATCAGTATTCGAGCGAGGCCGGACACCGGAATGACTGTCGAACCCGCCGCCCCGGCCACACCGATCCCCGCGATGCAGCGGGTGCGCGGGCATGCGCATGTCTCCTTCGCCAGGCAGGGCGAGACCACCCGGCTGAAGGAGCTCGGCCAGAGCGGCTCGGCCAAGATCCGCCTGCCGAAGACCCACGGCACCCCGCCGGTCGCCGTCTTCCTCAACACCGCCGGCGGCCTGACCGGCGGCGACCGGATCGAGTTCGACGCTACCGCCGGCCCGCGCGCCCATGCGGTTCTCACCACCCAGGCGGCCGAGCGCGTCTATCGCAGCATCGACGGCGCGGCAGAGGTGGCCAGCGCCCTGCGCGCCGAAGAGCACGCCGTGCTGGAGTGGCTGCCGCAGGAGACCATCCTGTTCGACCGCGCCGCCCTGCAGCGCTCGCTCACCGTGGACCTTGCCCCCGGCGCCCGGCTGCTGGCGATCGAGAGCCTCGTGCTCGGGCGCGAGGCGATGGGTGAGGACGTGCACGCGCTCGGCTTCCGCGACCGCTGGCGCATCCGCCGCGAGGGCCGGCTGGTCTTCGCCGACGAGGCCCGCATCCAGGGCGATGCCACCGACATTCTCTCCGGCTCGGCGACAGCGGCCGGCAGCCGTGCCTTCGCCACGCTCGTGGACTGCCGCGAGGGGGCGCCCGGCCTGCTGGAGCGGGCCCGCGAGGCACTTTCGCCCCTGCTCGGCGAGCGGCTGCGCGGCGGCGTAAGCGCCCTTCCCGATCTTCTCGTCTTCCGGTTTCTCGCCGACAGCGGCCAGGACCTGCGCGCCGGCCTCGTCTCCTTCCTGGAGGCCTGGCGCGGCTCGGCCCTGCCCCGGACATGGTATTGCTGAGCGGACGGATGGCTCCAGATGAGGACTGACGCATGAAACTGACCCCGCGGGAAAAGGACAAGCTGCTGATCGCCATGGCGGCGGAGGTTGCCCGCCGCCGGCTCGCCCGCGGCGTCCTGCTCAACTATCCCGAGGCCGTGGCCTTGATCAGCGACTTCGTCGTCGAGGGGGCCCGCGACGGGCGCAGCGTCGCCGAGCTGATGAGCGCCGGCGGCCGGGTGCTGACCCGCGACCAGGTGATGCCCGGCATCGCCGAGATGATCCACGACGTGCAGGTCGAGGCGACCTTTCCCGACGGCACCAAGCTCGTCACCGTCCACCAGCCGATTCGCTGACAGCAGGAGGAGCGCCGGATGATCCCGGGTGAACTGATGCCCGCCGAGGGCGATATCGAGCTGAATGCCGGCCGCCGCGTGCTGGAGATCGAGGTCGCCAACACCGGCGACCGTCCGGTCCAGGTCGGCTCCCACTATCATTTCGCCGAGACCAATCCGGCGCTCGCCTTCGACCGGGCGGCGGCGCGCGGCCACCGGCTGGACATTCCCGCCGGCACGGCGATCCGCTTCGAGCCGGGACAAAGGCGCAAGGTCGCCCTCGTGCCCTATGTGGGGGATCGCGCTGTCTACGGTTTCAATGGCAAGGTGATGGGCACGCTCTGACCAACCATGGGAGACCCCTCGTGACCCGTCTTGCCGTCCTCACCGCCTCCGCCGGCCTGCTCGCCCTGCTGCTGCCGGCCGCCACCGCCACCGCCCAGCAGAATCCGGACATCGACTGCGAGAACGCCGTCGTCCAGATGGAGCTTACCTACTGCGCCGAGAAGGAGTGGGAGGCCGCCGATGCAAAACTCAACACCGCCTATTCGGCGGCGATGAAGTCGATGCGCGAAATGGATGCCGAGCTTTCCGCCGACCTCAAGGGCGCCGCCGAGACGCTGAAGGAAGCCCAGCGCGCCTGGATTCCCTATCGCGACAAGGCCTGCGCCGCTGCCGGTTTCCTCGCGCGCGGCGGCTCGATGGAGCCGATGCTCATTTATTCCTGCCTTGCGGAGCTGACCGAGCAACGCACCCAGCAACTCGAACACCTGGCCGAGGGCCTGGGGAACTGATCCCCGCCCCGGTCGTCCCGCCACGGAGACGCCGATGCCCTTCAAGATCAGCCGCGCCGCCTATGCGGACATGTTCGGACCGACCACCGGCGACCGGCTCCGCCTTGCCGACACCGATCTCGTCATCGAGATCGAGAAGGACTTCACGATCTATGGCGAGGAGGTGAAGTTCGGCGGCGGCAAGGTGATCCGCGACGGCATGGGCCAGTCCCAGCGCACGCGGGCGCAAGGTGCCGTCGACACGGTCATCACCAATGCGGTGATCGTCGACCATACCGGCATCTACAAGGCCGATATCGGCCTGACCGGCGGTCGCATCTCCGGCATCGGCAAGGCCGGCAACCCGGACATCCAGCCCGGCGTCGACATCGTCATCGGCCCGGGCACCGAGGCCATCGCCGGCGAGGGCAAGATCGTCACCGCCGGCGCCCTCGACATGCATATCCACTTCATCTGCCCGCAGCAGATCGACGAGGCGCTGATGTCGGGCGTCACCACCATGCTGGGCGGCGGCACCGGCCCGGCGACCGGCACCAACGCCACCACCTGCACCCCCGGCCCCTGGCACATGGAGCGCATGCTGCAGGCGGCCGAGGCCTTCCCGATGAACCTCGCCTTCGCCGGCAAGGGCAATGCCGCGCTGCCGGCGGCGCTGGAGGAGCAGATCCTGGCCGGCGCCTGCGCGCTGAAGCTGCACGAGGACTGGGGCACCACGCCGGCGGCCATCGACTGCTGCCTTGCGGTGGCGGACGCCTACGACATCCAGGTGATGATCCACACCGACACGCTCAACGAGAGCGGCTTCGTGGAAAACACCACCGCCGCCTTCAAGGGCCGCACCATCCACGCCTTCCACACGGAAGGTGCCGGCGGCGGCCACGCCCCGGACATCATCAAGCTGTGCGGCGAGGCGAACGTCATCCCCTCCTCGACCAATCCGACGCGGCCCTACACGGTCAACACCATCGACGAGCATCTCGACATGCTGATGGTGTGCCACCACCTCGACAGCTCGATCCCCGAGGACGTCGCCTTCGCCGAGAGCCGCATCCGCAAGGAGACCATCGCGGCGGAGGACATCCTGCACGACATAGGCGCCTTCTCGATCATCGCCTCCGACAGCCAGGCCATGGGCCGGGTCGGCGAGGTGATCATCCGCACCTTCCAGACCGCCCATAAGATGAAGGTCCAGCGCGGGCGCCTTTCCGGCGAAAGCGGCGACAACGACAACCTGCGCGTCCGCCGCTACATCGCCAAGGTCACGATCAACCCGGCCATCGCCCACGGCATTTCGCAGCATGTCGGCTCGGTCGAAGTCGGCAAGCTGGCCGACCTGGTGCTGTGGGATCCCGCCTTCTTCGGCGTCAAGCCGGAGCTGGTGCTGAAGCTCGGCACCATCGCCGCCGCGCCGATGGGCGATCCCAACGCCTCGATCCCGACGCCGCAGCCCGTCCACTACCGGCCGATGTTCGGCGCCTATGGCCGCTCGATGACCGCCTCCAGCGTCACCTTCGTCTCGCAGGCCGCCTACGACGACGGCATTGGCGAGCGGCTAGGCCTCGACCGGCTGGTGCTGCCGGTCTCCAACACCCGCTCAGGGATATCCAAGGCCTCGATGGTGCTGAACGACGCCACGCCGATGATCGAGGTCGACCCGGAGACCTACGAAGTGCGTGCCGACGGCGAGCTGCTGACCTGCGAACCCGCAAAGGTCCTGCCGATGGCCCAGCGCTATTTCCTGTTCTAGGCTCGGAGACGGAGGAAGCGTCACCGACCGGAGGTTTTTTGCATGTACACGCTGATCGGCTATCCGCGCACCCGCGCCATGCGCGTCCTGTGGATGCTGGAGGAACTGGGCGAACCTTACGACTACATCCCGGCGGCCCCGCACGCCCCGGAGGTCACCGCGCTCAACCCGACCGGCAAGGTGCCGGTGTTCAAGGACGGCGACACGACGCTCACCGATTCCGTCGCCATCTGCCAGTATCTCGCCGACAAGCACGGCAAGCTGACCTATCCCGCCGGCACGCTCGACCGGGCACGCCAGGACGGGGTCACCCAGTTCGCCGTCGACGTTCTGGAAGGCGCTCTGTGGACGGCCTCCAAGAACAGCTTCATCCATCCGGAGGAACTGCGCGTGCCGGAGGTCAAGCGCGTCTGCGCGGCCGAATTCGCCGAAGGCCTGCGCCATCTGGAGCAGCTTCTGGGCGAAGGCCCCTTCGTCATGGGGGCGAAGTTCACCGTGCCCGACATCCTGATCGCCCACTGCGCCAATTGGGCGAAGCTCGCGAAATTCGACCTGCCGGAGAGCGGCCCCGTCGCCGACTACCTCGAGCGCGTCCGGTCGCGTCCGGCGCTTGCCGCCGCCATGAAACGAGGAGCCGAGGCCATCGCATGATCCGCGTGCAGGAGATCCTTTCCGCCGGCAGCTGGGAAGGTGCGCCGGCCGACAGCGTCGTGCTCGACCGGGAAGACCGGCACCGCCGTCGCGCGGTGCTGGACTGCGCCGGCGGCACCCGCGTGCTGCTCGACCTGCCGCGCGCGGTGCAGCTGCATCACGGCGACGCGCTGCGGCTGGAGGACGGCCGCATCGTCGCGATCCTCGCCGCCGGCGAGGAACTCGTCGATATCGAGGCGGAGACGGCCGACGACCTGCTGCGCATCGCCTGGCATCTCGGAAACCGCCACCTGCCGACCCAGCTCCTTCCCGGGGCCTTGCGCATCCGCCGCGACCACGTGATCGAGGACCTGGTGGTCCGGCTCGGCGGCAAGATCACGCCGCTCGTCGCCCCCTTCGATCCGGAAGGCGGCGCCTATGGCCACGGCACGGTAGAGGGGCACGATCATGCCCATCACGACCACGCGCATTCCCACGGGCATTCGCATTCCCGTGAGGCCGGCCACCACCACCATCACGGCCACTCGCACTCCCATTCCCACTCGCACGCGCACTCCCATGACGGCACAGCTGCGGATGGCTCCTGAGACAAGCACCGGGTCCGGCGCCGTCTCCGGCGCGGGGCTGCATGCCCTGCTCGCCTGGATGTCGCCGTCCTTCCCCGTCGGCGCCTATACCTACAGCCACGGCCTGGAATGGGCGGTCGAGGACGGCGCTGTGCGCGATGCGGCAACGCTGCAGGCCTGGACAAGCGGCGTCCTGCGCCACGGCGCCGGCTGGAGCGATACGCTGCTGCTCGTCCATGGCATGCGGGCCGCCGCCCTCGGCGACGAGGCGGCGTTCCGCGAACTGCTCGACCTCTCGCTTGCCCTGCAGCCGAGTTCGGAGCGCCGGCTGGAGGCGACCGCACAGGGCGACGCCTTCATCGCCGCCATCATCGGCGCCTGGCCGCCGCCCGGCGACACGGCGGCAACGCGCCTCTTCGCCCGCCTGACGAAAGGCGAGGCAGCCCTTGCGCGCGGGGGGTGGACCTATGCGCTGGCGCTTGCAGCTTCCGCCGCCGCCTGGGGCCTGCCGGCCGGGCCGGTCGCCACCGCCTTCCTGCATGCCTTTGCCGCCAACCTCGTCTCGGCGGCCGTGCGCGCCGTGCCGCTCGGCCAGACCGACGGCCAGCGGGTCGTCAACGGCCTGGGGACGGACGTCGTCGCCCTTGCCGCCACCGCGCTTCAAGCCCCGCTGGACGATGTCGGCGGCTGCGCCTTTGCCGCCGACATCGCCTCCATGAAGCACGAAACCCAGTACACCCGGCTGTTCCGCTCTTGAGCGGCCTTTCGAAGGAGATCCCCATGCCCTCCCCCAACGGCCCCCTGCGCATCGGCATCGGCGGCCCCGTCGGTTCCGGCAAGACGGCCCTGATGGACGCCCTGTGCAAGCGGCTGCGCGACACCTACGACATCGCCGCCATCACCAACGACATCTACACCCGCGAGGACGCCGAGTTCCTGACCCGCTCCGGCGCGCTGGCGCCCGAGCGCATCCGCGGCGTGGAGACCGGCGGCTGCCCGCACACCGCGATCCGCGAGGACGCCTCGATCAACCTTGCCGCCGTCGCCGAGCTGGAGGCGGCCTTTCCCGCCCTCGACCTGATCCTGATCGAATCGGGCGGCGACAATCTCGCCGCCACCTTCTCGCCGGAGCTCGCCGACCTGACGATCTACGTCATAGATGTCTCCGCCGGCGACAAGATCCCGCGCAAGGGCGGGCCCGGCATCACCCGCTCGGACCTTCTCGTCATCAACAAGACGGATCTCGCGCCGCTGGTCGGCGCCTCACTGGAGGTGATGGACCGGGACTCCCGCCTGATGCGCAAGGAGCGGCCCTTCGTCTTCACCAATGTCAAGGAAGGAAAGGGCGTTTCCGACGTGCTCGACTTCATCGTCGCGCGCGGCGGACTGGCAGCCTCGGCGGTCGCTTGAGGCGGCCGCTCAGCCGGCGGAGAGCTGTGGAGCCATCGACTGGCGCAGGTGCTTGCCCAGCGCTTCCAGCCCATGGTCGCGGATGCCGATCTGCGACAGGTGGTCGACCGTGTTGAGCACATAGTCGGGATTGGCGCCGGACTGGCCGACGGCCCCGCTCACCAGCTCCAGCTGGCGCTCCAGCGACAGCACGCCGGCATATTGCGGATGGCTCCGGTCGACCACATAGGTCAGCGCCGTCACCTGCCGGTCGGCGCGCCCCTCGAGCCGCACCCGGCGATGCGCCTCGCGGTAGACCATGGTCGCCTGCTCGCGCTCGCGCAGATAGGCGATCACCTCGTCCCGCCGGCGGGCGGCAACGCGAAAGGCCAAGCCCCGGCAGGCCCCGCCCCGGTCGAGGCCGAGCACCAGGCCGGGCCGCGTCTCGGTGCCGCGATGGACCCAGGAATAGATGCAGAGCGAACGGTGGGCCCCGTGCAGCACCGCCTGCATTGCCTCCTCGTACTCGAAGCCCGGCCGCCACATCAGCGACCCGTATCCGAACACCCAAAGATCCTGCCTGTCCTGCATGCAACCCTTCCCGTCCCGTCGGGTCAAACGACCTAGCAACAGCGGCCGTCGCTGGCAACTGTGGCGAACGGCCTTGAATCCGCCTCCGACCCGTGCTTTCAGGCATCACGGCGCCCGTTCGGGGCGCAAAACCGCAGGACAGCTGACATGACCGACGACACGCCCCGCTCCCCGCTTACCCCAGGCACGCCTGCGCGCAAGGCTGGGTCGCGGCGCGGCTACATCCTGCTGGCGACGCTGGTGGTGCTGGTGATCGCCCTGTGGAGCGGCTACTGGACGGTTGCCCGCGGCATGGTCTCGGACCTCTTCACCACCATGCGTCTGGCGGCACAGGCGGAAGGCGGCGAGATCGCCTGCACCGACCAGGACCTCGGCGGCTTTCCGTTCCGCTTCGAGCTGTCCTGCCAGCCGCTGAGCGTCGCGGGCCTTCGCGGCGAGCGCGCCAGCTTCGAGGGCTTCCGCGCCGTCGCCCTCGCCTACAATCCCTGGCATGTGATCGTCGACGCCGACAGCCCGGCCAATGTGGAAGCGGAAGGACTCGTCCCCGGCCTCAAGGCCGCCTGGACCACCGCCCGCGCCAGCCTGCGCCTCGGCAACAGCGACCTTAACCGCGGCGATGTGGAGATCGTCGCCCCCCGGTTCAGCCTCGCCGACGACAGCCTCTCGGCCTCCGCCGGCCTTGCCAACCTGCACCTGCGCAAGTCGCCGGACATGGACGGCGCGGCCGACGCCGCCCTGCGGCTCGACGCGCTCGCCCTGCCGGGAACGGCGGCGCCTGTCGATGTTCTGGCCGATGTGCGGCTCGCCGGCGGCGCGGCGCTGCTCGCCCCGCGCGGGGCAGACCTGATCGCGCTGCTGAAGGATGAGGGCGCGCTCAGCATCCGCGAGCTGCGCCTCGCCTCGGGCGGGGTCACCCTGTCGGCCAGCGGCAGCCTCTGGCTGGACGAGGCCGGACGGCTCAACGGCACGCTGCCGCTCACCGTTGCCGGGGCCGCCGGCCTGCCGCCGCTGCTCGCCCCGTTCTTCCCTGAAGGCTCCAACGTGCCGACCAGCCTCGCCGGGGCGCTCGCCGCCTTCGGTCAGCCGGCCACCCTCGACGGAGAGCCCGCCGTCGCCGTGCCGCTCGCCTTTGCCGGCGGCACCGCACGCGTCGGCTTCATTCCCGTCGGCACGCTGCCGCCGATGCGCTGAGGCTGCGAGCAGGCGCGATGTCGGAGGACCGTGGGCCTCAGTTGCTGCCGCGGTCGATGGCCAGGATATAGCCCTTCCAGTCCGCCGGCTCGGCGATCTGGTCGTAGAGCGCCACGGCCGGGGCATTCTTGCCCGGCACGATCCAGCGCAGTTCGTACCAGCCGCGCTGTCCGCCCTCGCCCACCAGCCACTCGATCATCCGCCGCGCCACGCCGTTGTTGCGGGCGTCCGGATGCACGTAGATCTCGTCCAGCTGGCCGGTGCGCAGGCCGGAAATGATCTCCGGCAGGTCGAAATAGATGGCAAAGCCCACCAGGCGCCCCTCGAACTCGGCGCCGATCACTTCCGCCGTCCGGTCGCCGAGGATGCGCTCGGCGTAAAACTGGTCGGGCCGGCGCGGTGCGCCGCGCTTCAGCGCCTGCGCATATTCGGCGATCAGCGGGGCCAGTGCCGGCGCGTCGTCCGGGCCGAGCTTCTTGATGGCGATGGTGCTCATGAACACTCCGAGACAATTCAGGACTTGCCGGACGATGCCGGACCGGGTCGCCACCTTGCCCCGAATGACGCGGCGATTTCAACTGCCTGATGCGCCGCAGGGCAACAACCCGTACGCGCGCGATTGACGCCGCCGCACCCGGCTGCGAATAGTCGTCGACCTGCCGTCTTCCATCCGGAACCCGCCCGATGTCCGAGCCCAGCCTCGCCGCCTCCGGTCGCCTGCGCGCCACCCTGATCGGCCTCACCGCCGTGTTGATGTGGTCGACCCTCGGCCTGTTCGGCGCCGCCTCCGGCAAGGTGCCGCCCTTCCTGCTCAACGCCCTGTGCTTCGGCCTGTCCGGCCTTGCCGCGATGGTCTGGCTGGGCCTGACCGGCCGCCTCGCGCGGATCCGCCAGCCCCTCGGGGTCATGGCCTTCGGCACGCTCGGCCTCTTCGGCTTCCACTTCTTCTACTTCACCGCCATCCGCAACGCCCCGCCGGTCGACGCCAATCTGATCAACTACACCTGGCCGCTGCTGATCGTCGTGTTCTCGGCGCTGCTGCCGGGGGAAAAGCTGAAGGCCCACCACGTCCTCGGCACGCTGCTCGGCCTTTCCGGCGCCGCGCTGCTGGTCACCGGCGGCAAGGGCCTGACGCTCGACCCCGCCCATGTGCCGGGTTATCTCGCCGCCTGCGCCTCGGCCCTGTTCTGGTCGAGCTACTCGGTGCTCTCCCGCCGCCTCGGCAAGGTGCCGACGGAAGCCGTCGCCGGCTTCTGCCTCGGTACCTCGGCCCTATCGCTCGCCGCCCATCTCGCCTTCGAGACCACCGTCTGGCCGGCGAGTGCCGGCGAATGGGGCGCGGTGCTGGCGCTCGCCGCCTTTCCCGTCGGCCTTGCCTTCTTCGTCTGGGACATCGGCGTCAAGCACGGCGACATCCAGGTGCTGGGCGCCGGTGCCTATGCCGCGCCGGTCCTGTCGACGCTGCTGCTGATCGCCTTCGGCTTCGGCGCCTTCACCCTGGTGGTGGCGCTCGCCTGCGGTCTCGTCACCGTCGGCGCGCTGGTCGCGGCAAAGGACATGATCTTCCGTTCTCCGACGAAAAGACGGCTGGCGGAGAACGAGCCGAGCGCCTAGACGAAAGGCTCGCCCCGGACACCTACAGCAGACGAGGCCCCGATGACCGCACCCGCCACGATCCGCCCCCGCCGCAGCGTCCTCTACATGCCCGGCTCCAACGCCCGCGCGCTGGAAAAGGCCCGCAGCCTCGACGTCGATGCGCTGATCCTGGATCTCGAGGACGCGGTCGCGCCCGACGCCAAGGAGACCGGACGCGAACAGATCCGCGCGGCGCTGACCCAGGGCGGCTACGGCCACCGCGAGGTGGTGATCCGCATCAACGGCCTGTCGACGCCCTGGGGGCCGGCCGATCTCGACATGGCGATCGCCGCTCGGCCGGATGCGATCCTGCTGCCCAAGGTGTCCTCCCCGGCAGATCTGGAGCGGGTCGCGCACAAGCTCAACGCGGCGCGCGTGCCAGCAAGCGTCCGGCTCTGGGCGATGATGGAAACCCCGCTCGCCATGCTGAACGCCGCCGCCATCGCCGCCGCGGCCGCAAATCCCGAGACGCGCCTTGCCTGCTTCGTCATGGGCACCAACGATCTCGCCAAGGAAACCCGCGCCGCCTTGGTGCCGGGCCGCGCGCCGATGCGCCCCTGGCTGATGACCTGCGTCGCCGCCGCCAGGGCCTATGGCATCGACATCGTCGACGGCGTCTACAACACGCTCGACGACGACGCCGGCTTTGCCGCCGAATGCCGCGAGGGCGCGGAAATGGGCATGGACGGCAAGACGCTGATCCACCCGAAGCAGGCCGCCCCCTGCAATGCCGCCTTCACCCCGGCGGAGGCCGACATCGCCTGGGCCCGCCGCATCATCGCCGAGTTCGAACGGCCGGAAAACGCCGCCAAGGGCGCGATCCAGGTCGAGGGCCGCATGGTCGAGCGGCTCCACGCCGAAATGGGCGCCCGCCTCGTCGCCATCGCCGACGCCATCGCCGCGCGCGCTTCCTGATCCAGCAGCAAGGAACACCCCCATGAAACTCTACCGCTTCATCACCGGCCCCGACGACAGCGCCTTCTGCCACCGGGTCACCGCCGCCCTCAACAAGGGCTGGCAGCTTCAGGGCTCGCCGCAGCTTTCCTTCGACGCGGTGCGCGGCCTGACGATCTGCGGCCAGGCCGTGGTCAAGGAGGTCGAGGGCGTCGACTACGAGCCGGACATGAAGCTCGGCGACTACTGAGTCCTGCCGCTCTCGCAAGACTATCTTTGCAAATCCCGTGTACCGATGAGGCGCCCATAAGAGGCCTCATCGGGGACCGGATATCATGCAGCTTGCCCGCCTGTTGCCCTGCCGCGCGCTCGCCGTCCTGGCGTTCGTGCTCGGCAGTGCCCTTGCCGCACCCAGCGTCGGCGCCCAGCAATCGGCGGCCGCGCCGCTCGAACCTCCCGTCGAGATCAGCTCCACCGTCAGCTACCAGCTGGTCGGCCGGCTCGACACGGACGCGCTCAACACCATCCTGACGGTCGACACGCCGAAATTCTTCGGCGTCGACGTCGCCTACACGCCGGCGACCAACGCCGTGCGTCTCTACCGGATCACCTATGGCTCGGTCATCCCCGAACAGGGCAACCGTCCGACCCTCGCCAGCGGCCTGCTGGCGGTGCCGGAGGTCGAGGCGACCCGCCTGCCGCTGGTCTCCTACCAGCACGGCACGGTCTACGGAAAGGAGCAGGTGCCCTCCTTCGCCGACCAGTCGCCGGAAACCCAGTTGATGATCGCCCAGTTCGCCGGTCAGGGCTATCTGTTGATCGGCGCGGATTATTTCGGCCTCGGCACCTCGGCCGAGCCGGAAGGCTACATGGTCAAGGCCAGCCACCAGCAGGCGACCCAGGACATGCTGACCGCCGCCCGCGCGGTGATCGCCCATCTCGGCCTTGCCGACGACGGGCTCTATCTCGGCGGCTGGTCGCAGGGCGGCTTCGTCACCCTCGCCATGCTGGAGCGGCTGGAGCAGTCCGGCACCTTGGTCGAGGCGACCGCCACCGCCAGCGCGCCGATCGACGTCTTCGCCGCGCTCAACGGCTTCCTCAGCTATCCGCGCGCCAACGATGCCGACTGGGTCAACAGCCTGTTCATCCTCTCCGCCTTTTCCTTCGAGAACTATTACGGCGTGCCGGGCCTTGCCCGTTCGCTGATCAAGGACGAACATTACGAGTTGGCGCGCAAGGCCTATGCCCGCGAGCCCGTCGATCCGTCGAAGATCCCGACCGACTTGCACGAACTGCTGAACGCGGACTATTTCGATGCCCGCTTCTTCGCCGCCTCGGCCTATGGCCGGCTGGTCGCGGAAACGCAGGTCTATCGCTGGCTCTACCAGACGCCGGTGCGCACCTATTACGGCGAGGCGGACGAGGCCATCGCGACCGGTCTCGGCCGGCTGGCGATGACCTATCAGCAGGCGATGGGCGCCGGCAATGCCAACGTGGAGGCAGTCACCACAGGCCCCACCTCGCATCGCGGCACCTTCGCCAGCGCGGTGCCGGAATGGAAGATCTGGTTCGACAGCCTGAACTGACGGCGGACGAGGCCGCCGCCGGCGTTTTCAGCCGGCGCGGTCCGTGTCGTCCTCCAGCGTGTGACGCTGGATCAGCGGCAGCTGGAACAGGGTGAAGGCGATGGTGATCGGCATCACGCCGAACACCTTGAACGACACCCAAAAGTCGGTGGAAAAGCTTCGCCAGACCACTTCGTTGAGGGCAGCCAGGAAGAAGAAGAACACGCCCCAGCGGAAGGTCAGCTTGCGCCAGCCCTCGTCGTCGAGGTGGAACACGCTGTCGAACACGTAGCCAAGCAGCGACTTGCCGAACAGCAGCCCGCCGAGCAGCACCGAGCCGAACAGCGCATTGACGATGGTCGGCTTGAGCTTGATGAACAGCTCGTCGTGCAGCCACAGGGTCAGCGCGCCGAACACCAGCACCACGATGCCGGAGACGACCGGCATCACCGGCAGGCGCCGCGTCAGCACATAGGAGACGGCGAGCGAGGCGGTGATCGCCACCATGAACACGGCGGTGGCGAGAAAGATCGGATCGCCCAGCGCCGCCAGCCCGGGAAACAGGTCGTAGAGCACGTCCCCGCGCGCATTGGCGAAGAAGAAGAGGCCCAGCGGACCCAGTTCGAGCACCAGCTTGAGGAGCGGCGACAGCTCCTTGCGGTCCGGCGCGTTGGGTCCCTGTTCGAATTCCATCAGTGCTCCGTATGCTTTCCGGCAATGGCGGAGGCAAAGTCCTCCGCGGTGAACGGCTCGAGGTCGTCGATGCCCTCGCCGACGCCGATGAAATGCACCGGCAGGGCGTGCTTGGCGGCGATGGCGACGAGAATGCCGCCGCGCGCGGTCCCGTCGAGCTTGGTCATCACGAGGCCGGTGACCCCGGCCGTGCGACCGAAGATCTCGACCTGGTTCATGGCGTTCTGGCCGGTGGTCGCGTCGAGCGTCAGCAGCACGCTGTGCGGGGCGGAGGGATCGTGCTTGCGGATCACCCGCACCACCTTCTCCAGCTCGGCCATCAGCTCGGCGCGGTTCTGCAGCCGTCCGGCCGTGTCGATCAAGAGCACGTCGCTGCCCGCGTCGCGCGCCGCCTGCATGGCGTCGAACACGAGGCCGGCCGCATCCGCGCCGGTGTCGCGGGCAACCACCGGCGCGCCGGTGCGCGCGCCCCAGATCTTCAGCTGCTCCACCGCCGCGGCGCGGAACGTGTCGCCGGCCGCCAGCATCACCTTGCGCCCCTCGGCCGACAGTTTCGCCGCCAGCTTGCCGATGGTCGTGGTCTTGCCGGTGCCGTTGACGCCGACCACCAGCACCACATGCGGCTTGTGCCCGGTGTCGAGCACGAGCGGCTGCGCCACCGGCGCCAGCACCTTGGTCACTTCCTCGGCCAGGATCCGGCGCACCTCGTCCGGCGAGATCTGCTTGTTGAACCGCCCTTCGGCAATGCGCTCGGTGATCGCCATCGCCGTCTCGACGCCGAGATCGGCCTGGATCAGAAGGTCCTCCAGCTCTTCCAGCGTCGCCGCATCGAGCTTGCGCTTGGTGAAGAGCGAGGAAATGCCGCCGGTCAGCGAGGCGGAGGAGCGCGACAGGCCCGCCGTCAGCCGCGACAGCCAGGAGCGGCGCGGCGCCTCCTCGGAGGAGGTCTCTTCCGGCCCCCCTGCAACGGGCTCCTCGACCGGCTCTGCGACCCGCTCTTCAGCAAGGTCTTCGGAAGACTGTTCGACGGAGGCCTCTGCCGCCGGCGCCGGATCAGGCTCGGAAACAGGGACTTCGGTCAGCTTCGCTTCCACGGTCTCGGGCGCCGTCGGCTCCACGGACAGGCTAGAGACCTCTTCCGGCACCGAGGTCTCGGCCGTCTCGCCGGAAGGCTCTGCCTCGACGGGCTCGCGCGCAGTCGGTTCGCCCTGCGGCGCGCCGCTGCCCGCAGCATCCGTATCCCGGGCGTCCGTTTCCGGCGCGTGGGTCTCCGGCGTTTCTTGCGTCGTCTCGGGCGTTTCCGGCGTCTCGGGACGCGCCGGGGCCTGCCGGCCCCCGAACAGGCGTCCGAGGAATCCGCGTTTTTGCTCGCTCATGCCGTCATGCCGCCTGTCGACCGGTGGTTACGCCCAGTAGGTGCCGCCCGGTATGCCCGGCAATGCGCAGCGTGACAAGGTCGCCGGCCTCCTTGCCGGCCGCGGCCTCGGGCGAGAACTCCACCTGGGTGAACTGTTCGCTGCGTCCCAGGCCCTCGCGCTCGATCAGCACCTGCCGCTCGCGGCCCTGCTCGGCTTCCAGATGCGCCAGCAGCGCCGCCTCGCCCTTTTCGCGCAGCCGCGCGGCGCGTTCCTTCACCACCTGGCGCGGCAGCTGCGGCATGCGCGCCGCCGGCGTGCCCTTGCGCGGCGAGAAGGGGAAGACATGCAGATGCGTCAGTCCGCAATCGTCGACGATGGCGAGCGAGTTGGCGAACATCGCCTCGGTCTCGGTCGGGAAGCCGGCGATGATGTCGGCGCCGAACACCACGTCCGGGCGCAGCCGGCGCACCTCCTCGCAAAAGCCGATCGTGTCGGCGCGCAGATGCCGCCGCTTCATCCGCTTGAGGATCATGTCGTCGCCGGCCTGCAGCGACAGGTGCAGATGCGGCATCAAGCGCTCTTCCTCGGCGATTGCGCGCATCAAGGCCGGGTCCGCCTCGATGGAATCGATGGAGGACAGCCGCAGCCGGTCGAGCCCCGGCACCAGCTTGAGGATCTTGGCGACGAGGTCGCCGAGCTTCGGCGCGCCCGGCAGGTCCGCGCCGTAGCTGGTGATGTCGACGCCGGTCAGCACCACTTCCCGGTAGCCGTTGTCGGCAAGCCTTGCGATCTGGTCGACCACGACGCCCATCGGCACCGAGCGCGAATTGCCGCGTCCGAACGGGATGATGCAGAAGGTGCAGCGATGGTCGCAGCCGTTCTGCACCTGCACGAAGGCGCGGGCACGGCCCTCCAGCCCGTCGATCAGGTGCTCGGCCGTCTCGCGCACGCTCATGATGTCGTTGACGCGAATCTTCTCGCTGTCGTCGAGGCCGAACTGCGCGACGCGGCCGTAGGAGGCACGCTCCAGCTTCTCCGAATTGCCGAGGACGAGGTCGACCTCCTCCATCCCGGCGAAGGTCTCCGCCTCGGTCTGGGCGGCGCAGCCGGTGACGATGATGCGCGCGCCCGGATTGTCGCGCCGCGCCTTGCGGATCGACTGGCGCGCCTGGCGCACCGCTTCCGCCGTCACCGCGCAGGTGTTGATCAGGATCGCGTCCTTGAGGCCGGCGGCCTCCGCCTCGCGCTTCATCACCTCGGATTCGTAGGCGTTGAGGCGGCAGCCGAATGTGACGACGTCGATGCTCACCGGACCACCTCGAGGATCGGCCGGTCGCCGGGCGCGGTCTTCTCGAAGGTCAGCGTCTCCGGGTCCAGCAGCCCCTCGAACTCCACCTCGGTGTCGCCGGTCATCAGGATGTGGTCGTCGCTCTCGCGCCACTCGATGTCGAGCGGCCCGCCCGGCAGGTGCACCCGTACCTTGCGCCCCGTGCGCCGGTCGCGCGCGGCGGCGACGCCGACGGCGCAGGCCGCCGTGCCGCAGGCCTGCGTCAGCCCGACGCCGCGCTCCCACACCCGGACCTCGACCTCGTCGCCCGACAGGACATGGGCGAGCGAGATGTTCGCCCGCTCCGGGAACATCGGATGGTTCTCCAGCATCGGCCCGATGCGCGAAAGGTCGTAGGCGTCGAGATCGCGCACCCAGAAGATCGCATGCGGATTGCCGACATTGACCACCGAGGGCGTATGCAGGATCGGTGCATCGATCGGCCCGATCTGCAGCTCGATCGCCCGCGTGTCGTGGAACTCCTCGGCCAGCGGGATCTCGTTCCAGGCAAAGCGCGGGCGGCCCATGTCCACCGTGACCCGGCGCGCATCCCCCGTCGCCGAGGCCTTCAGCAGCCCCGCATTGGTCTCGATGGTCGCCGCCGCGTTGCCGCTTTCCTCCATCAGGAGCCGACCGATGCAACGCGTGGCGTTGCCGCAGGCATCCACCTCGCCGCCGTCCCGGTTGTGGATCCGCATGAAGGCATCCGCCCCGCCGGGGCTGCGTTCCACCGTGATCATCTGGTCGAAGCCGATGCCGCCGTCCCGCGCGCCGATCCGGCGGATCGCTTGCCGGTCGAGGCGCACGGGGGCCTCACGGGCATCCCAGACAACGAAATCGTTGCCCAGCCCGTTCATCTTCAGAAAGGGAATCCTGCGCTCGCTCATCGCGAAAATCGTCCATCTCGCCGCCCGCCGCCTGTCGCGCGGGGCTGGCCATCTGCGGCGCGCGCCTCGATATCGAGGAAGGCGCGACCGGCCGTTTCCCGTCTATATGGCGGAAAAGGGCGCGCGGTTCCAGTGCTCGCGTGTTTTGCTGCGCTGGCAGGCGGCGGACCGCCGGGGCGAACGGACGGTCCGGCCGGGCGGACCTGCCGCCCGGCCGGGTTCCTCAGCGCCCCGTTCAGCGCCGGGCGCCCTCGCGGATGAAGGTGCCCTTCTGCAGCTCGCTCACCGCCTGGATCAGCTCCTGGCGGGTGTTCATGACGATGGGCCCGTGCCAGGCCACCGGCTCGCGGATCGGCGCGCCGGAGACCAGCAGGAAGCGGATGCCGTTCGGCCCGGCGGTCACGGTCACCTCGTCGCCGGTGCCGAAGCGCACCAGGGTGCGGTCGCCGCTCTGGTCGCGCACATGCACCTCCTCGCCGTCGACCTCCTTCTCCAGCAGCACGCCGAAGGGCTGCGAGGCGTCGCGGAACGTGCCCGATCCCTCGAAGATATAGGCGAAGGCCTTGCGGTAGGTGTCGACCTTGAACCGCTTGGTGCGCCCGGCCGGCACGAAGATGTCGGCATAGCTGGGGTCCGCGGCGATGCCGTCGACCGGGCCGCGCTTGCCCCAGAACTCGCCGCAGATGACGCGCACATGGGTGCCGTCGTCGTCGGTGATTTCCGGGATCTCGGTCGAGGGCACGTCCTGGTAGCGCGGGCTCGTCATCTTCAGCGAGGACGGCAGGTTGGCCCACAGCTGGAAACCGTGCATCCGCCCCCTGGCATCGCCCTTCGGCATCTCCTGGTGCATGATGCCGCTGCCGGCGGTCATCCACTGGATGTCGCCCGCGCCCAGCGTGCCCTGGTTGCCGAGGCTGTCGCCGTGGTCGACGGTGCCGGCCAGCACATAGGTGATGGTCTCGATGCCGCGATGCGGGTGCCAGGGAAAGCCGGCCTTGTAGTCCTGCGGCCGCTCGTTGCGGAAATCGTCGAACAGCAGGAACGGATCGAGCGCGGTCGGATCGCCGAAGCCGAAGGCGCGGTGCAGCTTCACGCCGGCGCCTTCCAGCGTCGGCTTCGCCGTTTCCAGATGGGTCACGGGTCTGACGGACATGGGACTTCGCCTTTCTCCCGCCCTCGATGAGGCGGGCTGTTACACGTCGTTTCGTCAAAGATAGGCGCCCCGCCCCGCCGCACCAAGGCGCGCCCGCTGGACGCAGTGTTCAATGCAGGCGCGACAATCTCATCGCGGCGTTCAACCGACCTCGATGGCAGCGCCCGGACCGCAGGCGGAAAGCAGCAGCTCCATGTCCGCCCGCGCCACCGCCACGCAGCCTTCCGTCGGCGTGTAGCCGGGCCGCGCCAGATGGAAGAAAATGGCGCTGCCGAGCCCCGGCACCGCCGGATGGAGGTTGCAGTCGAGCACCACGACGATGTCGTAGAGGGGATCGTCCCGCCACAGTACCTCGTGCGAGGCGGCAAAGGGCAGCGGCACCAGCCGGTTGTAGCGCGGATGGCCGGGCGCATCGCACCAGCCGGCGCGCGGCAGCGGCGCAACCGGCAGGGCCGAGCGCGGCCGCGCGCCCCGGTCGGAGCGATAGTAGACCTGCAGCAGCTCGAAGCGCCCGGCCGGCGTTGCCCCGTCGCCCTCGCGCTTGAACCGGGAAATCCCGCCGCGACCGATCGCACACGCCGCCGTGAAGGCGCCGAGCTGCAGCACGCCGCGCGTCGCACCCGCCGAAATCGCCCGGACCCTCAGGGTTTCGCCTCCCTCTTCCTCGACAGGCAAGGCCGGCCGGCGGCGCGGTGCGACAAGATCCAGCGTCATGGCGGCGGCGTCCTCACCCGGGGCTCAAGGTTGCGTGAGCAAGATTTGTTGGCGCAAGGCGGGCTTTGCGTCAATGCGCCCTCGCGCAATCGTGTCCGCTTGCTTATGTCAGGAAAACAGGTGCAGATTCCACGCCATGCCCTTCGGTCAGGAAAGGACACGACCATGCCCGCACGCAAAATCCTCATCGTCGACGACGACGACGATCTTCGCGAGGCGCTGGTCGAGCAACTGTCGCTCTACGACGAGTTCGAGACCCAGGAGGCGCCGAACGCCGCCGCCGGCATCAAGCTCGCCGAGGAAGGCCATACCGACCTTCTCCTGATGGATGTCGGCCTGCCGGACATCGACGGCCGCGAGGCTGTGAAGCTGCTGCGCAAGAAGGGCTTCAAGGCGCCGATCATCATGCTGACCGGCCACGACACCGACAGCGACACGATCCTGGGGCTCGAGGCCGGCGCCAACGACTACGTCGCCAAGCCGTTCAAGTTCGCCGTGCTGCTCGCCCGTCTCAGGGCGCATCTGCGCAGCCACGAGCAGAGCGAGGACGCGGTCTTCACCATCGGCCGCTACTCCTTCCGCCCGGCGCAGAAGCTGATGACCGACGAGTCCGGCGCCAAGATCCGCTTGACGGAAAAGGAAACCTCGATCCTCAAGTTCCTCTACCGGGCGGGCGAGAAGCCGGTCACACGCGATGTGCTGCTGACCAAGGTCTGGGGTTACAATTCGGGCGTCACCACCCACACGCTCGAGACCCATATCTACCGCTTGCGGCAGAAGGTCGAGCGCGACCCGTCCAATGCCGAACTGCTGGTCACCGAGGCCGGCGGCTACAAGCTCGTTCCCTGATCCCTCCGGCCGGCCGGGGACGAACTGTCCACCGGCAGTCGGCCCGCCGGCCCGCGCAAACGGTTTCCGGGCTTGTGCAAATCGCCGCCTTCGGCGTAATGCTCAAGGCATGAGTCTCGTCCGGGATATGGAATTGTTGCGCCAGGTGCCCTTGCTCGCCGAGTTCCCGGACGAGCAGATGCGCCTGCTCGCCTTCTCGGCCGAGAACGTCTCCTATCGCGACGGCGAGGTACTGTTCATCGCGGGCGAGCGCGCCGATGCCGGCCTTGTGGTCGCCAGCGGCGAGGTGCTGCTGGAAGGCGCCGATGAGGAGCGCAAGGAACTCGGCACCTTCGGCCCCGGCAGCCTGATCGGCGAGACCGCGCTGCTGGTCGAGACGCGCCGCCCGGCCCGTGCCGTCGCCGTCGGCCCGACCGAGGTGATCCGCATCCGCCGGGCGCTGTTCAAGCGCATGCTGCAGGAATTCCCCGATATCGCCACCCGCCTGTTCGAATCGCGGGCGGGCCGCTTCCGCGCCACCGTCGGCGCACTTGCCCGTGTCGGCACCGTGCTGGAGCAGCTGGAGCGCGAGCACGTCGCCTTTCGCGAGTCCCGCCGCCGCGCCGTCCCGCAGGACGACGGCGGCGACGAGAGCTGAGGGCAAGGTCGGAAAAACCCGACCACGGCTCCGGGCGGGGCCGTTTCAGGCCCCGGTCGTGGAGCGTCCGGCCTTACTTCACGTTCAGAGTGACCGGGATGTTGCCGCGCGTTGCGTGCGAATAGGGGCACACCACATGCGCCTTTTCCACCAGCGTCTGCGCCTCGGTCCTGTCGAGGCCCGGCACGGTGATGTTCAGCGTCACGGCGATGCCGAAGCCGGTGCCGTCGTCGCGCGGGCCGATGCCCACATCCGCGGCGACCTGCGTCTCTTCCGACAGCTTCAGCTTCTGCTGGCCGGCGACGAACTTCATCGCGCCCAGGAAACAGGCCGAATAGCCGGCCGCAAACAGCTGCTCCGGATTGGTGCCGGCACCGCCGTCGCCGCCGAGTTCCTTCGGCGTCGAAAGGGTCACCTCGAGGCGGTTGTCGTCGGACTTGGCGTTGCCGGTGCGCCCGCCGGTGGCGGAGGCGTGAGCGGTGTAGAGAATGGCCATGTCGATCTCCTTTGCATGTGCGTCGGTGCGTTGCCGAGTATGGCTCGGTGCCGACCCCTATATAGGCGTAAGTTAGATCGCGCACAATATAATTGTGTGCGATTTATTTTTGTCGCCCGATCCGTCGCAAAGCCTTTCCGGGAAAAATGGCGGAAATCTGCCGCTGGAGCGGATCAGCCGCGCCCTGCCGCGCCTTGGGCGGCCGCCTGCCGCGCGCGGGAGCCGAGCCTCAAGACCAGCGGCAGGGCGGCAATAGTGAGCATCACGCCGAACACCCACCAGGCCGGGCGGATCGAGTAGCGGAAGTCGAGATTGGCGGCGAGCACCCGCTCGGCCGGCACCCCGGTCGCCAGCGCGTACCACAGGTACTCGATGCCGGCGGTGGCGAGGCCGGCGAAGACGGCGATCCCTGCCAGCACCAGCGGCGAGGCCAGCCTCAGGCCGATCTTCTGGACGATGCGGCAGGCGAACAGCGCCATCAGGAAACCGGCCATCAGCACCGCCTCGGTCACGTCCGCCTTCGATTGCAGGAAGAAGTGGACCGCCGCCAGCACCGCGATAGCGTAGGTCAGCCGGTGCAGCCGGTGCCAGGTCTGGCCCATCCGGCGGATCGCCCCGTCGGTCGAGGTCGCGGCAAGCGCCAGCAGGCCGACGAGCGCGACGAAGCCGATGGTGAGATAAACCCGCAGCACGATCTCGCTCGCGACCTTGGCAAGGTCGAAGGACTGGTCGACGACATAGAGGCCGAGATGCGCCAGCGCGTAGCCGGCCGCGGCAAGGCCCAGCATGCGGCGGATGCCGATGAGCTTGCCCCAGCCCGACACCCGCCGCAGCGGGCTCACCAGCAGCGACAGCAGCAGGAAGCGGATCGCCCAGTCGCCGGTGCCGTGCAGCACTTCCGTGACCGGTTTGGCGCCGAGCGTACCGGCAAGAAGCCCGTAGGCGAGATGCGCGCCGGGCGCCAGGATCGCAAGGAACACGGCAAGCCCGAGCGGCGAGAACCGCCCATTGCGCTCCCGCCACGGGATATAGGCCCGATAGGCCGGGGTTCTGGTTCCGGATACCTGCATTTCGCCGTCCATTCGCTCGGCCCCGCCCATGCGGCGGGCACCCGTCACCGGACACATAGTCCTTCGCAAGGTGCAGGTCGCGGCACGCCTGTTCAAGCCTTGGTGAGGCCGCCGTGCACCGGCGTGAGGAAAAGCCCCGTTTGCGCCGGCGGGCGAACCTCCAAGGGAAGGCGCGCCCCGCCTCCCCTCCGCCGTAAACCCCATCCGCAGGATGTCATCCCGGTTTCGGCGAAGCCGAAGACCGGGAACCAGTAACCCCGAACGATTGAGCCCGCGCCGCAGCGGTGCCGCGGATGACCCTCGCCAAGGCTCCTTCGCGCCGTCCCCCGCCCCGGCGGATACTGGATACCTGCCTGCGCAGGTATGACGGCGGAGGGTGGAACACGCGTCGCCCGCCTCACACCCACTGAGGGCACCAATGGTTCCGGTTCTGCGCTGCGCTGGACCGGGATGACCTCCGAGAGGATAGCAGCACCTCACATCCTCTCGGCCGTCACCCCGGCCAAGGCGAAGCCGCGCGCCGGGGCCCATTCGTTCCCAGAGCGGTGGCGACGACGCGCACCCTCCCGTCTTCCTCCCAGACGCACACCTCTCCCGGCGTCCTCCCGGGCAAGCGAAGCGCGACCCGGGACCGGCGAGCCGAGGGCCTCTCGACAGCGCTCCCCCAACAGACCCCCAAAACAAAAGGGCCGACGCAAGCGCCAGCTCTTCACAACAAAAGGGCCGGCGCACGCGCCGGCCCTTTCTTATGAAAAACGCTCCGCCCTCAGATCCAGGGGCGCTCGCCCTCGACCTTGGTCTCGAAGGCGCCGATGGACTGGGCCTTTTCCATCGTCAGGCCGATGTCGTCGAGACCGTTCATCAGGCAGTGCTTGCGGAACGGGTCGATGTCGAAGCCGATGGAGCCGCCGTCCGGGCCGCGGATCTCCTGGGCTTCCAGGTCGACCGTCAGCGTCGCGTTGGCACCGCGCTTGGCGTCGTCCATCAGCTTGTCGAGGTCTTCCTGGCTCACCACGATCGGCAGAATGCCGTTCTTGAAGCAGTTATTGTAGAAAATGTCGGCGAAGCTCGTCGAGATCACGCAGCGGATGCCGAAGTCGAGCAGCGCCCACGGCGCGTGCTCGCGGCTCGAGCCGCAGCCGAAATTGTCGCCGGCAACCAGGATCTGCGCCTTGCGATAGGCCGGCTGGTTCAGCACGAAATCCGGGTTCTCGGCGCCGTCGTCCAGCGTCCGCATCTCGTGGAACAGCGCCGAACCGAGGCCGGTGCGCTTGATCGTCTTGAGGAACTGCTTCGGGATGATCATGTCCGTGTCGATGTTGATGATCGGCAGCGGCGCGGCGACCCCGGTCAGCGTGGTGAATTTCTCCATGGGCGTTTCTCCTGCGAAAACGGACGCGATCAGGCGGCGAGGCTCGTGGCGGCGTCGACACCGAGCATCAGGTTGAGATTCTGCACGGCGGCACCCGAGGCGCCCTTGCCGAGATTGTCGTAAACGGCCATCAGCACCACCTGCGCCCGCGCGTCGTTGGCGAAGACATGCAGGCGCATCCGGTTGGTGCCGTTGAAGGTCTCCGGGTCGAGGTCCGGCGCCTTGTCGGAGCCGCTGAGCGGCGCGACATCGACGAAGGAGTCCTGCAGCGCGCCGTAATGCACCTCCAGCGCGGCGTGGATCTCGGCCCCCGTCGGCGCCTTGGCGAGGCCTTCAAGGCGCAGCGGCACCGCCGTCACCATGCCTTGCGCGAAATTGCCGACCGCCGGCACGAAGATCGGCGTTGCGGCAAGCCCGGCAAAGCGCGTCATCTCCGGCAGGTGCTTGTGGTTGAGGCTCAGCGCGTAAGGCAGGAAGGCCGGCTTGGCCGCCCCTTCCGCCTCGTAGGCCTCGATCATCTGCCGCCCGCCGCCGGAATAGCCGGAGATGGCGTTGACCGTCACCGGATAATCGGCCGGCAGCAGCCCGGCATCGATCAGCGGCCGCAGGCAGGCGATCACCCCTTGCGGATAGCAGCCCGGATTGGCGACGCGCTTCGAGGCGGCGATCGCCGCGCCCTGCCCGGCCGTCATCTCGGCGAAGCCGTAGTCCCAGCCCTCGGCCACCCGGTGCGCCGTCGAGGCGTCGATCACCCGCGTGGTGTCGTTCTCGATCAGGGCGACGCTCTCGCGCGCCGCATCGTCCGGCAGGCAGAGGATCGTCACGTCGCAGGCGTTGAGCAGTTCGGCGCGCGCGCCAAGGTCCTTGCGCCGCTCCGGCGCGATGGACAGCAGCTCAAGGTCGCGGCGACGGGCAAGGCGCTCGCGGATCTGCAGACCCGTCGTGCCGGCTTCGCCGTCGATGAACACTTTCGCGACCATGGCTCGTCTCCTTGAAAAGAAAGACCCTGCCGACCCGCGGAAAAGCTCCGCCGGCCGGCACGGGCTTGCGTTCTACACCAGGGCGGTGCCCCTTGTCATGTGGCAGGGCGCATGTCGGCGCGATCTGCGCGCGCCGATTGCCTCACGCCTTCGCCGGCTGGCGCGCCATCGCGTGATAGTCCGGATTTGGACGCATGTCGGTTGCCGATGCCATCCGGTTCGACATGTTGAAGAAGGAGGCGACCGCCGCAATGTCCCAGATGTCCCGGTCGGAAAAGCCGGCATCGCGCAAGCCCTGCCGGTCGTCCTCCAGGATCTCGGCCGGCCGCTCGGTCAGCTTCACCGAAAAGTCGAGCATCGCCCGGTGCCGCGGCGACAGCTCGGCGACGCGGTAGTTCATCACCATCAGCTCGCCCAGCTCCGGATCGCCGGACAGCTGGCGCACCGCCGCGCCATGCGCCGTCAGGCAGTAGAAGCAGCGGTTCACCGCCGACACCGCCACGGCGATCATCTCGCGCTCCAGCTTGCTGAGGCCGCTGTCGGCCAGCATCAAGTCATTGTACATCTGGGTGAAGGCGGAGAGCTTCGCCTCGCTGAACGCATAGGCCGCGAGCACGTTCGGCACCATGCCGAGCTTCTCGCGGCACTTGTCGAAATAAGCGCGCGTCGCCTCGCTGAGCTCGCCCTCGTCCTCGATCGCCAGCGCGATCGGCCGCTCCGTTGCGTTCATGTCATGCTCCTCCCTTACATCTTGCGGCGATCTCGGTAAGCCCTTCCGAATTCGGACACCTTTGACCGATAGCGGTGAATCCGGTTCGGGAAAGGATTCCCTCGCGCTCCTACTCGCTCTAGCATGCCGTGCTACCGGCGGCGACCGCGGGACGCACCCCGCGCCAGCCATGTCCGGTGCAAACACGAGAACCGGGCGCGATCGAACGAGAACCGATCAACATGACCCGGATGGTGGGGGACCAATGCCCGAAGCACGTGAGCAAGCAAAAGCCCGACTGATCGACACGGTGGTCGCGGCGCTCGAGCCCGAGATCGGGGAGTTCGCGCGCGCCCTGTTCGCCCGGGGCGCGGCCGAGGATGTCGTCAGCTATCCGGCGGCGGACCTCGTCGCCCTCGCCCGCACCGCCTGGGCCGAGATGGCGACCCATCCGCTCGGCACCCACCGCATCCACATCTACAACCCCGCCTCCGCCGGCGAGGACAGCCGCGCCGACGAGATCACCGTCGTCGAGATCTTCAACGACAACATGCCGTTCCTGGTCGATTCGGTGATGGGTGAGCTGCAGGCGAACGGCCTGGAGGCCCGCCTCGTGCTGCACCCGATCCTCGCGGTCGAGCGCGACGCCGACGGCCGCCTCCTCGCCTGCCGCGGCACGGCCAAGGCGAAGACCGAGGGCGAGCGCCGCGAGAGCGTCATCCACATCCATGTCGGGCGGATCGATGCCAGCATCGAGCGCGAGCAGCTGGCCGAGCGCCTCGATCAGGTGATGAAGGACGTGCGCGCCGCCGTCACCGACTGGAAGCCGATGCGCGAGCGCCTCGCCGCCGCCATCGCCACCTACAAGAACACCCCGCCGCCGGTGCCGGTCGACGAGCTCGCCGAGGCGATCCAGTTCCTGGAATGGCTCGCCGCCGACAACTTCACCCTGCTCGGCATGCGCGAATATTATTTCGAGGGCGGCGTCGCGGAGGGCGAGCTGTCGCACCGCCGCGGCTCGGGCCTCGGCCTGCTCGCCGATCCGGCCGTGCGCGTCCTGCGCCGCGGCTCGGAATTCGTCGTCATCACGCCGGAAATCCGCGAGTTCCTGATGAAGCCGGAGCCGCTGATCGTCTCCAAAGCCAACGTCAAGAGCCGGGTCCACCGCCGCGTCCATATGGACTATGTCGGCGTCAAGCTGTTCGACGACAGCGGCGAGCTCGCCGGCGAGCTGCGCATCGTCGGCCTGCTCACCGCCACCGCCTATACCCTCACCACCGGCAGCATTCCCTTCCTGCGGCGCAAGGTCGACAGCGTGCTGGCGCGGGCCGGCTACGATCCGGAGAGCCATTCGGGCCGCGCGCTGACCAACGTGCTGGAGAGCTATCCGCGCGACGAGCTGTTCCAGATCGACCCGGACCTGCTCTACCATTTCGCCCTCGCCATCCTGCAGCTGGACGAGCGCCCGCGCATCCGCGTGCTCGCCCGCCGCGACCGCTTCGACCGGTTCGTGTCGATCCTGTGCTACGTGCCGCGCGACCGCTACACGACCGAGGTGCGCCTGAAGATCGGCGCCTATCTCGCCAAGGTCTATGACGGCCGCCTCTCGGCCTGGTACGTCACCTATCCCGAAGGCCCGCTCGCCCGCGTCCACTTCATCGTCGGCCGCGACAGCGGCGAGACGCCCGATCCGTCCCAGGAGGATCTGGAGCAGGCGGTCGCCGGCATCGTCCGCACCTGGGCCGACGGCTTCCGCGAGGCGCTGCGCACGGCCTATGGCGGCAACAAGGCGCTGGAAAAGGCCGCCCGCTATGCGGATGCCTTCCAGGCCGGCTACCGTGAGGTCTATGGCGGCGAGACGGCGCTGGAGGACATCCGCATCGTCGAGAAGCTGAGCGAGGCGTCCGACACCGCCCTCGCCTTCTCCCGCCGGCCGCAGGACGCGCCCAACCGCGTCGTGCTCAAGGTCTATCACCACCTGGTGCCGATCCCGCTGTCGGCCCGCGTGCCGATCCTGGAGAACATCGGCTTCAAGGTGATCAACGAGCGCACCTACCGCATCACCCCGGCGGACCGGCCGCTCGCCTATCTGCACGAGCTGTCGCTGGAGCCGGCGGGCGGCGGCGACATCGACCTCACCGACGACCTGCGCGGCCGGCTGGAGGCGATCTTCCTGGCGATCTGGCGCGGCCAGGCGGAGTCCGACGGCTACAACGCATTGGTGCTCAATGCCGGGCTCGCCTGGCGCGACATCGCCATGCTGCGCGCCCTGTCGCGCTACCTGCGCCAGGCCGGCATCCGTTTTTCCGAGGACTACATGTGGCGGACGCTGAACCGCTACAGCGATGTCGCCGCCCGGCTGGTCGGGCTGTTCCACCTGCGCTTCGATCCCGACCTCGACAGCGCCGATCGCTCGTTGGGCGCGGCCCGGGTCGAGCAGGAGATCACCGACGCGCTCGACAAGGTCGACAGCCTCGACGACGACCGCATCCTGCGCCGCTTCGGCAATGTCATCGCTGCGATGCTGCGCACCAACTTCTTCCAGCTCGACGCCCATGGCCAGCCGAAGCCGACCTTCGCCTTCAAGCTGGATCCGCAGCGCATCGAGGAACTGCCGCTGCCGCGGCCCTTCCGCGAGATCTTCGTCTACAGCCCGCGGGTCGAGGGCGTGCACCTGCGCTTCGGCAAGGTGGCGCGCGGCGGCCTGCGCTGGTCCGACCGGGCGCAGGACTTCCGCACCGAGGTGCTGGGCCTCGTCAAGGCGCAGCAGGTGAAGAACGCGGTGATCGTGCCGGTCGGCGCCAAGGGCGGCTTCGTGCCCAAGCTGCTCCCCGAGGGCGGCAGCCGCGACGAGGTCTTCGCCGAAGGCACCAAGGCCTACAAGATCTTCATCTCCTCGCTGCTCGACGTCACCGACAACCTGTCGGGCGACAAGGTCTGGGCGCCCGAGCGCGTGGTACGCCACGACGAGGACGACCCCTATCTGGTCGTCGCCGCCGACAAGGGCACCGCGACCTTCTCCGACACCGCCAACGGCATCTCGGAGAGCCGCAACTTCTGGCTGGGCGATGCCTTCGCCTCCGGCGGCTCGGCCGGCTACGACCACAAGAAGATGGCGATCACCGCGCGCGGCGCCTGGGAAGCGGTCAAGCGGCACTTCCGCGAGATGAACCGCGACATCCAGAACGAGCCCTTCACCGTCGCCGGCGTCGGCGACATGTCGGGCGACGTCTTCGGCAACGGCATGCTGCTGTCGAAGCAGATCCGCCTGGTCGCCGCCTTCGACCATCGCGACATCTTCCTCGATCCCGATCCGGATGCGGCCGCGAGCTGGGAGGAGCGCAAGCGCGTCTTCGACCTCGGCCGCTCCTCGTGGAACGACTACAACGCCGCCCTGATCTCGGAAGGCGGCGGCATCTTCTCGCGCCAGGCCAAGTCGATCCCGCTGTCGCCGCAGGCGCAGGAGATGCTCGGCCTTTCCAAGGCCAAGGCGACGCCCCAGGAGGTGATGAACGCCATCCTGAAGATGAAGGTCGACCTGCTGTGGTTCGGCGGCATCGGCACCTATATCCGCTCCGCGCAGGAGAGCGATGCGGATGTCGGCGACCGGGCCAACGACGCGATCCGCGTCACCGCCGACCAGGTCGGGGCCAGGGTCATCGGCGAGGGCGCCAATCTCGGCATGACCCAGCTCGCCCGCATCGCCTTCAACCGGCGCGGCGGCCGCAGCAACTCCGACGCCATCGACAACTCCGCCGGCGTCAACTCCTCCGACATGGAGGTCAACATCAAGATCGCGCTCGGCGCCGCCGTGCGGGCAAACCGCCTGTCCGTCGCCGATCGCAACGTGCTGCTGGCGGCGATGACCGACGAGGTCGCCGACCTGGTGCTGCGCAACAACTACCTGCAGACGCTGGCGATCAGCCTGACGGAAGCGCGCGGCATGGAGGATTTCGGCTACCAGCGGCGGATGATGCGCCAGCTCGAGCAGGCCGGCCTGCTCGACCGCACGGTCGAGCAGCTGCCCGACGAGGCGGCCCTCGACGAACTCGCCGCCAGCGAGGCCGGGCTCACCCGCGCCGAGATCGGCGTGCTGCTCGCCTATGCCAAGATCACCCTGTTCGACCGGCTGCTCGACAGTTCGGTGCCGGACGACAGCTATCTCGCCCGCGAGCTCTTCCGCTACTTCCCGCCCGAAATGCAGGACGCCTATGCGGCGGAGATCGAGGGGCACCGGCTGCGGCGCGAGATCATCTCGACGATGCTCGCCAACTCGATGATCAACCGCGGCGGGCCGACCTTTCTCACCCGCATCGCCGACCAGACCGGAGCCGACCCGGCGCAGATCGCCCAGGCCTTCGCCGCCGTGCGCGACGCCTACGGCCTCACCGCCCTCAACGGCGAGATCGACGCGCTCGACACCCTGGTCGACGGCCAGATCCAGCTCGGCCTCTACCGCGCGGTGCAGGACCTGGTGCTGGAACAGACCGTCTGGTTCCTGCGCAACGTCACCTTCGAGGGCGGGCTGCAGTCCATCGTCACCCGCTTCGGCAGCGGCATCGACACGCTGGCGCCGGTGCTGGCCGGCGTGGTGCAGCCGGCGCTCAAGGCCGAGATCGAGGCGGAGACGCAGCGCCTGTGCAATGCTGGAGTTCCCGATCCGCTGGCCGCCCGCATCGCCCGCCTGCCGGTCGAGGCCGAGCTGCCGGACATCGTGCTGATCGCCGAGCAGACCGGGCGCGAGCTCACCGATGTCGCCGAGGTGTTCTTCCGCGTCGCCGGCCACTTCCGCCTCGGCGCCATGGAGGCCAAGGCGCGCAGCCTGAAGATCTCCGACTACTATGACGGTCTGGCGCTCGACCGGGCCCGGGCGACGCTGGCCGGCGCCCATCGCGACGTTACCGGCGAGGCGCTGGCCGCCGGCGGCTTCGACGCCTGGCTCGCCGCCAACGAGGCGCGCGTTGCGCGCACCGCACGGGCGGCCGGCGAGATCATCGAGGGGGACCTCTCCGTGTCGAAATTCTCCGTCGCCGCGGGCCTGCTCGCCGAGCTCGCCGGATGAGCGCATCGCCTGCCGCCGCCGAACTGGCCGGGGATGCGCACGCCGCGCGCCCCGGCAAGGGCGCCCTGTTGCCGCCGCGCCGGGGCGCGGTCGCCAGCTGGCTGTTCTTCGACTGGGCGGCCCAGCCCTTCTTCACGCTGGTCACCACCTTCGTCTTCGCCCCCTATTTCGCCTCCGCGCTCGCCGCAACGCCGGCGCAAGGCCAGGCGCTGTGGGGCTATGCCACCGCAGCGGCCGGGCTCTCCATCGCCCTGCTCGCGCCCGTGCTCGGCGCCATCGCCGACCGCACCGGCGCACGCAAGCCGTGGATCGCCGCTTTCTCGCTGCCGCTGCTCGTCGGCTCCGCCGCCCTGTGGTTCGCCGTGCCGGGCGAGCCCTGGGCCATCGCCATCGCGCTTGTCGGCTTCGCCGTCGCGACGCTGGGCGTCGAATTCGCCACCGTCTTCACCAATGCGATGATGCCGGACCTGGTGCCCCGCGCCCGGCTCGGCCGGCTGTCGGGCAACGGCTGGGCGCTCGGCTATGCCGGCGGCCTCGTCTCGCTGGTCATCGCCCTCGGTCTGATGGCGTCGAACCCGCAGACCGGATTGACGCTGCTGGGACTGGAGCCGATCTTCGGCCTCGACCCGGCGACCCGCGCCGGCGACCGGGCCTCCGGCCCGTTCTCGGCGCTCTGGTATCTCGTCTTCGTGCTGCCGCTGTTCCTCCTGGTGCCCGACGTGCCGCGGCGGCAGGTCGCGCTGGGCGCCGCCGTGCGCCAGGGCCTTGCCGATCTGGCCGCCACCTTGCGCGAGGCGCGCGCCGACCGCCGCATGGTCCTCTTCCTCGCCGCCAACATGGTCTACAAGGACGGCTTGGTCGCGCTCTTCGCCTTCGGCGGCATCTACGCCGCCGGCGTGCTCGGGTGGTCCTCCATCGAGATCGGCACGTTCGGCATCCTGCTGACCGTCACCGGCACGCTCGGCGCGGTGATCGGCGGCCGGCTCGACGACCGGCTCGGGCCGAAGCGGGTGATCGGCGGCGCCCTTCTCGTCCTGATCCTGTGCGGCCTCGGCCTCGTTTCGGTCGACCGGGACACGGTGTTCTTCGTCGTCGAGGCGAGCCCGGCCGGGCCGGGAGCGGGCCTCTTCTCCAGCCTGCCGGAACAGGTCTTCCTGGTACTCGGCGGCATTCTCGGCGCGGCCGCCGGTCCCTTGCAGGCGGCCTCGCGCACGCTGCTGGTGCATGTCTCGCCGCCCGGCGCGATGACCCGCTATTTCGGTCTCTTCGCGCTCTCGGGCAAGGTGACGAGCTTCCTCGCCCCGCTGCTGGTCGGCCTCGTCACCGCCGCCACCGCCAGCCAGGCGGCCGGCATGGCGGTGATCCTGGTGTTCTTCGCCGCCGGCCTTGCCCTGCTGTCGCGGGTTGCCGACCGGCCGGCCTGACCGTTCCCGAAATGCAAACGGGCGGGGTTTCCCCCGCCCGCTCGAAAGACATCCACTAACCTTGCGACGTATCAGGCGCTCTGCTTGGTCGCCGCACGCTCCGCGCGCTTGCGGTCATGCGGATCGAGCAGCGCCTTGCGCAGGCGGATGGTCTTCGGCGTCACCTCGACCAGCTCGTCGTCGTTGATGTAGGAGAGCGCCGCTTCCAGCGACAGGCGGATCGGCGTCGTCAGCCGCACCGCCTCGTCCTTGCCGGCCGCGCGCACGTTGGAGAGCTGCTTGCCCTTCAGCACGTTGACCTCGAGGTCGTTGCCGCGCGTGTGCTCGCCGATCAGCATGCCGCGATAGACCTTGACGCCCGGATCGATCAGCATCGGGCCGCGGTCTTCCAGGTTGAACAGCGCATAGGCCACCGCCTCGCCGTCGCCGTTGGAGATCAGCACGCCGGTGTGACGGCCGGCGATCTCGCCCTTGTACGGCGCGTAGTCGTGGAACAGGCGGTTGAAGATCGCCGTGCCGCGCGTGTCCGACAGCAGTTCCGACTGGTAGCCGATCAGGCCGCGGGTCGGGGCGTGGAACACCAGCCGGGTGCGGCCGGCGCCCGACGGGCGCATCTCGAGCAGGTCGGCCTTGCGCTCCGACAGCTTCTGCACGACGACGCCGGAATGCTCCTCGTCGACGTCGATGATGACTTCCTCGATCGGCTCCAGCCGCTCGCCGTTCTCGCCGGTGCGGAACACCACGCGCGGACGGCCGACGCACAGCTCGAAGCCCTCGCGGCGCATGTTCTCGATCAGGATCGCCAGCTGCAGTTCGCCGCGGCCCGAGACGATAAAGGCATCGGCCTCGGTGCTGTCCTCGATCTTCAGCGCGACGTTGCCCTCGGCCTCGTCCATCAGCCGCTTGCGGATGACGCGCGACTGCACCTTGTCGCCTTCCGTGCCGGCCAGCGGGCCGTCATTGACGCGGAAGGTCATCGACAGGGTCGGCGGATCGATCGGCTGGGCCGGCAGCGCCTCGGTGTATTCCGGCGCGCAGATCGTGTCGGAAACCGTCGCCTCGCTCAGGCCCGAGATCGAGATGATGTCGCCGGCGACGCCCTTTTCGATCGGCTGGCGCTCCAGGCCGCGGAAGGCCAGCACCTTGGAGATGCGGCCGGTCTCGACCAGCTTGCCGTCGCGCGACAGCGCCTTGACCGCCATGTTCGGCACCGCCTCGCCCGAGACGATGCGCCCCGTGAGAATGCGGCCGAGGAACGGGTTGGCCTGCACCGTCGTCGCCAGCATGCGGAAGGCGCCCGGCTCCGCCTTCGGCGGCTGGATATGGGCGCGGACCAGCTCGAACAGCGGGTCCATGGACTCCTTCGGACCCTCCGGCTCCTTCGCCATCCAGCCCTGCTTGGCCGACCCGTAGAGCACCGGGAAGTCCAGCTGCTCCTCGTTGGCGTCGAGCGCGGCAAAGAGGTCGAACACCTCGTCCAGCACCTCTTCGGCGCGCTGGTCCGGCTTGTCGATCTTGTTGATCGCGACGATCGGGCGAAGGCCGAGCTTCAACGCCTTGCCGAGCACGAACTTGGTCTGCGGCATCGGCCCTTCGGCCGCGTCGACCAGGAGCACCACGCCGTCGACCATGTGCAGGATGCGTTCCACCTCGCCGCCGAAATCGGCGTGGCCGGGCGTGTCGACGATGTTGATGCGGGTGTCGCCGTGGGTCAGCGAGGTGACCTTGGCGAGAATGGTGATGCCACGCTCCCGCTCGAGGTCGTTGGAATCCATCATCCGCTCTTCCGTGCGCTGGTTGTCGCGGAAGGCGCCCGACTGCTTCAGCAGCACGTCGATCAGGGTGGTCTTGCCATGATCGACGTGCGCGATGATGGCGATGTTGCGCAAGTCCATGTTCGGGCTGCTCCGGAAATGACAACGCGGGCCCACCGGGACCCGCGGATTTTCGCGCCCTCTATAACCGCAGAGCCGGATTCTTGCAACGCAGCATTACGCAGGGCCGGCTTGACAGGCGCGCGGGACGAGTGCATTTAATAAGGCAACCATATTATCTGGAAAGCTTATGGAACCCGATCTTCCGACCCGGCCGCTCGGCTTTCTCGTCGGCGACATCGCCCGGCTTTTGCGCCGCCGCTTCGAGAAGGCGCTGGCTGAGGCCGACACCGGCCTCACCGCCGGCGAGGCCCGCACCCTCGCCTTCGTCGAGCACTATCCCGACCAGCGCCAGGGCGCCCTGGCCGAGCGGTTCGGCGTCGAGCCGATGACCATGTGCGGGTTTCTCGACCGGCTGGAAAATGCCGGCCTCGTCGCGCGCCGCCCCGACCCGTCCGACCGGCGGGCCAAGCTCGTCGCGCTGACGGCGGCGGCCGAGCCGGTGCTCGACCGCATCCATGCCGAGGCGGTGGCGATCCGCCGCGCCGCCCTTGCCGGCATGAACCGGCAGGAGATGGACGCCATCTACGCCCTGCTGGAGCGCATGCACGCCAACCTTCACGCCTCGACCGACCAGACGTCCGATCACAAGACAGACCAACCGGAGCGCTCATGAGCAGCACCGCCGCATCCGCCGTTTCCGAGGCGATGGACAAGCTTCCCCCACTCGATCCCGCCCTCGCCCCCGGCGCCCCGCGCGCCCGGACCGGGCGGCCGGCGCCGCCGGAGGGCGGCCCGATCATGAGCGAGATGCGCACCTCGCTGCTCGGCGCCGCGCTCGTCGCCATCGGCCCGATCACCATGGCCCTCTACACCCCGGCCATGCCGGTGCTGGCCGAGGCCTTCGGCACCTCGCAGTCGATGATCAAGCTGACGCTGACCGCCTATTTCGCCGGCTTCGCGCTGACCCAGCTGATCTGCGGGCCCCTGACCGACGCCTTCGGCCGCCGTCCGGTGACCCTGGCCTTCCTGGTGCTCTATCTGGCCTCCACCGTGGTCGCGACCTTCGCCCCCACCATCGAGTGGATGATCGTCGCCCGCACCCTGCAGGGCATCGGCGCCTCGGTCGGCGTCGCCGTCTCGCGCGCCATCGTCCGCGACCAGTTCACCGGCCAGACCTCGGCCCGCATCATGAACACCATCGCCATGATGCTGGCGATCGGCCCGGCGCTCGCCCCCACCATCGGCGGCGTCACGCTGGAGCTGTTCGGCTGGCGCGAGATCTTCTGGGCCATGCTGATCTACGGCTTCGTCCTGCTCGTGGTGACCCAGGTCTCGTTCCGCGAGACCAACCCCTATATCGACCGCGCCAACCTGCGGCCGCGGGTGCTCCTGCACAATTACGCGACGCTGCTGCGCGACCCGCGCTACATGCAGCCCAGCCTGCTGGTCGGCTTCGGCATCGGCACCATCTACACCCTCGCCTCGGTGCTGCCCTTCGTCCTGATCGACCATGTCGGCCTGACGCCCAGCCAGTTCGGCTTCGGCATGATGGTCCAGTCCGGCTCGTTCATCTCCGGCACCATCGTCACCGGCTTCGCCATGCGCCGGGTCGATGCCATGCGCCTGCTGCCCTTCGGCATGACCGGCATGGTCGTCGCCGCCTCGGCCCTGCTCGCCTCGCTGACCCTGATGCCGCCGACCTTCCTCGGGGTGATGCTGCCGGTCGGAGCCTTCGCCTTTTCGCTGGCCATGTCGCTGCCCTCCACCACCAGCGCGGCGCTGCAGGGCTTCCCGCGCATGGCCGGAGCGGCCTCCGCGCTGATGGGCTTCCTGCAGTTCGGCGCCGGCCTGCTCGGCAGCCTGATCATCGCCGCCCTCGGCAATCCGCTGCTCGGCATCATCCTGGTGCCCCCTGCAATGCTGTTCATCGCGGTCGCCTCCTACCTGCTGCTCGGCCGGGTCAATGCCCGCCGGGTTGCCGCCGCCGGCCAGGGCTGAAATCCACCGCGACCCTTGACGCGATTGGGCCTTGACGCGGCGGGGCGAACGGCGCAAGACCGCGGCGGAAACGGTTGTTCCGGTCGCAGTCTCGGCCGTGCGCGGGCCGGGGCATCACGCCAGGCCGGGACACGAGACCGGGGCAGACGAATGACATCACCTCGCGGGGACGCACCCCCTTCGCCGGCCGCCGATGCACGGGCGCCTCGCCTTCTGCGCCACAGCCGCGGCGCGGTGCCGCTCGACCGGCCGCGGGTGATGGGCATCCTCAACATCACGCCGGACTCCTTTTCCGACGGCGGCCGCTTCCTCGCCCGCGACGATGCCCTGTCCAGCGCCCGGCGGATGATCGCCCATGGCGTCGACGTGATCGACATCGGCGCCGAAAGCACCCGGCCGAATGCCGAGCCGGTCTCGGCCGAGGAGGAATGGCGCCGCCTCGCCCCCGTGCTGGCCGACGTCGTCGCCCTCGGTGCGCCGGTCTCCATCGACACCTACAAGGCCGACATCGCCGCCAGGGCCTGCGCCCTCGGCGCCGTCGTCGTCAACGATGTCTGGGGCCTGCAGAAGGATCCGGCGATGGCCGAGACGGTCGCCGAGGCCGGCGCCGCCGTGATCATGATGCACAACCGCGAGCGCGCGGATCCGGATATCGACATCCTCGCCGACATCGACCGCTCCTTCGAGCGCTCCATGGAGATCGCCGCCCGCGCCGGCATCCCGGCGGAGCGGCAGATGCTGGATCCGGGCATCGGCTTCGGCAAGACCCAGGACCAGAGCTACAAGGTGGTCAACCGGCTGGAGCATTTCGCCCGCCACGGCCTGCCGCTGCTGGTCGGCGCCTCGCGCAAGCGCCTGATCGGCGCGGTGCTGGATGTGGACACCGAGGACCGGCTCTACGGGTCCCTTGCCCTGCACACCATCGCCTTCCTCAAGGGCGCGGCCATGGTCCGCGTCCACAATGTCCAGCCGCATGTCGATGCCGCCCGCATCGCCCATGCCACCATGAGCGAGCACGTGGGATGAGCACCGCACAGAGAAAGACCCTGGTGCGCGCCGCGCTCGGCCTGGGGTCCAATGTCGGCGACACGCTGGCCAACCTGGAGGCGGCCCTCGCCGCGCTGGCCGCAACGCCGGGCATCGTCGTGGTCGCCCGCTCCTCCGACTACCGCACCCCGCCCTGGGGTCCTGTGCCGCAGGACGACTACCGCAATGCCTGCGCGGTGATCGAGACCCGGCTGTCGCCGCGCGACCTGCTCGACCGCTGCCTGGAGGTCGAGCGCAGCCTCGGCCGCGTCCGCGACGTCCGCTGGGGGCCGCGCGTCATCGACATCGACGTGCTGATCTACGGCGAGGAGCGGATCGAGGAGGACGGCCTGACCATCCCGCATCCGCGCATGGGCGAACGCGCCTTCGTGTTGGTGCCGCTGGCCGAGATCTGGCCGGACGCGCCGGTCGGCGACGGGCGCACGGCGCGCCAGGCGCTCGCCACCTGCCCGGGCCGCGACGAGATCCGCCCCATTCGCGACTGACCTGCAAAAACCCGTTTACCGCTTGGCGTCGCGGCCGAAGTTCGGCGCGTCGGTCTCCTGGCCCGCCTCGACGATGGACCGGCGGATGCCGCGCGTGCGGGTGAACAGCTCGAACAGCGCCTCGCCGTCGCCCCAGCGCACCGCCCGCTGCAGCGCCGACAGGTCCTCGGAAAAGCGCGACAGCATCTCCAGGATCGCGTCCTTGTTGTGCAGGCACACGTCGCGCCACATGGTCGGGTCGGAGGCCGCCAGCCGCGTGAAGTCGCGGAAGCCCGAGGCGGAATACTTGATGACCTCGGACTTTGTCACCGTCTCCAGGTCGTCGGCGGTGCCGACGATGTTGTAGGCGATGATGTGCGGCACATGCGAGACGATGGCCAGCACCAGGTCGTGATGCTCGGCATCCATCGTGTCGACCATCGAGCCGCAGGCCCGCCAGAAGGCCGACAGCCGCTCCAGCGCCGCCGGATCGGTGCCCGGCACCGGCGTCAGGATGCACCAGCGGTTGCGGAACAGCTCGGCAAAGCCCGCATCCGGCCCCGAATGCTCGGTGCCGGCGATGGGGTGGCCGGGGATGAAATGCACCCCGTCCGGCAGGTGCGGCGCCATCTGCCGCACCACGGAGGCCTTGGTCGAGCCGACATCGGTGACGATGGCGCCGGGCGCGAGCGCCGGAGCGATCCATTTCGCCACCGCCTCGCTCGCGCCCACCGGCACGCACAGGATGACGAGATCGGCACCGTTCACCGCCTCAGCGGCATCAAGATGATAGCTGTCGCCGAGCCCCAGTTCCTCGGCCCGGCGCAGCGTCTGCTCCGAGCGGGTGGAAATGGCGATCTCCTCGGCCAGCCCCTCGCGCCGCGCCGCATGCGCGATGGAGGAACCGATGAGGCCGATGCCGATCAGGGCAAGGCGGCGGAATTTCGGATCTGACATGAAAACGGCCTGACACTTGCGGTTCCCGCGCGCCGTGGCGCGGGACCCGTCGCCGTGGCGCCTCAGCGCCCGGCGAGGAACTCCTTCAGCACCGAGACGACCTCGCGGTTGGCCTCCTCGCTGCCGATCGACATGCGCAGCGCGTTGGGCAGTCCGTAGGCACCCACCGCCCGCAGCACGCATCCGCGCGCGCTCAGATAGGCATCGGCTTCCGCCGCGGTGCGGCCCGGCTCCTCGGGGAAGTGGATCAGCACGAAATTGCCGACGCTCGGCGTGACCTGAAGGCCCAGCGCCGCCACTTCCTGGCTCACCCAGTCCAGCCACTTGTCGTTATGCGCGACGGCGGTCTCCAGGAAGGCGCGGTCGCGCACGGCGGCGATGCCGGCGGCCTGCGAGGCGGCGGAAACGTTGAACGGCCCGCGCACCCGGTTCAGCGCGTCGATCACATGCGCCGGGCCGTAGGCCCAGCCGATGCGCAGCGCCGCCAGACCGTAGATCTTCGAGAAGGTGCGCGTCATCAGCACGTTGTCGGCCGTCGCCGCCAGCTCGACGCCGGCCTCGTAGTCGTTGCGGCGCACATACTCTGCATAGGCCGCATCCAGCACCAGCAGTACGTTGGACGGCAGGCCGGCATGCAGCCGGCGGATCTCGTCGAACGGCAGGTAGGTGCCGGTCGGATTGTTCGGATTGGCGAGGAACACGACCTTGGTGCGCGGGGTCACCCGCGCCAGCAGCGCGTCGACATCCGTCGTCAGGTTCTGTTCCGGCGCGACGACCGGCGTGCCGCCGGCGGCCAGGATGGCGATCTTGTAGACCAGGAAGCCGTATTCGCTGTAGAGGCCCTCGTCGCCCGGGCCGATATAGGCGCGCGCCACCAGCTCCAGGATCTCGTCCGAGCCGTTGCCGCAGATCATCCGCTCCGGGTTCAGGCCGTAGACGTCGGCGATCGCCTCGCGCAGGCCCGTCGAGCCGCCGTCCGGATAGAGCTCCAGATGGCCGGCGCAGGCGCTGAAGGCCTCCACGGCGCGCGGGCTCGGGCCCAGCGGCGTCTCGTTGGAGGACAGCTTGTGGAGCTTCGCACCGCCCGTCGACTTGGTCCGGCCGGGCACGTAGGGAGCGATCTCCATGACGCCGGGGCGCGGCTCGGGACGGGACGGGGAACGGGGATCGGCGGTCGTCAGCATGGCCGAGATTTCCTGACTGCGGCGGTCTTGGCCGGCACACGGGCCGGCCTTGCGGGACTACCGTGTCGGCAACCAGGCCGGCACGGCGGAAGATCGGCCGGCACGCATGCCGGCCTTGCGGAAAAGACGGCCGGCGCCCGCGGAAAAAGGGGCGCCGGCCAGCGCATACTCATAGGCAGTAGGCCTGTCGAAAGCAAAAGAAAACATTGACGTTGCCCGGACGGGCTCCTACGTCTGCTGGTCCCCGCGGGCCGGCCCCCACAAGGGCGGAAACCGGCCCTCGCGAGACAATTTCGACCCCAGGCATCGCCGGCAAACCGCGCGAACGCCGCCAGGAGGATGTCCGGCACCGATGAGCAAGGACACGACCGCCGAAGAGACCCCGCCCGATCAGAGCCCACCGGAGCTGCGGGCAGCGCCGGCCAGCGAGGCCGACAATCCGTCGAGCCGCGTCGAGAGGTTCGGCGGCGACAAGGCGTTGCGGCTCGATTCCGGCACCGTGCTCGATCCCTGGCAGATCGCCTACGAGACCTATGGCACGCTGAACGCGGACCGCAGCAACGCGATCCTCGTCTGCCACGCCTTGACCGGCGACCAGTATGTCGCCTCGCCCAATCCGCTGACCGGCAAGCCCGGCTGGTGGTCGCTGCTCGTCGGCCCGGGCAAGCCGGTCGACACCGACCGCTTCTTCGTCATCTGCGCCAATGTGCTCGGCGGCTGCCTCGGCACCACGGGACCTGCCTCCACCAACCCGGCGACCGGCCGGCGCTGGGGCCTCGACCTGCCGCTGGTGACGATCCGCGACATGGTCCGCGCCCAGGCGGTGCTGCTCGACCATCTCGGCATCGAGACGCTGTTTTCCGTGGTCGGCGGCTCCATGGGCGGCATGCAGGTGCTGCAATGGGCGGTAAGCTATCCCGAGCGGGTGTTCTCCGCCGTGCCCATCGCCGCCGCCGCCCGCCATTCCTCGCAGAACATCGCCTTCCACGAGGTCGGCCGCCAGGCGGTGATGGCCGATCCCAACTGGTGCGGCGGGCGCTATTTCGAGCGTGGCGTGCGCCCGTCCAAGGGGCTCGCAGTGGCGCGCATGGCCGCCCACATCACCTATCTCTCCGACCCGGCGCTGCACCGCAAGTTCGGCCGCAACCTGCAGGACCGCGAGGCGATCACCTTCGGCTTCGACGCCGATTTCCAGATCGAGAGCTACCTGCGCCACCAGGGCATGACCTTCGTCGACCGGTTCGACCCCAACTCCTATCTCTATGTCACCCGGGCGATGGACTATTTCGACCTGGCCGCCGATTTCGGCGGCTCGCTGCCGCGCGCCTTCCTGCATTCGCCGACCCGGTTCTGCGTCATGTCCTTCACCTCCGACTGGCTGTTCCCCACCGCCGAGAGCAAGGCCGTGGTCAAGGCGCTGAACGCGGCCGCCGCCAACGTCTCCTTCGTCGAGGTGGAGAGCGACCGCGGCCACGATGCCTTCCTGCTCGACGAGCCGGAAATGTTCCGCACCGTGCTCGGTTTCCTGACCGGCGCGGCCCACGCCCGCGGGATCGCCCCGCCGGCAGGAGGTGCCGCATGAGCGTGACGACCATCACCACACCCGAGGCCGCGGTGGACGCGCCGCCCGTGCCGACGACCGCGCCGCAGACGGCCGGTGGCAGTGCGCGCGGCGACCACCGTCTCGTCGCCGATCTCGTCGCGCCCGGCTCGCGGGTTCTCGACATCGGCTGCGGCGAGGGCGAGCTGCTCGACCTGCTGATCCGCGAGAAGCAGGTGGACGGGCGCGGGTTGGAACTGTCGCAGGCCGGTGTCAACGCCTGCGTCGCCCGCGGCCTGTCCGTCGTCCAGGGCGACGCCGACCGCGACCTGTCGGACTATCCGGACAACGCCTTCGATTTCGTCATCCTCAGCCAGACCCTGCAGGCGACCTACGCGCCGCGCCGGGTGCTGGAGGAGCTGCTGCGCATCGGCTCCAACGTCATCGTGTCCTTCCCGAATTTCGGCTTCTGGCGCAACCGCCTGCAGCTTCTGTTCGGCGGCCGCATGCCGGTCACCGACTACCTGCCCTATTCCTGGTACGACACGCCGAACATCCACTTCTGCACCATCCGCGACTTCGTGCTCCTGTGCCAGGAGGCCGATGCCCGTATCGTCAAGTCGATGGCGCTGGATGCGGGCGGCCGCCCGGTCGGCTTCACCGCGCCCTGGTGGGTCTGGAACCTGATCGGCGAACAGGCCCTGTTCCTGCTGAAGCGCTCGTAGCAAGACCGGATCGCCCGAGGCCCGACCGCCTGAGGCCCGAGCCGGTGCGCCCATTCATGCCGGGCGCCGCGCCTTCCGGCACGAAGACCGGCCGCAGCGCCTTCATCAGCCGCGTCTCGCCGCCGGCCGGCGCGCCGCGGAACATCTGCTTCTCCGCCTCGATCACCAAGAGCCCGGCGAAGGCCGGCCACAGCCGGCGGCCGATCCGGTCCCAGGCCGGTGCGCTGCGCAGCACCAGCCGCGAGCGGGTCGGCGGCAGGCACAGCGCCTCGTCGCTTCCCGACGGGCGGAACTGGCAGGCGCGCAAGAGGCCCTCGATCTGTCCCCGCGAGAACGGCCGCCCGTAGCCGAAGGGCGAGATTTCCGAGCGCGCCCACAATCCCCGCCGGTTGGCGACGACGACGATCATTCGCCCGCCCGGCACCAGCACCCGCCAGATCTCGCGCAACAGCGCTTCCGCATCACCGCAATGGTCGAGGCAGTGGACGACGAGCACATTGTCGAAGACGTGATCGGGGAACGGCAGTTCGGTCTCGTCGACCAGCGTCGCCGAGTTGCGCCCGCCGCGCGGCCAGGCGACCACGCCCTGCGCCGCCGGCATCGCGGCGATGCACCGCTCCGCCTCCTCCAGATAGGGCCGCATGTACGGCGCGGCATAGCCGACCCCGAGCAGGGCGCGCCCTTTCAGGTCGGGCCAGCGGGCGCGGATCCGCGCGCCGACCAACACCCGCATCATCCGCCCGAGCGGCAGGTCGTAGAAGGTTCGCTGGTGCTGGACGTCGAGATACATGCTGACCCGCCTGAGGCAGACCCCGGCGGGGCGTGCGGGCTGATTGAACCCGTTGCGGCGTTTGGATGCAACAACGCAACTTTTCGGCATTTCGAGACGGAATTTTGCAAAATCCGTCTCAATTTCTGCAATATCCCTCAACGCATTGTAATTAAAGTATTATTTGTCGGAAAACTCATCAAAATCCACGGAAGGAGCGCCAGATCCCGCCCGTTCGATCAACCGCAGCAGGGCCCGGCGCAGCGTCTCGGTTTCCCCCTCGCCGATCGCCTCGACCAGCCGTGCCTGGTGCGCCTGCGCCTCGAGGATAAGTTCGTCGACATGCGCCTCGCCCGCCGGCGTCAGCCGCACCCAGACGCGGCGGCGGTCTTGCCCATCCGCCTGCCGTTCGACCAGCCCCTTGGCGACCAGCTTGTCGACGGTCTTGGAGATCGCCGGCTGGTTGGCAAGGCAGCTCTTCGCCAGCTCGCCGACGGTCAGCCCCTCGCCCGTCCCCTTCAGCGAGGCGAGGATGCGCCACACCGCCACCGGCACGCCGCGGGCCCGCACCTGCTCGTGGAATTCGGCGCTGGCAACGCTCGAGGCCCGCGCCAGCAGGTAGAGCAGATAGCCGTCGACGAAGCGCCCGGCTGCGGCGCCGGAAGCGCCTTCGCTCGGGCTGCCGGGGGACGGGCGGGCAGGTGCCGCAAGATCGGTCATTGCACGCCTCTCATTCGGGCAGGGCGGCCGACGGGCCGGCATAGCTCGGGGTTGCGTAGCGCCCCGAATGATAGAGCAGCGGCTCGCGGTCCGCATGGTCGAACGCCTCGACCCGCCCGAGGAAAACCAGGTGGTCGCCCCCTTCCACCCGGGTCTCGTTGAGGCACTCGAACACGGCGGTTACCCCCGCCAGCACCGGCACGCCGCACTGCCCCGGCTGCCAGGAAACTCCGGCGAAACGGTCCTCCACCGGCCGCGCGAACCGGTCGGACAGCGCCCGCTGATCGGAGGCAAGAATGTTGACCGCATAGTGCCGGGATCGCTCGAAAACGGCGAGATTCTGCGATTTTCGGGCAAGGCTCCACAGCACCATCGGCGGATCGAGCGAGACCGAGTTGAAGGAATTGGCCGTCAATCCGACCGGCCGGCCGGCCTCGTCCAGCGTGGTGACGATGGTGACGCCGGTGACGAACCGCCCGAGGGCGCTGCGGAAGCTGCGGTGATCGCTCATCATGGCCTGTCCTCGTGCCTTCGGCTTGCGGAATGCCGGCGAGCCGCGCCGGCAACAAGTTCATGCCTAAAAATATTCCTTTTCATACAATAACGAAATTGCTACGCTCCTCCAAGTTCTTTTCGCTTGCTGCGAAAATTGACCGCCCGACGCAACAAAACGTCGGACGGCACGGATCGGGCCGTGCCGGACGTCGGCGCGAAGCGATTAGCCGGAGCGGATCGGGAGGAGGATCTGATGCTCGCCGACAGGATCGAGGGAAAGTGGATCGACGCCTTCGCGGCCGTCTTCACCCTCTGCAAGGTGACCCCGGGGGAGAGTGTCGCGATCCTCTCCGAAACCCAGTCGCGCGCCCTCAACGTCCACATCGCGGAACTCGCCCTGCTTCGCCTCGGCGCGAAGGCTTTCCACGTGGTCGTGCCGACACCGCCGCAGGATGCGCCGGTGCAGGTGCGCTCGACGGGTGCCTCGGCTGCGCTCTCCGGACAGGACGCGGCGATTGCCGCGCTCGCCGCCAGCGGCCTCGTCGTCGACCTGACGGTCGAGGGCCTGCTGCATGCGCCGGAGCTGCCGCGCATCATCGCCGGTGGCGCCCGCATGTTGATGATTTCAAACGAACATCCTGACGCGCTCGAGCGCCTGCTGCCGCAGCCGCGCGACAAGGACCGGGTGCGCGAGGCCGTCTCCCGCATTCGTGCGGCGACCGAGATGACAGTCACCTCCGCCGCCGGCACGGATCTCAAGGTCGCCATGAAAGGCGCCTCGACCGTCGGCGTGTGGGGCTGGTGCGACCGGCCGGGCTCCGTCGCCCACTGGCCCGCCGGCCTCGTCGTAAGCTTCCCCGCCGCCCACAGCGTCAACGGCACCCTCGTGCTGGATGCCGGCGACATCAACCTGACCTTCAAGCGCTATCTCGAGCGCCCGGTGCGCCTGACCATCGTCGACGACTATGTGACGGAGATCGAGGGCGAGGGCACCGATGCCGAGCTGACCCGCCGCTATCTCGCCGCCTGGGGCGACAAGGAGGCCTATGCCGTCGCCCATGTCGGCTTCGGCATGAATGCCGCGGCGCGCTACGAGGCGCTGACCATGTACGACCAGCGCGAGACCAACGGAACGGAAGTGCGCGCCTATTCGGGAAATTTCCTCTTCTCGACCGGGGCCAACGAGTTCGCCGGCCGCTTCACCAAGGGCCATTTCGACATCCCGGTGCGCGGCTGCACCATCGCGCTCGACGGCGAGCCGGTGGTGGTGGACGGTGAGCTGATCGAGGCGCTGCGATGAGCCGGCCCGACCACATCCGCAGAACCGGGGGCGAACGCGCCGTCGTGCTGCTGCACGGCATCGGCGCCGGTGCGGAGATGTTCGCGCCGCAGATCGGGGGGCTCGGCCGCGATCATGACGCCATCGGCTGGAACCTTCCCGGCTACGGCGGCACTCCGCTCTTGTCGCCGATGACCTTCCCTGCCCTGTCTGAGGCCCTGCTCGCCTTTCTCGACCGGCTCGGACTCGACCAGGTCGACCTGCTCGGCCATTCCATCGGCGGCATGCTGGCGCAGGACTTCGTCGCCCGCCATCCGAGCCGCGTGCGCACCCTTGTGCTGTCGGCCACCACCGCCGCCTTCGGCAGCCGCGACGGCGAGTTCCAGAAGCGCTTCGTCGCCGAGCGGCTGGCCCCGCTCGATGCCGGCCGCACGATCCCCGAGCTTGCCCGCGAATTCGTGCCGGATCTCGTCGGACCGGCCTCGGACCCGGCTGCCGTATCAGTGGCCACCGCCGCCATGAGCCGGGTCCCGGAGGCGACCTATCGCGAGGCGATCCGCTGCCTTGCCACCTTCGATGCCCGCGACACGCTGGCCGACATCGCTGTGCCGGTGCTGCTTGTCGCCGGCGAGGTCGACCGCAATGCGCCGGCCCCGACCATGCGCCGGATGGGCGAGAAGCTGCGCGATGCCCGCTATGTGGAGCTGCCCGGCACCGGCCATCTGGCGCCGCTGGAATGCCCGCAGGCCTTCGAGGCCGCGCTCCGCGACTTCCTGAACCAGACCGAGACCACACCGCCGCAAGAGGGAGCAGGCCGATGACCGTCGCCGATCTCGAGACGCTCGACATGGACAAGCCGATCTTCGATCCCAAAGCCTTCCGCCTGACCGAGCAGGAGGAGGAACTGACCGCCCTCGCCCGCCGGGTGGCCAAGTTCCGCTTCGCTCCGCGCGCCGAGGCCATCGACCGCGACGCGGTGTTCCCGACGCAGAACTACCGCGACATGCACGAGGCCGGTCTGCTCGGCATCTGCGTGCCCAAGGAGGACGGCGGCCACGGTGCGCCGTTCCGCACCTATATGATGACGGCGGCCGAGATCGGCCGCTATTGCGGCGCGACCGCCCTGACCTGGAACATGCATGTCTGTTCCTGCCTGTGGACCGGCGCGCTGACCGACGATCTGGAAATCGAGGCCGGCGAGCGGGAGTTGCACCGCCAGCGCCGTGCCGTCCACTATAGGCGCATCCTGGAAGACGGGGCTATCTACTCCCAGCCCTTCTCGGAAGGCGGCGCCGCCGCGGCCGGAGCCGCGCCCTTTTCCACCTCCGCCCGCAAGGTCGACGGCGGCTGGATCATCAACGGCAAGAAGATCTTCGCCTCCCTGTCCGGCCATGCCGACTATTACGGTATCCTCTGCGGCGAGATGAAGGAGGGCGAGCGCCCCTCGCGCCGGGACACGATGTATATCGCCGTACCGGCAACGGCCGAGGGCGTCGAGGTGGTCGGTCCCTGGGACCCGCTCGGCATGCGTGGCACCGTCTCGCGCACCCTGCTGTTCAAAGACGTCTTCGTTCCCGAGGACGAGGCATTGATGCCGCGCGGCGTCTACTACCAGGCCGCCAGCCGCTGGCCGCACATGTTCATGACCCTGTCGCCGACCTACATGGGCATCGCCCAGGCGGCCTTCGACTTCACCGTGAAATACCTGCGCGGCGAATGGCCCGGCCTGCCGCCGGTCAAGCGGCGCATGTTCCCCACCAAGCAGATGGGCGTCGCCCAGATGCACCTGATGCTGGAGCAGACCAAGGCCCTGTGGTTCCAGGCGATCACCGAGGCCGGTCCCGATCCCTCGCGCGAGCAGATGCTGCGCGCCTGGGCCGCCCACTACACGGTGATGGAAAACGCCAACGAGATCTGCCAACTCGCCATCCGCACCTGCGGCGGCCAGTCGATGCTGAAGTCCCTGCCGCTGGAGCGCCTGTTCCGCGACAGCCGCTGCGGCGCCCTGATGCTGCCCTGGACGGCCGAGATCTGCCTCGACCGGATCGGCCGGGAAAGCCTCTACCTGCCGGGAGAAACCGACGAGTGACGTCGATCGACCACTGGATCGAGGCGCATGCGCGCTTCACCCCGGAGAAGACGGCGCTGGTCTTCGGCGACGAGCGGATCGACTACGCCGCCCTCGCCGCCCGCATCGGCCGGCTGGCCGGCGCGCTTGCGGCCCGCCACGGCATCAAGCGCGGCGAGCGGATCGCGTATCTCGGCACCAATTCGCCCGACCAGCTGCTGCTGACCTTCGCCGCCGCCCGGCTCGGCGCCATCGTCGTGCCGCTCAACTGGCGCCTTGCCCCGCCCGAGCTTGCGCATGCGCTTGCCGACAGCGGCGCAAGGCTCCTGGTGCACCAGCCCGATTTCGCGGCCACCCTTGCCGCGATGGCGGCCCTTGCCCCGCTTCCAGAGACGCTCATCGCCGATCCGGCAACGGGCGGTCTCGCCCGCCAGACACTGGATGACGCGCCGCTCGGCCATGACGAGGGCGACGGCAGCACGCAGGATCCCCTGCTCATCGTCTACACGTCCGGCACGACCGGCCGGCCGAAAGGTGCCGTCCTGACCCAGGCCGCGGTCGAGGCCAACGCACTGAACGCCCTGCACATGCAGGAGATCACCGCCGCTGACACCGTACTGACGGTGCTGCCGATGTTCCATGTCGGCGGGCTCAACATCCAGACGACGCCGGCGCTCTATGCCGGGGCGACGGTGATCCTGCACGACCGCTTCCACCCGGGCACGACGCTCGCCGCAATCCGCGACGAGCGCCCCGACCTCACCGTGCTGGTGCCGGCAACGCTCGCCGCGCTGATCGCCCATCCCGAGTGGGAGGCGGCGGACCTTTCCTCCCTGCGCCTTGTCGCGACGGGCTCTTCCGACGTGCCGCATGCCTTGATGCGGGCCTTCGTCGACCGCGGCGTGCCGGTCCTGCAGGTCTACGGCGCGACCGAGACCGGCCCAGTCGCGATCTACCAGCGCCGCGAGAACGTCGTCCCGGAATTCGGCGCCATCGGCCGGCCCGGCCTGCACACGAAGGCGCGCATCCGTATCGGCGAGCGCGATGCCCGTCCCGGCGAGATCGGCGAGATCGAGTTGAAGGGCGGCAACATCACGCAAGGCTACTGGAACAACGAGACGGCCACCGCCGACACGTTCCGCGACGGCTGGTTCCGCACCGGCGACCTCGCCCTTCGCGACGAGGCCGGCGTCTTCTGGTTCAAGGACCGCTTGAAGAACGTCATCATCTCCGGCGGCGAGAACATCTATCCGGCCGAACTGGAGCGGGTGCTCGGCGAAATCGCCGGCTTGAGAGAGGCCGCTGTCGTCGGCATTTCCGATCCGCGCTGGGGCGAAAGCCCGGTGGCGGTCGTGGTGGCGGAACCCGGCCGGGAGGTCACCGCCGAGGCGGTGCTGGCGGGGTTCGACGGACGTCTGGCGCGCTACAAGCACCCGAAATCCGTCGTCTTCACGCAGGAGCTGCCGCGCAATGCGCTCGGCAAGATCCAGCTGGAAAGGGTCAGGAAAATAGCCGAGGATGCGCTCAATGCGTCCGGCAAGAAGCAAAGCGCCTGACCGGAACGAAAACCAGACAGAGGGGACTGAAATGCGGAAATTCATCGGGATGCTGACCGCGGTCGCGGCACTTGGCCTCGCCACCGCCGCCTCCGCCGAGACCACCTTGCGCGTATCCAACTGGCTGCCGCCCTCCCATCCCATCGTCAAGGACATCCTGACCCCCTGGGGCGAGCAGGTGGCCAAGGCGACCGACGGGCGCGTCACGGTCGAGATCATGGCCGCGCCGATCGGCAAGCCGCCGGCGCAGTTCGACCTGATCCGCTCGGGCGCGGCCGATATCGGCTTCGGCGTCCACGGCTACACGCCGGGCCGCTTCAAGCTGACGCCGCTGGTCGAGGGACCGTTCCTGTCCGACAGCGCCGAGGCGCTGTCCGTCGCCTACTGGAAGGTGCAGGAGGCGATGCTTTCCAAGGCCGACGAGCACGAGGGCGTCAAGCTGCTCACCGTCTTCACCCATGGTCCCGGCGGCATCTACACCACCACCAAGAAAGTCGCCTCGGTCGACGATCTCGCAGGCCTGAAGATGCGCATCGGCGGCGGCATCGTCGCCGAGATCGCCTCGCGGCTCGGCATGGTCGGCGTGCAGGCGCCTTCGCCGCAGGTCTACGAGATTCTCGCCAACGGCGTTGCCGACGGCATCCTGTTCCCACCGGAGTCCGTGCCCTTCTTCCGCATCGACGAGGTGATCCGCAACGGCGTTTCGGTGCCGGGCGGCCTCTACAACACCTCGTTCTTCGTGGTGATGAACCGCGGCGCCTGGGACAAGCTCTCGGACGAGGACAAGGCCGCCATCGACAGCGTGTCGGGCGAGGCCATGGCCCGCATGGCTGGCCAGGCCTGGGATGCGGCCGACGCGGCCGGCGTCAAGGTGATGGAGGAAAAGGGCGTCGCCCAGACCACCGCCGACGAGGCCATGACCGCCGCCATCGCCGAGAAACTCGCCGGTGTCGAGAAGGGCTTCCTCGATGCGGCCTCCGCCGCCGGCATCGATGGCCAGGCCGCCATCGACATGCTCAAGGCCGAGATCGCCGCAGCGAAATGACCGGCGAGCCCCGCGACGGCGCGACCGGCGGGGGTGCAAGCCCCTTCCGGCCGCTCGCCGCGGCGACGCGCCTCCTCCAGCTCGTCGCCGCGCTGCTGCTGCTGGTGATGATGGCGGTGACCTTCGTCGACGTCATCGGCCGCTACGTGTTCAACAGTCCGCTGCCCGGCGCCTTCGAGCTGACCGAGGTGCTGCTGGCGCTGGTCGTCTTCGTCGGCCTGCCGATCGTCACGGCACGGCGGGAGCATGTCACCGTCGACCTCCTCACCGGCCGGCTTCCGGGCCGTCTCCGACAGGGCCTTGCCCGGGCAGCGCTCGCGGTGACCGCCAGCGTGCTGGCGGTGTTCGCCTGGCGGCTCGCGCTTCTGGGCCGCGACTACAGCTCCTATGGCGATGCCACGGTCTATCTGGGCATTCCGCTCGGGCCCGTCGCCGTCGCGATGGCGGTGCTGGCCGGGATCTCCGCGCTCGTCGCCGCCGTTCTCATCCTGCGCCGGCAGCCCTGAGCGGGCCGCCTCGTCCACCTCCCGAGGGACCTTCGCAAGACCATGGAAACCTGGCTTCCCGGCCTCGTCATTCTCGTCGTCGTGATGTTCACAGGCGTGCCGATCGCCGTCGCCATGGCCGCCGTCGGCGGCCTCGGCCTGACGATGATCCTCGGCTTCGCCCCGGCCATGGCGATGGTCGGACAGACCACGTTCGACACCGGCCTCTCCTACCCGCTCTCGGTGGTGCCGCTCTTCGTGCTGATGGGCAATCTCGTCACCCGGGCGGGGCTGTCCGACGAGCTCTACGCCGCCTGCCACGCCTGGCTCGGCCATCGCCGCGGCGGCCTTGCCATGGCGACCGCCGTTGCCTGCGGCGGCTTCTCCGCGGTCTGCGGCTCTTCGCTCGCCACCGCCGCGACCATGGGCAAGGTCGCCCTGCCGCAGATGCGCCGCTACAAGTACGACGACGGGCTGGCGAGCGGGGTGATCGCCGCCGGCGGCACGCTCGGCATCCTGATCCCGCCCTCCGTGATCCTGGTGCTCTACGGCGTCACCGCCCAGCAGGACATCGCCAAGCTGTTCATCGCCGGCATCATTCCCGGCATTCTCGGCGTTCTCGGCTACATGGCCGCCGTCTGGCTGGTCTGCTGGCGGCGCCCCGAAGCCGGGCCCCCGGCCGAGCGCCTGCCCTACCGCGAGCGCTTCCGCGCGCTTGCCGGCGTTGCCGGCATCACCGCACTTTTCGCGCTGGTGATCGGCGGCATCTATGCCGGCGTCTTCACCGCAACGGAAGCCGCCGGCATCGGCGCCAGCGGCGCGTTCCTGATCGCGCTCGCCCGCCGCCGGCTGACCCTCGCCACCCTGCTGGAGACGCTGAGCGATACGGCCGCCACCACAACGATGATGTTCATGGTGCTGATCGGCGCGCTGATCTTCTCCAACTTCGTCAACATCGCCGGACTGCCGGCGGCGCTTTCAAGCATGGCAGCCGCCTCCGACCTGCCTCCCTGGGCGATCCTGCTCGCTGTCCTCGGCGTCTATCTCTGCCTCGGCATGGTACTGGAAAGCCTCTCCATGGTGCTGCTCACCGTGCCGATCTTCGCACCGATGATGGCGGCCCTTGGCTACGACCTGGTCTGGTTCGGTATCGTCGTCGTCGTGGTCACCGAAATCAGCCTGATCACCCCGCCCGTCGGCCTCAACGTCTTCGTGTTGAAGACGGTGATGCCGGACGTCCCGCTGGAACGGATCTTCCGCGGCATCGTGCCGTTCATCCTGGCCGACATCGTCCGCCTGGCGCTGATCGTCGCCGTGCCCTCACTGGTGCTGCTGCTGCCGGGCCTGATGCGCTGACGCCGTCGCACCGGCCTGCCGAGAGCCTCTCGCAGGCAACTGCGGCCTTGACCCGGCAAGGCAATCGGCGCAAATGAAAGGGAACGGGCACGACATCGGCAGGCGAGGCTCCTTGGAACCGGGCGCCGCCGAGCAGTGTGGCCCGTTGTCGATCGACATGCCGGCCGCCGCCCAGGGCGGAGAGGGACTCGGCAGCGTCGGAAGCTGGAGCCGCTGGAGACCATGCCGGTCGCATCGTGTGACAGGACGCCCGCGCCGCCGCGCGGCAGGACATTGCAGCCGGGCGGCATCGTCCGGGTTGTGCAGGCCTGTACGCGTCCGCGCCCGACCCGCACCCGCCGCTGGCAGCGTATCGAGATCGGCGACCGCCGCCGCCTGCCCGCGCGCTTTCACGCCCTCTTCGCCTCTCCCAGTGATCCCGGCCTTACCACCGGCCTCGCACCGGCTGGCTGTGCTGCCGGCTGAGAGGCCCGCACCTTTTCCTCAATTACGCCATTCGCCGCATCTTGTGCGGCACACGGACGGAGGCCCGACAGGGTCCGTCCCCAAGCTTCAGACTATCAGGAGAGACAGATGAACGCTCCGCGCACGCTCTACGACAAGATCTGGGACGACCACGTCGTCGAGACCCAGGAGGACGGCACCGCCCTGCTCTATATCGACCGCCATCTGGTGCATGAGGTGACCAGCCCGCAGGCCTTCGAGGGTCTGCGCATGACCGGCCGCAAGGTCCGCCAGCCGCAGCGCACGCTGGCGGTGGTCGACCACAACGTGCCGACCACCGACCGCAGCCACGGCATCGACGATCCCGAATCCGCCCTGCAGGTCGACACGCTGGCGAAGAATGCCGCCGAGTTCGGCGTCGAGTATTACAGCGAGACGGACCTGCGCCAGGGCATCGTCCACATCGTCGGCCCCGAGCAGGGCTTTACCCTGCCCGGCATGACCATCGTCTGCGGCGACAGCCACACCTCGACCCACGGCGCCTTCGGCGCGCTCGCCCATGGCATCGGCACCTCGGAGGTCGAGCACGTGCTCGCCACCCAGACGCTGATCCAGAAGAAGGCGAAGAACATGCGGGTGACCGTCGACGGCATCCTGCCGGACGGCGTCACCGCCAAGGACATCATCCTGGCGATCATCGGCGAGATCGGAACGGCCGGCGGCACCGGCCATGTCATCGAATATGCCGGCGAGGCGATCCGCGCGCTGTCGATGGAAGGCCGCATGACCGTTTGCAACATGTCGATCGAGGGCGGCGCCCGCGCCGGCCTGATCGCCGCGGACGAGAAGACCTTCGACTACATCAAGGGCCGCCCGAAGGCCCCGCAGGGCGCCGACTGGGACAAGGCCGTCGCCTACTGGCAGACACTCTTCACCGACGAAGGCGCCCATTTCGACGCCGAGATCCGCCTCGATGCGGCCAACCTGCCGCCGATCGTCACCTGGGGCTCCAGTCCCGAGGACGTGATCTCCGTGACCGGCCGGGTGCCGGATCCGGAGGAGATCGAGGACGAGAACCGCCGCGCCTCCAAGCGCCGCGCGCTGCAGTACATGGGCCTGACCGCGGGCACTCCGATCACCGACATCGCCGTCGACCGGGTGTTCATCGGCTCGTGCACCAACGGCCGCATCGAGGATCTGCGCGCTGCAGCATCCGTCATCCGCGGCCACAAGGTGCGCGAGAGCGTCAACGCCATGGTGGTGCCGGGTTCGGGCCTGGTGAAGGCCCAGGCCGAGGCCGAAGGCCTCGACAAGGTGTTCCGCGACGCCGGTTTCGACTGGCGCGAGCCGGGCTGCTCCATGTGCCTTGCCATGAACGCCGACAAGCTGTCGCCGGGCGAACGCTGCGCCTCCACCTCGAACCGCAATTTCGAGGGCCGCCAGGGCTTCAAGGGCCGCACCCATCTGGTGTCGCCGACCATGGCGGCGGCCGCTGCGATCGCCGGCCATTTCGTCGACATCCGCGAGTGGCCGCACGGCTGAGAGCCGTATCTGAGCTGACCGAGACGATGAACGCGGGCCTTCGGGCCCGCGTTTTTTTGCCCGCAAGTCCCTGGCGCCGAAGACCGAGCCATGCGCTTTGTCGGGCTTCACAAGACTGTCACTGTGGCTCTACACTATGCCCGCGTTCGGTCGACCGGCCGGGGAAGCGAATCGCGGTTGCGATGCGCCTTCGCCGGGCCGGCGAGCAGGCATGAGGAGCGAAGGTGTGACACTCGCCGTCTCTCCAGGTGCTCACCCGGCCCTGGTGCTCAATGCTGACTACCGCCCGCTGGCGTATTATCCGCTGTCGCTGTGGGCGTGGCAGGATGCGGTGAAGGCCGTGTTCCTCGACAGGGTCAATATTGTCTCCGAATACGACATCACGGTCCGAAGTCCGAGCAGCGAGTTCAGACTTCCCAGCGTCGTCTCGCTGAAAAGCTACGTAAAACCGAGCCGCCACCCCGCCTTCACCCGCTTCAACGTCTTCCTGCGCGACCGGTTCCAATGCCAGTATTGCGGCTCGCGGGAGGAACTGACCTTCGACCACCTTGTCCCACGCTCGAAAGGCGGGCAGACCACCTGGGACAACGTGATTACGGCCTGCTCGCCCTGCAACCTCCGCAAAGCCAACAAGTCCTGCGCCGATATCGGCATGTGGCCGATGCATTTGCCCTTCCCCCCGACCGTCCAGGACCTGCACAACAACGGTCGCCTGTTCCCGCCGAACTACCTGCACGACAGCTGGCTCGACTTCCTCTACTGGGACACCGAGCTGGAGCCGTGAACCCATCGGCCCCCGTCGTTCGCCGCCGGTTCGTGCCCCGCAGGACACCGTCCGCAGGGTCGGCACTTTTACCCTTCGTCAACTGACTCGTCGAAACCCCCGTCTTTCGCAGATCGGTTTAACCAACCGGTCGCTCCTTCCTGCCACTGTCCCGGCCAAAGGCACGTGCCGCATCGGCGCGGGAGTGGGAAAAGATGCTGTCTCGTAATTCCGGCAAGAAGCTCGGTGCCGCCATGCACCACGCGCGGCGCTTCGGCAACGACCGCAGCGGAGCGATCCTGCCGCTCTTCGCGATCGTTGCGATCTTCGCGATCGTCGCCGGCGGCGCCGGTCTCGACTTCGCCCGCGCCATCAACCAGCGTCAGAGCATTGCCCGCGGCCTCGACGCGGCGATGCTGGCTGTGGCCCGCGAGCTGTCGATCCGCAACATGACCTCGGAAGAGATCCAGTCCTATCTCGACGCCAATTACGAGGCCTATTTCGGGGCCAACACCAAGGGCTCGAGCGCCGGCAACGAGATCATCATCGACGCGCCGAAAATCGACACCGAAGCGCGGGTGATCGAGGTCTCGGCACGCTCGCGCGTACCTACCTACTTCATCCATCTCGCAGGGTTCGGTCCGACGGAACTGAACGTCGCCGTCAATGCCGAGGCCGTGTACCCGAAGAGCGTCGAGGCGACGCTGGTGCTCGACGTCACCGGCTCGATGGGCGGCAGCAAGATCTCCGCGCTGCGCAATGCCGCTGCGAGCTTCATCAACACGCTGGTGCCACCGGACATCGCGCCGATCAACGAGAAGGTGCGGATCGCCGTCGTCCCCTATGCCTCCGGCGTCAACATCGGCTCCGCGCGCGCGACGCTCGCCACCAAGGGAGCGAACGCGACGCGCAGCTCCTATACCGGTTGCGTATCCGAACGCATAGGCGCGCAGGCCTATACGGATGCCAGCTACATCACCGCCTCGGTCGGACCTGGCACCGCCCAGGCCGGCTACAACAGCGGCTATTACTGGAACGGCTCGCGGGCCTACAGCTCCTCCGGCTTCGTCTGCCCCAATGCCGAGGTCGTGCCCCTGACGCTCGATCCCGGCTCCTCGTCCAAGGCGGGAACGCCGCTCTACACGATCTCCCGGCTTTCGGCGAGCGGCAACACCGCCGGCCAGACGGGCGTCGCCTGGGGCTGGTACACGCTGTCGCCCAACTGGTCGACGCTGTGGCCGTCGGACAGCAAGCCTGCCGCCTATTCGGACGAGCGCGTGCTGAAATACATGCTGCTGATGACCGATGGCGAGTTCAACACCTGGTTCGACGGACCGGTGAGGCTAGACAAGACGAACTACGACTGGATCGCACGGCTCGACCAGGGTTCGAACTCGACCAACCGTGCCCTCGCCCTGTGCGATGCGATCAAGAAGAGCGGCATCCGGGTCATCACCGTCGGCTTCCAGATCGGTAGCAATTCGCAAGCGAAGAAGGTGATGAGCGACTGCGCCTCTTCGTCCGGCGACTACTATCTCGCCGACAACGAGGCCGAACTCAACGGGCGGTTTCAGGCAATCGCCAACCAGATCAAGTCGACATACCTGTCGCGCTGAAGCAGGTGCCGACGGGGCCTGCGAAAGCGGGGATGGCGGGCGCAAAGCCTCTTGCGCACCGCTCGCTTGTCCGCTATCACACCGCCACCTGACGGACCGGTCGTCCGACATCACCCTTCCCGTGGCATCGCCCTTGAGGCTCTGCCGAAGCGGAACAGGGCGCTTGCCGAAAAGACAGACCGCCCCGCGGGCAACCGGTCCGGCCTCGTGCCGCCGGTTCTGGCGGGAACCCGCCACATGCCCCGGGGCACTCCGCCCCGGTCCGGTACGCCGCTGTAGCTCAGTTGGTAGAGCACGTCATTCGTAATGATGGGGTCGGGGGTTCGAGTCCCTTCAGCGGCACCACTTCCCTTTCCTCCCGGCTATCGACCCATTTCCCTCGCCCTGGAGGCGCGGATCGCATTTCGTTGCGCCCGGACCATTTCCGCGCACCGCAAGCTGGCGATATCTGCCAGAATGCTCCGGCGAGGCCCCCTGTCTTCCCGCCGTGCATTTGTGCTGGCGAGAGTTCACGATACGTTCTATCATCGCAGCATGACCGGACCCGTTGCAACCCTGCCGGCCGGCACGACCGCGGAAGACGGCGGGACTGCCGGAACGGAGCATCGCCTGCCTTCCTCTGCTCGGCCCTCCGCCGCGAGGGGCGAAGCCGGTCTGCATGGCACTGCATCAGCCGATGCAAAGACGGCGCAGCCTGCGGGCAACCCCGTCGGCGACGGCATGGACCTGCTGACTGCATCGCCCGTGGAAACCCCGATCGCACAGGAAGAAACGCAGGCGCCGACGGATGAGTCCGTTCCAGCGCAGGCGGGCGCACCGCGCGCGGCCGAGGCGCTTGGCCTCGGCGACCGTTACCGCTATCTCTCCGGAGCCTCGGGCCGACGCTACCTGTTTTCCGGCGTCGATCTCGACGCGCTGGAGGACTTTCGCAACGCGGTGGTGGTGATCGGTCTCGGCGAGGGGCGCCCGGAGAGCGGCCACGCCCGCCGGGTGTGGATCGGCGAGATCGACCGCGACGGCATCCGCCGCGGCCCGGCCCTGCCTCGTGCGCTGTCCCGTGCGGCGGAAGAGGCGCACGGAACCGTGCTGGTTCACCTGCTGGCGGGCCATGCGGCGGAACGGCGCGAGGCGCTGGAGGATCTTGCCGCCGGCCTTGCCCGCGCCGGACTGGAAACGCTGAGCGCCTGAACGGCGAAAATTGGGGACGGATCAGGCTGATGATGTTCGACGGGATCGATCTTCTCGCCGTTCTGGCGGCGGCGGTGGCCTCCTTTGCCGCAGGGGCGGTTTGGTACGGATCGCTCGGGAAGGTGTGGATGCGCGCCGCGCGCCTGGAAAAGGCCGACATCCGGCCGCGCCCGCTTTTGTTCATCGGCAGCTTCGTTTGCCAATTGGTGATGGCGCTGATCTTCGCCGGCATCATCTACCATGCCGGCCCGATGACGGTCGCCAACGGCGTCCTGTCCGCCGTGCTGGTATGGACCGGATTTCTCGCCACCACCCTCATCGTCAACCACCGTTTCCAGGGCGCCTCCTGGGCGCTCACTCTGATCGATGGCGGCCACTGGCTGGCGGTTCTGATCGTGCAGGGCATCGTTCTCGGCCTGATAGGCTGATGCAGTGCGGGCTGACGCAACGTCCTGCACGGCCTACGAAAGAACGATTGCAGCGAAGTGGACGGCCCCGGCCGCGATCCTCATAATGCGCGGCGACAACGAGGGGCACGCCCGCGTCATGCGCGCGCCTTGAGATACTGGGAGGATCCGTATGTCCGAAAATCTCTATCCGGTTCCGGCTGCGATTGCCGCATCCGCCCTGATCGACGATGCGAAATATCAGGAGATGTATGCTGCGTCGGTTTCCGATCCGGAGGCGTTCTGGGCCGAGCACGGCAAGCGGATCGACTGGATAAAGCCCTATACCCGAGTCAAGAACACCTCCTACGATCCGCACAATGTCTCGATCAAATGGTTCGAGGACGGCACGCTGAACGTCGCAGCCAATTGCGTCGACCGGCACCTGGCCGCGCGCGGCGACAAGCCGGCGATCATCTGGGAAGGCGACGACCCGTCCGAGCACAAGGTGATCACCTACCGGGAGCTTGCCGGCGAGGTGAATCGCTTCGCCAACGTGCTGAAGGATCTCGGCGTCGCCAAAGGCGACAGGGTCACCATCTACCTGCCGATGATCCCGGAAGCGGCCTATGCGATGCTGGCCTGCGCCCGGCTGGGCGCCATCCATTCGGTGGTCTTCGGCGGCTTCTCGCCCGACAGCCTGTCGCAGCGGATCGCCGGCTGCGAGAGCAAAGTGGTGATCACCGCCGACGAGGGCCTGCGCGGCGGGCGCAAGGTGCCGCTCAAGGCCAATGTCGACAAGGCCGCCGACAAGGCGCCGGTCGACAAGGTGCTGGTCGTGCGGCGCACCGGCGGCAACGTCGCCATGAAGGACGGCCGCGACGTGTGGTACCACGAGGCGCGCGAGCGCGTGTCCGACACCTGCCCGCCGGCCGAGGTGAACGCGGAAGACCCGCTCTTCATCCTCTACACCTCCGGCTCGACCGGTCAGCCCAAGGGCGTGCTGCACACTTCCGGCGGCTATCTCGTCTATGCCTCGATGACCCACCAATACGTTTTCGACTGCAAGGACGAAGACATCTACTGGTGCACGGCCGATGTGGGCTGGGTGACCGGCCACTCCTACATCGTCTATGGCCCACTGGCCAACGGCGCGACCACGCTGATGTTCGAGGGCATCCCGACCTATCCCTCCCCCGCCCGTTTCTGGGAGGTGATCGACAAGCACAAGGTGACGATCTTCTACACCGCGCCGACGGCGATCCGCTCGCTGATGGGCGCGGGCACCGACCATGTGAAGAAGACCTCGCGTGCCTCTCTCCGCATCCTCGGCTCGGTCGGCGAGCCGATCAATCCCGAAGCCTGGATCTGGTATTACGAGAATGTCGGCGACAGCCGCTGCCCCATCGTCGACACCTGGTGGCAGACGGAGACCGGCGGCATCCTGATCACGCCGCTGCCCGGCGCCACGGCGCTGAAGCCCGGCTCGGCGACACGCCCCTTCTTCGGCGTGCAACCGGCGCTGGTCGACGCGGAAGGCGCGATCCTGGAGGGCGCAGCCGAGGGCAATCTCGTGATCACCGACAGCTGGCCGGGACAGATGCGCACGGTCTACGGCGACCACGAGCGCTTCGTGCAGACCTACTTCTCCACCTACAAGGGAATGTATTTCACCGGCGACGGCTGCCGGCGGGACGAGGATGGCTACTACTGGATTACCGGCCGCGTCGACGACGTCATCAACGTTTCCGGCCACCGCATGGGCACCGCCGAGGTGGAATCGGCACTGGTCGCCCATCCCAAGGTGTCCGAGGCCGCGGTTGTGGGCTACCCGCACGACCTCAAGGGCCAGGGCATCTACGTCTATGTGACGCTGATGGCCGGCGAGCAGCCGAGCGAGGAACTCGCCAAGGAACTGCGCGCCTGGGTACGCCAGGAGATCGGGCCGATTGCCTCGCCCGACCTGATCCAGTTCGCACCGGGCCTGCCCAAGACCCGCTCGGGCAAGATCATGCGCCGCATCCTGCGGAAGATCGCCGAGGACAGCTTCGAGAACCTCGGCGACACCTCGACGCTGGCCGATCCGGCCGTGGTCGACGACCTGATCGAGAACCGCCAGAACCGCGGCGCCTGACGCACCACGGATGACACAACACGAAAAGGGGCGCGGGATCATCTCCCGCGCCCCTTTTTCGTTCTGGTCTCTCGCCTCTTTCAGTTGAAGAAGCGGTAGCCCGGCTTCTTCGGCGGTTCCTCGTCGTCGCCGCCATCCGGGCCCGGATCGTCCGGCATGTGTTTCAGCGGAAACTCGATCGGCCGCGACAGATCCTTGTCCTTCGCGTCCTTTACCGCCGGTTTCGCGTCGCCCTCGCCCTTGGCCGGCGCGGCAGCGACCGGCGCGGCGGTGGCCGGTGCGACGGTGGCCGGTGCGACGGTGGCCGGTGCGGAAGCCTCCTTGCCGTTGCCGGCAGCCGGCACTGCGAGCGTCGCGACAGGCTTGGCCGTCCCTTTTTCCGAAAGGTCCTTCCCGGTAGCAACCGCCTCGGCCGGCTTTGCTGTCGGGGCGGGCGCAGGCTTCGCCTCGGCCCCGGGCTTCCCCGAAGCCGTCTCTGATGCCTTCTCAGGCGCCTTCTCCGGGCCCTTCTCTTCGGTTTCGGCAATAACCACCGGCGTGTCGGCGGGCTTCGGCGCGGCTGCGGGTGCAGCCCTCGTCATCTCCACCAAGGGCCCGTCATCGAGCGCAGCGATCTCCTCCGGCCGGGCCGGGATCGAGGCCGCAACTGCCGGCAGCGCCTCGAACATCGCCTCGTCCAAGGCCTCAAGCGAGGTGTCCTGATGATCGAGGGCGGCCGGCGGCGAGGTCCACACGAAGGCATCCAGCCGGCCGTCGACCGGCGACACGGGCGCCCAGCTCTCGCTGACGACGCCGTCGGCGACCCAGGCCGGATCGGCCGGCGCACGCACGGCGCGGGCAAGCCATTCGCGCACCCGGCCGCGGTCGCCGTGCTGGGTTTCCTCCAGCTCCGCCATCAGCAGGAAGGCCCGGCGGGTCGGCTCCAGCGTCATCGCCGCCTTGAGCTGAGCGCGGGCAAGCGTGTAGTCGGAGGCTTCGAGCGCGGCGCGGGCAAGCGCCAGCGCGCCTTCCGCATTGTGGGCGCGCAGTGCGGCCAGGGCCTTGATCCGCTTCAGCCGGTCCAGGGCGGAATCGCCGGTACGCGCATGGGCATAAGCGTCCGCCAAATCGGGATGGGGGGAGAGCTTCCAGGTGGTCTCCACCACCTTCAGCGCCTTGCGGATGTCGCCGCGCCGGGTGGCGAGCCGCGCCGCGACGACCGCTGCCGGCACCAGGTCGGGCGCCAGCCCGTGCGCCTCGGAGGCCAGTCCCTTGGCCTGGTCGGGATCGCGGTCTTCCAGCTCCAGTGCCTGCGCGGTCAGCAGCACAGCCTTATGACGACGGAAGGACTTCTTGTCGACCAGCTTGGCTGCGTAATTGCGCTCCAGCGAACGGATCGCCTCGGCCCAGTCGCCGGCAACCGCCTGATAGCCGAGCACCGCATGGCCGGCCCAGGCAAGGCCCGGCACCAGCTTTGCCGCTTCTTCGGCATAGTGACGCGCGGCGACCGGCTCGCCGACCCGCTCCGCCTCCACATAAAGCCCGTGCAGGCCGACCGGCTTGAGCTTGGGATCCTCCAGCATCGCCTCGAAGCGGCCGCGCGCCTCCTCATGACGGCCGGCCAGCTGCGCGCTCTGGGCAAGGAGCAGGGAGGTCGCCGGCTCGTGACCGAGCAGCTTCGCCGCCTCCCCGCCATAGCGCGAGGCGCTGCTGGCATCGCCGACGCCCAGCGCCAGCATGCCCTTGGACAGCGCGTCGTAGCCGCGGTCGCGGCGGCGGCGGCGAAAGAAGCGCCCGACCAGGCCCGGCGAGCGCATCAGGAACAGCGCCAGGTTCCACAGGAAGATGCCGACGGCCAGCAGCGCCGCCAGCGCCACAGCCGCGGTCATCAGCCCGGTCTCGATCCGGTAGCCCTGCCAGTCCAGCGTGACGAGGCCGGGCCGGTCGGCGATCCAGGCCATGCCGAGCGCAGCGGCAAAGACCAGGGCGATGAAAATCAGCAAGCGGATCATGTCGTCTCTACTCCCGGCGGCTCGTTACCCGGCGGTTGGTGCGCAACTGGCGCGGCGGTCGTCAGTTCGAGGCGGCAGGCGTCGCCGCCCCGCCCATCGATTTCAGCACGTCGCCGGTCACCCGGTCCATCAACTCGTCCGCTGCGAGCCGCGCCCTCGCATCAGCCACCCAGTCCGCACCGGCGGCACGCACCGCCTCGGGTAGCTCCTCGTAGGCGGCAAGCGCACCGGCGAGATCGCCGCTGTCGACCCGCGCCTCCATGCGGCCAAGCGCAGCCTCGGGGGTTGCCGCATCGCTTTCCCCGGGCTGGCGAACCGAGACCAGCGAGCGGGCATTTGCGAGCAGGCTGCCGACCAGATCCCCGTCGGCCGGCGCATCGATCTGTGCGGCCATGGCGCGCGCGGCGACGGCAAAGTCGGCCCGCAATGCAGTGCGGGTCGGGACGCCGCTTTCCGCGCGTGCGGCAAGGGCGGAAATGTCCGTCCCCTCCGGCAGGGCCGAGGACACCGCGGCCAGTTCGGTCGCGTAGGGCGCGCCCCGGTCCATCGCCGCGCGCAGCGACGAGACGGCAACGGCGCGTGCCGCGGTTTCCCGCGCGCTGACATCGCCCATCTGCGCCTCGACCGGCGACAGCCGTTCGTCCAGCGCGGAAACACGCCCGGTCAAGCCGGACAACTCCTGTTCGAGCTTGGAGGCAAGAGCCGTCTGGTTGTCCGAGAGCGTGTCGAGATCGCCGCGCAGACCGGAAAACTCGGACTTGAGCCCTTCGAAGTCCTGTCGCAGCGAAGTTGCGCGGTCGCGCAACTCGGCAAGGCCGCCGGAAAGGTCCGACGTGTCGGGGACCTTGGCAGCGAGCTCATCGAGACGGGTGCCCAGCGCCTGCTGGCCGTCCGAAACCTGCTTCAGCGTCGTATCCAGCGCGCCCTGCGCTTCCTGGAGGCTGGCAAGACCCGCCGTCTCCCCGGCACCGCCGGAGGACACGAACCGGCGGAGCTCGGCGAGGCCGGATTCGATCTGATCGATACGCGTTGCCGCTTCCTCGGACAGGCTGCCTGTCGCCGACCCGGACGACAGATCGCGCAAGGAGGTCTCGAGGGCGGCGATACGCTCCTGGACGGCGCTCAAGGCCGCATCGGCAGCCGGAGCCTCGCGCTCGGCAAGGCCCGCGATCTGCGTCTCCAGGCCGGCGATGCGGCTTTGCGCGGCGGCAAGCGCGGACTGGACGTCGCCGGAAGCGCTGCCCGAAGAGAGGAAGCCTGCCTGATTGGCCCCCCAGACGCCGCCAAGGGCGATGGCGCCGCCGAGCAGCGAGGCGACAAGCAGGCCGCCGAAACCGGTCGAGGACTTCGCCTCCTTCGCAGCGGCAGAGGTCGCGGACTTGTCCGGCTTGGCCTGCGAAGACGCAGTCGATGCAGAAGACGTCGGCTTGGCGGCGCCGCTGCCTGAGCCTGCGGCGCCCGAAGAGGTCGAGGAAGAAGATGGAGCGGACGAGGACGCCGCCCCCGAAGAGGGTGTTGCCGCAGCCGGCTTGGCCGTTGCGGCCGGACCGGAGGATGACGGCGACGTTGCCGAAGATGCGAACGATTCCTTCGAGCTGCCGGAAGACGCGCCGCTTGCTGACGAGGCAGAGGCCGACGACGACGCACCGACGGACGGCTTGGCACCGGCAGAGGCGGCCCCGGGTGTCGAACTGCTTGCCGAACCGGACGCCGGGCTGGCGGTGGACTGGCCGGTCGTTGTGCTGCTTGCCGGCTTCGATGCAGCCGACGTCGACGAGGGAGAAGACGACGATCCCGAAGAGGAGGAACTGCCGGCCGAGGCGGAGGATGTCGAAGCGGTCTTCGCCGCGCCGACTTCCTTGGCCTGCAGATCGATGGTCACCGGCTTGCGGCCCGCGCCTGCAGCCGCTGCGCCCTTGGCATCGGTCGCTTTCGGATCTCCCGCCTTCCGGTCGGCGGATGTCGAAGCGGTGCTCCTGGGGTCCGGCTTCTTGCTGTCGGCAGCCATGAACGGTCTCTCCCTTGGGTCCTTCACCGGGGCCGGATATCGGCACGGAGCCAGTATAGCGCGTCCGGCGGCGTCCTTGCCCCTCACCCCTTTGTCTATGTTCGCCGCTCTTGCGGTGCAAAACAAATCTGCCCCATGGCGGGTTTCGCCGCAGGCGAAAAAAACGTTTCAGCGCCCGCACATCGCTGTCACAGCAATGCCATGAGGCCGGCCTCATCCGGAGTTTTCGCGAGCTCTACCGGCCCGAGTCCCGCCAAAGGCTCGCCCGCCTCCGCCGAAATGGCGAGGAAGCGGAACGGCGGCCGGTCGCTCCAGGCAGCTAGCGCATCGGCCAGCGCCTGCGCGGAACGGCGCGAGTAAACGGGCGCAAGCACCGGCTCGGCACCGGCCGACAGGGCCGTGCGGATGTCCTGCGGCAAGCTGCCGACCGGTTCCATCGCATAGAGCTCGACCAGTCGGCAGGCGATCCCCGCCGGTGCGAGCAGCCCGGCCAGGTCGCCCGAGCGGTCACGTGCGCCAAGCTGCAGCACCTTGCTTCCACGCGGAAGCGCCGCCCGCAAGGCCGCGGCAAGCGTAGCGAGATCCCCCTCCGCCGCGTGAGTCTCGGCAAAGCCGGCCGCCCGTGCAGCTCGTGCGGTCGCCTCCCCCACCGCATGCAGCGGCAGGGCGTAATGGGCGGGAGACAGAAGGGGGACGGCCGCCTCGATGCCTCTCGCGCTGGTCGCCGCAATCGCCGCCAGCCCCTCTGCCGGCGGCATGGCATCCGGCCCGGGATCGAGCCGCGCGAATGCCAGGAGCGGCGCCACATGCACCTGGTGACCGGCCGCGCGGTAGCGGGCGGCACTGCGGTCGGCGGCGGGCGCCGGGCGGGTCACCAGAACACGGGCCATGGCTCAATACGCGAAGAAGTCCGGGCCGCCGCGGCGCTTCAACTCGGCGCCGGCATCGCGGCCCATCGCCTCGGCCTCGGCCGCCGCTCCCTCGCGCCGGGCCTCATGGACCGTGCGCCCGTCGGGCGTCAGGATCAGACCTTCCAGCACCAGCTTGTCGCCGGAAAGGCGCGCAAGCCCGCCGATCGGCGTGCGGCAGGAACCATCGAGCTCGCGCAGGAACGCACGCTCGGCCACCAGGCAGATCTCCGTTTCCGCGTCATGGATCGCGGCGATCATCTGCCGCGTCGCCGCATCGTCGGCGCGCGCCTCGATGCAGATCGCCCCCTGCCCCACGGCGGGCAGGAACTCCTCCACCTCCAGCAGGGAGGTGATGACATGGGCGAGGCCGAGCCGGCGCAGGCCGGCATTGGCGAGCAGCGTTGCATCGACCACTCCGTCGGCCAGCTTCTGCAACCGGCTCTGGACATTGCCGCGATAGGTCACCACCTCGATGTCCGGCCGCAGGCGCTTGATCATCGCTTGGCGGCGCAGGCTCGAGGATCCGACCACCGCGCCTTGCGGCAGGTCGGCCAGCCGTGCCGCCTTCGGCGAGATGAAGGCGTCGCGCACATCCTCGCGCGGCAGGAATGCGATGATCTCGAGCCCGTCGGGAAGCACCGTCGGCATGTCCTTGGAGGAATGCACGGCGATGTCGATCTCCCCCTCCATCATCGCCGTTTCCAGCTCCTTGGTGAAAAGGCCCTTGCCCCCCACCTCGGAGAGCGGACGGTCGAGGATGCGGTCGCCGGAGGTCTTGATCACGACGATTTCGAAGGCCTCCTGCGGCAGGCCATGGGCGGCCATCAGCCGGTCGCGGGTCTCGTGCGCCTGGGCAAGCGCCAGGGCGCTGCCGCGCGTGCCAATGCGCAAGGGAAGGCCGGAATGTTTTGTTTGCAAGAAACTCGTCCCTGGTGTTAGGCGGGGTGCGTCCGTTAGGCGGAACCGCGATGATAAGACCTGAAAGCGCATCGGCCAATGCGGCCGGCTCAAGTTTCCCTCCTGCCGGGCCGCTGACGGTGCTGGGCATCGAGACCAGCTGCGACGAGACCGCCGCCGCCGTGGTGCGCCTTGCTCCCGATGGCGACCGTGAGATCCTGTCCGACGTGATCCGTTCGCAGACCGGCGAGCACGAAGCCTTTGGCGGCGTCGTACCCGAAATCGCCGCGCGCGCCCATATCCGCATTCTCGACGGACTGGTGAGCGCGGCGCTCAAGGACGCCGGCGTCGGCTTCGACGACCTCGACGCGGTCGCCGCGACTGCAGGCCCCGGCCTGATCGGCGGCGTCATCGTGGGCCTGACGACGGCCAAGGCCATCGCCATGGCCGCCGGCAAGCCGCTCGTCGCCGTCAACCATCTGGAAGGCCACGCGCTGACGGCGCGGCTGACCGACAGTCTGCCGTTTCCCTACCTTTTGCTGCTGGTATCCGGCGGACATACCCAGTTCCTGCTGGTGGAGGGCGTCGGCTGCTACCGGCGGCTCGGCTCCACCATCGACGATGCCCTGGGAGAGGCCTTCGACAAGACGGCGAAGCTCCTGCAGCTCGGGTTTCCGGGTGGGCCGGCCGTGGAGAAGGCCGCAATGCGCGGCGATCCGTCGCGCTTCCACCTGCCCCGACCGATGCTCGACCGACCGGGCATCGACCTCTCCTTCGCCGGGCTGAAGACCGCCCTTCGCACCACCGCCGAGGCGAACGCGCCACTGTCGCAGCAGGATGTCGCGGACCTGTGCGCCTCCTTCCAGCAGGCAGTGACCGACGTGATCGGCGAGAAGAGCCGGCGGGCGCTCGCCCTCTTCGCCGAAAGCCACCCCGAGATCGCCCCTGTGCTGGTGATCGCCGGCGGCGTTGCCGCCAACACGGCGATCCGGGCGCGGCTGGAATCGGAGGCGGAAAAGGCCGGCGCACGTCTCGTCGCCCCGCCAGGCCGCCTGTGCACCGACAATGCCGCGATGATCGCCTGGGCCGGCATCGAACGGCTTGCAGAGGCGCATGCGGCCGGCGAGATTCTGGACGAGCGCGATGCCCCGGCGCGGCCGCGCTGGCCGCTGGATGCGGAAGCCACCGCCGTGATCGGATCGGGACGCAAGGGAGCCAAGGCGTGACCGCCGACCCCCGCTTTTTCGAGGGCGTCCTGTGCGACGCCATGCCGGACCGCTTCGACCGACTGAAGCACAAGGCCTATATCTACTTGACGGCCGGGCGCGAGGTACTGGTCTTCCGCCAGCCCGACCAGCCGGAAGTCGGCCTGCAGGTGCCGGGCGGCACGGTCGACCCCGGCGAGAGCCATCTTTGCGCCGCCTGCCGCGAATTTCGCGAGGAAACCGGGCTCGAGGTCGCCCGCGCGCTCGACCCGCTCTGCGAGCAGACCGTGCTCTTCGACAATTCCCGGGGACGCGACATCCACGCCCGTCGGCTCTATCACGGCCGCCTGCGCGGCAACGAGACGCGCCAGGCCCGCTGGGAGCACTACGAGATGACGCCCTCGGCCGGCGGCGATCCGATCCGCTTCGAGCTGTTCTGGATGGATGTCGGCGAGGCCTTGCGGCTCGGTCCGGACCGCTTCTTCACCGGCTTTCATGCCCCACTCGCCGAGTTGGCACGCCGATTGGGAGTTGCCCCGTGAGCCGCAAGGCGGACAGCGCGCCGGAGATCCGCCGCATCGCCGTCATCGGCGGCGGCGCCTGGGGCAGCGCATTGGCGCTCACCGCCGCGCGGGCCGGACGCGACACGGTGCTGTGGGCACGAGATGCCGAAACGGTCGCGGCCGCGGCCTCGGGTCGCGGCAATCCGGCCTATCTGCCGGGCATCGCCTTCGACGCGAAGGTGGCGGCGACCACCGACCTTGCTTTCGCGCTCGCGGGCGCCGACGCAGCGCTGCTGGCGACACCGGCCCAGACCACACGCGCCATGGGCGCGGCCATCGCCCCGCTTGCCCGTCCTGGCCTGCCGGTGGTGCTGTGCGCCAAGGGCATCGAGCGCGAGACCGGCCTGTTGCCGGCGCAGGTGCTGGCCGAGGTCGCTCCCGCATGCCGGGCGGCGATCCTCTCGGGCCCGAGCTTTGCCGCCGATGTCGCCCGCGGCCTGCCGACGGCGGTGACGCTGGCCGCCGAGGATGGCGAGCTGGCCGATGCGCTGGCGCTGGCGCTTGCCAGCCGCCAGTTCCGCCCCTACGCCTCGACCGACCCGCTCGGCGCACAGATCGGCGGTGCCTTGAAGAACGTGCTGGCGATTGCCTGCGGCGCGGTGGCAGGCAAGGGCTGGGGCGCCAGCGCGCTGGCCGCCCTGACCGCGCGCGGTTTTGCCGAGCTGAGCCGGCTCGGCCTGACGCTGGGCGCCAGGCCCGAAACGCTGACGGGTCTTTCCGGCCTTGGCGATCTCGTCCTGACCTGCTCCTCGGCCCAGTCGCGGAATTTCGCTTTCGGCATGGCGCTGGGCGAAGGCTGCACGGTGGCCGAACTCGCGGCGACCGGCAAGTTGGCGGAGGGCGTGCATTCCGCCGCCGTTGCCGTCGATCTCGCCGCCCGGCACGGGGTCGAGATGCCGATAGCGGCAGCGGTGGCCGACGTGCTGGCCGGCCGGCTCGGCGTCGACGAGGCCCTGGAGCGGTTGATGACCCGCCCGCTGCGCCGGGAAACCTGACGCGGACCCGCTTGCGGGCAGCCGCGAACCGGGTATCTATGCCGCATGATCCTCGGCGTCTTGCCATGCGCGAGACGCTACCGAACCGATACGGGAGGCCCCGCCGATGCTTTATGCCCTCATCTGCACCGACAAGCCGGGCGCGCTGCAGACGCGTCTCGACAACCGCGCCGACCACCTCGCCTTTCTCAAGGCGATGGGCGACAAGCTGAAGGCGGCCGGCCCGTTCCTTGACGACGACGGCGGCATGACCGGATCGCTGGTGGTGATCGAGGCCGCGAACCGCGACGAGGCGCTCGCCGTCGCGTCCGAGGACCCCTATGCCCGCGCGGGCCTTTTCGAGAGCGTCGAGATCCGGCCCTGGAACTGGGTCATCAAGAACCCGGAGATGTGAAGCATGCGCTACTGGCTGTTCAAGTCCGAGCCGGACAAGTGGTCCTGGGAGATGCAGAAGGCGAAGGGCGAAGCCGGCGAGCAATGGGACGGCGTGCGCAACTACCAGGCCCGCAACAACATGCGCGAGATGAAGCTCGGTGACCGCGGCTTCTTCTACCATTCCAACATCGGCAAGGAAGTGGTCGGCATCGTCGAGGTCTGCGCGCTTGCGCACCCCGACAGCACCACCGACGATCCGCGCTGGGAATGCGTCGACATCCGCGCCGTCCGCGACATGCCCAAGCCCGTGACGCTGGCCGACGTCAAGAACGAGCCGCGGCTCTCCGACATGGCGCTTGTCACCTCCATGCGCCTGTCGGTGCAACCGGTGACGGCAGAGGAATGGAAGATCGTCTGCGAGATGGGTGGCCTGACGGACGCATGACCACGACCGTCGATCCGCGCGCCTTCGTGCTGGCGAACACGCGGATCCACCCGGTCCCGCATGCGCCGGAGATCCGCCTGCACCTGGCCGACGAGGCGGTGGCACTGTGGCAGAAGACTGAGGACGATCTCGGCGCCATCGGCCTGCCGCCGCCGTTCTGGGCCTTCGCCTGGGCCGGCGGCCAGGCGCTGGCCCGCCATATCCTCGACGAGCCCGCGCTGGTCGCCGGCCGCAGCGTCTACGATTTCGCAACGGGATCGGGACTGGCCGCCATCGCAGCTGCCCGCTCCGGTGCGGCACGGGTAACCGCTTGCGACATCGACCGCTTCGCACTCGCGGCCGCCCGGCTCAACATGGAGCTGAACGAGGTCTCCTTCGCCCTCGACGGCGAAGACCCGCTCGATCTTGCCCCGCCCGACGCCGAGGTGATCCTGACCGGCGACGTCTTCTACGAAAAACCGATGGCGAGCCGGGTGCTGACCTGGGCCGACCGGTCGCTGGCCCGCGGCTCCCGCGTCCTGATCGGCGATCCGGGGCGCGCCTATCTGCCGAAGGAGCGGCTGCGGCACCTGGCCACCTTCAACGTGCCGGTGAACCGCTCGCTGGAGGATTTCGAGGTCAAGCGCACCAGCGTCTACGAACTGCTGGCGTCGAAAACCTGACGTAGCGGCGAGGCGGCGCCTGCAAAAGTGGGCCGGCAAAATGGCGCCGGGACTTGCGCAAGTCCACGTTTTCGGCGTCAGATACGCGCCTCTCCGCGGCAGCACCGCAGCCTCGACACCCTTTCGCCAAAACCAGAGGACTATCATGCCGATCATCAACCGCTTCGCCGATCTCGCCGAGGAGATCACCGAGTGGCGCCGTGACATCCATGCCCATCCGGAACTGCTTTACGACACGCACCGCACCTCCGAACTGGTCGCAGACAAGCTGAAGGCCTTCGGCGTCGACGAAGTGGCGACCGGTATCGGCCGCACGGGCGTGGTCGGCGTCATCAAGGGAAAATCGAACGGTTCCGGCAAGGTGATCGGCCTGCGTGCCGACATGGACGCGCTGCCGCTCGATGAGATCACCGGCAAGCCCTACGCCTCCACCGTTCCGGGCAAGATGCATGCCTGCGGCCATGACGGCCACACCGCCATGTTGCTCGGCGCCGCCAAGTATCTATCCGAGACCCGCAACTTCGACGGCACTGTCGTGGTCATCTTCCAGCCGGCCGAAGAGGGCGGCGCCGGCGCCAAGGCGATGGTCGACGACGGCCTGATGGACCGTTTCGGCATCCAGGAAGTCTACGGCATGCACAACATGCCGGGCGAGCCGCTGGGCAGCTTCCACATCCGCCCGGGCGCGATGATGGCCGCTGCCGACCGCATCCAGATCGACATCGAGGGCGTCGGCGGCCATGCCGCCAAGCCGCATGAGGTAGTCGACACGCTGCTGGTCGGCGCCCACATCATCCAGGCGGTGCAGTCGATCGCCAGCCGCAACGTCGATCCGCTGAAGTCCGTGGTCGTGTCGATCACCGCGTTCAATGGCGGCTTCACCGACAACGTCATCCCGCAAACGGCACGCCTGCGCGGCACCGTGCGCACGCTCGATGCGGAAATCCGCGATCTCGCCGAAAAGCGGCTGAAGGAGATCGTCCCGACCATCGCCTCCGCCTTTGGCGCCAAGGCCGAGGTCAACTACCTGCGCGACTACCCGATCACCATCAACCACGCCGAGCAGACGGATTTTGCCGCCGGCATCGCCCGCAAGATCGCCGGCGACGACAACGTGGTGACGGACGTCGCCCCGACCATGGGCGGGGAGGACTTCTCCTTCATGCTGCTGGAGCGTCCGGGCGCCTTCATCTTCGTCGGCAACGGCGACAGCGCCAACCTTCACCACCCGGCCTATGACTTCAACGACGAGCTGATCCCGGTGGGTTGCTCCTACTGGGTCAAGCTGGTCGAGACGGCGATGCCGGCCAGCTGATGCCGTCGATCTGATCCAAGACCGGATGCGGGAGACCCCTCCCGCATTCGCCCCCTCCCCCACCTGCGGGCCTCCCTTTGACCGCCCTTCTCGACACGCTGCAGCATCTCACCGCCGCTCCCGGCATGTCGGCGGCCTCGCAAGTCCTGCTCATCGCGGTCAGCCTTGCCACATCCGCCGTTTCCGCCGCCTTCGGGCTGGGCGGGGGCATGATGCTGATCGCCGTGATGGCGCAGGTCATGCCGATCCCCGCGCTGGTCCCCGTTCACGGCGTCGTCCAGATGGGCTCCAACGGCGGCCGGGCGCTGGTGTTGCTGCCGCATGTCAACTGGATCGCCGCGCTGTGGTACGCGCTCGGCGCGGTCGCAGGCGCCATCCTCGGCGGTGCGCTTGCCGTCAACCTGCCGGCGGAGATCGTCCGCCTCGCCCTCGGCCTCTTCATCCTGTGGATCGTCTGGGGCCGGATGCCGCGCTTCGAGCGCGCGCCGAAGCGGGCGATGGCCGGTGCCGGCTTCGTCGCCACCGGCCTCAGCATGGTCTTCGGTGCCACCGGCCCGATCGGTGCGGCGGTGCTGGCGGCCCTGCGCCTGCCGCGCCAGACCTTCGTTGCCACACAGGCGGTCACCGCGCTGTCGCTGCACGTGTTCAAGATCGCCGTCTTCGGCTTTCTCGGCTTCGCCTTCGCCCCCTGGACAGGCCTGATCCTGGCGATGATCGCCAGCGGTTTCATCGGCACGCTGATCGGCACGCGCCTGCTTGCGCGCATGTCGGAAGGCGCATTCCGATACGGGTTCCGTCTCCTCATGACCGTCCTTGCCGGCGGTCTCGTTCTGCGCGGCCTTGCCGGGTTCCTGCCCGCCTGAACCGCAGTCCCTTTCACCTCCCTCAAGGAGCCAGTCATGACCGAGCAGGCCGCAAAGCCCCTTCCCGTCACCGCCGCCGACATCGAGGCCGCCGCCGCACGGATCGCCGGCCGGGTGCGCCGCACGCCGGTGGTCGACAGCGGCGCCGGCAGCTTCGGCATCGATGCTTCGTTGTCGATGAAACTGGAACTGGTCCAGCATACCGGCTCCTTCAAGGCACGCGGCGCCTTCAACACGCTGCTGTCGTCCGATGTTCCGGAGGCAGGCGTTGCGGCGGCCTCCGGCGGCAACCACGGCGCGGCGGTCGCCTATGCGGCGCGCGCCCTCGGCTATCCGGCGGATATCTTCGTCCCCGAGACCTCCGCACCTGCCAAGATCGCCCGCATCCGCGCCGCCGGCGCCAGACTGCATGTGGCCGGCACCCGCTATGCCGATGCGGCGGAGGCCTGCGCTCGCCACCGGGAACAGACCGGCGCGATGGACATTCACGCCTATGACGCGCCCGGCACCATCGCCGGCCAGGGCACGGTGGCGCTGGAATGGCTGGAACAGGTCCCCGATCTCGACACGGTGCTGATCGCCGTCGGCGGCGGCGGACTGATTTCCGGCTGCGCTCTTTGGCTGGCCGGCAAGGTGCGAGTGGTGGCGGTGGAGCCGGAAGGCTCCTGCGCCCTGAACGCTGCGCTCAAGGCGGGCGAACCGGTCGATGTGCCGGTCGACAGTCTCGCCGCCGACAGTCTCGGCGCCCGGCGCTGCGGCGATCTCGTGCATACGATCTGCGCCGCCCATGTCGATCAGAGCCTGCTGGTGACCGACGAGGCCATCCGCACAGCGCAGACGCGGCTGTGGACGGAGTTGCAGGTGGCGGCCGAACCCGGCGGGGCGACGGCACTCGCCGCCCTGACCTCGGGCGTCTACCGCCCGGCGCCCCTTGAGCGGGTCGGTGTGCTCGTGTGCGGCGGCAATGTCGCACTCGACAGCATCGCGACCGGCTGAGCCGCATGCTTGCCAAGCGGCGCGCGACGTTCTAGCAGAAACCGGAAAGATCATCCCTTCGGCCTTCCGGAAAACCCACGAGGAAACGCTTCCAATGACGACCTACAAGCTTCTGCTCCTGCCTGGCGACGGCATCGGCCCCGAGACCATGGGCGAAGTGAAGAAGGTGCTCGGCTGGTTCAACGCCCGCGGCATCGCCAGCTTCGAGACCGAGGAAGACCTCGTCGGCGGCTGCGCCTATGATGCGCATGGCAAGGCGATCTCGGACGAGGCGATGGCCCGCGCCATGGCCTCCGACGCGGTGCTGTTCGGCGCCGTCGGCGGCCCGAAGTGGGACGGCGTGCCCTATGACGTGCGCCCCGAAGCCGGCCTGCTGCGCCTGCGCAAGGACATGGAGCTCTTCGCCAACCTGCGTCCGGCGATCTGCTACCCGGCACTGGCCGACGCCTCGTCGCTAAAGCGCGACGTGATCGAGGGTCTCGACATCCTGATCCTGCGCGAACTGACCGGCGGCGTTTATTTCGGCGAGCCGAAGGAGATCACCGAGCTGGGCAACGGCCAGAAGCGCGCCGTCGACACCCAGGTCTACGAGACCTACGAGATCGACCGCATCGCCCGCGCCGCCTTCGAGCTGGCCCGCACCCGTCGCGGCAAGGTTACCTCGATGGAAAAGCGCAATGTGATGAAGTCCGGCGTGCTCTGGAACGAGGTGGTGAGCCAGGCCCATGCCGACGGCTACCAGGACGTCGAACTCGAGCACATGCTGGCCGATGCCGGCGGCATGCAGCTGGTCCGCTGGCCCAAGCAGTTCGACGTCATCGTCACCGACAACCTGTTCGGCGACATGCTGTCCGACGTCGCGGCGATGCTGACCGGCTCGCTGGGCATGCTGCCCTCGGCCTCGCTCGGCGCTCCGGCCCCGGAGACCGGCAAGCGCAAGGCCCTGTACGAGCCGGTGCACGGCTCGGCGCCGGACATTGCCGGCAAGGGTGCGGCCAACCCGATCGCGATGATCGCAAGCTTCGCCATGTGCCTGCGCTACTCGTTCAGCCTCGTCGAGGAAGCGGACCTGCTGGAGAAGGCGATTTCGTCCACACTGGACAAGGGCCTGCGCACCCGCGACATCGCCGGCAAGGGCGACAGCGCCATCGGCACCTCGGCCATGGGCGATGCCATCGTCGCCGAACTCGATGCGCTGAGCGCCTGACGCGCATACCGCAATGCAAAGGGCCGGCCCCGCGGGGCCGGCCCTTTTTCGTTTCGGATTGCCGCCGGGCTGTTCGCTCAGGCGGCGTCGCTGTCGTCCAGAGGACGAGCTTCGTCCGGCAGCATGATGGGAATGCCGTCGCGGATCGGATAGGCGAGCTTGGCCGCGCGTGAGATCAGCTCCTGCTTCGCCGCATCGTATTCCAGCGTCGTCTTGGTCAGCGGGCAGACCAGCAGCTCCAGGAGCTTGCGGTCGAGTGCATGGGCGGGTTCGCTCGCCATCCCGGTCTCTCTCCGTTGTCGGGCCTGTGCCAGCCCGGTTCCGAACCGATTGCTGCCATGGCCGGAACGCCAATGCAACAGCGGCACCCGCTCCTATTGCAGCGTCACACCGCCCTCGTCGCGGCTGCGGCGGGCAAGATCGACCTCGGTCAGGGCCACGAGCGTCTCGGCGCGCGTACGAAGGTCCGGTGCCTCCAGCAGCGCCTGCTTCTCAGCCGGGCCATAGGGGCTCATCATCGCCAGCGCATTGACCAGGATTTCGGTCGAGGCGCGGTCGATGCTGTCCCAGTCTGCCTCCAGGTCATTCGCCTCGAGATAGGCACGCAGCGTCTTCACCAGCCCGTCCCGGTCGACCTCGTCCTCGCCGAGCCCGGTGCCGAAATCCTCCGCAAAGCCGGCTGAAGCGATGCGCCCTATCCGATAGGGCGTGAGCGTCGCCAATTCCTCTTCGAGGCGGAACCGCGCGATGCCGGTCAGCGTCACCAGATAGCGCCCGTCGCCGGTTTCCTGCACCGCAATGATGCGGCCGAGACAGCCGATCCCGACGAGCGGCGGCACCGGCTCCTCCGTCTTGCCGGATGCGAAGTCGGGCTGGATCATGCCGATCACCCGGTCGTTGGCCAACGCCGCGTCGATCATCGCCACATAGCGCGGCTCGAAGATGTTGAGCGGCATCTGCGCCTTGGGCAGGAGCACGGCCCCGGCGAGCGGGAACAGCGGAACCGTCGCCGGCAGGTCTGAGAAACTGGAATAGATCGCGTTTCCGGCGCGCATGTCGGATCACCCGTTGGAAAGCGTTGCGGCAGGCAGCAGCCTGCCTTCTCCTTTCCTATATGGGCGCACCGACCGCGCGTGGCCAGCCGGAGCCGGCCGTGGAGCGAAAAAAGCCCTGCCGCTCAAGGCAGGGCCGGGACTGCCGGTTCAACGGAACAAGACAGCCGACAGGCGTCGGCGACCATAAGCCGTCGCAGGATCCTTGTGCCCCCAGGCCTCGAAGAACTGCAGCAGCTGCTTGCGTGCCCCGTCCTCGTTCCACTCCCGGTCGTGGCGCACGATCTCGATCAGCTGGTCAACCGCCTCCTGGCGCCGCGCGGCGCTGGAGCCGAGCGCGACGGCCAGATCGAAACGCGCCTGGTAATCGGACGGATTCTCGGCGATGCGCGCCTCAAGACCGGCAAGATCGCCCAGATTGCTTGCCTGATCGGCAAGGTCTAGCGCCGCACGGGCAGCGGAGATCGCCGGATCGGAGGCAGCCGCCTCCGGCGCCATCGCCAGCACTTCGCGCGCCTTGTCGAGCGCCTCGGCGGCGACATAGCACTGGGCAAGCCCGCCGATGGCGACAGCGCTTTCCGGCTCCATCGACAGGGCGGCGGCATAAAGCTGCGCGGCCTGGGCGAGATCGCCGGCCTCGCGCGCGGCCTCGGCCTGCGCAATCACCTGCTCCAGATCGCTCGGCCCGATCGGCCCGGCGATTCGCTCGATGAACGCCTTCACCTGGCTTTCCTGCTGGGCGCCCATGAACCCGTCGACCGGCTGGCCGTTCTTGAACGCGATGACTGCCGGGATCGACTGAATGCCGAGCTGGCCGGCCACTTCCGGATGATCGTCGATGTTCATCTTGGCAAGGATCACCGCACCGCGCGCATCGCGCACGGCCTTTTCCAGCACCGGGGTCAATTGCTTGCAGGGGCCGCACCACGGCGCCCAGAAATCGACCAGCACCGGCTGCTTGCGCGAAGCCTCGATGACATCGGCCATGAAGGTCTGCGTGGTAACGTCGCGAATGACGTCCGCCGCCGGCGCACCACCGGCTGCCGGGCCGGCAGCGCCTCCCGGTGCGGCCGGCGTCCCGTACCCGCCACCGCCGAAGGACCCGCCGAAGCTGCCTCCGACCGAAAAACCGTCGTTGCTCATACCCTGTCGTCCCCGGTTGCGCGAACGGCTGCCGTCAGCCTGTCCGTCGCGTGATTCGTCTGGTTTCCCTCTTTCGCGCTGCCGGGTGGTCCGGAAGATCGGGAGGGCTGCCGCATGTTGCGCCTAACATGGGCGCATCGGCGGCAAAATTCAAACCGCGCCGTGCTGGCCGGATACCGCGATCACACGCGGTTCGTGGCCGCAGGCGCGCGCGAAGGCCAACAGCCCTTCGCGCGAGATCGTCGTGGTCGCCGTGTTCTCCAGCGGATGGAAATTGAGCGGCTCGACCTCCATCATCGCCGCATCGAAAACCGGCGTAACCCTCTGCCCCTCGCGGTCGTTGATCAGGGCAAAGGGTGTCACCGAACCCGGCAGCACGCCGAGCACCTCCATCAGGAGGTCCGGCTTGCCGAAGGAAACCCGCCCCTGCGCGCCGATCAGCTGGTGAATCGATTTCAGGTCGATCTCCGCATCGTGCAGCGCCACCACCAGGAAGATGCGGCCCTTCTTGTCCTTCAGGAACAGGTTCTTGGTGTGGCCGCCGGGAATTTCGTCGTGGATTTCGGTGGATTCGGCGACCGTGAACACGGCCGGATGATCGCGCGTTGCGACCTCCAGACCGAGGCCGTCGAGAAAGGCGAGAAGGTCCTGGCGATTGGCCGGCATGGGGTCCTGTCCTGATCCTGCGGGCCGGAAGTCCGGCGGGACGGCTCAACTTTTGCCTCGCAAATCAAGGCAACACCGGTCTAGCCGACGCAGCCGCCCGTGCACAAGCCGGGCCGCGCCCCATGCCCGCCAACGCCCGGAAATCCACTGTTGATCCACAGCCCGCGACGCACGAAAAACACTGTTGCAATCCGGATCGCCTTGGTTCATATACAGCCCACCTCAGGCGCCGGTCGCGACCGGCTGCCACAAACTGATGCGGGCGTAGCTCAGGGGTAGAGCACAACCTTGCCAAGGTTGGGGTCGTGGGTTCGAATCCCATCGCCCGCTCCAGTTTATAGAGCAAACAAAAAGCCGCGCTTCGCCGCGGCTTTTGTCGTTTGAGTCACCTTGCCTTGCTCAACTGGCCTGGCCGGCTTCGCAATCGTCTTGTCGTACGCTTCCCCGATCAGATCGAATGGTTGCCGCTTTCCACCGGCTCTCTCGGTGCCACCCGCCAGGAGGGAAGCCGCGCCGGCCGGCCGATGAAAAACCCTTGCGCGATATCGCAGCCCAACTGCTCCAGGTACAGAAGCTGCGCCTGCGTCTCCACCCCTTCGGCAACCGTCGTCATGCCAAGGCTGTGCGCCAGACCGATGATGGCACGCACGATGGCGGCATCGTCCTCCGATTGGCCGATATTGCGCACGAAGGACTGGTCGATCTTCAGCCGCGACACCGGAAAGCGCTTGAGATGGGTGAGCGAGGCATAGCCGGTCCCGAAATCGTCGAGGGCTAGGCTGATGCCGAGCCGCCTGAGCGCGGTCAGCGTCTCCGCAATCCGCTCGGCGGAGCGGTCGAGCAGCACGGTTTCCGTTACCTCGAATTCCAGTTGCCGCGGATCCAGTGCGTATCGCGCCAACGCTTCCGCCACATAGTCGGGAAAATGTGGGTCCTTCAGCTGCGAGGTCGCGAGATTGATCGCAAGCTGGCCCGGAGCATTCCGCTCCCCGGCCGCCTCGGAAAAGATGGCAAAGGCCCGCTCCATGATCGCCCGGCCAAGTACGCCGCCGAGCCCGAGATCTTCGGCGATGCCGATGAATTCGAGCGGGCTGATCGTCTGCCCCGCATGCTGCCAGCGCGCCAGCACCTCGAAGCCGACGATGCGGCGGTCGCCGAACCCTAGCTGCGGCTGAAAGGCGACATCGATTTCTTCTGCCGATATCGCCCGTCGCAGTGCATCGCCGAGTTCGTGGCGACGCTCCAGCCGCCGCCGCAGCTGCGGATTGAACAGGGTCCAGCCGTTCCGGCCCTGGGCCTTCGACTGATAGAGCGCGATATCGGCATTCTTGATGATGTCGGTCGGCGTGTCGCCGTCCGCCGGAAACAGAGTTACGCCCATTGAAATTCCCGGCCGCATCATCCGATCGCCGAGCCGGGTGCGCGCGGTCAGCGCCTTGTGCAGCTTCTCTGCCATCCTCTCGGCCGCCAATTCGTCCGCAAGACCGGTCAGCAGCACCGCAAATTCGTCGCCTCCCAGCCGCGCAACGACGTCTCCACGCCGCAGCAGGCGACGCAGCCGCTGCGCCACCACCCGCAGCAAGGTATCGCCGGCATCATGGCCAAGGGTGTCGTTGATCGACTTGAAGTGATCGAGATCGATGATGACGAAGGCCCCGATCCGGTCGCGGGCGCGCTTGCCTTGCAGCACCTTGTCCAATTCGCGCGTCATTACCGACCGGTTGGCCAACTGTGTCAGCCCATCCGTCTCGGCTGTGCGGCGAATGGCCAGCTCGGCATGCTTCAGCGCGGTAATATCGGTGCGTACGCCGACGATGGCGCCGCTGGCCGAACGCCTTTCGCTCACCTGCAACCAGCGCCCGTCCGACAAGAGCTGGATGCTCGGCTCGCTCGGCGGATTACGGTGGATCGCAATGCGGTTCAGGATCCAGGCTTCCCTCTGCTCCTCCGTCGCACCCGGATCCATATACTGCCCTGCCGCAACGCCATGACGCAGGATGTCCTCGAACGGCGTGCCTTCGCGGATGAGCTTGGCCGACAACGTGTAATAGTCACGATAGGAGCGGTTGAAGAGGATCAGCCTGTCCTCGGCATCGAAGGCCGCAATCGCATCGGGAATGGTCTCGATGACGTCGTGCAGAAGCGCCCGTGCCTCGACGAGTTCGGTCACATCCGTCTGTACGCCGACAAAGCCTTCCGGCTCCGCTCCCTCTCCTTGAATCGGCAGGATATCGAGGTCGAGCCAATAACGCCGGCCGGTTCGCGACTGGTTCAGCACCTGCACCCGCACAGAACGCCCCTCGGCGATGGCCGCGCTCATCTCCCGTACGGTTTCGGGATCGGTTTCAGGACATTGCAGCAACGCGCCGGGCTTCTTGCCGAGCACCTCGGCTTCCGAATAGCCCGTCAGGCGCTCGAAGGCGGTGTTCACCCAGCGAACCCGGCCGACCCGATCGCACACCACCACCGCATTGTTCGTCGCCCGGATGACGATGTCCGAACGCCGCAGCTGCTCTGCCATGGTTTCGCGCCGCGTCACGTCGCGCGTCACGCCACGATAGCCGAGAAACCGGCCGTCGGGCGAGCGGCGCGGCCGGCCGTTGACCTCCACCCACATTGACTCGCCATTGGCGCGCATTCCGGGAAAGATGAAGTTCACGATCGGCAGTTGCTGCGCCACCGTTTCCATATAGCCCCGCCAGAGCGGGTCGTTCGCCGTGTCCCCGTTCGCCACCTCCCAGCGGGTACGACCGATCCACCCGGCGAAGTCGAGGCCGAGCCGCTCCCCGTCGCCTATCACGCTGGCAAAACGATGCTCCTCGTCCGTCTCCCAGACCCAGTCGGAGGAAACGGCCACGAATTCCGCCAGCCGCTGATGCGCCTCATTGAGCCTGCGAACCGCGTCGGTCCGGGCGGTCTGGTCGACCGAAACGCCGACACCGCCGATGATCACCCCATCGGCCGTCACCGGTTCGATGGAGGTTTCGGAGACGAGCCGACCGCGCGAGGTTTCCAACTCCCGGCTGTAGTGAACGCGCTCCCCTCCGATCACCCTGAGGTGCATCTCAGTCCAGGCCTGCCCCTCCTCGGGGCCCAGGCCCGCCTCGCTCGGCAGCAACCCCACAGCGCTGCCATGGGTCTCCCGATCGATGCGGTTCTGGAAGACATAGCGACCGCTGCAATCGAAGATCCACGCGGGGTGAGGGAGACAGTCGAGCACAGCGGTCAGGCCGCGGGTGCTTTCGAGAATCCCGGTCTCCTGGGCGGAGGCGGGATCGGAGGAAGAATCGTCCCGATCCATCTTGCATCCCGTTCGGCGGATGTTGCCGCGCCGATCGAGGTCTCGGGCCGCAGCCTACCATCCAGCGTCAATTCTGTGGCCGGTCGTGGGCAGGTTATTTGCACGGCCCTGGTACCTGCCCTTTTCGTGCAAGCTTCTCCCAAGCCGAAGCATCCACATCCTGGTTCGGAAGCCATCGCCCCGAGGCCGCACATCCACGAATCGTCCGCCTGTCGAAACTTGCATGACCTGCTGATTTCTCAAAGCGACAAGTCGCGGATCGACCGCCCCTTCACCTCTCACGACCGGCAGAGAACGCGGCGGAAGCCTCGCTGTGGCGCCAGCGTCATCTCGCCGTTACACGCACCGCCTATCACTGAGCTTGGAAGTTTTGACGTGTCTGCGGCGTTGCGCCGCACGAAGGCCGAGGCTAACAATATGGAAACGCCGTTTCGTCGGCCGAAGAAAAACAGCGTGTATCTTGCAATGCACAGCTGTGCAAAGGGTGGAAAATGACGCAAGAGGGCTTCCTGAACATCGCGGGGCTGTCCGCGGGCTATGGCGCAACGCGTGTGCTCGAGGGGCTCAACCTCGCCATCGGCAAGGGAGAGTTCGTCGCGCTGCTCGGCTCGTCCGGCTGCGGCAAGACCACCTTGCTGCGTGCCATTGCCGGCTTCGTGAAGCCCTCAGGCGGCAGCATTTCCGTCGACGGTGCCGACGTTACGCGCCAACCGCCGGACAAGCGCGGCATGGCGCTGGTCTTCCAGTCCTACGCCCTGTGGCCGCACATGACGGTGGCGCAGAACATCGGCTACGGGCTGAAGCTGCGCGGCCGGCCGAAGGCCGAGATCGCAAAGCGCGTCGGTGAGCTGGAAGACCTGCTCGGCCTGTCCGGCCTCGGCGGCCGCAAGCCCGGTGCCTTGTCGGGCGGCCAGCGCCAGCGCGTCGCGCTCGGCCGGGCACTGGCGATCGATCCGCAGATCCTGCTGCTCGACGAGCCGCTGTCCAATCTCGACGCCCGCATCCGCCTCAAGGTCCGTCACGACATCAGCGCGCTGCAGAAGCGCCTCGGCATCACGGCGGTGCATGTCACCCACGACCGCGAAGAGGCCATGGTGATGGCCGACCGCATCGTCATTCTCGACCGCGGCCGCATCGCCCAGCAGGGCACGCCGCAGGAGCTGTACAACCGCCCCGCCACCCCCTTCGTCGCCGCCTTCATGGGCGCGGAGAACCGCATCGATCTGACCGGTCGGATCGCCGGCGACAGGGTCATCATCGCCGCCGGTCTGGCCAATGCCGCGGCCGATCTGGCCCTGGACGGACGGCCGCTGACCGACGGCGATCTGGAAGGGCGCTTCCGCGCCGAGGCCGCATCCCTCCTTACCGGTGAAGGCGACGGCACCGCCACCCGCGACGCGCTGGAATTGCCCGGCCGCGTCGAGGCGGCGAGCTATCCGGGCGGTGCCTGGCGCCATTCCGTGCGGGTCGGCGAAGACACGCTGCTGGTCGACAGCCCCGAACCCTTCGCGCTCGGCGCGGCGGTGCGTATTCGCATCCCTGCCGAAGCGCTCTTCCTCTTCGTCCGGCAGGGACACCCTGCCGGCCCCGAAGGCTCCTTGAGCGACGGCACCGAAGGCCGCGTCCTGGAAGCATCCGAGAGCTGAACGTCAATGATGTCTAGAAAGCGGAGTACCGACATGAGGAAACTTCTTTCGGCGACGCTGGTGCTGGGCCTTGCGTCCACACCGGTGACGGCGGCCGAACTGACCGTGATCACGGCCGGCGACCAGAACATGGTCGACTACATCAACGAGTATCTCGGCCCGATCTTCGAGGAGCAGAACCCGGGTCACACGGTGCGCGCCGTCGGCACCGGACCGGGCGATGCCGGCTCGCAGAAGATCCTGGAGCGCTTCGAGGCCCAGAAGCAGGCCGGCAGCGAGACCTGGGACACGGACGTTGCCGTCGTCCACGAGAAGTTCGCAGGCCCGATGGTGTCCGGCGGCTATCTCGAGGCCTATCGCGACACCATCTCCACCGGCAAGCTGGTGACACGGTCGAATGCAGACATAGCGCTCGGCTCGAACGTCAAGGGCTACGTCATGCCGATGTTCAACAGCCAGACCGCGCTCGCCTACAACCCGGCCCTGCTGCCGAACCCGCCGAAGAGCTACGAGGAGCTCGCCGCCTGGGTGAAGGAGAACCCGAAGCAGTTCGGCTACAACGGCATCAAGGGCGGCGCCTCGGGCGTGAGCTTCGTCATGGGCTGGGTCTACGCCTTCGGCGAGGGCGACGCCGGCAAGCTGATGAACGGCCCCTTCGAGGAGGCCGAGACCACCAAGTGGGACGCCGCCTTCGACGGCCTGAAGGAGTTCACCCAGAACGCCACCCTGACCCCGGGCAATGCGGGCACGCTCGACCTGCTGTCGCGCGGCGAGATCGCCATCGGGCCGGTCTGGGTCGACATGTTCTATTCCTGGCAGGCCAACGGCCAGCTGCCGCCGGAATTCAAGCTGGTGCTACCGGCGCCCGGCATGCCCGGCCAGCCGATGCACTACGTGATCCCGGCCAAGGCTCCGAACAAGGAGCTGGCGGAGAAGTTCGTCGAGCTCGCCACCAGCCCGAAGGTGCAGGCGGAAGGCATCGTCAAGCGCTTCAACTGGTATCCGGGCATCGATGCGCAGCACGTCCAGGCCGAGCTCGATGCCGAGACCTGGAACAAGCTGTTCACGGACGTGTCTCCGGAAGACCTCGCCAGCTACGGCAAGCCCTTCCCGATCGCGCCCTACAACAACGCGATCCTGGAAGCCTACGAGGCCAAGGCCGCGAACTGACCCTCACCGCAAAGGCCGCCCGGTTTCCCCGGGCGGCCGCCACCGGATCGACGCCATCATGCCAAGACGCCTGCTCGGACTGCTTCTCGTCCTGCCCGCCCTGACGGTGATCCTGTTCCTGTTCGTACTGCCGCTCGCCCTTTCGGTGGTCGGCGCCTTCGAGACCGAGGCGGGCTACGGGCTGGACAACTTCACGAAGTCCTTCGCGCTCTACAGCTCCGACATCCTCTTCACCGTGGTGATCGTCGGCCTGTCGACCTGCCTGATCGGGCTCTTCTCGATCGCCATCGGCGGCTATCTGACGCTGGGCGAAAACCCGCGCGCCGTGGCGATCCTGCGCTGGCTGTACCGGTGGCCGCTGTTCATTCCCTTCATCGTCGTCGGCCAGGTGCTGCGCACCTTCCTCGCCAAGAACGGCTTGATGAACAACATTCTCGTCGGTGCCGGCCTCATCACGCCGCTGCAGGCGGTAAGCTTCCTCGACTGGCGCGGCATCGTCATCGCCTTTGTCTGGAAGCAGACGCCCTTCGTGACGCTGCTGCTTGCAGGCGCCATGGCCTCGGTCGACCGCGGCACCATCGAGGCGGCACGCAATCTCGGCGCATCGCGGCTCCGCATCCTGATCGAGATCCTGGTGCCGCAGGTCGCCACCACGCTGATGGTCGGGCTGGTCCTGTCCTTCGTCACGATGATGTCGGTGCTCTCCGTGCCGCTGATGATCAACGCCCAGTCGCCCACCATGCTGACCGCCGACATCGCCTTCCGCATCAATGCCTATGGCGACTACGGCGTGGCCAACGCGCTCGGCCTGATCTCGCTCGCCGCGACCGCCTGCGTCGCATGGTTCTACCTGCGCCAGAGCATGAAGGAGCGCGGATGAGCGCCTCGTCGACACCCCTTTCGCGCAAGGCCGAGCCTGCGCGCATCCGCCCGGACCTTTGGTGGGTGCCGCGTGCCATCGTGCTCGGCCTGCTCGCCTTCATCATCTTCGGCCCGCTGACGAACCTCGTCCTGTGGACCGTCGCCGAGCGCTGGTACTTCCCCCATGCGCTGCCGCTCGAATACGGCTTCAGCTACTGGGAGCGAGTGTTCTCGCCCCGCGGCAACGCGATGGAATCTCTCGCCAACAGCGTCCTGGTGGCGAGCCTGACGGTGGTTCTGGCCATCGCGCTGGCAGTGCCTGCCGGCTATGCGCTGGCGCGCCTGCGCCTGCCGTTCAGAGCGCTGATCCTGCTGGCCTTCCTGATCCCGCAGGCCTTCCCGAACCTGCCGGTCTACGTCAACATCGCCCGGCTCTTCTACCAGATCGGCCTCAACGGCACGGTCATCGGCGTCGTGCTGGTGCATGTTACCCACGGGCTGGTCTATGCGGTCTGGATCGCGACGGCTGCCTTCTCCGCCGTCGACAGCGAACTGGAACAGGCGGCCCGCTCACTCGGCGCCGGCGCTTTCCGCGCCTTCCGGGACGTGACGCTGCCGCTTGCCGCCCCGGGACTGCTGGCCAGCGCGATCTTCGTCTTCCTGGAATCGCTCGACGAGTTCACCGGCAGCTACTTCGTCGGCGCGCCAGACGTGAATCTGTTGCCGCTCCTGCTCTATACAGCGGGTGCCGGCGGAAACTATCAGGTGGCATCGATCACGGCGTTGTTGCTCCTGATACCGTCCATTGCTTTCATGCTCGTCGTCGAGCGATTCCTCAGATCCGACGTGCTGTCGAAGGTTGGCCATTGAAACGGGACCAGGGCGAAAAGACCCCCGCACGGCGCTTCATCAGCGCGCAGCAGGTGGCACAAAAGGCCGGCGTATCGCGCTCGGCGGTCTCGCGCGCGTTTACGCCGGGCGCCAGCATCGCGCCGGAAACCCGCGAGAAGGTCATGCAGGCGGCAGCCGAGCTCGGCTACCAGGTCAACGATCTGGCGCGCGGCCTGCTCGCCAACCGCAGCCGCCTCGTCGGGCTCATCGTCACCCGGCCCGAGGTGGGCTTTCGCGCCCATCTCGTCTCCGCCCTGACGCGAGCGCTGATCCTGCGCGGCAGCGTGCCCCTGATCATCAACACCGGCAGCCTCGAGCAGGAGCTGCAGGCGGCGCAGAATGCCCTGTTCGGGTACCGCGCGGCGGCAACGATCATCCTGTCCGGCTCGCCTCCGGCCTCCTTCGTGGAACTGGCCCGGCGCAACGGCCAGCCGCTGATCATGATCGGACGCTCCGAGCCCGACTGCGATCACGTGCGCATCGACAATACCGGTGCGGCCCGAGAGGCCGCACGGCTCTTCGTCGAGCGCGGCTTCACGCGCCTCGCGGTGGCCGGGGTCTCCTCGGCGACGCCCAGCCTCGTCGAGCGCGAGGACGCTTTCGCGGACGAGGCCCGGCGCCTCGGCGCCAGCGTTGTCCGCGTTCACGGCAAGGAAGCCAACTATGCCGGCGGCCAGGAGGCTGCCGATGCGCTCCTGGGGGGGGATGCGGCACAAGAGCGACCCGAAGCTGTCTTCTGCGTCAACGATCTCGTGGCCATCGGCCTGATGGACCGCGCCCGCAGCAGGTTCAGCCTCGATCTTCCGCGGGATCTTGCGATGATCGGTTTCGACGACATCCCCGAAGCGTCCTGGGACGCCTACCGGCTCAGCACCTTCCGGCAAGATCCGGAAAAGATGGCGGAAGGCGCCGTCGCCCATCTGGAGCGACGGTTGACCGACCTGGATGCGCCGCCCTCGACCCTGAGGCTGGAGGCCATCTTCGTGGAACGCGCGACGACGCCCGGACGTTGACCGCTCAGCCTGCCTTAGCGGTTGGCCAGGTCTGCCGCCGAAGGCAGAAAGATGCTACCTGCGGGGAATACGCCTCGGCGGAGCATGTTTCACCACACGGAGGACGACATCATGAGCGCTGACATCAGGCGAGCGGTAATCCGCCAGTTCACCTGTCTCGACGACAATTTCGGCGTCCTTGTCCATGTGCCGGAAAGCGCAAGCGGACCGGGCGGCACAATCGCCATCGACGTGCCTCACCCCGATCCCTACAAGGAGGTGCTGAGGGAAACCGGCTGGACGCTGACGGATATTCTCGTCACCCACCATCACTGGGACCATGTCCAGGGGCTGGAGAAGCTCAAGGCCGATACCGGTGCCCGCGCCACCGGCCCCGCTCTGTCCCGCGACAAGATCGCCGGGCTCGACGCCTTTGTGGAAGACGGTGACGAGATCACGGTCGCGGGGATCGCCTTCAAGGCGATCGGCACGCCCGGCCATACGCTCGACCAGATCTCGTGGTGGGCGCCGGAACTCTCCTTCGCCCATACCGGCGACACGTTGTTCTCGCTCGGCTGCGGCCGCATCTTCGAGGGCGATCCGGCCATGATGTGGGCTTCGCTCGAAAAGCTCGCCCGCCTGCTGCCGCCGCAGACCTCCATCCATTGCGGTCATGAATATACCCTCTCCAACGCCCGCTTTGCGCTGACTGTCGATCCGGACAACGCCGCCTTGAAGGCGCGTGTTGCCGAGGTGGAGAGCCTGCGGCAGAAGGGCTTGCCGACGCTGCCGACGACGATGGCGGCAGAACTGGCGACAAATCCGTTCCTGCGGCCCGGCGACCCGGCCATCCGCAAGCACCTGGGCCTCGAAGGGGCAAGCGATGCGGCGGTCTTTGCCGAGATCCGGCGCCGCAAGGACACGTTCTGACCGCCCGCTGGAGCCGACCGCCGTGTTCGACGCCGACATGACCGCCGCCGAGATCATCTCGATGCTCGGCCTCGCGCCGCATCCCGAAGGCGGGCACTACCGGGAGACGTTCCGCGACAGCGAGACGGATGCCGCGGGCCGCGCCCGGTCGACCGCCATCTACTACCTGCTGGAGGCTGGCGAATTGTCGGCCTGGCACCGTGTGGATGCAGTCGAGATCTGGCACTGGCATGCCGGCGGGCCGCTCGCCCTGACCATCTCGGAGAACGGACACGATGCCCGTGCCATGCGTCTGGGGAACGACCTCGCTGCCGGCCAGCACCCGCAAGGCATCGTGCCGGCAGGAGCGTGGCAGACGGCCGAAAGCCTCGGCCGCTGGACGCTGGTCGGTTGCACCGTGGCGCCCGGCTTCGAGTTTGCCGGCTTCGAGATGGCACCTCCCGGCTGGCGGCCCGTTCCACGCGGCTGAATTTCGGCGCGGAACCGCAGCGCTTCGGGGTTTCCCGGCTTGCGCTCCGGCGCCCAAGGGCTACAGTGCGCGCGAATTTCACCAGCGGCGACCTGCCGGCCCGTGCCGGCGCACGGATCCCCTCAACCTGCCCAGGACTGGAACTACGGACCCCATGGCACACAAAGACATCAAGAAGGTGGTGCTCGCCTATTCCGGCGGCCTCGATACCTCGATCATCCTGAAGTGGCTGCAGACCGAATACGGCTGCGAAGTGGTGACCTTCACCGCCGACCTCGGCCAGGGCGAGGAACTGGAGCCGGCGCGCAAGAAGGCCGAGCTGCTCGGCATCAAGGAAATCCATATCGACGATTTGCGCGAGGAATTCATCCGCGACTTCGTCTTCCCGATGTTCCGTGCCAATGCCGTCTACGAGGGCGTCTACCTGCTCGGCACCTCCATCGCCCGCCCGCTGATCTCCAAGCGGCTGATCGAGATCGCCCACGAGACCGGCGCCGACGCGATCGCCCACGGCGCCACCGGCAAGGGCAACGATCAGGTCCGCTTCGAGCTGTCGGCCTATGCGCTCGACCCGGACATCAAGGTCATCGCCCCGTGGCGCGACTGGACCTTCAAGTCCCGTACCGACCTCATCGAATTCGCCGAGCAGCACCAGATTCCGGTGCCGAAGGACAAGCGCGGCGAGGCGCCGTTCTCGGTCGACGCCAACATGCTGCACTCCTCGTCCGAGGGTAAGGTTCTCGAGGATCCGTGGGAGGAGCCGCCGGCATATGTCTACCAGCGCACCGTCGACCCGATGGAGGCGCCGGACGTTCCCACCGAGGTCACCATCGGCTTCGAGAAGGGCGACGCCGTGTCGCTCAACGGCGAGAAGCTGTCGCCGGCAACCCTCTTCGCCAAGCTGAACGAGTATGGCCGCGAGAACGGCATCGGCCGCCTCGACCTCGTCGAGAACCGCTTCGTCGGCATGAAGTCGCGCGGCGTCTACGAGACGCCGGGCGGCACGATCCTGCTCACCGCCCACCGGGCGATCGAGTCGATCACCCTGGACCGCGGCGCCAGCCACCTGAAGGACGAACTGATGCCGCGCTATGCGGAGCTCATCTACAACGGCTTCTGGTTCTCGCCGGAGCGCGAGATGCTGCAGGCAGCTATCGACAAGAGCCAGGAAAAGGTCGCCGGCGAGGTCCGCCTCAAGCTCTACAAGGGCAACGTCATCGTCGTCGGCCGCCAGTCGCCCTACTCGCTCTACTCCGAGGAGCTGGTGACGTTCGAGGACGATCGCGGCGCCTACGACCAGAAGGACGCGGCCGGCTTCATCCGCCTGAACGCCCTGCGCCTGCGCACCCTGGCCAAGCGCGACCGGCTGAAGTGACATCGCACCCGGCGCGGGATGCCGCCTGGCTCGCCGGTCTCGGCGACGGGCTCGCTCGCGCCGGGTTTTGCCTGCTCGGCCGGTTCGAGCCCGTCCCGGAGGACGAGGTGCCCCACACCGGGACAGGCCATGCTGCCCGTGCGGTATTCGTTGTCGGCAGTCTTTCCAACGCCCTCTTCGAAGTCTTCGCAAGCAGTCCCGAAGCGGCCGACGGCCTGCCGGACCCGCTGGATCGCTTCACGCGCCGGGTCCTGACCGGGTTGGCCGAGAGCGAGGGCCTCGGCATCGTCTTTCCCTTCGAAGGCCCTCCCTACCATCCCTTCCAGCGCTGGACACTGAGGGCCGGCGGTTTCTCGCGCTCGCCGATGGGTGTGCTGGCGCATCGCGAGTTCGGCCCCTGGGCAGGCCTGCGTGCGGCCTTCCTGTCGTCGGAGCCGTTGGCCGTACCCGCGGCGTCACCCGCAGAAGGCCCCTGCCCGGCCTGCTCCGGCACGCCCTGCATGTCCGCTTGCCCAGCCGGCGCCCTGTCGGAAGCCGGCTACGACGTGCCGCGCTGTCTGGCTTATCTGCGGGCGAACCCTGCCGCGCCCTGCCACGCTGGCTGCCTCGCAAGGCATGCCTGCCCTTTCGGTCGCGCACATGCGCAGTCGCCGGAAGCCGGGAGCTTCCACATGCGCAGCTTTGTCGGCTGAAATGGTGAAATCCGGGCGGTCGGGACCCTCAGCGGTCGCGAGCAGCAACGAACCGGGCAAGCCCCGCAAGCGGCGCCGCGCGGGTCCCGTAAGGCACCAGCAGCGTCTCCGCCTCGCCCACCAGCCGGGAAAGCTCCGCGCGTGTCCACTCGGCGCCCTTGAGCGCGACCAGCGTCGCCTTGCCGGCCGCCGCATCCTTGCCGGCCGCCTTGCCGAGCGCAACCGCATCGCCCTCGACGTCGAGCAGGTCGTCGGCCAGTTGAAACGCAAGGCCGATCACCTCGCCGAACCGGGTCAACCTCTCGACATCCTCGCTGGACGCGCCGGCAAGGCGTGCGCCGGTGCGCGCTGCATAGCGGATCAGCGCGCCGGTCTTCATCGACTGCAACAGGCGGATCTCCGCCTCGCCGAGCGCGCTGTGCTCGGCCGCAAGATCGAGCATCTGCCCGCCCGCCATGCCGCCGACACCGGCGGCGCGCGCCAGGTCGCACGACGCCGACAGCCGGACGCCGGCATCTGCATGCACCCGCGGATCGGCGACGAGATCGAAGGCCAGCGTCAGCAGCGCATCGCCGGCAAGGATCGCCGTCGCCTCGTCGAAGGCGCGGTGAACCGTCGGCCGGCCGCGGCGCAGGTCGTCGTCGTCCATCGCCGGAAGATCGTCATGGACGAGCGAATAGCAGTGGATGCATTCTAGAGCGGCGGCCGCGACGAGCACGCCCTCGTCGTCGCGACCGAAAAGCCGCGCCGCCGCGATCATCAGACCCGGGCGCAGCCGCTTGCCGCCCCCGAGCACCGCATAGCGCATTGCTTCGACGAGCCGGTCGGGACGCGCCGGCTCCTCTTCGCACGGCTGCAAGGCAAGCAGGTTGTCGAGCATTGCCTCGAACCGCCCTGCATCGGCGGCAAGCTGGTCGGCGGCATCGGCAGTCACGGGAACGGCTCCGGAAAACCTTAAGGAACGGGGGCCGGCCTCGATCCGCCGGCGCCTCGCCTCAGTGTCGAAAAACCCGGCGAAGGTCAACCACTTCCAGGAAGGTTCGGTGGCGGCAGACGACCATCTGTTGTCTGAGACATTGCCAACCTGTATTCCCTCGCCACAGTGTGGCACCGTGCGCGAGGGGATCGGCACGGCGGACGGCGGGGGCGAATGAGCGAAGGCGAAGTCAGGAGCGAGACGCGGCGGCCGCGCCGCAGGCGATTGCGGCGGATCGTGCTGCGTACGCTTCTCGCCATTGTGCTGCTGCCGCCCGTCCTGACCCTGCTTTGGGCCGTGGTGCCGCCCGTCAGTACGCTGATGCTCGCCCGCTATGTCCAGGGGCTCTGGGTCGATCGCGACTATGTGTCCCTCGACGCAATCTCTCCGCATCTCGTGCGGTCCGTCGTCGCCTCGGAGGATGCCCGCTTCTGCCAGCATGGCGGCGTCGACTGGGAGGCACTGGAGAGCCAGATCGCCGCGCTGAACGACGGCGACAACGTGCGCGGCGCCTCGACCATCACCATGCAGGTCGCCAAGAACCTGTTCCTGTGGAACGACCGCAGCTATGTCCGCAAGGCCGTGGAACTGCCGCTGGCGCTGATGATCGACGCCATGCTGACCAAGCGGCGGATCCTGGAAATCTACCTCAACATCGCGGAATGGGGTGAAGGCGTCTTCGGGGCGGAAGCCGCTGCGCAGGCCTGGTTCGGCAAGCCCGCGAAGGACCTCGATCGTACGGAAGCGGCGCGCTTGGCCACGGCGCTTCCCAACCCGATCGCCCGCAATCCGGCCCGGCCGCGCCCCGGCCACGACCGGCTGGCGCGGATCAATCGCGGCCGGGCCGCGGCGATCGAGCCGCATCTGGACTGCATCCCCGGTTTTGGCCCCTGATCGCGACGGAAAGAATCGCCCGGACACGACAAATTTTCTGACTTTCGGGCTGGCAAAGCGGCAAAAGGTCCGGTATAAGCCCGCCATTCCTGCACACCGTGTAGACCCACGCCCCGGGCTGACCCGGTCCGGGTTTCGCGGGATATTGCACGACGGAGAGTACGACAATGGCCGTTCCGAAGAGAAAAACCACGCGCATGAAGCGCGGCGCGCGTCGCTCCGCGGACGCCCTGAAGCAGCCGACCTATGTCGAGGACAAGGATTCGGGCGAACTTCGCCGCCCGCATCACGTCGACCTGAAGACGGGCATGTACCGGGGCCGCCAGATCCTGGCGGTGAAGGACGACGTGTGATCCTGCGGCGGCCGCAAAACGGCTGCCCTGGAAAACGCGAAAAAGAGGCCGGTGCGCAAGCGCCGGCCTCTTTCGTTATGCGGTTCGCAGATCCTGCCGCGGCCGTGACACCCCTCGTGCGGACACCAACGAAAAAGGGCCCCTACCCGAGGCAGGAGCCCTTTCGAGATCGTGTTCGCTCGCGCGCGTGATCAGCCGTTGGCGTAGTACTGGCCGCCATTGATCGTCAGCACGGCACCGGTCATGAACGCAGCTTCCTTCGAGGCAAGATAAGCAACCGCCGCAGCGATCTCCTCCGCCTGGCCGAGCCGGCCGACCGGAATGCCGGCGATGATCCCCTCCAGAACCTTTTCCGGCACCGCCGCCACCATGTCGGTGTCGATATAGCCCGGGCAGATGGCGTTGACCGTGATGCCCTTGCGGGCGTTTTCGGAAGCCAGCGCCTTGGTGAAACCGATCACGCCGGCCTTGGCGGCCGAGTAGTTGGTCTGGCCGAGCTGGCCCTTCTGTCCGTTTATGGACGAGATGTTGATGATGCGGCCGTGGCCACGCTCGCGCATGCCGTCGATGACCGGGCGCGTCATGGTGAACATGGAATCGAGATTGGTGCGGATCACCGCCGACCACTGCTCGAAGTCCATCTTGTGGAACCAGCCGTCACGGGTGATGCCTGCATTGTTGACGAGCACCTCCACGGCACCGAGGTCGGAAACCACCTGCGCCACACCCTGGTTGCAGGCCTCGGGATCGGCGACATCCCACTTGTAGACGTGGATGCCCGTCTCCGCCTTGAACGCCTCGGCCTTCTCGGTGTTGCCGGCATAGGTCGCCGCCACCGTGTAGCCTGCGGCCTTCAGGGCCTTGGAGATGGCGGCGCCGATGCCACGCGTACCACCCGTCACGATTGCCACATTGCTCATGCATTTCCTCCCGTTCAGCTCGCGCTGCCGTGCCAGCCGCCGCCGACTGGCCCGGTCGCCGGTCGCAGGCGAAGAGCCGATCCGGCTCATGCCCGCAGTCCAGCCGATGGCGGCCGCCTGTGCCTTGACCGGCATCAAGCGCCCGCCATCAAATGATGGTCAGCGTTCCACGCAGAGCGCCACGCCCATGCCGCCGCCGATGCACAGCGTCGCCAGGCCCTTCTTGGCGTCGCGGCGCGCCATCTCGTGCAGCAGCGTGACGAGCACGCGCGCGCCCGAGGCGCCGATCGGGTGACCGATGGCGATCGCGCCGCCGTTCACGTTCACGATGTCCGGGTTCCAGCCCATGTCCTTGTTCACCGCACAGGCCTGGGCGGCAAAGGCCTCGTTGGCCTCCACGAGATCGAGGTCCTCGACCTTCCAGCCGGCCTTGGCCAGCGCCTTGCGCGAGGCCGGGATCGGGCCGGAGCCCATGATCGTCGGATCGACGCCGGCGGTTGCCCAGGAGGCGACCCGCGCCAGAGGAGTCAGGCCGCGGCGCGCAGCCTCTGCCGCGCTCATCACCACCAGCGCGGCCGCGCCGTCGTTGATACCGGACGCATTGCCCGCCGTCACCGAGCCTTCCTTAGCGAAGGCCGGGCGCAGCTTGGCCATGCTGTCGAGGCTGGCGCCGTGGCGGATATACTCGTCGTCCTCGACGATCCGGTCTCCCTTGCGCTCCTTGATCGTCACCGGCGTGATCTCGTCCTTGAAGCGGCCGGCCTTCTGTGCGGCTTCCGCCTTGTTCTGCGAGGCGACCGCAAACTCGTCCTGCTGCTCGCGGGAGATCTGCCACTTCTGTGCGACATTCTCGGCCGTCTGGCCCATGTGGTAGCCGTTGAAGGCGTCCCACAGGCCATCCTTGATCATCGTGTCGATCATCTTGTAGTCGCCCATCTTGTAGCCGGCGCGCATATGGGCGCAGTGCGGCGACAGGGACATGTTCTCCTGGCCGCCGGCAACGATGATGGAGGCATCTCCGGCAGCGATCTGCTGCATGGCGATGGCGACGGTGCGCAGGCCCGAACCGCAGACCTGGTTCAGCACCCAGGCGGTCGCGCTGTCGGGGATACCGGCAAGAATGGCGGCCTGGCGCGCCGGGTTCTGGCCCTGGCCGGCCGTCAACACCTGGCCGAACACGACCTCGTCGACATCGGCGGCAGCAACCGAGGCGCGCTCGAGTGCCGAGCGGATCGCCGCAGCCCCGAGCTCATGGGCGGGCGTGTTTGCGAAGGCGCCGTTGAAGGATCCGACAGCGGTACGCGTTGCGCTGACGATGACGACGTCGTTGGATGCGCTCATTTCATGATCTCCCGAAAAACCGGACCTCCCGTGGCGCGAGCAATCCCCTTGGTTATTGTTCGGCTGCCTGCGCGTTTCTCGCAAACTAGAGACGCCCGCCCGCCAAGTGTCAACCGCAACACCCCGTAGCCATCGGCAATTTTCCCGCTCGCCGGGTCATCCTTTCGGTGCAGTTCGGGTGCCGCCTGACAAGTTTGACAAAACGGTGGTGCGCCCGCCCACGATTGGCTTATCGTGCGACAGGACAAAGTCGCGGAAGGTGCAGGTTGATCTGCCGGCCGCGACCCAGGGAGGAATGCCGCAACGGCTTGCGGGCCGGGGCGCGAAGCCGGGATCCGAAAATCGACATGGCTACAAAAAGCAACGAGCCGACCATCATCAAGAAATACGCAAACCGGCGTCTCTACAACACCGGGACAAGCACATACGTAACGCTGGAAGACCTCGCCCTGATGGTGAAGGACGAGGAAGATTTCGTCGTCTACGACGCGAAGACGGGCGACGACATCACCCGCTCCGTGCTCACCCAGATCATCTTCGAGCAAGAGAACAAGGGGCAGAACCTGCTGCCGATCACGTTCCTGCGTCAGCTGATCCGCTTCTATGGCGACAGCATGCAGAACGTGGTGCCGTCCTATCTCGACTTCTCGATATCCTCGCTCACCAGGGAGCAGGACAAGCTGCGCGAGCAGATGGCCAACGCCTTCGGCTCCACAGCCTTCGATGCGATCGAGGACCAGGTGAAGCGCAACGCGGAGATCTTCGATCGCGCCATGCGCATGTTCCTGCCCTTCGGCACGGGAAAGGAAGGGGAAGCCCAGGCACGGGCGGCAGACCCTGCGAAAGGCGCCGGACCTGCGAGCGCCGACGATCTCGACGCGCTGAAGAAGCAGCTCGCCGACATGCAGAAGAAAATCGACGCCATCGCCGGCGGCAGCCGCGAGTAGTTCGCAGCCGGCCGCCGGATTCCGACGTCAGCCGCGGTCGGCGCCGAAGCCGACCGCTTCGATGCCCGCCACCGCGCAGGCCTCATCATTGTCCGAGGTGTCGCCGCTGATGCCCACGGCACCGAGAATCTCGCCACCTTCGCCTGCGCGAATCAGCACGCCGCCCGGCACCGGAACGATGGCGCCGCCCGCGACGCCATTCAGGGCCTGCACGAAATGCGGGCGTGTCTTTGCATTCTCGTCGAGCCAGCGCGAACCGGCCCCCACCGCAATCGCCCCGTAGGCCTTGCCGCTCGCCACCTGGGGCCGCAGGATCGAGGATCCGTCCTGGCGCTTCAGCGCGACAAGATGGCCGCCGGCGTCGAGCACGGCGACGGTGAGCGGCTTGAGGCCGAGTTCAGCGCCCTTGGCGAGCGCCGTATCGACAATCTTTTCCGCGCTGGAAAGGGTCAGTTTGCTCATTTTCTATGGTCTCCGTGCCGGCATCCGATAATCTTTGCCAGTCCATGGCTAGCAGCGTCACCGCTTGCCACCAACGGACAAGAACGACAAGCACTCGTTCCCCAGAGACGAAAATCCTCCCGCCGACCGGCGGACCTTCCCGCCTGACGGCCGGCCGATCCTCAAGGTTCGCGAACCGGTGCAAGACCAGAACAAGGATGGACCATGCGCGACTTCCATGCACCGGGACGCTCCTGCGTCCATGCCACCACCGCGATGGCGGCAACCTCGCATCCGCTGGCAAGCGCGGCCGCACTGGAAATGCTGCAGGCCGGGGGCAACGCCGTCGACGCCGCCGTGGCCGCCTCGGCGGTGCTTGCGGTCGTCGAGCCGCAGATGACCGGCATCGGTGGCGACTGTTTCGCCATCGTCGCCCGGCCCGACGGGTCGGTCCACGGGATCAACGGCTCAGGCCCCGCACCCAAGGCGGCAACGCTCGCGCGGCTTGCCGAACTCGGCGTAACGAGCATCGACGCACAGGGACCCCATTCGGTCACCGTGCCGGGAGCCATTCGCGCCTGGCACGACCTTCTTGCCGCTCACGGCCGCCGCGGCTTCGCCGAAGTGCTCAAGCGCGCGATCTCCTATGCCAGGGACGGCTACCCGGTCGCCCCGCGCGTTGCCCATGACTGGGCGCTGGCGGTTCCCAAGCTTGCCGCCGACCCGGGTGCGCGCGACAGCTATCTCTTCGGCGGCGCCGCGCCCAAGGCCGGCGACATCGTCCGCCAGCCGGCCCTGGCACGCACGCTGCAGAAGATCGCCTCGGAAGGCCCCTCCGGCTTCTACGAGGGCGAGGTCGCCCGCGATATCGTCGACACGCTGGCAGCCCGCGGCGGTTTGATGAGCCTCGATGATCTCGCCGGCATGACCACCTTGCCGATGCCGCCGGTGATCCGCTCCTATCGCGGCATCGACGTCGCCGAGCTCCCGCCCAACGGCCAGGGGTTCATCGCGCTTGTCATGCTGGGCCTGCTGGAGCGTTTCGACCTCGCCTCTCTCGATCCGCTCAGTGCCACCCGCTTCCATCTCGAACTGGAGGCCGGCCGCCTCGCCTATTCGGTACGCGACCTGTTCCTCGCCGATCCGGACCACATGCAGCACGGGCCGGACGCCTTTCTCGCCTCCGCCTATCTCGACAAGCTGGCGAGCAGGATCTCCCCGTCGGCCCGCATCCCGGAGATCCCGCCTGCCCTGCTCGGCCCCTCGTCGGACACGATCTACCTGACGGTGGTCGACGGCGAAGGCACGGCCGTCTCCTTCATCAACTCCGTTTACAAGAGCTTCGGGTCCGGCATCTGCGCACCGAAAAGCGGCGTCATGCTGCAGAACCGCGGCGCCTGTTTCCGCCTGGAGCCGGGGCATCCGAACTGCATCGATGGCGGCAAGCGGCCTTTGCACACCATCATCCCGGCCATGGCGCTGAAGGACGGCCGCCCCTATCTCTCCTTCGGCGTGATGGGAGGCGGCTACCAGCCCTGCGGCCATGCCCATGTGCTAAGCAACATCGTCGATTTCGGCATGGACCCGCAGGAGGCCATCGACGCCCCGCGCATGTTCTTCGACGAGACCACGCACGTGCTCCAGGCCGAGCGTCACGTGCCGCAGGACACCGTGGAAGGCCTGCGCAAGCTCGGCCATCAGGTCGACATCGTCCAGGAAGCCATCGGCGGCGGACAGGCGATCCTGATCGACCGCAGCCGCGGCGTGCTGGTCGGCGGCTCCGATCCGCGCAAGGACGGATGCGCCATCGGCTATTGAGCCTGCAGGCAAGCCAAAGGCCCGCGCAACGCGCGGGCCCTTTCCTTCACGGCATCAAGAACTGAAAGAGTACGCGTCAGCGGCTGACGGCCAGGACCCGGCCGGGAACGGCCAGACGCGGCTGACGCTCCGCGACCCGATAAGCATCCACCGCCTGATCGGGAGCCGCCCGTCGCCGCACCCGCATTTGCGGAACGTACTCGCGCATGGCGATCAGCTGAGCGAGAAAGGCGGCATTCGGTCGGTAGAGACGGGCAAAACGATCGCTGCGCGGCTCGCTGACCGGCGCGACCGGGACGACGGCACGGGCGGCAGACGCAGGTGGCCCATCGCCCGTCGAGGACACCGTGCTGGTGACCCTACGGTACTCTCCTGGTCCTGCCGCGGGACGTCTGCCCTGCTCGATCCGCATTTCCGCCTCCCAGGCGTGCCAATTTGATACATTGGCGTTGTTCCTAGGGAATTTAGCGCAAATGCCGTGCCAGTCGATAACCTTTTGTTAACTTTTGACGCAGGGGAAGACAGCAGCGCGTCCTTGTCCCCGCTTTTCAGGAGCGTTAGGTCGGCAACGACCCCGCGCGGCCGTCAACGATACTGATCGCCGTTGGACACGCCGAAATCGCGGCGAGCGCCGGTGATGGTGATCGAAAAGCCCGCGATCACGTCGACCAACGACACGCACATCAGGATGAAGAACACCGACGTTGCGGCCTTGCCCACCGTGAGAAACTCCACGAGGTAGGCGATGAAGACCAGCGTCGAGAAGATGTGGTCCGCAAGCGCCGAGACCCCGGTGCGGGTTGCTTTCAGCAATTCGAGGAAAAGCAGCAGCAGGGCGCAAAGGATCATCAGGTCGCCGCCCAGCAACGAAAAGCTCGTCCCCGACACAAGGTCGAGCGTGACGACAGGAACGAGCCAAGGGTTGCCGCCGGCACCGAACAGGCCGAAAGCGACGATGTTGTAGGCGATCAGCGGCAACACGGTAAGCGGAATCGAAGCGATCAGCGGCATGACAAGTCCTCGTTGTGCCGGACGAAGATCCGAGCGGGCTCTCGAACAACGGCCACGGCGCGGCAGACCGCCAGGCGAATCGCGGTCGCAGGCGAACGAGGATGGCCGCCCGGCACCTTGCAGGCAATCGGCAACAGCCCCTCGCAATCGAGAACAAAAAAAGCCCGGGGCACGGGCCCCGGGCTTCAAGGTGCAACCGTCGGTCACGGCGGCTGCTTCGGGAGATAGGTCGGCAGGGCTCAGACGCGCTGGCTGCCCTGACCGAATTCCGGATAGGCCTCGATGCCGACCTCGGCCTTGTCGAGGCCAAGCGCCTCTTCTTCGGCCGACGCGCGGATACCGATCGTCGACTTCAGGATCAGCCAGACGACCAGGCTGATCACGAAGGTAAAGACGCCATAGGCGACGATGCCGATAATCTGGACCGAGTAGGTCGCATCGCTGTTGGACAGCGGCACGATCAGCGTGCCCCAGATGCCGGCCACAAGATGGACCGGGATGGCGCCGACGACATCGTCGATCTTCAGCTTGTCGAGCAGCGGCACGGCGAAGACGACGATCACGCCGCCAACGGCGCCGATGAACACAGCCTGCCAGACGGACGGAGCAAGCGGCTCCGCGGTAATGGAGACCAGACCGGCAAGGGCGCCGTTCAGGGCCATCGTCACGTCGACCTTCTTGTACAGGACCTGCGTCAGAATCACGGCTACGACCACACCGGCGGCAGCCGCCATATTGGTGTTGGCAAAGATGCGCGAGATGTCCGTCACATCGCCGATGGTGCCCATGGCAAGCTGCGAGGCGCCGTTGAAGCCGAACCAACCGAGCCACAGGATGAATGTGCCGAGCGTCGCGAGCGGCATGGACGAGCCAGGCATCGGGTGCACACCATTGGCCGTATACTTGCCGGTACGCGCACCGAGTACGAGGGCACCGGCGAGCGCCGCCCAGCCGCCAACCGAGTGGACGAGCGTGGAACCGGCGAAGTCCGAGAAGCCCATGCCGTTGAGCCAGCCAGCCCCCCACTGCCAGGAGCCGGCGATCGGATAGATGAAGCCGGTCAGAACGACGGTGAAGGCAAGGAAGGGCCACAGCCTGATGCGCTCAGCCAGCGTGCCGGAAACGATTGAGGCGGTGGTGGCGCAGAACACCATCTGGAAGAACCAGTCGGAAGCGGTCGAATAGCCCGTGTCGAGGGCGTTGCCGCCGACCGCATCGAAGGCATACGGACCGAAGGAGCCGATGTAGCCGCCGTCGACGCCGGTGTACATCAGGTTGTAGCCGGTGATCCAGAACATCAGGCCAGCGATCGAGTACAGCGTGATGTTCTTCAGGCACTGCATGGAGACGTTCTTGGCCCGCACCATGCCGGCCTCGAGCATGGCGAAACCGGCCGCCATCCACATGACCAGGAAGCCGCCGAGAAGGAACAGCAGCGTGTTGAAGATGTAGGCCGTCTCCGAGGCCAGCGCATACTGGGGCGCCTCGGGAGCCGCCGCCGTATCCTGCGCGAGAGCCGCGCCAGCCGCCGCGAGAAGCGCAAGCGAGGCCGTTCCGGCAAGTTTGAGAGTTGCTTTCATTGGAATTCCCCTGCTCGAATGGATCAAAGCGCGGTGGCGTCGGTTTCGCCGGTGCGGATGCGCTGAACCTGGTCGAGCGCGTAGACGAAGATCTTGCCGTCGCCGATCTGGCCGGTCTTGGCGGCGCTTGCGATCGCCTCCACCACCTTGTCGGCAAGCTCCGAGGTGACCGCGACCTCGATCTTCAACTTGGGCAGGAAGCTCACGGCATACTCGGTACCGCGATAGATTTCGGTGTGCCCCTTCTGCCGCCCGTAGCCCTTGACCTCGGTTACCGTCAGTCCCTGAACGCCGATGCTCGTGAGGGCGTCGCGCACCTCGTCGAGCTTGAACGGCTTGATGATGGCCATCACGATTTTCATGCTCGCTTCCGTTCCTTTCCCTGCTTCGCTTCCCCGGCCCGTTGCGGCAGGCGCGTTTCGGCTGGATTTGGCGGACCGGAGGTTGCCGACAGGGCCTGACAACCGGGCGATCCGATTAACGCCGGTTCTCAGGTATCAAGGAGCGTGCCAACTCGTGTTGCGGCGCAAAAACGCGCGGATATGCACTCTCGAAAGAATTAGAAAAGTGAACAATTACAAAGGGATGTATATCGTCTGAGACACTATCCTCCACGAGGCGGCCGGGACCTTCCAAGCCTGTCAGGTCTGCACAAAAAATAGCCACATCCGGCAAGCGAATGTGGCTAAATTATGTGCACAAGTTTTAGGCAGGCAGCTCAGGCGCTGAATCCGCCATCCTTCAGAAAGGCCGCTTCCGCGGGCGTGCTCTCACGTCCCAGGGCCGCGTTGCGATGGGGGAAACGGCCGAACCGCCGGATCACGTCCAGATGAATCAGGGCGTAGAGATAGGACTGCTCGTCGCCGAGACGGCGGAACATGTCGACGCTGCGTTCCTGGTCCGCCATATCCTCGGAATGCTCGAAGGGCAGGTAGAAAAAGGGGCGCGCCGCCTTCGGGAATGCACGGTCGAACCCCTGGGCAAGGGCGGCTCCCGCAATGCGCCGTGCCCTGGCGTCCGAAGCAAAGGCCAGCGCATCGCCGCGAAACAGGTTGCGCGGAAACTGGTCGAGCAGAAGAAGCAGGGCGAGCGCGCCATGCGGTGTCTCGGCCCAGCCGTCCAATGCCCCGTCCCGGGCCTGCTCGACAAGCGGCGCAAAATTTTCCCGGATCTTCGCGTCGAAGCCATCGTCGCGGGCGAACCACCTTGCAGGCCCCGCCGTCCACCAGAAATCCAGAATGTCGATTGCCTCGGGCTTGCCGCTACTGGTCACGGGCATATTCTCCTGTCTGGTTGAAAATCCGCCCACCCGGCCGCAGGCTTGGGATGGGCGAAAAGCTGGGGTCGCGCCGGCGCCGAGCCGGCCCGCCCCTCATATCGGGGGGAGTGCACATTGGACAAGGTTGATCTGGAACTGGATCTCAAGGGGCTGAAATGCCCGCTGCCGGTCCTCAAGACCCGCAAGGCCATCGCCGGGCTGACGGCAGGTGCACGGGTGCGCGTGCTGTCCACCGATCCGATGTCCGTCATCGACATCCCGCATTTCTGCCAGGAGGCCGGACACAAACTGCTCTCGCGCGAGACAGACGGCGACGAGGTCCACGTCTTCCTGCTGGAACGCGCCTGAAGCGCGTGCCGGTCACCCCTGCGCAAACGCATCCATCTTCCGCGCAAGTCGGATGTCGAGATCGGTGAGACCGCCGGCATCATGGGTCGACAGCACCACTTCCACCGTCCGGTATACATTGGACCATTCGGGATGGTGGTTCAGCTTCTCGGCGACAAGAGCGACCCGCATCATGAAGCCGAAGGCCTCGTTGAAATCCTTGAACGCAAACGTCCGGGTGATCGCATCGCGCCCATCCACCTCGCGCCAGTCCGGCAGCCCGGCAAGAGCATCGGTTCGAGCCTCCGGCGACAGTTTTTCGGTCATGGCGATCTCCTGCAGGTGTGGCGACTGCACGCCTTCATGCGCTGCTATAAAGGGATCACGCTCGGCGGTGCATGACAACCGCCCGATCAAAAGACCGCCGGAAAGAAATCCGACCGGTAAGGAGGATGAGTGAGCGCGATCCTGTTCGTCTGTCTTGGCAATATCTGCCGCTCGCCGCTGGCCGAGGGTATTCTTCGCCACCGCATCCGGGCCGCCGGTCTCGAGCGCGCCGTGTCGGTCGACAGTGCCGGCACGGCCTCCTGGCACACCGGCAAGACGCCGGACCCGCGCTCCATCGCGGTCGCCGCCCGCAACGGCATCGACCTGACGGAGCAGCGCGCGCGGCAGGTGGCGACAGCCGACTTTAACACCTTCGACATGATCCTGGCCATGGATGCGGCCAATCTCGCCGAGCTTCGCGCCCGCAAGCCTGCCGGTTCGCATGCTGAAATCCGCCGCTTTCTCTGCCGCGACGTGCCCGACCCCTATTACGGCGGGCCGGAAGGATTCGACCATGTGTTTCGCATGCTGGACGAGGGGTGCGCCGCCCTTGTCGCCGAACTTTCTGAGCGCCCTTGACGCTGCACCCATTAAAACCGGAAGCCCGCGTACCTACGTGTCTCTTGGGGCGAAAATCCCGTTCAGGGTCGGCAAATGGTCGGCCACCGCATGAACGGACCGACACGTCACGAAAGGAGGCCTGCGATGAGCGGTCTGCGCATCGAGCACGACAGTTGGGTTCTGGTCGGAGATGGCGAGAAGGCACTGTTCTTCCGCAACCAGGGCGACGCGGATTACCCCAATCTCGAGGTCCTGAGGGTCCTGGAGCAGGACAATCCCTCGACCTCGGATCAAGGAACGGACGCGCCCGGACGGCGCAGCGACGGCCCCGGCCCGCATCGCAGCGCCATGGAGCCCACCGACTGGCACATGATCGAGAAGCACCGTTTCGCCAGCCGCATCGCCGACACGCTCTACAAGGAGGCGCACAAGGGCCGCTTCTCCAAGCTCATCGTGGTAGCTCCTCCGGGAACTCTCGGCGACCTGCGCAAGGCCTTTCACAAGGAAGTGGCAAGCCGCGTCGTTGCCGAGGTCGACAAAACGCTGACGGGCCATCCGCCGGACGAGATCGAGCGGATCCTCTCCACCAAAAACTGATCGGCAAGAACCGATAGCGGCAGCGGCGCGTCAGCCCGGGAGCTCGCGCCGCCAGCCGTCGGCGAAAACCACCCGCTCCATGCCGGTGAAGCGCGCCATGCGAGCGAACTCCGCTTCGAGACGGGCGAGCCGTCCTTCGCCGAGCCGCACCCCCGGCTCCGGCCAGAACGCCGTCACGAGCAACTCCCCTTCCGCGCGCCGGCAGATCAGGTCGGCCCGGCCGATCATCCGGTCCTTCTCCATCAAGGGATAAACATAGTAGCCGTAGGTGCGCTTGGGCGCCGGCACGAAAACCTCGATCCGGTAGAAGAAGCCGAACAGCCGCTCGGCACGCTTTCGGTCCCGTAACACGGGATCGAACGGGCTCAAGGCGCGGATCCGCGCTGGTGGCTCCGGGGCCTCCTCAAGCAGGGAGGCGATGTCCGGCCGCGCAACGCTCGCGCGCTTCGGCTGGCCAGGTCCGAAATCGATCTCCACCGGCAGGATGGACCTGCCGGCTTCACGCGCGCACCAGGCCTTCGCCTCGTCCGGCGAAACGAGATCGTAGAAGGCGGCGATCTCGCCGGAGGTACCGACGCCCAGCCGCTGCAAGGCCTCGCGGCACGCCCAATCGACGAAGGCCGTGTGGGTGACGTCCTGCTCCAAATGCTCGCGCGGGATCACGCGCTCCGACAGGTCGTAGATCTTGGCGAAATTGTCCCGTGCGGTAACCGCGATCTCGCCGGTTCGCCAAAGGTACTCGAGCGCCGTCTTTCCCGGCTGCCAGTTCCACCAGCCGGGCTCCTTGCGCGCACGATCTCCATCGAAATCGCGAGCGCGCGAAGGACCGTTCACCCGCACATGGTCGCGCACCCGGTCGATCTCCTCATGGAAGTCGTGCCCGTGCCAATTGGTCCAGCGCGCCTTCAGCCGCTCCTTCTGGCGCGCGAAGCGGTGGCGCCAGTAGGGATAGGCGCTCGAAGGGATCACCGCCGCATCGTGGGTCCAGTTCTCGAACAGCACCCGGTCCCGTTCCAGCAGCCGGGTAAGCTGCGGTTCCCGGTAGGTCTGGTTGCGGGAGAACAGGATCTGGTGGTGGGCGCGCGTTACCGTATTGATGCTGTCGACCTGAACGAAACCGAGCCGGTCGATCAGGTCGCACAGCTCCGCCTGCCCGAGGCGCCGCGACGGCGTATCGGACAGGCCCTGCAGATGCAGGAACACCCGGCGCAGGTCGGCAGCGGCAATCCTCAGCACCATCGGCCCGTCAGCCCTCCGCCGCGAAGACCACCAGCAAGTCCTTGGCATCGACCTGCTGGCCGGGGCTCGCCAGCACCTCCGCCACCGTTCCCGCGCGGTCGGCGTGGAGCGCCGTCTCCATCTTCATCGCCTCGATGGACACCAGCACGTCGCCCGGCGACACGCTTTGCCCCGCCTTCACCGCAACGGTGGAGATGACCCCCGGCATCGGCGCCCCGACATGGGCGGCATTGCCGTCCTCGACCTTGCGACGCGCCGCAGCTCCTGCCGCTCCATGCGCCCGGTCCGGCACCTTGATGATGCGCGGCTGGCCGTTAAGCTCGAAGAACACCTTGCATTCGCCGGTCTCATCCGTCTCGCCGATCGCCTGGGTCCGTACGACGAGTGTCTTGCCTGGCTCCAAGTCGATCATCATCTCCTCGCCCGCCGGCAGGCCGTAGAAATAGACCGGCGTCGGCAGCACGTCGACCGGGCCGTAGCGGTCGCGGGCGGCGGCAAAGTCGGTGAAGACCTTCGGATACATTAGGTAGGAGGCAAGGTCGGTATCGGAGATCTCGCCGCCGGTCTTTTCCGCCGCTTCCTTGCGACGGGCGGCGAGATCATCGGCTGCAAGCAGCGAGCCGGGACGCACCGTGATCGGCGTCTCGCCCTTCAGCACCTTGGACTGGATGTCCTTCGGCCATCCGCCGGGCGACTGGCCGAGATCGCCGCGCATCATCTGGACGACGCTCTCGGGGAAGGCAACGTCCTTTTCCGGCGTCATCACATCAGCCACCGACAGCCCCTGCGCCACCATCATCAGCGCCATATCGCCGACCACCTTCGACGACGGCGTCACCTTGACGATGTCGCCGAACATCATGTTGACATCGTGATAGGCCTGCGCCACCTCGTGCCAGCGGGTCTCGAGGCCGAGCGAGCGTGCCTGCTCCTTCAGGTTGGTAAACTGGCCGCCCGGCATCTCGTGCAGATAGACCTCGGAGGCCGGCGCCTTGAGGTCGCTCTCGAACGCCCGGTACTGCGCGCGCGCCGCCTCCCAATAGAAGGAGATCTCACGAATGGCGCGCGCATCGAGCCCGGTGTCGCGCGGCCCGTCGCGAAGGGCCGCGGCAAGTGAGCCCAGCGCCGGCTGCGAGGTCAGTCCCGAGAAGGCATCCATGGCGGCATCGACGGCATCGACGCCCGCCTCCACCGCGGCCAGCACGGTCGCGGCGGAAATGCCGGACGTATCGTGGGTGTGGAAGTGGATCGGCAGGCCGACCTCCTGCCTCAAGGCGGAGAACAGGCGGCGTGCCGCCTCCGGCTTCATCAGGCCGGCCATGTCCTTGACGCCGAGGATGTGGCAGCCGGCCCGCTCCAGCTCCTTCGCCAGCTTCACGTAATAGGCAAGATCGTATTTCGGCCGCGCCGCATCCAGCAGATCGCCCGTGTAGCAGATCGTTCCCTCGCACAGCTTGTCCGCCTCGATCACCGCATCGAGCGAGACGCGCATGTTCTCCACCCAGTTGAGGCAGTCGAAGACGCGGAACAGGTCGACACCGTTCTCCGCTGCGCGGGCGACGAAGTCGCGCACCACGTTGTCGGGATAGTTGGTGTAGCCGACGCCATTCGCCCCGCGCAGCAGCATCTGCAGCAGGATGTTGGGCACGCGCTCGCGCACGGCTCTCAGCCGCTCCCACGGGTCCTCGGTGAGGAAGCGCATGGCCACGTCGAAGGTCGCCCCGCCCCAGCATTCCAGCGAGAAGAGCTGCGGCAGGCCGCGGGCATAGGCATCCGCCACCGCGACAATGTCGAAGCTGCGCATACGGGTCGCGAGCAGCGACTGGTGCGCATCGCGCATCGTCGTGTCGGTGACCAGCGCCCGTCGCTCCGCCTTCATCCAGTCGGCGAAGCCCTGCGGGCCGAGCTCGTCGAGGAGCTGTTTGGTGCCCTTGCGGATCTCGCCCTCATAGACCGGTGCGACAGGCGCCGGAGCATCCGCGAGGGGCTGCGGCCGGTTGCGGGTCTCCGGATGGCCGTTGACGGTGACATCGGCGATATAGGTGAGCAGCTTGGTCGCCCTATCCCGACGGGTGACCTGATGGAACAGGGCCGGCGTCTCGTCGATGAAGCGCGTCGTGTAGCTGTTGGCCCGGAAATCCGGGTGCCCGATCACGTTTTCCAGGAACACCAGATTGGTCGCGACGCCGCGGATACGGAACTCGCGCAAGGCACGGTCCATGCGCTGCGCGGCCTCTTCCGCCGTCGGCGCCCAGGCCGTTACCTTTTCCAGCAAGGGATCATAGAAGCGCGTGATCACCGCACCCGAATAGGCCGTGCCGCCGTCGAGCCGGATGCCGAAACCGGTGGCCCCGCGATAGGCGGTGATCCGGCCGTAGTCGGGGATGAAATTCTGCTCCGGATCCTCAGTGGTGATGCGGCACTGGAGGGCGTGGCCGTTCAGCCGGATCTCTTCCTGTACCGGCACGCCTGAGGCCGGCTCGCCGATCATAGCGCCTGCCGCGATGCGGATCTGCGCCTTGACGATGTCGATGCCGGTGACCTCCTCGGTCACCGTGTGCTCGACCTGCACGCGCGGATTCACCTCGATGAAATAGAAGCGGCCAGTGTCGGAATCCATCAGGAACTCGACGGTGCCCGCACCGCGATAATGCGCCGCCCGGCCGATCCTCAGGCCATACTCGCTCAGCTCCGCGCGTTGATCGGCATCGAGATAAGGAGCAGGCGCCCTCTCGACGACCTTCTGGTGGCGACGCTGGATCGAGCAGTCTCGCTCGAACAGATGCACCAGCTTGCCATGCGCATCGCCGAGGATCTGCACTTCGACATGCCGCGCCCGCTCCACCAGCTTCTCGAGATAGATCTCGTCCTTGCCGAAGGCGGCCTTGGCCTCGCGCTTGGCCGCCGCCACATCGCGCAGCAGAGCCTCCTCGTCGCGGATGACGCGCATGCCGCGGCCGCCGCCGCCCCAGGAGGCCTTGAGCATCACCGGATAGCCGATTTCGGCGGCGAGCCGGCGCACCTCGTCCATATCGTCGGGCAGCGGGTCGGTTGCCGGCATCACCGGCACCCCGGCCTCGATGGCCAGATTCCGAGCCGCGACCTTGTTGCCGAGCCGGCGCATGGTCTCTGGCGAAGGGCCAATGAAGATGATTCCCGCCTCGGCGCAGGCTTCGGCGAATTCGGGGCTTTCCGACAGGAAGCCGTAGCCGGGATGGATGGCATCGACCCCGGCCGCCTTCGCGACACGCAGGATCTCCGGGATGGACAGATAGGCCTCGATCGGGCCGAGCGGTTCCGCAAGATGCGGACCGCGACCGATCTGGTAAGCCTCGTCGGCCTTGAACCGGTGCAGTGCGAGCTTGTCCTGCTCCGCATAGACAGCAACGGTGCGCATGCCCAGTTCGTTCGCCGCGCGGAAAATGCGGATCGCGATCTCCGAGCGGTTGGCGACGAGAATCTTCCGAATAGCCAAGTCAGCCCCTCCTCCTGATGGACGACCCGCAGAGCCGCCGTCCATGCCTTAGCGTCACCGCGTTCTAGCTGTTGCACCGCAACAAGGGAAGACGGCGGGAGCAAGAGGTCCGATAGGCCCGGCAACTAGCAATCTGAAAACCGTCCCGGAATGAAACGAAGCCGTTAATCGCATTCCAGCAGGCTACAGAACACCACAGGATGGCGCATCACCATCCAGCTCCATAGCCGCGCCGAACCACAATATACGCGAAGAACATATCGGGAACAATGTCAAGTCAGCGATTCGGGCAGGCTTCGTTCGCGGTTCGTCGGAGCGTAAATTTTACCTGGTGAATTTTAATGATTCGATTAATGATATCGAAAGCTTTGAAACACTCGACCCTAATCCGTCCGGATCCGAATCGACCGGCGCAAATCCTTGAGCAGATTCACGATTTCGCCCTGCCATCGACGCCATCCACAACATCTCGTAGGGAACGAAACCTGAATCTCGCGGAGTCGTCGATTCGGTCCGGCTTTGTTCAGGACTCGTTCTGTTCACCCTTTCGGAAGCCGGTTCGCAGACTTCGCTCCGGCCCCGTTCGGCAACAGCCGCACCGCGAAACACCGGGCGATTCGCAACCGCTCGTCCTTGCAGAAAACAGAAGGCGACAGCCCCGCGCGGACTGTGCTACCTCTCGGGGTAACGGGTTTGCGGTCGCCCGAAGCTTCCGCCGCAAGACCTCTCCGGACCCGGACGCCTTCCCGTCGCGCGGTTCTACTTAGCAACGGATCTCGGCGGGTTCCGCCGTGGCACGGATCGCACAGCACAGCTGCAGCCAATGCTTCATTCCGGAAAACCGAGGCCGTTTTCGGCCGGGGGCTACTCCGCCCCGACCTGGACCACGCTGCCGCCGCAGGCGCGGGCGCGCACGGTCACGGCGGTGCTCGGCCCGACCAATACCGGCAAGACCCATCTGGCCATCGAGCGGATGATCGCCCGCGAAACGGGTGTCATCGGCCTGCCGCTGCGCCTTCTTGCGCGAGAGGTCTATGGCCGCATCACCGAGCGCGTCGGCACCGACAAGGTGGCGCTGGTCACCGGCGAGGAAAAGATCATCCCCCCCGATACCCGCTACTGGGTGTCGACGGTGGAGGCTATGCCGCTCGATCTCGTCGTCGACTTCGTTGCCATCGACGAGGTTCAGCTCGCAGGCGATCTGGAACGCGGCCATGTTTTCACCGACCGCATCCTCAACATGCGCGGGACGCTGGAGACGCTTCTTCTCGGCTCCGCGACGGCGCGCCCGCTGCTGGAGCGCCTGCTGCCGGGTCTCAACGTGGTCACCCGGCCGCGCATGTCGATCCTGGCGTATTCGGGCCAGAAGAAGATCACCCGCCTGCCCGCTCGCTCGGCCGTGGTCGCCTTCTCCTCCTCGGAGGTTTATGCGATCGCCGAGCTGCTTCGCCGCCAGCATGGCGGCGCCGCCGTCGTCCTCGGCTCGCTCAGCCCGCGCACCCGCAATGCCCAGGTGGAGCTGTTCCAGAACGGCGACGTGGAGCACCTGATCGCCACCGACGCGATCGGCATGGGCCTCAATCTCGACGTCGACCACATCGCCTTTGCCGGCATCCGCAAGTTCGACGGCTACCAGTACCGCATGCTGACGCCGGCCGAGATGGGCCAGATCGGCGGACGCGCCGGCCGCCATACCCGAGACGGCACCTTCGGCGTCACCGGCCGGGTCGATCCGTTCGACGAGGAGCTGATCGAGGCGCTGGAAAGCCACCGTTTCGACGCGCTCAAGGTCTTCCAGTGGCGCAATCGCGCGCTCGACTTCGACAGCGTCGAGAGCCTGCGCCGCACGCTGGACGAGCCGCCTCGCGAACAGGGCCTGACCCGCGCGCCCCCCTCGGCCGACGAGACCGCCTTCGACCATGCCCTGCGCGACGAGGCCATCCGCCGGGTCGCGGCAACGCCGGAGCGGGTGCGCCTGCTCTGGGACGTGTGCCAGGTTCCCGACTACCGCAAGATCGCACCGGCGAACCATGCCGACCTGATCGCCGGGCTGTATGCGCATCTGACCCGCAACGGGGTCGTTCCCGACGACTGGTTCGCCCGCCAGGTTGCCTTCGCCGACCGGGTCGACGGCGACATCGACACGCTGGCGAACCGCATTGCCCACATCCGCACCTGGACCTTCGTCGCCAACCGTGGCGACTGGCTTGCGGATCCCGCCCATTGGCAAGGCGTGACGCGCGGCGTAGAAGACCGTCTGTCCGACGCATTGCACGACAGGCTCACCCAGCGCTTCGTCGACCGGCGGACAAGCGTATTGATGCGACGGCTGAGAGAGAACGCCATGCTTGAAGCGGAAATAACATCGGCAGGGGACGTGCTGGTCGAAGGACAGCATGTCGGACAACTGCAGGGCTTCCGCTTTGCACCGGACCCCTCGGCCGACGGCCCTGACGTCAAGGCTCTGCGTGCTGCGGCCCAGAAGGCTCTGGCCAACGAGTTGACCCAGCGCGCCGACCGTCTGTCGCGCGCCGCCAACGACGACTTCGCGCTTGCCTCGGACGGCGCCCTGCGCTGGCAGGGCGAGATCGTCGGCCGCGTGATCGCCGGCGACACGGTGCTGACCCCGGGTATCATCGTCCTGTGCGAGGACACCCTCGACGTTGCCGACCGCGAAAAGGTCGAGGCGCGCCTCGTCCTGTGGCTGCGCACCCATATCGACTCGGTGCTGAAGCCGCTGCGCGATCTGGAGATCGGCGAAGGCCTCGAGGGACTTGCTCGCGGGATCGCCTTCCGCCTGATCGAGGCCCTCGGTATTCTCGAGCGGTCCGAGATCGCGGAAGATGTCCGCCAGCTGGACCAGACGATGCGGGCCGGACTGCGCCGCCTCGGCGTGCGTTTCGGCGCCTACCACATCTTCGTGCCGGCGCTGCTGAAGCCTGCACCGAGTCGCCTGATCGCCCAACTCTGGGCGCTGAAGCACGGCGAGCCGGACATGCCCGGCCTTTCCGAGCTGCCGCAACTCTCGGCCTCGGGTCGCACCTCCATCACGGTCGACCCCGAGATTTCCAAGGCGCTCTACAAGGTCGTCGGTTTCCGTGTCTGCGGACCGCGCGCCGTGCGTATCGACATTCTCGAGCGCTTGGCCGACCTGATCCGCCCGCTACTGGCATGGAAGCCGCTCGATGCGGACGTGTCTCCGCCCGAGGGGGCCGTTGCCGAAGGCGGTGCGTTCACCGTCACGGTGGCGATGACCTCGCTGCTCGGCTGTGCCGGCGAGGACTTCTCCGCGGTGCTGAAGTCGCTGGGCTATCGCCCCGAGATCCGCGAGGTCACCCGTCCGGTGGCCGCCACTTCGGAAGCCGCAGCGCCCGAGGTGCCCGCAGTCGAGGCCCCCGCGGTCGAGGCTCCGGCGGAAGCGCCTGCCGACGCGCAAGCAGTTGCGGTTGAGGCCGAACCGGTCACAGAAGAGGCTGCCGCAGAGCCGGTGGTCAAGGCAGGCGAGGCCGACGCTTCTGCTGCCCCGGCGGACGCTGCCGCCACAGAGGCAGCCCCGGCAGAGGGGGCCACGGAAACGGTCACCATCGAGATCTGGCGACCTGGCCGGCGCGATCGCCGGCCGCAGGGCGGCCAGCGCGATGGCCAACGTGGCGGTCGGCGCGGTGACGCAGCCGGCGGCGACGCCTCGGAAGGTCAGGCCCAGAAGCAGCGGACCAAGGGCCGCGGCTTCGGCAAGGGCGGCAATCGCCAGCAAGGCCGGCCCGACCAGCCACGCGGCGGCGGCGGCAAGGGCCGGAACGAGGGCTCGCGTCCCGACGCCCAGCGTCCGCGCGGCACCCGGCCCGAACGTCCGGCGCGCGAGATTGACCCGGATTCGCCGTTTGCGAAACTGGCGGCTCTCAAGGCCGACCTGGAGAAGAAACCACGCTCCTGACCGGCCGGCGGCAGGACTGACGGAGGACAGCGGCAAGAGTGAGCGACACGACGACCAGCGAATCGGCCACACCGCCTGCGGACATGACACCGCAACGGCTCGACAAGTGGCTTTGGTTCGCCCGGATCGTGAAGTCGCGCAGCCTTGCCCAGAAGCTGGTGAACGGCGGCCACGTGCGGGTGAACCGCGACAAGGCGCAGGCACCGGCCAAGGCGATCCGCCACGGCGACGTGCTCACGATCGCCGTGGCGAACCGGATCCTCGTTCTGAAGGTTCTGGCGCCCGGCACACGGCGCGGGCCAGCACCCGAAGCCCGCCTTCTCTACGAAGATCTGGCTCCTTCGCCGAGCTCCCCGCCCATTTCCGATGACGGGGAGGATGCGGACGAGGACGCCGGAGGCCAGGGCGCGGCCGGCGCGGCTCCTGTCGGCCGCGAGGGTCCGGCACCCGGCCGGCGCGAGCGCGGCAGCGGCCGCCCGACCAAACGGCAGCGACGTCAGATCGACCGGCTCACCGACAAGGGCTGAAACATCTCCGCTGCTTGCGCGCACGACCCTGCCACAGATGGTCCGCGCACGAGATGCGCCCAGTGTGGAGAAAAATCTTCTCCGGGAGCTATCATCGGCAACATATTCCGAACTTGAAGCCCATCGCCAAACCCGGTACGCAGGCAGCAAGAACCGCCCGCACACCGGCCGGTGCCCGACCGGCCTTGGGTCCGGGCCGGAAGCCGGAACCCCGCATCGGACTGCCCCCGCGGAACGGAGACCGGGCCTTGACCCAAAGGGCCGCGACACGAGTGCGGCAGTGCCCGCCGGTCGGCGGCAGGAATGGCGCCGCGAGAGGATTGCGATGACCTATATCGTCACGGACAACTGCATCAAGTGCAAGTACACCGACTGTGTCGAAGTCTGTCCGGTCGACTGCTTCTACGAAGGCGAGAACATGCTCGTCATCCACCCGGACGAGTGCATCGATTGCGGCGTCTGCGAGCCGGAATGCCCGGCCGATGCCATCAAGCCGGACACAGAGCCGGGCCTGGAGAAGTGGCTGGAGCTGAATACCGAATATGCGTCCAAATGGCCGAACCTGACAGTCAAGAAGGACGCTTTGCCCGAAGCCGAGGAGTTCGACGGCAAGCCGAACAAGCTCGAGGCCTATTTCTCGCCGGAACCGGGCTCGGGCGACTGAAGCCGGGGCGGTTTCGCCGTGTCCCTTGGCACGGCCAATCCCCGGCATGGCACGCCCGCGGCAAGCAACCGCCAACGACGACGGCGCCGGAATCTTCCGGCTGCCGGCTCATGTTTTGAAATCCACAAGTTTTGTGATATAGTCTTTTCCTCAGTAATCGAACCAGTGGTCTCCCCCTCCACGCGGAGGTTTTTTTATGGTTGCGAACCCTTCGCCGCATGCGAAGGGGGGCGGCATCCCTCCTAGAACTGATCCGGGACCAGAGTTCGGTCGGCTGATCATCGAATAACGAACTCCGACGGGTTGTGGCGAAGCCACAAGCCCGATGGACGTGCGTTTTCTCCATGGACGGGCGACGTTCAGGCGCCGCCCCGGCTTCTGGCCGCAACTGCGCAGGAGTAGCATAGGCGTATGGCAACAACGATGAAGAAGACCGCGCAGAGACAGGGTTTCAAGACTGGTGAGTTCATTGTCTATCCGTCCCACGGCGTCGGACAGATCACTGCGATCGAGGAACAGAATGTCGCGGGATATGCGCTTGAACTTCTGGTGATCAATTTCGAGCAGGACAAGATGACGTTGCGCGTCCCGGTCGCGAAGATCGCATCCGTGGGCATGCGCAAGCTGGCCGATGCTCCCGCCGTGAAGAAGGCGCTGGAGACCGTACGCGGCCGTCCGCGCGTCAAGCGCACCATGTGGAGCCGCCGCGCCCAGGAATACGAGGCGAAGATCAATTCCGGCGACCTGATCGCCATTGCCGAGGTGGTTCGCGACCTCTACCGGTCCGAGAGCCAACCCGAGCAGTCCTACTCCGAGCGTCAGCTCTACGAGGCCGCCCTCGACCGCATGTCGCGCGAGATCGCTGCCGTGAACAAGTGCTCGGACACCGAGGCGATCCGCCAGATCGAACAGAATCTCGCCAAGTCGGCCAGCCGCAAGGCCGCCGCCGCAGCGACCGAAGACGAGGACGGGGAACAGACCGAAGCCGCCTGACCGCGACAACGGCACCGTCCGATGCTTCGACGCCCGGCGCTCCCAAGCGCCGGGCGTTTTCGTTTGGCCCGCGGCCTCGGGACTCAGCGTGCCATGTTGCGGCCCGATCAATCAGGTAAACTTATCGCGATCTTGAGGAACTTCTATTGGTCCTGATCGTATGCAGGGGTCATGCTTGCACCAAGAACCGCTGTTACCGATTTCGCGGAAGCCGGCGGGCTGAACCGATATCGCGGTAGCTGCGTATCATATGACGATAGCAGACCAGGGCACCGACGTGGCGGCCGCATCGCCACCGGGGCCAAGCCTCCGGACAGGAGGCGGGACGCGGAGGGACACACCGTGAGTTATCTTTCGGGCAACCGGCGTCAGATTGTCAGGGCCGCTATGAATGCGCCCTATCTCAGCCGTGGGGAAGAACAGCAGCTTGCCGTTGCATGGCGCAACGAAGGCAACCAGGCCGCGCTCGACCGTCTCAGCCTGGCGCATATGCGCCTCGTGATCGCGGTCGCAGCGAAATACCGCAATTTCGGATTATCTATGAGCGACCTTATCCAGGAGGGCCATATCGGCCTTCTGGAGGCTGCCTCCCGGTTCGAGCCGGAGCGCGAAGTGCGCTTCTCCACCTATGCCACATGGTGGATCCGCGCGTCGATCCAGGATTACATCCTACGGAACTGGTCCATCGTTCGCGGCGGAACATCGTCGACGCAGAAGGCCCTGTTCTTCAACCTGCGCCGCCTGCGAGCGAAACTCTCCAGCGGCACGACTCGCATCAGCGAAAGCGAGTTGGTGGAGAAGATCGCCGAAACGATGGGCGTCAAGGTGCAGGACGTGGCGACGATGAGCGCCCGGCTGTCGGGCCCCGACACCTCGCTCAACGCACCCGTGCTGGAATCCGACGGATCGGGCGCCGACCGGCAGGATTTCCTGGTCAGCGAAGATCCCCTGCCGGAGGAAACCGTCGGCGTCGTCATCGACACCGAGCGGCGCACGCGCTGGCTGGAGACCGCGCTCGGGGTCTTGAGCGAGCGAGAACTGCGCATCGTCCGCGAACGCCGGCTGAGCGAGGAAGGCGAGACCCTGGAGGCTCTCGGGCAGAAGCTCGGTATCTCCAAGGAGCGCGTCCGCCAGATCGAGAGCCGCGCTCTCGACAAGCTGCGCGACGCCTTACTCAAGGTCCAGCCGGACAAGCTCGCCTATTGCGGCTGACGCGCACGCGTCAGCCGCAAGTCTTCCAGGCGAAGCCGGTGCCCGCCGCCGCACGTCCGCCGGGACAGCGGCGGCGGTTGCCCTTGTCCCTCGCGTGCAGTAGGAGGAACGACTGACAAGCCGTTCTTCAAGCATCCGCACAGGGACTTCACATGACCGCACCCCGCGCGCTCATCACCGGCGTGACCGGCCAGGACGGCGCCTATCTCGCCCGCATCCTGCTCGACAAGGGCTACGAGGTGCATGGGCTGAAGCGTCGTTCCTCTTCCTTCAACACCGGGCGGATCGACCCCCTGATCCACGACCGGCACGAGGGAGACGGACGCTTCTTTCTCCACTACGGCGACCTCACCGACAGCTCTTCGCTGATCCGTCTCGTGGCGGAGATCCAGCCGGCCGAGATCTACAATCTCGCCGCCCAGAGCCATGTGATGGTCAGCTTCGAAACGCCGGAATACACGGCGAATGCCGACGCGACCGGCGTGCTGCGCCTGCTTGAGGCCCTGCGCATCCTCGGCATGGAAAAGTCCTGCCGCTTCTACCAGGCTTCCACCTCGGAGCTATTCGGCAAGGTCCGCGAGACGCCGCAAAGCGAGACCACGCCCTTCTACCCGCGCTCGCCCTATGCCGTCGCCAAGCTCTATGGCTACTGGATCGCGGTGAACTACCGCGAGGCCTACGGCATCCACGCCAGCAACGGCATCCTGTTCAATCACGAGAGCCCGCTGCGCGGCGAGACCTTCGTCACCCGCAAGATCACCCGCGCGGTCGCTGCGATCGAGCTCGGCCTTCAGAAGCAGCTCTATCTCGGCAATCTCGACGCCCGCCGCGACTGGGGCCATGCCCGCGACTATGCCGAGGGCATGTGGCGCATCCTGCAGCAGCCCGAGCCCGACGACTATGTGCTGGCGACCGGCGAGACCCATACGGTGCGCGAGTTCGTCGAGCGCGCCTTCGCCCGCGTCGGCCGCGAGATCGTCTGGTCCGGCGAGGGCGTGGAAGAGACGGGCCGCGACCGGGCAAGTGGAGAGACGCTGGTCGCCATCGATCCCGCATATTTCCGCCCGACCGAAGTCGACCTTCTGCTCGGCGATCCGTCCAAGGCGCGCGCGCGCCTCGGCTGGAGCCACACGACCGGCTTTGCCGAACTGGTCGACGAAATGGTCGATGCGGATCTCGAGTTGCTGCGCGTCGAGCGCCATGCCCGCCGCGCCTATGGCCGCGAGGACTAGGCGATGACGGCCGAGAGCACCGCCGGCGCATCGCGCCGGATCTTCGTCGCCGGCCATCGCGGCATGGTCGGCTCGGCAATCTGCCGGCGCCTGGCGCGCGAGAACGTGGAGAGCATCACCCGCACCCGTGCGCAGCTGGACCTGACCGACCAGCGCGCGGTCGCCGAGTTCTTCGCCAGCGAACGGCCCGACGCGGTGATCCTGGCGGCGGCGCGCGTCGGCGGCATTCTGGCCAACGACCGGCAACCCGTCGACTTCCTGCAGGACAACCTGCAGATCCAGACCAATGTGATCGCCGCCGCCGCCGATCACGGCGTCCGCCGCCTCGTCTTTCTCGGCTCCTCCTGCATCTACCCGAAGTTCGCAGAACAGCCGATCCGCGAGGACGCGCTGATGACGGGGCCCCTGGAGCCGACCAACCAGTGGTACGCGATCGCCAAGATCGCCGGCGTCTATCTCTGTCAGGCCTATCGCCGGCAGCACGGCCTCTCCTATGTCTCGGCGATGCCGACCAACCTCTACGGTCCCAACGACAATTTCGACCTCGCCACCAGCCACGTACTGCCGGCCCTGATCCGCAAGTTCGTCGAAGCCGCCGAAACCGGCGCCGAGACGGTCGAGATCTGGGGCAGCGGCACGCCGCTGCGCGAGTTCATGCATGTCGACGATCTCGCGGACGCCATCGTCTTCCTGCTGGACGCCTATGACGGCGACGAGCCGATCAATGTCGGCTCGGGGCAGGAAGTCTCGATCCGCGACCTTGCGACTCTCATCGCCAGCGAGGCCGGCTTCGGTGGCGAACTGCGTTTCGACGCCAGCAAGCCGGACGGCACGCCGCGCAAGCTGATGGATTCCCATCGCCTGCACGCGCTCGGCTGGCGTCCACGCGTGGCGCTCGAAGACGGCATCCGGCAGACGATCCGCTGGTACTTGGACAACCGCGCCGCTCTCGGCGCCGACGGCAGGACGGGCAGCACCCAATGAAAATCGAGAAACTTCACCTCGGCTGCGGCGTGAAGCACATTCCCGGCTTCTACCATGTCGATGCGCTCGACTATCCGCATGTCGACCGCATCGGGCCGGTCGAGGACCTGTCCTTCATCGCCGACGGCAGCGTAGAGCTGATCTATGCCTGCCACGTGCTGGAGCATTTCGGCCGCAAGGAGTACCGCGACGTGCTCGCCGAGTGGTGCCGGGTTCTGGCCCCTGGCGGCGTGCTGCGCATCGCCGTGCCGGACTTCCGGGCCGCCGCGGAGCTTTATCTCGACACGTCGAACGACTTTGCCCTGCCGCAGGTTCTCGGCCTGTTGGTCGGCGGCCAGCGCGACCAGTACGACTATCACAAGATGGTCTTCGACGAGGAAACCCTGTCGGCGGCGCTGATCGAGGTCGGCTTCTCGTCCACCCGCCGCTGGGACTGGCGCACGACCGAGCACAGCGGCCTCGACGACTATTCGCAGGCCTATCTGCCGCACATGGCCAAGGACACCGGCCGCCTCGTCAGCCTCAATCTGGAAGGCGTGAAGTAAGCCTCTCAGCCTCCGGGCGCAAAGCCGGAGGCGAAGATGGTCGGCGCGGCAACGAAGCGCTCGCTTACCTGATCGAGCACGCGCAGCTCGCCCGAGCCGATGTCGAACCAGGCGCCGTGCAGGGCAAGGCGTCCTCTCTCTTCCAGGATCTGGACGCAAGGGAAGCTACGCAGGTTCACCAGCGACTGGCGGATGCCGGCATATTCCATCGCCAGCTGCGGATCCTCGTCGCGCTCCAGCTTCAGGCACCGGAACTCGGCCGCCGGCTCGAGCAGGGTCATCCACTTGCCGATGAAGTCGCCCGGCGACAGCGGCACGGCATCCTGGTTCAGGAACGCCTTGACGCCGCCGCACTGGCCATGGCCGAGCACCACGATATGCCGGACCTTCAGGGCCTGGACCGCGAATTCGAGCGCTGCGCTGGTCGAATGGTAGTCGTTGTCGGGCGCGTAGGGCGGGACGAGATTGGCGACGTTGCGCACCACGAAGAGTTCGCCCGGTCCGGCGGCGAAAACACCCTCCGGTGTGACGCGGCTGTCGCAGCACGAAATCACCATAACCTCGGGTTGCTGCCCGTAGAGCGCCAGGCGCTCGTAGTCGGTGCGATGCGGCTTGTGCGAATGCTCGCGGTAGCTGCGATATCCCGTCAGCAACTCCTTGGGGAAGGCGGGAAACGACTCCGGCCTGCCGCCTTCCGGCTCGTGCTGCTCGTCTGCCATGATTTGGTCCCTCTGGTTTGCGGCGCCGGAAACATGGCTTCCGGGAGCATCAGCCTTGTTAAGCCCTTGTCGTCGCGCCGGCAACCTGCTCGTGAACCTGGCACGCGCCCAAGGTCGTGCTTGCGCAGCCTCCCTCCAGCCTGTCTTATTGCACCGCGAAAAGCGACGAGGGAGGATGCGGCATGACCAAGAGTAAGACCAGTCCGGGCAACTATTTCGAGGATTTCCGCGTCGGCCAGGTTCTGCGCCACGCCACGCCCCGCACCGTGACCCGGGGGGACGTCTCCCTCTACAACGCCCTCTACGGCTCCCGCTTCGCAGTGCAGTCTTCCGATGATTTCGCCCAGCGCATCCGCTATCCCGAGGCGCCGGTCGACGACCTGCTGGTGTTTCATATCGTCTTCGGCAAGACCGTTCCGGACATCTCGCTCAACGCCGTCGCCAATCTCGGCTATGCCGGCGGCCGCTTCCTCGCCCCCGTCTATCCCGGCGACACGCTCTCCGCGGTCTCCGAGGTGATCGGCCTCAAGGAAAATTCCAACGGGCGCACCGGCGTCGTCTATGTTCGCTCCACCGGCTACAATCAGGACGGCACCGAGGTGCTGGACTATGTCCGCTGGGTGATGGTCAACAAGCGCGATCCGGCCAGCCCGGCGCCGGACGCGGTGGTGCCGGAACTGCCCGACGCGATTGCGTCGGACGCCCTGGGCGACGCCTGCCCGCTGATCGATGGAGAGGCCTGGGACGACGATCTTGCCGGCTCCCCTCACCGCTTCGGCAACTACACGGTCGGTGAGCGCATCGACCATGTAGACGGCATCACCGTCGAGGAGGCCGAGCACCAGATCGCCACCCGCCTCTACCAAAACACCGCGCGCGTCCATTTCAACCAGGTCACGGAAGGCCAGGGCCGCTTCGGCCGGCGGCTGGTCTATGGCGGCCACGTCATCTCGCTCGCCCGCGCCCTGTCCTTCAACGGGCTCGGCAACGCCTTCCATATCGCCGGCATCAATGCCGGACGCCATGTCGCGCCACTGTTTGCCGGAAACACGGTCTTCGCCTGGTCGCAAGTCCTGGAGAAGGCCGAGATCTCCGGCCGCCACGACGTCGGAGCCCTGCGCCTGCGGATGATCGCGACGAAGGACCGCCCGTGTCACGACTTCCCGCTGACCGGGCCGGACGGCGCCTACGACCCGAGCGTCATCCTCGACTTCGACATCTGGGTGCTGATGCCGCGCTGAGATCTCAGTCGCGCCGCGCCAGCGGGTGGTGGCCTTCGACAAGGGCCGCCAACCGTTCGTCCAGCACATGGGTGTAGATCTGCGTCGTCGAGATGTCGGCATGCCCCAGCAGCTGCTGCACGACACGCAGGTCCGCACCGTTCTGCAAAAGATGCGAGGCGAAGGCGTGCCGCAGCACATGCGGCGAGAGTGCCGAAGGATCGAGCCCCGCCGACACCGCAAGGTCCTTGAGGTCGCGCGCAAAGGCCTGGCGGGTGAAATGTCCGCTCTCTCCATGCGAGGGAAACAGCCATCGGCTGGCCGGATAGACGCCCTCCGCTCGTCGGCACGCCACATAGGCGCGCATCGCCTCGCGCGCCGCCGGGCCGAGCGGCACCAGCCGCTCCTTGTTGCCCTTGCCGGTCACCGCGATCAGCCGCTCGTCGCGCAGCGCCGCCGAGAGCGGCAGCGACACCAGTTCGGACACGCGCAGGCCCGTGGCATAGAGCACCTCCAGCAGGGCATGCATGCGCAGCGCCCTCAGCCGGGCGGCCGGCGACAGGCCCTCGACCTCGCTGGCCTCGCGTGCAGCGCCGAGCAACCGGTCGACCTCCTCCTCGCCGAGTATCTTGGGCAGGGCAGGGCGGCGTTTCGGCGTGGCAACGGTCCGCGTCGGATCGTCTCCCCGCAGCCCGTCCGCGAAAAGGTGCCGGTAGAACTGACGAAGGGCAGACAGCCGCCGGGCCTGCGAGCTTGCCGCATAGCCTCGCCGGGTGAGTTCGGAGAGATAGGCGGTGACCTCCTCGCGCGAGGCGGTTGCCGCGGACGCCTCTCGCGCATTCAGGAAGCCGGCAAAGTCGTCGAGATCCCGGCGATAGCTTTCGAGCGTGTTGTCGGCCGCCCCGCGTTCGGCCGACAGCATCTCCAGAAAGCTCTCGATCAGCAGGTCATCGCGTGCCATCCCGTCCTCCCGCCGCGGCCTATCGGCCGAAGCCGTCCATCGGCAGGCGCACCGTGATCTCGTGCGGTTCCGGCTCGATGAAGGTGCCCAATGCGAAGATCGCTCCGGCGACCGCGCCGGTCAGCACCAGAAGGACGAACAGCAGTCGGAAGATCGTGGGCATCGGCGTCGTATCGGACTGAGGAACGGCCAGCGGTTGGGTTCCTTATCGGCCAGTCTCCGCCTGCGATGCAAGTGCCCGATGGCACGAGGCACCGCAAGCAGGCTTGACTAGGCGGGCAGGACAAGGGCAAAGCGATGGGTCACAAGGGGAGAGTGCCATCACATGTCCGTCCTGCCGAATCTCGTCGAGGAAGAGCGTGCTGCCCGCCTCGTGACCGGACTTGGCACGCGCTCCGTCGTGCTTGTCGGGATCATGGGCTGCGGCAAGTCGAGCGTCGGCCGCCGCCTTGCTCAGACCCTCTCGCTGCCTTTCGTCGATGCGGACACGGAGATCGAGGCGGCGGCGAACCTGACCATCCCGGAAATCTTCGCCCAGCATGGCGAGGCCTATTTCCGCGCCGGCGAGCAGCGGGTCATTGCCCGCCTGCTGAAGAACGGGCCGCAGATCCTGGCTACCGGCGGCGGCGCCTACATGAACGCCGAGACCCGCGCGGCAGTGCGCGAGATGGGCCTTTCGATCTGGCTGAAGGCGGACTTCGCGCTGGTGATGAACCGGGTGCGCCGCAAGCCGAACCGGCCGCTGCTCAACGATCCGGATCCGGAAGCGGTGATGCGCCGGCTGCTCGCCGAGCGCGAGCCGGTTTATGCGCAAGCCGATCTCACCATCCAGTCGCGCGACGTCCCGCACGAAGCTGTCGTCGCCGAGATCGTTGCCGCGCTCGAAGCGCATTTCGGTTTCGCCCCCACCGTGAGCGAACAGGCTGAAGGAGCATCGCGCCCATGACATCCGAGACCGTGACGGCCGAAACCCGGGCCGGGGACCCCTTGCGTGTTCCGGTCGCTCTCGGCGAACGCTCTTACGACATCCTGATCGGCCGCGGGCTGGTGGAGGAAGCCGGCGCACGCATTGCCGAGCGGCTGCCGCACTCCCGGGTCGCCATCGTCAGCGACGAAACCGTCGCCACCCATCATCTGGAGCGCCTGCAGACCTCGCTCGAGGCCGCCGGGATCGGCTTTGCGACCATCCTGCTGCCGCCCGGCGAGGCCAGCAAGCGCTTTACCGTCTATGAGACGGTCTGCGACCGCGTGCTGGAAGCCCGGCTGGAGCGCAACGACGCCATCGTCGCGCTCGGCGGCGGCGTGGTCGGCGACCTTGCCGGCTTCGTCGCGGCCAGCGTCCGCCGCGGCATGCCCTTCGTGCAGATGCCGACGACGCTCCTCGCCCAGGTGGATTCCTCCGTCGGTGGCAAGACCGGCATCAACGTGCGCCACGGCAAGAACCTCATCGGCGCCTTCCACCAGCCCGCGCTGGTGCTTGCCGATACGGCGACGCTCGACACGCTGTCGCTGCGCGAATTCCGCGCCGGCTATGCCGAAACCGTCAAATACGGACTGCTCGGCGATGCCGGCTTCTTCGACTGGCTGGAGAAAAACCACGCCGCAGTCTTTGCCGGCGGGGCGGAGCGCGAGGAGGCGATCGCGGTCTCCTGCCGCGCCAAGGCCGCCATCGTCGCCGAGGACGAGTTCGAGACGGGCGCACGAGCGCTGCTCAATCTCGGCCACACCTTCGGTCATGCGCTGGAAGCGATCGTCGCCTATGACGGCACGCGCCTCGTCCATGGCGAGGGCGTCGCCATCGGCATGCGTCTTGCCTTCGACTTTTCCGTCCGTCTAGGTCTGTGCCCGCCGCAGGACCGGGATCGCGTCGCCGCGCACCTTGCCAGCGTCGGCCTGCCCACCCATATCGGTGATATCCCGGGACAGATGCCGCCGGCCGAGAGCTTCCTCGACATCATGGCGCAGGACAAGAAGGTGAGCCGCGGCGCGCTGACCTTCATCCTGGTTCGCGGCATCGGCGAAGCCTTCATCGAGCGCGGCGTCGACCCTGCCGCGCTGCGCGACTTCCTGACGGACGAACTGGCCGCCCGGTCCTGATCGACAGCGGCCGCTACGGTCGCATATTCGGCACCAACACGAGCGAGACGACAACAGATGAGTGACGCAAGCCTCTGGCTTTCCATCCTCGCGATCATTGTCCTGCTGGTCATGTCGGGTTTCTTCTCCGGCTCGGAGACCGCGCTGACTGCCGCCTCACGGGCGCGCATGCTGCAGCTAGAAAAGACCGGCGACCGGCGTGCGGCCGTCGTCAGCCGTCTGATCATGGTCCGCGAGCGGCTGATTGGTGCGCTTCTGCTCGGCAACAATCTGGTCAACATTCTCGCCTCGGCGCTCGCCACCAATGTGCTGCTGAGCCTGTTCGGCGATGCCGGCGTTGTCTATGCGACGCTGGTGATGACCGCCCTCGTGCTGATCTTTTCCGAGGTGCTGCCCAAGACCTGGGCGATCTCCAATCCGGACAGCTTCGCCATCGCCGTCTCCCCGGCGGTGCGCATCGTCGTGATCGTCTTCGGGCCGGTCGTCAGCGCCGTCGAGATGATCGTGCGTGCCCTGCTGCGCCTGTTCGGTATCGACGTGTCGGAAAACCGCAACATCCTGTCCGCCCATGAGGAGCTGCGCGGCACCGTCGACCTGCAGCATCTGGAAGGCGGCCTGGTGAAGGCCGAGCGCGATCGCATCGGCGGCCTTCTCGATCTCGCTGACCTGGAAGTGTCGGACGTGATGGTCCACCGCACCAAGATGAACACGCTGAACGCAGACGAGCCGGTCGACAGGCTGATCCAGGACGCGCTGGCGAGCCCGCACACCCGCCTGCCCCTGTGGCGCGGGCAGACCGACAACTATATCGGCGTACTGCATGCCAAGGACCTGCTGCGCGCGCTGGCAGCCGCCGGCGGCGACGCCTCGAGCATCGATATCGAGCAGATCGTCTCCCCGCCCTGGTTCGTGCCGGACACGACCAGCCTGCAGGACCAGCTCAATGCCTTCCTCAAGCGCAAGGCGCATTTCGCCCTCGTCATCGACGAGTATGGCGAGGTGATGGGCCTGGTGACGCTGGAAGACATCCTGGAGGAGATCGTCGGCGAGATCTCGGACGAGCACGACGTGGAACTTGCCGGCGTCCGCCCGCAGCCAGACGGGTCGATCATCGTCGACGGCGGGGTTCCCATCCGCGATCTCAACCGCGCGGTCGACTGGCGCCTGCCGGACGACGAGGCCACGACGATCGCCGGACTGGTGATCCACGAGGCCCGCATGATCCCCGAGGAGCGGCAGGCCTTCACCTTCCACGGCTACCGGTTCACCGTGCTCAAGCGAGAGAAGAACCGCGTGACGCGCCTGAAGATCACACCGCTTTCGAAGGAAGTCGCCGGATCGGTCAAGGCCGTTTTCGCCGGCCAGGCGGCCGCGACTGCGCAGGCCCCTGCCCCGACGGTGCAGCCCGGCTGATCGGACGAAGCGGAAGCGAGTTCAAGAGAGAGAGGCCGGCCCGCCGCCGCGGGGGTCGCGCTCGTCGGGCGTGCGCACCTCGATTGCCAGCGCATGAAGGCCGGCGTCGAATGCGGGCTTCAGGCAGTCGTTGACCGCCCTGTGGCGCGCGACGCGGCTCTGGCCGGCAAGCGTGTTCGCCACCATGCGGATTCGGAAGTGGGTTTCGCCGCCCTCGCGCCAGCCGCCGTGTCCGCGGTGCCGCTCGGATTCGTCGATAACCTCGAGGCTCTGCGGGGCAAAAGCCTCGCGCAGGCGCTGTTCGATCAGGTTCCGGATACTCATGCCTTCCATGTGACAGACTTTTCGCCGCCGTCAAGACCTTGCCGAAGGCGCCCCCCTCCCCCTATTTATGCGGATCGCCGCGGCAAGAGCTGCGCATTCCCGCCCCGCAGATCACGGAAACTGGACCAGGACCGGTGACTTCGGACATCTTCGACCGCATTCGCATCAGCCCGAAGCGCAGCCGCGCTGCGGAGGAGGAGTTCGTGTGCGAGCGGGCCTGCGACTGGGAGGGCTGCGACGAGCCCGGCACCCACCGGGCGCCGAAGGGGCGCCATGCCGACGGCGAGTATCATCATTTCTGCCTCGCCCATGTGCGGGACTACAACAAGTCCTACAACTATTTCGCCGGCATGGACGACGACGAGACGCGCGCCTACCAGCGTGATGCCCTGACCGGTCATCGCCCCACCTGGAAGATGGGCGTCAACGCCAAGGCGGTCGGCGAAAGTGCCCAGGCCTGGTCGGATGTCGACCCGCGCCAGGCGGCCCGGGCCCGCGCGGAGGCGCGCAAGCGCGCCGGACGCGGCGGCCGGACGGAAGGAAGCGGCGCCCGAGCGCCCAAGCTGAAGCAGCTGGAAGCGCGCGCTTTCGACACGCTCGGCCTGCCGCATCACGCCCGCGACGCCGAGATCAAGGGCCGCTACAAGGAGCTGGTGAAGCGGCTGCATCCTGATGCCAATGGCGGCGATCGGTCGCTGGAAGACCGGCTGCGCGAGATCATCAACGCCTACTCCTTGCTGAAAAAGGCCGGCTTCTGCTGAACCGACCTGGCTGCCTTGTCCTTAAGCAGGCTTGCCAGTTGGTCCGGATCGGCTATGAAATCGTAGGTCTCCCGTGTTTGAGGATCGTGTCCGGCAGTGGCCGGCCTGCGGTCTCCCGTCGCAGGGGGGGTCCTTTCCCGGCGCAATTCGCGCCAGCGCCGCCAGCGACGAGGCGTTTTCACTTGGCCGAACGAGGCTCTGGCAATAGGGTCTGGTTCGAATTTCGCGCCGTGTCGACACGCGCGGCGCTTTGCACGACATCGCGGATCCCGCCGGCGGCGGGCCAGCGGAGGAAAGATGACTGACAAGACCCTGCCCGTCGAAAACCTGCCGGACACCACCGTGTCCGTGCGCGAGACCTTCGGCATCGACAGCGACCTGACGGTTCCCGCCTATAAGGAACCGACCGCTCACACGCCCGATCTCGATCCCGACTATCTCTTCGACCGGCAGACCACCCTGGCGATCCTCGCCGGCTTCGCCCACAATCGTCGCGTCATGGTCACCGGCTATCATGGCACCGGCAAATCGACCCATATCGAGCAAGTCGCGGCGCGGCTGAACTGGCCCTGCGTGCGCGTCAACCTGGACAGCCACATCTCGCGGATCGACCTGGTCGGCAAGGACGCCATCGTTCTCAAGGACGGCCGCCAGGTCACCGAGTTCCGGGACGGCATCCTGCCCTGGGCCCTGCAGAACAACATCGCGCTGGTGTTCGACGAGTACGACGCCGGTCGTCCGGACGTGATGTTCGTCATCCAGCGCGTGCTGGAAGTGTCCGGTCGCCTGACCCTGCTCGACCAGAATCGGGTGATTCGCCCGCATCCGGCCTTCCGCCTGTTCGCCACCGCCAACACGGTCGGCCTCGGCGACACCTCGGGCCTCTATCACGGCACGCAGCAGATCAACCAGGGCCAGATGGACCGCTGGTCGATCGTCACCACGCTGAACTACCTGCCGCACGACAACGAGGTCGAGATCGTCCTGGCGAAGTCGAAGCACTACCAGACCGACGAGGGTCGCAAGATCGTCTCGCGCATGGTCCGCCTCGCCGACATGACCCGCAACGCCTTCATCAACGGCGATCTGTCGACGGTCATGAGCCCGCGTACGGTGATCACTTGGGCCGAGAACGCCGATATCTTCAAGGATCTCGGCTTCGCCTTCCGCCTCACCTTCCTCAACAAGTGCGACGAGATGGAGCGCACGCTGGTGGCCGAGTTCTACCAGCGCTGCTTCGGCGAGGAGCTGCCCGAGTCCGCCGCCAACGTGGTGATGAGCTGACCGGCAGTCCCATGCGCAATCCGCCTTCCGAGAAGAGCAAGCCTTCGAGCGAGCCGCTGAAGCGGGCGATCGGCGACACGATGCGCGCCATCGCCGCCGATGCCGAGCTCGAGGTGCTGTTCTCCTCCGACAAGCCGTCGCTGTCGGGCCATACGGCCCGCCTGCCGGAGCCCTCTCGGCGCCTCACCGCCGACGAGATCGCCGTCACGCGCGGCCTCGGCGATGCTATGGCGCTCAAGCTCGCCTGTCATGACCCCGGCCTGCACCGCAAGCTGGTGCCGCAGGGCGAGACGGCCCGCGCCATCTTCGACGCGGTCGAGCAGGCGCGCTGCGAGGCGGTCGGCGCCAACCGCATGCCGGGCGTTTCCGACAATCTCTCCGCCATGCTGGAGGAGCGCAGCCGCAAGGCAGCCTATGCGGACGTGGCCAGCCGCGAGGATGCTCCGCTGGAGGAGGCGATCGCCTACATGGTGCGCGAGCGCCTGACCGGCCGACCTGCGCCCAGGAGCGCCGAGCCGATGATCGCCCAATGGCGCGGCTGGATCGAGGAAAAGGCGGGCAACGCGCTCGACCTGCTCGCCGACCGGATCGAGGATCAGCAGGATTTCGCCAAGCGCCTGCGCAAGGTGCTGACATCGCTCGAGATGGACGAGGATATCGGCCAGGAGAGCGAGGACGAGAACGCCGAGAACGACGACGCCGAAGGCCGCAACGAGCGCGGCGAGACCTCCGCCGACGGCGAGGAGGAAAGCGGCGAGGACGAGGGCGCGCCGCAGGAGATGGAGCTCTCCGGCGAGGAGACCGAGGCGGGCGAGACCGAAGGCCTCGACGGTGACCTCCAGGAACTCACCCAGGACGACCAGGCAGACCAGGCCGAGGAGCCCGGCGAAAGCCGGCGCCGCGAGCTGCCGTTCTCCAACCTGCCGCCGACCTCGGACTACAAGGTCTTCACCAGCCGCTTCGACGAGACGGTGCCGGCCGAGGAGCTGTGCGACACCGCCGAGCTCGACCGCCTGCGCAGCCATCTCGACAAGCAGCTGCTCAACCTGCAGGGCGCGGTCGCCCGGCTGGCCAACCGGCTGCAACGCAAGCTGCTGGCCCAACAGAACCGCTCCTGGTCCTTCGACCTGGAGGAAGGCATGCTGGACACGGCCCGCCTGACCCGCGTCGTCACCGACCCGATGCAGCCGCTCGCCTTCAAGCAGGAGAGCGACACCAACTTCCGCGACACCGTGGTGACGCTGCTGCTGGACAATTCCGGCTCCATGCGCGGCCGGCCGATCACGGTTGCCGCAACCTGCGCCGACATTCTGGCCCGCACGCTGGAGCGCTGCGGCGTGAAGGTCGAGATCCTCGGCTTCACCACCCGCGCCTGGAAGGGTGGGCAGTCGCGCGAAGCGTGGCTCGCCGCCGGCAAGCCGGCCCAGCCCGGCCGCCTCAACGACCTGCGTCACATCATCTACAAGTCCGCAGATGCGCCCTGGCGCCGGGCGCGGCGCAATCTCGGCCTGATGATGCGCGAGGGCCTGCTGAAGGAAAACATCGACGGCGAGGCGCTGGACTGGGCGCACAAGCGCCTGCTCGGCCGTCCCGAGGCCCGCAAGATCCTGATGATGATCTCGGACGGCGCCCCGGTCGACGACTGCACCCTGTCGGTCAACCCGGGCAATTATCTCGAGCGGCACCTGCGCTACATCATCGAGGAAATCGAGACCCGCTCGCCGGTGGAGCTCATAGCCATCGGCATCGGCCACGATGTCACTCGCTACTATCGCCGCGCCGTCACCATCGTCGACGCGGAGGAGCTTGCCGGCGCGATGACCGACCAGCTCGCCGACCTCTTCGACGAGCAGACGCAAGCACTGTCGCGCGGGAGCCGCGGACGGCGCCGCGCGGCACGCTGACGCCATGACCCGGCTCCTGCCGACCCTGCGGCTCCGGACGCGGCGCGCTGCCGCGCTGGCCGCCGTCGTGCTGACGGCAGTGCTGCTGCTGATGCCGGCCCCGGCCCGCGCGGTCATCGACGTTCCCCTTCAGGACGTGACGATCCGCAGCAAGCAGATCGACGCGTTCCGCATCGGCCGTGCCGACGAGCCGCGCTTTGGCGGGCTGACTTTTCTCGGCGGGCTGGAGCTCTTGTCCGGTAACCGCCATATGGGCGGCCTGTCCGGCCTGGTCCTGAGCGCCGACGGCCGCGAGATGGTGGCAATCTCCGACAATGGTCTCTGGCTCACCGCAACCATCGACGCGGACCCGAACGGACGGCCGCTCGCGGTGCGCGACGCCCGCCTCAGCGCCATCATCGACCCCAGCGGCAGGCCGCTGATGGACCGTGGCCGCGGCGATGCGGAGGCCCTGACCCTGCGCCGCAATCCGGACGGCACCGGCGAGCTCTACATGGCGACCGAGCGCTACCACGCGATCTACGCCTTCCCCTATCCGCTGACCGACCTGCGGACCCCAGGTCGGGCGCTGGACCTGCCCGTCGCGATGACCGGCAACCTGCGGCACAACAAAGGCATGGAGGCTGTCGCCTTCGCCAACTCCGGTCCGCTCGCCGGCACGCTGGTCGTGGTCTCCGAACGCGGACAAACCTTCAACTCGAACCTGCCGGGTTACCTGCTGGGCGGACCGTCGCCCGGCACCTTCACCGTTCTGCGGCAGGACTCCTACGACGCCACCGACGCAACCTTCCTGGACAACGGCGATATGGTGCTGCTGGAGCGCCGCTTCACCCTGCGCCACGGCATCGGCATGCGGGTGCGCCTGCTCCCTGCAACCGAGCTGAAGCCCGGCGCAATGGTCGTCGGCCGCGTGCTGCTTGAGGCCGGCTTTTCCGAGCAGATCGACAACATGGAAGGCGTTGCCGTGCATCGGAATGCCGCCGGCGAGACCATCCTGACCATCGTCTCCGACGACAACCGCTCGATCCTCCAGCGCACGCTGCTGCTGCGCTTCCGCATCGACGGCTGATCCCGCAGCAAGGCGGCATCCGCAAGGCCATGTTGACATTGGCCGCGCATGACGTCATCTAGTCGCCGTCGAGGTCCGGACAGTTCCCGTCCGGATCCGCGAGGGATCCCATGCCGAAGCCGTGCGCCCTTTTCAACGCCCCGTTCACCGCGACGAAAGCCGCGAACGGTGTCGCGTGCGCCGGCACGACCACGACGACGACCCGCAAAACGACCGCCTGACGGCCCTCTCGACCCGCGCTCCCCCCGGGTCCGACGGGGGACCGAACGGACCTGAGGCTCCCGCAGGGATGGCGGCTTCGGGTTGGCGGGGAGCGGCAAGAGAGGACTGAATACCAATGGCTTACAAGATCGCAGTGGTCGGCGCGACCGGCAATGTCGGCCGCGAGATGCTCGACATCCTGGACGAACGCGGCTTTCCGGCCAGCGAAGTCGTGCCTGTTGCCTCCCGCCGGTCGCAGGGCGTCGAGGTGTCCTTCGGCGACCGCACGCTGACCTGCCAGGCCATCGACCATTTCGACTTCTCGGATGTCGACATCTGCCTGATGTCCGCCGGCGGGACCGTATCCAAGGAGTGGTCGCCGAAGATCGCCGCCAAGGGCTGCGTCGTCATCGACAACTCCTCGGCCTGGCGCTACGACGCCGACGTGCCGCTGATCGTTCCGGAAGTGAACGCCGACGCCATCACCGGCTTCACCCGGAAGAACATCATCGCCAATCCGAACTGCTCGACCGCCCAGCTGGTCGTCGCGCTGAAGCCGCTGCACGATGCGGCCACCATCCGGCGCGTCGTCGTGTCCACCTACCAGTCGGTCTCCGGCGCCGGCAAGGACGGCATGGACGAGCTGTTCAACCAGACCCGCTCGATCTTCGTGAACGACCCGATCACCCCGGAGAAGTTCACCAAGCGCATCGCCTTCAACGTCATCCCCCATATCGATGTCTTCATGGAGGACGGCTACACCAAGGAAGAGTGGAAGGTGCTGGCCGAGACCAAGAAGATGCTCGACCCGAAGATCAAGGTCACCTGCACCGCCGTGCGCGTGCCGGTGTTCATCGGCCATTCGGAGAGCGTCAACATCGAGTTCGAGCGCCCGATCACGGCCGAGGAGGCCCGTGACATCCTGCGCGAGGCGCCGGGCGTGCTCGTCGTCGACAAGCACGAGGACGGCGGCTACGTCACGCCTTACGAGAGCGCCGGCGAGGATGCGACCTATGTCAGCCGCATCCGCGAGGACGCGACCATCGAGAATGGCCTCAACATGTGGGTCGTCGCCGACAACCTGCGCAAGGGCGCGGCGCTGAACGCCGTGCAGATCGCGGAAGTTCTGGTCAATCGCGGCCTGATCACTCCGAAGAAGGCCGCTGCCTGAGGCACCTCCTTTCCCAATCCGTATGCTGCGCGGCGCGGTCCCTTGCGGGCCGCGCCGTTTTTTTTGCGTCCGCTCCCAGCAATCCTGACAGGGCTGGCCGCGCCGGCCAAAAGCCGACAGACTGCCCGTCCAGAACAGCATACCGGAAGTGAGTGAGACGATGAACAGGACACCCAAGCGGGCACCGGCGCGCAGGATCGCCAGCGCCGCCCTTGCCGCCTGCCTCTTGTGGGCAGGACCCGGCCTTGCCCAGACAGCCGCTCCAGCCGCGCCCCAGCCGGCGCCGATCCTCTCCGGCTCGGACCGCTTCCACCCGGTGCTTGCCCGCAGCGGCATGGTCGCCAGCCAGGAAGCGACCGCGACCCGCGTCGGCCGCGACATCCTCGCTGCCGGCGGCAATGCGGTCGATGCGGCGGTGGCGGTCGGCTTCGCCCTTGCCGTAACCCTGCCGCGCGCCGGCAATATCGGCGGCGGCGGCTTCATGCTGGTCCACATGGCCGAGAGCGGGGAGACGCTGGCTCTCGACTATCGCGAGCTCGCCCCTGCCGCGGCCAGCCGGGACATGTTCCTCGATGCCGAGGGAAATGCCGACAGCGAGAAATCCCGCTATTCCGGCCTTGCCGTCGGCGTTCCGGGAACGGTCGCCGGTTTACATGCCGCCCATGCCCGCCATGGCAGCGGCCGCTTCAGCTTCGCGGAGCTGCTCGCCCCCGCCATCGCGCTTGCCCGCGACGGCTTTCCCGTCTCCGACGATCTTTCCGGCTCCTTAAAACAGGCCCTGCCCCGCCTGTCGAAGGATCCTGCGGCGCTCGCGACCTTCTACAAGGCCGACGGCGGCTTCTACGAGCCCGGCGAGACCCTGCGCCAGCCGCAGCTCGCCGCAACGCTGCAGAAGATCGCCGACGAAGGCCCGGACGGCTTCTACAAGGGAACGGTCGCAGAAGCGATCGCGGCACGCGTCCGCGAAGGCGGCGGCGACATGACCGCCGACGACCTTGCCGCCTACGAGGCGAAATGGCGCGAGCCCGTCTCGGGCACCTATCGCGGCTACGAGGTCGTCTCCATGCCGCCCCCCTCCTCCGGCGGCGTGCATCTCGTGGAGATCCTCAACATGCTGGAGCCCTTCGACCTTGCCGCATCCGGCTCCGGTTCGGCAGCAACGCTCCATGTCATGGCCGAGGCGATGAAGCGGGCCTATGCGGACCGCTCGGAGTTCCTCGGCGATCCCGACTTCGTCGATATTCCGGTAAAGGGCCTGACATCCAAGGCCTATGCCACCTCGCGAATGGCCGATTTCGACACAGAAAAGGCGACGCCCGCCGACGGGCTCTCTCCCGGCAAGCCGGCGCCTTACGAAAGCGAGGAGACCACGCATTATTCGGTGGTGGACGGTGAGGGCAATGCGGTCTCCAACACCTACACGCTCAACTTCTCCTACGGCGTCGGCATGATGGCCGGCGACACAGGCATCCTGCTCAACAACGAGCTCGACGACTTCTCCGCCAAGCCCGGCGTGCCGAACGCCTACGGCCTCATCGGCGGCGATGCCAACGCCGTCGCGCCGCGCAAGCGGCCGCTCTCCTCGATGAGCCCGACGCTGGTGTTTCGCGACGGCCGGCTGGTATTGGCCACCGGCTCTCCCGGCGGCAGCCGCATCATCACCACCGTGTTGCAGATCATCCTCAACGTGGTCGACCACGGCATGAACATCGCCGAGGCGACCGCCGCACCGCGCATGCACCATCAGTGGCTGCCGGACGAGATCCGCATCGAGGACGGCTTCTCGCCGGACACGCTGGCGATCCTGCGCGGGCTCGGCCATACGGTGGAGGAGCGCGCCACCATGGGCTCCACCCAGTCGGTGATGGCGGTCGAGAATGGCTTGGCCGGCGCCTCGGACCCGCGGGTGCAGGGTGCACTGGCCGCCGGCAACTGATCCTGCAAAGGATCGGCGGGCTCAGCCTCGCCGACGAAGCAGGGTCGCCGCCAGCAGCAGCACGTAGACGCCGCCGAGCAGCATCGGCAGGCCGGAGAGGCCGGCGAGATCGATGGCAAGACCGGAGATCGCCGGCCCCGTAAAGCCGCCCACGCCCCACATTACCGCAAAGCCGGCATTGCCGGCGATCAGCATGGCGCCGGTGAAACGGCGGCCGAGCTCCATCAGTGCGATGGTGTAGACGCCATAGGCCGAGGATCCCCAGACGAAAAGCATCGCCCAGAGCGGCCATTTCGTCTCGATCAGCACCGGCAGCAACGCGGCGCCGGCAATGGTCAGCAGACACAGAACGACCATAACGAGGCGCGGACCCCAGCGGTCGGCCATCGTGCCGATCGGCACCTGGAAGACGATGTTGCCGACGATCAGCACGGCAAGCGCCGTTGCCACCGCCGCCTCGTCGAGGCCGTGACCGAGGCCGTAGACCGGGAACAGCGTCAGAATCGCCTGGTCGAAGGCGGCGGCGATGCCGGTCACCACCAGCAGGAACGGGATCAGCGGCGCAACGGCGCGGATCGACCCGCTTTCGCCGGCGGCAAACCGCGGCAGCCGATGGCGGATCGAGGCAATCAGCAGCGCACAGACCAGACAGACCGCGATACAAAGAAGGAACGGCGTGAGCGTTCGCGTGCCGGTCACCGTCAACGTCGCCGGGCCGAGCGCAAAGCCGGCGGCAAGCGCCGTCGCATAGAGGCCGAGCATGCGGCCGCGGATCCGGTCGGGGGCCAGCTGGTTCACCCAGGTCTCGCTGGAAATGTAGAGCCCGTTGATGCCGACGCCGAGCAGGAAACGCGCCGGAAACCACAGCCACAGCGACTGCACCGTGCCGATCAGCGCGAACAGCACCGCCAGCAGCAGCGCACTGGCAATGGCCAGCCGTGCCGCACCGAAACGGATCGCCAGCTGCGGCACCAGGGGCGCGGACAGGATCAAGCCCAGCGCCATCATGGCGGCATTGCTGCCGATCAGCCAGGCCGGCGTTCCCTGCCGCTCCAGGATGAAGGAGAGCAGCGGATAGGTGAGCCCCTGCGCCAGGCCGAACACGCCGACAAGCATCAGCACCACTGCAATCGCCGCGCGGTCGAGCGTCTGCGGCGCGCCGGGCACGTGCTCCGCCACCTCTGCCACCTGCGGCCGGTCGGGCACCGGCGCGGTCGGCGACGGCAGCTGTCCGGTCTCGACCCTCTCCCCGGTCTCGCTCATGCACTCCCTGCCGCGTCCGTGAGGTAGTGTCGCATGGTCGTGACCGAAGCAAAGCCGAAGACCGGCCGCAGCAGGTCGAGCCGGCGTCGCCCCTCCTCGACGAAGCCGCAGCGCAGATAGAGCGCCTTGGCCCGCGGATTGGTATCGACGACGTCGAGCCTTACCGCCCGCTTGCCGGCGCGCCGGGCCATCGCGACGATCTCGGCCAGCAGCGCGCTGCCGACGCCGGCACCGCGCGCCCCTTGTCTGACCGCAATTCCATCCATCGGCAGCACGTCCTCGTCTTCCTCCTTGTCGAGCAGAGCGAGGCCCGCAACCCGGATCGCCGTTCCCATCAGGCTGAAACGCTCACGGAAATGCCGCCACTTCGGCTCGAACAGTCCATGCCCGTCGAGACGATACCCGGCAATGCCGACGAGCCGGCCATCGATGACGGCGCAGACGCCGCGGTCATGGCGCAGATGTGGCGCGAGGAACTCTGCTGCCGCATCCGCCGTGCCGAAGAACGGCCGCAGTTTCTGGATCAGCGCCTCGCAATAGATCCGCGTCGCCGCCATCTCGTCGCCAGGACGCACATGAGAAAGCACGTTCATCGCCAGCTCCTGTCGTTGCCCCCGCAATTTCACCCTCAGGTTGATCGGACAGTTCGAGACGTAATCGCCTTGCCGGGCCTTGCAAGAAAAATCGCCCCTCCAGGCGCAAAACCGCAGGACTTGCGCCCCGCAGCAAAGAGAATCAGGCTATCGGGGAAGGGACGATCATCGTTCGCAAGCCTGTCGGGATATGCCGGATATCACCCCGCTCCTCGAATTCCTCGCCGGATCGCAGCTCGCCCGCATGATGGCCGGCTCAGCGGACCTGCGCGAAGCCGCCGCCGCCGCCCATCTGTTCGGGACATTGATGCTGGTCGGCGCGGTCCTGCCGCTCAACCTGCGGCTGATCGGGTTCTGGCGCTCCGCCCCGCTTGCGGACCTTGCGCGCGTGCTCGGCCAGACGGCCTTTGTCGGCCTGCTGATCGCGCTTGCCAGCGGCATCGCCCTGATGTCGACGCGCCCCGTCGCGATTGCCGGCGATCCTGCCTTCCAGGCGAAGACCGTCCTTCTTGCCGCACTCGCCGTCAATGCCTTGCTGCTGCGGCTGGTTCCGGCCTGGCGCCTGCTGGATCAGGTCGATTCGCGCGGCACCATCTCGCGCTTCCGCCTGGCCGGGGTGCTGTCGCTCGTCCTGTGGGGCGGCGTGCTGGCCCTGATGCGCTGGCCAAACCTGATCTGAGGGGCGAAAAGGCAGGCCCTACTGAGCGCGACGATAGATGCCGGTGTTCACCACCGACCCCTGCCCCGGTACCTCGACACTCTGCTCCACTTCCAGGCTCTGCCCGTCGTCGGACAGGCGCCGCCGCGCCGTCATCAGGGTGAGATTGCCGCGCTTGGCCTCCGAGGTGAGCGTGTGCTCGTCCTCGAAATAGAGCAGCAGCCGGTCGGCCAGCCCGCTTTCCGACAGCCGCGCCCCCGGCGCTCCCGGCACGCCGGTGATCTCGCCGGAGATCTCCTCGCCGCTCGACGAGATGATCGACATGCGGATCGTCACCAGGCCGAATTCCTCCTCGATCCGGCAGGTCGCCGCCTGCGGCAGGTCGCTCTGGTCGAACTCGCTCTCGTCCAGGTCGAGGATCCAGGTTCCCAGGAAGGGGCCAATCTGCTCGCTGCTCATCGCTGCATTCCGCATTGTGACGTTTCGCACCGGATCGTGACCCGGCGACCGCTTGCGCGACCTTGTAGCCGCGTTTACCAAGCCTGTCATCGCCCCGCCCCTCCGCCGCCGCCGCGGAGCCTCTCCTGCCGGAGCCGTCCCATGACCTCGCCTGCCACCTCCACGCTCGTGCTCACCGGTGCCAATCGCGGCATCGGGCTGGAGCTCGCACGCCGCTTCCTCGCTGCAGGCGGATGGCGCATCCATGCCGGCTGCCGCGCGCCCGGACACGCCGAAGCGCTTGCGGACCTCGCTGCCGCCCATCCGGACCGGCTGACCATCCATGCTCTCGACGTGACGGACGGGGCGTCCGTCGCCGCACTCGCGCAGGCTCTTGGGGAAACTCCCGTCGATGTGCTGCTCAACAATGCCGGCGTCCTCAATCCGCACCAGTCGCTCGACGATCTCGACTTCGCGGCCTGGGAGCACGAATTGCAGGTGAACACCCTCGCCCCCATGCGCATGGCGCTGGCCCTGCGGCCGCAGCTGCGGCGCGCCGCCACCCCGCGCATCGTCACGATTTCCAGCCAGATGGGCTCGCTCGCCCGTCCGCGCAGCGGCAGCTACGCCTATCGCAGCTCCAAGGCGGCGGTGAACAAGGCCATGCAGGGCCTTGCCGTCGACCTTCAGGACGAAGGCATCTGCGTCGTCGTCATGCATCCGGGCTGGGTGCGCACCGACATGGGCGGCAGCAGCGCCGAGATCGATCCGCAGGAAAGCGCCGCCGGCATCTTCTCCGTCGCGACCGGCCTCACTCTCGCCGATACCGGCCGCTTCCTGCAGTGGAACGGCGAAGAGCACTCCTGGTAGAGCACCCCGCTCAGGAAACGCCGGTGGCCTGCCGGGCCGCCGAATGCAGGGTGTTTGCCTCGTATCAATGAATACATCGAGGGTACCGGAGCGACCTTGACCTTGCTCAAGCATCCATGCGGCTTTGTGGCCGTGCTTGTCCGCTGCAGCGATGCCGACTAACAAGAGCGGATCAGCAAGGACGGGGCGAGCGATGGCAGCCGGAAACGGGCAGCAGGCGGAAACGGGCAACGCGGACGGCGACGATCCGGTCTGCATGCGGATCTGGGGCGGGCTCGGCAACCAGATGTTCCAGTATGCCGCCGGCCACGCACTGGCGAAGCGCCTCGGCGTCAACCTGCTCGTCGACCCTCTCGATCTCGATTTCGCCCATGCCGCCTTCGGCCTCGACCTGTTCGGCCTGTCTCCGCGCATCTGGCAGCCGGACACGAGTTCGCTGAAGGCGCGGCTGCTCGGTGCGCTGGGGCGCGGCGAGGGCAAGAAACGGCAGAAGCTCTGGCCGGGACCGAGCTACTTCCAGAAGGATTTTTGCCACGGCGACGAATTCTTCTCGCTTCGTGCCGGCACCTATCTCGCCGGCTATTTCCAGTCCGAGCAGTTCTTTGCCGACTGCCGCGACGAGATCCGCGCCCTCTTCTCCCTCGACCATGTGGCCGCGACCATCGATCCTGCCCGCCTTGCGCTCGCCGACGCCCCGACCAGCGTCTCGCTGCATGTGCGGCGCGGCGACTATGCCGCCAACGCCAAGACCACCGCTACCCATGGCCTGCTCGGTGCGGAGCATTACATGCGCGCGGCCGAGCTGATGGCGCAGCTGGTGCCGGACGCGACCTGGCTGGTCTTTTCCGACGACATCGCAGCCGCCGACGAGTTGACGCGCAAGTTGCCCCGCCGCACCCTGGTCGAGGGCCAGACCCGCGAGCAGGATCTCTACCTGATGAGCCGCTGCGCCCACCACGTCATCGCCAATTCCAGCTTCAGCTGGTGGGGCGCCTGGCTCGGCCGCAACCCGGACCGCCATGTTATCGCCCCGCGAAAGTGGTTCGCCCGCGACGAGCTGCGCCGGGTCTATGTCGACGAACTCTTCCCCGCCGGCTGGATTCTCGTCTGAGAAACAGGTACTCCCCTGACGGAAACAGGCCGCTTGCGGGCCAGGACAGGGAGCCGCGCGCTCATGAAACTCTGCGTCGCCATCTGCACGAGAGAACGGCCGAAGATGTTGCGGGAGTGCCTTGCCTCCGTCTGCGCGCAGTCGGTTCCGGACTGGGTGCAGGCAGAGATCGTCGTGGTGGAGAACCACGACCGCGAGACTTCGCGCCACGTTGCGCAAGAGGTGGCGGCGGAGACCGGCTGGGCCATCCACTACGTGCTGGAGCCCGAGCTCGGCATTCCCTTCGCCCGCGATCGCTGCGGCACCTTTGCCGAGAGTGCCGGTTTCGACCGGGTGCTCTATATCGACGACGACGAGATCGCCCATCCCGGCTGGCTGGAAACCATGGTCGAGGCGACCCGCACACTCCCGGCCGAGGTCCACTACGGCCGCGTTCTCTACACCTGGCCGCCCGAGACCCCCTCCTGGATGGTTCCCGACCAGGTCAACAAGCGCCCGTCCGGCACCGTTTTGACCAAGGCCGAGGGCCATAACACCCTGGTCGAGACGAAGGTGTTCCGGGCGCGCGAGGCGGGCGGTTTCGGCCTGCATTTCGACGGCTCCATGCGCTTTACCGGCGGCAGCGACACGGATTTCTTCACCCGCGTCCACGATGCGGGCGGGCGCATCGTCTGGATCCCGGATGCGCTGGTCGAGGAGCTCGTCCCGGTCAACCGCACGACCCTGCGCTGGCAGCTGAACCGCACCTTCCGCGTCGCCGGCAACATTTCGCGCCTGCATGAAAAGCGCGCCGGTAGGCAGAAGGCCGCCCTGCGCAGCCTGCTGAAGGGCCTTGGCCGGATTGTCGGCGGCACCTTCCTGTTCCTGCCCGCCGCCGCAAGCTTCGCCGTCTCGCCCGAGGGCGGGCGCCGCCGCGCCTTCAAGGCGGCCAAACAGATAGCCTCCGGCCTCGGCTCCCTCGCCTATCTCGCCGGCCACCAGCAGCAGCCCTACGCCAAGGTCGACGGCGGCTAGCCGTCAGCAGGCTCTTGTCTACCTCAGCAGCCGTTTGCGGAAGGCAGGGTCCGGCAGGGCGCACATGTCGCCGCGGCCGAACAGGGCATAGCGATTGCGCGCAAGCCATCCGTAGAGCCGGTCGCGCAGCGGTCGGGGCAGCAGCAGGAAGACCGCCGTCAGCCGTCCCCAGCCGCCGAAGCAGCGCCCGGCGTGGATGATGGCGTCGAAATCCGCATGCGCGACGCCCCGGTCGATGAAAAGCCATGTCGAAGGGTCATCGGGCGCAAGCTCGTAATGCTCAAGCAGGGCCGCGCCGAGCGGGGTCTGCACCGGGCAGATGCGAACCCGTCCGGACCGGTCGAGCCGATGGATCATCCGCGCGCCCCAGCTGCAGACGGCGCATTCGGCATCCATCACTGCAAGCGGATCCAAATCGTCGAACGGCGGCACGCGAGGATCGCTGCGGAAGGAAAACGGAACTCTCTCCTGTCGCACCGTCATCCGCTACGCCCCACTTTCCGCTAGTCCTCGGTGCGGCTGTCGTCCGGACGGTCGTGCTCGTAACGATATTTCAGCGGAAACTCCGGCAACCAGGCTTCCCGTCGCACGGTCCACAATTCGTAGGTCGGGGTGAACTGGTCCGGCGCGTCGAGCGCGCCGAGATTGATCATCACTTCGTCTTCGCTGCGCCCGAAGACCGGCGACCCGCAGCGCGGGCAGAAGAACCGGCCCTGATAGTCGCCGGTTTCGCCGTCGGTGGTCACCGCATCGGCGGGAAAGATCGCCGAGGCGTGAAACAGCGCGCCGTGGTTCTTGCGACAGTCGAGACAATGGCACAGACCGACGCGATAGGGGCGCCCCCTTGCCGCAAACCGCACATTGCCGCAAAGGCATCCGCCGGTGTGCTGTTCCATCGCCGTCTCCTGTTATCCGGCCTGCTCTGCGCCGGTTCTTCTAGTCGACCACCAGCTTCAGCGGCGTACCGGCCGGAATGATCTGGCCCGGAGGCGTCTGGTTGAGGATCGAGAAAAGCTCCAACCGGCGGGCCGGCTCCACCCCGCTCATGCCGACGGCCAGCCGTTCCGGCGTGTCGCCCGCATCGGCCCGGATCACCTTGATGCGCAGCGGCCGCAGCCGGGCGATCTCCGTCGGCGTCAGCTGGCGGAAGCTCTTCACCGTCGCCTCGTAGTCGCGGGTGAATTCCTCGCCGCCCGAGCGGGACGCGAAGATGAAGCGGTAGCCGGTGCGCCCGATGCGCACCACTGCGATGCGGAAGGACCAGCCCTCGGTCACCGCGGATGCCGTCACCGCGGCCAGGCCGTTCACCGTTTCCTCGCGCACGCTGTCGCGGATGAGCCCGTTGATCCAGCCGCTGGTCATATAGGCGGTGAGCGACGGGAAATCGGTCAGGTCCGCGCCGTCGAAACGCAGTGCCGTGCCGTTCGGATTGCTGGCAAGCACCGCTTCCGGCGAGTTCTCCAGCACGTAGCCCGGCGGTGCGGTGAAGCTGATGCCCAGCGCCTTGTGCAGGAACGACCGGCCGCGGATATAGCCCTCCAGCGGGTCGTCGCCGTAGAGCATGCCGTCGATCTTGGTCAGATACGCATCGCGGTCGCGCTCGCCGAGGCCCGGCGCGCCGATCTGCCGTGCGGCACGCACCGCCGTCTGCACGCGCTCAGGCGTGGTCGGATGCGAGGACAGGAAGTCGGGCGCGCCCTTGCCCGCGCCCTGCGCCGACTGGAAGGCCGCGAACTGGCCCATGGCGGTAAGGAACCGTGCGGCGGCAAAGGGATCGTAGCGCGCCTTGGCGAGCGTGCGCACGCCGACGGCATCCGCCTCCAGCTCCTGGATCTGAGAGAAACGGGCGAAGGACAACTGCGAAGAAACGATGGCCGCCCGCTGCTGGTCCGGGTCGCGCACCACATTGCCCAGCACCCGGCCGGCAAGCTCCGTCGCCTCGGCCCGCTGCTGGCGCTTGATCGCATGGCTCGCCGTGACATGCGCCATCTCGTGCGCCAGCACCGCCGCCACTTCGGACGTGTCGGTCGCCAGCGCCAAGAGGCCGCGCGTCACATAGAGATAGCCGCCCGGCAAGGCGAAGGCGTTGACCGCCGGCGAGTTCAGGATGGTGATGCGGTAGCTCTGCGAGGGGTCGTCGGAGGCCTCGACCAGCCGGCCGACCACCTGCGCCACGGCGCGTTCCGCCCCGCGATCCTCATAGACGCCGCCATAGGTCGCCACCACGCGCGGATGCTCGCGCGCGCCCAGATCGTTGGAAATGCCGGGCCGCAGGGTGCCGGGCGCCGGCGTGCCGATCTCGATCGGCGAGGACCCGGAAAACTGGCAAGCGGAGATCGTCAGCGCCGCAGCGAAAACCGCCACGAGCCGGAGAGGGCGCGCCGCCCGGCGCCGAACCGGACGTGCTGCTGTTCTGGACAAGCTCTTCACCGCTGATCGCCATTCCTGTCGAGCCGCTCGATCTGCGCGGGATGCACCAATTCGATGGACGGACCGCCCGCCTGCCGCACCATGCCGCGCAGGCGAATAGCTGCCCCGTCAAGGGACGTGACGTCAAGCCCGGCATCTGCGAAGGCTGCCTTGCGCTCGGCGCTGATTGTCGCAGTGAAGTCGCGGCTCCAGCGGCCGCCGAAATTCAGGTAGACCATCGAACGGGTCTCTCCGACAGAAATCACCCGGCCCGCCACCAGCGTGTAACGGCCAGTGCGCTCGGACAGCGCCTCCGGGTCGTGCGCCGACCACACCCGCTCATGGGCCCACAGGCCGGCCTTGCGCCAGCGCGCAAGGGCCTCTTCCTTCAAAAGGTGGGCAAGGCAGTCGCGCGCGGCAAGCCTCGGGGCGACGATTGCCCGCCCCTGTCGCACCAGTTCGCGGGCCAGCCAGCGATCGCCGGGAGACAGCATCACGTGTCCGGGGCGGCGCTGCCAGCGGTCCATCTCTTCGCCCAGCGCCACAAACCGCACGCCCGCCGCGCCGGTCTCGGCGTTGGGACCGACGCTTGCAGGATCATCGACGGCCAGGGACACCAGCTCCGCCTGGCGCAGCAGCCCGCCGGTCGCGGTGCGCCACACATGCGGCTCGCCCGGTTCGGCGCGCGCTTCCGCCCCCTCCACCGGCGCAGCGTTCAGACAGGTGTCGGGAAGCCCGCTTTCGCCGGCAACCGCCGCCGGCATGGCTGCCCCGGCACTGACGGCCGCCCCAAGCATCAAGGCGCGCAGGAAGGCTCCCGCGCCGTGTGACGCAGGCCATGCCGCACTTGCACTGTCGCTGCGCATCGCCATGGTTGCGGGGCGTTTCTCCCGATCCTTGATCCCGTCGCCGGATTGGTTTCATCTTGCCGCAAATGGTGGCGGGAAGATGTCGCAGGCCTTGCCCTCACGCCGCCAGCGCATCCTCCAGCGCACCGGAGAGCTTGTCGACGATCTCGCCGATCTGCGCCTCCTCCAGGATGAAGGGCGGCGCCAGCAGCACATGGTCGCCCCGGCGGCCGTCCAGCGTCCCGCCCATCGGATAGCAGACGAGCCCGCGCGCGAAGGCCGCCTTCTTCAGCACCGCATTGAGCCGCCGCTCCGGGGCGAAGGGCGTCTTGCTTTCCCGGTCCTCGACCAGTTCGAGACCCAGAAACAACCCGCGCCCACGAATGTCGCCGACATGGGGATGCTGGCCGAACCGGTCGACGAGCGCGCCCTTGAGCTGCTCGCCCATCTCGGCCGAGCGGGCGACGAGCCCCCGGTCGACCAGTGCGCTGACCACCGCGTGTCCCGCGGCGGCGGCGGCCGGATGGCCGATATAGGTATGCCCATGCTGGAAGAAGCCGGAGCCCTCCTCGATGGCGCGGTAGATGCGCCCGCTCGCCAGCATCGCGCCGATCGGCTGGTAGCCGGCGCCGAGCCCCTTGGCGATACACAGGATGTCGGGCGCAACCCCGTCCGCCTCGCAGGCGAACAGGTGTCCCGTACGGCCCATGCCGCACATCACCTCGTCGAGGATCAGGAGCACGCCGTAGCGGTCGCAGATCTCGCGGATGCGGCGGAAATAGCCCGGGACCGCCGGAACCGCACCGAGCGTCGCGCCCACCACCGGCTCGGCGATGAAGGCCGCCACCGTCTCGGGCCCGCGCGCCAGGATCTCCGCCTCGAGCTCGTCGGCAACGCGCAGGCCGTAAGCCTCCTCGCTCTCGCCTTCCTGCTGGCCGCGATAGGCGTAGCAGGGGGAGATATGCGACATGTCGACCAGCAGCGGGGCGAAAGGCTCCCGGCGCCACATGTTGCCGCCGGCCGACAGCGCGCCCAGCGTGTTGCCGTGATAGCTCTGCCGGCGGGCGATGATGCGCGCCCGCGACGGCTCGCCGTTCTCGATGTGGAACTGCCGCGCCAGCTTGATCGCCGCTTCCGTCGCCTCCGACCCGCCCGAGACGAGATAGACCCGCTCCAACCCTGCCGGTGCATGGGCAATCAGGAGATCCGCAAGCTTCTCCGCCGGCTCGCTGGTGAAGAAGCCGGTATGGGCAAAGGCGATGGCGTCGAGCTGCGCCTTGACCGCCTCCGTCACTTCGCGGTCCGAATGGCCGAGGCAGGAGACGGCCGCCCCGCCCGAGGCGTCGAGATAGCGCTTGCCGGTCTCGTCGATGATGTAGCAACCGTCGCCGGCAACGGCGCGCGGCGGACGCATGGCGGTATGGCGGGGGAAAATGTGAGACATGGCAAGGCGTTCCCGGCGGATCGATCCCGAATGCGGCGTGGCAGCATGGCCCGGAGAGAGGCCGGCCCCGACCGTGTCACGACAATAGGAAGCCCGCGCCCCCTTGGCCAGCCATTCCGCTCACGCCCCCTCAGTCGCCGCGTGGGTCGCCAGCGCGTGGTCCATCGCCTGTTCCAGCCGGTCGTTGCCCCAGAACAGTTCGCCGTCGGCGCAGGTGAGGCTCGGCGCCCCGAAAATGCCGAGCGCCTTCGCCTCCGCCACGCTTTCGCGCAGCCGCGTCTTCACTTCGTCGCCTGCCGACAGGGCCAGCATCTCCTGAGCATCCGCCCCGGCGCGCGCGATCAGCGTCGCCAGCAGCGTTTCGTCGTCGATCTGCCGACGCTCGCCGAACTGCGCCAGATAGACCGCGCGCGAGAAAGACGGCACCTGCTCCGGTGCAAGGGCGGTGGCGATGCGCGCGGCCTTGAGGCCGTTCTGCGGAAACGGGTCGGGCCGGGAGAAGGGCAGGCCGGCGGCCGCGCAGATCCGCTCCAGGTCGCGCCACATATAGGCGCCCTTCACGGGCAGCAGATTGAAAGGCGAGGTCGTCCATCCGGCCTCCGCGAAGATCGGGCCCAGCAGGAACGGCCGCCAGCGCAGCTCGACCCCGCGCTGCACTGCCATGTCCTCGACCCGGATGGCCGCCGGATAGCTGTAGGTGGAGGCGAATTCGTACCAGAACTGAATGACCGGGCGCGACATGGCGATGTCCTCTCCTCAATGCGGCTGCGACCGCCAGCCGCATGCATGGGGTCCGACCCTTGGACTGAAGGGGCCGGATCGCTATAACCCCTCAACCGGCCCCGGAAGACAATCGTAAACGCAGGTTCGATGACAGATACGCCTCCCTCGCCTGCGCCCGCCCCTGCCTCTTCGTCCGCACCGGAGCGGGCGGGCTTCGCCGCGCGGCTCGCAGGCGGAGAGAGCCGGGCACTCGCTCTCGCGGCGACCGCGTGCCTCCTCGTCCTGTCGCTCTTCTTCCTCGCCTTTCCCGCCGTCGACATCGCCGCCTCGCGTCTCTTTCACGATCCGGCGGGCGGCTTCGTGCTGTCGCAGGCCCCGTTCCTGCAGCGGCTGCGCGAGCTCGGCCCCTTCCTGGTCAAGCTGATCGCCGTCCTTTGCGTCGCGATCCTGCTGTGGCCCTTCGTCGTCGCTCCCCTGTCGCGGCGCTTGCCGCTGCGCGCGCCGGTCTTCCTGCTGTCGACGCTGATCCTCGGGCCCGGCCTTCTCGTCAATGCGGTGCTGAAGAACAACTGGGGCCGGCCGCGCCCCAATGCGGTGGACCTGTTCGGTGGCGATGCGCCTTACGTCCGCGTCTGGCAGATGACGAACCACTGCGACACCAACTGCTCGTTCGTGTCCGGCGAGGCCTCCTCCAGCCTCTGGCTGGTGACGCTGGCTTTCCTGGCCCCGCCGGGCTGGCGCCGCGCGATCCTCGCCGTTGTCCTGCCGCTGGCGCTGGTCCTGTCTGCCAACCGTGTCGCCTTCGGCGGCCACTTCCTCTCCGACACGCTGATTTCCTGGTGCCTGACGCTGCTGGTGATCCTCGGCGTCCAATACCTGCTCTGGCGGGCACCGGGCGCAGAGGCGCGTGCCGCGCGCTGGCGCAACGGCTATGACCGGGCCGCCGATACGGTCCGCGCCCGCGCCGTAGGCCTTCGGCAGCGCCTTACCGCCTCGCTGCGCGCTTTCGCCGCGATGATGCGCTGAGCAGCATCTGCCGGTTGCGCCGGCGGTGCCGCCTTTCCAACATCTTGCTGCCGCGAAGCTCTGGCATGGAAAACTGTCGGCACCGGCCGGCTCGGCTCCGTCCCCCGCCCGGCATCGGCCGGAGCGCGCGGGGGTGGAAAAACCGGCCGGCTTGCGCCTTAGTTAGCCGAGAGACGCATGCAAGCGATTCGCCCTCTTGCATCCGCCCGCCAAGCGGATATCAGACCGTGTGAAAGGAAGGCCGAGGGGCAGGCTCAGCCGATGAGTTCGCAGGACGACCAGCACACCGCGGCCGAGGAACCGGCCGGGGCCGACCGGTCAATGGCCGGGCGCTCCCGCTCGCGCGGGCGACGGCTGCTGCGCATCCTGCTCTCCGGGCTCATAGTCGCCGGTCTTGCCTTTTATGTCGGCTCTTTCCTGCGCTTTGCGGTCACTGTCGCCGGCTATCAGAACAACGACGCCGCCCGTGCCGATGCCATCGTCGTGCTGACCGGCGGCAGCGAGCGGGTGAAGCACGCACTCACCTTGCTGCAGGCCGGCAATGCCGAGCGGCTGCTGATCTCGGGCGTCCATCCGGAGACCACACCGCAGCAGATCGTCATTTCCACGGCCAGCAACCTGTCGCTGTTCTCCTGCTGCGTCGATCTCGACCGCAACGCCAACAACACGCTCGAGAACGCGTCGGAAACCGCGAAATGGGCGCGAGAGAACGATTTCTCCCGCCTTCTCGTGGTTACCAGCGCCTATCACATGCCCCGCGCCCTGCTCGAGCTGAAATCGACCATGGCGGATTTCGATCTGGTTCCCGTGCCGGTGCAGACGCCGGATCTCGCCTTCGACCGCTGGTACGAGGATCCTCGCACCACAGCGCTGATTGCCCGCGAGCATCTGAAATATCTGCTTGCCTGGGCGCGTATCGCGGTTATGGAAACCTCGGCGCCTTAACGGTTCCGCCCTCGCGACTTGCCAGCGAAGCGGTCCGCGCGGCACCATGGCTGCAACCAGCCCCTTGCGGGCCCGGCCAGCCCGTCCCGCAACCGGTTGAGATCGATGCTGCTTCTTCGCTCGCTTGTGTTCCAGGTCCTGTTCTACCTCAGCACCTTCGTCCTGATGATCCTCGGCGCGCCGGTTTTCCTGCTGCCGCGCCGCCTCGGTTGGCCGCTGGTGCCCTTCTGGGCAAGGGTCGAGCTGTTCCTGCTGAAGTGGATCGTCGGCGTCAGGGTCGAGTTCCGCGGCCTGGAAAACATTCCGCGAGGCGGCTACATCGTCGCCGCCAAGCACCAGTCGGCCTGGGAGACCTTCGCCCTGCTGCCGCTCTTCCCCTCGCCCACCTATGTGCTGAAACGCGAGCTGCGCTACATCCCGATCTTCGGCTGGTATACGGCGAAGTTCCGGCAGATTCCGGTCGATCGCGGCAAGCGCTCGGCCGCCCTCGCCGCCATGACCCAGCGCGCCCGCGAAGCGGTGGCCGAAGGCCGGCAGATCCTGATCTTTCCGGAAGGCACGCGGCGGGGCGCCGGCGAGGAGCCGCGCTACAAGCACGGCGTCGCCCATCTCTATCGCTCGCTTGCGGCACCGGTCCTGCCGGTCGCGCTCAATTCCGGCCTGTTCTGGCCCCGCCGCGGCTGGTGCCTCTACCCGGGCACCGTCTTGGTGGAATTCCTGCCGCCGATCGCCCCGGGCCTCGACCTCGAGAGCTTCCACGCGCGTCTGGTGTCGGATATCGAGACCGCCTCCGACCGGCTGCTCGACGAGGCAGCGGCGCAAGCGCCCGCCTCGCCGGTCGTCCGCAGGGCGCAGGAACTCCGCGCCGCGCGCGGTCTTCAATCTGCGTGAGGAGTGATCAGGGCCGGGGGGACGGCGCGCCGGAAGACGGCGGCACGCGCCAGCAGCCCGACTGGCGCCCGGCGATCAGCCAATAGACGAAACCGGCCATGAAGCCGGTCGCCGCGGCGATCAGCGTGCCCGGCCTCGGATCCGCATGCGGACCCGCCGGACCCTCGCCGGACCACCACAGGAAGGTGGCGATAGCCCCGCCCGCCGCCAGGTGGAAGACGATCCCGCGCAGCTGCATCAGCTCCGCAACGGCAATGGCAACCAGCGCCGGCACGAAGGCCAGCCCGCCGATCACGCTCGCACCCACCAGCGACCAGCCGAAGGTCATGCCGACCACCACCGGGTCACCCGACGGATCCGCGAGCCCGCGCAGCAGGCCGAAGGCGACGAAGGCCGCCGCCGCCAGGAACGCAAGGATCAGCCCCAGCACGATACGGATGGACTGGGCCAGCAACCGCCCGCCGTCGACCACCGCCTAGCTCGCAGCCGCAGCGGTTTCGGCCGCTGCACGGTCGCGGGCGCGCATGCGCTCGGATTCCGACTTGAGCTGCCCGCAGGCCGCGAAGATGTCGCGGCCGCGCGGCGTGCGGATCGGCGAGGCATAGCCCGCCCGGTTGACCACCTCGGCAAAGGCCTCGATCTGCTCCCAGTCGGAGCACTCGTAAGGAGAGCCCGGCCAGGGGTTGAACGGGATCAGGTTGATCTTCGCCGGAATGCCCTTGAGCAGGCGCACCAGCTCGCGCGCATCCGAGAGACTGTCGTTGACGCCCTTCAGCATCACGTATTCGAAGGTGATGCGGCGGGCATTGTTCAGCCCCGGATAGGCCCGGCAGGCGGCCAGCAGCTCGGCGATGTTCCACTTCTTGTTGATCGGTACCAGTTCGTCGCGCAGTTCGTCGCGCACCGCATGCAGCGAGATCGCCAGCATGCAACCGATCTCCGCGCCGGTGCGCTCGATCATCGGCACCACGCCGGAGGTCGAGAGGGTGATGCGCCGCTTCGACAGCGACAGGCCCTCGCCGTCCGAGGCGATCAGAAGCGCCTTCTTGACGTTGTCGAAATTGTAGAGCGGCTCGCCCATGCCCATCATCACGATGTTGGTGACCAGGCGCCCCTCGCTCGGCACCGCCGCCCCGGCAGGCGTCTCGCCCTTGGGGAAGTCGCCGAGCCGGTCGCGGGCGACCAGGATCTGGGCGAGGATCTCCTCCGCCGTCAGGTTGCGCACCAGGCGCTGCGTACCCGTATGGCAGAAGGTGCAGGTGAGCGTGCAGCCGACCTGCGAGGAGACGCAGAGCGTCCCGCGCCCCTCCTCGGGAATGTAGACGGTCTCGATCTCGACCGGACGCCCGGCGCCGCGCGGGGGAAAGCGGAACAACCACTTGCGGGTGCCGTCGCTGGAGATCTGCTCCGACACCATCTCCGGGCGGCGGATGCTGAAGGCCTCGGCCATCTTGGTGCGCAGGTCCTTGGCGATGTTCGTCATGTCCGCGAAATCGGACGCCCCGCGCACATAGAGCCAGTGCCAGAGCTGGGCGACGCGCATGCGCAGCTGTCGCTCGGGCACGCCGATGCCGGCCAGCGCCTTGGCCAGCTCCGTGCGGTCGAGGCCGACCAGGACGGGCTTGTCGGCGGGCGCTTGCGCCACAGGACGCGCCGACACGGCCACGGAAGCTGCCGGGGCGCTCTCGGGCGTGCTGGTTGCGGTATCGTGCTGCATCAGGCTCATGTCGTCGGTCCGTGATGACGTGGGTTCGCGGCGACGCCCTGCGGGATTGCGGCCTGCCGCCGTGTTTCCCTGCAAACGCCGAAAAGGCGGCGCCGATCTGGCTGCCGCCGGTGCTGTCCGGTCGTGACTGCTTCCGCCCTTCGCAGGAATCGGAGATCCGCAGTCCGGAAATGCCCGAACCGTCCCGCCCCTTAGGTGGGGCGGGACGGTTCGTGTTTCGGGGGTCTTATACAGCAAGCCGGGCGGTTTGTGAGCCCCAAAGCGCATGCACCCCGCGCGGAGCGGGTCAGCTCCGAAGGGCAGGCTGGTTGGGGCATCCGACCGCGGGCCGGATCTCCTGGCTTGCCGCGCAGGCCTTACTGGCAGGCCCGGTCCGCGGCGGTGACCGCCGCCGTGATGCCCGACAGCGAGAAATCGTAGGTGGTCTGCGTACCGCGCGCCGAAACGCCGGTAACGACCATGCCACGACCGGCCTTCATCGCGGCGACGAGCTGACGCTCCTCGGTCGCATTGGCCATCCAGGCGCCGTCGTTCTTCGTGAACATCGTGAACTTCTGACCGTCCACGTCGACGGAAACCGACGACTGTTCCTTGAAGGCGTAACCGACGATCACGCTGGGTTCGTTGTTGACGTTCTCGCCAGGCCGGTTCGACACGAAGAAGAACACATCTCCGTGATTGCGATCGCTCGGCGAGAGCTTGGTCGGCTTGGACAAGGCATAGCAAACCTTGCCCTTGGAACCGCCATAGGAGTAGGCGTCCCAGTTATTGTGCTGACTGACAAGGGTCGGCGTCTGGGCGTGCGCCGACACGCCCATGAGGACGAGTGCCAGAAGAGCCGGGAAGAGCGTTCTTGCTTGCATCATCTCCTAAACCGCTACTGCTAACTATCCGGAATGGATCGAATTTGCTGAGCAATCGTCACCTTGTCTTAAGGTTATCGCCCAGCAGGTTACGAAAGGGTTGATAAACTCGAAAAGCCGACAGGCGGCTTCGCAAACCCGCTACGATCACTGGATGGCGCACGCTGGCCGTACAAATCGGGCAAGAGTGTGACACTTTTGCCGAGCCGTCCTTACTCCTTCCGGGGATTGACGAAACCGCCCTGCCCGGTCTGATGTTAGGAGGAGGCGTCCGCCCGGCACATGCGCATCGACGCAATGCCCGACATCCGCTATTGGACGGTAGCTATCAGAACCCTGTCGCAGCACTCAGACCCGGACGAAGAAAGACAGATGAGGCAGGCCAAATCGACATGGCGGATGCGTTTCGGCCGGATTCGGACGGGAGTAGCGTGCGCGTGACTGTCGAGGACCGCTTTTCCCGGCTCATAGCAAAGGTTGCGGAGGATCGCGACAGGACGGCCTTTGCCGAACTGTTCGATCACTTCGCGCCGCGCCTGAAGGCCTATCTGATACGCCTGGGATCGGACGGCGCCACCGCCGAGGAGCTCACCCAGGAGGTGATGATCACCCTGTGGCGCAAGGCGGGACTTTTTGACGCAACCCGCGCGACCGCCGCCACCTGGCTGTTCCGCATCGCCCGCAACCGCCGCATCGATTCCCTGCGCCGCGACCGCTCCGCCCTGCTCGACGCCGAGGACCCGAGCCTGCGCCCGCCGGCTCCCGAAGACCAGGACGAAGAACTCGATGCCCGCATGCGCGAGGAGCGGGTGCGCGAGGCGATGAAGAAATTGCCGGAAGAGCAGGCAGACCTGATCCGCCGGGCGTTCTTTTCCGGCCTGTCGCACAGCCAGATTGCCGAGGACACCGGCCTGCCGCTCGGCACGGTAAAGTCGCGCATCCGCCTCGCCTTCACCCGCCTGCGCCGCATCCTGGAAGCCGACGATGCGGTCGACACCAACTGACCCTGCTTGCGCGGGGCTGTCGCCTTGTAATTAACCCTTAAAATTCAATATCTTATTACTTTTTAAGCTGCAGAACGTCCGTCCGCTCCGGAAGGCTGGAGCAGATCGGACCGCTTCCGAATCGGTCAGCCCTGGACGCCGAGCAACCGGCAGATCTCGTCGAGCTGTTCCAGCGAGGCATATTTGATCTTGAGCTCGCCCGCGCCCTTGTCCTGCTTGTGGGCAATGGCGATCTTCAGGCCCAGCGTGTCCGTCAGCCGCTTTTCCAGCGCCTTTGTATCCGCATCCTTCTCCGGCTTCGCCGCCTTGCCGGCATTCGTGCGCGACAGCGCCTGTGGGTCCTGTGCCAGCTTCTCCGCCTCGCGGACGTTCAGCCCCTTCTCGACGATCAGCTCGGCCAGCGCTGCCGGGTCCTGCGCGGTGATCAGCGCGCGCGCATGGCCGGCGGTCAGCAGGCCCTCCGCCAGATAGTCCTTCACCGAGTTCGGCAGCTTCAGCAGGCGCAGCGTGTTCGCCACATGGCTGCGGCTCTTGCCGATGACCTTGGCCAGCTCGCTCTGGCTGTAGGAGAATTCCTGCACCAACTGGTCGTAGCCGAGCCCCTCCTCGATCGGATTGAGATCGGCGCGCTGGACGTTCTCGATGATCGCCAGCTCCAGCGCTTCCTGGTCCGTGACCTCGCGCACCACCACCGGCACCATGTGCAGGCCGGCCCGCTGCGCCGCCCGCCAGCGGCGCTCGCCGGCGATGATCTCGTAGGCGTTGTCGCGGCCCGCAACCGGGCGCACCAGCAAGGGCTGCACGATGCCCTTCTCGCGCACCGAGCTGGTCAGGTCCTCCAGATCGCTTTCGGTGAAGGTCTTGCGCGGATTGCGCGGATTGGCGGTCAGGAACTCGATCGGTACCCGGCGCGTGTCGCGGGGCGGCCGCGGGTCCGCCGGGGGCTCCGTTCCCACTTCGCCGATCAGCGCGGCGAGCCCCCGACCCAGCCGCTTCTTCTTTCCGCTATCGTCATCCGCCATCGTCACTGCCTGTTGTTGTTGCCGGCCGCCGAACCGTTGCGCATCCGAATCGTCATGCCGCAACGCCGCGCAGCGTACGCTCGCGCTGGATGATTTCCGAGGCCAGCCGCAGATAGGCCTGGCTGCCGGAACATTTCAGATCGTAGAGCAGCGCCGGCTTGCCATAGGACGGCGCCTCGGACACCCGCACGTTGCGCGGGATGATCGTGTCGTAGACCGCATCGCCCATGGTCTCGCGCACGTCGGCGACCACCTGGGCGGAGAGATTGTTGCGGCTGTCGTACATGGTCAGGACGATGCCGTGGATCGACAGCTCCGAATTCAGAGCCGCCTTCACCTGCTCCACCGTGCTGAGCAGCTGGCTGAGGCCTTCCAGCGCGAAGAACTCGCATTGCAGCGGCACCAGGATCGAGTGGCTGGCCGACAGAGCGTTGATGGTCAAAAGGTTCAGCGAGGGCGGGCAGTCGATCAGCACATAGGTGAAATCCGTGGGCGCGACCTGGCGTCCCTGCCCTGCCAGCTCGGAGATGGCCTTGCGCAGCCGGTGGGCCCGGTCGGAGCGGCTGGCGATCTCCAGCTCGACGCCGAGCAGGTCCATGGTCGACGGCGCCACCCACAGGCGCGGCACCGCCGTGTCCTGGATCGTTTCGGCCAGCGAACAATCGCCGATCAGAACGTCGTAGGTGGAAAGATCGCGGTTGCGCCGGTCGATACCCAGGCCGGTCGAGGCGTTGCCTTGCGGATCGAGATCGATCACCAGCACCCGCTCGCCGATGGCGGCAAGGGCCGTCCCCAGGTTGATTGCCGTGGTCGTCTTGCCGACGCCGCCCTTCTGGTTGGCAAGCGCGAGGACGCGTGGAGACTGAGGAAGCATGCTCATCCGGTCTGGCCTTTCCCTGTCGCGCCGCGCGGCCGAAGCCCCGAGATCATGAGGAGCCGGCTGTCGGGATCGATGAGGCTCTCCCTTTCTACCAGATCGAACTCCCAAGCGTGAGCGGCACGCGCGACCTCGTCGCGGAAATTTTTTCCTTTGTGGAAAATCGCAGGCGCGCCGTGATTCGAAAAGGGCTCTGCATAGGCCAGCAGCTCGGAAAGATCGGCGAGCGCCCGCGCCGACACCGCATCGATCTCGCCGGCCAGCTCTTCCGATACATCCTCGATGCGCGCGGCATGCACGGTCGCCGGGCAACCGGTCTCGCGGATCACCGTGCGCAGGAACGCCGCCTTGCGGCTGTTGCTCTCGATCAGGTGGACATGCGCGCCGGACAGGCGCTCCATCTGCACCATCGCCGTCACCAGACCGGGAAAGCCTGCGCCGCTGCCCAGATCCGCCCAACGCGCCGCATCGGGAGCCAGCGCCACGACCTGCAGGCTGTCGGCCACATGCCGCCGCCAGGCTTCCGGCAGGGTCGAGGGCGCCACCAGGTTTTGCGCCTTCTGCCAGTGCAGGAGCAAATTCACGTAAGTGGTCAAGCGCTCCACTGTTTCACGTGAAACTTCGAAAATTCCGTGAAGCACTTCTGGGCCGTCCTCGACGGCAAGCCGTGCCGGCCGGCTCATGCCACGGCCTCGCCGCCGGCGCGCGAGGTCGCTTTTGCCGCCTTACGCACATGCGACAGCAGCAGCGTCAGCGCCGCCGGCGTCACCCCGTCGATCCGCGCCGCCTGCCCCAGAGTTTCGGGGCGCGCGCCTTCCAGCTTCTGCCGCGCCTCATTGGAGAGGCCCTTGACCAGCGCGTAGTCGAGGCTTGCCGGCAGCATCAAGTCCTCGTCGCGGCGCAGCGCATCGATATCCGCCTCCTGCCGCTTGAGATAGACCGCATAGAGCGCGTCGATCGCCACCTGCCCCGCGATCTTCGGATCGAGCGCACCGATCTCCTGCGGCCAGACGGCGGCCAGCTTGTCGAGGTCGATGTCGGGATAGGACAGAAGCTCGAAGGCCGAGCGCCGCACGCCGTCCTGGTTGATCGGCAGGCCAGCACGCCGCCCCTCTTCCGGGGTCACCACCAGACTGGAGAGCACCTCACGCGCCTGCGCCAGGTCCCGGCATTTCGCCTCGAACCGCACAGCCCGGTCCGCGGACACGCAGCCGATCTCCATGCCCATCGGCGTCAGCCGCTGGTCCGCATTGTCCGCCCGCAGCGACAGCCGATACTCGGCCCGCGAGGTGAACATACGGTAGGGCTCGTTGACGCCGCAGGTCACGAGGTCGTCGATCATCACCCCGAGATAGCCCTTGTCGCGGCCGAAGACGACAGGCGCCTTCCCGCCTGCCTTCAGGGCCGCATTCAGCCCCGCAACGAGGCCCTGCGCGGCCGCTTCCTCGTAACCGGTCGTACCGTTGATCTGGCCGGCCAGGAACAGCCCCTCGACCCGGCGCGTCTCCAGCGTGCGGCCCAGCTCGCGCGGGTCGATGTGATCGTATTCGATGGCATAGCCCGGCCGCAGCACGGCGACATCCTCCAGCCCCGGTATGGTCCGCAGGAACGCCAGCTGCGCGTCTTCCGGCAGCGAGGTCGAGATGCCGTTGGGATAGACCGTCGGGTCGTCCAGCCCCTCCGGTTCCAGGAACACCTGATGGCCGTCGCGGTCGCCGAACCGGACCACCTTGTCCTCGATGGAGGGGCAGTAGCGTGGGCCCCGCCCGACGATCTCGCCGGAATACATCGCCGAGCGATGCAGGTTCTCGCGGATGATCTCGTGGGTGCGCAGGGTCGTGCGGGTGATGTGGCACGAGATCTGCGGCGTGGTGATCGCTTCGGTCAGTTCCGAAAATGGTTCCGGATCCGAATCGCCCTTCTGCTCTTCCAGCTGGTCCCAATGGATCGTGCGCCCGTCGAGCCGCGCCGGCGTTCCCGTCTTGAGCCGTCCCAACTCGAACCCGTGCGAGAGCAGCGAGGCGGACAAAAGGTTCGACGGCGCCTCGTCGGCGCGGCCGGCCGCGATCTTGCGCTCGCCGATATGGATGACGCCGCGCAGGAACGTGCCCGTGGTCAGCACCACCGCCCCGGCGACGAGGCGCCGCCCGTCCGCCAGCACCACCCCGCCGACGCGTCCCTCCGTCACGGTCAGCTCGGCCGCCTCCCCTTCGACGACCTCCAGATTGGCGGTCTCGCGGATCGCGTCCTGCATCGCCTGGCGATAGAGCTTGCGGTCGGCCTGGGCCCGCGGCCCGCGCACGGCCGGTCCCTTGCGCCGGTTGAGCAAGCGGAACTGGATGCCGGCCCGATCGGCCACCCGGCCCATCAATCCGTCCAGCGCATCGACCTCCCGCACCAGATGCCCCTTGCCCAAACCGCCGATGGCCGGGTTGCAGGACATCACGCCGATTGTGGAGAAGCTGTGGGTGAGCAGGGCGGTGCGCGCGCCAAGCCGTGCGCTGGCGCTTGCTGCCTCGCAGCCCGCATGACCGCCCCCGATGACGATCACATCGAAGACAGGCTCGGCGACGTCGCCGCCCTTCATCCTAATCATGTGTTTTGGCCTCTGCCCGAGCCGGCAAAAATCGGGTGCGGGATATCAGGGCGGCAGCGGGGGAGAAGGCCCCCGCGGCATTGCCCTTGTGCGTGGATAACTCGTAAGGCCGGTGATACCCGAAAACCGGCGCGCCGGTCAAAGACAAGCAGCGATACAAGCTCGCTTCGGCTATCCGTTTCGGATGAGTCTTCATTACGGTTTTGAATCGATCCTCGATTCCTGCTGTTTCACGTGAAACGCTCGTTTACTTCCCGATACAAAATTCGCGGAAAATCACGTCCAGCAGGTCCTCGACACCGATGCGGCCGGCGATCCGTCCAAGCGACTCTCCTGCCCGGCGCAGGTCCTCGGCGCGGATTTCCAGCGACCGCCGCTCGACCAGCGCATCGGCCAGAGCCGCCAGACAGTCCTCCAGATGTCGCCGGTGCCGCTCCCTCGCCGCCAGCGGCTCGTCGAGCCCGCCGACATGTGCCGCGGCAAAACCGGCCAGCGCGGCCAGCAGGTCTTCCACGCCCTCGCCGCTGCGCACCGACAGGCGGAAGCTCCGCTCACCGGTCTCGTCGGCCGGCCAGCGCACTCCCCTGTCGGCCTTGGTCTCGATCCGCCACAGGGCCGGTGCGGTCTGCGGCCGGGTCGTCGGCACCGCATCCGGCTCCCCCTCGGGCGCGACCAGCCACAGCACCAGGTCGGCATCGCCGGCCCGCGCCAGCGCGCGGCGGATGCCCTCGCGCTCGACCGATCCCGCCTCCTCGCGCAGGCCCGCCGTATCGACCAGCGTCACCGGATAGCCGTCGAGGTCCATATGCACCTCGATCACGTCGCGCGTGGTCCCCGCCTCCTCGGTGACGATGGCAACATCGCGCCGCGCCAGCGCATTGAGCAGGCTCGACTTACCGGCATTGGGCGCGCCGAGCAGCACCACCTGCACGCCGCTGCGCAGCCGCTCCGCCCGCTGCGCCCGCTCCAAGTGTGCGGCGATCTCTCCGCGCAGCCGCGCGACCTCCTCCCACACCACCCCCGAGATATCCTCGGGCACATCTTCCTCGTCGGCGAAATCGAACTCCGCCTCCACCAGCGCTCGCGCGCGGGTCAGCCGCCCGCGCCATCCGTCATAGACCGCCGCCAGGGCGCCGCCGGCCTGACTCATCGCCAGCCGCCGCTGCGCCTCCGTCTCGGCGGCGATGAGGTCGGCAAGGCCTTCCACCTCCAGCAGGTCCATCCGGTCGTTGTCGAAGGCCCGGCGGGTAAACTCGCCTTGCTCGGCCATCCGGCATCCGGGCAGCAGGCCGAGCATCTCCAGCACGGCGGCGACCACCGCCCGCCCGCCATGGCAATGGAGTTCGGCCACATCCTCGCCGGTGAAGCTTTCCGGCCCCGGAAACCAGAGCACCAGGCCCCGGTCGATCACCGCGCCATCCGCCGGTCGCCGGAGATCGCGAAGGGATGCCCGGCGTGGCGCGGGACAGCTGCCGCAGATCGTTTCGAGGGCGAATCGTGTGCGCGGGCCGGACAGGCGGATCACCGCGACGCCTGCCGGCACCGGTCCGCTCGACAGGGCGAAGATCGTGTCGCGCCCGCCCCCCTTTGCCGCGAAGGTACGAATCCCCGCCTCATCCATCGGCTTTCCCTTGGCTCCCGGCATCGACTGACCTAGCTTTCCACACAACGAGATGGCGACTGCGCGTCGGACCTCCGACGCATCACGCTCACGCCCTGATATCGGAGAGGCCCATGACCGACAACCGTCTGGCCGACGCCACCAGCCCTTATCTGCTCCAGCACAAGGACAATCCCGTCGCCTGGCGGCCCTGGGGACCGGAAGCGCTGGCGGAAGCCCGCGCCGCCGACAAGCCGATCCTGCTCTCCGTCGGATATGCCGCCTGCCACTGGTGCCACGTCATGGCGCACGAGAGCTTCGAGGATCCCGGCGTCGCGGAGGTGATGAACCGTCTCTTCGTCAACATCAAGGTCGACCGGGAGGAACGGCCCGACATTGACCAGATCTACATGAACGCGCTGCATGCCCTCGGTGAGCAGGGCGGCTGGCCACTCACCATGTTCCTGACCAGCGAGGCAGAACCTTTCTGGGGCGGAACCTATTTCCCAAAGACCGCACGTTGGGGCCGGCCCGGTTTCGTCGATGTCCTGGAAGCCGTGGCCGGCACCTATCGAACGGACCGGGGGCGAATCGATACCAACCGCAAGGCCCTGATGGATCACCTGAGCAAGGCCCCTGCCGGGCCGAGCGGCCATCTGTCGGCGGACCTGCCCGTCACCGCCGGCAAGCGACTTGCCGGTCTCTACGACAAGGTCCATGGCGGCATTCGCGGCGCCCCGAAGTTCCCGCAGGCCTGCGTCGGCGAACTCGTCTGGCGCACCGGCCTGCGCACCGGCGACGCGGAGACCCTGCGCACGTGTCTCCTCACCCTCGAGCGCATGAGCAACGGCGGCATCTACGACCATATCGGCGGCGGCCTTGCCCGCTACTCCGTCGACGAGCGCTGGCTCGTGCCGCATTTCGAAAAGATGCTCTACGACAATGCGCAATACATCTCCCATCTCGCCCGGGCGCTCGCCCTCCCCGGCCTGGCACCTGGCGTCGCCGAACTGTTCCGGACCCGACTCGACGAGACGGTGGGGTGGCTGCAGCGCGAGATGATGAACGGCCCCGCCTTCGCCGCCAGCCTCGATGCCGACAGCGAGGGAGAGGAAGGCCGCTTCTACGTCTGGACGCCCGACGAGGTGGTCGCCGTTCTCGGCGAGACGGAGGAGTGCCTGCTCTTCTGCGAGGCCTACGACATCACCGTCCCGGGCAATTTCGAGGGCTCCAACATCCCCAACCGCCTGGCACCGCCGGAGGACGATGTCGGCGACGCTCTTGCCCGCTTCGCCGATACCCGCAGTGCCCTCCTCGCCGCACGCGAGGCGCGGGTTCGCCCGGGGCGCGACGACAAGGTTCTGGCGGACTGGAACGGATTGATGATCGGCGCCCTTGCCGAGGCCGAGTACATCTTCCGCATCGCAGGTGTTTCACGTGAATCGTGGCGGCGGCTGGCCCTTGGCGCCTATCGCTTCGTCATGGACGAAATGCGGGACGATACCGGCCGCCTGGCTCACGCCTGGCGCGCCGGCCGGTCGACCCGTCCCGGCTTTGCCAGCGATCTCGCCGCACTGATGAAGGCCGCGATCACGCTTGCCGAAACCTCTCTCGCCATATCGGAAGCGAATCGGTTTCTCGCCGACGCAAAGGACCTCGCCGCCCTACTGGACCAGGACTTCGCCGCAGAGGGCGGTGGCTATCATCTCTCCTCCCGGCAGGCCAGCGACGTCATTCTGCGTCCGCTCTCCCCGATGGACGAGGCGGTGCCGAACGCCAACGGCGTTGCCGCGGAAGCGTTGCATCGGCTCTGGCACCTGACCGGGGACGAAACGGCGCAGACCCGATCCGACGCCATCCTCGCCCGGTTCGGATCCGAGATCGCCGGCAATGTCTTCGGTACGGCCAGCCTGCTCAGCGCCCTGGATACGAGCGCCAATGCCTTGCTCGCGGTCCTGGTGGTGCCAATCGAGGGCGATGCATCGGATGGCGCGATGGCCTTGCGCCGTGCGGTGGCGAGCCTCGCCGACCCCGCAGTCATTCGGCTCGAGGTTCCAGCCGGGCATGCTTTTCCTACAGGCCACCCGATGGATGGCAAGACAGCCAGGGACGGCAGGCCGACCCTCTATCTCTGCCGCCAGGGCACCTGCAGCGCACCGGTGACGGAGCCTGCGGACGTGGAGACCGTTCTGCTGCAATTCGCGAGACGGCGCTGACCTGGGCGGCGTTGGCCGTCGGTTGGGATCAGGCGCTGCCTGAAAGCTCCCGCCAGCGGTCGGCCCGCAGACGGTAGAGCACATGTCGCAACAGGGGATGAGCGCGATCGAGCAGCGGATGGTCGAAGTCGCCCTCCGCATCCCTCTGCATACCGAGACGCTCCATCACCCGCCGCGAGGGCGTGTTCGTCACCGTCGTGAAGGAGACGATCTCCTCCAGACCGAGGATTTCGAATCCGAATCGAAGCCAGGCGCTCGCCGCCTCGCTGGCATAGCCATACCCCCAGGCAGACCGGGCCAATCGCCAGCCGACTTCGACGCAAGGCGCAAAGGGCACCGGGTAGCGCGGCCGGCTGAGGCCGACGAAGCCGATGAACGTCCCGCTTTCCTTGACCACCACGGGCTGGAAGCAGATGCCGTCCTCGCGCGTCCGCTGGCGGGCGCTCTCGATCATGGCATCGCTCTCCTGCCGATCCAGCACGGACGGAAAGTAACGCATCACCTCCGGATCGGCGTTGAGCGCGGCGAAAGGCTCGCGGTCTTCGTCCGCCCAGGGCCTCAGCAGCAAGCGTTCCGTCTCGATCTCCGGGGCGACCTCGCCCGGATCTGCCAACTGATCCCTCATCGTTGCACCTCCGAATCGACCTGATTCACGTGAAACATCTGCGCTGCAAAAAGCAACACCCGCGAGAGCCTACGCTGCTCGCGGGTGTTTCACGTGAATCCCGTGAGAGGATGCGAAGTCTCCCGCACCCGTCCCCGTCAGGTATTCATGCTGTCGAAGAAATCGTCGTTCGACTTGGTCTGGCGCAGCTTGTCGAGCAGGAACTCGATGGCGTCGACCGTCCCCATCGGATTGAGAATGCGGCGCAAGACGAACATCTTCTTCAGGTTCACCGGCTCGACAAGCAGCTCTTCCTTGCGGGTGCCGGAGCGCTGAATGTCGATGGCCGGGAACACGCGCTTGTCGGAGATCTTCCGGTCCAGGATGATCTCGGAGTTGCCGGTGCCCTTGAACTCCTCGAAGATGACCTCGTCCATGCGGCTGCCGGTATCGATCAGGGCGGTGGCAATGATCGTCAGCGAGCCGCCCTCCTCGATGTTACGGGCAGCACCGAAGAAGCGCTTGGGCCGCTGCAGGGCGTTGGCGTCGACACCGCCGGTCAGCACCTTGCCCGAGGACGGGACCACGGTGTTGTAGGCGCGGCCGAGGCGGGTGATCGAGTCCAGCAGAATCACCACGTCGCGGCCATGCTCGACGAGACGCTTGGCCTTCTCGATGACCATCTCGGCCACCTGCACGTGACGCACCGCCGGTTCGTCGAAAGTGGAGGAAACCACCTCGCCGTTCACCGTGCGCTGCATGTCCGTGACTTCCTCCGGCCGCTCGTCGATGAGCAGCACGATCAGGTAGCATTCGGGATGGTTGGTGGTGATGGACTTGGCGATGTTCTGCAGGAACACCGTCTTGCCGGTCCGCGGCGGCGCGGTGATCAGCCCGCGCTGGCCCTTGCCGAGCGGAGCGACCAGGTCGATGACCCGCGACGACAGGTCCTTGCCGCCCGCCGGGGTCTCGACTTCCATCTTCAGCCGCTCGTCAGGATAGAGCGGAGTCAGGTTGTCGAAGTGGACCTTGTGGCGCGCCTTCTCCGGGTCCTCGAAGTTGATCTTGTTGACCTTGAGCAGCGCGAAATAGCGCTCGCCTTCCTTGGGACTGCGGATCTCGCCTTCGACCGTGTCGCCGGTCCTCAGCGAGAAGCGGCGGATCTGCGACGGCGAGATGTAGATGTCGTCCGGGCCCGGCAGATAGTTCGCGTCCGGCGAACGCAGAAAACCGAAACCGTCCTGCAACACTTCGACGACGCCCTCGCCGATAATGTCGACGTCTTGGGCAGCCAGTTGCTTGAGGATGGCGAACATCAGCTCCTGCTTGCGCATGGTGCTGGCGTTCTCGACCTCGTGTTCCTCGGCAAAGGCGAGGAGCTCGGTCGGTGTCTTGATCTTCAGATCTGAGAGTTTCATTTCCCGCATGGGCAATGGATGGTCTTCTGCTAGAGGGGTGGAGGAGGATGCGAGTGATCCCGCGCCGCATATGGGCAGACCGGATCATCAGGAAAAGGGAATGGCTGCGGGTCGACAATCGGAACTGTCGTTCCGACCTGGTGCTTCTAGGGCTCCGGTTACCTGCGCGGGTCAAGACCGCCGCTCCGGAACTTCGCCAACACCATGCCCGCAGGATGTGAGGTTGACGGAATCTACATTTTTAAATTCGACAGGGCAAGCACCATTCGTCGAGTGCTCGCAATATTGTCACGACGGGCGCAAGACTATCCGCCTCCGCCCGACGCAGGGTTATGACAGGTTAACCGCTCAAAACGGCTTGATCACCACCAGAATCACGATCAGAAGCATAAGTACCGTGGGCACTTCGTTGACGATGCGATAGTGGCGAGAGCTGTGCGTGTTGGCATCCGCGGCAAATTGGCGCACGCAGCGCGCAAGATAACCGTGCAAACCGCTCATCACGAGAACCAGCGTCAGCTTGGCATGCAGCCATCCGGACGAGAAAAACCCGCCCTCATAGGCGACCCACAGGCCGAAGATCCAGGACGAGATCATCGCCGGCGTCATGATCGCCTTGAGCAGGCGCCGCTCCATGACCTTGAAGGTCTCGCTCTGCGGCGTCCCCGGCCCGGCTTCCGCGTGATAGACGAAAAGCCGCGGCAGGTAGAACATCGCGGCCATCCAAGCGATGACCGAGATGATGTGCAGAACCTTCAGCCATAGATAGAGCATGGATTATCCGTTTCCAGGGGGAACGCTGCCACGGACCGGCCGTGGCAGCCGTCAGGACGCATCGAGCGGGTCCGGCGCCTGGCGCACGCGTTCGATCATGCGCGCCACGTTTTCCGGATCCGCATCCGGTGTCACTCCATGCCCCAGATTGAAGACGAGCGGACCCTGTCCAAGTGTCGCAAGCACCTGGTCGACACCCTCGTTCAGCGCCTGCCCGCCGGCGACCAGCCGCATCGGGTCGAGATTGCCTTGCACGGGAACCAGCTTCTGCACCTCGCGGGCCAGAGCCCCCGGCACGGTCCAGTCGAGGCCGACCGCATCGACGCCGGTCCCGGCGATGTAATCCGCCAGCCGCGCGGCCGATGCCTTGGGGAACCCGATGATCTTCGCGCCCGGCACGGCTGCACGCACGCCCTCGACGATCGCCCGCGTCGGGGCGACCGACCAGCGGCGGAAACCGGCATCGTCGAGAACGCCGGCCCAGGTGTCGAAGATCTGCACCGCATCGGTGCCGGCCTTCAGCTGCCGCACCAGATAATCGATGGAGGCCGTGACCAGTTGGTCGATGAAGGCCTGCATCAGCTCCGGATCGCGATAGGCGCCGATCCTGGCGGCGGTCTGCTCCTGGGTGGTGTGCCCGGCCACGGAATAGCAGGCGACCGTCCAGGGGGCTCCGCAGAAGCCCAGCAGCGTCACCTCTTCCGGGAGTTCCCGGCGCAGCCGCGAGACGATCTCGATGACGGGGTCGAGATGGCCGACCGCCCGCCTCTGGTCGAGCTTGCCGACAAGCCGGTCGCTGAGCGGCTCCAGCACCGGTCCGCGCCCTTCCTCGAAGCGAACGGGATATCCGAGCGCATCGGGAACCACGAAGATATCCGAGAAGAGAATCGCCGCGTCGAAGCCGTAGCGCCGGATGGGCTGCAAAGTGACTTCCGTTGCAAGCTCTACGTCGTAACAAAATTCAAGAAAGTTAACTCTTTTTGAACGGGTGGCACGGTACTCGGGGAGATACCGTCCGGCCTGCCTCATCATCCAGACAGGGGGCGGCCAGAGCCTTTCGCCGGCCAGCACCTGCATGATCCGTCGCGACGCCGTTTGAGACACGAGAACCCCTTTAAAAAAGAAAAGAATCCTTGAAAGAGGATTCTGTTGTTTTTGTTTGGCACTGGACAACCGGGATTATCGGTTGTCGACACGGCTCCACATGACCTGTTCGCTCACCGCCTGTCGAGGGGTTTCGGGTATAAGCCCTTTTACCGATCGTGGTGATAACCCGAATTCTTGATAAAAAACAGTCGATTGGAGTTTTGTTAACCATCTGTTAACCTTTAAGGCAGCGTCGAACAAGCTGGGGACGGCGGAAGAACACTTCGGTTTTCCCCGCAATCGGCGATCCTTCCGTCTCCGGCTCCTGCTCGCTTGTGCAGTGTTGATTGTTTTTTCGCTTCGGGCATGGTTTTGCGGACTTGGCCTCGAGAGGGTCGGTTTGACCACACTAACCAGCGCAAACGCCGCCTGCAGGGGATAACAGCTTGGGAAAGACTCGCAACTTCTTCCACCTGCACATGGTTTCGGACTCCACCGGCGAAACTTTGATGACCGTGGCGCGCGCTGCGACCGCCCAGTACGAGGATGTCCAGGCGATCGAGCATGTCTATCCGCTGGTGCGCTCGACGCGGCAGCTCGACCATGCGCTCGACGAGATCGAGCACGCTCCCGGCATCGTTCTCTATACGCTCGTCGATCCGGAGTTGGCGGACCGGCTGGAGCAGGCGGCCCGGGCTGCCGGCGTTCCCTGCGTCAACATCCTCTCGCCGGTCTTCGCCGTCTTCCAGTCCTATCTCAACGTCCGTCTGACGGGCCGCATCGGCGGCCAGCATGCGCTCGATGCCGATTATTTCCATCGCATCGAGGCGCTCAATTTCACGATGCTGCATGACGACGGGCAGATCCCGGACAATCTCGACGAGGCGGATGTGGTGCTTCTCGGCGTCAGCCGCACGTCCAAGACGCCGACCTGCATCTATCTGGCCAATCGCGGCATCAAGGCGGCGAACATTCCCATCGTTCCGGACATCCCGCTGCCCCGCCAGCTCGGCGAGTTGCGCCGGGCGATGGTGGTGGCCGTCGTCGCCTCGGTCGAGCGCATCCAGCAGGTGCGGCAGAACCGCATCCTGACGCTGAATGCGGGCGGGTTCGAGAACGAGACCTATGTCGACCGCCGGGTGATCGCCCGCGAAATCGCGGTGACGCGCAAGATCTGCGCCGAACACGGCTGGCCGCTGATCGACGTCACCCGCCGGTCCATCGAGGAAACCGCGGCGGAAATCATGGCCCTGTACCGGACCCACAAGAGCGCTCTGGCAAACGGCGGCGTGGCCTGATATCGCCTGAAGCGGCCTTCAACAGCTTGCGGATGGGTTCATGACCGACATCATTCTCGCCAGCGGCAGCCGGATCAGGGCCGAGCTGCTCGCCAATGCCGGCCTCACGTTCCGGGTCGACCCGGCTAAGGTGGACGAGCGCGCCGTCGAGGCGCCGCTGCTGAAAAGCGGGTTCCCGCCGGACGACATCGCCCGCGTTCTCGCCGAGGCCAAGGCCCAGGAGACCAGCGCCCGCAATCCCGGCGCCCTCGTCATCGGCGCCGACCAGGTGCTGGAGTTCGACGGCCGCCGCCTGACCAAGCCCGAGGACATGGAGGCGGCCCGCCGCCAGCTTCTCGCCATGTCCGGCAAGCGCCACCAGCTGCACTCCTCGGCCGCGATCGCCCGCGACGGCGAGACCGTGTGGTGCGGCACCGCCACCGTGCACATGAAGATGTGGTCCTTCGGCCCGGAATTCGTCGGCCGCTATCTCGCCGCCGCCGGCGATGTCGTGCTGTCGAGCGTCGGTGCCTATCAGCTCGAGGGGCGCGGCGTGCAGCTTTTCGAGGCCATCGAGGGCGACTATTTCACCGTGCTCGGCCTGCCGCTGCTGCCGCTCCTGAAGCAGCTGCGCGAGATGGGGGCAATCGAGACATGACGCGGCGTGCCGCCATCACCGGCTATCCCGTCAGCCATTCCCGCTCGCCGCTGATCCACAATCACTGGCTCCGGCTTCATGGCATCGACGGCTCCTATGAGCGCATCGCCGTCGCGCCGGAAGAGGCTCATTGCTTCTACGAATCCCTCGGCGACCGGGGCCTGGTCGGCTGCAACGTCACGGTTCCCAACAAGGAGGCGGCGGCCGAGGTTTGCGCGACGCTGGATGAGGCCGCCCGCGCCATGGGTGCGGTCAACCTGCTGTGGGTGGAAGCCGACGGCCGTGTGCACGGCGCCAACACCGACGGTCTCGGTTTTCTCGGCAATCTCGATCAGATGGCGCCGGGCTGGGACAACGGCCTGCGCGAGGCAGTGGTCCTGGGCGCCGGCGGGGCGGCCCGCGCCATCGTCTGGGCCTTGCTGTCGCGCGGTGTGAAAACCGTGACCATCGTCAACCGGACGCGGTCCAAGGCCGAAGAACTCTGCGCCCGTTTCGGATCCGACTCGAAAGCTGCAGACTGGGGAGAACTTGCCGGTCTGCTGGGGAGCACCGGCCTTCTCGTCAACACCACCTCGCTCGGCATGCAGGGCCAGCCGCCGCTGGAGATCGACCTCTCTGCGCTCCCCGTGTCGGCGCTGGTGACCGATGCGGTCTATGCGCCGCTGGAAACGCCGCTGCTGGCCGCAGCGCGCGCCCGGGGCAACCCGGTGGTCGACGGGCTCGGCATGCTGCTGCACCAGGCAGTGCCCTCCTTCGAGCGCTGGTTCGGCGTCCGTCCGCAGGTCACCGGGGAGCTGCGCGCCCTGCTTCTGGCCGATCTCGAGGTGGTCGCGTGATCGTTCTCGGCCTCACCGGCTCCATCGGCATGGGCAAGAGCACCACGGCGCGCATGTTCGCCGAGGCCGGTGCGGCGGTCTATGATGCCGATGCCGCCGTGCACCGGCTCTATTCCGGCAAGGCGGCACCGCTGATCGAGGCCGGCTTCCCCGGCACCGTCGTGGACGGCACCGTCGACCGTGCCCGGCTCGGCGAGCGGGTGATCGGCAAGCCGGAGGAGATGAAGCGGCTGGAGGCCATCGTCCATCCCTTGGTGCGCGAGGCGGAGAACGCCTTCCTGGCGGATGCCGCCCGCCGGGGGTGCCGCGTTGCGGTGCTCGACATTCCGCTCCTGTTCGAGACGGGCGGAGAGCGCCGCGTGCGCGCCGCCGTCGTGGTCACTGCGTCTCTGGATGTCCAGCGCGAGCGGGTGCTCGCCCGCCCCGGCATGAGCGAGGCGCGCTTCGAAGGCATCCTCGCCAAGCAGATGCCGGATGCGGAAAAGCGTCGCCGGGCGCATTTCCTCGTCGATACCGGCCTGGGGTTCGAGCCTGCGCGCCGCGAGGTCGGCGCGATCCTGCGGGCCGTGGCCTCCCTCGCCTGAGGAAAAGCCGAGCCAAAGCTTGCGCAAAACCGGTTCGAAAACCGGGGATCAGCTGGGGAAAACCGGCTGCCGACGGCCGGATGCAGCCACCCTTGCTGTCGCTGCCGGGGCCGATCTGAGACACTGGAACCGGCCGGCGCATGGCCGGCCGCGCATGACACGGGGACCTCGACCTTGCGGGAAATCGCCTTCGACACGGAAACCACCGGCCTTGATCCCAGGAACGGCGACCGGCTGGTGGAAATCGGCGGCGTCGAGCTGATCAACCACGTGCCGACGGGCCGCACCTATCACGTCTACCTCAACCCCGAGCGCGACGTGCCGCTGGAAGCGTTCAACGTGCACGGCCTGTCGAGCGAGTTTCTGGCCGACAAGCCGAAATTCGCCGAAGTGGCGCAGGAGTTCCTGGAGTTCGTCGGCGATGCGGTGCTGGTGATCCACAACGCCTCGTTCGACATGGGCTTCATCAACATGGAGCTTGCGCGTGTCGGCCTGGGGCCGATCCCGCCCGCCCAGGTGCTCGACACGCTGGCCATTGCCCGGCGCAAGCACCCCGGCTCGCCCGCCTCGCTGGATGCGCTGTGCTCGCGCTACGGCATCGACAATTCGCGCCGCACCAAGCACGGCGCGCTGCTCGATTCCGAGATCCTGGCAGAGGTCTATATCGAGCTGATCGGCGGCAAGCAGGCCGGCCTTGCCTTCAGCGCCGAGGAAGAGACGACGACCGTCGAGGTCGTGCAGCAGCGCAGCCGCGCCCTGCCGCGGCCCGTGCCGCTGCCCCCGCGCCTGAGCGCGGCCGAGATCGAGGCCCATGCCGCTTTCGTCTCCGGCATGGGCGACAAGGCCCTGTGGAAACGCTACGAGCCGGGCGAGGCCTGATCAGCGGGAAAACGGGAGCGGGGAAGGATCCCCGTCTCCTCCCCTACAGCATCGACGGCAGGACGCGATCCGGCGGACGGTGACCGTCCATGAAGGTCTTGATGTTGATGATGACCTTCTCGCCCATGTCGACGCGGCCCTCGACCGTCGCCGATCCCATATGCGGCAGCAGCACCACCTTGGTGGAGGCGACCAACTTCGGGTTGACCGCCGGCTCGTGCTCGAACACGTCGAGACCGGCGCCGGCGAGCTGGCCGGCATCGAGCTGACGGATCAGCGCCGCCTCGTCGATCACCTCGCCGCGCGCGGTGTTGACGATATAGGCCTCGGGCTTCATCAGCTTGAGCCTGCGGGCGGACAGAAGGTGATAGGTCGCCGGGGTGTGCGGGCAGTGGATGGACACGACGTCCATGCGCGCCAGCATCTGGTCGAGGCTGTCCCAGTAGGTGGCCTCGAGCGCCTCCTCCACCGCCTCGGAGACTCGTCGGCGGTTGTGGTAGTGGATCGACATGCCGAAGGCCTTGGCGCGCCGGGCGACGGCCTGGCCGATGCGGCCCATGCCGATGATGCCGAGCCGCTTGCCCCAGATCCGCCGGCCGAGCATCCAGGTCGGCGACCAGCCGGTCCACTCGCCATGCTCCAGCACCTTGATGCCCTCGGCGATGCGACGCGGCACGCCGAGGATCAGCGCCATGGTCATGTCGGCCGTGTCCTCGGTCAGCACGCCGGGCGTGTTGGTGACCGTGATGCCGCGATTGTTGGCGGTGATCACGTCGATATTGTCGACGCCATTGCCGAAATTGGCGATCAGCTTGAGATTGGGTCCGGCCTGCGACAGCACGGCGGAGTCGATCCGGTCGGTGACCGTCGGTACCACCACGTCGGCGGTCTTCACCGCCTCCACCAGCTCGGCCTGGCTCAGCGGCCTGTCGGCCTCGTTGAGGCGCGTCTCGAACAGCTCGCGCATCCGCGTCTCGACGACGTCGGGCAGTTTGCGTGTCACGACGACCAGTGGCTTCTTCCTGGGCATGCTCCTCGCCTTTTCGCGCTCTGTTGAGGGCTCCTTAACCCTACCTGTCCGAAATTGCGTCGTCGCCGCCGCAGCGGCCGGGCCGACGCTTCAGTTCTCATTACCAGATGGTCCGGTCAAAACAAGGGACCGGAACGTGCGATAGCGCCGGATGGCGGGCTCAAGGCGGGCCTGCCTTGAAAATGTGCGATTCTCGGTCTTTCGCTGAACCCGCCGGGCGGGCGGCGGCGATACGGATTTCGAGGGAAAGGACAGGGACCCAATGCGTGGACTGGCAAGGAGGTGCAGCGATCACGACAGGCAGCCGGCAGGCGACGCCGGCCGGTCGCGTGCGCGCCCCGCGCCGACCCGCATCCGTCGTCCCCTTGACCGCGCGCTCGCCGCCGGCGCCCTCTGCCTGCTCCTGCTGCTGCAGATCTTCGCCGGGCCCGGCATCGCCCTTGCCCAAAGCACCACGCGGGGCCCGAGCGGCTTTCCCGTTCCGCGCTTCGTCAGCCTCAAGTCCGAGCGCGTCAACGTGCGCATCGGTCCGACGCTCGAGCACCGCATCGGCTGGACCTATGTCCGCGCCGGCCTGCCGGTGGAGATCGTCCAGGAATTCGAGAACTGGCGCCGCATCCGCGACTGGCAGGGCGAGGAGGGCTGGGTCTTCCATTCGCTGCTCAGCGGCCGCCGCACGGCGCTGGTGACCCCCTGGGAGCAGTCCGGAACCACGCCTCTGCGCGCCGAGCCGCGCTCCGACGCCCGCCTCGTCGCTGAGCTTGGCCCCAACGTGCTGGCCAATGTCGGCAGCTGCCGCGAGGGCTGGTGCCGGATCAGCGGCGAGAAATTCGCCGGCTGGATCGACCAGACGCGCCTTTTCGGCGTCTATCCGGACGAAACGGTCGAGTGATCTGAGGCGTTTCAAGGTTCTGAAATACAAATAAAAACGGCGGCTGCACCTGTGTGCGGCCGCCGTCTTGCATCCTTGCTCGCCAACGGCTGGTCTCAGGCTTCCTCGGCCTGGCGTGCGACCTGGGCTTCGGCTTCCTGCATCTTCAGCGCGTCGAGCCGCGGCATCGACACGGTGTTGTAGCCGCTGTCGACGAAATGCACCTCGCCGGTGACGCCGGACGACAGGTCCGACAGCAGGTAGAGCGCCGAGCCGCCGACCTCGTCGATGGTCACGGTGCGACCGAGCGGCGAGTGCTGCTTCTGATAGTTGAACATCACCCGCGCGTCGGAGACGCCGGAGCCGGCCAGCGTGCGCACCGGGCCGGCGGAGATCGCGTTCACCCGGACGTTCTGCAGGCCGTAATCCATGGCGAGGTAGCGCACGGAGGATTCCAGCGCCGCCTTGGCCACGCCCATCACGTTGTAGTTCGGCATCACCTTGGTCGAGCCGCCATAGGTCAGCGTCACGATCGAGCCGCCGTTCGGCATCAGCTCGGCCGCCCGCTTGGCGATCTCGGTGAAGGAGAAGCACGAGATCAGCATCGTGCGGGTGAAGTTCTCCCGCGTCGTGTCGGCATAGCGGCCGCGCAGTTCCGACTTGTCGGAAAAGGCGATGGCATGCACGAGGAAGTCGATGCTGCCCCACTCGGCCTTCAGCGTCTCGAACACCTTGTCGACCGTGGCGATGTCCTCGACGTCGCAGGGGATCAGCAGATTTGCCCCCACGCTGTCGGCCAGCGGCCGCACGCGGCGGCCGAAGGCCTCGCCCTGATAGGTGAAGGCGAGCTCCGCCCCTTGTGCCGCAAGCGCCTTGGCGATCCCCCACGCGATGGAGTGATCGTTTGCGACGCCCATGACCAGACCGCGTTTGCCCTTCATAAGCCCGCTCATTCCCAACTCCTTCAGAGAAGCGGGCGGGGCCTTGCCCGCTCCGCCCGGTCCGGCCGTCGCCGGCCGGATGTGGTTTGTGTGAAGATCAGCCGTTGTAGCGGCGGAAGACGAGCGTGGCGTTGGTGCCGCCGAAGCCGAAGCCGTTGGACATGATGGTGTTCAAGCCGGCATTGTCGATGCGCTCGCGCACGATCGGCACGTCGGCGAAGATCGGGTCGAGCTCCTCGATATGGGCCGAGGGGGCGATGAAGTCGTTCTGCATCATCAGCAGCGAGTAGATCGCCTCGTGCACGCCGGCCGCGCCCAGCGAGTGGCCGGAGATCGCCTTGGTGGCCGAGATCCGCGGCAGGTCCTTGCCGAACACGCTGCGCATCGCCTCCACCTCGCGCTCGTCGCCGACCGGCGTCGAGGTCGCGTGCGGGTTGATGTAGTCGATCGGCTCGCCGACATTGGCCATGGCCAGCTTCATGCAACGGGCAGCGCCCTCGCCCGAGGGGGCGACCATGTCGTAGCCGTCGGACGTCGCGCCGTAGCCGACGATCTCGGCATAGATGGTCGCGCCGCGCGCCTTGGCATGCTCCAGCTCCTCGAGCACCAGCACGCCGCCGCCGCCGGCGATGACGAAGCCGTCGCGATTCTTGTCGAACGGACGGGACGCGTTGTAGGCGGTGTCGTTGTACTTGCTCGACATGGCGCCCATGGCGTCGAACAGGTTCGACATGGTCCAGTCGAGATCCTCGCCGCCGCCGGCGAAGACGACGTCCTGCTTGCCCCACTGGATCAGCTCGGCGGCATGGCCGATGCAGATGTTGGTGGTCGCGCAGGCCGCGGAGATCGAATAGTTGACGCCGTGGATCTTGAACGGGGTCGCCAGCGTCGCCGAGGTGGTGGAGCTCATCGCCTTGGGTACCGCGGTCGGTCCGATGCGGCGCGGGCCCTTGTCGCGGGTGATGTCGGCCGCCTCGACGATGGTGCGCGTCGACGGGCCGCCGGAGCCCATGACGATGCCGGTGCGCTCGTTGCTGATGTCGCTCTCCTCGAGACCGGCATCGGCGATCGCCTGCTGCATCGACATGTAGGTCCAGGCCGCGCCCGGCCCCATGAACCGGGTCGTGCGGCGGTCGAGCACCTCGAAGGGATCGACGGTCGGGGCGCCGTGGACCTGGCAGCGGAATCCGAGCCGCGCATAGTCCTCGGCCGGAACGATGCCGGACTTGCCCTCGCGCAGGCTCGCCGTCACTTCCTGGGTGGTGCCGCCCAGCGACGACACGATGCCCATTCCGGTTATCACCACCCGCCTCATCGCGGTCTCCCATGCTGTCTTTCGGAGCCGGCGCAAGGGGCCGGTCCGGTATCAATCGAAACGTCGAGCCACGCCGCAATATCGCCCGTGCGGCATAACTGCCTGATATGGCTGCGCGGTCGTGCCGTCCGGGGGCGCCTGGCCGCCTGTGCGGCCGGGCATGCCCTCACCAGATAGGCGCTGCCGCACCGGTGATCAATCGCCCGCGTCGGGTTCTACTCGGTCTTGAACAGGCCGACCTTCAGGTCCTTGGCCTGGTAGATCGTCTCGCCGTCCGCTTTCAGCCAGCCGTCGGCGATGCCGAGCACGAGGCGGCCGCGCCGCACGCGCTTCAGCTCGACGCCGTATTCGACGAGCTTGGTTTCCGGGGTGACCATCTTGGAGAACTTGATCTCGCCGGTGGAGATCGCCCGCCCGCGGCCCGGCTCGCCGAGCCAGCCGAGGAAGAAGCCGGTCATCTGCCACAGCGCATCGAGGCCGAGGCAACCCGGCATGACCGGGTCGCCCTGGAAATGGCAGGGGAAGAACCAGAGGTCGTCGCGGATGTCGAGCTCGGCGCGGACCTGACCCTGGCCGTATTCGCCGCCATCCTCGGAGATCGAGGTGATGCGGTTGAACATCAGCATGGGCGGAAGCGGCAGCTGCGCATTTCCGGGGCCAAACAGCTCGCCGCGTCCGCAGGCAAGCAATTCATCGTAGGAGTAGCTCGATTGCCGCACGTTCTTCCCATTCCCGCAGGTTGATCGGTTGTCCCGTATGCGCAAGGCGGCCGTCATGACCGTCCTGCCGGACCGGGATCTGGTTCTGCCGCGCTTACTAACATAGCACCTTGCGCTCCGGAAACCCGTGAAGTGGCCCCCGGAATGAGCTTTTTCGCACTCCTTTGGGTCGACTTGCCACATTTTCCGGCCGGAGCGCGCGTTGGGGCCGTCGTTTTGACCCTTTTTCCCGACACCTTGGCGGCAGCGGACAGGGCGAAGCTTGCAAATCGGGCGCGATCCGTGGCAGAAAACTGCCATGGCTCTTGCGTGCCGGCGGGGACAGTCCCCACATGCACGCTGCGGAAGGGTCCCGGCGAGGGTCGCGAAGGCGGCCGCAACGGCAGTCCCCGGCGGGCCGGACTGCAACGAGAACGGAAAGCGAGCGGGAAGACGTGGGCGAACTGCACCGGCATCGTGAGGTACAGGAAATGCTGCGTTCGGCCGGTCTGAGGCCGACCCGCCAGCGCGTGGCGCTGGCCGAGCTCCTGTATTCCAGGGGCAACCGGCACATCTCCGCCGAACTCCTGCACGAAGAGGCGGAAGCCGCCAACGTGCCGGTATCGCTGGCCACCGTCTACAACACGCTGCACCAGTTCACCGAGGCCGGCCTCCTGCGCGAGGTCGCCGTCGAGGGCACCAAGACCTATTTCGACACCAACACCGACGACCACCACCATTTCTTCATCGAAGGCGACAACAAGGTGGTCGACATTCCCGGCTCCGGCGTGTCGATGGCCCGGCTTCCCGAGGCTCCCGAGGGCATGGAGATCGTCCGTGTCGACGTGGTGATCCGCCTGCGCCGCAAGGACTGAACCGCGCGGGCCGGCCTGCTGCCCGATTTCCCGACAGTTTCAAGACTTCTGCAACGCGGGCATTGCGCCCGCGCTTTTCATTGTGCAGATCAGGCAGCCTGGCGGCGCGTGTTTTCCGGGCTCTTGCACAGGTCGGCAATCAGGCACTTCTCGCAGTCCGGCTTGCGGGCCTTGCAGATGTAGCGGCCATGCAGGATCAGCCAGTGATGGGCGTGCAGCAGGAATTCCCGCGGCACCGCCTTTTCCAGCGCCGTCTCCACTTCCAGCGGCGTCTTGCCCGGCGCCACGCCGATGCGGTTGCCGAGGCGGAAGAGATGCGTGTCGACCGCGATGGTCGGCTGGCCGAAGGCGATGTTCAGCACCACGTTGGCGGTCTTGCGCCCGACGCCGGGCAGCGTTTCCAGCGCCTCCCGGTCCTGCGGCACTTCGCCGCCGAAGCGGTCGATCAGGAGCTGCGACAGGGCGATGACGTTCTTCGCCTTGTTGCGGAAGAGCCCGATGGTCTTGATCGCCTCGCGCAGCCGGTCCTCGCCCAGCTCCACCATCTTCTGCGGCGTGTCGATGGTCTCGAACAGCGGCCGCGTCGCCTTGTTGACGCCGACATCGGTCGCCTGCGCCGACAGCGCCACGGCAACCAGCAGCGTGTAGGGATTGACGTAGTGCAGCTCGCCGGTCGGCTCCGGATTGGCGGCGTGGAAGCGCGCGAAGATCGCGTAGAGCTCGTCCTTGCTGTAGCGCGGGCGCGCCGTGCGGCGGGGCTTGGCCGCCTTCGGCCCGGCGGCGGATTTCGTCGCCTTGGCGGGCTTGGCAGGTTTTGCGCCCTCCTGCGCGGCGGGCTTCGCAGCAGGCTTGCGCGACTTGCGGGGATCGGGCTGGTTCGCGGTCATTCCTCCTCTATAATCACCGCTCATGACGAGCGGCAATCCGAAAACCGAGCGGCCCGATCCGCAAGACCTTGCTTCCGATCCGGCCCAGGCCGATCCGGATGCGCCTTTCTTTGCGGCGCTGCTGACGCCCTACCGCTCGCTCGGGCCGGCGGGCTTCCGCATCCTCATGCTCGTGGTCTGCGCCATCTGCCTGACCGCCGGCCTGTTGTTCCTGTCGCTCGGCGCCTGGCCGGTCTTCGGCTTTCTCGGCCTCGATATCCTGCTGATTTTCTTCGCCTTCCGCTGGAATTACCGGGCGGCGCGGGCGTTCGAGGAGGTGCAGGTCTCGCGTACGGAAATCCGCATCCGCAAGGTGCTGGCCTCCGGGCGCGAGCAGCTCTACTCCTGCAATCCGTTCTGGGCGCGCCTCGATGTGCGCGAGGAGGAGGACGAGGGCGTCGTGCGCATCACGCTGACCGCCCGCGGCATGTCGGTCGATATCGGTGGCTTCCTCAATCCGGAAGACCGCACCAGCTTTGCCGGCGCCCTGCGACGCGCGGTCGCACTGGCCAAGGCCGGCGGGCCGCAGCCGGACCTGCCGGCGACGGCCTGAGCCCCCTTGTCGCTCGACACGACGGCAACGGCTGCCGGATCAGAAGATCCGGCAGAACTGCGGCGGCATGCCCGGCCGCTGCCAGGTGACGGTGTTGCCGCTGCCGGTCAGCGCATAGCCCCGCCCGACATAGTTCAGCTCGCCGCCGCCGCCCGACCGGTCGGGCAGCGTCACCGGCGACAGGCCGCGCTCGCGCACCGTCGCGGTGCGGCGGGCATTGTCGATGGTCACGTCGAGATAGGCGCCGCTGTCGCAATCGTAGGAGAGCGGCAGCACGTCGCCGGAAGGCAGCGGTTCCGGGGGCAGGAACTGCGGTGGCGGCGCCGGCCGGTAGACCGGGGCCGGTTCCGCCTCCGCCATGCCCGGCAGGATCGTGACCGTGCGCGTGCCCCCGCCGGCCAGGTAGATGCCGAGGCACCGTCCGCGCAGGTTCGAGACCAGCCAGGGGTGCCCGGCCAGCGTGTCCTGGATCATCCGCCCGCCCGGCGGCACTTCGGCCTGGGTCTGGCGCAGCCCGTCGAAGTCGAGCCAGTGCACGATCACCGGCCGGTTGCGGTCGTTGACGAAGATCATCCGGGCCGGCTGGTCGCTCGGCACCGAGGCGATGTCGCCCTCCTCGTAGCAGCTGATGCTGCCGCTGCCGCCCGCCACCGGCAGGCCGCGCGTCATCTGCGGCGCGGGCGCCGCCACCACCGGGGCCGGGGTGGCGCAGGCCTGCTGGAAGCTGCGCACCGGCCGGGCGCTGCCCGACAGCGACACCTGGTAGCGCCAGTTGCCGGCAATGCCGACATCCAGCGTCTCGCCGCGGATCATGCCGGTCCAGATCGGGTCGTCGGCCGTCAGCGTCACCACTGGCTCGGACTGGCCGGCCTCGTTGTTGGCGCTGGACCCGCGCGCCGTGTAGCTGCGCGATACGTCTCGGGCCGACAGCTGCACGGCGATCTGCTGGTTCTCGGCGAGCGGGTCGGCGGTCGCGGCGAGCTGCATCTCGATCCGGTTGGAGCCGCGCTGGCAGCTGGCCCTCAGCGCCCGGTCGTCGGTCTGGCGCAGGCCGTAGACCAGCTGCAGCCGGTCGCCGCCCAGGTCCTCCACATACCAGTTCCGACCCTCGAACAGCGGCAGTCCCGGCTGCACGCCGGCCTGGCTCTGCAGCGGCTCCGCGTCGCGCGCCTCGTCCTGGTCTCCGTTCTGGGTTACCTGCGCGGTTGCTGCGGCCTCGCCCTGCCGCGTCTGCGCGTCCTCGGCGGCGGTCGCGGGGGTCTCGCGGGCGGCTTGCGCCTCGTCGCGGCTGCCGCGCAAGCCGTCCTCCGCGCTCCCGTCGACGGACGGGCGGCGGACGCCGCCGGCCCGCGGCGGTGCGCTCGGTCCCTCGCCGGACGGCACGGCCTGGCGCACGCCGCGCGCACCCGCATCGGCCTGGCTGGACGCGGCGCCCTTTGTCGCCATCGTCACCTTCCAGTCGCCGCAGATGTCGACCTCGTCGCGCAGGATCCGCCCGTCGGCGAGCACCAGCCGCAGCGAGCGCCGGCAGTCGATCTGCCCGTCGTTCTTGGCATCGCCCTCCACCTCGACGAAGACGCGCGCCTCGGCCCGGCGGCGCACCTGCATCGCCTTGCCGTCCATCTCCACCTCGCGGATCGCGGTGTCGTCGTCGGTCTGGATCATCACCAGCCGGCGCTGCACGCGCTGGCCGGATCCGCTTCCCGCCGTCTCGCCGCTGCCTTGTGCGGGGGCCGGCAGGGGCGACAGCAGGGCGGCGATCAGCGCCGCCAGGCCGATGGCTAGCGCCGTCCGAGGCAGGCGGCGGGACGCGGGCAGAGGGGCGGCTGACAGGCAGGCAACGGGGCGAAACTGGTGCATCGGCAGGTCCGTGTTCTTCGCAATCGGCACAAGGCGCCGTTCAACGCCGCACAGTGGCGTGCGTTTTTGACCGAAGCAAGACGGGCCCTCCTCACCCGGCCGTCGCAAATCGGGTGGCGATGCGCTTCTCCCGCGACTAGGCTCCCGGTTTCGTGATGATGCTTTCATCAGCGAACGGACAGCGAGCGTGACGGGAGTTCCGGCAATGACGGTGATGCACAACATGGAAGAGGCCCTGCCGGCGGTGCCTGCAGCACAGCTCCCCGAGGCGGTGAAGGATTACGACATCGTCCGCCGCACCCTCAAGGTGATCACGCAGACCTGGCGCGACCAGCCGGCGCTGGAGACGCTCGCCGCGGAAGCCGGCCTCGACCCGATCCAGCTGCAGCGGGTGTTCTCGCGCTGGGCCGGCATCACGCCGAAACAGTTCGTCCAGGCGATCACCCTCGACCATGCCCGCGCCCTGCTGCGCCAGTCGGCCACCGTGCTGGACACCAGCTACGAGGTCGGCCTGTCGGGTCCTGCCCGGCTGCACGATCTCTTCGTCACCCACGAGGCGATGACCCCCGGCGTCTACCGGGCGCGCGGCGAGGGCGTCGAGATCCGCTACGGCTTCCACCCCTCGCCCTTCGGCCTGGCGCTGGTCATGGCGACGGAGCACGGGCTTGCCGGCCTCGCCTTCGCCGATCCGGGCGAGGAGCGCGCCGCGCTGGAGGACATGACCGGCCGCTGGCCGCGCGCGGCCTATGTCGAGGACACGGCCTTCACCGCGCCGATGGCGCAGCGCATCTTCGCGCCCTCGCAATGGTCGGCCGAGCAGCCCTTACGGGTGGTGCTGATCGGCACGGATTTCGAAATCCGCGTCTGGGAGACCCTGCTGCGCATCCCGCTCGGCCGCGCCACCACCTATGGCGACATCGCCGAGCGGCTGGGCAAGCCGACCGCCTCGCGCGCCGTCGGCCGGGCGGTCGGGCGCAATCCGATCTCCTTCGTGGTGCCCTGCCACCGGGTGCTCGGCAGCACCGGCAAGCTCTGCGGCTATCACTGGGGCCTGACGCGCAAGCGCGCGATCCTCGGCTGGGAAGCCGGGCTCGCCGGCCCCGTGCTGGAGAGCGTGTAAAGGCGGCTCAGGTCTTTTTGCGCGCCTGCTTCAGCTTGTAGAGCGCCTCCAGCGCCGCGCGCGGCGTCAGGTCGTCCGGGTCGATGGCATCGAGCGCCTCCAGCACCGGATCCGGCGCGGCTTTCGCGGCCGGTGCGCTCGGTCTCGGCGCTGCGGCCGCGAACAGTGGCAGGTCGTCGATCAGCTGCTCGCCCGGCGCGCGCCGGTCCTGCTCTTCCAGCTGCGCCAGCACCGCCCTCGCCCGTTCGATCACCACCGGCGGCAGGCCGGCGAGCTTCGCCACCTGGATGCCGTAGGACCGGTCGGCGGCGCCCGCGACGATCTCGTGCAGGAACACCACGTCCCCCTGCCATTCGCGCACCCGCACCGTGGCGTTGGTCAGCCGCGGCAGCCGGCCCGACAGGGCGGTCAGCTCGTGATAATGGGTGGCGAACAGCGCCCGCGAGCGGTTCACCTCGTGCAGGTGCTCGATCGCCGCCCAGGCGATGGACAACCCGTCGAAGGTCGATGTGCCGCGGCCGATCTCGTCGAGGATCACCAGCGCCCGCGCGCCCGCCTGGTTGAGGATCGCCGCCGTCTCGACCATCTCCACCATGAAGGTCGAGCGCCCGCGCGCCAGGTCGTCCGCCGCGCCGACGCGCGAGAACAGCCGGTCGACGACGCCGATATGCGCCGAGGCCGCCGGCACGAAGGCGCCCATCTGCGCCAGGATGGCGATCAGCGCGTTCTGCCGCAGGAAGGTCGACTTGCCGGCCATGTTGGGACCGGTGATCAGCCAGATCCGGCCGCCCGCCTCGCCCTCGCTCGGCCCCAGATCCGCGTCGTTGGCGACGAAACTCCCCGCCCCCTCGCGTTTCAGCGCCTGCTCGACGACCGGATGCCGGCCGCCGCGAATGTCGAAGGCGAGGCTGTCGTCGACCACCGGCCGGCACTGGTTCTCCGCCTCGGCCAGATGCGCAAGCCCCGCCGCAACGTCCAGCACCGACAGCCCGTCGGCGGCGCCCTTGATGGCATCGCCCGCCCCGATCACCGCCTCGCACAGCCGGCGGAATACCTCGCTTTCCAGCGCCAGCGCCCGCCCGGCCGCATTGGCGATGCGGCTTTCCAGGTCGGCCAGCTCGGTGGTGGTGAAGCGCATCGCCCCGGCCATCGTCTGCCGGTGGATGAAGCGCGCCGGATCGGCGGTCAGCTTCTCCGCATGGGTCGCCGGCACCTCGATGAACCAGCCCAGTACGTTGTTGTGCTTGATCTTCAGCGCCCGGATCGCCAGCTCGTCGGTGAGCGCGCCCTGCAGCTGGGCGATCACCTTGCGGCTGTCGTCGCGCAGCCGCCGCACCTCGTCGAGATCGGCAAGATAGCCCTCGGCGACGAAGCCCCCGTCGCGGGCAAGCAGCGGCGGTTCGTCCACCAGCGCCCGCTCCAGTTCGCCGGCAAGCTCCGCCGGCGCCGCCGCGATCCGCGCCAGCGCCGAGCCCAGCTCCTCGCCCTCGCTGCCCGCATCCGCGAAGAGGCCGGCGATGTCGCGCGCCGCTCCGAGGCCGCTGGCGATGGCCAGCAGGTCGCGCGGGCCGCCGCGCTGCATGGCGATGCGCGAGAGCGCCCGCGCCATGTCGGGCACGGCCTTGAGCCGTTCGCGCAGCCGCTCGCGCAGATAGGTGTCGCCGACCAGCCGCGCCACCGCGTCCTGCCGCTTGCGGATCTCCTCTATCTCGGTCAGCGGCCCGGCCAGCCGGGCAGCGAGCAGCCGCGATCCGGGGCCCGAGACGGTGCAGTCGATCACCGACAGCAGCGATCCGGCGCGCTCGCCGGAGAGGGTGCGCATCAGTTCCAGGTTGGCCCGCGTCGCCGGGTCGATCAGCATCCGCCGCGAGGTCGCCTCGTGCGAGGGCGGATCGAGCGGCGGGCGCTCGCCGTATTGCGTGCGCTCCACATAGGCGATGGCGGCGGCCGCCGCCGTCAGTTCCAGCCGCGAGAAGCTGCCGAAGGCCTCCGGCGTCGCAACGCCGTAATAGCGCGCCAGCCGGTCGCTGGCGGTCGCCCCGTCGAACAGGCTGCGCGGCACCGGCGACAGTGCCGCCCCGGTCTCGGAGAGCTGCCGGCGCAGCTCCGCATCGTCGAGCAGCACATCGGCGACGATGATCTCGCGCGGGTCGATGCGGGCGAGATCGCCGGCCAGCTGCCGTGCGTCGCTCGTGGCGACGCGGAAGGCGCCGGTGGAAATGTCGGCCCAGGCCAGGCCATAGCTTGCCTCGTCCTCCAGCGATCCGGTGCGCGCCCGCGCCAGCGTCAGCAGGAAGTTGTTGCGCGCCGCCTCCAGCAGCCGGTCTTCGGTCAGCGTGCCGGGCGTCACCAGCCGCACCACTTCCCGCCGCACCACGGACTTGGAGCCGCGCTTCTTCGCCTCCGCCGGGTCCTCGGTCTGCTCGCACACCGCGACGCGGAAGCCGAGCGAGATCAGTTTCTGCAGGTAGTCGTCGGCCGCGTGCACCGGCACGCCGCACATGGGGATGTCCTCGCCCAGGTGCTTGCCGCGCTTGGTCAGCGTGATGCCCAGCGCCCGCGAGGCCTCTTCCGCATCCTGGAAGAACAGCTCGTAGAAGTCGCCCATGCGGTAGAACAGCAGGCAGTCCGGATTGGCCGTCTTGATCTCGATATACTGCGCCATCATCGGCGTCATCGCGGAGAGGTCCGGTGCGGGCGGCGTTGCGCCGGTGCTGTCCGGCGCGGGGGCGTCCTCGCCCTCGCGAAGCTGCGCTGTACTGTGGGATATCTGCATGTCGTCGGCCATGCGGCAGACCCTAATGCGGCGGCGTCCGGGACGGAAGAGCCTGCACGTCCCCCGCCGCAGGTCCTCCCCGCTTTGTTGACCTCGGCCGCCAACTCGGCTTGAGCCTTGAATCCTCCGGGGATAAGGTCTGCGTCCGCCGCCGTGACGGCGCAATGATCTGGAGGAAACCGCATGCCGACGACGGACAAATCGGGCAAGAGCAACGTCAGTTTTACCGATCAGGAGGCATTGCAGTTCCACCAGCAGGGCCGTCCCGGCAAGCTGGAGGTCACCCCGACCAAGCCGATGGCGACCCAGCGCGACCTGTCGCTGGCCTATTCGCCGGGTGTCGCCGTTCCCGTGCGTGCCATCGCCGAGGACCCCTCGCGTGCCTTCGACTACACCACGCGCGGCAATCTGGTGGCGGTGATCTCCAACGGAACGGCCATTCTCGGCCTCGGCAATCTCGGCGCGCTCGCCTCCAAGCCGGTGATGGAAGGCAAGGCGGTGCTGTTCAAGCGCTTCGCCGACGTCGATTCCATCGACCTTGAGATCGACACCGAGGAGGTCGACGCCTTCGTCAACGCCGTGCGCTATCTCGGCCCGTCCTTCGGCGGCATCAACCTGGAGGACATCAAGGCGCCGGATTGCTTCATCATCGAGCAGCGCCTGCGCGAGCTGATGGACATTCCGGTCTTCCACGACGACCAGCACGGCACCGCGATCATCGCCGCCGCCGGCCTGATCAACGCGCTGCACCTGACGGGCCGCGACCTCGCCACCACCCGCGTGGTGTGCAACGGCGCCGGCGCGGCCGGCATCGCCTGCATCGAGCTGATCAAGGCGATGGGCGTGCCGCACGACAACGTCATCCTCTGCGACACCAAGGGCGTGATCTACAAGGGCCGCACGGAAGGCATGAACCAGTGGAAGTCCGCCCATGCGGTGGAGACCGACGCGCGCAGCCTCTACGACGCGATGAAGGGCGCCGACGTCTTCCTCGGCGTGTCGGCCAAGGGCGCCTTGACCGAGGACATGCTGCGGGCGATGGCGCCGAACCCGATCATCTTCGCCATGGCCAACCCGGACCCGGAAGTCACCCCGGAGGAGGCCCATTCCGTGCGCGACGACGCCATCGTCGCGACGGGCCGCTCCGACTATCCCAACCAGGTCAACAACGTCCTCGGCTTTCCCTACATCTTCCGTGGCGCGCTCGACGTCCAGGCGACGACGATCAACGACGAGATGAAGGTCGCCTGCGCCCATGCGCTGGCCGCGCTGGCGCGCGAGGAAGTGCCGGACGAGGTCGCCGCCGCCTATCGCGGCAACCGTCCCAAGTTCGGCCCCGAATACATCATTCCGGTGCCCTTCGACCCGCGCCTGATCTCCACCATCCCGCCGGCGGTGGCCCAGGCGGCGATGGACAGCGGCGTCGCCCGCCGGCCGATCGTCGACATGGAGGCCTACCGCCACCAGCTTTCGGCCCGGCGCGATCCGGTCGCCGGCACCCTGCAGCGGATCTTCTCCAAGGTGCGCCAGCAGCCCAAGCGCGTCGTCTTCGCCGAAGGCGAGGAGGAGCCGGTGATCCGCGCGGCGGCGAGCTTCGTCGCGCAAGGGCTCGGCGAGGCGATCCTGATCGGCCGCGAGGACGAGGTGCGCGAGGTCGCGGCCAGCGCCGGCGTCGATCTGGAGCGCGGCGGCATCCGCATCCTCAACGCGCGCCTGTCGACCCGCAATTCCGACTATGCCGAGTATCTCTATTCGCGCCTGCAGCGCCGCGGCTACCTGCTGCGCGACTGCCAGCGGCTGGTCAACAACGACCGCAACTACTGGGGCGCGATCATGGTGGCGCGGGGCGATGCCGATGCCATGGTCACCGGCCTCACCCGCAACTACTCGGTCGCCCTCGACACGGTCCGCAGCGTCGTCGACACCAAGCCCGGCCACCGGGTGATCGGCGTGTCGCTGGCCCTGTGCCGCGGCCGCACCGTGCTGGTCGCCGACACGGCGGTGATCGACATGCCGACCTCCGAGGAACTGGCCGACATCGCCGAGGAGGCCGCCCATGTCGCCCGCCGTCTCGGCTACGAGCCGCGCGTCGCCATGCTCGCCTACTCCACCTTCGGCCATCCGCGCGGCGAGCGCTCGGAAAAGGTCATCGAGGCGGTGAAGATCCTCGACCGGCGCCGCGTCGACTTCGAATATGACGGCGAGATGGGCGCCGATGTCGCGCTCAACATGGACAAGATGGCGGCCTATCCGTTCTGCCGCCTCAGCGGCCCGGCCAACGTCCTGGTCATGCCGGCGTTCCACTCGGCCTCGATCTCCACCAAGATGCTGCAGGAGCTCGGCGGCTCGACGGTGATCGGCCCGCTGCTCGTCGGCCTCGACAAGCCGGTGCAGATCCTGCCCATCGGCGCCAAGGACAGCGACATCGTCAACATGGCGGCCATCGCCGCATACAACGTGACGTAAGGGATACGGAAACGATGAGCGAACGCGGCCTCGTCAAGATCTGCGGTCTGTCGACCGAAGAGACGCTCGACGCCGCGCTTGCAGCCGGGGCCGACATGATCGGCCTCGTCTTCTTCGAAAAGAGCCCGCGCAACGTGTCGCTCGAGGTTGCGGCGCGGCTTGCCGGGCGCGCCCGCGGCCGGGCCGAGATCGTGGTGCTGACGGTCGATGCGGACGATGCGCTGTTGGACGCCATCGTGGCGTCCGTACGGCCCGACTGGCTGCAGCTGCACGGGCGCGAGAGCCCGGCGCGCTGCGCGGAGCTGAAGGCGCGGCACGGCATCAGGATCATGAAGGCGCTGGGCATCTCGGCGGCCGAGGACATTGCCGCCGCCGCGCCCTATGTCGCCCATGCCGACCGGCTGCTCTTCGATGCCAAGCCGCCGAAGGGCGCGGTGCTGCCGGGCGGCAACGGCGTCAGCTTCGACTGGCGCCTGCTCAAGGGCCTTGACCTCGGCGTTCCGCTCATGCTTTCCGGTGGGCTGGATGCCGCGACGGTCGGCGAGGCGGTCCGCATCGGCGGGATCCGCGACGTCGACGTCTCCTCGGGCGTGGAGCGCGCGCGGGGCGTCAAGGACACGGAACTCATCAGGGCGTTCGTCGCGGCTGCACGCCGGGCGGTGCCGGGAGCGGCGTCTGACGCCGCCGAACAGGGACGCAGCGCATGACGATCCAGCAGAACACCTTCCGCTCCGGTCCGGACGAGCGCGGCCATTTCGGCATTTTCGGCGGCCGCTACGTCGCCGAGACCTTGATGCCGCTGATCCTCGATCTCGAGCAGGCCTACAAGGACGCCAAGGCCGATCCGGCCTTCCAGGCCGAGATCGACAATCTCAACACGCATTACACCGGCCGGCCCTCGCCGCTCTATTTCGCCGAGCGCCTGACGGCCGAGCTCGGCGGCGCGAAGATCTATTTCAAGCGCGACGAGCTCAACCACACCGGCAGCCACAAGATCAACAACTGCCTCGGCCAGATCCTGCTGGCCCGGCGCATGGGCAAGACCCGCATCATCGCCGAGACCGGCGCCGGCCAGCACGGCGTCGCCACCGCCACCGTCTGCGCCCGCTTCGGCCTTCCCTGCGTCGTCTATATGGGCGCCACCGACGTCGAGCGGCAGAAGCCCAACGTCTTCCGCATGAAGCTGCTCGGCGCGGAGATCGTTCCGGTCACCGCCGGCGCCGGCACGCTCAAGGACGCGATGAACGAGGCGCTGCGCGACTGGGTGACCAATGTCGCCGACACCTACTACCTGATCGGCACCGCCGCCGGTCCCCATCCCTATCCGGAGATGGTGCGCGACTTCCAGTCGGTGATCGGCACGGAAACCCGCGAGCAGATCCTGCAGGCCGAAGGCCGCCTGCCGGATGCTCTCGTCGCCGCCGTCGGCGGCGGCTCCAACGCCATCGGCCTGTTCCATCCCTTCCTCGATGATCCTCAGGTCGCCATCTACGGCGTCGAGGCGGGCGGCAAGGGGCTGGAGGGCGAGGAGCACTGCGCCTCGCTCAATGCCGGCAAGCCCGGCGTACTGCACGGCAACCGCACCTATCTGCTGCAGGACGACGACGGCCAGATCCTCGAGGGCCACTCGATCTCCGCCGGCCTCGACTATCCGGGCATCGGGCCGGAGCATTCCTGGCTGCGCGACACCGGCCGCGTCACCTATGTGCCGGCGACCGACAACGAGGCGATGGAGGCGTTCCAGCTGCTGACCCGGGTCGAGGGCATCATCCCGGCGCTGGAGCCGGCCCATGCGCTGGCCCAGGTGATGAAGCTGGCGCCGACCATGTACAAGGACCAGATCATCGTCATGAACTTGTGCGGGCGCGGCGACAAGGACGTGTTCACGGTGGGCAAGCTGCTCGGCTTCGACCTGTAAGCCGCCTTATTTCGGCTCGACCTTCGAAAAAAGGCCCCGGCGATGGTCTCGCCGGGGCCTTTTGCATGTCCGCTGGTGCAAGATGCCCGCTCAGGGGCCGCTGACGGCGATCAGCACGCAGGTGTTTTCCTCCAGCCGCCGCACCTGGTGGCGCAAGGGGCCGGGAAACTGCACCGAGTCTCCCTTGGCCAACACGATGTTCTCCTCCGGGAAGGAGATCTCCACCCGCCCTTCGACGACGAACAGCAGCTCCTCGCCGCGGTGCTCGGCCTCGGGCTCCTCGCGCAGCTCGTCCGGCGGATACATCAGGAACACTTCCAGCCCCGAGCTGCCGTGGCCCTGGGTCAGCAGCCGCATGTGATAGCTGTCGTCGCGCGCGGTCAGCTCGTCGCGCTCGTCGGCGCGGGTGACGAAGACCAGCCTGTGCTCCTCCGCCGCGCCGAACAGCTGGGCGACGGAGACGTCCAGCGCCGCCGCGATGCGCAGGATGATGGCGATGGACGGCACCTTGATGCCGCGCTCCACCCGCGACAGGTAGCCCTTGTCGAGTGTTGCATCGAGCGCCAGCTGCGACAGCGACAGGTTTTTGTCCTGCCGCAGCGCTCTGATCGCCCTGCCGAGACCGATCCCGGTCGGCAGGGTCAGTTTCTCCGCCGCATCGCGTGCCATCTAAAGCGCCATCCTTTCCTGCCGGGGCGGCCGCCTCCTCGCGGGGCAGCCCGTGGTTCCGGCCAATATACTGGCGCCCGGCCGGAAAAACAGGCGCAGCGGGTTTCGCGCCAGGCCGGGCAAAATCACGAGCCTTGTCCTATAGGCAACGATGTTTATGGCGTCCAGAGGGGCGCCCCGGTAAATCTGGCATGTCCCTTGCTCATATTGCCGCATAGGCCGTGAAAACGCCCGGCGGCCGATTTTCTGGTTGCCTATTAGGCAACGTTGTCTACAAATCGGGCATGCAGGGGAACGACACATGACGATCACTGGACTTCTGCGTGGAGCCGCGATCGCGCTTCTGGCGACGACCGCATTCGGGACCGTGGCAAAGGCCGAGGACGCCAAGGTCAAATGGAAGATGGCAGGCACCTTCTCCAGTTCGCTGCCGCAGCTCGGCACGCTCGGCAAGCGGCTGGAGGCACAGATCGCCAGGGTATCCGGCGGCAGCATCGAGATCCGCTTCTTCGAGCCCAGCGCCCTGGTGCCGCCGCTCGAGACCTTCGACGCGGTCTCCGTCGGCGCCATCGACGCGGCCTTCTCCACCCCCGGGTTCTGGGGCGGCAAGGTGCCGGCGCTGCAGGTCTTCGCGGCCCTGCCCTTCGGCCCGTCCTCGCCCGAATACATGGCCTGGTTCTATTTCGGCGGCGGCAAGGAGATCTTCGACGAGATCTACGGCAAGTACGGCATCAAGTCGGTGATGTGCGGCATGCTGGCGCCCGAGGGCTCCGGCTGGTTCCGCAACGAGATCAAGAGCGTGGACGAGCTCGCCGGCCTCAAGCTGCGCTTCTTCGGCCTCGGCGCCAAGGCGCTGGAGAAGTTCGGCGTCTCGGCCCAGCTGCTCGCGGCTCCCGACGTCTATCCCGCGCTGGAGCGCGGTGTCATCGACGGCCTGGAATTCGTGCAGCCGGCCATCGACCTCAACATGGGCTTCTGGCAGATCGCCAAGCACTATTACTTCCCCGGCTGGCACCAGCAGTCGACCTTCTTCGACCTGATGATCAACAAGGACCGCTGGGACGCCTTGACCGAGACCCAGCAGGCCCAGATCGAGGCCGTGTGCGGCGACAACGTGCGCTACGGTATCGCCGAGGGCGAGGCGATCCAGCTGCCGGCGCTCAAGGAGCTGCAGGAAAAGGGCGTGCAGCTGCATCGCTGGTCGGACGAGGACCTGGCCAAGCTGAAGGCCGCGTCCGAAGAGGTCATCGCCGAGCAGGTCGCGGCCGATCCCGACTTCAAGCGGGCCTACGAGAGCTTCTCCAGCTTCCGGGCGGACTACGCCACCTGGAAGGAGCTGGGGTACCTCAAGTAAGCCATGACCCTCCTTCTGGCTTCGGCCCAATTCCTGAAGGCGTTCGCGCGGCGGTTGGGACAGGCGGCGGCATGGTTCGTCGTCCTCCTGATCCTGACCGTCGTCGTGGATGTGATCACGCGCCGCTTCGTGGTGCTCGGCTCGACCAAGCTGCAAGACCTGGAGTGGCATTTCCATGCCGCTCTGTTCCTCTTCTCCCTCGGCTATGCCTATGTCGAGGGAGAGCATGTGCGCATCGACGTGCTGCAGGCCCGCTTCGGCGAGACGACCGTCGCGGTCGTCGAGCTGATCGGCGCGCTGCTCTTCGTCGTGCCGTTCTGCGTGATCGTGCTCTATTACGGCTGGACCTTCGTGGAGCGCTCCTACCTGCTCGGCGAAGCCTCGGCCTCGCAGACGGGCCTTGCCCATCGCTGGATCATCAAGTCGGCCCTGCTCGTCGGGTTCGTCGCGCTGCTGTCGGCAGCGCTCGGCGTCATCGCAGAGCAGATCGCCCGGCTGATGGGGGCCGCGCCCCCGCCGGCGCCTCCCTCCCGGCACGAGGAGGTGGGCCTGTGAGCACGTTCGAAGTCGTGTTGCCGCTGACCATGCTCGGCGGCCTGGTGCTGATCCTGTTCTCCGGCTTTCCCGTCGCCTTCTGCCTTGCCGGCGTCGGTCTTGCCTTCGCCGCCCTCGGCGGTGCGCTCGACATGTTCTATCCCATGCAGCTGTTCCTCATCGTCAGCCGCATCTGGGGGTCGATCGCGGAGAACCTCGTCCTCGTGGCCATCCCCATGTTCATCTTCATGGGGATCATGCTGGAAAAGAGCGGGGTGGCCCGCCACCTGCTGGAAATCCTCTCGGTGCTGATGCGCCGGGTGCCCGGCGGCCTGGCGCTCGCCGTCGTGCTGATGGGCACCATCATGGCGGCGACGACCGGCATCGTCGGCGCCTCGGTGGTGATGCTGGCCATGCTCGCCCTGCCGGTGATGGTCGACCGGGGCTACGACAAGGGCATGACCTCCGGCGTCATCGCCGCCTCCGGCACGCTCGGCATCCTCATCCCGCCCTCGATCATGCTGGTGGTGATGGGCGACATGCTGGCGATCCCGGTCGGCGATCTCTTCGCCGGCGCGGTCATTCCCGGCCTGCTGCTTTCCGGCCTCTACCTGGTCTTCATCGTCGTCATGGCGCTGATCCGGCCGGACCGCATGCCGCGGATGGCAAAGCCGGGGGACGAGACCGCCGGCGACATCTGGATGCTGGTGCTCAAGGGCTTCGTGCCGCCCACCCTGCTGGTGGTCTTCGTACTCGGCTCCATCGTCGGCGGCCTTGCCACCCCGACGGAGGCCGCCGGCATCGGCGCCTTCGGGGCAACGCTCCTTGCCCTGTTCAACGGCCGGCTGAGCCTCGGGCTCCTGCGCGAGGTGGCGCGGGGCACGGCGCTCACCAATGCGATGATCTTCGGCATCTTCTGCGGTGCGACGCTGTTTTCCTACGTCTTCCGCGAGCTCGGCGGCGACGACGCCATCATCCATGTGATCGACCTGCTCGACCTGCATGACTGGACGCTCGTCGTCCTGCTGATGGCGATCGTCTTCCTGCTCGGCTTCTTCTTCGACTGGCTGGAGATCACTCTGATCATTCTGCCCGTCTTCCGGCCCATCGTCATGTCCCTCGACCTCGGCGACACGGTGCCCTCCGACCAGCTGCTGCTGTGGTTCGCCGTCGTCGTCGCGGTCAACCTGCAGACCTCCTACCTCACGCCTCCCTTCGGGCCGGCGCTGTTCTACCTGCGGCAGGCAGGCCACGCCCATCTCACCCTGGGAGACATCTACAAGGGGGTGATCCCCTTCACGCTTCTCCAGCTCACCGGCCTCGGGCTCTGCCTGCTGTTCCCGGCGCTGGTTCTCTGGCTGCCCGGCGCCCTCGGTTACTGAAGCAGGCGCCGGGCCCCGCCCAACCCAACCCGAAAGGAAACGCATGTCCCGTACTGTCATCGCCCCGCCCTCCGTCACCGTGCCCGGCGTGCCGCTGTCGCCGGCCGTCGCCTATGGCGATCTCGTCTTCGTCTCCGGCCAGTTGCCCATCGACCCGGCGACCGGCCAGCTGGTGGAGGGTGTCGAGGCGCAGACCCAGGCCTCGCTCGACAACCTCAGGACCGTGCTGGAAGCCGCCGGCGCCTCGCTCGCCTCGGTGCTCAAGACGACGGTCTTCCTGAAGAACATGGACGATTTCGCCGCCATGAACGGCGTCTACGCCAAGGCCTTCCCGAGCGAGCCGCCGGCCCGCTCGGCGATCGAGGTCGCGCGCCTGCCCAAGGATGCGCTGGTCGAGATCGAAGCCGTCGCCGTGCGGGTGAAGTGAGGTCCGTCATGGCAAGCGAAGCACCCGAAATGGTCGAAGCCTTCAGCCACCCGGCCGCCATCGTTGCGCTGGGCCGGCGGGGCGGCGTCACCGGCTGGACCGGCGAGCTGCTGCACATCCACATCGCGCCGGAAGCCAGCTTCGAGATGGAGGAGCTGGACGAGGCGGTCTGCGTTGCCGGCCGCGGCATCGAGGGCGACCGCTATTTCCTCGGAACCGGCACCTATTCCGCCCGTCCCGACGTGCGCGAGGTGACATTGATCGAGCAGGAGGCGCTGGATGCGCTCGCCCGCAACGATCCCCCGCTCCAGTCCGGCCCGGTGGTGCTGGAGCCGGTCGACCACCGGCGCAACCTGACGGTGCGCGGCGTGCCGCTGAACCACCTGGTCGGCCGGCGCTTCCGCGTCGGCGAGGTGATCCTGCGCGGCGGCCGGCTCAACTTCCCGTGCAAGTATCTGGAGACGCTGCTGGGCATGGAGGTCTTCCTGCCGCTCTACAACCGCTCCGGCCTCAATTGCGGCATCGAGAAGGGCGGCACCATCCGCCCCGGCGACACCATCGAGATGCTGGACTGAGCCATGGTCGCGAGGCTTGTCATGAAGCTCAAGGTCGCGGAGCTGCGCCGGGAAGCGGGCGATGTCCTCGCGATCCGTCTCGAGCATCCGCGCCGGCCCCAGCTGCCGGCGTGGACCGCCGGGGCGCATGTGGACGTGCATGTGCCCGGCCTCGGCGTGCGGCACTATTCGCTCTGGGGCGACCCGGACGACCGCAGCCACTACCTCATCGCCGTCCGGCGGGAGGAGGCCGGGCGCGGCGGTTCCGCCTGGCTGCACGCGGCGCTGGCGCCGGACGCCTTGCTGACGGTCGCCGCCCCGCGCAACCATTTCGAGCTGCCGGAGGTGCCCCGCCGCACGCTTCTCGTTGCCGGCGGCATCGGCGTCACGCCGCTCTTGGCGATGGCGCGCCGGCTGGCCCGCCAAAACACCCATCAGACCAATGACTTTGCCTTCCACTATTGCGCAAGGTCGCGCGCCGCCGCCCCGCTGCTGGACGAGGTCGCGGCCGTCTGCGGCTCTCGTCTCGTCACCTGGTTTCCGGAGGAGGGGCGCCGGTTCGATGCGTCCGCCGTGCTTGCGGCGGAGCCTGCCGAGGCCGACGTCCTCGTCTGCGGGCCGCCGCGCCTTGCCGAGGCCGTCGAGGCGGCGGTGGCGGCGCGCGGCTGGCCGGCCGAGTGTTTCCATACCGAGCGGTTCGCGGCGCTCGACCCCGGCGATTTCGTGCCCGAGCCCTTCGAGGCGGTGATCGCCTCCACCGGCGCGGTCCTTCCCGTCCCGGCGGAGCGCAGCCTCGTTGCCGTGCTGGCGGAAGGCGGCATCGCGCTGCCGACCTCGTGCGAATCCGGCGTCTGCGGCTCGTGCGAATGCGGCTACCTGCAAGGCGAGGTCGTCCACCGCGACGTGGTGCTCGACGCCAGGCGCCAGAAGACCTGGCTGATGCCCTGCGTCTCCCGCGGCCGCGGCCGCATCGTCCTCGATCTGTAGGGGGCCGCTCGCCCGTTCGGCGCATCGAGCCGCCTGCCCGGCAACCGGAGCCGATGGACGGCGGCAGACCGACAGCCTGCCGGCTGGCCGCGTCTTCTGGCCTTTGCCGGCCGTTCTCCCCGGCCACGGCAGCCCGCCTGCCGACCTTGCCGCTGCCTGCCCAGCTCGGCGGCGGGCCGCCGGTTATCCCGTGCGGCGGGAGGGGCCAATTCGCCGGTTGATGCGGCTGGCGCGATCCTGTAAGAACGCTTCGCATCCCCGGTGTCGAACAGGCACCGCGTCCGCGGGTCCACCCCGCCGGAAGCACCCGTAGCTCAGCTGGATAGAGCGCTGCCCTCCGAAGGCAGAGGTCACAGGTTCGAATCCTGTCGGGTGCGCCAAATTTTCCGACAATTTCTGCAACCTACCCGCTGCTGACGAAGGCGCGGGCAGGTCATGGGTAGGCTGTGAGGCAGTTCGCCGAAGCCCATGCCATCGATCAACTTAGTCGTTCGCTTTCGCCTGCGACCATGGCACGATGATTGAATGCACATGCTATCGCACCATAACCGCTCCGAGTTTTTGGCTTGCCCGCAGCTAATTAGATTCGAATACGCCAGTGGTCGCGACGGCTTTGAACCGATCCTTCTTATCAAGGGCAGCACCGTCCTTCTAAAATACGTCGTCCTTGGTGCACGCATGCAGCTTGGTTTCGCTATGTGCGACGGACGTTTGCTCTATGCGTTGAAAATCTGCGACGACGGTGACGATGGCGGCGTTCTTTGGTCGATTGCAGAACGCGAAGAAGAATTGAACGGCATTCGCGGATTGATGCGTGGCGAGCCATTGGTGTCGTTCCTGTTCAATGAACTGGCCGTCAACGTCGCTTGGAACAATCTGCCCACAGTCAGCAAATTGGACCGCCTTGCCGCGTGGGCGGATAACGCCGCGCTAGGTCGCGTCGATCATGTGGCGAGAAGGGAAACGGTTGGGCCGATGGTTAACCGCTTTCACAATTCTGGCGTCAGCAACGACGAATGGTTGGTTTTGGAAGTCGGCGAAAAGTCCGATTGGAAGGCTGTCCACAATCACTTCATAACGGCTTGCGCTTCGTCCAGCCTCATTCACCTGTTCGATGATGACGAAGGCAATCAGCAAGAGCAGTTGGGCGTTTGGTTGACCGACAACCTTCAACCTTCGGGTGTCTATCACAGCCCGCAAATTCCCAAGGGGAAGGGAACGCGTGAACTAACCGACATTCTGTTGAGCCACGAGTTCGGTGCGGTGTTGATTGAATCGAAGACCCTTTCTGTTTTGGCGCGCGAACAACTACCGAATAGGGCGAAGCTGAAGCGCGACGTTACGGCTCATATCGAAAAGGCGTTCAACCAACTTCGCGGTGCTATCCGTAAGATTAAGGCCAACGTGCCTGTGACAAGCTTGAAAGGTGAGACGCTGAATGTCGAGCGGGAACACCCTGCCCACGCTATAGTCTTAATTCCCGATTTGGACTTTGTGGACGACCGCGCCACCTACGGTTTAGATTTCATGAAAGATTTCATGCGCGCGACCGGCGGGTTTGCTCATTTGCTCGACGTTGCGGAGTTGCTTCGCATAGTCCAAGCCGCCGAGATGATAGCGGAACGGGGCAAAACGACCACGCCGATGATGGCTTTCGACTATTACTTGGTGGAGCGCGCAAAGAAGGCCGCTGCCGCTGGGACGTTGTGCATTGAAGTGTTGCTTCGGTTTGTTGACCAAACATCGGATAGCGGTTCAGTATGACCAAAACAACTGGGTTGAATTGGCGGCGTTGGCGCAAGGTCGGTGTATGGATTGTTGGACTACCTCTAGTAGGCGCGATAGCAAGTGCCGTCGTATTGAACCCAGCGAACTTCTTCGGAGGTCTTCGCGCCATCCCCGGCGAATTCCGTAAAACGTCCGATGAATTTTGGGGTTGGTATCATAACGATGCCGCTTGGACTGGCTATTGGACCAACAGCCCTGAAGGCTACGTTGACGCGCCCGACATGAACCTTTCCGACGAAAGCATGGTCGTTGATTTGATCGTGGAGAAGGGCGTTATTGACGGCACTATATCGACCAAGCCGATTTGCGGAGCTACGCCTTTCAACGAGTTCTTCCTTGTTCGTGGCACCATAAGCGGTAGCAAATCCGCCACCATCATTGTTTGGGATATTTTCCAAGGCGATAAGGCCGACATTGCGAAGCTGGAATTGCGGCGCGACGGCGTAATTTTGACTGTCGTTCCAAAGGAAGGGACGACGCGCCTGTTTCCTAAGGAAGCGCGGCTTGCGCTTGATCCGACGAAACAAGGCAGCACTGAAACTGGTAGAGGTGAGTTTTGTGAAGGCAAGCGTGAAGATGTAGTCAAGTCTTTATCGGAGACGGCGAAGGACGCTGCAAAGAAATAGGCGAAGGCGCAACGATGAACGGGACAATTATCATTGCCATTATTACGGCTATAGGCAGGTAGCATTATTGCCGCCGCGCAACGCCGCCGCCCGCACAGCGCTATCGGCAACAAGCCGCCGGTTGGAGGGGCAATCTGCCGAAGGCCATATATATTTTGTCACTGGGACCAGCCATACCCCCTCACTCCGGCCGCACGCGAAGGGCCCGAAGGGCGTTGAGGATCACGGCGACGTCGATCGCCTCCTGCAGCAGGGCGCCTTGCACCGGCGTCAGGTAGCCGAAGGCGGCGGCGATCATGCCCAGCACCGACAGGCCGATGCCGGCGACGACGCTTTCCAGCGCGATCCGCCGCGCGGCGCGGGCGATCGTCATGCCGGCGCCGAGTTGCCCGATCCGGTCGACCAGCAGCACCACGTCCGCCGCCTCGGCCGAGGCCGCCGCCCCGCGCGCGCCCATGGCAACGCCGACATCGGCCGCCGCAAGTGCCGGCGCGTCGTTGACGCCGTCGCCCACCATCATCACCGGGCCGTTCTTGCGTTCGGTGAGGACCAGCAGCACCTTCTGGTCGGGCGTCAGCCCGGCGCGCAGCCCGTCGAGGCCGAGCCCCTGCGTCACCCGTTCGGCCACGTCCGCCCGGTCGCCGGTCGCCAGCAGGATCCGCTCGATGCCGCCGCGCCGCAGCCCGGCCAGCATGGCGCCGACGCCCTCGCGCAACGGGTCCGACATCACCAGATGCCCGGCCAGCCGTCCGTCCACCGCCACCGCGACGACCACCGCCCCGGCGGCGATCTCCGGCAGCGGGCCCGGCGTCTTCCCGCCGACAAGCCGCGCGACGAAGCCTGTGACGAAGCCGTGGCCGCCGACGACGACCGCGCGCCCCTCGACCTCGCCGCTCACCCCTTCGCCGGCGGTCTCGCTCACCGCCAGCGGCACGGCGAGCGCCAGGCCCTGCTCGCGCGCGGCGGCGACGATGGCCTGGGCGACCGGGTGCTTCGAGGCCTGGTCCAGCGAGGCGGCAAGGCGCAGCAGCTCCGCCTCGCCCAGGCCGTCCGCGGCCTCGATGGCGACGATCCGCGGTCGCCCGTCGGTCAGCGTGCCGGTCTTGTCGAGGATCAGCGTGCGGATGCGCGCCATGGTCTCCAGCGGCCCGGCGCCCTTGATCAGCACGCCGAAATGCGCCGCCCGCGACAGGCCGGCGACCAGCGCCACCGGCACGGCGAGGATCAACGGACAGGGCGTTGCCACCACCAGCACGGCGACGGCGCGGATCGGGTCGCCCGTCGCCCACCAGGCGCTGATTGCAATGGCCAGCGTCACGGCGAGAAAGCCCAGCGACCAGCGGTCGGCGAGCCGCGACATCGGCGCCTTCGAGCGCTGCGCCGCCTCCACCAGGCGGACGATGCCGGCATAGGTGCTTTCGGCCGCGCGGCGGGTGGCGGTCATGTCGAACGCCTCGCCCGCATTGGTCGACCCGCTCATCGCCTCATGGCCCTGCGCCAGGCGCTGCGGCAGGGATTCGCCGGTCAGCGCCGAGGTGTCGAGGAAGGCGGTTTCGGAGGCCAGCGTGCCGTCGACCGGCACCACGTCGCCCTGCCGGATCAGCAGCCGGTCGCCGGGGCGGATCTCACTGAGCGGCACATCCTCCAGCGCGCCGCCGCGATAGCGCGTCGCCGTGCGCGGCACCCGCGACAGCAGGTCGTGCATCTCGCGCCGCGCCCGCCCTTCGGCAAAGCTTTCCAGGAAGGTGCCGCCCGAATACATCACCGCGACCACGGCCGCCGCCAGCGTTTCGCCGAAGGCGAGCGCCGCGCTCATCGACAGCGCCGCGACGATGTCGAGACCGACCTCGCCGCGTCCGATGCTGCGCACGATCTCCACGACCAGCGCGGCGAGCGCCGGCACCACGCCGGCGAACCAGACGAGGCGTGCGGTCTCGCCCTGGCCGGCCAGATGAAGGACGAGGCCGCCGGCCAGCCCACCGACGGCAAGGATCAGGATCGCCGTCTTGAAACGGTCGGTCGCGCTGCGCTCCATGCGGCAATTCCCCTTGGCTGGCGGCATCATCGCGCGCGGCGGCGGGCCCGTCGAGCCTGTCCGGCGTCGCATGCCTGTCGCAGGCATGCCGTTCGCTGCCGGCCCGGCGGGGCAGCATCGCCCGTCCGCTTCTGCTATGGTCGCGCCGCACGGCGGAACGGAAAGGTGTCATGGAACGTATCACGATCACGGTCGACGAGGATTTGTTGCGGGAGATCGACGCCCTCAGCGAGAAGCGCGGCTATGCCAGCCGCTCCGAGATCTTCCGCGACATGGCCCGCGAGGCGCTGGCGCGCGAGGCGATCGGCCCGGACGGCGAGCTCGACAACGACCGCCCCTGCTACGGCGCGCTCACCTATGTCTACGACCACGGCATCCGCGACCTGCCCAACCGGCTGACCGACAACCACCACGCCCATCACGCGCTGTCGGTCGCCACCACCCATGTGCATGTCAGCGCCGAGAACTGCCTGGAAGTGTCGATCCTGGCCGGCACCGCCGGCGAGCTGCGCCGCTTCGCCGACAGCGTGACCAGCCAGCGCGGCGTGCGGCACGGCAGCCTGCATGTCTTTCCCGCCGCGCCCGGCGAGACGCTGCTGCTGCGCGGCCAGCCCCATGCCCACCATCACACCCACGGGCACACCCACGGGCATGACCAGGACAACGAGCCCGGCCACGACCGCTGACCTTCCAATCGCGCCTTGACCGGTAGGGGAGCTTGACCGGACGGGGCGGTATGATGTTATTGAAATAACTCACACCGTCTCTCCTGTCCCGAAAGTTTCCGATGTTCGAGGTTTTCCGCGGCGCAGCGCGCGCTCTTGTCCGCTCCGCTCTCTTTGCCGGCCTGAGTCTCCCCTCGATCCTCGCCCCCGTATCATCGCCGGCCGGCGCCGCCGAGGGTCCGGACCTCGCCTTTTCCTGGCCGCTCAATGCCGGTCCGCTCAATCCGCATCTCTATTCGCCGAACCAGATGTTCGCGCAGTCCATGGTCTACGAGCCGCTGGTGCGCTACCGCGCGGACGGCACGGTCGTGCCCTGGCTGGCGGCCTCCTGGGACGTGTCGGAGGGCGGGCGCGTCTACACCTTTGCGCTGCGCGAGGGCGTGACCTTTTCCAACGGCGAGCCCTTCGATGCCGCCGCTGCCAAGGCGAATTTCGACGCGATCCTCGCCAACCGCTCCCGTCATGCCTGGCTGGAGCTCGCCAACCAGATCGTCTCGGCTAAGGTCGCCGGCCCGCATCTGTTGCGGCTGACGCTCAAGGACGCCTATTACCCGGTGCTGCAGGAACTGGCGCTGCCCCGCCCCTTCCGCTTCGTCGCACCCTCGCAGTTCGTCGAAGGCGGCACCAAGGACGGCATTGTGGCCCCCATCGGCACCGGCCCCTGGGTGCTGAGCGAAACCTCGCTCGGCGAGCGCGACGTCTTCGTGCGCAACGAGGCCTATTGGGGCGACAGGCCGGCCTATGCCTCGGTCACGGTCAAGGTCATCCCCGATCCCAACACCCGCGCCATCGCCTTCGAGACCGGCGAGATCGACCTGATCTACGGCACCGACGGGCCGGTCTCGCCGGACACGTTCGAGCGCTTTCGTTCCATGGGCGAGCGGGCCGGCATCGCCGCCGCCCTGTCGGAGCCGCTGGAAAGCCGGGTCCTGGCGCTGAACACCAATCGCGGCGCCACGCGCGATCTTGCCGTGCGCCGGGCGATCAACCACGCGGTCGACAAGGACACGATGATCGCCACCGTGCTCTACGGCACCCAGCGCCGCGCCGACACGCTGTTCGCGCCCAACGTGCCGTATGCCGATATCGGCCTTGCGCCCTACCCTTACGACCTCGAGGAGGCGCGCCGCCTGCTGGAAGAGGCCGGCTGGACCGCTTCCGGCGACGGCGGCATCCGCGAGAAGGACGGCGCGCGGCTCAGCATCGAGCTCTGCTTCGTCGGCACGGATGCGGTCGCCAAGTCGATGGCCGAGATCGTCCAGGCGGACCTGCGCCGCGTCGGCATCGAGGTCCTGCTCACCGGCGAGGAGGAGAGCAGCATCTATGCCCGCCAGCGCGACGGCCGCTTCGGCATGATCTTCAATCGCACCTGGGGCGCGCCCTACGATCCGCATGCCTTCGTCAGCTCCATGCGCCTGCCCTCCCATGCCGATTACCAGGCCCAGCTCGGCCTCGCCGACAAGGCCGAGATCGACGCGATGATCGGCCGGGCACTCGTCAGCACCGACGAGGCGGCGCGGCAGGAGATCTACCGCGATCTCCTCACCCGCCTGCACGATCAGGCGGTCTACCTGCCGCTGACCTATGTCACCGCCATCGCGGTGGCGCGCAAGGAGGTCGGCCCGGTGCCCTTCGGCGCCATGTCGAGCGAGATCCCCTTCGATCGTCTCGCCCCGGCGGCGGACTGATCCGATGGCCGGGTTCATCCTCCGCCGCGTCCTCCTGCTGCTGCCGATGCTGCTCGGCGCCTCGCTGGTCGTCTTCCTGATGCTGCGGCTGGGGCCGAGCGACCCGGCGATGGACTATCTGCGCCTGTCCAAGGTGCCGCCGACGCCGCAGGCGCTGGAGGACGCGCGCATGATGCTCGGGCTCGACCGGCCGATCATGACCCAGTATCTCGACTGGCTCGGCAAGGCGGTGCGGCTCGATTTCGGCACCTCCTATGCCACCCGGCGCCCGGTCCTGCCGGACCTGCTGCACTTCCTGCCGGCAACGCTGCAGCTGGCCGGTGTCGCGCTGGCGCTGACCATCGGCCTGTCGGTGCCGCTCGGCATCTGGGCGGCGCGCTACCGCGAGCGCTGGCCGGACCACCTGGTACGGCTCATCGCCTTCATCGGCGTCTCGATGCCGAATTTCTGGCTCGGTTTCCTCCTGGTGCTTCTGTTCTCGGTCCATCTCGGCTGGTTGCCGGCGATGGGGCGCGGCGGGCTTGCCCATCTGGTGATGCCGGCGCTCGCCATCTCGTTCATGTCGCTCGCCATCAACGCCCGGCTGCTCCGCGCCAGCATGCTGGAGGCCGCCGGCCAGCCGCATGTGCGCTACGCCCGGCTGCGCGGCCTGCCCGAGCGGCGGGTCGAGCACGCCCATGTGCTGCGCAATGCCTGGCTGCCCGTCATCACCGCCATGGGCATGCATGTCGGCGAGATGATCGGCGGCACCCTGATCATCGAAAGCATCTTCGGCTGGCCGGGCGTCGGCCGCTACGCCGTCTCGGCCATCCTCAACCGCGACTATCCGGTGATCCAGTGCTTCACCCTGGCGATGGTCGCCATCTTCATGCTGTGCAATCTCGTGGTCGACATCGTCTATGCGCTGGCCGACCCGCGCATCCGCCTGTCGGCGGAGGGGGTGGAATGACCGACCTGCCGCTCCATCGGTCCTCCGAACGTCCCTCCCGTCGTTTCCTCTCCCGGCTTGCCGCGCCGTTCGCGGGCCGCTGGCCGGTGCGCATCGCCCTTGCCGTCGTCGCCCTGCTGCTGGTCGCGGCGGTGGCCGGTCCCTGGATCTCGCCGCACGATCCCGACGCGATCGATCTGACCCAGCGCCTGCGGGGCGCCGATGCCGTCCATTGGCTCGGCACGGATCATCTCGGCCGCGACATCCTCTCGCGGCTGATCGCCGGCGTGCGCGTCTCGCTCGGCGTCGTCGCGCTGACGCTGGCGCTCATTCTCGTGCTCGGCATCGTGGTGGGCGGCGCCTCCGGCTTCATCGGCGGGCGCACCGACCAGCTGATCATGCGCGTCACCGACGTGTTCCTCACCTTCCCCACCCTGGTGCTGGCCCTGTTCATGATCGGCATGCTCGGCACCGGCCTCGTCAACGTGGTCATCGCCATCGCCCTGTCGCACTGGGCTTGGTATGCGCGCATCGTGCGCGGCATCGTCCTGTCGCTGCGCCATCGCGACTACCTGCTGGCCGCCCGCCTTGCCGGGGCGAGCCGGCTGCGCATCTTCGCCGCCCACCTCCTGCCCGCCACCCTGTCGCAACTCTTGGTGCTCGCCACGCTCGATATCGGCCACATGATGCTGCATGTCTCCGGCCTCTCCTTCCTCGGCCTCGGCGTCGCGCCGCCGACCGCCGAATGGGGCGTGATGATCGGCGATGCGCGCCAGTTCGTGTGGACCGCGCCGCTGCTGATCTTCTGGCCGGGCCTCGCGCTCTTCGTCTCGGTGATGGCGTTCAACATCCTGGGCGATGCGCTGCGCGACCGTCTCGACCCGCATCTGAGGGCGGACCATTGTCACTGAATCTCGCCCCGAAACCCGCATCCGCATCCGGAACCCTCTCCATCGAGGGGCTGACGGTCGCCGCCGGCCGCGACGGCGCCGGTCCCGTCCTGGTCCGCGACCTGACGCTGGAGGTCCGGCGCGGCCGCGTGCTGGCGCTGGTCGGGGCCAGCGGCTCGGGCAAGTCGATGACCTGCATGGCGGCGCTCGGCACCCTGCCGCCCGGCACCAGGGCGCTGTCCGGCCGCGTCCGTCTCGACGGTGCCGAGTGCCCGCCGGCGAGCCTGCGCGGCCGGCAGGTCGCGACGATCCTGCAGAACCCGCGCAGCGCCTTCAATCCGGTGCGGACCATGCGCGACCATGCGCTGGAGACGCTTGCCGCGCTGGGCCTTGCCGGTCCCGATGCCGACGCCCGTATCGAGGCGGCCATGGCCGAGGCCGGGCTCGACGAGCCCGCCCGCATCCTGCCGCTGCATGCTTTCGAGATGAGCGGCGGCATGCTGCAGCGGATGATGATCGCGCTGGCGCTCCTCGCCGAGGCGCCGTTCCTCTTCGCCGACGAGCCGACCACCGATCTCGATCTCGTGGTGCAGGCGCGCATCCTCGATCTTCTGGAGCGTCTCGTTGCCGCGCGCGGCCTCGGCGTCCTGCTCGTCACCCACGACATGGGCGTCGTCGCCCGCCTTGCCGACGATGTCGCGGTGCTCGATCACGGCCGGCTGGTCGAATGCGCGCCGGTCGAGGAGGTGTTCCATGCGCCGCGCCATCCCCTCACCCGGATGCTGGTTTCGGCGCATCTTGCCCTTTACGGACTGGAGCTTGCCCCATGACGCTGATCCGCGCCGACGGCGTGTCCCGGACCTATCGCAGCACCTCGCTGGTCGGGACGGGCGCCGCACGCACCGCGCTTGATGGCGTCTCGCTTTCGGTCGCGGCCGGCGAGACCGTCGCCCTGCTCGGCCGCAGCGGCTGCGGCAAGAGCACGCTGGCGCGCCTGCTCTGCGGGCTGGAGCGGCCCGACGGCGGCACCGTCTCGTTTCGCGGCGCGCCGCTTGCCCGTCTCGACCGGTCAGGCCTGCACCGGTTTCGCCGCGAGGTTCAGATGGTGTTCCAGGACGCACCCGGCGCGGTCGATCCCCGCTTCGACATCCGCTCGATCATCGCCGAGCCGCTGCGCCACCTGACTTCGCTCGATGCTCCCGCCCGCGCCCGCCGGGTCGACGAGCTGCTCGAGATGGTCGAGCTGCCGGCCTCGCTCGCCCCCATGCTGCCCTCGCAGGTCAGCGGCGGCCAGCTCCAGCGCGTATGCATCGCCCGGGCCCTCGCGCCAGAGCCGGCCCTCGTCATTCTCGACGAGGCGGTCTCCAATCTCGACCTGCACCTTCAGGCCGCGACGCTGGCGCTGCTCAAGCGGCTCCAGCAGGCCTCCGGCATCGCCTGCCTCTTCGTCACCCACGACCTGCGGCTGGTCGAGCGCTTCGCCGACCGCACCATCGTCATGCAGCGAGGACAAGTCGTCGAGGAGACGGGGACAAGTGCCCTGTCGGAGCTCCGCCACCCCGCCTCGCTGGAGCTCAAGGCGGCGATCCTGCCGCCGCTGCCGGCGCGCGTCCGCACCGTGAAGGTCGTCGCCGCCGGCTGATCGGCGGGATTGAGACGGCGCTCGCAAATTTCCGGGAAATTGAGACGGAATTTCGCAAAATCCGTCTCGAAAATTTCTGAAACTGTTTTACCTTTGAGAACAAGTGCTTGACGCAGGTTTTCCGGCGAAACGGTCCTCGGTCCAGGCCAGCAGCTGCGGCGTCAGGGCCGAGCCCGGTTCGACCAGGCTGACATGGGTGAGGCCAGGATATTCCCGGTAGTCGACCGGCTGGCCGGCGGCGCAGCGCCGCGCGACGTAGCCTTCCTGCAGCGCCGGATCGATCACCTCGTCGGCCAGCCCCTGCGCCAGCAGCAGCGGCGCGTCGATGGCCCCGTTCGGGCCGTTCTGCGCCAGCCTGTCCCCGAACGGACCTTCCGAAATCGGCTGCAGGAACAGCCCCTGATCGGGCAGCAGCCGGGTCAGCGCCAGCGACCAGACCGCGCGCCAGTCCAGGATGCAGCGGCGGGATATGTCCTTGGCCACCATCGCGTGGAAGCGGCTGACATAGGCCTCGCCGATCTCCGGGTAGAGCCGGCGATAGGCGGTGTAGAGATAGGCCGAGATGATCTCGCCGAACGCGCTGCTGGCACCCTTGCCGAGCATCGCCGCGAGCTCGGTCACCGGCGCCATCGCGGCCACCCCGGCGATCTCCAGCTCCGGTGCGTCGGCGCCGGCCCGCATGCCGGTCCACAGCGCTGCATGGCCGCCCTGCGAATGGCCCCAGACGACGACCCGCTCGCCGAGCTGCCAGTCCGCCATCTGCCTGGCGGCATTGACGGAATCGAGCACCGAATAGGCGGCCACCTGCCCGACCAGATAGGCATGATGGCCCGGCGCGCCCATGCCCGCATAATCGGTCGCCACCATCGCCCAGCCGCGCTCGACCACCTCGTCCATGCCCGGCGTTCCGCCGAAGGGCGCCGGCGAGGTGGAGGGCGCGCAGCCCGGGGCGATGCCGGTGGTGCCATGCGCCCAGGCGATCACCGGCCGCGGGCCTTGCGCGGGGATATCCGGCAGAACGACGATCGCGCTGGCGACGGTCGGCGAGCCGTCTTCCAGGCGGCTGGTATAGAGGATACGCCAGCCCTTCGCCCCGGCCGGAATGTCCGTGTCGTAGGCTTCGCTGCGCAGCAGGATGCCGGGCTCTGCCGGAGGTGTCGGCGGCGGCGTGTAGAAGGCGCCCGGCTGGTCCGGCAGGGTCGCCCACCAGGCTGCGGCCAGCGCCGCGGCGAGCAGCAGGCCAAGCCCGCCCAGCCATTTTCCGGCCGCGCGGCCTCGCCCGCCCTTGCGGGTATCATCCGGATTTTCCTGCATTTCCAGCCCCTCGCCCGTCCCTGTCCTCGAACAATCCATCTCATGGACGGCTGACGCGAGGCAACGGGAGAATGGAACCGCAGGCTGTATCAGCGGACGATTTCGACGATCTCCACCCGCCGGTTCCTGGCCCGCCCCTCTTCGCTTCTGTTGCTGGCCACGGGGGCGACCATGCCGGCGCCGGCCGGCGTCATCCGCGCGGCGGCGATGCCATGCGCTGCGGCCAGCCGGTCGACCACCGCCTGGGCGCGCCGCTGCGACAGCGACAGGTTGTAGTCGAAGCCGCCCTTGCCGTCGGTGTGGCCGACAATCAGCACGGCAAGGTCCGGAGTGTCGCCCAACAGCCGGCCGAGCTCGGCGATCTGGTCGGCAGAGGCGGCGGTGATCTCGGCGCTGTCGAATTCGAAGGTGATGCCATAAACGGCGATCCGGCCGTCGCGAGCCAGGGTTTCAGCCATTTCGTCGGCGGCAAGCACGGCGATGCGGCCGGTTTCCATCGGCGTCGCCTCGACCACCGTCACCGCCAGATGCGGCATCAGGGGCCGGTCGCCGCGCGCCTTCGTCTCGACGCCGAGCATCGCCACGGTCACGGTCGCCTCCGCGTTTTGCCGTTCCGCCAGCAGGTAGATGGTGGTGCCCCAGGTCGTGGGCAGGCCGATGCCCGCCCGTCCGGCCGCCCAGAAATCCGGCAGCGAGCCTCCCGGAGCGCACTCGTCCCTGCCGCGGCAGAACAGGCGGATCGCAAAACCCTTCGCCTCGAGCTCGGCCTGGTGGTTGCGCATCACCTCCAGCAGCGAGCGGCCGCCCGGCCCCTCGTAGCGCAGCGACGTGATGCGTCCGGAGAATTCCCCCTGCCAGGTGCCCCGATTGTCCCTACCGCCGCGCTCCAGCGGGGTGACCGGCAGCCGGATCTCGTCATAGGCGCGGCTCTCGTGGGCGGTAATCACCGCCCCCTCATAGCGTCCGACCAGCGGATGGTCGGAAGCGCCTGCGAGGTCCGCCTGCTGGCCGCTCGCCGGCAGCGGCATGGCGAGTGCGCCCAGAAGAGCGAGTGCGCGAACGGATGCGACGCGCCTCGGAAGTCGCTGCGAACCAGTCAGGAGAGCGTTGGGAAACAAAGGGAAAAATCGGTAACGGGGCAAAACGGAAAGCAAACGTGCGAAGGATCGGGACGCCATGCCGTGTCTCCAGCAATCGCGCCCTGCCGGCAACCGGAAGCCCCGCCGGTTGCCGCAAGGCACTTTGCGCGCCTGCGACCTATGCTGGTATCGCCTAGCGGGAAAATGCGGCCCGAATACGGCCCGGATCGACCGTGAAGCCGGCGGCAATGCTAGTCGGTGAAGGCAAGCATCCGGCCGCAGACCAGCGCGGCGGTCCAGATGGCCAGCGACAGCGCCCCGGCAAGCCTCAGCCGGGTCGGCGGCAGCCGTGCCAGCCGGTCGGCCATATCGCCGTCCGCCGCGCTCCTTGCGGCCGCTCTGTGGGTGGCGAGGGCCGAGCCCGCACCCAGCAGGACGAGGCCGATCTTGGCGAGAAACAGCGGCGCGCCGGCGTAATCGGCCGGCGCCGACAGGAACAGCAGTGCGCCGGAGACGAGCGCGAGCGCCAGCCCGCCGGCAGCGACCGGCACCAACGCCCGGGCGAGCGCGGCCAGCGGAATGCGGCCGCGCCACAGGCCGAGGAGCCGCAGGTTGAGCGGCACGATGGCGCCGAAAAGCAACGACAGGCCAATCACATGCAGCGTGTTGACGCCGGCATAGCCCCAGCGCGAGACCCGCATCCACTCGGCCAGCGGCAGCCCCGCAAGCAGGTCCACAAGCCCTTGCATTGCGGCCGGCCTAGTCGCGGCCGGGATAGAGGTCGTAGCTGCGTCCCGAGATGACGATCCGTTCCGCCTTCATCAAGCGGTCCTCGATATTCGCCGAAGGTTCGCCGATGAAGGTGGCCTCGACGCCCGGTGCGAGGTCTCCGTCCTTCAGGCCGGCGCGTTCGTTGCGCCAGGGCTGGCCGACCTCGACCTGCCAGCTCTCGCCTTCCGCATCGACCGTCAGCACGCCGTGCGGATTGCCGAGCCGCGCCTCGCTGATCACGCCGGTCAGCTCGATGTTCTTTCCCGTCGTCCAGCGCCAGCCGTGATGGGCGATCGCGGGGATGGTCAGGGCTGCGGCAACGCCGAGGCAAAGGGCGGCGGCCAGGGCGCGCAGGGTCGTTCTGCTCGAGTTCATGGACTTCTCCTCGTCATGATCCGCCCGGCGGGGCGGGAAGGGCAATGCGGCCGATCACCGTGAACACCTCGCCCTCCGGCCGGCCGACGATGATCTCGCCGGAGGAGGGATAAACGCCGGTCAGGGCCGTGATGTTGACCTGGTGGGTCACGAGGACAGCGACCGTTCCTCGCGGAAGGGCGCGGATCGCGGCCGCAAGGCGCTGCGTCTGGCTTTCGGCTTCGCGCCTGTCGGCAAAGAAGGAGTTGAGGTCCGGCAGTTCCTGTACTTCACCGAGACCGAGAAGCGCGGCCGTCTCCCGCGCGCGGCACCACTGCGAGGTCAGCACTCGGTCGACCGCGATGCCGCGCGCGCGGAAGGCGGCGCCGATGGCTCGCGCCTGGGCGCGGCCGCGCTCGTCGAGATTGCGCTGGGTCGTGCAGTCGTCGAGCCGGAAGTCGGCGGGGTCGCCGGTGCCGGGGGCGAGCGCGTGCCGCATCACGGCGATGGCGCCGCGGTCGGAGGAGAGCGCCGCCCAGGCCTGCGCCTCGCCGCTTGCCCGTGCCGCCTCGATGGCGGGGCCGGTCAGCACCAGAAGGCCAAGGAGCGCGAGCACAAGCCGGCGGAACCGGCCTTTCGCGTCGCCTATTGCAAACGGGAACAGATCGATCATCTTCCGGTCCGCTGTCGGTCCGGCGAAAGGGGGATACCTTGCGCCAGACCCAGCAGTTAGGGCGGTCGGCGCGCCCGTCAAACCGGATTTCCGCGTGGCGCGGCGATCCGAAGGGCCTGGAGTTATCCTCAGGCCTTTCCGAGTTCCCTGGCATGCAGCCAGGCGGCATGCTGGGGCGCCCGCTTGGTCTTCGACCACTCCTCGAGCATCTCCCACTTCACCGCGTCGAGCTTCTTCAGCATCTCCTCCTCGGCCGGATCCGGGCAGGCCAGCTCGATGCGGTGGCCGTTCGGATCGAAGAAATAGATCGAATGGAAGATCGAATGATCGGTGACGCCGAGCACTTCGATGCCGTTTGCCTCCAGCCGCTCCTTGTAGGCGACCAGCGTGTCGCGGTCCTTCACCTTGAAGGCGATGTGCTGCACCCAGACCGGCGTGTTCGGATCCCTGCCCATCTCCGGCTTGGTGGGAAGCTCGAAGAAGGCGAGAACGTTGCCCGCGCCCGCGTCTAGAAAGACGTGCATGTAGGGGTCCGGCTCATGGGTCGAGGGCACCTTGTCCTCGGCGATGGCCAGCACGAACCCCATGTTCAGGTTGTCGACATACCAGTTCACCGTCTCCTTCGCGTCCTTGCAGCGATAGGCGACGTGGTGGATCCGGTCGATCTTCAGGTCAGCTTGGGCAGTCATTGCGGGCACTCCCGTTTTCATCGTTGAAACGGAACGCCCCGTCCGCGTTCGGCAGGGTCGCAGCAGCCACGGGCCCCTCAGCCGCCGGCTGCTGCAGGAAGGCTCAAGTCATTGGCGCGCCTTGCAGTCTGGCGGCGGCAAAGGCCTCGCGCAGCACCTCGCGGTCGCCGATATGGTTGGCCAGCACCAGCACCAGCCTGGCGTTCAGCGCCTCGCTGTCCTCGCGCGACAGCCCCTCGTGCAGCGCGATCAGCTCGGCATAGAAGCCGTCGGGATCGGGAAGGTTGGGGGCCAGTTGCAGGCCCGTCTCCTTGGTCGTTTCGCTCATCTCGGGTTTCCTTGCGTTCCGGCCGGTTCGGGCCGTTATCCCCGCCCGGCGTTGTCGCTTCGGGCGGTGGCGATCCGCAGCGCCCGCGTCACCTCGCCGGCATCGAACGCCTCCCAGCGGGCCGCGACATGCTGGTCGGGGCGGATCAGGTAGACGGCGCTCTTCGCCTCGCCGAGATAGCGCGCGGCGAGCGCGCCGGTCGGGTTGTCGGCGGCCGACAGCGCCACCCGTTCGACCGGGATGCCGTCGATCGTCAGCGTGCTAGGTGCCTCCACGTCTATGGTCACCAGCTGGAAGCGGTCGCCGAGCCGGTCGATCAGCCATCCGCCGGCAATCGGCGCATCGCTCGCCGGCGCGCCCGGCCGGGTGCGGGCCGGCATCGCCGCGCAGTCCGGGCCATTGAGCGGCGAGCCGTGATAGGTCGCCGGCAGCGACAGGCGGCCGGAATTGACCAGCGGCCGCGCGAAGGCGTGATGCTCGGCCAGTTCCAGCACCGCATCGCGGAACACCCGGCTGGCATGGCTTTTCGGCGTGATGAAGTCGGTCGAGCGCGACGAGTTAAGGATGTTCTCGTCCGCGGCGAAGACGCGCTCGGCATCGTAGCTGTCGAGCAGGGCTTCCGGCGCGGTGCCCTCGACCACGAGCTTCAGCTTCCAGGCCAGGTTATCCGTGTCCTGCAGGCCGGAATTGGCGCCGCGCGCGCCGAAAGGCGAAACCTGATGCGCGCTGTCGCCGGCGAAGATCACCCGGCCGTGGCGGAACTTTTCCATCCGGCGGCACTGGAACGTGTAGATCGATACCCATTCCAGCTCGTACTCGATATCCTCGCCCAGCATCGCCTTCAGCTTCGGCGCGATGCGCTCCGGCTGCTTTTCCGCCTCGCGGTCGATATCCCAGCCGAGCTGCAGGTCGATGCGCCAGACATCGTCCGGCTGGCGGTGCAGCAGCGCCGACTGGCCGCGGTTGAACGGCGGGTCGAACCAGAACCAGCGCTCGGTCGGAAAGTCCGCCTTCATGACGACGTCGGCGATCAGGAAGTTGTCCTCGAACACCCGGCCGCGGAAATCGAGGCCGAGCATGGCCCGCGTCGGCGAGCCGGCGCCGTCGCAGGCGACCAGCCAGTCGGCATGGAGCCGGTACGGCCCCTCGGGCGTTTCCACGGTGAGTTCGACGCCATCGGCAAGCTGCGCGACCGCGCTCACCTTGTTGCCGCCGCGCAGCTCCAGAAGCCCGGTGTCGCGGCCGATCTCCAGCGCCCGCTCGACCAGATATTGCTCGAGATAATATTGCTGGAGATTGATGAAGGCCGGCCGCTTGTGCCCGCCCTCGGGCAGCAGGTTGAACTCGTAGACCTTGCGTTCGTCGAAGAAGACCTTGCCGAGGTTCCACACGACGCCCTTGTCGACCATCTTCTGGCCGCAGCCGAGCCGGTCGAGGATCTCCAGCGGCCGCTTGGCGAAGCAGATCGCCCGCGAGCCCCAGCTCACCTTGTCGTTCTCGTCGAGCACCGTGACGGCAACGCCCTGCTGGGCAAGGTCGATGGCGAGCGCCAGACCGACCGGTCCCGCGCCGATCACCACCACCGGACGGCGGGCCGGCTCGGCGGCGTCCTGGTCGGCGCAGCGGACATAAGGGTAGAGCGGCGTTTCGAAGACCTTCGTCATGTGACCTCCCGGGACGGCCTTCCGTCGGAAAAAGGCCACCGCAGGCCGCGCCCTTCCGGGCGCGCACCCGCGGCGGCGGGTCGTCAGCCCTGGAGGGCTTCCCACATGTCCTTGTCGCGCTGGGCCGTCCAGATGCGCGGCGTGTCGATGCCGAGCGCCTCGTCATAGGCGCGCGCCACGTTGAACGGCAGGCAGTGCTCGTAGATCGCGTAGGACGAGTACTTCGGGTCGCAGGAGGCGCGGGCCGCGTCCCAGGCTTCCTTAAGCGAGCCGCCGCGCGTTGCCACCTGCGCCACCGGACGGAAGGTCGAGGTGACGAAATCGGCGGTGGCGTCGAGCGCCGCGTTGACCATCTCCTTGCCGACCAGCGCATCGCCCCGCCCCGGCGCGATGGCGTCGACGTCGAAGGCGCGGATGCGCTCCAGCGTGCCCGGCCAGTCGCGGAAATGCCCGTCGCCGCAATAGCAGGCGGAGTGGTATTCGACGATATCACCGGTGAACATGACGTTCTGGTCCGGCACATGGATGACGATATCCCCGGCCGTATGGGCGCGGCCGAGGAAGCTGAGGTCGACGCGGCGCTTACCGAGGAAGACGCTCATCTTGTCGGTGAAGGTGGTGGTCGGCCAGGTCAGCGGCGGAATGTCGGCGACATTCTCGTAGCCCTGGAACAGGCGCGGGAAGCGCATGAACTCGGACTCGCGGTCCTCCGCGCCGCGCTCGGCGACCATCGAGCGGGCCTTGTCGCTCATGATGATCGTCGGCGCCTGGTAGGCGGCCGCGCCCAGCACGCGCACGGCGTGGTAATGGGTCAGCACCAGATGGCTGATCGGCTTGTCGGTGACCTCGCGCACCTTCTCGATCACCTTGCCGGCAAGGCGCGGGGTCGCCTGCGCCTCGACGATCATGACGCTGTCGTCGCCGATGATGACGCCGGTGTTCGGGTCGCCCTCGGCGGTGAAGGCCCACAGGCCCTCGCCAATCTCGGTGAAGGAGATCTTCTTCTCGGTCATGTCGCCCTGGGAGGCGAATTGCTTGCTCACGGGGGATATCCTCTTGTTCTGCAGTTCGGTTCGGCGGAAGCGCTGCGGCTCCCGCCAAGGGTTCGAATCTATCGGGCTTCGGCGACGATGGCGTCGAGCTGCGCCTTCAGCGACTGCAACTCGCCGTCCAGCGGCGTGACGATGTCGCCGTGCCAAGGGCCAGCCCGGCGATCGCCGCAAGCATCCGCACAGTCTTCATCGCGAACTCCCTCCCTCGATCGGCGCCCGCGAGGGGCCTCAGGCCTTCTCGTATTTCTCGACCGTCTGCTCGATGGCGCCGAAGACCGAATGGCCGTCCGCATCCTGCATCTCGATCCGCACCGTGTCGCCGAAGCGCATGAACGGCGTCTTGGGTGCGCCCGTCTCGATGGTCTCGATCATCCGGATCTCGGCGATGCAGGAATAGCCGACGCCGCCCTCGGCCACCGGCTTGCCGGGGCCACCGTCCATCTTGTTGGACACTGTGCCCGAGCCGACGATGGCGCCGGCCGACAGCGGCCGGGTCTTCGCCGCATGGGCGATCAGGGTCGGGAAGTCGAAGGTCATGTCGACGCCGGCATTGGCCCGGCCGAAGGGCTGGCCGTTCAGGTCGACGCGCAGCGGCAGGTGCACCTTGCCGCCGTCCCAGGCCTCGCCCAACTCGTCCGGCGTCACCGCGACCGGCGAGAAGGCGGAGGAGGGCTTGGACTGGAAGAAGCCGAAACCCTTGCCGAGCTCGGCCGGGATCAGGCCGCGCAGCGACACGTCGTTCACCAGCATGACCAGGCGGATGGCAGCACGCGCCTCCTCGGGCGTGGCGCCCATCGGCACGTCGCCGGTGATCACGGCGACCTCGCCCTCCATGTCGATGCCGAAGGCCTCGTCGGCCATGCGGATCGGCTCGCGCGGGGCCAGGAAGGCGTCGGAGCCGCCCTGATACATCAGCGGGTCGGTCCAGAAGCTCGCCGGCATCTCGGCGTTGCGCGCCTTGCGGACCAGCTCCACGTGATTGACGTAGGCCGAGCCGTCCGCCCATTGGTAGGCGCGCGGCAGCGGCGACAGCGCGTCGTGCTCGTGAAAGCGCAGGCTCGGCACCGCGTCGTGCTCGAGGCTTTCGGCGAGCGTCGCCAGCTTCGGTGCGACCTCGTCCCAGTTGTCCAGCGCGGCCTGCAGCGTCGGCGCGATGTGGCCGGCTTCGGTGCAGCGCGTCAGCGACGTGTTGACGAGGACGAGTTTGCCGTCGCGGCTGCAGTCGCGAAGTGTTGCGAGTTTCATGGCTTAGTCCCAGTTGCCCTCGGGGGTGCCGTCGAAGCGCTTCTTCAGCTGCGACCAGCAGTCGAGGTAGTTGTCCTGCAGGGTGTCGAGTTCCGCCGCGAAGCGCGTGAGGTGCTGCGGGAAGCGGGTCTCGAACATGAACGCCATGGTGCCCGTCAGCTTCTGCGGCTTCAACTCGGCGCGGCTCGCCTTCTCGAAGCCGTCGGCATCGGGTCCGTGCGGCAGCATCATGTTGTGAAGGCTCATGCCGCCGGGCACGAAACCTTCCTCCTTGGCGTCATAGCGACCGTAGATCAGCCCCATGAACTCCGACATGATGTTGCGATGGTACCACGGCGGGCGGAAGGAGTGCTCCGCGACCATCCAGCGCTCGGGGAAGATGACGAAGTCGATATTCGCCGTGCCTTCCTCGCCGGACGGGGCCGTCAGCACCGTGAAGATCGACGGATCGGGATGATCGAACAGGATCGCACCGACCGGCGAATAGGTGGTGAGGTCGTACTTGTAGGGCGCGTAGTTGCCGTGCCAGGCCACCACGTCGAGCGGCGAGGCGTCGAGCTTCGTCTCGTGGAAGCGGCCGCACCACTTGACCACCAGCCGGCACGGGCCTTCCTTGTCCTCGAACCAGGCGACCGGTGTCTTGAAGTCGCGCGGGTTGGCGAGGCAGTTGGCGCCGATCGGACCGCGGTCGGGCAGGGTGAACTTGGCGCCGTAATTCTCGCAGGCATAGCCGCGCGCCTTGCCGTCCAGCAATTCGACGCGGAACACCATGCCGCGCGGAATTACGCAGATCTCCTTGGGCACCACATCCATCACGCCGAGCTCGGTGGCGATGCGCAGCCCGCCTTCCTGCGGCACGATCAGCAGCTCGCCGTCGGCGTTGAAGAAATATTCGTCCACCATGTCGGCATTGGCGACATAGACATGGCTCGCCATGCCCGCCTGGCCGTTGACGTCGCCGGCCGTGGTCATGGTGCGCATGCCGGTGAGGAAGGTCACCGGCGTCTCGGGGATCGGCACCGGATCCCAGCGCAGCTGGCCGAGCGCCAGCGAATGGTCGTCGACCGTCGGCGCGCTCTTCCACTCCGGCAGGGAGACGGGTGAGAAGCGGCCGGAATGCTTGACCGACGGGCGGATGCGATAGAGCCAGGATCGCTCGTTGGTGCCGCGCGGGGCGGTGAACGGCGAGCCGGAAAGCTGCTCGGCATAAAGGCCGTAGGGCGCGCGCTGGGGCGAGTTCTGCCCCTGTGGCAGGGCGCCGGGCAGGGCTTCGGTCTCGAAGTCGTTGCCGAAGCCCGGCATGTAGGCCGGGGTATTCGAAAGCGTCATGTCCGATCCCTCCTGATCCAGACAGTTGATAGTTGCGTGTGTAACTGTTTTGTCTGAAACTATCAACGTGCGAAGATGCCGCTAGCTGATTTTATCGCAAAGAAGGGCTCGCAGATGACCGGACGCCTGCTGCTTGATGAGTTTCTGCCCTACCGCCTGGTCAGGGCGTCCGAACTGGTCAGCCGGCGTTTCGCCGCCCGCTACCGGGCCGCCTACGGCATCAGTCGGCCGGAATGGCGGACTTTCGCGATCCTCGGCCAGCTCGGCAACACCACGGCGACCGAGATCGGCCGCCGCTCCACCATGCACAAGACCAAGGTGAGCCGGGCGGTGGCGGCGCTGGAAAAGCGGGGCTGGCTGTCGCGCGCGACCGATGTGGCCGACCGCCGGGCCGAGCAGCTGGAGCTGACGGAGGAGGGTGCCAAGGTCTATGGCGAGCTGGTGGCGCTTGCCCGCTCGTTCCAGGCAGAATTGCTGCGCGACCTCGGGTTCGAGGCCGCCGACCGACTCGATGCCGGCCTTGCGGCGGTGGAGAAGCACTTCCTTCGCGAGGAGTGACCCTGCGCTCCTCCGGTGGGCGCAGGCAAGGCAAGGGTGTCAGTGCGCCTCGTCCCAATTGTCGGCGGCGCGGGCATCCACATGCAGCGGCACGGACAGGGTGACGGCCGGCTCGGCCGCCGTCTCCATGACCTCGCGCACCAGGGCGATGGTGGGCTCCACTTCCGCTTCCGGCACCTCGAAGATCAGCTCGTCATGCACCTGCAGCAGCATGCGGGCGGCGAGTCTGGAGGCCGAAAGCCGGTCTTCCATGCGGATCATCGCCCGGCGCAGGATGTCGGCGGCCGAGCCCTGGATCGGCGCGTTGATCGCCGCGCGCTCGTAGAAGGCGCGGTGGTTCGGGTTGGAGGTGTTCACCTCCGGATAATGCGCCCGGCGGCCGAAGATCGTCGTCACGTAGCCATTGGCATGAACGAACTTCTTCGTCTCCTCCATGTAGTCTCGAATGCCGGGGAAGCGCTTGAAATAGGTCGAGATATACTCCGCCGCCTCGCCGCGCGGGATGCCGAGCTGGGCGGCGAGACCAAAGGCGGAGATGCCGTAGATGATGCCGAAATTGATCGCCTTGGCCCGGCGGCGGACCATCGGGTCCATGCCCTCGATCGGCACGCCGAACATTTCCGAGGCGGTCATCGCATGGATGTCGAGCCCTTCGGAAAAGGCCTGCTTGAGCTGAGAGATGTCGGCCATGTGGGCAAGCACGCGCAGCTCGATCTGGCTGTAGTCGGCCGAGACCAGCTTCATGCCCTTTTCGGCGACGAAGGCCTTGCGGATCTTGCGGCCGGCTTCCGTGCGGACCGGGATGTTCTGCAGGTTCGGCTCGGACGAGGACAGGCGGCCCGTCGTCGTCGCCGCCAGCGCGTAGGACGTGTGCACGCGCCCGGTCTGCGGATTGACGAAGCCGGGCAGCGCGTCGGAATAGGTGGACTTGAGCTTGGAAAGCTGCCGCCATTCGACGATGCGCGAGGGCAGCTCGTGCCCTTCGGCGGCCAGGTCGTCGAGCACGGAAACCGAGGTCGACCAGGCGCCGGTCTTGGTCTTCTTGCCGCCGGGCAGGCCCATCTTGCCGAACAGAATGTCGCCGAGCTGCTTTGGGCTGCCGATGTTGAAGCTCTCGCCGGCGAGCTCGTGGATTTCGGCCTCCAGCGCCGCCATGCCTTGCGCGAAATCGCCGGACAGACGCGACAGCATCTGCCGGTCGATGGAGATGCCGCGCTCCTCCATGCGGGCGAGCACCGGCACCATCGGCCGCTCCAGCCGCTCGTAGACGCCGGCCATGTGCTCTGCCGCGAGCCGCGGCTTGAGCACCTGCCACAGGCGCAGGGTGACGTCGGCATCCTCCGCCGCATAGGCGGAGGCCTTGTCGAGCGGCACCTTGTCGAAGGTGATCATCGACTTGCCGGAGCCCGCGACCTCCTTGAACGGGATCGGCGTGTGGCCGAGCCAGCGCTCGGAAAGCGCGTCCATGCCGTTGCCGCCCTTTCCGGCATCCAGCGCATAGGACAGCAGCATCGTGTCGTCGAAGGGGGCGATCTCGATGCCGTAGCGCTTCAGCACCAGCCAGTCGTACTTGAGGTTCTGCGCAATCTTGAGGACGCCGGAATTCTCCAGCAGCGGCTTGAGAACGGCGAGCGCCTCGCTCATGGGGATCTGGCCGGGGATCAGGCCGCCGCCGCCCAGGAGGTCGCCCTCGCCGTCCACATGGGCGAGCGGGATGTAGCAGGCGCGTCCCGGCTGCGTCGCCAGCGATACGCCGACGAGCTCGGCCTGCATGGCATCGAGCGAGGTGGTCTCCGTATCGACCGCCACACGGCCGAGCTCGGTCGCCTCCGCGACCCAGGCCCTCAGCCGGTCGAGATCCATCACCGTCTCGTAGCCGGACGGGTCGACCTTCTGCGCTGCGGCCTGTGCGGCAGCGGTTTCCGCAACTGCCTGCGGCCGCCACAGGCCGCCGTCGCTTCCCGCTGCGGAAGCGGGCGCCGGCGCCGCCGTCCCGACGGCCGGCGCTGCGCTGTCGGGAGCGGCGCCCTCCGGCTGGGCACCGGGGCCGCCCTCCATCATCCGGCCCTTGCCGTCCGGCTCGTGCCAGCCGCGCACGACGAGGCTCGCCGGCTCGACGCCGGCAACGTCGAGGCCGGTGACCTCGCCGACCCGGCGGGTCAGGGTGGTGAACTCCATCGCCTTGAGGAAGGCGATGGCGCGGGTGCCATCGAACCCGTTGACGACGAGCGTCTCGAGCGGCTGCTCGACCGGAACGTCATCCTTCAGCGTCACCAGCTGCTTGGAGATGCGCGCCTGGTCGGCAAAGGCGATGAGGTTCTCGCGGCGCTTGGCCTGCTTGATCGTGTCGGCCTTGGACAGCAGCGTCTCCAGGTCGCCGAACTCGCTGACCAGCAGTGCGGCGGTCTTCAGGCCGATGCCCGGCACGCCCGGCACGTTGTCGACGCTGTCGCCGGCCAGCGCCTGGACCTCGATCACCTTGTCCGGACCGACGCCGAATTTCTCGAACACCTCGGCCTCGCCGAAGATTTTGTTCTTCATCGTGTCGATCATGCCGATGCGCGGACCGATCAGCTGCATCAGGTCCTTGTCGCCGGAGGCGATGGTGACGCGCGCGCCGGCCGCCGCCGCCGCGCGGGCATAGGTGGCGATCAGGTCGTCGGCCTCGAAACCTTCCTGCTCGATGCAATGGACCGAAAAGGCGCGGGTCGCCTCGCGGATCAGGCCGAACTGGGGAATCAGGTCTTCCGGTGGCTCCGGGCGCTGGGCCTTGTACTGGGGATAGATCTCGTTGCGGAACGTCTTCGCCGAATGGTCGAAGATCACCGCCATGTGGGTCGGCTCGTCGCCTTCCTCCGGGGTCAGCCCTTCCTGCAAGAGCTTCCACAGCATGTTACAGAAGCCGGAGACCGCGCCGACGGGCAGGCCGTCGGACTTGCGCGTCAAGGGCGGCAGCGCGTGGTAGGCGCGGAAGATGAACGTGGAACCGTCGACCAGGATCAGGTGGTCGTCGGCGGTGAGGGCGGAGGCGGCTTCGTTCGACATGGCGCGGATCATGCCCGCGTTGGCCGCGCGAGAAAAGCCTGCTTCTCGCGCCCTGCCCCGCTTATTTCGTCTCGCTCATTCCGCCGCCTGCGCGACCGGGCGGTGCGGCGTGTCGCGCTCCAGCCGCGCCCAGGCAGGACGGCGGAACAGGAACCAGCCATAGCCGGTGCGCTCGATCAGCCACAGCAGCACCAGCGGGGCGATCACGCCGGCGGCGGTGACGATCGCCGAGATCGTGCCGATGTCGGGGATGACGCCGGTCTTCAGCAGCACGATCCGGGTCACCGCCATGGGGAAGAAGAAGGCGAGATAGATGACGATGGAGTTGCGGCCGCAATAGGCGAGCGGCGCGGCCGCGCCCGCCTGGGTCAGCAGCGCCGAGGTGACGATCACCGCCAGCGCACCGGCAGTGCCGAGCGCCAGGCTGACGAAGGGCAGGTCGGCAAGCCCGTTGAACACCAGGAGGCCGTTGACGACGCCCCAGGCCAGCAGGCCGGCAATGCCCACAGTTATGTTGCGGCGGGCCCAGTCGGCCAGTTCGAAAGCCCGGGTGGCGAAGATGTAGCCGGCGTAGAAATAGACGTAGCGCGAGCTGAACTCGTCGATCAGCACCGAACCGGTCGAGATCGGGGCGATCTGCAGCACCGCGGCGAGTGCGAGGACTGCCTGCCACGGCACGCCGCGGTCGTGCAGCACCTTGGTGATCACGAACATCACCGGCAGCATGTAGATGAACCACAACGTGCCGAAGGGCTGCACATAGGCGAGGAGATATTCGCTGAGGACGCTGCCCCACCCGGTTTCGGCCGCGATGGACGGCGCCTTCACCACGAACTGTATGGTCAGCCAGAGCACGTAGAAATAGGCGAAGTGCACGACCTTGCGGTCGAGATAGCGACGCCAGGGCCGGTCGATGACCAGCGCCAGGAACAGGCCCGAGATCATGAAGAAGTCCGGCATGCGGAACGGACGGGCGAACTCCACCACCAGTCCCATCCAGCCTTCCAGGCCGGCGGCTTTTTCGACGCCCAGCGTCGAATGCATCATCACCACGAAGACGATGCAAAGCCCCTTGGCCGTGTCGACCCAGTCGACGCGTCCGGTGCCGCCGGCAATGTCCCTCTCCCGACCGGTCATGTCGTCCAGGCTCCTGCTTGTCGTTCCCGAACAGGCACCTTGCAGAAGACGAGTGTATCGCGGGTTAACCCGACTTCACGATTTGGTGAGACGCGGCAAGCGTTCAGGGGCGGTCGCCCCGTCCGTCGTCGATCTGCCCGCGCCATGGGGAGGAGCCGTCCGGCCCGCGTCCGCCCTTGCCGTCGCCATCGATGTCGGTCCAGTCGTTCCGATCGAGGTCGACCACGCCTTCGCCCTGGCCTTTCCGCCGGGCGCCGGCCCGCACCACGGTTACCTTCGCGTTGCGGACCATGATCCGGGCGATGGCCGCCCGCAGGGGCGGCACGAAAAGAAGCAGACCGAGCGCGTCGGTGACGAAGCCGGGGATCAGCAGCAGTACGCTGGCGACGACGATCAGCGCGCCTTGCATGATGTCCTCGCCGGGCACCTGGCCGCGATCCATCTCGGCGCGCACGCGCCGCAGCAGCGACAGGCCCTGCAATCGCAGCATCAAGCTGCCGGCGACCGCCGTCGCGATGGTCAGCAGCACCGTCGGTACCGCGCCGATTTCCGAGCCGACCTCGACGAAGACGAGGATCTCGAGGAGGGGAAGGCCGATGATGGCGAGAAGGATGAACAGTCCGATGGGCATGGCGTGCGCGACAGGGTCCCGTGATGATATGTGCTCAGGTCTCGGCTCGCTCCCGGCACAGGGTGCCGTTAGGAGATATTCGCCTCTCAGTTAGGGACCAAGTGACGCAAATGCGAGCTTTATGTGTTTTCGAACGACGAAAACAGCGTCCGACACTTGTCTTGGAGGCTGGATGTTGGTTCAAGGGGGCTTACATAAGCTAGGATGGGCGATGCTGCGGCTTGCCCTGCGGGGCGCCGGTGCCGGCCCGCTGCACAGGCTGCAACGAACCCGACGGGCGGAACGCCGTGACGGCGTCTGCGACGCAATCGGCCGGATGTGAAACGGATCATATGTTCAACGACATCACCACTATCATCTTCCTGGTCCTGGCGGTCGTGATCTTCTTCAGGCTGCGCAGCGTTCTGGGGCGGCGCACCGGCAACGAGCGCCCGCCCTTCGATCCCTATTCCGCACCCGAGCGCGACAATGGGGCTGGCGGTCCTGCCCAGGACGACAACGTCATCCCGCTGCCCGGGCAGACGGCCCCGCAGGGCGGCCCGTCGCCGGCTCCGACCTCGGCGACGCTCGACAAGGTGGCGCCGGAGGGAAGCGCGCTCAACCAGGCCCTTCGCCAGATCCTGTCCGTCGACCGCTCCTTCGAGCCCCAGGGTTTCCTGCAGGGCGCCCGCGCGGCCTATGAGATGATCGTCACCGCCTTCGCCAACGGCGACCGCAAGACGCTGAAGAACCTGCTCTCGAAGGAAGTCTACGAGGGTTTCGTCGCGGCGATTTCCGACCGCGAGTCGCGCGGCGAGACCATCGAGTCCACCTTCGTCGGCATCGACAAGGCGGACATCGTCGAAGCTGCCCTGAAGGGCTCCACCGCGCAGGTGACCGTCAAGTTCCGCTCCGAATTGATCTCCGCAACCCGCGACCGCGACGGCGCCATCGTCGACGGCGACCCGAACGCGGTCAGCGACGTCACCGACATATGGACCTTTGCCCGCGATACCACCTCGCGGGACCCCAACTGGCGTCTGGTGGCGACCGAATCGGTCGAGTGACTTGCGTGCCGCCGGCCGGATGGCCCTTGCTGCCGGCCTGGCGGCGGCACTGCTCGCCGGCACCGTTGCGACGGTCCCGGCTCTGGCGCGCGGAAACCCTCTCATGCTGTCTGCGCCCCTGAGTTTCGCGGAGCTTCCCGGCTGGGCCGGCGACGACCATCGTGCCGCCCTTGCTGCCTTCCTGCGCCATTGCCGGGACCGGCGGGCGGAGCTTCCCCGCGAACTGTCGCATCTTTGCGCTCCGGCGCAGGCCGCCGCCGACAGCGGCGAGCCGCTGGCCGCCCGCACCTTCCTGGAACGTCATTTCGAGCCGCGCCGCATCCTCGCCGACGGGTTCGTTACCGGCTATTTCGAGCCCGAATACGACGGCTCGCGCCGGCCAGGCGACGGCTACGACACGCCGCTTCTGGCCCGCCCGCCCGAGCTTGTGCCCCTTGCCGGCCGACCGGCGCCGGACGGATTGCCCAAGGACGCGCCATTTGCCTTTTCGAACGGCAATGGCCGTCTGGTCGCGCCGCCCGACCGGGGGGCGATCATGGACGGGGCGCTGGCCGGCCGGGGCCTCGAGCTCGTCTGGATGGCCGATCCGGTCGACGCCTTCTATGTGCATGTCCAAGGGTCGGCCCGCATTCGCCTGCGCGAAGGCGGTAGCCTGCGCGTCGGCTATGCCGGCAAGACCGGCCATCCCTATAGCGCCATCGGCCGGGTGATGATCGAGCGCGGCCTTGCCGATCCCGGCACCGTCACCATGCAGGTGCTGCGCCAATGGCTGGCGGAAAACCCGCACGAAATCGACGGCGTCCTGCGCCGCAACCGGTCCTACATCTTCTTCCGCGAGGTGACCGAGGCAGCGGAGCACGAAGGCCCGATCGGGGCCGCCGGACTGCCGCTGCTGCCCGGCCGCAGCCTTGCGGTCGATGCCGCGCACCATGCCTATGGCGCGCTGGTCTTCGTCTCTGCCGACCTCCCCTTGGGGCCGGACGGCGAGCAGGAGAAGTTTCATCGCCTGATGATCGCCGAGGATACGGGGTCGGCCATTGTCGGTCCGGCGCGCGGCGACATCTTCTTCGGTTCGGGCGATGAGGCCGGCGAACTGGCCGGGCGCATCCAGCACCGGGCGGACATGATGTTGCTGGTGCCGCGCAGGCCGGAGGCCAAGCCGTGAGCCGCCGCCGTGGCCGCCAACCCTCGCCCGAGGAGCGCCGCCTGTGGGAGCAGGTGACGGCGGATGTCGATCCGCTGGTTCCCCGCGGGCGTACCCGTGCCGAGACGCCGACGCCGGAACCGGAAGAGGCTCCCGCTCCGGTGCCCGCCGCCGCCCTGCCGGCCGGCCCTGCGGCCTCCGGCGCGTTTGCGCTGCGTTCGCCCGCCCAGCCGTCTCCCCCGCCCCTGTCGCCACTCGAGCCGCGCCAGCGTCGCCGCGTCGCCCGCGGCACCCGCGCCATCGACATGCGTATCGACCTGCACGGGCTGACCCAGGCCGAGGCGCATGTGCGGCTGCGCGGGTTCCTGTCCCATGCCCAGTCGAGCGGTGCCGGCCTGGTGCTGGTGATCACAGGGAAGGGCGCGCCCGGCGGCAGTCCGCTGGCCGGCGAGCGCGGCATCCTGCGCCGCGTCGTGCCGCAATGGCTGTCCTTCCCCGAGTTTCGCCCGCTGGTGGTGGGCTTCGAGGAGGCCCACGCCGCACATGGCGGTGGCGGCGCGCTCTATGTCAGGATCCGCAAGAGCGGAAAGTGGGGGGGACGATGACGCCGTTCGGCGCCAAGCTGCGCGAGCTGCGCAAGAAGCGCGGCATAACCCTGTCGGAAATGGCCGAGGCGCTGGGTGTTTCGGCGGCCTATCTGTCGGCGCTGGAGCACGGCAAGCGCGGCCGGCCCACCTGGTATACGGTGCAGCGGATCATTGCCTTCTTCAACGTCATCTGGGACGAGGCGGAGGAGTTGCAGCGCCTCGCCGAGATCTCCGATCCGAAGGTCTCCATCGACACGGCCGGCCTTCAGCCCGAGGCGACGGAACTGGCCAATCTGCTGGCGGCGAAGATTTCAGGCCTGTCGCGCGACAGTCTGGCCCATCTGTTGCATCAACTGCGCGTCGCGGCGGCGCGGGACCGGATCTAGGGCCAACTCTGGGGTTGTGGGCCAGGTCTCCGGCACGGTCTCCTGTTCTTCTCCGGCGCCTCTTGAGCGGCGCGGGCGGCAAGCGTAGGGTCCCGCAATCGCGGCCGCCGGCAAGGCCTTGCGCAGGCATGGTGCCTGCGCGACGCTGCGGCAAGAAGGACTGCGCTGTACGTGATGACGTCGAAGACCCCCGCCCGTAGCGCCGATCCCTTCGCCGGGCTGATCGATGCCGATGCCCTGCGTCACCGGCTGACGGCGCTGACCGCGGCGACCGACGGCGACGGCTCCGACCTTGCCGTGCGCAGCCATGTTCTCAACGAGCTGAAGACGGCGATGCGCGATGCGCGCACCCGCGTCGAGGAGCTGCTCTTTGCCGATGGCGGCGGCACGCTCTGTGCCCAGCGGCTGAGCCATGTTCAGGACGAGATCCTGCGTGTGATCTTCGATTTCGCCATCCATCACGTCTACCGGGTCAAGAACCCGTCCGCGGCCGAGCGCATGTCCATCGTCGCGGTCGGCGGCTATGGCCGCGGCACGCTGGCGCCCGGCTCGGATGTCGACCTGTTGTTCCTGCTGCCCTACAAACAGACGCCCTGGGGCGAGCAGATCGTCGAATACATCCTCTACATGCTGTGGGACCTGGGCCTGAAGGTCGGCCATGCCACCCGTAACATCGACGAATGCCTGCGCCTTGCCCGCACCGACATGACGATCCGCACCGCGCTGCTGGAGGCTCGCCACGTGTGGGGCGAGGAGCCGCTGACCGACGAGTTGATCGAGCGGTTCGACAAGAGCGTCGTCGCCGGCACCGGACCGGAATTCATCGCCGCCAAGCTCGCCGAGCGCGACGCCCGCCACACCCGCCAGGGCACGTCGCGCTACCTGGTCGAGCCGAACGTGAAGGAAGGCAAGGGCGGCCTGCGCGACCTCAACACGCTGTTCTGGATCTCCAAATACTTCTACCGCGTGCGTTCCGGCTCGGGACTGGTGAAGGCGGGCGTCTTCACCCGCTCCGACTTCCAGCGCTTCAAGAAGGGCGAGGATTTCCTCTGGGCGGTTCGTTGCCATCTGCATTTCCTCACCGGTCGGGCGGAGGAGCGCCTGTCCTTCGACGTCCAGCGCGAGATCGCCGTCCGCCTCGGCTACACCCAGCATCCGGGCATGAAGGACGTCGAGCGCTTCATGAAGCACTACTTCCTGGTCGCCAAGGATGTCGGCGACCTGACCCGGATCTTCTGCGCCGCGCTCGAGGAGCAGCACGCCAAGGCGCCGCAGCCGCTGTCGAAGCTGATCGACCGCATCGCCTCGCGCGCCCGCCGCCAGGTCCAGACCGGCTCGCCGGATTTCGCGATCGACAAGGGGCGTCTCAACGCGGTCTCGGACACGGTGTTCGAGAAGGACCCGGTCAACCTGATCCGCCTCTTCGCCATTGCCGACCGCCACGCGGTGATGCTGCATCCGGAAATGCTGAAACTGGTGCGCCGGTCGCTGAAGCTGATCACCGCACAGGTGCGCGAGGACCCGGAGGCGAACCGCCTGTTCCTGCAAGTGCTGACCTCGCGCAACGATCCCGAGACCGTATTGCGCAAGATGAACGAGACCGGCGTGCTCGGCCGCTTCGTGCCCGACTTCGGCAAGGTCGTGGCGATGATGCAGTTCTCCATGTACCACCACTACACGGTGGACGAGCACCTGATCCGCTCCATCGGCGTGCTGGGCGAGATCGAGCGCGGCGAGGCCGGCGAAGACCATCCGCTCTCCACCGACATCATCAAGACGATCCAGAACCGCAAGGTCCTGTTCGTCGCCATGTTCCTGCACGACATCGCCAAGGGCCGGCCGGAGGATCACTCCATTGCCGGCGCGCGCATCGCTCGCCGCCTGTGCCCGCGTCTCGGCCTGACGCCTTCGGAGACGGAGACCGTCGCCTGGCTGGTCGAGCATCACCTGGACATGAGCACGATCGCCCAGTCGCGCGACCTTGCCGACCGCAAGACCATCGAGGATTTCGCCCGCGAGGTGCAGAGCGTCGAGCGGCTGAAGCTGCTGCTGATTCTCACCGTTGCCGACATCCGTGCCGTCGGGCCGAATGTCTTCAACGGCTGGAAGGGCCAGTTGCTGCGCACGCTGTACTACGAATGCGAGCCGGTGCTGACCGGCGGCCACAGCCTGTTGCCGCACGATATGCGGGTCGAGGCGGCCAAGCGCGAACTGGCCGAGACGCTGGGCGCCTGGAACAGGGATGAGCTTGCCGCCTATCTGGAGCGCCACTATCCGGCCTACTGGCTGCGCGTGCCGCTGGAGCGCAAGATCGCCGACGCCGAGATGATCCGTGCCGCCGACCGGGCCAAAACCGGATTTTCCTCGCGTGTCGTCACCCATGCCTTCGAGGGGGTGACCGAGATCACCGTGCTGGCGGCCGACCATCCACGGCTGCTGTCGACCATTGCCGGGGCCTGTTTCGTCGCCGGGGCCAACATCGTCGATGCTCAGATCGACACAACGACGGACGGTTTCGCGCTCGACACGATCTACATTTCCCGCGAACTGCCGGGCGACGACGACGAGATCCGCCGCGGCGAGCGCGTCTGCCGGCTGATCGAGAAGGCGCTGCGCGGCGAGGAGCGGCTGCCCGACAGCGTCGCCCGCAAGGCGGCCTCGCGCAGCCGCGTGAAGGCCTTCCGCGTCGAGACGGAGGTGCTGGTCAACAATTCCTGGTCCAACCGCTACACCGTGCTGGAAATCTCCTGCCTCGACCGGCCCGGTCTGCTCTACGATCTCACACGGGCGATCTCCGGCCTCAATCTCAACATCAATTCCGCTCATATCGCGACGTTCGGCGAACGGGCCGTCGACGTTTTCTATGTCACCGACCTCACCGGCCAGAAGATCGGCAATATCGGCCGGCAGGACGCGATCCGGGAACGTCTGCGCGAAGCGGTCGAGGGGGAGGCGGCGGAAGAGCCGGCTCGCCGCCGGCCGCGCCGCGCCGGGGTGGCCTGACGAAACGCCTGCCCACCCGTGGTCGTCGATGCAATTTCCTGCCACTCCTGAACGGAACTTCCGCCCATGGCCGGCTCGATCAGTCTCTTGCGCAACTTCGCCACCGTCGGCGGCGCCACCATGGCGAGCCGCGTCCTCGGCTTCGTGCGCGACGTGATGATCGCCGCCTTTGCCGGCGCAGGCCCGGTAGCGGACGCCTTCTTCGTTGCCTTCCGCCTGCCCAACCTGTTCCGCCGGCTGTTCGCGGAAGGCGCGTTCAACTCCGCCTTCGTGCCGCTGTTCGCAAGGGCGCTGGAAGAGGAGGGCGATGCGGGCGCGCGGCGGTTTGCCGGCGAGATAATGGCGGCGCTGCTGTGGACGCTGCTGGCGCTGACCGCCATCGCCTTCGTCGCCATGCAGGGCCTCGTCTTTCTGCTTGCTCCGGGCTTTACCGAAGATCCATCGAAGTTCGACCTGGCGGTGCTGCTGTCGCGCATCACCTTTCCGTATCTGTTGTGCATGTCGCTGGTCGCCTTCCTGTCCGGCATCCTCAACACCTATCGCCGCTTCGCGGCCGCCGCCTTCGCGCCCGTCGTCCTCAATCTGGTGATGATCTCGGTGCTTGCCGGCATCTGGTATGCGGGACTGGAGCCGGGCACGACGCTTGGCGTGGTGCTGGCGGGCGGCGTTGCGGTCGCCGGTTTCGCCCAACTGGCGCTGCTTGTCGTCGCCGTGCGCCGCATGGGCTTTTCCGTGCCGTTCCGCCGTCCGCGCCTGACAGCCGGCGTGCGACGGCTGTGCAAGCTCGGCGTTCCGGGCGTGATCGCCGGAGGCATCACCCAGATCAACATCGTCGTCGGCACGGTGATCGCCTCGGCCCAGGCCGGCGCGGTCTCCTATCTCTACTATGCCGACCGCATCTACCAACTGCCGCTCGGTGTCGTCGGCATCGCCATCGGCGTGGTGCTCCTGCCGGACCTGTCGCGCTCGCTGCGCGCCGGCGAGGACGGGCAGGCCAACGGCACGCTGAATCGGGCGATGGAATTCGCCCTCGCCCTGACCCTGCCGGCGACCATCGCGCTGATAGCGGTGCCCGAGCCCATCGTCTCGGTGCTCTACCAGCGCGGCGAATTCGGCGCGGAGGCGGCGAGCGCCACAACGGCCGCGCTGATCGCCTTCGCCCTCGGCCTGCCGGCCTTCGTGCTCAACAAGGTGTTCTCGCCCGGTTTCTTCGCTCGTGAGGACACGGTGACGCCGATGTGGTTCGCCGGCATCGGCATGGCGGTCAACGTGATCGGGGCGCTGGCACTCGCTCCCCTCCTCGGCCATGTCGGCATCGCGCTCGCCACGTCGCTGGCCGGCTGGGTCAACGCCGGCCTGCTGGGCGCGGCCCTGTGGCGGCGCGGCCATTTCCGCATGGACCACGGCGCGCGGCGCCGGCTGCCGCTGCTGGCGCTCGCCAGCCTTGCCATGGGCGGCGGCCTGCTGCTCGGCGACTGGTTGCTGGCGCCGTTGCTCGGCGCGCCCTCGGTGCTGGTGCGCTTTGCCGCCCTCGGCCTGCTGGTGCTGGCCGGCATGGTGCTGTTCGCCGGTTTCGTCCAACTGACCGGTGCGGTCGACCTGAAGGGCTATGTCGCCCGTGCAAGGGCGGCGAGGGCCCGCCGCCGGACCGCCCCGCCGCCGCAGGCGCCGGAAGATCCGCTCGGATAGGCTGCAAGGGCGTCGGCACGACAAGCGGAAGCAGAGCGCGCCTGCCGCGGGAAAAAGCTGCGCCGGCTCAATTTTTGACCAAACGATCAAACTTTGTCCATTTGTTCAAGAAAGCGCGGCGGCCGGCATCTGCCTCCATTGTGAGCGTGCCTGGAATGTGGTCCAATTTACCTCGCCGCGCGAAGAGCCGCCCATGCGCCTTTGCCGGCCGACGAACACCGGCCCGTGCCAGTTGCGCATGAGCGCCGCATCCTGCGAGGGGGAGTCAGATGGCAATCAACGATCATTTCGCCTGGACGCGCCGGGCCGTCCTCGGACTTGTCGCATCGCTCGCCGTCATGGCGGGCGGAGTGCCGGCAATCGCCAAGGACAAGCCGCTGAAGGTCGCGGCGATCTACACCGTGCCGGTCGAGCAGCAGTGGGTCGGGCGCATCCACAAGGCGCTGCAGGCGGCGCAGGCGCGGGGCGACGTGACCTACACCTACTCCGAGAACGTTGCCAACACGGACTACGAGCGCGTCATGCGCGAGTATGCCGAGGGCGGCATGGACCTGATCATCGGCGAGGCCTTCGCCGTGGAGCGTGCGGCGCGCAGCGTTGCGGCCGAATATCCCGACATCGCCTTCCTGATGGGCTCGTCCTTCGGGCCGGCCCAGCCGAACTTCGCCGTCTTCGACAACTGGATCCATGAGCCGAGCTACCTGACCGGCATGATCGCCGGCAAGGCGACCAAGTCGAACGTCATCGGCATGGTCGGCGGCTACGCGATCCCCGAGGTCAACCGCCTGATGAACGCCTTCATGGAAGGCGCGCTGGCGGTCAACCCGGACGTCAAGTTCCTCGTGACCTTCATCAACTCCTGGTACGACCCGCCGAAGGCCAAGGAGTCGGCCTTCGCGATGGTCGACAAGGGCGCGGACATTCTCTACGCCGAGCGCTTCGGCGTCTCCGACGCAGCCAAGGAGAAGGGCATCCTTGCCATCGGCAATGTGATCGACACGGCCGGCGACTATCCGGGCACGATCCTCGCCAGCGCCTTGTGGCACATGGAGCCGACCATCGACCGGGTGATCGAGGCGGTGGCCTCCGACAGCTTCGAGCCGGCGGATTACGGCCAGTATTCCTTCATGTCCTATGGCGGTGGCAGCTTCGTCGTCGACGAGAGCCTTGCCGATGCGGAGGCCGTCAAGGCGTCCCGCGAGAAGGAGAAAGAGATTCTCGACGGGCTGTTCCGCGTCAACGTCAACGACGCCGAGCCCAAGTCGACGATGTGATCGTCTGATCGCGGCCCGCCCCCTGTTATCGGCCCGAGATCGGGGGCGGGTCGTCTTTGTCCTGCCCTGCCCCGGAGTGGAGATGAGCGACCCGCTGCACGCACGGCCGCACGAGCGCAAGGTCGTGCTGTCGCTTGCCGGCATCACCAAGCGCTTCGGCGCGATGACCGCCAACGAGGCGGTCGATCTCGACCTGCATGCGGGCGAGATCGTCGCCCTGCTCGGCGAGAACGGCGCCGGCAAGACCACGCTCATGAACATCCTGTTCGGCCACTATGTCGCCGACGAGGGCGAGGTGCGCATCGCCGGCCCCGAGGGGCAGCTCGTACCGCTGGAGCCCGGCTCGCCCCATGCGGCGCTCAATGCCGGCATCGGCATGGTGCACCAGCATTTCGCGCTGGCCGAGAACCTGACCGCCTTCGAGAACATCGTGCTCGGCACCAGGCCGCTGCTGTCGCCCTCCACCTCCTCGCGCGCCGACCGGCAGCGGCTGGAGGCGTTGATGCGCGACAGCGGGCTGACGGTGGACCTGGACCTTCGCGTCTCGCGCCTTTCGGTCGGCGAGCAGCAGCGGGTGGAAATCCTCAAGGCGCTGTATCGCGACGCCCGTGTGCTGGTTCTGGACGAGCCGACCGCCGTATTGACGCCGCAGGAATCCGAAGGCCTCTTCGCCACCCTGCGGCAGCTGGCCGGCAAGGGCCTTGCCATTGTCTTCATTTCGCACAAGCTCGCCGAGGTGCTCAGTGCTTCCGACCGGGTCGCCGTGCTGCGCATGGGCCGCAAGGTCGCCGACCTGCCGACCGCCGAGTGCGACCGCCAGAAGCTGGCCGAGCTGATGGTCGGCCATTCGCTCTCCCACAGCCGGCGCGAACCGCGCGCCCCCGGCGATGTGCTGCTGGCGTTCGAAGGCGTGTCTGCCGGCACCGGCCGCGAGGCGGTCAGGGACCTGTCGCTGACCCTGCGCTCGGGAGAAATCCTCGGTGTCGCCGGCGTTTCCGGCAACGGCCAGGCGATGTTCGCGCGCCTCGTCTCCGGTCTCGAGCGCGCCACTACGGGCCGCATCCTGCTCGCAGGACGCGATGTCACGGCGCAGGACGCGCGCGCGATGATCGCCGCCGGCATCGCCCGGATCCCGGAGGATCGCCACCGCGACGGCATCGTCGGGGCGATGAGCGTTGCCGAGAACCTGGTGATCGAGGAGATCCGCTCCGAGCGCTACCAGCGCTTCGGCTTCCTCGACTTCTCCGCCATCGCCGCCCGCGCCCGCGAGGCCATCGACGCCCATGACATCCGTTGCCGGGGCGGCTCCGCGATCTCGCGGCTGCTGTCGGGCGGCAACATCCAGAAGATCGTGCTGGCCCGCACGCTCGATGCCGAGCCCATGGTGGTGCTGGCCGCGCAGCCCTCGCGCGGGCTCGACATCGGCGCCACCGGCGAGGTGCACCGCCGCCTGCTCGCCGCGCGGGCGCGCGGGGCCGGCGTCATCCTGATTTCCGAGGATCTCGACGAGCTCTTCGCCCTGTCCGACCGCATCGCGGTGATCCATCGCGGCCAGCTGAGCGTGGCGCGCGATGCCGACGAGCTCGACCGCGCCACCGTCGGCCTGATGATGGCCGGCCACGCGGAGGAGGCCGCATGATCCGTTTCGAGCCGCGCGAGACCGTCTCGCCCTTCCTTCGCGTCGGCGTTCCGGTTGCCGCGGCACTGGCCGCCCTCGCACTGGCCGCCCTGCCGATCATGGCGGCGGGCGCGCCAGTGCTGCAGGCCTATGCGCTGATGGCGAAAGGCGCCTTCGGGTCGTTCTTCGCCGTTTCCGAGTTGCTGTCGCGGGCCACCCCGCTGATCCTGACCGGCCTTGCTGCCGCCCTCGCCTTCCGCGCAAGGCTGTGGAACATCGGCGGCGAAGGCCAGCTCTATGCCGGCGCGCTTGCCGCCGTTGCCGTCGGCTCCGGCGCGATCTCCGCTCCGCCCGCGGTGATGATCCCGCTTGTGCTCCTGGCCGGGGCGATGGCCGGGGCGATGATGATGCTGGTCCCGGCGCTGTTGAAGCTGCGGCTCGGCGCCGACGAGGTGGTCACCACCTTGCTGCTCAATTTCGTCGTGCTGCTCTTCGTCCAGATGATGCTGGAAGGGCCGATGAAGGATCCGATGGGCATGGGCTGGCCGCAATCCGAGCCGATGGCGGATGCGGCTATGCTGCCCAAGCTGTTCGACCGCATGCGCGTCCACGCCGGGCTGATCGTCGCGCTCGTTACCGCGCTGCTCGCCCATATCCTGCTGGCGCGCACGGTGTGGGGCTTCGAGATCCGTGCCGTCGGCGAGAACCAGGACGCGGCCCGCCATGCCGGCATCCCGGTGACCGCCACCTTCGTGCGCGTCGCATTGTTCAGCGGCGCACTGGCGGGGCTCGCCGGCGTCGGCGAGGTGGCCGGCCTCAAGGGCTATCTCACCGCCGACCTGTCGCCCGGCTTCGGCTATGCCGGCATCGTCGTCGCCATGCTGGCCGGCCTGTCGCCGCTCGGCGTCGTGGTCGCGGCCCTGTTCATCGCCGGCGTCTTCGTCGGCGCCGACAGCATGAGCCGGGCCATCGGCGTGTCCAACTATCTGGCCGACCTTGTGGTCGCCACATCGCTGATCGCCGTCCTCGTCTCCGGCCTCTTCGTGCGGTTCCGCGTGCGACTGGTCGGACCGGGGCGCAGGGCATCCGCCGGCAAGGATATCGTGGCATGATGGAAATCCTCGACATTCTCGTCTCGGCGAATTTCTGGGCGGCGGCGCTGCGGATCGCCACGCCGCTGATCTTCGGCGTGCTGGGCGCACTGCTGTGCGAACGAGCGGGCATCCTCAATCTCGGCATCGAGGGCATCTTCACAGCCGGTGCCATGGCCGGCTGGATGGCTGCCTGGCTCGGCGCCGGCCTTTGGGGCGGCGTGCTGGTCGCAGCGCTCGCCGGGGCGAGTTTCGGGCTGCTGCATGCGGTGCTCACGGTGCCGCTGGGCCTGTCCCAGCACGTCTCGGGCATCGGCGTGACGCTGTTCGCCACCAGTCTCAGCTATTACGCCTACCGCACGGCGTTGCCCGACGTTACCTCGCCGCCGCGCATCACCGCCTTCCAGCCGCTCGACATCCCGGTCCTGTCCGATCTGCCCTTCCTTGGCACCGTGCTGTTCCAGCAGACGGCGCTGACCATGCTGGCGCTGGCGATGGTCGTGGTGGTCGGCTTCGTGCTTTACCGCACGCCGCTCGGCCTTGCGATCCGCGCCGTCGGCGACAATCCGGCGGCGGTGGAGGCGCAGGGCCTGTCGGTCGTGGTGCTGCGCATGGGCACGGTGGTCGCCGGCTCCGCGCTGATGGCGCTGGGCGGGGCCTTCCTGACCATGTCCGCCTTCGACGCCTTCTTCTTCGGCATGGTCAACGGCCGTGGCTGGATCTGCATCGCGCTCACCGTCTTCGCCTCCTGGCGTCCGGGCAAGGCGCTCGTCGGCGCGCTGCTGTTCGGTGCCTTCGACGCCTTCCAGGTGCGGCTGCAGACCGAGGTCGGGGCCTTCGTGCCCGGTCAGGTGTTCCTGATGCTGCCCTACCTGCTGTCGATCCTGGCGCTGGTCATGGTCGCCCGCAAGGCGGACTATCCGCGCGCGATGCTGAAACCTTATTTCAAGGGCCAGCGCTAGACGAGAACGTCAGTCGTCGCGCATGAGTGCGGCGATCTCGGCCAGCATCTCGTCGGTCATCGCCGCGGCCACGCCCGAGATCGACGCGGGATCGGCCAGCGCCTGCCAGTCGAGCGGCGCGTCGCTCAGCCGCGACAGCGCCTCGGCCAGCGTACCGCCCTCGGTGCGCACCAGGCCTGCGGCCTTCTTCACCAGATCCTGCGCGGCAGCGCGGCCGACATGCGGTAGCAGAGCGAAGGAAAAGCGCTCGGCGAGCGACAGTCCACCGCCACCGGTGGCGGTCGCCGCCATCCGTGCGGCATCGGCCTCCATGCCGGGGGCGAGGGCCTGCGCATGACGCAGCGCCGCGCCGGTCGCCAGCATCACCTGCGGCAGCACCAGCCACTCGCCCATCCAGGCGGCGCCGTCCCGCTCCTCGCGGTGCAGGGCATCGGCGGACAGAGCCGCCGTCTGTGCGGCGGTAAAGCGCGCGAGCGCCACCAGCGCCTCGGCCCTGACCGGGTTCTGCTTCTGCGGCATGGTGGAGGAGCCGCCCGCCTCGGCCAGCCGGATCTCGCCGACTTCCGAGCGGGCAAGCAGGATTACGTCCTCACCGATCTTGCCGAGTGCCAGCGCGATCTCGCTCGCTTCGCGGGCGATCCGGCGCAACGGCTCTCGGTCGGTCATCCAGGGTAGCGATGGCACAAGGCCGAGTTCGCCGGCAAGGGCGCCGGCCAGTTCCGCCGCGCGTCCGGGCACGTTCATCGCGCCGAGATCGCCGGAGGCACCGCCGAGCTGCACGACCAGCGCCTCGCGGCGCAGCCGGGCAAGGCGCTGCCGTGCCTTTGCCAGCGGCAGGGTCCAGGTCGCGACCCGCAGGCCGAAGCTGACGGGCGTCGCGATCTGGCCGCGCGTACGGCCCGCCATCGGCGTTGTCCGGTGCCGGATGGCAAGCGCGGAAAGCTGGCCCACGATGTCCGCTAGCCGCGCCTCGAACAGCGCCAGCGTGCGGGCGAGGCGCAGCATCAGGCCGGTATCGACGATGTCCTGCGAGGTGGCGCCGAAATGCAGGTAATCGGCTGCCGGCCGCGACAGCTTCTGCCGCAGCGCCGCCACCAGCGCGGGTACGGGGACGCCGGCCGCGGCCGTTCCGGCGGCAAGCTCGGCAGGTGTCGGCAGAATGCCGGGCAGCTCCCGGTCGAGGGCCGCCGCGGCACCCGCCGGGATCAGGCCGACGCGTCCCTGCAGGCGGGCGAGCGCCCGCTCCACCTCCACCATCGCGGCGATCTCCGCTTCGGCGGAGAACAGGGCTGCGGTTTCGTCGTCGCCGAACAGGCCCGCAAAGAGCGGCGAAACGAGGGGGATGTCGGCCATGATGCGCCTGTCTTTGTCGTCAGGGGTCCCGTTGCCGGCTCAGATGTCGAAGAACACCGTCTCGTTCTCGCCCTGCAGGCGGATGTCGAAGCGGTAGAGCGGCAAGCCGTCCTCGGTCTTGCCGTCCTCGGCGGCGACCAGCGTCGCCACCGCCTCCGGCTCGAGCCGGCGCATGTCCGGGTCCTTCGTCAGTGTCTCGCGATCTTCCGGGAAATACATGCGCGTGTGCAGGTGGATGTTGATGCCGCGGGCGAAGATCAGCATCGCCACATGTGGCGCATGGCCTTCTGCATGCTGGCCCGGCCGCACGGTCTGGAAGCGGAATATGCCGGTGTCGAAATCCGTGGTCGCACGGGCGAAGAGGCCGTATTCCCCGACCCGGCCCATGCCGTCCGCCTGCCAGATCTCCAGCATCGCGTCGCGCACCGGGGTACCCGAGCCGTCGCGGATCAGGCCCTCGATGACGATGGCCTCGCCGGTGTTGCTCTCGATCACGGGGCCGGGCTGGTGCGGCAGTGCCGGTCGGCCGATCGCCTGCGGCGCGGTGCCGATATGGACGTAAGGCCCTGCGGTCTGGGAGGGGGTTTCCTTCAGCCGGTCGTTCATCACAGGCCCTCCGTCCGGTTCTCGAAATGGGTTTGCCGCCGCCCGCGCAGCACGATGTCGAACCGGTAGGCGAGGCAGTCGAACGGCTCCTGGTTGCGCAGGTCGAGCCGCGCCACCAGCCGATCGACTGCGTCCTTGTCCGGGATCGTGTTGACGATCGGGCAGAGCGGGATCAGCGGATCGCCCTCGAAATAGAGCTGGGTGATCAGCCGCTGGCTGAAGGCCTCGCCGAAGACCGACAGGTGGATATGGGCCGGCCGCCAGTCGGAGCCGTTGTTCGGCCAGGGATACGGGCCCGGCTTGATGGTGCGGAACAGGTAGCGCCCCTCGGCATCGCTGAGGCAGCGTCCGCAGCCGGAAAAGTTCGGGTCAAGCGGCGCGAGATAGCCGTCGCGCACATGGGCGTAGCGGCCGGCGGCATTGGCCTGCCAGACTTCGATCAGCGCGTTGGGTACCGGCCGGGCGTTCTCGTCGAGCACCCGCCCAAAGACGTAGATGCGTTCGCCGAGCGCATCGCCCGTGGTCGCGGCATTGCGGATCAGGTCATGGTCGAGCGGTCCGAGCGGCGTGTGCCCGAGCGCCGGTCCGGTCTGCTCCAGGACGGTCTGCTCCAGCGCATGCAGCGGGCGGACCGGTGCGCGCAGGACGGTACTCTTGTAGCCCGGCGACAGCGGCAGCGGCTGCTGCGAGCGGTCGCGCCGGTAGAAGGCGGTGGTCACGGCTTGTCTCCTCCCGACCCGCTTTGGGACGTCTCGATTTCGGCGAAGGCGGCCCGGGCGATGCGGATCGCCCGGTTTGCGGCCGGCACGCCGGCATAGATTGCCACATGCAGCAGGGCCTCGCAGACATCCTCGCGGCTCGCGCCGGTGCGTGCGGTGGCGCGGCAATGCATCGCCAGTTCCTCGTCGTGGCCGAGCGCGGCGAGCAGCGCGATGGTGATCATCGACCGCTCCCGCCGGCTGATCGTGTCGCGCGCCCAGACCCCACCCCAGGCGCCCCGGGTGATCAGGTCCTGGAACGGCCCGTCGAAATCGTCTCTGGCGGCCTCGGCGCGCGCCACATGCGCCTCGCCCAGAACGGCTTTGCGGGTCGCCATGCCCGCCTCGAAGGGATCCTGCCCGCTCATTGCGTCACGCGCTCCACCAGGGTGCCGACCAGGTCCGCCACCCTGTCCGGCACCTCGATGCAGGGCAGGTGGCCGACGCCGGAAATTTCCTCGCATGTCGCGCCCGATATGGCGGCGGCAAGCGCACGCAGCGTCTCCGGCGGGGTCGCGCTGTCCTCGCTGCCGGCGATGCACAGGACCGGTACCGCGATGCTGCCCGCGCGGTCGCGATAATCGGCATCGCGAATGGCGCTGCCGAGCGCGATGTAGCTGTCGGCCGGCGTGTGCACCAGCATCGTCCGCCAGCGCAGCAGCTCGGCCGGGCGCCCCTCGCGGAAGGCGCGGGAGAACCAGCGCTCCATCGTCGCATCGCCGATGGCGTCCATGCCGCCGGTGCGGATCGCCTCGGCGCGGCCGTTCCAGATCTCCGGCGTGCCGATCTTCATACCGGTGTTGGACAGAACCAGCCCGGCGACCCGTGCGCCATAGCGGATCGCCATAGACTGGGCGATCAAGCCGCCGACCGACAGGCCGACGATCACCGCCTTCTCGATGCCGAACGTGTCGAGCAGCGCGACGAAATCGTCGCCATGGTCGTCGATGCTCATGCCGAGGCCGCCCGGCGACAGGCCGTGCCCGGCCGTATCATAGCGCAGCAGCCCCCAGTTGCCCGGCAGGCGTGTGACGAGGTCGTCCCAGATGCGGAAGTCGGTCCCGAGCGAGTTGGAGAAGGCGAGAACCGGGGACGAGCCCCGTGCAGGCCGGAAGGCCGTGTTGAGAATGCGCCCGTTTCGAGAGACTGCCAGCACGTCCCATCCTCCCTGACCGTGTTTCGCTTCAGGATGGACGCGGCAATTGGTAATGTAAAATGAGAATTTCGCCGTTTTGTATAACTGGAGAGACGAAATGCCCGTCGGAGCAGGGATCAAGCTGCGTCATCTGCAGGCGTTCCTGGAGGTGGCACGGCTGCGCAGCCTGACGGAGGCGGCGAGCGCTCTCAACATCACCCAGCCGGCCGTTTCCAAGACGTTGAAGGAGTTGGAGGCGCTGGTCGGCGTCAGCCTGATGGAGCGGGGCCGCTCGGGGGTGACGCTCACCGCCGAGGGCGAGATCTTCCGCCACTATGCGGGCCTGTCGGTCGCCGCACTGGGCGAGGGGCTCGACGGGATCGACCAGGTGCGGATGGGGTCGGAGCGGCAATTGCGCATCGGCGCCCTGCCCAGCGTTGCCGCCAGCATCGTGCCGCTGGCCGCCGGGCGCTACCTGGAGCGCGGCCGCGGTGCGACGCTCGATATCGTCACTGGGCCGAACGGCCATCTCCTCGACCAGCTGCGGACCGGCGCGCTGGATGTCGTGATCGGCCGGCTCGGCCAGCCGGATGCCATGCAGGGCCTCGCCTTCCAGCAGCTCTACAGCGAACAGGTGATGCTTGCCGTGCGTCCCGGCCATCCGCTGATCGGCAATCCGGACCTTGCCCGCCTGCCAGAGTATCCGGTGCTTTACCCGAACCGCAGCGCGGCGATCCGCCCGCTGGTCGAGCGGTTGATGGTGGCCAATGGCATCGGTCGCCTGCCCCGGCGGATCGAGACGGTGTCGAACGCCTTCGGGCGAGCCTTCACCCGCTCCACCGATGCGGTGTGGATCATCTCGAACGGCGTCGTCGCCAACGACCTGGCCGAGGGGCAGCTTGCGGCCCTTGCCGTCGATACACGGATCACGCTGGGGCCGGTCGGCATCTCGACCCGCGCCGCCGAGACGCACACGCCCGACCTGCTGCTCTTCATGGCCGTGATGCGCGAGGCGGTCGCGCAGCGTGGCCTCGGGCGGGGCTGAGGCGCGGTTGCCTCAACCGGTTGCGGAAGGCTCGCCCGGCGGCGGCGCGGCGCGCTTGGGGTCTTCCTCGTCGCGATAGGCTTCCAGCGCCGACATGCGCCGTTCGCTGCGCTCGGGATCGCGTGCGGTGACGCCGGCGATGAGCGTCTCGGCGATCACCATCAGGGCTGCTGAGGAGTCCCAAGGCGAGGGCACGGAGATGCGTGCCGGCAGCACATGGGCCGCGACGCTGGCAATGGGGGACAGCCAGCTGTCGGTGATCAGCACCACCGTTGCCCCGCGCTTCGCCGCGGCCGTGGCCATGCGGACGAGATCGGCCTGATAGCGGCGGATGTCGAAGACCACCAGTACGTCGCGCCGTCCTATATCCAGAAGGGCATCGCGCCAGTTGCCCTCCTGCCCGGCCATATGCATGACGCCGCAGCGCAGGATGCGCAGATGCGCGGCCATGTAGCGGGCGAGCGCGTCGGTGAAGCGACCGCCGAGCAGGTAGAGCGTGCGGCGCTCGTCGGACAGCAGCGAGACGACGGCCTCCAGCTCCGCTGCGGGCAAGTGGCGGAAGGTCTCGCCGATATTGGCGCGCACGGCCTCGGCGACGGCGCCGAGGCCGGCTGCGGTGGCCGCGCCGCCTGCCTGTGTGCCGTCCTTGGCCTTGGCCAGCGGCGATTTCAGCTGGTCCTCCAACTCCGTGCGCAGCCGTGTCTGCAGCGCTGCATAGGTGCCGCAGCCCATGCGCGCGGCAAAACGCAGGATCGTCGGCGAGCTGACGCCGGCCGCGCTGGCGAACTGCGCGACGGTGCCCAGACCCAGCACCGGATAGTTGGCGAGCAGGGCGAGCGCCGCGCGGCGCTCCGTCGCAGTGCATTCGCCAAGCCTCTCGCGGATTTCTTCGGCAAGGGATGTCATGGTCGTGAGGCCGCCTCCCCGGCCGGGGTGCCGCGCCTGGGCGGTCGCTGTCGGAAACCCGATTGACATCGGTCGCGGGTATGTATCAAATCATACAGAAAGCGGAATTCAACGCAATTTTGTAACAAATAGAACAGCAGTTGCGTTTTTCGCGAGGATATCCGGCTGGGGGACAGGGATGGAGCCGACAGCGGCACGTGACGGCGAGCTATTGCCCGGCGACATGACGCCGGGGGAAACGGTCGTGGTCGCGGAAAACGTCGGCGGCCGCGGCAAGATCGTGCTGCTGTGCGACCATGCTTCGCGCCGGTTGCCGCCGGAATACGGCGATCTCGGCCTGGACGAGGCGGCGCGCCGCGCCCATATCGCATGGGATCCCGGCGCACTCGGCGTCTCGCGCCACCTGTCGCGCCGGTTCGACGCGCCTCTCGTCTATCCCGACCTGTCGCGGCTCGTCCTCGACTGCAATCGCGACACCGCCGCACACGACCTGATCCCATCGATCAGCGAGACGACCGAGATCCCCGGCAATCGCGATCTGGGTGCAGCCGAGCGGACCCGCCGCATCGCTCTTGCCCACACGCCCTTCCATTCGCGCATCGAAACGCTGCTCGACGCGCGCGCGGCCGCCGGCCTCGACAGCGTGGTCGTCTCGGTGCACAGCTTCACGCCGCTCTACAAGGGATTCCATCGCCCCTGGCCGGTCGGCATCCTGTCCAACCGCGACCGCAGGGTTGCCGACGCGATGCTGGCCGATCTTGCCAGACAGGGTATCGCCGATCTCGGCGACAACGAGCCCTATGCGCCGGGCGATGGGGTCTATTACACGGTCGGCCGCCATGGCGAGGCGCGCAGCCTGCCTTGCGTGATGATTGAGGTGCGCAACGACGAGATCGCGGACGCCGCCGGCGAGAGCCTGTGGGCCGACCGCCTCGGCCATGCGCTCGAGGCCGCGCTGAAAAAGCTCGAGGCGAAAGGGAGGTCCGGATGATGCTCTCCCTGATGCGCGGCTATGTGAGGGTCGTCGACGCGGTCAACTACCGCCTCGGGCGGATCGTCATGTACGGCCTGTTCGTCATGGTCGCCGTGCTTCTGTGGTCGTCGATCTCCAAGACAGTCTTCCTGCCGTCCCCGTGGACGCTGGAGGTCGCCCAGTTCGCCATGGTCGCCTACTACATTCTCGGCGGGCCCTATTCGGTCCAGCTCGGCTCGAACGTCCGCATGGACCTGTTCTATGCCGGCTGGTCTGTGAAGAAGAAGGCCTGGTTCGATGCTTTCACGGTGCTGGTGCTGATCTTTTATCTCGGCGTCCTGCTGTATGGCGGCGTCGGTTCGACCGCCTACTCGCTCGGTCATTTCGGCACCGAACCTTTCGTGTTCCTGAAGGATCTGGCGGTTGCCTTCGTCACCGGCGGTCCCGACGCCGCGGCCGAGGTGATCGGCCATGTCGAGCGCAGCCCGACCGCCTGGCGTCCTGTCATCTGGCCGATCAAGGCGATCATGTGCCTCGGCTTCTTCCTGATGCTGCTGCAGGCCGTCTCCGAGCTCATCAAGGACATCGCGCGCATTCGCGGAGAGGAAAGCTGATGTCCTATGAGATGATTGCGCTGCTGATGTTCTCGTCGATGATGCTGATGCTGTTGACCGGTCAGCGCGTCTTCGGTGCCATCGGCGGCGTCGCCGCGGTTGCGGCGCTGGCGCTGTGGGGGACCGGCGGTTCCGACATTCCCTTCGCAGCAGCCATGAAGCTGATGAAGTGGTATCCGCTGCTCACCCTGCCGATGTTCATCTTCATGGGATATGTCCTGTCGGAATCGAAGATCGCCGACGACCTCTACAAGATGTTCCACGTGTGGATGGGGCCGATCTCCGGCGGGCTTGCCATCGGCACGATCGGGCTGATGGTGCTGGTCTCGGCGATGAACGGCCTGTCCGTCGCCGGCATGGCCATCGGCGCCACCATCGCTCTGCCCGAGCTGCTGCGCCGCGGCTACGACAAGCGCATGGTCACCGGCGTCATCCAGGCCGGCTCCTCGCTCGGCATCCTGGTACCGCCCTCCGTGGTCCTCGTGCTCTATGCGATGATCGCGCGCCAGCCGGTCGGCCAGCTCTGGCTCGCCGGCGTGGTGCCGGGGCTGATGATGGCGACCATGTTCGTCGTCTATATCTATGTCCGCTGCCGCATCACGCCCTCGCTCGGCCCTGTTTTGCCGGTGGAGGAGCGAAATGTGTCCCGGGCCGAGAAGATGCGACTGCTCGGCGCCGGCGTCCTGCCGCTGGTCATCTTCGCCACGATGATGGTGCCCTTCGTCAACGGCTGGACCTCGCTGGTCGAGAGCTCCGCCATCGGCGCCATGACCGCATTCGTCGCCGCCGTGCTCAAGCGCCGGATGACCTGGACGGTGTTCGAGACCTGCCTGCGCCAGACGCTGGCGATCTCCTGCATGTTCATGTGGATCATCCTCGCCGCGCTCGGCTTCGGCGCCGTGTTCGACGGTCTCGGCGCGGTCAAGGCGATCGAGACCCTCTTCACCGAAAGGCTCGGCCTGTCGCCCTGGATGATCCTGATCCTGATGCAGGTGTCCTTCCTGGTGATGGGCACCTTCCTCGACGATACGGCGATGCTGGTCATCGTCGCCCCGCTCTACGTGCCCTTGGTCGCAGCGCTGGGCTTCGACCTCGTCTGGTACGGCGTTCTCTACACGGTCACCACCCAGATCGCCTACATGACCCCGCCCTTCGGCTACAACCTGTTCCTGATGCGGGCGATGGCGCCGCCGGAGATCTCCATGCGGGACATCTACGGCTCGATCGGGCCCTTTGTGCTGGTCATGATCCTCGCATTGGCATTGATAATGATCTTTCCGCAGATCGCCCTGTGGCTGCCCGACTATGTTTACGGCCGCTGACAGAGGAGATCCGAACGAGACGCATCACCGCAGCAGAAGGAGCTTGGCCACCGGACACCGACCGCCGCGCCATCACAACAATCAGAAAGGGCGCGCTCTTGCATCTCTTCAACGAAACCAAAGGGGAATGAGACATGACCAACAGACGCGACTTTCTGAAGAAGGCGGGCCTCGGCACCGTCGCCGCCGCCGGCGCTTCGACGCTGGCCGCCCCTGCCGTGCTCGGCCAGGCGCCGATCAAGTGGCGGTTGCAGACCTATGCGGGCGCAGCGCTCGCCGAGCATGTGATCAAGCCGCATATCGACGCCTTCAACAAGGCGGCCAACGGCGAGATGGAGATCGAGCTGTTCTTCGCCGACCAGCTGGTGCCGACGGGCGAGCTGTTCCGCGCGATGCAGCGCGGCACCATCGACGCGGTGCAGTCGGATGACGATTCCATGGCTTCGCCGACCGAAGTGACCGTGTTCGGCGGCTACTTCCCCTTCGCCAGCCGCTATTCGCTGGACGTGCCGGTGCTGTTCAACCAGTACGGCCTGAAGGAGATCTGGGAGGAAGAATACGCCAAGGTCGGCGTCAAGCACATCTCCGCCGGCGCCTGGGACCCGTGCCACTTCGCCACCAAGGACCCGATCCGCAGCCTTGCCGACCTGCAGGGCAAGCGCGTCTTCACCTTCCCGACCGCCGGCCGCTTCCTGGCGCAGTTCGGCGTGGTGCCGGTGACGCTGCCCTGGGAGGACATCGAAGTCGCGGTGCAGACCGGCGAACTCGACGGCGTCGCCTGGTCGGGTATCACCGAGGACTACACGGTCGGCTGGGCCGACGTGACCAACTACTTCCTGACCAACAACATTTCCGGCGCCTGGGCCGGCTCGTTCTTCGCCAACATGGACCGGTGGAACGAACTGCCCGACCATCTTAAGACCATGCTGCAGCTGGCCATGGATGCGTCGCACTACTATCGCCAATGGTGGTACTGGGGCGGCGAGGCGAGCCTTCGCGTCAACGGCACCAAGATGGAGCTGACCACCATTCCGGATGCAGAGTGGGCCACCGTCGAGGAGGCCGCCGTTAAGTTCTGGGACGAGATCGCGGCCGAATCCGAGATCAAGGCGAAGGTCGTGGAGATCTTCAAGAAGTACAACGCCGACATGCAGAAGGCCGGGCGGCCTTACCGCTACACCTGATGCCGGCGAGCCGGGGCGGCGTTCGCCGCTCCGGCCCTTCCGTCACCGACCGTGCCCGCGCCCCGCTTAACCGACAATGATGGTTCCAATGGCTGGCAATCTTTCTTTCGACGCTCTCAAGGCCGCCGTCGCCGACGGCACCATCGATACGGTGCTGGTCTGCGCCGTCGACATGCAGGGCCGTCTGATGGGCAAGCGCTTTCACGCGCGCAACTTCATCGACCACTCCTTCGAGGAGACCCATTGCTGCAATTACCTGCTGGCGACGGACCTGGAGATGTACACGGTCGAGGGCTATGCCGCGACCAGTTGGGCCGGCGGCTACGGCGATTATGTGATGAAGCCGGATCTTTCGACCCTGCGCCCCGTGCCTTGGCTGGAGGGCACGGCGATGGTGTTGTGCGACGTGCTCGACCATCACCACCATGAGGCGGTGCCGCATTCGCCGCGTGCGCTGCTCAAGGGCCAGATCGCCCGTCTCGATGCCATGGGGCTCGAGGCCAAGATGGCGACGGAGCTGGAATTCTTCCTGTTCGAGAAGAGCTTCGACGACATCCGCCGCTCGGGCTTCCGCGATCTGGAGCCGATCTCGGCCTATAACGAGGACTATCATATCCTCCAGACCACCAAGGAAGAGGAGGTGATGCGCCCGATCCGCAATCACCTCTATGCCGCGGGCATTCCGGTGGAGAATTCCAAGGGCGAGGCCGAGGCCGGCCAGGAGGAACTCAACATCCGCTATGCGGACCCGCTCGCCTGCGCCGATCACCACACCATCGCCAAGCATGCGACCAAGGAAATCGCCTGGCAGCACGGCCGCGCGGTGACCTTCATGCCGAAATGGCATCATGCCCGGGTCGGTTCCTCGTCCCATGTGCACCAGTCGCTGTGGAAGAAGGACGGCACCAGTGCCTTCTTCGATGCGGATGCGCAGCACGGCATGTCGCAGCTGATGCACCACTACATGGCCGGCCTGATCCGCTACGCTCCGGATTACACCTGGTTCCTGGCGCCCTATGTGAACAGCTACAAGCGCTTCCAGAAGGGCACCTTCGCGCCGACCAAGACCGCATGGTCGGTCGACAACCGCACCGCCGGCTTCCGGCTCTGCGGCGAGGGCACGAAGGGCGTGCGCGTCGAATGCCGCATCGGCGGCTCGGACCTCAATCCCTACCTGGCGCTGGCCGCGCAGCTTGCGGCCGGCATCCGGGGCATCGAGGAGAAACTGGAGCTCGAGGCACCGGTCACCGGCGATCTCTACCAGTCCCGCCGGCTGAAGGAGATTCCGCGCACGCTGCGCGCGGCGACGGAGACCCTGCGCAAGTCGAAGATGCTGCGCGAGGCCTTCGGCGATGCGGTGATCGACCATTACGTCCGCGCGGCGGAATGGGAGCAGGAGGAATTCGACCGCGTGGTGACCGACTACGAACTCGCCCGCGGCTTCGAGCGCAGTTGAGGACTTCGGCCCGCGACAGCGGGCCGGATCCACTTGGAATATCTTGCAAACATGCAGAGGCAGGCCGCCTGGGCGGACCTGCCCGAAAGGTGTGACATGTCCGACGTGATCAAGCTGATTTCCCCGGTCGACGGCTCTGTCTATGCTGAGCGTCCCGTGGCGAGTGCTGCCGAGATCGACCAGGCCGTGGCCGAGGCCCGCGCCGCGCAGGCTGCCTGGGCCGCCACCCCGCTCTCCGAGCGCTGCTCGGCGGTGCTGGCCGCCGTCGCCGCGCTGGAGGCGATGAACGACGAGATCGTGCCCGAGTTGGCCTGGCAGATGGGCCGGCCGGTGCGCTACGGCGGCGAGAAGGGTGGCACGCGCGAGCGCACCGACTACATGGTCAAGATCGCCGAGGAGTCGCTCCGGGCCCGTCACCATACGGACCGTCCGGGCTTCACCCGCTACGTACGGCCCGAGCCGCTCGGCATCGTCATGGTCATCGCGCCGTGGAACTATCCGTTCATGACGGCGATCAACACCATCGTCCCGGCGCTGATCGCCGGCAACGTGGTGATCCTCAAGCACGCGGCGCAGACCCTGCTGGTCGGCGAGCGGCTCGACAAGGCGTTCAAGGCGGCGGGCCTGCCCAAGGGCGTCTTCCGCAACATTGTGCTGAACCACGGCCAGACCGAGGCGCTGCTCGGCTCGGGCCGCATCGACCACATCAACTTCACCGGCTCGGTCGCCGGCGGCCGCGCCATCGAGAAGGCGGCGGCGGGCACCTTCGCAACGCTTGGCCTCGAGCTCGGCGGCAAGGATCCGGCCTATGTCCGCGCGGACGCCGATGTCGCCTTCGCGGTCGAGAACCTCGCCGATGGCGCCTTCTACAATTCGGGCCAGTGCTGCTGCGGCATCGAGCGCGTCTATGTGCACGAGACGCACTATGACGCGGTGGTCGAGGGCCTGGCGGCGGCCGCCTCCGCCTACACGCTCGGAAACCCGCTCGACGAGGCGACGACGCTCGGCCCCATGGCGCAGGCGCGCTTTGCCGCCCATGTGCGCGAGCAGACCGCCGAGGCGCTGCGCAAGGGCGCTAAGGCCCTGGTCGACCGCGCGCGCTTCCCGCAGGACAAGGAGGGCACGCCCTACCTGATGCCGCAGGTGCTGGTCGACGTCGATCACCAGATGTCGGTGATGCGCGAGGAGAGCTTCGGCCCGGTGGTCGGCGTGATGAAGGTGCGCTCCGACGAGGAGGCCGTCGCCCTGATGAACGACAGCCCCTACGGCCTGACCGCTTCGATCTGGACCGCCGACGAGGAGGCCGCCATCGCCATCGGCGATCGTGTCGAGACCGGTACGATCTTCATGAACCGCTGCGACTATCTCGACCCGGCGCTGGTATGGACCGGCGTCAAGGACACCGGCAAGGGCGCCGCCCTGTCGGAAATCGGCTACCTGTCGCTGACGCGGCCGAAGTCGTTCCACCTGCGCGCCCGCTCCTAGGCGCGCAGAAACCGCCGCTTCGCTTTCCTTCCTTTCAGGATCTCAGGACATGACCACCCTTCCGTCCGCCAACTGGAACTACCCGACCTCCGTGCGCTTCGGCGCCGGGCGCATCAAGGAGCTCGGCAAGTGCGCCGCCCTGCTCGGCATGAAGCGCCCGCTGCTGGTCACCGACCCGGGCCTTGCGCGCCTGCCGATGACCGCGAACGCGCTGGAGCTGCTGCGCCAGGCCGGCCTTGAGCCGGACATCTTCAGCGACATCAAGCCGAACCCGACCGCATCGAACGTGGAGGCGGGCGTTGCCGCCTATCGCGCCGGCGGCCATGACGGCGTCATCGCCTTCGGCGGCGGCTCCGGTCTCGATGCGGGCAAGGTCATCGCCTTCATGGCCGGCCAGACCCGACCGATGTGGGACTTCGAGGACGTCGGCGACTGGTGGACCCGTGCCGATCCGGATGGCATCGCGCCGATCCTCGCCGTGCCGACCACGGCAGGAACCGGTTCCGAGGTCGGCCGCGCCGGCGTCATCACCAACGAGGAAACCCACACCAAGAAGGTCATCTTCCATCCGAAGATGCTGCCCGGCATCGTCATCTGCGATCCCGAGCTGACCGTCGGCATGCCGCGCTACTTCACCGTCGGCACAGGCATGGACGCCCTCGCCCACTGCCTCGAGGCCTATTCCTCCACCTTCTACCACCCGATGGGCGACGGTATCGCGGTCGAGGGCATGCGCCTCGTCTTCGAGAACCTGAAGCGCGTCGCCGAGACGCCGGACGATCTCGCCGCCCGCGGCCACATGATGTCGGCCGCCGCGATGGGGGCGGTCGCCTTCCAGAAGGGCCTCGGTGCCATCCATGCGCTCTCCCATCCGGTCGGCGCGCTCTACGACACCCATCACGGCATGACCAATGCGGTCTTCATGCCCTACGTGCTGGTGTTCAATCGCCCGGCCATCGAGACCAAGATCGAACGGCTCGCCGGCTATCTCGGTGTGTCTGGCGGCTTCGATGGCTTCCTGCAGGCCGTCCTCGACCTGCGTACCGCGCTCGACGTGCCGCATACCCTGGACGGCCTGAAGGTGGATGGCGCCAAGGCCGCAACGATCGCCGAAATGGCCATCGTTGACCCGACCGCTGGCGGCAATCCGATCGAACTGACCCTCGAGGGTGCGGCATCGATCTTCGACGCGGCGCTCACCGGCCGTCTCTGAAGCGACTCGGCCGGCTATCGTCGGGCTTGGCCGATTGGCCTTTCGCCAATTGACAGGGGGGCACTCCGCCCCCTACATCCCCACTGGCTTTCGCGGGCAGGAATGCCTGCGAAAGCCGCGAGCGGCCGGCCTTGACGGCAGGCCGGCGCCGGCAGGACAGATGACAGGGTGGGACCGGGCAAGATGAGTGACACGCGGATCGACCGCCGCTTCGCGGCATTGCAGGCGGCGAACCGTCCGGCGCTGGTGACCTTCGTCACCGCCGGCGACCCGGACCTTGCCACCTCTCAGGCGATCCTTGATGCGCTGCCGGCCGCCGGTGCCGACGTCATCGAGCTCGGCATGCCTTTTTCCGATCCGATGGCCGAAGGCATGCCGGTGCAGCTCGCCAACCAGCGTGCGCTGGCTGCCGGCCAGACCATGGACAAGACGCTGGACATGGTGCGCGCCTTTCGCCGCCACGACCAGGACACACCCATCGTGCTGATGGGCTATTACAACCCGATCTACGTGCGCGATCCCGCCGTTTTCGTGAAGATGGCGGTCGAGGCGGGCGTCGACGGGTTGATTATCGTCGACATCCCGCCGGAGGCCGACGACGAGCTTTGCCTGCCTGCGATGGCCGCCGGCCTCAACTTCATCCGCCTGACGACGCCGACGACCGACGACAAGCGCCTGCCGGCCGTTCTCGCCAACACGTCGGGTTTCGTCTATTACGTATCGGTGACCGGCATCACCGGCGCCACCATCGCCAACCGCGACCGGGTGACAGAGGCGGTCCGTCGCATCAAGCGCCACACCTCGCTTCCGGTGGCTGTGGGCTTCGGCGTCAAGACGGCGGAGGATGCCGAGGTGATCGGCCGCGATGCCGATGGCGTCGTCGTCGGATCGGTGCTGGTGGAAGCGGTGCGCACGAGCCTCGGCGGCGAGGGCCGGGCGACGGATGCGACGGTCGAGGCGGTGGCCTCGGTGGTGCGTTCGCTCGCCGAGGGTGTTGCCCGGGCCCGCGGCTGAGCCGCATCGGCCGCATGACGGCCGGGAACATGCAAGACAACGGACGGTATCTGCCTTGAACTGGATCAACAACGTCGTTCGCCCGAAGATTCGTGGCCTGCTGCAGAAGCGGGACGTGCCGGAGAACCTCTGGATCAAGTGCCCCGAGACCGGCGAGATGGTCTTCCATCGCGATCTCGAGGCGAACCAGTGGGTGGTGCCGAATTCCGGCCACCACATGCGGATTTCCGGCAGTCGCCGGCTCGAGCTCTTCTTCGACGATGGCTCCTTCGAGAAGGTGAAGACCCCCGAGGTCGTCGCCGACCCGCTCAAGTTCCGCGACGAGAAGCGCTACACCGACCGCCTGCGCGATGCCCGGGCCAAGACGGGCCTCGACGATGCCGTCACGGTGGCGACCGGCAAGCTGCGCGGCATGGATATGACCGCCGCCGTGCAGGACTTCGCCTTCATGGGCGGTTCGCTCGGCATGGCGGCCGGCGAGGCGGTGCTGACCGGCATGCAGACCGCCGTCGCGCGCAAGACGCCCTTCGTGCTCTTCGTCGCCTCGGGCGGCGCGCGCATGCAGGAAGGCATCCTATCCTTGATGCAGATGCCGCGCACCACGGTCGGCGTGCAGATGCTGCGCGATGCGGGCCTGCCCTACATCGTCGTCTTCACCAACCCGACCACCGGCGGCGTGACGGCCTCCTATGCGATGCTGGGCGACGTGCACATGGCCGAGCCGGGCGCGTTGATCGGCTTTGCCGGCCCCCGCGTCATCGAGCAGACCATCCGCGAGAAGCTCCCCGAGGGCTTCCAGCGCTCGGAATACCTGCTGGACCACGGCATGGTCGACATGGTGGTGCATCGCCACAAGCTACCCGAGACCATCGCCCGCGTCTGCTCGATCCTGATGAAGGCCGAGGTCAGCCTGCCGGACGAGGAAGAGCTGATGACGCCGCCGCGCGAGGAAGGCGAGGCCAAGGTCTCGCCAGAACTTGCCCAGGGCGGCGAGGCCTCTTCCGCCGCCGAGAGCGGCACCCGCGAAGCCGACGGCGAGAGCCGCTAGACGGCCGCGCTGTCGCAGGCGCGACACGGGTGGACGCAGCCAGGCTTGCCGCGTTCCCGAAAGATCCCGTAACCATGAGGGCTGCTGCAGCCGTGCGGATCCCCGTGCGGCGGGGCGGGCAGGACAATGGACCAGGTAACCGCGATCCTCGACCGACTTCTGGCGCTGCATCCGCGCGAGATCGACCTGTCGCTCGGCCGCATGGAGCGCCTGCTGGGCGCGCTGGGGCGGCCGCAGGACCGCCTGCCGCCGCTCGTCCACATCGCCGGCACCAACGGTAAGGGCTCCACCACCGCCTTCATGAGGGCGATCCTGGAGGCGGCCGGCCTCAAGGTGCATGTCTACACCTCCCCGCACCTGGTCTCCTTCAACGAGCGCATCCGCCTTGCCGGCCGCATCGTCTCCGATGCGCGGCTGATCGAGGCGCTGGACACCTGCGAACAGGCCAATGCGGGCGCGGAGATCACCTTCTTCGAGGTGACGACGGCCGCGGCCCTGCTGCTCTTCGCCGAGGAGCCGGCGGACGTGCTGCTGCTGGAGGTCGGTCTCGGCGGCCGGCTCGATGCCACCAATGTCGTCGATGCGCCGCTCGCGGCCACCATCACGCCGCTGTCGATGGACCATGAGCGCTACCTCGGCGAGCGACTGGCCGACATTGCGGCGGAGAAGGCCGGCATCATCAAGCGCGGCTGCCCGGTGGTCATCGCGCCGCAGCCGGACGAGGCGCTGGAGGTGATCTCGCGCATCGCCGCGCGCCTCGGCGCGCCGCTTCAGGTCTTCGGGCAGGATTTCACCGCCTTCGAGGAAAACGGCCGTCTCGTCTATCAGGACGAGGAAGGTCTGATGGACCTGCCGCTGCCGCGCCTGTTCGGTCGCCACCAGATCGTCAACGCGGCTATGGCCATCGCCTCGCTGCGCGCTGCCGGGCGCCTGCCGGCCCCGGAGGCCATCGAGGCCGGGCTCCTGACCGTCGACTGGCCGGGCCGCATGCAGCCGCTGACGGAAGGTCCGCTCCTCGATCTCTGCCCGCCGGGCAGCGAGCTCTGGCTCGACGGCGGTCATAATCCGGGCGCCGGGATCACCATTGCGGAGGTGATGGCGGAGCAGGAGGAGCGCCGCCCGCGGCCGCTCTATCTCGTCTCGGGCATGCTCAAGACCAAGGATCCGGTCGGCTTCTTCCGTCCCTTTGCAGGGCTTGCCCGAGAGGTCGCCTGCGTGCCGCTGACCACGACCGACGCCGGCCGCGACCCGTCCTGTCTTGCCGGCTCTGCACGCGAGGCCGGCCTTGCGGCCGATGCCCATGCTTCGCTCTCGGAAGCGCTTGCGCATGTGCGAAAGCGGGCCGCCGGCGACGACGTGCCGCCGCGCATCCTGATCTGCGGTTCGCTCTATCTCGCCGGAGAGGTCCTGGCCCGCAACGGCATGAAGCCGGTCTGAGGCCGCGCTCTTACAGCTTGCGCAGCCGTACCTCGTTGATCGCGTGGGTATCGGCCTTGCGCAGGATCAGGTCGGCGCGCGGGCGCGTCGGCAGGATGTTTTCCCGCAGGTTCACCAGGTTGATCTCGTTCCACAGGCCTTCGGCAATAGCCAGCGCCTCGTCGTCGTCTACCTTCGAATATTTGTTGAAGTAGGAGCCGGGATCGCGGAAGGCGGTCTCGCGAAGCCGCATGAAGCGCGACACGTACCATTCGTGCAGAACGTCCTCCTCGGCATCGATATAGATCGAGAAGTCGAAGAAGTCGGAGACGAAGGGCACTTCCTTGCCGTCGCGCGGCAGATTGGTCGTCTGCAGCACGTTCAGCCCCTCGAGGATCAGGATATCCGGCCGGTCGACTGTCACGAACTGCCCCGGCATCACGTCGTAGTAGAAGTGGGAGTAGACCGGCGCGCGCACGTGCCGCCGCCCCGCCTTCAGGTCCGACAGGAACTTCAGCAGCGTCGCCCGGTCGTAGCTTTCGGGAAAGCCCTTGCGCCGCATCAGGCCTTCCGCTTCCAGCACGGCGTTGGGATAGAGGAAACCGTCGGTGGTGACGAGATCGACCTTCGGGCTCGCGGGCCAGCGCGCCAGCAGCGCCTGCAGCAGGCGCGCTGTCGTCGACTTGCCGACCGCGACGGACCCCGCGATGCCGATGACGAAGGGGTTCTTGACGTCGTTGCGGCCGAGAAAGCGCGAGGTGGCGCGGTGCAGCTGCTGGGTCGCCTCCACATAATAGGCGAGCAGCCGCGACAGCGGGAGCAGGATCGATTCCACCTGGGCGATGGAGACCGGGTCGTTGAGCGACTGCAGCCGCCGGACCTCAGTCGCCGTCAGCGTCATCGGCGTGTCGGCCCTGAGCTTTGCCCATTCCGCCTCGGTAAACACCCGGTAGGGCGACAGATCGTCCTCAGTGAACCTGTTGAGGCTGTGTTCCATGGCGACCATGCAATCCTCGATCCCGCCGGATGTCCGGCCGTTCGCTCGGGAGGCCCGGGGTTCATCCCGCGGGTCGCGCCGGGCAGTCCGCCGCAAGGTCCGTCCCGTCAGTCGGGACGCCGCGACGCCTTCTCCTCCAGGCCCGTCTGCGCCGTGCGGCGCTCCAGTTCCGCCATCACGTCCGCCAGCGGCACGTCGCGCGCATTGAGCAGCACCAAAAGGTGGTAGAGCAGGTCGGCGGCCTCGCCGGTCAGCTCGCGCGCATCGCCTGCCACGGCCGCGATCGCCGTCTCCACCGCTTCCTCGCCCACCTTCTGGGCGATCTTCGCCAGTCCCTTGCCGATCAGCTTGCGGGTGTAGGAGCTCTCGTCCTCGCTCCGGGCACGCGCCGCGATGATGCGGTCAAGGTCGGTCAGTGTGAAGCCGGTCATTGGTCGGACGTCTCCTGCGGCCTCGTGCGGGCCGGTGCGGCGGGCCAGGGTATCAGGCTGCGTCGAGCCGTATGGGAATGCCGGCCCGGGCCATGTGGTCCTTGGCCTCGCGGATCGTGTGGGTTCCGAAATGGAAGATCGAGGCGGCGAGCACCGCCGTCGCATGTCCGTCGCGCACGCCCTCGACCAGATGGTCGAGCGTGCCGACGCCGCCCGAGGCGATCACCGGCACCGGCACCGCATCGGCGATGGCGCGGGTCAGCGCCAGGTTGAAGCCCGTCCGGGTGCCGTCGCGGTCCATCGAGGTGACCAGCAGCTCGCCGGCGCCCAGCTCCACGGCCTTGCGGGCGAACTCGACGGCGTCGATGCCGGTCGCCTCGCGCCCGCCATGAGTGAAGATCTCGAAGCGTTCCGCTTCGCCCGGCGCGTTGACCTGCTTGGCGTCGATGGAAACGACGATGCACTGGGCGCCGAATTTTTCGGCAGCCTCGCGGATGAAATCGGGGTTCTTCACCGCCGCGGTGTTGATCGACACCTTGTCGGCACCGGCCACCAGCAGCTTGCGGATGTCCTCGACCCGGCGCACGCCGCCGCCGACGGTCAGCGGCATGAAACAGGCCTCGGCCGTCCGCCGGACCACGTCGAAGATCGTGTCGCGGTTCTCGTGGCTTGCGGTGATGTCGAGGAAGCAGAGCTCGTCCGCGCCGGCCGCATCATAGGCCTTCGCGGCCTCCACCGGATCGCCGGCATCGACCAGATTGACGAAGTTCACGCCCTTGACGACGCGGCCGTCCTTAACGTCCAGACAGGGAATGACACGTGCTTTCAGCATGTTAGGCGATTACCCGACGTATTTCGCGGTCGCAGCATACAGCCCCTGCCCCGTGCTGCAAAGCCGGGAAAGATCGCAAGGGCTGCGGCGATCAGCAGCTTACCCATCGGCAAGGACCTTCAGGGCCTCGGCCGTATCGAGCCGGCCGTCGTAGAGCGCCCTGCCCGAGATCGCGCCTTCCAGCACGGCGCAGTCCGGCGCGGCGAGGCGCTTCACGTCCTCGATGGAGGCAAGGCCGCCCGAGGCGATCACCGGGATCGAGGTGGCGCCGGCCAGTTCCAGCGTGCCGTCCCAGTTGATGCCGGCGAGCACGCCGTCGCGGTCGATGTCGGTATAGATGATCGCGGCAACGCCGGCGTCCTCGAAGCGGCGGGCGAGCTCGATGGCCGACAGCTCCGACGTCTCTGCCCAGCCCTCGACCGCCACCTTGCCGCCGCGCGCGTCGATGCCGACGGCAACCCGGCCCGGAAAGGCCTTGCAGGCAGCCTTGACGAGATCGGGATCGCGCACCGCCACCGTGCCGAGGATCACCCGGGCGATGCCCTTGGCGAGCCAGGCCTCCACATGGGCAAGGGTGCGGATGCCGCCGCCCAGCTGCACCGGATTGGTCGTCGCCTCCAGGATCGCGTCGACCGCCGCGCCGTTGCGGCTCTCGCCGGCGAAGGCGCCGTCGAGGTCGACCACATGCAGGTAGCTGAAGCCCTGCGTCTGGAAGCTGAGGGCCTGGGCGGCCGGATCGTCGTTGAAGACGGTGGCCTGCGCCATGTCGCCGAGCTTCAGGCGGACGCACTGGCCGCCCTTCAGGTCGATGGCGGGAAACAGGATGGGCATGGATGGTGTTCCGTGTCGTGGTGGCCGCCGCTTACGGCGCCCACTCGATGAAATTGGCGATCAGCGCAAGGCCGAGCCGCTGGCTCTTTTCCGGGTGGAACTGGGTGCCCACCATCGTGTCGCGTCCGACGATCGCGGTGATCGGCCCGCCGTAATCGGCCGTGGCGATGACATGCGCCGGGTCCGCTGCCTGCAAGTGGAAGGAGTGGACGAAATAGGCGTGCAGGCCCTTTTCGCCCGTCTCGATTCCGGCGAGCAGCGGATGCTCGGCGAGCTTGCGGACCGTGTTCCAGCCCATATGCGGGATCTTCAGCTCCGGATCGTCCGGCGTGATCGCGGTGACGTCGCCGGGAATCCAGCCGAAGCCCTCGGTCGTCTCGAACTCCAGGCCGCGGCTCGCCATCAGCTGCATGCCGACGCAAATGCCGAGGAACGGGCGCCCCTTTGCTTCCACCGCCTCGATGAGGGCGGCTTCCATGCCGTCGATCGCGCGGATGCCGCGCCGGCAATCGGCGAAGGCGCCGACGCCCGGCAGCACGATCCGGTCGGCGCGTGCGACCAGGTCCGGATCGGCGGTCACCCGAATGGTCGCACCGCTGCCATGGGCATGCGCTGCCCGCTCGAAGGCCTTCTCGGCCGAGCGCAGGTTGCCGGAGCCGTAGTCGATGATGGCGATCAGCATGGGGTCGTTCCGTCAGGCAGAAATGCGGGAAAGTCGAAAGATGCGGCGCCGCGGCGGCGATGGGTCAGCCCCGATGCGGGGCAACGCTGAGGCCGACCACCCGCTCGGCGCCGATTCGCGGTACGGGATAGCCGGGCCGATGCGGCGGGGGGGCGTCCGGCCGGGGCGTGCTGCCGCCGGTCTGCATGTCCTGCGCGTGTCGCTGATGGGCGGCGAGCCGCGCGAAGAAGCGGCGCTCCGCCTCCTCGCGGCCCTGCGCCTCGACGACGGCGACGAAGCGCCAGCCGCGCCGCTCCAGCGTCCAGCGCCACAAGCCGTGCGCCTCGAAGGCGAAGAGGATCGACAGCGCCGCAGTGGCGATGCCGGGCATCGGTCCGCCGATGAAGCGCGAAGCGAGTTCCAGGGCAAGGCCGGCCACCAGATAGACGAGCAGCACCAGCCACAGCCGCTTCACCAGCAGCCAGGGGAGGGTGAAGAGCAGCGCCAGCCAGCTGAAGCCGTCGCGGATGAAGACCGTGCGCTGCGCCTCCGCCTCGCCCATCGTCTCGGGCGAGGAACCGGGCGGGATCAGCACCATGTAGATCGCCATCTCTTCCTCCGTCCGGCGGCCTCAGCCGCCGAGCTGGCCCTTGGTCGAGGGCACGCGGCCGGCCTGCCGCGGATCCGGTTCGATCGCCTTGCGCAGCGACCGTGCCACCGCCTTGAAGCAGGTCTCGGCGATGTGGTGGCAGTTGCTGCCCGTCAGGTTGGCGACATGCAGCGTGATGCCGGCGTTCATCGCGAAGGCGCGGAAGAACTCCTCGAAAAGCTCCGTGTCGAAGTCGCCGACCTTGTCGCGCGGAAAGGCGACGTCCCACACCAGGAACGGACGGCCCGACACGTCGAGGGCGCAGCGCGTCAGCGCCTCGTCCATGGCCAGGTGGCAGTCGGCATAGCGGGTAATGCCGGTCATGTCGCCGAGCGACTGGCGCAGCGCCTGTCCGAGCGCGATGCCGACGTCCTCTGCCGTGTGATGGAAGTCGATATGGGTGTCGCCGCTGGCACGGATCGTCATGTCGATCAAGGAATGCCGGGACAGCTGTTCCAGCATGTGGTCGAGAAAGCCGACGCCGGTCTGCACCGAATAGGTGCCGGTCCCGTCGAGGACGATCTCGACGTCGATGTCGGTTTCCTTCGTCTTGCGCGAGATCTTCGCGGTGCGCATGGGCGACCCTGTCCTTCTGTCGCCGGCCTGCTGCCGGCTGCGAAGCCTTTTAACAGGACGCTTGCCGCAATGAAATACCTGCGGACGGTGCCGCGATCTGGTCAAGATCGCCCTGCACGGGTAAGACGGAAATTCGACACTTGCAACGTTCCGGAGACCTGCCGATGCAAAGCGCTGCCCTTCCGCTGGACGAGGACCCGTCCCCTTTCGCGCCGGCGAGCGCCCGCGACCGCCTGATCGTCGGCCTTGACGTGCCGACGGTGGAGGAGGCCCGCGCCATCGTGCGCGAGACCGCGGGTGCCGTCGGCACCTACAAGATCGGCATGCAGCTGCAGTTCGCCGGCGGCCTGGAACTGGCGGCGGAGCTGGCCAGCGAAGGCCACAGCATCTTTCTCGACGTCAAGCTCCTCGACATCGACAACACGGTGATGAAGGCGGTGGAGAACATCGCCCGTATGGGCATGCGCTTCGTCACCATCCATGCCTATCCCAAGGCGATGCGCGCGGCCGTGGCCGGGCTTGCCGCGGCCGGGGGCGACGTCTGCCTGCTCGGCGTCACCGTGTTGACCTCGATGGACGAGGACGACCTGCACGATGCCGGCTATGCCGGCGGCGTGGAGGACCTGGTGATCGCGCGGGCTGCCGATGCGCGCGCCGCCAATATGGGCGGCATCGTCTGCTCGCCGCTGGAGGTCGCTTCGCTGCGCCCGGTCGTCGGCCCCCGCCTCGTCACCGTCACCCCAGGCATCCGTCCGGCAGGATCCGAGGCCGGCGACCAGAAGCGCATCATGACCCCGGCTGATGCGATCTCGGCCGGCGCCGATTATCTGGTGGTCGCGCGGCCCGTGATCATGGCCGCAAACCGCCGCGCCGCGGCGGAGGCCATCGTCGAGGAAATCGACCGCGCGCTCTAGTGTGGTGAATTTGAAATACGCCTCACTGGTGTCAGGTCGGATCCGCTTCAGCGGGGCTCTTTGAGCCCTGCTGCCAGGCATTCGATGGCCACCTGTACGCCGCCTGCACCATGCGGCACACCGAGCACCTTCAGCGCCAGCTCCAGCGCCCCGAGCGTGCCCAGCACCGTCGGGGCGTTGACATGGCCCATATGGCCGATGCGGATGCCCTTGCCGGCGATCTCGCCGATCGTGCCGCCGATGGTGACGTTGCAGGTCTCCTGGCACCAGCGTCGCAGCACGGCCGGGTCGAAGCCCGGTGTCAGCACCACGGTGACGGAGTTGGACCGCTGGGCGTCCTCCAGGATGTTCAGCTCCATCGCGCCGCCCTCCGCCCATTTGGCGACGCAGGCGCGCACGGCGGCGGCCAGCAGCGCATGGCGGCGATGGGCAGCGTCCAGCCCCTCGCCCAGCAGCAGGTCGAGCGCCTGGCGGAAGGCGAAGAGCAGGTGCTCCGGCGGCGTGCCGCAATATTTCTGATAGTGCTCGCTGCCCTGCCGGAACGTCCAGTCCCAGTAGAAGGTCTTCAGGTCCGCCGTCTGGTGGGCGGCGAGCGCTTTGGCGTTCGCGCCGACGAAGGCGAGACCCGGCGGGGTCATCAGCCCCTTCTGCGCGCCGGTGACGGTCACGTCGACGCCCCACGCGTCCATCTTGTAGGGCACGCAGCCGAGCGAGGCGATCGTGTCGACCATGAACAGCGCCGGATGGCCGGCCGCGTCGATGGCCTTGCGCAGGGCGGCGATGTCGTTGAGCACACCCGAGGCCGTGTCCACCTGCACCACCAGCACCGCCTTGATCTCATGCGCGGTGTCCGTCGCAAGGCGTGCCCTCACCGCGGCCGGATCGACGGCGCGGCGCCAGTCGCCGGGCAGTACCTCGACCTCGAGACCGGTCATCGTCGCCATCTCGCCCCAGCCGCGGGCGAAGCGGCCGGAATCCAGCACCAGCACCCGGTCGCCGCGCGACAGCGTGTTGGTCAGCGCCGCTTCCCAGGCGCCATGTCCGTTGGCGGCGTAGAGGAACGCCTTGCCCGTGGTGCCGAAGACCTTCGGCAGGTCGGCGAGCAGGCTGTCCGTCAGCCCGACCAGTGAGCCGGTATAGATGTCGATTGCCGGGCGGTGCATGGCCCTGAGCACTTCGTCCGGCACGGTGGTCGGTCCGGGGATCATCAGGAATTCGCGGCCGCTGGCGAGCGTCATGGCAGGCTCCGGAGAGGTTGCGCGGCAAGGCGGCCCGGAATGAGGGCGGGTCCGCCGCGCGGGCGGGTGGGATCGGTCCTCGTCCGGCCGCCCGGCAGGCGGCGCAACGAAGATCAGACCACGTTCTTTTCCAACACCGGGCGCCCTTGTGCAATCCGCTCGTGCGACAGAGCACCGAGATCGAGGCTGCGCCAGGCGCCGTGGACGATGAGTTCGGCGAGGCCGCGGCCGACCGCCGGCGACTGCTGCAGCCCGTGGCCGGAAAAGCCTGTGGCAAGATAAAGGCCCGGGTGGCCCTCGACCGTGCCGAGAATGGCGTTGTGGTCGAACAGATTCATGTCGTAGTGGCCGGCCCAGGCCTGGCCCGGCCGGATCGCCTCGAAGGCGGGCACGCGCGCGGCGAGCACCGGCCACAGGTACTCGTCGAAGAAATCGTGCTCCACGTCGAAGTCGCGAGTGTCGGGATCGCGCTCCTGCGGCGGCGCGGAGCCGCACAGGAAGCCTGTGCCTTCGGGGCGCACATAGGTGCCGGTCGGATCGATCAGCAGCGGGCAGCCGGCAACGGGCTCGCGGCAGTCGAAGGTGAAGATCATCCGCTTGCGGCTTTCCACCGGCAGGTCGACGCCGAGCTGGCGGGCGAGCCGCGCTGCCCCTTCCGCGCCGGCGGCATTGACCAGCTTTCCGGCCGAGATCGTGCTGCCGTCCGACAGCTGCAGGCGGAACCCCTCACCCTCGCGGGCGGCCTCCAGAACCTCGGCCGCCAGATAGGGCACGCCGAGTGCGCGTGCCTTCTTGCGGAAGGCCTGCATCAGGCCGTAGCCGTCGAACCAGCCCTCGCCGGTGCGCCCCCAGCAGCCGGCGGCGATGTTCTCGACATTGAGCCAGGGGAAGCGGGCGAGAAGCTCGTTCGGCTCCAGGAAGGCGATATCCGCGCCCATGCGGGTCTGCAGGGCGTGGTTTTCCTCCAGGATGTGCCGCTTGTCGGCGGTCGCCAGGAACAGGTAGCCGCCTTCGTGCAGGTCGATGACGGGCCGTTCGTCGCCGACGGCCAGCCGCATGCCGATCTCGCGCAGGAACTCGATTCCGTAAAGCGAGATGGCGATATTGGTCGGCTCGGAGAACTGCTGGCGGATCGAGGCGGCCGACAGCGCCGAGGCGCAGGTCCGGTAGGACGGGTCCTTCTCGATGACGACGACCCGGCCGGAGAAGGCCGGGTCCATGGCAAGGTGGCAGGCGATGGACGATCCCATCACAGCACCGCCGACGATTGCGACGTCGAAAGTCTCAGCGCTCACGTCGAGGCCCGTCCTGTGGCAAGCGGTTGGCTCGGAAAAAAAAGCGGACAGGGGCCACCGGCCCCCGCCCCCGATGGGCTGATCAGAAGAACGCCTGCAGGCCGGTCTGGGCGCGGCCGAGGATCAGCGCATGGACGTCGTGCGTGCCCTCGTAGGTGTTCACCGTCTCCAGGTTCTGGGCGTGCCGCATGACGTGGTACTCCTCCTGGATGCCGTTGCCGCCGTGCATGTCGCGGGCCTGGCGGGCGATGTCCAGCGCCTTGCCGCAATTGTTGCGCTTGACGATGGAGATCATCTCCGGCGCCACGCGGCCCTCGTCGAACAGGCGGCCGACGCGCAAGGAGGCCTGCAGGCCGAGCGCGATCTCGGTCTGCATGTCGGCGAGCTTCTTCTGGAACAGCTGGGTCTGGGCCAGCGGCTTGTTGAACTGCTTACGCTCCAGGCCGTAGTTGCGGGCCCGGTGCCAGCAGTCCTCTGCCGCACCCAGTGCGCCCCAGGAAATGCCGTAGCGGGCGCGGTTGAGGCAGCCGAACGGGCCCTTCAGGCCGGCGACGTTCGGCAGCAGCGCGTCCTCGCCGACTTCGACATTGTCCATGACGATCTCGCCGGTAACCGAGGCGCGCAAAGACAGCTTGCCGCCGATCTTCGGCGCGGAAAGTCCCTTCATCCCCTTGTCCAGGACGAAACCGCGGATCGCCCCGTCATGGGCGTCGGACTTCGCCCAGACGACGAAGACATCGGCGATCGGGGCGTTGGAGATCCACATCTTGGAGCCCTTGAGCCGGTAGCCGCCGTCGATCTTCTCGGCGCGGGTGCGCATGCCGGCCGGATCGGAGCCGGCATCGGGCTCGGTCAGGCCGAAGCAGCCGACGAACTCGCCGCTGGCGAGCTTCGGCAGATACTTCTTGCGCTGCTCCTCGCTGCCATAGGCATAGATCGGATACATCACCAGCGAGGACTGCACCGAGTTCATCGAGCGGTAACCGGAATCGACCCGCTCGATCTCGCGGGCGACGAGGCCGTAGGCGACGTAGGAGGCGTTGGCGCAGCCGTACTCTTCCGGCAGGGTGATGCCGAGCAGGCCGAGTTCGCCCATCTCGTTGAAGATCTCGCGGTCGGTCTTCTCCTGGGCATAGGCTTCCAGCACGCGCGGCATCAGCTTGTCCTGGGCGTAGGCGCGGGCGGTCTCCATGATCAGGATCTCGTCCTCGTTCAGCTGGTCGCGCAGCAGGAACGGGTCTTCCCAGGCGAAGCGACCGCCGCCGGTCGGGTCGGACTTGTGAACGGATGCGTGTGCGGTCATGGGTCTTGTCTCCTCCGGTCCGCCCGCGGTCCGTGCCGCCGGCAGAATGCGTCCTGTCGTCGGGGGGCGGCCGATCTGTGGTGGCCGGACCCGAGAAAGGGGTGAACGTTCGGGCGCGAGTGTCCGGTCTGTCGCTGCCGGCGAAAAGTGATATGTTGTCCCAAGTTCATGAGCGAATGGAATAGAGTTTGAAACGCGGCTTCGTTCCCCACGCCGACAGCCTGATCGCCTTCGAGTGCGCGGCACGGCATGGCAGCTTCACCCGCGCGGCGGAGGAGTTGCATCTCACCCAGGGCGCGGTCTCCAAGCAGGTGCGCCACCTGGAGACCCGGCTGGGGGTCGAGCTGTTCAAGCGGGTGCGCCAGCGCATCGTGCTGACCGATGCCGGCCGGCTCTACCTGCATGACGTTCGCGGCGCACTGGAGAGCCTGACTGCCGCCACACGGCAGGTGATGTCCTTCGCCGGCAACGAGGACGTGCTCAATCTCGCAACCCTGCCTTCCTTCGGCACGCGCTGGCTGGCGCCGCGCCTTTCCGGTTTCATCGCCGCTCACCCGACCGCCAGCCTCAACGTGACGGTGCGGCTGCGTCCTTTCGACTTCGCCAAGGAGCCGTTCGACGTCGCGATCCATTATGGCGATCCCGTCTGGGCCGGGGCGGTCGCCGAACCGCTCTTTCGCGAGGATGTGATCGCGGTCGCCTCGCCGGCGTTCCAAGCCCGGCATCGCATCCGCCGGCCGCAGGATCTTGCCCCGCTCCTGCGCCTGCACCAGTCGACGCGCCCGCTCGCCTGGCGGCAGTGGTTCGAATGCGCCGGGGTGGAGACGGAGCTCGCCTTCCAGGGGCCGAGGTTCGAACAGTTCGTGATGATGGCGGAGGCCGCCGCCAACGACCTCGGCGCGGCGCTGGTGCCGCGCTTCTTCGTCGCCGAGGAACTGGCGTCCGGACGGCTGGTCCAGTTGTTCGACACGGTGCTGCGGCTCCCTTCCGCCTATCACCTCGTCTACCCGGAAGACCGCTCGTTGCGGCCCGTTGCGGCCCGCTTCCGCGACTGGCTGATGGGCGAGGTTGCGGCCGCCGGCGGCGGCGACAGGGCGGTGCTGCCGGGTTGACGCGATCATGGATCGTGAACGCAGCCGCCCCTGTCGACTTCCGCAACGGTCCCGGCCGCTGTGACAAGTTGCACGGATGCGAGGCAAAAATACGGATTTGCAACGCCCGCGAATCCTGTTGGTATCGGGTTGTCTTCGTCAAGGAGATGCGGCGGTCCTGGCCGTGAGGTTTCCCCCTCCCTCCTCACGGTCAGGACCAATTTTCCTGCCGCTTCGGACCTCTTTTGCCTCGCTTTGCCGGAGTGTTCCGCGCGGCCTCAGTCGCAGGATGCCTCTGCCCTCCCGGCGACCGTTACCCGCACCCTGGTCACCCCCTTGTTGATGAACTTCAGCTCGCGCGCCGCGCGCCGCGAGACGTCGATCACCCGGCCGCGCACGAAGGGGCCGCGGTCCACGATGGTCAGTGTTACCTTGCGGCCGTTCGACAGGTTCTCCACCTGCACCTTGGCGCCGAAGGGCAGCTTGCGATGCGCCGCCGTCAGAGCTTCGGGGTTGGCGCGCGTGCCGCTGGCGGTGCGTCCGGTGAGCTCGTACCATGAGGCGCGGCCGCATTCGGCCAGCGCAGGCAAGGCGCCGAGACCGGCGCAGGCGAGCGCGATCAGCACGTGAATCCGGAGCTTGCGAATCATCTACGACGGTCCATATTTCTGCCTTGAAGTTTCTACGAGGGCCCGGTGTTCGAGCAATTCGTTGGCGAGTATGTTCGGCAATGGCCATTTTTCGTGACTTTGTTATGGCGAGCATCGAGAATTGGTCGCATTGCCGCTACGGATTCTGCGATGGCGGGACGGCGGTGCGGGGGCGGACCGGATGACGGCAGGCGATGCGGCACGACCGGAAGTGGCTTGGCCTGTTGAGGGACTGCATGCCGCTATCATCGCTGCATCCCAGGATCCCATCTATTTCTGCACCCCCGATTACATCATCCGCGAGGCCAACGACCCTTACGTGATCATCGGTGGTCTGACCCGTGAGCAGGCTATCGGGCGTACCGTGCAGGAGGTTGCCGGCGCCGGCGCTTTTCCCCGCCGCGCGCCGTATCTCGAGATGGCGCTGTCCGGGCGCGTTGCCGTGTTGCAGGACTGGGTCAACGTACCCGGCCAGGGTCGCCGCTTCTTCGACGTACGCTATCAGCCGGTGCACGACGCGGATGGCCGCCTGCTCGGCGTCGCCGCCTACGGGCGGGACATCACCGACCTGAAGAAGGCGGAGGAAGTGTTGCGCCTCTACGAGAGCGCCGTCACCCAGATGTCGGATCGCCTGTCCATCGTCGACCGCGACTATCGCTACATCCTGACCAACGACAGCAATGCCCGTTGGCACGGCTGCACAGCGGACAGTTTTCGCGGCCGCTCGCTCGTCGAGATCGTGGGTGCGGAGCGCTTCGCCACCGAGATCCGCCCTTGGCTCGACCGCTGCCTTGCCGGCGAGACGGTGGAATACGACTTTCGCGACACGGCGCCGGACGGTACCCCCGTCGTGATGGATGCCCGCCTGCAGCCATTCCGCAATGGCGACGGCGAGATCGAGGCGGCTGTCGTCACCCTGCGCGACGTCACCGAGACCCGCCGTCTCTCGGAGCGGCTGGAGCGCCTGGCCTTGCAGGACGACCTTACCGGCATCGCCAACCGCCGGGCCTTCGAGACCGGGCTGGAGCGGCGCGTCTCCGCTTTTCGGAAGGACGGCAGCGCCGGGTTCAGCGTCGTCTTCATCGATCTCGACGGCTTCAAGCTGGTCAACGACACCGCCGGCCACGGCGCCGGCGATCGTTTTCTTCAGGACATCGCCCGCCTCTTGCGGCAATCGACGGGGGAGGATGTCGAGGTGGCGCGCATCGGCGGCGACGAGTTCGGCCTGATCATCGACAGCACCCTGCCCCTGGCGGCGCATGCGATCTGCAATCGCCTCCTGTCCGCCTTCGAGGGCTATCACCTCGTCTGGGAGGACCTGACCTTCCGCAGCAGCGCCAGCATCGGCATCGCCTCCGTGGCGACGGAGGACGACGAGGCGGCCCGGCAGGCGCTGACGGTCGGCCGGGTGCTGCAATGGGCGGATTTCGCCTGCATGCAGGCCAAGGCCGCAGGCGGCCATCGTATCGTCTCCTATGACGGGACGGGAAAGGCCGGCGACGACCGCAAGGCCGAGATCCATCATCTGCTTGCCGTCGAACGGGCAATCGCCGGTGGCGGTTTCCTGCTGCACGCCATGACGATCGTCGACCTCGCCAGCGGCGCGCCGGTGATGCAGGAGGTGCTGCCGCGTGTCACCGCCGGCGATGGCGAACTGCACGGTCCTTCGATGATCCGCTCGACTGCCGAGCGTCACGGCTTGATGCGGTCGGTCGACCGTCTGGTGGTCGATGCCGTGCTCTCGCGCCTCGAGACGGGCGGGAGCGACGGGCTGCCGGTTGCCGTCGACCTGTCGGCGGAAACCCTGCACAGCCCGGTCTTTGCGCGTCAGCTCGCCGGCCGGCTGGAACGCTCGCCCGAGTTGGCGCGGTCCCTGGTCCTCGAGGTCTCGGAAACCGCCCTTTCGCGGCTGAAGCCCGAGGCGTGGAACCTGATGGCCGACCTGCGCACCCTCGGTTGCCGCATCGCGCTCGATCATTTCGGCCGGGGCATGGCGGGCTTCACCCAGCTGCGCGCCAATGCCTTCGACCTCATCAAGATCGACCGGCTGCTGACGGCGGGGCTTGCCGGCGATCCGGTCAAGCGCGCTGCGGTCTCCGGCGTCGTCGGCCTTGCCGAGGCGCTGGGCCTGCCGACGGTCGCCGAATACGTCACCGAGCCGCTGCACCTCGATATTCTCAAGGGGCTCGGCGTCACCTATGCGCAGGGCCACGCCGTGTCGCGGCCGCAAGCCTGGTGCTGATCCGGCATCACGCCGGTCCGCCTTCCTCGAAGCTCTCGCCCGGAAACCGCGCCTGCGCCTCGGCCAGCAGCCCCGCGCGAGCCGTGCCTTCGACGGCCGAAAGCCGCGCCCGCCACACCGCCTTGCGCCAGCGTTTCGGCAAGGTCCCTGCCCCCGGCATCGCGTCGATCCGCTCCTGCACCCCGGCGAGCCATCCGGCCGCCTCCGCGCGTCGTTCGACGCGCACCAGCGACTGTCCGACCGCAAGCCCGTAGCCCGGATTGATGCGCGCGTAAGGGTCGGCAAGCGCGGCTGCCACGGCCTCCGCTACGGCCTTGCCCGTTCCGCGGCCCTCTTCCACAGCCTCCGTCACCGTTTCGGCAAAGCCTGCGAAACGGGCGAGATCGGCCGTTGCGTCGCCCGCGATCAGGCCGCGCTCGGCGCAAAGCCCGCCGAGATCGCGGGTAAATCCGGCGATCAGCTTGCGGGCGATGTTCAGCGTGTAGAGATGGTCGTGGCTGGCATGGGACGAGGCGAGGCGGAGAACCTTGACCCGTTCCGGCAGATCAAGGCCGCTCAGCTTCACCGCGCCGGCGGTATCCGTCGCATCGAGAATGCCGAAGACCAGCGTCAGGTCCGGGCCTTCCGAGACGCGTTGCAACTGCAGGGCCATGTCGGGCGCAACCGCCATCGCCGGGCTCCGCACCGCGCCGCTCTGGCTACCCGGTCGTCCGAGCACCAGTTCCGGGCCGAAGGCGAAGGCCCGTCCGTCGCCGCGCCGCAGCGCTGTCGCGAGCGCGCCATAGGCGCCCTTGGAAGCGCCGTAATGGACGAACCGCGCCGCCTTGGAGGCTTTCGCCGCTGCATCGATGGCGCGGTCGATGGCCGCCTCGCAGCCGAGGTACCAGACCGGGTCGGGGCAGTTGAGGAACAGGCAGGCATGGCGGGTGTTCGCGAACAGCCGCTCCAGCCCGAAGCGGCCCGGCGGCACGCGCACCTGCGAGAATACCACGGCAAGGCAATCGCTTCCTCCGGCAGGGGCCGCGTTGTAGCGCCAGACCAGGCCGCTTTCCGGGTCGCGTCCCTCCACTGGCTGCCTGCCCTCGTCCATCGCCTCGCCTCAGATTTCCGGGCCGATCCAGAAATCGGCCTTGGTCGCCCTGCGCGGCTTTCGCGCCTCGGCGATATGCGCGGTGCGCGGATCGAGCGCGGCGAAGGCCTCGTACTGGGTCAGGAACACCTTGCCGTTGAGGTGGGTGAGGAAGTCCGTCCGCTGCAACCGGTCCATCACCGGCCCCTTCACTTCCGACAGGTGGAAGCCGACCTCGGCGTCGGCCAGCCGGCGGTTGATCTCTTCCAGGCTCTCCAGAGCCGAGGCGTCGATCTCGTTGACCGCGGTGCACATCAGCACGACATGCCGCAGCTTCGGGCGTTCGGCGACCAGCTCGGTCAGCCGGTCTTCCAGGAAGCGGCTGTTGGCGAAGAACAGACTCTCGTCGACCCGCAGGGTGAGCACGGTCTCGCCGGTGATCACCTTGTGCCGGTTGATGTTGCGGAAATGCTCGGTCCCCGGGACGATGCCGACGATGGCCATGTGCGGCCGGGTGCTGCGATAAAGATGCAGCGCCAGCGACACGCCGACGCCGACGGTGACGCCGGTCTCCACGCCGAGGACGAGCGTTGCCAGGATTGTTGCCGCCATCGCCGCGAAGTCGCTGTGCGAATAGGCCCAGACTCGGCGGAGCGCCTTCAGGTCGACCAGCGACAGCACGGCGACGATGATCGTGGCGGCCAGCGTCGCCTGCGGCAGTTCGGAAATCAGCGGCGTCAGGAACAGCGTGGCCAGTGCGATGCCGATGGCGGTGAAGGCGCCGGCCGCCGGCGTCGCCGCGCCCGCGTCGAAATTCACCACAGAGCGCGCGAAGCCGCCGGTCACCGGATAGCCGCCGGAAATGCCCGAGGCGATGTTGGCCGCGCCGAGCCCGATCAGCTCCTGGTCCGGGACGATGCGCTGGCGCTTCTTCGCCGCCAGCGTCTGCGCAACGGAGACCGATTCCACGAAGCCGATCACCGAGATCAGCAAGGCAGGCACCACCAGCTGGCTCCACAGCTGCGGGTCGAGCGGCGGCAGCGAGGGCGCCGGCAGGCCGGAGGGAATGTGGCCGACCAATTTCACGCCCTTGTCGCCGAGGGAAAAGACATGGGCTGCCAGCGTCGTTGCGGCCACCGCCGCCACCGGGCCGGACTTGGCGATGATGTCGGCAAGCCGCGGCCGCAGGCCCGCCCGCACCAGCGCCGGCTTCAGCCCGCTGCGCACCCAGAACAGGAATAGCGTCACCGGCACGCCGATCGCCAGCGCATAGGGGTTGGCATTGCCGAGATTGGCGGCGAGCCCGCCGACGATCTCCACCATCGTGCTCCCCGAGCCGCCGATGCCCAAAATGTGCTTCAGCTGCCCGGCGGCGATGATCAGCCCGCTCGCGGTGATGAAGCCGGAAATCACCGGATGGCTCAGCAGGTTGGCGAGAAAGCCGAGGCGAAACAGGCCCATGGCGACCAGCATCGCTCCGGACAGCAGTGCCAGAACGATCGCCGCGCCGAGATATTCGGGCGTGCCCTGCGCCGCGATCTCGCCCACCGCCGAGGCGGTCATCAGCGATACGACGGCCACCGGTCCGACCGCCAGCGCTCGGCTGGTGCCGAACAGCGCATAGGCGACGAGCGGCAGGATCGACGCGTAGAGGCCCACTTCCGGCGGCAGACCGGCCAGCAGCGCATAGGCGAGCGACTGTGGGATCAGCATGATCGTCACGATCAGTGCGGCGATCATGTCGTCGGTCGCCGTGTCGCGGCTATAGGCGCGTCCCCAGTCGAGGATCGGCAGGTAGGAGGCAAGGCGTGTCATGTCGAAGCCGGAACCGCGTGTCGCAAAAGGAAAGCGCGCCGCCCGCTGGCGGGCGGCGCAACCGAGAGACCCCGCTGGATAGGGGGCGGAAGGCGTGCATCCGGCTGGCCTTGCGGCCGGCCGACATTTCAGCCGGGAAGGCCGTGATCGGCGATCTGGCGCAGCGCCGGGGCAAGGCCGGACAGGTCGTAGCCGGCGTCCGCCGCCATGCGCACCAGTTCGGCCGGGTCGCGGTCGCCCGCCTGGGAGAGAGCCCACAGATTGATCGAGCGCGTGCCGGTGCGGCAGAAGGCGAAGACCGGACCGCCGGCCGTCTCCAGCGCCTCATGGAAGCCGCGGATCGTGTCGGGCGTGATGCCTTCGCGGCCCGTCACCGGCAGGGCGGTATAGGCAAGGCCGGCCTCGGCGGCGGCGCGGGCGATCTCCGCGCCGGCCGGCTGGTCGGGAGCCTCGCCGTCGGGGCGGTTGTTGACGATCGCGACAAAGCCCGCGTCGCGGATCGCCGCGACATCCTCCGGCTGGATCTGGAACGAAACGGTGAGGGTGTCGTCGACCCGGGCGCTCTGCATTCTTCCTGTCCTTACAATCCGTTGACCGGCACCTTGAGGAAGGTCCGGCCGCTGTCATCCTTCGGCGGCAGTTTGCCGGCGCGCATGTTGACCTGTATCGAGGGAATGATCAATTTCGGCATGTCGAGGGTGGCATCGCGCGCCTGGCGCATCGCCACGAATTCTTCCTCCGTGACGCCGTCGCGCACATGGATGTTGTGCTTGCGCTCCTCGCCCACCGTGGTTTCCCAGCGGATCTCGCGGCCGTTCGGGCCGTAGTCGTGGCACATGAACAGGCGCGTTTCCTCAGGCAGCGACAGCACCTTGCGGATCGAATGGTAGAGCTCGTGCGCATCGCCCCCGGGAAAGTCGGCCCGGGCTGTGCCGCCGTCGGGCATGAACAGCGTGTCGCCGACGAAGGCTGCATTGCCCATCACATGGGTCATGCAGGCTGGGGTATGGCCGGGCGTGTGCATGGCGAAGCAGGCCATGCCGCCGACCGTATAGGTGTCGCCGTCGCGGAACAGGTGGTCGAACTGCGAGCCGTCGCGCTGGAATTCGGTGCCCTCGTTGAACACCTTTCCGAACGTGTCCTGCACGGTCCTGATGTTCTCGCCGATGCCGATGCGCCCGCCGAGTTTCTCCTGGATGTAGGGCGCGCCCGACAGGTGGTCGGCATGGACATGGGTCTCGATCAGCCAGTCGACCGTCAGCCCGTTCTCGCGGACGAAGTCGATGATCCGGTCGGCGGACTCGTAGGAAATGCGGCCGGCGGCGTAGTCGATGTCCATCACGCTGTCGACGACGGCGCAGGCCTTGGATCCCGGATCCTGGACCACATAGGAGATCGTGTTGGTCTTGGGGTCGAAGAAGGCGGTGACCTCGGGCCGGGTCGCCGGGTCGAGAGGATAGGTCGTCTCGGTCATCGTGGGATGCTCCATCGGTCTCGATATCGGTTGAGAGACTATGCGGGAAGCCGTGTCAGGCTGCCTGCGGTCGTTGGGCGCGCCGGGCCTCGAGAAGGCGCACCGCGGCGATCGCCGCTGTCAGCGCGCCGGCGAAAGCCAGCGGTTCGATCCGGCCGAGGCCGAGCGCCGGCACCACGCCGCCCGGGCAGAAGCCGGCGATGCCCCAGCCGATGCCGAACAGCGCGGAACCGCCGATGAGCCGGCCGTCGAGGGCGGTGCGGGCCGGCAGCGAGAAGCTCGTCGCCAATGCCGGTGCCGGACGGGCCAGCACCAGCCGGTAACCGATCGCCGCGACCAGCAGCGCACCGCCCATGACGAAGGCGAGCGAGGGATCCCAGCTGCCGGCGAAGTCGAAGAAGTTCAGGACCTTGGCCGGGTTGGCCATGCCCGACAGCAGGAGCCCGGCGCCGAACAGGAGGCCGATGAGAAAGGCGGAAGCGATGCGGATCATCGGTCAGGCTCCAAGGACGTGGCGGACGAGAAAGACGGTGGCGGCTGTGGTCGCCATGAAGGTCAGCGTGGCGGCGATCGAGCGTACCGAAAACCGCGCCATGCCGCATACGCCGTGGCCGGACGGGCAGCCGTTGGCATAGGACACGCCGACGCCGGCGATCAGGCCACCGGCTACCAGCATCGGCAGGGAGACGGGCACTTCGATCTCGGGCAGGCTGCCCGTCGCGGCCAGGAGCACCAGCGGCGAGGCGATCATGCCTGCAAGAAATGCCAAGCGCCACCCTCTTTCGCCGGCCGCGGTCGCGCCGCCCGCATAGGGCGGCAGCAGGCCGCCGATCATGCCGCTGATACCTGCAATCCGCCCCAGAAGCGCCATGGTCAGCACCGCCGCGAGGCCGATCAGCATGCCGCCCAGGGCTGAAGTAAGGGGAGTGAACTCGCTCATGTCGACATCTCGCCAAACGGTGATTTTCGGGATTTTCCGAGGCTATGAATCGCGGCTTCTGTCAATGGCACTTTGGCACAGTTGCGACTCGCTGACCCATAAGGGCTTCCTCGAATGGAAAATATATGTGAGCCATATAAATTAGAAAACATGAATATTCAAGATATGGAAAATAAGGCCGATGAGGCCGCCGCTCTGCTCGCGTCGATGGCCAACAGTCGCCGTCTGCTGGTGCTGTGCCACCTCGTACGCGGCGAACACTGCGTCGGCGCACTGGCCGAACGGGTCGGCCTCAGCCAATCGGCCCTGTCCCAGCACCTTGCGAAAATGCGGGTCCAGGGCCTGGTCGAGGCCCGGCGCGAGGGCCAGACGGTCTATTACAGTCTGGCCGGCACGGAAGTGCTTGCCGTTCTCGAGACGCTCTACGGCATCTATTGCGGGGCCGATGCCGGCTCCGAGGGCGCCGACGGCGCCTGATCGGGGCGCAGCAGGTCCACGGCTTCGCCGCCTAACGCCACCGTCGACCCGTCGCTTCGCATTTTCAGCACCACTCCCGGCAGCCCGTTCAGCGGGTTCTCGTCCGCCTGCGGCAGGTCGCGGTCCGCGCGCGGCGCCGACAGCTCGTTAAGCGGGCGCAGGATGCGCTCGTGGATCAGCGAACCGACGCGCAGCGGCAGCCGTTCGCCGGTCTGCGTCACGATCTCGAAGCGCGTCTGCCACAGCCGCAACACCCAGCGTCCCCCATCCGTGCTTCCGTCCGCGCCGATGGCCTCGTCCTCGTCCCGCCGCACCAGGACCAGATCGGCGCCGCGTCCGTTCTGGATGCGCGGCAGCGCGGGCAGATCTTCCGGTGCGGTCTGCCCGGTAAGGAAGCCGGCAAAGGTGGTGAGCGACCAGCCCGGCGCCGGCCGATAGCCGTCCTGCGCCAGCGCTTCAGCCAATGCCTGCGGGTCGCCGCTCCATTGCAGGATCAGCGGTTCCTCGCGTTCGCCGCTGAGTTCGATCCGGTGCGCGGGCACCTTTTCCCAGCCGCCGGACAGCCATTCCTGGCTCGTCAGCGTCTCCACCGGCTTGGTCGGGCGGTACATGTCCCGCGCCCGGTCGAAGTCGCGCGACACGTGAATGCCGCCGACGACCGCCAGCGTCACCACCGTCAGGGCCGCCAGGGACCAACGGCCGATCTTCTCGTTGTGCACCGAGCCGAAGACGAAGGCGAAGGTGGCGACCATCGCCGTGCCGAAGGTGATGCCGCCGACCACGTCGCTCATCCAGTGGGCGCCGAGATAGATCCGCGAGAAGGCGACCGCGCCGATCAGCGGCACGGCCAGCGAGAAGACGCCGGCCTTGATCAGGGGCGAACGGTCGTGGGCGACCAACACAGCGATGATGCCGAACAGCACCGCCGTCAGCGTCGCGTGGCCGGAGGGAAAGGACAGCGAGTCGGCCCCGGTATAGATCTCGATCGGCCGCTCGCGCTGGAACAGCGACTTGAAAAAAGGCACGAAAACCGCCGCACTGGCCATCGCGATCATCAGGCCGGTGGCCCGTCGCCAGGCTTTGCGGGCGAACAGGTAGACGATTACCACGGCCGCGACGGCGGCGATCACCACCCCGTCGCCGAGCATGGTGATGAAGGTCATGATGTCGTCGCCGACCGGCGTGCGCAGGTCCTGGAACAGGTTGCGGATCGACGTATCGGCACGGTTGAGCCCGTTGTCGGGCGAGATCGCCGCCGCCAGCGCCGCGAACAGCGGCACGGTGACGATCAGCAGCAGCGCCGAGACGATCATGCCGGCCGAGCGCGGATGCGCCGGATCCAGCATCTGCGCCAGCCACAGGCTGACGCGGTCGGGCCGCGAACCCAGCCATTCGACCACCTTCAGCCGGCTGCCCGCATAGAGCGGCAGCACGATCAGGATCAGCCAGCGGGCGATCATCACGGCGACGAAGAGCAGCACCAGGAGCACGCCGAGCACCGTGGCCAGCCTGCCGCTGATTTCGCCCAGCGCGCTGAAGGCGGTGCCGGCGATGACGCCGGGACCCAGATGCACGATGGCCCAGACGATCGCCGAAGTGACGTTGATGAAGGTGAAGCGGCCGACCGGCATGCCGACCATGCCGGCAATCCCCGGCACGATGGCCTTCACGCCCGGCACGAAGCGGCCGATGAACACGCTCTTGCCGCCATGCAGCAGGAAATAGGCTTCGCCCCGCTCCACCAGCGTCCGGTAGCGGTTGAATGGCCAGACCGACTTGATCTGGTCCTTGTAGACATGCCCGACCCAGTACGAGATCGCATCGCCCGCAATGGCGCCCATCGTCGTCCAGAACAGGATCGGCCAGGGATCGAGCTTGCCGAGACCGACCAGCGTTCCCGCGCCCACCAGCACCACGGTCGAGGGCACGAACATCCCGATGATGAACAGCGCCTCCCCCATGGCGATCGTGAACACGACCACGTTGGCGAGAATCGGGTTTTCGCCGATGAAGGCGACGAGCTGATTGAGAAGGTCGGTCACGAGACGCGGCCCGGCATGAACTGTTTCCTGGCTGGCGCGGGCGGAAATCCCCGGCGCGGCCCGTTACATGTACGTCCTGCGGCCGGCTTCGCCAATCCTCGGGAGGAGCATTTTTCCCGTTCCGCTCCGCGTCTTGGCGCAGGGCATATGACAGGCGCTGCCCGTGCGACTATATGTGGCGCCCCGTCGCTCCGGGCAGGGCCCGTTCATGCCCCCGGCCATTGCATCGCGGCGGCACGCACGGCACCTTGGATCCCGTCCGCGCACCGCGCGCCGGCCGCATGTCAGCAGGAGAGCAGCGTCCCGTGTTCCAGTCGGCTTCCCTTCCCCTCGACCTGTCCCGCACCGACTTCGACGCGCTCGAGCCGAAGCTGCGTACCGAACTTCTGGCCGCCCAGCGTGAGGTGATCGAGAAGAAACCCTTCTCCGTGCTGGTGGTGATCGCCGGGGTCGACGGCGCCGGCAAGAACGACGCCATCGCCCGTCTGCACGAATGGCTCGACGTGCGCTACGTTACCTGCAACGCCTATGACGAGGAGACCGACGAAGAGCGCGGCCGCCCGGACCTGTGGCGCTACTGGCGCGACCTGCCGGCGTTGGGCGAGACTTCCGTCGTCGTCTCCTCCTGGTACAACGAGCCGCTGCGCTGCTTCGTTCAGGGCGAGATCGGCGAGGCCGAGTTCGAGCGCCGGCTTGCCCGCATCAACCGGTTCGAGGAGCTGCTTGCCAGCGAAAACGTGCTGGTGCTGAAATTCTGGTTCTCGCTCACCCCCGAAACCCAGAAACGCCGATTGAAAGGGCTCGGCCGCAAGGACCGCGCCCGCCGCATTCTCGCCGAATGGGCCGATATCGCCCACGCACCCGGCGCCCAGGCGGCGTTCGAGCGTGCTGCCCTCGCCACCTCCTCCCCGGCCGCGCCCTGGATCGTCATCCCCAGCGACGAGGCGCGCGCCCGCGATCTTGCGCTCGGCCGCTGCGTCGAGATGGCGATTCGCCGGAGGCTGGAGGCGGTTCCCGCCGATCCGCTGGCGCTGCCGGCCGTGGTCGCCGGCATCGAGCGGCGCAGCGCCGTCGAGGCCGTGGATCTCGGTGCCCGCCTGTCGAAACACCGCTACCGCACGGAGCTCGACCGGCTGCAGGGCGAGCTTGCCCGCCTCGTCGACCGCAAGGCGTTCCGCGGCCGCTCGCTCGTCCTCGCCTTCGAGGGCAACGACGCTGCCGGCAAGGGCGGTGCCATCCGCCGGGTGATTCGCCCGCTCGATCCGCGCCGCTACCGCGTCCACCGCATCGCCGCCCCGAGCGAGGAGGAGCACGCCCATCCCTGGCTATGGCGGTTCTGGAACCGGCTGCCCCGGCGCGGACACTCGGCGGTCTTCGACCGGTCCTGGTACGGACGGGTGCTGGTGGAACGGGTCGAGGGCTTCTGCAGCGAGGCCGAGTGGTCGCGCGCCTACAATGAAATCAACGAGTTCGAGGCCGGGCTTACCGATGCCGGCGCCATCGTCGTCAAGGTTTGGCTGGCGATCAGCCGACAGGAGCAACTCGCCCGCTTCAAGGAGCGCGAGGAGACGCCCTACAAGCAGTTCAAGATCACCGACGAGGACTGGCGCAACCGGCTGAAATGGGACCAGTACGCCGAGGCGGCCGGAGACATGATCGATCGGACCTCGACCAGTTTCGCGCCCTGGCATCTGGTCGCTGCCGAAGACAAGCGCTTCGCCCGCGTCGAGGTGCTGCGCCGCTTGGTCGAGCGGCTGGAAGCCGCGCTGTGAGCGGCGGCCTCATTCCGCACCTGAGGTGAAGCCCCGGCGAAACGCCCGCGGCGACAGGCCTGTCGCGGCGGAGAACACCCGCGAGAAATGCCCCGGATCGGCGAAGCCCAGCCGATAGGCGATGTCGGCGACGGCCCCTTGCGTATAGGCCAGCAGCCGCCGGGCCTCCAGCATCTGCCGCTCGCGCAGCACCGCCGAGGCCGGTTGGCCGAGCGCCTGCCGGCAGGCGCGGGTCAGGTGCGGCGTGGTCACCGCAAGGGCCGCCGCATACGGCTCCAAGGCGTGCCACTCCCGATGATGAGCATCGACAAGCGCCTGGAAACGCGCGGCGAGCCGGGCCGCGGCGCTGCCGGCTCCCGCCTGCGGCCCGGCCTGCGGATTGGCCTCCAGCAGCCTCAGCGCCCAGATGAAGATCAGCGTTGCCAGCGCGGCCAGCGCCTCGCCGCGATTGTCCCTGCGGCCCTGCTGCTCGGCCAGCAAGGCCTCAAGCTCGGGCGGCGCGGTGCGGGCCTGGCCGATATGCACGCCCAGCAGCTGCCCGCGCGGGTCGATACGCGCGCGGATCGGCTCGAACACTGCCACCGGCAGGGTCAGCACGGTGCCGGTGCTGCCCGGCAGGAAGCGGAATCCGTGCGCGACGCCTGCCGGCATGTTCAGGAAACTGGCGGCACCGAGCGTGCTCTCGCCATCCTCGCCGATCAGGACGCCGCCGCCGCGCTCGATCCAGAACAGCTGGTGCAGCGAGGGATGCCGATGGCGGGCGATGCGCCAGCGGCGCGGCCCGCTGCGCACGGACAGATGTTCGATATGAAGCGTATCAGGGAAGCCGGATCCCTCCGGTTCCCCATATAGTTCATAGTCGGGCAGCGATCGCGATGTTCGATTCATCCCTGTATTTGACCGAATTCTGCATTCCCTTGTCCAGCGCTTCGCGCCCATTCTCGACAGAACGGCAAGCCTGCTTCGCAGGCCGATCTCGTCGAGGACCCTTGCGCATGACCCCTGTTCTGTCCGGCCAGACGGCTGCCGGTGTCCCGGCCCGCACCAGCGTCGTCATCGTCGGCGGCGGTCCCTCCGGCCTGCTGCTGTCCCAGCTGCTGCATCTCGCCGGCATTGACAACGTGGTGCTGGAGCGCCGTTCGCGTGCCTATGTGCTCTCGCGCATCCGCGCCGGCGTGCTGGAGCAGGGCACGGTCGACCTGCTGCGCCGGGCCGGCGTCGGCGCCCGCATGGAGCGAGAGGGGCTCGTCCATGACGGCGTCGAGATCGCGTTCCACGACCGGCGCCTGCGCATCGATCTCGCCGGCCTGACCGGCGGGCGCACCGTCACGGTCTACGGCCAGACCGAAGTGACGACGGATCTCTACGCCGCGCGCGATGCCATGGGCGGCACGGTCCTGCACGAGGCGGAGGGTGTCGCGCTGCACGATCTGGAGGGCGCACAGCCTTACGTGACCTTCCGTCTCAGCGAGACTGTCCACCGTATCGACTGCGATTTCGTCGCCGGCTGCGACGGTTTCCACGGCGTCTCGCGCCAGTCTATCCCCGCCGACCGGCTGCGGCTGTTCGAGATGGTCTATCCGTTCGGCTGGCTCGGCCTGCTCGCCGACGTGCCGCCGGCGCACGAGGAATTGATCTATGCCGGCCACGAGCGCGGCTTCGCGCTCTGCTCCATGCGCTCGGCCACCCGCAGCCGCTACTATGTCCAGTGCGGGCTGGACGAGAAGGTCGAAGACTGGTCCGACGACCGGTTCTGGGAGGCGCTGGCGGCGCATCTGCCCGCCGATGTGGCGGCCCGACTCGTCACCGGCCCGTCCATCGAGAAAAGCATCGCGCCCTTGCGCTCCTTCGTCGCCGAGCCGATGCGCTTCGGCCGGCTGTTCCTGGCCGGAGACGCCGCCCATATCGTGCCGCCGACCGGCGCCAAGGGCCTCAATCTCGCCGCCTCCGACATCCACTACCTGTCGGAAGCGCTGATCGCCTATTACGGGGGCGGCGACGACGGCGGTCTTGCCGCCTATTCCGACCGGGCACTGGCAAGGGTTTGGAAAGCCGAGCGTTTTTCCTGGTGGATGACGACGACCCTGCACCGCTTCCCGGAAAAGGGCGCGTTCGGCGCCCGCATGCAGGAGGCGGAATTCGACTATCTCGCCTCCTCCCGCGCCGCGCAGACGATGCTCGCCGAAAACTATGTCGGCCTGCCCTACTGAGCGGGCGCGCTTGAAACCGGAGCGCTGGAGGCCGAAACTGCGGCGAACCCGCCCCGAGCCTTGTGCTGATTCCGGAAAAAGCCGCCCATGTCCTTCGATCTTCTCGTCAAGAACGCCAAGCTGCCCGACGGGCGCGCGCACATCGACATCGCCTGCCGGGACGGCCGCATCGTCGCCGTCGAGCCCGGCATTTCGGGCGAGGCGGCCCGTGTGATCGAGGCCGGCGGCCGGCTGGTATCCCCGCCCTTCGTCGACAGCCATTTCCACATGGACGCGACGCTGTCGCTCGGCCTGCCGCGGATGAACGAGAGCGGCACCTTGCTGGAAGGCATCGCCCTGTGGGGCGAGTTGAAGCCGCTGCTCACCGTCGAGGCGGTGGTCGAGCGGGCGCTGCGTTACTGCGATCTTGCTGTTTCGCAAGGGCTTTTGGCGATCCGCACCCATGTCGACGTCTGCGACGACCGGCTGACCGGCGTCGAGGCGCTGCTAGAGGTGCGCGAGAGGGTCGCGCCCTATATCGACCTGCAGCTCGTCGCCTTCCCGCAGGACGGGCTCTATCGCTCGCCCCAGGCCGAGCGCAATCTTATCCGCGCGCTCGACATGGGCGTCGACGTGGTCGGCGGCATCCCGCATTTCGAGCGGACGATGGACGACGGTGCACGCTCGGTGCGGGCGCTGTGCGAGCTCGCCGCCGCGCGCGGGCTGATGGTCGACATGCATTGCGACGAGAGCGACGACCCGATGTCGCGCCACATCGAGACGCTGGCCTGCGAGACGCAGCGCCTCGGCCTCAACGGCCGGGTCGCCGGCTCGCACCTCACCTCGATGCATTCGATGGACAATTATTACGTCTCCAAGCTCCTGCCGCTGATCGCCGAGGCGCAGGTGCATGTCATCGCCAACCCCTTGATAAACATCACGCTTCAGGGCCGCCACGACACCTATCCGAAGCGCCGGGGCCAGACCCGCGTGCCGGAAATGCGCAAGCACGGCATCAATGTTTCCTTCGGCCACGACTGCGTCATGGACCCCTGGTACTCGATGGGATCGGGCGACATGCTGGAGGTCGCATCGATGGGGCTGCACGTCGCGCAGATGATGAGCCGCGACGAAATACGCTATGCTTTCGAATGCGTTACGACCCATCCGGCGCGCGCGCTGGGGCTGCAGGGCTACGGTATCGCGCCCGGCTGCAACGCCGATTTCGTGCTGCTGCAGGCGGCCGACACGATCGAGGCGATCCGGCTGCGGGCCCGCCGCCTGGCCGTCGTGCGCCGCGGCAAGGTGATCGCGCAGAGCGATCCGGCGATCACGCGCCTGTCGCTCGAGGGACGGCCGGAAACGGTCGATCCGGCGGCTTACGCGCCTGTAAAATAAGATTTTTTCGCCGGTCTCCTCGATTCTCGAATTTCGAGACGGATTCTGCGAAATTCCGTCTCAATCTCGCGAAATTTCGAGACACGCGTCTCGAAATTGCCCAAAGGCCGGACTTGGAGCCGGTCGCCAGGTTTGCCATAAGGGAGGGACGAGACGGCCTCCGGCCGGACAGGACCCCGGACAGAACCCATGCAGCGACCGACAGGAACCATCGACGGGGAGAGTGCAGGACTCCCCAGCGGGGATAGGACCGGGGACAAGTCCGCCGCCGGCTGCCCGGTCGCCGGCCATGGCGCAGCCTCTTCCGCGCCCGCCGAGGCGCCGGCGCCAGACGTCGAGGCAGCGGCGCCCGGCACCTATATGCCGCCCTGCCCGCTGCGCCCGGCATCGACGCCGCCGGTCTGGAAGCTGATCGGGCTCGCCCGCCGCAACTTCCTCTCGGTCTGGCCGACCTCGGCCTTCGCCAAACCCTGGCTGCGCGTCGCCGTGCTGCGCAAGCAGATCTTCGTCTGCAACAGTCCGGACCTGGTCCAGGAAGCCTTCGTGCGCAAGCACGATACGTTCGAGCGCAAGAGCGCGCAGATGCGCCACGCGCTGGAACCGCTGCTCGGCGACGGCCTGTTCATCTCCGACGGCGAGACCTGGCGCCGCCGCCGCCAGATCGTCGGCCCGATCATCCACGCCTCGAAGGTCCGCGACTTTTTCCCCGTCATGGCCGAGACCATCGCCGAGCGGCGCGCCGCCTGGGAGGCGGCCGGTCCGGATGCACCGGTCGACATGCTGCAGGAGATGGCGCACCTGACGGCGGAGATCATCTGCCGGACCATCTTCGGCAGCCAGCTCGGACGCGACTACGCCGCCGAAGTGGTCGAAAGCTTCACCGACTATCAGCGCCATATCGACCAGATCGACCTGATCTCGCTGCTCGGCCTGCCCGACTGGCTGCCGCGCCGGCGCGGCCGGGCGATCCGCCGCGCGGTCGCGCGCATCGACAAGGTGCTCGACGAGATCATCACCAGCTACGAGGCGCGCCGGAGCGACGGCGAGACCTCGGTGATCGGCGGGCTGCTGGAGGCCCGCGACGAGGACGGCAAGCCGCTGTCGCGCGAGGCGATCCGCAACGAGGCGGCGGTGATCTTCATGGCCGGCCACGAAACGACGGCCAACACGCTGGCCTGGGCCTGGTTCCTGCTGTCCCAGGCGCCCTGGGCGCGCGAGGCGCTCAAGACCGAGCTCGACACGGTGCTGGCCGGCAGGACGCCGGAGTTTTCCGATGTCGCCCGCCTGTCCTATACCCGCGCGGTGATCGAGGAGACCCTGCGGCTTTATCCCCCCGTGCCGATCCTTGCCCGCGAGGCGCTGGCCGACGACACGATCGGCGGCGTCGCGACGCCCAAGGGCTCGCTGGTCATGGTCGTGCCCTGGCTGCTGCACCGCAATCCGGAACTGTGGCAGCGCGCCGACAATTTCGAGCCGGAACGGTTCCTCGGCGCAACGCGCGGCGGCCAGTCGAAATTCGGCTACGTGCCCTTCGCCATCGGGCCGCGCATCTGCGCCGGCCTTGCCTTCGGCCTGACCGAATCGATCCTGTCGCTGGCGATGCTGGCGCAGGGCTTCGACGTGCGGCTGGAGCCGGGCACCGACGTGCAGCCGGTCTGCCGGCTGACGCTGCGCCCGGGCGAGCGCCTGCCGATGCGGCTTCAGCCGCGCCGCGCCGCGGCGCCGCACGCGCACCGCCAAGCGCATCCGTGAGCGCCTTGCCGTGACCGCCGTTCGCGGTCGCCGGCGCATCCCGCCGGTCGCCTTCGAGGAAACCCATGCGCGGCAGGTGCCGGGCGAGCCCCGGCGCCGCGAAACGGTGCTGGGGCCGGTCAAGCGCGCCGTCCAAGAAATACTGCGTCGCCTGCCGGTCGGCTTTGCCCCGCGCTTCGGCCGGGCGTTCGCGCCGCTGGTCCGGCATCTGGAGCGGCGGCGGATCTATGCCCGCCGGCTCGCCTGGACGTTCGGCCGGCTGCATCCACGCGCGCCGCTCGCCGCCGCCGAGCAGGACGCGGCGGTGCGCCGCTGGTGGCAGGGGGCGGGCGCGATCCTGGCCGAATATGCGACGATCGAGCGGCTGCGGGCGGCGGGGCGGCTGGAGGTCGACGACCCGCACGGCACGCTGGCCGGGCTGCCGGCGGACGCGCCGGTCGTCTTCGCCTGCGTCCATCTGGGGCCGTTCGAACTGTGTTTCGAGAGTGTGCTCAACACGTTCGGCCGCGAGGCGGTCGGCACCTGGCAGCCGGAGCCCTCGCGCGTCTCCAACCGGATCCTGCACGAGATGCGCGCCCGCTACGGCCTCTATGTGTTTCCGCCCGGCCAGCGCTCGGCCCGGCACCTGCACCGGCTGGTGATTGGAGAGGGCTTCGACGCGATCCTGTTCGTCGACGAGGTGCGCGAGCGGCAGGTCCACCTGCCCGCCTTCGGCCGGCCGCTGCCGGAGCGCGGCAATGCCTCGGTCGCGATCAAGCTGGCCTTGAGAACCGGGGCGCCGGTGGTGCCGATCCACGTGCTGCGCTCAAGCGCGGCGCGCTACCGGGTGCATGTCGGCGCGCCGCTCGATTTTCAGCGGGACGGTGCGCCCGAGTGCGCCACAAGGGCCGGAATTGCCGCGCTCGACCGGCATTTCGAGCCGGTCGTGCGGCAGAACCTCGACCAGTGGTACATGCTGAAGGAATTGCGCCTGCCGGACTTCGATCCGGCAAGGGTCTGAGCGGGGCCTCGCGGCCCCGTCAGTAGAGCAGCCGCACAAGGGCGAGCGTCAGGCCCGGGAACAGCACCAGGATCGCCACCCGGACGATGTCGCTGGCGATGAAGGGCACGACGCCGCGGAAGGTCTGCGACAGCGGCACGTCGGGCGCCATCGAGTTGATGACGAAGAGATTCATGCCGACCGGCGGCGTTATCAATCCCACCTCCACCACGATCAGCACGATGATGCCGAACCACAGGGCGAACTCCTCCGGCGGCAGGCCGAAGTCGAGCGCCGAGACGATGGGAAAGAAGATCGGGATCGTCAGCAGGATCATGGAGAGCGAATCCATGATGCAGCCGAAGACGAGGTAGCAGACCAGGATGATCAGCAGCACGGTCCAGGGATTGAGGCCGAGTTCGCCGACATAGGCCGCCGACTGCTGCGGCAGCTGGGAGAAGGCGAGAAAGCCGTTGTAGACCGTGGCGCCGAGCACGATGAAGAAGATCATGCCGGTGGCGCTGGCGGTCGACAGGAAGGACTCCACCAGCCCCTTGCGGTCGAGCCCGCCGTTGAGAAGGGCGACGATGCCGGTGCCGGCCGCGCCGACGGCAGCGCCCTCGGTCGGGGTGAAGACGCCGGAATAGATGCCGCCGATCACCGCGACGAAGATCACCATCACCGGCCAGACGGCGATCAGCGCGGCGATTCGCTCCGCTCGGCTCGCCTTGTCCTGGCTGCCGGCGCTGTTCGGGCGGAAGCGCACATAGAGCGAGACGGTGAGCATGTAGCCGAGGGCGGCAAGGATGCCGGGAATGAAAGCGGCGACGAAGAGCTTGGCGATGTTCTGCTCCGTCAGGATGGCGTAGATCACCAGCACCACGGAGGGCGGAATGAGGATGCCGAGCGTACCGCCGGCGGCAAGGCAGGCGGTCGACAGGGCGCCGGAATAGCCGCAGCGCCGCATCTCGGGAAGCGCCACCTGGCCCATGGTCGCGGCGGTGGCGAGCGAGGAGCCGCAGATCGCGCCGAAGCCGCCGCAGGCCGCGACCGCCGCCATGGCGACGCCGCCGCGCCGGTGGCCGACCATGGTCTCGGCGGCGCGGAACAGGGCGCGCGACATGCCGCCGCGCGTGGCGAACTGGCCCATCAGCAGGAACAGCGGCACGATGGACAGCGAGTAGTTGGAAAAGGTGCTGTAGACCAGCGACTTGAGCTGCGCCAGGATCGGCACCGAGCTCCCCGTGACCAGCGACGTGCCGGCGATGCCGACCAGCAGCATCGACAGGCCGATGGGCAGGCGCAGGAAGATCATCAGCAGCAGGACGGGAACCGACCACAGGCCGTATTCGAGCGATGACACGTTCGGTTACTCCCGGCCGGCGGCGAGCGGCCGCGCAAGGGTCTCGTCCAGGCTGCGCCAGACCGTGTAGGCGCAGACCACCACGCCAAAACCGGCACCGGCCACCGCCGCGGCATAGGGCCACCACAGCGGAAACTGCAGGATGAAGGTGGTCTCGTGATAAGCCTGCTTGTCCAGCATGCCGAGCCACAGGCGCCAGCAGATCAGCCCGCTCGCCAGCGTCATCAGGATGTTGGCGACGAGATCGACGCCTGCGTTGACCCTGGGGCCGAAGCGGGCAAGGAACAGGTCGACCGTGACATGGCCGCGATTGAGCTGGCACCAGGGCAGGAAGGCGAAGATCGCGAAGGCGGTGCCGGCCTCCACCAGTTCGTAGTCGCCCGGAATCGGCCCGAGGCCCACGGAGGTCAGCGCGCGGCCGGTGATCGACACGACGGTCGCGACCGTCAGTGCGACCAGCACCGCGCCGCCGACGATCGCCAGCCAGGCGGAAAGCCGCTCCAGCAGCCGTTCGACGGATTGGCGCATTTGCTTTCTTCCTCCCCAGCGCGGACCTGCCGCTCGGCGGCATGCGGCCCGCAGCCCTCGCGGGCTGCCTTGCGTTCCCTGTCGTCCTGCTCTTAGCCGCTGGCACGCGCCGCGACAACTCCTGCCCTAGGTGCAGGCGACCGGCAAGGCTGACAGGGTGATCCATGCAAAAGGTAATGTAAAATGAGATTTGGATGAGTTTGTATAACCGCAGGCCGGCAGAGCGGGCCTGCACTTGCCTGACCCGGCCGGCTCGGCTCAACTGCGGGCCGTTGGGCAGGTGATTTGGGCCTGAAGGGAGTGTCCGGGAGTGGCGAGACGCGCGCGCAATATCCTTTTCGTGATGTATGACCAGCTGCGCTTCGACTATCTCGGCTGCGCCGGCCATCCGCGGCTCAAGACGCCGAATTTCGACCGGCTGGCGGCGCGCGGGGTGCGCTTCACCAATGCCTATGTGCAGTCGCCGATCTGCGGCGCCTCGCGCATGAGCTTCTATACCGGGCGCTATGTCGGCTCGCACGGCGCGGCCTGGAACAACTATCCGCTGAAGGCGGGCGAGGTGACGCTGGGCGACCACCTGCGGGCGCGCGGCATGGATGCGGTGCTGATCGGCAAGACCCACATGAAGGTCGACGATGCCGGGCTCGACCGGCTCGGCATCTCGCGCGGCGGCATCGTCGGCACGCGCATCGCCGAATGCGGCTTCGATGCCAGGGTGCGCGACGACGGGCTGTGGGCGGAAGGCCCGGACGGGCCCTATGACGCCAAGCCCTCGCCCTATAACGCCTTCCTGAAGGCGCGCGGCTATGACAGCCGCAACCCCTGGCACGACCATGCCAATTCCGGCCTTTCGGCGGAGCGGGACGCGGAGGGGCGCGGCGAAGTCGAGAGCGGCTGGCTGATGCGCAATGCCGGGCTGGCGGCGAATGTGCGGGAAGAGGATGCCGAGACGCCCTGGCTGACCGACGAGACGCTGGCCTTTCTCGCCGAGCGGCGCAAGGAGCGGCGGGCGGTCCCTTGGCTCTGCCACGTTTCCTACATCAAGCCGCACTGGCCCTATATCGTGCCGGCGCCCTATCACGACATGTACGGCCCCGAGGACGTGCTGCCGGCCTTGCGCGATGAGCGCGAGCGCGCCGACCCCAATCCGGTCTTCGAGGCCTTCATGCAGAGCCGGGCCTCGCGCAGCTTCGCCCGCGACGAGGTTCGGGAGGCGGCGATCCCCGCCTATATGGGCCTGGTGCGCCAGTGCGACGACCAGTTCGGCCGGCTGCTCGACGTGCTGGAGGAAAGCGGTGCGCTGGACGACACGATGATCGTCGTCACCTCCGACCATGGCGACTATCTCGGCGACCACTGGCTGGGCGAGAAGGACCTGTTCCACGAGCCCTCGGTGAAGGTGCCGCTGATCGTCTACGACCCCTCGGCAAGGGCCGATGCGACCCGGGGCGGCACCTGCGACGCGCTGGTCGAGGCGATCGATCTCGCCGCCACCTTCGTCGACGTGGCCGGACGCCGGGACGGAGAGGCGGCGGAGCTGCCCGGCCACATCCTGGAGGGGCGCTCGCTGCTGCCCTGGCTGCACGGCGAAAGGCCTGCCGACTGGCGGCGCGCGGCGATCAGCGAATACGACTATTCCTGCACGCCGATGGCCGACCGGCTCGGCGTCTCGGTCGCGGATGCCCGGCTCTTCATGGTGTTCGACGGCCGCTACAAGCTGATCCACGCGGAAGGCGGGCTGCCGCCGATGCTGTTCGACCTGGCAAGCGATCCGTCCGAATTCGTCGATCTCGGCCGCGATCCCGCCCATGCGGGCGAGGTGGCGCGGCTGCGCGCCCTGCTGGCCGACTGGGGCCTGCGGCTCAGCCAGCGCACGACGGTGAGCGATGCGCAGATCCTGGCCCGGCGCGGCGGGGCGGGCGGGCGCACCGGCGTCTTGATCGGCGCCTATGACGAGGCCGATATCGGCGAAGAGGCGATGGCCTTCTATCGCGGCAAGGCGAAACCCATGGATCAGGCCGAATAGAGCCGGCTGCCGGCGATCCAGGTGGCGCGGACCCGCAAGGCGCTATCGAGCTCGACGAAATCCGCGTCAAATCCGGGCAGCAGCCGGCCCTTGCGCTCGGCAAGGCCGGCGGCCTCCGCCGCATGCAGCGAGACCATGCGCAGGGCCAGCTCCAGCGGCAGGCCGACAGGGCCCGCGAGCCGGCGCAGCGAGGCGGACATGTCGATATCGGCACCCGCCAGCGTGCCGTCGGCAAGGGTCAGCCGGCCGAGCCCCTCGCCGACCTGCTCGCGGGCGATCTCGCGGCCGTTCAGCGTGAAGGACGTGGCGTCGGTGCCGAGCGGGGCCATCGCGTCGGTGACGACGAAGAGGCGGCCGGGGCCGGCCTTGCCGCGCGCGGCGATGCCGATCACCGGATCGGTGACATGCAGCCCGTCGACGATGATGCCGGCCGACAGCGCGCCGGTGGCCAGCGCCGCCCCAGCAAGGCCCGGCGCCCGGTGACTAAGCGGGCTCATGGCGTTGAAGAGATGCGTGACGAGGCGCGCGCCGGCGACGGTCGCCGCCAAAGCGGCCGCGTGGTCGGCGTCGCTGTGGCCGAGGCTGACCACGACGCCGGCATCGACGAGGCGGCGGATCGTCTCGCTCGGCACGATCTCGGGCGCCAGCGTGACGACGAGCAGCGGCAGGCGGCGGGCGGCCTCGACGAGCTGCGCGACGTCCTCCTCGTCCATCGGCCGGATCAGCTCGGCGGCGTGGGCGCCCTTGCGCGCGGGGGCGAGATGCGGCCCCTCCAGATGCAGGCCGAGGCAGCCGGGCACGCTGGTCGCCGCGCCGATGGCGGCGCGAATCGCCTGCGCGGTCGTCTGCGGCGTGTCGGTGATCAGCGTCGGCAGGAAGGCGGTGGTGCCGAAGCGGCGATGGGCGGCCGCGATGGCGGCGATGGCATCGCGGTCGGGCGCGGTGTTGAACTGCACCCCGCCGCCGCCATTGACCTGCAGGTCGATGAAGCCGGGCACCAGCATGTCGCCGGCCGCTTCGATCCGCTCGGCGTCGCCCGGCAGGTCGTGGCTGCGGACGATGCCGGCGACGCCGCCGTTTTCCACCAGCAGCACCGCGTTCTCGTGCCAGCTTTCGCCGTCGAAGATCTTGGCGGCAGAGATCGCCAGGGGGCGCCGGGGGGTCTCGTCAGGCATGGTCCGGGCATCCCGCGTCGGGGCCGGCTGTCGCCGGCGGGAGGTTGTTGGCGCTTTTTGCGTCAGCGGCTGGCGGCGCGCAAGCGTCAGGCGGCGAAAAACGCGCGCCTCGCCATGCGCACGGCCCCGTCCAGCGCATCGCCGAGCGGCGCGGCAAGGAGCCCGGCAAGGGGCGGCGCGAGGCGCGGCGCATAGAACGGGGCGAGGCCGCCCATCAGCACGATGCGCTGGCAACCGGGAAAGACAAGCACGGTCAGCATCTCCTCCACCTCCTTGATGAAGGCGACAAGCAGGGCCTCGGCCTCGCCGTCGCCGGCATCGGCTGCGGCAAAGACCGCCGGGGCGTGGCGGGCGAAATCGGCCTGGCGGGCGGAGCCGGCGAAGGCGACCATGCGGGCGGGATCGTCGCCGAAGGCGGCAAGCAGCGTTTCGGCAAGCAACCCGCGCGGGCGCACCCCGTCGCGCGACAGCAGCGCCGATTTCAGCGCCTCGCGGCCGAGCCGGGCACCGCCCCCCTGGTCGGCGAGATGCACGCCCCAGCCGCCGACGCTGCGGATCTCGCCGTCCCGGCGGGCGAGAAAGGCCGAGCCGGTGCCGAGGATCGCCATGATCCCGTCATGGCCCCCGAGCGCGCCTTCCAGCGCGATCTCGCCGTCGCCGACGAGCTCCACCTGCGGAAACGGAAGGGAGAGAAGCGAGCGGCCGTCGCGGCCGAGCTGGCGGGCGCCGGCAAGGCCGAGCAGCGCCGGGCAGGAGGCGATCGCTTCCGCCGGCAGCCCGGCCTCGGCAAGGGCGGAACGCGCCGCGGCGACGATGTTTGCGGCGGCCTGCTGCGGGTCGGTCGCGATATTGGCGGGGCCGGCGAGACCGCGCGAGACGATCTCGCCGTCAGGGCCGGCAAGGGCGGCGCGGCAGGTGCTGCCGCCGCCGTCGATGGCGATGAGCCAGGAGCTCATGTCGGCGCGCTCACTGCCCGCTGCTCAGTGCGTGGCGGGCTGCTCGGCGAGCTTGCGGGCCTGCTCGATCCAGCCGTCGCGGTCGATGCGGCCGCGGAAGTCGAGGCGGCTGTCGAGCGCGGCGATCTGCTCGTCGGTGAGCGCGGCGATCTGCCAGTAGTGGAAGATGCCGGCGCCGTTGAGCGCGGTCTGCAGCTTCGGACCGACGCCGGAAATCGCGGTGAGGTCGTCGGCAACGCCGCGCGGCCTGGCCAGCAGCACCTCGGCCAGCGGATCGGAAGCCGCCTTTGCGGGCGCCTTTGCAGCGGGCTTCGCCTCTGCAGGCTTCTCGGCGACGGGAATGGTCACCTCGGCGGATGCCGACTTCGCCGTGTCGGCGGCCTTGGGCGCGCTGGCCGGCAGATGCGCGTGGCTGCGCATGAAGTCGAGGATGCGCGGGGCGATCTCCGAGCGGAAGCGCGAGCCGTTGAACACGCCGTAATGGCCGACATCGGGCTGCATGTAATGGGCGCGCAGGTCGGGCGAGAGATTGACGCACAGGTTGTGCGCCGCCATCGTCTGGCCGCGGCCGGTGATGTCGTCCTTCTCGCCCTCGATGGTGAGCAGGGCCGAGCGGCGGATGGCGCCGCAATCGACCAGATCGCCGCGATGGCGCATCTTGCCCTTGGCGAGCGCGTGGCGGATGAACACGGTCTCCACCGTCTGCAGGTAGAACTCCGCCGTCAGGTCCATCACGGCGAGATATTCGTCGTAGAAGTCGCGGTGCTTCTCGGCATTGTCGCCGTCGCCGGAGACGAGATGCTGGAAGAACTCGTGATGGGCGTTGACGTGCCGGTCGAGGTTCATGCTCATGAAGCCCGAAAGCTGCAGGAAGCCCGGATAGACGTCGCGCATGAAGCCCGGCTGCGGGAACGGCACCTTCATGATGACGTTGCGCTCGAACCAGTCGATGCTCTTGTTCTCGGCCAGGTCGTTGACGGCGGTCGGATTGATCCGCGTGTCGATCGGCCCGCCCATCAGGGTGACGCTGGCGGGGACGCAAGGGTCGTTGTGCGCCTCCATCACCGCCGTGGCCGCGAGCACCGGGACCGAGGGCTGGCACACGGCCATGACATGGGTGTCCGGGCCCAGGAATTGCAGCATCTCGATGACGTAGTCGATGTAGTCGTCGAGATCGAAGCGCCCCTCGGTGAGCGGCACCATGCGCGCATCGATCCAGTCGGTGATGTAGATGTCCGCGCTCGGCAGCATCGTCTCGACCGTGCCGCGCAGCAGCGTCGCATAGTGGCCGGACATCGGCGCAACCATCAGGATGCGCGGGCCCTTGTGCTTGCGCTCGCCGAGCTTGCGGTCGAAATGCAGGAGATTGCAGAACGGCTTCTTCCAGACGATCTCCTCGCGTACCGGCACCTTGACGCCGCTGACGGTGGTCTGGGTGAGGCCGAATTCCGGCTTGCCGTAGCGCCGGGTCATCCGCTCGATCATCTCGCAGCCCGCGGCGACCGAGCGCCCGATCGGGGTGTGAGAGAACGGATTGAGCGGGTTCTGGAAGTACAGGCGCGTCATGTCCGCGCTCGCCCGCAGCGGACTCATCGCCGCATGATTGAATTCGTAGACCTGATAGAACACGTGACCGACCTCGCAATCTCCGTGAGGCGGTGCAGCATAAGCCGCCTGCCTTTTTTCGCATTGCAAAATAGTATGACAAAGATCAACGCCGCTTCAACCTGTACGGAGGTCTACATCGGCCGAAGCGGTGCGGGGATACCGGACGCAGCGGTTCCGCGGAGGGAAACTTCTCGCAAGCGCTGCGAAAACGCGAGACAAGACAGGATCTTGCCGGAAGCGGCCACGCGGTGGAAAAAAGTTGCGGTGCCTGCGTTTTTTCAGAAGATATCGTAAAAAATCACGATGCAAGATCGGCGACGACGGCGTCCAGAACGAGGCATCCGGCCGGCGTGACTCGCATTCGCGTGCCATCGAGTCGTTCCACCATGCCGTGTTCGATGAGGTCGGCGACACGCCGCGGATCGATCCGGCGGTCGGAAATCGCCTCGAAACGGGCAAGGTCGACGCCCTCCACCAGCCGCAGGCCCATCAGGAGGAACTCGTCGCCCTGCTCTTCCTGGGTCAGCGACATGTCCTCCACCAGCCCCTCGCCGCGCGCCTCGACGGCGGCGAGCCAGGTCTCGGGGTGGCGTTCGGTGGCGGTGGCGAACTTGCCGTTGCCGCCGGTCAGCCGGCCATGGGCGCCGGGGCCGACGCCGACATAGTCGCCGTAGCGCCAGTAGACGAGATTGTGCCGGCATTCCGCGCCGGGCACGGCGTGGTTGGAGACCTCGTAGGCCGGCATGCCGTGGGCGGTGCAGATCTCCTGCGTCAGGTCGTAGAGATCGGCGGCGGTGTCGGGATCGGGCACCACCAGCTTGCCGGTGCGGTGCAGCTCGAAATAGGGCGTGCCCTGCTCGATGGTGAGCTGGTAGAGCGACAGGTGGTCGGCGGCAAGGCCGATCGCCTCCTCCAGCTCGGTGCGCCAGGCGGCGGCGCTCTGGTCGGGCCGGGCGTAGATCAGGTCGAAGGAGATGCGCTCGAAGGTCGCGCGGGCGATGCCGATCGCCTCGCGCGCCTGGGCAGCGTCATGCAGCCGGCCGAGGCGCTTCAGGTCCGCATCCCGCAAGGACTGCACGCCGAGCGACAGGCGGTTGACGCCGGCCGCGCGATAGCCGCGGAACCGCTCCGCCTCCACCGAGGATGGGTTGGCCTCCATCGAGACCTCGACGGTGGGCGAGATTTCCCAGTGGCCGGCGATGGCGTCGAGCACGCGGCCGACGGTCGCGGGGAGCATCAATGACGGGGTGCCGCCGCCGAGAAAGATGGAATCGACCCGGCGGCCGCGCGTGCGGGCGGCGAAATAGGCGAGTTCCCGCTCGAAAGCCGCGGCAAAGCGCGCCTGATCGACGCCGGCATGGCGGACATGGCTGTTGAAGTCGCAATACGGGCATTTGGCCTCGCAGAAAGGCCAATGCACATAGATGCCGAAACCGCCGTCCGCCTGCGCCATCATGCCTCCAGGCAGCGCGCCGAGAAGTCCGCGAAGGCGCGGGCACGGTGCGACAGCGCGGTGCCGTTCTGGCCGTGCTTTTCCTCCGCCGACATCTCGCCGAAGGTGCGGCTTTCGCCGTCCGGCTGGAACATCGGGTCGTAGCCGAAGCCGCCGCTGCCGCGCGGCGGCCACACGGCGGTGCCCTCGACCTCGCCGCGGAACAGGGCGATCTCGCCGTCCGGCCAGGCAAGGCACAGCACGGCGACGAAGGACGAGCGGCGGTCGGCCGGAGCGGTCGCGCCGGCGGCATGCAGCTTTTCCTCGATGGTCCGCATCGCCATCGCGAAATCCTTCTCCGGTCCCGCCCAACGGGCCGAGTAGACCCCGGGATCGCCGTTCAGCGCGACGACGCAGAAGCCGCTGTCGTCGGCGAGCGCCGGCAGGCCGGACGCCTCGGCGGCCGCGCGCGCCTTCAGCTCTGCATTTGCCTCGAAGGTGGTGCCGGTCTCTTCCGGCTCCGGCAGGCCGAGCGAACCGGCCGAGACGACCTCGTAGCCGTAGGGCGCCATCAGGTCGTCGAACTCGCGCAGCTTGCCCGGATTGTGGCTCGCCAGCACGATCCGGCCCGGCTCGAGCCGGCGCACGGGGGAGGGGGTGTCGGTCATGCGCGCCTCACGAGATCGCCATCTTCTGCAGGTCGACCAGCCGGCCGATGCCGGACTTGGCCAGCGCCAACAGCTGGGCGAACTGCTCCTCGGAGAAGGGCTCGCCCTCCGCCGTGCCCTGGATCTCGACGATGCCGCCGGAGCCGGTCATGACGAAATTGGCGTCGGTGTCGGCGTCCGAATCCTCGAGATAGTCGAGATCGAGCACCGCCTGGCCGCCATGGATGCCGCAGGAAATCGCGGCGATATGGTCCTTCAGCACCTTGCCGGCGACCATGTCGCGGGCGCGCATCCACTCGATGCAGTCGTGCAGGGCGACCCAGGCGCCGGTGATCGCGGCGGTGCGGGTGCCGCCATCGGCCTGGATGACGTCGCAGTCGACGGAGATCTGGCGCTCGCCGAGCAGCGGCAGGTCGACGATGGCGCGCAGCGAGCGGCCGATCAGCCGCTGGATCTCCTGGGTGCGGCCGGACTGCTTGCCCGAGGACGCCTCGCGGCGCATGCGCTCGCCGGTGGCGCGCGGCAGCATGCCGTATTCTGCCGTGACCCAGCCGCGACCCTGGCCGCGCAGCCAGGGCGGAATGCGCTCTTCCAGGCTCGCCGTGCACAGCACATGCGTGTCGCCGAACTTGACCAGGCACGATCCTTCCGCGTGCTTGGAAACGCTCCGTTCCAGCGTCACGGCGCGCAACTCGTCCGCTGCACGTTTGGATGGCCGCATGTCGATCCCCTTCAAGCCTGCCGCGCGGGGCGTCGATGCCCCTTGCTCCTGTTTCGCGTCCCTCTTAATCCAATATGGGACCGGAATGAAATGCCTGTCTGCCGCTTGTCCCGTGGCGCGGCCGGTCGGACCGCACCTAAGGCATGGGCAATCGCGCGCAGGGCGCACTATATTCGGGGATGCGCCGCGATGCCGGGCGGAGCGACGGGGCAGGGGACCTGAAGTGCCGAAGGTGGATTTGCAGAACCGGGGAGCAGGAACGTGACGCTGGGTGTGCCGTCCGTGAGCCTTGGCGATCTCGACAAGCGGTCGCGGGAGATCTTCCGCGCCATCGTCGAATCCTATCTCGACACCGGCGAACCGGTGGGGTCGCGCAACCTATCGCGCCTGCCGGGCATCCAGCTGTCGCCGGCCTCGATCCGCAATGTCATGTCGGACCTGGAACATGCCGGGCTGCTCTATTCGCCGCATACCTCGGCCGGACGCATGCCGACGGAAGGGGGCCTGCGCTTCTTCGTCGATGCGCTGCTGGAGGTCGGCGACCTGACGCGCGAGGAGCGCGACCAGATCGACATCCAGGTCAAGGCGGCGCGCAGCGAGCGCACCAGCGAGCAGCTCTTGACCGAGGCCAGCCAGATGCTGTCCGGCCTGTCGCGCGGCGCCGGCGTCGTCTTCACCCACAAGGCGGACGTGCGCCTGCGCCATGTCGAATTCGTCCGCATCGAGCCGCTGAAGGCGCTCGTCGTGCTGGTCGGCGACGACGGCTCGGTGGAGAACCGCATCGTCGACCTGCCGCCGGGCCTGCCGCAGACCGCCCTGATCGAGGCGTCGAACTATCTCACCAGCCTGATCCGCGGGCGGACGCTCGCCGAGGCGCGGCGCGAACTGGAGATCCAGCGCGACCGCCACCAGAAGGAGCTGGACGAGCTGACCGCCAAGCTGGTGGAAGCGGGCATCGCCACCCGCTCCGGCGTGGTCGACGCGGCCGGCTCGCTGATCGTGCGCGGCCGCTCCAACCTGCTGTCGCATCTGGAGGCCGAGCAGGACCTGGAGCGCATCCGCCTGCTGTTCGACGATCTGGAGAACAAGCGCGACCTGATCCAGCTCTTGACCGCCGCCGAGGGCGGCGAGGGGGTGCGCATCTTCATCGGCTCGGAGAACAAGCTGTTCTCGCTGTCCGGCTCCTCCATCGTCGTCTCGCCCTTCCGCGACCAGGACGAGAGGATCATCGGCGTGCTCGGCGTGATCGGCCCGACCCGGCTGAACTATGCCCGCGTCATCCCGATGGTCGACTATACCGCCCGGCTGGTCGGCCGCCTACTGCGCTGACCATTCGCCTCCTTCTTTCGACGCTCCGGATCCCTTGATGACCCCGCTTTCGCCCGCAGAACTCGAACGCTATGCCCGCCACATCGTGTTGCAGGATGTCGGCGGCCCCGGCCAGCAGAAGCTGAAGGCCGCAAGGGTGCTGGTGATCGGCGCCGGCGGGCTCGGCGCGCCGGTGCTGCAATATCTGGCGGCGGCCGGCGTCGGCACGCTGGGCGTCGTCGACGACGACACCGTGTCCCTGTCCAACCTGCAGCGCCAGGTGATCCACGACACCGACCATCTCGGCGAGCCGAAAGTGGCGAGCGCGGCCGAGGCGATCGCCCGGCTGAACCCGCATGTGAAGGTTGAGCCGCATGTGGCGCGGCTCGGCGCGACCAACGCGCTGGCGCTGATTTCGCGCTACGACCTCGTGGTCGACGGGTCCGACAATTTCGCCACCCGCTACCTGGTTTCCGATGCCTGCTTCTTCGCCGGCAAGCCGCTGGTCACCGGCGCGGTCGGTCGGCTCGACGGCTCCCTGACGCTGCTGAAGCCGTACGAGGCGGGCGAGGACGGCACGCCGAACCCGACCTATCGCTGCCTCTTCCCCGAGCGCCCGGCGGACGGCTTGCTGCCGACCTGCGCCGAGGCCGGCGTGCTCGGCGCGCTGACCGGCATCGTCGGCACGATGCAGGCGATGGAGGCGATCAAGGAGATCGTCGGCTTCGGCGAGGGCCTGCTCGGCCGGCTGCTGCTGGTCGACACCCGCTCCATGCGCTTCGAGACGATCCGCTATCGCTGGAGCGCGAAGAACCCGCTGAACGGCACCGTCCGCAAGCGCTTCGACGAGCTGGCCGGCGCGTGAGCGGCTTGTTCCGCCTGCGCCGGCAACAACCGGTCCTGCCCGAGGCGATCACGCTGGAGATCGACGGGCGGGAGCAGCGCATCGTGCTGCGCGGCAACCCGCAGGCGCGCCGCTATATCCTGCGCGTGCCGCCGGACGGCGGCGCGCCGGTGCTGACCGTGCCGAAGGGCGGAACCCTGGCCACCGCGCGCGACTTCGCGCAGCGCCAGCGCGGCTGGCTGGCCGGGCGGCTCGGCGAGCGGCCCGAGGCGGTGCCGTTCGCGCAAGGGGGCGTGATCCCGCTGCGCGGGGCGGCGCACCGGATCGTTGCAGCGGGGGGCTTGCGCGGACTGGTGCGCGCCGAGCCGGCGCCGGAGCCGGATGCGGACAGCGAAGCCGAGGGCTATGCGGTGGGCCGGCTGCTGGTGCCGGGCGCGGACGAACACATCGCCCGCAAGCTCACCGACTGGCTGAAGCGCGAGGCGCGGCGGGACCTTGAGCGCGCGGTCGCGCGCCACGCGGAAGCGCTGGGCCGCACGCCGACGGCGCTCACCTTGCGCGATACCCGCAGCCGCTGGGGCTCCTGTACCTCGGACGGGCGGCTGTCCTTCTCCTGGCGGCTTGTGCTTGCGCCGCCGTCGATCCTCGATTACGTCGCTGCCCATGAGGTCGCCCATCTCGCCGAGATGAACCACGGCCCGCGCTTCTGGGCCCATTGCCGCCGCCTTGCCCCGCATACGGAGGAGGCGCGCGACTGGCTGAAGCGCGAGGGCGGCCGCCTGCATCTCTACGGCTGACCCGGCAGTTCCGCCCGCCAGCCGCCCTCTCCCCACCGGCGCCCGCCCGAGCTCGCGGCCGCGCGCCGCCGCCAGAAGGCCGCTCGCATGCTCAAGCCGGACACCCTCAAGCCGGACACCTGGGCGCTCACCATCCTGCTCGCCAGCCTGACGGCGCTCGGCCCGATCTCCACCGACATGTACCTGCCGGCGCTGCCGTCGATCCTGCGCGATCTCGATACGACCCACGCCTCGGTGCAGCTGACCCTGTCGGTGTTCCTCGTCGGCTTCGCCGCCGGACAGGTGTTCTACGGCCCGCTCGCCGACCGCATCGGCCGCAAGCCGGTGCTGATCGCCGGGCTTGCCATCTATGCGGTGGCGAGCCTTGCCTGCACGCTGGCGCCCACCGTCGAGGTGCTGATCGTCGCGCGCTTCTGCCAGGCCTTCGGCGCCGCCGGGCCGGTGGTGCTGGCGCGCGCGGTGGTGCGCGATCTCTACGAGGGCCCGCGCGCGGGCCAGGAGCTCGCCCGCATGGGCTCGATCATGGGCCTTGCCCCGGCGATCGCCCCGTTCTTCGGCGGGCTGATCGCGGCGGCCGGCGGCTGGCGCTTCGTCTTCCTGGTCTCGGTCGCCTTTGCAGCCGCGGTGATCGTCGGCGTCTGGCGCGGGCTGCCCGAGACGATCCGCGCACGCGAGACGGCGCCCTTCTCGGTCCGGGCGATCCTGTCGGGCTTCGGCGGCCTGCTGCGCCACCGCGCCTATGCCGCCTATCTGGCGGTGGTGACGCTGACCTATTGCGGGCTGTTCGCCTTCATCTCCGGCTCGTCCTTCGTGCTGCAGGACATCTTCGGGCTCTCCCCCTCGCTCTACGGGATCGCCTTCGGCGTCTGCGCCGGCGCCTATGTGGTGGGAACGCTGATCGGCCAGCGGCTGGCGCCGAAAAAGGGCGCGGAAGTGACGATCCTCACCGGCTGCGCGGCGCTGGCGCTGGGCGGGGCGGCGATGATCGTCGCGGTTCTCGCCGCGCCTTCGGCGCTCTCCGTCATCGCGCCGATGATGCTCTACATGGTGGGGGTGGGCCTTGCCCTGCCGCAGGCGCAGGCCGCGGCGCTGATGCCCTTCCCGGACCGGGCCGGCAGCGCCTCCTCGCTGATGGGCATCTGCCAGATGAGCATTGCCGCGGCGGTCGGCATCGGCGTCGGCGCCACCCATGGCGGCACCGCCCTGCCGCTGGCGCTGATCATCGCCGCCAACGGCTTCGGCGCGGTGCTGGCGCTGCTGGTCAGCCGCCGCGCCCGCATGGCCGGCTGAGGGGCCTGTCGATCAGCCCCCGAAGATCCGGTTGAGGAGGTCGAGCGGGCCGCCCCCGCCGCCGTCCGAATCGCGCATCGGCGGCAGCCGGCGCGACGGATCGCCCTCGGCGGGAATGTCGCGCATCGGCATGTCGAGCGGCGCTGCGGCAGGCTCCGCCACCTGCACCGGCCGGTCGGACACGCCCGGAAGGCTGGCGACCGGCAGGCCCTGGTGCCCCGCCTGCATCACGTCCTTCCAGACCTTGGCCGGCAGCGAACCGCCGGTGGCGCGCTTGGTCGGCGAATTGTCGTCGTTGCCGAGCCAGACGGCGGTGGTCAGCGAGCCGGTATAGCCGATGAACCAGCCGTCGCGGAAATCCTGGCTGGTGCCGGTCTTGCCACCGGCCGGCCGGCCCGGCAGATTGGCGATCTTGCCGGTGCCGGTGGTCAGCGTCTGCGCCATCATCATGTTCATGTCGGCCAGCGTCGCATGGTCGATGACCCGCCCCGCGCCGTCGCCGGTGCGCGCATAGAGCACCTTGCCCTCGAGCGTGCGGATCTGGCGGATGACATGCGGCACCACCGCATAGCCGCCGTTGGAGAACGGCGTGTAGCCGGCGGCGATCTCCAGCGGCGTCACCTCCGAGGTGCCGAGCGAGATCGACAGGTTGGAGGCGAGCGGCGAGGTGATGCCGAGCTTGCGGGCGGTGCGGATGATGGCGCGCGGGCCGACTTCCTCGGCGAGGCGCGCGGCCACGGTGTTGAGCGACAGCGACAGCGCCTCGGTCAAGGTCACCGGGCCGCGATAGGTCTTGGTGTAGTTCTTCGGCGCCCACTTGCCGATCTTGATCGGCTCGTCGACCCGCACGGTCGCCGGCGTCAGCCCGCGCTCCAGCGCGGCGAGATAGACGAAGGGTTTGAAGGCGGAGCCGGGCTGGCGCCGGGCATTGACCGCGCGGTTGAACTGGCTCTGCGCATAGTCGCGCCCGCCGACCAGCGCCTTGACCGCGCCCGATCCGTCCAGCGTGACGATGGCGCCCTGGCCGACGCCGAGCTTGGCGCCTTCCTCGGACAGGGCGCGGCGCAGGGAATCCTCGGCGATGATCTGCAGGCCGAGATCGATCGTCGTGTCGACGACGATGTCGTCCTCGATGGCGCCGACATAGCCCGGCAGCAGCTCCATCACCCAGTCGGCAATGTAGTTCTCGCTGGCCGAGGTGTGGTGGGTGACGACGCGCAGCGGCGCGGCGATGGCATCGCGCGCCTCGGCATCGGTGAGATAGCCCTCCTCGGCCATGGCCGCGAGCACGGTGGTGGCGCGTTCCTGGGCAAGGTCCGGATTGCGGGTCGGGGCGTAGCGCGAGGGCGCCTTGAGCAGGCCGGCGAGCGTTGCCGCTTCGGACACGCTGATCAAGCGCGCCGACTTGCCGAAATAGCGCCGGGCGGCCGCATCGACGCCATAGGCACCGGCGCCGAAATAGACCCGGTTGAGATACATCTCCAGGATCTCGTCCTTGGAGTAGTTGGTCTCCAGCCACAGCGCGAGGACCGCCTCCTGGACCTTGCGTCGCAGGGTCCGGTCGGGCTCCAGGAACAGGTTCTTGGCGAGCTGCTGGGTCAGCGTCGAGCCGCCCTGCACCAGCCGGCCGGAGGTGATGTTGGTCAGCACCGCACGGCCGAGGCCCAAGGGATCGAGGCCGAAATGCGAGTAGAAGCGCCGGTCCTCGATGGCGATCACCGCCTGCGGCAGATAGGGCGGCAATTGTTCGAGCCGCACCGCCTCGCCGCCGGTGTCGCCGCGATTCGCCATCAAGGTGCCGTCGGCGGCGACGATGCGCACGTTGGGCGGGCGCTGCGGCACTTTCCATTCGGAGGTCGGCGGCAGGTAGGCGGCGTAATAGATGAGGACGCCGACGCCGGCGATGCCGCCCCAGATGCACAGGACGAAGCTCCAGTAGAGGCCGCGCTTCAGCAGGCGCGCGAACCCGCCGCCCTGGCGCTTTGCACGGGACTTGCCGCGCCCGCCCTTGCGGCCGCCGCCCTTGCCGCTGCTCCTGCCGCCATTGCCGCCGCCCGAGAGCCGGCCGCCGGAAACCCCGCCGAGACCGGAACCATTACCTGACCCGTTGCCCGAACCGCTGCCAGAACCGTTGCCGGCGCTCTCCAGCGAGCCGGCCTTTCGGGGCGCACGCTTGCGGGCCGGGGCGGAGGAAGAGGAAGAGGGCGCATGTCCGCCGGCCGCCGGCCGGTCGGCGCCGGTCAGCCGCATGTCGAGCGTTGCGCCGCTGCGCTCCATCTTCGGCTCGACGCGGGCGGGGCGCCGGCTTCCGGGTGACGATCCGCGAGCCATCGATTCGGTCTGTCCCTCCAAGGTGTACCAGGGGCGTCGGCTGCTGGTCGATCCGGTGCGGATCCTCCGGCACAGCGCGCCTGACCGAGCTTCGCCTTGGAGCCTAAATGCGGCGATTTAAGGGGGTGTTAAGTACGGCAGGATGGCAGCGGTTCGCGCCCCGGCACGGCTTTACAGCCCTACCGGCCGCGCGCTACGCCTTGGCCCCACACGCGGGGGCGACACGCGGCAGCACAGGGCGGCCGCAGTCCCGACGCAACTCCATGAAAGGTGCAGGCATGGCGAAGGCATATTGGGTGGCACGGGTCGATGTGAGCGATCCCGACGCCTACAAGAAATATATCGAGGCGAATGCGGAGGCGTTTCGCGCCTATGGCGCCCGCTTCATCGTCCGCGGCGGCCGCTTCGAGTGCAAGGAAGGCGCCGCGCGCCAGCGCAACGTGGTGATCGAGTTCGACAGCTACGAGAAGGCGCTCGCCTGCTACGAGAGCGAAGCCTATGCCTATGCCAAGTCGCTGCGCGCCTCGCACGCGGTGTCGGATCTGGTGATCGTCGAGGGCTACGACGGCCCGCAGCCGTGACCGCCTCCGCCGGGGCGTTCGTGGTGCGGGTCGCAGGCCCCGAGGATGTCCCGGCCCTGCACGAGCTGTGGATGGCGCAGGCGGACCGGCGCGACTGGATGCCGGCCGCCTCGCCGGGCGGCCTGCTGCCCGAGCTCGACGTGCTGGCGGCGGAAAACCGCGTCTGGGGCGCCTTCCGGGGCGGCCGGCCCGTCGCCGTGGCGGCGGCGGGCGAACTGGACGGGGCGATGTGGCTGTCGGTGCTGGGGGTGGCGAGGGAGTGCCGCGGCCGCGGCCTGTCGCGCTCGCTGCTGGCCTCGGTGCTCGGCCATGGCGCCTTCGCCTGCTATCCCGCGCTCATCGCCTTCGCGCGCCCCGAGCGCGGCGGTTTTCTCGATCATGTCGGCTTCGTGCGGCTCGACGCGGACCAGATCGAACCCGGCGCGCGGAACATCGCCGCCCGCTATCGGTTGGAGCCCTGGGCGCGGCGGCTTTGAGCCGCGCCGCAGCGGCTACTGGCTGGCGTAGCGGCCGGCGTCGGCGCCGTAATGGTTGACGTAGCGGCTGTTCAGCGCCTCCACCGGCATGACGATCAGCACGTCGGTGGTGCCGAACTGGTGGTCGACGACCGCGCCGTCGCCGATATAGGCGCCGAGCCGCAGGTAGCCCTTGATCAGGGGCGGCAGCTCGCGCAGGGCCTGGCGCTCGTTGACCTGGGCCTTGGGCATGCGGTTCATCTCGACATAGCGCTCGCCGACGGCGCGCACCCGCCAGGCTTCCGGCGCCCGCGCATTGTGGTGCAGGAAGGCGAGCTGCGAGGCCATCCGGTCCGGATCGGTGCCCTCGATGGAGGCGCAGCCGACCATCACGTCGATCCGGTGCATCAGGACATAGGCCCAGATGCCGTGCCACAGCAGCTCCACCGTGCGCTTGGTGCGGTAGGGCTTGAGCACGCAGGAGCGGCCGAGCTCCAGGAACTGCAGCCGCGGATGAGCGTCGACCAGCGACTGGATGTCGAATTCGGCGGCGGTGTAGAAGCCGCCATGGCGCTCGGCGACGTCCTGGCGCAGCAGGCGGTAGGTGCCGACGATGCGCGGCTTGCGCCGGCCCAGCTTGTTGCGCTCGGTAAGCTCGTGGTCGAGCACCAGGAGATGGTCGCAGATGTCGTCATAGGCATCGACGTCGCGCCTGGCCGCCTGGGTCGCGGCGTCGGCGATGGCCGACATCTCCTCGTAGAAGACGTGGTAGCGCAGCTCCTGGGCCTTGCGGATCTCCTTGGCGCTGCGGGCGAGGCGCACTTCCAGCGATCCGATACGGCCGAGGCTGGGCACGTTGCGGCCCGAGGGGCCGGCCTTCATCCCGGCAAGCCAGCTCGTCGCCATCGCCGGAGCGAACTTGCGCATCAGGCTGCGCGGCGACAGCGGCGACAGAACAGCGTTTCTTGACATGGCCCCGAGCCTTCCCTGCTTGCCTCCCGCGGACGCCGCCACGCAACGGGGCCGGTTTCGGGTACGCCCGGCCCGGCCATTCTCGTGTCTTTCTTGCCTGCCGATCCGGGGGCTGCCGGCATCCTCAACCGGCAAAGAATCCCGGCGGAAGCAGGCAGGCGAATCGGCCGCGTATGGCGGACGGCCACGATGCTGGCCGTGCCGTAGACCATACTTTCCCAACACTTGCGTGACAATTGGCGAAGTTTTCAGTCCGCTCCCGCCAGCGGGGTCTCGGCCGGGCGACGGAAGATGCGCCGGCGAAGCAGGTCCGGGTCGAGCGGCTTGGACAGCACCGCATCGGCCCCGGCGGCCAGCGCCGCCTTTTCCGCATCCGCGGTGACATCGGCGGTCACCACATAGACGGGCGCGCGCGACCAGCCGCCGGCTGCCTCCATCTCGCGGAAGCGGCGGATTGCCGCAATGCCGTCGACGACGGGCATGTGCAGGTCCATCAGCAGCATGTCGCAGGACCCGTCGGCCGCCGCGGCAAGGGCGGCGGCGCCGTCGGCGGCCACCACCGGCTCGTGGCCGAGTTTGCGCAGCAGGGCCTCGCTGAGCATCCGGTTGATGTCGTTGTCGTCGGCAACGAGGACGCGCAAGGGGCGCGGCGCGCAGGCATGGTCGCCGGCCTCGTCCGTCAGCGAGCGCGGCTCGGGCCGGTCCCAGGGCGACAGGCCGGTGTCGCGTCCGAGCAGCGTGGCGCAGAGCTCGGCCAGCGAGGCGGCGCGCACCGGGCGGATCAGGTAGCCGCCGAAGCCGGCCTCGCGCAGGCGCGGCAGCCGGTCGCGCTCGCTCGGCGCCAGCAGCACGCCGGCAGGCGCGGCAAGCCCGGCGGCGCGGGCGCTGGCGAGCCAGGCGCCGGCGTCCGTGACGGCGAGCGGGTCGAGCAGCACCAGATCGGCGGCGAGCAGCTTGTCGTCGCCCTCCTCCGTGCCGGGCGCCAGCAGCGAGGTCACGGCGCCTTGCGCGGCGAGCGCCCGGGCGATCAGCGGCATCTCGATGCGGCTGGCCGAGACCAGCGCGATGCGGGCGCCGGCGAGCGCGCGCGCTGCCTCGTTTTCCGCTCCCGGCGCGGGCGCTGCGGCCTCCAGCGGCAGCTCGACGCGGAAGGCGGCGCCCTCGCCCGGCGCGGACTTGGCCACCACGTCGCCGCCCATCAGCCGGGCCAGCCGGCGCGAGATGGCAAGGCCGAGGCCCGCGCCGTCGAAGCGGCGGGCCGGGCCGTGGTCGACCTGCTCGAACTCCTCGAACAGCCGCTCGGCCTCTTCCGGGGCAAAGCCGATGCCGGTGTCGCGCACTGTGATGGCGAAGCGGCGCGCAGGACCGTCGGCAGTCGCTTCGCCGGTCTCCACAATCGGCTCGATGCAGATCTCGACGCCGCCGGTCTCGGTGAATTTCAGCCCGTTGCCGGCCAGGTTGAACAGGATCTGGCGCAGCCGCGTCGGGTCGGCGACGAGGCGCGCGGGCATGTCGGGCGAGATGTAGCAGCCGATCTCCAGCCCCTTCGACTGGGCCCGCGGCGACAGCAGCTCCACCACGCTTTCGGCAAGCGGGGCGAGGGCGATCTCCTCCGGCGCCAGATCGAGGCGGCCGGCCTCGATGCGCGAGAGGTCGAGCACCTCGTTGATCAAGAGCAGCAGGATCTCGCCGGAGGCGCGCACCGCCTCCACATAGCTCGCCTGCTCGGCCGTCAGCCTTGTGTCGGCGAGCAGGCCGGTCATGCCGAGAATGCCGTTGAGCGGGGTGCGGATCTCGTGGCTGACGGTGGCGAGAAACCGGCTCTTGGAGGCGTTGGCGGTCTCCGCCTGGTTGCGCGCGGCAAGCAGCGCGTCCTCGATGCGGCGGCGGTCGGTGACGTCGCGCAGGATGGTCTGGATCAGCGGTTCGCCGCTGGCGCCGTCGCGCACCGGCACGTCGCGCCGGGCGAACCAGCGCTCTCCGCCGGCGGTCTCCATGCGGATGTCGCGGCTGGCCTCGTCCCCGGCCGTGCCGCCGTTCGCTTCCGGCAGGGACGGGGCCCAGCCTTCCGGAAACAGCCGTTCGGCCGCATCGTTGGCATAGACGATCTCGCCGCCGGCGCGCCAGCGGGTGACCACGTCGCCGAGCGTGTCGAGCACGTCGCGCAGCCGGCCGTCGCTTTCCTTCAGCCGCCAGGCCTCGTCGCGCAGCTGTTCGTTCTCGGACTGGAGCAGGTTGCGTTCGGAGGCGAGCGCGGCAAGGCGGGCGCTCGCCTGCGCCATTTCGCGCATATGGGTGCCGCGCTGGGCCTGCAGCACTCCGCCGAGGCCGATGGCAAGCCCGGCAAGTGCCAGCGCGCTGCCGGCCGCGGCAAGGCGCAGCGGCTCGGGAACCAGCCAGACGGTGAGCGCGGCGCCGGCGAGAAAACCGGCGGCGGCCACGCCAAGCGTCAGCAGCGAGGGGCCGGAAACGGCGGGCGTGCGCGGGGAAGCTTCGGCGCGCTCGGGGGCGATCGCGCCGCTGTCGCGGTGCTCCGTTCCGTCATGGCGTTTCGGGGCGGCCACCTGCTCTCCTCGTCAAGGGTCGGGTCCGCGCAAGGCGCACGAACCCGCCCAGTGTCGGCCGGAGAGATTGAGAAACCGTTGCGGCGAAAGGCCTTGGGCGCGGGGCGGCGGCCTTAGGCGGCCTCCGCCAGATCGTCCAGGATGCCGGCCGCCAGCTCGAAGGACCGGACCCGGGCGGCATGATCGTGGATCATCCCGGTGACGATCAGCTCGTCCGGTTGGTAGCGCTCGAGGATTGCGGCAAGCCCCTTGCGGACGGTATCCGGCGACCCGGTCGCCGAAACCGAGAGGGCCTGGTCGACCTGCGCCAGGACATGGGGCGGGATCTCGGCGGCGACGTCCTCGACCGGGGCCGGCAGCTTGCCCGGGCGCCCGGTGCGCAGCCTTGCGAAGGAGAGCACCTGCGAGGAGCGCAGGTAGCGGGCCTCCGCATCCGTGTCGGCGACGAAGACGCCCGCGGCGACCATCACATGCGGCTCGGCAAGCTGGTCCGAGGGCCGGAAGGTGCTGCGATAGACGGCCAGCGCCTCCTCCAGCATCGCCGGGGCGAAATGCGAGGCGAAGGCGTAAGGCAGGCCGAAGGCGGCGGCAAGCTGCGCGCCGTAGAGGCTCGATCCGAGGATCCAGACCGGCACATGGGTGCCTTCGCCGGGAATGGCGCGCACGGGTCCGCCTTCCGACGGGTCGCCGAGATAGGCGATGAGGTCGACGACGTCCTGCGGGAAGTTGTCCTCGCCCGCCATGTGCCGGCGCAGCGCCCGCGCCGTTGCCAGGTCCGTGCCCGGCGCGCGGCCGAGGCCGAGGTCGATGCGCCCGGGAAACAGGGTTGCAAGCGTGCCGAACTGCTCGGCGATGACCAGCGGCGAATGGTTGGGCAGCATGATGCCGCCCGCCCCGACGCGCATGGTCTTCGTCGCCGCCGCCACCTGGCCGATGACGACGGACGTCGCCGCGCTGGCGATGCCCGGCATGTTGTGGTGCTCGGCGAGCCAGTAGCGGTGATAGCCCGCGGCTTCCGCCTTGCGGGCCAGGTCGATGGTGTTGGCAAGCGCGTCGGCCGCAGTCCTGCCTTCCGGCACGGGGGCCAGATCGAGAAGGGAATAGTGTTTCATGAGGATCTCCGTTGGATCCTCATTTAGGACGTGGGGGGCCGGCAGCCAAGGGTGAAGGGGAGGCGGAAGGGGGCGCTCAGGCCGCCCGGCGCTCGAGACTGGCGCCCCGGTAGCTCAGCGCCTCGGCGAGATGCAGCCGCGAGACGGCGTCCGAGCCGTCGAGATCGGCCAGCGTGCGCGCCACCTTCAGCACCCGGTGATAGCCGCGTGCCGACAGCTGCAGCGCATCGGCCGCCGATTGCAGCAGGTCGAGGCCGGCGGCATCGGGGGCGGCGACCTGCTCGATCAGCCGCGCGCCCGTCGCCGCATTGGTGCGGGCGGAGACGCCGAGCGCGGCATAGCGCTCCGTTTGGCGCCGGCGGGCCCGCGCCACCCGCTCGGCCACCGCGGCGGAGCTTTCGGCCTGCGCCGGGCGCAAGAGGTCCGAGGCGGCGACGGCCGGCACCTCGATCCGAAGGTCCAGCCGGTCGAGCAGCGGGCCGGACAGGCGCGCCTGGTATTCGGAGGCGCAGCGCTCGCCGCGCCGGCAGACATGGCCGGGCTCTCCGGCATGGCCGCAGCGGCACGGGTTCATCGCCGCGATCAGCTGCACGCGCGAGGGATAGCTGGTGCGGTGGTTGGCGCGCACGATCACCGTCTCGCCGCTTTCCAGCGGCTGGCGCAGCCCGTCGAGCACCTGCGGCTGGAACTCGGGCAACTCGTCGAGGAACAGCACGCCGTTATGGGCGAGGGAGACCTCGCCGGGCCGGGCGCGGATGCCGCCGCCGACGAGCGCGGCCATCGAGGCGGAATGATGCGGCGCGCGGAACGGCCGGCGCTCGCTGAGCTTGCCGTCGGCAAGCTCCCCGGCGATAGAGGCGATCATTGAGACTTCCAGCAGCTCGCGCGGGCTGAGCGGCGGCAGGATCGAGGGCAGGCGGGTCGCCAGCATCGACTTGCCGGCGCCCGGCGGGCCGATCATCAGCAGGTTGTGGCCGCCGGCCGCGGCGATCTCCAGCGCCCGCTTGGCGCTTTCCTGGCCGCGCACCTCGGAAAGGTCGGGGAGGGCAGACGGATTGGCGCTCAGCTTCGGCTGCGGCCGGGAGAGGATCTGCGTGCCCTTGAAATGGTTGGCGAGCTGGATCAGCGAGACGGGCGCCAGGATCTCCATCTCCGGATCGGCCCAGGCCGCTTCCGGGCCGCAAGGCGCAGGGCAGATCAAGCCGCGGGCGAGCGTGTTGGCGCCGATGGCGGCCGGCAGCACGCCGGCGACGGCGGAGATCGTGCCGTCCAGCGCCAGCTCGCCGAGCACCACGTAACGCTCCAGCTCGGCCGCCGGCAGCGCCCCCATCGCCGCCATCAGGGCAAGCGCGATGGGCAGGTCGAAATGCGAGCCCTCCTTGGGCAGGTCGGCCGGCGCAAGGTTGACGGTGACGCGCTTGGCCGGCAGCGACAGGCCGGAGGCGATCAGCGCGGAGCGCACCCGCTCGCGGCTCTCGCCCACCGCCTTGTCCGGCAGGCCGACGATGGTGAAGGCGACCTGGCCGGGGCCGATCTGCACCTGCACGTCGACAGGTTGCGCCTCTATGCCCTGGAACGCGACCGTGGTGACCCGCGAGACCATTGACCGCCCCCTCGCTTCATGACTTTGCGCGAAATTGCTGCAATCCCAACAGGCTGCAACCTAGCGCAACCGCAAGTCGGTCACAACTGCAAGGAGAGGGAAGACGCGCTGCCCTCGGCGGGCAAACGAAAACGGCGGAACCTTTCGGGTCCCGCCGCTTGTGATCTCAAAGGTTCGGAAGATGCGGGGAGTGCCTACTCCAGCCCCTCGAACAGCGCCGTCGACAGGTAGCGCTCGGCGAAGGAGGGGATGATCACGACGATGCGCTTGCCCTTCATCTCGGGGCGGGCGCCGACCTTGAGCGCGGCCGCGAGCGCCGCGCCGGAGGAAATGCCGACCGGCAGGCCCTCGATCCGCGCGACCTTGCGCGCCATCTCGAACGCCTCGTCGTTGCTCACCGTGACGACCTCGTCATAGGCCGAGGTGTCGAGGATGCCCGGCACGAAGCCGGCGCCGATGCCCTGGATCTTGTGCGGGCCGGGCGTGCCGCCGGACAGGACCGGGCTATCGGTCGGCTCGACCGCGACCACATGCAGGTCGGGCTTGCGCGCCTTCAGAACCTCGCTGACGCCGGTGATCGTGCCGCCGGTGCCGATGCCGGAGACGAAGACGTCGATCGTGCCGTCCGTGTCGTTCCAGATTTCCTCGGCGGTGGTGCGGCGGTGGATCGCCGGGTTGGCCGGGTTCTCGAACTGCTGCGGCATCACCGCGCCGTCGATCTCCTGGATCAGCTCCTCGGCGCGGGCGATGGCGCCCTTCATGCCCTTGGGGCCTTCGGTCAGCTCCAGCTCGGCGCCGAGCAGCTTCAGCATCTTGCGGCGCTCGATCGACATGGTCTCCGGCATCACCAGGATCAGGCGGTAGCCCTTGGCGGCGGCGACGAAGGCGAGCGCGATGCCGGTATTGCCGGAGGTCGGCTCGACGAGGGTGGTCTTGCCGGGGACGATCCTGCCCTCGGCCTCCAGCGCCTCGATCATCGACACGCCGATGCGGTCCTTGACGCTGGAGATCGGGTTGAAGAACTCGAGCTTGGCGAGGATCTCCGCCTCGACGCCGGCCTCGCGCGCCAGCCGGTCGAGCCGGACGAGCGGCGTGTCGCCGATGGTTTCGGTGATGGAGGCGTAGATGCGGCCACGGCCGGGCTTGTTGGCGCTCATTGCGGACTCCCTGGTTCTCGCCGGATCGCGGATGCCCGGCACATCGTTCTGCTCCCAATCTAGGCACGCAGTATGGCGCTGACGAGACCCTGCCGTCGCCGCAAGCCGCGCACGCATGGAACGGGATTCCGAAAATATGCTAAATCTTAGAAAATGATACTCGAAAGCGGCGTCAATGATGCCCGGTCGAGCCGAACCCGCCCTCGCCGCGCCGGGTCTCGTCCAGCTCGTTGACCTCGATCAGTTCGGCCCGCGCCACCGGCGCCACCACCATCTGGGCGATGCGGCTGCCGCGCTCCACGGTGAAGGGCTCCTCGCCGAGATTGATCAGGATCACCTTCACCTCGCCGCGATAGTCCGGGTCGATGGTGCCGGGCGTGTTGAGCACGGTGACGCCGTGGCGCGCGGCAAGGCCGGAGCGCGGGCGCACCTGCGCCTCCGTATGCGGCGGCAGGGCGATGGCGATGCCGGTCGGGACAAGCGCGCGAGCGCCCGGCGCGATCACCAGCGGTGCCTCGACAGCGGCGAGAAGGTCCATGCCGGCGGCCTCCTCGCTCTGGTAGGAGGGCAGCGGCAGGTCGAGGCCATGGGCAAGGCGGCGCACGCGCAGGGGAAGGGTCATGGGCTGGGATCCGTGTGTGAAATCGGGAATCGTTGGCGAAACGGGCTGAAGACGGGCTTGCGAAAGGGCGGCCGCCTCACGCCGGGCCGACGGTGGCGGCGAGCCGGCGGGCGATCTCGGCGACCAGCCGGCGCGCCACTTCGTCCTTGGTCAAGGTCGGCCAGTCGGCGACCCCGTCATGGCCGACCAGCCGCACGGTGTTGGCATCGCCCCCCATGACGCCGGTTTCCGGCGACACGTCGTTGGCGACGATCAGGTCCGCGCCCTTGCGCTCCAGCTTGCCGCGGGCATTGTCGACGACGTCGTTGGTCTCGGCGGCAAAGCCGACCACCAGGCGCGGGCGCGCCGTCGGGTGCCGGCCGATGGTGGCGAGGATGTCCGGGTTTTCGGTCAGCGCCAGCACCGGCACCTTGCCGCTGCCGTCCTTCTTGATCTTGCGTTCGCTCTCGCCGTCGGTGCGCCAGTCGGCGACGGCGGCGGCCATCACCGCCACATCGGCCGGCAGCGCCGCCTCGACGGCGGCCAGCATCTGCCGGGCGGTCTCGACGCGCACGACGTCGACGCCCGGCGGATCGGCCAGCGTCACCGGCCCGCTGACCAGCGTCACGCGGGCGCCGTGCCGCGCCATCCAGGCGGCGATGGCATGGCCCTGCTTGCCGGACGAGCGGTTGGCGATGTAGCGGACCGGGTCGATCGGCTCGTGCGTCGGCCCGGAAGTGATCAGCACGTGCCGGCCGGCAAGGTCCTGCGGCACCGGATCGAGCATGGCCTCGAGCGCGGCGACGATCTCCAGCGGCTCGGCCATGCGGCCGACGCCCGCCTCGCCGGTCTCGGCCATCTCGCCGGCATTCGGCCCGACGAAGGACAGCCCGTCGCGGGCAAGCTGCTCCACATTGCGCCGGGTCGCGGGATTGGTCCACATCGCCGGGTTCATCGCCGGGGCGAGCAATACCGGCTTGTTCGAGGCCAGAAGCACGGCGCCGGCGAGATCGCCGGCAAGGCCGGCCGCCATCTTCGCCATCAGGTCGGCGGTGGCCGGCGCGACGACGATGGCATCGACCTCGCGCGACAGGCGGATATGGCCGACATCGTGTTCGTCGTCCCGGTCGAAGAGATCGGTGAAGACCTTGTCGCCGGCGAGCGCGCCGGCCGCCATCGGCGTCACGAAGCGGCAGGCGCCCTCGGTCATCACCACCCGGACGCTGGCACCGCGCTCGCGCAGGCGGCGGATCAGGTCGAGGCTCTTGTAGGCGGCAATGCCGCCGCCGATCACGAGAAGGATGCGCGTGTCAGTAAGGCTCAACGGTGCCTCCCGCTGGCTGGATGGAGGACGTCGGCGGGCGGCCGCCGTCAGCTGCCCGAGCCGAAGGAGCGCGGTGCCGGCGAGATGACCCGCGAGCCGCTGCCCGTGACCTCGTAGACCGCAAGGCCGCGCTCGTTGCGCCCGTCCCGCTCGAAGCGGAAGACGCCGTCGATGCCGAGGAAGCCGTCGCGGTTGGTCAGCACCCGCTCGGAAAAGCGCGCCGGACCGGCGGAGCGCACGAGGCCTGCGGCAAGGATCGTCGCGTCATAGGCGAGCGAGGCGTTGCGCGGCGGCTGTGAGCCGTAGCGCGACTGGTAGCGCGAGGCGAAGGCCTGGAAGCCGGCGGCATCCGGGCCCGGATACCAGGCGCCGGTCAGCGGCGCCGCGTTCAGCACCTGCTGCGAGTCCCACTGGCCGCTGCCGAGCAGGCGCGTCTGGCCGAGATTGACGCCGCCGGTCGACAGGGTCTGCGCCACGAAGGGCGCGACATTGCCCGCCGGCACGAAGATCGCGTCGATCTGGCTGGCATTGGCGGCGATCTGGCCGGCCTTGGCGGCGATGTCCGCCGTGTCGTTGCCGGTCAGCTTGTAGCGCTCGATGGCGACGATGCGCCCGCCCGCGCGGCCGACCTCCTGGCGGAAGGCGGCCTCGGCCACCGCGCCGTAGGTGTCGTCCGGCAGCAGCGCGGCGAAGGAGCGCTTGCCCTGGCTCGCGGCATGGGAAACGATGCGCGCCACGTCGCTGCGCGGCAGGAAGCTCAAGAGATAGACGCCGCGCGAGGCGACGGACTCGTCGCTGGAGAAGGCGACGACGGGAACGCCGGAGGAGCGCGCGGTCGCCCCCGCTCCGCCGACGGCCGGCGCGAAGACCGGCCCGAGAATCAGTTCCGCGCCTTCCGTAATGGCCGCCTGGGCGGCCGCCTGCGCGCCCTGGGCGGTGCCGCCGGTGTCCTTGATCAGGATCTGCACGTCGGCGCCCTGGAAGTCGGACAGGGCCAGTTCGGCGGTGTTGCGGAAGACGGTGGCGATGGAGGAGGCGCTGCCGCCGCCGCTCATCGGCAGCAGCATGGCGACGCGCACCGAGCCCTGGCCGATGGTCTCGCCGCTCGCGGTCGGCTGGCCCGGTGGCGTCGAGGGATAGCCCGGATAGTCGCCAAGCGTCGAGCCGCTGCAGCCGGCAAGCGCCAGGGCGGCTCCGAGCGAGAGCGCAAGGACGGAACGCCGCGCGTGCATCATCTTGTCCAGAACTCCAAGCACTGTCCCCGATCTCCCGTCTGCCCGGCCTGCCTGCCGCCGGCGGGTCTGCCGTCTTCGGCCCCGGGTGCGAACGGGCCGCCGACCGCAAAATGCTTAGCAGCACCGCCCGCCGGCTGCAAATCCTCGCTCGCCGCCTTGGCCTTGACCGCGTTTCCTGCCAAAACGGGCGAAAGCCCGCCCGGCGGGTCCCGTTCGCATGAAAGCCGACCGCATGTCTTCCACAGAGCCGGACGAGAGCGAAGCGCCGAAGCCGGCCTCCCGCGACTTCTTCATCGGCGCCCATCGCCTGACGGCGCCCTCGCTCGCCTGCGGCCTTTATATCGTCGCAACGCCCATCGGCAATCTCGGCGACATGACGGTGCGCGGGCTGGAGGTGCTGGCGGGCGCCGATCTCGTCGCCTGCGAGGACACGCGCGTCACCGCGGTCCTGATGCAGCGTTTCGGGCTGAAGACGCCGCTCACCGCCTATCACGAGCACAATGCGCAGAAGGTGCGCCCGCGCCTGATGGCGGCGCTGGAGGCCGGAAAGGCCGTCGCGCTGGTCTCCGATGCCGGCACGCCGCTGGTTTCCGATCCCGGATACCGGCTGGTGCGCGAGGTGGTCGAGGCCGGCCACAAGGTCTTCCCCGTGCCCGGCGCCAGCGCGCCGCTGGCCGCGCTCGTCGCCTCGGGCCTGCCCTCGGACACGTTCTGCTTCGCCGGCTTCCTGCCGCAAAAGGGCGGGCCGCGCAGTGCCCGGCTGGAAGAGCTCTCGCGCATTCCCGCAACGCTGATCTTCTTCGAAAGCCCGCACCGCATCGCCGCCTCGCTCGCCGACATGGCGCACGTGTTCGGCGGCGAGCGGGAGGCGGCGGTCGCGCGCGAGATCACCAAGCGGTTCGAGACCTTCGAGCGCGGCACGCTGGAGGAGCTCGCCCGCCATTTCGCGGACGGGCCGGCGCGCGGCGAGTTCGTCGTGGTGATCGCCCCGCCGCCCGAACGGCCGCAGGCCGATGCGGGCGATGCCGATGCGCTGCTGGCCGAGGCGCTGAAGACCATGAAGGCGGCGGGCGCCGCCAAGCATGTGGCGCAGCTCACCGGCCTCGACCGCAAGGACCTTTACGCACGCGCCCTGGAGATGAAGGCGAAGTGACGCGGTGCGCCGCTGCTTTGCCCTCGATTGCCGCCCGTGCTACTCGGGCGGGTGAGCCCCTCAACCCGCCAGCGGAGCGCCGCATGACCAAGATCATCCTGGTTTTCTTTGCCGCCGTCGCCGCGATCCAGGTGATCAAGCCGCTCGGCTGGCCGGGACTGAAGCACCGCCGCGATGCCTGGAAGCTCGCCGCCGGCGGGTTTCTCGTGACGGTGATGGCGGTGATCGTCGCCGCCATGTTCCAGCCCTCCGCATGACCCGGGGCGGCGTGCAAGGGCCGGGCGGCACAAGCCGGCGGCGCGGCGCCTACCGGCTGGGGCTCAGGGCCGAGACGCTGGCCGCGCTCTACCTGCGCGCCAAGGGCTGGCGGATCCTCGCCCGGCGCTTTCGCGCCGGCAGCGGCGAGATCGACATCATCGCCCGGCGGGGCAAGACGATCGCCTTCATCGAGGTCAAGGCGCGAGGCGACCGGGATGCGGCGCTCATCGCGATCACCCCGTCGGCGCAGCGCCGGATCGCCTCTGCCGCCCGCACCTGGTGCGCCGGGCGCGAGGATCTCGGCGCCATGACGCTGCGCTTCGACGCGGTGCTGGTCTCGCCCTGGCGGCTGCCGGTGCACATCGCCGACGCCTTCGCCGTCGCGGAAGCGTGAGGGGCCGGGCGCCCGCGCACTGGACAAAGCCCGGCGCGGGTCGCATATCCTGTCCCCAACCGCGGGGCGCCCGCCCCGCCTTCCCGTCCGTCGTTCAGCGCGCCGTTCCGGCGCCGGAGACCTTCCGATGACATCTTCCAGCACGCCGACATCCGCACGGCTCAAGGTCGCGGTCCAGATGGACCACATCTCCTCCATCAACATCGCCGGCGACAGCGCCTTTGCGATGATGCTCGAGGCGCAGGCCCGCGGCCACGCGCTCTTCCACTATACGCCGGACCGGCTGGCGATGAACGGCAACACCGTGACCGCCTCGCTGGAGCCGGTCACGGTGCGCGACGAGCCGGGCAACCACTTCACCCTGGGCGAGCGGCAGCTGACCGACCTTGCCGAGATGGACGTCGTGCTGATGCGTCAGGACCCGCCCTTCGACATGGCCTATGTCGCGGCGACGCATATGCTGGAGAAGATCCACCCGAAGACCCTGGTGGTGAACGACCCGGCCTCGGTGCGCAATGCGCCGGAAAAGCTGTTCGTCACCGAGTTCCCGGACCTGATGCCGGAAACGCTGATCACCCGCGACCGCGCCGCCATCGACGCCTTCCGCGCCGAGCACGGCGACATCGTCATGAAGCCGCTGTTCGGCCATGGCGGGGCGGCGGTGTTCCGCATCACGGCGGACGATCTCAACTACGGCTCGCTCTACGACTTCTTCGCCGCCACCTTCCGGGAGCCCTGGGTGATCCAGCGCTTCCTGCCCGCGGTGTCGAAGGGCGACAAGCGCATCCTCCTGGTCGACGGCGAGTTCGCCGGCGCGGTCAACCGGGTGCCGCAGGAGGGCGACCTGCGCTCCAACATGGTGCGCGGCGGCGCGGCGCGGGAGGCCGACCTCACCCCGCGCGAGCGCGAGATCTGCGCCCGTCTCGGCCCGGCGCTGCGCGAAAAGGGGCTGATTCTCGTCGGCATCGACGTCATCGACGGTTACCTGACGGAGATCAACGTCACCGCGCCGACCGGCATCCGCGCCGTCGCAAGGCTCGGCGGACCGGACATCGCGGCCCGCGTCTGGGACGTGGTGGAGGCCAAGCGCGCCCAAGCCTGACGCACTGGCGCGTGAGCCGAATTCAAGAGCCCGGCCCCATCAGCCGGTCGATCGGCACGTAATCGTCGCTGAGCACCGGCGGGTCGATGCGGGCAACGAGCGCGTCGATCCGCTCGTCCGGCATGCGCGCGAGGATGCGGCGTGCCGCCCCCTCTGCGACCGGCGGCAGCACGAAGCGGGCCTGAGGCGTCGGCATGCGCCCGGCGATCAGCACGAAGGTGGTGCGCCCGCCGGCGGTGAAGTCCTCCGCCTCGACCCAGACCTCGACCACCGGAAAGGCGGTGCGCAGGGTGCGCACCGTGGCGGCCAGCGCCTGCAGCCGGTCCATGTGGTCGATGAGGTTCATCGCATAATGGCCGTTCGGCGTAAGGCTCTCTGCGATCTCGGCATAGAACTCGTGCGTTACCAGATGCGCCGGCACGGCGATGTCGGTGAAGGCATCGCCGACGATCACCTGGAAGCCGCCGAGTGAGGCGAGGCGGGCCCTGGCATCGGCATGGACGACGGTGAAGCGCGACGGGTCGACGTCGAAGTCGCGCGCGGCCATGCGCGTCACCTGCGGATCGATCTCCGCGACGACGAGGCCGGGGCGGGCGCCGTCCCGCGTCCAGGCGCGCGGCAGCGTCAGCGAACCGCCGCCGATGAAATAGGCCTGCTCGGGCGCATCGCCGAGCCGGGCGCGGGTCACCGCGTCGATGATCGCCGCATAGGGCATTTCCAGCCGCGCCGGGTCGCCGAGCACATTGATGCCGTGGCCGAGATGGTCGAGCACCATCAGCCGGGTCGGCGCGCCGAAATCCGCCGACACGTCCAGCGAGCGGATGCAGTAGTAGCGGCTTTCGATGTCGCAGATCTTCTGCGGCAGGAAGGGGCCGGCGGCGGTGGCGAAAAGCGCAAGGACCGTGATGCCGGCCGCCGCCGAAAGCGAAGCGCCGTCCGACCTGCGCGGCACGCGGCGGGCCATCCACAGGCAGCACAGGGCGAACAGCGTGTAGGCGGCGGCCACCGTGATCAGCGTGCGGGCGGTGCCGAGCCAGGAGATGAAGAGATAGCCGGCGGCCAGCGTGCCGGCGATGGCGCCGATGGCCGAGACCGCATGCAGGACGCCGAGGGCCCGGCCGCTGCGCACCCGATCCTCGATGGCAAGGCGCGCCAGGATCGGCGACGGGATGCCGGCGGCGAAGGAGGGCAGGAAGAACAGCAGCATCGCCAGCGCGACAATGCCGGCGACCGGATCGGTCAGGCTGGAGAGAACCGGGCCGGAGACCCAGCGCAGCAGCGGCAGGGCGGCGATGGTGGCGATCGCCCCGAGCGCGCCGGAGACGGCAAGCCACATGAGGCCGGTGCGCGCCGGCCGGTCGGCGACGAGGCCGCCGGCCCAGTGCCCGGCGGAAAAGCCGGCCAGCACCACGGCGATCACCGCCGTCCAGGTGTAGAGCGACATGCCGACATAGGGCGCCAGCATTCTTCCTGCGACGATCTCCACCACGAGGCCGGCGGCCGCCACCACGAATTGCGCGGCGAGCAGGAACCAGAACGGCGCGGGCGTCGTGCCGGCAAGGGAAACGGAAGCCGGGCGGGGCATGTCCGCGTGGTCGGGCGGGGGCAGGACGGCGTCTGTCATGCGGCGAGCCTAGAGCCCTTTCGGCCAATTCGCAGTCAATTCTGCTTCTCGATTGGGATGGCGATCCGGCGTCGAAACGATTGCCGCGCGATGCCATAGCATCGGGCAAGATCGGTTCGGCGGTGGGCGCCCGCCAATCGGAAGCCCTGCGGGACGGGCGATTTTGCGCCAATTCCGGCGCAAAGTCCCTTGTCCAGATACGGCCTGCGTGCCTTTGCTTGACCTTGCCACAAAATCGCTCCGTCAGAATGGCTCCGAATTGGCCGAAAGGGCTCTGGCCGCCCCGCGCCCGCCGGAAAAGCGGGTCATGAGGATATCCTGATATTCGAAAGCGGATACCTCAAAAGCGGCGGGATCGATGCTCGCCGTCAGGCGGGCGCGCCGATGCGGTCCGGATGGGCGGCGGCGAAGGCCTCCATCTCGGTGCAGGTCGCGTCGATGGCCACCAGCTTCGGCAGGGCGGCAAGGTCGACGCCCCAGCGGCGGGCGTTGTACATCTGCGGCACCAGGCACAGGTCCGCCAGGGTCGGCGTGTCGCCGTGGCAGAAGCGGCCCGTGCGCGGATCGTCCAGCATACGCTCCAGCGCCGCCAGCCCCTTGCCGATGAAGGTGCGCATCCAGGCGGCCTTGGCCTCGTCGCCGCCGCCGGTGATCTCGGCGACGTGATTGGCGACCGACAGGTTGCAGATCGGATGGATCTCCATGGCGATGGCATGGGAGAGGGCGCGCACCCGGTGGCGGCCGGCGGCATCGGCCGGCATCAGGGTCGAGGCCGGCTGGTTGGTCTCGTGCAGATATTCGATGATGGCGAGCGACTGGGTCAGCTCGTGCCCGTCGATCTCCAGCGTCGGGACAAGGCCTTGCGGATTGCGGGCCAGGTTCTCCGCTGCCCGGTGGGCGCCGGTGAGCAGGTTCACCGGCGCGGCCTCATAGGCGATGCCGAGCAGGTTGAGCGCGATGCGCACGCGGTAGCTTGCAGACGAACGCCAGTAATCGTGAAGGACGGGTCGCGTCACCGATCTCTCTCCCGTTTCATGTCCCTTGTGCCGCTTCGCGGCCTGTGTCGCACCGCATATCGCATGCCCGTCGCCGACGGCCAAGCGCCGCGTCGGGCAGCCGGCTTTCGAGCCGCCACAAAAAATTTGACTATTTGGTCAAAATTCGGCCCAATGATCCCGGACGCGCTCCCGCCGAACGAGGCGCGCGCCAAGCAAATCGCCAGAGCCGGCGCAGGCCGACAGCGGGATCCCCTTCCGGTCCCGGTCCGACGACAGAAACGGATCGCCTGCGCTCCAGAGGAGAACATCGACGCCGGAGCCCGCGCCCGCGGCCCGGCGCTATCGGAGGTGCAGCCATGGCTGATGCACTCGTGACCCCCGACATCCGTGCGGGGCGACTGACGGCCGACGACTATCTGGAGAATTTCGAGGACCTGCATCCGCCGCTCGGCGTCCATGAGGCGCGGGTCGAGGCGGATCGCTGCTATTTCTGCTACGACGCGCCCTGCACGATCGCCTGCCCGACATCCATCGACATCCCGAAATTCATCCGCCAGATCGCCACCGGCAACCCGCTCGGCTCGGCCAAGACGATCTTCGAGCAGAACATCCTCGGCGGCATGTGCGCCCGCGTCTGCCCGACCGAGACCTTGTGCGAGGAGGCCTGCGTGCGCAACCTCGCCGAGGACCGCCCCGTTTCCATCGGCCTGCTGCAGCGCCATGCGACCGACACGTTCCTCGCGCGCAATGCATCCCTGCCCTATGAACGCGCCGCACCGACGGGCAAGCGCGTCGTCGTCGTCGGCGGCGGCCCGGCCGGGCTTTCCTGTGCCCATGCGCTGGCGCGCGAGGGGCACGACGTGACGATCTTCGAGGCCCGTCCCAAGCTCGGCGGCCTCAACGAATACGGCATCGCCGCCTACAAGACGACGCACGACTTCGCCCAGGCGGAGGTCGACTTCGTCCTGTCCATCGGCGGCATCACGGTGAAGTGTGACACCGCGCTCGGCCGCGACATCACGCTGGAGGGCCTGCGCCGCGACTTCGACGCGGTGTTCCTCGGCATGGGTCTCGGCGGCGTCAACGCACTCAGGACCGAGGGCGAGGACCTGGCCGGCGTCATCGATGCGGTCGCCTATATCGCCGAGCTGCGCCAGGCGCAGGACCTCTCCGCCCTGCCGGTCGGCCGCAAGGTCGTGGTGATCGGCGGCGGCATGACCGCCATCGACATCGCCGTGCAGATCAAGCGCCTCGGCGCGGAGGAGGTGACCATCGCCTATCGCCGCGACCGCGAGGCGATGAAGGCCAGCGCCTACGAGCAGGAGATCGCCCTGACCAACGGGGTGGTGATCCGCGAGTGTCTGGCGCCGCGCCGGCTGATCGGCGAGGGCGGCCATGTGCGGGCCATCGAGCTGGAGCGGATGCTGCCCGACAGCGCCGGCCGGCTGACGGGAACCGGCGAGAGCGTGACGCTGGAAGCGGACCAGGTGTTCAAGGCGATCGGCCAGACCTTCGTGCCGGACGCGCTGGGCGGCGGCGAGGCGCTGGAGCTCGACGGCGGCCGGATCGGCGTCGACGCGGACCGCCGCACCTCGCTCACCGGCGTGTGGGCCGGCGGCGACTGCGTGGCCGGAGGCGAGGACCTGACGGTCGCGTCGGTCGAGGACGGCAAGATCGCCGCGGCCTCGATCCACGCGGCGCTGTCCGCCTGAGCGCGGCAGGTCTCCCGAACCCTTAGCTTTCACTCCCGAACATCCGTGGGGAGGATTTTCAGATGGCCGATCTTCGCACCAACTTTCTCGGCATCAAGTCGCCGAACCCGTTCTGGCTGGCCTCCGCGCCGCCGACCGACAAGGAATACAACGTCGTCCGCGCCTTCAAGGCAGGCTGGGGCGGCGTCGTCTGGAAGACGCTGGGCGAGGACCCGGCAGTGGTCAACGTCAACGGCCCGCGCTACGGCGCGATCCACGGGCCGGACCGCTCGCTGCTCGGGTTCAACAATATCGAGCTGATCACCGACCGCCCGCTGGAGGTGAACCTGCGCGAGATCAAGCAGGTCAAGCGCGACTGGCCGGACCGGGCGCTCGTCGTCTCGCTGATGGTGCCCTGCGAGGAGCAGAACTGGATCGACATCCTGCGCCGCGTCGAGGAGACGGAGGCCGACGGCGTCGAGCTGAACTTCGGCTGTCCGCACGGCATGTCCGAGCGCGGCATGGGCTCGGCCGTCGGCCAGGTGCCCGAATACATCGAGATGGTGACGCGCTGGTGCAAGCAGCACACGCGCATGCCGGTGATCGTCAAGCTGACGCCGAACATCACCGACATCCGCAACCCGGCCCGGGCCGCCCATGCGGGCGGGGCCGACGCGGTGTCCCTGATCAACACGATCAACTCCATCGTCTCGGTCGATCTCGACCAGATGGCCCCCTATCCGACCATCGACGGACAGGGCGCCCATGGCGGCTATTGCGGTCCGGCGGTCAAGCCGATCGCCCTCAACATGGTCGCCGAGATCGCCCGCGATCCGCAGACGCAGGGCCTGCCGATCTCCGGCATCGGCGGCGTCACCACATGGCGGGACGCGGCCGAGTTCATGGCGCTGGGCGCCGGCACGGTGCAGGTCTGCACCGCGGCGATGACCTACGGCTTCCGCATCGTCGAGGACCTGATCGACGGCCTGTCCGACTGGATGGACGAGAAGGGCTACACTTCGGTCGACGAGGTGGTCGGACGGGCGGTGCCCAAGGTCACCGACTGGCAGCGGCTCAACCTCAACTACGTGGTCAAGGCGCGCATCGACCAGGACGCCTGCATCAAGTGCGGCCGCTGCCACATCGCCTGCGAGGACACCTCGCACCAGGCGATCACCGCGATGAAGGACGGCTTGCGCCACTTCGAGGTGATTGACGAGGAGTGCGTGGGCTGCAACCTGTGCGTCTCGGTCTGTCCGGTCGAGGACTGCATCACCATGGAGCACATTGCCGAGGGCACGGACCCGCGCACCGGCAAGCCGATCGACCCGAACTATGCCAACTGGACGACCCATCCCAACAACCCCAACCGGGTGCCGGAAGCAGCTGAATGACGATGTGCGAAAGACGGGCGGCGCGGTGACCGCCGCTGCCGCCCCTGCGGATGCCGGCGAAACCGGGCGCGCCCATGCGGCGATGCTCGGTTTCGTCTTTCTGGTCTCCACCTCGTTCCCGCTCGGCCATGCGATCACCGGTGCGCTCGACCCGGCGGTGCTGACCGCGCTGCGGTTCTGCATCGCCGCCGCGATCTTCGCCGCCATCGCCACGGTCAAGCGGCAATGGGCGCTGCCGAAGCTCTCACGCCTGCCGGTCTATCTGCTGATCGCTCTGCTGCTGGACATCTTCTTCGTGACGATGTTCGAGGCGCTACGGCTGACCAGTGCGCTCAATGCGGGCGCGGTCTTCACCCTGCTTCCCGCCTTCACCGCGCTTGCCGGCCTTGCGCTGCTCGGCCAGCGGATCTCGCGGCGGCAGGTGGTGTGTCTTGGCGTGGGGGCAGCGGGCGCGCTTCTGGTGCTGTTCGGCGACGATCTCAGCCGGCTCGCCCGGCTGGAATTCGGCCCCGGCGAGCGCATCTATCTCTTCGGCGTTGCCGCCTATGCCTTCTATGCGCCGTTGATGCGGCTCTTCCATCGCGGCGAGCCGCTGGAGATCTTCAACTTCTGGATCCTCACCGCCGGGGCGGCGATGCTGCTGGTCTATGGCCGGGCGGAACTGGCGGCGACCGAGTGGGCCGCGGTGCCGCTGCCGGTGCTGGTCGGCATCGCCTATCTCGCGGTGTTTCCGACGGCGACGAGCTTCTTCTGCGCCACCTATGCCAGCCTGCGCCTGCCGGCGGGGCCGGTGATGGCCTACACCTACCTGCTGCCGTCCTTCGTGCTGATCGAGACGGTGGTGATGGGCGCGCCCTGGCCGGGCGTCTGGACGCTGGCCGGCGTTGCGGTGACGGCGGCGGCGACCTTCGTGCTGCAGCGGGACGGCCGCAGGCCGAAGCCGCGAGCCGCCTGAGCCGCTGCTTTTCCCGACGGCGCTACCTGGTCAGCTCGGTGGCGAAATGGGCGATGGTCCGGCGATAGACCTCGGCCCGGTTCCAGTCGCGCAGCACGCCGTAATTGCTGGTGCCCGGCGACCAGTCGCCGCCCTTGCTCCAGCCGTGCTGGCGCAGGAAGTTGGCGGTGGAGGCGAAGACGTCGGCAGGGCTGCGGATCAGGTTCGGCCGGCCGTCGCCGTCGAAATCGACCGCGAAGCGCTCGTAGCTGGAGGCGAGAAACTGGGTCTGGCCGATCTCGCCGGCCCAGGCGCCCTTCATCTCGGAAATCCGCATCTGGCCGCGATCTGCGATCCGCAGGGCGCTCATCAGCTCGTTGGTGAAGAAGGCCGAGCGGCGGCAGTCGTAGGCGAGCGCGGAGAGCGACGAGAAGATCGGGATGTCGCCCATGAAGCCGCCGAAGCCGGATTCCAGCCCCCAGATCGCGACGATGACCTCCTTCGGCACGCCGTACTTGCGCTCCACCCGGTCGAGCACGACCGCATGCTGCTTCATGCGGCGCTTGCCGATGGCGATGGTCGAGGGCGGGGCGCGGCGGGCCAGGAACTGCTCGAAGGAGAGCTTGAAGGATTTCTGGTTGCGGTCGAGACGGATGACCTTGCTGTTGTAGGTCATGCCGCCGAGCGCGGCTTCCACCGTGCGGCTGGAAATGCCGGAGGCCACCGCCTCGCGCTTGAAGCTGGCGAGCCAGGCCGGAAAGCCGGCGGCGTTGTTGCCGCATTTCGCGGCCAGCGCGGGCCCGGCCAGCGTCAGCGGAGCGGAAAGCAGAAGGGCGGCGACGACGAGGGCCTTGCGCATGCGGTCTTCCGTTCAGGGTCAATCGGGGACGGCGAAACCCGTCCCTCGCTCGGTGCAGGATACAGGCGGCAAAGGCAAGATCAAGGCGAACCCGGACGCGGCAGCAGGCCCGCGAAGATGAGATCGGTCAGCGATTGCAGCGCCTGGCGGCGGAAGGTCTCGTCGTGGATGCCGGTGCCGGTGATCGCCTCGATCTGCGGGGCGAAGTCGGCATAGGTCTGCGTCGTCGCCCAGATCAGGAAGATCAGGTGCACCGGGTCGACCGGGCGGATGCGGCCGCACGCGGCCCAGCGGCGCAGCACCTGCGATTTTTCCTCCACCAGCGCCTTGAGCGGGCCTTCCAGCACGTCGCGCATCATCGGCGCGCCCTGCAGCATCTCGTTGGCGAAGAGGCGCGAGGCCTCCGGATAGTCGGCGGAAAAGCGCAGCTTCTGCTCGATATAGGCGGTGAGCTCCGTGCGCGGATCGCCTTCGGGGTCGAGCGTGCGCAAGGGGGCCAGCCAGCGGTCGAGCAGGTCGGCCAGCACCGCCTTGTAGATCTCCGACTTGGAGCCGAAATAGTAGAGCAGGTTCGACTTCGACATGCCCGCGTCCTCGGCGATCTGGTCGACGCGGGCGCCGCGATAGCCGAAGCGCGCGAAGGTGCCGAGCGCGGCCTCCAGGATGCGGGCGCGGTTCTTTTCCTGGATGCGCGTGCGCGGCGTGCCGTCGCCCTCGGGCCCGGAGCCTCCCGCATCTGCCCGTGTCGGGCCTGCCTCCATCTGCTTTCCGTCCCTGGTTGTGTGCCGTGCCGCTCAGGTCGCGCCGTTGCGGGCGCCAGCATCGCGCGGCCTGTCGCCGGCGGCAAGCCCGGCCGGGGGAACAGCGCCGATACCGGCCAGGATGATGCCGGTCACCGTGCGCTTTGCCTCCTCGAACTGCGCGTCGGACAGGGGCACGCCGCCGTTCAGCGTGTCGATCTGGTGGTTGAAGTCGGCATAGTGCTGGGTGGTCGCCCAGATCATGTAGAGCAGGTAGTGCGGATCGACGGGCGCGATCCGGCCGCTGGCGATCCAGCGCTGGATGGCGCTAACCCGCGAGGCGGTCCACTCGGTCAGCGTCGTCTCGAGATAGTCCTGGATCACCGGAGCCTTGTGCAGGATCTCGTTGGCCCAGACCTTGGAGCCCATCGGGTGGGCGCGCGAGACGTCCATCTTCTTGGAGATGTAGGCGGTCAACGCCTCGACCGGATCGTCGCTCTCGTCGAACGAGTTCGCCGCCTCCAGCCAGATGTTGAAGATGTGCTCGACCACCCGCCGGTAGAGCGCTTCCTTGGTCGGGAAATAATAGTGCAGGTTGGCTTTGGGGATGCCGGCGCGGTCGGCGATCATGCCGGTGGTCGCGCCGCGAAAGCCGCTCTCGGCGAAGACCTCCTCGGCGGCCTTCAGGATGACGCGCTCGTTCTCCGCCCGGATGGCGCTCTTCTGCGTCCTGTCCTGTGTTCTCTCCGTGCCGCTCATCTCTCCCGGTCGTCCGCTGCGGTGAGTGCCTGTTCGGCAGGCGGGCCAAAAATTGACCTTGACCGGATGGTCAAGCCTTCCTACGCTCGATTTGACCATTTGGTCAGGTTTTTTCGCCTGGCGCAATGGCAATACGCGACGGACCGCCGGCGGACATCAAACAGACCGGGGCCGCGCACTTCCAGATTTCGGCCGGAGCGCGAGGACGCGAAGGCTGCCGGATGGCTGTGCATCCGGACCACGGGAACGGCCGGCGGCGCGACCAGCGCTGCCCGATGCCAGGGGATGATGCTGAGGGTTTGCGGGACGCTGTGCCCGGACCCCTGCCCATGCCGGCCGCAATTTGAGACGGACAGGGCGCCCGAGCCGAGAGCCGGCCTGGCGAGCGGAGGGAACATGTCGAAGTCCGGCCTTGCCAGCATCGAGAACGCCGTCGGCGGGGCGCGTGTCGTCTCCCGCTCCACCAGGACGCAAGGGGTGTTCAACCCGGCGACCGGCGAGCAGACCGCCGTCCTGCCGCTGTCGAGCGCGGCCGAGGTGGCGGAGGCGATCGCCGCGGCGAAAGCCGCCTTCCCCGCCTGGCGCGACACGCCGCCGCTCAAGCGCGCGCGCATGATGTTCCGCTTCAAGGAGCTGCTCTCCGCCCATGCCGACGACATCGCCCGGGCGATCTCGGCCGAGCACGGCAAGACCCACGACGATGCCCTGGGCGAGGTGGCGCGCGGCATCGAGGTGGTGGAATTCGCCTGCGGCATCCCGCATCTGCTGAAGGGCGAGTTCGCCCGCAATGTCGGTCCGGCCATCGACAGCTATTCCGACCGCCAGCCGCTCGGCGTCGTCGCCGGCATCACCCCGTTCAACTTCCCGGCCATGGTGCCGCTGTGGATGTATCCGATCGCGGTCGCCTGCGGGAACACCTTCGTGCTGAAGCCGTCCGAGCGCGACCCCTCCGCCGTCATGGCGGTCTACGACCTGTTCCGGCAGTCTGGCTTCCCGGACGGGGTGCTCAATGTCGTGCACGGCGACAAGGAAGCGGTCGACGTGCTGCTGACCCATCCCGACGTCAAGGCGGTGTCCTTCGTCGGCTCCACGCCGATTGCCGAATACGTCTATGCGACCGGCACCGCGCACGGAAAGCGGGTGCAGGCGCTGGGCGGGGCCAAGAACCACATGATCGTCATGCCGGATGCGGACATGGACCAGGCGGCCGACGCGCTGATGGGCGCGGGCTACGGCTCGGCCGGCGAGCGCTGCATGGCGATCTCCGTCGCCGTTCCCATCGGCGAGGAGACCGCCGACCGGCTGGTGGAAAAGCTGGTTCCCCGCGTGCAGGCGCTGAAGATCGGCCCGGCCACCGACCGCGAGGCGGAAATGGGCCCGCTGGTCACAGAGGCGCATATGCGCAAGGTGCTCTCCTATATCGACCAGGGCGTCAAGGAAGGTGCCGAACTGCTGGTCGACGGGCGCGGCTTCTCGCTGCAGGGCTACGAGAACGGTTATTTCGTCGGCGGCACCCTGTTCGACCGGGTGACCCGCGACATGACGATCTACCGCGAGGAGATCTTCGGCCCCGTCCTGTCGGTGGTGCGTGCGGGCGGCTACGAGGAAGCGCTGTCGCTGATCAACGAGCACGAATACGGCAACGGCACCGCGATCTTCACCCGCGACGGCGATGCCGCGCGCGCCTTCGCCGACCGCATCGAGGTGGGCATGGTCGGCATCAACGTGCCGATCCCGGTGCCGGTCGCCTATTTCTCCTTCGGCGGCTGGAAACGCTCGCTGTTCGGCGACCATTCGATCTACGGCGCGGAAGGCGTGCGCTTCAACACGCGCCTCAAGACGGTGACGACGCGCTGGCCGGCCGGTATCAAGGACGGCGCCGTCTACACCTTCCCCAATATGGAGTGAGGCCGGCGCCGCCGGCCGGGCCCCGACATGGAATGAGCGCCGACGGCGCCGCCGCCGCACCGGACGAAGAGGGAGTGAGCTGAATGACCGCACCGGGCAAGAACCTGCGCATCGACGCCGACCGCCTGTGGGACAGCCTGATGGAGATGGCGAAGATCGGCCCGGGCGTCGCCGGCGGCAACAACCGCCAGTCCCTGACCGATGCCGACAACGAGGGCCGCAAGCTGTTCCAGGCCTGGTGCGAGGCGGCCGGGATGAGCATGGGCGTCGACGCCATGGGCAACATGTTCATGACGCGCGCCGGCACCGATCCCGATGCCCTGCCCGTCTATGTCGGCTCGCATCTCGACACCCAGCCGACGGGCGGCAAGTACGACGGCGTGCTCGGCGTGCTCGGCGCGCTGGAACTGGTGCGCACCCTCAACGACCTCAACATCCGCACGAAGCGGCCCATCGTCGTCACCAACTGGACCAACGAGGAGGGCACGCGGTTCGCCCCCGCCATGCTGGCCTCCGGCGTCTTTGCCGGGGTGCACGATCTCGACTGGGCCTACGAGCGCAAGGACGCGGACGGCAAGACGGTCGGCGACGAGCTGAAGCGCATCGGCTGGGTCGGCGAGGAAGAGGTCGGCGCGCGCAAGATGCACGCGATGTTCGAGCTGCATATCGAGCAGGGGCCGATCCTGGAGGCCGAGGGCAAGGATATCGGCGTCGTCACCCACGGCCAGGGCCTGTGGTGGCTGGAAGTCACCGTGACCGGCAAGGAGAGCCACACCGGCTCGACGCCGATGCCGATGCGCCGCAATGCCGGCCTCGGCATGGCGCGGATGACCGAGCTGGTGCACGAGATCGCGATGAAGCACCAGCCGCGCGCGGTCGGCGCCATCGGCCATTGCGACGTCCATCCCAATTCGCGCAACGTCATTCCCGGCAAGGTGGTCTTCACCGTCGACTTCCGCTCGCCCGACCGCGAGACGCTGGACGCGATGAAGGCGGAGTTCGAGGCGCGCGTGCCGGGCATTGCCGAGGATCTGGGACTGACGGCGACGATCGAGGCGGTCGGCCATTTCGATCCCGTGACCTTCGACGAGACCTGCGTCAAGGCCGTGCGCAACGCGGCGGAAAAGCTCGGCTACAGTCACATGGACGTCATTTCCGGCGCCGGCCACGACGCGTGCTGGGTCAACAAGGTCGCGCCGACGGCGATGATCATGTGCCCCTGCGTCGACGGGCTGTCGCACAACGAGGCCGAGGAGATCACCAGGGAGTGGGCGCAGGCCGGTGCCGACGTGCTGCTGCATGCAGTGCTGGAAGCGGCCGAGATCGTGGAGTAGGGCGGGCGGGGATCGCCGGCGCGGGGGACGCAGATGGACCTTTCGATACTGGTTTCCTTCATCGTGGTTGCGGGCCTGCTGGTGATGTCGCCCGGTCCCAACGGCGTGCTGATCGCGCGCACGGTGCCGACCTCCGGCCGGATGGCCGGCTTTGCCAATATCGCCGGCTTCATCACCGCCTTCTATCTGCACGGCGCGTTGGTGGTGTTCGGCGTGTCCGTCATCCTGGTGAAGTCGGCCGAGCTGTTCTTCGCCGTGAAGATGCTCGGCGCTGCCTATCTGTGCTGGATCGGCCTGAAGGCCCTGCGCGATGCCTGGCGCGGCCCCGTGGCTGCGGCCAGCGTGTCTCCGGCGCGGCGTCGGCGGACGCTGACGATCGCCTATTGGGAGGGGCTGCTGACCAACGCGCTCAACCCGAAAGTGTCGATGTTCTACCTGGCGGCGTTTCCGCAATTCCTGCCGCCGGGACTGGCGACGCCGGCCAACACGTTCACGCTGGTCTTCGTCCACTCCATGCTCAACCTCGTCTGGTTCTCCCTGATGGTGCTGGCCTTTTCGCGGCTGACGGCGGCGGCACGCAGCGGGACATTCCAGCGTTGGATCAAGGGCATCACCGGGGTGGTCTTCCTGGGCTTCGGGGCACGACTGGCAACCATCGAACCGTAACGGCGGCAGGCGCGGGGCGCTGCGCTTCTGCACACCACGAGAGGGAACCGACATGGCGAGCAAAGTGATCAAGGGCGGAACGGTCGTCACGGCCGACCTTGCCTACCGCGCGGATGTGAAAATCGACGGCGGCAGGATCGTCGAGATCGGGCCGGATCTTTCCGGCGACGAGGTGCTCGACGCCAGCGGCTGCTACGTGATGCCGGGCGGCATCGACCCGCATGTGCACCTGGAAATGCCTTTCATGGGCACCTATTCGGCCGACGATTTCGAGAGCGGCACGCGCGCCGCCCTTGCCGGCGGCACCACCATGGTGGTGGATTTCTGCCTGCCCTCGCCCGGCCAGTCGCTGCTGGAAGCGCTGACCATGTGGGACAACAAGTCGACCAGGGCCAATTGCGACTACTCCTTCCACATGGCGATCACCTGGTGGGGCGAGCAGGTGTTCAACGACATGGAAGCGGTGGTGCGCGACAAGGGCATCAACAGCTTCAAGCATTTCATGGCCTACAAGGGCGCGCTGATGGTGGACGACGACGAGATGTTCGCCTCGTTCCAGCGCTGCGCGGAACTCGGCGCGCTGCCCATGGTGCATGCGGAAAACGGCGATGTGGTCGCCCAGCTGCAGGCCAAGCTGATGGCCGAAGGCAATGACGGGCCGGAAGCCCATGCCTATTCGCGCCCGGCGGAAGTGGAGGGCGAGGCGACCAACCGCGCGATCATGATCGCCGACATGGCCGGCGTGCCGCTCTACGTGGTGCACACGTCCTGCGAACAGGCGCATGAGGCGATCCGCCGGGCCAAGCAGAACGGCATCCGCTGCTACGGCGAGCCGCTGATCCAGCACCTGACGCTGGACGAGAGCGAGTACCGCCATCCCGACTGGGACCATGCGGCGCGGCGGGTGATGTCGCCGCCCTTCCGCAACAAGAAGCACCAGGACAGCCTGTGGGCGGGCCTGCAGGCGGGCACGCTGCAGGTGGTGGCGACCGACCACTGCGCCTTCACCACGGAGCAGAAGCGCACCGGGCTCGGCGACTTCACCAAGATCCCCAACGGCACCGGCGGGCTCGAGGACCGCATGCCGATGCTGTGGACCCACGGGGTCGCCACCGGCCGGCTGACCATGAACGAGTTCGTCGCCGTGACCTCGACCAACATCGCCAAGATCCTCAACATGTACCCGAAGAAGGGCGCGATCCTGGTCGGCGCCGATGCCGACCTGGTGGTCTGGGATCCGGAGAAGGAAAAGACGATTTCCGCCGCGACCCAGCAGTCGGCCATCGACTACAATGTGTTCGAGGGCAAAAAGGTGAAGGGTCTGCCGCGCTTCACGCTGACCCGCGGCGAGGTCGCCATCGAGGACGGGGCGGTGAAGACGCGCGAGGGGCACGGCAAGTTCGTCGCGCGTCCGCCGTTCCAGGCGGTCAACAAGGCGCTGTCGACCTGGAAGGAACTGACCTCGCCGCGCAAGGTGGAGCGCTCGGGCATTCCCCGCAGCGGCGTGTGAGACTCCGGTGGACCGTTCGGCACAGGGACGGTCTGCTGCGCACCTGAAAAGACCGGGCCTGAGCCCCGTGAACCATGACATCGAGGCGGACGCAGGGCAGGCGACCGCCGATCGAGGGAGACGCTGCGAGCATGCAATCACAGCCTGCGGGAGACACGGCAGCGCCGGTCATCGACATCGAGAACCTGTCCCTGACCTTCGAGACCGATGACGGCCCGGTGCACGCGCTGTCGGACATCGACCTCGCCATCGGCGAAGGCGATTTCGTCTCGCTGATCGGCCCGTCGGGCTGCGGCAAGACCACGCTTTTGCGGGTGATCGCCGATCTCGAGGCGCCGACCGGCGGCTCGATCAGCGTCAACGGCATGACGCCGGACGAAGCCCGGTTGAAGCGGGCCTATGGCTACGTGTTCCAGGCCGCCGCGCTCTATCCCTGGCGGACCATCGCCGACAACATCGCCCTGCCGCTGGAGATCATGGGCTTTTCGAAGGGGGAGCGCGAGGAGCGCATCCGCCGCAACATGGAACTGGTGAACCTTGCCGGCTTCGAGCGCAAGTATCCCTGGCAGCTGTCTGGCGGCATGCAGCAGCGCGCCTCCATCGCCCGCGCCCTCTCCTTCGATCCCGACCTGCTCTTGATGGACGAGCCCTTCGGCGCGCTCGACGAGATCGTCCGCGACCACCTCAACGAGCAGCTGCTGAAACTGTGGGCCAAGACCCGCAAGACGGTGGTCTTCGTCACCCATTCGATCCCGGAGGCGGTGTTCCTGTCGACCAGGATCGTGGTGCTGTGCCCGCGTCCGGGCCGCATCTACGACGTGATCGAGAGCGACCTGCCGCGCGAGCGCACGCTCGACATCCGCGAGACGCCGGAATTCCTGAAGATCGCGCACCGGGTGCGCGAGGGGCTGCGGGCGGGGCACAGCTATGACGATTGAGGCCGCCGCCGCGTCGCCCGCCCGCTCGCCCTTCGCCGGCCTGATGCAGGGCACGGCCGGGCCGGTGCTGGTGGTCATCGCGGCGATCATCGCCGTCTGGTATCTGGCGGCGGTGCTGCTCAACGCGCCGTTCCAGCGGGACATCTACAAGCGCGGCGGAGTGGAGGATGCGCCGCTGGTGCAGCTCGTCGCCGACACGCTGTCGCAGGAGCGGCCCGTCCTGCCCGCCCCGCACCAGGTGGCGGTCGAGCTGTGGGACACCACGGCCAACAAGGCGGTGACCTCCAAGCGCAGCCTCGTCTATCACGGCGGCATCACCCTTTCCTCGACCCTGCTCGGCTTCGTGCTCGGCACCGCCCTCGGCATCGGCCTGGCGATCCTGGTCGTGCACAGCCGCGTCCTCGACAAGAGCCTGATGCCCTGGGTGATCTCCTCGCAGACGATCCCGATCCTCGCCATCGCGCCGATGATCATCGTTGTGCTGAACGCCATCGGCATTTCCGGCCTGCTGCCCAAGGCGATGATCTCGACCTATCTCTCCTTCTTTCCGGTGACGGTCGGCATGGTGAAGGGCCTGCGCTCGCCCGAGGCTATCCAGATGGACCTGATGAAGACCTATTCGGCCTCGCCCGCGCAGGCGCTGTGGAAGCTGCGCCTGCCCTCCGCCATGCCCTATCTCTTCGCCTCCATGAAGGTGGGCGTTGCCGCCAGCCTCGTCGGCGCCATCGTCGGCGAGCTGCCGACCGGCGCGGTCGCAGGCCTCGGCGCGCGCCTGCTGTCGGGCTCCTATTACGGGCAGACGGTGCAGATCTGGTCGGCGCTGATCGCGGCGGCCGTGCTGGCGGCAGCGCTGGTCGCGCTGATCGGCATGGCCGAGCGGCTGGTGCTGAAGCGCATGGGGATGCGGCGATGAGCACCCCGCACCCCTCCCTCGGCTCGCCGCTGGCGGAGCGCCGCCGGCTCGGTCCGGTCAAGGCGCTGCTGGCGGCGCTGGCGCTGGTCGTCGCCGTGGTCGCGACCATGCTACCGATTATCGCCTCGGACACGATGGCGCTGGGCCTGTTCCGCCATCCGCTGCTGGCGATCGCCGCCCTGGCCGGCGTCATCGTGCTGGCGCCCTATCTCCTGCGCTTCCTGCAAGGCCCGCCGGCGATGCTGGCCCTGGTCGCCGTCTCCTACGCCATGGCCTTCGCGCTGATTCGGATCGCCGGCGGATATCCCGGCCAGGCTGCTTCCGGGTTCTGGGCCTATGTCTTCGTCGCCTGGGCGCTCGCCTGGCTGTCGGTGGAGGAGATGGCGGCGCTGACCCCGCGCGGGGCCGTGTGGAAGCGACTGCTTGCGCTGGCCATCCCGCTGACCTTCGGCGCCTGGCTGCTGATCCTGTGGCAGGTGCTGGTCGTCGGTTTCGCCGTGCCCAAGGTGCTGCTGCCGCCGCCCTCCGACATCTGGGTGCGGCTGCTGACCTCGCCGGCCGTGCTGTGGGCGGACTTCCGCCAGACCTTCCTGAAAGGGGTGCTGGTCGGCTACGCCATCGGCTGCGGATCCGGCTTCCTCGTCGCCATCCTGGTCGACCGGGTGCCGTTCCTGCGGCGCGGCCTGCTGCCGGTCGGCAATCTGGTCTCGGCCCTGCCGATCATCGGCGTCGCGCCCATCATGGTCATGTGGTTCGGCTTCGACTGGCCGTCCAAGGCGGCGGTGGTCGTGATCATGACCTTCTTCCCGATGCTGGTGAACACGGTGACCGGCCTTGCCGCCGCCGACCGGATGCAGCTCGATCTCATGCACACTTACGCGGCAAACTACCCGCAGACGCTGCTCAAGATGCGCCTGCCCATGGCCATGCCGTTCGTTTTCAATGCCTTGAAAATCAACTCGACGCTTGCGCTCATCGGGGCCATTGTTGCCGAATTCTTCGGCACGCCCATCGTCGGCATGGGCTTCCGTATCTCCACCGAGGTGGGGCGGATGAACATCGACATGGTCTGGGCCTCGATTGCCGTCGCCGCACTCGCCGGGTCGCTATTCTACGGTTTGGTGACCCTCGTCGAACGGGCGGTCACATTCTGGCATCCGTCAGTCCGGGGATAACGGGCGGCGGCTGCCCCACCAGAGGGAGCAGGAAATGAAGAGGACTTTGCTAGCCGCCGCCGCGCTTGCCTTCGCATTCGGTCCCGCGCAGGCAGCCGACGACATCACGCTGCAGCTGAAATGGGTCACGCAGGGCCAGTTCGCCGGCTATTACGTGGCCAAGGACAAGGGCTTCTACGAGGAAGAGGGACTCAACGTCACGATCAAGCCGGGCGGGCCGGACATCGCCCCGCCGCAGGTCATCGCCGGCGGCGGCGCCGACGTGATCATCGACTGGATGCCGGCCGCGCTCGCCAGCCGCGAACGCGGCGTACCCTTGGTCAACATCGCCCAGCCCTTCAAGGAGTCGGGCATGATGCTGGTCTGCCTGAAGGAAACCGGCATCACCAAGCCGGAGGACTTCCGCGGCCGCACGCTCGGCGTCTGGTTCTTCGGCAACGAGTATCCGTTCCTGTCCTGGATGAGCAAGCTGGGCATCTCGACCGAGGGCGGCCCGGAGGGGGTCACCGTGCTGAAGCAGGGCTTCAACGTCGATCCGCTGCTGCAGAAGCAGGCCGACTGCATCTCCACCATGACCTACAACGAATACTGGCAGGTCATCGATGCCGGCATCGCGGAGAGCGATCTGATCATCTTCAAGTATGAGGACCAGGGCGTCGCGACGCTGGAGGACGGCCTTTATGTGATGGAGGAGAACCTCGAGGATCCGGCCTTCGTCGACAAGATGGTGCGGTTCGTCCGTGCCACGATGAAGGGCTGGGAGTACTCGCGCGAAAATCCGGACGAGGCGGCCGACATCGTGCTGGAGAACGATGCCACCGGCGCGCAGACCGAGAAGCACCAGAAGCGCATGGTCCGCGAGGTCAACAAGCTGACGGAAGGCTCCGACGGCCGGCTCGACATGGAAGACTACCAGCGCACGGTCAACACGCTGCTGAGCGGCGGATCCGACCCGGTGATCAGCAAGGAACCGGTCGGCGCCACCACCACTGCGGTGACCGACAAGCTCTGATCGTCATCTGCGCAGGACAAGACGAAAAGACCGCCGGGCGAGGGATCGTCCGGCGGTATTTGCATGATGGGGCGGGCTGTCCGGCCTCAGGCCTTGCTGCGCCCGGCGCCCGCTGCCGCGAGGCCGGCAAGGCGCTCGGTCATCCAGGCTTCCAGCGCCTGGGCCTGCTGCGCCGCGACCCGCAGGCCCAGCTTGCTGCGGCGCCACAGCACGTCCTCGGCATGACGCGCCCACTCGCGGTCCATCAGATAGGCCACCTCCCGGCCGTAGAGGTCGGCGCCGAAATGCGGTCCGAGATCGTCGAGCGAGGTCGCGCCGGCCAGCAGGTCGCGGGTGCGGGTGCCGTAGCTGCGGGCGAGGCGGGCGATGAGCGTACGGGGCAGGAAGGCGAAGTCCTGCGCAAGGGCCGCTTCCAGATCGGCAAGGCCGGTGGTGGGGAAGTCGCCGCCGGGCAGCAGCGCCCGCGCGGTCCATTCCGGCCCCTTGGCGCCGAGCGCCTTCTCGATCATCTCGAGCACGGACAGGGCCAGGCGCCTGTAGGTGGTGATCTTGCCGCCGAAGATGTTGATCATCGGCGCCTGACCGCCCCCGCCGTTGCCGTCGAGCTTGAGCACGTAGTCGCGGGTGGCTTCCTGCGCCTTGGAGGCGCCGTCGTCGAACAGCGGCCGCACGCCGGAATAGGTCCACACCACGTCCTGCCGGGTAATCGGCTTGCGGAAATACTCGCTCGCCGCCTCGGTCAGGTAGACGATTTCCTCCTCGCTCGCCGCCACCTTTGCCGGATCGCCGTCGTAGTCGCGGTCGGTGGTGCCGATCAGGGTGAAGTCCTGCTCGTAGGGAATGGCGAAGACGATGCGCCCGTCGCCGTTCTGGAAGATGTAGGCGCGGTCGTGGTCGAACAGCTTGCGCACGACGATGTGGCTGCCCTGCACGAGCCGGACGTTGTGGGTGTCGTTGCGCTTCAGGGCGCCCTTCAGCACCCGGTCGACCCAGGGGCCGGCGGCATTGACCACCAGGCGGGCGGTGACGCTGCGCGTTGCCCCGCCCTCGCGGGCCTGCAGCGTGGCGCGCCAGATATCGCCCTCGCGCGCGAGGCCGACGACCTGCGTGCCGGTGTGGATCTCCGCTCCCCGGTCCGCGGCGTCGCGGGCGTTGAGAACGACCAGCCGGGCATCGTCCACCCAGCAGTCGGAATATTCGAAGCCGGTGGTGAACCCGTCCTTCAGCGGTTTGCCGGTCGGGTCGGTCGCAAGGTTCAGCGTCCGCGTGCCCGGCAGCAGCTTGCGACCGCCGAGATTGTCGTAGAGGAACAGGCCGAGGCGCAGCATCCAGCGCGGGCGCAGGCCCTTCTGGTGCGGCAGCACGAAGCGCAGCGGCCGGATGATGTGCGGCGCGTTGGCCCATAGCAGCTCGCGCTCGCTCAAGGCTTCGCGCACCAGGCGGAACTCGTAATGCTCCAGATAGCGCAGCCCGCCATGGATCAGCTTGGTCGACCAGGACGAGGTGCCGCTGGCCAGGTCGTTCATTTCCGCCAGGCAGACGGAATAGCCCCGCCCGATCGCGTCGCGGGCGATGCCGCATCCGTTGATGCCGCCGCCGACGACGAGAAGGTCGTAGTCGGCCGCTTGCGCTGCTGCACTCATTTGCCCTGGGCTCCCTGGCCGTCTTCGCGCTCCATGTCGCGGCGCTCCGGTTCCCCGTCGCCGGCGATCTCGATGCGCACGCCGTGCTCCCGGCAGATCTCGACCACGGGCTCGGGAGGGACCTTGTCGGTGACGAAGATGTCGATCTGGGAGATATGGGCGATGCGCACCGGGGCGCTGCGTTCGAATTTCATGCTGTCGGCGACGAGGATCGTCTGCCGGGCATGCGTGATGATCTCGCGGGCGACGCGCACCTCGCGGAAGTCGTAGTCGAAGATCGTTCCGTCCGGGTCGATGGCCGAGGCGCCGATCAGCGCGTAGTCGACCTTGAACTGGCGGATGAAGTCGGCAGCCGCCTCGCCGACGATGCCGCCGTCGGAGGCGCGGACCTGGCCGCCGGCGATGATCACCTCCACGGCCGGTGCCGCCCGCAGGATGTTGGCGACGTTGATGTTGTTGGTGATCGCCATGATGCCGTCATGCTGGCGCAGCGCCCGCGCCACCTGCTCGGTGGTGGTGCCGATGTTCAGCATGATCGAGGCATTGTCGGGAATGAGGCTGGCCGCGCGCAGGCCGATCCGCCGTTTCTCGTCGGCCGCGAGCTGGCGCCTTGCGTCATAGGCATAGTTGGCGATGCCCGACGGCAGCACGGCACCGCCATGCACCCGCTGCAGCATGCCGCGCTCGCACAGCTCGTTGAGATCCTTGCGGATGGTCTGCGGCGTGACGTCGAACTCCGTCGCGAGGCCGTCGACATCGACCCGCCCGGCGCGTCGCGCGCGGTCCAGGATCTCGGACTGACGGGGGGTTACGGGTTCCATCTAGTGATCTTTCGTTTTTTTTCGATATTGGCGCGTATTTTAACCGGATTTCGTTTGCATCGGCAACAACCTACCGAAACTCCACGAATTTTGCCTCCTGCAAGCAAGGAATGGCAAGAAGGTTTTCGTGTTGACGTTCATTTTTTTTCGTTTGATAGTCGGGATGCAGAAATGCATGGGAGGACTTCATATGAGATACAAGATGCTGACGGCCGTTGCGGCCGTCGCGCTGATTGCTGGTGCGGGCTCGGCATTCGCCGGTCCCGAGGAGGCGCAGCGCTGGATCGAGACCGAGTTTCAGCCTTCTGCTCTCACGAAAGAGCAGCAGATGGAGGAAATGAACTGGTTCATCGAGGCGGCCGAGCCGTTCCGCGGGATGGAAATCAACGTGCTGTCGGAGAGCATTCCGACCCACGACTATGAATCGAGGGTTCTTGCGAAAGCCTTCGAGGAAATCACCGGCATCAAGGTCAATCACCAGATCCTGGGCGAGGGCGAGGTCGTCCAGGCGGTGCAGACCCAGATGCAGACGAACCGCAATCTCTACGACGCCTATGTCAACGACTCCGACCTGATCGGGACCCACAGCCGCATGCAGCAGGCCGTGAACCTGACCGACTGGATGGCGGGCGAGGGCAAGGACGTCACCCTGCCGACGCTCGACCTCGACGACTTCATGGGCCTCAGCTTCACCACCGGCCCGGACGGCGATCTTTATCAGCTCCCGGACCAGCAGTTCGCCAATCTCTACTGGTTCCGCAAGGACTGGTTCGACCGTGAGGATCTGCAAGCCCGGTTCAAGGAGAAATATGGCTACGATCTCGGCGTGCCGGTCAACTGGTCGGCCTATGAGGACATCGCCGAGTTCTTCTCCGAGGACGTCAAGGAGATCGACGGCGTCCGCATCTACGGCCATATGGACTACGGCAAGCGCGCCCCCGATCTCGGCTGGCGCATGACCGATGCCTGGCTGTCGATGGCCGGTGCCGGCTCGCCCGGACTTCCGAACGGCCGTCCCATCGACGAATGGGGCATCCGCATGGAAGAGGGCTCTTGCAACCCGTCGGGTGCGTCGGTCGCCCGCGGCGGCGCGACCAACGGCCCGGCCGCCGTCTACGCCATCGCCAAATGGGACGAGTGGCTGCGCGAATACGCGCCTCCGGGGGCGGCGGACTACGACTTCTACCAGTCGCTGCCCGCCCTCAGCCAGGGCAACGTCGCCCAGCAGATCTTCTGGTACACCGCGTTCCTCGCCGACATGGTCAAGCCGAAGTCGGAAGGCAACAACACGGTGGACGACAACGACATGCCGCTGTGGCGCGCAGCTCCGAGTCCGCACGGTCCCTATTGGGAAGAGGGCATGAAGGTCGGCTATCAGGACGTGGGTTCCTGGACGATCCTCAAGTCGACGCCGACCGACCGCGCCAAGGCGGCCTGGCTCTACGCCCAGTTCGTCGTCTCCAAGACCGTGGACGTCAAGAAGAGCCATGTCGGCCTGACCTTCATCCGCGACAGCTCGATCCGGCATGAATCCTTCTCCGAGCGCGCGCCGAAGCTCGGCGGCGTGGTCGAGTTCTACCGCTCGCCCGAGCGGGAGAAGTGGACGCCGACCGGCATCAACGTGCCGGACTACCCCAAGCTCGCCCAGTTGTGGTGGCAGCAGATCGGTGACGTGAACTCGGGTGCGTTCACGCCGCAGGAGGCCATGGATCGTCTCGCCGAGGAGATGGACACGATCATGATCCGCATGCAGCGTGCCGACGAGGCCAACAACACCTATGGCGGCTGCGGCCCGCGCATGAACGAGCCGAAAGACCCGTCCGAGTGGATCGGCAAGGGCGGTGCCAAGGCCAAGCTCGACAACGAGAAGCCGCAGGGCCAGACCGTCAACTACGACGAACTGGTCAAGCGCTGGGCCGAGAACTGAGCCTGCAGATCGACGCAAACCGCAACCCGGGATCCGTCCCGGGTTGCCCGCCCGGATCCTTCGCAGTGGCGCGGCACGTCCGCTCCGTCGCCGGGGAAGGCGGCCGACCTTGTGCGTCCGTCACCAACCTGCGGCTGCCCTCCCTGGGAAGGCTGACAGCGAGCCGGCGATCCAGCACCATCGAACCTTGCATGAAGGGCGACCCGAGATGTCCCTTGAATTGAGGCGCGTCAGCCTGCGCGTTGGTGCGGAGACGCATATTCACCCCGTCGATCTCGTCTGCGAGCCCGGCAGCTTCAACGTCCTGCTCGGAACCACGCTGGCGGGCAAGACCACCTTGATGAAGCTGATGGCGGGCCTCGAACGTCCGACCTCCGGCGAGGTCCATTTCGGCGGCCGCGATGTCACCGGCGTGTCGGTGCGCAACCGCAACGTCTCGATGGTCTACCAGCAGTTCATCAATTACCCGAACATGACCGTCTACGAGAACATCGCCTCGCCGCTCAAGGTGGCGCGGATGGCCGACGACGAGATCAAGCGCCGGGTCGGCACCTTCGCCGAACTGCTGCGGCTGACGCCGATGCTGGACCGACGGCCGTCCGAACTGTCGGGCGGCCAGCAGCAGCGCACGGCGATGGCACGGGCGCTGGTCAAGGATGCGGATCTCGTCCTGCTCGACGAACCGCTCGCCAATCTCGACTTCAAGCTGCGCGAGGAGTTGCGGGACGAGCTGCCGCGCCTCTTCGCCGACCGCGACTGCATCGTCGTCTACGCGACGACCGAGCCGGTCGAGGCGTTGCTGTTCGGCGGCCACACCGCCTGCCTGTACGAGGGGCGGGTGGTGCAGTTCGGTCCGACGGGCGAGGTCTATCGCAGCCCGGCCGACCTCACCAGCGCGCAGGTCTTCTCCGATCCGCCGATCAACACGGCGCAGGTGACCAAGGCGGGCGGCGACTTCCACCTGGTCGATGGCGGCAGGTTCCCGGTGCCGGCCCGCCATGCGGGCCTTGCCGACGGGGCCTATACGCTGGGGGTGCGCCCGCATCACGTCAGTCCCGCCCCGAAGGGCACCCAGCCGGTGGCGGTGGAGGGTACGGTGCTGGTGACCGAACTCTCCGGCTCGGAGAGCATCATCCATTTCACCTTCCACGAGCGGACCTGGGTGTCGCAGGCCCATGGCATCCATCCCTTCGAGGTCGGTACGCGGCAGCGGCTTTATGCCGACATGTCGAAGGCGCTGGTCTTCGACGAGACCGGCCGGCGGCTCTAGGAGGACGGGACATGGCACGAATCGTACTCGACACCCTGCGGCACGCCTACGGTCCCGCACCGGCCTCCGACGGGGACTGGGCGCTCAAGCGTCTCGACCTCGAATGGGAGGACGGCGGCGCCTATGCGTTGCTGGGCCCTTCCGGTTGCGGCAAGACGACCTTGCTGTCGATCATTTCCGGCCTCTTGAAGCCGACGGAGGGGCGCGTTCTCTTCGATGGCACCGATGTGACGGCGCTGCCGCCGGACCGGCGGCACATCGCCCAGGTCTTCCAGTTCCCGGTCGTCTACGACACGATGAGCGTCTACGACAATCTCGCCTTCCCGCTGCGCAATCGCGGCGTCGCCGAGCGCGATGTCGACGCAAGGGTGCGCGAGATCGCCGGGATGATCGACCTCACCCACATGCTGGAGCGCCGGGCCGCCGGCCTGACGGCCGACGGCAAGCAGAAGATCTCGCTCGGCCGCGGCCTCGTGCGATCCGATGTCAATGCGATCATGTTCGACGAACCGCTGACGGTGATCGATCCGCATCTGAAATGGCAGTTGCGTTCCAAGCTCAAGGAACTGCACCAGCGGGTGCACACCACGATGATCTACGTCACCCACGACCAGACGGAGGCGCTGACCTTCGCCGACAAGGTGGTGGTGATGAACCAGGGCGAGGTGGTGCAGATCGGAACGCCGGTCGAACTGTTCGAGCGGCCGCAGCACACGTTTGTCGGCCACTTCATCGGCTCGCCGGGCATGAACGTGCTTCCTTGCGAGGTCTCCGGCGGCAAGGCGCTGATCGGCGGCATTGCCGTGGCCGATTGTCAGACGGCGGAGGCGACGGGGCCGGTCCGGCTGGAAGTGGGCGTGCGGCCGGAATTCGTCAGCTTTGTAGAGGGCGGCGAGGAGGGCGGACTGCCGGCTCGCACCGTCAAGGTGAGCGACGCGGGGCGCTTCAGCATCGTCGAGACGCAAGCATTCGGGCATGTCGTCAAGTTGCTGGTCCCCGAGGGGACGCGGATCCCGAGCGAGGGCGTCCTGCGCTTCGATCCGGAGCGCACCGCCGTTTACCGCGACGGCTGGATCGTGAACTGAGGGGGCGGGAGGGCTCCAGAGCCCTTTCGGCCAATTCGGAGCCATTCTGACGGAGCGATTTTGTGACAAGGTCAAGCAAAGACACGCAGGCCGTATCTGGATACGGACAAGGGGCTTTGCGCCGGAGTTGGCGCAAAATCGCCCGTCCCGCAGGGCTTCCGATTGGCGGGCGCCCAACGCCGAACCGGTCTTGCCCGATGCGACGGCATCGCGCGGCGACCGTTTCGACGCCGGATCGCCGCTCCAATCGAGAAGCAGAATTGACTTCGAATTGGCCGAAAGGGCTCTAGATGAACAAGACGCACGACAACAGGGCATGGTTCTTCGTCCTTCCGGTGGTGGCGCTGGTTGCCTTCAACGCCGTCATCCCGCTAATGACCGTGGTCAACTATTCGGTCCAGGAGACCTTCGGCGACAATGTCTTCTTCTGGGCCGGCGTCACCTGGTTCGAGCAGGTTCTGCAGTCCGAGCGCTTCCACAACGCGCTCGGCCGCCAGTTGATCTTCACCTTCACCATCCTTGCCATCGAGATTCCGCTCGGCGTTGCCATCGCGCTCGCCATGCCGCGCAAGGGGCCGTGGGTACCGGTCTGTCTGGTGCTGATGGCGCTTCCCCTGCTCATTCCCTGGAATGTGGTCGGCGCCATGTGGAATATCTTCGCATTGCCCGATATCGGCCTTCTCGGCCGCAGTCTGAATGCGCTCGGCTTCGACTACAACTTCACCCGCCAGCCGGGCGACGCCTGGTTCACGCTGATCCTGATGGACGTCTGGCACTGGACGTCGCTGGTGGTGCTGCTGGCCTATGCCGGCCTCGTGTCGATCCCCGACGCCTACTACCAGGCGGCCAAGATCGACGGTGCGAGCCCCTTCGCCATCTTCCGCTACATCCAGCTGCCGAAGATGAAACGGGTGCTGACCATCGCCGTGCTGCTGCGCTTCATGGACAGCTTCATGATCTACACCGAGTTGTCGGTGCTGACGGGCGGCGGCCCGGGCAACTCGACGACGCTTCTTTCGATCGATCTCGTCAAGATCGCGCTCGGCCAGTTCGATCTCGGCCCGGCGGCGGCCATGTCGCTGATCTACTTCCTGATCATCCTGTTGCTCAGCTGGGTATTCTACACCCTGATGATGCGCAACGAGCAGCAGTGAGGAGACGACCGATGAACAAGGGCAAGGCTCTCGTCCCGATCCTCTATATCATCTTTCTGATGTTGCCGATCTATTGGCTCGTCAACATGTCGTTCAAGACGACGAACGAGATTCTCGGCACATTCACATTGTTCCCGAGTGAATTCACCGTGGAGAACTACGTCAAGATCTTCACGGACCCGACCTGGTACATGGGTTATGTCAACTCTTTGATCTATGTGCTGATCAACACGGTCATCTCGGTGACAGTTGCCCTGCCGGCGGCTTATGCGTTCTCGCGCTACCGGTTTCTCGGCGACAAGCACCTGTTCTTCTGGCTGCTGACCAACCGGATGGCACCGCCTGCGGTCTTCGCCCTGCCCTTCTTTCAGCTCTACTCGGCGATTGGCCTGTTCGATACGCCGATCGCTGTGGCGCTGGCGCACACGCTGTTCAACATTCCTCTCGCCGTGTGGATTCTGGAGGGCTTCATGTCCGGTGTCCCCAAGGAGCTGGACGAGACCGCCTATGTGGACGGCCACTCCTTCTGGTCCTTCTTCCTGAAGATCTTCGTGCCGACCATCGCCGCGGGCATCGGCGTCGCCGCCTTCTTCTGCTTCATGTTCTCCTGGGTGGAACTGCTGCTGGCCAAGACGCTGACCTCGGTCGCCGCCAAGCCGATTGCTGCCACGATGACCCGGACGGCGAGCACGTCGGGTTATGAGCTCGGCCTTCTTGCCGCGGCCGGGACGCTGACCATCATACCGGGGGCCTTCGTCATCTATTTCGTTCGCAACTACATCGCCAAGGGCTTCGCCCTGGGACGGGTGTAGCGTCAGGCCAGGAGAGAAATGTCATGGGACTGAGCTGGATGGCCTGGACCGGGCCGACCGCCGCCTTCTTCATCTTCATCGGGCTGTGCTTCGTCGCCATGTCCGTCTGGGAATACGTGTCGCCCGGCGGCGGGCCGCGGCACGGCGTCCTCGGGCTGGACACCACGCGCGGCGACCGGCTGTTCATCTCGCTGCTCGGCAGCGCCTTCATCTTCCTGGGATGGCTTGCCCTGGTCGGACCCGATCTGTGGGTGCCGCTCGCCATTGCCGTTGCCTATGCGGGGGCGGTGTTCCGCTGGGTGTGACGAGCGTTCGTCGTCGCGTCCCTTGTCCTTCGATCCGACTCGCCGGATGATTGCCGCATGGCAACCGGCGACGCGCGAGCGAGAATGCAAAGCGGCCCGATAGCGAGAGCGAAGGCAGGGACGGAACGCGCCCGACCGTCGGGCGGCGGCAGCGCCCGCATGAGGGTGCTGCGTCTCAGGGCCGCCTCGGTGGCCGGCGCCTGTCTCACCGCCGCAGGAGCTTTGGCCAGCGCCGCACCGGTCTCGGCCGAGGGCTGGCAAGATGCCGGGCAGATCGCGGCGATCTGCAAGGCGGAGCCGGAGGCCAGTCCGGTCGCCGTCACCTTCTGCCTCGGATACCTCCAGGGAACGCTCGATGCCTTCCTGCTGGGGCGGGCCAATTGCATGCCGCCGGGGGTCGACGCCAACGGGCTGCGCCGCATCCTGCTCGAGCATGTGGCGCGCCATCCGGACAGGCTCGCGGCCAGTGGCCCGCTGTTGGTCTACGACGCCTTTGCCGAGGCCTGGCCTGCCTGCGCCCACATGCCCCGCTATTCGGCCCGCAGCGCCGGTCGGTGATCCGCTGAAACGCAAAACGCGCCGGCGGGGCCGGCGCGTTGCAAGGCTCGCGAAGAGGCGCTAGGGCCGCCGCTTCAGGCGACCGCCCGTGCCAGCGCGCATTGCGACCACAGCGACTCGATCGAGCGCACCAGATGGTCGATGTCGCCGTCGCTGTGCAGCGGCGAGGGGGTGATGCGCAGCCGCTCCAGGCCCTTCGGCACCGTCGGATAGTTGATCGGCTGGATGTAGATCCCGTAGCTGTCGAGCAGGATGTCCGAGATCATCTTGCACTTGACCGGATCCTTCACCATCACCGGAACGATGTGGCTGGGATTGTCGATATGCGGGATGCCCGCGGCATCGAGCTTGCGCCGCAGCGTCGCCACCCGGTTGCGATGGCGGGCGCGCAGCGCCTCGCCGTCGGCCGACTTCAGGTACTGGATCGAGGCGCGGGCACCGGCGGCGAGCGCCGGCGGCAGCGCGGTGGTGAAGATGAAGCCGGAGGCGAAGGAGCGCACGAAGTCGCACAGCGACTCGGACGCGGCGATGTAGCCGCCCATGACGCCGAAGGCCTTGCCGAGCGTGCCCTCGATCACCGTCAGGCGGTCCATCAGGCCTTCGCGCTCGGCGATGCCGCCGCCGCGCGGACCGTAAAGGCCGACCGCATGCACCTCGTCGAGATAGGTCATCGCGCCGTATTTGTCGGCAACGTCGCAGATCTCCTTGATCGGTGCGATGTCGCCATCCATCGAATAGACGGATTCGAAGGCGACGAGCTTCGGCCGGCCCGGCTCGATCTCGGCGAGCTGACGCTCCAGATCGGCCACGTCGTTGTGCTTCCAGATGCGCTTTTCGGCGCGCGAATGGCGGATGCCCTCGATCATCGAGGCATGGTTCAGCGCGTCGGACAGCACCACGCAGCCCGGCAGGTGCGCGGCGAGCGTGCCGAGCGCGGCCCAGTTGGACACGTAGCCCGAGGTGAACAGCAGCGCGGATTCCTTGCCGTGCAGGTCGGCCAACTCGCGCTCGAGCAGCACATGATAGTGGTTGGTGCCGGAAATGTTGCGGGTGCCGCCGGCGCCGGCGCCGCAGCGCTCGATCGCCTCGTGCATCGCATCGGTCACGACCGGCTGGAGACCCATGCCGAGATAGTCGTTGGAGCACCACACCGCGACTTCATGGGAGCCGTCCTGCGTGTAGCGCGTCGCGCGGGGGAAATTGCCCGTCTGACGTTCGAGATCCGCGAAAACCCGGTAGCGGCCTTCCTTGTGCAGTCCTTCGATCTTGTGTCGAAAGAAGCTCTCGTAATCCATTCCGGCCTCCGGACCTCTTGCGGGGGTGCTGACGGCAACTGTGCGTCGATTCATACGAGGTTTCAAATACTCGCAAATTAGTCTCGTTCCAACCTATAACCGATGGGCGCGGCTGCGTGAATTGGGAATATGCCGAATGGGCGTTTCGACGCAGGTCCGACGTCCGGCGGCCCCGGACTTGGCCCCTTGACCGGCCGCTCGTGCAGGCCATCCATATCATCCATCCGTTGCATGATTGCATGCAGCGCCGGCGAATGCACCCCGCCCGGTCCTTGCGCCGCCCTTGCCGCTTGCACGCAGCGCCCGCCTTCGCCATAACCCGCGGGCGCACGGCACCTGCCCTGCGCCGCATCCTGCGATCGACCCGAGGTCCAAACTGGGGGACAGTCATTTGAACGAGTTTCAGCCGCGCGTTTTCTCCGGCGTCCAGCCGACCGGCAACCTGCATCTTGGCAATTATCTCGGCGCCATCGCGCGTTTCGTGCCGCTGCAGGACGAGATGCCGGCGATCTATTGCGTCGTCGACCTGCATGCGATCACCGTCAAGCACGATCCCGCGCTGCTCGCCGGGACGACGCGCGAGGTGACCGCCGCCTATCTGGCCGCAGGCATCGACCCGAAGAAGGCCATCATCTTCAACCAGAGCCAGGTCCGCGAGCATGCGGAGCTTGCGTGGCTGTTCAACTGCATCGCGCGCATCGGCTGGCTCAGCCGCATGACCCAGTTCAAGGAAAAGGCCGGCAAGAACCGCGAGAACGCCTCGGTCGGCCTGTTCGCCTATCCGACGCTGATGGCGGCCGACATCCTGGCCTATCGCGCGACGCATGTGCCGGTGGGCGACGACCAGAAGCAGCATCTGGAGCTGACCCGCGACATCGCGCAGAAGTTCAACAACGACTTCGCCGACCGCATCAAGGAGCTGGGCCTCGGCATTCCAAACCCGACGCCGAGCCCGGAGCTGCCGGACGAGCTGTTCTTCCCGCTGACCGAGCCGATGATCGCCGGGCCCGCGACCCGCATCATGAGCCTGCGCGACGGCACCAAGAAGATGTCGAAGTCGGACCCGTCCGACCTGTCGCGCATCAACCTGCGCGATTCGGCCGACGAGATCGCCAAGAAGATCCGCAAGGCGAAGACCGATCCGGAGCCGCTTCCGGGGGAGATGGAGGGCCTTGCCGAGCGTCCCGAGGCGGCCAACCTGGTCGGCATCTATGCCGCGCTGTCGGGCAGGTCCAAGGACGCGGTCCTGTCGGAGTTCGGCGGCCAGCCCTTCTCGATCTTCAAGCCGGCGCTGGCCGATCTTGCGGTCGACAAGCTGGCGCCGATGACCGGCGAGATGAACCGGCTGCTCGCCGATCCCGGCCATATCGATGCGGTGCTGCGCGACGGCGCCGGCCGCGCCTCGGAGATCGCCCGCCCGGTGCTGCGCGATGCCCGTCGCATCATGGGCTTCCTGGAAGGCCGCTGAGCGGTCGCTGGCAGGGTGTACTGCCAGCAGGCATCTTGCGAAAAGCATTTCGGGGCCGCGGACATCGTCTGCGGCCCTTTTCTTTTGCGATGCCTCGCCGGCGTCTCCGTACAGGCAACGGGCTTGTCTTTTGCGCCCGCCCGGGTCTAGTGTTCGGATCGAACAAAAGAGGAACGGGATTTCGGCAGATGAGCGGGCAACGGATCCAGCTCGACCAGCCGCTGGTCGACGGCCGGCAGTCGGAGACGGCCTTGCGGGTCTGGCGCGGGGCGGCGCGCCTGTTGCGGCAGCTGCGCTTTGCCTGCGTCGGCGAACTGACGCTGGCCTCGGGCCGGCGCGCGGACATCGCCGCCATCGGGCCCAAGGGCGAGATCTGGATCGTCGAGGTGAAGTCGTCGCTGGCGGACCTGCGCGCCGACAGCAAGTGGCCGGACTACCGCCTGCATTGCGACCGGCTGTTCTTCGCCACCCATGCCGACGTGCCGGCGCAACTGTTTCCGCCGGACGCGGGCCTTATCCTTTCCGACGGGTTCGGCGCCGAGATCCTGCGCCAGGCGCCCGAACACCGCCTGCCGGCCGCGACCCGCAAGGCGGTGCTTCTGAGATTCGCGCAGTCTGCAGCCCTGCGCCTTCACGACCTGCACGATCCCGATGCGCGGGCGGCCACCGGCTACGGTGTGCTGTGAAGGTCCGGCGGAAAGCTCAGCGCGGCGCGCGCTTGGCGAGGATCCGCTGCAGCGTGCGGCGATGCATGTTGAGACGCCGCGCGGTCTCCGACACGTTGCGGTCGCACAGTTCGTAGACGCGCTGGATATGCTCCCACCGCACCCGGTCGGCCGACATCGGGTTCTCCGGCGGCGGAGCCTTCTCCTCGCCCTCCGACAGCAGCGCGGCCAGCACGTCGTCCGCATCGGCCGGCTTTGCCAGATAATCGACGGCACCCAGCTTCACGGCGGTGACGGCGGTGGCGATGTTGCCGTAGCCGGTCAGGATCACCACCCGGGCTTGCGGCTTGCGGGCGCGGATCGCCTCGACCACGTCGAGGCCGCTGCCGTCCTCCAGCCGCATGTCGACAACCGCATAGTCCGGCGCCTCGGCCTGGATCGCCTCCAGCGCCTCGCGCACGCTGTCCGCGGTCACGGTGGTGAAGCCGCGCTTCTCCATCGCCCGCGCCAGTCGCTGCTGGAACGGGCGGTCGTCGTCGACGATAAGCAGGTTGCCCTCAACGACCCTGTCCGTTCCTGAAACTTCACTCATCGCACCGTCCCGTTCGTTCTGCCGCCGTGCCGTCCGCCGGCGGATCTCTTTGGATCTTTTATAAGTGCGTTTCCGCTTCGGGCAAATCGAGCGGCCGGGTTGTTGCTGCGTCATTTGCACTCGCGCTCACATGCCACGGAGAGCGGCCGTCGCGCGGCCAGGCGATGCGAACGACGGCGCCGCGCTCCGGCGGCGGACGGTTGCGCAGGCGCAGGTCCGCCCCCGTGCGTTCGAGCAGCGTCTTGGCGATGAAGAAGCCGAGGCCCAGCCCGCCGCCGGTCTGGCCCTGGCCCGGCCGCCCGTCGCGGGCCCCGCGCGCGGTGACGTAAGGCTCGCCGAGCTTGGCCATCACGTCCGGCGAAAAGCCCTGGCCGTCGTCGGAGATTTCCAGCAGCACCTGCGTGCCCGTCCAGCGGGCGGAGACCGTCACCGTGCTGTCGGCGAAGTCGACGGCGTTTTCCAGCAGGTTGCCGAGACCGTAATACATGGCCGGATTGCGCCGGGCCATCGGCTCGTCGCCCTCGCCCTGGATGTCGATGCGGATACGCGCGCCATAGGCCCGTGCCGGCTCCACCACCTGGTCGATCATGTGCGACAGCTTCTCGCCGCGGAAATGCTGGTCCCGGTCGTCGGGCAGCGAGGAGAGCTTCGACAGGATCTCGCGGCAGCGCTCGGCCTGCGACAGGATCAGCGCCAGTTCCTCCTTCAGGGCCTCCGGCGAAGGCGGATGCTTCTCGTCGGCAAGGTCGCGCACCAACTCCTTGGCCGACAGGTAGACGGTGGCGAGCGGCGTGCCGAGTTCGTGCGCGGCCGCCGCGGCCAGTCCGTCCAGCGCATGCAGGTGCTGTTCGCGCGCCAGCACCAACTCGCTCGCGGTCAGCGCGTCGGACAGCTGGCGGGCCTCCTCGGCAACGCGGAACGCATAGATGCTCATGAAGGCGAGCGAACACACGAGCGCGATCCACAGGCCGATGGCATAGACCGGCGGCAGGCGGAAGGTTTGCCCTTCCGGCCAGGGCAGCGGCAGGTGGAAGGTCGCGATCAGGGTTGCGATCACCGCCGCGAGCAGGCCGAGATAGATGGTGTTGCGCGCCGAAAGCCCGGCGGCCGACACCATGACCGGTGCCAGCAGCAGGAAGACGAAGGGATTGCCGAGACCGCCCGTCAGATAAAGAAGGCCGCCGAGTTGCATCAGGTCGTAGGCCAGCTGCAGCGCCGCATAGCGCTCCGACAGGCGCTGCGACTGCGGCGAGCGCACTTTCAGGAAGATGTTGAGCCAGGCCGAGGCGGCGACCAGCGCCGCGCAATAGGAGAGCGGCAGCGGATAGGCCAGATAGAAGTGGACGACGACGAGCGCGGCGGTCTGCCCCGCAATCGCCAGCCAGCGCAGGCGCACCAAAGTGTCGAGCTTCAGTCGCCGGTGCGGGGAGCCGAGTTCGGGTCTGTCGGTATCGTCCATCGTGTCCTGCCAGCCTGCCTGAGGGGTCTGCGCCTGTTGTGGCGTGCGCTCCGGGCCGCGTCAAATCCGGGGGAGTCCGGGGGAGAGCCCGTCCCCGCCGTCGCCCTTTCGCCGGCGGCGCGGGGCGCCGCGGCGACCAATCAACCCTTGGCAGGGAAGCCGTGCCATGCTAGCCGATGCTACGAGTTTGAGCGCGCAGGCCAGCGTGTCCGGGAGCGAGACTTTGCCGGGGACATGGGGACTACGCGCCGGGATATGGATGTCATCGAGACAGGATAGCTGACGCATGAGCGACACGAACGACGCGGCCGCGGGCCAGGGCAACGAGGCCGGCGGTGCACCGGGCATGAGCATTCTCGCCCAGTACATCAAGGATCTCTCCTTCGAGAACCCGAACGCGCCGGGATCGCTGCAGCCGCAGGAGCAGCCCAAGCTCGACATCAACGTCAATGTCGGCGCCCAGCCGATGGGCGAGAACCAGTTCGAGGTGGTGCTGACGCTGACCGCCAGCGCCAAGACCTCGGCGATGACCGTCTTCGCCATCGAGCTGGTCTATGGCGGCCTGTTCCGCATCGTCGGCGTGCCGCAGGAGCACCTGCACCCGTTCGTGCTGATCGAGTGCCCGCGCATGCTCTTCCCCTTCGCCCGCAACATCCTGGCCGAGGCCTCGCGCAATGGCGGCTTCCCGCCCCTGATGCTCGACCCGATCGATTTCGCGGCGCTCTACCGCCAGAATGCCGCGCAGGCCCAGGCGGCCGGCGAGCAGAAGCCGAACTGATCTGCCTGCCAGCCTTGCTGCAGGATGCGAAAAAGCCGCGGACGGGGTCCGCGGCTTTTTTCGTTCCTCGGGCATCCGCAGAGCGGAGGCGTTACGCCTCCGGCGATGCCGGACCGCGGCCGCGATTGGCCATGAAGCGGTCGAACTCTTCCTGGTCGCGTGCCCTTCGCAGCTCCTGCAGGAACGCGTCGAACTCCGCCCGCATCTCGTCGATGCGTGCGCGCTCTTCCTCGAGCCGCTTCAGCTCGCGGGCCCGGTAGTCGTCGAAAGCGGCGTTTCCGGTCGGGCGGACGTCGGAAAAGCCCCGGCCCGAAGACAGGCCCTGTCCGAAGGGGCTGGCATTCCACTGCTCGCGCGCATCGCGTGCAAGGCCCGGAAGGCGGTCGCCCCACAGGATATAGGCCAGCATCGCCAGGCCGAGCGGCCAGAAGACGATGAAGCCGAGCACCATCAGGCCGATCGTCACTGGCGACCAGCCGGGACGGATTGCCGGACGGCACGAAGCCCCCGCGGGGCCGCTTGCATGGGTTGCGGTTCCGTAGCTCATCTACACTCCTCTCGTTCGAGAACGAATTTGATGTGGGAACGCCGCCTCCCGCATTCAAGAAAAACCGCTCGCCGCGCGAATCCGACAGGGGTTTCGGTCCGCGACCGGATTGCCCCCGTATCTCCATGAGCGGGAAACGACAGGCGAGAGGTCGGGAGCATACGGGGGGGAGGCAAGACCGACGAGAATGACCCGGATCTGCGACGTTGGGATGACGTTGTTGGGTGGGGATCTGCCGAGGGGGTGTTTTGGAGGGGGTTTGGGCGT